>NZ_JABMCF010000005.1 GCF_013359815.1 Curtobacterium flaccumfaciens | reverse complement strand
GAGTGCCTTCGACGGATCGAAGCCCGTCGACCAGGTCGCAGAGGACCTCGCACAGAAGATGGACGCCGCCCTCGCCAAGGAAAAGTAGGACCCGCGCGTGACGATCAACACCGAGCGGCCCCCGGCCGCAGCCGCCCCCGCTCCGCGAGCCAACGGCGGCCGAGCGCCACGACGGACCGACGGCTGGTGGCCGTGGCTCTTCGTGCTCCCGTTGCTCGTCGGCGTCGGCACCTTCTACATCTGGCCGATCATCCAGACGTTCTGGTACTCGTT
>NZ_JABMCF010000004.1 GCF_013359815.1 Curtobacterium flaccumfaciens | reverse complement strand
CCAAGGCCGCGACGAAGATCTACACGGCCGTGCAGTCGGCGCTGACCGGGCAGGACTCCCCGGCCGACGCCCTGCAGAACGCGCAGTCGAGCAACTGAGCATGACGAGCACCGCGACCCCCGTCGCCCCACGGCGGGCCGCTCGCTGCGCTTCGAACGGATCGCGCAGCTCCTGTTCCTGCTGCCGGCCGTCCTGTTCCTGCTGCTGTTCTTCGGCTACCCGGTGGTCAAGAACATCGTCATGAGCTTCCAGGCGTACACGACGTCGACGTTCT
>NZ_JABMCF010000003.1 GCF_013359815.1 Curtobacterium flaccumfaciens | reverse complement strand
GCCGAATCACCTGCAACGACCGGGAAACACCCGGAGCGCTCACCAGCCGCACATCGCTGGTTCTCCACCCCACCAAGGGTGTGTTCGGCGCGCACACAGCAGCCGCGCCGAGCGCGACAACAGCAAAGGACTGATCACGATGCGTAAGAGCCTCAAGACCTCCATCACCCTCGCCACGACCGGCGCCCTCGTCCTCGGCGGCGCCGCGTTCGGGATCTCCTCCGCCCAGGCCGCGACCCCGAACGTGCACACGGTGTCCTCG
>NZ_JABMCF010000002.1 GCF_013359815.1 Curtobacterium flaccumfaciens | reverse complement strand
GCGGCCCGCCGTGGGGCGACGGGGGTCGCGGTGCTCGTCATGCTCAGTTGCTCGACTGCGCGTTCTGCAGGGCGTCGGCCGGGGAGTCCTGCCCGGTCAGCGCCGACTGCACGGCCGTGTAGATCTTCGTCGCGGCCTTGAGACAGTCGGCACCGAGCTCGCCGGTGCGGGCGCGGGCGTCGGCGACGAGGTCGACGAACACCTGCTCCTCGGGGACGT
>NZ_JABMCF010000041.1 GCF_013359815.1 Curtobacterium flaccumfaciens | reverse complement strand
GCGGCCCGCCGTGGGGCGACGGGGGTCGCGGTGCTCGTCATGCTCAGTTGCTCGACTGCGCGTTCTGCAGGGCGTCGGCCGGGGAGTCCTGCCCGGTCAGCGCCGACTGCACGGCCGTGTAGATCTTCGTCGCGGCCTTGGGCCAGTCGGCACCGAGCTCGCCGGTGCGGGCGCGGGCGTCGGCGACGAGGTCGACGAACACCTGCTCCTCGGGGACGTCCTTGCCGAACTGCTGGGCGACGTCGGTCTTCGAGGGGATCGTGTAGCGCAGCTTCGCCATCGCGAGCTGGTTCGCGTCGCTGTTCATGCAGTCGACGATCTTCGCCGCGACGGCCTGCTTCGCCTTGTCACCGGTGTTCGGGACGGTCCAGACCTCACCACCGAGCGGGGCCACGGCCTTGTCGCTGGCGGACTGCACGGGGATCTGGGCGATCCCGTAGTCGACCTTCGACTCCTTCAGACCGGGGATCTGCCACGGGCCGTTGATCATCATCGCGGCCTTGCCGGCCATGAACTGGTCGTTCACGTCGGCCTGGGTCCAGTTGACGACGCTCTTCGACATCGAGCCGTCGTCGACCAGGCCCTTCCAGAGCGACAGGGCCTCTTCGGTCTCCGGGGTCGCGATGTCCTTCTCGTCGCCGCCGTTCGACCACATGAACGGCAGGAACTGCCAGGTGCCCTCGTACGTGGCGTTGGCGTCGACGGCGAACCCGTACTGGTCGCCCTTGGTGAGCTTCGCCGCGGCGGACTGCAGCTCGTCCCACGTCTTCGGCGGGGTGACACCGGCCTCGGACAGCACCTTCTTGTTGTAGAAGAGCGCGATGGTGTTCACGGTGGGGGCGAGGCCGTAGACCTTGTCCTCGTAGGTCCCGGCCTGCAGCACGCCCTTGGCGTAGCCGTCGGTCGAGATGTCGTAGTCGGACAGCGGCGACAGCGCACCGGTCTCGGCGATCTGCTGCAGGTCCGGGTTGTCGAGCATCAGGACGTCCGGCAGGGTCTTCGACGACGCCTGCTGCAGGACCTTCTGGATGAGTGACGAGCCGGGCACCAGGCTGCGCTTGATGGTGACGTCGTTCTCGGCCCCGCACTTGTCGAGGTACTCGCCGATGACCTTCTTGTCGTTGCCCTGGTTGTAGTAGTCGAGCACGGTGATGGAGTCCACCTTGCCGCCGGAGCTCGCGGACGAGCCCCCGGAACAGCCGGCGAGGACGAGGGGGACGGTCGCCAGCATGGCGACCGCGCTGAGGACCGGGGCGATCCTGCGGTGTCGAGGCTTCATTGCTTCGCTCTTCTCTGGATGGTTGCCGGACACGAGTCGAACGTGTCGCTCGTGGATCGGGGACGACCGGACCAGAACCGCTCCGTCGCGTCCCGAGTGGGGTCGAAGTTAGCATCGAACCGCTTAGATGGTAAAGCGCTTAGACGAACTTTTTCGGGCACCGCCCCCGCTACAGTGAGCGGGACAGGGTGAGGGAGCGGCATGGCGACGATGCAGCAGGTCGCCGACCGGGCGGGCGTCTCGATCGCGACGGTGTCCTTCGTCGTGAACGGCAACAAGCGCGTGTCCGCCGACACCCGTGCCCGGGTCACGGCGGCGATGCGTGAGCTCGGCTACCGGAACAACGTGGTCGCCCGGGCGCTGGCGTCGCGCCGCACCCGGATCCTCGCGCTCGTGTTCCCGGTGCTCGAGCACCGGCTCGGACAGACCGCGCTGCAGTTCTTCACGAGTGCCGCGAGCCGCGCCTCGGAGCTCGGGTACCACCTGGTGCTCTGGCCGGCGGTGACGACGGCGGACGACGTGCAGGAGCTCATCTCCGGCGGCCTCGCCGACGGGGTCGTGGTGATGGAGGTCACCATGCACGACCCCCGGATCGCCCGTCTCACCGAGCTCGAGGTCCCGTTCGTCGCGATCGGCCGCACCGCCGACCCCTCGGGCATCTCGTACGTCGACATCGACTTCGAGCGCACCGTCGAGGACGCCCTCGACCACCTCACCGGCCTCGGGCACCGGCGGATCGGCCTCGTGGTCGAGGACCTCGACGGCACCTCGATGGCCGACTACGGCCCGAAGGTCCGCTCCGAGGCGGCGTTCCACGCCGGCATCGAGCGCCGGGGCCTCACCGGCACCGTGGTCGCCGCCGGTGCCTCGGCCGAGGGCGGTCGTCGTGCGGCGGCGGACCTGCTGGCGCACGACCCCGACGTCACGGCCGCGATCATCATGAAGGACGACTCGAACTTCGGGCTCGTCAGCGGGCTGCGGGCCGGCGGTCGGCGGGTCCCCGAGGACGTCTCGGTCATCGCGATCGTGTCCTCCGACGGCGCCGGCGCCGCGACGGAACCGGTGCTCACGACGCTGAACGCCCCCGGACCGGCGCTCGGCCGCCTGGCGGTCGAGTCGCTGGTCGACCGCCTCGAGGGCGGCAGCACCGGGCGCACGCACACGCTCATCCCGTGCGCGATGCACCTGGCCGAGTCGACGGCCCCCGCCCCCGCCTGACCCCTGCCGGCCTGGAGGCGCGGGTCGGCCCCGCCACGCGCCTCCAGGCCGTCGCTGGCCACGTTTCGGGCTGAGCGACAGTTCGCGGGGCCGCGAACCCGTGAACTGTCGTCCACCGCGAAAGCGCGGCCGCGCAGCCGGCGCCCCTGGCGGACAGACCAGGCTCCGCCTGGTTGTGTGGACGTACAGGTTCGCAGCACCACACGTCGAGGAGGACGGATGGCAATCGACCGGAGGACGTTCATGCTCGGGGGAGCGGGGGTGCTGCTGCTCGCCGGCTGCTCCACCCGACCCGAGCGCACGCGCGTCGAGGACTGGCCCACCGAACCGCCCGAGGGCGAGGCGACGATCAGCTGGTGGGCCGGCCAGGTCGCCTCGAAGGACGGCGGTGACCTGCGCCGTCGGCTCATCGCGGAGTTCCAGAAGGAGCACCCGAACATCCGCGTCCGGATCGTCAGCGCCCCGAGCGACACCGACACGAACCGCACCAGCCTGACGACCCAGATCGCGGCCGGCAGCAGCACGCCGGACGTCTACCTGGGTGACGTCGCCTGGCCCGGGCAGTTCGCGAAGAACAAGCTCGCGACCCCCGTGAACCAGCTCGTCGGCGAGGACTTCTTCGACCAGTTCCCCGAGGGGCTCCGGCTCGCGGCGAGCGTCGACGGCACGTACTACATGTTCCCGCTCTACATCGACGAGTCGTTCTTCCTGTACCGGAAGGACCTGCTCGCGAAGCACTCCCTGCAGGTGCCGGCGTCGTGGGAGGAAGTGCGCGAGACCGCCGCGAAGCTCGTGGACACCGGCGACGTGTCGTACGGCTTCGCGTTCCAAGGTGACGTGTACGAGGGACTGACCTGCAACGTCACCGAGTTCGTCGCCGACGCGGGCGGGTCACTGCTCAACGACGACCTCACGAAGCCCGAGACGACGAGTTCCGAGACCAAGCGCGCGTTCGAGTTCATGCGGTCGCTGGTCACGTCGGGAGCGTCGCCACGGGCCACCCTGACCTACCAGGAGCAGGACACCAACGACGCCTTCTCCGGAGGCCGCGCGGCGTTCCTCCGCAACTGGTCGTACGCCTGGGGGATCGCGAACGGCCCGGACAGCCAGGTCGCCGGCAAGGTGGGGCTCGCCGCCCGGCCGACGTTCGACGGCATGGACGAGCACCACTCGACGATCGGCGGGTGGGGGAACTACATCAACCCGCACACCCAGGAGCCCGCGGCGGCACTGACCTTCGCGCGCTGGATGTCGAGCGAGACCGCGCAGCAGTTCCTGACCCGCGAGGGCGGGGTCCTGCCGGCCCGGTCGGCGAGCCTCGTCAGTGCGGACGCGAAGCGGCAGGAGCGCCCGACCTACGACACGGCGGCCGGCATCACGCTCGTGCCCCGCCCGACCTCGACGGCCTACTACCCGAAGGTCTCGCAGGGCGTCTACCAGAACGGCAACGGCATCCTCGGCGGGCAGGCGTCCGTCGACGGTGGCACCAGCGCGATGGCCTCCGCCATCTCGCTCGCCCTGCAGGGAGCAGCGCTGTGAGCGCCGGCACGGCGACACGACCGGCACGGCCTGGAGGCACGGGTCGCGTCGATCCGCCGCCCCGGCCTTCGGGGCGGTCGCGTCTCGACCGCATCCGCTCGCGGGGCGCGTGGGGCTTCGCGGCCCCGGCGCTCCTGGTGGTCGCGGCGGTGACGATCTTCCCGGTCGTGTACTCGGTGGTCCTGAGCTTCGCGGACGTCGAGGTCGGCTACGAGGGCTTCACGATCCAGTCGTTCGGGTTCGACAACTACGCGGCCCTGCTGCAGAGCGCCGACTGGTACCGGGCGCTGGGCTTCACGGTGCTCTACACGGTGGTGACGGTGTCGGTCGAGCTGGTGCTCGGCATGCTCGTCGCACTGGTGCTCGAGCGGCTCGGGGCCACCCGCGGCTGGATGCTCGCGCTCATGCTCATCCCGTGGTCGCTCGTCACCATCGTGAACGCGCAGCTGTGGAAGTACATCTACGACAGCACCTACGGCGTCGCGACGTGGTTCTTCGGCCTGTTCGGGGACGCCCCGGTGATCCTCGGCGAACCCGTGCCAGCGATCACCGGGCTGATGGTCGCGGACATCTGGAAGACGACGCCGTTCGTCGCGATCATCCTGCTCGCCGGGCTCGTGCAGATCTCCGAGGACCACTACGAGGCCGCCGAGCTCGACGGCGCGAGCACCTGGCAGACGTTCTGGCGCGTGGTGCTGCCGCAGCTCACCCCGACCCTGACGATCGCGGTGCTGTTCCGCATCCTGCAGGCGTTCGGCGTGTTCGACCTGCCGTTCGTGCTGACGAACGGCGGCCCGGGCACCGCCACCCAGTCGCTCGCGATCATGGGCTACAAGGTGCTCTTCCAGGACATCAACATCGGACCGGGCGCGGCGATCGCGACCTCCACCGCGGTCATCGTCGCGGCGGGGTGTCTGCTGTTCCTCCGGGCGTTCCGGAACCAGGCGAAGGGAGGGGACGACTGATGCCCCGTCAACGTGTGCGCAAGGGCTGGCGCAAGTGGGTCAACACCGTCAACGTCAGCGGTGTCGTCATCGCGGTGCTCACCGCGCTGCCGCTCTACTGGCTCGTCACGACGTCGCTCAAGCCGGCGTCCGAGATCGGGCAGTCGCCGCCCACCGTCTGGCCGCAGTCGTTCACCTTCGACAACTTCGTGGTGGCCTTCCGCGACAACGCGCTCGGCCAGTACATGGTGAACAGCGTCATCGTGTCGGTGTCGACCACGGTGATCGTGCTCGCGCTGGCGTTCCTCGCCGGGTACGCCCTGGCCGGCCGGTTCATCCGGGGGCGGACGGCGATCATGACCTCGCTGCTCATGCTGTCGGTGTTCCCGGCGATCGCGGTGCTGACGCCGCTGTACCTGCTCGAGCGCAACCTCGGGCTGCTCAACTCGTACCCGGGTCTGATCGTGCCGTACGTGGCGTTCAACCTGCCGTTCGCCATCTGGATCATGCGGAACTACCTGCAGGGGATCCCGTCGACGATCGAGGAGGCGTCCGAGATCGACGGCGCCGGGGCCTGGCGGACCGTGCTGTCGGTGATCCTGCCGATGGCGAAGCCGGGCCTGTTCACGGTCGGCGTCTTCACCTTCACGGCGTCGTGGAGCGAGTTCCTGATGGCACTGACCTTCAACAGCGAGAACTCGTTCCGGACGATCCCGGTCGGCATCGCGCTCTTCGGGACGCAGTTCACGGTGCCGTTCGCGCAGATCTTCGCCGCGAGCGTCGCTGCGACGGTGCCGATCGTCATCCTGGTGCTCGTGTTCCGCCGCTCGATCGTGTCCGGTCTGACCTCCGGAGCCGTCAAGGGGTGACGGGCGTCCGGCATGCGGAGATAGGTAGAGAACTTACCTAGCTGCGCATGCTGGACATTCGTCCGAGCGTCGTCCTGACCGCCCGTACCCTGCCGTCAGGGGCTCGGTGCGCCGAGATCGACGGCTGCGACGATGCGGTCGATGATCCGCACGAACCTGGCCCGCTCCCGTTCCGAGAAGGAGGCCATCAGGTCGTGCAGGTGCTTGTTCGTGCCGTCCATCGCGCGCGCGTAGTCGCGGCGGGCAGCATCGGTCAGCTCGATGTACCGGCTGCGGCCGTCGTCGGGGTTCGGGACACGACTGATGTGTCCGCTGTGCTCGAGGCGGTCCACCATGCCGGTGACCGCCGGGCCGGTGAGCCCCAGGTGCTTCGACAGGTCCTTCACGCGCACCGTCCGGCCCGCTTCCTCGGCGCGCGAGACGAACTGCAGCAGCGTCAGGTCGCCGCCGGAGACGCCGAGCTCGTCGCGCAGTCGACCGCGCAGTTCGGAGACCGCGGCCTCGAGCCGGGTCAGCGCCGCGTTCAGGTCGACATCGCTCACGACAATGCCCCCTTCGCACGGGTCTCGTCCGGGTCACGATACGCCGCAGTCACCGCACCAGCGTATCCACATAACGCGGAGCGTGGAACGGTGCGGGTGACGGCATCGGGAGCGGGGCACCGTGGCTGACCCCGTCCCGACTCCACAGTCCGCTGCGCCCGCCGGGGAACCGGTCCGGTTCGAGGTCTCCGGCGGGGACCCCGACGCCGCCGAGCGCGACCTCGCCGCCGTCCACGGCGCCGATCGGTGGTCCGTCCGGCGCCTCGACGACGACTTCTCGTACCGGTACACGGCCGTCGGGGACTCCGACGTGAGCATCCGGCGTTCGCAGCTCCGCGGTGCCGTGCGCGGCTCGGTGCCCGTCGGTGCCGACTACGTGGTGACGTGGATCACCAGCGGGACCGCGCACCTGGACTCCGGGCGCGTCCGGATGGAGTTGCGCCGGGACATCCCCGTGCTCCTGCCCCCCGAGGACGACTTCGTGTTCACGGCCGAGGACCACGACCAGCGGCTGGTGCACTTCGGGCGGGAGTACGTGCACCGCGTCGCGTTCGAACACCTGGAGGTCGAAGCGGCACCGCTGCGGTTCGACCCGACCCGCATGCCGGAACCGGAGACCGCCGAGCGCTGGCAGGGGGCGCTCGTGGCGCTGTCCCGGGCACTGCGTGCGGAGGGGCCCGACTCCGACGCGTGGCACGAGGCCAAGCGGTCGGCGGCCACTGCGTTCCTGGACACGTTCCCGCCGCAGGCCGACGACCTGCCCGCGGTGCTCGGCCTGCCCCGGAACGCCCGGCTGCGGGCAGCGGTGGAGTACATCCACGCGCACGCTGCCGAGCCGGTCACGGTCCAGGAGCTGTCCGAGGTCGCCGGCCTGAGCGTGCGGTCGGTCCAGGAGTCGTTCCGCCGGGTCTTCGACGTGTCGCCGCTGACGTACCTGCGCGAGGTCCGGCTCGACCGCGTACGCGGCGAACTGCTCGAGCTCGACCCGCAGGCCGGGGTCGTCGGCGACGTCGCCCGCCGCTGGGGGTTCGCCCACCTCGGCCGGTTCTCGGCGGCCTACGCGGCCCGGTTCGGCGAGTACCCGAAGCAGACCCTGCGCCGCTGACGGCGGCGGGTGCTCAGCGGCCGGACGCGGGCCTCGGAGCGGGGCCCGTGCTTGCCCGAACCCGCAGGGTCGTGGGGAGCCGGACGTGGTCCGTGGTCGGTTCGCCACGGAGCATCGTCAGGAGCATCTGCACGGCGTGCGACCCGAGTTCGGCGAGCGGCTGCGACACCGTGGTGAGCGGCGGGGTCGTGGTGGACGCTTGCGGCACGTCGTCGAAGCCCACGACGGACAGGTCCTGGGGGACGCGGAGCCCGACCTCGGCCGCGGCGCGGAGCACACCGATCGCCGACGAGTCGTTCGCGGCGAACACCGCGGTGGGGCGGTCGGCGAGGGTCAGGAGCTCGCGGGCGACGGCCGCGGACTGGTCCTCCTGGTAACCGCCGTCACGCAGCAGGCACTCGTCGACCGTGATGCCCGCGGCGGTCAGGGCCGAGCGGTACCCGGCCGCGCGCAGCTGGGCGGAGGCCAGGTCCACGCGTCCCTGCAGGTGCGCGATGCGGGTGTGCCCGAGTGACAGCAGGTGTTCGACGGCCTGCGCCGCGCCGGCCTCGTTGTCCGCGTCGACGGTGGCGTGCCCCTCCGGCCCGGTGTGCGGGTCGATCGCCACTACGGGGATCGACGAGCTCGACAGTGCCGTGGTCGGGGTGACGACGATCGCGCCGTCGATCAGGGTGCCGGACAGGCGGGACAGCGACCGGCGCTCCCACCCGGGTCGGTCGGCGCCGGTCATCAGGCCGGCGTAGGCGAGGAGCTCGTAGCCGGTGCCGGTGGCCGCCCGCGAGATACCGCGGAGCAGCTCGGTCGAGAACGGCTCGAACTCGGGCACCAGGATGCCGACGACCCCGGTCCGCGAACTCCGCAGGCTCCGGGCGACCAGCGACGTCTCGTACCCCAGGTCGTCGACCACCTGCTGCACGCGGAGCATCGTGGCGGGTGCGACCCCGTCCCGCTGGTTGATCACCTTGGACACCGTCGGGATCGAGACCCCGGCCACCCGCGCCACGTCGCCGATCGTCACCCGGCCGGCACCGGGACGCGCGCCGAGTGCCGAGTCCATGTGCACACCGTACCGCTGCGGCACCATGCGAACGGTAAAGAAAACGTTATCGATATCGATTGACATGGACCTGGAGCAGCAGGCATGCTCTCCGCAGCGGCAGTCGATGTCGCGCATGTCAACGACGACACTTCAGGAGTTCCACGATGACGAGGAAGATCCGTGCCGCGGCAGCCATCGCGCTGATCGGGGCCACAGCACTGGTGGCCAGTGGGTGCTCGGCGGGCAGCGATGCCTCCGAGGACGGCGGGAAGGTCACGATGACCTTCTGGCACAACTCGACCACCGGACCGGGCAAGGCCTACTGGGCCTCGACGGTCAAGGCGTTCGAGGAGAAGTACCCGAACGTCACCATCAAGACCCAGGCGATCCAGAACGAGGACCTGGACGGCAAGCTCCAGACCGCCCTCAACTCCGGCGACGCCCCCGACGTGTTCCTGCAGCGCGGCGGCGGCAAGATGGACGCGATGATCGCTGCCGGGCAGCTCATGGACATCTCCGACTCCATCAGCGCCGACGCGAAGAAGTCCATCAGTGCGGGCACGTTCGCCGGGTACGAGAAGGACGGCAAGACCTACGCCATGCCGGGCGCGGTGCTCCCCGAGGGCATCTGGTACTCGAAGGACCTGTTCAAGGAAGCCGGCATCGAGGGCACGCCCACGACCATGGACGAGCTGAACGACGCGATCACGAAGCTCAAGGCCAAGGACATCGACCCGGTCGCCGTCGGCGCGAAGGACGCCTGGCCGGCCGCCCACTGGTACTACAACTTCGCGCTCCGCGAGTGCAGCCAGAAGACCCTCGAGGACACGGCGAAGTCGCTGAAGTTCGACAACGCCTGCTGGACGAAGGCCGGCGAGCAGCTCGAGGACTTCAACGCCACCAAGCCCTTCAACAACGGCTTCCTGACCACCGCCGCACAGCAGGGCGCCGGCAGCTCCGCCGGTCTCCTCGCCAACCACAAGGCCGCCATGGAGCTCATGGGCGCGTGGGACCCGGGCGTGATCGCGTCGCTGACGCCGGACGCCAAGCCGCTGCCCGACCTCGGCTGGTTCCCGTTCCCCGCGATCGACGGTGGCAAGGGTGACCCGAAGTCGATGATGGGTGGTGTCGACGGCAACTCCTGCTCGGCACAGGCCCCGAAGAAGGCGTGCACCGACTTCCTGAACTTCATCGTGCAGAAGGACAACCAGGAGGCCTACTACAAGGCCTTCAACGCCATCCCGGTCAACAAGGAGGCCCAGTCGGTCGTCGACTCGGACTACCTGAAGTCGGCCCTGGCCGCCTACCAGGAGGCCCCGTTCGTCTCGCAGTACCTCGACACCCTGTACGGCCAGAACGTCGGCAACGCGCTGAACACCAGCGTCGTCGACCTGCTCGCCGGCAAGGGCGACGCGAAGGACATCGTCGAGACCACCAACCAGGCTGCGGCCAAGGGCTGAGCATGACCCTCGACACCTCGCTCGGTACGACTCCGACCACCGGGTCGGACACGGCCGCGGGGACGTCCCCGGCGGGGAGCGGTTCGCCGCTCCCCGCCGGTCGGCGGACCAAGCGCCGCATCGCGGACTGGCGGAAGCGCGTCGAGATCGCGGTCCTCGCCGGACCCGCGGTCATCGTCTTCGTCACGTTCGTGATCCTGCCCGTGGCGCTCGCCGCCTACTACGGGTTCTTCAAGTGGCAGGGCTACGGCCCACCCACCGACTTCGTCGGGCTGCAGAACTACCTGATCATCTTCCAGGACAAGGCGTTCCACGCGGTCCTGATGCACAACGGCTTCATCGTCGTGCTCTCCCTGGTGCTGCAGGGGCCGATCGCGATCGTGCTCGCACTGCTGCTCAACCAGAAGATGCACGGCCGCGGGCTCGTCCGCGTGCTCGTCTTCGTGCCGTACGTCATCTCCGAGGTGATCGTCGGCACCGGGTGGAGCCTGATGCTCCAGTCGAACGGCGCCGTGAACGACCTGTTCCAGAGCATCGGCCTCGGCGGACTCCGTGCGGACTGGCTGTCGAACCCCGACATCGCCATCTGGACGCTGCTCGTGATCATCTCGTGGAAGTACATCGGTTTCGCGGTGATCCTGTTCCTCGCCGGCCTGCAGAGCATCCCCGAGGAACTGTTCGAGGCCGCCGCCATCGACGGCGCCGGCTACTGGCAGATCCAGCGGCGCATCACGCTGCCGCTGCTCGGCCCGACCATCCGCATCTGGGCGTTCCTGTCGATCATCGGCTCGCTGCAGCTGTTCGACCTCGTCTACATCATCTGGGGGCAGTACATCGCGTCGACCGCGGGCACCTCGACGATGGCGACGTACATGGTCGCCAACGGCCGGACCTCGGGCAACTTCGGCTTCGGCAGCGCCGTCGCGGTCGTGATGTTCGTGATCTCGCTCGTGGTCGCCCTGATCTACCAGCGCTTCGTGCTCCGCCGCGACACCGCGGGTGCACTCACCGAGAGGAAGAACTGATGGCCACCACGAGCATCGTCGCCCCCGGGCGCCGGGCCGTGCGGGAGCGCCGGTCCAGTGCCGCGATCGGACGCGCGAACCCGCTGACCTACGTCGTCGCGATCCTGTTCGTCGCCGCCAACCTGGCACCCGTGCTCTACATCGTGCTGGGCGGCTTCCGGACCAACTCGCAGATCACCACGAGCCCCGCCGGGCTGCCGGCACCGTTCGAGTTCGGCAACTACGGGTCCGTGCTGTCCAGCGGCATCTTCTGGCAGCAGCTCGGCAACTCCACGATCAGCGCCGTCACGACCACCCTCGGGGTCGTCGTGCTCGGGCTGATGGTGAGCTTCGTGCTCGCGCGATACCGGTTCGCCGGCCGCGGGGCGCTCTACGCCCTGTTCGCCGCTGGTCTGATGTTCCCGATCACCGTCGCGATCACCCCGCTGTACCTGCTCGTCAAGGACCTCGGTCTGACGAACAGCCTGGCCGGCGTGATCCTGCCGCAGATCGCGTTCGCGCTGCCGACCACCGTCATCATCCTGGTGCCGTTCCTGCGGGCGATCCCCGACGAGCTCGAGGAGGCCGCGTCCATCGACGGAGCGAGCCGTCTCGGGTTCTTCTTCCGGATGGTCGTGCCGCTGTCGCTGCCCGGCGTCGTCACGGTCGGCATCCTGGCGTTCATCGCGAGCTGGAACAGCTACATCCTGCCGCTGTTCATCCTGAACAACGAGGCCGCGTACACGCTGCCGCTCGGGGTCCAGTCGTTCTCGTCGCAGTACTCCGTCGACACCGCCAAGGTGCTCGCGTTCACCTCGATGTCGATGATCCCGGCGCTCGTGTTCTTCACGATCTTCCAGCGTCGCATCGTCGGCGGCCTGACCGGGGCGGTGAAGGGGTGACCGCGACCGACGCGACGCGGACCGCCGGACGCGATCTGCGCCTCCAGGCCGACGGCGCGACGGACGCGACGGACGCGAGGACCACGACGGACGCGACGACCGCGACCGACGCGACCGCCGCGACCGCGACGCAGACCACGACCACCGCCGGACCCCGCGCCGACGCCCTGCTCGCCGTGATGACCCTCGACGAGAAGGTCGCCCAGCTCGTCGGCTACTGGCTCGACCAGAACGGCGTCGTCGCCCCCATGCAGGGCGAGATGGCGGCCGTGCAGCAGGGCAGCACCCTGGCGGACATCACCCGCGACGGCATCGGGCAGTTCACCCGCGTCTACGGGACCCGTCCCGTCGAACCCGACGAGCGTGCCGCCTGGCTCTGGGCCGAACAGCGCCGCCTGCAGCGCGAGACCCGGCTCGGGATCCCCGCGCTCGTCCACGAGGAGTGCCTGACCGGCCTCGCCGCGTGGAAGGCCGCGACGTTCCCGACGCCGCTGGCGTGGGGCGCGTCGTTCGACCCGGAGCTCGTCGAGCAGGTCGGCGCCGCGATCGGTGCGTCGATGCGGCAGCTCGGCGTCCACCAGGGCCTCGCGCCGGTCCTCGACGTCATCCGCGACCCGCGTTGGGGGCGGGTCGACGAGTGCATCGCCGAGGACCCCTACCTGGTCGGCACGGTCGGCACCGCGTACGTGCGCGGGTTGCAGTCCGCCGGGGTCGACGCGACCCTGAAGCACTTCCTCGGGTACTCGGCGTCGCAGGCGGGGCGGAACCACGCCCCCGTGCACGCCGGGGCCCGCGAGGTCGCCGACGTCTACCTGCCGCCGTTCGAGATGGCGCTGCGCGACGGCGGCGCCCGGAGCGTCATGAACTCGTACGCCGAGATCGACGGCGTGCCCGTCGCGGCGAACGGTGAGCTGCTCACCGACCTGCTCCGCGACCGGCTCGGCTTCGACGGCACCGTCGTCGCGGACTACTTCTCGGTGGCGTTCCTCGAGGTCATGCACGGCATCGCCGCCGACCGTGGCGAGGCCGCGGCGCTGGCGCTCGAGGCCGGCATCGACGTCGAGCTCCCGACCGGTGACGCGTACCTCGCGCCGCTGGTCGAGCGGGTCCGCAGCGGGCAGGTGGACGAGGCGCTCGTCGACCGTGCCGTGCTCCGGGTGCTCCGGCAGAAGGAGCGGCTCGGCCTGCTCGAACCGGACGCGTTCGCCGAGGACGCCCCCACCGGGATCGACCTCGACACCCCGCTGCACCAGGCGCTCGCACGGCAGCTGGCGGCGAAGTCGCTCGTGCTGCTGTCGAACGACAGCGGCACCGCCGACAGCACCACCCCCGTCCTCCCGCTCGCACCGGGCGCCTCGGTCGCGGTCATCGGCCCGAACGCCGACCGCGCCGAGGCCCTGCAGGGCTGCTACTCGTTCGCCAACCACGTGCTCGCCTCGCACCCCGACCTGCCGCTCGGCTTCGCGATCCCGACCGTCCGCGAAGCCGTCGTCCGGGCCCTCGGCCCGGCGGCGGTCCGCTTCGCCGCGGGCTGCGCCGTCACGGGCGACGACCGGGCCGGTTTCGCCGACGCGGTCGCCGTGGCCTCCGCCTCGGACGTCGCGGTGGTCGTCGTCGGCGACCAGGCCGGACTCTTCGGCCGCGGCACGGTCGGCGAGGGCAACGACACCGAGTCGCTCGACCTGCCCGGTGTGCAGCGCGAGCTGGTCGAGGCGGTCGTCGCGACCGGCACCCCCGCCGTGATGGTGCTGCTGACCGGCCGGCCGTACGCGATCGGCTGGGCGCTCGACGGCGACCAGCCGCGTCCGGCCGCGGTCGTGCAGGCGTTCTTCCCGGGCGAGGGCGGCGGGTTGGCGATCGCCGACCTGCTGACCGGCGCGGCCTCGCCCTCGGGACGCCTGCCGCTGTCGCTGCCCCGGTCCGCCGGTGCGCAGCCGTTCACCTACCTGCACCCGCGGCTCGGCGGTCCGTCCGACGTCACGGCCGCCGACTCGACGCCGGTGCGGCCGTTCGGCTTCGGCCTCGGCTACACCGACTTTGCGTACGAGGAGCTCGTCGTCGACCCGGACGTCCGATCCGACGGCGTCTTCACCGCGTCGGTGACGGTCCGGAACACCGGGTCCCGTGCCGGCGAGGACGTCGTGCAGCTCTACGGGCACGACGTGCACGGCAGCGTCACCCGGCCGGAGGTCCAGCTCCTCGGCTACGCGCGGGTCGCGCTCGCCGCGGGGGAGTCCGCGCGGGTCCGCTTCCGCGTCCCGGTGCAGCGCTTCGCGTTCACCGACCGTCGGATGCGCAAGGTCGTCGAGCCCGGCGACGTGCAGGTCTGGGTCGCGTCGCACGCGGCGGCGTCCCGGCCGGGAGGCCCGGTGGCAGCGGGTGGGATCGTCGCCTCGGGCGACGGGCCGGTCCGACACCCCGTCCCCGGCACCGCCACGGAGCGCGCCACCGTCGCGGTCACGGGCGCGGTGCACGAGGTCACCCCCGACGACCCCCGACTGGTGGAGTGGTCGCTCGTCTGACCTGGTGACGGAACACGCGCCCTGGGCGTGACCGGGTGACGGACAGGAGGCGCGGTGCGGGCTCGCACCGCGCCTCCTGTCCGTCAGCGGGTCGGGATCACCCGACCGGTTCGATCCGGTCGGACAGGTCCAGCGACCAGACGGCGACGCCCGTCAGGCGGAGCCGCTCCGCCAGGGCGACCCGCTCGCGTAGCGAGCGTGCGTCGGACCACCAGAGCACCTCACCACTCGGCAGGGTCGCGGTCCACTCGCCGACCGTCGCGTCCCAGTGGGCGGTCGCGCCCGCCTTCCGGACCCGGAGCCGAGCCTGGGCGTCGGAGAGCTGACCGGCCGGACGCTTCCCCTTCCAGTGGTAGCCGTACCCGGCGACACCGAGCACGATCTGGTCGGCGGGAGCGAGGGTCGCGAGCGCACGGGCGACCTTCGACGACCACGCGAGCGACCCGACGGGGCCGGGTGCGTCCGGCTCCCAGGGGCCGTGCTGGTCGTACGCCATGAGCGTCAGGTGGTCGAGCGGGGCGCGGAGGGCGCGCACGTCGTAGCCCAGGCGGGCGTACCCGACGGCCGTGGTCGACGCGGACAGGGCGATGTCGAGCCGGACGTCGTCGCCGACGGCGGCCCGGAGCTCACGGGCGAAGGCGGTGAGGCCGGGCTTCTCGGCCGGGGTCAGCGCCTCGAGGTCGATCATGACCGAGTCCCAGCCGCCCGTGGCCACGTCGGCGGCGAGTGATCGGACGACCCGGGCGCGGTTCGCGGGCGAGGTCAGGAGCTTCCGCGCGATCGGCTCGCTGAAGTCCCCGTCGGCCTCGGAGTAGTTGCTGACGAGCAGCTGCGCGGTGAGCCCGTTGGCGTGTGCCCGGTTGCGCTGGGCCTTGGCGGCGCGTGACGGTGCGGTGACCTTCGTGCCCGTGTGGTTCACCAGCAGCCCGTCGACGCCGACCACGTCCATCGCGGTGGCGTTTGCGTCCACCAGGGCGGTGTCGGCGTTCTCGGGCTGGAAGCCGGTCACGTCGAACCCGTCGGCCCGGGCGGCGGTCGGGGCCGTGCAGCCGGCGAGTGCGAGTCCTGCGGTGAGCGCGGCGGCGAGCAGGACCGTCCAGCGGCCGCGATGGTCGAGCGTCATGCTGGGGAACCGTCCTGCCGTTCGGGGTGGCCGGGTGCCGACCACGGCGGGAGCTCGGCGGACGGGTACCCGCCGTGCTCGTCCGGCGCCCGCATCATCGGGTTGACCGCACGCAGCCGGATGCCGGAGGTCGCTCCGGCGACCCCGCGGACGGCGCTCGCCAGCAGGAACGCGACGACGTCGGCCGTGCTGCCGTCGGGGTCGTAGCCGTGCCAGGGGCGGTCGTCGCCCTGGGCACGGCGCAGGGCGCTGGCGAACGTCGCGTCGGCGTCGTCGACCTCCACCTCGCAGTCGAGCACGATCCGGAAGCGTGATCCTTCGCCCGGGGACCCGGCGAGCTCCGACGTGGCGCGGGGGTCCGGGTCCTCCGGGTCGAACGACCGGAGCGCCGCCGACGGTGCGGTGCCGAACGCGGCGCGGTACTCGGCCGCCATCCGGCCGGCGTTGCTGAAGCGCCAGTGCTTCGCGATGTCCGCGATGGTGCGACGGTCGGCCGGTGTCATGGACAGCAGGTCGCGGCGCACGCCCTCGAGCCGCACCCCGCGCAGGTACGACGCGGGTGAGGTCTGCAGCTCCCGCCGGAACGCGCTCTGCAGGCCGCGGGTCGACAGGTGTGCGGCGGCGGCGATGTCCGGTACCGAGATCGCTTCGCGGGCGTGGGCGTGCACGAACCGCAGCGCCTCGTGCACGGTGCGGGACAGCCGTGCTCCGCCGTGCTCGGGACCACTCGCCGTGGTCGGTGCCTGGTCCATACGTGGAGGGTACGAGTCGGTCGGGCCGATCGGCATCCGACGCCACGACGCCGCCGTTATCCGGGGTGCGCGGATGTGGATCGCACCTGTTCGGGGGCCATTGTGGACCCCGGTGAGGGCGCTTATCGTCCAAGAGGTACTCAAACTGTCCCCCTCCGAACAGGGTCGGAGGCCAGGGGGCGGATCGGAGGCTCTCATGAGTGGTTACGAGCGTGCACCGGGGGTCGCCCCGGTCCACATCACCTCTTACCGGGCTCGGGCACGCGCCGCCCGACGCGGGTGGATCGTGCAGTCCGAGGACGATGTCGACCACGAGCGGTTCAGCTTCGCGGACCTCCGCGCCCGGCGAGGGTCGGGCCAGTGAGCAGCGACACCGTCCCGCGGGTCGCCGTCGGCAACGTGCCCCGGACCGCCGAGCGGTGCGGCCGGACCACCGCGGACGCCGTCCGGACGGTGCGTGCCGTGTACGACGGTCGCGACGTCCGGTTCGCGCCCACCGACCGGTTCGCGTTCCGCCACCGGACGGTGCGCCACCACAACGTCGCGCTGCTGTCGTCGGCGGTGTCGACGGCCGCCGCCGCCTCGTTCACGCCGGACGGCACGCCGGTGCTGGCGTGGTCGACCGCGGGATGCCTCCGCGTCGACGACGACGCGCCCACCCGGCCCGGTGTGCCGGTGCTCCTGCCGACGGATCGGCCGTTCACGCTGCTCGTGCCGGCGGGGACCGTCCAGGTCCTGCGGGTCGACCGCGGATTCCTCGACGCCGTGAACGGGGTCGTGTTCGACCACCGCTTCGCCGGCCGACTGCGATCCCGCCCGGCCGAGGCCGAGGTGTCCCACCTGCTCGCCCGCATCGATGCGGTCGCCGTCAACGCGCTGCACCCCGACCGCAACCCGGGCGGGCACCTGTCGGCACAGGTGCTGCTGGCCGAGTCCGTGCTGCGGGCCTTCGGCGGGGCGGACGCCGAACCCGACGCGCGGCCGGTGCGCCGGACGGAGAACACCGTGCAGCTCGCACAGGCCTGGCTCGCGGAGCACTGCGACCGGCCGCTCCAGCTCGCGGACGTCTGCGGGGCCGTCGGGGTCAGCTCCCGCACGCTCCAGGAGAACTTCGTGCAGCACGTCGGCGTGAGCCCCATGACGTACCTGCTGCAGGTCCGCCTCGACCGGGTCCGGATCGCGCTCCAGCTCGCCGACTGCGCGCAGACGACGGTGGCCGAGGTCGCGCACCGGTGGGGGTTCCGCCACATGGGGCGGTTCTCGAGCACGTACTTCCAGCGCTTCGACGAGTACCCGAAGAAGACGCTCCAGACGAGCACCTGACCCCTGACGCCCGACGTCCGTCAGCGCAAGCGGTCCGCCAGGAACGCCGCCTGACGCTCCCAGTGCCGGAAGCCGCCACCCTCGTGTCCGTTGTACGGGTACACGACGATCTCGCGGTCGGTGGAGCCGAGGGCGTTGAACGCGGCGAAGGTCGTGCGCGGCGGCACGACGTCGTCCATCAGCGCGACCGAGAACAGCGCCGGGGCGGTGATGCCGGGGGCGTGGTTGACCCCGTCCAGGTACGCGGCGGTCGCCCACACTGTGTCGGCCGCGTCGCGGTGGACGGCGAGGTACTGCGCGAGCTCCAGGTAGGGCCCGCCGACCGCGACGTCGGTGCCGTCCCGCCAGTCGGCCAGGAACGCCACGTCGGGCAGCACCGCGGCGACCGGCCCGACGTGTGCCTCGACCAGGGCCGCCGCGGCGATCGTGATGCCGCCGCCCTGGCTGCCGCCGGTCAGGGCGATGCGCTCCGGGTCGATCCCGGGCAGCGTCCGCACCGCCTCGACGAGCCGCACGGCGTCGGTGTAGACGCGGCGGTAGTAGTGGTCGGCAGGCGAGCCGATGCCGCTCGTCATCCAGCCGCTGGCGTGCGGTGCGGAGCCGTGGGGGTCCGGGGTGTCGCCGCCGGCCCACCCGGAGCCCTGGCCGCGGGTGTCCATCACCACGTGCACGTAGCCGGCGAGGGCCCAGTGCACGCGCTCGCCCGGGCGACCACGGCCACCGCCGTACCCGAGGAACTCGACGACGACCGGCAGCGCGCCCGGGTCGTCGGTCACGGGACGGTTGACCCACGCGCGCACCGGGTCACCGGCGAACCCGGGGAACGTCAGGTCCTCGACGACGAGCCCGGTCACCGGGGTCTCGGCCGGCACGAGGGTCACCTCGACGCCCTCGCCCGCGGTCCGGGCGGCGGTGATCGTGTCCGCCCAGAAGGCGTCGAAGTCAGCGGGACGACGCACGTCCGAGCGGTGGGTGCGGAGCGCGTCGAGGGGCAGGTCGGTCAGTGGCATGGGTGTCCTCCGGGGACGATGATGCCCCCGGCGCCCTGGTGGAGGGCGCCGGGGGCAGGGAGTGTCGGATCCGGTGCGTCGGTCAGCGCGCCGCGGCGCGGTACTGCTCGAGCACCTCGGGGTGCGGGTCGGACGGCACGGTGGTCGTCGCGGTGTCCCACGTCGGCAGGGCGCCGGTGAGCGCCCACGCGGCCTGCTTCGCAGCACCCGCGGCGACGTACTCGCCGGGCTCCGGCACCAGGACGTCACGGCCGAACACCTGCGCGGCGACGGCGCGGACCGCCGGGTTCCGCGCAGCGCCGCCGATGAGCAGCAGCCGCTCGACGGTCACGCCGGTGTCCTGCACCGCGGCCAGTCCGTCGGCGAGGGCGCAGAGCATCCCCTCGACGGCCGCCCGGGCCAGGTGCGCCCGGTCGGTGGTCGCCGGCGTCATGCCGAGCAGCGATGCGGTCGCGTCCGGCCGGTTGGGCGTGCGCTCGCCGACGAAGTACGGCACCAGGACGAGGCCGTCGGCCCCGGCCGGCGCCTGCAGCGCCAGCTCGCCGAGTGCGTCGTGGTCGACGCCGAGCAGGCCGCCGATCACCTCGAGCACGCGGGCCGCGTTGAGCGTCGTGACGATCGGGAGGCGCGACCCGGTCCCGTCGGCGAAGCCCGCCACGGTCCCGCTCGGGTCACGCACCTCGGCGTCGCTGACCCCGAAGACCGTGCCGCTCGTGCCCAGGGACACCGCGACGTCGCCCGGGCCGAGACCAAGGCCGAGCGCTGCCCCGGCGTTGTCGCCGAGTCCGGCGCCGACGACGAGGCCGGACCGGGCGACCGCGCCGCCGGGCAGCTCGACGTCGGTGGACAGGGTGCCCATCGCCTCGTCGGGAGCGACCACGCGGGGCACGACCACGGCGTCGTCGTCACCCATCGACGCCGGACCTATCGGCCGCCCGAGCGCGAGCTCGAACAGCTCCGGGTCGTACTCGCGGCGCACCGGGTCCCAGTACGCCGTGCCGCTGGCGTCGGACGCATCCGTCGCCAGGGCGTCGAGGTCGGGTCCGAGCGGGCTCTCGTCGGCCGGTCCGTACCCGCGGAGTCGCCACGACAGCCAGTCGTGGGGGAGCGCCACGGCCGCGACGCGGGCCGCGTTCTCAGGCTCCGCGTCGCGGAGCCACCGCAGCTTGGTACCGGTGAACGACGCGACCGGCACCAGCCCCGTCCGGGCGACCCACGCCTCCTGGCCGAGCTCGTCGACCATCTGCACGGCCGCGTCCGCACTGCGGACGTCGTTCCAGAGCAGGGCCTCGCGGACCACGCGGCCGTCGGCGTCGAGCGCGACCATGCCGTGCTGCTGCCCGGCGATGGCGACGGCACCGACGTCGTCGAGGCCACCGGCGTCCGCGACGGCGGCACCGAGGGCGTCCCACCAGTGACGGGGGTCGACGGCGGTGCCGTCCGGGTGGGACGCGCGTCCCTCGCGGACGACCGCACCGGTCGCGGCGTCACGGATGGTGACCTTGCAGGACTGGGTCGACGAGTCGACGCCGGCGACCAGGTCAGCCCCCTCGGCGGCAGGCCGCCTCAGCGCGCGGAATGCAGCCGCTGGCGCGTCTGCCTTCAATTCCGCGCGCCCATCAAGTGCTCCATCGCGAGCTGCTGCAGGCGGACGAAGCCGAAGCCCTTGCCGCCGAAGTACGCGTCGGCGTCGAAGTCCTCGTAGGCGGAACGGTCGGCGAGGAACGTGTCGTACGACTCGCCGTCGTTCAGCGTCGGCGTCGACAGCTCGCCGACCTTGGAGGCCTCGAGCGCTGCCTGCACCTCGGGGTCGGCACGGAACGCCTGCGCACGCTCCTTGAGGAGCAGGTACATGCGCATGTTGGCCGACGCGGAGTCCCAGACGCCGGTGATGTCCTCGGTGCGGCTCGGCTTGTAGTCGAAGTGGCGCGGGCCGTCGTACGCCGGGCCGCCCTGCGGGGCGCCGTGCTCGAGCAGGTCGACGAGCGAGAACGCGTTCTGCAGGTCGCCGTGGCCGAACACCAGGTCCTGGTCGTACTTGATGCCGCGCTGACCGTTGAGGTCGATGTGGAAGAGCTTGCCCTGGTAGAGCGCCTGGGCGATGCCGGCGGTGAAGTTCAGGCCCGCCATCTGCTCGTGGCCGACCTCGGGGTTGATACCGAACAGCTCGGGGCGCTCGAGCGTCTCGGTGAAGGCGATCGCGTGACCGAGGGTCGGCAGGAGGATGTCGCCGCGGGGCTCGTTCGGCTTCGGCTCGATGGCGAACCGGATGCCGTAGCCCTTGTCGGTGACGTACTGGGCGAGCAGATTGACGGCCTCGCGGTAGCGCTCGAGCGCGGCCTGCACGTCCTTGGCGCTGTCGTACTCGGAGCCTTCGCGGCCACCCCACATCACGAACGTCGACGCGCCGAGCTCGGCGGCGAGGTCGATGTTGCGGAGCACCTTGCGGAGCGCGAAGCGGCGGACCTGGCGGTCGTTCGAGGTGAAGCCGCCGTCCTTGAAGACCGGGGCGGAGAACAGGTTCGTCGTGACCATCGGCACGACGAGCCCGGTCGACTCGAGTGCGCCCTTGAGGCGGTCGATCTGGGTCTGGCGTTCGGCGTCGGTGGAACCGAACGCGAACAGGTCGTCGTCGTGGAAGGTCAGGCCGTAGGCCCCGAGCTCGTCGAGCTTCTCGACCGCCTCGACCACGTCGAGGGCGGGTCGGGTCGGCCCGCCGAAGGGGTCGGAGCCGTTGTAGCCGATGGTCCAGAGACCGAAGGAGAACTTGTCTGCACGGGTGGGCGTCGTTGCCATGGTGGTCACCGTTCGTCGTCGAAACAAAATGTTGCCGCGCCCAACATAAGCGGTAGTGTTGGCTGTGGCAAGCACGTGATCGCAAAGGAGCGAGCGGATGGCAAGTGAGTCGACGGTGCAGCAACGACTGCGGGTCGCGATGGTGGGGCACGGCTTCATGGGAGCCGCACACTCACAGGCGTGGCGGACCGCCCCCAGGTTCTTCGACCTCGGAGCCGAGCCGGAGATGGCGGTGGTCGTCGGGCGTGATCCCGGACGCACCGAGGCCGCTCGGCAGCAGTACGGCTGGCAGGCGGCGTCCACCGACTGGCGTGCCGTCATCGCCGATCCGGACATCGACGTGGTCGACGTCGTGTCCCCGGGGTCCTCGCACGTCGAGATCGCGATCGCCGCGCTCCAGGCCGGCAAGCACGTCCTGTGCGAGAAGCCGCTCGCGAACACCGTCGCCGAGGCCGAGGCGATGACCGCCGCCGCCGACGCCGCCCGTGCACAGGGTGTCCGGGCGATGGTCGGGTTCAGCTACCGCCGGGTGCCGGCCATCGCGTTCGCGCGGCAGCTGGTGCAGGACGGGCGGATCGGCACCGTGCGCCAGGTCCGCGCGCTCTACCTGCAGGACTGGTTGGCGGACGAGGACGGCCCGATGACCTGGCGCCTCGACAAGTCGCTCGCCGGCTCGGGGGCCCTCGGGGACATCGGCGCGCACGCCATCGACCTGGTCGAGCACGTCACCGGTGCGTCGCTCGCCACCGTCTCCGGCACGCTCGAGACCTTCGTGACCGAGCGTCCGCTGATGGCCGAGGGGGTCGGGCTCTCCGGCACCGCGTCGAGCGAGCGCGGGCAGGTCACCGTCGACGACGCCGCGTTCTTCACCGCCCGCCTGGGTGGCGGCGCGGCCGACGGTGCGATCGGCACGTTCGAGGCCACGCGCTACGCGACCGGGCGGAAGAACGGTCTGACGCTCGAGATCAGCGGGTCCGAAGGCGCGATCCAGTTCGACCTCGAGGCGATGAACGAGCTCCGGCTGTACGAGTCGAAGGCCCCGGCGGGGGAGCAGGGGTTCCGTCGCATCCTCGTCACCGAACCCGAGCACCCCTACATGGCCGCGTGGTGGCCGACCGGGCACCTCATCGGGTACGAGCACACCTTCAGCCACCAGGTGAAGGACTTCGTCGACGCGATCGTCGCCGGCACCGACCCGTCGCCGTCGTTCGCCGACGGCCTGCACGTGCAGCGGGTCCTCGACGCGGTCGAGCGCAGCGCCGCCGCCGGCAGCACCTGGACGGCGACCTCGTGAGCGCCGCCGAGCAGACCCGCCAGGCGCTCGTCGTCCGCGGCGGGTGGGACGGCCACCAGCCCGTCGAGACCACCGACCTGTTCGTCCCGTTCCTGCGCGAGAACGGGTTCGAGGTCCGGGTGTCGGACTCGACGGCCGTCTACGCCGACGCCGCCGTCATGGACGAGGTCGACCTGATCGTGCAGGTCGTCACGATGTCGACCATCGCCGACGACGAGTTCGCCGGGCTGCAGCGCGCGGTCCTGGGCGGCGCCGGACTGGCCGGCTGGCACGGCGGCATCGCGGACGCGTTCCGGAACACCGCCGACTACCTGCACATGGTCGGTGGCCAGTTCGCCCACCACGCCGGCAAGCACCCCGACGAGCGCGTCGGGGAACAGTCCGACAACTACATCCCGTACACGGTGCACATCACCGACCTCGGGCACGAACACCCGATCACGCAGGGCATCGAGGACTTCGACCTCGTCACCGAGCAGTACTGGGTGCTGTCCGACGAGTACAACGACGTCCTCGCGACCACCACCCAGGACGCGCGCGACTTCGACGCCTGGAACCGCCCGGTCACCGCACCGGCGATCTGGACACGGCAGTGGGGCGAGGGCCGCGTGTTCGTCTCCGCACCAGGGCACCGCCTCGAGGTCGTCGAGTCGCAGCCACTCCGCACCATCATCGAACGGGGACTCCTGTGGGCAGCACGGTGAACGAAGGGGTGCTCCGCGTCGGTGTCGTCGGCGTCGGGGTCATCAGCCAGCAGTACTTCGAGCACTTCCCGGCGCTGCCCGGGCTGTCGCTCGTGGCGGTCGCCGACCTCGACGTCGCCCGTGCCCAGCAGGTCGGTGCGGCACAGGGCGTTCGCGGCACCACCGTGGACGACCTGCTCGCCGCCGACGACGTCGACGTGGTGCTCAACCTGACGATCCCGGCCGCGCACGCCGACATCGCCACCCGGGCCCTCGCCGCGGGCAAGCACGTCTACGGCGAGAAGCCGCTCGCGATGTCCACCGCCGAGGCCGCACCGGTGCTCGAAGCAGCCCGCGCCGCCGGCCTGCGCGTCGGCAGCGCACCGGACACCGTCCTCGGCACCGGCATCCAGACCGCACGGGCCGCCCTCGACGACGGCGCGATCGGCACCCCGGTCGGTGCCGCCGTCGCCTGGAGCGCACCCGGGCACGAGCTCTGGCACCCCGCGCCGGCGTTCTACTACCAGCCTGGCGGCGGACCGCTCCTCGACATGGGGCCGTACTACCTGACCAGCCTCGTCACGTTCTTCGGGCCGGTCGTCCGGGTCAGCGGCAGTGCGACCCGCTCCACCCGCGAACGGACGATCGCGACCGGACCGAACGCCGGCACGTCGATCCCGGTCGACATCGACACCCACGTCGTCGCGATCCTCGAGCACGAGGGCGGCGTGGTCTCCACCGTCACCGTCTCGTTCGAGGTCTGGGCAACCCGCGCCCCGCTGTTCGAGGTGTACGGCACCGCCGGCACCCTGGGTGTCCCGGACCCGAACCGGTTCTCGGACACCGTGTCGATCGCCACCGCCGACGACCGCTCGTGGCGCGACCTGCCGGTCGCCGCCGGGTACGCCGACGCCGGCCGCGGCTACGGCCTCGCCGACATGGCGCACGCGATCGCGACGGACCGGC
Organism: Curtobacterium flaccumfaciens; assembly: GCF_013359815.1. Taxonomy (GTDB): domain Bacteria; phylum Actinomycetota; class Actinomycetes; order Actinomycetales; family Microbacteriaceae; genus Curtobacterium; species Curtobacterium flaccumfaciens. The sequence goes on along the minus strand of NZ_JABMCF010000041.1, from coordinate 277,494 downwards.
CGCACCGAGCCTCCGGCGACCTCGCGTTCCACGTGCTCGAGGTCATGGAGGCGGTCTCCGCCGCCGCCCGAGACCACTCGGTCGTCGACGTGCACTCGCGCGTCGAGCGACCTGCCACCGTCCCCGCCGGGTCCGCACCCGGATCCTGGTGACGGAACCCGACCACCGCGAAGAAGGACGACGACGATGACGACGACGGACGCGAGCGACACGACGGAGACGACCCGGGCCTCCAGGCCGGTCACCCTGTTCACCGGACAGTGGGCCGACCTGCCCTTCGAAGAGGTCGCCCGGCTCGCCGGCGAGTGGGGCTACGACGGGCTGGAGATCGCCTGCTGGGGTGACCACCTGGACGTCCGGCGCGCCGCGACGGACCCCTCGTACGTCGCCGAGCGCAAGGCGATCCTGGAACGCAACGGGCTGCAGGTCTGGACGATCGCCAACCACCTGGTCGGCCAGGCCGTGTGCGACGACCCCATCGACCAGCGGCACGAGGACATCGTCCCGCCGCGCGTGTGGGGCGACGGCGACCCCAAGGGCGTGCGGCAGCGTGCGGCCGAGGAGCTGCAGTGGACCGCCCGTGCCGCCGCGGCGCTCGGGGTGGACACCGTCACGGGCTTCTCCGGCTCGTCGATCTGGAAGACCGTCGCCGGGTTCCCGCCCGTGCCCCCCGGGATGATCGACGCCGGGTACCAGGACTTCCACGACCGCTGGTCACCGATCCTCGACGTCTTCGAGGAGGTCGGGGTCCGGTTCGCGCTCGAGGTCCACCCGTCCGAGATCGCCTACGACTACTGGACCGCTGCGCGGACCCTCGAGGTGTTCCGCGACCGGCCGGCGTTCGGGTTCAACTTCGACCCGTCGCACTTCGTCTGGCAGGACCTGGACCCCGCGGCGTTCCTGCTCGACTTCGCCGACCGGGTGTACCACGTGCACTGCAAGGAGTCGGTGAAGCAGCTCGACGGGCGCAACGGGCGGTTGTCCTCGCACCTGCCGTGGGGCGACCCCCGGCGCGGGTGGGACTTCGTCACCGCCGGCCACGGGGACGTGCCGTGGGAGCGGGTGTTCCGCGTGCTGAACCACATCGGGTACACCGGACCGACCAGCGTCGAGTGGGAGGACGCCGGCATGGACCGGCTCGTCGGCGGGCCCGAGGCGCTGGCGTTCGTCCGGCAGCTCGGTACCATCGCGCCGCCGGACGCTTCGTTCGACGCCGCGTTCTCGCAGTCGCGCTGACCGGCCGACGCGGTCGCAGGAACCCACCCACCACCGAGGAGGACCCATGGCACGGCAGCCCACGGCGACGCCGGGCAACGCCGCGCGCGTCCTCCGGCTCGTCCACGAGGACGGCCCCGTCACCCGCGCCGAACTCACCCGCCGCACCGGCCTGAACCGCTCGACGATCCTCGCGCTCGTCGGGGAACTCGTCGACGTCGGTCTCGTGCACGAGGAGACCCCCGCCGCGGGGACCCCCGGTGCCGGTGTCGGACGGCCGAGCGGGGTCGTCCGGGCGTCCGCCGACGTCCTCGCCGCCGCGGTCACGGTCGAGATCGACGCCGTCGGGGTCGCCCTCGTCGGCCTCGACGGCACCGTCCGCGACCGACTGGTCGAGCCGCAGACCACCGTGCCGACCGCGGCGCAGGCGATCGACGCCGTCGCCCGGGTTCTCGCAGCACTCCTCGCCCGCACCGGACCGGCGGCCCGGATCGTCGGGGTCGGCGTCGCCGTGCCCGGCATCGTCCGGGTCGAGGACGGCACCGTGCGCGACGCCCCGCACCTCGGCTGGCGTGACGAACCCCTCGCCGCACCGCTCGCGGAACAGCTGGGGCTGCCGGTCCGGGCCGCGAACGACGCCAACCTCGGCGCCTGGGCGGAACGGCTGTACGGCAGCGCCCGCGGCGTCGACGACCTCGTCTACCTGAACGGTGGCGCGAGCGGCATCGGCGGCGGGATCGTCAGCGCCGGCCGGCCCTTCAGCGGCGCCGACGGGTACGCGGGCGAGCTCGGGCACACCTTCGTCGCGGCGAACGGGATCCGCTGCCACTGCGGTGCGGTCGGCTGCCTGGAGACCGAGGCCTCACGCTCCGCCCTCACCGCCGTCACCGGGACGCCGCCGGACGACCTCGACGCGCTCGCCGCGGCGCTCGCCGAGGGCCGCCCCGAGGTCGAGCGGGTCGTCGACCGACAGGTCACCGCACTCGCGACCGCACTGCGGAACGCCATCCACACCGTCGACCCCGAGGTCGTCGTGCTCGGCGGGTTCCTCGGTGCGCTGCTCGGACACGTCGGCGACCGGGTCGAGACCGACGTCCGCGCGCAGACGATGGCCGCGATGACCGATCGGCTCCGGATCGTCCCGGCGGCACTCGGCCGTGACGTCCTGGTCCGTGGCGCCGCCGAGATCGGCTTCGCAGAGCTGCTGCGCGACGCCACGATGCCGGCGGCACCGGCACCGGCGACCATGTCCGCGGCGCCCGCAGCCGCCCCCTCCACCACCCACACGTCCGGCCGCGACGACGCGGCCGAGGAAGCGAGAACCGCATGACCTCCACCCAGCGCACCAGCGTCCTGCTCGGCACCCAGGACCTCACCGTCGAGGACCGCCCCGTCCCCGCTGTCGACCCCGGCGACGTGCTCGTCCGGGTCGCCGCCGTGGGTGTCTGCGGCTCCGACGTGCACTACTTCCGCCACGGCCGCATCGGCGACTTCGTCGTCGAGGAGCCCCTCGTCCTCGGGCACGAGCTCTCCGGCACGATCGAGGCCGTCGGCGAGGGCGTGGACCCGTCCCGCGTGGGGGAGCGCGTGGCCATCGAGCCGCAGCGCCCCTGCCACCGCTGCGCGCAGTGCCTGGCGGGCCGCTACAACCTCTGCCCGCACATGCGCTTCTACGCGACGCCGCCGGTCGACGGGGCCTTCACCGAGTTCGTCACCATCGAGGCCGAGTTCGCGCACGTCCTGCCCGACGCCGTCTCGTTCGAGGCCGGCGCGCTCCTGGAGCCCCTGTCCGTCGGCATCGCCGCCGTCCGCAAGGCGGGCATCGTGCCCGGTTCGTCGGTGCTCATCGCCGGCGCCGGTCCGATCGGCATCATCTGCGCCCAGGTCGCGAAGGCCTTCGGTGCGTCGCGCATCGTCGTCAGCGACCTGGTGCCGGAGCGCCGTGCGCGGGCCCTGGAGTACGGCGCCACCGAGGTCGTCGACCCCACCGCCGTGTCCGTCGCGTCCGACATCGTCCCCGTCGACGCGTTCATCGACGCCAGCGGTGCACCCCGAGCGGTGTCGGACGGCATCAAGGCGGTCGGTCCGGCGGGTGCCGCGGTGCTGGTCGGGCTCGGCAACTCCGAGATGACCCTGCCGGTCGAGCACATCCAGAACCTCGAGGTCACGGTCACCGGGATCTTCCGGTACACGAACACGTGGCCGGTCGCGATCCAGCTGGTCGCCTCCGGGCAGGTCGACCTCGACTCGCTCGTCACCGGTCGCTTCGGGCTCGACGACGTCCGCGAGGCCCTCGAGAGCGACACCGACCCGGAGTCGCTCAAGTCCGTCGTCTACCCCGGCGGCGTCCCCGCCTGAGCGGGCACGGTGCGGGTTTCGCCGGCCCGGGCCGCGTTGCGCGCCTGGTGCGGCGTTGCAGCCGGGCACGGTGCGCGGAAGCGCGCACCGGGTGGCGACGCACGCACGGTGCACGGCTTGTCGGACGGTGCGGGCCTAGCCGTCTGGTGCGGTGTTGCAGCCGGGCACGGTGCGTGGAAGCGCGCACCGGATGACGACGCGCGCACGGTGCGGACGGGAGGCGCGGGGCCAGGCCGCCACGCGCCTCCCGTCCGGCACGGTGCGCGGCTTGTCGGACGGTGCGGGCTGAGCCGCCTGGTGCGGCGTTGCAGCCGGGCACGGTGCGTGGAAGCTCGCACCGGGTGACGACGCACGCACGGTGCGGACGGGAGGCCCGGGGCCGGGCCGCCCCGCGCCTCCCGTCCGGGACGGTGCGCGGCTTGTCGGACGGTGCGGGCCTAGCCGCCTGGTGCGGCGTTGCAGCCGGGCACGGTGCGTGGAAGCTCGCACCGGGTGAGGACGCACGCAGGGTGCGGACGGGAGGCGCGGGGCCAGGCCGCCCCGCGCCTCCCGTCCGGCACGTGACCCGGAACGGGGCCACCGCCGCGTCACCGGGACGCGCTACGGTTCGCGCATGACCGCTTCACCGGCCGCCGTCGTGCCGCAGCGCACCGACCGGCGCGCGCTCGTCTCCTGGGCGCTCTGGGACTGGGGTTCCGCCGCGTTCAACGCGGTCGTCACCACCTTCGTGTTCAGCACGTACCTGGCCAGCCGGGCGTTCGTGGACCCGGCGCTCGTCGGCGACACGTCCGCGGCCGGCAAGGCGATCGTGGAGCGGGAGCTCGCGCACAACGCGGCCGTCGTGTCCACCGCACTGACCATCGCGGGCATCGTCGTGGCCCTGGTGGCACCGGCCATGGGGCGGCTCGCGGACTCGTCCGGACACCGCCGCCGGTCCGTCCTCATCGCCACCATCGGCGTCGCGCTGTCGATCGGGGGCATGGTCTTCGTCGCGCCGAGCCAGCCGTACCTGCTGCTCGGAGCGGCCCTGCTCGGCATCGGCACCGTCGCCTACGAGATCGCGAGCGTGGGCTACAACGCCATGATCGGGCAGGTCGCCTCCGGGGAACGCACCGGCCGCGTCTCCGCCATCGGCTGGGCGGCCGGGTACTTCGGCGGGATCGTGCTGCTCGTCCTGCTGCTCGTGCTCTGCATCCAGGACTTCCGGGGCGACGGGGTCGTCGGCGGGCTCCTGCAGTTGCCGGCGACGGTCGCCACCGGGCAGTGGGACGTCCGCGTCGCGATCGGCATCGCCGCCGTCTGGCTGGCCGTCAGCTCGATCCCGCTGTTCCTCACCGTGCCCGAGGCGGTGCCCGACCGTGCCCGCGGCGGCGGCGTGTTCAGTGCCTACGCGGACCTCGGCCGGGACATCGCACGGCTGTGGCGGGAGCGCCGCAACGTCCTCGCGTTCCTGCTCGCCAGCGCGGTGTTCCGCGACGGCGTCGGGGCCGTCTTCACGTTCGGCGGGATCGTCGCCGCGCAGGTGTTCGGGTTCACGCCGTCGCAGGTCATCCTGTTCGCCATCGCCGCGAACGTCGTGGCCGGCATCGCGACGTTCGTCTCCGGACGCCTCGACGACCGGTTCGGGTCGCGTGCGCTCATCATGGTCTCGCTCGTCGGCCTCGCCGTGTGCGGGGTCGGGGTCTTCGCCGCCGGCAACGAGACGCAGTGGTTCTGGGTGCTCGGGCTGACCCTCGCCGTGTTCGTCGGCCCGGTGCAGTCGTCGTCCCGCGCGTACCTGGCGCGCCTGACGACCCCCGGCCGCGAGGGCGAGCTCTTCGGCCTCTACGCCACCACCGGCCGGGCCGCGTCGTTCCTCGCGCCGGCGCTGTTCGGCGTCGCCGTGACCGTCGGTGGGTCGACCCGGTTCGGGATCCTCGGCGTGGTCGTCGTGCTCATCGCCGGGCTGGTGCTGATGGCGTTCGTCAAGCGGGAACCGCAGGGCGCGCGGGCCTGATCCTCGGCGTGCGGGGCCGGCCAGAGCTCCCCGTCAGGCGGCCTGGAGGCGCGGTTCCCGTCCGTCCACAGGCTGCGGTTGTGCGCACGGTTCCGCACAGGGCCGTGGTCGCGTCGGGCGGCCCGGGTCGCGGTGCGCCAGGATGGGTGCATGACCGACCAGCGCATCGCCGTCGTCGTCCTCGCCGCCGGGCAGGGCACGCGCATGAAGTCGTCCACGCCCAAGGTGCTGCACCGGCTCGCCGGACTGCCGCTCATCGGGCACGTCCTGCGCACGGCATCGTCGCTCAGCCCCGAGCACGTCGCCGTCGTCGTGCGGCACGAGCGTGACCTCGTCGCGGCCGAGGTCGTCGAGCGCGCCCCCGACGCGATCGTCGTCGACCAGGACGACGTCCCCGGCACCGGCCGTGCGGTCGAGGTCGCGGTCGAAGCACTGCCCGCCGACTTCGACGGCGCCGTCGTGGTGCTGTCCGGCGACGTCCCGCTGCTCGACGCCGCATCGCTCCGGCTCCTCGTCGACGCCCACGTCGGCGGCGGCAACGGCGCGACCTTCGTGAGTGCCATCGCCCCGGACCCGACCGGCCTCGGACGGATCGTGCGGGATGCCTCCGGCGCCTTCGTCAGCGTCGTCGAGCACAAGGACGCGACGGCCGAGCAGCTGACCATCACCGAGGCGAACGCGGGCATCTACGCGTTCGACGTGGCACGCCTCCGGGCGGCCCTGCCGTCGCTCACCACGGCGAACGCCCAGGGCGAGAAGTACATCACCGACGCTCCCGCGCTGATCAGCGAGCGCGGCGGGCGCATCGACGTGGTCACCCTGACCGACCCGTGGCTCGTCGCCGGCATCAACGACCGTGCCCAGCTCTCCGACGCCGCGCGGGAACTCAACGCCCGTATCGTCCGCCGCCACCAGCTCGCCGGCGTCACCGTGCAGGACCCGGCGACCACCTGGATCGACCTCGACGTCACCATCGAACCCGACGCCGAGGTCCTGCCCGGCACCCAGCTCATCGGCGCCACCGCGATCGCCGCCGGTGCCGTCGTCGGACCGGACACCACGCTCCGCGACACCGAGGTCGGGGCCCGCGCCACCGTGAACCGCGTCGACGCCACCCTCGCCGTGATCGGGGACGGCGCCTCGGTCGGCCCGTTCGCCTACCTGCGGCCGGGCACGATCCTCGGTGACGACGGCAAGATCGGCACCTTCGTCGAGACGAAGAACGCCCGGATCGGCCGGGGCAGCAAGGTCCCGCACCTGTCCTACATCGGCGACGCCGAGGTGGGCGAGGACTCGAACATCGGCGCGAACACCATCACCGCGAACTACGACGGCGTGCACAAGCACCGCACCGAGGTCGGTTCGAACGTCCGTACAGGCTCGCACAACGTGTTCGTCGCCCCCGTTAGGATTGGTGACGGTGCGTACACCGGCGCCGGGACCACCGTCCGCAAGGATGTTCCGGCAGGATCGCTCGCGATCAGCTACGCCCCACAGCGCAACACCGACGGATGGGTCGAGGAACACCGACCCGGCACACCGGCGGCCGAGGCTGCTCGGCTCGCGAACGGCGAATAGATCCCGGCGACCACCCGTCGCCGACATCGACCCCTCGTGGGTCAGGGAGTGAGCACCGTACTTGTCCGGAATCAAGACAACCGGCCAGAAACGACTCGTCCTCGTCTCGGGGCGAGCACACCCGGCGCTCTCTGCCGAGATCGCGGAGGAGCTCGGGGTCGACCTCGTGCCGACCGATGCCCGGACCTTCGCGAACGGTGAGCTCTACGCCCGCTTCGACGAGTCGGTCCGTGGCTGCGATGCCTTCGTCATCCAGTCGCACACCGCGCCGATCAACGAGTGGCTCATGGAGCAGCTCATCATGGTCGACGCGCTGAAGCGTGCCTCGGCGAAGCGCATCACGGTCGTGGCGCCGTTCTACCCGTACGCGCGCCAGGACAAGAAGGGCCGCGGCCGCGAGCCGATCTCGGCCCGCCTCGTCGCCGACCTGTTCAAGGCCGCCGGCGCACACCGCATCATGAGCGTCGACCTGCACGCCGCGCAGATCCAGGGCTTCTTCGACGGCCCCGTCGACCACCTGTTCGCCATGCCGGTGCTGCTCGAGCGCTTCCGCCAGATCCTCGACCCGAAGACGCTCACCGTCGTGTCGCCCGACATGGGCCGCGTCCGTGTCGCCGACATCTGGTCCGAGAAGCTCGGCGCCCCGCTCGCCATCATCCACAAGCGCCGCGACCCGCTCGTGCCGAACCAGGTCTCGGTGCACGAGATCGTCGGTGACGTCAGCGGCCGCGTGTGCCTGCTCGTCGACGACCTCATCGACACCGGCCGCACGATCGCCAAGGCTGCCGAGGCGCTCAAGAACGCCGGCGCCACGGGTGTCGTCGTCGCCGCGACCCACGCCGTGTTCTCCGACCCCGCCACCGAGCTGCTGCAGAGTGAGTTCATCGACCGCGTGGTCGTGACGGACACCCTGCCCCTGCCGATGGACAAGCGCTGGGACCGCCTCGAGGTCCTGCCGATCGCCCCGCTCATCGCCCGTGCCATCCACGAGGTCTTCGACGACGGTTCCGTGACGTCGATGTTCGACGGCGCAGCGTAGCGGAGCCGTCGAACCATGGGCACAGCCGACGGCGCAGGACCATCTCCGCGACGTGACGTGTCCCGTCGCCCGTGGTGACACATCCCGCGCGTGACGCCCTCGCGGCCCGGCTCCGGGCCGCGGGGAGCGTCTTCGCCGAGGACGAAGCCGACCTGTTGCTCGAGGCCGGTGACGGTGAGCCGGTGCGACTCCGGAGCCTCGTGCAGCGTCGGCTGGCCGGTGAGCCGCTCGAGTACGTGCTCGGCTGGGCCGCCTTCGACGGGCACCGCATCCGGGTGACGCCCGGGGTCTTCGTGCCGCGAGCCCGCACCACCGTCGTCGTCGAGCAGGCTGCTCGTCGGCTGCAGCGCTACGACCGCGTGGTCGACCTGTGCTGCGGCGCCGGCGCGATCTCGGTCGCCCTGTTCGGCCGCGTCGGCGCGCTCGACCTCGTCGCCACCGACATCGACCCGGACGCCGTCGACGTCGCAGCCGAGAACATCGGCGACCGCGGCATCGTCGTCGCGGGTGACCTGTTCGCGCCGCTGCCCGATCGGTTCCGCGGGGCCGTGGCGGTCATCGCGGTGAACGCCCCCTACGTGCCGACGGCCTCGATCGAACTCATGCCGAGCGAAGCCCGCGAGCACGAACACCGCGTTGCCCTCGACGGTGGTGCGGACGGCCTCGACCTGCACCGCCGCATCGCAGCGGGTGCGGGGGAGTGGCTCCGTCCCGGTGGCGCCGTCGTCATCGAGGTGTCCGAGGCCCAGGCCGAGGCGTCCGCCGCTGCGTTCTCGGCCGCCGGCTTCTCCACCGTGGTCGAGCGGGACGCCGAGGTCGACGGCACCTGCGTCGTCGCGACCCTGCCCGCCTGACCCCGGTCCGTCCGCTTGGCCCTGACTTTCCCGCCGAAACCCGGCGCCGAGCGGTCACGACATGCCGCTCAGGTTCGTCGAGGCGGCACGAAGTGTCGCCTGCGCGTCCGCGAACCGACGCTTTCTGCACCCCCGGCGTGACGCACGTGGCGTGTCGCGCGACCAGGGTGAGGGGCGGGGCGGGCTGTCACCGGGCCTCCAGGCCGTCGGGTGACCGGAGCGCGTCGCCGCCGAGCGGTCACGACCTGCCGCTCAGGTTCGCCGAGGTGGCACGAAGTGTCGCCCGGGCGCCCATGAACCGACGCTTTCTGCGACCTCGACGGCAGTCAGCAGGCGTGTCGCAGACCGCTCCCGGAGCGTCAGCGCGCGTCGACCGTCACCGTGTGCCAGCCCGTCGCACCGTTGGGAGCCGGCGGCCGGTCCACGCTCGTCTGCACCTCGCCGTCCGCACTGGTCGCGCGCACCTCGATGCGGTGCGAGCCGGCGGTCGGCGTCCACCGCACCACCCACTGTCGCCAAGTGTCCGCGGATACCGAGTCGGCGAGTTCGGCGCGCTGCCAGTCGCCGCCTCCGACGCGGACCTCGACGGCCTTCACGCCCTTGTGCGGCTGCCACGCGACCCCCGCGATCGCGACCGGCTTGCCCGCGGTCACGGTCGACCCGTTCCGCGGGGTGTCGATGCGGGACTCGAGCTTGACCGGGCCACGCTCCGACCAACCGCGGGGGGTCCAGTAGCCCTGTGCGTCGGCGAACCGGGTGACCTCGAGCTCGGTGACCCACTTCGTCGCCGAGACGTACCCGAACAGGCCCGGCACGACCATCCGCACCGGGAACCCGTGCTCGGTCGGCAGGGGTTCGCCGTTCATCCCGACCGCGAGCAGCGCCGCGGTGCCGTCGTCCTGCAGCACGTCGAGCGGGGTGCCGGCGGAGAACCCGTCGATGCTCCGTGAGAGCACCATGTCGGCGTCGCCCGTCGGACGTGCCCGGGCGAGGAGCTCCCGGATGGGGTAGCCCAACCAGCGGGCCGTGCCGATGAGGTCACCGCCGACCTCGTTCGACACGCAGCTCAGGGTGGCCACGTGCTCCTCGAGCGGCAGTGCGAGCAGCTCGTCCCACGTCAGCGTGATCTCGTTCTCGACCGCGCCGTGGATGCGGAGCGACCAGTCGGCGGGGTCGACCTGCGGCACCCGGAGGGCCGTGTCGATCCGGTAGAAGTCGGCGTTCCGCGTGATGTACGGGGTGATGCCGTCGACGTCGAGCGACGCACCGGCCGGCACGGCCGGTGCAGCGGTCGCCGCGGCGGGCAGCCGGATGGCCCGCCGGGCAGCAGCGGCCGCCTGCATCGCGGACGACCCCAGCCTGGAGGCGGTGCCCACCACGATCGCGACGGTCGCCGTCGCGACGCCCCAGACCAGGAACGTGCGGCGCTCCGTCGAGGCGGGTCGCGGCGCCGCCGTCGGCACGGTCGCCGCGGCCTCCCACCGGCGCAGCCGCTGGAGCAGCAGGCGCAGGACGACCACCGCTGCCGCGATGCCGAGGACCGTGGGGGCGCCGTCGAGCGTCCCGCTGCCCGAGCGGGTGCTGACGGCCAGCAGCGCCAGCACACCACCGGCGGCGAACACGAGGGCGCCGAAGGGTGGGCGGACACGTTCGAGGACACCGGCACCGGCGCTGATCGCGATGACGATCACCGTCATGAGCACGAACAGGGCGACCTTGTCCCCGGTGCCGAACACGGAGACCATGAAGTCCTTCGCACCCGGGGGAGCGAGGTCGATGACGGCGGACCCGACGGCGACCAGGGGGCTGCCCGCTCCGCCGAGCAGCAGCGCGCCGAACTCGGCGACACCGAGGAACGCGGCGGCGGCCACGACGCCGACGATCGCGGCGATCAGCGTCCAACGTCGGGTCGAAGGGGCATCGGGCCCGCCCGGGCCGTCCGACGGACCCGCCGTCGGTTGGCCGATGGGTTCGTCCGTCGTCTCGGTGGTCACCGCCCGAGCGTAGGTCGCCCGGCCGCTCGTGGGCTGTGTGTGCGCTTCCCCGCGCGTTCATCGGGTTCGGCCAGCAGGTGGCGCGCGGCTCGTGGGAGGATCGGACCGTGCTGCAGCGTCCGGATGGTGTCCCGCGGTCCGGTCGTGCCCGCGGTGCCGGGCGGACACCGATGTCTCCGGCACGTCGACTCGCCACCCTGCGCTGGGTCATCGTCGCCGTCTGGCTGGTCCTCCTGATCACCCGGATCGTCGTCGTCTCGACGGCGCCGGGCGTCGACCTCTCCTGGTACGGCATCGTGGAGTTCGGCGCGATCGCCCTCGGTGTCGTGGTCATCGTGGTCGCCGTCGTGCGGACCGCGACGGCACGGCGGCGGCAGGCGGACGAGGCCCTCGCGCTCGCCATCCGGCGGATCGACCCGACGGTGTGGCTGGTGCCGGCGGCGCCGACACCGGAACTCCGTGGCGTCGTCGACGAAGTCCGTCCGGATACCCACCTCGGTTCGCGCGTGACCTGGGCCTTCGGCGCCACCGAGGCCTCCCTGTGGGAACTCGACGAACGGCGGGCGACCCGGCTGCTCGTGATCCGGTGGAGTCGTGTCGTGCACGTCGGACTGGAAGACGTGGCGGACGGCGTCGACGGCTCGGACGGCTCGGACGGCTCGGGGCAACCCGGTGGCTCGCCGCGACCTAGTGCTACCGGTGGTGCTCGCCGCGCGTGTGCGGTGGCGATCCACCACGTGCGACCGGACGACACCCCCGCCGTGGCGACGTTCTTCGTCCGGACCGCCCCGGGTTCGCGTCGGCTGCTCGGGCGCGGTCCACGGCTGGACCGGCTCGTCGCCGACCTGGCGCGGGAACGCATCGTCGCCTGACGCGACGGAGGGCCCCGGTCAGCGAGGCCCTCCTTGCCGAACCCGCACCGACCTCCGTGGCCGGCAACGGGGCAGCAGCGGCAGCGGGCGCGGTCGTCAGTGCGTGGACGGCTCCTGCTCGACCTCGCGGCGGTCGTCGTCGGACCACAGCGTGTGGAAGGTGCCGTCCTTGTCGATGCGCTGGTAGGTGTGCGCGCCGAAGAAGTCGCGCTGGCCCTGGATCAGCGACGCGGGCAGACGGTCGGACGCGAGCGAGTCGAAGTACGACAGCGCGGACGAGAAGCCCGGCGCGGGAACGCCCGACGCGGCCGCGATGCCGACGATGCGGCGCCAGGCGGCTTCGCCCTCGGCGACCGCGTTCGCGAAGTACGGGTCGACCAGCAGCGACTCGAGCTTCGGGTTCTCGGCGTACGCCTCGACGATGCGGTTCAGGAACTGGGCCCGGATGATGCAGCCACCCCGCCAGATCTTCGCGACGTTGCCGAGGTCGATGTCCCAGCCGTACTCCTTCGCCCCGGCGATGATGAGGTCGAAGCCCTGTGCGTACGCGACGACCTTCGAGGCGTAGAGCGCCGCACGGACGTCGTCGGCGAAGGTGTCCGGCACCTCGGCGATCTGCGGACGGTTCTTGACCGACTGCTGCACGGCGGCACGCTGCGTCGGCTTCGACGAGACGGCGCGGGCGAACACGGCTTCGCCGATGCCCGAGACGGGGATGCCCAGGCCCACGGCGTTCTGCACGGTCCAGACGCCGGTGCCCTTCGAGCCGGCCGCGTCACGGATGACGTCGACGAGCGGCTTGCCGGTGTCGGCGTCGCGCTGCTTGAGGACCTCGCCGGTGATCTCGATCAGGTAGGACTCGAGGTCGCCCTTGTTCCACTCGTCGAAGACCTGCACCAGGTCCTCCACCGAGAGCCCGCCGACGCGACGGAGCAGGTCGTACGACTCGGCGATGAGCTGCATGTCTGCGTACTCGATGCCGTTGTGCACCATCTTGACGAAGTGCCCGGCGCCGTCGGTACCGATGTGTGTCACGCACGGTTCGCCTTCGGCCACCGCAGCGATCGACTTCAGGATCGGCCCGAGTGTCTCCCAGGCCTCCTTCGAGCCACCGGGCATGATCGACGGACCCTTGAGGGCGCCCTCCTCACCACCGGAGATGCCGGTGCCGACGAAGTTCAGGCCCTTCTCGCGCAGGCCGTGCTCACGTCGGATGGTGTCGTGGAAGTTCGCGTTGCCGCCGTCGACGATGATGTCGCCCGGTTCGAACCGTTCGGCGAGCTGCCCGATCACGGCGTCGGTGCCCTTGCCGGCCTGCACCATGATGATGGCGGTCCGGGGCTTCGACAGCGAGGCGACGAACCCGTCGATGTCCTCGGACGCGATGAACCCGGCGTCGCCGTGCTCCTGGAGCAGCTCCTCGGTGCGGGCGTAGGTGCGGTTGTAGACCGCCACCGTGTTGCCTTCGCGCGATGCGAGGTTGCGGGCGAGGTTCGAGCCCATCACTGCGAGTCCGACGACTCCGATGTTCGCCTGACCGTTGTTGTCTGCCACGAGGGCCTCCTTTGTCCTGACGTTGGCGCCCAACCTACGACCGGCGGTCTGGGATCGCACAGGTGTTGCGGGAACTGGGGACCAGAGTTCACCGGATCAATACTGTGGAGGGATGAGCGAGCTCGCTGTCCACCCGCCCGTCCTCGTGATGGGGGTCTCCGGCTCCGGCAAGTCCACCATCGGCCAGGCGCTCACCGACGCCCTGGTCGCGCAGGGCGAACCGTGCGTCTTCGTCGACGCCGACGACCTGCATCCGGTCGCCAACAAGGAGAAGATGCGGCAGGGGATCCCGCTCACCGACGAGGACCGCTGGCCGTGGCTCGACGCCTGCGCCGAGCGGATCGCCGCGGTCGAATCGGACGGCTCCCGGTGCGTGATGGCGAACTCGGCGCTCAAGCGCGCCTACCGGGACCGTCTGCGCGCGTCCGCTCCGGAGCTCGTCATCGCCTTCCTCGACGGGTCGCGCGACCTGATCGCCGAACGGCAGTCCCACCGCCAGCACGAGTACATGCCGACGACGCTGCTCGACTCGCAGTTCGCGACCCTCGAGCGGCCGCAGCCCGACGAGGCCGCCGTCGCGGTGTCGATCGACGGCTCGGTCGACGACACCGTGCGGGAGATCCTCGCCGCGCTCGCGGTCACCACCGACTGACGAAGTTCCACGACCTGCGACGGATGGGCAGTTCCTCCACAGGGCGCAGCGCGGCCGTCGCCGTCCCCAACCGATCCCCGGTCCCGTCCGCGTCGAGGGGGACGTTCGTACCGTCGCTCCATGACCACGATCACTGCCGCGCGTTCAGATACCACTCTTGATACCATCGACCCCATGGCCATGACCCTCCGACTCGACGACGACGAGGCAGCGGCGTTGCGCAAGCGTGCTGACCTCGAGGAGCGCTCGATGCAGGACGTCGCGCGCGCCGCCATCCGCGAGTACGTCGAGCAGCACAGCCGCAGCGATCTGATCGACGGCATCCTCGACCGAGAACTCCCGCGCTACGCCGAGGCGCTCGAACGACTCGGCAAGTGATCCACCTCACGACCGACGAGGCGTTGCACGTCGCTCGTCGGACCCTGGGAGCTGACTACGCGATCCGCGACGTCGGACTGCTCGAGGCGGCGGTCGCGCGACCCGCCGCGTCGGTGGGCGGGAACGACGCCTACCCGACGCTGGTCGAGAAGGTGGCGGCGCTCGTCCACTCCGCCGTCCGGAACCACGCCCTGGTCGACGGCAACAAGCGCCTCGGGCTCATGCTGCTCGTGGTCTTCCTCGGCGTGAACGGCGTCCGGCTCCACGCCTCGAACGACCAGGCGTACGACTTCATCGTCGCGATCGCCGAGGGAGAACTCGATGCTGTGCCGGAGATCGCTGCTGCTCTGACCTCGATGGTCTCGGACGCCTGACCGGCCGCTGGAACGGACAGCGGTCAGCGATCAGCGGCGCACCGCACTGATCGCCCCGTGCGGCCGGTGCCCCGGGGCCGTGCGGGTGTGGACGTCCACGACGTCGAACCCCGCTCCGTCCAGCAGCGTCGCCAGGGACGCGACCGGCCAGCGGTACGCGGTGACGACCGCGTGGTCGAAGGCCTCGACCGCGGGACCCTCGAAGAACCCGAGCAGCAGCCCACCGCCGGGCGCGAGCACCCGATGGAACTCGGCGAGTGCCCCACGGATCTGCGACGGTTCGTGGTGGATCACCGAGTACCAGGCCAGGACCCCGTCGACGCTGCCGTCCGCGAGCGGGAGCGCGTCGAGCGACCCGACCCGGAAGTCGATGTCCGCGTCCACCGCGCCGTGCGTCCGTCGTGCGTGCTCGACGAACTCCGGCACCGCGTCGATGCCGCTGACACGGTGCCCCTGCAGTGCGAGGTGCGCCGTCCAGTGACCGGGGCCGCACCCGACGTCGACCAGGGGACCGCTGCGACCGGCTGCCCAGGCCTCGACGACGGCTCGGTCGTCGGGGTGGACGGCGTCCATCGACCCGAGCAGCGTCGCGTACTCGTCAGCTCGAGCGCTGTACGCCGCCGTCACCCGCTCCGTCATGCACCCGACCGTACCGCCGCACCGCCGTACCGCCGCAGCGCCGAACCGTGCGAGGTTCCGTGTTCCGTGCGACCCGGCAACCCTCGCACCAGGCACGGAACCTCGCACCACGCGGCCACCAGCGCGCCGCACGCCGCGTCAGAGCTTGAACGTCGCCTTCGGGATGTCGGACACGATGCGGCGGGCGGTGCGGACGGCGTCCTCCTCCGAGACCTGGTGCGTGACCACGAGCGACGCCAGGTACGCCGCGTCCGCCCGCCGCGCCATGTCGTGCCGCGCGGGGATGGAGCAGTACGCACGGGTGTCGTCGATGAACCCGGAGGTCTTGGCGAACGACGCGGAGTCGGTGACGGCCGACCGGTAGCGCCCGATGGCCGCCGGGGTGTCGATGAACCACCACGGTGCGCCCGCGTACACGGCGGGGTAGAAGCCCGCCAGCGGCCCGATCTCGCGCGAGAAGACGGTCTCGTCGACGGTGAAGAGCACGAGGTGGAACCCGGGAGCGGTGCCGAAGGACTCGAGCAGCGGCCGGAGCGGCTCGGTGAAGGACCCGACGGCCGGCAGGTCGTGCCCGGTGTCCGGCCCGAAGCGCTCGAGCGTCGGGGTGTGGTGGTTCCGGATCACCCCGGGGTGCAGCTGCATGACGAGGCCGTCCTCGACGCTCATCTCCGCCCAGCGGTAGAGCATGTCGTGCCGGTACGCCGTCGCCTCGGCCTCGGTGACCGACGACGCATCGCGCAGCGCCGCGGCGTGGATGCGTTCCCGCTCGCTCGACGGCAGGGGAGCGGAGCCCGCGTCGAGCACCCCGGTGTCCGTGGCGGTCGCACCGTGCTCGATGAAGTACCGGCGACGTGCGCGGAGAGCCGCCAGCAGCCCTGCGTGGGTGCCCGTGTCGATGCCGGCGGCCTCGCCGATCGACGCGACCACGGGCCTCCAGTCCGACCGCGTCGGGTCGAACACGGCGTCCGCGCGGAACGTGGGGAGCACCCGGCCGGTGAAGCCGGGGTCCGCGGCGAGCTGCGCGTGCGCAGCGAGGTCGTCCGCCGGGCCGTCCGTGGTGGCGAGGACCTCGATGCCGAAGGCGTCGAAGAGCGCGCGTGGCCGGAAGGCGGGGGACGCCAGCAGGCCGGCGATGTGGTCGTACTGGTCGTCCGCGTTGGCGGCGGACGGCGCCTGGTCGAGCCCGAACACGTCGTGCAGCTCTGTCTCGAACCAGTAGCGCACGGGGGTCCCGAGGAAGTCGTCCCAGTGCTCCGCCAACTGCCGCCAGATGGCACGGCCTGGCGGCGTCGGCTCAGCGGCATCGCGCCAGCGATGCGCCGACGCCGCCGGGCGAGCCTGCGAGCCCGGGCGGGGCCCCGACAGATCCGCGCGTCCCAGCGCGGCCAGGTCCACCCCGTTCGCGTGCAGCAGGCGGAGCACGTAGTGGTCGGGCGTGATGAGCAGCGATGCGGGGTCGCTGAACGGCTGGTCCGAGGCGATCAGCGCCGCGTCGACGTGCCCGTGCGGCGAGATGATCGGGGCGTCCTTGACCGCCTCGTACACGGTGCGTGCCACGGCTCGCGCTCCGGGGTCGGCGGGGAACAGTCGGTCGGGGTGCGGTGCGAGCCGGGTGGGGGTGCTGGTGCGGGTCATCATCGACTCCTTCGGGGGCGGCGAGTTCGGGTGGTGCGAGTGTGGGGCTGCTCGTGCGGGATCAGTCGGTGCCGACACGGGGCGCCGGCCCGGTCGACTCGCGCACGGTCAGGTGGGTGGGCAGGGCGACGGCGCCGGACATGTGCTCCCCGGGCAGTTCGTCGGCGGGCAGCGCGCCGAGCCGTCCGAGCAGCATCCGGATCGCGACCCGGCCGGCCCGTTCGATCGGCGAGGTCATCGTGGTGAGCGGCGGGTTGCAGAAGTCGGCGCCGAAGATGTCGTCGCAGCCCACGATGCTCATGTCCTCGGGGACGCGGACCCCGCGCTCCCGCAGCCGGGCGAGCATCCCGATGGCGATCAGGTCGTTGAAGGCGATGCACGCGGTCGCACCGGCGTGCACGGCGGCGTCGGCGGCCGCGGCGCCGGAGTCGACGAAGGGAGCGTGCGGTCCGACCCGGGCGACGCGGATCCCCAGGCGCTTGGCGACCTGCACGAGGGCGCGCCACCGACGCTCGTTCGACCACGAGCTGTCGGGCCCGGCGACGTACAGGATCTCCCGGTGTCCCAGCGACACCAGGTGCTGCACCGCCTGCTCCACCCCGCCGGGGGTGTCGATGAGCACCGACGGCACGCCGGTGGGCCGACGGTTCACGACGACCAGGGGGATCCGTTCGGCGAACCGTGCGATCTGCGCGTCGGACAGTCGTGACGCGGTGAGCACGACCCCGTCGGCCTTCGCCCCCACGGCGGTGAGTGCGGCCATCTCGGCGTCGGCGGACTCCTCGGTGTCGACGAGCAGCTGCGTCCAGCCGGCGCCGGCGAGCTGGTGCTGGGTGCCCCGGATGACGTCGAAGTAGAACGGGTTCGTGATGTCGGACACGAGCACGGCGACGGCGCGGGTGCGGCCCGAGGTCAGCGCCCGGGCCTGCGAGTTGGCGACGTAGCCGAGCTCGCGAGCTGCCCGCTGGATGCGCTCCTGGGTGACGGGGTTGACCCGGTCGGGCAGGGACAGGGCGCGGGAGACGGTGGACGCGGCGACCCCGGTGGCGTCGGCGATGTCGCGGATGGTGACGCGACGCGCGGCACCAACGGCGGCGCCGGCAGCGCGAGCACCAGCGGCGGCGCCACCAGCGGCAGTGCTTGCGGCACCGCCCGTGCGCCCGCCGCCGTCCGTCGAGAGGTCCTTCACGAGGCCGAACGTATTCGCGTCTGGCAACAAGTGGCAACCGGTTGCCGCATGTTGCCATCGGCGGAACAGTGGTGCCACCGAGCAGCGCCGCTCGGAGGAGGTCTCGAGGAGGAAACCCCCGTGAAGACGCGAAGACTGCAAGTCCGCACCCTCGTCGGTGCCGTCGCCGTGGTCGCCCTCACCGCACTGTCCCTGCAGGGATGCGCTGTGGTGAACGGCAGCGGCGACGACCCGAACACCCTCCGCGTGATGATGGGCGCGGACACCACCTACCCCAAGGAACGCAAGCAATGGCAGCGGGAGACCGCCGCCGAGTTCAAGCGCACGACCGGTGCGGACATCCAGTGGGAGACCTACTCGTCCGCGCAGGAGGAACTGACCGCGATCCAGACGAGCGTCATCTCCGGCCAGGGCCCCGACGTCTACGCGATCGGCACCACCTTCACCCCGACCGCGTACGCCACCGGTGCCTTCGTCGAGATGGGCACGAAGGAGTGGGACGCGATCGGCGGCAAGGACCAGTTCGACCCCGCGTCGTTCGGCATCTCCGGTCCGAGTGCGTCGAAGCAGATCGGGATCCCGTTCGCCAGCCGTCCGTTCGTGATGGCGGTGAACAAGGACCTGCTCGCGAAGGCCGGCATCACCGACATGCCCACGACGTGGGACGAGCTGACCGCCGATGCGAAGGCCACCACGGGTGACGGACACCACGGCATGGCGATCGCCTACGCCGACGGCTTCGACCCCTGGAAGTTCGTGTGGGGGATGGCCCAGAACGCCGGCAACACGATCGTCGACGGCTCGAAGGCCGAGATCGACAGCAAGGCCGTCGAGAACGCCTACCGCACCTACTTCGACTGGGTCACGAAGGACGGCGTCGTCGACCCGGCCGCGATCGGCTGGAACAACGCCCAGGCCCTCGCGCAGTTCACCGAGGGCAAGGCCGCGTTCTTCCCGATGACGACCACCACTGCCATCAACTCCTTCCAGGACACCAAGGTCGACGGCAAGTACGAGTTCGCCCTGCTGCCCACCGTCCCGCCGGGGGCGTCCGAGCGGCCGTCCGACGGCATCGAAGCCGCCAGCATCCTGTCCGGCGACAACTGGGTCGTCGCCGACTACGGCAGCAAGCAGGAGCTGTCGTTCGCGTTCGTCAAGCAGCTCAGCGCCCCGAAGGCCCAGCTCGAGTACTACGACCTGTTCGGCAACCTGCCGACGAACGCCTCGGCCGCCGCCGACCTGGCAGCCGACAACCCGCAGCTCAAGCCGATCATCGACGCCGGCCGCCTGTCCAAGCCGACCGCGTTCACCGGCGCCTGGTCCGACATCCAGCTCGCCCTGGTCGACGTGGTCGTGCAGTCGATCCCGTCGCTGAAGTCCGGCGAGGTCACCGACGACCAGCTCCGCAAGCGACTGCAGGACGCCCAGAAGGACGCCCAGGCCACCCTCGACCGTCAGAAGAACGGAGGTCTGTGATGACCAGCACGCAGACCAGGCCCCGCACCGACGCGGCGCCGCCCCGGCCGGTCCGCCCGGCCGGCAAGACGCCCCTCTACAAACGCGAGCGCCCGCTGTGGATGCTCCTGCCCGGCGGCGTCCTCATGCTCGCCGTCATCGTGGTGCCGCTCCTGGTGGGCTTCTGGATCGCGATGCTCGACCTCGACCAGTACACGCTCCGCCAGTGGTTCAGTGCCCCCTTCGTCGGGTTCGCGAACTTCACCGAGGCGTTCACGAACTCGCCGCTGCTGCACTCCATCTGGATCTCGGTGTCGCTGTCGGTGCTCGTCACCGCGGTGACCGTACCGATCGGCGTCGCGGCCGCGATCTCGACGCAGAACCGGTTCCCCGGTCGCGGGCTCGTCCGCTCGATCTACCTGATCCCGTACGTGCTCCCGGCGTTCGTCGTCGGCACGTTCTTCCGCACGATGCTCCAGCCGCAGGGGGTCGTGAACTCGATCCTGCACACCGACGTGCTGTGGCTGAACGGCTCGGCGTCGTACTGGGCGCTCGCCGGCGTGATGATCTGGACGAGCTGGCCCTTCGTCTACCTGCTGTCCCTGGCCGGACTGCAGGCCGTGGACAACGAGGTGCACGAGGCCGCCGCACTCGACGGGGTGACCTGGTGGGCGAAGCTGCGGTACATCATCTTCCCGTACCTGCGCGGACCCCTCAGCCTCGCGGTGATCATCTCGATCCTGCACAACATCAACAACTTCACGCTGCCGTTCGTGCTGTTCGGCATCCCGCTGCCGTCCAGCGTCGAGGTGATGCCCGTCCTGACGTACATCGCGAGCTTCCAGTCGTTCCGCTTCGGCCTGTCCGCGGCGATGGCGATCTGCTCGCTCGTGATCGTCGCGATCCCGCTGTTCGTCTACCTGCGGGCGGTCAAGCTCGACACCGGCGACGACGCCGGCCCCAACCGGAAGCAGCGTCGCGCCGACCGCGCCACGCTCGCCGCCGCCCCGACCGCCGCCGACATCGACGGAGCCCGCGCATGACCACCCCGAGCACGTCCTTCAGCACCCGCACCCGCCCCACCGCGACGCTCACCGAGAGCATCACGACCGGCAGCGGCGGCCGACGGAGCAAGCGTCCCTACGACACCGACGTCACCCGGCTGCTGCCGCGCTGGCTGCTCGTCACCGTCATCGCGGTGATCATTGCGTTCATCGCCGTCCCGGTGCTCTACATCCTGTTCGGCTCGGTCAACTCCGACGTCGCGGTCGCCCGCGGCGAGTACTTCCCGTCGGAGTTCACGCTGTCGAACTACGTCGAGATCTGGTCCACCGTCGCCCTCGGCGAGGGACTGGTGAACTCGATGCTCACCGCCGGTGCCGTCGCCGTCGCGAGTGCCGCGCTCGCCGTGTCCACGGCCTACGTGCTCGTCCGGTTCCGGTTCCTCGGGCGGCTGACGATCCTGCGTGGGCTCCTCGCCCTGCAGTCGATCCCCGGCACGCTCCTGCTCCTGCCGGTCTTCGTGGTGTTCTCGAACATCGCCAGTGCCACCGGCGTGCAGATCATCGGCACCCGCTGGGGCCTGTTCGTCACCTACCTGACCTTCGCCCTGCCGTTCTCGACGTGGGTGATGGTCACCTACCTGCGCGGCCTGCCGAAGGAACTCGAGGAAGCGGCGCGCATCGACGGCGCCAGCTCGACGAAGATCCTGACGAAGATCGTGCTCCCGCTGTCGTGGCCCGGCATCGTCGTGTCCGCGATCTTCGCCTTCCTGCTCGGCTGGAACGACGTCCTGTTCTCCACGATCATGACGACCCCGAACACCCGGACGGTCGCCGTGGTCCTGCAGGTGCTCGGCACCACCCAAGAGGGCGGCGCGGTCCCGATCTACGGCCAGATGATGGCCGCCTCGATCGTCTGCGCCGTCCCCGTCGTCGCCCTGTACCTGATCTTCCAGCGCTACCTGGTCGGCGGGCTCACCGCCGGCTCCGTCAAGTAGGCCGCAACCCAGAACCGGACTGGAGGCCCTCGGCGGCCCCGCCACGCGCCTCCAGTCCGAACGAAAGGACACCATGACCGACCAGCCCAGTTGGGAACTCTCCGGTTTCGGCGACGAGATCGACGCCGATCCGGTCGTCCAGGTCGCGGTCCTCCAGGCGCTCGGCGCGAGCGCCATCGAGGTCCGCAGCGCCTGGGGCGTCAACGTCGTCGACCTCGACGAGGACCAGCTCGCCGGACTCCACCGGCTGCTCGACGAGCGCGGGCAGACCGTGTCTGCGATCGCCTCGCCGATCGGCAAGGTGCCCGTCGACGAGCCCGTCGAGCACGAGGTGTCACGGCTCGCCCGTGCGATCCGTGCCGCACACGCGCTCGGCACGACGAACATCCGGATCTTCTCGTTCTACTTCGAGGGCCGCAGCCCAGACGACGTCCGCGACGACGTCCTCGTCCGGATGCGGGCGCTGGCCGACCTCGCCGAGCGTGAGGGCGTGACCCTGCTGCACGAGAACGAGAAGGACATCTACGGCGACGTCCCCGCGCGGGTGCTCGACATCGTCGAGAGCGTCGGATCGCCGGCGCTCCGCCTGGCCTGGGACAACGCGAACTACGTGCAGTGCGGCGTCCGGCCCTTCACCGACGGCTGGGAGCAGCTCGCCCCGTTCGTCGACTACCTGCAGGTCAAGGACGCCCTCGCCGCCGACTCGTCGGTGGTCCCCGCGGGCGAGGGTGACGGCGAACTGCTCCAGACCCTCACCGCGCTCCGCGACGCCGGCTACTCCGGGTACGCCTCGCTCGAGCCGCACCTCAGCGACTTCACCTCCCTCGGCGGGTTCTCCGGCCCCGCGGCCTTCGGTCGTGCCGGCCGGGCCTTCCGCACCCTCACCGACCAGATCGGAGTCACCCTGCGATGACCGAACCCACCAACCCGCTCCGCCTGGCCGTCGTCGGCGCCGGTGTCATCGGACGCCACCACGCGACCGTCGCCGTGCACCACCCCGACCTGCAGGTCGTCGCCCTCGTCGACGCCGTGCCCGAAGCCGCCACGAGCGCAGCCGACGCGATCGAGGCGATGGGCGTCGCCCGCCCGATCACGACGTCCACCATCGAGGAAGCGATCGACCAGACCGACATCGACGTCGTCGCGATCTGCTCGCCGTCCGGCATGCACGTGCAGCTCGCCGAGGCCGCCCTGGCCGCCGGCAAGCACGTCGTCATCGAGAAGCCGCTCGACACCACGATGCCCCGGGCCCGGCAGATCGCGGCGCTCGCCGCAGCCGCTCGTGACCGCGGGCTCGTCACGAGCGTCATCAGTCAGCACCGCTTCGACCCGGCGTCGGCGGCCGTCGCCCGGGCCGCGCACGACGGCGGGTTCGGCACCGTGACCTCGGGGCTCGCGAGCGTCGCGTGGTACCGGTCGCAGGGGTACTACGACTCCGGTGACTGGCGCGGCACCTGGGCGCTCGACGGCGGCGGCGCGGTGATGAACCAGGGCGTGCACACCGTCGACCTGCTCGTCTGGGCGCTCGGTCGTCCGGTCGAGATCTCCGCGCAGACCGGCCTGCTCGCGCACGACCGGATCGAGGTCGAGGACACCGCCGTCGCCACCGTCCGGTTCGCCGGCGGGGCGCTCGGGGTCGTCCACTGCACGACCGCCGCGTACCCGGGGCTCTCCGCCCGGTACGCCGTGTACGGCACGCACGGCTCCGCCATCGTCGACGACGACCGGCTCGCGTACTTCCACATCGCCCCGGACACCGCCACGCTCGAGTCCGCGTCCACCACGTCGAACGCCACCGCGGTCGCCGGTGCGGTCGACCAGAAGGACCAGGTCGTCCCGCCCGAGCACGTCGTCGGCGGCCCGGCTGAACCCGACCACTTCGCCGCGGGCCACGCTCGGCAGTACACGGACATCGTCGACGCGATCCGGCAGGGACGCGAACCGGGTGTCACCGTCGACGCGGCCCTCGTGTCGCTCGCCACCGTCCGCGGGCTCTACGTCAGCGCGACGCTCGGGCACCCCGTGCGCATCGACGACGTGATCGAGGGGAAGTACGACGACGTGGTGCCGGTCGTCGGCACACCCGCCACCGCCACCGCGACCGAAGGAGCCACCCGATGAAGTTCTCTGTGTTCACCGCCTCCACCCCCGACTGGACCCCGTCCGAAGCCGCCGAGATCCTGGCCGCACAGGGCTGGGACGGCATCGAGTGGCGCATCGTCGACGACCGCCCGGCCGACGGCGCCGAAGTCCCTGCCGAGCGGTCGTTCTGGGCGGGCAACAACTCGACCTGGCAGTACACCGGCATCCGCGACCGGGTCGGCGAGATCGCCCGGGTCACCGACGCAGCCGGCCTCGAGTACTCGGGCATCGGCGGCTACCAGGCGGCCGCCGACCACGACGGCGTCGAGACGATGCTGCGCGTGACCAGCGAACTCGGCGCGCGCCAGGTGCGGGTCACGATGCCGCACTACCGTGCCGAGAAGGAACGCACCGGCGAGACCTACCCGCAGCTCTTCGACCGCACCCGCGCCGACCTCGAGTGGGCCGCGTCGCGTGCGTCGGAGCTCGGCGTGAAAGCACTCGTCGAGCTGCACCACATGACGATCACGCCGTCGGCCTCCGCGGCACTGCGACTGATCGACGGTCTCGACCCCGCACACGTCGGCGTCATCCACGACCTCGGCAACCTCGTGATCGAGGGGTACGAGGACCACCTGGCCGCGTTCGAACTGCTCGGGCCGTACCTGGCACACGCCCACGTGAAGAACGCCCGCTGGGTCGACACCGGCGACACCCGTGCCGACGGCAGTTCGATCTGGCAGCACGAGTGGGCACCCCTGCGCACCGGCCAGGCGTCGGTGTCCGAGTACCTCGACGCGCTCCGCCAGGTCGGGTACGACGGGTGGGTCACCATCGAGGACTTCTCCACCGACCTCCCGCTCGAGACCCGCACGGCCGACAACCTGGCGTACCTCCGCTCCCTCGTGCCGGTGACCGCATGACGGAGCGCCGTCCGGGCATCGTCCACCTGGGGGTGGGGGCCTTCGCTCGTGCCCACCTCGCCTGGTACACCGCCCACACCACGGGGGAGCCGTGGGGCATCACCGCCTTCACCGGCCGCTCGCCCGCCGCCGCGGACGCGTTGACCGCGCAGGACTGCCGGTACACGCTCGTCACCCGAGCCGCGTCCGGCGACGGAGCCGAGGTGGTCGACACGATCGTGGCCGCCCACCCCGGCAGCGACGACACGGCCTGGAGGCACGTGGTCGCGTCCCCGGAGACGACCATCGTCACGCTGACGGTCACCGAGCAGGGCTACCGGCCCGGTTCCGACGTGCCGGCGCGGCTGGTCGCGGGGCTCGACGCCCGCCGTGCCGCCGGGTCCGGGCGCATCGCGCTGGTCAGTCTCGACAACCTGACGCACAACGGGGCGGTCCTGCGCGACGCCGTGCTCGACGCCGTCACCGACGACGCCCTGCGCGACTGGATCGAGGCGAACGTCACGTTCCCGAGCTCGATGGTCGACCGGATCACCCCGGCCACCACCGACGACGACGTCGCGCACCTGTCGGAACTGCCGGGTGCGCTCGCCGGCGACCGGGTCCCCGTCGTCACCGAGCCGTTCGCCGAATGGGTGCTCGAGGACGCCTTCGACGGGATCGACCGCCCCGCGTGGGAGACCGCCGGGGTGCGCATCGTCGACGACGTCACCCCGTACGAGCAGCGGAAGCTCTGGCTGCTGAACGGCTCGCACTCGCTCCTCGCCTACCTGGGGCTGCAGCTCGGCCACGACACCGTGGCCGAGGCGATGGACGACCCGGTCTGCCGCACCGCCGTCGAGCAGCTCTGGGACGAAGCCGCGCTCGAGCTGCCCCTGCCCGAGGGCGAGGTCACCGACGCCCGCGCGGCCCTGGTCGAGCGGTTCGCCAACCCGCGCATCCGGCACACCCTGCGGCAGATCGCGTCCGGCGGCTCGCAGAAGCTGCCCGTCCGTGTCGTCGACGTCGTGCGGCACCGGCTCGCCCGCGACCCCTCGGCCGGCATCGGCACCGGAGCGGCCACCGCCCTCGCCGCGTGGTGGTTGCACGTCACCGAGCAACCCGACCTGGTGGACGACCCCGGTGCCCCCGGGCCAGACTCGGACGTGCACGACGTCCTGGCCGTCGTCGCGCCCGAACTCGACACCACCCCCGTGGTCACCGCCGTGACGGCGGCGGCCGACCGCATCCGCACCGCCGCGGCACGCGCCCGCGAACGCTCCAACGGAGGAGTCCACGCATGACCGACACGACCACCACCAACCCCGCGGCCCCGGTCCCCGGCGCCACCGACAGCGGGCCGGCCGAGACCACCGCCGGCCGTCCGGACACCTGGGCCTCGGCGGATCGCGGCCAGCTGATCGAGCGGGCCGAGGTCATCGTGACCAGCCCGAACCGGAACTTCGTGACGCTCAAGCTCACCACGGCCGACGGCGTCACCGGGCTCGGCGACGCCACCCTGAACGGCCGCGAGCTCGCGGTCTCCGCCTACCTGTCCGAGCACGTCGTCCCGCTGCTCGTCGGCCGTGACGCCAGCCGCATCGAGGACGCCTGGCAGTTCCTGTACCGGTCGTCGTACTGGCGCCGTGGTCCGGTCACGATGGCCGCGATCGCCGCCGTCGACATGGCCCTCTGGGACATCAAGGCGAAGGTCGCCGGGATGCCGCTGTACCAGCTGCTCGGCGGCGCATCGCGCACCGGGCTCATGGCGTACGGCCACGCCTCGGGCAAGGAGCTGCCCGAGCTGTTCGACTCCATCCGCGAACACCAGGAAGAGGGCTACCGCTCCATCCGCGTGCAGACCGGTGTCCCCGGCCTCGAGTCCATCTACGGCATCGCGTCGAACAGGACCACCGAGGGCAACGCCGGCGTCCGCTACGACTTCGAGCCCGCGCAGCGCGGTGCGTACCCCGCGATGGAGGACTGGGACACCCGCGCCTACCTGCGCCACGTGCCCACCGTGTTCGAGGCCGTCCGCAACGAGTTCGGCCCCGAACTGCCCCTGCTGCACGACGGCCACCACCGGATGACCCCGCTGCAGGCCGCCAAGCTCGGGAAGTCGCTCGAGCCGTACGACCTGTTCTGGCTCGAGGACTGCACCCCCGCCGAGAACCAGGAGGCCCTGAAGCTCGTCCGGCAGCACACGACGACGCCGCTGGCGATCGGCGAGGTCTTCAACACCATCTGGGACTTCAAGGACATCATCCGAGACCAGCTCATCGACTACGTCCGCGGTGCCGTCACCCACATGGGCGGCGTCACCCCGCTCAAGAAGACGATGGAGTACGCGGCGTTGTACCAGGTCAAGTCCGGGTTCCACGGGCCGACCGACATCTCCCCGGTGGGTCTCGCCGCGCAGATGCACCTCGGGCTCGCGATCCACAACTTCGGCATCCAGGAGTACATGCAGCACGGGCCGCAGACCAACCAGGTGTTCCACCAGACGTTCACGTTCACCGACGGCTACCTGCACCCGGGTGACGAGCCGGGCCTCGGGGTCAGCCTCGACGTCGACGAAGCCGGCAAGTACCCCTACGAGCAGGCGTACCTGCCGTTCAACCGCCTGGCCGACGGCACCGTCCACGACTGGTAGTCCCCGACGCCGTGGCGGGCACGGTGTTGAGCAGGCACAGTGGTCGCATGGAGTTCGCCGACGTCGCCAGGGAGCTGCTGCTCGTCGCGCCGCAGGACTTCGTCGCCGAGCGCACCGCACGGCAGCGTGCGGTGCGGCAGGACGACCGCGCCCTCGCGACCGAGATCGGGAAGCTCCGGAAGCCCTCACCGGCCGCCTGGGTGATCGACCTGCTCGCCCACGACGGTGCCCTCGACGACGCCGTCGACCTCGGACCGGCACTCCGCAAGGCCCAGGCCGACGCCGACCCCGACGCGATCCGGACCCTCCGTCGGCAGCGCGCCGAGGTCGTCGACGCCCTCGCACAGGCCGGTGCGGACCTGGCGTCCGACGCCGGACACCCCGTCACCCCGGCGGTGCTCGAGCAGGTCCGGTCGACGATCGAGGCGGCGATGGCGGACCCGCACGCCGGCGCGGCCGTCCGGTCGGGGCTGCTCGTGACGGCGCTCGAGAGCGTGGGGTTCGACGCGGTCGACCTCGACGGGGCGCTCGCGGATCCGGACGCGGTGCCCGATGCCTGGTCCGGCAGCGATGCCCCACCCATCCCCATCTCCCAGGCGAGGGGCGCGCGGAAGGCGAGCCGTGCCTCCAGGCCCGCGCAGCGCGACGCCCCGGAACCGGACGCCGAAGCCGATCCCGACCCCGTACCAGAACCGAAGCGCGACCCGGTCGCCGACCGGAAGGCCGCACGCCAGGCCGAGACCGCGGCGCGCACGGAGTCCCGCGACGCCGACGCAGCACTCGACACCGCCGAGGCCGATCTCGAACAGGCGGAGGAGCGCCGCGCGGAGCTCCAGCGTGCCCTGGAGCAGGCCGAGGCCGAGATCACCCGGCTCGAGGCAGCCCGCGACGAGGCCGAGGCAGCGAGCGACCGGGCGCGCGACGTCCTCCACGCCGCGCAGGAGCACCGTCGGCAGGTCGGCCGCTGAGCGTCGTCGCAGCGGAAGCGGGCAGATCACGGGACGACACGCCCGGACGGCCCTGCTAGACTCAATCCCTGACTTCGGCGAGGGCTGCGTACGCGCGGCCGTGATCGACGCGGTGGGATACCCGGCAAGACCCTGGGATCGTTCCTCACGCGTGCACGCGTTCGAGTTGCAACACCACAGACCCCCACGATGCCGGCACCCCGGCGTCGTCCCCGACACCAGGAGGCACCATGGCCGACTACACCAAGCTCGCAGCGGAAGTCCGCACCAAGTTCGGCAAGGGCGCTGCTCGCAAGCTCCGCGCGGCCGACAAGATCCCCGCGGTCGTCTACGGCCACGGCACCGAGCCGAAGCACATCTCGCTGCCCGGTCACGAGACCATGCTGCTCGTCCGTACCGCCAACGCGGTCGTCGACCTCGACATCGAGGGTGCTGCGCAGCTCGCCCTCGTCAAGGACGTCCAGCGTGACCCGGTGCGCCAGATCATCGAGCACATCGACCTCGTGGTCCTCCGCCGTGGCGAGAAGGTCACGGTCGACGTGCCCGTCGTCATCGAGGGCGAGTCCTTCTCCGGCACCATCCACGTGCAGGACCTCAACACGATCTCGCTGCTCGTGCTCGCCACCGACATCCCGGAGCACGTCTCCGTGAACGTCGAGGGCCTCGAGGACGGCGTGCAGATCCACGCCGCGCAGCTCGAGCTCCCCGAGGGCGCCGAGCTCGAGACCGACCCCGAGGCGCTGGTCGTCGCGATCGTCACCCCGCGTGGCACCGCTGACGACGACGCTGCGGACGAGGCCTCGGCCGAGGCCGGTGCCGAGTCGGGTGCCGAGGGCGCCGCGGACTCCGAGTAACACCCCTTCGAAGACATCTGGTCGACGCTGTGACACTGCGCTCATGAACGGCAGCAGCATCCTGGTGGTGGTCGGGCTCGGGAACCCCGGGCCCGACTACGCGGGCAACCGTCACAACGTCGGCCAGATGGTCCTCGACGAACTCGCGTCCCGCATGGGAGCGACGTTCAAGAAGCACAAGACGCCGAACCAGGTCGCCGAGGGGCGCCTGGTGCCCGGCGGCACACGACTCGTGCTGGCGAAGCCCGGGTCGTTCATGAACACCTCGGGCGGACCGGTCTCCTCGGTGCTCGGGTTCTACAGCGCCACACCGGCCGACCTCGTCGTCGTGCACGACGAGCTCGACCTGCCGTTCGACACCGTCCGCCTCAAGGGCAGCGGGGGTCACGGCGGGCACAACGGGCTGCGCGACATCATCAAGGCCACCGGCACGAACGAGTTCATGCGCGTCCGGGTCGGCATCGGGCGTCCGCCCGGTCGGCAGGACCCGGCCGACTACGTGCTGCGTGACTTCTCCGCAGCCGAGAAGAAGACGCTGCCGATCCTGCTGGCCGACGCCGCCGACGCGGTACAGGCGATCGCCGAGGTCGGGCTGCTCGCCGCACAGCAGCGCGTGCACGCTCCGTCCTGAGCGCTCCGTGCCGGGCGTCGGCGCTGTTCGCCCGTCGCGCACGTCGCGGCCGGTGTCGGTGGCGGCCGGTACCATCTCCTGAGTGACGATCTCGGGCATCATCCCTGCGCTCTCGCGCGCCTCCGCCTTCGATCGCGTGCTGCGCGCCGCACCGCGCGACGCCGACTTCTCCGTCGTGGATGGCCTGCGCGTGCCGCTGCTCGGCGCGCTGCTCGCCGAGCGCAACGGTCCGCAGTGCGTCCTCGTCATCACGGCGACCGGGCGTGAAGCCGAGGCGGTCCGCGAAGCGTTCGGCAGCTACGTCCCCGACGCCGACGTGCTCGAGTTCCCGGCGTGGGAGACCCTGCCGCACGAACGCCTCAGCCCGAGTGCCCAGACGGTCGGTACCCGCATCGCGACGCTCCGGAAGCTCGCGGCGTGGCAGGCGGCGGACCCGGCCGAGCGCCGCCAGACCATCGTCGTCGCGAGCGTCCGCGCCGCGCTGCAGCCGATCGCGAGCAACCTGACGTCCCTGGCGCCGGTGGTGCTGCGGACCGACTCGCGGGGCAACGACCTGGCGGCGATCGCGTCCCAGCTGGTGGACCTCGCCTACTCGCGTGTCGACCTCGTCACACGCCGTGGTGAGTTCGCGGTGCGCGGTGGCATCCTCGACGTCTTCCCGCCGACGGCCGACCACCCGGCACGCGTCGACTTCTTCGGCGACGAGATCGAGGCGATCAAGGCGTTCTCCGTCGCCGACCAGCGCACGACCGAGGACGACCTCGGCTCGGTCGAGCTGACCGCCTCGCGCGAACTCCTGCTCAGCGACGACGTCCGGCAGCGGGCGCGCGAGATGCTGCACGAGTTCCCGAACCTGTCGCAGATGCTCGCGAAGATCGCCGAGGGCATCCCGGTCGAGGGCATGGAGTCCCTCGCTCCGGCGCTCGTGCAGGACCTC
The DNA here is from genome assembly GCF_013359815.1 of Curtobacterium flaccumfaciens. Lineage (GTDB taxonomy): Bacteria > Actinomycetota > Actinomycetes > Actinomycetales > Microbacteriaceae > Curtobacterium > Curtobacterium flaccumfaciens. The sequence continues at coordinate 246,689 of NZ_JABMCF010000041.1, read as the reverse complement.
GTGCCGATGACCTCCTACCTGCCGGACGACGCCACCATCGCGGTGTTCTCGCCCGAGCGGGTGAACGGCCGGGCGAACAGCCTCGCCGAGACGAACACCGAGTTCCTGCAGGCGGCCTGGAGTGCAGCGGTCGCCGGTGCCCAGGCCCCGATCGACCTCGACGCGGGCAACTTCCTGACCGTGCAGCAGCTCAAGAACACCCGCGGGCAGCGCACCTGGTGGACGGTGTCGCCGTTCGACTCCGGCCTCGACGAAGGGGACACCGAGCGCGTCCTCACCGACGCCGAGGCCGCTGCCGAGGCCGGCGAGTACATCCGCGTCCGGGCCGAGGCCGTCCCGAGCTTCGCCGGCAGCGCCGACGGGGCGATCGCGCACGTCAAGTCGCTGACCGACGACGGGTGGGCCGTCGTGGTGACCGCGCAGGGCCAGGGCCTCGTCGAGCGTGCGGTGCAGGTGCTCGCCGACGCCGGGGTCGCCGCCCGTGCCGCAGCGGTCGACGCGCCGCCCGAGCCGGGGTTCGCCGTCGTGACGACCGCGACCGTCGAGCACGGCTTCGCGATCCCCGACCCCCGCATCGCGGTCCTGAGCGAGGCGGAGTTCTACGGCCGCAGCGTCCAGCAGGGTGCCCGCACCGTCAAGAAGCTCGCGAGCCGCCGCAAGAACGTCGTCGACCCGCTGCAGCTCAAGCCGGGCGACGTCGTCGTGCACGCGACCCACGGCATCGGCAAGTTCGTCGAGCTCGTCAGCCGCGAGGTCTCCAGCGGCGGCCGCAACGCCGTGAAGACGCAGCGCGAGTACCTCGTGCTCGAGTACGCGCCGTCGAAGCGCAACTACCCGGGCGACAAGCTCTTCGTGCCGACCGACCAGCTCGACCAGCTGTCGCGGTACGTCGGTGGCGAGTCCCCGACCCTGTCGAAGATGGGCGGCTCGGACTGGTCCGCCGCCAAGTCGAAGGCCCGCAAGGCCGTCCGCGACATCGCCGTCGACCTGGTCAAGCTCTACTCGGCGCGCATGGCGTCGAAGGGGCACGCGTTCGGTCCGGACACCCCGTGGCAGCGCGAGCTGGAAGAGGCGTTCCCGTTCGCCGAGACCGCCGACCAGCTCACCACGATCGACGAGATCAAGCGCGACATGGAACGCCCGATCCCGATGGACCGCCTGCTGTCCGGCGACGTCGGCTACGGCAAGACCGAGGTCGCGATCCGGGCGGCGTTCAAGGCCGTGCAGGACGGCAAGCAGGTCGTCATGCTCGTCCCGACGACCCTGCTCGTCCGCCAGCACATGGAGACGTTCCAGGAGCGCTTCGCCGGGTTCCCTGTCCACCTGCGCGCCCTGAGCCGCTTCCAGACCGAGAAGGAGTCGAAGGAGACCATCGCCGGGCTCGCCGACGGCACAGTCGACATCGTCATCGCGACCCACCGGATCCTGTCGCAGGGCATCACCTTCAAGGACGTCGGGCTCGTCATCATCGACGAGGAACAGCGGTTCGGGGTCGAGCACAAGGACCAGCTCAAGAAGTTCAAGACGAACGTCGACGTCCTGGCGATGTCGGCGACCCCGATCCCGCGCTCGCTCGAGATGGCGGTCACGGGCATCCGTGAGATGTCGACCCTGGCGACCCCGCCCGAGGACCGCCACCCGATCCTGACCTTCGTCGGACCGCAGTCCGACCTGCAGGTGGCGGCGGCGATCCGTCGCGAGCTGCTGCGCGAGGGTCAGGTGTTCTACGTGCACAACCGCGTGAAGGACATCCAGTCGGTCGCAGCGCACCTGGCCGAGATCGTGCCGGACGCCCGCATCGCCGTGGCGCACGGGCAGATGTCCGAGACCACCCTCGAGCAGGTCATGGTCGACTTCTGGGAGCGCCGCTTCGACGTCCTCGTCTCGACGACGATCATCGAGACGGGCCTGGACATCGCCAACGCGAACACGCTCATCATCGACAAGGCAGACAAGTACGGCCTGTCGCAGCTGCACCAGCTGCGCGGACGTGTCGGCCGTGGGCGGGAGCGCGGGTACGCGTACTTCCTGTACGACTCCGACAAGCCGTTGTCCGAGACCGCACAGGACCGCCTCGAGACCATCGCCGCGAACAACGAGCTCGGCGCGGGCATGCAGGTCGCCATGAAGGACCTCGAGATCCGCGGGGCCGGCAACCTGCTCGGCGGGGAGCAGTCCGGCCACATCGCGGGCGTCGGCTTCGACCTGTACCTGCGGATGATCGGCGAGGCGGTGTCGCAGTTCCGTGGCGACGTCGCCGAGGGGCAGACCGAGCTCCGGCTCGAGATCCCCGTCGACGCGCACATCCCCGAGGACTACGTCGAGTCCGAGCGACTCCGGCTCGAGGCGTACCAGAAGCTGTCGGCGGCGTCGGCCCCGACGGCGCAGCCGAACGCGATCGACATGGTGCTCGACGAGCTCACCGACCGCTACGGGCAGCCGCCGCAGGCCGTGCAGACCCTGGTCGAGGTCTCCCGCCTCCGTCGCATGGCGCAGCAGGTCGGCCTGTCCGACGTCGTGGTGATGGGCTCGAACCTGCGGGTCGCCGGCAAGGAGCTCGCCGACTCGTCGCAGGTGCGCCTGAAGCGCATGTTCCCGGGTGCGCGCTGGTTCCCGCAGCAGAACGCGACGAGCATCCCCATGCCGCGTCCGCACGACCAGGCGCTGCCGGACGACGCCCTCATCCAGTGGGTGGAGAGCATCCTCACCGCCGTGTACGGCGCGACGACCCCCGCCGAGGCGCCGGCCGCGTAGACGCGAGCGGAGACGGCCTGGAGGCACGGTGCGGGCCCGCACCGTGCCTCCAGGCCGTCCATCGGCCACGTCCACGGCGCGTGCGCCGTCCGCGACGATCCACGCGTCCGCTGATGCGGAACGACAGAGTCGACGTCGTCCGACGTCGACTCTGTCGTTCCGCGTCGGCTGCGCCGCCGCCCGCCGCCCGCGACCCGCTACTCGGTGTCCTCGGCCTCGGACAGCTCGCGGCGCGCGCGGTACGCCCGCGCCCGCAGGGTGACGACGACCGCCGACGCGACGATGGCGACGCCCGAGCCGACGAGCACGGCGAGGACGCCCTCGTCGAGGATCTCCTCGTTGCGGGCGAACGCCAGCTCGTTCATGAGCAGCGACACCGTGAACCCGATGCCGCCGAGCACACCGACGGTGATGATCGAGAAGAACGACAGCGACGAGCGGCCGGGCGAACGGAAGACCCGCGTGGCGATCGTGCCGAACAGCGTGATGCCGATCACCTTGCCGACCGGCAGTGCGAGGACGACCGCCCAGAACGTGGGGGAGAGCTCGCTGATGCCGACCGAGGGGATGATGACGGCGGCCGACGCGAACGCGAACACCGGCAGCACGATGGCGTTCGACCACGGCTCGACGTTCTCGTGCAGGGTGTGGCCCGGGCGGCGGGGCAGCACGAGCCCGAGCGCGACGCCGGCGATGGTGGCGTGCACACCGGAGTGGTAGACGAGCCACCAGGTCAGGAGCCCGACGACGACCATCGCCACGATGACGAGCGTCTGCCCGCTGCGCCCCGGACGGAGCATCCGGCCGAGCAGCCAGAACACCGCGAGCGTGACGACGGCAGCGGCGAGGGCCAGGAAGTCGGTGTCGTGGGCGAACACCACGGCGATGATGATGATCGCGATGAGGTCGTCGAGCACGGCCAGCGCGAGCAGGAACACCCGGATGCCGCTCGGCAGCCCGCGACCGAACATGGCGAGCACCCCGAGCGCGAACGCGATGTCCGTCGCCGTCGGGATCGGCCACCCGTGCGTGTACTGCGTGCCCGCGGTGACGAGCAGGAAGATGCCGGCCGGGACGAGCACGCCGCCGACCGCCGCGATGGCGGGGATGATCGCGGTCTTGGGGTTCGACAGCTCGCCGTCGACGAGTTCCTGCTTGAGCTCGATCGCGACGAGCAGGAAGAAGACCGCGAGCAGACCGTCGCTGATCCAGTGCGCGATCGACAGGTCGAGGCCGAGGGCACCGAGCGGCAGGTGCGCGTCGAGCAGCCGTTCGAGGCCGGGGCCGATCGGGGAGTTCGCCACGACCAGGCCGAGCACGGCGGCGGTGAGGAGCGCGATGGCGCTGAAGCGGGGGGAGCGGACGAGGGACGACATGGATCTCCGTCTCGAGGGGTCGGGTGAGTGTCCGTCGACCAGACTTCCCGACACACCACGGCCAGTCTACGCGGGTGGCACGATGACCTGATGACCGCCGTACCGGACCTCGTGACCGTCGTCGACCGCCTGCTCGCCGAGGACGGCGGGTGCGTCTGGAACCGGGCGCAGACCCACGCCTCGCTCGCCCGCTACGCCGTCGAGGAGTCGTACGAACTCGTCGACGCCATCGACGACGGCGACCCGGACGACGTCCGCGAGGAACTCGGCGACCTGCTCTACCAGGTGGTCCTGCACGCGGGGATCGCCGCCCGGGCGGGGAACTTCACCCTCGAGGACGTCGCCGCCGGGGTGCGGGACAAGATGACCCGGCGGCACCCGCACGTGTTCGGCGACGAGACGGCGGACACCGTCGAGGACGTCGTGCGGGTCTGGCGTGCGGCCAAGGCTGCCGAGAAGGCGAGCCGGCGGAGTGCGTTCGACGGGGTGCCGCGGGCGATGCCGCCGCTGGAGCGCGCGGTGAAGCTGCTGGAACGCCTGGAGGAACGTGGGGACGCCGACGCGGTCGTCGCGTCCGTCGTCGGGGCTGGTTCCGGCGTCGGCCTGGAGGCCCGTGGTGCGTCCGCCGCGGACGACGGGGTCGGCACGGTCGACGCCGAGTGGGGGCGAGCGGTGCTCGGGGAGGTCGCGGCTGCGGCGGGACGCGGGGTGGACCCGGTCGCGAGTCTGCGGGCCGCGGTGTCGGCGCTCGAGGAGGCCGGTCGGGCTGTGGAGTGATCCCCGGTCGGGAGGTCGCTCCGGGCAGGGGAGAACGGGCGCCCTCCCAACCCGAAAAAGAGAGGGCGCCCGTGAGCGGGCGTCGGCTCCACCAGGGAGAGGGGCCGACAGGGAAGCCCGCTCGAACCGCGGGACGCACTGCAGCACGTCGCCCCGCGAATCGGTCCGGAGCGTGGATCAGGCACGATCCGGACCGAGGTTCTGCATGCAGTATGCCAGTGGGTCGGCACGCGCGCAAGCCGGAGACGCCCGTCTGCCAGAATTGACCGCATGGCAACGACCGTGACGGCACCCCGTGGCATGCGTGACTTCCTCCCGGCGGACAAGGCCCGGCGCGAGCACGTGCTCGGTGTCGTGCGGGACGTCTACTCGCGGCACGGTTTCGACGAGATCGAGACCCCGGTGGTGGAGGACGCTGCGCGGCTGCACTCCGGGCTCGGCGGCGACAACGAGAAGCTGGCGTTCGCGGTGATGAAGCGCGGGCTGACGACCGAGGACCTGCAGGCGGCCGAAGCGCCGCTGGACCTCGCCGACCTCGGTCTCCGGTTCGACCTGACGGTCCCGTTGGCCCGGTTCTACGCCTCGCACCGTGCGGAGCTGCCGTCGGTGTTCCGGTCCGTGCAGATCGCGCCGGTGTGGCGTGCCGAGCGCCCGCAGAAGGGCCGCTACCGCCAGTTCGTGCAGTGCGACATCGACATCCTGGGGGAGCCCGGGCAGCTCGCCGAGATCGAGCTCATCCGCGCGACGACCGCGGCCCTCGACGCCCTCGGGGTCCGCGGCACGACGATCCGGATCAACGACCGCCGGATCCTGCTGGCGCTCCTCGCGTCGTGGGGGATCACCGAGCCGGCCGCCGCGGACCGCGCGCTCATCACGATCGACAAGCTCGACAAGATCGGCGCGGACGGCGTCGCGGCGGAACTCCGCAGCTCCGTGGGCGCCGGCCTGCCCGGGCTCGAGGACACCATCCGTGCGCTCGAGGCCGCCGACTGGACGTCGGTCGAGGGGGCGCCGTGGCTCGACGCCGAGGCCTTCGCCGACCTGCTCCGCCTGCGCGAGGCGTTGCCCGGGGTGGACCTGCGCTTCGACCCGACGCTCGTGCGCGGCATGGGCTACTACACGGGCACGATCTTCGAGGTCGCGCACCCCGACTTCGGCTACAGCCTCGGTGGCGGCGGCCGGTACGACGGGATGATCGGTCGGTTCCTCGGGCAGGACGTCCCCGCGGTCGGGTTCTCGCTCGGGTTCGAGCGGCTCGTCGACCTCGTGACCCTCCCGGAGTCCGCCGAGGCCGACGCCGTCGTGCTCGTGTACGACAAGGACGTCGACCCGGTCCGGCTCGCCGCGCTGAAGACCGAGGCCCTGGCGTCCCACCGGCGCGTCCGGCTCGAGCGCCGCACGAAGAACACCAAGAACCTGCTCGCCGGCCTCGCCGCCCAGGGCTTCACGGCGTTCGCGACCGTCTCGGCGGACACCGCGTCGCTCGAGGGCGTCGAGTTCCGCCCGCTCGACTGAGCACCCAGTCCTCGTTCCAGCACGGACTCGTCCACAGCGGGGCGTCACGGCCGACGTCGTGTTCACCTCCGCTCGCTAGGATCGACACCGCAATCACCACAACCAATGTGTAGGGAGTACCCCGTGGCCCTGATCGATGCCGTAGGCGCACGCGAAGTCCTCGATTCCCGAGGCAACCCGACGGTCGAGGTCGAGGTCCTCCTCGACGACGGCGTCGTGTCCCGCGCGCTCGTCCCGTCCGGTGCATCCACCGGCGCGTTCGAGGCGTACGAGCTGCGCGACGGCGACGCCTCGCGCTACGGCGGCAAGGGCGTGCTCAAGGCCGTCGACGCCGTCCTCGACGAGATCGGCCCGGCGCTCGAGGGCTTCGACGCCACCGACCAGCGCCTCGTCGACGCCGCGCTCATCGAGCTCGACGGCACCGAGAACAAGTCCCGCCTCGGCGCGAACGCGATCCTCGGTGCCTCGCTCGCCGTGGCCCGTGCCGCAGCCGACTCGGTCGACCTGCCGCTCTTCCGCTACCTCGGCGGCCCGAACGCGCACACGCTGCCCGTCCCGCTGATGAACGTCGTCAACGGTGGTGCCCACGCGGACACCAACGTCGACATCCAGGAGTTCTTCCTGGTGCCCTACGGCGCCGAGTCCTTCTCCGAGGCGCTCCGCTGGGGCGTCGAGACCTACCACGCCCTCAAGGGCGAGCTGAAGAAGCAGGGCCTGGCCACCGGCCTCGGCGACGAGGGCGGCTTCGCGCCGGAGCTCGCGTCGAACCGCGCCGCGCTCGACTTCCTGCTCACCGCGATCGAGAAGGCCGGCTACACGCCCGGCAAGGACATCGCCGTCGGCCTCGACGTCGCGTCCACCGAGTTCTTCTCGGACGGCAAGTACCAGTTCGAGGGCAAGCAGCTCTCGAGCCAGGAGTTCACCTCCTACTTCGCCGAGCTCGTCGCGAACTACCCCCTCGTCACCATCGAGGACCCGCTGGCCGAGGACGACTGGGAAGGCTGGTCGCACCTGACCGCCGAGCTCGGCGACAAGGTCCAGATCGTCGGCGACGACCTGTTCGTCACCAACCCGAAGCGTCTGCAGCGGGGCATCGACGAGAAGGCCGCGAACTCGATCCTCGTCAAGGTCAACCAGATCGGCACGCTCACCGAGACGCTCGACGCGGTCTCGCTCGCGCACCGTCACGGCCTGACCTCGATCCTGTCGCACCGCTCCGGCGAGACCGAGGACACCACGATCGCGGACATCGCGGTCGCGGTCGACGGTGGTCAGATCAAGACCGGCGCCCCGGCCCGCTCGGACCGCGTCGCGAAGTACAACCAGCTGCTCCGCATCGAGGAAGAGCTCGGCGACGCCGCGGTGTACGCCGGTCGCTCGGCCTTCCCGCGCGCCGCGTCGCTGTAACCAGCCCGGCCAGCAGTACCCGCACCACCGAGACGCTGTCCTCCTCCAGGAGGGCGGCGTCTCGTCGTGTGTGCGGCCTCGAGGTGCCGAGCGGTCAGGACGTGCCGCGCGCGCTGCGTCGAGTGGTCGGGAGTCGTCGGCTGGCCCGGGCCCGGCCGACAGGACGTGACCACCGGACGTGCGTCTGGCGGTGTGTGGTGACCACTCCGGGTGCGGGACGGACGGGCGGGCCGGAGCCGTGCCTCCCGGCTGCCTGGACCGGACGACGCGAGACGCTGGGAGGGCGCCGAACAGCCGCGTGCCGGGCGGCCCGACCGGCCGTGCCGGGTTATCGTCGGACCGTGCCCAGCCAGAAGCCCCGCGTCCGCCGCGTCCCCGTGGCGATGCCCGACGGCAGCACACCCGCGCAGCCCTGGTACCGCTCGATCCACTTCTCCGGGTTCAGCCTGCTCATGCTCGCGATCATCGTGCTCTTCGTGGTGGTGCTCGCGCCGTCGCTCCGGACGCTCATCCAGCAGCAGGAGCAGATCGCCCAGCAGCAGCAGGAGGTCGCGAGCCAGAAGGCCGACGTCACGCAGAAGAAGAAGGACGTCGCACGCTGGGACGACCCGGCGTACATCGAGGCGCAGGCCCGTGACCGGCTGCTCTACGTGTACCCGGGCGAGGAGAGCTACCTCGTGATGGGCACCGAGGACAAGCGGACCGAGAAGACCCCCACCACCGACTCGGGCACGCCCGTGAGCGCGAAGGTGCAGACGCCCAAGGTCGACTGGGTGCAGGCGATGCTCTCGTCGGTGCTGCAGTCCGGGCTCACCGACGAGCGTGCCGCCGACCTCGTCGCCCCCGACGTCTCCGGCACGGGCGACAGCAAGTAGTCCCGGACCGCAGGGCGCGGAGCCGTCCGGCCCGACGGTGCGAGGGGTTCCGCTTCTCCGGTAGGCTCACGTTCCCGTGACGACCCCTCCCTTCGACCCGCCCTCCGACCGCGACGTCCAGGTCGTGTCGGCGCAGCTCGGCCGACCGGCACGTGACGTCATCGGGATCGCGGCACGCTGCGTCTGTGGCAACCCCACCGTCGTCTCCACGAAGCCCCGGCTGTCGAACGGCACCCCGTTCCCGACGTTCTACTACCTGTGCCACCCCGCGGCCACCGCTGCGGTCAGCACCCTCGAGGCCAACCAGGTGATGCCCGAGCTGGCAGCCCTGCTCGAGGACCCCGAAGTCGCCGCGCAGTACCGCGCGGCCCACGAGTCCTACCTGGCCGATCGCGAGTCGATCGAACACGTCGACGAGATCGACGGCATCAGCGCCGGTGGCATGCCCACCCGCGTGAAGTGCCTGCACGCCCTCGTCGGCCACGCCCTCGCCGCCGGACCCGGCGTCAACCCCATCGGCGACCTCGCGCTCGAGCGCGCGGACTGGTCGCCCTCCCGGTGTGAGTGCCGGGCGTATGATGACGGTGCAGACGCTGGAGTCGGGGCGGGTGGCGGCGAAGTCTGACCCGACTCCCGCACACCCCCATCCAAGGAGATCATCCCCCGTGCCCAAGATCCTCGTCGTCGGCGGCGGTTACGCCGGTTTCTACACCGCATGGAAGCTCGAGAAGCACCTTCGCCAGGGCGAAGCCGAGGTCGTCATGGTGGACCCGCTGCCGTACATGACGTACCAGCCGTTCCTGCCCGAGGTCGCCGCCGGTTCCATCGAGCCGCGTCACGCGGTCGTCGCGCACCGTCGTCACCTCAAGAAGACCCGCGTCGTCACGGCGAAGGTCACCAAGGTCGACCACGCCACCAAGACGGCGACGATCACCCCCACCGAGGGCGAGGCGTGGGAGGAGTCCTACGACCAGATCGTCATGACCGCCGGCGCGGTGTCCCGCACGTTCCCGATCCCGGGCGTCGCCGACGAGGCCATCGGCCTGAAGACGATCGAGGAAGCCGCGTCGATCCGTGACCGCATCCTCAGCAACTTCCACAAGGCGGCGAACCTGCCGGCCGGTCCCGAGCGCGACCGCCTGCTCACCGTCGTCGTCGTCGGTGGTGGCTTCGCCGGCATCGAGGTGTTCGCCGAGCTCCGCTCCTTCGTCACCGACCTGCTGAAGAGCCACCCGCAGCTGTCCTTCGACGACACGCACTTCCACCTGGTCGAGGCGATGGGCCGCATCATGCCCGAGGTCTCCCTCGAGACCTCGCACTGGGTGCTCAAGAACCTCGCCGAGCGTGGCGCGACCGTGCACCTCGAGACCCAGCTGGCCTCGGCCGTCGGTGGCGTCTGCGAGCTGAAGACGAGCGACGGCGCGATCGAGACCATCCCGTCCGACCTCATCATCTGGACCGCCGGTGTCATGGCGAACCCGATGGTCAAGGGCACCGACTTCCCGCTCGAGCAGCGTGGCCGCATCCGCGTGCAGCCCGACCTGCGCGTGGTCGACGACAACGGCGTGATCGCCGACGCATGGGCCTGCGGCGACGTCGCAGCCGTGCCGGACCTGACCGGTGGCGGTGTCGGCGGGTTCTGCGTGCCGAACGCCCAGCACGCCGTGCGCCAGGCCAAGCAGCTCGCGAAGAACGTCGTCGCGACCATCCGTGGCGAGGCGACGACCGACTACAAGCACGAGAACCTCGGCGCCGTCGCGGGTCTCGGCCTGGGCACCGGTGTGTTCCAGTCCGGCAAGTTCGCCATGAAGGGCTTCCTGGCCTGGGGCGCCCACCGCGGTTACCACGGCCTGGCCATGCCGTCGTGGGAGCGCAAGTGGCGCGTCATCGGCGACTGGGTCGGTGGCTTCTTCCTGGGCCGCGACATCGTGTCGCTCGACGACCGCGAGACCCCGCGTGCCGCGTTCGAGGCCTTCGCGTCCCGTCCGAAGCCCGCTGCCGAGGCCCCGGCCGCGCCCGCCGCAGCCCCGGCTCCGGAAGAGGGCAAGGTCGCCGGTGCCGCTGGCCCCGTCTACGGCGAACCCGCGAAGGACGTCTCCAACGCCCCCGAGCCGGTGACGGCCCCGGCCGACGCCAAGTAGCACCACTCGTCACGAAGGCGGTCACCTGCGAAGGGTGGCCGCCTTCGTGCATCGGTAGGCTGTTGCGGCCCGCCCCCGTGGCCCAATCGGTAGAGGCACGCGACTTAAAATCGCTGAGTTGTGGGTTCGAGTCCCACCGGGGGTACCGAACACCGCACGCGACCCGCGCACCCCGCATGCCCAGTAGCATCGACGATCGTGGTCGGACTCGGAAGCGCACTCGCCAACCTGCAGAACGCCCTCCGCCGACCGGAGGCCCACGTCGAGGTCGTCGACGGCGAGAGCGTCCCGGTCGGCATGCTCCTCGGCACCCTCGGAGCCCTGCTCCTGGACGCCGGCAGCTCCGTCACCGACGTCCGGTCGGCGCTCGAGAAGGCCCGGGACGCCGCCGGGGTCGGACCGACGCTCGCGATCGGCGTCCTGCCCGCCCTGGTGATGGTGAGCGAGGTCTCGACGGGCGCCGCCACCATCGTCAACGCCGAGGGCGTCGAACTGTCCTCCCGCCAGGCCGCCCGCGCCAACCGGGTCGTGCTCGGGCTCGAGAGCGGCTCCATCGCCCTCGCCGAGATCCCCGCCCGCGTCCGGGCCATCCGCGCCGGCACGGTCCCGCCGCCCGCGCTGCCGTGGATCCTCGGCAACGCCCTGACCTCGGCCGGCCTGGCCGTCGTCTTCCGCTGCCCCTGGTGGGCGATCGTCCTGGCGCTCGTCGTCGGCGGCCTGGTCGGCGTGATCGGACTGGTCCTCCGGCGCTTCCGCGAAGCCGTGGCGATCATCCCGTTCCTGGCCGCGTTCGTGTCGACGGCGATCGTCGGCCTCGTCGCCGCGGGCACCGGGTTCGAGCAGGTCCCGCTCTTCGCGGTCTGCGCCCCGGTGGCGGTGTTCGTCCCCGGCGCGCTCATCACCAACGCGTTGCTCGAACTCACCGCCGCGGACATCGTCACCGGGTCGTCGCGGCTGGTGCAGGGGCTCATCATGCTCGGCTTCATGGCCGCCGGCATCGCGTCCGGCAGCGCCCTGACCGGGTTGCACGTCGACCCGTCGTCGGCCGCGCTCGTCGGCGAGGTCGCGGGGGTCGGCACCGACCTGGCCGGCTGGGAGTCCGTGCCCGCGTACTGGGTGTCGTGGGTCGCCGTCGTGGTGCTCGCGGTCGGGCTCGGTCTGGTGTTCCGGTCCGGGTGGCGCCTGACGCTCGTGTCGGTGGCGGTCATGGTCACCGCCTACGCCGTGGTGAGCACGACGACGCCGCTCTGGGGCAGCGTCGTCGCGACCGGGGCCGCGGCGGCGCTGCTGTTCGTCGCGACGCGCCTGCTCGAGCGGCTCGTGCCGGCGATCCCGGCGACGGTGTCCTTCTTCCCGGCGTTCCTGCTGCTCGTGCCGGGGACGGTCGGGCTCGTGGCGGTGGCCACCTTCGATCCCGAGGCGCTCGCGACCCCGCTCGCGACCTTCGTCAGCCTGTGCATCGGGACGAAGATCGGCGGGCTCCTGCCCGGCCTCTTCGCCCGCAACGCGCCCCGGCGCGCGGTGGACGCGACCAGCTGACGGCCTGGAGGCCCGTGGCGGCGCCGCCACGGGCCTCCAGGCCGTCACCGGCCGGGTACCGGGTCCGCTACGGCTCGATCAGCCGGCCGGCTGCCTGGTCCGCCGCGGCCGTGTCCTTCGCCAGGTAGTGCACCTTCTTGCCGGTGGCGTTGTACGGGACGTCCGTGACGAAGCGGTACCGCCGCGGGCGCTTGTAGCGGGCGAGGCCCGGGTGGGAGCCCGACCACTCCTCGAGCGCGGCCGCTGCCTCGGCGTCGTCGGCTGGCAGCCGGTCGCCGGCACGGACGACGTACGCGGTGACGACCTCGCCCCATCGCGGGTCCGGCACGCCCACCACGATGGAGTCGGCGACCCCGGGGTGCTCCTGCAGCACGGCCTCGACCTGGACGGGGTGCACGTTCTCGCCGCCGGAGATGACCATGTCGTCCTTGCGGCCCACGATCGTCACCCGCTCGTGCTCGTCCCACGTGGCGAGGTCGCCGGGGTAGAACCAGCCGTTCGCGAACTTCTCGGCCTCGAGCCCGGGGTTCCGGTACGAGTAGCCGGACTTCACGGTGCGGACGGCGACCTCGCCGATCTCGGTGCCGTCCTTCGCCACCGTGTCGGTCGGGTCGGCCAGACGGTCCTCGTGCACGCGGACGACGGCGACGTCGTCGTCGGTCGATGCGCGACCGGTGGAGCCGGCGCCGTCCGGGAAGTCCTCGGGGCGCAGGAACGTGTTCCAGAAGGTCTCGGTGGTGCCGTACCCGTTGAAGATCCGGGGCGACAGCAGCTCCTGGTACCGCAGTGCCGCGGCGCGGTCGAGCGGTGCGCCCATCGTGACGATGCCGTTGAGGCTCGACAGGTCCCGCGCCCGGCGTTCCTGCGCGTCGGCGAGCTGCACCAGGTTCGGCGGGGCCCCGATCAGGAACGTCAGGCGCTCGGACTCGACCAGGTCGAGCACCCGGTCGGCGTCGAAGTGGCGCAGCGTCGTGAGTTCCGCGCCGACGTAGAACACCGGGTTCGGGCCACCCGAGTACAGGCCGCCACGGTGGGACAGCGGCGACATGTTGAGCGTCTTGTCGAACGGACTGAGCGGGAAGTGCATGACCACGTCGTGCGCGCTGAGCACCTCGACCAGGCTCGGCAGCGGGACCGGCTTCGGCCGACCGGTGGTGCCCGAGGTGTAGAGCCGGGTGGACTCGTCGTAGGTGCTGCGCGGGCCGATCGCCGCGAGTTCCTCGGGGGAGACGGGCTCGGACGCGAGGAGCTCGGCGAACCGGTCGTGGTCGCCGCCCACCGGGACGACCTGGTCCGGCCGGTGCGGCGAGGACTCGATCGCAGCGGCGATCGCACTCGTCCGCTCGGTGTCGTGCACCAGGACGGCGGGTGCGGAGTCCTCGATGATGAACGCGACCTCGTCCGGGGCGAGCCGGAAGTTCGTCGGCGAGAACACCGCGCCGATGCGGTGACAGGCCAGGTAGAGCATCGCGAACTCGGGTGAGTTGAACAGCTCGACCATCACGACGGAACCCCGTCCGCCACCGTGCCGGACGAGCCACCCGGCGATCCGGTCGACGGCGTCGCCGAGCTCGGCGTAGGTCCACGAGCGGTCCGTCTCCGGCTCGCGGAGCGCGGGTCGGCCGGCGAAGCGGTGGGTGTTGCGGGCGAAGCCGTTCGCGTAGGTGAAGCTGCCCTCGAACACCTCGCGGAAGCGCGTCGGGTCGTAGTCGGACCGGGTGTCGGTGCGGGGTTCCGGGTCGGGTCGGGTGTCGGTGTGGGGTTCCGGGTCGAGTCGGGTGTCGGTCATCATCGCTCCTGCCGCGGTCGTGCGGTGCACACCGTCGGTGCTGCGCGGGCACCGGTCGCGCGGCACTGCTGCACCGCTGGTCCGGTGCGGCGTCGGTCGTCCGTGCGGGACGGCGAACGTCCTCCGTGCGGTGCGACCAGCACCGTTCGTCACACTAGCCCGCTGTCCGCGAACCGGCCCGGATGTGCGTCTTCTGTCCGACCGGTGGTGCGGTGCGCCGCTCTGGAGGCCCGGCTCGGGTCAGACGCGGGCCGCGCGCCGGTCGGTGCGCAGCCAGACCAGGGCCGCGATCGCGGCAGCCACGCAGGCCGCGGCGATGCCGACGAGCAGGGCGGGTGCGGCGTGCGTGCCGGTCGTCCCCGAGTAGACCGCGGTGGTCAGCGCGACGGCGACCACCGCGAGCGCGACGTACCGGCCACGGGAGGCGGCGAGCAGTGCACTGCCGGCGGACCCCGCGACGGGCAGCAGGGTCGCGACGACGGCACCGAGGCCGCCGACGCACAGCGTGATGGCGAACTCCGACCCGAGCGACACCCAGAAGCCACCGCCCGCGAGCAGGCTGTGCAGCACCCAGCCGGCCGCGGCGAGTCCGAGCAGCGCCAGCACCCGCCAGGTCGCACCCCGGGCGCTCGCGGCGATCCCGGTGCCCAGGCGGAGCGGGCCGGTCCCCAGATCGGGGCGGACGGACGGCACGAGGACGACCCCGACGATGAGTGCGGGGGACAGGTCCGCCGCGCGGGTGACGCCGCACGCCACGAGGGCTGCGAGCACGAGCCACGGCGACACCCGGAACTCGACGGTTCGATGGTCGCTGCCGGCTGCCCACCGCGTGGCGAACACGACGGCGGCGGTCAGGACCCCGGTCCCGGCGAGGACGGCGATCGCCAGGCGGGCGTAGCGGGCCTCGAGCTCGACGCCGACCCCGAGCAGGGTGCACAGCGCCGCGACCGACACCGCGATGGCGATCGACGCCCAGGTCGGCAGGACGTCGTCGCCGCGGGCGCGGTCCGACCGCGAGCGGTTGCGGCCGAGCAGCGCGGCGAACGGCGAGCGGAGGCGGCCCCGGGTGACCGCGGCCACGAGGGCGAGCGGCGCGGCGATCAGCAGGAGGAACCCGGCGGCGACGGCGGTGGCGACCAGGACGGTCTTCCACGAGAACGCGGCCTGGATGGTCGGGACGGTGCGGTCGTAGGTGGTCGCCGCGGTCCAGTCGCCGGCGGGGCCGGACCAGTCGGGGTGGCCTCCGGCGCTGCCGACGCCGGCCGGGGTGCTGCCGGTGCCGCCGCTGGGGCCGTTGCCGGTGCCTGCTGCGCCGCCGTTCTCAGCGCCATTGCCGCCGTTGCCGCCGTCGCCCCCGTGACCGGCGGCGTTCGTGCCGTTGCCGTCGCCGGTTCCGCCGTGGCCGGTCGCGCCGGGGGTGCCCGTCGTCGCGCCGGACCCCGGCGTCGACGTACCCGGCGTCCCCGGGGTGTCCGTGGGGCCCGGGGTCGGTGTGGCGGTCGGAGCCGTGGTGGTGGACCACACCGTGACCCGCACGGCGGCCGACGACCGGGAGTAGTTGCCGGCGACGTCGTGCTGCGTCGCGGTGAGCTGGTGCCCGCCGGCGCGCAGCGTCGACCCCGCGGTGGAGCACGACCACGAGGCGTCCGACGCGACCACCACGCCGCACACCGGAGCACGGTCGACGTACACGGTCACGCGGGCGCCCGGCTCACCGGTCCCGGCCACCGTCGTCGAGCGGGTGCCGATCCGTTGGCCGTCGTCCGGTGTCGTGATGCGCGGGGCAGCGGGCGCCGTGCGGTCGACCGTGATCGTCACGGGAGCGGAGGCCGCGCTCCGCAGGTCCGACCGGTAGCCGCGCGCCGTGCTGGCGGTCTGCGACGCGGTGACGGTGAACCGGCCGTCGGCGAGCGACCCGAGGGCGGCCACCCACCGGCCGTCCGCACCGACCCGGGCGGTCTGCTGGGCCGAGGACCCGGACACCGACAGCAGCACCGTCGATCCGGGGTACCCCGTACCGGAGACCGTGCCGCCGGTGGGGCCGGCTGCCGCCAGGGTCGGCGGGACGATGACGTCCGAGGCCGGTGCACTCGCGACGGGCAGTGCGGCGACGAGGTCGCGCACCGTGAAGACCTGCTGCGGGCCGGAGCGCACGGTGCCCAGGCATGCCCAGGAACCGTTCGGGGCCACCCGGGTCGTGCACCCGGACGAACCCGTCGCGGCCGGGCCGGTCACGCGGACGGTGTGCCCGGGGGTGCCGGTGCCGTGGAAACGCGTCGTCCCCGTCGTGACGTCACCCGGGTCGGCGATGGTGGGCCGAACGGCCGGACGCGTGGGGGTGGGCGTCGGGGCGCCCGGCCGGCCGGGGCTCGGCGGAGCGATCTCGCTCGGCTCGGGGGTGGCGGTGGGGGTGGCGGCTGCCCGGCCGGCGGGGGCGTCCGCAGCGGCAGCGTCGACCGACGTGCCGTCCGCGGCGACCGCGATGGCCGGGGCGGCGGCGGCCCCGAGGAGGGCGGCGACGAGGACCGTCGTCGCAGCTGCGAGCAGGGCGAAGCGGGGACGACGACGAGGGCTGTCGCCCCCGACAGCCCTCTCTTCCACGTTCTCCCCGGTCGTGTTCACCGGACCCATCCCACGGGATCGGCGGCCTCCGGTCAATACACCTCGCGGATGAGGTTCGGGATCGGGCCGCAGTCCGGGAACCCGGTGTGCGTGACTCGGGAATCGGCCGTGAACACTGCTCACGGAACGGAGCATGCTCAGCGCGTCGATAGACTTCACGATGGCCGTTCAGGCCAACGCAGCACCGCGGATCCCGACGCGCAAAGGAGTACGCCCGCATGGACACCGGACTCGTCACGACGCTCATCGTCGTCGGAGTGGTGGTGGTCGTCCTGGTGATCATCGGGATCTACCTCTGGGTGACGTACAACTCCCTCGTCACGCTCAAGGTCCGGGTCGACGAGGCCTGGAGCGACATCTCGGTGCAGCTGAAGCGCCGCGCCGACCTCATCCCCACCATCGTCGACACGGTCAAGGGGTACGCCACGCACGAGAAGGCGGTCTTCGACGACGTGACGAAGGCCCGCGCCGAGACCCTGTCCGCCGGTGACGCCGACACGGCCTCCACCGCCGAGGGGCACATGCAGAAGGCGCTCAAGAGCGTGTTCGCGGTGGCCGAGGGGTACCCGCAGCTGCAGTCGAGTCAGAACTTCCTGCAGCTGCAGTCCGAGCTCGTCGACACCGAGGACAAGATCCAGGCCGCCCGCCGCTTCTACAACGGCGGAGTGCGCGAGCTGAACACGAAGATCCGGGTGTTCCCGAACTCCACGTTCGCGAAGAACCGCGGTTTCTCCGAGGCCCCGTTCTTCGAGACGAACGAGCCGGCGGCCATCGCCGAGCCGCCGCGCGTCCAGTTCTGACCCCAGCGTCGGATCCGACGTGTACAGCGCCATCGCGCGGAACAAGCGCAACACCGTCCTCATCGTCGTGGTGTTCCTGCTGGTCATCGGCGCGCTCGGGTTCCTCGGCGGGTACCTCGCCGGCAACGTCTCGATCGGCTTCATCGTCCTCGTGGTGGCCCTCGGGTACGCGGTGCTGCAGTACTTCCTGGCGGCACGACAGGCCACCGCGATCGCCGGCGGAGTCGAGATCGACCGTGCCTCCGAACCACGGCTGTGGCGCACCGTCGAGAACCTCGCCATCGCGACCGGCATGCCGATGCCCCGGGTGTTCGTCATCCCCGATCCCTCGCCGAACGCCTTCGCGACCGGGCGTGACCCGGAGCACGCGGTGGTGGCGGCGACGACGGGGCTGCTCGAACTCATGGACGACCAGGAGCTGCAGGGCGTGATGGCCCACGAGCTCGGACACGTCCGGAACTACGACATCCGGGTGTCCACGATGGTCTTCGGACTCGTCGTGGCCGTCGGCCTCATCGCCGACGTCCTGCTCCGCATCTCGATCTTCAGCGGCCTGTCCGGCGGGCGGAACCGCAACTCGGACAACGGCGGCAGCGCCAACCCGGTGCTGCTCATCGCCGGGATCGTCGCCGTCGTCGTGGCCCCGATCGCCGCAGCCGGCGTGCAGGCGGCGGTGTCCCGGCAGCGCGAGTACCTGGCCGACGCCACGGGGGCGATGACGACCCGGCACCCGGAGGGCCTGGCCCGGGCCCTCGAGAAGCTCGGCGCGTACGGCCGACCGATGCAGACGCAGAACTCCTCGATGGCGCACCTGTGGATCGCCGATCCGATGCGCCCCGGGGTGATGGACCGACTGTTCTCGACGCACCCGCCGCTGCCCGACCGCATCGCGCGGCTGCGAGCGAACGCCGACCGGTTCTGACGGGTCAGCCGATGCCGTCGGCGACCGTGTCCTCGGCCGTCTCGATCGGTTCGGGGGTGTCCGCGTCGTCAGCGGACTCGTGCGGCACCAGGGGCACTCCGAGCGCCCCGGCGACGGCCGCAGCAGCGGTTCCTCGGTCGGTCACCTCGATCGCGCCGAGGCCCTGCCAGCTCGCGGTCCGTCGCAGTGTGTCGGCGAGCCGCTCCGGGTCCAGGTGCTCGCCCGGCTCCTGCCACGCGGTCCGGACGCGGAGCACCCCGCGTTGCCGGTCGCTCTTCAGGTCGATCCGCCCGACGAGCCGGTCGTCCTGCAGCACCGGCAGCACGTAGTAGCCGAAGACCCGCTTCGGCGCCGGCGTGTAGATCTCGATCCGGTAGTGGAAGCCGTACATGCGCTCGGCCCGCCGCCGGAACCAGACGATCGGGTCGAAGGGGCTCAGCACCGCGTCCGCCGTCAGCTGCCGGGGGACCCGAGCCCCCGCGTGCAGCCAGGCCCGCTCGCCCCAGCCCTCGACCCGCACCGGCAGGAGCTCGCCGGCGTCGGTGAGGTCGGCGATCGCGGTGGCCGTGTCGTCGGAGCGCAGCCGGTAGTAGTCCGCGATGTCCGCTCGGGTGCCGATGCCGAGCGCCCGTGTGGCCTGGCGCACGAGTTCGAGCACGGCGTCGGCACGCGGCGGGGCGGTCTCGAGGAAGCCCGCGGGCAGCACCTGCTCCGGCAGGGCGTACACCCGCTCGAACCCGGCTCGTCCGGCACTCACCGCCTCGCCCCAGCGGAACATCTGCTCGAGCCCGAGCTTCACGTCGCTCCATCCCCACCAGGGGCCGCGTCGCACGTTCGACTCGTGCTCCACCGCGCTCGCCCGCATCGGCCCCTCGGCCCGGAGCAGGGCGTGCAGTTCGCGCCGGACGGCAGCGGTCCGGGTGACGCCGTCGACCCGGGTCGGGCCGGCGTCACGCTCCCGCAGGGCGTCCATCCGCCACCGGAACAGTCGCAGGTCGTCGCGGGGGATGAACGCCGCCTCGTGCGCCCAGTACTCGGTGTACGGGCCGGATCGGCCGAGCGTCAGCCGGTCGAGCGTCGACCGGTCGTACGCACCGAGCCGGGCGAAGAGCGGCAGGTAGTGACTGCGCTCGAACACGTTGACGGAGTCGATCTGCAGCAGCCCGAGCCGGCCGAACGCGGCGTTCAGCGCGCGCGTCGAGACCGACTCGGCGGGTGGCCGTCCGAACCCCTGCGCGGCGAGTGCGACCCGGCGGGCCTCGGCGGCGGAGAGCGTCGACCTGGGCATGCCGCGACGCTACCGAACCCCGCCGACATGAGCGTCCACGAACGTATGCCGTATCTGGCACCTGACGGGAAGCACATCGATACACTCGGGCCATGGCATGGGGAAGCAAGCAGACACACCCCGACCCCGTGGTCGAGGAATCCGTCCCGGTCGGCGTGCGCATCGCCGGCGCGTGGTCGTGGCGGGCGCTCGTCGTCGTGGGCGTGATCGCCGTCTTCATCTGGCTCGTCACCGTCTTCAGCGAGATCCTCATCCCGTTCCTGGTCGGCATCGTGGTCTCGGCGCTCCTCGTCCCCATCTCGAACTGGCTGCAGCGGCACCACGTGCCCAAGTGGCTCGCCGTCGTGATGAGCCTGCTCGGCGGCATCGCGGCGCTCGGTGGACTGATCTGGCTCGTCGTCGACCAGATCATCGCGTCGTACCCGTCCCTGCGTGACCGGACGGTGGACCAGTACGCGAACATCAAGGACTTCGTCCTGAGCTCCGGGTTCGGCATCAGCCAGTCCGACGTGAACGGCTGGCTCGACGACGGCACGAAGTGGCTGCAGGACAACTCCGCGTCGATCCTGTCCGGGGTCGCCAGCGCGGGTTCGGGTGCCACGCACGCGTTCGAGGCGCTCTTCATCATCCTGTTCACCACGATCTTCCTGCTGATCGACGGCAAGAACGTCTGGCGCTGGTCCGTGCGGCTGTTCCCGAAGAAGGCGCGCGCAGCGGTGGACGGTGCCGGTGTCGCCGGCTGGATCACCCTGACGAGCTTCATCCGCGTGCAGATCTTCGTCGCCTTCGTCGACGCGGTCGGCATCGGCCTGGGCTCCTTCATCGTCGGGCTCTTCTTCGGCGGCATGCCGCTGGTGATCCCGATCGCCGCGTTCGTGTTCCTCGGTGCGTTCATCCCGGTCGTCGGTGCCATCGTCACGGGCTTCCTGGCGGTGTTCGTCGCGCTGATCTTCAACGGCCCCCTCGCGGCGGTCCTGGTGCTCGGCGTCGTCCTGCTGGTCCAGCAGATCGAGGGCCACATCCTGCAGCCGCTCGTCATGGGCAACGCGGTCAAGGTCCACCCGCTGGCGGTCGTCCTCGGAGTCACCGCGGCCTCCGGGCTCGCCGGCATCGCCGGAGCCTTCTTCGCCGTGCCGCTGATCGCGACGCTGAACGCCATGGTCACCACCATCGCGAGCGGACGCTGGCGGCGGCTCGACTCCGACCACGTCCTCGAAGCGACGCCGAAGCGCGGGCAGCACGGGCAGATCCAGTTGCTCCGACGCCGTCGGCACAAGGTCGGGGACGACGTCCCGGCGCCGGGCGTCGACTCCGGTCCGTCGGCCGAAGAAGACACCGCCAGCACCAACTGAGCGTCACACGAGTTCGCCGCGGGGCCCCGGAACGACGATGATGGGGGAGTGACCGACACCAGCGCCTCCCCGCACACGCTCGCCGCGATCCCGACCCTCGCGGACATCGAGGCGGCGCGCGAGACCATCAAGGGCGTCGCACGCGTCACCCCGATGGAGACGTCGCAGTTCCTCGCGGAGCTGCTCGGGTCCCCGGTGCACCTGAAGTGCGAGAACCTGCAGCGCACCGGTGCCTACAAGGTGCGCGGTGCCTACAACCGGCTCTCGACCCTGTCTGCCGAGCAGCGCGCCAAGGGCGTCGTCGCCGCGAGTGCCGGCAACCACGCGCAGGGTGTCGCCCTCGCCGCCCGCGAGCTCGGCATCCCCGCGACGATCTTCACGCCGGTCGGGGTCGCTCTGCCCAAGCTGCAGGCCACGCGCCACTACGGCGCCGACGTCGTGCTGCGCGGCCACTCCGTCGAAGAGGCGCTGAGCGCCGCGAAGGACTTCGCCGCCCGCACCGGCGCCGTGTTCATCCCGCCGTTCGACCACCCGGCCGTGATCGCCGGGCAGGGCACGCTCGGCCTCGAGATCATCGACCAGGTGCCCGATGTCGACACCGTCGTCGTGCCGATCGGTGGCGGCGGCGTCATCTCCGGCATCGCACTCGCGGTGAAAGGCATGGCCGAGCGGCTCGGGCGGCCGATCCGGGTCATCGGCGTGCAGGCCGAGAACGCCGCTGCCTACCCGTCGTCGATCACCGCCGGCGAACCCGTCACCATCACCACGAAGCCGACCATCTCCGACGGCATCGCGGTGGCGCGCCCCGGCGACCTGAACTTCCCGATCATCCGCGACCTGGTCGACGACATCGTCACCGTCTCGGACGACGACACCGCCCGCGCCCTGCTCGTCCTGCTTGAGCGCGCCAAGCTCGTGGTCGAGGCAGCGGGGGCCGTCGGCGTCGCCGCGATCATGTCCGGTGCCGTCCGCGACACCGGCCGCACCGTGGTGCTGCTGAGCGGCGGCAACATCGACCCGCTCATGATGGAGCGCGTGATCACCCGCGGGCTCGTCGCCGCCTCGCGCTACATCGGCATCCGCATCATGCTGCCGGACCGCCCGGGTCAGCTCGCCCGCGTCGCCCAGGTCATCTCCGACGCCGGCGCGAACGTGGTCGAGGTGCTGCACACCCGCCACGGGCAGGGCCTGGTCATCAACGAGGTCGCGCTGGACCTGTCGATCGAGGCGCGCGGCCCCGAGCACGCGCAGGAGGTCATCCAGCGCCTGCACGAGGTCGGGTTCCGCCCGGAACTCCTGGAGCACTAGTCCGCGACGGCTCTGAGGCGACGATGTCGCTGTCGTCCGACAGCGTTCCTGTCGCTGGTGCGCGCGTGCAATTGTTGCGGCCGCGTGCAAGCGACTTCGTCGTTGTCGTACGACGTCGACGGTGTCGTCCTGCGTCCGCCGCGCGGCGGCGCGGCGGCGCGACCGGCAGACAGACAGGAGGCCCGTGGCGGTGTCGCCACGGGCCTCCTGTCCGCAGTGGGCCGGGCCGGGCCTACGGCTGACGCGACGATGTCGCTGTCGTCCGTAGGCGTTCCTGTCGCTGGTGCGCGCGTGCAGTTGTTGCGGCCGCGTGGAAGCGACTCCGTCGTTGTCGTACGACGTCGACCATGTCGTTCTGCGTCCGCCGCGCGGCGGCGCGAGCAGTGGACAGACAGGAGGCCCGTGGCGGTGTCGCCACGGGCCTCCCGTCTGCAGTGGGCCGGGTCTACGGCTCGTAGCGCTCGATCTTGACGACCTCGACGGCGATCTCCTTGCCGTTCGGCGCCGTGTACGTGGCCTTGTCGCCGGCCTTGAGGCCGACGATGGCTGCGCCGACGGGGCTGACGGGGCTGTAGACCGTCAGGTCCGAGCCCTCGGCGACGATCTCGCGGCTGCCGACCAGGAAGGTGGACTCGTCGCCGGCGATGACCGCCGTGACGACGGTGCCCGGCTCGACGGTGCCGTCGAACTCCGCTTCGCTGACGGTGGCGTGCTTCAGGAGCTCGGTGAGGACGCGGATGCGGGCCTCGATCTTGCCCTGCTCGTCCTTCGCGGCGTGGTAGCCGCCGTTCTCCTTGAGGTCGCCTTCTTCGCGAGCGGCCTCGATGCGGCGCGCGATCTCGGCACGGCCCTCGCCGCTCAGCTCGTCGAGCTCCGCCTTGAGACGGTCGTGCGCCTCCTGGGTCAGCCAGGTGACCTGCGTGTCGTTGCTCATGTTCTGTCCCTTCGACCATGAAAAAACGAGACCGGCCGAGTGGTCGGTCTCGAGAGGCGAATCAGGACAGTCTAGGGAATCCAGCAGTCGTGGATCAAGCCGGTCACGCCCCGCGTCGTCGTGGTGACCTGTGTGGAGATGCTCCGGCTGCGCTGTTCGGACGCCGGGACGGTGATCTCCTTCCAGCCCACGATCGAGTAGCTCTTGTCGAGGACCTGCACGGCGCACTTCGCCTCGACGCCCGGGTCGACGGACACCTGCGAGTGGACGACGGTGCTGTGCTCGGACAGCACCTCGTACCCGATGACGTCCTGGTCGAGGCCGCGGTCGGACTGGTCGAGCCCGGCCCAGATCACCCACGCACCGAAGACCACGACGACCGCGATGGCCGCGACGATGGCGAAGAGGCGGCTGCGGCGCTTGCGGGCCGGGGTACGGCCGTAGCGCTCGTCGAGGGTGGCGGTCTGGTGCTGTTCGGACAGTTCGGGGCTCCCGGGGTGGATATCCTGATCCCAGGGTAGTTCACGCGATGCTGTGCGCTGCCCGCGTCCGACGCCGCTCACCCGCAGTGAGGAACCCCACGTGCCCTACCGTCTGCTGGCCGTCCACGCCCACCCCGACGACGAGTCGAGCAAGGGTGCCGCGACCGCCGCGAAGTACGTGGCCGACGGGCACCAGGTGCTCGTCGTGTCCTGCACCGGTGGCGAGGCCGGCGACATCCTGAACGACCAGCTCGGCGAGCCGGCCACGAGCCGTGCCCACCGTGACATGGCCGGGTACCGCCGCACCGAGATGGCCGCGGCGCAGCAGGCGCTCGGCATCGACCACGTGTGGCTCGGCTACCACGACTCGGGGCTGCCCGACGCCGAGAAGGGCGAGACGGTCCGGCCGGGCACGTTCTCCACGGTGCCGCTCGAGTACAGCACCGAGGCCCTCGTCCGCGTGATCCGCCGGTTCCGCCCGCACGTGCTCGTCACCTACGACGAGAACGGTGGCTACCCGCACCCCGACCACATCCGCACGCACGAGGTGTCGATGGCCGCGTGGTCCGCCGCCGCCGACCCGTCGGCGTACCCGTCCGCCGGTGCCCCGTGGTCGATCGCGAAGCTCTACTACGAGCGCACGATGAACCCGCGCCGCTTCAGCACGATCTTCGAAGCCCTGCAGGAGCGCGACCCGGACAGCCCCGCGATCGAGCAGCTGCGCGAGTGGGTCGAGCGGTTCGCCGACCGGCCCGACCTCGCCACCACCCACGTCGACGTGCACGAGTACTTCGACCAGCGTGACGCCGCACTCCGCGCGCACGCCAGCCAGGTCGCACCGGACAGTGCCTTCTTCTACTGGCCGAACGACCTCCTCGCGACGGTGTGGCCGACCGAGGACTACCAGCTCGTGGAGGCACGCGTGCCGACCGAGCTCCCGGAGACCGACCTGTTCGCCGGGATCCCAGCCGACAAGGAACCGACCTCGTGAGCACCATCGCGGCGGCACTCGCCGCCACCCCCAGCCCCAGCCCCTCGGTCGTCCCCGACGTCGACGTCACCCCGGGTGTCGTCGGGTTCATCGCGATCGCACTCGTCGCGATCGTGACGATCCTGCTCGTGGTGGACATGACCCGACGCATCCGTCGGACCCGATACCGTGCCGAGGTGCGTGAGCGGCTCGAGGCCGAGGCGAACGGCACCGCGGGCGACGGCACCGCGACGGACGAGCCGGAGCGGCGGGCGGCCGAGGACGGCCGGGCCGACGTCGGCGACGACACCGAGCGCGGCTGACGCGAGCGGGTAGGGACGGGAGGCCCGTGGCGGCATCGCCACGGGCCTCCCGTCCGCCTTGTGCGTGCGTCTACCGGAACCGGGCGTACCTGGTCGAACCGGGCGTACCTGGTCGAACCGGGCGTACCTGGTCGGAACTTCCGGGTGAGTACGCCCGGAACCACCAGGCATCGCACCCGTTCTGGGAAGGAACGTGCGACGGTCAGCGCACCGGGTCCAGCGCCACGATGAGCACGCCGACCCACTGCGCACCGAACGCCACCACGGTCAGGGCGTGGAACACCTCGTGGAACCCGAACTGCGTCGGCACCGGGTTCGGCCGCTTGAAGCCGTAGACCAGGGCGCCGATGATGTACGCGACGCCGCCGGACAGGATGAGCACGGTCATCGGGACGCTCGCCGCGAAGAACTGCGGCAGCAGCCCGAGGGCAGCGCACCCGAGCACCAGGTAGATCGGGACGTACAGCCAGCGGGGCGCGTTGATCCAGAGCACCCGGAACGCGATGCCGAGCGCCGCGCCGGACCACATCACCCAGAGCACGACGACCATGAGCGTGTGCGGCAGGGCGCAGATCGCGACGGGCGTGTAGGTGCCGGCGATGAGCAGCAGGATGTTGGTGTGGTCGATGCGCTTCAGCACGGCCTTCACCTTCGGCCCCCACGGGAACCGGTGGTAGGTCGCCGAGACGCCGAACATCGCCAACGACGTCGCCATGAACACCGCGCTGCCGACCTTCGCCGCGGTGCTGTCGGCGAGGGTGATCAGGACGATCCCCATCGCGATCGCGAACGGGAACGCGCCGAGGTGGATCCAGCCGCGCCAGGCCGGACGGGGTTCGGCGGCGGTCGCGGTCGCCGACGCCTCTTCCGTGAACGGGACGTGGGGGAGTGTTCCGGTCTCGTGCTCGTCCTGCATGGTCCCGACCATAGGGCCTGACCCCGAACGACAGCCACGTGTCCGCAGAGCGGGAGCCTCAGGGATCCGGCGTTGGTGGTGCACTACGCTCGGTGCGTGACCGGGACGGCGGGATGGACAGGGCGAGGGATCCTCTACCGCGCCTACCAGCGCCGGATCCGCCGCCAGCTCGAGGGTGCAGCGAAGCCCAAGCACGTCGCCATGATCGTGGACGGCAACCGCCGCTGGGCGAAGCAGCTCGGGCTCGAGTCCGCCGCACACGGCCACCGCGCCGGCGCCGCGAAGATCCCGGAGTTCCTGACGTGGTGCGACGACCTCGGCATCGAGGTCGTGACGCTGTACCTGCTGTCCGCCGACAACCTGACGGGTCGCGGCGGCGAGGAGCTCGAGGAACTCGTCGGCATCATCGCCGACCTCGCCGGGGTCCTGGCCGACAACCGTGACTGGCGCGTGCAGCACGTCGGGTCGAACGAGGGG
Source organism: Curtobacterium flaccumfaciens (assembly GCF_013359815.1). GTDB lineage: Bacteria > Actinomycetota > Actinomycetes > Actinomycetales > Microbacteriaceae > Curtobacterium > Curtobacterium flaccumfaciens. The sequence continues at coordinate 220,122 of NZ_JABMCF010000041.1, read as the reverse complement.
CTGCCGGACAACCTGGTGACCGCGCTCGAACAGGCCGAGCAGCGCACCGCCGGACGCACCGGCCTCCACGTCAACCTGGCCGTCGGGTACGGCGGCCGTCGTGAGATCGCGGACGCCATGCGCAGCATCGTGCAGGCGCACGGCGCGGGTGGCGGCACCATCGACACCCTGGCCGAGGTCCTGACGCCGGAGCTCATCGGCGACCACCTGTACACGCAGGGCCAGCCAGACCCCGACCTGGTGATCCGGACCTCGGGCGAGCAGCGGCTGTCCGACTTCATGCTGTGGCAGAGCGCGCACAGCGAGTTCTACTTCGTCGAGGCCTTCTACCCGGACCTGCGCGAGGTCGACTTCCTCCGGGCGGTCCGCGACTTCGGCCTCCGGTCGCGTCGCTTCGGCGGCTGACCAGCCACCTCCCGCACCGGGTTCGTCGGCGGAGCCGCGTCCCAGTAGGCTCTCAGGGTTCAACCCTGTGAAAGGTGCACCACCTGTGAACATCGACGAGTACGCCGCCGGCTTCTCCGAAGACCCCGGTTACCTCGACCACGCTGCGTTCGGCCCCGTGCAGACCGCCGTGCTCGAGGAGCAGCGTGTGCTCGGCACCATCCAGGCACACATGCGCTTCGGCGCCATGGAGACCCTCGACGAGCAGGACGCCCGCGTCCGCACCGTCGCCGCCCGCCTGGTCGGCCGCCGCGAGGACCAGGTCGTCTCGCAGGCCGCGACGACCCCTGGCCTGCTGCACACCGCCTTCGGTCTGACCGGTGGCGTGCTCGTGTCCGCCGACGAGTACCCGTCGCTGCCGCTCGCACTGGCCAGCGCCGCCTCGGCCACCGGCGGACGGGTGCAGCCCGTCGTCATCGAGTCGGGTGCCGGTTGGGTGACCCCCGAGCTGATCCGTGAGCGCCTGACCGACGAGGTGACCGCCGTCGCGGTGTCCCTGGTCGACTGGCGCACCGGCTACCTGACCGACCTCGCCGCCATCCGGGAGGTCATCGGCGACCGCCTGCTCATCGTCGACGCGATCCAGGGCTTCGGCGTCGTCGACGCCCCGTACGAGGTCGCCGACGTCGTCGCCACCGGCGGGCAGAAGTGGTTGCACGCCGGGTGGGGCACCGGGTTCGTGGCGTTCAGCGACCGCGCCCTGAACCGGATCCGTCCGGCGCTGTCCGGCCCGCACGGCACGTCCGGATGGCCCACCGAGGTCCCCGCGGTGCGTCCGGGGGCCGCCGGCTTCCAGATGTCCCGCATCGACCCGGTCGCGCAGGCCCGGCTCGCGGTGTCGCTCGAGCGCCTCACCGCGGTCGGCGTCGCCGCCGTGCAGGAGCGGGTCACCGACCGCGTCGAGCGCGTGTTCGCGATCGCCGACGAGTTCGGGCTCGAGGTCGAGTCCAGCCGCGACCCGGCCGAGCGCGCCGGCATCGTGGTGCTCCGGCCGACGCAGGGTCGCGTGACGGCCCTGTCCGCCGCGATGCACAACCACGGCGTCACCGCGACCACGCGGCTCGGCGTCGCGCGGGTGTCCGTGTTCCCGTCGACCACCGACGAGACCCTGGACATGTTCCGCGACGCCTGCGTCTCGTACGCCACGATGCAGTAGCAACGGCTGGCTGCTGCGCTTGCTGCCTCCCGTCCGCGGCCCGCGAGCGGTCACGGCACCCCGTTCACGTCCGCCGAGTGGTCACCATCTGTCGGCTGGCGCCGTCGCAGCCGACGGTCCGTGACCACTCGGCGCTGCGCGCGCGACGAGTCGCGACCAGTCGGACGGCCTGGAGGCGCGGTGCCAGGCCGCCACGGGCCTCCCGTCCGCGTCCCGCGAGCGGTCAGGACACCCCGCTCACGTCCGCCGAGTGGTCACCATCTGTCGGCCGGCGCCGCCGCAACTGTCGGTTCGTGACCATTCGACGCCACCGCCGCGAGCGGCGTCGCGAGCCACGCTCGCGTTGTTCACGCGACCGTAACTCCGGAAACCGCGTGTCGCTGTCGGGGTGTCGGGGGCCGGACGTACGTTGTCCCCATCGGGCACCGCGCCCGATCGAAGCGGCCACAGTCGGTGCTTCGGGACCCGCTCCGTGGCCGCGTTCGAGGACAGGACCGGGCCCGTCGCGGCCCGGGGATGGAGTGGTCGTGACCTCTCAGAACGTCTCTCGCGGAGCACAGCAGCAGCACACCGCGGACTCGTCCACATCGGTCGCCCAGCGCACGTACGTGCTCGACACATCGGTGCTCCTCAGCGATCCGCGGGCCTTGTTCCGCTTCGCCGAGCACGCCGTGGTCCTGCCCGTGGTGGTCGTCAGCGAACTCGAGGCGAAGCGGAACGACCCGGAGATCGGGTACTTCGCCCGGCAGGCCCTCCGGCTGCTCGACGAACTGCGCATCGAGCACGAGCGGCTCGACTTCCCGATCGCGATCGGCGACGGCGGCTCGTTCCGCGTCGAACTGAACCACTCCAACCAGTCCGTCCTGCCGTCGGGTCTGCAGCTCGGCGACAACGACTCCCGCATCCTCGCCGTCGCGTCGAACCTCAAGAACGACGGACTCGACGTCGTGGTCGTGTCGAAGGACCTGCCGCTCCGGGTCAAGGCGTCGTCGATCGGCATGGCGGCGGAGGAGTACCGCGCCGAACTCGCGGTCGACTCGGGCTACACCGGCATCGCCGACCTGCAGGTCTCCGGCGAGCAGATGTCCGACCTGTACGAGAAGGAGGAGATCCGGTCCTCGAAGCTCGACGGCGTCCCGGTGAACACCGGCGTCGTCATCCACTCCGAACGCGGATCGGCCCTCGGCCGCGTGCACGTCGCCGGCGCCGTCGCACTGGTACGCGGCGACCGCGAGGTCTTCGGCCTCCGCGGGCGCTCGGCCGAGCAGCGGCTCGCCATCGACGCGCTGCTCGACTCCGAGATCGGCATCGTCTCGCTCGGCGGCAGCGCCGGAACGGGCAAGTCGGCGCTCGCCCTGTGCGCCGGACTCGAAGCCGTGCTCGAACGGCAGCAGCACAAGAAGATCATGGTGTTCCGGCCGCTGTACGCCGTGGGCGGGCAGGACCTCGGCTTCCTGCCCGGCGACGCCGGCGAGAAGATGAACCCGTGGGCGCAGGCCGTCTACGACACCCTCGGTTCAGTGGTGTCGGACAACGTCCTCGACGAGGTCGTCGAGCGTGGCCTGATCGAGGTGCTGCCCCTGACCCACATCCGCGGCCGCTCCCTGCACGACGCCTTCGTGATCGTCGACGAGGCGCAGTCGCTCGAACGGAACGTGCTGCTCACCATGCTCTCGCGCATCGGTCAGAACTCGCGGGTCGTGCTCACCCACGACGTCGCGCAGCGCGACAACCTGCGGGTCGGTCGGCACGACGGGATCGCGTCGGTCATCGAGCGGCTCAAGGGGCACCCGCTCTTCGCGCACGTCACGCTGACGCGGTCCGAGCGCTCCGCGATCGCGGCCCTGGTCACCGACCTGCTGGACTCGCCGGATCTGGTGTAGCGCGCGTCGAGCCGCCACCTGACGGACGGGAGGCCCGGTGCCAGCTGGCACCGGGCCTCCCGTCCGTCCTGGGGGTGCGTCAGGAGCGTCGCGCTACTTCGGGTGGGTCATGCTCAGGACGTCGAGCGCCTCGTCGAGCTGCGCCTCGGTGACCTCGCCGCGCTCGACGTGGCCGAGGGCCACGACGGCTTCGCGCACGGTCATGCCCTCGGCGACGGCGTACTTCGCGACCTTGGCGGCAGCCTCGTAGCCGATGACCCGGTTGAGCGGGGTGACGATCGACGGCGAGGACTCCGCGAAGGCGCGGGCACGCTCGAGGTTCGCCTGCAGGCCGTCGATGGTCTTGTCCGCGAGCACCCGCGAGCTGTTCGCCAGCAGGCGGATCGACTCGAGCAGCGCCGTGCCCATCACCGGGATGGCGACGTTGAGCTCGAACGCACCCGAGGCGCCGGCCCAGGCGATGGTGGCGTCGTTGCCGATGACCCGGGCGCCGACCATCAGGGTGGCCTCGGGGATCACCGGGTTCACCTTGCCCGGCATGATCGAGGAGCCGGGCTGCAGGTCGGGGATGTGCAGCTCGCCCAGGCCGGTGTTCGGACCGGAGCCCATCCAGCGCAGGTCGTTGTTGATCTTCGTCAGGCTGACGGCGAGCACTTTGAGCGCACCGGAGGCCTCGACCAGGGCGTCACGCGCACCCTGCGCCTCGAAGTGGTCGACGGCCTCGGTGATCGGCAGGTCGGTGTCGCTCGCGAGCTGGGCGATGACCCGCTGCGGGAAGCCCTTGGGGGTGTTGATGCCGGTGCCGACCGCGGTGCCGCCGAGCGGGACCTCGGCGACGCGGGGGAGCGTCGCCTGCACCCGCTCGACGCCCAGGCGGATCTGGCGGGCGTAGCCACCGAACTCCTGCCCGAGGGTGACGGGCGTGGCGTCCATCAGGTGCGTCCGGCCGGACTTCACCGCGTCGGCCCAGAGCGTGGCCTTCGCCTCGAGGGACTCGGCGAGGTGCTCGAGGGCAGGCACGAGGGTGCGGAGGAGCGCCTCGGTCACGGCGACGTGCACGGAGGTGGGGAAGACGTCGTTCGACGACTGCGAGGCGTTGACGTGGTCGTTCGGGTGCACCGCCGAACCCGCGATGTCGGACGCCAGTGTCGCGAGCACCTCGTTCATGTTCATGTTCGACGACGTGCCGCTGCCGGTCTGGTAGACGTCGACCGGGAACTGGTCGTGGTGCTGGCCGCCGATGATCAGGTCGGCCGCGCCGGCGATGGCGTCGGCGACGGCGGGCTCGACGATGCCGAGTTCACCGTTCACGATGGCCGCCGCACGCTTGATCCGTGCGAGCGCCACGATCTGCGCCGACTCGAGCCCGGTGCCCGAGATGGGGAAGTTCTCGACGGCGCGCTGGGTCTGGGCACGGTAGAGCGCCGACTTCGGCACCCGCACCTCGCCCATGGTGTCGTGCTCGATGCGGAACTCGGTCGGGGTGGTGTCGGTCACGTCGTCGTGGTCCTTCCTGGGTGCTCGCCGGTCGCGGTCGCGCCGGCCCGTGCCTGCGCCCCGGGGTCGCCGGGGCGGTCGTCGTCGGGGTCGGGTCGATCAGACCTGGCCGACGACGGTGTCGATGGTGACTTCTCCGGTGGCGAGGTCGTACGTCGCCCCGACGACGGCCAATCTACCCTCGGCCACGGCGTCGGAGACCGCGCCGGAGCGCTCGATCACCTGGCGGAGGGTGGCTTCGAGGTGTGCGGCGCCGACGGCTTCCTGCGGGAGCTCGGCGTCGGTGAGTCGGACCTTCTCGACGCTCGGGGCGATCGCGTCGACGAGGGCCTGCAGGTGCGGGGCGGGGACGGGCTCACCGGAGCGCGCTGCCGCGACGGCACCGCACCGGGTGTGCCGGAGCACGACGACCAGGGGCGTGCCCAGGGCGACGACCGCGAACTCGATCGAGCCGAGCACGACGTCGTCGACGATCTGGCCGGCGTTGCGGATGGCGAACAGGTCACCGATGCCGGCGTCGAAGACGTGCTCGAACGGCACCCGCGAGTCCGAGCAGCCGAGGACGGTCGCGAACGGCGACTGCGATCCTTCGAGCTCGGTGCGGCGGTCCGGGTCCACGCGGCCCATCCGGCGCTTGTCGGCGGCGAAGCGGGCGTTGCCGTCGACCAGCAGGCGCAGGGCGTCGGACGGGGTGGAGGCGGCGCGGTCGGGCATGGGGCTCCTCGGTTCGGGTGGGACGGGGTGGTGACTCGCGGGGCGGTGCCCGTCGTCGTCTACTCGGTCAGTTCTCGGGAGACGGCGGTCGCGACGGTCCGGAACGCCTTGTCGTCGGCGGTGCCGGAGAGCACGATCGTGTTCTTGCCGAACGTCGAGACGAGCGAGTACGCGTGGTTGCCGGCATCGGTGCCCTCGGCGCGACGGTCGTAGACGGTCCACTCCGTGTCGCCGATGGTGCGGTCACCGGTGGACGGGCGCTGGTCGAGCTGGTTCGACACCCACGAGGCGTTGGCGTCGATGCCCTGCTGCAGACCGAGGTACTGCTTGTCCGGTGTCACGAAACCGACGGTCCAGACGTCCACGCCGTCGGTGGTCTTGCTGGCGAAGTCCGCGCGGTTGGCGCTGTAGCCGTCGGGCAGCGGCGGCGCCACCAGGGCGACGTCGTCGACGTTCGCCTTCGCCGCGATCTGCTGGTAGTCGACGGTGCGGTCCACCGTGGTGTCGGGCCGGACGACGACCGCCACCAGGAACAGCACGATGCCGAGCGAGGCGATGAGCGCGATGACCAGGTTGAACGCGGTCTGGTGCTGCCGGCGGGCGGTCCGGGCGGCGTCCTTGCGGGCCCAGGTCTCCTCTGCCGTCTCGGGGCGACCGAGCTCGGCGACGATCGGGCGGCCGTCGGCGTCGGTCATCGGCCGGAGCCGTCCTGGGCGTCGCTGGCGGCACGGGCCGCGTCGAGCCGAGCGCGGGCGCCGACGAGCCACTCTTCGCACCGGGCGGCGAGGGCTTCGCCCCGCTCCCAGAGCGCCAGCGAACGCTCGAGGGTCGCGGAGCCCTGTTCGAGCTCGCTCACGACACGCACGAGTTCGTCGCGGGCCGCTTCGTAGCTCAGCGACTGGACGTCGGTCTGCTCGGGTTCCTGCTGGGATGGCACGGGTCGATCCTACCGAGCGTCCACCGACGATCCGTCGCCCGGACCCAGGCTGTGGAGAACACCCGTGGTGGTCAGGAGCCGTCCGGGCCGGGGCCGTCCGGCTCCAGCGTGCCCGTGGCCGTGCCGGCACCGAGCGTGACGTGCACCGGCGTCGCTCCGGACAGGTCGTCGGTGCCGCGGACGACACCCCCGTCGGCTCGCTGCACGATGGCGTACCCGCGGCGCAGGGTGTCCCGCGGCGAGAGTGCCCGGAGCCGGGCGGTCAGGTGCCCGACCTCGGAGTGCCCGCGCTCCAGCCGGCGGTCGAGCAGTTCGCGGGCGCGGGACAGGTCGCGGGCGACCTCTTCCGCACGGGTGTCGACGAGCCACGCGGTCGACGCCAGGGCCGGGCGCGACCGCAGCGCGGCGAGCCGGTCGGCCTCGACCGACAGCGTGTGCGAGAGCCGGAGCCCGAGCCGGGCGCGGGCTGCCCGCACGTTGGCCAGCTCCTCGGCGACGTCGGGCACGACCCGCTTGGCGGCGTCCGTCGGGGTCGAGGCGCGCAGGTCGGCGACCTCGTCGAGGATCGGTCGGTCGGCCTCGTGGCCGATCGCCGAGACGATCGGGGTCGACGCCGCGGCCGCCGCGCGGACGAGCCCTTCGTCGCTGAAGCCGAGCAGGTTCTGGAAGTCGCCGCCGCCGCGCGCGATGATGATGACGTCGACCTCGGGGTCGGCGTCGAGCTCGAGGATCGCCGCCGTGACCTCGCCCACGGTCCGTTCGCCCTGCACGGCGGTGTGCACGGTGCGGAACTCCACCTGGGGCCACCGCAGCTGCGCGTTCCGCTTGACGTCCTTCTCGGCGTCGGAGTCCTTGCCGGTGATGAGGCCGATGCGGTGCGGCAGGAACGGCAGGCGCCGCTTGCGGGACGGGTCGAACAGCCCTTCCTCGGCGAGGGTGCGGCGGAGGCGCTCGAGGCGTTCGAGCAGGTCACCGAGCCCGACGTGCTTCATCTCGACGACCTGCATCGTCAGCGAGCCGCCCTTGACCCAGTAGTTCGGCTTGAGTGCCGCGACGACCCGGTCGCCCTGCTTGATGTCCGCCGGCACCCGGGAGCGCACGCTCGACCAGATGGAGAACGACACGGTGGCGTCGACCTCGACGTCCTTGAGCTTGCCGTACACGTTGCCGCCGGCGACGTTCCACTGCGTGATCTCGCCCTCGACCCACGCGGTGCCGAGTCGGTCGATCCAGTCGCGGAGCTTCGCGCCGAGGAGCGCCACCGGCCACGGGTTGTCGGCCGTCGGTGGGCCCTGTTCGATCGCCATGTCGCTCCTCGTCCTGCTGGGACGTCCATCGTGCCCGAGACCGGTGACAGGGGACGGACGTCGTGTTCTCCACAGGCACCCCCGCGCGCCCAGGTCGCGTGCGTGCCGCTCACCTATCATCGGGGACGTGACGATCACCAACGGCCACACGGTCCCGCTCGCCCCGCCGCGTGTGCACGCGGCACGGGGCCGACTGCGTGACGAACCGGTCGCCGGCCCCAAGAAGGTGCTGCTCGCGGCCCCCCGTGGTTACTGCGCTGGGGTGGACCGTGCGGTCGTCGCGGTCGAGAAGGCGTTGGAGCAGTACGGCGAGCCCGTCTACGTCCGCAAGCAGATCGTCCACAACGTGCACGTGGTCTCGACGCTCGAGCAGCGCGGTGCCGTCTTCGTCGACGACGTGGCCGAGGTCCCCCGGGGCTCGCACGTCGTCTTCAGCGCGCACGGTGTGTCGCCGGCCGTCGTCGCGGGTGCCGCCGAGCGCGACCTGCACGCCATCGACGCCACCTGCCCCCTCGTCACCAAGGTCCACCGCGAAGCCACCCGGTTCGCCAAGGCCGAGCGCACCATCATCCTGATCGGCCACGCCGGCCACGAAGAGGTCGAGGGCACGATGGGGCACGCCCCGGACCGCACGATCCTCGTGAACGGCCCCGACGACGTCGCCGCGCTGTCGGTCCCCGACCCGGACAACCTCGTCTGGCTGTCGCAGACCACGCTCAGCGTCGACGAGACGATGGAGACCGTGCGGCTGCTGCGCGAGAAGTTCCCGGCCATCCAGGACCCCCCGTCGGACGACATCTGCTACGCCACCCAGAACCGCCAGGTCGCGATCAAGAAGGTCGCGCCCGGTGCTGACCTGGTGATCGTGGTCGGCTCCGCGAACTCGTCGAACAGCGTCCGCCTGGTCGAGGTCGCGCTCGAGCACGGTGCGCGGGCCGCCCACCGCGTCGACTACGCGGAGGAGATCCAGCAGGAGTGGCTGGACGGTGTCGAGACGGTCGGCGTGACGAGCGGCGCGTCCGTGCCGGAAGAACTCGTGGCCGAGGTGCTCGAGCAGCTCGCCGACGCCGGCTACGCCGCCGTCGAAGAGGTCGTCACCGCACACGAGGACCTGATGTTCTCGCTCCCCAAGGAGCTCCGCACCGACGCGTCGGGCAACCCGACGCGCGCGCTCGGCGGGCGTCGGGCATGAGCGGCTCGGACGGCTGGTCCTCGGTCCCGCGTCGCGACCCGGCGAACCACGGCGACGCCGGCGCTGGTACCGGTCAGGAGGCCCGGGGTGCGTCCGCGACGCCGGCCGCCGGCCCTGCGAACGGCCGGCCCCAGGGCCGTCCGGCCCCAGGGTACGGCGAGTACGCCCCGGAGGGCTGGGTGAACCCGGTCCTCGTCGAGCAGGAACGCCAGGAGCGGGAGCGTCAGGCACGGGAGCGGCAGGACCAGGCCCCCGCCAACGGCACGCGCGACGCTGCTCCGAGCGACGGCGTCCGCGGCGAACGTGCCGGTGCGGACGCTCGCTCCGGTGCAGTCCCTGCTGGAGCGCAGCGGTCGATGGCCCGCAGCCGGTTCGGTCGCACACCGGCCGACTTCGTGCTCACCGTCGGGCTGCTCGCCTTCGGGCTGGTCTCCGTGGTGCAGTCCCTGTCCGTGGGCGAGGTCGCCTCCACCGTGCGGCGCACCCTCGAGACCCAGTACACGGCGCTGAACGACCCGAGCGCCCTGAGCACGGCGGCCGCCATCGCCGCGATCACCAACGTGGTCGTCTTCGCCCTGGTCGCCTGGTGGTCCATCCGTCGGCTCCGCGCACGGAAGCGGACGTTCTGGGTGCCGCTGGTCGGCGCGGTCGTCGCCACGGCGATCAGCACGATCGCGTTCGTCGTCGTGGTCATGCAGGACCAGGCCTTCGTCGACTTCATGCTGCGACAGTCCGGCGCCTGACCGCCTGACCGCCTGACCGCCTGACCGTCGGGCTGCTCGCGGCGCCGGCCTCCGCGCGCCGAGGGGTCGCAACACGCCGCGGCCCCGCCGTCGAGCGGTCACGAAGTGTCGTCTGGCACTGGCGCGAGCGACAGTTCGTGACCCCTCGGCCCTGCGCGTGCGGGGAGTCGCGACCTCTCGGCAGCCCCTCCCTCGGCCAGCCGCGGTGCCGGTGTGCGTCCGGCGGGCGTCGTCAGCCTCGCGGGCGAGCGCAGCAGCCACCGCCGAGTGGTCGCAACACGCCGCGGCCCCGCCGTCGAGTGGTCACGAAGTGTCGTCTGGCACCGGCTCAGCCGACACTTCGTGACCCCTCGGCCCTGCGCGCGCGGGGAGTCGCGACCACCCCAGCCAGCAGCCGGAGGTCAGCCGGCCATGAACGCCGCGACCGCTCCGTGCAGGGCAGCCAGGTCGTCGACGTGCACGAGCTCCCGGATCGAGTGCATCGACAGCAGCCCGACGCCGATGTCGATCGTCGGGATCCCGAGCCGGGTCGCCGCGATCGGGCCGATGGTCGAGCCGCCGGGGATCGTGTTCACGTTGACGAACGGCTGCCACGGCACACCGGCGGTCTCGCAGGCGGCGGCCCAGACGGACTCGCCCTTCGCCTCGGTCATGTAGCGCTGGTTCGCGCTGATCTTCAGCAGCGGTCCTGCCCCGGGGCGCGGGCGGTTCGTCGGGTCGTGCTTCTCCGGCTGGTTCGGGTGCACCAGGTGCCCGGCGTCGCTCGACAGCAGCCACGATGCACGGAACGCCCGGGCGGCTTCGGAGCGGGTGGCGCCGAGGCCCTCCTGCACACGGCCGAGGACGTCCTCGAGGAACGGACCACCGGCACCGGACGGCGTCGACGACCCGATCTCCTCGTGGTCGAACGCCGCGAACACCGGGATGTGGTCACCATCGGTCGGAGCGTCCACGATGCCCCGGAGTCCGGCGTGCACGCTCGTCAGGTTGTCCATCCGGCCGGACGCCAGGAACTCTCGCTCGATGCCGATCCGGGCTGGCGCCTGGGTGTCCGCGAGGAACAGGTCCCACGACACGGCACCCTCGCCGAGCCGGGCGAGCAGCCACTCCACGACGGAGGTCCCACCGGCGTCGCCGTCGACCCCGACGATCGGCAGCGTGTGGCGCTGGCGGTCGATCTCCTTGCCGTCGTTGACCCCGCGGTCGAGGTGGATCGCGAGGTTCGGGATGCGGGCGACGGCGTCGGTGCTGACGAGCCGCACGCTGCCGTCGGCGTCGACGACCCGGCCGGCGATCCGCAGGTCACGGTCGAACCAGGTCGACAGGAGCGCCCCGCCGTAGACCTCGACGTTGAGCTGCTCCCAGCCCCCGGTGCGCACGCCGGGGTTCGGCTTCACGCGGAAGCCGGGGGAGTCGGTGTGGGCGCCGAGGATCCGGAACGGCGTCGTCGGGACGGCACCGTCGGGCAGACGCCACGCGATCACGGCACCGTCGCGGACCACCACGTACGCACCGGGTTCGGTCGGCCAGGCGTCGAGCTCGGACAGCTCGGTGAACCCGGCTGCGACGAGACGGTCACGGGTCGCCGCCGCCGCGTGGAACGCGGTGGGCGACTCGGTGACGAACTGGGCGAACTCGGAGGCGATGGCGTCGACGGTCACCCGCCCATCGTGGCACGGGGTGGGGGCGACCCGACGCAGAACGGGGCGCGTCCGTCGGACGCACCCCGTTCCTCCAGGCCGGTGGACCCGACCGGACGGACCTGCTCAGCCCTTGGCGTGGCCTGCCGAGCCGAGGACCTTCGCGGCCTCGACGACGCGAGCCGCCATGGCGGTCTCGGCGACCTTGCCCCAGGCGCGGGGGTCGTACTGCTTCTTGTTGCCGACCTCGCCGTCGATCTTCAGGACACCCTCGTAGTTGCGGAACATCGAGTCCGCGATCGAGCGGGTGAACGCGTACTGGGTGTCCGTGTCGATGTTCATCTTGATGACGCCGTTGCGGACTGCCTCGTGGATCTCGTCGTCGGTCGAGCCGGAGCCGCCGTGGAAGACGAGGTCGAGGGGGTTCTCGCCGGTGCCGTGCTTCGCCGCGACGGACGCCTGGATCTCGCCGAGGAGCTCGGGACGGAGCTTGACGTTGCCCGGCTTGTAGACGCCGTGCACGTTGCCGAAGGTGAGCGCCGCGATCCAGCGACCCTTGTCGCCCAGGCCGAGCGCGTCGACGACCTTTTCGACGTCGTTCGGGGTCGTGTAGAGCGCGTCGTTCGTGCCCTCGTGCTGGACGCCGTCCTCTTCGCCGCCGACGACGCCGATCTCGACCTCGAGGATCGCGTTGATGTTCCGCGTCTTCTCGATCATGGTCTTCGCGATCTCGATGTTCTCGTCGAGCGGCACGGCCGAACCGTCCCACATGTGCGACTGGAAGATCGGGTTGCGACCCTGCCGGACCTCTTCCTCGCTCGCCGCGATGAGCGGCAGGACGAAGCCGTCGAGGGCGTCCTTCGGGCAGTGGTCGGTGTGCAGCGCGACCGTGATGTCGTAGTTCTTGGCGACCTCGTGGGCGAACTTCGCCATCGCGAGGGCACCAGCTGCGCGGTTCTTGATGGTGTGGCCGGCGAAGTAGTCGGCACCGCCCGTCGTGACCTGGAGGATGCCGTCGGAACCGGCTTCCTGCAGGCCCTGGAGGACCGCGTTGATGGTCTGCGAGGAGGAGACGTTGACCGCGGGGTACGCGAACTTGCCCGCCTTCGCGCGTTCGATCATCTCGGCGTACTGTTCCGGCGTTGCGATGGGCACGTGGATCTCCTTCGACTTCGGTGATGTCCCCGCCGATCGTAGTCAGAAGCTCTGGAGGCGCGGTCCGGGTTACGCGGTCGGCTCACGTCCGGCGTGCACATGCGTGCACGGGCCCGGTGTCCGGACCGTCGGCCGGCCGCCGGTCGGTAGGCTCGGGTCGTGACTCCCACGACTGAGACCGGCTCCCTGTTCCTCCAGCCCGACCGCAACCTCGCGCTCGAGCTCGTGCGTGCGACGGAGGCCGCCGCGATCCGTGCGCAGCCGTGGGTCGGGCGTGGCGAGAAGAACCTCGCCGACGGCGCCGCGGTCGACGCGATGCGCAAGTTCCTCGGCACCGTGAACTTCGACGGTGTCGTCGTCATCGGCGAGGGCGAGAAGGACAACGCCCCGATGCTCTACAACGGCGAGCACGTCGGCAACGGTCACGGCCCGGCCTGCGACATCGCGGTCGACCCGATCGACGGCACCTCGCTCACCGCCGCAGGCCGCCAGAACGCCATCTCCGTCATGGCCGTCTCGGACCGCGGCTCGATGTACGACCCCTCCGCCGTCTTCTACATGGACAAGATCGCCGCCGGCCCCGAGGGCCGCGGTGTCCTGGACCTCGAGAAGCCGATCGGTGACAACATCCGCGCGCTGGCGAAGGCCAAGGGCAAGGACCTCGAGGACATGGTCGTCGCCGTGCTCGACCGCCCGCGCCACGACGAGCTGATCCGCGCCATCCGCGCGACCGGTGCCGGCACGCGACTGCTGCTCGACGGTGACGTCGCCGGTGGCATCGCCGCCGCGCTGCCCGGCTCGACCATCGACATGTGCGTCGGTGTCGGCGGCACCCCCGAGGGCATCATCACGGCGTGCGCGATCAAGGCGCTCGGCGGCGTGATCCTCGGCAAGCTCCAGCCGAAGGACGACGAGGAGCGCGAGCGCGCCATCGCCGCCGGCCACGACCTGGACAAGGTCCTCGACCAGGACGACCTGGTCACCGGCGACAACACGTTCTTCGTCGCCACCGGCGTCACCGACGGCGTCCTGGTCGACGGTGTCCGTCGTTCGCGCGGCGTCATCCACACCGACTCGCTCGTGCTCCGCTCGCGCTCGAACACGATCCGCCGCATCCAGGCGGACCACCGTGCGGAGAAGTGGTTCTAGGCCGGACGATCGTCCGCCGCTTCGGGGCGTCGCCGGTCTTCCGGCGGCGCCCCGTTGTGCAAGGCCTTGCGTAGGCTCGACGCATGACTGCGACAACGGCACGGATCGTCGGACTGGACACCGCGGGCATCCGCACCCTGCACGCGGAGGCGGACGGCACGGCCGACCGGCTGCCGCACGTCGTGCCGGTGGCACCCGACCTCGGCGTGATCCTGGCGGACGAGGACGGCGCGATCCTCACCGCGCCGGCCCTTGCCGAGATGGGCTGGGCGGACGACGACGTCCTGCGCGCAGCCGTCGCCGCCGCACAGGAGCAGGCCGGAGGCGACGTCGCGGTGATCCAGCCCGGCACGATCGTCATCCAGGACCCCGACCTCGCCGTGGTGCTCGTGCTCGCACCGCAGGCGTTCCAGGGCATCGAGTTCCGCGGCAGCGCAGTGGTCTTCCCGGTTGCGCCGACGACGTTCATCGTCACCGGCGACCAGGACGAGGACGGGCTCCAGGTCGCGGCCGGTGTCGCCCAGCAGATCCTGGCCGACGACGAGGGCGAGGTCCTGAGCGGACCGCCCATGGTGCTGCGCGGTGACGGGTGGGTCCGGTTCGAGCACCCGTCGCTCGACGGCGAGCTCCGGACGATCCGCGCGCTCTGGACCGCGACCGCCGCCAACCTGCAGCAGGACGCCCTGCAGGAGTCGTTCGACCGGCGGGGCGAGGACGTCCACGTCGGTGCGGTCTCGGTCGCCCGGCTCGCCGAGGACGACCCGGCCTTCTCGTACTCGTCGTGGACCGAGGACGTCGAGACCGTCGTCGCCGCGGTCGACACGATCGTGCTCGTGACCCTCGACGGACAGACGCAGCCCGTGCCGTTCGGTCGGCTGCGTGAGCTGGCGTCCGGATGGATCGAGGAACTCCAGGTCCGCCCGACGCGCTACCGGCTCCGCGGGTTCCCGGATCTCGAGTCGGTCCGCGCGGCCCTCTGACGGGTCGACCCCGGTCGGTGGCACTCGTCCCGGTCGCTGCCCCCTGATATGGTCACACTCGCGTGCTTGTGGACAACGGCGCGAGAGATCGGACCTGGGGAGGAATGATGGGGCGACCGTCGGGGTGGGACGTTGTCGATCAGGGTGATGACCCGGTCAAGGGGGATCCGTCGACGTTGCGGATGATGGCGCGGGAGTACCAGCGCATCTCCGACGCGGCCGCTGACGCCTCGACGCGGCTGAAGTCGGTGAAGGGCTCCGGGTGGCTGACCGACTGGGAGGGTGAGGCCGCGGATGTGTTCGTCGACGCGATCGAGGACACCCCGTCGGACCTGACCAAGCTCGTCGATTCGTACGAACTCGCCGCGACGGCGTTGTCGGGGTGGGCTGACACGGTCGATGACACCCAGTACCGGGCTGATGGTGCGTTGGCGGACGCGAAGGACGCCACCGGGGACCTCGCCGCAGCGCAGGACCGGTTGGCGGATGCGCAGTCGACGTTGTCGCACTACGAGTCGGCGTCGAAGGACCTGTCGAAGGTCGCGGACGAGTACCCGGCGGGTTCCGACGTGCCGGACGGGGTGGATGTTCCCTCGCCGGCGCAGTTGCGGGCAGCGTCCGACAACGCGTCCGTCGCGCAGGGGTCCGTGTCGTCGGCGCAGGGGGACATCTCGGCGGCGCAGTCGCGGATCGATGCAGCCAAGCGGCTCGTGGCGGATGCGAAGGGTGATTGGCAGGACGCGGAGCAGCGGACCGCGACGAAGATCGGTGAAGCTGCAGACGCGGGCCTCGGGAAGCAGTCCACGTGGGACAAGATCTTCGGGTCCGAGGCGTGGGAGACCATCGTGTCGGTGGCGAAGGTCGTCGTCGCGGTGGGTGGGATCATCGCGATGATCATCCCGGGGCCGTGGACGTTGATCATCGCGGCGATCGCGCTCGTGGTGTTGGCGGACACGTTGTACAAGATGAGCAAGGGCGAAGCCGACGGGTGGGACCTCGCGTTCTCCCTGCTCGACTGCGTCCCCGGTGCTGGTGTCCTGGGACGGGCAGCGGGCATCGCTCGATCCGTGAGTAAGGCAGCGTCAGCCGAGCGTCTTGTGGGAACTGCCGCGAACGGTGCGGCCAACCTCAGGAACGGATCAGAGGTCGTCGCCGGGATCACGAAGGTCGTCGTCGACGGCAGGCGGTCGGCGGTGCAAGGTGTCGAGATGACATTGAAGTACAAGAAGACGTGGGGCGCTGGCCGCCGGGCGGCCGCTGATCAGAAGGTTGCGCAACTCGATGACCTCGCTCGCAAGGGTGAACTCCGTTACACGGAGGTTTCGGAGGCCGACCGGAAATTCCGCGTGCGAGACGCATTGAAGAAGCACACTGGTCTTGACCCGAAGGGCATGGATGCTGACCACGTTCAAGACCTTCAGCTCGGCGGACAGAACATTGTGTCGAACTTCCAATGGCTTGATCGGAGTGTCAACAGATCGATCGGCTCTCAGGTCCGGCATGAGGTCGAGCGGCTACAGTTGGATCCAGGTGATCTCGTTCATCGCGTAACTATATCTATGCGGAAGTAGAACTCTCTTTGATCGATGTCAAGACGCTGCGTGAGGCAGTAGAACCTTCCTCCCTGAACATTACAAAGCCCGTGCGAGCGGAGCTGGACAAAGTTAAGAAGATCAGGTCGTTCGGTACCGACCCCGGAGGCGCTGCGCTGCTTCGTGGTTCGGCGCTGCTGGCGATATATGGTGATAAGAGCCGTAATATGCTACTCGCGCGATCGTTGCAAGTACCTGATTCAACGCTTCCGCACATCCAGAGAACCCGGCAGCGAGCCGCGTACGCGACGGCGTTTTACGCGTCCTATCGAGATTCGGTCGCGCCGTCGGTCGCGCAGCGGACCTTCGGATGGACGGTCAAATCACCCCTGCTCGAGGGGAAGGCTCTTCGCCATCACATCGACAGGTCGCCCGAGGAACGGGAGATGGATGAATTCATGCCGGTTTCCGGGCATTTGGACCTGTACTCGGTTGACCTGACCATCTTGTCCACCATGTGGCTTTTCGGGGGATCGGACGCTTGGCCGATCCCACGCATAGAGGATGAGTGGGAGCGTAATGCTTCTGCTATTCGTGAACTCCCGGGGTATTCAATTGACTGAACTTCAGCTCGACGAGAGCGTGGGTGGCGTCGGCGCTCGATATGTGCCCAGAAACTTTCCCCCTGTACTGGCTGACGCAAATTGGTGTGGTGCTTCTTTCAATCGCGGCCTCCTTCGCATTCATGATTCAGTGTCGGGGCCTGAAGCTGCCGAGTCTGTCGCGCTTGCATTTGCGGGCGAAGTGAGCTCATCAGTGGATGTGGTCGCTTTCGACTGGGCGGGCCGACAATTTGTAGTCGATGAAGGAGCGGGGGGCGTGGAAGGTCAGGCCCACGCCATTTATGGCGCCGACCCGGCGACCGGACTGATTGAGGAGGTTGCCGACATCGATGAATTCCTTCTTCTCCTTCAAGTGCCCGAGGTGACCGCTGTCCTTCAATCACAGCGTTTCGAGCAAGCGCTCATTTATCACGGCAGGGATTCGTTGCGCTTCGACGAGGTCGTCGCAGTGCGGAAGCCGATGTTCTTCGGGGGGGAGGACGTGCCGACTAACACGGAAATACAAGACGTGTCTGTGTATTGGGGTCTCAATGCCCAATTGATTCGAGAGGGAAAAGATGGAGGCGCCTTTAGGGGCTTCCGCGCATCAGAATGAGCTGGTCCACTCGCGCACGAGCACAACGAGGCGTCGACCGTGGACGAGGTGAAGCGGTTCCGCAAAACCGGAACATCATGACTCCACGCGACAGCCGAGTGAGTGTGGCCTACTGGACCGATGCGATAGAAGTCTTGACGCGCGGCATCGAGGGGTTTCGCCCGTTCAGTCATGTGTTCCGGGCCGACGACGTGCGAGCTGGGATTATCCGAACGACCGCGAACTTCGACAACGCGCTCTTTCTGTTGGGTGCGCGGTACTCGGCGGGCTTTCCGACGTCACTCCTCGCGGATGATCTCGAGTCGGTCGTCACTATCTGGGAGAACTGGAACCGCTACGCTGCCGTGCCCGACGGTGGCTTTCCGCTAGAAGCGCTGACGTTCAACGACAAGCCGCCGTACTACTACGCACTGTGGTTGGCGTCGGTGGCGCGGTGCATCGGCGTCAATTCGGCGTTGACGGATCGGTTGATCGAGATCGTTGCTACTGCTGGAGGCGCTGACCCAGTGCTCGGGACGCTGTTGGGGGTGGAACCGGTGCGGGACACCGTATGGCACAAGCGGCCGTTCCAGAACCTCGATACGGCCGCGACCGGGACGCCGGATCGCGCCATTTCTGCGCTGAACAGGTACGTGCAAGCCTGGCCGAAGAGCATCTCGTTCATCTGGTGGGCCCCAGCCCTGAAGGCAGTGCAGGGGGATAACTTTGAAACGTACTTCGGGTACTGGGCTTGGGAGGCGGCGGGGCTCGTCGTGGCGCGCGGGCTCGACGACTCCGTGTTGCGGTCGTCGCCGTACTATCCAGTCGGCTTCGTCGACGTCCAGCGGGACAGATGAGTTGCCTACCTTCTCGAGCGAGGACCTCGGGGAGGGGCCGCGGCTGATTCAAAGATATACCGGGCGGCCATCTTGAAGGCAGACGCTGCGCGCATCCGATCCGTCCGCGGGACAGGGGCGACTTCGATCAACTCTTCCTACTCGAGACACGGTGATGTTGCATGCGAACTCTCAAAGATGCTCAGGATGAATTTGCGAAGGAAGTGCGCGCTGATGAAGGCCTTATTTGGGATAGGGGATGGATCGAGACCAACGATTGGTGGATCGTTCTGTACAACAGCCGAGAATATTACGAGGCACAAAACCCCTTGTTTAGCCTAGCTGGAAATGGCCCCTTTGTTGTACCAAAAGACGGCAGTGCCTGTTTCACTCTTCAAACGTATGCATCGGTTGAATCACAAATAGAGGAACGGGGTCAGCGGGTCATCAGTCGGTCTCGGTGAAGCCAGTTCCGGCTCGAGCGGAGAAGAACGAGGTGACGGTCGAGGGTCGCACACGCAGAGTTCTTAGCTGGAACTCTTTGCGATTGCTCGGGGTTCCGTTGACCGTTGGTCGGGTAGCAGGGCAAGGCAGGAACTGATCAAGCGCCAATCTGAATTGATCCGACGATCTGCCAAGTCTCACACTGATTCTCCGGTGCAGGGGCCGAGCACACGAACCTCATCAACCGTTGACGGCAAAAGAGGTTGAACGCTTCACGAAGCGTGGCCACGCCGAGCCCAGAACGCTGGGGGCGCTGAGGTTCGGATGAAGTCGCAAGGCGCGAATTGGTTGAAAGCGAATCCAGATGGGTCTCACGACCCCCGAAGCTCACCGGAGGACCACAGTGGGGGAACATCGACTAACAACCGTCGAGGAACGGCAAGTCGAGGCGCGCTTGATTGCGCCCGAGGGATTTCAGTACCCCGAGCGCTTCCAACGCGCCCTTGCACAAGACCCGCTTCCCGACATCGATCCCTTCATGTGGACGTCTGAGTACGAGAACCAGACAACGAACTGGGTTGACATCGTTGGGGAGCAGTATCCGGCCCGTTCCCTCGTACCCTTCGCAAAGCACCAGGACACTGACGATGTGTTCTGCTTTGACGGTGGCGACCATTCGGGCGACCCTCCCGTGCTGATCATCCACACGTTCGCTTCGCCCGGGACGGAGTACCGGGGGCAGTGGACGTCCTTCGACGTCTGGTGGGAGGAGATGGAGGAGCATCGAGCAGCGTGGCTCGCGGATCAGGAAGAGGATTGAGACATGCCTCGTAGGGACACGTCGATCAGCAAGGCGATGTCGCACGCGTTGCGGCACGAACCGGGTGCGTACGGGCTGGAACTCGACGCCGACGGGAGCGTCCCGCTCGCAGACCTCGTGGACGCCTTGAAGCGGGCGGGCGTGGCAGCGTCCGAGGACGATGTTCACCGTGTGGTGGTCGAATCCGACAAGCAGCGCTTCGCCGTCGAAGGCGACCGGATCCGTGCCCAGTACGGGCACTCGACGGACGAGCGCATCGTGAAGCCGTCGATCGTTCCGCAACCGGCACTCTGGCATGCAACTTCCCCCGCTGCGGCTGAGGCGATCATGCGCGACGGGCTCTTGCCGATGGGGCGCCAGTACGCGCATCTGACGACCGATCGCGAGCTGGCTCTGCAGGCTGGGCGGCGCAAGTCCACCGCTCCCGTCCTGTTGCGAATCGATGCAGCTCGCGCCCACCTGGAGGGCGTGGAGTTCTCGGAGGGGCACGACCGGGTGACCCTGGCCTTGTTCGTTCCCGCGCAGTACATCTCGGCGGAAACCTCCCGATCCTGATGCCGCTGTTCCGACGGAATGCTGGGCTGCGCCAACGGGCGAGTGAGTTCAACGGTCGCTACTGGCGGAGTGCCATCCAAGTCACCTCAACCAACTGGGAGGGGCGCAGGGCAGCGGCGCACCGAGCAACGGATGCGGAGAAGCGACTGAGGGCGTTGCGCGGCGAATGGCACATGGGCCTCAAGCATCTGGTCGTGCAGTACTCCGCAGGTGTCAGCGTCGATGAGATCGGCGATGCAGCCGAGTCCGTCGCGGCCTCGTACCGTGTTTGGGTCACTTCCGCGCTCTCCCATGCCGGTCCTTCGCCCCGCCTCAGCGACGGGAACGAGTACTACATCAGCATCTTGCAACTTCTCGGGATCGCGACGGGCTGTGGTCGGGACGACAGCGCGCGGACGATACTCGAGTCCGTGATCAGGCAGGGCGCGGATCCGTTGTTCTCGGCTCTTGCTTCTGCACACCGGCTGGCCCTTCCCAGCGGATCCCCTGCGGCTTCGACGCCCAGGGTTGCGCGGCCTCTGCTGGCGGTTCTTCAACGGCCCGAAGAAGCGGACCGCACGATCCAGACCTATCTGACGGACTGGCCAACGCGTATGAAGTCGATGAGCTGGATGGGGTCCCTGGAACGGGTCAGACCCGGTGACTCGTACGGTCAAGGCTTCATCGGGTACTGGGCGATGGAACTGCCTGCGGTGGCCAGTGCCATCGATGCGCACCTCGATGACGTTGTGTCGCCCTTCCTCCCAGCGGATCTCTTGTGATGTTCGAGAGATCTCTGGTCGGGCAGCCCAGGTGGGGCAACGAGGCGAACGAGTGTCGACGGGGGCAATCGCGTGCGCTCCTCCCAGCGAAACTCTCGGTGAAGGCGCTCAGCTGGCGATCGAGCAGCGCCCGGTCGCTGCGAAGGCTCCTGGTCGCTACACGTACGCAGGTGGTTCAAGGTGATCGACGTCGAAGTGCTCCGCAGGCGGATCGCAGCGGAGTGGGACCGCAACGCCGAGGCCGTCCGCGCGCTCCCCGGGTACTCCGACGCATGAGCCGTCGCCCCGAGGAAGGTCCGGTCGCGGTCAGGAGACCGACGCGTCGTCCTCGTCCGCCCATAGCGGGTCGCTGACGGTCCGGGGCAGCAGCACCCCCGGCGACCCCGGCCACGGCAGCCGTGTGACCGGCCAGTTCGAGGCGAAGAGCTCACGCCGCCCGGCATCGAACTCCTGCACCGTCTTGAGCTCGTCGTAGACCAGGGCGTACGCGGCCCGCAGGTTGTCGAAGTAGTCGTCCCACGAGTCGAACAGGGTGAAGGCGACATCGGAGACCAGGTGGATCGACGACCACGCGTCGTCCTCGCTCAGGAGCCCGGCGGCGTACGCACCTCGGACGGCGGTGACCGCGTTCTTGACGTCCATCGACCAGAGCAGCTTCGGCGGGCGGTCCGCTCGGCGTTCGAGCAGGCTCGACCCTGCCCATGGGTCGGTGCCGAGCAGTGAGGACAGCCGGGTGAGGCGGGTCTCACCCTCGGCGGATCGGCTCAACGCGAGGAACTGCCACGACACGCTCTTCGGACCGAGCAGGTCGACGGCGAAGGCCTGTGCGTCCCGCCCGCTGGCGATCTTGTAGGTCTCGTCGAGTTCGCGGCGCAGGAACGTCAGCGGGGGCAGGGGGATGGTCACGAAGGGCGACGGCGTGGTGTCCTGCAGGTACTCGCCGCCGAGCTCCACCCGCGAACCGTACGGGGCGAGCGACGCCGGCCACCATCCGTCGTGGAAGTCGCCGAACGAGGCGAGGGCCAGCTGCTGCAGTCGGCGGACGGGCAGCTCGCGGGCGCCGGTGCGCTCCCGGTACCGCCGCTGTTCCCGCACCGGCAGCCCGATGTCACGGAGCGAGGTGATGAAGGTCAGCACGAACCACACGACGACGGCGATCAGGAAGCAGCGCCACACCGCGTGGATGCCGTACCCGAAGTGCGCCCGGACGTCGTACGGACCGGCTGTGGCGGCGACGAGGGCGACGAAGAACGCCACGATCGCGATCGCCATGGTGATCCACGCTGCGGCGCGGTCCCGTCGTCGCCCGGTCTGCTTCCGCGCCTTGGCGACCATCGCCCGGTGTCGCCAGCGTGGACGGACCGGGAACTCGCGGTCGCCGGGATGGTTCTGCAGTGCTTCCCCCATGACGATCGATCGTAGCGAGCGGCTCAGTCCTCGTCGACGGCGCCGACGAGCTCCGGCGCCGTGAGCAGCCGCGGCTCGTCCTCGATCGAGGACGGGTCCGCGATGACCTTCGACTCGTCGAGCAGCGACAGCCGACGGGCGCTCGGCAGCACCTGGCGTTCGAGGGACCCGACGAAGCGGTTGTAGTCGACGACCGAGCCCCGGATCGAGCGGCCGAGCTTGTCGACGTGCCCGGCCATCGTGGACAGCCGGCCGTAGAGCTCGCGGGACACCTTGAAGAGCTCGTGCGCCTCTTGCGAGACGACGTCCTGCTGCCACGAGAACGCCACGGTCTTGAGCACGGACCACAGGGTCACGGGTGAAGCGAGTGCGATGCGCTTGCGGAAGGCGTGGTCGAGCAGGCCGGGGTCGGCGGCGAGGGCGCTCGAGATGAGCGACTCGGACGGGATGAAGGCGACGGTGAGCTCGGGGGAGGCGTCGTAGCCGGTCCAGTACTCCCGTGCGGCAAGGGCGTCGACGTGCGCTCGGAGCGCCTTCACGTGCTGGGCGATGAGCTGGTCGCGTCGAGCTGCCTCGGCACCGGTGGCGGTCGCCGGGATCTCGGCGGCCTGCAGGTAGGCGCTGAACGGCACCTTGGCGTCGACGGCGATGGTCTTGCCGCCGGGCAGGTGCACGACCATGTCCGGCCGGGCGGAGCCGACGGCGGTGGTGACGGAGGACTGCACGTCGAAGTCGACGCGTTCGAGCAGCCCGGCGGCCTCGACCACGTTGCGCAGCTGCGTCTCGCCCCAGACGCCGCGCGTGCTGTTCGACGAGAGGGCGCTGGCCAGGGTGTCGGCCGTGGCGCGCAGGCGCTCTTCCGACTCGGCGGCCGACCGGAGCTGCGCCGACAGTGCGCCGTACTGCTCGCTCCGCGACTGCTCGAGCTCGGCGATCTTCGTGCGCATCACGTCGAGCGTCTGCGCCACGGGGCTGAGCGCGGAGAGCACCTTGGACTCGTTCTGGTTCCGTGCCGCGTCGACGCCGTGCATGCGCTGCACCAGGTGCTCGAGCTCGGCGGAGCGCCGCTCGAGCGAGTCGACCTGGCGACGGTACTGCGTGTCCTGGGCGTCGAGGCGTTCCTCGGCGTCGCGTCGGGCCGCCTCGAGCTGGCCGCGGAGCGCCTCGGCCGTCGCACGGGACGACGCGGCGTCGACGCCCGCGCGCGAGCGGGCGAGCGACCAGGCGACGACCGCACCGACGGCGATGCCGATCACGAGACCGATGACCAGGGCGAGGATCTGCATGTCGCGACCCTGGCAGAACCCACCGACACCGCGCCTCCCGGCACTCCGGCGCGCCCCGCAGAACCAGCGTGACCGGCGCCACGGGACCAACGCGACGGACCACGGAATCCATGTCATGACATTAGGGCAAACAGGGTGTACAGTCGTGATCGTCCGCCGATGAAGCCGCACGGAAGGTCCACCGCGTCGCATGACGAACCAAGCTCCCCACGCCTACGACGTGATCACGATGGGACGCGTCAGCGTCGACATCTACCCGCAGCAGACCGGCCCGCTCGAGGACGTCTCGACCTTCTCGAAGTCCGTCGGCGGCAGCGCCACGAACGTCGCCATCGCCGCTGCTCGACACGGCGCGGACGCCGCGGTCATCACCCGGACGGGCAACGACCCCTTCGGCCGGTACATCGCCCGCACGCTGCCCGAGTACGGGGTCGCGAACGCCTTCGTCGAGACGGTGGAGGGGCTGAACACCCCCGTCGCCTTCTGCGAAATCTTCCCGCCGGACGACTTCCCGCTCTACTTCTACCGGGCCCCGAAGGCGCCGGACCTGATGATCACGGCGAAGTCCCTGCCGCTGCACGAGATCGAGCGCGCGAGGATCTTCTGGACCACGGTGACCGGCCTCAGCGAGGAGCCGAGCCGACAGGCGCATCACGTCGCTTACGAAGCCCGGTCCGCCGCGCAGAACAGCACGAAGACCCACACCGTCTTGGACCTGGACTACCGGTCGATGTTCTGGTCGAGCCCCGAGGCTGCGACGCGCGAGGTCGCGATCGCCCTCGAGCACGCCACCGTCGCCGTCGGCAACCGCGAGGAGTGCGAGGTCGCGGTCGGTGAGACCGACCCGGTCCGCGCCGCCGACGCCCTGCTCGACCGCGGTGTCGAGATCGCGATCGTCAAGCAGGGGCCGAAGGGCGTGCTGGCGAAGACCCGCGACGAGTTCGTCGAGTTCCGTCCGCACCACATCGACGTCGTGAACGGGCTCGGCTCGGGCGACGGCTTCGGCGGCGCGCTGACCCACGGGCTGCTGCAGGGCTGGAGTCTCGAGCGGATCCTGGCGTTCTGCAACGCCGCCGGCGCGATCGTCGCGACGCGGTTCGAGTGCTCGACGGCGATGCCGACGAGCGACGAGATCGAGCAGTTCCTGACCGACAACCCGGCCGAGGGCACGACGCACACGGGTGCGACGCACACGGGTGAGACGCACACCGAGGAGAAGACCCATGCCTGAGCTCAGCCCCGCTGACTTCCAGCGCCTCCGCGACATCCGTGCCGGCCAGCCGGACCTGGTGCGTGCCACGCTCGACGCCCGTCGCAAGCGCTCCCTGCTCGCCGACGACGGCAAGCTCTTCATCGTCGCCGCCGACCACCCCGCACGCGGTGCGCTGGCGGTGCGCGACGACGAGTCCGCGATGGCGGACCGCTACGACCTGCTCGAGCGGCTCGTCACGGCCCTCGGCCGGCCGGGGGTCGACGGCGTGCTCGGCACCCCCGACATCCTCGAGGACCTCGCGCTGCTCGGCGCCCTCGACGGCAAGGTCGTCGTCGGGTCGATGAACCGCGGCGGACTCCGCGGCGCCACGTTCGAGATGGACGACCGGTACACGGCGTACTCGGCGCAGGCGATCAAGGACTCCGGGCTCGACTTCGCCAAGCTGCTGGTGCGCATCGCCCTGGAGGACTCGGGCACCGCGCCGACGCTCGAGGCCACGGCCCGCGCCGTCAGCGAGGCCGCGGCGCTCCAGCTGCCGATCATGCTCGAGCCGTTCATGTCCGAGTGGCGGGACGGCCGGGTCGTCAACGACCTGTCGGCCGACGCCGTGATCACCTCGATGGCGATCGCTGCCGGCCTCGGCGAGTCCAGCGCCTACAGCTGGCTCAAGATCCCCGTCGTCGACGACATGGAGCGCGTGATGGCCGCGACGACGCTGCCGACGCTGCTGCTCGGCGGTGACCCGGCTTCGCGCCCGCTGGAGACGTACGCCAAGTGGGCTGACGCCCTGGCCCTGCCCGGCGTCCGCGGCCTGGTCGTCGGACGCACCCTGCTCTACCCCTCGGACGGCGACGTCGCCGCCGCCGTGGACGTGGCCGCCGGTCTCGTCCACAGCCAGGAGGCCCGGGGCGGGTTCTCCACAGATGCCCACGACCCAGCCGCTCGGCTCGCGGGCGCCACCACCATGGACTCGTCCATCTCGGAAGGAAGCAACGCATGACGCTCACCGACACGACCACCACCACCGTCGGGCACTGGATCGACGGCAAGCGCGTCGAATCCGCGTCGGGCAACACCGCCCCCGTGTACGACCCGGCGCTCGGCGTCGCGACCAAGCAGGTCGCGCTGGCCGACGAGTCCGAGATCCAGGCGGCCATCGGCAGCGCCAAGGCGGCGTTCCCCGGCTGGAGCAACCTGTCACTGGCCAAGCGCCAGGCGATCCTGTTCTCGTTCCGCGAGATCCTGAACCGCGACAAGGCCGAGCTGGCCGAGATCATCACGAGCGAGCACGGCAAGGTCATCGACGACGCCCTGGGTGAGATCGCCCGTGGGCAAGAGGTCGTGGAGCTCGCCACCAACATCCCGAGCCTGATGAAGGGCGAGTTCTCCGACCAGGTCTCGACCGGGATCGACGTCTACTCGATCCGCCAGCCGCTCGGCGTCGTGGGCATCATCAGCCCCTTCAACTTCCCGGCGATGGTGCCGCTCTGGTTCCTGCCGATCGCGATCGCCGCGGGCAACACCGTCGTGCTGAAGCCGAGCGAGAAGGACCCGTCGGCCGCCATCTGGCTCGCCGAGAAGTTCAAGGAGGCCGGGCTGCCCGACGGCGTCTTCAACGTGCTCAACGGCGACAAGCTGTCCGTCGACGGCCTGCTCACCAGCGACGACGTCGAGTCGATCTCGTTCGTCGGCTCCACGCCCATCGCGCAGTACGTCTACGAGACCGGCACGAAGCACGGCAAGCGCGTGCAGGCCCTCGGCGGCGCGAAGAACCACATGCTCGTCCTGCCCGACGCCGACCTCGACCTGGTCGCCGACAACGCGATCAACGCCGGCTTCGGTTCGGCCGGTGAACGCTGCATGGCGATCTCGGTCGTCGTCGCCGTCGAGCCGGTGGCCGACGAGCTCATCCAGAAGATCAAGGACCGCGCGGCGACCCTGCGCATCGGCGACGGTCGTCGCGGGTGCGACATGGGCCCGCTCGTCACGAAGCAGCACCGTGACAAGGTCGCCTCGTACATCGAGGTCGCAGAGCAGGACGGTGCGGTGGTTGTGGTGGACGGCCGCACCGTCCGACCCGACGGCGACGAGAACGGCTTCTGGCTGGGCCCGACGCTGATCGACCAGGTGCCCACCACCAGCCGCGTCTACACCGAGGAGATCTTCGGTCCGGTGCTGAGCGTCGTGCGGGTCGCCACCTACGAAGAGGGCCTCGAACTCATCAACTCCGGCGCGTACGGCAACGGCACCGCCATCTTCACGAACGACGGTGGCGCCGCCCGACGGTTCCAGCGCGACGTGCAGGTCGGCATGATCGGCATCAACGTCCCGATCCCGGTGCCCGTCGCCTACTACTCGTTCGGCGGCTGGAAGAACTCGCTGTTCGGTGACCACAAGGCGTACGGGGCCGACGGCGTGAGCTTCTTCACCCGCCAGAAGGCGATCACGAGCCGCTGGCTCGACCCGTCGCACGGCGGCATCAACCTCGGCTTCCCGTCGAACAACTGACCCGCAGCATGGCGAACGAACAGCACCAGCACGACCAGTGGTTCATCCCGGCGGGCTCCCGGCCCGAGGCGGGCTGGACCGACGTGGTCGACGGTCGCATCGAGGGGTGGGCGCACACCGGGCTCCGGACCGGCGCGCTGACCGACGGGGGCGAGCTGCGCCTCCCGGCCGACGCCGTCGAGCGCATCGTCGTGCCGCTCGCCGGGTCGTTCCACGTGACCCACTCGGGCGCTGCCGGCGACGGCGAGCAGACCCTGCATGGGCGGGGGAGCGTCTTCGACGGCCCCACCGACGTCCTGTACCTGGGATCGGGCTCCGCGGCCACCATCACCGGCAGCGGCCGGTTCGCCGTCGCGGAAGCCCCCACCGACACCGTCAAGCCGACCACGTACGTGGCCCGGCCGGACGTGCCCGTGGAACTCCGCGGCGCCGGGCAGTCGAGCCGACAGGTGCACAACTTCGGCACGCCGGCCGCGCTCGACGCTGTCAAGTTCATCGTGTGCGAAGTGATCACGCCGGCCGGCAACTGGTCGTCGTACCCGCCCCACAAGCACGACACGAACGTGCCCGGTTCGGAGTCGAACCTCGAGGAGATCTACTACTACGAGGCAGCGGTGTCCCGTGGGCTCGAGTCGATCGCACCCGAGGCCGCCGACCCGTTCGCCCTGCACCGCACGTACGCCTCGGACGACCGTGCCATCGACGAGTTCCGGCAGGTCCGGACCGGCGACGTCGCCCTGGTGCCGTACGGCTGGCACGGTCCGGCGGTCGCCGCTCCGGGTTACGACATGTACTACCTGAACGTGATGGCCGGGCCCGACCCGGAGCGCGTCTGGAACATCACCGACGACCCCGCCCACGGGTGGGTCCGGCAGGCGTGGGCATCGGAATCGATCGACCCACGACTGCCCTACGAAAGGAAGCAGGCGTGACCACCACCACGCGGAAGATGACCGTCGGCCAGGCACTCGTCGAGTTCCTGGCCAATCAGTGGACCGTCGACGGCGACGTCCGCGAACGCACCATCCCGGGGATCTTCGGCATCTTCGGGCACGGCAACGTCGCCGGGGTCGGTCAGGCCATCAAGCAGCTCCACGTCGAGCAGCCCGGTTTGCTGCCGTACCACCAGGCCCGCAACGAGCAGGCGATGGTGCACGAGGCCGTCGGCTTCGCCCGCATGCACCGCCGCCGTGCGACCTACGCGTCGACCGCGTCGGTGGGCCCGGGTGCCGCCAACATGCTGACCGCTGCGGCACTCGCCACCACGAACCGGCTGCCGGCCCTGCTGCTGCCGTCGGACACCTTCGCCACGCGCACCACCGACCCGGTGCTCCAGCAGATCGAGCTGCCGCACGACACGTCGTTGCAGGTCACCGACGCCTTCCGTCCGCTGTCGCGCTACTTCGACCGTGTGGAGCGTCCGGAGCAGCTGTTCTCGATCGCCCTCGCCGCGATGCGGGTCCTCACCGACCCGGCCGAGACCGGTGCGGTGACGATCGCCCTGCCCGAGGACGTCCAGGCCGAGGAGTTCGACGTGCCCGTCGCGTTCCTGCAGCCGCGCGAGTGGCACATCCGCCGTCCGTTGCCGGAGCGTGGCCCGCTCGAGCGTGCCGTGGCCGCGATCCGTGCCGGTCGGCGTCCGGTCATCGTGGCCGGCGGCGGGGTGCTGTACTCCGACGCCGCCGACGAGCTCCGCGCCTTCGTCGAGGCCACCGGCATCCCGGTCGGCACGTCGCAGGCCGGCGGCGGGTCCCTGGTCTGGGACCACCCGCAGTACCTCGGCGGGATCGGCGCGACCGGCACCGCGGCCGCCAACGCGATCGCCGCCCAGGCCGACGTCGTCATCGGGATCGGCACCCGCTACAGCGACTTCACCACGGCGTCGCGCACGGCGTTCCAGAACCCGGACGTCACGTTCGTCAACGTCAACGTGGCCGCGTTCGACGCCTACAAGCACGGTTCGCAGCTGCCGCTGATCGCGGACGCCCGGGAGGCCCTGGTCGCCCTGGCCGAGTCGCTCACCTCGGACACGGCGTACGTCGTCGAGCCCGGCTACGCCTCCGAGATCGCCTCGCTGAAGGCGGCGTGGGACGCCGCCGTCGACGGCGCGTTCGCGCCGTCCGGCGCGGACCTGCCCGGCCAGCCCGAGATCATCGGCGCCGTGCAGTCGGTCTCCGACCCGCGCGACGTCGTGATCCAGGCCGCGGGCTCGCTGCCCGGCGACCTGCACAAGCTCTGGCGGGTGCGCGACGAGCTCGGGTACCACGTCGAGTACGCGTTCTCGTGCATGGGCTACGAGATCGCCGGCGGCATCGGCGTCCGACGCGGGGCTCCGGACCGCGACGCGATCGTGATGGTCGGTGACGGCAGCTACCTCATGCTGCACACCGAGCTCGTCACCGCCGTTGCCGAGGGCATCAAGATCATCGTCGTGCTCATCCAGAACCACGGGTACGCGTCGATCGGGCACCTGTCCGAGACCGTCGGCTCCGAGCGCTTCGGCACGAAGTACCGGTACCTCGACGAGACCGAGTCGTTCGAGAACGGCGAGCCCCTGCCCGTCGACCTCGCCGCCAACGCCCGCTCGTACGGCGTCGACGTCATCGAGGTGCAGCCCGGCCCGGACAGCATCGAAGACCTGAAGGCCGCACTGCGTCAGGCGAAGGCGAACGACCACACCACCCTGGTGCACATCAACTCCGACCCGCTGGTCTACGCCCCCGAGGGCGACGGCTGGTGGGACGTTCCGGTCGCGCAGACCTCCACCCTCCCCAGCACCCAGGCCGCCCGCGCCGAGTACGAGCAGCAGGTCGCCACGCAGCGTCCGCTGCTCGGCTGAACCGTTCACGAGACAGAAAGCGACAGCGACGTCATGACCGACACCGCCACCCCCATCGGCAGCCCCGCCACCGACGCGGCACCCGCCTCGATCCGCATCGGCACCGCACCTGACTCGTGGGGCGTCTGGTTCCCGGACGACCCCAAGCAGGTGCCGTGGCAGCGCTTCCTCGACGAGGCGTCCGCCGCCGGGTACGAGTGGATCGAGCTCGGGCCGTACGGGTACCTGCCGACCGACCCGTCGCAGCTGTCCGACGAGCTCGAGTCCCGCGGGCTCAAGCTGTCGGCCGGCACGGTCTTCACCGGGTTCCACAAGGGCGAGGACCAGTTCCAGCGTGCGTGGGACCAGGCCGTCGCGGTCGCCGGTCTGGCCGCGAAGCTCGGCGCCGAGCACCTGGTGACGATCCCCGACCTGTGGCGCTCGGACGCCACCGAAGAGGTGCTCGAGGCGCGCACGCTCACCGACGAGCAGTGGGAGCGGCTCGGCAAGGGACACGACCAGCTCGGCAAGGCGCTGCTCGAGGAGTACGGCGTCCACCAGCAGTTCCACACCCACGCGGACAGCCACGTCGGCACCTACAAGGAGACCGTGCGGTTCCTCGAGGTCACGAACCCCGAGTACACCAACCTCTGCCTCGACACCGGCCACTTCGCCTACTACGGCGGCGACAACCTCAAGCTCATCGCCGCCCACCCGGAGCGCATCGGCTACCTGCACCTCAAGCAGGTCGACACCGACCTGCTGTTCGACGTGCTCAAGAACGACGTGCCGTTCGCGACCGCCGTGTCGCAGGGCATCATGACCGAGCCGCCGCACGGCACCCCCGAGCTCGCCCCGATCATCGAGGCCGTCGCCGCGATCAACCCGGACATCTTCGGCATCGTCGAGCAGGACATGTACGGCTGCTCCGTCGACGCCCCCGGCCCGATTGCCGAGCGCACCTTCCAGCACATCTTCGGCTCGACCTCGGCCGCCCGCGCCTCCTGACGCGCCGTCCACGCAGCGTCAACAACCACCAGGAGAACACCACCATGACCACCACGCAGAACCTCCGCGTCGCCGTCGTCGGCGCCGGCATGATGGGCGCCGACCACGTCCGCCGCATCACCGCCAAGATCTCGAACGCCGACGTCGTCGCCGTCGTCGAGCCCGACCAGGCCCGTGCCGCTGCGGCAGCCGCCCTGGCACCCGGCGCGATCACCGCCGCGTCCTTCGACGAGGCGCTCGAGCAGACCGAGATCGACGCCGTCATCATCGCGACGCCCGGTTTCCTGCACGAGCCGATCCTGGTGACCGCGCTCGAGCGCGGGCTCACCGTCCTGTGCGAGAAGCCGCTGACGACCAGCGCCGAGGACTCGCTGCGCATCGTCGAGCTCGAGCAGCAGCACGCCGCCCGACCGGTCATCCAGGTCGGCTTCATGCGCCGGTTCGACGCCGGGTACCAGGAGCTCAAGGCCCTGCGCGAGTCGGGGGCGAACGGCGCCCTGCTCGCCCTGCACCACGCGCACCGCAACCCGACGACGCCGCCGAACTTCAGCGAGTCGATGCTCATCCACGACTCGGTGATCCACGAGATCGACATCATCCCGTTCCTCACCGGTGAAGCGATCACGAGCGTCGAGGTGAAGAAGCCGCGCAAGAACTCCCTCGCGCCGGCCGACCTGCCCGAGCCGCAGTTCGTCCTGTTCACCACCGAGTCCGGCACGATGGCGATCGTCGAGATCAACGTCAACGCCCAGTTCGGCTACCAGGTCACCACCGACGCCGTGTTCGAGTCCGGTGTCGCGTACATCGGCCGCGACACGTCGCTCTCGCTCGTCGCAGCCGGGGCGACCTCGCAGGGCGTCACGCCGTCCTTCAAGGAGCGCTTCGGTGCCGCCTACGACGAAGAGGTCCAGCGCTGGGTCGACGCTGCCCGGACCGGTGGCATCGACGGGCCGAGTGCCTGGGACGGCTACACCGCCTCCGTCGTCGCCGAGGTCGCGGTCCGGGCCCAGCAGTCCGGCGCGCACGAAGTGGTCGAGTACGCGGTCACGAAGCCGGCGTTCTACGACGAGACGAGCGACGCGACGAGCGATGCGACCGCCGCGCTCGCCGGGGCCTGATCGATGCCGAAGATCGCGCTCGACCCGACCCCGTTCCACCACGACCTGTCGCTGCTCGAGTTCCCGCGCAAGGTCGCGGAGCTCGGCTACGAGTACCTGCAGCTCACCCCGCACAAGGACTTCATTCCCTTCTACCGGCACCCCAAGGCCGACGACGACCTGGTCGACGCGTTCGCCGCGGCCTGCCGTGACGCCGGGGTCCAGGTGGCGAGCGTGCTGCCGGTGCTGCGCTGGTCGGGCCCGGACGAGGACGCCCGACAGGCTGCGGTGCGGAAGTGGAAGCGGGTCATCGAGATCACGAAGCGCCTCGGCGTGGACACCATCAACACGGAGTTCTCCGGCCGCCCCGAGCGTGCCGAGGAGTCCGAGGACCAGTTCTACCGGTCGATGGAGGAACTGCTGCCGATCATCGAGGACGCCGGCATCCGTGTGCTCATCGATCCCCACCCCGACGACTTCGTCGAGGACGGGCTCGAGGCGCTCCGGGTGATCCGCGGCCTGAACTCGAGGCACGTCGGCTTCGTGTACGTCGCCTGCCACACGTTCCACTACGGCGGCAACATGGACGAGATCATCGACGCAGCCGGCGACTCGCTGCAGCTGGTCCACGTCGCCGACGCGTACGACCACCGTCGCTCGCACGGCCTGCGCTACATCACGAACCCGCCCGGCAACCCCGTCCGGGTGCACCAGCACCTGCCGGTCGGCCAGGCGGACGTCGACTTCGACGCCTTCTGGGCAGCACTCGACCGGGTCGGTTTCTCGGCGCGCGAGGACACCGTCGCGGTCTCGAGCGTCTTCGCCGAGGACGAGAACGCCGACGCGGTGTCGCGGTTCCAGCTCGACACGATCACGAAGGGACTCCACCGATGACCACCACCCTCGAGACGCAGGCGTCCACCGACGCCGATTCCCGTCCCGTCACCCTGCAGGCCGCGGAGCAGACCCCCACCGCCCTGTGGAACGACTCCGCCGACCCGCGCGAACTGTCGACCGCCATCCACGAGTACGGTGCCGTCGGTGCGACCTGCAACCCGGTGATCGCGTACACCTGCATCCAGCAGGACCCGGAGACCTGGGTCCCGCGCATCCGCGAGATCGCCGAGGAGCACCCGACGGCGGGGGAGTCCTGGATCGGCTGGAAGGCCGTCGAGGAGCTCTCCATCGCCGCCGCGGCGCAGCTGCTGCCCGCGTTCGAGGCGTCCGGCGGCCGGAACGGTCGACTGTCCATGCAGACCGACCCCCGGTTCCACCGCGACGCCGATGCGCTCGTCGAGCAGGCCGTCCGGTTCTCGCAGCTCGCGCCGAACATCATCGTGAAGATCCCCGCCACCAAGGTCGGCATCGCCGCGATCGAGGAAGCCGCCTACCGCGGGGTCTCGATCAACGCCACGGTGTCCTTCACCGTGCCGCAGGTCGTCGCCGTGGGCGAGGCCATCGAGCGGGCACTCGACCGCCGCGCCGCCGAGGGCCTGCCGGAGCAGGAGTTCGGCCACGTCGTCACCCTGATGGCCGGCCGCTTCGACGACTGGCTGAAGGCCGTCGTCAAGCGTGACCACGTGATGGTGGACCCGGGCATCCTCGAGTGGGCCGGTGTCGCCGCGGTGAAGAACGCCTACCGCGTCTTCCAGGAGCGTGGGTTCCGCTCGCGTGTGCTGGTCGCCGCGTTCCGCAACGCACTGCAGTGGTCGGAGTTCCAGGGTGGGGACCTGGTGGTGTCGCCGCCGTTCCAGTGGACGAAGGACATCAACGACAACGCGTTCCCGTTCCGTCCGCACGCCATCGACGACGAGGTCCCCGTGCACGTCATCGAGGCGCTCCGGGCCGCGACGCCGGAGTTCGCCCGCGGCTACGACGTGGACGGCATGACGATCGACGAGTTCGACCGCTTCGGTGCGACCGTGACGACGCTCCGGCAGTTCCTGGACGCCGACGCGAAGCTCGACGCCCTGGTCCGCGACATCATCGTCCCTGCGCTCTGAAACGCGCGATCTGAGTCGCGGTCTGATGCGCGGTGCCATCCGCGGTCGCAACCACGGGTCGCGCCCCGCGCGCTGACGCACCAGCCTGGAGGCCCGGTGCCGGTCCCTGAGACCGGCACCGGGCCTCCAGGCGGTTGCGTCATGTGCTGACAAAGTCCACCGCATCGGCTACGCTCGTTGTCGCGCTCCAATGCGCGTCACCTGAACGAAGGAGTTCTCCATGGACAGCATCGGCGTCGGGCTGATCTCGGTCGGCTGGATGGGGCGGTTGCACTCGCGTGCCTACCGAGCGTTGCCGGACCACTTCCCGGAGCTCGGCGTCCAGCCGCGGCTCGTCGTCGCGGCCGACCCGATCGAGGCGGCACGCGACCAGGCGGTGACGCGGCTCGGGTACGAGCGGGCCGTCGCTGACTACCACAGGGTCCTCGCCGACCCGGCAGTCGACGTCGTGTCGATCTGTTCGCCGAACTTCCTGCACCGCGAGATGGCCGTCGCCGCGGCCGAGGCGGGCAAGCCGTTCTGGATCGAGAAGCCGATGGGCCGGTACGCCAGCGACTCGCGCTCCATCCACCAGGCGGTGCAGCGGGCCGGCGTCATCACGAGCGTCGGCTTCAACTACCGGCACGCCCCGGCGATCGAGCGCGCCCGCGAACTCGTCCGCAGCGGGCGGCTCGGACGCATCACGAACGTGCGCGGATCGTTGCTCGCCGACTACTCGTCCGACCCTGCTGCACCGCTGACCTGGCGCTTCGAGCGTGAGCGTGCCGGATCGGGTGTGCTCGGCGACCTGTTGTCGCACGGACTCGACCTGGCGCAGTACGTGGTCGGCCGGATCGCCTCGGTCAGTGCGCTCGCCGAGACGTTCATCGAGTCGCGCCCCCGTCCGGGTGCCGGCATCGTCGACCGCAGTGCGGCGGCCACCGGCGAGCTCGGTGCCGTCGAGAACGAGGACTACGCCGCCCTGCTGTTCCGGTTCGAGGACGGTGCGGTCGGCACGATGGACTCGAGTCGGGTCATGCGTGGGCCGCACGCCGAGTACACGCTCGAGATCTACGGCACCCGCGGTTCGGTCCGGTGGGACTTCCAGCGCCTCAACGAGCTCGAGGTGTACCTGGACGGGCAGGAGGTCGACGGGTACGCGACGCACTACGTCGCACCCGGGGACGGCGACTTCGGTCGCTTCCAGCCCGGCGCCGGGACCGCGATGGGCTACGACGACCTGAAGACGATCGAGGCGGCGCAGTTCATCGCGAGCGTGCAGCGCGGGGAGCAGCTCGCACCCTCGGTCGCCGACGGGCTGGCTGCCGCGTCGATCGTCGAGGCGGCGGAGGCTTCGCTGGTCGACGGCTCGTGGCACGACGTCGCTCGTGTCGACGGGCCGCTGACGTACGGGGCACCGACGCCGAGGTTCTAGACACGTGGCGGCGTCTGCTTGTTAGTATGTAAGGACAAAGTCTGAGCAACCAGGAGGCACCATGCCGCTCGTCCGTATCGACCTCGCCACCGGCCGCACGCCGGAGGCCGTCCGTGGCATCGCCGACGCCATCCACCAGGCCATCGTCGACGTGTACGGGATCCCGGTGCGTGACCGGTTCCAGGTGATCACCGAGCACCCGGCGCAGCAGATCATCGCCGAGGACGCCGGCCTAGGGTTCGAGCGCACCGAGGGCGTCATCGTCATCCAGGTGTTCACGCAGCGCGGGCGGACCGACGAGGCGAAGGCTGCGCTGTACCGGGCGATCCACGACGCCCTCGCGGCGCTCGGTGTCGCGTCCGAGGACGTCTTCATCGGCTACGTCGAGAACGGGCCGCAGGACTGGTCGTTCGGATTCGGACGGGCCCAGTACGTCACCGGTGAGCTCGGGGTGCCCGCGCTCGGTTGAGGCCGTGCAGGGCCGCAGGCGGGGCGGTCACGACACCCCGCTCAGTTCCGCCGAGTGGTCACGAAGTATCAGTTGCCGGGCGTCCGGGCGACAGTTCGTGACCACTCGGCGCATCACCGACAGCGTGTCGTGACCACTCGCCGAGCGACCTACTTGTCGACGAGCGTGACCTCGAACGAGTACCGGTCGGGGCGGTAGCAGTGCACGCCGTACTCGACCGCACGGCCCGAGGCGTCGTACGCGGTGCGGCTCATCGTGAGCACCGGGTCGCCGTCCTCGATCTCGAGCAGGCCGGCCTCTTCGTCGGTGACCGCCCGGGCCCCGATCCGCTGCTTGGCCACCCGCATCGTGACACCTCGGCCGCGCAGCAGCTGGTACAGCCCGTACGCCTGCAGGTCCTCGTCGGTCAGGTCGAGGAACTCCGGCGGCAGGTAGTTCTCGAGGATCGCCATCGGGACGTCCTCGGCGAACCGCACCCGCCGGATGTGCGCGACGGTCGTGCCGGGCTCGATGCTCAGTGCCGCGGCGACCTCGTCGGACGCGGGGACGTCGTTGCGCTGCAGGAGCTTCGTCGCCGGAGCCTGCGCACCCTGCGCCAGGTCGTCGTACAGGCTCGTCAACTCGACCTTGCGGGTCACCGGCCCGTGCACGACCTGGGTCCCGATGCCGCGGCGGCGCACCAGCAGACCCTTGTCGACGAGGTCCTGGATCGCGCGACGGATCGTCGGCCGCGACAGGCCGAGACGCTCTCCGAGGGCGATCTCGTTCTCGAGCCGGGCCCCTGGTGGCATCGCGCCGGAGCGGATCGACTCCTCGATGCGCGAGGCGACCTGGAAGTAGAGGGGCATGGGACCCGACCGGTCCAGGTCCATGAACAGGTCGGACGGCAGCTGGCCTTCGTTGGTCATCGCGGTCCTTCACACGTGCGGAGATGCCGGCGACGGTGCCGACGGCATTGTCGTGACAATACCACCGGGGATGTGACACCCCGGCCGCGCGCAGCGGGCGTTGCGTCAGTCTGCAAACACCGCCAGCCAGCGCAGACCGTCAGTCAGCGAAGACCCTCAGTCGGCGAACACCATCGGCCGGTTCGACAGCCGCGGCTGGTTCGCGGCCTTCGGCTTCTCGGCACGCGCACGGACCGGGGCGATCGTCACCCGGGTCACCGCCCCGAGCGCCTCGACCGTCTCGACCCCGTGGTGCCCGGCTGCGTGCACGACGATCGCGGCGCAGGCCTCGGCGTCGGCGGCGGCGTCGTGGTGCTGGAAGCCCTCGAACCCGGCGGCCATCGCGGCGACCGGCAGGCGGTACGAGTCGAGCGTGTAGGTCTTGCGCGCGACCGCCAGGGAGCACAGCGAGTGGTGCTCGGCCAGGTCGATCCCCGTCGCGGAGCAGCCACCGGCGATGACACCCATGTCGAAGCGGGCGTTGTGGGCCACCAGGACGTCGCCCTCGGCGAAGGCCACCAGGTCGGGGTACTGCTGCTCCCACGTCTTGGCGTGCGTGACGTCCTCGGCGACGATGCCGTGGATCCGCGTGTTCCACTCCAGGAACGCGTCGTGCCCGAACGGCGGGCGGATGAACCACGACGCCCGATCGACAACCCGGCCGGCGCGGACCTTCACGAGCCCGACGGAGCAGGCGCTCGCGGGCGAGCTGTTGGCAGTCTCGAAGTCGATCGCGGTGAAGTTCAACGGCACGGTCCCGATCGTCGCACGGGGTGCCGACATCGCCCTCCGTTCCCGTCGGCGTTGCGTGTGGCTACTGTCGGCGCATGGGGAACGAGGCCGACCGACGTCCGCTCGTCCTGGTGCTCGCCGGCGCCGGCTACGGGCAACAGGCGCCGCTGCTCTGGTGGACGAACGAGATCGCTCTCGCGTCGGGGTGGGAGGTCGTCGCGCCTCGATGGCACGTCGACGACGCCGCCGGTGCCGATCCGGTCGGGTTCGTCGAGACCGCTGTCGCCGCCGCCCTGGGGGACCGGCTACCGGACCTCGTCGTCGCGAAGTCGTTCGGCTGCTTCGCCCTGCCGTGGGCGATCCGCCACGAGGTGCCCGGGGTCTGGCTGACGCCGGTCCTCACCCACGACGACGTCGCGGCAGCGCTCGCCGCTGCCACCGACGCGCACGTCGCGATCGGGGGTGGAGACGACGCCATGTGGCGGCCCGAGCGGGTCCCGGGGACGGCTGCGCGCCTCCAGACCGTCGACCATGCCGACCACTCGCTGCAGGTGCCGGGGGACTGGCGGCGATCGCAGCGGCTGCAGGCCCACGTCTTCGACGTCGTCGAGCGCCGCATCACGGCCCTGCGGCCCCCGACGGACGGGCCGCGTCTGCTGATCTGACGGACGGACTGGAGGCCCGGGTCGGCTCCGACAGGCCGCCGCCGGTAGGCTCTTCTTCCGTGGCTCTCACCATCGGAATCGTCGGTCTCCCGAACGTCGGCAAGTCGACCCTGTTCAACGCCCTGACCAAGAACCAGGTCCTCGCCGCGAACTACCCCTTCGCGACGATCGAGCCGAACGTCGGGGTGGTGAACCTGCCCGACTCGCGGCTCGACCAGCTCGCCGAGCTCTTCCACTCAGAGAAGACCGTGCCGGCGCCGGTGTCGTTCGTCGACATCGCGGGCATCGTCAAGGGCGCGAGCGAGGGTGAAGGCCTGGGCAACAAGTTCCTCGCCAACATCCGCGAAGCCGACGCCATCGCGCAGGTCGTCCGCGGCTTCACCGACGACGACGTCGTGCACGTCGCGAACAAGGTCTCCCCGAAGGACGACCTCGAGGTCATCAACACCGAGCTGATCCTCGCCGACATGGAGACCATCGACAAGGCGCTCCCGCGGTACGAGAAGATGCTCAAGCTCAAGCAGGCCGAGCCGGTCGTGCTCGAGACCGCTCGCGAGGCCCGTGCCGCGCTCGAGCAGGGCACGCTGCTGTCCGCCACCAAGATCGACCTGTCGCCGATCGCCGAACTCGGCCTGCTCAGCGCCAAGCCCTTCATCTTCGTCTTCAACGTGGACGAGGCGATCCTGACCGACGAGTCCCGCAAGGCCGAACTGGCTGCGCTCGTCGCCCCGGCGCAGGCCGTGTTCCTCGACGCCCAGGTCGAGTCGGAGCTCATCGACCTCGACCCGGCCGACGCCGCCGAACTGCTCGAGTCGACCGGGCAGACCGAGTCGGGCCTCGACCAGCTCGCACGCATCGGGTTCGACACCCTCGGGCTGCAGACATACCTGACGGCCGGTCCGAAGGAAGCCCGTGCGTGGACGATCGGCAAGGGGTGGAAGGCTCCCCAGGCTGCCGGCGTCATCCACACCGACTTCGAGAAGGGCTTCATCAAGGCCGAAGTCATCTCGTTCGACGACCTGGTCGAGACCGGCTCGATCGCCGAGGCCCGCGCTGCCGGCAAGGCCCGCATCGAGGGCAAGGACTACGTCATGCAGGACGGCGACGTGGTGGAGTTCCGCTTCAACAACTGACCTGCCCGGAACTACGCGGATCTAGACCGTATCGGCCACTTCGTGCCGCACCAGTGCCGCATTCGTCGCGGAAACCTGGCGGATGAGGTCTGCGGTTGCCGCACGAGTCCGGTCCTCCGCGTCCGGCCATAGGTGCGCGTAGGTGTTCAGCGTGACGGTGGCGGAGTGGTGCCCCAAGGCGCGCTGAACGGTCACGACGTCGCAGCCGGCGGCGATCAGGCCAGACGCGAAGAAGTGGCGGCAGTCGTGAAGTTTGAAGGGCTCAACGCCCGCGGCAGCGATGGTCTTCGCCCACCAGTAGTAGATGGTGTTCCCATGCGGAGGGTTGCCGCCTGACCCGACGAACAGCCACCGCTCATCTCCTCGGACTCCCACTTCCGACATGTGCCAGGAGAGAGCCGCGGTGAGTTCGTCCGGCACGTACACGTCTCGTTCCGAGCCATATTTCGGCGGCGAGATTCGAACCTCCTGTCCGCCAGCACGCTGCACCTGACGGCGGACCTGCAGCCTCCTCTCGAGGAACGCAATGTCGCCGGCCTGAACCGCAGAGGCCTCTCCGAGTCGGAGCCCAGCGAACGCGCACAGGCGGATGTACGTCTTGAACCAATCGTCCGCGGCATCAATTACGGACGCCAGCTCGGCAGGTGTGGGGATCCGCATCGCCTGCGCAGCGCGTCGGCGTCGGGGAAGAACGACGCCCTCTGAAGGGTCGGCTCCGAGATACTTGTCGCGCACCGCGGCCCGCAGCACGCTGCGGACGTTGTTCACTCGCGTGTGGGTGGTCGACGCGGCCAGGTCCGCGGTCATCGTCTTAACCCACTGTTCGACGTGCGACCGGCGCAGTTTGTCGAGCCGAACGTTGCGGAACGAGCACTTGTCCACGGCTAGCGTCATCGCCGTCACGGTCGTCGGCTCCCACACCTGCCGCGGTGCCCACTGGTCAAAGTATTCCTGCAGTGTGGTGACCCCGTGATTTGGGTCGACCCAGCCGCCTGCCTTCCAGGCAATCCGCTGGTCGTCGAGCCAACGCTGCGCGTCGCCCTTCAGCCGGAACACTTTCGTCTTCTCGCGACGACGATCCTCGTCGTCCCGCCACTCAAAGCGGGCTCGGTAGCTCCCGTCTGCGCGCTTGTATACGTCACTCATCGCTTGTCATCCCTTCGTGCCGACCCATAACGGCTTGCCACGCGGAGAGCTGGGTACTTACGTCGTGATCGACGGTTGACGGCACGAGAAGTCCGTTCGCTTTGGCTTTCGCAATCCAGTTGTCCGCAGTCCGCGCGGTCAGATGGAGGTCGCGCTGCACCGCCTTCGCAGGAGGCTCAGCAGCAAGCTGAGCGAACACGTAACTGAATCCCACGTGCGAGATGGAAAACGGGGTCGGCCCTTCGTTCTTGAGGAGGTCGGCAAACTCGTCACCGAAGATCGATTCCGGGCCAGCGAAGTCGAAGAGAGCCGCAAGAGGTTCAGCCTCGCCATCTGAGGCATCGAGGGCGGAGTAGATCCCCAACCGAGCCGCACCGCGCAGGTAGTCCGTCACCCGCACTGTGCGCAGCATGGTTCCGTTGACTTCATCCGCGCGGACGCCGATGAACGTCGGTCGATACCGGCTCTCGGACACATCGAAGGTCACTTCGATCTCGGGTTCGTAGTCAGTGTTCGCCTCGCCCTCGATGCGCATGGACATCCACGGAACAACTCGGAAGCCTGGGAAGGGCTCGATCGTCGCGTCCGCCATGGATGGGGGGTGATCGCCGACGCTTACGTGCAGTAGGGCCATGCTCTGATCTTGCCGTAGTTGCGCCCGTTTGACAAACCTCCGCAGGGTGCGCATACTTGAGGTGTCGCCTTGTCAGGGCGGCGCAAGTTCGAGTCGAAGGAGATGTCGATGAGCACTCTGCTCACCGTCCCAGAAGCGGCACCGCTGCTTCGGAAGACAGAAGGTGCGGCCCGGATGTGGCTGCGTACGAGGGACTGCCCGATCAAGGTCGTCAGGATCGGTCGCCGTGTGTACGTCCGGCGCGAGGACGTGGCAGCTCTCATTGAGGGCAACTCGACGGCCTCGCTGCGGAAGGCCGGATGACCCGCGACCTGGCAGCCACCTCGCTGGACCAAGGTCGCGGGGTTCTCCCACACCGGGATCCGACCTTCGATGCAGTTGTGCGCGCAATCGAAGGTGGGGGACAGCCGGTCGACTGGAAGCTCACTGGCCCCTTGATGGTTCGTCGGCATGATCCGGACCCCGCATCGCGCGGAGGCCTCGATCGGGGCCGGGAATGGTTGCGAATGCCGTCCGTATCGGACAAGCCGCTCCAGCTGAACCTCGAACCTGATGTGGCAGCCGAGGTGCTGCGTTACCTCAATCGAATAGCAGAACGTCGCCCGTCTCGGTCCGGCAAGACCACGACGTACGGCATGAAGAAGGGCCCGGCGGCAACCGGGCCCCAGTCCAACCAGTAAGCACTACCAAACCGAAGGACAAGACAGTGTCTCAGACGAACATCACGCCCGCAGTCCTCAGTATCGCAGAAGCGACCGACATTCACTGGCACGACATCGACCACACGGTGGTCGTTCTCGTTCAGTGCCACGAGCGCGGCTGCATGCTGTACGGGACCCCACACCTCCTTGGCTGGGGCGACATGCTTCAGCACGTGGCGTTCGAGGTGGCTGAGCAGGACACCCGTGTCGAGGTCATCAAGTACGCCGCGTCCGAAGAGATCCCCGAAGCCGAGTCCTACTGGTATGTGGCCGGCTTCCTCTGCGACGACGATGCGCGTCTCACCCCGGAGCGCGTGCAGTTCTTCAACGCGCACTACAACAGCGCCATCGCTCTCGCCGCTGAGCTCAACGGGGACGCCTGATGGACGACGTGATCAAGCTCGTCGACGTCGAGACGACTCCGACCGGACGCGCCGAAGTGATCATCGACGCTCAGCCGAGCCAGTTCAGCGACGGCTACTCGCTCATCCTGACGACATCCGAAGCGCTGCGATTGGCACACGCCATCGTCGCTCGCGTCTCCGACGTGCGGACTCAGCCGCTCGCCGTCCCCATGCTGGTCCCGACTCTGCGGGTGGCTGCCTGATGCCGGCGGGTAAGACGACGGTCGACGGGTTCGCGGTGCTCGCCATCAACGGCGTGGTGGGAGTGCGTGCCGAACGACCCCTGACGGAGCTAGCTGGGGACCAGGCGCGACGCTTGGCTATCTGCCTGCTCGAAGCTGCGCAAGACGCCGAACGTCCGGAGCCGCCTGAGTGGCCGTAGGCCAGTCCGGCACCAGGAAGCCCCCAGATCCTCACTACGAGGACGAGGGGGCTTTCTCGTACCCGGACACCATCGAGCTCTCGCCAGCCGCAGAGCGGTACATGCACCAGCTGGCGATCGACCTCACCGCTGGCGTCGTCGAGCTCAGGCAGCTGCCGCCCTCGTTTCGGCAGTTCTACGTCTTCGCGTTCGAGCAGGGCAGTGCGTCACGGCAACCCGAAGTCGACCACGCCAACGACGACGCAGACCGGCTCTACGCCGAAGTGTGCCGACGCCAGCCATCGCGTGACCACGAGACCACAAACGCCTTCCTCGAGGCGCAGAAGCATCGCGGCGCTGAAGCCGCAGCCAAACGAGCGGCCGCAATCCGCGCCCAGATCTACTCCGGACAGGAGACCCAATGACCCGACCCCCAACCACCTTCGATGCCCGCTGGCTGATGGCGCAAGAATTTCCACCCACTCAGTACGTCGTCCCCGGCATCATCCCCGAAGGCATGACCCTGCTCGTCGCAGCGCCGAAGATCGGCAAGAGCTGGCTAGTGCTCGGACTGGCGCTCTCGCTCCACGTTGGCGAGAAAGCGCTTGGAGGTGTACCTACGGGCGCGCCCCGCCCTGTCTTGTATCTCGCACTCGAAGACGGTCCCCGTCGCCTGCAGCAGCGCATTCGCACGCTAAACCCTGAGGTGGTCACCCCTCGGCTCGAGTTCGTCACTGCGCTCGAAGGTGGTCAAGTGATCCCTGCGATCAAGGAGTTCATCTCCCGGAACATCGACCAGAACCCCGTCGTCATCCTCGACACCCTCGGGAAGGTACTTCCAAGTACCGCGGCAACGAAGTCGCAGTACGCCGCGGACTACGAGTTCCTTGGCGCGCTCAAGGCCACTACGGACGAGGAACCGGGCTCGTCCCTCATCATCGTCCACCACACCCGGAAGAGCGGCGGTGAGGACTTCCTGGACGCTGTGAGCGGCACCCAGGGCATCGCAGGAGCTGCCGACACCGTGCTCGTGCTGCGCCGTGAGCGACAGGAGCAGAGCGCGACGCTGCACGTCAC
Organism: Curtobacterium flaccumfaciens; assembly: GCF_013359815.1. GTDB lineage: Bacteria > Actinomycetota > Actinomycetes > Actinomycetales > Microbacteriaceae > Curtobacterium > Curtobacterium flaccumfaciens. The sequence continues at coordinate 176,157 of NZ_JABMCF010000041.1, read as the reverse complement.
CTCCCGCGATGCAAAAGAGGGCGAGTACGCACTGCTGCTGTCCGACTCGGGTGCCTGGGCACTTCACGGGGGAGGGCTGGAAGCCGCCCGTGCCGCTGCTGACGCGATCAAAGTGTCCGCAGGAGTGGGGGATCGGATGGCCGACATCATCGGCGTCGTCTACCAGGCCGATGCTCCCGTCTCCCGCCAAGAGATTCAGCACCTGCTGCCGACGATCCCGGTTGCTCAGCTCGACGTGTACCTCAAGCGCGCGGTCGACGCGAAGCGCATCTTGAAGCCATCACGGGGCCTCTATGGCCCTGCTGTTAGTTCCGTTAGATCTGTTAGTTCCGAAGACGGTTCTAACACTCCTAACGCTTCTAACACCCCCTACGAGAGAGACGTGTTCGAGGGCGTGGCATGAACCCGATCACCGTCGCCTGCCCTGACTGCTCAGCCGCAGCAGTCATCGACATCTCAGGCCCAGGCATCACCCACGCCGTCCTCGAGCACGACTCCACGTGCCCGCGACTCAACCACCCAGCCTTCGGGCTGCACCACGACCGTTAGGACCAAACGCATGACCGACGCAAGCCGCGAGTGGTTGAAGGCCTACCTCGCCGAGCTCGAGACAGCCGGCAACAAGCTGCTCACTCAGATCTACGAAGACGCGAACGGCATCCCAAGCACGGTGGTGGGCGGCGGGTCCATCGGCCTCGCTGGCTATGCGCTCGCTACCCAAATCTCTGTGACGACCGCCAACACCGAAGAGCTCGTCAATCTCGTCGTGGAGCATCGCGCCCACGCCGAGAAGAAGCTCGGCCCGGACGCATGGCCCGACGTGGCCTTCGGCGCGCTTCTCCACCTCGCGTGCCTGTACCTCGAGCCGGCATACCGCGTCACGGACACCACCGACGTCGACCTGCGAGGGGCTGCACAGCAGTGGTGGCAAACCTTCGCCGACGCCATCGATGCGAACCCCGAAGGGAGCAACGCATGACCGACCACGACGACCTCATCAAGCGAGTCCTCGACGACATCAAGCACGACGAAGAGCAGCAACGAGACGGTTCTAAACCTGACCCCACCACAGACCTCGACGACTTCGCCCGCCGAGCCTTCGGCAGCCGCTGACCAACCAGGAGAGACCATGAGCATCGAACTGAACACCGAAGCCGCACAGCGAGCAGCTGAGCTGAAGGCACGCCTGCAGGAGCTCACCGACCGCAAGGAAGAGTACGAAGCCCTCGCACTCGACGGGCACATGACCCCAGCGGCAGTCACAGAGCTGGAAGGGGAACGCCGCTTCGCTCAGATGCGAGCGGAAGCAGCCGAACGAGTTGCGCGCCAGGAGCGCGACGCCCTCGGGAGCAACGACAAGCTGACGAAGGCGCTCAATGACTTCCTGGCTGACGACCAGATCTCAGTGGAAGGACTGCACGAAGGGCTCGCTGCGATCGCTGCTGCCGTCGATGACTTCAAGTCGCGAGTGGCAGCACGAGATGAAGCAGTGAAGGCGTGGACGCGCACCCTGCGCAACCTCGGGGTGCCGGACACTGGCCTCACGGTCGACGGGCTCGACGTTGCGGTCACCCGCAACGGACAGGTGACCATCGGTGACCGCACCGTCAACCTGACCGGGGGAGTGGACGCACTGATCCTCGGGGCGCTGCCGGCACGGATCGGTACCGATCGACTGGCGGCTGACTCGCTCGACGCCTTCGACCGACGACAGAGCAGCACCCACCTCGAGGTGCAGGTCACGAAGGCCATCGGAGGCAAATCAGTTGGAGACGTGCTGAGCACTCGGAAGGGCTACGCGGCTAGTCAGCTCGCTCGTATGGTGCACAGCGGGCACGCCGAGGTCACGAGTGGTGAACTGCCCGAGCCGGACCTGACCGAGCAGCAGCTGATTGCCTTCCGCGTTGCTGCGCAGGAGCGACAGGCGGAGATCGCAGCAACGCGCATCCCGTAGCGCTCAGCACGACAGTCAGCCACACAGCACAGGTGTGCAGCCCGTAGGAGTCGGGCAATGACGGCGGGCACGATAGGTTCATGGCATGCATCTTGCAGTGCGGGCCAGGGGGACCCGATGACGCCCAATGTTCAGGCAGCGATCCTCTCCGCGACCACTCGTCAGGGTCGTTACGGCGTCGTTTACCTGCGAGCTATTGCGGCGCAGGCTGGCTGCGGCTTCAAGGAGAACGATCCCGATGAAGACGCTATTGCTGTGGATTGCGACATTCAAATGCGGGCTGCGCCAATTCGAGTGCAAGTGAAGACCACCTACATTGAAGATATGTTCGGCACGGACGATATCGTGCATTACGCCAAACCGCACTGGATCGATTCCTGGAGGGATAGCGCGCTTCCGGTCTACTACCTAGTAGTAGTCGTGCGCCAGCAAAGCTCCGACTGGATCGAGTACCCAGCGACAGGAACGCTCCTTGCCGACACTCGAGCCTACTGGACTCGCGTTGATAACCATGACTTCAGTTCTTCCACTCGCATAGAGATCCCGCGTTCGAACGAACTGGGAAGTACTACAATGACTCAATGGAATGATGACTTACTCGCCACTCTGGGGTTGACATGAGCAAAGAGCGCACCGACGCTTCGCTGCACTTGAGCCTGGTTAGCTATCTTGACCGGACCGGGTGGCAACGCATATCGCGAGGATCAGGTGGCGAACTTTGGGCCACTGACCCTAGCGCCGAGCTGGATGTGACAGCAGTTCCCAACCACGTGCGCGACGGTTCTCTAGAATTCGAAGGCGCTGCCCAGCGAATCGCCGCGAAAGAAAAGCGTGCACCCGAAGCAGTCGCCGACGACATTAGGCATGAGTTTTTCGACCTTCAAGCGTATAAGATTGGCGATGCTTTTCTGCTTGATGACGCAGCTCCCCTAGAGGCCGCGGGTGCTGTATTGACCGCGGCTCAGCGCATCCTGCGAGCAGCCGGAACCACTTCCCGTCGTCCAACCGCGAGCATTAGAGGTAATTTCAGCCGTAGCGGCGATGAGATCGCCGGCCACGCGCGACTTTCGCACACCAGGAAAGGGTCCTTCGTCCTGCCTGTGATCATGCCAGTCGTTACCATGGATGAGCCTCAGGATCTTTTCACGGACGTGGTGCGAGGAATTGAAACAGCCGAGCGCGTGCTGACTAGAACCGCCGCATCCGCGCTGCGCGGGCTAGATCAGGCTGTCGTGAAACCTGATCGGGCCCCAAGTCGGGATGAGGTTCTCGACCTGATCGACGTCGGAGTCAGCGCGGAGCTTGTGAGCGCCGTTAGAAACATCACTCGGCAGAGCGGCGTGCATAAGCTGGACGCAAGCTTCCGCTGGTCGCCTGCGGTGACTGGAGGGGAGCGTATGCCCACGCAGGTGGTGATTCCGGAGGAGGCATCGACTCTGCTCTCGGATGTGGTCAAGGTACTTCGGCAAGCACAACCGGATCCCGAAGTGTTTATCTCTGGAAGGGTGATCGACATCCGCCATATTCCGGACGATCCCTATGGCTCCATCACCCTACGAGTCCTGCGTTCCAGTCGTTTCGTTGAAGTGCAAGTTCGCGTCAGCACCTCGGTGATTCATGAAGCGCATGATTGGATGAGGAAGGGTAGAATTGTGTCTACTCGTGGCACCTTGGAGCGGCGGCCAGGGCAACCACTTCGCATGCTAAATGCTTCGAACGTGGAGCCTCTCGACGAGATATTTGACGAATCGACTAGGTAGTCGTTTGGGGTGGGGGTGCCTCCTTTGTGCTAGTACAAGTCACCGCCGGATAGCAACTCTGGTCCAGCGTGCGTACTTGCTCCGTTTTTTTTCGTTTCGAAAACCCCAGATGAGCGGCTGTTCTACCTGATTTCGCGTGTGATCCGCCAGCTCCTGCCTCTTCAGGTGACCCTCGCTGATCCGCATGTTTCCGCGGATTATCCGTAACGCAACGCATCGCAGGCCTCCGGGGTGCCTCATGAAGGCCCCGTCATATCTTCTCCTGATATGGCGGGGCTTTTTGCACCCCAAAACGCCTTGATTCCCACCCATTCGCGGTAGAATTGACCTAGATATACGCCCGCCGGAACACCCGGGCATGAACGAGATTAGAGATCTCGGCATGCCAGTTCCGGCGGGCTTTTGCGTGCCGATTTCTCCTGGCCGAAGGAGAGATGATGGCCGAGAGGGTTGTGCAAGTCACAATCCGTGCCGCGATTGACAACTACGTCAAGGGCATGGAGAAGGTTCGTAAAGCGACAGCTGACACGGCAAAGGAGTCCGACAAGCTCGAGAAGGTTGGGCAGGCAGCGGAGCGCGTTGGCGGCTCCCTGCTGACCATGGGCGCGGCGGCGACGGGCTCTGTCCTGATCGTCACGAAGATGGCGGCCGACTTCGACGCCCAGATGTCAAAAGTCCAGGCGGCCACGAACGCGTCCGCCTCCGAGATGGACAAGTTCCGCAACCAGGCGCTGACGGCTGGTGCTGCGTTCGGTTACACGGCGACTCAGGTGACTGAGGCGCAGGTGGAGCTGGGTAAGGCGGGCCTAGCGACACGCGACATCCTGGGTGGCGGACTGACGGGTGTTCTGGCGCTGGCGGCGTCGGACAACGTGGATCTCGGTAAGGCGACGCAGATCGCTGCGGTCGCGATGAAGCAGTTCAACCTCGAGGGCTCCGACGTTCCCCACATCGCTGACCTGCTTGCTGCTGGTGCCGGTAAGGCGCTGGGTGGGGTGCAGGAGCTGGGTGATGCGCTGAACCAGTCTGGGCTGGTTGCGTCTAACTTCGGCTTCTCGATCGAGGAAACGACGGGTGTGCTGTCGTCGTTTGCGGACGCTGGTCTGTTGGGTTCTGATGCTGGTACGTCGCTGAAGAGCATGTTGCAGATGCTGGCGAACCCGTCGAAGGAGTCGGCGCAGCTGATGAAGTCTCTCGGCATCAATGTCGAGGACGCGAACGGTCAGTTCCTTGGGGCTGCTGACATCGCTCAGGTGCTGCAGGAGCGCCTTTCTGGCCTCACGGATGCTCAGCGTCAGCAGGCCTTGTCGCAGATTTTCGGTGCGGACGCTGTTCGTGCTGCGACGGTTCTGTACAAGGAGGGTGCCGATGGCATCCAGGAGTACATCGACCAGAACAACGACGCCGGCTACGCGATCGAGCAGGCCGCCAAGAAGTCCAACAACCTCAACGGGGACCTCAGCAAGCTCAAGTCTGCGTTCCAGGCGGGGCTGATTGAGAGTGGGACGTCTGCGAGCAGTGCCCTGCGCCCGATGGTGCAAGACCTCACGTCGTTCATCCAGAAGGTCCGGGAGCTTCCGGAACCGCTGAAGGCCACGGCGCTCGGCGCAACGGGAGTTGTCGGTGCTGCGACGTTGCTTGGCGGCGGGCTGCTCCTTGCTGTCCCGAAGATCGTCGAGTTCCGGTCTGCAATGGCATCGCTCCGGGCCAGTGGCATCACGGGGCGTGCGGCGTTGAGCTCCATGTCTGGCTTCCTCGGCGGCCCGTGGGTCGGAGGTGTTGCCCTCGGTGTCACGGCAGTTGCCCTGCTGAACACGGAGCTCGAGAAGCTGAAGGCTGATAGCTCCGAGATCACGCACACGCTCAAGTCGGCTTCGTCGGCGGCTGAGATCTACAAGACTCTCGGCAAGGGTCAGCTCTCGGCGGGCATCGATGGCAGCGTCAAGGATCAGCTGAAGGACATGGACGCTGCACTGCAGTCGTTCGCATCCCACAACAGCGCAAACGGCTTCCAGGCCATCCTCACGCGATTCACCAACACCGACTTCAACCAGGGCGTCAACGCCCTGAGGGACATCAACGCTGAGATGGGGCAGCTCGCCAACACTGACCCGTCGAAGGCAGTCCGTGCGTTCGAGCTGCTGGCGGAACAGACCGACGGATCACAGAAGTCACTGCACCGTCTCGTGGATGCGATCGGCGGGGACTACCGGTCGGCGCTCGTGCAGCAGGCCGACGCGCTCGGGATCACGGCGAACGACACGAACCTCGTCAAGCTCGCGATGGGTCAGTACGCGGATGCAGCGAAGGGGGCGAAGCAGCCGACCCAGGACAACGCGGATGCTCTCAACGCCCTGCAAGGCGCTGCTGGTGAGGCGGCTCCGAGCATCGATGAGGTGGCGAACGCGCTGCGGGCGCTGACGTCTCCGACGCTCGACGCTCGCGAGGCGAAGCGTCAGTTCCAGGCGGCAGTTGATGGCGTCACGGACTCCTTGAAGGAGAACGGAACGACTCTCGACATCTCGACGGAGAAGGGCCGCAACAACCAGTCAGCTCTCGACGGGATCGCACAGGCCGCGCAGAACGCGGCCGGCTCGATCTTCCAGCAGACCGGGAACCAGCAGTCGGCCACCGCGGCGATGGAGCAGGGTCGCAGCGAGCTCGTGAAGGCGCTGGGTCAGTACGGCATCACCGGTCAGGCTGCGCAGGACTACGCGAACAAGATCATCGGCACCCCGACCGACTGGGCCACGACGTTCCAGAACAACGCTCCCGAGGCTGCGTCGAAGACGTCTGACTACCAGCAGCGCCTCAACGCGCTGCCGAAGGAGAAGCGAACCCAGGTCAACGCCGCGACGGCTCAGGCGCAGTCGGCAATCCAGGGGGTGCTCAACTCCCTGGGTCTGGTGCAGTCGAAGACGATCACGATCACGACGAACCGGGTCACCGTCGGCACTCCGGAGAACACCAACGGCGTCTTCAAGAACAAGAAGGCAAACGGCGGCTACATCTCCGGTCCCGGCACGGGAACGTCGGACTCCATCCCGGCGATGCTGTCGAACGGCGAGTACGTCATTCGGGAACGATCGGTCAGCAAGTACGGGACGGGGTTCCTGGATGCGGTGAACGCCGGCCGGTACGCGAACGGTGGACTTGTTCACCTTGCTGGCGGCGGTTCGGCTGAAGCTGCCCAGAAGGCGGCTGAGGCTCGAGCGAAGGCTGCCAAGGAACGTGCGGAAGCACGACAGAAAGCGGAGGCCGCTCGCCTCTCTCGTCTGAGCGACATCTACGGCTTCCGGACCGGGGTGCGCACCGGCAGCCTGACGGGCCAGTCGGCCGTCTCGCAGGCGTTCCAGATCGCGACGGACAGCAAGTACCCGGAGCGGTTCCGGCTGTCTGTGGCGCGCGTTGCTGGGGCGTCGGAGAAGCGCCTGCTGAGCCTGGAGAAGCAGTCGGACAAGGCGGCGAAGGCGGTGGATAGGGCGTCGGACAAGCTCGATGGGCTGAAGTCGTCGGCGTCGTCGATGTCGTCGTCGATTTCTGGGAAGCTGTCTGATTTCTCGTACGGCGATTACCGCTCGTCATCCTCGCTGCAGCGGGCTCTGACCGGACGGGCGAGCAAGCTCAAAGAGTTCCAGTCGCTGCTCACGAAGCTGCAGAAGAACGGTGTCGCCCCGGCGCTGTTGAACGAGATCGCTTCGCTTGGCATCGATGAGGGCATCCCGCTGGCCCGGTCGCTCGCTACCTCGTCGAAGGCGCAAATTGCCGCGATCAACACGCAGTACAAGTCGATTCAGTCGACGTCGGCGCAGATCGGCAATCAGGTGGCGGATGCGAACTTCGGGAAGCTGATCGATGCTGCTGAGAAGCAGTTGCGGTCGGCGAACCGGAACGCGACGTCGATTACGCGTGCGATTGCTTCCGAGTCGCGGAAGTTGCAGCGGGTCATCGGGAAGGCGCTTGGTGTTCCTGGTTATTCGGTGGGCGGCTACACGGGCGATTACGGCACCGGTCAGGTTGCTGGCTTGGTGCATGGTCGCGAGTTCGTGGTGAACGCTTCGGCGACTGCTGCGAACCGTCCGCTGCTCGAGGCGATGAATCAGGGCGGCAGCGTCCGCTACATGGACTCGAGCCGTGTCGTGCAGGCGGCACCGAAGTCTAGTACGTCGGTCGAGCAGCACAACCATTTCAAGCCGATGCCGAACCTGGACCCGAACACGCTCACAACGGTGCTGGGCCGTCAGCTCACCCGCGAATTGGCTGGAATGGTCAACTAGCGCGATCACTGATCGCCACTGACAAAAGCACCGCCCCTTCCAAAGAAGGGGCGGTGCTTTTTGCCAGGCCACTCATTGCTTGACAACATAATTGTACTTCGAAACAGAAAGAAAAACCATGGGCACTCCACTGCTTCCTTCCATTGACTCCGACACCAAACTGTTCCCACCCGCCGTTATGGCTGCGCTTGCTGCGCAATTCACTACTCCCGCGATCAAGACCAATCAGTTGACCGCGACCTCCCTGAAGAGTTGGTCACGCGCGAAGCTTCGAGCGAAAATCGGAACGGGCCGAGCTGAGATAGTTGCAATCGGAACCAGCATCACCGCGGGCGAGGGTTCGTCTGTGCCGAAGGGGATTGGTGCTTGGCCAGCGCGCCTGCAGGCGCAGCTGGTTGCGTCGGGATGCGCGGACGGTGGAAGCGGATTCATCGCGGCAACCTCCAACCTCACGAGCGCGACCACGGATCCCCGAGTGTCCCGCAGCGCCGGGTGGAAGGTTGTCTCGCCCACAGCAAGCACCCTCATCACCGGGGACACTGCGGGTGCGACGGCGACTTTCGCCGACACGAAGCGCAGCACGGAGATCACTGTCGTCTACATGGACTGGTTCACCATGACATGGACGCTCACGGTGGATGGCGGCACGCCGACAAGCGTGACGAACACCGGCACCGGAGAGCTCCGCAAGCTGACCGTCACAGTGCCCGAAGGTGTGCACACGGCGGTCGTCACGCTGGGCTCGGGCACATCGTCGTCGGCCTACTTCCACCTGCTCGGGGTCTCGTTCATGATGCCGTCAGGTGTGGTCGTCCATAACCTTGGCGTCGGCGGCAACAACGCGTCCGGGGCACTCGCGGGGAGCAACGACCGAGCGAGGCAGATCGCCATGCTGCTCAATCCGTCACTCGTGCTCATCGAGTTCGGGGCCAATGAGAACCCCGCTGGATCTGGGCTCACGGACTTCCAGAACGCCCTCGCGTTCGGCGTCCGAGCGTTCCAGGCAGCGAACATCAACACTGCGCTGTTGACGCCGCCCCCAAGTGGGAACAGCAACCGCCCGATCTCGCAGGTCGTTGGGTTCGATTACTCGATCAGCGACGCCATTCCCGTCCCACTCGTCGACGTCAACAAGGAACTCGGGTCCTGGAGCAACGTCCAGGCGCGTGGCTGGGACTACGCCACCGACAGTCAGTACGTCCACTTCAACGAGTACGGCAACGAAGAAATTGCGCGGATCGCTCGAGTTGGCCTGAACCTGTAGCCCGAACGCCCCGCCCCTCGGTATGAGGGGCGGGGCGTTTCGTCGTTTGCCGAGCTACGCGCCAGCGAAGAACGCGGTACCTGATCCGACTAGCGCCTGCACGTTCCAGGTTCCGCCTGCCACGGCCTCGGTAGGCACAGCCGAGCAGACGTAGCCCTTCTGGGAAGCATTCGCGTACATGCGGCCGATTTCGTAGACGGCCTTGCCAGGGAGGATTCCGCAGTCGCCGATGGCCGGGTAGGTGTTGCCGTCGGAGCCGACGTAGCTGATGGTGAAGCTGGCAACAGGGTCGCCGCCCTCCGAGCCGATTCCCTCGCCCGCAGCGACGGTGGCCGACGAGAGCACGAATGACTGTCCCGCTGCCGGCGCTTCGTTGTACTCGTTCGCCTTCTGGATCTCAGCCCAGCCGTCAGGGTTCGTTGCATCCCACGTAAACGTCCACACGGAGTCTTCCGAGTGCTTGCCCGGAGCGCCCGCCGGGAACGGATTCGCGCGAGTGCCGACCTTCGCCTTTGGAGTAGGAGTCGGCGTGGGCGTGCTTGCCGTGGTCTTCGTCGGGGCTGGTGTGCCCGCAACGGGTCCGGACTCGGATGAACATCCAGCGAGAGCGATCGCACCTGCGAGGACGGCGGCTGCAACAGCCGCTCGGGTGATGGTCTTCATAGTGAGCATCACTCTATGGCCGAGATGAGGCCAGCCGCCCACGCCTATTCGGGGGATCTGACCGCGTCGCGCCATACCCACGCGCAATCTGCGGCTTGACCAAATCCCCATTCGACGAGCACTGCCCGCTCGGTGTGCGCGATGGCACGCGCTTCAACCTCGAGGATGCGATCCGGAAACTGCAACCACGCGAGCACAGGGTCGGGCGGTGAGACGTCGTAGTCAGGGCCTCCGCGCGCGACCTCGGGAAGTGTGTACGCCGGACCCAGCGCCCACCTGTCGCGTCGTCGACGCCCCATCAGCGCGTCCTAGGGTCGAGCGCACGCCGCGTCACCTTGCCCCGTGACACGAGCGCCTGCTGCAGTCGCCCCTGCCAGGCCGTCTGAACCAGCACCGCGTTGTCTGACTCTGCGGCGGCAAAACACTTGAGGCGCAGAAGACCTACGCCCACGAACTCGATGTCAGCCCAGACAGGCGCGACCGGATCCAACGACCGAAGCTGGCCAGCGTCCTCTGCATCAAGTGTGACGGGTTGATGCAGGGTGACATCGGGATGCTCCGGGGGAGCCCACTTGTGCTCGGGCATGGCGGCATAGTCCATGAGACCAACGACATCTCGATAGCCGTCAGCTGCAGCTGGTGGCCCAGGGGCTCTGACCTGACCCCATAACTGGGGGCCATCGCGGCGTGGACGCGCAGAGAGGATGGAGGGATGCTCATGGTCTATATCGATGAAACCGGTGATCCCACGGGCGACCCGTCCCACGGCGGCTCTCGCGAGTATGCACTGGGAGCCGTGTTGGTCAGCGATACGGCGTGGACAGCCGCGTTCGATCAGATGATTACGCTCCGACGTGCGCTATCAAAAGGCACTATTGGGCTGCCGATGCGAGCCGAAGTCAAAGCGTCCAATTTGCTCCGAAACGAGGGCTGGTTCAAGGGCCGCGGCCTGTCGCCAAGCCAAAGGCAATACATCTACCGAAAGCACCTGCAGCTTCTTAACTCGGCAAGCATGCAGTGTTTCAGTTCCTGGGTAGACAAGCGTGCCTTTGCGGCAAGAGGCCAGCTCGGACTCGTGCGCGAAACCGTTTGGCGAAACCTATTCCAGAGACTACAGAAGACCTTCCCCAACGACCCGGTCCTGATCATTCACGACGAGGGTGAAGAGGCAACTATTCGTAAGTACGCGCGTCGCGCTCGCCGCTTCCTCTATGCGGGCACTCCTTCGGGGACTGCAATTCGCATGAACTTTCAGAATCTCGTCGACGATCCAGTCTCGAGGGTCTCTGACGAATCGTACATGGTTCAACTCGCCGACCTTGTCGCATACTCCGCTGCCAAGGCAATGATTCCAGGGGGCGCAAGAGCTAAGCGGATCTGTCCACCGTCAATGTGGAATCACGCTGGCGCGTCTCGACTGGCCATCGTCAATAGCTATGCCCGGAGTATTGACCCGACCCTGCCCGTCGCTGTCGTAACACAAAAGTAAGCCCCCTCCGCCGTTGGGCGAGAGGGGGCGGGCTAGCGCCTAGCAGCGACAGAGCGCTGGTGCAGTGCTGTCTCTTACGCTACCACCGCTTGCGCCATCCTCCTAGACCAGGTCCTCCTTCAGCGGCCCAGGCTTGCTTTGGACGGGCAACGGGGTGGGTGCATCCGTGTGCCTGCTGCTCGGGCCATCGACCGGGCGACTGGTGATCAGCCGTACCTGGGCGACTCCTGCGGCAGTGACCGCAGCCAGCGCAACCCTTCCTCCTGCGTGATGATCGGCTTCCTGCCAGCGCGTGTTGGATAGGAAGGCAAGAGCTCCCCGTTGTCCATGGCTTTGCGGATGGTGTCCACTGACAGGTCTACGGCCTTGGCGAAGTTGGGGATCGAGTAGGCGAGTCGATCGGTGCAGGATGGCTCGAGCTCGTGCATCTGTCCATGGTCCTCCGCACCGAGTCATAGCGCCATAGTCAAATTTGACGTATCAGCCGCAGATCTGATGGATAACAAGCAGCCTCCCCGACGTCAAAGACACCCCCGACCCCCTTGACGTGTGCAGCGGCGATCGAGCGGTCACGTAGGTTGCGCGGCATGGACGAGCAAGCGTTGACGGTCGCCGAGCTCGCAGCATGGCTGCGGATCTCCGAGTGGAAGGCACGGGAACTGGGGAAGGACCCCATGTTCCCGTCCTTCCGCAACGGCAACCAGCACCGCTTCTGGCCCTCCGAGGTCAAAGCCTGGACTCAGCAGCCACGGGATCCGTGGAAGCAGTCGCCGCAGTCACTTGGGCGTCGGCGCAAGAGGGACGGAGACGGGCCGTCGCAGCTTAGGCAGATGCGGTCCTAGTCCGCAGGAAGTGCGGCACCAGCCCGGCGTCGTGTCGCACTGGTGCCGCAATCGCCCCTGAAATGGCGTGCTCTCACGTGAAGCTGGCGAGTCCCAAAGCCCCGTCGTTCTGGGGATCTCTGCACTAGCTTGGACTCACGTGAACAGGGGCACTCGTTCCGCTTCAACAACTAGCAAGCCCTGAACGATGCCTATCCGGGGCTATTCGGCCGTCGCAGTCCGCATTGAGTCCGCAGAATCGCCCGCGACCTGCCGCATGAGCCCCGCGGTTGCGGACCGGGTCCGGTCGTCCGCATTCGGCCACAGGTGGCTGTAGGTGTTCAGCGTCACCGACGCGGACCGATGACCGAGGGCCCGCTGCACCGTGACGACGTCGCACCCAGCGGCGATCAGGCCCGATGCGAAGAAGTGCCGACAATCGTGCAGCTTGAACGGCTCGACGCCCGCTGCCTCGATCGTCTTCGTCCAGTGGTAGTAGGTCGTGTTTCCGTGGGGTGGCTGGCCACCCGACCCGACGAACAGCCACCGCTCGTCGCCGCGCTTAGCGGCAACGGCTCGGGTCCGGTCTGGCGGGCATCTGAGAACGGCGAAGACAGCTTCGTGCTGAACGTCTCTCGCAACTCGAGCACCGTCACCGTCTACCAGAAGACGTCTGGCGCTTACTCTGTCGTCGGCACCTACCCGGCGACGACTACCGAGAGCCCCTCGTTCCGGATCGACACGCAGGGGGCGACGCCCCGCATCTACCAGGGCAGCGCGTCAGTCTGTACTTTCACGAGGTCCCACCAGCAGACCGCGACGCGAGTCGGCCTACGAATCACCGACACGGCCAGCAGGGCAAGCATCGTGCAGGTCAGCTCAAATTAGGCGAACGCACGACCCCCTAGAGCACCTTCGGGAGCTCGAGGGGGTCGTGTCGGTCGGTACCGACATCCTGTCGCCTATGCAGATCGCCGCTGGAATTCTCTTCATCGCATCGGCCGCCGCAGAGCTCGGGGGCGTGGTCCTCATCGTCCGCGGCATTCAAGGAGCCAAGAAGAAGCTCGACACGCCTGTCCCACACACCATCGACGGCGGCGGCCCCAGCGACAGCCACGTGTGGCCACCACGCCAGTCCTCCGACTCGCCGGAGGTATTCCTGCTCGAGGCGATGGAACGTCAGGGGGTGGCCGTTGGGCTCCTCATCATCGGCATCACCGCCGGCACCGTCGGCAATTTCCTGACGCTCGGCTAGGAGCGGATCTGCCTCCCGACCGACTTCCGATCGATCTCAAAGCCCCACGTCTTCCCTCGTTCGCTGAGCATCGCATGCTTGCCCGCCGTCGCGATGAGATCCCACCAATCCTCGATCGCCTCGGCCATGTACCCAGTGAGCTCCGCCGAACGGCGCTCCCATTCAGCCTGATCGTTCGCCGCGGCGTAGAGCTGAGACTGGAAATCTGGCCGCGAATTCAAGAGCGCGATTTCCGCCTCGTTCCAGTAGGCGCTCGGCTCATCGTCCGACTGTGGGTCCTCGGCGAGTGCGTCGAGGTAGTAGAACCTGCCTGACTGGCCGTAGCGAGAGAGGGCGGCCACGATTGGGCCCCACGCTGCGTTTGCGCGCACCTTTTCGAGCAGCGGCTCGACGACCCCGCGATGAGTAGCGAAAGGCAGACGCTCGTTCAGCGTCGCCATCAGGTCGTCGTTCATCAGGACCAGGTTGTGACGCCAACGATTCTTGAAGGTGCTCTTCGGGGGCCAGACACGGTGTTCGGCGACGTGGGCCAAGCCGAGTGCAGTCTTCAACGCCTTCTCCACGCCGATCGAGAGCATCGTCATGACGGGATCGCGTGTTGTCTCGAGGAACGCTGCCTGACGCAGCGCTCTGGTCCCGTACGCGAGGAGATTTTGCGCCCCGGACGTCTCCTGAATGAGCATCAGCCCCTGCATGCGAGTCAGATCGTCATCCCAGTCGGCCATCGGGTTCCCCTCGTCGATGCGGTGGACTGCCTGAGCATAGGGCCGGCATCGCCGCTTGAGAAGCCCTCAAACTGGGGCGGGAACAGAGCGGGTCACCCGCCGTACGGTTCCGCGCATGCCAACTCTGATGCTCGCCTACGACCTGAAGGCCCCGGGCCAGGACTACACGTCGCTGACGACGTACCTGGACACCTTCGGCACGTACTGGCACAACCTCGACAGCTTCTGGCTCTTGAAGACCACACTCAGCGCGAAGGAGCTTGGCGACGAGGTGAGGAAGCGCGTCGACAGCAACGACAGAGTCCTCGTCATTGACGTCTCGGGCCGAGCCCGCGCTTGGCGGGGTAGCTTCAGTGATTCGGCCGAGGCCTGGCTGCGTAAGAACTTCTGACGTCGCTCGTCAGGTGCCCCTCAGCGTTCCTCGCGTTCACCGTGGTGCTCGCGGCCGAACCGCGTCCCGCCACACCCACGCGCACTCAGCCGCCTGCGAGAACCCCCACTCGGACGAGCACGGCCCGCTCCGTGTACGCGATGACGCGCGCCTCGACCTCGAGAGAGCGGTCAGGGAAGGTCACCCAGGCGAAGACCGGGTCCGGCTCTGCGAGGGCGCAGACGGGGCTGCCGTAGGCCGCCTCGGGCAAACTCAGCGCCGGGCCGAGCGGCCACCTGTCACGACGTCGCCTGGCCACCCGGTGACGAGAGGGGCACCTCCGACACCGCGGGCTATCCGACGCTGCTGACGGCGACCGTCCGTCACCGCCGCCGTCACTCGCGCGTGTACCGCTCGAGCAGGCCAGTTCGAACGGATGTAGCAGCTTAGCGTGCCCTTTTGCCGTATCCGCGTCGGACATCCGTCGTCTCTGGCGCGAAGTTGCTGCCCGCCTGCGGTCTTCGGTATTGAGCCGCTGATGAGTGAACGTGTCCAGCCCCACGGTTGCCGGTTAGGCGAGGGTCAGAAATCCCCACTTCCAATCGGGAGTGTGAATGCTTCGGTTGAATCTGCTACTTTGTGGCGCATGAATGAAGCTCAAGAACGCGCGGGTGAAGAGGTCGCATCTTGGCGAGGAAGCCTGTGGGCGGTCGGTCTTGCACTAGCCGCCGGTCTTGCGTTGTCGTGGCTCACTGCAGCGGTCTCGATTCGCTGGTTCGACGCGCAGTACCCGCACGCCGATAATCAGGTGCGCTCGGATCAGTTGTTCAGCATTCAGGCATTCGTGGCGGCACTCTTGGCAATCCTGAGCACTCTGTTCCTCGCGCTAGCGCACAACCGGGACAACCGAAGAAACATGGACTATGTAGGCAAGCTTTTCGCAGTCGGCACTTTGGGGTTCGTCGCGCTTGCGGCGCAGGAGACAGTTGATCCTGAGATCAGCAACATCCTCATGTCATGGTTGTTCGCCGGAGTCACTGTTTTCGTGTTCGTCCTCTTGCCATTCCGCATCCCGATGGGGGGACGCGATTCGGCAGCTGAGAGGGCTAAAGAGTAGGTTCTCATTCACGTGGAACTCCTCAACAAATGATGACCGATGGGCAAGATCCCCGGATCCAGGGTTTCTGGAACGTTTCGTCTCTACGGTCCCCGCCTGCGATCACCGGTGGCCTGCTGCAACCTGTCGATCTCAGGCAATGCTTGCACCACGAATAGCCAGTCATTCGTCCCGCTGCAACGACTGATCTCGCCGTGCGTGCGCCAGGATGAGCGCATGACGAACCCACAGGCAGGTTGGTACGACGACGGTTCCGGCACCATGCGGTGGTGGGACGGCTCGGCGTGGACGGAGCAGGTGCAGCAGAAGGCGCCGGGCTCGCCTGGTATCGATGGGGTGATCGGCCATATCCAAGCGGAAGCCGCGGCGGGCGGACAGCCGCGTCCAGCGCAGAACGGCATGAGCTACGTCGTCCTCCAGGTGGTCCTGCGGGAGAAGTTCTTCGGGACGGGGTCCGGCAACCTCACGGAGCTGGAGAAGGCGATCAACGTGCAGGCTGCGCTCGGCTACCGGCTCCACACGATCACGACTGCTTCCTCGGGCAGTACTGGCTTCGGTGGCGGAGACAGACTGCAGGCGACCATGGTGTTCGAGCGGATCAACTGAGTAGCCGAGCTCGGCTGACGGCGTGCGTCGTCAGAGCGGCACGGCTTCGGTGAGGACATGCGCGAAGTACTCGTCGTCTTCGATGTCATCGGTGAGGACGTCGACCTCGAACCCGGTGAGGCGCTCGACCACATGGGCGAATGCGCCGAGGTCGAACAGCGAAGCCGCGGGCGTCAGGCTGACCAAGAGGTCGATGTCGCTGTGCTCGGTATCGTGACCGCGAACAGCCGATCCGAACACACAGACGTTCTCGAGGCGGAAGCGCTCCGCCTCGTGGAGGATCGTGTCCGCGAAGACCGCGATCGGGATGCTCGGTCGGATGCGAGCAGCGGTGAGGATGCGATCGAGAGACTCTGGGTGGGGACGGCTCCGTCCGCTCTCGTAGTCGGAAATCTCCGGGGACTCAACTCCCGCCGCTTCGGCGAGGTCGGCCTGCGAGAACCCGATGTCCTCGCGCGCAGCACGGATTAGATCCGCGGCGCGGTCGACTCGCGTCATCGCTTCGTCCATGATCATCGACTGTAGGGGGACCGCGGCGCCTCCGGGAGGGAGTCGAGGGGCTAGATTCAGACCGTCCGAGCGCCCGAGGAGGCCCCATGTCGTACGTCGTCGACTTCGTGCACGTGTCCACGGTGGGTCTGGAGTCCTCGCCGGTCGCCGACGCACTCGCCGGGCTCCGGGCCAACGAGGCGCGGTACTTCGCGAACAAGTACGACCACGTGTTCACCACGCACGCCGCAGCTGACGTGCCGGATCTGGTCGCCTACGTGCGGCGGGTCCTCGAAGAGGAACGCGGGCTGGTCATCGCGTCGCCGCCGCTCGAAGCGACGGAAGCCCTGGTCGGGGGCGTGCGCTGGACGTACGTGTTCTACGAGTCCGGTCTGGCGATCAACGTGCTGTACACGCTCGAACCCGGCGGCAAGCGTGCGGTCGGCTTCAAGCTCTCCGACGGCATGGAGGTCCCCGAGGAGCTCGCCGACAAGTTCAAGTTCGCGCGGCAGAAGTCGAAGCTCGCCGGCACGATCCGCGGCTCGTTCTTCGTGGTGAAGGGCGATTACTGACGTCGCGAAGCAGCCATGCATGCAAAATGTTTGGTACGGCAGGCAACGCTGATCGACCCTGGTCACCACGAACCGGTGATGAAGGGCAGGGCATGGGCTATGACGGCGACTCTGGTGAAGACTGCGGTGATGCACGGCCTGTACGTCGGGTTCACGGGGGACAGCTCCCGAGTGCGGGCGATGCGGGAGCTGTTGAACGAGAAGCGGGCGTCAGCGGCACGGCGAACGGCAGCCGAGGAGAGGCGGACGCCAACGTCCTCAACATCGCTGCAACGGAGATGTTCAGTGGACCGGTAGCGTCTCCGCGCGTCCTGGCCGAGTACGAGCGGCTCGTTCCGGGAGCGGCCGAGCGGATGATCGGCTGCCACCTCCGCTCCGAAGCGGTCGCTGCCGACGCCGTCGAGCGTCTGAGCAGAGCGGAGGCAGCCGCCGTCCTGACGGGTGTCATCGGTGCGCAGGTGCTCACCGTCGGAGCGCTCATCGCGGGAGCGATCCTCATCTCGGCCGGTCACACGGTCGGGGCGTTCGCTGCGATCGTGCCGGGGGTACTCGGGGCGGCGTCACAGGTCGTGGCTGCGGCCCGTCGAGGTGCGTGACCGTCGCACGGACGTCCCCACGGACGACGAAGCGCCGCCGGGGATCCCGGCGGCGCTTCGCGTTCGTACTGGTGGAGCCTAGGCCGCGAGGGCCATCTCGCCCGCCTGCACGGACTGTGCCTGCAGCAGGGTTCGGCTGGCCTCGCCCGCCCAGGAGCGGCCCGGGACGGTCCAGCCGGCCTCGCCGACGGCGTCGAGCCGGGTGCCCCGGGTGACGAAGGTCCCCAGGTCGTCGGCCGCGATGCGGACGAGGTACTCGCGCTGCGAGCGGTCGTCGCGCACCGGGAACTCGGCGATGCGGTCGGGGGTGATCGTCGGGGCCGCGAGTGCGGTCCCGAACACGGTGATTCGTTCGTTGCTGGTCATGGTGCTGTACTTCCTGGTCATTCGGCGCCAGGGCGACTCGGTGTCGGCGGACGTCTCAGTCCAGCGCGACGCATCGAGTGCGGGGCGCGCACGTCGAGTTTCAACGTGCAGCTCGTCCGTTCGGATCGAGCGGTGTCTCGAGTGGAATGCGACTCGGGTGAGTCGGTGTCGAGAGGTTGGTGTGCGCGAGTCAGATGGGTTCGCTGCAGTGCACCAACGAGAGACTATACGCCCACCCCGCCGAGAAGTCCAGCGAGCGACCAGACCGAGCGTCAGGACGCCAGGAAGGCTGCCCAGCGTTCCCCGCCAGCGGCGACGTTGCCCGACCCGTCCAGGCGAGCGGCCGCGGACGACGGCTTGCGCGATGCCTGCTCGTGGATCACTCCGTCGAACGACGCCGAGAAGTCCAGACGGGGCACCGCGGCCGTCACGTCCCGCAGGTCGTCCGACGACCACCTGTCGAAGCCCACGCCGGAGACGTCGAGCGAGGTCGCGACCTCGAGCAGGTGCCCCTCGGCGTCGAGCTCCGGGTCGACGGACCGCCACATGTGCCGCTCGACGATCTCCCCGACCCGACGGGCTCGCACGGCGTCCCACCCGGCACCGAGCGCGAAGACCGAACCGACGGCGCCGCCGGCGTCCTCGAAGGGCACGCCGTGGGCGTCGAACGACGGGGTCACGCCGAGGTCGTGGAGCATCGTCGCGACGAAGAGCAGCTCGGGGTCCGGTTCGAGGTCGACCGTCGGGGCGAGCAGGACGGCCCAGGCCCACGAGCGCAGGCAGTGGTTGACGAGGGCCGGTTCGGACCATGCCCGCACGACGTCCAGTGCGCGCGCAGCGACGGGGGAGGGCGGGGTGAGCAGGGCTTCGACGTCGACCGACATGGCACGACAGTAGCGGCAGGGACGAGCCGTAACGGGGCGGAAACGTGCCGGGCCAGAACCGGAAACAGCGCCCCGTTAGCTTTCGGTTCACTGAGTACCCGCTCAGCACCCCTCCACCCCACCCGAAGGAACTGCGCCCATGCAGCACCGACCACGGCTGCGCCCACGCGCGACGATCGTCTCCTCGACGCTCGTCGCCGCCGGGGCGTTCGGCCTCGCTGTCCTGACGGCCGCTCCGGCCCAGGCAGCGCCCACCGCGACCACCGCCACCATCGACGCCCCGGCCACCGTGACCGTCGGCACGGCGTTCGACGTCGAGCTGACGATCCCGGACACCGCCGACGTCTACGCGTACGAGATCACCCTCGATGCCGACTCGGTGCAGTACCGGGACGACAGCGTCACCGGCCCGGACGGCGGCTTCGACACTGTCGAGCAGGACGGTGACGCCCTGATGATCGTGCACACCCGCCTCGGCACCTCGCCGGCACTCGACGGCGACCTGACCACCTCGATCTCGCTGACCCCGACCGCGGTCGGCAGCGTCGACCTCGACGTCACGGGCATCACCCTCGTCGGCTCCGACGGCACGTCGACGACCCTCGACGACCCGGCGAGCACCACCGTCGTGGTCGCCGCGGCCGCGACCACCGCCCCGACGGCCACCCCGACACCGGGTGCGACCACGCAGCCCGGCGCCGGTGGCGGCACGGGTGGCCCCAGCGCCCCCGGTGACCCGACTGCCCCGGGCACCGACCCGACCAGCAGCGCCACCGCCGTGGCGGCAGCCGGCGGGGACGACCGTCCGACCGGGGGCGACCTCGCCTGGACCGGCGCCGACGTCGCGCCGTGGATCGCCGCGTCCATCGCCCTGCTCGCAGCCGGCGGCACCCTGATCACCCTGCGGGCCCGTCGTGCCCGCCGCGACCGCACCGGAGCCTCCGCATGACCGCCACGAAGCAGGCCGCCACGAAGCAGGCCGCCACGAAGCGGGCCTCCAGCAAGAAGCGCACCACCGTCGCCGGCGCATCGCTCATCGCCCTCGTCGGCACCGTCCTCGCCGCGACCCCCGCGATCACGGCCGCCGCAGCACCCGCGGCCGTCGACGCCAGCCCCGCCGCCATGCTCGCGCCCTACTACACGGACCTCGACCTGACCGGCGACGACCAGGTGACGAAGGCCGACCTCGCCGTGCTCACCGACCACCTCGGTGCGACGACCGCGAGCACCGACTGGGCGACGGTCAGTGCCGCGGACACCGACGCCGACGGCACCATCACCGTCGCCGACCTGGCCGGGTTGTCCCAGCGGATGATCTACGACGACGGCCCGTTCCAGCTCGTCGAGGCGTCGACGATCGACATGCAGGCCGCGATGAACGCCGGGGTCACCACGTCGGTCGCGATCACGCAGGACTACCTCGACCGCATCGCCGCGTACGACCGCACCAAGGTCGACACCGCGTCGACCGGGCGCGCGCTCAACTCGATCGTCACCACCAACGCCGACGCCCTGGCCGCCGCGAAGACCGCGGACGCCGAGCGCGCCGAGCACGGGATGACGAGCATGCTGCTCGGCGTGCCGATCGCGGTGAAGGACAACTACGACACGAAGGACATGCCGACCACCGGTGGTTGCGGCTGCTGGGACGACAACCAGACCGACACCGACGCCGCGATGGTCACCGGCCTGCGCGACGCCGGCGCCGTGATCCTGGCGAAGGCCAGCCTCGACGAGTTCGCCTTCGGCTTCGTCTCCGAGTTCTCGTCGAACCAGCCCGCCGGCTCGTCGCTCCTGGTCGCCAGCCCGTACAACACGGCGCAGACGGCCGGTGGCTCGAGCGGCGGCACCGGTGCGGCGATCTCCGCGAACCTCGCGGGCATCGGCTTCGGCACCGACACCGGCGGCTCGATCCGCGTGCCGTCGACGTACAACCAGCTCGTCGGCATCCGACCCACGGTCGGTCTGACCAGCCGTGACGGGATCATCCCCCTCGCCCTGTCGCAGGACACCGGCGGCCCGATCACCCGCTCGGTCACCGACGCGGCGGTCGCGCTCGACGCCGTCACCGGCGTGGACGCGGCGGACCCGGCGACGAGTGCGCAGGCCGGCAAGGTGCCGACGTCGTACACGTCGTCGCTCGACGCCGACTCCCTGCGGGGCGCCCGCATCGGCTACGTGACGAGCATGGTCGGCACGAACGCCACGACGAAGCGCCTGTTCGACGCCTCCGTCGCGAAGCTCGAGGCCGCCGGTGCCACCGTCGTCCCGATCACCGCGACGACGGCCTTCAACCGGGTCCTGTCCGAGGGCAGCGGCAGCACGAACGAGTTCAAGCACGACCTGGACGAGTACGTCGCGAAGCACCTCGACCCCGACGTCACCGCGCGTTCCCTGCAGGGCATCCTGGCCTCGGGTGAGTACGTGCCGAGCCGGAAGAGCACCTACCAGTCGCGCGACCTGATCACCGACACGCAGTACCAGGCGTGGGCCGGACCGACGGGGTCGCACACGACGCAGCTCGCCACCGGCAAGCAGCTCGTGACGCAGATGCTCGACGACCAGGACCTCGACGCGCTCGTCTACCCGTCGGGCACGCCGTACGGCACGCAGTCGACGAACATGCGCCTCAGCCCGAACGCCGGCATGCCGGCGATCACCGTCCCGATGGGCCAGGCGACCGCTGCCGACAACACCATCCCCGGTGCCGGCGTGAACCTGGAGTTCCTCGGCCGCTCCTTCGACGAGAGCACGGTCATCGGCCTCGGCTACGCCTTCGAGCAGGAGACCCACGCGCGCACCACGCCCGCGCTGTACCCGGCGCTCGGCTGAGCTGAGCGGGTCGCGTGACGCGACCACATGCAGACGGGAGGCCCGGTGCCAGCTGGCACCGGGCCTCCCGTCTGCACTGGGCTCAGTTCAGGGTCGGGGTGTCCTCCGGCACGACGCCGTCGGCGTACAGGTCGGTCGCCAGGTCGCGGAGCGCGCGCAGCGCGACCCGCTGCGTGAGCGGACCGTAGGAGATGCGGGCGACGCCGAGCGCCTCGTACTCGGCGGCGGGCAGGGCGCCGGGCAGGCCGATGACCGAGAGCTTGCCGCGGCCCAGACCGGCCACGAGTCGCTCGACCACCGAACGCTCGACCGCACCGGGCACGAAGACCAGGGCGGCGCCGTTGTCCAGGAAGGCCTTGCCGCGGGCGATCGCGTCCTCGATGCTCTCGTCGACCGGGCGCTCGCCGCCGCGCACGATCGCGTCGGTGCGGGCGTTCAGCTGGAAGTCGACGCCCTCGGCCTGCGCCGCTGCGGTGATCGCGGCGACGCGGGCGACCGCCTCGTCGAAGGGACGCAGACGGTCCTCGACGTTGGCGCCGACGATGCCGGATCCGATGGCGCGGCGGATCGTCTCGGCGGGGTCCTCGTAGCCGTCGTCCAGGTCGGCGGTGACCGGCAGGTCCGTGGCGGCGGCGACGATCGCGGCTCCGGACAGGGCGAGGTCGAGGGGCATGCCGCCGTCCTCGTACCCGTACGACGCGGCGATCGAGTGCCCGGCGGTGGCGATCGCCTTCGTGCCGGGCAGGTCGCTGACGACCTTCGCGGTGATCGCGTCCCACACGTTCACGACGCGCAGGATCTCGGGGGCTTCGTGCAGCTGCTTGAGGGTGACGGCCTTGTCGGCGGTGCTCGTGCTCATGCTGCCGACAGTAGGCCGATCACGTCGGACGTGTTGCCCCGGAGGCAAGCTGTGACAGTGCCATTGCAATTGGCTCAGGGCCTTGATCAGGGGTCCATCGAAGGAGTCGAACCGGAGTTCTGCTCACTGGAGACAGATTCGGTCCTTCAACACGTGTGATCGCGAGCATAGGCACCCGCTCGTATTCGGTTCCCTTGAGGCGTTCGCGGAGGAAGCGCATCTTCCGCGCAGGATCGTTCGAGTGGGTGATCTCGATCACGATGGGAACACCCTTGACCTCCGCGACTGCGTCCAACACGAGATGAGGAAATTTCCCAGTCGATCCACGTGCGTCGGCACTCGTCGATACCCGAACATTGGTGCTCAACGAGGAGACTAAGTCCGGCCGATCCTCGAGCAGAGCGCGTATCGCGCTCAGCGTTTCATGCTCATCGATGCTCGCGCGTACGGTAGGGGAGGCACTGGTATCGGCCGTTGCCCACTTGGTAAGCGCGGACCACGCGTTCTGTTCGGCGGTGCTCGGCGTTCCGTGGTTCTCGAGAGTCTTCAGCTGTTTCGCCAGCTCTTCGATGAGGCCGAGGCACGCTGCCCTCTGCACCTCAGAGGTGGCGGAATCACGAAGCGCAAATAAAGTGTTCATTGAAGTGTCGTAAGGAAGTGCGATGTCCTCCTTCTTCGCCGGGATGCCCCGCGCCGCGGCCCATTCAAAGCTTTCCCACCATCGCTGGCTTGCGGCGTCCTTTTGCTGATGTTTGAGTTGCTCCCTGTTTGCGCTGACTTGGCGGGAGATGCCAGCAAAGGCGATAGTCGCCGCGACCACTGCTGCAACAGCCGCCGCGCCCGCGGTCTTCGAGAAGTCGAGCAGCCACTGGCCCGCAGTCGATTCATGTGGTCCGGCTATCGCGAGACCCATCCCATAGCCGAGACCGCCCGCTAGCG
The DNA here is from genome assembly GCF_013359815.1 of Curtobacterium flaccumfaciens. Lineage (GTDB taxonomy): Bacteria > Actinomycetota > Actinomycetes > Actinomycetales > Microbacteriaceae > Curtobacterium > Curtobacterium flaccumfaciens. The sequence continues at coordinate 152,319 of NZ_JABMCF010000041.1, read as the reverse complement.
CCGCAGTGGCAGTAACCCAATAAATTCGTTTGATCGTCGTCCCCAAACCTCGGCCCCTCACGTTACCCCCGACGGTCGGAGATCTGCACGACATACATTCCGCCAACTGAGCGCAACGCTCAACCAATTCCCAGTAGGACGCCGAAGACGACGTGGGATGACGTCGGGAGTCGCGCCGGGCCTCCCGGCAGGGGCATGCTGGGACGCATGGCGAGCGACGAGCAGGACCCGGTCGGCACGCTCCGCGGGGTCCGGACGAGCATCAAGTGGACGCGGTACGCGCCCGACGTGCTGCCCCTGTTCGTCGCCGAGATGGACCACGACGTCGCGCCGGCGATCCGGCAGGCCCTGATCGAGCGGGTCTCGCAGTCCGACCTCGGGTACCTCGACGGCCCCGGTCCGCTCGCTCCCGCGTTCGCGCAGTTTGCGCTGGACCGCTGGGGCTGGGAGATCGATCCGTCGCGCATCCACCTGGCCGCCGACGTCAGCGTCGGGATCGTCGAGTCGCTCCGGCTCGCGCTGCCCGACGGCGGCCGCGTCGCGATCACGCCGCCGGTGTACCCGCCGTTCTTCGAGCTCGTCGAAGAGGCTCGATGTCAGGTCGAGGAGGTCCCGCTGCTCGAGCAGTGGGGGCAGTACCGGCTCGACCTCGAGGGCCTCGAGCGGGCGTTCGCCGGCGGGGTCGGCGTCTTCCTGCTCTGCAACCCGCACAACCCGGTCGGGCTCGTGCACGACCGGGCCGACCTCGTCGCGATCGCCGAACTGGCTGCGAAGTACGACGTCCTCGTCATCAGCGACGAGATCCACGCGCCCCTGACCCACCCCGGCGTGCAGTTCACCCCGTTCGCCGCCGTCGCCGAACCGCTCGGGGCCCGGAGCGTGTGCGTGACCTCGGCGAGCAAGGGCTGGAACCTCGCCGGTGTGAAGTGCTCGGTCATCGTCGCCGGCGATCCCCGGACCGCCGCGCTCCTCGACACCCTGTGGGAGGAGGTCGCCTGCCGCACGAGCATCCTCGGGCTGCACGCGAACCTGGCGGCGTTCACCCTGGCGACGGACTGGCTCGACGACGTCGTGGCGCGCATCGTGGCGAACGACCGGCTGCTCGCGAAACTCCTCGCCGAGCACCTGCCCGGGGTCGTCTACACGCGGCCGCGCGCCGGGTACCTGGCGTGGCTCGACTTCCGGGGCATCGGCCTCGGCGACGACCCGGCGGTGCCGCTGCGTGAGAACGCGTACGTCGCGCTCAACTCCGGGCTGGGGTTCGGGTCCGAGGGGCGCGGGTTCGTCCGGCTCAACCTGGCGTGCTCACCGGAGACCCTGCGCGAGGCCGTGTTCCGGATCGCCTCGGCGTACCCGTCGAGCGCGCAGGAGGGGCTGGTCTGGCACGTCGCCTGACCTGCGCCTGACTGACGCGTGCCGGGAGGCTCGTCCTCCACAACTCGCCGTTGCTGAAATCTGTCCACAGATCACGTTGGGTGTCCTGGATCGTGCTCCTCGGACCGCAACGGTCGGTGCATGCCCTTCTCCGACACCACGCGTCTACTTCGGGTAGACAATCTTGCCCAATCCCGATTGGACGCGTAGCGTGAAGCGCGCGGAACTCTTGGACCGGCTTGCGCGATTGGCCGAGCAGCGAGGGGTGACGTTCGTGTTCGACCGCCACGGCGGGCGCCACGACGTCTTCCGCTTCGGGGAGAGTGCCGTGGCGGTTCCACGCCACCGTGAGGTCCGGGAACGGACTGCGCTGTCCATCATCCGAGACTGTCAACGACGGGGAGAAGGCCGGGAATGAGCCGACACACGGTGCGCGCGGAGCGCGACGGGAAGTACTGGGTGATCTGGATCGACGGCGTCATCCGGACGCAGGCGAAGCGCGAACGAGAGATCGAGCTGATGGCCCGTGACTGGCTCTCGCTGATGAACGACGACCGCGATCCGGAGTCCTTCGAACTCGTCGTCGAGGTGGCGATGCCCGAAGCGGCGCAGGCGCACCTGGACCGTGCGGTCGCGCTCCGCGAGGAGTCCGAGCGCGCACGCATCGAGGCAGCCAAGGAGACGGCCGCCGCGGCGTTGGTCCTGCACGAGTCCGGGCTCACCGTGCGTGAGATCGGACCACTGCTCCACGTCTCGCACCAGCGAGCACAACAGCTGGTCGCCGCTGCCCGCTGACCGTCCGGGTCAACGCGCTCCGCGGCGGTCAGGCCACGTACTGGTTGCGGCCGACGACGCGGATGCGCAGGTCGTCGTCACGGTCCATCGCGAGGAGCTCGCGGGCCACGAACCCGACGGACGGCCACCGGGACACCTCGGTCACCATGAAGCCGTCGATGAAGACCTGCCACGCGCCGGCCTCGCGGACCGCCTGCACCTCGTACGTTGCCATGCCGCGAGCGTACCGGGACCGGGCCGCCGTCAGTGCAGTTCGAACGTCGGCGCAGGTCGAACGTCAGTGCAGGTCGAGGGTCATGTGCACGTCGGCCCGCACGTACGGGCTCGGGGCGATCTCGTCCGCGCGCAGGTGCCGGAACCCGAACGCCTCGTACAGGTGCACGGCGCTGGTGAGCTGCGCGTTGCTCTCCAGGTCGATGCGGCGGGCGCCGAGTTCGCGTGCCCGGTCGAGCGCCGCGGTGATGAGCTTCCGCCCGGTGCCGTGCCCCTGGTGGTCGGGGGAGACCGCCATCTTCACGAGTTCGAACACGCCGGGGGTGGTGGGCACGACGCCGATGCACCCGATGACCTGGTCGTCGAGCCGGGCGACCAGGACGGCGCCGCCCTGCTCCACGACCCGGCCGACGGGATCGGAGAGGAACACGCGGTCCTCGTCCTCGAGGGTGAAGTACCGGGTGATCCAGGCCTCGTTGAGCGTGCGGAACGCCTCGGCGTCCGCGGGGGTGGCGAGGTCGGCGATGGTGACGGTGGAGGTCGCTTCGGGCATGCATCCATCCTCGATCGACGATGCAGTCACGTCCAATACTCGTTCGCGCTGATCGATAGCCTGTGTGCATGGATCGAGAACCGGACGTCGACCTCCGGCAGCTGCGGGCGTTCCTCGCCGTCGCCGACGAGCTGCACTTCGGCCGCGCGGCCGAGCAGCTGCGGATCGCGCAGCCCGCGCTGTCCCAGCAGATCCGGCGGACCGAACGCGCGCTCGGGGTCGACCTGTTCGTCCGGACCAGCCGCAGCGTCGCCCTGACTGCCGCCGGCCGGGTGCTGCAGGGCCGTGCGCGGTCGCTGCTCGGGCAGGTGCGACGGGACCTCGACGAGACGGTGCGGGTCGGGCGGGGCGAGGTCGGTCGGCTCGACGTCGGGTTCGTCGTCTCCGCCCTGCCCCTCGGCCCGATCGAACGTGTGCAGGCGTTCCGGGAGCGCTACCCCCTGGTCCGGGTCGAACTGACCGAGGGGTACTCGTCGACCCTGTTGGCACGGATCGTGCGCGGCGAACTCGACCTCGCCGTCGTCCGCGATGCCGACCCGGACCCCGCCGTGCGGCTGCTGCCGTTCCGTTCCGAGGCCTTCGTCGCCGCCGTGCCGCGCGGCCACCGGTTGGCAGATCGGGATCGCATCCGCGGCACCGAGCTGGTCGACGAGCCGTTCGTGTTCTTCCCGGCGGTCGCTGGGGCGCTGGCGACCGAGCGCAACCTCGCACCGGTCACCGCCGGTGGCCGCCGACCCGTCATCGTGCAGGAGGCCACGACCTGGGCGACCGTGCTGCACCTGGTCGGGGTGGGCCTCGGTGTCACGGTGGTGCCGGAGAGCGCCGCGCGCGCCGCACCCGACACGGTGGCGCTCCTGCCGCTCGAGGGCAGCGACCACCGCAGCGAGCTCGCCTGGGCGATGCGCGCCGACGACGACCGCGAGATCCTGCGCAACTTCGTCGCCGCGGACTGACCGAGGTGACTGACTGACTGCCCGCACGAAAGGAAGCCGTCCGGGCGTCCTCGTTCAGCCCAGCGACAGCACGGGCGCCCGGTGGTCGCCGAGTTCGTCGATGCGCCACGGCCGAGCCCCGCGCAGCGTCAAGCCGAGCTGCACGAGCACGAACCCGACGTGCGGCTCGACGTCGGGGTCCCACGGCCCCTCGACGCGCAGGCCGAACGCGCCGAGTTCGTCGTCGGCCTCGTCCCGCAGGGTCAGCCGCCACCGGCCGTCGCCGAGTTCCTCGACCACAGCCCAGCGGGCGGTGCCGAACCGGCTCACGCCGTCTTGGTGATGTCCGCGGTGAAATTCTGCACGCGCTGCAGCAGGGAGGCTCCACGCATCGCGATGGTCGCCGGCGGGTTCAGGTGCGGGGGCGCGGTGCGGATCAGCATCGGGCACCCGAGGTCTTCGCAGATGTACGTGCCGATCGTGTTGCCGTTGCGCCCGGACTCACCGGCACGCGCGGCGGAGAACAGCCGGACCTGGGTCGCGGGCTGCGGCGAGTGGCAGAACGAGCACATCGCGGCGATGCCGGGGCGCAGCGAGCCACCGGCGGACCGGACGACGATGCCCACGGGGCGCTCGTCGATCCAGGACACGATGTACCCGCGGCGGGCGGCCTGCGGGTCGCGCCAGCCCAGGAACTCGCGTTCGTCCCAGAGTGTCTCGTGCAGGCCCGGGATGGGCAGCTGTGCGAGTTCGTCGGGGGTGGCGTTCACGAACGACGATCGGATGTCGGCTTCGGTCAGTGGCTTCACGGTCCGATCACCATATGCCTCGCCCCCGACACATGGTGCGTCACGACAGCCTGGAGGCGCGGATCGCGCCGAGCGCGCTGCTCCCGTCCGCCACCAGCACCGCCCGGCGCAGGGCGTCGCGTCCGACGCGACGGGCCGCCGCGTCGTCCGCGGCGAACTCCACGAGCACACGCGTCGACCGCGCCATGGCGCGCGCACCTGGCACCCACGGGACCGCACGTTCGATCGATTCCGCGACCGCGACCGCAGCCGCGTGGTGCTGGGTCAGGTGGGCGCGTTCGTGGGCGACCACGGCCTCCAGTTCGTCGGTGCGCAACCGGTCTGCCAAGCCGGTGCTGACGAGGACACCACCGCTCCGACCCGGCACGGCGCACGCCAGTGCGTGGTCGGCCTCGACGACGGCGACGGGGGTGCCGTCGATCTCGCGGTGTGGGGCGACACCGGAACGCATCGCCTGCCGGACGGCCTCGTGTTCCGGGCCGGGGCGCACCCGGACCGCGACGACGAACGCGACGACCCCGAGCAGCGCGACGCCGACGTTGAAGCCGTGCGTGGGGGAGCCGCCCCCGCCGAACAGCTCGGTGACCGGACGGTCCGCGAGCACCACGAGGGTGATGCCGACCACGAAGCCGACGACGCCGAGCAGGACCGCGACCGACCAGCAGACCAGCGCGGTGCGGGGCAGGTCGATCGTCCAGGCGGAACGGGTCAGGACCCGGGGTGCGAACACCACCACCGCGAGTGCGAGGACGATGAGCGCGATGCCGGCGACGACCACGGTGCGCAGCCGGTCAGGAGCGGGCGCGGGCGTCGAGGGCGCGGCGCAGGGCCTCGAGGTCGTCCGAGGCGAGCGAGCCGGTGAACTGCAGCAGTGCGGCCTCACGGTCGGACGACGCGGCCAGCGCGCTCGACATCAGCGACGCGGTCTGCTCGTCACGACTGTGCACGGCGCGGAACGTCAGGGGAGCGTCGTCGTGCTGCTCCCGTTCCACCTGGCCCTTGCGGCCGAGTCGGTCGAGCACGGTGAGGACGGTCGTCAGCGCGGGGCGGGGCTCCGGGAACGCGTCGAGCACCTGGCGCGCGGTGAGCCCGGCGTCGGCGGAGCGGAGGGCGTCGAGCACCGCCTGCTCCAGCTGCCCGCGCGGGCGCGATCGTTGTCCGGCCATCCCCGCATTCTACGAGATGTCGAAGGCTCGCTCGCGACACACGCTCGAAACGCGGCCTCGGTATGCTCGTCGCGGACAACTGAACACACCGGCCGTTCATCCGTCGCGGGAGACGCCGTGCACGTACCTCCGGGTACGTCGTGCCTCTGGGTACATCGTGCCTCTGGGTACACCGTGCCTCTGGGTACACCGTGCCCTCGGGCGCACGCACGGCACCGAAGGAGCAATCCCCCCGTCAATCTCTCAGGTCCCACACCGCAGCGGACAGGCCACTCTGAAAAGCAGACGCTCGGTCGTCTCGCCCACGGTGAAAGCCGCCGGACCTCACGGGCCGCGGTGAAACTCTCAGGCCCATGACAGAGGGGGAGTTCCACCCGGCGATCGTCGCCGGGCCCTGCCGATGCCAGGAGAACTCCGCCATGAGTCCGTCCCCACTGCCCACGCCGGGTCAGCGTTCGTCGCCGCTCGAAGCCGTGCACGAGGCCGCCGGTGCGACCTTCACCGACTTCGCCGGGTACCGCATGCCCGTGCGCTACTCGTCGGACCTCGCCGAGCACCACGCCGTGCGCGAGGCCGCCGGGGTCTTCGACCTGTCGCACATGGCCGAGATCGGGGTGACCGGCAGCGATGCCGTCGCCTTCCTCGACCACGCGCTCGCCGGGTCCTTCGGCACGATGCCGATCGGCCGCGCCAAGTACTCGCTGCTGCTCGCCGAGGACGGCGGGATCCTCGACGACCTCGTCGTGTACCGGACCGATGACGACGTCTTCCTCGTCGTCGCGAACGCGTCCAACCGCGACGTGGCCGTCACCGCGCTCACCGCCCGGGCCGACGGGTTCGACGTCGAGGTCTCCGACGACTCCGACACCACGGCCCTCGTCGCGATCCAGGGCCCCGCGGCTGCCGGCACGCTCGACACGCTCGTCGTCGCCGACCGCCTGCAGCCCGAGACCCCGTTCGACGAACTCGGCTACTACCGCGTGCTGCACGCGCTGTTCGACGGTGCCGACGTGCTCGTCGCGCGGACCGGGTACACCGGCGAGGACGGCTTCGAGGTCTACACGGACCCGGACACCGCCCCGGTGCTCTGGGACGCCCTGCTCGAGGCCGGCGCCGACCGCGGGGTCGTCCCCGCCGGGCTCGCCGCACGCGACACCCTGCGACTCGAGGCCGGCATGCCCCTCTACGGGCACGAGCTCGGCACCGACGTCCGTCCGGCCCAGGCCGGCCTCGGCCGCGTCGTCGCCAAGGACGGCGACTTCGTCGGTGCGTCCGGCGTCACCCCCTCCGCGGACGCCCGCGTGCTCGTCGGCCTGGTGACCGAGGGCCGCCGTGCTCCCCGCGCGGGCTACGACGTCGTGCTCGACGGCACGGTCGTCGGCACCGTGACCTCGGGCGCGCTCTCGCCGACGCTCGGCCACCCCGTCGCGATGGCCTTCGTCGACCCGGCTGCGCTCGACGCCGTGTCGGACGGGGCACAGGTCCTCCACATCGACGTCCGCGGGACTGCCGTCCCCAGCACGGTCTCCGCGTTCCCCTTCTACCGCCGCGCCTCGAAAGGCTGACCCCATGACCGACCAGACCGCACTCCAGTACACGGCCGACCACGAGTGGCTGCTCGTCGAGGGCGACACCGTCACCGTCGGCATCACCGACCACGCCGCCGAGCAGCTCGGTGACGTCGTCTACGTCGAGCTCCCCGCCGTCGGCACCGCCACCACCGCCGGCGACCAGATCGGGGAGATCGAGTCGACCAAGAGCGTCGGCGAGCTCTTCGCCCCGATCGAGGGCGAGGTCGTCGAGGTCAACGACGCCGTCGTCGACACCCCCGACACCGTCAACCAGGACCCGTTCGGTGCCGGCTGGCTCGTGAAGATCAAGGTCGACGGCACCTCGTTCCCCGAGGACCTGATGGACCACGAGGCGTACCGGGCCTCCATCGCATGACCGCGTTCGAGAACCTCCAGACGACCTTCGCCGACCGCCACATCGGCACCACCCCGGCCGACCAGCAGGCCATGCTCGACGTCGTCGGACAGCTGTCGCTCGACGCGCTGGTCCGTGCGGCGATCCCGGAGTCCATCCACGTCGGCCCCGTCGCCGACTCGGTGATCCCGGCCGCCGTCGGCGAGACCGAGGCGCTCGCCGAACTCCGCGCGAAGGCCGGCCGCAACACCGTGCGCCGCGCGATGATCGGCCTCGGCTACCACGGCACCCACACGCCCGCGGTGATCCAGCGCAACGTGCTCGAGAACCCGAGCTGGTACACGGCGTACACGCCCTACCAGCCGGAGATCTCGCAGGGCCGCCTCGAAGCACTCATCAACTTCCAGACGATGGTGTCCGACCTGACCGGCATGGCCACCGCCGGCGCCTCGATGCTCGACGAGGGCACCGCCGTGGTCGAGGGCATGCTCCTCGCCCGCCGCGCGTCCAAGGTCAAGGGCGACGCGTTCCTCGTCGACGCCGACCTGCTGCCGCAGACCCGTGCACTGCTCGACCACCGTGCCGACGCTGTGGGCATCACGCTGCGCGCGTTCGACGCTGCCGCCGGCCCGAGCGACGACCAGCTCGACGGCGCGTTCGGCGTCATCCTGCAGTACCCGGGCGCCTCGGGCCGCATCATCGACCCGTCGTCCGTCATCGGGCGGGTCCACTCCGGCGGCGGCATCGCCGTCGTCGCAGCCGACCTGCTCGCGATGACCCTGCTCGCCAGCCCCGGCGACCTGGGTGCCGACGTGGCCGTCGGGACGAGCCAGCGCTTCGGCGTCCCGCTCGGCTTCGGTGGCCCGCACGCCGGCTACCTCGCGGTGCGGGCCGGCCTCGAGCGTCAGCTCCCCGGTCGCCTGGTCGGGGTGTCCTTCGACGCCGACGGTCAGATGGCCTACCGCCTCAGCCTGCAGACCCGCGAGCAGCACATCCGCCGCGAGAAGGCGACGAGCAACATCTGCACCGCGCAGGTCCTGCTCGCCGTGATGGCCTCGATGTACGCGGTCTACCACGGGCCCGAGGGCCTGCGGTTCATCGCCGGCCGGGTCGCCCGGACCACCGGTGCACTCGCCGCCGTGGCGCGTGACGCCGGAGTCGAGGTCGTGCACGACGCCTTCTTCGACACGCTCACCCTGCGGGCCGTCGGTCGCGCCGAGGCGATCGTCGCGGCAGCGCAGGACGCGGGCTACCTGCTGCACGTCGTGGACGCCGACACGTTCCAGCTGTCCGTCGACGAGACGACCACGCCCGACGACGTCGCGGCGCTGGCGGGCGTGCTCGGGGCGGTGGACGTGACCGTCCCCGCGACCGAGGCCGCCGTGCGCGACGCGGCCACGGGCCTCCCGTCCGCCCTGCAGCGCGAGAGCGACTACCTGACGCACCCCGTGTTCAGTGCACACCGCAGCGAGACCCGCATGATGCGGTACCTCAAGCACCTGTCCGACAAGGACTACGCGCTCGACCGCGGCATGATCCCGCTCGGCAGCTGCACGATGAAGCTCAACGCGGCGACCGAGATGGCCGCCGTGACCTGGCCGGAGTTCGCGAACATCCACCCGTTCGCACCGCGCGAAGACGTCGAGGGGTACCTCGACATGATCGGCGACCTCGAGTCGTGGCTCGCCGAGGTCACCGGCTACGACACCGTGTCCCTGCAGCCGAACGCCGGCAGCCAGGGTGAGCTCGCCGGCCTGCTGGCCATCCGTGGGTACCACCAGGCTCGTGGCGACGAGGACCGGACGGTCTGCCTCATCCCGTCGAGCGCGCACGGCACGAACGCCGCGTCCGCGGTGCTCGCCGGCATGAAGGTCGTCGTGGTGGCCTGCGACGAGAACGGCAACGTCGACCTCGAGGACCTCCGGGCCCGTGTCGCCGCTCACGCCGACACCCTCGCGGCCCTGATGATCACGTACCCGTCCACCCACGGCGTCTACGAGCACGACATCCGCGAGATCTGCGACGCCGTGCACGACGCAGGCGGCCAGGTCTACGTCGACGGCGCGAACCTCAACGCGCTGCTCGGCCACGCCCGCTTCGGCGACTTCGGCGGCGACGTGTCGCACCTCAACCTGCACAAGACCTTCTGCATCCCGCACGGCGGTGGCGGCCCCGGCGTGGGACCCGTCGCCGCGAAGGCACACCTGGCACCGTTCCTGCCCGGTCACCCGTTCGCCCAGCAGGCCGACCGGCGCTCCGGTGCGACCGCCGCCGAGGCGGACGACCGCCTGGCGCACGCCGGTGGCCCGGTCAGTGCTGCTCCCTACGGCAGCCCGAGCATCCTGCCCATCACGTGGACGTACGTCCGGATGATGGGGCTCGAGGGCCTCACCCGTGCGACCGAGGCCGCGGTCCTCGGCGCGAACTACATCGCTGCTCGTCTTCGCGACGCGTTCCCGGTGCTCTACACGGGCGACGACGGACTCGTCGCGCACGAGTGCATCCTCGACCTCCGCCCGCTGCGTGACACCACCGGCATCACGGTCGACGACGTCGCGAAGCGCCTGGTCGACTACGGGTTCCACGCGCCGACGATGTCGTTCCCGGTGGCGGGCACGCTCATGGTCGAACCGACCGAGAGCGAGGACCTCGCCGAGCTCGACCGCTTCGTCGACGCCATGCTCGCGATCCGGGCCGAAGCCGCAGCGGTCGAGCGCGGGGAGTGGCCGGCGGACGACAACCCGCTCGTGCATGCCCCGCACACCGCCTCGTCGGTGATCTCGGGGGAGTGGGCACACGCCTACACCCGCGAGCAGGCCGTCTACCCGCTGCCGGGCATCAGCGGCCGGAAGTACTGGCCGCCGGTGCGTCGCATCGACCAGGCGTACGGGGACCGCAACCTGGTGTGCGCGTGCCCGCCGATCGAGGCGTTCGCCTGATCCCGACCGGCGCCGACACCCCCGTCGTCGCCGAGCGCCCCGTGCCCCGTCCGGTCCTCCGGGCGGGGCACGGTCGTGTCCGGCGGGCGGCACGGTCGTGTCCCGGCTGGTCACGACACCCCGCCCAGTTCCGCCGAGCGGTCACGCACAGTCGTCCGGACCCGCTCCCACCGACAGTTCGTGACCACTCGGCGCGCCACCTACGGCATGTCCTGACCGCTCCACGCAGCCCCCGAGCCGTACCCCTGAGCGATGCTCGGCCGTCCCCCGACTTGCACAGAAGTGTGACGGAGTGCAATGGATTTCATGCGGATGCAACAAAAACGCACCCTTCACCGGCACGCGCGCAAATGTTGCATCTTGTCGCAAGGATCGTGCAAGTTGGTTACCGGCGTGTAACCGTTCGCCCCTGGGTTTGGACGCCGCTGTTCACCTTGCCTACGCTGCAAAGGTCAAACGCGCCCGGGCGACACCGCTGTGCCCTGCGCGTCCCATGCACCAGGAGGAACCTTGATCAAGAAGCGCGCCGGGCTTTCCGCCCTCGCCGTGCTCGGGGCCACAGCACTCGCCCTGACCGCCTGCTCCAGCAACAGCTCCGACGGGGGTGGCTCGGGCTCGGCGAACGCGTCCGGGATCGTCACCACCAACGGCAGCGAACCCCAGAACCCGCTGATCCCGTCGAACACCACCGAGACCGGTGGCGGCAAGATCATCGACTCGCTCTTCGAGGGCCTCGTCTCGTACGACGCCGACGGCAAGCCGGTCAACGAGGTCGCCAAGAGCATCGACACCGATGACTCGAAGACGTTCGACATCACGCTGAACACCGGCTACACCTTCACCAACGGCGAGAAGGTCACGGCCGAGTCGTTCACCAAGGCGTGGAACTGGGCAGCCCAGAAGTCGAACGCCCAGGGCGCCAGCTACTTCTTCGAGAACATCGAGGGCTACAACGCCGACAAGGACTCCGAGCTCACCGGCCTCAAGGTCGTGGACGACGACGAGTTCACCGTCACGCTGAAGTCGGCGCAGTCCGACTTCCCGCTGTCGCTCGGCTACTCGGCGTTCGTGCCGCTCCCGTCGGCGTTCTACGACGACACCAAGGCCTTCGGTGAGAACCCGATCGGCAACGGTCCGTACAAGCTCGACGGCAAGAAGGCCTGGACCCACAACCAGTCCATCAAGCTCGTCACCAACAAGGACTACGAGGGCAAGCGCAAGCCGAAGAACGGTGGTCTCACGATCACGTTCTACGCCTCGCAGGACACCGCGTACTCCGACGCCCAGGGCGGCAACCTCGACGTCCTCGACGCCGTGCCGGACAGCGCGTTCAAGACCTACAAGTCCGACTTCCCGGACTCGAACGTCAACCAGCCCGCCGCGATCTTCCAGGCGATCTACCTGCCCTACTACCTCGACCACTGGAAGGGTGAAGAGGGCAAGCTGCGTCGCGAGGCCGTCTCGATGGCGATCAACCGCAAGCAGATCACCGACAAGATCTTCGACGGCACCCGTACCCCGGCCAAGGACTTCACCTCCCCGGTGATCGCCGGCTGGAACGACGACCTCGACGGTTCGGACGTCCTGGACTACGACGAGTCCGAGGCCAAGAAGCTCTGGGCCGAGGCCGACAAGATCTCGAAGTACGACGACACGCTCACCATCACGTACAACGCCGATGGTGGCCACGAGGCCTGGGTGACCGCGGTCACGAACTCGATCTCGAACACGCTCGGCATCAAGGCCGAGGGCAACGCGATCCCGACGTTCCAGGAAGCCCTGGACCTCCAGACGAACGACAAGCTCACGGGCGGCAGCCGCACCGGTTGGCAGGCCGACTACCCGTCGCTGTACAACTTCCTCGGCCCGACCATGGGTGAGGGCTCGTCGAACAACTACTCGCGGTACGACTCCAAGGAGTACAACGAGCTGCTCGCCAAGGGCCGTTCGGCTGCGACCGTCGAAGAGGGCAACAAGTCCTTCGACCAGGCACAGGAACTCCTGTTCGAGGACCTGCCTGAGATCCCGCTCTGGTACTCCAACGTGACCGGTGTCTGGAACGCGGACAACGTGTCGAACGTCAAGTTCGGCTGGAACTCGGTGCCGCTGTACTACGACATCGAGGTCAAGAACTGATCCAGGTCTCCTAGAGACCGAAGCGCGAGCAGGTATCCTGCTTCGCGATCACCGGACGGGGGTTCGGGGGCCGCACAGGTCCCCGAACCCCCGTACCACGGTGGCAACACCCCCACACAGCGGGCGCCCTCCCGCACCGGACATCCGTGCCGACCCTCGGACCGTCCACCCCTCACCACAATGAACCTGATCGACATCGCTCCGGACCGGGCAGTGATCTGATGCTCTGGTACCTCGGCAAGCGCCTCCTGCAACTCATCCCCGTGTTCTTCGGGGCCACGTTCCTCATCTACTTCCTGGTCTTCTCGCTGCCCGGCGACCCGATCGCCGCGCTGTTCGGCGACCGGCAGCCGTCGCCGCAGGTCATCGAGACGCTGCGTCAGCAGTACAACCTCGACAAGCCGTTCATCGTGCAGTACCTGCTCTGGATCGGCGGCGTGTTCCGCGGCGACCTCGGCGTGACCTACTCGGGTCTGCCGGTCAGCCAGCAGCTCGCATCGGCCTTCCCGATCACCGCGCGCCTGGCGATCCTCGCGCTCGTGTTCGAGGCCGTCGCCGGCATCGTCGTCGGCGTCGTCGCGGGTCTGCGCAAGGGCAAGCTGTTCGACGCCACCGCGCTCGTCGTGTCGCTCCTGCTCATCTCGGTGCCGACCTTCGTCGTCGGGTTCGTGCTGCAGTACGTCTTCGGCATCAAGCTCGGGCTGTTCCGGGTCACGGTGTCCGGCGAGGCGCCGTGGAGTGAACTCGTCCTGCCGGCGATCGTCCTCGCCTCGGTCTCGTTCGCGTACATCGTGCGTCTGACCCGGGCCAGCGTCGCCGAGAACATGAGCGCCGACTTCGTGCGCACCGCCACGGCCAAGGGCCTGCCCCGTCGTCGTGTCGTCGGCGTGCACATCTTCCGGAACTCGCTCATCCCCGTGGTGACCTACCTGGGTGTCGACATCGGCAACCTGATGGTCGGCGCGATCGTGACCGAGGGCATCTTCAACATCAACGGTGTCGGCGGCACGGTGTTCCGCGCCGTCAAGCTCGGCGAAGGCCCGACGGTGGTCTCCTTCGTCGCCGTGATGGTCATCATCTTCATGCTCGCCAACCTCCTGGTGGACCTGCTCTACGCCGTCCTGGACCCGAGGATCCGCTATGCCAAGTAACGCCGCACCCCGCTCGGCGACGCACTACGTCGCCCCGCTCGAAGAAACCCCCCTGCAGGCGGTCGACCAGGTCAACGAGGACGAGAAGACCCGTTCCCTGTGGACCGACGCCTGGGAGTCCATGCGGACCCGCCCGACGTTCTGGATCTCCTCGATCCTGATCCTGCTGATCATCGTCGTCGCGGTCTTCCCGGGGCTCTTCGCCCACGTCGACCCGCGCGCGTCGAACCTCGACAACAGCGACGGCGGACCCGAGGCCGGGCACATCCTCGGCTTCACGCGTCAGGGCTCGGACGTCTACGCCCGCGTGATCTGGGGTGCCCAGAACTCGCTCATCGTCGGCATCGTCGCGACGATCCTGGTGTCGATCGTCGGCATCGTGATCGGTTCCCTGGCCGGCTTCTACGGCGGCTGGCTCGACACGATCGTGTCCCGCATCGGTGACATCTTCTTCTCGATCCCCACCGTCCTCGGTGCGATCGTGATCATGTCGGTCATCCCCGCGCGGAACGCGATCACCGTCGCGCTCGTCCTCGCCGCGTTCGCGTGGCCGCAGATCGCCCGCATCATGCGTGGCGCCGTGCTGAGCGCCAAGCAGGCGGACTACGTGATGGCGTCGGCAGCCCTGGGTGTCAACCGGTTCCGGACGCTCGTGCGTCACGTCATCCCGAACTCGCTGGCTCCGGTCATCGTGGTCGCGACCGTGTCGCTCGGCACGTTCATCGTCGCCGAGGCGACGCTGTCGTTCCTCGGCATCGGTCTGCCGCCGTCGGCCCTGAGCTGGGGCCTCGACATCGGCACCGCCCAGACGTCGATCCGCACGAACCCGTCGACGATCTTCTGGCCGTCGGCAGCCCTGTCCATCACCGTGCTCGCGTTCCTGCTCCTCGGTGACGTGGTGCGCGACGCGCTCGACCCGAAGGCGAGGGCCCGCCGATGAGCGAGACACTGACCCAGACGAACAGCAGCCGCACCGGCGGTTCCGGCGCCCCGCTGCTCGAGATCACCGACCTGCAGGTCGGCTTCAAGACCCAGAGCGGCCTCGTGCAGGCCGTCCGCGGCGTCAACCTCACCCTCGAGCAGGGCGAGCGGCTGGCCATCGTCGGGGAGTCCGGTTCGGGCAAGTCGACGAGTGCCCAGGCGATCATCAAGCTGCTCCCCGGCACCGGTGAGGTCACCGGCGGTTCGATCAAGTTCAACGGGCGTGAGCTCGTCGGGCTGAGCGACAAGGAGATGTCGGAGATCCGCGGGAAGGAGATCGGCTACGTCCCCCAGGACCCGATGTCGAACCTCAACCCGCTGTGGTCGATCGGCTTCCAGGTCGAAGAGGCGATCCGTGCGAACGGCATGGCGACCGGCAAGAAGGCCGTCCGTGACCGTGCTGTCGAGGTCCTGCAGGAGGCTGGCCTCGGCGACGCCTCGACCCGCCTGAAGCAGTACCCGCACGAGTTCTCCGGCGGCATGCGCCAGCGCGTGCTCATCGGCATCGGTCTGTCGAGCCGCCCGCAGCTGCTCATCGCCGACGAGCCGACGAGCGCGCTCGACGTGACCGTCCAGCGCGTCATCCTCGACCACCTCGAGAGCCTGACCCGCGACTTCGGCACCTCAGTGCTGTTCATCACGCACGACCTCGGCCTCGCCGCCGAGCGCGCCGAGAAGCTCGTCGTGATGTACAAGGGCCAGGTCGTCGAGGCCGGTCCCTCGAAGGAGATCCTCGCCAACCCGCAGCACCCGTACACGCAGCGGCTCGTCGCGGCGGCCCCGTCGCTGGCCAGCCGTCGCATCCAGTCGAAGGTGCAGCACGCACGCGTCGACATCGCCGACGCCGGCAACGACGACGCCGAGCTGATCGCCCGGGCCCAGGAGCGCGAACACCGTCCGGCCGAGGACCTCATCGTGGTGAAGAACCTCGAGAAGGTCTACAAGCTGCGCGGCAAGAGCCTCGCCACCCGCGAGCTCAAGGCCGTCGACGACGTGTCGTTCTCGATCCAGAAGGGCACCACCACGGCGCTCGTCGGCGAGTCCGGTTCGGGCAAGTCGACCGTCGCGAAGCTCGTCCTGCAGCTCGAGAGCATCACGAGCGGCACAGTGCAGTTCGACGGCATCGACATCGGCGCGCTGAAGGGCAAGGACCTCTTCGACTTCCGCCGTCGCGTGCAGCCGGTGTTCCAGGACCCGTACGGCTCCCTGGACCCGATGTACAACGTCGGGAACACGATCGCCGAGCCGCTCGCCACGCACAAGGTGGGCGACAAGGCATCGCGTCGCGCCCGGGTGCTCGAGCTGCTCGACCAGGTCGCGCTGCCGAAGTCGATGGTGAACCGCTACCCGAACGAGCTGTCCGGTGGCCAGCGACAGCGCATCGCCGTCGCTCGCGCGCTGGCGCTCAAGCCGGAGGTCATCGTCCTCGACGAGGCCGTCTCCGCGCTCGATGTGCTCGTGCAGGGGCAGATCCTCGACCTGCTCACCGAGCTGCAGACCGAGCTCGGCCTGACGTACCTGTTCATCACGCACGACCTCGCGGTCGTCCGCCTCGTCGCGGACAACGTGTGCGTCATGCGCCGTGGGCAGATCGTCGAGAAGGCGACGACCGACGAGGTCTTCGCCGCCCCGAAGGAGCAGTACACGAAGGACCTCCTGGCCGCCATCCCCGGCGCCGGGTTCGAGTTCGGACGCTGATCCACCTGGACACGAACGAGGCCGGACGCCCCGTCGTCCTCCGCGCTGGTCGCGGGGGCGCGGTGGCGTCCGGCCTCGTCGCCGTCCTGGGCCTGTTCCTGCTCGGCGATGCGGCGTTCCGGGGGAGCTGGGACGTCGTCCTCCGTGCCGCCGGCCCGATCGCCGTGCTCGTCTGGGCGCTCTGGGTCCTGACCTACCGCCCGTGCATCGTCATCGACGAGCGCGCGGTCATCGTGCTCAACCCGCTCCGCCGCACCGTGGTGCCGTGGCGGGCCGTCGCCGACGTCCGGCTCCGCTGGCAGATCGTGATCGAGACGGTCGCCGGCCGGAAGGTCCAGTGCTGGGGCGGGCCGTCGCTGCCGCGGCCGAAGCCGGCCCGGCGCGGTGAGCGGGCCGTCCTGCGACAGCCCGACGAGATGACGGTGCTGCTCGACCGCTGGTCCGAGCACCGAGACGGCACGGCCGCCGGCGACGCCGTGCGTGGCTGGGACGTGCCGGCCCTGGCGGTCGGCGCAGCCGCGCTGGCGCTCCTCGCCGCTTCGCTGCTCAGCCTGTGGCTGGGAGCCTGACGCGGCTCGCGATCGCGACCACACGACGGACGGGAGGCCCGGTACCAGCTGGTACCGGGCCTCCCGTCCATCTGCTGGTCACGTCCACGGCGTGACCGGCGTCGTCAGACGACCGCGCCGACCCGCTCGGTGAGCAGGTGCTCCTGGTCGGTCTGGATGCAGGCGACACCGCGGCCGTGCACGGGCTCGAGGCCCGGGTCGATCGTGCGGCACTGCTCCTGCCGGCCCTCGTCGAGGAGCTGGTAGAGCGGGCAGCGCGTGCGGAACCGGCAGCCGTCGATGCGCTCCGTGGGGGAGGGCAGGTCGCCGTCGAGCAGGATGCGCCCGCGGGCGGCCTCGGCCATGGGGTCCGGCACCGGCACGGCCGACAGCAGTGCCCGGGTGTACGGGTGCTGGGGGTCCGAGAACACCGCGTCGCCGTCGCCGTACTCGACGATGCGGCCGAGGTACATGACCGCGACGTCGTCGGCGATGTGCCGGACGACGGACAGGTCGTGCGCCACGAACAGGTAGGACAGCCCGAGGCGGTGCTTGAGGTCCTCGAGCAGGTTGATCACACCGGCCTGCACCGAGACGTCGAGCGCGGAGACCGGCTCGTCGAGCACCAGGATCTTCGGCTCGACGACGAGCGCACGGGCGATGCCGATGCGCTGCCGCTGGCCGCCGGAGAACTCGTGCGGGTACCGGTCGATGTAGCTCGGCTCGAGCCCGACCAGCTCGAGGACCTCGCGCACCCGCCGGCGGATCTCGTCCTTCGCGACGCCGTGCACGGTGAGGGGTTCACCGATCACCGAGCCGATGTCGAGGCGCGGGTCGATCGACGCCATCGGGTCCTGGAACACGACCTGGATGTCGCGGCGCAGTGCCAGACGGTCCTTCTTGGACAGCGAGGCGGTGTCGACGCCGTTCACCCGGATGGTGCCGTGCTGGGCCCCGGCGAGCTCGAGGATCTCCATGATGGTGGTCGTCTTGCCGCAGCCGGACTCGCCGACCAGACCGAGCACCTGGCCGCGCTTGAGCGTCAGGGAGATGCCGTCCACCGCGTGCACCTCGCCGATCTGCCGGCGGAAGAGCGCGCCCTTGGTGAGCGGGAACGTCTTGACGACGTCCTGCAGCTCGAGCACGACCTCGTCGCCGTGGTCGACCGCTGCCTCGGGGACGTCCTCGGGGCGGGGGAAGATCTCCGAGCGCTCGAGGGTGCCCGCGGCGATCTCGTCGCGACGGATGCACGCGGCGGTGTGGTCGTCGAGCAGGGTGCCGTTGCCGATCGTCTGGACGGCACCGGTCAGGACCGGGTTGTCGGCGCTCTGCGGCACCGTCGGTGCGACGAGGGCGGGTTCGCCGTCGCGGCACGCGTCGATGACGGCGGGGCAGCGGTCGGCGAACGGGCAGCCGGTCGGCTTCTGCGTGAGCAGGGGCGGGCGGCCGTCGAGCGGGACGAGCCGCTCGGTGCGGGCGGACGTCATGTTCGGCATCGAGCGGAGCAGCCCGATCGTGTACGGCATCACCGGTTCACGGAACAGGGGGAGCACCGGCGCCGTCTCGACGATCCGGCCGGCGTACATCACGGCGACACGGTCGGCGTTGCCGGCGACGACGCCGAGGTCGTGCGTGATGAGCACGACGGCCGCACCGGTCATGTCCTTGGCGGTCTGCAGCACGTCGAGGATCTGCGCCTGGATCGTCACGTCGAGCGCCGTGGTCGGCTCGTCCGCGATGATCAGCTTCGGGTCGTTCGCGATGGCGATGGCGATCATCGCGCGCTGGCGCATGCCGCCGGAGAACTCGTGCGGGAACGCGTCGAGTCGTCGCGCCGGGTTCGGGATGCCGACGATGCGCAGGAGTTCCTCGGCGCGGGTGCGTGCGGCGTGCTGGGTGAGGGAGCGGTCGTGCAGGCGCAGGCCCTCGATGATCTGCTGGCCGATCGTGTACACCGGCGTCAATGCGGACAGCGGGTCCTGGAACACCATCGCGATGTCCCGGCCGCGCAGCGCCGACATCTCGCGATCGTTCCTGCCGACGAGCTCCTGCCCGTCGAACCGGATGCTGCCCTGCACCTGAGCGGAGGACGGCAGCAGGCCCATCACGGCCATCGAGGACACCGACTTGCCGGAACCCGACTCGCCCACGATGCCGAGGAACTCACCGGGGGCCACCGAGTAGTCGACACCCCGGACCGCGTAGACGGGCTTGGTCTTCGGGTTGAACGTGACCGACAGGTCGGACACGGTGAGCAGCGGCTCAGTCACGGTTGGCTCCGGAGGTGGGGTCGATGGCGTCGCGCAGGGCGTCGCCGAGCAGGCTGGTCGAGAGCACGGTCGCGACGAGGGTCGCGGCGGGCAGGACGAACAGCCACGGGCGGGTGACGGCGGACTGGCTGCCGGCGGCGAGCAGGGTGCCGAGCGACACGTCGGGGATCTGGATGCCGAAGCCGAAGAAGCTCAGCGAGCTCTCCGCCAGGATCGCGGCGCCGACGCCGAGCGTGGCGTCGATGATGAGCAGCGACGCCACGTTCGGCAGGATGTGCCGACGGATGATCGTGAACGCCGGGACGCCCATGAACCGGGCGGCCTTGACGTAGTCGCGTTCGCGGAGCGACATCGTCTGACCGCGGATCACCCTGGCCATCACCATCCAGCTGAACACCGCGAGGCCGACGATGAGGGCAACCCATGTCAGGTTCTTGAACACCGGGCTGAGCAGCACGAGCGCGTAGAACGACGGGATCACGAGCAGCAGGTCGATGACCCACACGAGCAGCCGGTCGGTGAGGCCGCCGAAGTACCCGGCGATCGCGCCGACGATGCCGGCGATCAGGGTCGCTGCCGGGCCGGCGATCAGGCCGATGAGCAGCGACTTCTGCAGGCCGACCAGGGTCTGCGCGTAGATGTCCTGGCCGATGTCGTTCGTGCCGAACCAGTGCGCAGCGCTCGGCGGCATGCCGAACGCCAGCCCGTCGGAGTCGACGGCGTTCCAGTGGTACAGGTACGGGCCGAGGAACGCCCAGAGGATGATGAGGAGCAGGGCGCTGCCGCCGATGCGTGCGCGCCAGGTGCCGAACACCTTGCGCCAGAGCGGGGTGCGGCCGCCCTTCACCTCGATGACGTGCGCCGGCGTCCCGGCGTTGCCGTCGCCGGGGTCACCGGCGGTGGTCGTGGTCGTGGGGTCGAGAACAGACACGGGTCACACCCTCACTCGCGGGTCGAGCGCGGCGTACAGCAGGTCCGCGAGGGTCCCTGCGATGAGCACGAGGATCGCCGTGAAGAGGATCGTGCCCGACGCCGCGTTGATGTCGTTGTTGCTGATGCTCTGGACGAAGTACTCGCCCATGCCGTGCCAGCTGAAGACCAGCTCGGTGATGCTCGCGCCGGTCAGGATGAGTCCGAACGAGTACGCGAAGAAGGTCGACATCGGGATGAGGGCGACCCGCACACCGTGGCGCATGATCGCCGAGCCGCGGGTGCGGCCCTTCGACCGTGCGGTCCGGATGAAGTCGTTCGACAGCACGTCGAGCATCGCCGAGCGCTGGTAGCGCGAGTAGGTGGCGACGGCGCCGATGGTCAGCGAGATCGTCGGTAACAACAGGTGCACGAGCCGGTCGCCGAGCACCGGGAAGAACCCGGTCACCCCCGGCGTGTACTCGCCGGTGAACCGGATCACCTGCGTCCCGACGCCCTGGTTGAGCGTGGTCGCGAGGATCATCAGCACGACCGCGATGACGAAGGTCGGGGTGGCGAGCACCGCGAACGACAGGTACGTCGACACCTGGTCGGAGGTGCGGTACTGCCGGACCGCGTTCCAGACGCCGAGGAGCACCCCGAGGATCGCGCCGAGCAGTGTGCCGATCACGAGCAGCCGCAGGCTCGTCCCGGAGCGGGCGATGATGTCGGCCGTCACCTCGGTGCCGCGGGTGCTCATGCCCAGCGAGCCGTGCGTCACCAGCCCGACCCACCAGTCCCAGGTGCGGACGAGGAGCGGGGTGTCCGGATCGGCGCCGAGCTTGCGGAGCGACGCCTGGATGGTGCCCGGCGGCACGGCCGGGTTGCGCCCCAGGAACCGGGCTGCCGGGTTGAGCGTCGTGCTGGCGAGGATGTACCCGAGCGTGGTCGCCACGATCGTCAGGACGATGTAGTTGACGATCCGCTTTGCGATGAAGGCGAGCATGTGGTTCGTGACCTCTGGGTGCGGCCGTCCGACCGGACGGCGTTGTCGGTGGCGACAGGCTAGCCGTTCGAGCGACTGGGTGGGACAACGGAAGTGACGCTATGCAACATTCGTTACGAGCGTGTTTCGATTCATCGCACAGACCCTTGTGCCGCCTTCGGATGTGGCTAGGGTTCTCAACCAACAGGCGCGACGGCGGGGGCCGCCGCGGTCCAGCGCGATCTGCGCGAACCACAACGAAAGGGAATCCTCGCCATGCGAAAGAGGATCAAGGGCATCGCCGTCCTGGCCACCGCTGCGGCAGCTGCCGTCGTGCTGGCAGGCTGCTCCGGCGGCGGAGAAGCGGGCGGCGACAACTCCGCGGTCGCCGAGTCGTCGCTGAAGTCGACCGGCTGGACCGTCGCGGACCGCGCCGACGTCAAGGACGGCGGGTCGATCACCCTGCCGATCGACACAGCTCCGGCGAACTGGCAGCTGCTCAACCTGGACTCGGGGACCGTCGACGACACGACGATCTCGCAGACCTACCTGCCGAGCTTCATCCAGTTCAAGGAGAACGGCGAGTGGGAGGCGAACAAGGACTACGCGACGTCCGTCGAGCTGACCAAGGACTCGCCCCAGACCGTCGAGATCAAGATCAACCCGAAGGCCGTGTGGTCGGACGGCACCCCGATCAGCGCGAAGGACGTCATCGCGAACTGGAAGGCGCTGAACGGCACGAACAAGGCCTTCGCGCCCCTCGCCACCAACGTGTGGGAGGACGTGGACTCGGTCAAGCAGGGCTCCGACGAGCGTGACGTCATCATGACGTTCTCGAAGACCAACGCCGACTGGGCGAGCGTCCTCACCGCCATCTACCCGTACTGGGCCGTCGACACCCCGGACCACTTCAACAAGGCCTGGGCCAAGGCGCCGTACGCCGCCGACGGCAAGACCTACGTCTCCGGTGGTCCGTACATCCTGAAGTCCTTCGACACCAACGGCGGCGTCGTGACCTTCGAGAAGAACTCCAAGTGGTGGGGTGACCCGGGCAAGCTCGACACGATCGTCTTCAAGACGGTCTCGCGTGACGGCGTCGCCCAGGCGTACGGCAACAAGGAGCTCGACGCCTTCAACCTGAACGGCAGCGCCGACAACCTCAAGACGGCGAACTCGCGCTCCGACTCGAAGATCGAGCGCTCGCTCGGCACCACGCAGCGCCAGATCACGCTGAACGGCACCTCGGACGTCTTCAAGGACCAGGACGTGCGCCAGGCGTTCGCGCAGGCCATCAACCGCAAGGTCGTGGCCCAGGCGATCCTGTCGCCGGTGAAGAGCCCGGGCGACGTGCTCAACAACCTCGTCTACCTGCCCGGACAGCAGGGCTACGAGGACGACGCGTCGAGCGTCTACGGCTACAGCACCGACAAGGCGAAGTCGAAGCTCGAGGACGCCGGCTGGAAGATCGGCTCGGACGGCTACGCGACCAAGGGCGGCAAGGAACTCGACGTCCGCTTCGTGATCCCGTCGGACAACCCGAACTCGGCGAACGTCGCGCAGCTCGTGCAGCAGCAGACCAAGCTCGCCGGCTTCAAGGTGACCATCGACACCGTGCCCACCGACGACTTCTTCACGAAGTACATCACCACGACGACGCGTGACTTCGACGCCACGTACTTCGCGTGGCAGGGCACGCCGTTCCCGATCTCATCGCTGAAGTCGATCTACTACCCCGCCGACGCCGGCCAGAACTACTCCGGCGTGACGGACGACTCGCTCGGTGCCGCGTGGGACAAGGCGAACGGCGAG
The DNA here is from genome assembly GCF_013359815.1 of Curtobacterium flaccumfaciens. Taxonomy (GTDB): domain Bacteria; phylum Actinomycetota; class Actinomycetes; order Actinomycetales; family Microbacteriaceae; genus Curtobacterium; species Curtobacterium flaccumfaciens. The sequence goes on along the minus strand of NZ_JABMCF010000041.1, from coordinate 129,125 downwards.
CTCGACCCGGATGCCCGCATCAAGGACGCGCAGGCCATCGACAAGAAGATCGTCGCGGTCGCAGGCACCATCCCGCTGTTCGCCGAGCCGTACGCCTGGGGTGTGCGCAAGGACCTGGTGAACTACGGTCCGGCGCAGTTCCAGCAGTCCTCGGTCAAGTGGCAGGACGTCGGCTACACGAAGTAGTCGCGACCTCGTTCACGAACGACCGCGTTCACGAACGACACCCCCGACGTCGCACGACGTCGGGGGTGTCGTTCTGCGTCGTGACCGTCAGAACCGTGCCGCCGCCAGCGACGCCGCGACCCCGAGGACGACCATCGCCAGGATCGTCCAGCCGTGGGTGCGGTGCGTGATCGGCGCAGCCGTCACGGTCGACGGGGGCGGGCCGTCCTGCTCGGCCGGGGCGGGCACGTGGGCCAGCATCCGCGCGGCTGCAGCGTCGACGTCCAGGCGATCCGGGCCTCCCGGCTGGTCACCGCTGTGCGCGGCGAGACGCGCCGTCGGGCGGGTCGCGATCCAGACGCGGCGGACGCCCTCGCTGGTGACCACCTCGATGCCGTACTTCGTACGCACCTCGCTGATGCGGGACCAGGTGTAGGTGCTGGTCCGCCGGACGTCCACGATGCGCAGGTGCTCCGGCGTCAGCTCGATCCGCGGACGCCAGAGCGCTGCCCAGGCGACGAACGCGACGGCGATGCTCGGGATCGGCACGAGCCAGGGGGCGCCGCCGCCGAGCAGGGCCAGTGGGACGAGCACGACGGCCACGACCCAGAGGACGACGGCGAGGGCGCGCAGGCCGGGGGCGACGATGGTGGTGGGCACCGGACGAGGGTACGAGATGCCTCCCCGGAGACGCCCGGGGAGCGGGTGTGACACACCGGCGCGTATCTCCGGACGACCCGATTCCCCGGGGAGGCAGATCCTGGACGGACCCTCGTGCCGTCAATGGTCGTCGCCCCCAGTTGGAGTGTCAATACCCCATCGCGACGCATTCAGGGGAATCCCACGCCGAGGACTACGAAACGAGCAGTTCGATCTGTTCGCGGATGGTCTCGGCCTTCGGGAACCGCAGACCGACCAGGCCGACGTGCCGCCACCGGACCACGCCGTCGGGGCCGATCACGAAGACCGACCGACGCAGGCCGATGCCCGGGGCCTGCACCCCGTACGCGCGGATCACCGAGCCGGCGGTGTCACTGAGCAGCGGGAACGCGAGCGAGGACCCGCGGGCGAACCCCTCGTGCGAGTCGAGTGCCTGCGGGCTGATGCCCCACACGGTCGCGCCGAGGTCGGTGAACTCGTCGAGTTCGGCCTGGTAGCTGCAGAGCTGGGCCGTGCAGACCGCCGTCGCGTCGCCCGGGTAGAAGGCCAGCACGACGGTCCGGCCGATCTCGGCGGACAGGTCGTACTCGTCGTCGGAGCGGACGCCGCCGCGCACGACCATCCCCGGCAGGGTGAACGACGGGGCGGACTCGCCGATCGCGGGGATGCTCATGGGTCTCACGGTAGGGCGGCCCGGCGGTGGTTGCCCCTCGGCGCGCTGAGCGGGGGCTGTGGATGCGCTCCGCGGCCTACGAGAACAACTGCGGGAACGCGTGCGCCACCCAGGGGTACCCGACGAAGACCACCGCGTCGAGCAGGGCGTGCGTGATGACGAGCGGCAGGAGCCGGCCCCACCTCGTGTAGATCCAGCCGAACACGATGCCCATCACCGCGTTGCCGATGAACGCCCCGAACCCCTGGTACAGGTGGTAGCTGCCGCGCAGCAGAGCGGTCGACAGGATCATCTGCCAGCGGCCCCACCCGAGGTCGCCGAGACGGGCGTAGAGGTACCCGATCACGATCACCTCTTCCTGCAGGCCCGAGCGGATCGCGGACAGCAGCAGGACCGGGACCGTCCACCAGTACGAGTTCAGCGCGGCGGGGTCGACCGCGACCGTGATGCCGAGCGCCCGCCCCGCGAAGTACAGCGCGAGCCCTGGGATCCCGATGCACAGGGCGATGAGCGCCGGGCCGCCCAGGTCCGGCTTCGCCCGGAACCGGTCGATCCCGAGCCGGCCCAGGTGCGGTCGCGACGTGCTCCACAGCAGGTAACAGACGAGCGCCACCGGGGCCAGGTCCACCGCGATGCCGAGGAGCTGCCGGGCGAGGTCGACGTACTGCACCGTCGTCGACGAGGTGTTCAGCGCCGTCGACTGCTCGCCGAGCGGGGTCGTCTGCGACAGGTCGTCGATGATCTGCAGGATCGAGTAGAGGGCGCTGGCGCCGAGCGAGAGCAGCAGGACGATGGTGATCTCGACCCACGTTCGCCGACGGCTCATGCGCTGTACTCCTGTCGCTTGCGAACTACCGGTAGACTGGCGTGTCGGGCGTTCTGCCCACGGGTGCGGTGCTGTGAAAACACTGGCCCGACACTCTCCCAGAAATTGAAGGATGTCCTGTATGGCGCTCGCCACCCGGTCCGACCTGCGCAACGTCGCCATCGTGGCACACGTCGACCACGGCAAGACCACCCTCGTCGACGCGATGCTCACGCAGACCAACTCGTTCGACGCCCACTTCGAGGGCGAAGACCGCATGATGGACTCGAACGACCTCGAGCGCGAGAAGGGCATCACGATCCTCGCGAAGAACACGTCGGTGCTCTACAACGGCAAGCACGCGACCGAGTTCGGCGCGGACGGCCCCATCACCATCAACGTGATCGACACGCCCGGCCACGCCGACTTCGGTGGTGAGGTCGAGCGCGGCCTCTCCATGGTCGACGGTGTCGTGCTGCTCGTCGACGCTTCCGAAGGTCCCCTGCCCCAGACCCGCTTCGTGCTGCGCAAGGCGCTCGCCGCGAAGCTCCCGGTGATCCTGCTCGTCAACAAGACGGACCGGCCCGACTCCCGCATCGACGAGGTCGTCTCCGAGTCCCAGGACCTGCTCCTCGGCCTCGCCTCCGACCTGTCCGACGAGGTCGACGACCTCGACCTCGACGCGATCCTCGACGTCCCGGTGGTCTACGCCTCGGGTCGCAACGGCGCCGCGTCGCGCAACAAGCCGAACGACGGCGAGCTGCCCGACAACGACGACCTCGAGCCGCTGTTCGAAGCGATCCTCCAGCACGTCCCGGCCCCGAAGTACGACGACGAGCACCCGCTGCAGGCGCACGTCACGAACCTCGACGCCTCCCCGTTCCTCGGTCGCCTGGCGCTCCTGCGCATCTTCCACGGCACCATGAAGAAGGGTCAGACGGTCGCGTGGGTCAAGCACGACGGCACCGTCGTCAACGCCCGCATCACCGAGCTCCTCATCACGAAGGCGCTCGACCGCTACCCGGCCGAGTCGGCTGGCCCCGGTGACATCGTCGCCGTCGCCGGCTTCGACACGATCACCATCGGCGAGACCCTGACCGACCCCGAGGACGTCCGCCCGCTGCCGACCATCACGGTCGACGACCCGGCGATCTCGATGACGATCGGCACGAACACCAGCCCGCTCGTCGGCAAGGTCAAGGGCCACAAGCTGACCGCGCGCATGGTCAAGGAGCGCCTCGACCGCGAGCTCGTCGGCAACGTCTCGCTCAAGGTCCTCGACATCGGCCGCCCCGACGCGTGGGAGGTCCAGGGTCGTGGTGAGCTCGCACTCGCCATCCTGGTCGAGCAGATGCGTCGCGAGGGCTTCGAGCTCACCGTCGGCAAGCCGCAGGTGGTCACGAAGCGTGACGAGAACGGCAAGCTGCAGGAGCCGTACGAGCACATGACGATCGACACGCCGGAGGAGTACCTCGGCGCGATCACGCAGCTCATGGCCGCTCGCAAGGGCCGCATGGAGAACATGACGAACCACGGCACCGGCTGGGTGCGCATGGAGTTCATCGTCCCGTCGCGCGGCCTGATCGGCTTCCGCACGTCGTTCCTCACGGAGACCCGCGGCACCGGCATCGCCAACGCGATCTTCCACGGCTACGACGAGTGGGCCGGCGCGATCCAGACCCGCATCAACGGCTCGATCGTCTCCGACCGCTCCGGTGTGGTGACGCCGTTCGCCATCACGAACCTCCAGGAGCGGATGTCGTTCTTCGTCAACCCGACCGAAGAGGTCTACGAGGGCATGGTCATCGGCGAGAACTCGCGCGCCGACGACATGGACGTGAACATCACCAAGGAGAAGAAGCTCACCAACATGCGGTCGGCCAACGCCGACACGTTCGAGTCGATGACGCCGTCGCGTCAGCTCTCGTTGGAGGAGTGCCTCGAGTTCGCCCGTGAGGACGAGTGCGTCGAGGTCACCCCCGCCGCCGTGCGCATCCGCAAGGTCGAGCTGGACGCGTCGGCTCGCCAGCGCTCCTACGCGCGTCTCAAGCGCCAGGACGCGTAAGCACCAGCACGAGCAACACGCGCGGAGGCCCGTCCTCCGTCCGACGGCCCGGTCACCTGCAACAGGTGGCCGGGCCGTTCGCGGTTGTACCGTGGTCAGCGTGACTCTCGACCTGCTCTCGATCTACCAGGACCTGCACGCCCACCCGGAGCTCGGCTTCCAGGAGCACCGCACCGCCGGTGTCATCACTGCGAAGCTCGCCGAGATCGGCGGGATCGAGGTGACGACGGGCGTCGGCGGCACCGGCGTCGTCGGTGTCGTGTCGAACGGCGAGGGCCCCGTGGTCTGGCTCCGCGCCGACATGGACGGCTTGCCCGTGCAGGAACGCACCGGGCTGTCCTACGCCAGCGAGCACGTCGGTACCGACGACGAGGGCCGCGAGGTCCCGACCATGCACGCCTGCGGCCACGACATCCACGTCACGTGGCTGCTCGGCACGCTCGAGCGTCTGGTCGCGACCACGGGTGACTGGCGCGGCACGGTCGTCGCCGTCTTCCAGCCCGCTGAAGAGGTCATCTCCGGCGCCCGCGCGATGGTCGAGGACGGCCTGGTCGAGCGGTTCCCGAAGCCGGACGTCGTGCTCGGGCAGCACTCCGCACCCGCACCGGTCGGCATCGTCGCGGTGGGCACCGGCCCCGTGATGGCGTCGAGCGACCGGCTGACGGTGACCTTCAACGGCCGTGGGGCGCACGGTTCGGCGCCGCAGGCCTCGCTCGACCCGGTCGTCACCGCGGCCTCGGCCGTCGTGCGGCTGCAGACCGTCGTCGCCCGCGAGGTCTCGCCGAGCGACGCGGGGGTCGTCACCGTCGGCAGCTTCCACGCCGGCACGCGGGCGAACATCATCCCCGACGAGGCCGTGATCGAGATCTCGACCCGGGCCCGCAACGAGGAGACCCGCCAGCGCATCATCGCCTCGATCGAGCGCATCGTCCGTGCCGAGAGCACGGCCGGTGGCCTGTCCGAGCCGACGATCGTGCGTGCACCGGGCGCCGAGGTCACCGTGAACGACGCCGAGGCAGCCGCCACCGTGCTCGACGCGATCCGCGCCGAGGTGCCGGGAGCCCGCGACCTGGAGATCGGGCTCGCCATGGCGTCGGAGGACGTCGGCCAGCTCGCCACCGCCGCCGGAGCGCCGCTCGTGTACTGGTTCACGGGCATCACCGACCCGGAGCGCTTCCGCCGCGGCGAGGAGATCCCGAGCAACCACTCGCCGTTCTACGCGCCGCAGGCCGAGACCGCGATCCCGGTCGGCGTCGACGCCCTGGTCGCGGCGACGCGCGCCTACGTCGCCTGACACGTTCTTCGGGAAGGAGGCCCGGGGCGGCCCCGCCGCGCACGTGACCGCCCCGGGGACGGCACGTTCACAGCCAACTCGCGCCGGGCCTCCCGGCTCGTCCGTTACGGTCGCGCCATGCGTTCCCTCCGTACCCCGCTGATCGCCGCCGTCGCTGCCGGCATCGCCCTGGCCGGACTCACCGGCTGCTCGACCCAGGCCGTGCAGCAGGCCACCGACCTCGGGTCCTCCGTCGCGTCGAACGTCGCCGACGGGGTCGCGGGGATCGACGGCAAGGCGATCCAGGACGGTATGTCCTCGGTCGCCGGCGGCATCGACGGCGCGCTCGACACGGCGCTCAAGGGTGCCGACGTGACCTCCGACGGCAAGGTGCCGGACGGGTTCCCGTCGGCCGACGTCCCGCTCGTCGACGGCACCGTGCTCGGCGGGGGAGCCGGACCGAACGGCTCCGGGTGGGTCGCGCAGGTCCGGGCGGCCTCGGTGGACGACTTCCAGGCCGCCGTGCAGCAGCTCACCGACGCCGGGTACACCGAGTCGGCCAAGCGTGCGGACTCGTCGAGCGCGTTCGGCATGTTCCGGAGCGACGCCTACCGCGTCGTCCTGACCTTCTCGGAGACCAAGGACAGCGGCGGCGTCACGGCGACCTACATCGTCACGCCCCGCTAGTCCCGTACCCTTGGGGACGATGTCGAAGGCCCCTGCCACGCGCCCCGAGCGCGTCCTGATCGTGCACGCCCACCCCGACGACGAGACGCTCTCGTCGGGCGGGACCATCGCGACCCTGCTCGAGCGCGGCGCCGAGGTGACCGTGCTCACCGCGACCCGGGGCGAGCGCGGCGAGATGCTCACGGACCAGTTGGCCCCGCTGGCTGGCGACCCCGCTCGGGTGGCGCGGCACCGGGAGACCGAGATCGCCGCAGCCCTCGCCGCCCTCGGCGGGCCGCAGCACCTGTGGCTCGGCGGGCGCGGTGCCCGACCGACCGACCTGCCGGAACGTCGCTACGTCGACTCCGGCATGCAGTGGGGCCCGGACGGGCGGGCGACCGCCGCGGACGACGCCCCGGCCGACTCGCTGACGGCGGCGGATCTGGGCGAGGTCGTCGACGACGTCCGCGCCGCGATCCGCTCCACCGGTGCCGACGCCGTGATCAGCTACGCCGACGACGGCGGCTACGGGCACCCCGACCACGTGCGGATGCACCACGCGGCGCAGTACGCGGCCCGTGCCGAAGAGGTCCCGTTCTCGATGATCGTCGACCCCGCCAGCGGTCAGGCCGACGTCACGGTCGACGTCCTGCCGGTCCGCGCCAAGGTGCGCGCGGCCGTCGAGCAGTACCGCTCCCAGGTCGACGTCGACCCCGTGGACCCCGCCGACCCGAGCGCTCTGTCGTGGGTGATGCCGCACGGCGTCCGGCACCACGCCCCGGCGGTCGAGGCGTTCCGGCACGACGCAGCCCCGCAGCCGGCGGCCCCGCAGACCTACGCCGAGATGTCCGGCCAGGGCAAGGCCGCGGCGGTCGTGGTCTCGCTGCTGCTCGGGCTGCTCGCCGGCGGGCTCGGGACGGTCACGCACCAGCAGACGCTCGGCGCGTTCCCGGTCGGACTCGTCGTCACCACCCTCATCGTGCTCGGCCTGACCGTGGGCGTGCGGCTCGTCTACCGCTCGCGGGCGATGGTCGCCGCGATCGGCATCGGGATCCTCGTCGCGACGCAGGTGCTCGTGTCGGTCGGCGGGGAGAGCTCGCCGCTCGTCCTCGCCAACGCGGCCGGGTACGTGTGGACCTTCGCCCCCGCGGTCATCGCCGCCCTGGTCCTCGCGTGGCCGGACCTGTCGGGGCTGCGGTCCCGGACGGCTCCGGGCCGCGAGTAGACTCGAACCCGCTCGTCGAAGGGAGCACCCGAACCGTGACCTACGTGATCGCCCAGCCCTGTGTCGACGTCAAGGACCGTGCCTGCATCGACGAATGCCCGGTCGACTGCATCTACGAGGGTGACCGCTCGCTCTACATCCACCCCGACGAGTGCGTCGACTGCGGTGCGTGTGAGCCGGTCTGCCCCGTCGAGGCCATCTACTACGAGGACGACCTGCCCGACCAGTGGGCCGACTACTACAAGGCCAACGTCGAGTTCTTCGACGAGGTCGGGTCGCCCGGCGGCGCTGCGAAGGTCGGCGTGATCCACAAGGACCACCCTGTCGTCGCGGCCGAGCCCGTCCGCGGCTGACCGGACCCCCCTCGTGGCGCTCGACCTCCCCGACTTCCCCTGGGACCAGCTCGTCCCGTTCAAGCAGCGCGCCGCGGCGTACGAGGGCGGCATCGTCGACCTCAGCGTCGGATCGCCCGTCGACCCCACGCCCGAGGTCGTCCGCACCGCCCTGGCCACCGCGACCGACGCGCACGCCTACCCGCAGGTCGCCGGCACCCCGGCGCTGCGGCAGGCCATCGCCGACTGGTACGGCCGCCGGCACGGCGTCGCCCTGACCGAGGCGAACGCGCTGCCGACGATCGGCTCGAAGGAGTTCATCGCGGGCCTCGCGCTCTGGCTCGGCGTCGGGCCCGGTGACACCGTGGTGTTCCCGGCCGCCGCGTACCCGACGTACGAGCTCGGCGCCGCACTGGTCCGCGCCGAGGCCCTCGCGTCGGACGACCCGGCGGCGTGGCCGTCCACCACGAAGCTCGTGTGGCTGAACTCCCCGGGCAACCCGGACGGCCGCGTGCTGACGATCGACGAGCTCCGTGCCGCCGTGGTGCGCGCCCGCGAGCTGGGGGCCGTCATCGTCGGCGACGAGTGCTACGCCGAGCTCGGGTGGGACCCGGAGTACGCCACCACCCCGACGCCCACGATCCTGGACCCCCGTGTGGTCGGTGACTCGCTCGACGGCGTGCTCAGCGTGTACTCGCTGTCGAAGCAGTCGAACCTCGCCGGCTACCGTGCGGCCTTCGTCGCCGGTGACGCCGCGATCCTGGCCGATGTCCTGGCCGTCCGGAAGCACGCCGGGCTCATGCCGCCGCTGCCCGTGCAGCAGGCCATGGTCGTCGCGCTCCAGGACGAGACCCACGTGCAGCAGCAGAAGGCCCGCTACCGGGCGCGCCGGAACATGCTCCGGCGAGCACTCGAGGATGCCGGGTTCCGGATCGACCACAGCGAGGCCGGGCTGTACCTCTGGGCCAGCCGTGGCGAACCCGCACTCGACACCGTGGCCTGGCTCGCCGACCGCGGGATCCTCGTCGCACCGGGCACGTTCTACGGCGCAGCGGGGGGCGAGCACGTCCGCGTGGCCCTCACGGCGACCGACGAACGCATCGCCGCAGCGTCGCAGCGACTGGCGAGCAGCCGTCGCCTCGGCACCGCGTAGCACGGACCCGAGTGGTTCCGGTGGTGCCCGCAATCCGTGGGAACCACCAAATCGTCACCTGGGATGTGTGCACGACCGACAGGTGCCGCGATTAGGCTGTCCTCGTGACTGACACTGCCAATGACGCTCAGAAGACGGCCACACCGCCCACCACGCCCGTCCCCGTGAGTCCCGCCGCCGAACAGCAGGGCGCGACCGCGACGCTGACGTTCCCGGGTGGCACGGCGGAGTTCCCGATCCTGCAGAGCGTCGACGGCGCGTCCGCGATCGACATCTCGACCTTCAAGAAGCAGACCGGGATGAACACGCTCGACTACGGGTTCGTGAACACCGGTGCGACGAAGAGCGCGATCACCTACATCGACGGCGACCAGGGCATCCTGCGCTACCGCGGGTACCCGATCGACCAGATCGCCGGCAACTGCACCTTCCTCGAGGTCGCGTGGCTCCTGATCTACGGCGAGCTGCCGACCCCCACCGAGCTCAAGCAGTTCGACGCCCGCATCCGTCGGCACACCCTGCTGCACGAAGACCTCCGCCGCCTGTTCGACGCCCTGCCGCACTCGGCGCACCCGATGTCCGTCCTGTCGAGCGCCGTGAGCGCCCTGTCCACGTACTACGAGGACGACATGGACGTGGACGACCCCGAGAAGGTCGAGCTGCAGACCGTCCGGCTCCTCGCCAAGCTCCCGGTCATCGCGGCGTACGCCCACAAGAAGGCCATCGGGCAGGCGTTCCTGTACCCGGACAACTCGCTGTCGTTCGTCGACAACTTCCTGCGGCTGAACTTCGGCACCATGGCCGAGACCTACAAGCCCAACCCGGTGCTCTCGAAGGCGCTCGAACGGCTCCTCATCCTGCACGAGGACCACGAGCAGAACGCCTCGACCTCGACGGTGCGCATGGTCGGCTCGACGAAGGCGAACATGTTCGCCTCGATCTCGGCCGGCATCAACGCTCTGTACGGTCCGCTGCACGGCGGTGCGAACGAGGCCGTGCTCGAGATGCTCCAGCAGATCAAGGACTCGGGCGAGCCCGTCACGCGCTTCGTCGAGCGGGTGAAGAACAAGGAGCAGGGCGTCAAGCTCATGGGCTTCGGACACCGCGTCTACAAGAACTACGACCCTCGCGCGAAGCTCGTCAAGGAGTCCGCGCACGAGGTCCTCGAGTCCCTCGGCGTGCAGGACGACCTGCTCGACATCGCGATGGAACTCGAGCAGATCGCGCTCGAGGACGAGTACTTCGTCAGCCGCAAGCTCTACCCGAACGTCGACTTCTACACCGGCATCATCTACAAGGCGATGGGCTTCCCGCCGCGGATGTTCACCGTCCTGTTCGCCATCGGTCGCCTGCCGGGCTGGATCGCCCAGTGGCGCGAGCTGAACAACGACCCGCTCAACAAGATCGGTCGCCCCCAGCAGCTCTACGTGGGTGCACCCGAGCGCGACGTCCCCGAGCGCTGATCGACTCCGAGCGCCCCGCCCCACGGTTCCGTGGCGCGGGGCGCTCGTGCGTGTGCGCCGCGTGCCGCCGTCGGGCGGGACGCGCCGCTCACCTCCGCCGAGTGGTCGCGAACGGTCGTCCGGCGGGTGTCGAAACGACGGTTCGTGCGCCCTCGGACGGTGTGTTGTGACCACTCGCGGGGCGGAGTGGGGCACTGGACACGACGGCCTGGAGGCCCGGTGCCGGTCTCGGGGACCGGCACCGGGCCTCCAGCCGGGTGCGTCGGTGGGTGCGCGATCGTGGGACGCGCCGCTCACCTCCGCCGAGTGGTCGCGAACTGTCGTCCGAAGGGCGTCGAACCGACAGTTCGTGCGCCCTCGGCGTCCGCGGACGGTGTGTTGTGACCACTCGCGGGGTGGGTTGCGGCTCTGGACGCGATGGCCTGGAGGCCCGGTGCCGGTCTCGTGGGCCGGTACCGGGTCTCCAGGCGGGTGCGTCTGTCGGTGCGTGATCGTGGGACGCGCCGCTTACTTTCGCCGAGCGGTCGCGAACTGTCGTCCGGCAGGTGCCGGGGCGACAGTTCGTGCGCCCTCGGCGCGCGCAGGCGGCGCGCCGTGACCGCTGGCCGAGCGCTACGCGTGCAGCGCGGTGTTCAGCTGGATGCCCTCGCCCTTGCGCTGCAGTGCCTCGACGGCGCCGCTGATGCTGTTGCGGCGGAACAGGATGTTCGGGGTGCCGGAGAGCTCCGCGGCCTTGACGGTCTTCGGGGTGCCGTCGGGGTTCGGTGCCGCGCCGACCAGCACCACCTTCGTGCCGGCCGTGACGTAGAGCCCGGCCTCGATGACCGAGTCGTCGCCGAGCGAGATGCCGAGCCCCGCGTTCGCGCCGAGCAGCGCGCGTTCCCCGAGCGAGACGCGGCGCGTGCCGCCGCCGGACAGCGTGCCCATGATCGAGGCGCCGCCGCCGATGTCGGTGCCGTTGCCGACGACGACGCCCTGCGAGACGCGGCCCTCGATCATGGCGTCACCGAGGGTGCCGGCGTTGAAGTTGACGAAGCCCTCGTGCATGACGGTGGTGCCCGGCGCCAGGTGTGCGCCGAGGCGGACGCGGTTGGCGTCACCGATGCGGACGCGGTCCGGCACGACGTAGTCGAGCAGGCGCGGGAACTTGTCGATGGCGTGCACGGCGATGCCGGCGCGCTGCAGGGACGGTCGCAGGCGCGTCAGGGACTCGGGGTGCACCGGGCCGGCGTTCGTCCACGCGACGATCGGCAGGTGGCCGAAGACGCCGTCGAGGGAGACCTCGTTCGGGCGGACGTGCAGGTGGCTCAGCAGGTGCAGGCGGAGGTACGCGTCCGGGGTGCTCGTCGGGCCGGCGTCGATCGTGATCTCGGTGGTGACGGCCTCGATCCGGACCTCGCGGCGGGGGTCGTCACCGACGTGCGCCTGCAGCTCGGCGGGGAACACGGCGTCGGCGGGCAGCGCGCCGAGGTGCGTCTCCGGGTACCAGGTGTCGAGCGTCGTGCCGTCGGCGGCGATCGTCGCGAGGCCGTGGCCCCAGGCGTGGGTCGGGCGGTCGGAGGCAGTCGTGTCGGTCACGGCTCCAGGGTACCGAGCGCCGGTCTGCGGGCACCGTCCGGCCGGACGGCCTGGGCGGTGGGGTCGCCGACCGTCCCGACTGCCCGGTCGGTGGGCTTCCCGACCGTCCGGACTGCCGGGGCGGTGCGAGGGGCGGCCGGTAGGCTGCCCGCATGCCGGAGCACCTCGACCTCACCGCCTCGTCCATCGACATCACCCGTGCCATCTGCGACATCGAGTCGGTGTCCGGGAACGAGCAGGCCCTCGCCGACGCGATCGAGGCCGTGCTCGCACCGCTGCCGCACCTCGAGGTGATCCGCGACGGCGACGCGATCGTGGCGCGGACGAACCTGGGCCGCGACCGCCGCGTCGTCATCGCCGGTCACATCGACACGGTGCCGCTCAACGACAACCTGCCGACCGAGTTCCGGACCACCGAGGACGGCACCGAGATCCTCTGGGGCCGCGGCACCGTCGACATGAAGGCCGGCTGCGCGGTGCAGCTCAAGCTCGCGTACGACCTCGTCGACCCCTCGGTCGACGTCACGTGGGTCTGGTACGACCACGAGGAGGTCAGCGACGCCCTGAACGGCCTCGGCCGCCTGGCCCGGACGCGACCCGAACTCCTCACCGCCGACTTCGCGATCCTGGGCGAGCCGTCCGGGGCGCAGATCGAAGGCGGGTGCAACGGCAACCTCCGCGCCGAGATCCGTACGTTCGGCAAGCGTTCGCACAGCGCCCGGAGCTGGATCGGCGACAACGCGATCCACAAGACCGCCCCGATCCTGGCCACCCTGGCCGCGTACGAACCGCGGACCGTGACGGTCGACGGGCTCGAGTACCGCGAGGGCCTGAACGCGGTCGGCATCAGCGGCGGCATCGCGGGCAACATCATCCCCGACGAGGCGATGGTGCACGTGAACTACCGGTTCGCCCCCTCGCGCTCGGCCGACGAAGCCGTCGCCCACATCCGCGAGCTGTTCGACGGGTACGAGGTCACGATCGTCGACCTCGCCGCCGGTGCCCGCCCCGGTCTCGACGCCCCGCTCGCGCAGGACTTCGTCGCGGCCGTCGGCGGACCGGAGCCCCGTCCGAAGTACGGCTGGACCGACGTCGCACGCTTCTCGGCGCTCGGGGTCCCCGCGGTCAACTACGGCCCCGGCGAGCCGGTCTTCGCCCACCACGACGACGAGCAGGTCCCGGTCGCGCAGATCACCGCGGTCGAGGCCGGGCTGCGTCGGTGGCTGACGGCCTGACGACGGCGGGGGCCACCCGGAGGACCCCTGCTCGGAACCGCTGGCGGGCCCGGTACCGGGTCATCCCGTGGTGGGTGCGCATCACGGTCGTCTACGTGCTGGCGCGGCTCGTCACGGGCGCCATGATGCTCGCCTTCGCCCGCGTGCAGGCGGCGAACTCGTTCACCGTGCAGAGCCCGGGCTACCTGTCGTTCGCGTCGATCTGGGACGGCGCCTGGTACCGCGTGATCGCCACGGGCGGGTACCCGTCGACGCTGCCCGTCGACGCCGCCGGGCACGTGACCGAGAACGCGTGGGCGTTCATGCCCGCGTACCCGTTCCTGGTGCGCGCGCTCACGCTGCTCACCGGAGCGTCGTTCGAGTTCGTCGCGGTCTCGGTGTCGTTGCTCGCCGGACTCGGGGCCGCGCTGGTGTTCCGCCGGCTCATGGGACGGTTCCTCGATCCCGCACGAGCGACGTTCGCCACGGTCCTGTTCTGCGTTGCACCGGTGTCGGCGATGTTCCAGGTGGCCTACGCGGAGTCGATGGGCCTGTTCCTGCTGCTCGTCGCGCTGCTGCTCATGGTGGATCGACGGTGGTGGGCGATGCTGCCCGTCGTCCTCCTGCTCGGCATGACCCGACCGACGGGGCTCGCCTTCGCGTTCCTGGTGGTGCTCTTCGTGGCCGCGTGGGCGATCCGCCCGGCGTGGGTGCGCTCGTCGGAACCGCTGACCCTCCGCCGGCTCGTCCCACCCGCGGTGGTCGCCACGGTGTCGGGTCTGGTCGGTCTGGCCTGGCCGGCCATCGCGTGGGCGGTCACCGGCGTGCCGAAGGCCTACACGGACACCGAGCTCGCCTGGCGGTCGTCGTACATCGGGTGGAAGGAACTCGTGCCGTTCGCGCCGTGGGTGCAGGGGTTCGGGTGGTGGTTCGGGCAGCCGGCCGGCACGGTGCTGCTCGTCGTCGTGCTCGTCGGGTTCGCGGCGTTCGTGTGCATGCCGGCCGCACGCCGGATCGGCATCGAGCTGCGACTCTGGGGCGTGGCGTACCTGGTGTACCTGCTGGCGGTGTTCTTCCCGCAGTCGAGCACCTGGCGCATCCTCGTGCCGATCGCGCCGCTGCTCGGCATCGTGGCGCTGCCGCGGTCGCGGGTGTACCGCGTGGCCGTCGTCGTCGCGTTCGTCGGGCTGCAGTGGGTCTGGCTGTACTACACGTGGTGGGTCGACGGTTACGACTGGACCCCGCCGTGATCGATCCCGGGCGCCGGAGGCCCGTGGATCCGCGTTCTGCGGAGCATCAGAACGGCGCATCCGACACCCCCAACCTGGGCGGTTTCGCAGTTGCCCCCTCCATACGGGATAATGGGACAGCATTTACTGCACGAAAGGGGACATCTGATGGCAGCCATGAAGCCGAGGACCGGTGACGGGCCGATGGAGGCTGTTAAGGAGGGTCGACTCATCATCGTGCGGGTTCCGCTCGAAGGTGGAGGCCGCCTGGTCGTCTCGGTCAACGATGCCGAGGCCAAGGAACTCCACGACGCACTCGCTGAGGTCGTCTCGGCCTAGTACGTCGAAGCACCAGAACGGAAGGCCCGGAGCGTGTACGCTCCGGGCCTTCCGTCTGTCCGCCGATGATCCCGCGGCTGGGACACCCGCGGCGCTGTCGGTCGGCTCCGGCAGGATGGGGCCGTGCCGAGGACGAGACTGCCGATCCGCCGCGTCGAGGAGTACGCGCCGGACCCGATGCCGCGCAGGGTCTGGCCGGCCACGCTCGCGCCCGTGCGGCAGCTGCTCGACGACGGGCTCGACCTCGCTCCGGTGACGGTGCTGGTCGGTGAGAACGGCGCCGGCAAGTCCACCCTGGTCGAGGCGATGGCGCTCGCCTTCGGCATGGGGCCCGAGGGCGGTTCGACGAAGTCCGGGCACAGCACCCGCCCGAGCGAATCGCAGCTCTGGGAGCACATCGCCCTGCACCGGGAGCCCGGAGCGGTGCGGTCCGGCTTCTTCCTGCGCGCGGAGACCATGCACGGGGTCTTCACCTACCTCGAACAGCACCCCGGGGGAGCCGAGCCGCTGTTCCACGAGCGGAGCCACGGTGAGTCGTTCCTCGACTTCGTCATCCACCGCTCGCAGTGGCCCGGGCTCTGGATCCTCGACGAGCCGGAGTCCGCCCTGTCGTTCTCCGGGTGCCTCACCCTGATCGCACTGTTGCGCTCGATCGTCGAGAGCGGCGTCGGCCAGGTCGTGCTCTCGACCCACTCGCCCGTGCTCGCCGCGTTCCCGGGCGCGACGATCCACGAGGTCGGCGAGTGGGGCCTGCGGCGCACCGAGTGGCGAGACCTCGACCTGGTGCGGAACCAGCGGGCGTTCCTCGAGTCCCCGGAGCGGTACCTGCGGCACCTCGACTGACCTGCGCGAGCGCCGGCGGGTCGAGCGCTAGTTGGTGACCTTCGTCAACTGCAGCAGCCCGTCACCGGCAGGCGACAGCGCGCTGCGCACCGCACCCGAGGTCGACACCTCGGTCAGGAGCAGCCGGAAGTCCGTGGTGGCACGGTCGCGCTTCACCGGGTCGGCCACGCGTCCGCGCCACAGGGCGTGCGGCACCAGGACGGTGCCACCCAGGCGTGCGAGGCGCAGCCCGTGCTCGACGTACTCGATCACGTGCTCGGGGTCGGCGTCGACGAGGACGACGTCGTACGAGGCCTCGTTCATGCGGGGGAGCACCTGGTTCGCCCGTCCGGGGATGAGCCGGATCCGTGCGGGAGCGGTGCCGGCGCTGATGTAGGCGTCGCGGGCGAACTGCTGGTGGTCGACCTCGACGTCGATCGTGGTCAGGGTTGCGTTCGGGGCACCGGCGAGCAGGTACAGGCCGGAAACGCCGAGACCGGTGCCGATCTCGATGATGCTCGTGGCTCGCGAGGCTGCGGCGATGACCCCGATCTGTGCACCGATCGCGGGTGAGATCGCTTCGACCCCGAGTTCCAGGGAGTGCTCACGAGCACGGGCGATCGCCTCGGTCTCCGAGACGATGTCCTCGGCGAACTTCCAGTTCGACTCTTTCTCTGACACGCACACTCCGTTCGGGAGACAACTCTAGAGGTGCAACGCAGCCGCACGCGTTAGGCTCGCTCGCGTGGACATCCCGCTCGACAAGATCCTGATCATCGGGGTCATCGGCGTCCTCTTGCTCGGGCCGCAGCGCCTGCCGATGTACGCCCAGAAGCTGGCCGAGTTCGTCAAGGCCGTCCGTCGATTCGCCGACACCGCGAAGGAGCGGATGCGCGACGAGATGGGCCCCGAGTTCGACGACATCGAGTGGCAGAAGCTCGACCCGCGCCAGTACGACCCGCGCCGCATCATCCGAGACGCCCTGCTCGACTCCGGTTCCAGTGCGGCCGCGGTGCAGACCGCGCAGGTGACGGCCTCCAAGGTTCGCGCGACGGCTCCCGTCGTGCCCCTGGCTGCCGGTGAACCGGCACCCTTCGACGCCGAGGCGACCTGACGCCCGTCACGTCCCCATGTGACGGACTGGAGGCCCGGTGCCAGCTGGCACCGGGCCTCCAGTCCGTCTGGGGGTCGCGTCGTCAATCGCGGGTCGCGACGATCGTGTAGGTGGTCGGCATCCGGTCGCGGTCGTGTTCCGGCCAGGCCCACGAGCCGGTGTCGGTCTCAACCATGCGGGAGCTGAAGCGCCACGGCAGGGTCCGGCCCTCGTCGAGCCGTCGGAGCCGCAGCCCGGCACCGAGCAGGGCGTTCACGATCTCGGACAGCGGGTGCGGCCACTCGAAGGTCCGGGTGTGCGCCACGGTCCCGTCACCGACGTAGGTGCCGGCGTCGTCCCACTGCTGCGCGGTGCCGTCCGGGAAGTACCGGTACCGGGTGACGAGCTCGTCGGCGTCCTCGTCGAGGGCGTACAGCGCCGGGTGTCCGTCGCGGATGAAGAACACCCCGCCGGGGCGCAGCAGGCCGGCGACCTGCGCAGCCCAGCGGTCGAGGTCGGGGAGCCAGCAGATCGTGCCGATGCTCGTGTACACGACGTCGAAGTCGCCCGTGACGGCGGCGCGGGCATCGAGGACGTCGGTCTCGACCCAGGTGACGTCGAGCCCGAGGCGCGATGCGAGTCCGGCGGCCGAGGCGAGGGCGGCGGGGGAGAAGTCGACACCGGTCAGTCGGGCACCCTCGCGGGCGAGCGACACCGTGTCGGTGCCGATGTGGCACTGCAGGTGACAGACGTCGAGGCCCGCGAGCGAGCCGTTCGGCAACCAGGGCGTCAGGGCCGGCAGGTCCTCGCGGACGACGTCCGAGCGGTGGCCGGGGTCGGCGAGGGCGTCGATCGCGTAGGCGCCCTCGTGGATCGGCACCCGGTCGTCCCAGTTCGCGCGGTTCGTGGCGCGTGCGTGGTCCCAGTCGACATCGACGTGATCGGTGCTCATGACCTCGAGCCTAGGACAGCGACAACCCGAGCTTCCGGCCGGCGAGTCCGCGCCCCATCGTGGTGATCCGGTCGGCGATCGCCGTCAGGGCCACGGCGGACGGGTCCTCCGGGGCACCGAGCACCACCGGGACGCCTGCGTCACCGCCCTCGCGCAGCGGCACGGACAGCGGCACGCTGCCGAGCACCGGGACGGGGGCGTCCTGCCCGCGGGAGAGACGTGCGGCGGTCTCGGCGCCACCACCCTCGCCGAACAGGTGCAGCACCGAGCCGTCGGGCTGCACGAGCCCGGCCATGTTCTCGACCACGCCGATGACCCGCTGCCCGGTCTGCCGGGCGACGATCCCGCTGCGCTCGGCGACGTCGGCCGCGGCGGCCTGCGGGGTCGTGACGACCAGAACCTCTGCGTGCGGCAGCAACTGCCCCACCGAGATCGCGACGTCGCCGGTTCCCGGGGGCAGGTCGAGCAGCAGGACGTCGAGGTCGCCGAAGAACACGTCGGTCAGGAACTGGTTGACGGTGCGGTGCAGCATCGGTCCGCGCCACGACACCGCGGTCGAGACGTCGTCGACGAACATGCCGATCGACACGACCTTCACGTCGTGCGCCACCGGCGGCAGGATCATGCTGTCCACGCGGGTCGGGCGGGGTGCGACCCCGTGCTCGTCGGTCAGGCCCATCAGTCCGGGCACGCTGAAGCCGTGCACGTCGACGTCGACGACCCCGACCCGCAGGCCCCGGCGGGCGAGCGCGACGGCGAGGTTCACGGTGACGGTGGACTTGCCGACGCCACCCTTGCCGCTCGTGACGGCGATGACGCGCGTGAGCGAGTCCGCGGTGAACTGGATGCCCTTGGGGCGGCCGGCTCGCAGCCGCTCGGTCAGTGCGGCGCGCGTGGCCGGGTCCATCACGGACACGTCGACGTCGACTGCGGCGACCCCCGGGACGGACCCGGCGGCGACGCGGACGTCGCGCTCGATGGTGTCGGCGGCGGGGCACCCCACGATCGTGAGCTGCAGGTCGACGCGCACCGCGCCTCCTGGCTGCACGTCGACACCACGGATCATGTCGAGCTCCGTGACGGGGCGGCGGATCTCGGGATCGATGACGCGGCCGAGCGCAGCGAGGACCGCCGTGCCGAGCTGATCGTCGGTGGGGGCGGGGTCAGCCACGGGTGGAGCTGTCGTGTTCGTCCGCGTATCCGGCCTCGTCGGCGTCGCGGCGGTCGAGCTCCTCGAGCAGGGAGCGGAGCTCGGCGCGGATGAAGTCCTTCGACGCCATGTCCCGCATCGCCAGGCGAAGGGCCACGACCTCGCGGGCCAGGTACTCGGTGTCGGCCAGGTTGCGCTCGGCGCGCTGGCGGTCCTGCTCGAACTGCACGCGGTCGCGGTCGTCCTGCCGGTTCTGCGCGAGCAGGATCAGCGGGGCGGCGTACGAGGCCTGCAGCGAGAGCACGAGCGTCAGAGCCGTGAAGCCGATGGCGGCCGAGTCGAACTGCCACGGCTTCGGCGCCAGGGTGTTGTAGCCCATCCAGACCACGCAGAACAGCGTGAGGCCGATGAGGAACCACGGCGTGCCCATCCCGCGGGCGATGCCCTCGGTCGCACGACCGAAGGTGTCCCCGCGACCACGGCGGCGGCTGGGCAGCACACGCGTGCGCATGCCCTTGGGGGAGTCGAGCCGGACCTCTTGGCGGTCACGGTCGCGACGGTTGTCATCCGTTCGGGCCACGGGTGGTCCTCCTTCCCGTCGTCACGGGTGTCCTGCGCGGGCGTTGGCGTGGAAGCGGTGAGGGTTCCCCCTCGCCCTGACTTCGCCAGTCGTCCGGCAGGACGTGGTCGAGGACATCGTCGATCGTCACCACCCCGACGAGACGGTGGGCGTCGTCGACCACGGGGACGGACAGCAGGTTGTAGGTCGCCATGATGCGGGTGACCTCGGCGGCGCTCGCGTCGACCCGGACCGGTTCGGTCTGCTGGTCGATGAGCGTGCCGAGCCGCTCGTTCGGCGGGTAGCGGAGCATCCGCTGGAAGTGCACGAGCCCGAGGAACCGACCGGTCGGCGGCTCGTACGGCGGCAGGGTGACGCACACGGCGGCACCGAGCACCGGCGCGAGCTCGTGGCGCCGGACCAGCGCGAGGCCCTCGGCCACGGTGGCGTCGGCCGAGACGATCACCGGTTCGGTGGTCATCAGACCACCGGCGGTGTCCGGCTCGTACTCCAGGAGCATGCGGACGTCCTGCGCCTCCTCCGGCTCCATGAGCTGCAGGAGGGCCTCGCTCCGCTCGTCGGAGAACTGGGCGAGGACGTCGGCCGCGTCGTCCGGCTGCATCTGGTCGAGGACGTCGGCGGCACGGGCGTCGTCCAGCCGGGTGAGGATCTCGATGCGCTCCTGGTCGGGCATCTCCTCGAGCACGTCGGCGAGGCGGTCGTCGGGCAGTTCCTCGGCGACCTCGAACCGGCGCTCGGCGGGCAGGTCGAGCAGCGTCGACGCGAGGTCGGCGGGCAGCAGGTCGGAGTAGGCGGCGATGACGTGCTCGGCGGACTGGGCCTCGCCGGGGAGCTCGTCCTCGGTGACCTCGTTCCACGTCGCAAACGTCGTCGGGCCCTTGCCGAACGGCGACGGCGTGGTCTTCGGCTTGCGGAGGAAGAGCTGCGCCACCTCCCAGTCGCCCTGCCCGCGGTCCTCGATCGCGACGTCCTCGATGGTGGCGCGGATCCGCTGGTTCTTGATGAGCACCTTGCGGCCGAGCATCTCGGCGATGACGCGGACCTCGCCGCCGCGCTGCTCGAAGCGGCGCATGTTGACCAGACCGGTCGTGATGACCTGCCCGGCACCGATGGAGGTGATGCGGCCGATGCTCACGAAGATGCGGCGCTTGCCGGGCACCTCGACGATGAGCCCGACGACGTGCGGGGGATCGGCCCGGCGGTAGACGACCAGGACGTCCCGGACCCTGCCGACGCGGTCGCCCGCGGGGTCGAAGACGGAGCACCCGGCGAGGCGGGCGACGAAGACCTTCGTGGCGCTCACTCGACCCAGCGTAGTCGCTCGGGTGTGGGGGTTCGCCCGCGCCGCCGACGGCACCGGCCGGTGGCTTCCGATCGGCTGCTTCCGATCGGCTGCTTCCCTGAGAGTGCACGTGCGATTGCAAGGTGTGCGGTGAATGATGGCTGTGTGAGCAATCAGAGCCCCTTCGCCGGCAGGACCGCCCAGGCGTTCCCGACGCTGCCCAAGGGCGACGTCCTGGGAACGTACGACAGCTACCCCGACGCGCAGCGCGTGGTGGCGAAGCTGGCCGAGGCCGACTTCCCCGTCAACCAGCTCTCGATCGTCGGCAACGACCTGAAGACGGTCGAGCGGGTCACCGGCAAGATGACCTACGGCCGTGCCGCCATCGCCGGCGCGCTGTCGGGCCTGTGGCTCGGCATCTTCTTCGGCATCGTGCTCACGCTCTTCTCGCCGAGCGCCGGCGGCCTGATCCTGGCCGCCGCGATCATCGGTGCCGCGTTCGGCATGCTCTACGGCATCGTCTCGTTCGCGATCACGAAGCGCCAGCGTGACTTCACGAGCGTGCACCAGGTGCTCGCCACGAACTACCAGATCGTCGTCAACCCGCAGCTGACCGGGCAGGCGCAGCGCATCCTCGGCGAGCACGGGGCGACCCCGTCCACGCACTGGAACGACGCTCCCCAGCAGCAGCAGCAGTGGCGTCCGGGCCCCGGTGGGGTCCCGCCGCAGCAGCAGTCGCAGTACGGCGGGCACGCCACACCCCACCAGCAGCCGGGAGGCCCGCAACACTCCGGCACGTCGGCCCCCGGCGCGCAGACGGGTGCGCCTTCGGGCCCGCCGCGCTACGGCACGAACGACGGCCCCCGGTACGGGGAGACCCCCGAGACGGCTGCCGCCCCCGCGGCTCCGCCGGTGCCGGAGCGTCGACCCGAGGAGCCGCCGCGCTACGGCGAGCGGGTCGCCGGTGCGACGCCGCCGGAGCCCTCGTCCTCGCCGGACGCCCAGCGCGACGGTGACGGTGACGGGAGCAGCGACCGCCGCTAGCCGGGCTCCGGCTGGCGCGACCGGGCTTCGTCCTCGGGTCGCCCGAGATCGGGTCGTGCGAGGTCGCTCGACACGCCGTTCACGTCCGCCGAGGTCGCAGGAACTGTCGCCGCCGAGCTCCGCGGGCGGCACTTCGTGCGACCTCGGCGGTCGTCCGGGTAGTCCGGGCGGTCGCAACACCCCGCGCGCATGGCGTCGAGCGGTCGGAGATCGTCGTTCGGCGCCGGCCCAGACGACGGTTCGTGACCGCTCGACCTCGGACCGACGGCACGTCGTGACCCAGAGCCGAGCGGGCTCGGGCGCGCGCGAGCCGGGCTTGCGCGCGGCGCGGTCCGGGCAGGCTCGGGCCGGCTAGAGGACCTTCGAGAAGCAGACCGACAGGGGCGCCCCGACGTAGGGCCCGAAGTTCGCGATCCGCCGGAACCCCTCGCGCTGGTAGAACCCGACGGCGCGCTGCTGCTCCGTGCCCGTCTCGAGGACGAGCGCCGGGGACCCGAGGTCGAGCGCCGCTTCTTCCAGCCGGCGCAGCAACGCAGCCGCGGCGCCGGAGCCGCGGGACTCCGGTCGGACGTACATCCGCTTGATCTCGGCGATGCCGTCGTCGACGATGCGCAGGCCCCCGCACCCGAGTGGAGTCCCGGACTCGTCGCGTGCGACGAAGAACACCGCGATCGACTCGGCGGTCGGCTTCTCACCCGGTTCGGTGTCGCCGCCGTGCGCCCGGTCGATCTCCAGGCGCTGGGCGGCACGGAGTCGCTGGGCGTCGGGGGAGTCGAAGTGCTCGACCTCGATCGAGATGGTGTTCGGGGAGGCCTCGGGCATGGTCACCCGATCAGGCTAGCGGCCCGAGCGGGCGATCCACCCCTCCACTTCCGAGGGGGTCCGGGGGATGCCGACCGACAGGTTCTCGGCGCCGTCCTCGGTCACCAGGATGTCGTCCTCGATGCGGACACCGATGCCGCGGAACTCCTCCGGCACGGTCAGGTCGTCCTGCTGGAAGTACAGTCCGGGCTCGATCGTGAAGACCATGCCGGCCTGCACGGTGCCGTCGAGGTACATCTCGCGGCGGGCCTTCGCGCAGTCGTGCACGTCCAGGCCGAGGTGGTGGCTCGTGCCGTGCACCATGTAGCGGCGGTGGAACTGGTTGTCCGGCTCGAGCGACTCGGCGGCGGAGACCGGCAGGAAGCCCCACTCGGCGGTCTTGCGCGCGATGACCTCCATCGCCGTCGCGTGCACCTGGCGGAACGTGATGCCCGGCTTGACGATCGCGAACGCGGCGTCGGCTGCCTCGAGCACGGCTTCGTAGACCATGCGCTGCACGGGGGAGAACGTGCCGCTCACCGGCAGCGTGCGGGTGATGTCGGCGGTGTAGAACGAGTCGACCTCGACCCCGGCGTCGATGAGGATGAGGTCGCCCGGCTGCACGGCGCCGTCGTTGCGGGTCCAGTGCAGGATGCAGGCGTGGTGGCCCGAGGCGGCGATGGTGTCGTAGCCCACGGTGTTGCCGTCGGCGCGGGCCCGGCGGTTGAACGTGCCCTCGACGATGCGCTCACCCCGCGGGTGTGCGAGCACGGCGTCGAAGTCGCCGATGACGTCGTCGAACCCGTGCTTCGTGGCGTCGACGGCCTTGCGGAGCTCACGGACCTCGTACGCGTCCTTGACCAGTCGCAGCTCGGACAGGTCGCGGGAGAGCAGGTCGTCGGTGGCCGGCGACCCCTCGGTCTCGTCCGCGCCACCGATCGCTGCGCCGGTACGGGCGTCGAGCGAACGGGTCAGGTCGTCGTCGGCTTCACGCACGAGCAGCGCCGACGCGTCGAGTGCGTCGGCGACGGCCGTGAACGCCCCGAGGTCGGCCGTGGCCAGCCCGAGGTCGGCGGCGACGGCGTCGAGCGAGGGGCGCGGCCCGACCCAGAACTCCCCGATCTCGGGGTTGGCGTAGAACTCTTCCGAGTCGCGGCCTGCGGTGGCCCGGAAGTACAGCGTGGCGTCGTGCCCGGAGCCGTTCGGCGTCATCACGAGCACGGAGCCGACGACGGTGTCGGTGCCCCAGCCGGTCAGGTGCGCGAAGGTGGAGTGCGGGCGGAACGGGTAGTCGCAGTCGTTCGAGCGGACCTTGGCCTGCCCGGCCGGCACCACGATCGTGCGGCCCGGGTGCAGCTCGGAGATGCGCGCGCGACGCTCTGCGGCGAACGCGGCCTGCTCGCGGGGCTCGGGCTGCGCTTCCGAGCGCTCGGCCCACTGCGACCCGATGAAGTCCTTGAAGGTCGAGGACCCGGGGGTCGTGGATCGGTTGCTCGTCGCGCGGGGAGTCGTGTCGGCCATGCGTCCATCATCGCACCGCCCGGGGACACCCGGCCTGTGCGGCCGCTCACCTGTGGATAGCATTGGCCACGTGCCAGACCCGTTCATCGACCTGCACGCGCACTCCAGTGTCTCCGACGGCACCGAGCGTCCCGCGGAGCTCGTCCGAGCGGCCGCGGCCGCCGGACTCGACGCCGTCGCGCTGACCGACCACGACACGACGGCGGGGTGGGCGGACGCCACGGCCGCGGCGCACGAGCTGCCCCTGACCCTGCTGCCCGGCCTCGAGTTGAGCACCCGGATCGGCTACCGCAGCGTGCACGTGCTCGGCTACCTGGTGGACCCCGAGCACCCCGGTCTGGTCGAGGAGACGACCCGGATCCGCGACGGCCGGCTCTCCCGCGCGCACCGCATGGTCGACCGCATCGCCGAGGACCACCCGATCACCTGGGCGGACGTCCTGGCCCAGTCCAGCCCCGGTGCCACGATCGGCCGTCCGCACATCGCCGACGCCCTGGTCGCCCGCGGGCTCGAGTCGGACCGGTCCGCGGCGTTCCGCGGGATCCTGCACCCGGCGTCCGGCTACTACGAACCCCACGAGGCACCGTCGCCCCTGCGCGGCGTCGAACTCATCCGGCAGGCGGGCGGCGTGCCCGTCATCGCGCACCCGGCGGCGTCCTCGCGCGGGATCGTCATCGACGAGCCGATGCTCCGCGACCTGGTCGACGCCGGGCTCGGCGGGCTCGAGGTCGACCACCGCGAGAACCTGGCACACGGCAAGCGCACCCTGCTCGACTGGGCGACGCGCTACGGCCTGTTCGTCACCGGTTCGAGCGACTACCACGGCACCGGCAAGCCGAACCGGCTGGGGGAGCACCGCACGGCGCGCGTCTCGTTCGACGCGATCGTGTCCGAGGCGACGGGCAGCGCTCCCGTGGTCGGACCCGGCTCGCGCCTGTCCTGACGCGTCGTGCCGTCCGAACGAGTCTTCGGCCTGGCCGACAGGCCACGCGTCGGCGTCCGCGTGAACTGTCGCTGCGCGCGTGACGCCGGTCCGCGGGTGGAGACGACGAAGGGCCCGTCGCGTCAGCGACGGGCCCTTCGGTCTGGAGGCGCTACTCGCCGTCCGACGTGCCCTGCGGTGCCGAGGCGGTCGCCGAGGCATCGCCGGTGCCGGCTCCGCGACGGCGGCGACGACGGCGACGCTTCGCCGCGCCGTCGGTGGCGGAACCACCTTCGACGGCCGAGCCGTCCTCGGTGCCGGCCGCGGCGGTGGGGGCGACCGACTCGGTGGCCGGAGCCTGCGGGGCGGACTGCTCCGTGCCTCCTGACCGGGTGCGGCTGCGCGACCGCGAACGCGACGCGTCACGCGAACCCGAGGCCGGGCGGTCGCTGGCGCGCTTCTCGACGGGGGCGCCGGCCGAGGCGGCGTGCGACG
The DNA here is from genome assembly GCF_013359815.1 of Curtobacterium flaccumfaciens. Taxonomy (GTDB): domain Bacteria; phylum Actinomycetota; class Actinomycetes; order Actinomycetales; family Microbacteriaceae; genus Curtobacterium; species Curtobacterium flaccumfaciens. The sequence continues at coordinate 103,623 of NZ_JABMCF010000041.1, read as the reverse complement.
ACGAGCCGGGCAGGCGGCCCTTGGTGCCCTTGGGGATGTCGAGTTCCTCGAACAGGTGGGGCGACGACGAGTAGGTCTCGACGGGCTCGGGGATGCCGAACTCGAGGGCCTTGTCGATCAGCGTCCACTTGTGCAGGTCGTCCCAGTCGACGAACGTGACCGCGATGCCGGTCTTGCCCGCACGGCCGGTGCGGCCGGCGCGGTGCAGGTACGTGTCCGGGTCGTCCGGGATCGTGTGGTTGATCACGTGCGTGACGTCGTCGACGTCGATGCCGCGGGCGGCGACGTCGGTGGCGATGAGCACGTCACGCTTGCCGGCCTTGAACGCCGCCATCGCGCGCTCGCGCTGCTCCTGGTTGAGGTCGCCGTGCACCGCTGCGGCGTTGAACCCGCGGTCCTTCAGCTCCTCGACGAGCTTCGCCGCGGCACGCTTGGTGCGGGTGAAGATCACGGTCTTGCCACGGCCCTCGGCCTGGAGGATGCGGGCGATGACCTCGTCCTTGTCCAGGGAGTGCGCGCGGTAGATGAGGTGCTTGATGTTGGCCTGCATGAGGCCCTCGTCCGGGTCGGTCGCCCGGATGTGCACCGGACGGCTCATGAACCGGCGGGCGAGGGCGACGATCGGCGCGGGCATCGTCGCCGAGAACAGCATCGTGTGCCGCAACTCGGGGACGGCCTGGAAGATGCGCTCGATGTCCGACAAGAACCCGAGGTCGAGCATGCGGTCGGCCTCGTCGAGCACGACCTCCTGCACGTGGGAGAGGTCGAGCAGACGCTGCCGCTGCAGGTCGATGAGCCGCCCGGGCGTGCCGACGACGATCTGGGCGCCGGCCTTGAGCTGCTCCACCTGGCCCTCGTAGGCCTTGCCGCCGTAGATCGAGACGACCGTGGTCGGACGGTTCGAGGCCGCGAGCTCGAGGTCCTCGGTGACCTGGACCGCGAGTTCACGGGTCGGGACGACGACGAGCGCCTTCACGCCGTGCGCCGGGTCGGCACCGAGCCGCTGGATCAGCGGCAGGCCGAAGCCGAGCGTCTTGCCGGTACCCGTCTTGGCCTGGCCGATGATGTCCTGGCCGGTCAGGCCGAGCGGGATGGTCTGTTCCTGGATCGGGAAGGGCTCGATGATGCCCTTGCCGGCCAGTGCATCGACGATGTCCTGGTCGATGTTGAGGTCTGAGAAAGTCAAAGAATCACCCTAGTTCTGGTGGAAGTCCGGGCCAGTCTACCGACGGGCTGGTGGTCCGGGGCACTCCGGCTCCCGACGGGCGCGTGGTCCGGGGCACTCCGGGGTGCCGCTGGGCGTCGGGGCAGGCGCCCGGGGGGTGCCGCTGGGCGTCGGGGCGGGCGCCGCTGGGCGTCGGGGCGGGCGTCCGGCGGGCGCCGCTGGGCGTCGGGCGGGTGACCGGCGGGTGCCCTCTATGCTGGTCGCGTGGTGTCGTGGTGGAACCGGAAGCGCGCGGCGCAGCTCGCTGCCGCATGGCTCGCGTCGCGGAACCCGCGCGGAGCCGCGCAGGTCAAGCGCCTCGCGCTCGACGACGTCACCCCGGAGCTCGACGTCTACCTGGGGCAGGCCGCGTACCTGCAGCTCTCCGTCTACGAGACGATGGGACGAGCCGGTGCTTCGGCCCCGACGCTCTCCGGCCGTCTGGTCACCGGGGTCCTCGCGACCACGGCGCTCGAGCGGCACCGCACGATCGTGGCCGAGATCGAGCGCACCGGCGGGGACCCGGCAGCGCTGATGGCCCCGCACCGCGAAGCGATCGACCTGTTCCTCGAACGGACGAGCGGCGCCGACTGGTACGAGTCGATGCTGACCGGCTACGTGACGGCCGGCATCCTGAACGACCTGTTCGGCAACCTGCTCCGCTCGCTGCCGATCGACGTGCGGCAGCGGCTGCGGTCGGTGTTCGACGCGCGCGAGGAAGCGGCGGTCGTCGAGGAGCTGACGGCCCACATCGAGGACGACCCGCAGATCGGTTCGCGTCTGGCGATGTGGGGACGTCGCCTGGTGGGCGACACCCTGCTCGTCGCCCGGTCGGCGCTGGCGTCGCACGCCCGCGAGGACCAGGAGCGGCTCGAGCCGGTCTGGACCGAGCTCATCGCCGCGCACACCCGACGGATGGACGCGCTCGGGCTGACGGCCTGAGCGGTTAAGCTGCCCGAGGGGCTGGCTGGTCGAGCGTCAGGTGCTTGGGCTTCGGCTGCCGGGGCGTCAGGCGCCGCGCGTCTTGAGCAGCTCGTAGTACTCGGCGTCGCGCTTGTCGCGCTGGGTGCCGAGGAGCCACTCGACGACGAGGGTGATCGCGCCGGACCCCACGAGGGCCACGACCCAGATCCAGGTGCCGTCGTACCGCCACCCGGCCCAGGTCAGCGCTTCCCAGAGCACTGCTGCGGCGATGCCGCCGACCGCTGGGCCGACGAGCACGCCACGGTTCGACCGCCATGGCATGATCACGTGCGCGACCGCACCGATGATGACGCCGCCGAGGACGGCGAAGAGCAGTTCCACGTCGTCAGGCGACGAAGCCGATGCGCCGTGCCTCTTCCGCGCCGACCTCGACGTACGCCAGGGCCGAGACGGGGACGATGAAGCGACGGCCCTTGTCGTCCTGCAGCGACAGGTGCGTCGACTTGGCGGTGAGCGCCTCGGACACGGCCTTCTCGACCTGGTCCGCGGTCTGGGCGGTCTCGAAGGCGATCTCGCGGGGGCTGTTGATGATGCCGATCTTGATGTCCACGAGCACAGCGTATCCGAGCGGTCCCGTGCGGCATCGGGCGTTCGCCGCGGGCGCACTCGACGGCGTGACGACCGGTGCCCCGCGCGTCCGCAGCGGTGCTGTCGGCGGTCCTGGGTACCGTACGAGCGTGCCGCAGACCACGCTGATGCCCGCTCCCGAGGACACCGGGTTCGCGCGCGCACTGGTCGACGACCCCTCGCAGGCCGCGGTGCTCGCGTTGCCGGACGGCCGTCACGCCGCGGTGATCGGTGCGCCGGGCAGCGGCAAGACGACCACGCTCGCGCGGCTCGTCGCCGACCGGCTGACCCGGCCCGACGCGATCACCCCCGACGGCCACGCGACGGTGCTCGCCCTGACCTCGGCGCGGACGGCCGCGACGGCGCTGCGTGACCGGCTCGCACGGGCGGTCGACCGGGTCGTGCCGGGTGCCCTCGCACGCACCGTGAACTCGCTGGCGTTCCAGATCGTCACCCACGCGGCGTCGGTGCAGGGGCAGGAACCCCCGACGCTGCTGACCGGCGGGGAGCAGGACCGGATCATCGCCGACCTGCTCGCCGGCCACGAAGTCGACGGAGCCGGACCGGCCTGGCCCGACCCGATCACCGCCGTCGTCCGTGAGCGAGCGGGGTTCCGTACCGCCCTGCGCGACGTCATGATGCGTGCCGTGGCCGCCGGCGTCGAGCCCGACGACATGCGGGAACTCGGCGACGAGCTCGGACGGCCCGAGTGGCGGGCCGTCGGGGACTTCGTGGACGACTACCGGGCATCGGTCACCGCGTTCCGGCCGACCGGGCTCGACTCCGGCGAACTCGTGGCGTACGCCACCGCCGCGGTGCTGCGGCACGAGCTCCCCGCGAGCATCGCCGCCCTGCGCCTGGTCGTGGTCGACGACACGCAGGAACTGGTGGAGGGGGAGATCGCGCTGCTCGGGGCACTCGCGCGCTCCGGCGTGCAGGTCGTCGCCTTCGGGGATCCGGACATCGCCGCCTCGGCGTTCCGCGGCGCCGAGCCGGACGTGCTCGGTCGGCTGGCCGTGCGACTCGGGGTGGACCGCGTCGACGAGCTGTTCCTCGGCGCCGTGCACCGGCACCCCGCCCCGATCCGTGCCCTGGTCACCGGCGTCACGGGTCGAATCGGCACCGCGGCGGCCGGTCGGCAGCGCAGCGCGTCGGCGGGCGACCAGGATGCGCGGTCCGACGCCGTCGTGCACCTCGAAGCCGCCAGCCGGTCCGCGCTCGTCGTGGCGATCGCCCGTCGACTGCGCGAACACCGTCTGCTCGACGGTGTGCCGTGGCACCGGATGGCCGTGGTCACCCGCAGCGGTGCTGCCATCCCCGAACTCGTCCGGGCACTCTCCGTGGCCGAGGTCCCGGCGACCGCCGGTGCCGCGCCCGTCCGTCCGCGCGACGACTCCGCGGCGCGGGCGCTGCTCGACGCGGCCGCGGTGGCGCTCGACGTCCTGCCGTTGGACGCTGCCCTGGCCACCGCGTTCGCCACCGGGCCCCTCGGTGGCCTCGACACCCTGGCCATGCGCCGGCTCCGGCTCGCCCTGCGGCGCGAGGAACTCGCGGGCGACGGCAGCCGCACCGCCGACGAACTGCTGGTCGATGCCCTGGGCGCGCCGGAGCGCCTGGCGACCGTTGACGCCGGGTTCGCGCGACGGGCGACCCGGTTGGCCCGCAGCCTGGTGCAGGCTCGTGCCGACGCGGATGCAGGATCGAGCATCGAAGAGATCCTCTGGGGCCTCTGGGAGCGCAGCGGTCTCGCGAAGTCATGGGGTGCCCAGTCCGCCGCCGGTGGGGTCGGCGCCGGGGAAGCCGACCGGCACCTGGACGCCGTCGTCGGCCTGTTCACCGCCGCCAAGCGCTTCGTCGAGCGCACGCCGGACGCGCCCGCGCGGGTCTTCGTCGACGACCTGCTCGGCGCGGACCTGCCAGAGGACTCGATCGGCCCCGACCGGACCGCCGGCCGGGTGCGGGTCCTGACGCCGTCGGCGACGATCGGGCTCGAGTGCGACGTGGCCGTGGTGCTCGGTCTGCAGGACGGCGTCTGGCCGAACACCCGGGTGCGCGGCAGTCTGCTCGACCCGGACGGCCTGGTCCGCGCCGCTGCCGGGGTCGAGCGATCACCCATCGACGACCGAGCCGCCGTGGTCGCCGACGAACTGCGGCTGTTCGCCCGGGCCGTTTCTCGGGCCACCACCCAGGTCGTCATCGGCACGGTCGCGAACGACGACGAGTCGCCGTCACCCTTCGTCCGGCTCGTCCCGGTGCCGCCGGACCGTCAGCCGACCGTCCACCCGCTGTCCCTGCGTGGGCTCGCCGGGTCGCTGCGCCGCCGCGTGGTGGGCTCCGGCGACCACGAGGCCGCGTCCGCGCTGGCCCGCCTGGCCGAGGCCGAGGTCCCCGGGGCGGACCCGGACGAGTGGTACGGGCTCGCCGAGCCGACCACGGACGACCCCCTGGTCGACCTCGACGCCGAGCCCGCGCCCGAGGTCGAGGGCGGCGAACCCGTCGCCCCGGCAGTATCCGTGTCGCCGTCGCGGATCGGCACCTTCGAGGAGTGCCCGGTGCACTGGTTCGCGCAGACCTTCGGCGGCGGTGCCCCGAGCCCGGCGATGGGCATCGGCACGATCGTGCACGAAGCGATGGAGCACGCCACCGAGATCGACGTCGAGTCGCTGTGGGAGCGGGTCGAGGCGCGGTGGGACGAGCTCACGTTCGAGTCGCCCTGGGTCGCCGACCGCGAACGTGCCCGGACCCGGCGGATGATCGAGGGGCTGAGCGACTACCTCCGCACCTTCGCCAGCGCCGGCCGCAGGCTGCTCGGCGCCGAGACCTCGTTCGCGCTCGTGACCGGGCCCGCCCGGATCCGGGGGAGCATCGACCGCATCGAGGTCGACGCCGAGGGGCGCGTGAGCGTCGTCGACCTGAAGACCGGCCGTTCGATGCCCAGCGAGAAGAACGACATGCCGGAACACCCACAGCTCGGCGCCTACCAACTCGCGGTCGAGGACGGCGCGGTCGAGGGCGTGCCGGCGGGGTCTCCGATGACCGACGCTCGGCTGGTCTTCGTCCAGAACCCCCGCGGCGGGCAGGCGTACTCCGAGCGGACCCAGCACGCGTTCGACGCCGAGGCGCGCGAGGCCTACCGCGAGCGGTTGCACGGGGTGGCGCGGGGCATGGCCGGACGCACGTTCGTGGCGAACGTGGACGACCACTGCGAGAAGGCCCGGACCGGGGTCGAGTGCCGGATCCACGTGGTGGCGGAGGTGACCTGGTGAGCGACACGACCGAGGCGGCGGACACGACCGACACGGCGGACGCGACCGACGCGGGTGACGCGACCGGCACGGCTGCTGCGGCTGGCTCGGCTGCCGCTGCACCGCCCGTCATCCGGCACGGCGCCGACGCCATCGCCGACGCCCTCGGCCGCCCTCGTCCCACCGCCCAGCAGCGTGCCGTCATCGAGTCACCGCTCGTGCCGGCGCTGGTCGTCGCCGGTGCCGGCAGCGGGAAGACCGAGACGATGGCCTCGCGCGTCGTCTGGCTGCTGGCCAACGGACTCGTCCGCCCCGACGAGGTCCTCGGACTGACCTTCACCCGCAAGGCCGCCGGCGAGCTGTCCGTCCGCATCAACGACCGCATCCGCGCGCTCGAGGACGTGGGGTTGATCACCCCCGGTGACGCCTTCGAGGCACCCACCGTCTCGACGTACAACGCCTTCGCCAACGCGGTCTTCCGCGAGAACGCCCTGCTCGTCGGGCGTGACGGCGAGTCCCAGGTGCTGACCGAGCCCTCGGCCTGGCAGCTCGCCCGTCGGGTGGTGGTGGCCGCCCGCGACGACCGGCTCGCCGGGCTCGACCGCGACGTCGACACCCTGACCGCAGCCGTGGTCGCGCTCGCCGGCGCCACCTCGGAACACCTCGTCGAGCCGGAGGACCTGCGCCGGTTCGCGATCGAGTTCTCCGAGCTGCTCGAACTCCCCGGCAACCGCGGCAAGCCGTACAAGGCGATCACCGACGCGGTCGCCGCGATCGGCGCCCTCGAACCCCTGGCCGACCTGGTCGCCGAGTTCCGACGACAGAAGGTCGACCGCGGGTTCGTGGAGTTCTCCGACCAGATCGCCCTCGCGCTCGCCGCGGCAGAGTCGGCGCCGCGGGTCGTGACGGACCTGCGGAGCCGGTACGGGGTGGTGCTCCTCGACGAGTACCAGGACACCTCGGTGGTGCAGACCCGGTTCCTCGCCCGGCTGTTCCGCGGGCACTCGGTGATGGCGGTCGGCGATCCGCACCAGTCGATCTACGGGTTCCGCGGTGCGAGTGCCGCGAACCTCGCCCGGTTCCCGCGCGACTTCGGCGGCGACGAACCCGGCGTGGCCGAACCCGTCACCTTCGCGCTGTCGACCAGCTGGCGGAACCCGGTGGACGTGCTCGCGGGGGCGAACGCGATCGTGTCACCGCTGTCCGAGGCGTCCGAGGTCGACGTCGAACGACTCTCCCCGCGGCCAGGTGCGGACGCCGGCACCGTGCGGGTGGTGTTCCCCGAGACCCTGCCGGAAGAGGCCGACGAGGTCGCGGCGTGGTTCCAGGACCACCGCAGGCAGAACCCGGCGGGCTCGATGGCGCTGCTGCTGCGGGCCCGGAAGGACCTCGCGGCGTTCACGGCGGCGCTCGGTGCCCGTGGGGTGCCCTACCACGTGCTCGGCACCGGCGGACTGCTCCAGCGTCCGGAGATCGTCGACCTGGTGGCGTGCCTGCGGGTGCTGCACGACCCGGCGGCCGGAAACGACCTGCTCCGGCTGCTCGCGGGTGCACGGTGGCGGGTCGGGGCGGCGGACATCGTCGCCCTGCACCAGCTCGCCCGGTGGCTGTTCCAGCGCGACCACACCCAGCAGCGCCTCGATGACGACCTGACCGCGGCCTTCCGTGCCTCGGTGGCTGCCGGGGAGCACGGGTCGATCGTCGACGCCCTCGACTTCGTCGCGACCGCACCCGACGAGCACGGCGCGCTCGAGGGCATCACCCCCGCGGGTCGCAGCCGGATGCGTGCGCTCGGCGGGCAGCTTGCGATGCTCCGCTCACGCGCGGGGAGCGACCTGGTCGACTTCGTGACGCTCGTCGTGCAGGAGATGCGACTCGACATCGAGGTCGCCGCGCACGAACAGGGCAGCGGCGCGTACCTCGACGCCTTCATCGACGAGCTCGCCGGTTTCGTGTCGACCGACGACCGGGCCGACCTCGGTTCGTTCCTCGGGTGGATCGACGCCGCCGCCCGGCGTGACGACATGGGCCCGCGTTCCGAGGAGCCCGAGGCCGGCACCGTGCAGATCCTGACGATCCACGGGTCCAAGGGGCTGGAGTGGGACGCCGTCGCGGTGCCCCGGATGGTCGAGGGCGGCCTGCCGGCGCGTCCGCAGGAGGGCTCGTCCGGTTGGCTCGGGTTCGGCCGGCTGCCGTACGAGTTCCGCGGGGACGCCGCCGAGCTGCCGCGACTCGCATGGCGCGGGCAGGAGACCCAGAAGGACGTCACCACGGCGATCGACGCCTTCAAGGAACAGGTGAAGGCCCGCAACGAGGACGAGGAACGCCGGCTGACCTACGTCGCGCTGACCCGTGCCAAGCACGACCTGCTTGTGTCCGGCTCGTTCTGGGCCGGCGGGGTCCGACCCACCGAGCCGAGCCGCTACCTGCGCGACCTGGTGGACGCCGGCGTCATCGACGGTGCGGCGATCCCGGAGACGACGGTGCACGACGAGAACCCGATGGGGGAGAGCGGCGCGACCCAGACCTGGCCGCACGTGCCGTTCGGACAGCGTGCACCGCGGGTCCTGGCCGCCGCCGAGCGGGTGCGGAACGCGAACCCCGGCGCTGCGGGGCGCTTCGCTGCCGACATCGACCTGCTGCTCGCTGAACGGCATGCCACCCGGAACGCGAAGCACGCGGTCGCCGTCCCGCACCGTGTCCCGGCGTCGGGCTTCAAGGACTACCTGACCGAACCCGACTCCGTGGCCGAGCGGCTCCGCCGGCCGATGCCGGAGCGCCCGTACCGCGCCACCCGGCTCGGCACGCTGTTCCACCAGTGGGTGGAACAGCGGGCACGGAGCGGCGGCGCGCTCGAGACCCTCGACGTGTGGGACGGCGAGCTCGACCTCGATGCCGACGACCTCGCCGATTCGTCGCCGGACGCCGTGGTCACCGACGACGACGCCCGTCGACTCGCGGACTTCCAGGCGACGTTCGCCGGCTCACGGTGGGCGGGGCTGACGCCGATCGAGGTCGAGCGCGAGATCCACATCCCGTTCCTCGGCCACAGCGTGGTCTGCAAGCTCGACGCCGTGTACGAGATCGACGGGCGCGCCGAGGTGGTCGACTGGAAGACGGGCAAGGCGCCGTCGGGGGCGGACGACCTGGCCCGCCGAACCCTGCAGCTCGCGTTGTACCGCGTCGCCTACGCCGAGTTCACCGGGCGACCGCTCGACCAGGTCGACGCGGTGTTCTACTTCGTCGCCGACGACTTGGAGGTCCGTCCGACCGAGCTGCTCGACCGCGCCGGACTCGAGCGTGCGTGGTCCGAGGCCATCGGCTGACGTCCTGCGGCCGCGCTGCGTTCGTGTCGTGCTCCGCCCTGGAGGCCCGGTGCCGGTCCGCCGGACCCGCGCCGGGCCTCCAGGCGGTCGCGTCCACGACTCCTGCCGCACGTTGGTGAGTAGAAATGGTCGGGTGCGCCGCAGCGACCCGACCATTCCTGCTCACGAAGCGTCAGCCGTGGCGGCGTTCGGTGGAGGACAGCAGCTGCTCCACCTCGCCGATCTCCATCGTCTCCGGTGACACGGACTGCAGCGGTTCCGCACTCGGGGCGTGCACCGCATCGACCAGGCGGTGCATCATCGCGACGGCGTCATCGACGACCTCGGTGCTCTTCGCCTGGACGCCGTGCAGCAGCCAGTGCGCCGTCTCGAGTTCGTGGTGCACGCGTGCACGCTGCGCGAGCTGTCGGTCACGCCCGCCGCCGTTCGCCTCGTAGGCGCTGAGGACGGTGTCGAAGGCGTCGCGGCGGCCGGCGAGCACCCAGGCGAGGTCCTTCGCCGGGTCACCGAGCCGCAGCTCGCCCCAGTCGAGGATCCCGGTCACCGCGTCGCCGTCCACGAGCAGGGCGCCTGTGCCGAGCGAACCGTGCACGACGGTCGGCGTGAACTGCCAGAGCTGCTGGTCGCGGGCGGCACCCTCCCAGCGTTCGACGAGCGCGGCGGGGACGAGCTTGGTCGCCACGGCGCGGTCCATCACCGAGACGGCGGACCGGAGCACCTCGAACGGCGTGAGCGACGGCAGGCCGGCGTCGGAGACGAAGCTCGTCGGCAGCTGGTGGATCGAGGCGACGGCACGGCCGACGCTGGTGGCGAGGTCGGGGCGTTCGACGAGCGACGCGAGGGTCGGGTGGGCCCCGACCAGCCGCGTCGTGACGATGGCGCGCGTCGACCCGATCGGCGCCTGGCCGCGGTACTCGGCGACGCCGAACGGCAGGCGTGTGCGGATGCCGGCGCTCAGCGCGCGGATGGCGACGAGGTCGGCCGACTGCCGCGCCTCGGCGCGCTGGTTTCGGGGGCGGCGGATGACGATCTCGGCACCGTCGGCGTCGCGGAGGAGCGCCGACTCGTAGTCGCCGGCCGCGGCCGAGCCGAGCGTGCGCGTGCCCGTGACAAGGAGACCTGGAACGGCCGTCGTCGCCAACGCGGCTAGAGTGAACTGGGATCCCGCCATGCCCCTCAGGGTAGGCGCGTGACGCGTGCACGGCTGCACGCCACGCTGTTCGGCGGCCCGCACGCCCACCGCACGTCTCCTGCACGTCCGCACCCGATCCGAGGAGCTCTCCCGCCGTGACCGTCGAGTTCGCCGCCCGGCTCCCGCTCTCCCGCAACGAACTCGACCGCGACGCCGAGTTCCGCACGACCGACGACGTCGAGCGTGTCCTGCGCGAGGACGAGCACACCCGGTACCTGCCGGTGCGTGGTGCCGAGATGCTCCGGAACGCCGACGGCGCCCTGCGCTTCGTGACCGCGGCGGAGATCCCGGTCGACACCGTGACCCTGTACCTCGGCCGCGCGGTGTCGGACGCCGCCGATGCCCCGGCGGGTACCCGCTTCGTCGCCGCCCTGATCGACAGCGCGACAGCCACCGCCATCGAACCCGAGGACGACGCCTGGCAGAGCCTCCGGATGTTCGGCACCGAGCTCTCGCCGCGCGACCAGGGCCTGGCGGTCGAAGCCGTGGCGATGGCCAACTGGCACGCCGTGCACGGCTTCTCGCCGCGCACCGGCTCACCCACAGCCGTCGTGAGCGGCGGATGGGTTCGCCGCGACCCCGAGGGGCACGACCTCTTCCCGCGCACGGACGCGGCGATCATCGTCGGGGTCGTCGACGCCGACGACCGGATCCTGCTCGGTTCCAACGCCGCGTGGGACGCCGATCGGTACTCGCTGCTGGCCGGGTTCGTCGAGCCGGGGGAGTCGCTCGAGGACGCCGTCCGCCGCGAGGTCTGGGAAGAGTCCGGCGTCCGTGTCGAGGAGCCCGAGTACCTCGGCTCGCAGCCGTGGCCGTTCCCGGCGTCGCTGATGGTGGGCTTCCGTGCCCGCGCAGCCGGCGGCGACCCGACGACCGCCCGACCCGACGGCGTGGAGATCCTGGACGTCCGGTGGTTCTCGCGCGACGAGATCCGCGAGCGGGCCGGCGACACCCTGCTGCTGCCGGGACGCACCTCGATCGCCCGCGCCATCATCGAGGAGTGGTACGGCGGGCCGCTGGACCTGCCGTGAGCGTCACCGGTCCGCGCGGTGCGAGGGGTGCCGGGGCAGTCGAACCCCGGCCGCCGTCGCCCGACGAACTGCTCGCCGCGCTCGACGCCGAGCAGCGGACGGTCGCCCGCACCCTGCTCGGTCCGGTCGCGGTGCTCGCCGGCGCCGGGACGGGCAAGACCCGCGCGATCACGCACCGGATCGCGTACGGGGTCGCCACCGGGACCTACGCGCCGAACCACGTCCTGGCGCTGACCTTCACGACCCGTGCCGCCGGCGAACTGCGGTCGCGCCTGCGCGCGCTCGGGGCCGGGACGGTCCAGGCGCGCACCTTCCACGCCGCCGCGATGGCGCAGCTCAGCTACTTCTGGCCGGACACCGTCGGCGGGCACGCCCCCAAGATCGTCGAGTCCAAGGGGCGGATGATCGCCCACGCCGCGGACACGGTCGGCATGAACGTCGACACCCCGGTGCTCCGCGACCTGGCCGCCGAGGTCGAGTGGCGCAAGGTGCAGATGCTCTCGCTCGACGAGTACGAGGCTGCCGCCGCCGACCGGGTGATGCCGCGCGACACCACGCCGCGCCGGGTCATCGACCTGATGAAGGCGTACGAGCGGCTGAAGGACGACCGGCGGCAGCTGGACTTCGAGGACGTCCTGCTGGCGACCCTCGGCATGGTCGAGTCCGAGCCCCGCGTGGCGTCGTACGTGCGGCAGCAGTACCGGTTCTTCGTCGTCGACGAGTACCAGGACGTCTCGCCCGTGCAGCACGACCTGCTGCGGGCCTGGCTGGGCGGCCGGGACGACCTGTGCGTCGTCGGCGACGCCAGTCAGACCATCTACTCGTTCGCCGGCGCCTCGAGCGACTACCTGCTCGGGTTCGGGTCGGAGTTCCCGCGCGGGTCGGTCCTGCGCCTCGAGCGGAACTACCGCTCCACCCGCGAGGTCGTGTCCGCCGCCAACGCGCTGATGCGCGGCCAGCCCGGCGCGCTCGACCTGGTGGCCCAGAGCCAGGAACCGGGCCCGGAACCGGTCGTGCTGGCCTGCGTCCACGACGGTGACGAGGCACAGACCATCGCCCGGCGCATCGCCGAGCTCGTCGGGGCCGGAGCGTCCTACGGGGACTGCGCCGTGCTCTTCCGCGTCGGAGCGCAGTCCGCCGCGCTCGAGTCCGCGCTCGGTCGGAACGGCATCCCCTACCGCGTGCAGGGCGGGACCCGGTTCTTCAACCGCCCGGAGGTCAAGCTCGCCGTCCACCACATGCGCGGCGAGGCGATCCGGCAGACCGACGACGAGCTGACCCGACGGGTCCGGCTGGTGCTGCAGGTCAGCGGCTGGACGGAGACGCCGCCGGAGGGCACCGGCGCAGTCCGCGAGCAGTGGGAAGCGCTGCAGGCGATCATGGGCCTGGCCGAGGACGCCCCCGCCGGCACGACGATGCAGCAGTTCACCCAGGACCTGGTGGACCGTGCGGCGACGCACCACGAGCCCGAGGTCGACGCCGTCACGCTCGCGACGCTGCACTCGTCGAAGGGCCTGGAGTGGCCGCACGTGGTCATCGCCGGCGCCGCCGAGGGGCTCCTGCCGATCTCGCACGCGTCGACCGACACCGAGGTGGACGAGGAACGACGCCTGTTCTACGTCGGGCTGACGCGCGCCCGCCGTTCCGTCACGATCACGTGGTCGCAACAGGGCTCCACTCGTGGGGGAGCCCGGGCTCCGAGTCGGTTCCTGGCAGTGCTCGGCACGCGCACCGCGGATGGGGCCGGACCGGCGAACGGCTGACCGACAGGTCGTCGCGCTCGAAGACGAGCTGGTCGGGGTCGGCTCGTTGCGTCCGGAGCGGGAGCCGTTCCAGCAGCATCCGGGTCGTGGCGGCGGCCACCGCCGCCGACCGCCACGGTGACAGCGGTGTCGGGTGCCGCCCCCACACCTGGGCCGCGATGGCTGGCCAGGCCGGGTCGTCGTCGACGCGTGCGTACTCAGCGCACTGGAGGCACGGCCCGGCTCCCGGCACGACGAACGGCCCGAGACGGACGCGTCCGTCGCCGACGACGACCGCCAGGTGCGGCACACCCCGGCGGGTCCACGCGGCTCGGAGCGCCGGGTCGACGACGTGGTCGGCCACCACCACGGCCAGGCGTGGTTCGGGCTCGGGCAGCACGATCGGCCCCCCGGCGGGCGCGGTGGTGCGGCTGACCGTCACGCCCTCGCCGGACAGGAACGTCGCCACGGCGTCGGCGAGGACACCGGCGCCGTGCACCTCGATGCGTTCGAGCGGCTCGGGCAGGACCTCGACCACCGCGGGCGACGCGGCCCCGAGCACACCGGCAGCACGTTCCGGCGAGCACCCCGACGCGGCCGCCAGGCCTGCCAGCACGTCGTGCCCGGTCTCGCGTCGCAGACCGTTGAGGAACCGTTCTTCCCCCGTGGTGGGCACCGCGACGACGGCGCGTGGAGGATCGACCCCGAGCTGGACCGTGGCGGGGTCACGCCAGACGAACTCGAGCGTCGGATCGATGCGGATGCCCATGACCCCACGCTGCCGGAGTGTGCGGCACGCGTGGGGTCACAAGAGGGATCTGTGGAGAACTCAGCGGGGCTGGTCGCCCGTGTCGTTCCCGGGCTCGTCGCCCGCTCCGCCCTCGGTGTCGTCGGCCACGCGGCCGGACTCGTCCTCGTGCGGACGCGCACCGGTCGAGTCGTTCAGCAGGTCCTCGAGGGCCTTGTCGAACGCGTCGTCCTCGTCCGTCTGGGAGGGGTTCCGCAGCCGTGCGACGAGGGCATCGGGGGCGTCGACGTCGTCCGAGGTCGGCACCAGGTCGAAGTGCGACCAGAGGGCGTCACGCTGTTCGGCGCCGAGCTCGTCGGTCACCCGCTGCCACATCGCCGCGGCCTCACGCAGGCGACGCGGTCGCAGCTCGAGGCCGACGAGTGTGGCGAACGCCGACTCGGCCGGGCCGCCGGCCGCGCGGCGACGGCGCACCATCTCGGCGATCGCTCCGGCCTTGGGGAGACGGACGGTGGCCGCGGCGGTGACCGTGTCCACCCAGCCCTCGACGAGTGCGAGCATCGTCTCGAGCCGGGCGAGCGCGGCGTCCTGCTCGGCGGTCCGCGGCGGGATGAGGGCGCCCGAGGCGAGTGCGTCGCGCAGCTGTTCCTGGTTGGTCGGGTCGATGTCGGCCGCGAGTTCCTCGACGCGGTCGAAGGGGATGTGGATGCCCCGCGCGTAGTCCGTGATGGACGAGATGATGTGCAGGCGGAGCCACCGTGCCGACCGGAAGAGCCGGGCGTGGGCGAGTTCGCGGACCGCGAGGTAGATGCGGACCTCGTCCTCGGAGACGTCGAGGCCCTCGGCGAACTCGGCGACGTTCTGGGGCAGGAGCGCTGCGACCTGCTCGTCGAGGAGCGGCACGCCGACGTCACCGCCGGAGACGACCTCCTTCGACAGCTGCCCGACGACCTGGCCGAGCTGGATCGCGAACAGTGCCCCGCCGATGCCGCGCATCGCCTTCGAGACGTCACCGAGCATCGCCTTGAGCTGCTCGGGAGCACGCTGGTCGATCGCCTCGGTCAGGGCATCGGCGATGCTGAAGGCCACCGGCTCGGCGATCTGCGTCCACACCGGGACGGTCGCCTTAGCCCACTGCTCACGCGTGTAGAGGCTCGGGGTCGCGGTCAGCTCGGCGACCGTCGTGACCTCGTCGAGCCACAGCGCGGCGACCTGGAACGCCTGGTCTGCCGCCTGCGAGGTTGCCGGGTCGACGGGGTGGCCGCCGTCCCGAGCGATCGCGGTGGCGCGTTCGGCGGTGGCCGAGAAGTCGATGCCGTCACCGCCGGACTGCGCGGCACGCTGGAGCTGGCTCATCAGGTTCGCCACGGAGGCCGGGTCGTTCGGCAGACCGGCGGCACCGGCGAGCTGCGACGGGTCGATCTGCCCCTCGCCCGAGAGCAGCTTGCGCAGCATCTCCTGGAAGTCGTCGTCCGGCCCCGGCTGTGGTTCATCAGGCATGCCGACTACGCTAATCGCTGCTCACGGGGCCGCACCTGGGATGCCCCCGTGGGAACGCCCGAAGCGCTGCGCCCAGGGCGAACAGCCCTGTCGCGAGACGTGGGCGAACACCCTGCCGCCAGGCGCGGGTGCCCACCTCGGAAGGACCCCGCGTGACCCTCTTCGCCCCCGCGCCCCGTCGTCGCTCGCGTGCCCGGACGGTCGGGTGGGCGTTCCTGGTCGGCGCGGTCGTGCTGGGACTGCTGGCGAGCCTGCTGCCCAGTCCGTACCTCATCGAGGTCCCCGGGCCGGTCTACAACACGATCGGCACCCAGGAGCAGGGGACGGGCAAGGACGCGAAGGACGTCAAGCTCATCCAGGTGTCCGGCCACGAGACGTACCCGACGGCCGGCGCCCTCGACATGCTCACCGTCGGCATCCAGGGCGACGCCACGAACCGCCCGTCGTGGACCAGCGTGATCCGCGCGATCTTCACCAGGTCGCAGGCGGTGATCCCGGTCGAGGCGATCTACCCGAGCGGCACCACGACCGAGCAGGTGAACGAGCGGGACTCCGCCGACATGCAGGCGTCGCAGCAGTCAGCCGTCGCCGCCGCGCTCATCCAGCAGGGGAACGACCTGCCCACCGAACTCGAGGTCAGCGCCGTGCAGGAGGGCTCAGCGGCCGACGGCGCGATCGAGAAGGGCGACGTCATCACGGCGTTCGACGGCAAGTCGCTCACGACCAACGCCGACGCGGTGAGCCTGCGCGAAGCCGTCGCGCAGCACGGCACCTCGAGCCCCGCGACCGTCACCGTCGAACGGGACGGCGCGACGAAGGACGTCCGGGTGACGCCGCGCAGCGAGCAGGGCACGGCGCTGCTCGGGGTCGGCGTCACCGAGCGCTACGAGTTCCCCTTCAAGGTGTCGATCCGCCTGCAGGACGTCGGCGGTCCGTCCGCCGGCATGATGTTCGCGCTCGGGATCATCGACGAGATCACGCCGGGCAAGCTCAACGGCGGCAAGCACGTCGCGGGCACCGGCACGATCACGGCGGCCGGCGAGGTCGGCCCCATCGGCGGGATCCGGCAGAAGCTCTACGGTGCCGCGGACGCGGGCGCCACGGTGTTCCTCGCCCCCGCGGACAACTGCGACGAGGTCGTCGGGCACGTGCCGGACGGGCTGGACGTCTACAGCGTCTCCACGCTCGACCAGGCCGTCACCGACCTGCAGACGATCGCTGACGGCAAGAGCACCGCGAAGCTCGCCCGCTGCGGGTCCTGACCCGGTCCTGAGCCCCCGTACAGGTTCACGCTCGGTCCCGTCCCATAGGATCAGTGTCACTGACGGCCCGCCGCGAGCCGGGCCCGCCGGTCCGACACGTCTGGAGCACATCAAGTGACGACAACCTCGTCCACCTCGGGGCGGCGTTCGCCGCGGGTCCCCATCGTGGTCACGATCATCGTGCTGGCCGCACTGGTGATCGCCTTCTTCATCTTCGCCAGCCTGTACACCGACTACGCGTGGTTCGCGCAGCTCGGGTTCCAGCAGGTCCTCACCACCCGGTGGATCGCCGGGACCCTGATGTTCCTGGCGGGCTTCCTCGGCATGGCGGTCCCGGTCTTCGTGAGCATCGCGCTCGCGTTCCGGTTCCGGCCGGTCTACGCGAAGCTCAACTCGCAGCTCGACCGCTACCAGCAGGTCATCGAGCCGCTGCGGCGCGCCGTGATGATCGGCATCCCCGTGGTCCTCGGCATCTTCGCCGGGCTCTCGACCGCGGGCCGCTGGAGCATGGTCCTCGAGTACTTCAACCGCACGCCGTTCGGCAAGACCGACCCGCAGTTCGGACTGGACATCGGGTTCTACGTGTTCGAGCTGCCGTTCTGGCGCTCGATCGTGGCCTACTCGTCGGCCGTCGTCCTCATCGCCGGCCTCGCCGCGCTCGCTGCGAGCTACCTCTACGGTGCGCTCCGCTTCGGTGGTCGTGAGGTCCGGATCTCCCGTGCCGCACGCATCCAGCTCGCGGTCACGGCGGCGCTCTACATCGCGCTGCAGGCCGTCAGCCTCTGGCTCGACCAGTACGCGGCCCTGACGAAGTCGAACTCCCTCATCACCGGTGCCCAGTACACCGACGTCAACGCGGTCATCCCCGGCCGGGAGATCATGGCGGGCATCGCGGCGATCGTCGCGCTGCTCTTCATCGTCACGGCGGTCATCGGTCGCTGGCGCATCTCGATCGTCGGCACGGGCCTGCTGCTCGTCGCCGCGATCGTCGTCGGCGGCATCTACCCGTGGGTCGTCCAGCGTCTGCAGGTGAAGCCCTCGGAGCGCACCTTCGAGTCCGCCTACATCGAGCGGAACATCAAGGCCACGCGAGACGCCTACGGTGTCGCCGGCGTCGAGGAACAGAACTACGACGCCACGACCGAGACGAGCTCGGGTGCGCTCGCGAAGGACGCGCAGACGACGGCGAACATCCGCCTCATCGACCCGAAGATCGTCTCCGACACGTTCAGCCAGCTGCAGCAGTACCGGCAGTACTACCAGTTCCCGAAGGAGCTGGACGTCGACCGCTACGACGTCAAGGGCGAGACCGAGGACACCGTCATCGCGGTCCGCGACATCGACCTCGCCGGGCTCAGCTCGGCCGCGAACACGCAGTACAACCGGGCGTTCGTCTACACCCACGGCTACGGCGTCACCGCGGCCTACGGCAACCAGCGCGCGAGCGACGGCAAGCCGGTGTTCCTGGAGTCCGGCATCCCGTCGAACGGTGCACTGGGCGACTTCCAGCAGCGCGTGTACTTCGGTGAGACCTCGCCGCCCTACTCGATCGTGGGTGCGCCGAAGGGCACGAAGGACGTGGAGCTCGACTACCCGTCCGGTTCGGACGACGACAACGGCGGCAACGCGACCACCACCTACGCCGGCGACGGCGGTCCGAGCCTCGGCAACTTCTTCAACCGGCTCGTCTACGCCGCGAAGTTCCAGTCGGAGCAGATCCTGCTCTCGAACGCGGTGAACAAGGACTCGCAGATCCTCTACGACCGCGACCCGATCACCCGCGTGCAGAAGGCGGCGCCGTACCTGACCGTCGACAGCGACGCCTACCCGGCGATCGTCGACCACCGCATCCAGTGGGTGGTGGACGGCTACACCACGAGCGACGCGTACCCGTACTCGCAGAGCCAGAGCCTGTCGGACAGCATCGCCGGCGCCGAGTCCTCGACGTACCGCACCGACCAGGTGAACTACATCCGGAACTCGGTGAAGGCCACCGTCGACGCCTACACGGGCAAGGTGACGCTGTACACGTGGGACACGAAGGACCCGGTCCTGAAGACGTGGCAGAAGATCTTCCCGACGTCGATGAAGCCGGTGTCGAGCATGAGCGCCGAGCTCCTCGACCACGTGCGGTACCCGACGGACCTGTTCAAGGTGCAGCGCTCGATCCTCGGGACGTACCACGTGACCAACGCCAACTCGTTCTACTCGGGCGACGACGCGTGGAACACCCCGCAGGAACCGACGAGCACGGCGACGTCGGACAGTGATGCCGACACCGCGGCGACGTCGACGAACGCGCTCGGCGCGCAGACGACGACGACCGCCAACAGGGCGAACCTGCAGGACCCGTACTACCTGACGATGAAGGTGCCGGGGCAGGGGACGGCGTACTCGCTGTACACGACCTACATCCCGCAGCAGTCGGCCGGGGCGAACAACCGCAACGTGCTGACCGGCTACCTGGCGGTGAACTCCGACGCGGGTGGTGCCGGCAAGGGCGAGAAGGCGTCGGGTTACGGCAAACTCACGCTGTTGACGATGCCGAAGACCGACAACATCCCGGGCCCCGGACAGGTGCAGAGCCTCTTCAACGGTGACTCGACCGTGTCGCAGGAGCTGAACATCCTGAAGCGGGGCAACTCGACCGTGAAGCAGGGCAACCTGCTCACTCTGCCGGTCGGCGGTGGGTTCCTCTACGTACAGCCCGTCTACGTCCAGTCGACCTCGAGTGGTTCGTACCCGCTGCTGCAGAAGGTCCTCGTGGCCTTCGGCGACAAGATCGCGTTCGAGGACACCCTCGACGAGGCGCTGAACTCGCTGTTCGGCGGCGACTCCGGTGCCGCGGCGGGCGACTCCGGCGCGAGCGGCAGCGACAGCGGTTCCGGTTCCGGCTCCGACAGCGGATCCGGCTCCGACACGGGGTCCGGTTCCGACACGGGTTCCTCGGGCTCCGGCTCGACCGGCTCGACGGGTTCCGGCTCGACCGACAACGACGCCCTGCAGGAAGCCCTGGCCGACGCCAAGGCAGCCCTGCAGGACCGCCAGGAGGCCTACGCCGACAACGACCTGGTCGCCGCGGCGGAAGCCGACCAGCGCCTCCAGGACGCGATCGAGGCCGCCACGGCAGCCGAGAACGGCAACTGACACACCGTGGCGGGGCACTCGATTTGTGTCCCGCCACGGCCCCGTGTAGGCTTCTAAACGTGCCGCGGGGTGGAGCAGTTCGGTAGCTCGCTGGGCTCATAACCCAGAGGTCGTAGGTTCAAATCCTGCCCCCGCAACCAAGCATCACATGAAGGCCCCGGTCCAACAGGACCGGGGCCTTCTTCGTGTCCCCGCCGAGACGCCCCGCCGAGACGCGAGACGCGAGACGCCCGGCGCAGGACGCCCCGCCGCAGGCCCGCCCGCCGCAGACCCCCGAGTACGCTCGCCCCATGGCCACCCTCATGATCGCGGCGGCGCAGTTCGCCCCCGTGGACGACCCCGTCGCCAACCTCGCCACCGTGCGGACCGCCGCCGTCGACGCGGCGGCCCGTGGCGCAGACCTCCTCGTCACGCCGGAGTACACCTCGTACTTCACCGCCGACATCGACGATCGGTTCGTGGCGGCCGCGCAGCCCCTGGACGGTCCGTTCGTCTCCGGCCTCCGTGACATCGCCCGCGAAACGGGCATCGCCCTGATCGTCGGGGTCGCCGAGTCGGCAGACACGCCGGAGCGCTTCCGGAACACCCTGGTCGCGGTGCTCCCGTCGGGCGACCTGGCGGCGACGTACCGGAAGGTCCACCTCTACGACGCCTTCGGCTCGCGGGAGTCGGACCGCATCGAGTCCGGCGACCCGGAGCAGCTGCCGGTCTTCGACCTCGGCGGGGTCCGTGTCGGGCTCGAGACCTGTTACGACCTGCGCTTCCCCGAGGTCACGCGACGGCTCGCGGCTCCCGAGACCGGAGCGGCCGACGTCGTCGTCCTCCCGGCGGAGTGGGTGCGCGGCCCCGGCAAGGAGCACCACTGGCACACGCTCCTCACCGCCCGCGCGATCGAGAACACCGTCTGGGTCGTCGGGGTCGGGCAGACGCCGCCGATCGGGATCGGCGGCTCGGTCGTCCTCGACCCGTCGGGCGTCGCGATCGCCTCGGCCGGCGCCTCGCCGACCACGCTCACCGCCACGATCGACACCACCGTCACCGATGCCGTCCGGCGGGTGAACCCGTCGCTGTCGCTGCGGCGCTACGACGTCGCACTGCGCACCCTGCCTGGAGGCCCGGGGCAGCCCTGACGCGTCGGTCGCGTCCCCGATGCGGTCGCGTCTCAGGCGCGGGGGCGCCCTCCGAGGGTCGCCAGGCGTGCGGCGGCGTCCTCCAGGACGCTCCGGCGCTTGCAGAACGCGAACCGCACCAGGGACCGGTAGCCGGCGACCCGGTCCGGGCGGACGAACGCCGAGACCGGCACGCCCGCGACACCGGCCAACGCGGGCAGTTCGAGGCAGAACGCACGGGCGTCGTCGTACCCGAGCGGCGCGGCGTCGGCGAGCACGAAGTAGCCGCCGTCGGGTCGCATCACGTCGAACCCCGCCGCCGTCAGTCCGTCGGCGAGTAGTTCGTGCTTCGCGCGCAGGTCGGCGGCGATGCCGGTGAAGACCGCGTCGGGCAGGCGGAGTCCCACGGCGACGGCCGGTTGGAAGGGCGCGCCGTTCACGAAGGTCAGGTACTGCTTCACCGTCGTGATCGCGTCGACGAGTGCCGGGGGAGCGGTGAGCCAGCCGACCTTCCACCCGGTCGTGTTGAAGGTCTTGCCCGCGCTCGACCTCGACACCGTCCGCTCGGCGGCGCCGGGCAGGGTCGCGATGGGCGTGTGCGGGACGTCGAACGTCAGGTGTTCGTAGACCTCGTCCGTGATGATCACCGCGTCGCGCTCGGTGGCCAGGTCGACGATCGTCTGCAGCACCTCGGTGGGCAGGACCCGGCCGGTCGGGTTGTGCGGGGTGTTCACGAGCACGGCGCGGGTGCGGTCGGTGAAGGCCGCGCGGAGCGTGCGCTCGTCGGGCAGGAAGTCGGGCGCGGTCAGCGGGACTGTGACGTGCACCCCGCCGGCCAGCCGGATGAGGGCGCCGTAGGCGTCGTAGAACGGCTCGAAGGTGATCACCTCGTCACCGGGTTCGACCAGCGCGAGGATCGTCGCGGCCAGCGCCTCGGTGGCGCCGGCGGTGACGAGGACCTCGCGGTCGGGGTCCACCTCGAGCCCGTACCACCGCTGCTGGTGCTCGGCGATCGCCGCCCGCAGATCGGGGGTGCCCCGGCCCGGCGGGTACTGGTTCACGCCGTCGCGGATCGCCTGCACCGCGGCCTCGAGCACCTCGGCCGGTCCGTCCTCGTCGGGGAACCCCTGCCCCAGGTTGACCGCGCCGGTGCTGGCGGCGAGGGCGCTCATCTCGGCGAACACCGTCGGTGCGGGGACCCCGTCCGGTCCGAGCAGCATCGCTCCGTCCGCGGCTCGCAGCCACGGTCCTGCCTGGCGCATGTGGTTCCCTCCCGTGCGGGCGACGACGTGTCGCGCTGAACGGACCCCAACCTAGCTGTCCGTCCCGCGGCGGACCGGGCCACCGTGTACAGCGCACGCATAAGATCGCCAGGGGTGGCTCGCAGCCTCGCCAGAAGGACCGCTCAGGTGCTTGCGACAGACTGCACGAGCTTGAAAGGAGCACGTCCAGCATGACCGACACCACGCCCAGCGGGCAGGGCGACGACCGCCGTCCGGACGATGCGGCTCCGCCTGCCGCCAGTGAGGACGCCGCAGCAGCGGCCACGAGAGGGAACACGTCGATGCCGAACGACTCCGACCAGCCGGACGAGACCCCTCGCCCGAACCAGAACCAGAACCAGAACCAGAACGACGAGACGACCCCGGACCACACGGACGTGATCCCGTCGTCGACGGACCACCCGACCGACCGCTACACCGCGCCGTACCCCGCCGTCTCCGGCGACTCCTCGGGTGCGCAGCAGGGCGGCTACGGCCAGCAGACGTCGCCGTACGGCCAGCAGTCGCCGCAGAGCCAGAACCCGTACGGCCAGCAGCCCCAGCAGAGCCAGAACCCGTACGGCCAGCAGCCGCAGTACGGGCAGCAGACGCCGCAGGCCCAGAACCCGTACGGCCAGCAGAGCCAGTACGGCCAGCAGCCCCAGAACCCCTCCGGGCAGCAGAGCCAGTACGGGCAGCAGAGCCAGTACGGCCAGCAGCCCCAGAACCCGTACGGCCAGCAGTCCCAGTACGGCCAGCCGGGCGGCGAACGCCCCCGCTACGGCGAGTACGCCCAGCCGACGTCCTCGGCCGCTCCGAGCTCGTCCTCCGAGTACGCGAACGCGTCCGCGCAGGCTCCGCAGTCGGCCACGAGCGCCTTCGGTGACGTCGACGGCGCGAACCAGCGCAACGGCCACTACTTCAGCGACGACGCCTCGGGCGCCGCGGCGACCACGACGACCAAGGACCGCTCGGGCCGCAGCAAGCTGCTCCTGCCGGTCATCGCCGCGGTCATCGCCGGTGGTCTGGTCGGCGGCGGTGCCGGTTGGGCCGTCTCCTCGGGCAACGACGGTGGCAGCGTGGTGTCCTCCGGTTCGTCGCAGGGCGGCAACCTGACCGTCAACGACTACGACTCCGCCACCGTGGTCACGGCCGTCGCGGCACAGGCGACCCCGTCCGTCGTCACCATCAACGTGTCCGCGAGCAACGAGGCCGGCACCGGTTCCGGCGTGGTGATGAGCAAGGACGGCTACATCGTCACGAACACCCACGTGGTCACCCTCGACGGCGACAGCTCGAACGGCCGGATCACCGTCACGACCTCGAACGGCAAGATCTACGCGGGCAAGCTGATCGGTACCGACCCGACGGTCGACCTCGCGGTCATCAAGATCGACGCGACCGACCTCAAGCCGATGGAGTTCGCGGACTCGTCCAAGCTCAACGTGGGCGACACCGCGGTCGCGATCGGCGCGCCCCTGGGCCTGTCGAACACCGTCACCGACGGCATCGTCTCGACGCTGAACCGCAGCATCCAGGTCACCTCGAGCGCCCCCAGTGAGGGCGGCGACTCGAACGAGGGCGGCAACGGCGGCTCGGGTCCCTTCGACTTCTGGGGCAACGGGGACAACGGCAGCAGCTCGTCCGCGAACACCACCGTCTCGCTCCCGGTCATCCAGACCGACGCATCGATCAACCCGGGCAACTCCGGCGGTGCGCTGCTCGACTCGAAGGGCCGGCTGATCGGCATCAACGTGGCCATCGCCTCGGCTGGCAGCTCGTCGTCGTCGGAGTCGGCCGCCGGCAGCATCGGCGTCGGCTTCTCGATCCCGGCCAACCTGGTCAAGCGGGTCGCGAACGAGATCAAGGACAACGGGTCGGCGACCCACGGTCTCCTCGGCGCAACGGTCGGCGACGCCACCGAGGACGCCAGCGCCACCCAGGTCGGCGCCCTCATCAAGTCGGTGTCCAACGGCGGTGCCGCGGCGAAGGCCGGTCTGCAGAAGGGCGACGTCGTCACGAAGATCGGTTCGGCGTCGGTCTCCGACGCCACCGACCTGACCGCGCAGGTGCGCTTCTTCGCGGGCGGCGCCTCGACGACGATCAGCTACGTCCGCGACGGCCAGACCCGCCAGGCCGATGTGAAGCTGGGAACGTTCGACAGCAAGGGCTGACGCCACCACACGACGGACAGGAGGCCCGGGGCACGACGTGCGCCGGGCCTCCAGTCCGTCACTGGGCGCGTCCCGTGACGGACGCAGGTGGGCGGTTCGGCCTCTTGATAGGCTCATGGTCGCTCTGCGGGGCGGCACCGCCCCGGTGCGTCCCGTGCCGCCAGCCAGCACCCCGAGGTACGCATGCAGTCAGACGGACAGCCCCTGCCGGGCGTCTCGTACGTGATGCCCGTGCTCAACGAGGTCACCGAGGTCCGGGCCGCCGTCGGCAGCCTGCTCGACCAGGACTACACGGGCCCGTTCGAGGTCATCCTCGCGCTCGGGCCGTCGATCGACGGCACGAACGAGCTCGTCGCCGAGATGAGCGCTGCCGACCCCCGGATCCGTGCGATCGACAACCCCGTCGGGTCGACGCCCGCCGGGCTGAACGTCGCGATCCGTGCGTCCGTGCACCCCGTCGTCATCCGGGTCGACGCGCACTCGGTCCTGCCGACCGACTACACGCGCATCGCGGTGCACACGCTCCTCGAGTCCGGCGCGGACAACGTCGGCGGCATCATGCGCGCCGAGGGCCGGACCCCCTTCGAGCGGTCCGTCGCCCTGGCCTACGGCAGCCGTGTCGGGCTCGGTGGCACGCCGCACCACGTCGGCGGCACCGCGGGCCCGGCCGAGACCGCCTACCTCGGCGTGTTCCGACGCGAGCGGCTGTTCGACGTCGGACTCTTCGACGAGGGCATCAAGCGCGGACAGGACTGGGAACTCAACCGGCGGCTGCGCCAGACCGGTGGGACCGTCTGGTTCACGCCCGAACTCGTCGTCACGTACCGCCCGCGGCCGAGCCTGAAGCGCCTGGTGCGGCAGTTCGTCGCCACGGGGCTCTGGCGCGGCGAGCTCGCGCGTCGGTTCCCGGCCAACAACGGCCTGCGCTACTTCGTGCCGCCGGCCATGGTGGCGGCGATGGCGCTGGGCATCGTCGCCGGGCTCGTCGGCATCGTCGGCGCCGTGCTCGGTACCCCGCTCGCCTGGGCGCTGCTCGGGTTCGTGGTGCCCGTCGTCTACCTGCTCTTCGTCGTCCTGGGGTCGATCGCCGTGGCGCTCCGCTCCGGGCTGCCGACGCTCCTCTGGCTGCTCGTCGTGCTGCCCTGCATCCACGTGGGCTGGGGGCTCGGGTTCATCATCGGGTTCCTGACCCGCACGTCCGAGCTGACCACCCACACGGGACGGTGACCGAATGACCGACCAGCCCACAACCGGCCGCGGATCCGCACGGCCGACCTCGATCGCCGAGCTCCGGGCCGTCGCCCAGCCGGACGAGGTCCGTGCCCGCGCCAACGCCGAGCACTGGACGGCCTCGCTGTACCTGCGTGACGTCTCGCCGTACCTGACCTGGGTGCTCCTGAAGACCCGTGTCAGCGCGAACCAGGTCACCGGCCTGATGATCCTGGTGGGCTGGAGCGTCGCCGCCGCCCTGCTCATCCCCGGCATCTGGGGCGCCGCGCTGGCGCTCGTGCTCGGGCAGCTGCAGATGCTCGTCGACTGCTCGGACGGCGAGGTCGCCCGGTGGCGCGGCACGAAGTCGCCCGCCGGGGTGTTCCTCGACAAGGTGGGGCACTACACGACCGAGGGCCTGATCCCGGTCGCGCTCGGCATCCGTGCCGCCACGTGGCCGATCCACGACGCCGACTGGATGTGGACCACGATCGGCTGCGCACTCGGCCTGGTCATCGTGCTGAACAAGGCCCTCAACGACATGGTGCACGTGGCCCGCGCGAACGCTGGGCTCGACAAGCTCGTCGACCGGCGGGACGCCTCCACCGCGCCGTCGGGTCGGAAGCTCGCCTCGCTCCGCCGTCTGGCGAAGTTCCTGCCGTTCCACCGCCTGTACCACTCGGTCGAGCTGAGCATGCTCGCGTTCGTCTTCGCCCTGCTCGCCCTGGTGATCGGCGACCCGCTCGCCAGCCGGATCCTGGTCGGTGCGCTGTTGCCGCTCGCGGTGCTCGCGACGGTCGGGCACTTCCTGGCGATCATCGCCTCGAAGCGGGTCAAGGCGTGACCGAGGACACGACCGTGCCCGGAACGCTGCGCCGCCACGCGGTGGTGCACCGCGGACGACCGCGCGTCGCCGTCGTGAGCCTGTCGCAGGGCACCCGGCCGGACGACCTGCGCCGCGGGCTGGACAGCGTGCTCGCGCAGCAGGACGTCGAGCTCGACGTCGTCTGCGTCGGCAACGGCTGGGTGCCGACCGGGCTGCCGGACGGCATTCGGGCGCTGGCCCTGCCCGAGAACGTCGGGATCCCGGCCGGGCGCAACGCCGGGGCCGAGGTCGTCGACGGCGACTACGTGTTCTTCCTCGACGACGATGCGTCGGTGCCGTCGCCGACGTTCCTGCGCGACGCGATCGCGGTGTTCGAGCACGATCCGTCGCTCGGCCTCGTGCAGCCACGGGTCGTCGACCCCACGGGCGCCGCGAACCCCCGCCGGTGGGTCCCGCGGATCCGGAAGGGCGAGCCGGACCACTCGTCGCCGGTCTTCTCGGTCTGGGAAGGCGCCGTCGTGCTGCCGATGGACGTGTACCGGGCGGTCGGTGGCTGGGGTGCCGAGTACTTCTACGCCCACGAGGGCATCGAAATCGCCTGGCGCGTGTGGGACGCCGGCCGTCGGACCTGGTACGCCGGGGACCTCGTCGCGCACCACCCCGCGATCGACCCGGCGCGGCACACCGAGTACTACCGGTTGAACGCCCGGAACCGGGTGTGGCTCGCTCGGCGCAACCTGCCGGCGGTGCTGCGACCGCTGTACGTGGGGTCGTGGGCCGCGATCCAGATCGCGCGCTGGTGGCGTCACCCCCGCCGACTGGTCACCTGGTTCGGGGGCATCCGTGAAGGATGGACGACCGACTGCGGTCCGGTCCGCCCGATGGGCTGGCTCACAGTCGCACGCATGACCATCGCAGGGCGGCCGCCGGTCGTCTGACCCGCCCGCCCCGTACCGCCCGAGCAGACCCGGAGAACGACCATGTCGATCATCAGCGACCTGAGGACCGCCCTGCGGCTCGTCGAGCGACTCCTGACGTCGCGCCGGAGCCGGCGGCAGCTCGCGCAGCGACTGCCGTCCGCGCCGAAGCCGGCGCCCGGTTCGGTCGAGATCGCCGTGTACTTCGCCGACGGTCCGGTCAACATGTACCAGGTGCGCCAGTGGTACGCGCCGCTGGCCGAACTCGCGAAGACGCACCCGGTGGCGATCGTCTCGCGGAGCCCGGGCACCATGCTGACCCTGCTCGACGAGTCGCCCGTGCCCGCGGTCTACGCCCGGCAGGTGGTCGACCTCGAGCACTTCGTCGACACCCAGGCGCCGAAGGTGGTGCTGTACGTCAACCAGAACGCCCGCAACTTCCAGATGATGCGGTACGGGCGGATGTGGCACGTCTTCGTCAACCACGGCGAGAGCGACAAGATGTACATGACCACGAACCAGTTCAAGGCGTACGACTACGCCCTGATCGCGGGGGATGCAGCGCGCGATCGCCTGGCCGAGGCGCTGTGGGACTACGACCTGGACGCCCGGACCATCGCGATCGGACGCCCGCAGGCCGACCACTTCGCCGGAGCGGCCCCGTACCCGGACGACGACCGGACCGTCGTGCTCTACGCCCCGACGTGGGAGGGCGACCGCGGTGCCGCAGCGTACGGGTCGATCGCGTCGCACGGCACGGTCATCGCCGAGCAGGTGCTGGCGTCGCCCCGCCACCGGCTGGTCTACCGCCCGCACCCGCGCAGTGGTGTGCTCGACCCGGCGTACCGCGCGGCGCACGAGCGCATCGTGGCAGCGATCAGCGCGGCCAACGCCGCCGAACCCGCCGCGCACCACCTGTACGACGACGGCGGTGACCTCGGCTGGCAGCTGGCGGACGCCGACGTGGCGATCACGGACATCAGCGCGATGATCTACGACCGGCTGGCGGTCGGCAAGCCGCTCATCGTCACGCGACCGGTCTCGCCCGAGGCCGACGTCGACGAGCGGGGGTACCTGAGCGACGCGAACTGGCTGACCGCGGCCGATGCCCCGTCGGTGCTCGCCCGTGTCGACGCGGCCGCGAGCGACGCCGAGGAGCTCGCGCGCCTGCAGCACTGGGTCGCGCGGTACTTCGGCGACACGACCCCGGGTGCCGCCACGGAGCGGTTCCACGAAGCCGTGGGGTGGCTGCTCGAGCGGTGGCGGACCGTCGCCGCCGAACGCGACGGGCGCTGACGGCCGGTCGTCACCCCGCGTGTTCCGTGGAGCAGGTCGGTGCAGGGTCACGGCTGGAGCCCCGGCCCGACGAGTGACATCCGCCAGAGGTACTCGGACCGGTCGGGCCGGCGCCACCGCACGATGACGACCCCCGTGTCCTCGGGGTCGGCGCCGAACACCGCCAGCGACAACGACCTACCCGGGTCGAGGCGGCGCACCGCGAGCGGCGGGCAGTAGCCGTTGCCCAGATGGGTGAGGGAGAGCCCGTCGACCGGCTCGGGGCCGGTGTTGACGAGGTCGTACCGACGCGGTGCGTGCGATCGGTCGACGGCGAACGGGACGGCGTACGCGGTTGGTGGGTGGTGCATGGGTGGAACGCTAGGGGGAGGGTCCGACGGCGGGACCCCGGGGGCGCACACGAGGGCCGGGGCTGTGGAGGGAGCCAGCGATACCGGTGTTGGTGCAGGGGGAGTACCCCGGCCGGTCAGGAGCCGTAGTCGGCCGCGTACCGGGCCAGCGCGGCCTCGATGGTGCCGTCGAGCTGCAGACGACCCTTGTCGAGGTAGAGCCCCCGGTCGCAGAAGCGACGGAGGTCCTTGTCGCTGTGGGAGACGAAGAACAGCGTCCGGCCGCCGGCCAGGAGCTGCTCGATCCGCTTGTAGCACTTCTCGCGGAAGGCCTTGTCGCCGACCGCCAGCACTTCGTCGACCAGGATGACCGGTTCGTCGAGCCGCGAGATCACCGCGAACGCGATACGGACCTTCATGCCGCTCGACAGGTGCTTGTAGGGGGTGTCCACGAAGTCGGCGATCTCGGCGAAGTCGATGATCTCGTCGAAGGCGTCGCGGATCTCGGCCCGCGACATGCCGTGCAGACCCGCCGTCAGGTACACGTTGTCGCGCACCGTGAGGTCCCCGACGAAGCCACCGGTGATCTCGATGAGGGGGGCGACACCGGCACCCACGTCGACGCGGCCCTCGTCGGGCAGCATGACCTGGGCCACGAGCTTCAGCAGGGTCGACTTGCCCTGCCCGTTCCGCCCCACGACGCCGATCGCCTCGCCCGGGCGGACGTCGAACGACACGTTGCGGAGCGCCCAGAACTCATCGGCACGCTTGCGGCGCCCGCGTCCGGCGAACAGGTCCTTGAAGTTCCGGCTCGCGCGACGGTTGCGCTTGAAGCAGATGCCGGCGTCGCGCACCGAGATGACCGGTGCGACGGTCTCGGTGCGACGGGTCTGGTCGGTCGCGGTCATCACAGCTCCTTCAGCACGCGGTGCTCGCTGCGGCGGAACACCGCGAACCCGATCACCAGGACGATGCCGGTCACGACCACCGAGGCGCCGACCTCGAGCCAGTCGAGCTGGCCGGGGAAGAACGCCGCGCGGTACATGCCGAAGATGCCGGTGAGCGGGTTGATCGCGGCGATGTCGCGCAGGGCGGAGGGCAGCGCGTGCGTGCCGTAGATGATCGGGGACGCGTAGAACAGGAACCGCAGCACGAGCTTGGTGGCGCGCTCGAGGTCACGGAAGAAGACCACGAGCGGTGCGACGATGAGGCCCAGGCCGTAGACCAGCGCGCACTGCAGCACGATCGCCAGCGGGAAGAACACGACCTGCCAGTGCAGGTGGGCACCCGTCGCGATCGCGAAGGCAGCCAGGACCGGCAGGCTCAGCAGGAACTCGATGCCCTTCGACGCGATGATCCGTGCCACCCAGATGGTGCGGGGGATGGTGGTCGAGCGGATGAGCTTCGATTCCTTGATGAACGCCCGGGTGGAGTCCGAGACGCCGCCGGTGAACCACATCCACGGCAGCAGCGCGGACAGCAGGAACACGATGTACGGATCTTCACCGACCGAGCCGCGGTGGAAGACCTGCGTGAAGACGAACCAGTAGATCCCCGACATCACGAGCGGGTCGAGGATCGACCACACGTAGCCGAGCGCCGACGTCGAGTAGCGGACCCGGAGGTCGCGGACGGTCAGCAACCACAGGGCCTGGCGATAGCGCCGACCGGCGCTCCGGGCCTTCGCAGGTGCGGGAGCCACGGGCGCGGTCGGCGCACTCGCTGTCGTCACGGTTTCCCTCCGGGCGGAACCGCCGAGGGGGTCCTGACGGTGGTTCAGGCGAACAGGTTGTTCGCGCGCTCGAGGTCCTCGGCGAAGTCGATCTCGACCGCGTACAGGTCGGAGATGTCGATCGGCGTCCAGCGTAGCCCGTCCTCGGCGATGGCAGCCTCGATGCCGCCCTCGAAGTACTCCTGGTCGTCGACGCGCCCGAGCTGGCGGATGAGGGCCTGCTTGTCAACGGCGGAGACGTAGTTGATGCCGACGGCTTCGCCGAGACCCCCGACGACCTGCTTGGAGAGCTTGTGGATGAAGCCCTCGGCGTCGACGGTGTACTTGACCTCTTCGTCGGAGACCTTGTCGGTGTTGACGCTGACGAAGGAACGGCCCTCGTCGATCATGTCGGCCGCACGGACGAGCGCCATCGGGTCGAAGACCACGTCGCCGTTCATCCAGAGGACACCGCTCTTGCCGGTGGCCTTGAGGGCGCGCAGCAGGCTCTTCGAGGTGTTGGTGGAGTCGTAGGACTCGTTGTAGACGAAGTTCGCTTCGGGGAACGCCTCGACGATGTGCTCCGACTTGTAGCCGACGACGATCGTCACGCGGGCGCTCGAACCGAACGCGGCGCGGATGTTGTCGAACTGCTGCTGCATGATGGTGCGGCCGTCACTGAGCTCCGTGAGCGGCTTCGGCAGGCTGCGGCCGAGACGGCTGCCCATCCCCGCTGCGAGGATCACGATCTGCGTGGTCATGCTGGTCCCTTCTGGTGTCCGCCCGCGCACCCTGGGGTACGGGCGGGCCTCGTCGAGTCTGCGCTTCCAACGTCCGAGTTGCCCGAGAACCGGTCGCGTCGACGTGGTCGTCGCAGCGAGGAGGCTGCCGGGATCGCCTGCTGGAGCAGGTTTCCAAGTGGTGAACACTCCTTCGTGCCCTGGTGAATGATACGGAAACACCCCCTCGCGGGGTACGGGTCTGCGTGCTTCGTACTCAATTCGTGACCCTGGCCGAGACGGTTCCCGACGGTCGGAGAGCGTTGGTACGGTGGGTCGATGCCAGCGCGAGCAGAGAACGAGGACGTGTACGCCACGGCCGACGCTGCCTGGATGACCGAGGCGGGGGACGCCGACGACGCGGACACCGCCGCGGCTGCTGAGGACGACGCAGCCGACGACGACACGGGGGACACTGATGCGGACGACGCCGCCACTGATGACGCGATGACCGACGGGACGGCCGTCCGCACCGACGCGACGACTGTGACCCACTCGGACGACGCGACGACCGCCACCGACGCAACGACGGGCACCGACGCGACGACCGCCACCGACGCAACGACGGGCACCGACGCGACGACCGAGACCCGCACGGACGACGCGACGACGGACACCCGCACCGACGACGCGACGGCCGCAGCGCCCCGCCCCGCGAAGGCGCGCAACGGCAAGGGACGCACCAAGCGCCCGACGAAGGCCGCCCCGCGGACCGACGCCGCGCCTCCCGTCCCGACCGACGCGGACGACGCGACGGACGTCGCTGAGCGGGCGAGCACCACCGCGCCCGCGGCGAAGAAGCGTGCGCCCCGCACCGCCGCCCCGAAGCAGCCGCAGACGCTCCAGCCCGTCGTCCTCGCAGCGAGCGGCCTGGTCAAGCGCTACGGGCAGACCCTGGCCGTCGACGAGGTCGACCTCGAGATCCGGCAGGGCTCCATCTTCGGCGTGGTCGGCCCGAACGGCGCCGGCAAGACGACGACCCTCTCCATGATCACCGGACTGCTGCGTCCCGACGCCGGCTCGGTGACGGTGCTCGACCACGACGTCTGGGCCGACCCGACGGCGGCGAAGCGCAGTCTCGGTGTGCTGCCGGACCGGCTCCGCCTGTTCGACCGGTTGACCGGCGCGCAGCTCCTCTACTACTCGGCCACACTCCGCGGGCTCGACGGGGCCACCGCCCGGAAGCGCAGCGCCGACCTCGCCGAGGCCTTCGGGCTGGGCGAGGCGCTGGGCCGCCAGGTCGCCGACTACTCCGTCGGCATGGCGAAGAAGATCGCCCTGGCCGCGACCCTGATCCACTCGCCGCGGGTGCTCGTGCTCGACGAACCGTTCGAGTCGGTCGACCCGGTGAGTGCGGCGACGATCACGGACATCCTGCGCCGGTACACCCGGGGCGGCGGCACTGTCGTGCTGTCCAGCCACTCGATGGAGCTCGTGCAGCGCACCTGTGACTCGGTCGCCATCATCGTCGGCGGCAAGGTCCTGGCGTCCGGCACCATGGCCCAGGTCCGCGGGCGCAAGAGCCTCGAGGACAAGTTCGTCGAACTCGCCGGCGGTCGTGTCGTCGCGGAGAGCATGGAATGGTTGCACAGCTTCTCCGGCTGA
This sequence comes from Curtobacterium flaccumfaciens, assembly GCF_013359815.1. Classification (GTDB taxonomy): domain Bacteria; phylum Actinomycetota; class Actinomycetes; order Actinomycetales; family Microbacteriaceae; genus Curtobacterium; species Curtobacterium flaccumfaciens. Next base: position 70,458 of record NZ_JABMCF010000041.1, on the reverse strand, counting down.
GGGCGGACCTGCTCGCGGGCGAGGTCCGCGGCACCGCCCGCCGGTCCGTCGCCGTCGTGCTCGGGAGCCTCGTCGGACTCCTCGCCGCCGTGTTCGTCGCGTCGCAGACCATCGCCCTCGGTGACGCCGACCCGGACGTCGCGCGTGCCGTCATCGTGCCCGTGGGCACCCTGATCACCTTCGGGTTCACGGTCGTGCCGCTCGTCGTCGGCCGGAGCGACCAGCTCCACCCGCGGCGTTTCGCGGTGTTCGGCATCGAGCGCCGTCGCCTGGCGACCGGACTCGTCGTCGCCGGCCTCGTCGGCATCCCGGTGATCGGTGTGGTGGTCGTCGCGGTCGGCCAGGTCGTCGCCTGGGCCCGTGACCCCGGTCTCGGGCTGCTCGCGGTGCTCGGCGGGCTCCTCGGCGTCGTCACGTGCGCGCTCCTCATCCGGGTCTGCTGCACCGTCGGCTCCCGGCTGATCGGGCCGGACCGCTCCCGCGACGCCGGGTGGCTGGTGGCCTTGGTCATCATCGCGCTGTCGATCCCGACGGTGGCGCTGCTGCTGCGCGTCGACTGGCTCGACCCGCAGGGCGCGGAGATGCAGCGCGTCGCGGACGTCGCCGGGTGGACCCCGTGGGGCGCCGCGTGGGCCGTGCCCGCCGAGGTCGCGAGCGGCCACGTCGGCGCCGGTGTCCTGAAGCTCCTCGTCGCGGTCGCCGTCGTCGCGCTCCTCGCCTGGGCGTGGTGGGCACTCGTCGGCCGTGCGCTCGAGACCGTCGACGACCGCGCCCGCACCCGCCGCTACCAGGGCCTGGGCTGGTTCGACCGGTTCGGTTCGGCCCCGGTGTCGGCCGTCGCCGCCCGGGCGCTCACCTACTGGGTCCGCGACCCGCGGTACCGCACGTCGTACCTGATCATCCTGCTCGTGCCGATCGTCGTCATCCCGCTCGGTGTCGCCGGGGTGCCGTGGCAGTGGACCGCGCTCGTGCCGCTGCCGCTGATGGCCCTGATCGCCGGGTTCCTGCCGCACAACGACGTCTCGTACGACAACACCGCCGTGTGGCTGCACGTCGCCTCGGGTGCGCCCGGGTGGAGCGACCGGCTCGGTCGTGTCGTGCCCGTGCTGGTCGTGGGGGCGCCCGCGATCGTCGCCGGGGCCGCGCTGTCCGCCCGGCTGTTCGGAGACTGGGCGGCGTTCCCGCTGCTCATCGGCGTGAGCGCGAGCGCGCTGCTGTCCGGCCTCGGGCTGTCGAGCGTCCTGTCCGTGCTCATGCCCTACCCGACGGTGCGGCCGGGCGACCACCCCTTCCAGCAGCCCCAGGCCGCCGGCGTCACCGCCACGGTCGCGCAGGCGTCCATGGTGATCGGCATCGTGCTCTGCACGGTCCCCGCAGCCTGTCTCGCGGTGCTCGCCGTCGTGCAGGGTCCGGAGCCCTGGTCGGTGCTGACGCTCCTGGTGGGCATCGGGGTCGGTGCCGTCGTGCTCGTGATCGGTGTCTCCGCCGGCGGACGCCTGTTCGACCGCCGCGGCCCCGACCTGCTCGCCGCGGCACAGCGCAACTAGCGACATCGAACACCGAGCGACTCGGCGCGACGATCGCCCAGCGCGGACGAGCGGCGCGCCCGAGGGCGGACCGTCGTACCCTGGACCCATGAGCATGACGGAACCAGGCGGCGGCCTCGACGTGATGGACCGGGAGCTCGAGAAGCTCCTCGAAGACGAAGCGATCGAACCCGGTGACCACGAGCGGTTCTCGCACTACGTCAAGAAGGACAAGATCCTGCAGTCGGCGCTGTCCGGCAAGCCGGTCAAGGCGCTGTGCGGCAAGAAGTGGATCCCGGGTCGCGACCCGGAGAAGTTCCCGGTCTGCCCGGACTGCAAGGCCATCTACGAGAAGATGAAGGCCGAGTAGCCGCGACCAGCAGACGGACGGGAGGCCCGTGGCGACGCCGCCACGGGCCTCCCGTCCGTCATCCGGTCGCTTCGTGAGCAGCAATGGTCGGGTCCGTCACGCAGACCCGACCATTGCTGCTCACGAAGCGGCGCCGCGACGCGACGCATGTGCGTCCCCTAGATCACCAGGGTGGGGATGGCGGGGTCGCCGCGCCCGATGCGCGACGCGTCGGCGGGCAGCTCCGCCTTCGCGCGCTTGTGGTGCGCGCGTGCGGCCTCGACACCCTGCGTGCCGAGGAACGCCGGGTCGACCTCGCCGCCGGTGACCACGGGGACCAGCAGCGGCCGCTCGTCCGGGCCGACCTGCGCACCCGTGAGCACGATCTCGGCGGTGGCAACGCCGTTGCGGAGTCGTCGGCCCGCCTCCTTCCGGCCGCCGATCGACGCCTTGTCGGCCGACTTCTTGGCGACGGGGACCCAGTCGCCGCCGTCCGCGTCCCGGTGCGCGACGAGCTTGAACACCATGCCGGCGGCGGGGTGCCCGGAGCCGGAGACGACCGAGGTACCGACGCCGTACGAGTCGACCGGGGCGGCTCGGAGCGCGGCGATCGTGTACTCGTCGAGGTCGTTCGTCACCGTGATCTTCGTTCCCGTCGCGCCGAGGCGGTCGAGCTGCGCACGCACGGCGGCGACGACGGACGGCAGGTCGCCGCTGTCGATGCGGACGCCGCCGAGCTTGCCGTCGGTGAGTCGGACGGCCGTCTCGACCGCGGCCTCGATGTCGTAGGTGTCGACGAGCAGGGTCGTGCCGTTGCCGAGCGCGTCGAGCTGCGACCGGAACGCCTGCTCCTCGGAGTCGTGCAGCAGCGTGAAGGCGTGCGCCGCGGTGCCCATCGTGGGGATGCCCCAGGTGCGGCCGGCCTCGAGGTTGCTCGTCGCACCGAAGCCGGCGATGTAGGCGGCACGGGCGGCGGCCACGGCGTTCCACTCGCCGGTGCGGCGGGAGCCCATCTCGGCGAGCGGGCGGCCGTCGGCGGCGGACACCATCCGGGCGGCGGCCGAGGCGATCGCGGAGTCCGCGTTGAAGATGCTCAGGGCGAGGGTCTCGAGCACGACGGCCTCGGCGAAGGTGCCCTCGATCTGCAGGATGGGGGAGTTCGGGAAGTAGACCTCGCCCTCCCGGTAGGCGCGGACGTCGCCGCTGAACCGGTAGTCGGCGAGCCACGCGGCGGTGCCGGCGTCGATGACACCGCGGTCGCGCAGGAACCCGATCTCCTCGTCGCCGAAGCGGAAGTCGCCGAGGGCGGTGAGGAAGCGTCCGAGCCCGGCCGCGACGCCGTAGCGGCGGCCGTCCGGCAGCCGCCGGGCGAACACCTCGAAGACGCATCGGCGGTCGGCGGTGCCGTCCTTCAGGGCGGCGTCCACCATGGTGAGCTCGTACTGGTCGGTGAGGAGCGCGCTGGTCACGTCTCCGACACTAGTGACGTGACCCTCGGGAGGCCCGGATCACCCGGGCGCCCGGCCTGCGTGGCGCGCGTGGCCGCGTCGGTGCTGGTCGGCCTGCGTCGGTACGCTGGTGCCGTGACGGATGCACCGATCGGAGTCTTCGACAGCGGGGTCGGCGGCCTCACCGTGGCCCGCGCCATCATCGACCAGCTCCCGCGCGAGAGCATCCGGTACGTCGGCGACACCGTGCACTCGCCCTACGGCCCGAAGCCCATCGCCGACGTCCGCCGCTACGCGCTCGAGGTCATGGACGACCTGGTCGAGCAGGGCGTCAAGGCGCTGGTGATCGCGTGCAACACCGCCTCGTCCGCCGTGCTCCGCGACGCCCGCGAACGGTACGAGCAGGCGTACGGCATCCCCGTCGTCGAGGTCATCCAGCCCGCGGCCCGCGCCGCCGTCAAGCAGACCCGGACGGGCCGCGTCGGGGTGATCGGCACCGTGGGCACCATCGCGTCGCGCGCCTACGAGGACGCCTTCGCGGTCGCCGCCGACGTCACGCTGACCGCCGCTGCGTGCCCCCGGTTCGTCGAGTTCGTCGAGGCCGGGGACACCTCGTCGCCGTCCCTGCGCGAGATCGCGGCCGGCTACCTCGACCCGATCCGTGCCGCCGACGTCGACACCCTCGTGCTCGGCTGCACCCACTACCCGCTCATGTCCGCCGCGATCCAGTTCGTCATGGGTCCGGAGGTCACGCTCGTCTCCAGCGCCGAGGAGACCGCGAACGACGTCTACCGCCGGCTCGTGGAGCACGGGCTCGAGCGCACCGCGACCACCGCCCCGACCTACTCGTTCGAGGCGACGGGCGACGACAAGAACGGCTTCATCCGGCTCGCCCGGCGCTTCCTCGGTCCCGAGGTCTCGAGCGTCGGCCACCTCCAGACGGGGGCCATCACGCTGCCCCGCACCGAAAGGACCCCATGACCGACAACCTCCGCGTCGACGGCCGCACCGCCACCGACCACCGTCCCGTCACCATCGAGCGGGGGTGGAGCACGCAGGCCGAGGGCAGCGCGCTCATCTCCTTCGGCAACACCAAGGTGCTCTGCACCGCGTCGTTCACCAACGGCGTGCCCCGCTGGCTCGCCGGCAAGGGCACCGGGTGGGTCACCGCCGAGTACTCGATGCTGCCGCGGTCGACGAACGAGCGCATGCAGCGCGAGTCCATCAAGGGCAAGGTCGGCGGCCGCACGCACGAGATCTCCCGCCTGATCGGGCGATCGCTCCGCGCGGTCGTCGACACGAAGGCCCTGGGCGAGAACACCCTCGTCATCGACTGCGACGTGCTGCAGGCCGACGGCGGCACCCGCACGGCGTCGATCACGGGCGCGTACGTGGCGATGGCCGACGCGATCGAGTGGGGCCGCGCCAAGGGCTTCATCGCGAAGAAGGCCACCCCGCTCACCGACAGCGTGCAGGCGATCTCGGTCGGCATCGTCAAGGGGGAGCCGATGCTCGACCTCGCCTACACCGAGGACTCCGCCGCCGACACCGACATGAACATCGTCACGACGGGCTCGGGCAAGTTCATCGAGGTGCAGGGCACCGCCGAGCACGCGCCGTTCGACCGTGACGAGCTGAACGTCCTGCTCGACCTCGGCCTGGCCGGCAACCAGTCGCTCGCAGCGATCCAGCGTTCGGTCCTGGGTCTGGCGTGACGTCCCGCGAGGTGGTGCTGGCCACCCACAACCAGGGCAAGGTCGTCGAGCTGCGCGAGATCCTCGGGTCGGCGCTCGGCGAGGGTGTCGAACTCGTCGGGTACGACGGCCCCGAGCCGGTCGAGGACGGCGACAGCTACGCCGCGAACGCCCTGATCAAGGCGCGTGCCGCGGTCGCGCACACGGGGCTGCCGGCGCTCGCCGACGACTCCGGGATCGCCGTCGACGCCCTCGGTGGTGCACCGGGCATCCACTCGGCCCGCTACGCCGGTACCCGCTCGGACGCCGACAACATCGCGCTGCTGCTCACCAACCTGCAGGGCGTCGTCGAGCGGACCGCCGCGTTCGTGTGCGCTGCCGCCTTCGTGACGCCCGACGGTCAGGAGCACGTCGTCGAGGCGGTCTGGAACGGGGAGGTGCTGACCGAGCCCGTCGGTGACGGCGGGCACGGCTACGACCCGGTGTTCCGGCCGGACGACGCCGACCGCTCGTCGGCGGAGCTCACCCGCGACGAGAAGAACGCCCTGTCGCACCGCAGCAAGGCGTTCCGGGGCATCGCGCCGATCGTGCGGGAGCACTTCGGCGTCTGAGCACCGGCGCGCTCGTCGTTCCGCACAACGGAAGTCGCCCCGGACCACGTGATCGCGTGGTCCGGGGCGACTTTGGTTGTGCGCCAGTGCTGCGGCTAGAGCGTCGGGTCGACCGTCGGGGCCGTGGTGGCCTCGGCCTCGTTCGTGTGCTTCGCCTTTCGGGCGTTGCGCAGGTACGTCAGCGCCATCGGCACGACGGTCACGACGACCGCGGCGAGCAGGATGATGTCGATGTACTCGCGGACGATGTGCGCCACGAATGGGATGTGCCCGATGAAGTACCCGAGGAACGTCACGCCGACGCCCCAGACCACGGCGCCGATCGCGTTGTAGAGCGAGTACTTCTTGTAGTCCATCCGGCCGACGCCCGCGGCGATCGGGGCGAAGGTGCGGACGACCGGCACGAAGCGCGCCAGGATCACGGCCAGGGGGCCGAAGCGGTGGAAGAACGCGTTGGTGCGCTCGACGTTCGCCTTCGAGAAGAGCCCGCTGTCCTTGCGTTCGAAGATCGGTGGCCCGGCCTTCTTGCCGATGTAGTACCCGAGCTCGCCGCCGAGGAACGCGGCGGCGCCGATCATCAGCGCCGCGACCCAGATCGGGATGCCGCCGATCTCGCCACCGCGGTCGAAGGCGAACAGGCCGGTGATGACCAGCAGGCTGTCGCCCGGGAAGATGAAGCCGATGAGCAGACCGGTCTCGGCGAACACGATCGCGCAGACCACGAGCACGGCGATGGCCCCGAAGTGGTCGAGGATGTACTGCGGATCGAGCCACGGGATCAGGGCGAGTGCGACGGAGTGCATGGTTCTTCCGGTCGTGGAGCGGGAGTCACGGGGAGGACTCCCGCGGGATGAGGGTACCGCCCGGAAGTGACCGGGCCATCCCTCGCAGGGTTGACCTGCACAAGGCGTGCGGATGACCGCAACGGTGCGCCAGGAGGGACTCGGTGCGGAAGGAGGGACTCGAACCCTCACGCCTGGGGCACAGGAACCTAAATCCTGCGTGTCTACCGATTCCACCACTCCCGCGAGCAGCGGCAGTCTACCGAGCGCGGGGTGCGGGGCGAACGTGCGCCGGGCCTCCAGGCCGTGGGACGCACCGTGCGCGGTCCGCGCCCGGGTGCGAGCCTGGCGGCTGCGTGCGGCGCTGTAGGTGTGCACGTGCGGTCAACCACGCACGGAGCGGAGGAGCGCGCACGGTGCGCCAGCGCAGCAGCGCGTCAGCGCAGCGGACGCGGCAGGTACCGGGGCACGTACCGGAGCAGGATGCCCGCGCCGACCAGGCCGAGCACGCCCATCACCCCGCTCGCGACGGCGATGGACGCGACGGCGGTCACGCCGGAGATGAGGAGCGGTGCGGCTGCCGACCCGAAGTCGCCGGTGAACCGCCAGGCCCCCAGGAACGGTGCCGGGGCGTCGCGCGGTGCGAGGTCCGCGCCGAGCGTCATGAGGATGCCGGAGCCGACCCCGTTCGCCAGGGACATGCCCATCGCGATCGCGACGAACCAGCCGACCCGGGCGTCCAGGTGGCCGCTCCAGGCGAGCAGGAAGTAGCTGATGCTCAGACCGAGCATGCAGGGCAGCGCGCTCGCGAGCCGTCCCCAGCGGTCCATGATCTGCCCGCTCGTGTAGAACAGCGCGAAGTCGACTGCTCCGGCGATGCCGATCACGAGGGCCGCGGTCGAGTCGTCGAGACCGACGCTCACCGCCCAGAGCGGCAGGATCACCTGCCGCCCGGCGCGCATCGCACCGATCAGGCCGGCGCCGCTGCCGAGCCGCAGCAGGACCGCCCCGTTCGCGCGGATGGTGCGGAAGAGGCCCTGCGCCTCCTGCTGGACGAACTGCGCGCCGGTGTCGGCAGGCGGTTCGGTCGGTTGGTCGCTCGCGTCCGTCGCGTGGTCGGCCGACAGCCGGGAGGCCCGTGGCGGCAACCGCAGACCGCGTGTGCCCGTCGCGGGGTCGCGCAGCACCAGGAGCACGGTCGCCGCCGCCAGGCAGCAGACGACGTGGATCCAGAAGGCGCTGCTGGTGGTGCCGGTCAGGTGGATGACGCCGGCGGCGATGAACGGGCCGACGAAGTAGCCGAAGCGGAAGACGCCGCCCAGGCTCGACAGCGCCCGGGCCCGGATCCGCAGGGGGATCGCGGTGGTCATGTAGGCGTGCCGGGCGAGGGCGAACACCGCGGTGGAGACACCGACCAGGAACACCCCGAGTGCCAGGACCCAGGCGTTCGCGGCCGTCGTGGCGACGACCAGCCCGACCACGGACACGAGCGCAGCCCCGATCATCGCGTTCCGCTCGCCGATGCGGGCGACGACGATGCCGGACGGCACGTCGCCGATGAGCTCGCCGACCAGGATGAGCGAGGCGACGAAGCCCGCGAACGCCAGGCTGGCACCGAGCGAGTCGGCCGCGATCGGGATGATCGGGATGATCGCGCCCTCGCCGATCGCGAAGAGCGCAGCGGGCAGGAACCCGGACAGCAGGACGGACCGGAAGTCGAATGAGTCGTTCCCCGTCGTGGCCATCGCCCGACCAACGGTACGCCAGCGGTACCGCTTCGTCGGCGGGTTACCCTGGACGCATGCGTGTTCTTGCGGCGATGAGCGGTGGTGTCGACTCGGCGGTGGCCGCAGCCCGGGCGGTCGACGCCGGCCACGACGTGGTCGGTGTGCACCTGGCCCTGAGCCGGATGCCCGGCACCCTGCGCACCGGCAGTCGCGGGTGCTGCACCATCGAGGACTCGATGGACGCCCAGCGCGCCGCGTCGGCCCTCGGGATCCCGTACTACGTGTGGGACTTCTCGGCCCGGTTCAAGGAGGACGTCGTCGACGACTTCGTGGCCGAGTACCAGGCCGGCCGTACCCCGAACCCCTGCATGCGCTGCAACGAGCGGATCAAGTTCGCGGCGCTGCTCGAGAAGGCACTGGCCCTGGGCTTCGACGCCGTCGCGACCGGGCACTACGCGTCGATCGTCACCGGTCCGGACGGCTCCCGCGAGCTGCACCGGTCGGCCGCGTGGGCGAAGGACCAGTCGTACGTGCTCGGGGTCCTGACCGCCGAGCAGCTGCAGCACGCGATGTTCCCGCTCGGCGCGACGCCGTCGAAGGACGAGGTCCGGGCCGAGGCCGCCGAGCGCGGGCTGACGGTCGCCCAGAAGCCGGACTCGTACGACATCTGCTTCATCCCGGACGGCGACACCCGCGGCTGGCTGGCGGACCGCGTCGGCACCGCCCCCGGCGAGGTCGTCGAGCGTGACGGCACCGTCGTCGGCTCGCACGAGGGCGCCACCGGCTACACCGTCGGACAGCGTCGCGGCCTGGCCCTCGGTCGCCCGGCACCGGACGGCAAGCCCCGGTTCGTGCTCGAGATCCGCCCGAAGGACAACACCGTCGTCGTCGGCCCGAAGGAGGCCCTCGCCGTCACCTCGATGTCCGGCTCGCGGTTCACCTGGGCGGGCACGGCCCCGGCCGACCCCGCGACGCCGTTCGCCTGCGACGTGCAGATCCGCGCGCACGCCGACCCGGTGCCCGCGACGGCCCGCGTGCAGGACGACGTGCTCGTGATCGACGTCGACGAGCCGCTGCACGGGGTCGCTCCCGGCCAGACGGCTGTGGTCTACGTCGGCACGCGGGTGCTCGGCCAGTGCACGATCGACACCACGGTCAGCGCCGTCCCCGTCGACGCCTGACCCCGCCGCTCCCGGGGCACACGCTCGCTGCACGCCGCGTCGGTGGTGCACGGTAGAACTGATGCCATGAGCGAGACCGACGCGACGTTCGAGACCATCGACCCCGACGGGCTCGACGCCGCCCAGGCCGCGCGCGAGGTCGACCGGTTGCGCGCCCGCGTCACCGAGCTGCGCCACGACTACTACGAGGGCAACGCCTCGCCCCTGTCGGACGCCGACTACGACGCCCTGGTGCACCGCCTCGACGCGATCGAACGGCGGTTCCCGGAACTCCTGACGCCCGACAGCCCGACGCAGACCGTGGGCGGGCAGGCGCAGACGACGCAGTTCGCACCGGTCGAGCACGCCGAGCGCATGCTCTCGCTCGACAACGTCTTCAGCCCCGACGAGCTCACCGAGTGGGCCCTCAAGGTGCAGCGGGACGCCGGTGCCGAGCGGGTGCGGTTCCTGACCGAGCTGAAGATCGACGGCCTGGCGATCAACCTGCGGTACGAGCACGGTCGGCTCGTCTCCGCCGCCACCCGCGGTGACGGCGTGGTCGGCGAGGACGTCACCGGCAACGTCCGCACGATGGGCACGATCCCGGACCGCCTGTCCGGCACCGGTCACCCGCCCCTGGTCGAGGTCCGGGGCGAGATCTTCTTCCCGGTCGCGGAGTTCGACGAGCTCAACGCCAACCAGCGCGAGGCGGGGGAGCGCGTGTTCGCCAACCCGCGCAACGCCGCCGCCGGGTCCCTCCGCCAGAAGGAAGAGGGCAAGTCCGAGGCGAAGCGGGCCCTGATGGTCGACCGGCTGCGGCGTCTGCGGATGCTCGTGCACGGCATCGGCGCGTGGCCCGTCCGTGAACTCGAGCAGGGCACCGACGTCCGCAGCCAGTCCGAGGTCTACGAGCTGCTGCAGACCTGGGGACTCCCGACGAGCAGCCACTACCGGGTGTTCGACACCATCGACGAGGTCAACGGCTTCGTCCGGACCACGGGGGAGCGCCGTTCGTCGGTCGAGCACCAGATCGACGGCGTCGTCGTGAAGGTCGACGACCTCGCCCTGCACGAGGAACTCGGGTCGACGTCGCGGGCGCCGCGGTGGGCGATCGCGTACAAGTACCCGCCGGAAGAAGTGCACACGACGCTCACCGACATCGTGGTCAGCGTCGGCCGCACCGGCCGTGCCACCCCGTTCGCGGTGATGGCCCCGGCCGAGGTCGCCGGGTCCGTGGTCCGCCAGGCCACGCTGCACAACCAGCAGGTCGTCAAGGCGAAGGGCGTGCTGATCGGTGACACCGTCGTGCTGCGGAAGGCCGGCGACGTCATCCCCGAGGTGCTCGGCCCGGTGGTCGAGCTCCGTGACGGCTCCGAGCGCGAGTTCGTGATGCCGACGAACTGCCCGGAGTGCGGCACCGAGCTCGCCCCCGCGAAGGAAGGCGACATCGACCTGCGCTGCCCGAACGCGAAGAGCTGCCCGGCGCAGGTGCGCGGTCGGGTCGAGCACATCGCCTCGCGCGGGTCGCTCGACATCGAGGGGCTCGGCGAGGTCGCGGCCGCGGCGCTCACGCAGCCGCTCCGCCCGGAGACCCCGCCGCTCGTCACCGAGGCCGGACTGTTCGACCTGACGATGCAGGACATCGTCCCGATCGAGGTCATCGTCCGCGACGCCGAGACCGGCATGGAGAAGGTGGACGACGACGGCACCCCGAAGCGCGTCACGCCGTTCAGCCGGGCGCGCAAGAAGACCGACCCGCCGTTCGACCCCGAGGCACGCGGCGCCGACTACACCGGTGAGCCGAGCCGCTACCCGTCGAAGAACGCGTTCGAGATGCTCGCGAACATCGACGCCGCGAAGACGAAGCCCCTGTGGCGGATCCTGGTCGGCCTGAGCATCCGCCACGTCGGACCCGTCGCCGCCCGAGCCCTGGCGAACCACTTCGGATCCCTCGACGCGATCCGGTCGGCATCGCGCGAGGACCTCGCCGCCGTCGACGGCGTGGGCGGGATCATCGCCGACGCCCTGCTCGCCTGGTTCGACGTCGACTGGCACCGCGAGATCATCGACCGCTGGACCACGGCCGGCGTGCAGTTCACCACCCCGGGCCACCCCGGCCCGGGCAGCGCCGACGTCGAGGGCGGCGTGCTGACCGGCGTCACCGTCGTCGCGACCGGGTCACTCGAGGGCTACACGCGCGAAGGCGCACTGGAGGCGATCATCACCGCCGGTGGCAAGGCGGCCTCGAGCGTGAGCAAGAAGACCGACTTCGTGGCCGCCGGTCCGGGTGCCGGTTCGAAGCTCACGAAGGCCGAGCAGCTGGGCGTCCGGATCATCGACGCCGAGCAGTTCCACCTGCTCGTGACCGAGGGACCCGCGGCGCTCGCCGAACCGGAAGCGCCGACGACCGAGGACTGAGGACCGACCGGGGCGCGCAGCACGCCCGGTCGCATCCGCTGAGCGCGGCGCGCCGTCGAACGCGCCCAGTTCGGGGGACAAGTTGCATCGCGCATGGATGATCCGCGGACATCTCCATAGACTCGACCGAGCATCACCCGTCGTCTGCAGGGGGACGTCGGGACGGCCTTCCCGGGGGAGACCCGAATGCTGCTCATCGCTGCGGCTCTGCTCACCGCCTCGGTGCACTCGCTCGGAGTGATCGAGGCCCCAGGCATGCCCCCGGCGCACCAGGTCACGGTCGCCAGCACCGCCACGACCCGCATCGTCCCGGTCGACGACGTGCTCTCGTCGGCGTCGGCGTCGGCATCGGCTCCCGTGGCGACGCCGGTGGCGGCAGCGGCGCCGTCCACGACAGCGGTGCGGGTCGACGACCTCGCCGCCGCGCACGGACGCGCCTTCGTCGAGGACCTCGGTGCGCTCGGCGCCGCCGACCTGCGGAGCGCGGCCACCGACCGCGGCGTCGTGGCGACGGTGCAGGACGACCCGCCGCCCGCGCAGACCGTCGCGCAGTGGTGGTCGCACCTGCCCGCCGACGAGCAGGACCGACTCCTCGCGCACGCGCCCGCCCTGGTCGGGAACCTCGAGGGCGTGCCGTACGCCGTCCGTGACCAGGCGAACCGTGCGACGCTGACGTCCGGCCTCGCCGACGCCGATCTCGGTGCAGCCCGGGCCGCGATGCTCGGGCAGGTCCGGGACTCCCTGGTGCAGCAAGCCGGCGACCCGCGGCGCTTCCTGGTGGCGCTCGACACCCGGGGGTCCGGGCGTGCGGCGATCAGCATCGGCGACCTCGACACCGCGGCCGACGTCACCGTCGTGGTGCCGGGCATGTTCTTCACGGTCACCGGGCAGATGACCGACTTCACGAACACCGCCAACGACCTGTCCCGCGAGCAGGCCACCCTGGCGCCGCTCGCCGCCACGGGCAACGGGTCGGGAGCCGCCGTCGTCGCGTGGATGGGGTACCGCACGCCGGACCTGTCCAACATCCTGTCGCTCGGGCTCGCCCGGACCGGGGCGGAGCGGCTCGAACGCACCGTCGCGGGACTGCGTGTGATCCGCGCCGGCGACCAACCGCGCGTGAACATCGTCGCGCACTCGTACGGGTCGACCACGGCGATGACGGCCCTGGCGTCCGGCCGGATGACCGCCGACACCCTGACCGTGCTCGGGTCGCCGGGCAGCGACGTCCGGACGGCGGCCGACCTCGCCGTCGCCACCGGGCAGGTGTTCGTCGGCGGCGCGCACAGTGACCCCATCGCGGGCTCCGGGTACTTCGGCACCGACCCGGGCGGGGCGTCGTTCGGGTCCACCGTGCTCGACCTGGCCGGGGGTGCCGATGCGCTGTCGGCCGGTGACGTGTTCCGCCGCCCCGTGGGCCACAACGACTACCTCAAGCCGGGCACGGCATCGCTGCACGACGTCGCCCTGATCGGCATCGGACGCGGCGACCTGGTGCGCGAGCAGGTCCGACGCGGCAAGTCGGGTGGTGACGGCATCGTCGGCGCCTCGCCGGACATGTACCTCGTGCGCCCGCAGGACCTGCAGCCCCGTGACTGACGGGCCGTGGCCGACGGGCAGTGGGCGGCCGGCCCTGACCGACCGGGCGGACCCGCCGGTCGTGGCGACGCGGTGGACGTGACCCGATCGTGACCGGCGGCCGACGTGCCGGCGTCGACCCGGGCCTCCCGGCCGGATCGGTGCGCCCGCGCGGATCGCGACCCGTCCTCGGAACGGGCTGGGTGGCAACCTGAACGCGACCGCAGCCTGCACTCGTTCCAGGGCAGAACCAGTACAGCCCTGCTGCCTACGGTGCCGTCATGCGTGTGGTGCGATGGCCTGGTGCTCTCCTGATGTTCGTGGTGATGTCCGTGCTCGCCGGCATGCTCGTCGCCGTCGCGGTGACCCCGGCGGTTGCCGTCGCGGGAGAGGGGACCTCCGGGGCGGTCTCGTTCTTCGAGGACCTGCCGACCTACCTCGACGTGCAGACCCCGCAGCAGGTGTCGTCCGTGTACGCGGAGCAGGGCGGGAAGCAGGTCAAGATCGCCTCGTTCTACGCCGAGAACCGCACGAACGTGACGGCGGACCAGATGGCGGACTCGCTCAAGCAGGCGGCGATCGACACCGAGGACCCGCGCTACTACGACGAGGGCGGCATCGACGTGCTCGGGACGCTCCGCGGGGTCGCCGCGACCGTCGTCGGCGGGGACGTGCAGGGCGGCTCGAGCATCACGCAGCAGTACGTGAAGAACGTCCTGGTGCAGCAGTGCGAGGAGCTCACGGGCAAGGACCAGGCCGCCACCGAGAAGAAGGTCGAAGCCTGCTACGAGGACGCGGCCGGCGTCACGCCGCAGCGCAAGCTGCAGGAGATGCGGTACGCGATCGCGGTGAACAAGAAGTACTCGAAGGACGAGATCCTGACCGGGTACCTCAACATCGTCGGGCTCGGCGGGCGGGTCTACGGGGCCGAGGCCGGGGCCGAGTACTACTTCGGCGTGCACGCGAAGGACCTGTCGCTCGTGCAGTCGGCCACGCTCGTCGCGATCCTCAACAACCCGTCGAACCTGCGCATCGACGTGCCGAGCGACAAGGACAACGGCAAGGCCAACGGGTACGAGCTGACGAAGGAGCGCCGCGACTACGTGCTCCGCCGGATGCAGGCGCACGGGTCGATCACGAAGGCACAGATGACGAAGGCGATCGCGACGCCGGTCACGCCGAAGATCACCGAGACGGCCAACGGGTGCTCGACCGCCGCGACGCACTACGACGCCGGTTACTTCTGCGACTACGTCCGCGACCAGGTGCTGCAGGACCCCGCGTTCGGCAAGACCGCGGCGGCACGCATCGCCACGCTCGACACCAAGGGCCTGCAGATCCACACCTCGCTCGACCTCGACCTGCAGGGCCAGGCACAGTCCGCCCTGTCCACCTACGTGCCGGCCACGATGACCGGTGTGGACGTCGGCGGCTCGAACGTCACCGTGGAACCGGGCACCGGCCGGATCATGTCGATGGTCCAGAACACCACGTACACGCAGGGGGACAACGCGGCGGCCGGGGCCACGGCGGTGAACTACAGCGCCGACTCCGGGTACGGCAACTCGGGCGGGTTCCAGACCGGCTCGACCTACAAGGTGTTCACCCTGGCCGAGTGGCTCGCCAGCGGGCACACCCTGTCCGACTCGGTCAGCACCTCGGAGCACCAGTTCGCGAACGCCGAGTTCACCAACAGCTGCCAGAACGTCGCGGGTGGCACCTGGAACGTCGCCAACGCCGAGAGCGTGCCGTCGTCGATGTCGGTCGAGGCGGCGACGGTCGAGTCGATCAACACCGCGTACGCCCAGATGGGGAAGCAGCTCGACCTGTGCAAGATCGCCCAGCTCGCGCAGTCGATGGGCATCCACCGCGCCGACGGCGGGGACCTGACGCAGACGCCGTCCTCGATCCTCGGCGTGAACGAGCTGTCGCCGATCGACCTGGCCGAGGCCTACGCGGGCTTCGCCAACGGCGGCATCGTGTGCACGCCCACCGCGATCGACTCGGTGACCGAGGCGGACGGCACGAAGATCACCCCGACGCCGTCGTCCTGCACGCAGGGCGTCTCCGCCGACGTCGCGGGCACGGTCGACTACGCGCTGCAGGGCGTCCTGTCCGGGTCGGGGACCGCGGCGAGTGCGAACCCCGGCGACAGCGTGGCGAAGTTCGCGAAGACCGGCACCACCGACGGTGACGTGCAGAACTGGCTGGTCGCGTCGTCGACGAAGTACACGAACGCCACCTGGGTCGGCAACGTGCAGGGGAGCGTGAGCCTGGCGAACTGGCCGTTCCTGCAGGGCACCACCGGGTACAGCGCGAAGTTCGGGGTCGGGAAGTCGATGATGGCGTACCTGGACCAGACCGTCGGCGGGGGAGCGCTGCCGGCGCCGAGCCAGGCGATGATCGGGCAGGCGAGCAAGTCGTCGTCGTCGTCCTCGTCCTCGTCCTCGTCGGGGTCCTCGTCCGGGCAGGGGACGGCGCAGGACGACCAGACGACGCCGACGCAGACGCAGACGGCTGCGCCTGCCGCTCCGGCTGTACCCGCTGCCCCGGCTGCGCCGGCGCCCGCCGCGACGGTGGCCCCGGCGGCACCGGCTGCGAGGGGCCAGAACGGGAAGTGACCCTCGACCCCCTGGAGGCCCGGTGCCGGTCCGGCGGACCGGCACCGGGCCTCCAGGGGGTTGTCCACAGCCGCGCCTGCGCGCCCGACGCAGCCAATAGACTGTGGGGCATTCCACGAACCGATCGACGGAGCACCATGCCTGACATCACGAGCGAGCAGGTCGCACACCTGGCGAACCTCGCACGTATCGCACTCACGCCCGACGAGATCGAGAAGCTGACCGGGGAGCTGTCGCACATCGTCGAGAGCGTCGCCAAGGTCGCCGAGGTCGCGACCGACGACGTCCCGGCGACGAGCCACCCCGTGCCGCTCGGCAACGTCACCCGACCCGATGTGGTCGGCACGACGCTGACGCAGGAGCAGGCGCTCTCCGGGGCGCCCGACTCCGACGGCGAACGGTTCCGCGTGACCGCCATCCTCGGCGAAGAACAGTAGGGCGAAGAACAGTGACTGACGACATCACGAAGCTGAGCGCCGCGGCGCTCGCCGACGCCCTCGTGGCGCGCGACGTCTCGAGCGTCGAGGCCACCCAGGCCCACCTCGACCGGATCGCCGCCGTCGACGGCGACGTGCACGCGTTCCTGCACGTCAACCAGAACGCCCTGGCGGTGGCGAAGTCGATCGACTCCCGCCGCGCCGCGGGCGACGACCTCGGGCCGCTCGCCGGTGTGCCGATCGCCGTCAAGGACGTCCTGTGCACGCAGGACATGCCCACCACCGCCGGGTCCAGGATCCTCGAGGGCTGGGTGCCGCCGTACGACGCCACCCCCGTCGCGAAGCTCCGCGCCGCCGGCCTCGTGCCGCTCGGCAAGACCAACATGGACGAGTTCGCGATGGGCTCGACCACCGAGTTCTCGGCCTACGGCCCGACCCGCAACCCGTGGGACCTCGACCGGATCCCCGGCGGGTCCGGCGGTGGCTCGGCCGCTGCGGTCGCCGCGCACGAAGCCCCGTTCGCCCTCGGTTCGGACACGGGTGGCTCCATCCGCCAGCCGGGTGCGGTGACGGGCACGGTCGGTGTGAAGCCGACCTACGGCGGGGTGAGCCGCTACGGCGCCATCGCCCTGGCGTCCAGCCTCGACCAGATCGGCCCGGTGTCCCGCACCGTCCTCGACGCCGCGCTCCTGCACGACGTCATCGGCGGGCACGACCCGAAGGACTCCACGTCGATCCCGGACGCCTGGCCCTCGATGGCCGCGGCCGCACGCGAAGGGCTGCAGGCGGACACGCTCCGCGGCCTGCGCGTCGGCGTGGTGAAGGAACTCGCCGGGGGTGACGGGTTCCAGGCCGGGGTCACCCAGCGCTTCCAGGAGACGGTCGCGCTGCTCGAGTCGGCCGGTGCGGTCGTCGTCGAGATCGACGCCCCGTCGTTCGCGTACGCGATCAGCGCGTACTACCTGATCCTCCCGGCCGAGGCGTCGTCGAACCTCGCCAAGTTCGACTCGGTGCGCTTCGGCCTCCGGGTCACGCCCGAGAACGGTGCCACCGTCGAGGACGTCATGGCCGCCACGCGCGAAGCCGGCTTCGGGCCCGAGGTCAAGCGGCGCATCATCCTCGGCACCTACGCCCTGAGCGCCGGCTACTACGACGCCTACTACGGCTCGGCGCAGAAGGTCCGCACGCTCGTGCAGCGGGACTTCCAGGCCGCCTTCGAGCAGGTCGACCTGCTCGTCAGCCCGTCGGCGCCGACGACCGCGTTCCCGATCGGTGAGCGCATCGACGACCCGCTGGCGATGTACCTCAACGACCTCACCACGATCCCGGCGAACCTCGCGGGCGTGCCCGGCATGAGCATCCCGAACGGCCTCGCGCCCGAGGACGGCCTGCCCGTCGGCGTGCAGCTGATGGCGCCCCAGCGTGAGGACGCCCGGCTGTACCGCTACGGTGCCGCCCTCGAGCGTCTGCTCGAACAGCAGTGGGGCGCGCCGCTCATCGCGTCCGTCCCGGACCTCGACCAGAGTCAGCAGTCCGCTGCGCAGGAAGGTGTGATCTGATGGCGCAGAAGGACGCGCTGATGGACTTCGACGAGGCGCTCGAGCGCTACGAGCCGGTGCTCGGCTTCGAGGTCCACGTCGAACTCGCGACGAAGACCAAGATGTTCTCGGACGCCCCGAACTTCTTCGGCGGCGAGCCCAACACGAACGTCACCCCGGTCGACCTCGGGCTGCCCGGGTCGCTGCCGGTCGTGAACGCACAGGCCGTGCGGTACTCGATCCAGCTCGGGCTCGCGCTCGGCTGCTCGATCGCCGAGTCCTCGCGGTTCGCCCGGAAGAACTACTTCTACCCGGACAACCCGAAGAACTACCAGGTCTCGCAGTACGACGAGCCCATCGCCTACGAGGGCGAGGTCGAGGTCGAGCTCGCCGACGGGACGATCTACAACATCCCGATCGAGCGCGCCCACATGGAAGAGGACGCCGGCAAGCTGACGCACGTCGGTGGTGCCACCGGCCGCATCCAGGGTGCCGAGTACTCGCTCGTCGACTACAACCGTGCCGGTGTGCCCCTGGTCGAGATCGTCACGAAGCCGATCTTCGGCGCCGAGCACCGTGCCCCCGAGCTCGGTGCCGCCTACGTGCAGGTCATCCGCGACCTCGTCCGGGCGCTCGGTGTCTCCGAGGCCCGCATGGAGCGCGGCAACCTGCGGTGCGACGCGAACATCTCGCTGCGCCCCCGCGGGCAGGAGAAGCTCGGCACCCGCACCGAGACCAAGAACGTCAACTCGTTCCGCGCCGTCGAGCGTGCCATCCGCTACGAGATCCAGCGCCAGGCCGCGATCCTCGCCGCCGGGGGCACGATCACGCAGGAGACCCGGCACTGGCACGAGGACACCGGCCGCACCTCGGCCGGTCGTCCGAAGTCGGACGCCGACGACTACCGGTACTTCCCGGAGCCCGACCTGCTGCCCGTCGTGCCGGACCCCGCCGTCATCGCGGAGCTCCGTGCCTCGCTGCCCGAGGCCCCGGTCGCACGTCGCCGTCGCCTGAAGGGTGACTGGGGCTTCGCCGACCTGGAGTTCCAGGACGTCGTCAACGGCGGGCTGCTCGACGAGGTCGAGGGCACCGTCGCCGCCGGCGCCGCACCGCAGGCCGCCCGCAAGTGGTGGACCGGTGAGATCAGCCGCGTCGCCAACGCGCAGGACGCCGCCCCCGGTGACCTGGTGTCGCCGAAGCACGTCGCCGAGGTCATCGCGCTCGTCGAGTCCGGCGACCTGACCGACCGCCTGGCACGCCAGGTGCTCGAGGGCGTCATCGCGGGCGAGGGCTCGCCGGCGCAGGTCGTCGAGGCCCGCGGGCTCAAGGTCGTCTCGGACGACTCCGCCCTGACGGCCGCGGTCGACGAAGCACTCGCGGCGCAGCCCGACGTGCTGGCGAAGATCCAGGACGGCAAGGTCCAGGCGGCCGGCGCGATCATCGGTGCGGTCATGAAGGCCATGAAGGGCCAGGCCGACGCCGCCCGCGTGCGCGAACTCGTGCTGGAGCGCGCACAGCAGTCCTAGGCGGTCCCACCACGGAGGGCACGGCACCGGTCGGTGCCGTGCCCTCCGTGCTTCCCGTCCCCGTGCGTCCCGTTGCCGTGCGCATCCTGGGGATGCGTCAGCGATCCGGTGACAGGATGAGTCGTGTCCGCAACGATCCGCGCCATCGGAACCGCCGTCCCCGAGACGACCCTCGACCAGCCCCGGGTGCGTGACCTCTTCTCCGCCCAACCCGACCTCGGGCGGCTCGGCAAACGGCTCGTCCCCGCCGCGTTCGACGGGTCGGCGGTCGACCAGCGGCACACCGTCCTCGAGGAACTCGACTCCGCGCGTGCCGGTGGGGCCTTCCGTGATGACGACGGCACCCTGCGCTCGCCGTCCACCGGCTCACGCAACGACCGGTACCGCGAACTCGCCCCGCCGCTGTTCGTCGCGGCCGCCCGTGACGCCGTCGAACGTGCCGGCATCGCGCCGGAGGCCGTCACGCACCTGGTGACCGTGTCGTGCACCGGGTTCACGCAGCCCGGTCCCGACATCGACGTCGTCGAGCAGCTCGGGCTCCCCGGGGGCGTCTTCCGGCACCACATCGGCTTCATGGGCTGCTGCGCCGCGTTCCCCGCGCTCCGGATCGCCGCGGCGTTCGTCGACCAGGACCCGGACGCCGTCGTGCTCGTCGTCTGCGGCGAACTCTGCACCCTGCACGTCCGCGCCTCGAACGACCCCGACCAGATCGTCGCGAACAGCGTCTTCGGCGACGGTGCGGCCGCCGCGGTCGTCGCCCGGGACGGCGCCGGTCTGCGCTTCGACGACTTCACGACGGCCGTGGTGCCCGAAGGGGCGTCCGAGATGGCGTGGAACATCGGGGACGAGGGCTTCGAGATGGTCCTGTCCACCGCCGTGCCGAAGCTCGTCGGCCTGCACGTCCCGAACGCCGTGCAACCGCTGCTCGACAACGGGCCGGCGTCGGACGTGCCGGTGTGGGCGGTGCACCCGGGCGGCCGGGCCATCCTCGACCGCACCCAGGAGTCGCTCGGCCTGCCCGACAGCGCCATGGAGTCGAGCCGGCGGGTGCTGCGCGAACACGGCAACATGTCGAGCGCCACCGTGCTCTTCGTGCTCCGGGACGCCGTCGACGCCGGCCTCGAGGACGGCAGCGCCGTCGTCGCGCTC
Organism: Curtobacterium flaccumfaciens; assembly: GCF_013359815.1. Classification (GTDB taxonomy): domain Bacteria; phylum Actinomycetota; class Actinomycetes; order Actinomycetales; family Microbacteriaceae; genus Curtobacterium; species Curtobacterium flaccumfaciens. The sequence goes on along the minus strand of NZ_JABMCF010000041.1, from coordinate 49,894 downwards.
GCCTTCGGCCCCGGCCTCACCGTCGAGAGCGCGCGGCTCACCGCGGTGCGGACCGAGGCGTCGCCCGCGGCCGAATCCGCGGTGTTGCCCGCGGCAGAACCCGCGGCGGAACCCGCTGTCGCACCCGCCCGCGTGCCCGTCGCGACCACGGGCGCGGCGTGAGCCGTCAGAACGGCGGCACCACGGGCCTCCCGGCCGTCGACCTGCGCACCCGCGCGCTCGACCTGACCGAGCTGATGGACGACCCGGACTGCGACCCGCGCGCCCTCGCGCGCACGTTCCGGCGCTTCGCCGTCGTGAACGCGCTCGTGAGCGGCTGGCGTGCGGCCTGGCGGTCCCACGTCGTGCCGGCCCTGCCCGCCAGCGGCCGCGGCCGGGTCCTCGACCTGGGGTGCGGCGGCGGCGACCTGGCCCGCTCGCTGGTGCGGTGGGCGGCGAGCGACGGATTCGACCTCGAGGTCGTCGGGGTCGACCCGGACGAACGCGCCATCGCCGCGGCACGGCGGTCGTCCCCGACCGGTGTGACGTTCCGGCAGCAGTCGAGCGGTGACCTGGTCGCGGCGGGTGAGCGGTTCGACGTCGTCGTGTCGAACCACGTGCTGCACCACCTGGGCGACGAGGAGCGTCGGGGGTTCCTCGCCGACTCAGAACTGCTCGCGAGCGGGCGCAGCCTGCACTCCGACATCCGGCGGTCGCCCTCGGCCTACCGGGCGTACGCGCTGGCGTCACCGCTCGTGGCGGCGGGGACCTTCATCCGCGTCGACGGCCTGCGGTCGATCCGCCGGAGCTTCACCGTGCCCGAACTCCGCGACGTGCTGCCCGGCGGATGGCGGGCCGAGGCGGCTGCGCCGCACCGGGTGCTGGCGATCCGCGACGCCTGAGCGGGCGGGCCGCCGGTTGTCCGACGTGACCAGACGACGGACGGGAGGCCCGTGGCGACGCCGCCACGGGCCTCCCGTCCGTCTGTCGGTGCGTCCACGACGCGCGCCACTACGGGCGCAGCAGCACCTTGATGGCCCGGCGCTCGTCCATCGCGCGGTAGGCCTCGGCGGCCTCGTCGAGCGGCAGCTCCAGGTCGAAGACGCGACCGGGGTCGATCGCGCCGGACAGCACGTCGGGCAGCAGCTCGGGGATGTACTTCCGGGCCGGGGCCATGCCGCCCGCGATGACGATGTTCGTGTCGAACAGGTAGCGCGTGCCGATGGTCGGCACCCCGTGCGGGACCCCGACGAAGCCGACGTTGCCGCCGGGGCGGACCGAGTGCAGCGCCTGGTCCATGCTCTCCTCGGTGCCGACGGCCTCGACGGCGCAGTCGGCCAGGTCGCCGCCGAGCAGCGCGCGGACCGCCGCGACGCCCTCGTCGCCGCGCTCCGCCACGATGTCGGTGGCACCGAACTCGCGGGCGAGTGCCTGCCGGTCGGCGTGGCGGCTCATCGCGATGATGCGCTCCGCCCCGAGCCGCTTCGAGGCGAGCACGGCGGACAGGCCGACCGCGCCGTCGCCGACCACGACGACGGTCTTGCCGGGGCCGACCGCTGCCGACACCGCGGCGTGGTGACCGGTCGAGAAGACGTCGGACAGGGTGAGCAGCGACGGCACCAGGGCCGGGTCGACCGGGCCGGGGACCGCGACGAGCGTGGCGTCGGCGTCCGGGATCCGCACGTACTCGGCCTGTGCGCCACCGACGGGGTCGCCGTACGCGTCCGTGCTGCCGAACCCGGACAGGTGGTCGCAGCCGGTGGTCATGCCGTTGCGGCAGGCCTGGCAGGTGCCGTCGTTCATGGTGAAGGGGGAGATGACGAAGTCGCCCTCGTGCAGGCCGGTGACGTCGTCACCGACGGCGACGACCTCGCCGACGAGCTCGTGGCCGATCGGCCGGGGCTGCTTCGTCTCGGTGACGCCGCGGTAGGGCCAGAGGTCCGATCCGCAGACACAGGCCGCGAGGACCTTGACGACGACGTCCTTGCCGGACAGCAGCCCGGGTCGGTCGCGCTCCTCGACGCGGATGTCGTTCGGGGCGTGGATGATCGCTGCGCGCACGGGCGGGCCTTCCGTCGAGATGATGGGGAACCGGCGCGGTCGACGTCGTCCGGGCCGTCGTCGACAGTACCCTCGTGCGGGTGGACGACGACCGGTACGGCGGCGATGTGCTCTCGGGGGACTGGCGCTCGCGCGGGGTGAAGAAGGTGCGGCAGGTGCCGCTCGAACGGGACATGGTGCTCGAGGACCCGGACTCCGGGTGGGCCGGTGCCGTGGTGGGGCTCGAGGCGGGCAACATCGCGCTCGAGGACTGGAAGGGGCGCACGCGTTCCTTCCCCTTCACCGGGCAGTTCCTGCTCGAGGGTGAGCTGGTGACGCTGGGACGGCCGTCGGCGCCGGTCGGGCGGTCTGCCGGGGGTGCTGTCGGGGCTGGTTCCGCTGGCCGTGCGGGTGCCGCTGGTTCCGTCGGTTCCGTTCATTCGGACTGGAGGCCCGGGGGCGCGCCCGCCGTGCGGCAGGCGTCCGACGGTGGTCGCCTCCGCACCGCGTCCGGATCGTTCGCCGTGGAGTCGCAGCGTGCTCGGGTGGCGCTCCCCAGCCGCATCATGGTCGAGGGCAAGCACGACGCGGAACTCGTCGAGAAGGTGTGGGGCGCCGACCTGCGCGTCGAGGGCGTCGTGGTCGAGGAACTCTCCGGCGTCGACAACCTGGCGGCGGTGCTCGACGAGTTCCAGCCGACGCGGGAGCGCCGGGTCGGGGTCCTGGTCGACCACCTGGTGCCCGGGTCGAAGGAGTCTCGCTTCGCCGACGCCGTGATGCGCGGCAGGTGGGGAGCGCACGTGCTCGTCGTCGGGCACCCGTTCGTCGACGTCTGGCAGTCGGTCAAGCCGGCGCGGGTCGGGCTGCGGGCGTGGCCGACGATCCCGCGCTCGATCGAGTGGAAGGCGGGCATCTGCCAGGCACTCGGCTGGCCGCACGCCGAGCAGGCCGACATCGCCCGAGCATGGCAGCGGATCCTCGGGCAGGTGCGCACCTTCGCCGACCTCGAGCCGGAGCTGCTCGGCCGTGTCGAGGAGCTGATCGACTTCGTGACGGAACCACAGGCCTGAGAACCGGTGGATTGCCCGACCGGCGCGGTGTGCGGGGGTGATCCGCGCCTCCAGGCCTACTGTTGAGGGATGGACGGCATCGACGGTCGCGTGCGTGGCGCGGTCGACCTGTGGCTGCGCTGGCTGCCGCGCTGGCAGATCGGGACCGCCCGCCCGCGCACGCGCATCTGCCGGAAGTGCACCGGGTCCCCGATCGCTGCGGCCGCCGGGTTCGGACCCGACGTGCCGCACGCCGTCCAGCACGCGCTGATCGGGCGGATCTCGACGATCGTCGAGGACGCCGTCGACGACTACACGGCGAAGAACCTGCCGCTGCTGCAGCGGGAACTCGAGCGGGCGGCGGCCCGGAAGCGGCATGCCGGGTACCAGCCGGCCGAGGGGTTGTCGCCGGAGTTCCAGGGCCTCGACGTGGACCCCGAGCCGTCGCCGGGGTCGCCGTTCCTGTTCACCCTCGGCGAGCTGGCTGGCACCGGTGCGGGGGAGCAGACGCCGCGTGAGCCGCTGTCCGACGAGGCCAAGGCTGCGCTCCGGCACGAGATCGCGCTGTCCGACGAGTGTGCGCGGTCGACCGGCACCGCGGTGTGCCTGGCGCTCATCGACCACCGGCCGCGGATCGCCGAAGCCGTCGAACGCCTGGTGGAGCCGCAGATCGAGGCGCTGGTGTCGGACATGTTCCGCGGGTTCGACGGTCCGGAGGACGGGCCGCGCAGCGGGCTGTTCTAGGTGAGGGTGCGGGCGCTGCGGGGCGCGGTGCGCGGGCGCGGCTGCGGACGTGGGCCGAAGCCGCACGGTGCTGTCTGTGTCGGCCCGTGCGAGGTTGTCCGCTCGGTGCAGGCTTGTAGCGCCGCACCCAGCCACCACGGTGGCACCACTTGACGAACCTCGCACCGTGCGTGCTTCTCGAGCCTCGCACCGCATCACGAACCGTGCGCGGTCCGAGCGACCTCGCACCGTGCGCGAGGCCCCGAGCCTGCACGGGTCGTGTCGACGCGCACCGTGCGAGGTCAGCGGGTCGGCGTCAGCGGGGGAGCAGGGTGCGGCCGCGGATCACGGTGCCGCGCAGTGACCGGTGCTCGACGGGGCGGGTGGGGTCGTCGATGCGGCCGATGACGAGGTCGATGGCCTCGCGGCCGATGCGCTCGATCGGTTGCTCGAGTGTCGTGAAGCCGATCCAGTCGCTCGCCAGCGGGTAGACGCCGTCGAACCCGGTGACGGAGAGGTCGCGCGGGACCTCGACACCGCGGCGGGCGAGCGCCTCGCACACGTCGAGCATGAGCCGGTCCGTCGGACACATCACCGCGGTCACGCCCGACTCCTGCACGGCGTCCACCAGGTCGGCGGCGAGGTCGTCGGGTGGCCGCACGAAGCTCGCGTCGATGTCGATCACCCGGACGCCACGTGCTCGGAGCCGCTCGAGCATCGCCGACGATCGCGCGTGCTGCGTGATCGCGTTGTCGAGCGGGACGGTGAGGACAACGGCGGCGGTGTGGCCGGCATCGGCGACGGCGTCCGCGATGGAGGCCCCACCGTCGACCTCGTCGCAGTAGACGCTCGAGAGCGCCGGGTGCAGCTCGGGCCGACCCGCGACGACGGTGGCGATGCGGGGCGCGAACTCGGCGATGTCGGCGGACGGCATCAGGCCGCTGCACACGACGAGCCCGTCGACGCGCATGGACACGAGTGCGGCGAGGGCGGACTTCTCGTCCTCGACCCGACCGACGCCCGTCGTGGTGATGACACGGTAGCCGAGCTCCGATGCGCGGCGCTCCATCACGGCGTGCAGTGCGGTGTAGACCATCGACGATGCATCCCGGACGAGCATCCCGATCGTGTTCGTGCGACCGCTGACCAGCCCGCGAGCCATCGCGTTCGCGACGTACCCGAGCTCGGCTGCCGCTCGTTCGACGCGTTCGCGGGTCTCGTCCGAGAACCGTCCGGTCCCGGAGAGCACGCGGCTCACCGCCGACTTCGAGACCCCCGCACGTGCGGCGACGTCGAGGATCGTCGGCTGGGAACCGCGGCTGCCGTTCACGCGTCGGACGCTGCGGCGTCCCGTCGCGACCGCGACGCGGTGAACCGGAGCACGCCGCGGGCGATCGCGCGCCAGCCGAGCAGGAACACCCCGAGCACGATCGTCGCGACGATGACGAACGAGATCGGCAGCGGGTTGCCGTCGACGTCGCCCTGGCCGGTGGCGACGCGGATGGCCAGACCGACGAAGACCGTGAGGACCCAGACCACGGCACCGGTCGGCCAGAAGCGCAGCGGTCGAGCCCAGGCACCGCTCGTCACGTACCCGATCGCCCAACCCGCCAGGAACGGGTAGGCGGTGGTCCAGAGCGCCAGCGCCGTGTTGGCCTCACCGTGCGACGAGCGCCCGATGAGCGCGAAGACGACGATGAGGACGACGTCGATGACGGCTGCGAGCCAACCCCAGGTGCGTGCGTTCACCCGCTCATTCTCGCAGCTGCTGATTCATCCGCTCGCGACTGTGGATGGACGCCGCTGTCCACAGCCTGATCCGGCCGCACTCGCACCGTGCGGGTGTCCGCCAGCATCCGATGCATGGCTGCTCATCCCCGTTTCCCCGCCGTCCCCGACTGCACGGTCCTCGTCGCGCACGAGTCACGGCCGGACGAGGCCGCGGCGATCCGGGTCCGGGCCCGCGCTGGGGAACTGGTCCGCATCGCGCACGGCCGGTACGCGGACGCCGAGCGGTGGAAGGGCCTCCGCCCCGAGCAGCGGCACCACGTGCTCGTGCGATCACTCGTCGACCGGATCAGACCTCGCTTCGTCGTGTCGCACCTGTCGGCGGCAGCGGTCATCGGTGTGCCGCACGTGGGCCGGTGGCCGGAACGAGTCCACCTGACCAGCCCCGGGCGCGATGCGCGGACGACCAACGCGACGTTCGTCGTGCACGCCGACTTCGACCCGTCGATGGCGGGCACGTGGCGGTTCCGCGCGGACGACCTGACCCTGACGGGGTTCGACAGGACGGCCGTGGACCTCGCCATGACCTTGCCGATGACGGAAGCGGTGGTGGCCCTCGACCGGCTCCTCGCCCTCGGCGCGGACCGCGACGCCGTCCTGGACGGGGTCGCGCGGCGGGGACGGAAGGGCCGGCGCCGTGCCCTGCGGTCCGTCGGTTTCGCGGACCCAGCCGCTGACTCGGTGGGGGAATCGCTGGTCCGGGTCCGCCTGGACGAGTACGGCGCTCCCACCCCGGTGCTGCAACGACGCTTCACCACCCCGGGCGAGTCGGACATCGTCGTGGACTTCTGGCTCCCGGACCAGGGCGTGGTGATCGAGTTCGACGGTGAGGTGAAGTACCGCGATGCAGCGCTGCGCGGAGGGCGGTCGGCGGAGGACGTCGTCATCGCGGAGAAGTACCGCGAGGACCGCTTGCGCTCCTTCCCCGAGGTGCGCGGTGTGATCCGGTACGGCTGGAAGGACGTGTGGGACGAGTCCGCGTTCCGCGCGAAGCTCCGGAATGCCCGGGTACCGATGTCACGGTGACCTCGCACGGTGACCTCGCACGGTGCGAGGGGCGGCGCGAACGGTGCGAGGTTCCGTACTCGGTGCAGGGCTCCAGGGCGGGCACGGAGTACGGAACCTCGCACCAGAGCGAGCACCGCACCCGGAGTTCACCCGGCGGCGACGCCGGAGGCACCCGGAGTTCACCCGCCAGCGCCACACTCGACCCCGGCGCGGGAACGTTCCCACACGTCCCGCCCGCACGGCCCCCGCACGCCCGTAAGCCCCCACCCCGCACACCCCACGCACCACGGAACAGGGAGAACCCACGTGAAGACCCGAGTCCTCGCCGGCCTCGCCATCGCGGCAGCCGCGACCGTCGCACTCTCCGGCTGCGTCCAGAGCGCCAACGCCTCGAACGCCTCCGACACCGACGGCACCACCGACCTCACCGTGTTCATCAGCGGCGACACCAACGTCCAGGACCTCTGGGACAAGTCGCTCATCCCCGCCTTCGAGAAGGCGAACCCGAAGATCCACGTCAGCACGAGCATCGACCTGCACGGCGAGCACGACGCCCAGACCCAGGCGAACCTCGCCACCGCGGTCAAGGCCGGCAAGTCCGTCGCGTACGACCTCGTCGACGCCGGCTTCGTCACCACCGCCGGCAAGGCCGGGCTGATGGCACCGGTCAGCGACAGCACGATCCCGAACCTGAAGGACGTCCCGGACGCCACGAAGCAGCAGGGCGGCGACAGCGCCATCCCGTACCGCGCCTCGAGCGTGCTGCTGGCGTACGACGCGAAGAAGGTCACGGACCCGCCGAAGACCCTCGACGACCTGCTCGCCTGGATCAAGGCCAACCCGGGCGAGTTCGCCTACAACTCCCCGTCGTCCGGCGGTTCGGGTGGTTCGTTCGTGGCCACGGTGCTCGCGAAGTACCTGACGCCCGCCGAGCAGGAGACGATGCAGACGAAGTACGACAAGTCGCTCGAGTCGAAGTGGGACAAGGGCTTCACGGCCCTGAAGGACCTCGGCCCGTCGACGTACCAGAAGGGCGTCTACCCGAACGGCAACGACCAGGTCGTGCAGCTGCTCGGCAGTGGCCAGATCGCGATGGCCCCGGTCTGGAGCGACCAGTTCATCACCTCGCAGAAGACCGGCATCATCCCGAAGACCACCAAGGCCGTGCAGATCGAGGACCCGTCGTTCACCGGCAGCGCGAGCTTCCTCGGCATCCCCAAGACCGAGCCGAAGGCCAAGAAGGCGGCAGCCGAGAAGCTCGCCGACTTCGTGCTCAGCACGAAGGGGCAGCAGCTCGTCGCGAGCGCCGTCTCCGGCTACCCGGTGATCCCGCTCGACAGCCTGCCCAAGTCGGTCGCCGAGCAGTTCGCCGACGCGAACCCCTCGCAGCTCCGCCTCGGGTTCCAGAGCGACTTCGCCGCCGACATGAACGCGGCGTGGGACGCGAAGGTCCCGCAGTGACCCAGACCGTCCAGGACGGCCCGGCAACCGGCCGGGAGGCCCGTGGCGACTCCGCCACGGGCCTCCCGCCCGTCCCGCCCCACGCCCAGAGCCCGGCGCACCCCGCCAGCGGGCGCACGGCGCAGGAGCGGCTGGCCCGCCGCCGGCGCTGGCAGGGCCTCGCCCTCGTCGCCGCCCCGGTGCTCGTCGTCATCCTGTTCGTCGGCGTCCCGGTGGTGAACGCCGCCCTGTTCAGCCTCGGGTTCACCGGCGGCCTGAACCAGGCGCTCGCCGACATCGGCGGCGACACGGTGCGCGGCTTCTCGTTCGCGGTCTACACCACCTTGCTCGGCAACCCCACGTTCCTGCGTGACCTGGTCGCGACGCTCGGGGTCACGGCGCTGTCGACCGGCCTGACCGTGGGGCTGGCGGTCGTCGTCGCGGTGATCCTGCGGCTCCGCGGAGGCTTCCTCGGCAAGACCCTCAGCGTCCTGGCCGTGGTGCCGATCTTCGTGCCGGTGGTCATCGCGAGCTGGTCGATCCTGACCTTCACCGACGCGCAGGGGTTCCTCCGCAGCCTCGGTGCGCAGTTCGGCCTGGACGTCCCGGTGTGGGGCTACACCCTCGTCGCCGTGGTGTTCGGCAGCGTCTGGACCAGCCTGCCGTTCGCGGTGCTGATGATCACCGGGGCGCTGCAGGGCACCCCGGACGCCCTGGTCGAGGCCGCGAAGGACGCCGGGGCGAGCACCTGGCGCGTCGTCTGGCAGGTGCTCCTGCCGATGGCCGCGACCCCGCTCGTCATCGCGACGACGTTCACCGTGATCGGGGTGCTCGGTTCGTTCACCGTGCCGTACTTCACCGGTCCGAACGCGCCGACGATGCTCGGCGTCGACATCTCGAAGTACTTCCAGGCCTACAACCGTCCGCAGCAGTCGACGGCGATGGCGTTCATCGTGTTCGCGTTCGCCGCGGCGGCGAGCGTCTTCTACCTCCGCTCGACGGTCCGCTCGAACGCGGGCGAGCTCGACAAGAAGCGTCAGGAGCAGCAGTGATCAAGCGTCTGACCGGCACCGCCCTCGTCTGGGCGACCGCGATCGTGCTGGCCGTGTTCATCCTCGGGCCGCTCGTCTGGCTGGCCGCCCGGGCCTTCGCCACGACGTGGACCTACCCGAACCTGCTGCCCGACGGCTGGACCCTGCAGTGGTGGGGCACCGTGTTCGAGGACCGCAGCCTGGCCGTCGCGGTGCAGAACTCGCTCGTCCTCGCCCCGCTCACGGTCCTCATCGCCGCCGTGGTCTGCCTGCCCGCCGCGTGGGCGATCAGCCGCATCGAGTTCCCGGGGCGGCGGCTCGTGCTCGTCGGGCTGTTCGCGACGAACGCGTTCCCGAAGATGGGCCTCTTCGTCACGATGTCGGCGATGTTCACCGCGCTGAACCTCATGAACACGGTCACCGGGATCCTGATCGTGCACGTCCTGGGCTGCGTCGTGTTCATGACGTGGCTGCCCGCCGCAGCGTTCTCGGCCGTGCCGCGGTCCCTCGAGGAAGCCGCCCGCGACGCCGGGGCCAGCCGCTGGCGCACCTTCTGGAAGGTGACGTTCCCGATCGCCTGGCCCGGGATCCTCGTCGCGATGGTGATGTCGTTCCTGGCGTCCTTCGACGAGGCGCAGGGCACGTACCTGGTCGGCGCCCCGACGTACATGACGATGCCGACGGCGATGTACTCGCTCGTCCTGAACTCCCCGCGCCAGGTCTCGGCGGTGTTCGCGATCGCGCTGAGCATCCCGTCCGTGGTCCTGCTGCTGCTCGCCCGGAAGCACATCATGGGCGGCCGACTGGCGGACGGCTTCCAGATCCGATGACCCACACCAGCACGAAAGGCGACCAGATGACGGACGCGACGCTCGTCTCGGAACGCGCACCGGGCCTCCAGGCCGACGGCAGCACGACGGACCGGACCCGATCCGGCGGCCTCACCATCCGCGGACTGCGCAAGACGCTCGGCGGGCGCGACGTCGTCGCCGGCATCGACCTCGACGTCGCGAAGGGCGAGCTCGTCTCGCTCCTCGGGCCGTCCGGCTGCGGCAAGACCACGACGCTCCGCATGGTGGCGGGGTTCCTGCCCGCCGACGGCGGCGTCGTGACGATGGGGGACCGCGACGTCACGTCGCTCGGTCCGGAGCGCCGGCCGAGCGCGATGGTGTTCCAGAACTACGCGCTCTGGCCGCACATGACGGTGACGCAGAACGTCGCGTTCCCGCTGCGGACCCGACGGGTGCCGAAGGCGCGGGTCGCCGAGCGCGTGCGCGACGCGCTCGAGCTCGTCGGCCTCAGCCACCACGCCGGCTCGAAGCCGACCGCGATCTCGGGCGGTGAGCAGCAGCGCGTGGCCCTGGCCCGCGCCATCGTGCAGGAGCCGGACGTCCTGCTCCTCGACGAGCCGCTGTCGAACCTCGACGCGAAGCTCCGCGTGAGCGTCCGCGACGAGATCCGCCGCATCCAGCAGCGGCTCGGCATCACGACCGTGATCGTGACGCACGATCAGGACGAAGCGCTCAGCATCTCGGACCGGATCGCCGTGATGCACGACGGCCGCATCGAGCAGATCGCGACCCCGACGGAGCTCTACGCCCGCCCCGCCACGAGCTTCGTCGCCTCGTTCATCGGGTCGACGAGCGTCGTCACCGGACGGTTCCTCGCCGGCACCTCGGTCAGCCCGACGGCGGCCGACACTGTGCTGATCCGGCCCGAACAGGTCGTGCTCACCGACGACTCGCCGATCCGCGCGACGGTCGCGCGGGTGCTCATGCGGGGGCACTTCGCCGAGGTCGTGCTCAGCACCGACGGCGCGGAGCTCCGTGCCTACGTCACCGGGCCACCGCCGGCGGTCGGCACCGAGACCGGGGTGCGCCTGGGTGAAGTGCTCGTCCACCGCGACGGCGTGCTGCTCGAGGTCGCGCGATGAGCGCGGGGGTCCCGACGTCGACCGTCTCCGCTGCGGCTGCGGTCGACCGTGTGGTCGCCACGAGCCCGGACGGGAGGCCCGGCGTGCGTCCGCCACGCCTCGTCGCCCACCGTGGTGCGCCGCGCGTCCGGCGTGAGAACACCCTGCCCGCCATTGCGGTCGCCGAGGCGCTCGGCGCCGAGGTGATCGAGGTCGACGTCCGCCGCACCGCCGACGGTGTCGCCGTCCTGCTGCACGACGAGACGCTCGGCCGGATGTGGGGCGACGCCCGCCGGGTGTCCGACGTCGACTGGTGCGACGTCGCCAGGCTCGGCAACGGCCTCGACCGGATCCCGCGGCTCGACGGCGCGCTCGAACGCCTCGACGGCTGCCGGTCCACCCTGCTCGTCGACCTGACCGACGCCGAGGACGCCCTGGTCGCCGCCCGCACCGTCGCGGGCTTCACCGGCTCCACCGCGGTGGCCTGGTGCGGCGCACCGGCGGCGATGGCGGCCGTCCGCTCCGTGCTGCCCGATGCCGACCTGTGGCTGGCATGGGAGTCGCTCGACCCGCCCGTGTCGGCGGACCTCGAGGCGCTCGAGCCGTCGACGCTCAACCTCGACGTCGCGTTCCTCACCCCGCGCACGGTCGAGGTCGCGCACGCCCTGGGCCTGCGCGTCGCCGTCTGGACCATCGACGACGTCGAGCCGGCGATCTGGGCGGCCCGGCTCGGTGTCGACTCGATCACCACGAACGACGTCGGGTCCATCGGCGCAGCCCTGTCGGCGGCCGAGCGCGACGGCTGGCCCGAGCGCGACCGCGAGCCCACCGAGACCGAGGTCGCCTCGCGCGCCCAGGCCCTGGCCCACCGGATCGCCCACGAGGTCATCGCCTACACGCGAGAACACCCGGTCAGCGAGGTCCACACCAAGGCGAACCCCGCCGACCTGGTCACCGACGTCGACCGCCTGGTGGAGCAGCACGTCCGCTCCCGCGTGCGGATGGTGTTCCCGACGCACGGGTTCACCGGCGAGGAGTACGGCGAGGCCCCCGGCGACCGGCACCGCTGGTTCCTGGACCCCGTCGACGGCACCACCAACCTGGCCAACGGCGTGCCCTGGACCTCGATGTCGCTCTGCCTGACCCGTGGCGGCCGTCCCCTCGTCGGCGTCGTCGCGGACCCCTGGCGCGGTGAGGTGCTCGAGGCCCGACGCGGCCGCGGCGCCACCCTGCGCGACCGCCAGCTCCGACTCGACGACACACCCCGGCCGCTCGCCGGTGCCGTCGTCGGCACCGAGCTCGACGGGCACCGCCCGTGGCCGGGGTTCGGGGCGTTCCTCGACGCCCTGGCCGACCGGTCGTGCACGCTCCGGGTGCAGGGATCGGGCACGTTGACGATCGCCCAGGTCGCGGCCGGGCGGGGGATCGGCGGCTGCGTCTCGGCGTTCAACCCGGTCGACCACGGGGCCGCGGTGCTGCTCGTGCACGAGGCCGGGGGCGTCGTGCTGACGCGGTCCGGCCCCGTCGAGGGCTTCCCGCCCGTGGGGGAGCCGTTCCTCGTGGCGCACCCGGGGGCCGCGGACGAGCTGCACGCGGTGTGGACGGCGGCGCTCGCCGCGGGGTGAGCCACGGCGCAGACCGGAGGCACGGTGCGGGGTCGGCGATCCGGTGCGGGGTTGGCTGCCGGGTGCGGCGCTGCAACCGCGCACGGGGTTGGGAACCGCGCACGGGGTGCGCGGGTGGGCACGGTGCGGACTGGAGGCGCGGTGCCAGACCTGCACGCGCCTCCCGGCCGGTGGGTGGTGGGCACGGTGCGGGGTCGGCGATCCGGTGCGGGGTTGGCTGCCGGGTGCGGCGCTGCAAGCGCGCACGGAGCTCGGAACCGCGCACGGGATGTGCAGGTGCGCACGGTGCGGACTGGAGGCACGGTGCCAGCCCGGCACGCGCCTCCCGGCCGACTCTGAGCGGGCGCTCAGTCAGCCGACGCCGGGGGTTCGTAGTGTTGCAGTCCACGACGGGTCCGACCGGGCCCACCGTGCACCCGAAGGAGCATCGACCATGGGATTCCTCGACCGCCTGCTCGGACGTCCGGAGCGTGACCGATCCGCTGACGCACAGCAGAACCAGTGGGGGCAGCCGCCGCAGCAGCAGGGCTACCGGTACGGCCAGCAGTCCTACCAGCAGCCGGCGCCGTCCGCACCGCAGGGCGCAGGCGACCAGTACGGCGTCCCGCAGTGGGGCGGCGCACCGACGCAGCAGCAGGGTGCGACGACCGACGACGAGCGTGCGGTCGAGCGCTACCGCTACCTGCTCCGCACGGCACCGCCGGAGCGCATCGAAGAGGTCCACGCCGAGGCCTTCGCCAAGCTGACCGACGAGCAGCGGCGCATGGTCTACGACGAGTTCACCCGGACCGCGCCTCCCGGTGAGGCGCCCCGTGGTGACGACCCCCGCTCGCTCGCCCAGTCGGCGACCCGCTCCGAGATCCGCCAGCCGGGCTTCATGGAGCGCTCGCTCGGTGGCGTCGGCGGTGGCGGCGGACGCTTCGGCGGCCAGCGCGGCGGTCCGTCGTTCGGCAGCATGATCGGCGCCTCGATCCTCGGGACGGTGGCCGGCTACGTCATCGGTTCGGCGATCATGAGCGCGTTCCTGCCGGACCCCGGTTCGTTCGATGGCGGTACCGACGCTGCGGGTGACGGTGGTTCGGAGGACACTGGTGCTGAATCCGGCGATGCCGGGGCGTCCGACGGCGGCGCATCCGACGGCGGCGGCTTCGACAATGCGGGCTGGGGCGACAGCGGATCCGACTTCGGCGGTGGCTTCAGCGACTTCGGTGGTGGTGACTTCGACGTCTGAGTGACGTCCGTCGCTCCACCGGACCCCCGGGTACCCACCGTGTCCGACGAAGGAGCGACATGGCCATCATCGAAGCCTCCGGGCTGACCAAGACCTACAAGTCGAAGTCCGGGCCGGTGCACGCGCTGGCCGGGCTCGACCTGTCGGTGCCGCAGGGCACCGTGAAGGCGCTGCTCGGGCCGAACGGCGCGGGCAAGACCACGGTGGTGAAGGTGCTGACCACCCTCATCACGCCCGACTCGGGCACCGCGACGATCGACGGCATCGACGTGATCGCCGACCCGCAGGCCACCCGGCGGTCGATCGGGGTGTCCGGGCAGTACGCCGCGGTCGACGAGAACCTGACCGGGTTCGAGAACCTCGAGATGATCGGGCGGCTCTACCACCTGGGCCGCAGGACAGCGCGCGATCGTGCCCGGGAGCTCATCGACGTCTTCGACCTGTCCGAGGCGGGCGACCGTCCGGTGAAGGGCTTCTCCGGAGGCATGCGGCGACGCATCGACCTCGCCGGGGCGCTGGTGATGAACCCGCGCGTGCTGTTCCTCGACGAGCCGACGACGGGCCTCGACCCCCGCAGCCGGCTGGCGCTCTGGGGCATCATCGAGGACCTCGTAGCCGAGGGGGCAACGGTGCTCCTCACCACCCAGTACCTGGAAGAAGCCGACCGGCTCGCCGACGACATCGCTGTCATCGACGACGGCGCGGTCATCGCCGAGGGCACCGCGGACCAGCTCAAGGCGCAGGTCGGCGGGCACCGGGTGGTCGTGACCCTGGTCGACGAGGCCGACGGCGACGCGGCGACGACGGTGCTGCGCCGGTACGGGGTCGGCGAGGTCGAGACCTCGGGCGACGGCCGAACCCGTGCCATCGCGGTGGAGGCCGGTCCGGCAGCCCTGCAGCGCGTGCTCGCCGATCTGGGCGAGGCCGGCATCGAACTCCACGACGCCGGCATGCGACGTCCGACCCTCGACGACGTCTTCCTCCGCCTGACCGGACACGCCGCGACGGACGACGACGCCGACGAACCCGCGGCGACCAGGCAGAAGGAGACGGCACGATGACCACCACGTCCCTCGCGCCGGGCCGCCAGCTGCCCGTCGTCGTCACCTCGCCGCTCGCCGTCTGGGTCGAGGACGGCTGGACCGTCACCAAGCGGAACCTCATCAAGCTCAAGCGGTCGCCGGACATGCTCGTGTTCGCCGTGCTGCAGCCGATCATGTTCGTGCTGCTGTTCAGCCAGGTCTACGGCGGAGCCATCCAGGTGCAGGGGACCGACTACACGCAGTTCCTGATGGCGGGGATCTTCGCGCAGACCGTGGTGTTCGGTGCGACGTTCTCCGGGTCGGCGATGGCGCAGGACCTGAAGGAGGGGCTGATCGACCGGTTCCGCACGCTGCCGATGTCGGCGTCGGCGGTCCTGGTCGGGCGCACCAACTCCGACCTCGTCCTGAACTCGATCTCGATGGCGATCATGATGCTCACCGGGCTCGCGGTCGGGTGGCGGGTGAACTCGTCGCCGCTCGAGTTCCTGGCCGGCATCGCCCTGCTGCTGCTGTTCAGCTACGCGTTCAGCTGGGTGATGGCGCTGCTCGGCATGAGCGTCAAGACGCCCGAGGTCATCAACAACGCCTCGTTCATGATCCTGTTCCCGCTGACGTTCATCTCGAACGCGTTCGTGCCGAGCGACACCCTGCCGCTGGTGCTGCGCGTGTTCGCGGAGTGGAACCCGGTGTCGTCGCTCGTGCAGGCCGCGCGCGAACTGTTCGGCAACGTCGGGTCCGCCCCGGTTCCGGACATCTGGACGATGCAGCACCCCGTGCTGACCGTGCTGATCGGGATCGCCGTGATGCTCGTGGTGTTCGTGCCGTGGGCAGTGAACAAGTACACCAGGATCAGCGCGAAGTGATCAGAGCAGCTTGCGCTGCAGCGCCCACGCCGTCAGCTCGTGCCGGTTCGACAGCTGGAGCTTCCGCAGGACCTTGGACACGTGTGTCTCGACGGTCTTCACCGAGATGAACAGCTCCGTCGCGACCTCCTTGTAGGCGTACCCGCGCGCGATCAGCCGCATGACCTCCTGCTCGCGGGCGGACAGGCGGTCCAGCTCGGCGTCGTGCTGCGCCGTCTCGCCGCTGACCGCTCCGAACGCGTCGAGCACGAAGCCCGCCAGGCGCGGCGAGAACACCGCGTCCCCGTCCGCGACACGGGTCACGGCCTCGGCGACCTCGGCACTCGACGAGCTCTTCGTGATGTACCCGCGGGCACCGGCGCGGATGACCCGCACCACGTCGTCGGCGGCGTCCGACACGCTCAGCGCGAGGAACCGGGTGTCCGGGTTCTCCGGTGCGGACCGCGTGATGACCTCGGCACCGCCCCCGCCGGCGCCGCCCGGCAGGTGCACGTCGAGCAGGACGACGCGTGGGCGGGTGGCCGCGACGAGCGTCACGGCTTCGTCGACGGTCGCCGCCTCACCCACGACCTGGAGGCCCGGTGGCAGCCCGGCGCGCACGCCGGCTCGGAAGATGGAGTGGTCGTCGACGATCGCGACGGTCAACGGGGCGGGCTCGGTCATGCGTGCTCCTCGTCGTGCGCCGCGGGTGCGAGCGGCAGGGTCAGCCGGACCTCGGTGCCGGTGCGGCCCGGCCCCGGCGCGATGGTCGCGTGGCCGCCGAGGCGCTGCATCCGGCCGATGATCGACTCGCGGACGCCGTACCGACCCGCGGGCACCGTGTCGACGTCGAAGCCCGGGCCGCGGTCGCGGATGCTGAGCTCGACCCGGTCGCCGGCGGTCTCGGCGTACACGCTCACGGTCCCACCGGCGTGCCGGGCGGCGTTGAGCATCGCCTCGCGGGCGGCGGCGACGAGTCCGTCGGGCAGGTCGCTGCGGGCGGGTCCGACCGCGATGACCTCGATGCGGGCGGGGTACTCGGCCTCGATGTCCACGGCTGTGTCCCGCAGCTGCGCGCCGAGGTCGCGCGCCGGTTCCGCCCGCTCGGTGAAGAGCCAGGACCGGAGTTCGCGTTCCTGCGCCCGCGCCAGCCGTGCCGCGTCCGAACCCGGCTCGGCCTTCTGCTGGATGAGGGCGAGGGTCTGCAGCACCGAGTCGTGCAGGTGTGCCGCGAACTCGGCGCGCTCGAGGTCGCGGACGCGGGCGGCGCGTTCCTCGGCGAGGTCGCGGACGAGTCGGACCACCCACGGGGCGACCACGACGGCGACCCCGACCAGGACGGCCACCGCGGCGGTGAGCACGGTCCAGACGTTCGGGCGGCTGCTCGTCGTGAAGAACAGCAGGATGCCGAGGACGACGAGCACCAGGGCCCCGAGCGCCCGGACGACGAGGGCGGAGGACCCGGCCGTGCGGACGTTGCGGAGCGCGTCGAACTGCCGCCAGGCGAGTGCGGCGCCGGTGACGACCACGACGCCGGGGACGATGACCTCGAGGGGGACGGCCACCCCCATCCGCGCTGCGACCACCGCACCGGCGGCGGCGAGCAGGGCCACGCCGAGCAGGATCTCGACGACCGGGGCATGCCGGGCGGACGCGGTGGTCTCGTCCTGGTCGACGATGGCGGCCGGGGTCAGCACGGACTTGAGTGGTGCGCTGCCGGCGGCTGCCCCGACGGCCGCGCTCGGCACGGTCGCCCAGAGCCAGGCGTAGAGCAGCAGCCCGGCGCCACCGCAGACCACCAGGACCGCGGTGGCGAGCCGGACGGCCCCGACCGGCAATCCGGTGTGCGCCGCGAACCCGCTGCAGACCCCGCCGACGACCCTGGGGGTCGGGCGCGTCATCGTCGCGGTGGCCATGGGGCAATCCTGGCACCCGGACGGCCCCCGCAGCAGTGTTCGGGGCCGGGATCAGGGACCGGTCAGGGGGAACCCCGATGGTGTCGGCGCAGCACTGCCGGGATGCTGGTGGCCATGACCGATCACCAGCACGACTCCGCTCCTGGCACCGCCGCCGGCAGCGCCGACTCGACGACCCGGTTCTTCGACTGGGTCCGTGGCCTCGGCATCGCGCGCACTGACGACCGCTGGCTCGCCGGCGTGTGCGGTGCCGTCGCCCGCCGCACCGGGCTCGACCCGCTCGTGGTCCGCGGCGTGACGATCGTCGTCGCGCTGCTGGGCGGGCCGGTCTTCCTCGCCTACGCCGTCGGCTGGGCGCTGCTGCCCGACACCGCCGGACGCATCCACGTCGAGCGGATGATCCGCGGGGTCCGCGACCCGGCGCTCATCGCGATCGGCGCCTTCGTGGCGCTCACCTTCGTGCCCGCCGCCCGCGGCCTCTGGTGGCAGGGGGTCCCGGACGCCTGGGGGATGCCCGGCTGGCTCGAGGCGACCCTGGCCACCGCGTGGAGCATCGTGCTCGTCGGCGGGATCGTCTGGCTCATCGTGGTCCTGGCCCGACGCGGGGTGGACGGTGAGCGGACCGCGAGCACCGGCACCGGCACCGACCCGACCGCTGCCCCGCGGGGCGACTTCTGGACCAGCCCCGAGGAGCCGCACCCGGCCCGGAACGCGTGGACCGCGGACGCGACCGGCGCGACGGACGCGGGACGGGCCTCCTGGCAGTGGGGTGCACCCGCTAGCCCCGAGGACCGGCGACGGCAGCACGAGGAGCGGATGCGCGCCGAACGCGAGCGGGCGGCCGAACGGCGGGCCGAGCGGGTGGAGCGGCGACCCGGGGCGGCGTACGTCGCCGTGTCCCTCGGACTCGCACTCGTCGCCGGAGCCGGGGTCGCGTTCTGGGCGCAGCAGGCCGGGTGGTCCGTCCCGGTCCTCGGGATCGCCGCGGCGCTCGCGGTGCTGGCGATCGCGACGATCGTCGCCGGGATCCGCGGCCGCGACGACGACGTGCTCGGACTGTTCTCGACGGTCGCCGCGGTGGCCCTGGTGGTCACCGGGGTCCTGCCCGCCGGCACCCAGGTCTCGCTGATCGGTGGCACCACGTGGCAGGTCGAACGCGCCGCCTCGGGGACCGAACGGAACTTCGCGATGTTGGCCGGCGGTCCGACGCTGGACCTCCGCGAGCTCGAACCGTCGGCGGTCGGGGGCGACGTGAACCTCTGGCTGGGTGCCGGCGGGGCCGAGGTGCTGCTGCCGACCGACCTGCCGGTGCGGGTCGAGGTGAGCGGTGTCGGCTACGGCGTCGACACCGGCGGAGGCGACGACGACGGCACCGGTGGGGTGCTCCGGACCACCACGCTCGAGAACCGTGCGGCACGCACGGCCGATGCGGACGAGACGACGACGGTGCACCTGTGGATCCTCGGCGGCGGCGTCGAGGTGCCTCGGGCGATCACGGTCGGCGAGTGAGGAACGGGACGATGACGAACGACGGAACGACCAACGACGAGACGACTGCGCCGATGGCTCCACCGGCCACTCCCGACGAGCCCGTCCGGCGGCCCGCACGCCGTGGCGCACGGTTCGGCACGATCCTGTGGGGTGTCCTGATGCTCGTGTTCGCCGGGGCGATGGCCGTGAGTGCGCTGCCGATGTTCTCAGTGGACACCACGACCCTGCTGCTCGCCGCCTGCATCGCCGCCGGTGTGCTGCTGGTCGTGGCCGGGATCGTGGCGACACTGTCCCGCACACGGCGGTAGTGGGAGCGCCCCGTCCACAGGACCGTCCGGGTGTGCACGGGGGTCACCCGGACGGCTTAGCATCATCCACGTGACCGCGACAGACGCCGAGCGGGCCGCCCAGCGCGACGCCACCGAGCAGCCCCTCGACCGCAGCACCCGCCTGCGCCGGTGGATGCTGCACGGGGCCGACCAGGGAGCCTCCCACCAGGGCCCGCACCAGGTCGAGGTCGAGAAGACCCACCCGTGGTGGCGGGTCATGTGCCTGACCGGTGTCGACTACTTCTCCACCCTCGGGTACCAGCCCGCCATCGCCGCGCTCGCCGCGGGGCTGCTGTCGCCGATCGCGACGATCGTCCTCGTGCTCGTCACGCTGTTCGGGGCGCTGCCGGTCTACCGCCGGATCGCGCACGACAGCTTCCGGGGTGCCGGGTCGATCATGATGCTCGAGAAGCTCCTGCCGTGGTGGGCGGGCAAGCTGCTCGTGCTGGTGCTGCTCGGGTTCGCCGTGACGGACTTCATGATCACGATGACCCTGTCGGCGGCCGACGCCACGGCGCACATCGCCGAGAACCCCTACACGCCGCACTGGTTCACCGAGATCCCGGTGCCGCTCACGCTGGCGCTGCTGCTCCTGCTCGGCATCGTGTTCCTGCGCGGGTTCAAGGAGGCCATCGGCATCGCGGTCGGCCTCGTCGCGGTGTTCCTCGCCCTGAACGCCGTCGTCATCATCGTCGCCCTCTGGCACGTGTTCGAGAACCCGATGGTGGCGAGCGACTGGTGGTCCGGGCTGACGGCACAGCACAGCAACCCGCTCGTGATGGTCGGCATCGCCCTGATCGTGTTCCCGAAGCTCGCGCTCGGGCTCTCCGGGTTCGAGACCGGTGTCGCGGTGATGCCGCAGGTCCGCGGCGACGCCACCGACGACACCAGCGATCGACCCGAGGGCCGGATCCGCGGCACCAAGCGCCTGCTGACCGTCGCGGCGCTCATCATGAGCTCGTTCCTCATCACGTCGTCGATCGTGACGACGTTCCTCATCCCGCAGCGCGAGTTCCAGCCGGGCGGCGGTGCGAACGGGCGCGCCCTGGCGTACCTGGCGCACGAGTACATGGGCGGCGTGTTCGGGTCGATCTACGACTTCTCGACCGTCGCCATCCTGTGGTTCGCCGGCGCGAGCGCGATGGCGGGGCTCCTCAACCTGGTGCCGCGGTTCCTGCCGCGCTACGGCATGGCACCGCAGTGGGCGCGTGCGGTGCGTCCGCTCGTGATCATCTTCACGCTCATCGCGTTCGTCATCACGATCATCTTCCAGGCCGACGTCGACGCGCAGGGCGGCGCCTACGCCACCGGCGTGCTCGTGCTCATCACGAGCGCCGCGGTCGCGGTGACGCTGTCCGCGCGCCGCAAGCAGCAGCGCAAGCGCACCATCGCGTTCGGCGTGATCTCGGTCGTGTTCGTCTACACCACCGTCGCCAACGTCATCGAGCGGCCCGACGGCGTGCGGATCGCGGCGATCTTCATCATCGCGATCGTCGTGGTGTCGCTCATCTCGCGCGTGCGGCGTTCGTTCGAGCTCCGGGCATCGTCGATCGAGCTCGACGCGACCGCGCGGCAGTTCGTCGAGGCCGACGCCGACCAGTTCAGCTCCGTCTGCATCATCGCGAACGAACCCGGTGCCGGCACGGCCGAGGCGTACCGGGCGAAGGGGCGCGAGGAACGCCGCGACTCCGGCATCCCGGCCCGCGTGCCGACGATGTTCCTCGAGGTCCTGCCCGCCGACTCCTCCGACTTCGAAGAGGACCTGGTGGTCGAAGGCCACGTCATCCACGGGTTCCGCGTGCTCAAGGTCCGCTCCGGCAACGTCCCGAACACCATCGCGTCGACGCTCCTCGCCATCCGCGACCTCGCCGGGGTGGTGCCGAGCATCTACTTCGAGTGGAACGAGGGCAGCCCGATCCGGAACGCCCTGCGCTTCGTGTTCACCGGTGCCGGCGACGTCGCCCCCGTCACGCGCGAGGTCCTGCGCGAAGCGGAACCCGAAGTGAACCGACGGCCGAGCGTCCACGTCTCGTGAGCCACGGACCGGGCGCGGGGCGTGCCTCCAGGCCCGTCGGCGGCCTGGCGGCGATCGCGGTCGCCGCAGCGGTCTGGGGCACCACCGGGACCGCGACGCACTTCGCGCCCGGTGTGCCGGCGTTCGTGTTCGGTGCAGTCACCTTCGGGCTCGGCGGCCTCGTGCTCGCCGCGACCGCTGGTCGGGGCACGCTGCGTGCCGTCACGCAGCGCCGGACCCGCGGCTGGGCACTGCTCGGCGCCGCGTCGCTCGTGGTCTACGCGGTCGCGTTCTACGCGGCCCTCGCCGACGCCGGGGTCGCGCTCGGCACGACCCTGGCCATCGGCTCGTCGCCCGTCTTCGCCGGCCTGGTCGAGTGGGTCGCCGACCGGAGGCGCGTCACCCGGCGGTGGGTCGTCGCCACCCTGGTGAGCGTGGTCGGCATGGTCGTCGTCACCCTCGCGCGCTCCGAGCACGACGGTGGCGGGCGCTCACTCGCGGTCGGCGTCGGCAGCGCCCTGGTCGCCGGTCTGACGTACGCGCTGTACTCGTGGGCGGTGGCGCGGGGGATGCACGCTGCGACGAGCCGGATGCCGATCGCCGTCGGTCGCGCGGAGTCCGACAGCATGCCGGTCGGTGGGGACGTCGGGGTCGCGGCCGCACGGGCTGCCCGCGGGCCGAACGAACGCGGGCTCGTCGGCGCGGTGTTCGGGGTGGCCGCGGTGCCGCTCGTCGTGCTCGCCGTGGTGGCGGGCGGGCCGTTCCTGACCGACGCCGGCAACTGGCCGGTGTTCCTGTACCTGGCGCTGGTGCCGACGGTGATCGGGCACTCGCTGTACGCGCTCGGCCTCCGGACGGTGACGGCGTCGGTCGCGACGCTGCTGTCGCTGCTCGAGCCCGTCGTGGCCGCGGTGCTCGCGGTGTTCGTGGTGGGGGAGCGCCTGGGTGTCGGCGGATGGGCCGGCATCGTGCTGGTGGTCGCCGGGCTGTCCGTGCTGGCGCTGCCTGCGCGGCGCGCCCGCTGATCAGCGGCGCCGCCCGGCGCTCGCGCGTCAGCCGTCCAGGATCTGGTCCCGCACCTTCCGCCGCAGCACCTTGCCGATCATCGAGCGCGGCAGGTCCTCGACCACCACGACCCGGCGCGGCACCTTGTACGCCGCCAGGTGCTCGCGCGACCAGGCCCGGAGCGCAGCCGCGTCGAACGTCGAGGGGTCCTTCGGCACGACGGCCGCGACGACCTGCTCGTTGCCGCCCTGCGTGATGCCGACGACCGCGACCTCCTTGACGCTGGGGTGCTTGAGCAGGGTGTCCTCGACCTCGGACGGTGACACGTTGAAGCCGCCGGTGATGATGAGTTCCTTGAGGCGGTCGACGATCCGGACGTACCCGTCGGCGTCGATGGCCACGATGTCGCCGGTGCGGAACCAGCCGTCGGGCGTGAAGACCTCGTCGGTGGCCTCGGCCTTGCCCCAGTAGCCGCGGAACACCTGCGGTCCACGGACCTGCAGTTCGCCGGGCTCGTCGATCCCGAGCACCTTCGTGTCGTCGTCGGGGTCGACCACGCGCGCCTCGGTGGAGGACAGCGGCAGGCCGATCGACCCGAGTCGACGCTCGGGGGAGACCGGGTTGGCCATCAGGACCGGGGAGCACTCGGACAGGCCGTAGCCCTCGACCAGGTAGCCGTCGGTCCGGGCCTCCCACGGCTCGACGATGTCCTGCGACAGCGGCATGGCCCCGGAGATGCCGATCTCGATGCCCTTGAGCGACACCTTCGCCGAGTCGGCCGCGTGCTGCAGCCGGGCGTAGATCGGCGGCACGGCCGGCAGGAACGTCGGCGGGTGGCGCTTGATCGCCGTCAGGACGAGGGCGGGGTCGAACGCGGGGAAGAGCACGAGCCGCGAGGCCATGCTCATCGCGAAGGTCAGGCAGAGCGTCAGGCCGTAGGCGTGGAACATCGGCAGCACCGCGTACACGACGTTGTCGCCGCGGCGGATCTGCGGCACCCATGCCCGGGCCTGCGCGGCGTTCGCCAGCAGGTTCCGGTGGCTCAGCACCGCGCCCTTCGGTGTCCCGGTGGTGCCGGACGTGTACTGGATCAGCGCGACGTCGTCGGTGGCCGGCCGCGGGTGCCGCTTCGACAGCTTGCGGGTGTCGGCGAGGTCGTCCCACTTGACCGTGCCGCGGACCTTCGCCGTCAGCTTCGCGCGGGACTCGCGGGCCTTCGCGACCGGCAGCGCCAGGGCGAGCCGGGTGCTCCGGGGCATGGCGCGGGTGATGTCGACCGAGACGATCGCGTCGAGGTGCACGTCGGCCGGGAAGTCCTGCAGCGTCGCGACCGACTTGTCCCACGCGATGGCGACCTTGGCGCCGTGGTCCTCGAACTGGTGGCGGAGCTCCCGCGGCGTGTACAGCGGGTTGTGCTCGACCACGATCGCGCCGAGCCGCAGCACCGCGTAGAACGCGACGATGTGCTGCGGGCAGTTCGGCAGGACGATGGCGACGCGGTCACCCGCGCCCACGCCGAGCTTCCGCAGGCCGTTCGCCGCGCGGAGGATCTGCTCCTCGAGGTCGGCGTAGCTCGTGGTGCGCTTGAAGAACTCGAGGGCGACCTGCCTGGGGAACTTCCGGGCCGACTGCTCGACCAGGTCGTACAGGGAACCACTCTGTTCCTCGATGTCGTGCGGGACCCCCGGGGCGTACGAGGCAAGCCAGGGACGAGGCGTGTCGATGCTCACCCGACCCAACCTAGTGGGCCACCCCCGTGCACGCTGGGAGGGCCACTTTGCGCGATGCCACCCCCGCGCCCAGGTGACGGACGGAACATGACGACATGTCCACTGTCTCCGACGTCTTCCGATCCCGCCTCAACCGGACGTTCACGGGCGGTTCGACCGGCACGGAGGCCTGGATGGACGACCTGGAACACGGCACCGACGCGGGCTTCTTCGGTCCGGGCTCCGCCACGTGGGCGGTGCACGGCGGGAGCCACGGCATCGTCGCCGGCGTGCGGGCACTGCTCGTCCAGGCGCTGCACCCCGGCGCGCTCGCCGGTGTCGCTGACCACTCCCGGTACCGCGAGGACCCGTTCGGCCGTCTGGCCGGCACCAGCCGGTGGATCGCCACCGTCACGTACGGCGACCGCCAGACCGCCCGCAGCGGCAGCGACTGGGTGCTCCGGCTCCACGAGCGTGTCCGCGGGCAGTACGTCGACGCGCACGGCACCACCCGCCCCTACGCGGCGAACGACCCGGACCTGGCGCGCTGGGTGCACCTCGCCTTCACCGATGCGTTCCTCCGCGCCGCCCAGCGGTGGGGAGGCCCGATCCCCGGCGGCGCCGACGCCTACGTGCGCGAGTGGGCAGAGGCCGGGCGCCTCATGCGCATCGTCGACCCGCCCGAGTCCGAGGCGGAGCTCCGTGCCCAGATGAACGGGTACCTCGACCGCGGCGAACTCCTGGTCGACTCGCGCACCCGAGACGTCGTCCGGTTCATCAAGGACCCGCCGCTCTCCCGTCTGCTGCGACCCGGCTACCGCGCGGTGTTCCAGGGCGCCGTGTCCACGCTCGACCCGCGGCACCGGTCGCTCCTCGGCCTCCGTGCGCCGATCGTCGGCCCGGTGGAGCTGCCGGTGGTCCGCACCACGAAGCTCGTGCTCGACGGGATCGGTGCGGTGCTCGACGACCAGACCGGTTCCGAACGAGCCGCGCGGCGGCGCATCGCGCGCCTGCAGCGCGCCGACGGCAGCGTGGTCGCCTGAGCACGGCGGTCACCGTGACCACCTGACGGACGGGAGGCACGGTGCCAGCTGGCACCGTGCCTCCCGTCCGCTCGTGGGGGCGTCAGAAACCCGACGGCACCCGGGGCGTGTACGCGGACTCGAGTCGCGTGACCTCGTCGTCGGTGAGCGTCAGCGACGCTGCGGCCACCGCGTCGTCGATGTGGTGCTCCTTCGTCGCGCCGACGATGGGCGCGGAGACCGCGGGCTTGCCGGCGACCCAGGCCAGGGCGACCTGCGCCATCGGGACGCCGCGCTCGGTGGCGACGGCCTCGACCGCGTCGACGATCGCCCGGTTGGCGTCCTCGTCCTGCTTGTAGAGGGTCTTGCCGAACTCGTCGGTCTGCGCGCGCGAGCCCGAATCGGAGGCGTCCCAGGGGCGGGTGACGCGGCCGCGGGCGAGGGGGCTCCACGGGATCACGCCGACGCCGGTGTGCTCGCAGAAGGGGAGCATCTCGCGCTCCTCCTCGCGTTCGAGCAGGTTGTACTGGTCCTGCATGCTCACGAACTTCGTCCAGCCGTGGCGCTCGGCGGTGTGCTGCATCTCGGCGAACTGCCACGCCCACATGCTGCTCGCACCGATGTAGCGCGCCTTGCCGGCCTTGACGACGTCGTGGAGGGCCTCCATGGTCTCCTCGATCGGCGTCGCCGGGTCGAAGCGGTGGATCTGGTACAGGTCGACGTAGTCCGTGCCGAGCCGGGTCAGGGAGGCATCGATCTCGTGCATGATCGCCGCGCGGGACAGCCCGGCGCCGTTCCGGCCGGGACGCATCCGGTTGAAGACCTTCGTGAAGACCTGGACGTCCTCGCGCGGAGCCAGCTCGGCGAGGAGCGTGCCGGTGATCTCCTCGCTGCTGCCGTCGGAGTAGACGTTCGCGGTGTCGAAGGTCGTGATGCCGGCCTCGAACGCGCGGCGGACGAACGGGCGGGCGTCGTCGATGCCGACGCTCCAGGCGTGCGATCCCCGGTCCGGGTCGCCGTACGACATCATGCCGAGGACGACGCTGCTGATCTCGAGCCCCGAGTTGCCGAGGCGCTTCGTGTCGGTGGTCATGCCGTCACTCTGGCATCGCGGCCTGTGACCGCGAGCAGACGGACCTGGAGCGGGGAGTCCTCGGTGACGTCGACCGGGGGTGCGTACAGGCCGGTGGCGGCGAGGTCCTCGATCTGCGGCTCGAAGTACTCCCACACGGCGCGGACGAGCTCGTCGGGCAGGGACTCCTCGGTGCCGGTCGCCCGGGCGAGGTCCCACGTGTGGATCGTGATGTCGCTCGTCTGCTCGGTGAGGTACTGCGCGGCGGGCACCACGTCGGTGCTGAGGTGCACGGGGGTGTCCTGCGGGGCGTTCCGCCAGGCGTCGGTGGCCGCCGTGGCGAACCGGTGCCACTCGGCCACCAGGTCGTCGCCGATCGGCTCGAGGTCGGCCTGGGCCTGGGCGTAGTCGCACCCGGTCAGGAGCTTCGGGATCCAGCGCTGCTCGTCGACGACGTGGGCGACGAGGTCGCGGGTGGTCCACTCCGAGTCGGGGGTGGGGGCGTCCCAGTCGGCGACGGCGGCGACGCGGCGGCCGAACTCGGCTGCCGCGAGGGCCTGCATCGCGATCCAGTCGGTGGCCATGGTGGTGCTCCTGTTCGTCGTGCGGGCGTGCTCGTGGTTGGTGCTTCTCGTGCAACTCGGGGTCCGGCGTGCGGATTCCCCTCGGTGCCGTCCCACGTACCAACGTTACGCGGGGGCGGGGGCGGGGGCGGGGGCGGGGGCCGGGGCGGGGGCCGGGGCGGCGCCCCTGCGCTGCCCTTGCTCGGGCGCTCGGCTCCGTGTCCCGCGCGTCCTCGCGCCTCGTTCCGCGAGCGGGCGAAATGCCGCACTTCGTCCCCGTTGCGTCCCGGGCATTCCGCCCGCTCGGCCGCGCTCCCGATCTCGGCCGTGGTCGCTCGCCCGCCTCGCGCTCGGGTTCTTGCGCGAGCGGGCGAAATGTCCGGCGTGTTAAGGAGATCGGCGTGGTATTTCGCCCGCTCGTGGCGTGGATGTTTGCACGGGCTCGGGCTCGGGCACGGGCACGGGTGCCGGCGTGGGCGTGTTTGCGGGGGTCGGCGTCGACTTCGGCGCCGGCATCGTCGAGCGGGCGGAATGCCCGATGAGACAGGACGAAGGGCCGTGGTATTTCGCCCGCTCGTGGTCGGGGGAGCAGTGCGGGCAACGAAGAACGCCCCGACTCCGTGCGGAGTCGGGGCGTTCTTCTCGGGTTCGGGGAGTGCCGCTCGGTGCCCTCAGTCGGGCGTTGAGTCGGAGGTGGCTCAGGCCGCCTGGAGGACGAACTGGACGTCGAGGTTGATCGTGACGTCGTTGCCGAGCGTGAAGCCGCCGGCCTCGAGCGCCGCGTTCCAGTTCACACCGAACTCGGTGCGGTCGATCTTCGTGGTCGCCTCGGCACCGAACTTGACCTGGCCGTAGCCGTCCGTGGTGAAGCCGCCCAGCTCGGCCTTGAGGACGACCGGCTTGGTGACGCCGCGCAGGGTCAGGTCGCCCGCGATGTGCAGGTCGTCGCCCTTCGTCTCGATGCTCGTCGAGCGGAAGGTCAGCTGCGGGTGCTCCTCGGTGAGGAAGAAGTCGCTCGTCTTGAGGTGCTGGTCGCGCTGCTCCTGGCCGGTGTTGATCGACGCGACGTCGATGTTGGCCTCGACGGTCGACTCGAGCGGGTTCTCGGCGGTGACGACGGTGGCGTCGAACGTCTCGAACTTGCCCTTGACCTTGCTGATGGCGAGGTGGCGGACCGAGAAGGTGACCTCGGAGTGGGTCGGGTCGATCTTCCAGGTGCCGGTCTTGTAGCCGGGAACGGTGTCAGCGGTGAGCGTCATGGTGGTCCTTCTTCCGAACGAGAGTCTGCGGTGCGACGCGTTCCATGCGCCTGCATCGAGTTGATAATACGCCAGTGTGCACCGTTTTGGTTGAAGCGTCAACCATTGTTCACCCAAGTGTCGCAACCCGCGTGTCGTGGGCTCCTCTGGCGCCGACCTCGAGCAGCCGACGGATGCGGTCCACGAAACGGTCGACGCCGTGCGCGACATCGTCTGCTGTTGCTCTGACGAGCCACCAGTCGACGTCCTTGAGGTGTTCCCCGCGCGTCAGGTCCTTCCGGAAGGTGGCTGGATCGGTGCGGTGCAGATCGCTCTCGTACTCGATCGCGACCCTGGCCTCGGGGTAGGCGAGGTCCACACATGCGACCCACTGCCCGTCGACGACGACATCGTGGTTGAGTGCCGGTTCCGGGAGTCCGCGGCGGACGAGTGCCAGCCGTGTCCGGGTCTCTCCGGGTGACCGGGATCCCCTCCGGATCTCGTCGAGCGCGAGGCGGAGCTTCACGATCCCGCGGATGCCCCGTCGTCGTCGGACGGCCTGGGCGAGTTCGTCGAGCGTCGCCCAGCCGAGCCACCCCACGAGCGCATCGCCCGCGACGATGAGTTCGTCGAGCGTCAGCATCGAGCCCAGTGCGACGAACGTATCGGCCGGAGTGGTCAGCGGCACCCCTCGTGTGATCGTCGCGCGGACTGACCCGTACCGGGCTCGGTGGCCGACCGTGCCGCGGACCCGGAGCGCTTGGTCGGTCCCGATCGTCGTGACGTGCAACCGCTGATCGCGTTCGAGACGACGGGGGAGCGGGACGCCGATGATCGCTGCCGCAGTGACGTGACTGAAGACCTGATCGGGGCGGAGTCGAGGAGCGAGCGCCCTTGCGCGTTCATCCACGGACTCCGGTGGGAACGCTGATCGGATGCCGTGGAACGGGCGGACGAGATCTCGAGCGTCGAGTCGGCCACGCGAAACGCCTCTGTGCAGCGCATCCCGTACCCGGAACGAAGCGTCGCGGAGTGCCATCGGGAGTCGGCGTCTTGCGGTCATCTCCACAGCGTGACGGCGAACCGACCCCGAGGACGGGAGTCGGGCCTCCTCTGTGGACTGCTTGCCCGCTCTCGCCCATGTGGAGGGAAAGTTGCCCCCGCGAGCGGGCGAAACACCGCGCCCGCCGCCGACTGCACCGCGGTGTTTCGCCCGTTCGCGGGGTGGAGGCGATCGCAGGGAGCGCGGAAGTCGCAGCCCGGGGTCATCCGGGCGAGCGGGCGAAAGGTGTGGGTGGGCTGGCAAGAAGACCGTGGCATTTCGCCCGCTCGCGGATCCCGACCCCGATCCCGACCCGACCCCGACCCGACCCGACCCCGACCCGACCTGACCTCGGACCCGCCCCACGCACGCATCCGTCCCCCCCACCCACACCCCGACAGGCACTCGCGGGACCCCTCACGTGCGCGCTCACTCCAGTAGCGTCGGCATCATGGAATTCAGGTACCTGGGCAACTCCGGACTCAAGATCTCCGAGATCACCTACGGCAACTGGCTGACGCACGGCTCGCAGGTCGAGAACGACGTCGCCACCCAGTGCGTGCGGGCAGCGCTCGACGCCGGCATCACCACGTTCGACACCGCGGACACGTACGCCAACACCGCCGCCGAGACCGTCCTCGGCGAGGCGCTCAAGGGCGAGCGGCGCCAGTCCCTCGAGGTCTTCACGAAGGTCTACTGGCCGACCGGCCCGAAGGGGCACAACGACGTCGGCCTCAGCCGCAAGCACATCATGGAGTCGATCGACGGCTCGCTCGAGCGACTGCAGACCGACTACGTCGACCTCTACCAGGCGCACCGTTACGACTACGAGACCCCCCTCGAAGAGACGATGCAGGCCTTCGCCGACGTCGTCCGTCAGGGCAAGGCGCTCTACATCGGCGTCAGCGAGTGGTCCGCCGAGCAGATCCGCGCCGGTGCCGCACTCGCCAAGGAGCTCGGCTTCCAGCTCATCTCGAACCAGCCGCAGTACTCGATGCTGTGGCGGGTCATCGAGGGCGAGGTCGTCCCCGCCTCGAAGCAGCTCGGCCTGTCGCAGATCGTCTGGTCGCCCATCGCGCAGGGCGTCCTGACCGGCAAGTACAAGCCGGGTCAGCCCCTGCCCGAGGGTTCGCGAGCCACGGACGAGAAGGGCGGCGCGGACATGATCAAGCGGTTCATGCGCGACGAGGTCCTCGAAGCCGTGCAGCGCCTGCAGCCCGTCGCCGACCAGGCCGGCCTCACGCTCGCGCAGCTCGCGATCGCGTGGACCCTGCAGAACGAGAACGTCGCGAGCGCCATCGTCGGCGCCTCGCGTCCGCAGCAGGTCACCGACAACGTCAAGGCCGCCGGGGTCAAGCTCGACGCGGACGCCCTCGCGGCGATCGACGAGGCACTCGGCGACATCCCGGAACGGGACGCGTCCAAGAACGTGTCCCCGTCGTCGCGCCCCGCGTAGACGCAACCGACCGACGGACGGGAGGCCCGGTGCCAGCTGGCACCGGGCCTCCCGTCCGTCGTCCCCGCGCCCCTGACCACCGCAGCTGATGGATCGTCAAGATGAACGGCATGTGTCGCGCATCTGGCAGAGGCCTGGCAAGTCGCGTACCCCGCCCAAACCACCCAGCCACGCCCCCCGAATCGGGGGCATGACCCGAACTCGTACCCCCGTTCTGGTGTCACCCGACACCGGTGCGGTGCGGACCGTGCGCCCTGGCACGGTCCCGCGCCTGCTCGCCACCGCGAGGCAACTCGCGTCGTTCGGCACCATCGGTGCCGTCTGCTTCGTCATCGACCTGGGTGTCTACAACCTGCTCCGCGCCACCGTCATGTCGGACGGTCCCATCGCCGCGAAGATCGTGTCGGCCATCGTGGCGACCTCGGTCGCGTGGCTCGGCAACCGCTTCATCACCTTCCGTTCCCAGCGCCAGACCGGCCGCCGCGAGACCGTCCGCGAGGGGTTGCTCTTCGCTGCCACGAACCTCGTCGGCCTCGGCATCGCCGCTGCCTGCCTGTTCGTCTCGCACTACGTCCTCGGCTTCACGTCCACCCTCGCCGACAACGTCGCCGGCAACGGCGTCGGCCTCGTCCTCGGCACCGCGTTCCGGTTCGCCGCGTACAAGGCCCTCGTCTTCCGGTCCACCGACACACG
Organism: Curtobacterium flaccumfaciens; assembly: GCF_013359815.1. Taxonomy (GTDB): domain Bacteria; phylum Actinomycetota; class Actinomycetes; order Actinomycetales; family Microbacteriaceae; genus Curtobacterium; species Curtobacterium flaccumfaciens. The sequence goes on along the minus strand of NZ_JABMCF010000041.1, from coordinate 18,633 downwards.
TCCGAAGGGGTTCCCCGAATGACCATCTCAGCCGTGTTGCTGACGGCCGCAGGGCCGCTGCTCCAGCCCGACGAACGCCCCGGCACGACCGGGGACGTCCCGAATCGCGGGACCACGGACGTGCCGACGGGAGGCTCGGGGCAGCTCCCACAGGCCGCCTGGTCGCTGGGCGAATGGCTCGGCTACTCGACCCTCATCGCCCTCTCCGTGCTGCTCACGATCATCGCGTTGACCACGCTCTGGTGGATGCTGCACGCCTGGCGCTCCCGGGACGCGCTGAAGTCCACCAGCTTCAGCCAGACCCCGCGGCCGGCGGCGCACCGGTTCACGCTCCTGGTGCCCGGTCGGCACGAGCAGGACGTGATGGGGCAGACGCTCGACATGCTCGCGACCCAGGACCACCCCGACTTCGAGATCATCGCGATCGTCGGGGAGGACGACCCGGAGACCGACGCCGTCGTGCGTGCTGCGGCGGCTCGGCACCCCTCCCTGATCAAGGTCGTGGTGGACGACACCCTGCCGAAGAACAAGCCGAAGGCGATGAACCTGGCGCTCCAGCACGCGACGGGCGACATCGTCGGGGTGTTCGACGCCGAGGACGAGGTCTACCCGCGGCTGCTCTCCCTCGTCGACTCGCGGTTCCAGGAGACCGACGCCGACGTGGTGCAGGGCGGCGTCCAGCTGATGAACTTCACGTCGAGCTGGTGGTCGCTCCGGAACGTCCTGGAGTACTACTTCTGGTTCCGCTCGCGCCTGCACTTCCACGCCGGGTCCAAGTTCATCCCGCTCGGGGGCAACACCGTCTTCGTGACGCGCTCCCGCCTGGAGTGGTCGAACGGCTGGGACGCGCACTGCCTCGCCGAGGACTGCGAGCTCGGCGTGCGGCTCTCCGCCGACGGCGCGAAGGTCGTCGTCGCCTACAGCCCCGAGGCCGTCACCCGCGAGGAGACCCCGCCGACCTTCGCCTCGCTGCTCAAGCAGCGCACGCGGTGGAACCAGGGCTTCCTGCAGGTGCTCGGCAAGGGGGAGTGGAAGAAGCTGCCGTCCTTCCGGCAGCGGTTCTTCGCCCGCTACATGCTCACGATGCCGTTCATCCAGGCGGCCACCGGGCTGCTCATCCCGCTGAGCGTCCTGATGATCCTGTTCGTCAAGGTGCCGACGGCGATCGCCCTGGTGTCGTTCATCCCGGTCGCACCGACGCTCATGCTGCTGGCCGTCGAGATCGTCGGGCTGAACGAGTTCGGCCGACTGTACGGCGAGAAGGTCCGGCTCCGCGACTACGTGCGGCTCGTGCTCGGCCTGGTGCCCTACCAGGTGTTCCTCGCCGCCGCGGCGGTCCGGGCAGTCGTCCGGCACGCCAAGGGCCAGAACGGGTGGGAGAAGACCGAGCACACCGGCCAGCACCGCACCGGACAGGTGGTCGGCTTCGCCTCGGACCTCGACGGATCGGGCGCAGCGTCGTCCGACCGTGCGTTCGCCGGCACCACCACGGGAGGCACCCGATGACCGCCAGCATCACCGACACCACGGGCATCCCGATCCGGGGCGGCTCCACCGCCCACCGCACCGGCATCGGGGCCTGGTTCCGCCGGCACGCCGCCAGCCTGACGTGGTTGCTGCCCGTCGTCGCGGTGACCGTGCTCGTCCAGGCCTGGAACATGTCGGGCACACCGCAGCGCATCGACGACGAGGGGACGTACACCGCCCAGGCGTGGGCGATCACGAACCTCGGCGAGCTCACCCACTACACGTACTGGTACGACCACCCGCCGCTCGGATGGATCCAGATCGCCGGGTACACCGGACTGACCGGGGCGTTCGCGCGGTACCCCTTCGCGGTGGAGGCCGGGCGCGAGGCCATGGTGTTCTTCTCCGCCGTCTCGAGCATCCTGCTGTTCGTCCTGGCCCGACGGCTCGGTGCCGGACGGATCACCGCGGCCGCGGCCGGACTCGTCTTCGCGCTGTCACCGCTCGCGCTGCAGTACCACCGCACCGTGTACATCGACAACGTCGCGACGCCCTGGCTGCTCGCCGCGTTCGTCCTCGTGCTGAGCCGTCGCCAGCAGCTCGCCGGGTTCGCCGGTGCCGCTGCCTGCCTCGGCATCGCGGTGCTGTCCAAGGAGACCTACCTGCTCGCGTTGCCGTTCCTCATCTGGATGGCCGTGCGTCGCGCCGACAAGAGCACCCGCCGGTACACGCTCAGCGTCGCCGGGGCCGTGCTCGTGCTGATCGGCGGCGGGTACCTGCTGCTCGCCGCGGTGAAGGGCGAACTCGTGCCGGGCGCCGGGCGGGTCAGCCTGTGGGAGGGCGTCACCTACCAGCTCGGGTCGCGGACCGCTTCCGGATCGGTGTTCGACGGGGGCAGCCTGGCGAACGAGGCCGCCGCGCAGTGGTGGGCACTCGACCCGGTGTTCATCGTGCTCGGCTCGGTCGCCGCCGTCGTCGGGCTGTTCCTGCGCCGGGTCCGACCGATCGCCGCGATGCTCGTGTTCCTGCTCGCGGTGATGTTCCGGCCGAACGGGTACCTGCCGGTGCCGTACGTCATCATGCTCATCCCGTTCGCGGCGCTCCTCGTCGCGTACACCGCCGAGCGTGCCGTCCTGACGATCGCCGGTCGGGTCCACACCCGGAGCCGGTTCGGCCCGAGGGCACGGCGCGGCCTCGGCATCGCCTGGGCCGTCGTCACGGCTGCGGCGCTCGTCGTCGCGGTGCCGCTGTGGGGGACCCAGCTGCGCGGGTTCCTGCTCGGCAACCTCGACCTGCCGATGCAGCAGGCCGAGCAGTGGGTGGGCGACAACGTGCCGAAGTCCTCGCGTCTGCTGGTCGACGACGCCATGTGGGTCGACCTGGTGGACGACGGCTTCGCCCGGAACAACGTCGTCTGGTACTACAAGCTCGACACCGACGGAGCGGTGGAACGGCAGTCCCCGAACGGCTGGAAGGACTCGGACTACGTCATCACGACGGACTCCATGCGCACCGGCGGCAACTCGTCCACCGACGTGCGGCAGGCGATCGAGAACTCCACGGCCGTCGCGACCTTCGGCACCGGTGACCAGCAGGTCGAGGTCCGCCGGATCCACGCCGAGGGAGCCAGTGCCGCCGAGACCGCGATCACCCGGGCCACCGACGTCCGGAAGACCCTGGGGACCGAGCTCGCCTCGAACCCGGCCCTGCGTGCGGACGACGGCACGAAGTCGCAGTTCCGCGCCGGACAGGTCGACTCGCGGGCGATGATCGCGCTCGGTCAGGTGCTCGCCGACCAGGACGTGCGGGTCGACCGGTTCACCCCGCGCACCGGGGAGACCGGCCAGCCGTTCCGCACCGTCGTCCTGCACACGAGCGACGACGCCTCGGCAGCACGGGTCGCTCGGACCTTCGACGCCATGTCCCAGGCGTTCCGGCCGGACTCGGTCGAGCGCGAGGGAGCACGTCTCACGGTGACGTACGCCCCGGCCGACCCGACGACGACCGCGACGAGCGCCTCGTGACCCCCGATCGCTCGGCCGAGTGGGAGCTGGCCGAGCTGGCGTCCGGCGAGCGGGCGTTCCGCGAGCGGGCGTTCCGCGAGCGGGCGAAATGCCCGGAGGGCTCCGGCGTGGACCCTGGCATTCCGCCCGCTCGCCGGGGCGGCCGCGGATCCGTTCTCCGCGAACACGTCGGGGCGGAGCGCCCGCTGGACGAGCGGGCGAAATGCCCGGAGGGCTCCGGCGTGGACCCCGGCATTCCGACCGCTCGTCCGGAGGCCCACACGAACCGCACGACCCGCACGGCCCGCACCTCGACACGACACCCGCACGCCAACCGCACCTCGACCCGAAGGAGCACCATCATGACCGCACGCACCACGAACCGCCGCCGCACCGTCGTCGTCGGAGCGCTCGCCGCCACACTCGTCGCCGCGACGGTCGGGCTCGCCGCCCCGCAGACCGCCTCCGCCGCGACGGCCGACCAGGGCTGGCTCCGCGTCGGACACCTGTCGCCGGACACGAAGGGCGTCGACGTCGAACTGTCCAGCCTCGCCGGGGGCAAGACCGTCTTCGAACTCGACGACGTCACCTACGGCCAGGTCAGCCCCTACGAGAAGCTGCCGGTCGGCACCTACGTCCTGTCGATGCGCGCCGCCGACGCCCCGCGTTCCACCCCGGTCATCTCCACCGACGTCACCGTGCAGAAGGGCGACGCCAGCACCGTCGTCGCCTACGGCAAGAACGACGGGCTGAAGACGACCGCGTTCACCGACGACCTGCAGCAGCCCGGCGACGGCAAGGCGAAGCTCCGGCTCGTCCAGGCCGCCACCACCGCGAAGCGCGTCGACGTGCAGACCTCCGACGGCACCCCGATCGCCGAGGACGCCACCTTCGGCAGCGCCACCAAGTACGCAACGGTCGACGCCGGCAAGTGGTCGCTCGACGTCTCCGGCAGCGGCCAGCGGGGCACCGCCAAGGTCGACCTCGCCGGCAACACGGTCTCGACCCTGTTCGTCCTCGACGACAGCAAGGGCAACCTGACGGTCGTGCCCGTGACGGACGCCGCGGCGACCGCCGCCACCCCGTCCGGCGGTGTGCAGACCGGCGGTGGCGGCGCAGCCGCCGACCGACCGGTGACCGAGGCGGTCCACGCGGCCGTCGCGATGCTCCGTTCGCTGTTCCGCTGACGCCCCGGACTGGAGGCGCGGATCACGTGCGCTGAACGGCCCACGTGATCCGCGCCTCCCCTTCGACCCCCCACCATCCCCGGAGAGGCAGGCCAGCATGACCCGCAGGACCTGGATACCGGTCGCCGCTGTGGCGGCGGTCCTCGTCGCCGTCGTCGTCGCGATCGTCGCCGTCCGTCCCTGGTCGTCGAGCACCACGACCGCCGATCGCGGCACGGCGACCCCGACCTCGACCACCGCGCCCGACGGGGCGCGCTCACCGCAGCAGCTGCGGTCGGCGTTCCTGGACCGCTACGTCGAGGGCGGTCGCGTCGTCCGCACCGACCAGGGCGGTGACACCGTCAGCGAGGGGCAGGCGTACGGCTTGCTCATCGCCTACGCGAACGACGACCGTGCGCGCTTCGACGCGATCTGGGAGTGGACGAAGGACCACCTGCTCACGGGCGACGACCTGCTGGCGTGGCGGTGGACGTCCGACGAGGGCGTCGCCGATGAGCAGTCCGCGAGCGACGCCGACCTCGACGCCGCTCGTGCGCTCGTGCTCGCGGGGAAGGCCTGGGACGACGACCGGTACACCGCCGCGGGCAAGCGCATCGCGGCGGCGATCCTCCAGCACGAGACGGCCCGGACGGACCTCGGCACGATCCTGCTGCCCGGACCGTGGGCGGATCGGGAGCCCTACAGCTACAACACGTCGTACGCCTCGCCCGCGGCCTTCTCGGTGCTGGCGGACGCCACCGGGGACGACCGCTGGAACGCGCTGAACCGGGGTTCCCGCGCCGTGACGGCCGCCGTGCTGGATGCCTCCGATCTGCCCAGCGACTGGTCCCAGGTGCACGCCGACGGATCGGTGGACCCGATGCCGGCCGCCGGTGGCGACGGGCGCGTGCTCTACGGCTACGACGCGATGCGGACGCCGCTCCGGTACGCCGAGGCGTGTTCGGCGCCCGACCGGGAGCTCGCGGCGGCGCTCGCGCCCACGCTCGGACGGACGCCGCGCCTCGCCTCGCAGCTCGACCTCGGTGGCACCCCGGTGACGCAGGACACGAACGCGCTGGCCTACACCGCGCGGGCCGCGGCCGAGCAGGCCGCCGGTTCCTCCCGTGCGGCTGCCGCCGACCTCGAGCGGGCCGACCGCACGGCGGCGACCACACCGACCTACTACGGAGACGCCTGGTTGGCCATCGGTTCGACCATGCTGACCTCCGACGTGCTCGGGGGATGCGCCAGCGACGTGGGAGGCGGCTCGTGAGCGGCCGTCGGAGCGCCGGGCGCGTCTCGGCCGTCCGGCGCCGAGGCGTGGTGATCGGTGCCGTGGTCGCCGCCGTCGTGGTGGTCGGGGGCGTGGCCGGGGTGGCGGTCGCGTCGACCGTCGGCGGTGGCGCGTCGTCCCCGCCGCAGTCTTCGTCGTCTCCGTCGCAGTCGTCGTCGTCCTCGTCCTCGTCCTCTTCTTCGTCCTCGGGCTCCGGCACCGACGGGTTCCAGGACCCGGCCGCGCCCGAGGCCCGCTCGACGGCCACCCCGGTCAGCGTGTCGATCCCGGCCATCGGCGTGCGGTCCTCGCTCGAGGACCTGCACCGCGGTGCTGCCGGAGAACTCGACCCGCCCGTCGACTGGGACAGCGCGGGCTGGTTCAGCGACGGGATCGTCCCCGGCGAGGTCGGCCCCGCCGTCATCGCCGGTCACGTCGACAGCCCGACGAGCGCCGCGGTGTTCTTCCGGCTCGACGAACTGGTCGCCGGCGACGAGGTCCACGTCCGGATGTCCGACGGCACCACCCGCACCTTCACCGTCGACCGTTCCGAACGCGCCGCCAAGTCGGCGTTCCCGACGAGCGACGTCTACGGCCCCACCCCCACCCCGCAACTCCGACTCATCACCTGCGACGGCACGTTCGACACCGCCACCGGGCACTACACGGACAATCTGATCGTGTTCGCAGACCTCTCGTCGGATTGACCCACCAAGCCAGCGATACATTCGACTGCGAGCACGAGGAGCACCATGAGCGAGACCCTGGTCATCATCCCGACCTACGACGAAGCCGAGAACGTCCGGCCGATCGTCGAGCGCACGTTGGCCGCGACCGACGACTCCGTGCACGTGCTCGTCGTCGACGACAACTCACCCGACGGCACCGGCGACATCGCGGACGCCATCGCCCGCGAGACCGGTCGGGTGCACGTCATGCACCGCACCGTCAAGGACGGCCTGGGCGGCGCGTACCTGTCCGGCTTCGCGTGGGGCCTGGAACACGGCTACGCCAAGCTCGTCGAGATGGACGCCGACGGCTCCCACCACCCCGAGTACCTGCCCTGGATGCTCGAGCTCGCCGACTCGAACGACCTGGTGCTCGGCTCCCGGTGGGTCAAGGGCGGCAAGGTCGAGAACTGGCCCTGGTACCGCCTCCTGCTCTCCCGCGGGGGCAACCTGTACACCCGGCTCGCCCTGGGCATCGCGGTGCGCGATGCGACCGGCGGGTTCCGGGTGTTCACCTCGCGGGCGTTCGAGCGGATCGACCTCGCCGGGGTCGCGTCGAAGGGGTACTGCTTCCAGGTGGACCTGTGCTGGCGTGCCCTCGAGGCGGGTCTGCGGGTCGTGGAGACCCCGATCACGTTCACCGAGCGGGAGTTCGGCGTCTCGAAGATGAGCGGCAACATCGTGCGCGAGAGCCTGGCGCTCGTGACGAAGTGGGGCATCGACCGCCGGATCCGCGAGACCCGCTCCCTGGTGAAGGACCACCGCAAGCTGCCGTCCGTGCGGAAGAACGCGCACGCGGTCGCCGACCACGCGGGCTGACGCCGGGGACACACGAACGTCTGCACACACGAATGGCGACGGACCCAGGGGTTCGTCGCCGTTCGTGTGTGCTGCCAGCGGGTGGCTCGCGCAGCCCGCGGTCGGTTAGCGCAGCACGACCACGCCGCGGCCGCGGAACCGGACGACGCCGGCATCGACCTCGGTCGCGCCGAAGCCGTAGAGCTCCTCGCCCACGGCGTCGGGCACCGGGACCTCGGCTGCGTCGTCGGCGAAGTTCACCACGACGTGCACCGGCGCCACGTCGGGACCGAGCAGCCCGCGCGTGAGCACGAGCCAGCGGCGGTCCTCGCTGAAGCGGACGGCGTTCGCCTCGTAGCGGTGGTCGACGAACGCCTGGTCGGTGCGCCGCAGGGCGATGAGCACCCGGTAGGCACGCAGGATCGCCGCGCCGCGCTCCGAGCTGACGTCGGCCCAGTCGAGCTTGGAGTTGGTGAACGTCGTCGGGTCCTGCGGGTCCGGCACCGCTGACTCGTCCCACCCGTGCTCGGCGAACTCCGCGATGCGCCCTTCTGCGGTGGCCTTGCCGAGCTCGGGCTCCGGGTGCGAGGTGAAGAACTGCCACGGCGTCGAGGCCGCGAACTCCTCGCCCATGAACAGCATCGGCGTGAACGGCCCGAGCAGCGTCAGGGCCGCGGCGATCACGAGCCCCTCGTCGTCGAGCGTCGCGGCGAGCCGGTCGCCGGCGGCGCGGTTGCCGATCTGGTCGTGGTTCTGGTTCGCGACGACCAGGGCCGTCGCGGGGGAGGTCCCGCGGTCGATCGGCCGGCCATGCCGCTTGCCGCGGAACGACGACCAGGTGCCGTCGTGGAAGAAGCCGTCCTCGAGCACCTTCGCCAGCGCCGACAGCGGGGCGAAGTCGGCGTAGTAGCCGTTCGTCTCGCCGGTGAGCGCCACGTGCACGGCGTGGTGGAAGTCGTCCGACCACTGCCCGGCGAGGCCGTACCCGGCGGCCTCGCGCGGCCGGAACATCACCGGGTCGTTGAGGTCGGACTCCGCGATGAGCGACAGCGGACGGCCGATGAAGGACGAGTAGGCGTCGGTCTCGTCGGCCATCGACGCCAGCACGTGCGGGCGGGTGGTGTCGCGGATCGCGTGCACGGCGTCGAGCCGCAGCCCGTCGACGTGGTGGTCGCGGAACCACATGCGCACGTTGTCGAGCACGTACCGACGGACCTCGGGGTGCTCGACGTTCACCGAGTCACCCCAGGTGTTGCCGAGCCCGGCCAGCAGGTACGGGCCGTACAGCGGCAGGTAGTTGCCGCTCGGTCCGAGGTGGTTGTAGACGACGTCCTGGATGACCCCGAGCCCCAGCGCGTGCGCCGTGTCGACGAACCGGTCGTAGGCGTCCGGGCCGCCGTACGGGGCGTGCACGGAGAACCAGCCGACCCCGTCGTAGCCCCAGTTCCACTCGCCGTTCACGGCGTTGACGGGGAGCAGCTCGACGAACTCGACCCCGAGCTCGACCAGGTGGTCCAGCTTCTGGGCGGCGGCGTCGAGCGTGCCCTCGGGCGTGTAGGTGCCGATGTGCATCTCGTAGATCACGGCGCCGCGGGCCGGGCGTCCGGTCCACGACTCGTCGGTCCACGCGAACCGTGCGGGGTCGACGACCTCGGACGGGCCGTGCACGCCCTCGGGCTGGTACCGGCTGCGCGGGTCCGGTCGGACCGCGTCGTCGTCGCCGATGCGGAACCCGTAGCGTGCGCCGACGACCGGCATCACGGCGTCGGTGGACCACCAGTCGTCGTCGCCCTTGGTGAGCGGGTACTCGACGTCGTCGACGACGAGCCGGACCCGGTCCGGCTCGGGCGCCCAGACGGCGTAACGGTCGGGTGCGGTCATGCGTGACCCTCCAGGATGTCGATCTCGGCCTGCGCGTCGGTCTCGGTGGCGTCCGTCGTGCGGTCGGCGGCGGGCCGGGAGGCACCGCTCGCGTCGGTCACGGCGGTCACCGCGTCGGCGTGGCCGGCTGCACCGACCGCGTCGGCGGGCACGAGGAGCGCGACCGGGTAGGTGGTGAGCAGGTCGGCCAGCGGGATCCCGCGGTCGGCGGGGACGTGTCGGCCGGTGAGCAGGTCGATGCGCTCGACGGGGACGGCGTGCACCAGCGTGTCGCCCCAGCCGCCGACCCGGTCGAGGCCGATCGGCAGACGCGTCGCGATCGTCACGGCACCGCCGCGGTCGAACGCGATGACGTGGTCGGCCGCGCTGCCGGTGGCCTCGAGCTCCAGGTACCGGGTGAACAGCTCCGGGTGGTCCCGACGGATGCGCAGTGCGCGGGTCGTGACCAGGAGCTTCGCGGCACCGTCGATGCCGATGGCCGGCAGGTCCTCGGGGCCGTCGTCGTCCGGGCCGTCGAGCTCGGCGAGCACGTGACGCCGCTCGGCGTAGTCGACCGGACGACGGTTGTCGGGGTCGACGAGCGAGCGGTCCCAGAACTCGGTGCCCTGGTAGACGTCGGGGACGCCCGGGGCGGTGAGCTGGACGAGCTTCTGGGCGAGACCGTTCGACCACCCCGCGGCGTCGATCTGCTCGTCGAGGGCGTCGAGCACGGCGACCACGTCCGGGTCGTCGAACGCGGCGTCGACGATCGCGTGCATCTGCTGCTCGAACGCCTCGTCGGGCTCGGTCCAGGTGGTGCTGTCACCGGCTTCGCGGGAGGCCTTCTCGGCGTAGGCGTGCAGACGCTCACGGCTGGCGGGCCGGGCGCCGACGATCGCCTGCCAGAGCAGGTCGGCGAACACGCGGTCCTGCAACGGCACGAGCGACTGCAGACGCTCGAGCGTGGCGGCCCACTCGTCGCCGAGCTCGGCCAGCACGGCGATGCGGGCGCGGGTGTCCTCGCTGCGCTTGGTGTCGTGGGTGGTGAGCGTCGTCATGGTGTGCGGCCAGCTGCCGAGCCGTTCGCGCTGTGCCTGGTGGAAGTCCGCCACCGAGACCGCGAAGACGCTCGGGTCGCCGCCGACCTCGCTCAGGGACGACAGGCGCGAGGTGCGGTAGAACGCCGTGTCCTCGACGCCCTTCGCCATCACCATGCCGCTGGTCTGCTGCAGTCGGACCGCCGCGGCGTTCGTCGGGTCGACGAGTGCCGGTGCGATCCGGTCGATGACGTCGTCGAGGTCCGGGCGGGCCTCGGCGGCGCGCTCGAGCGCGGTGATGAGGTGGTGGGCGCCCTCGGGCAGGTACGTGCGGTACACGTCGAACGAGGCCACGATCTCGGCGACCGCGTCGACGATCCGCTCGTGCGTGATCGTCTCCGTCGCGGAGCTCGGCGCGAGCAGGCGTGCGAGCCGCTCGACCTCACTGCCGAGGATGCCGTCCGCGATGCCCCGTCGGGTGTCGTGCGTGAGCTGCTGCCAGTCGGTCGGTTCGGCGCCCGACGCCGCGGTCAGCGCCTGCTCGCCCGCGGGGTCGACGAACACGCGGTCGAGCACCCCGAGGGCGTCGTACCCGGTGGTGCCGTCGACCGGCCACGAGCTCGGCAGCTGCTCGCCGGGCTCGAGGATCTTCTCGACGAGGGTGTAGGCCCCGCCGGTCAGCTCCGCCAGGTCCTGCAGGTAGCCCGCCGGGTCGTACAGTCCGTCCGGGTGGTCGATGCGCAGGCCGTCGACGAGTCCGTCGCGGAACCAGCCGCCGATGACCCCGTGCGAGGCCGCGAAGACCTCGGGCTCCTCGACCCGGATCGCCGCGAGGGTGTTCACCGCGAAGAACCGGCGGTAGTTCAGGTCGTGGTCGGCGCGCTTCCAGTGCACGAACGCGTAGTGCTGGCGGTCGTGGACGGTCTCAACGGTGTCGCCGTCGTGCACCGTTCCGGGTGCGGTGGGGTAGGCGGTCTCGCCGACGCGGAGCACCGGACGCTCGGCGTCGGACGTGTCGAGCGTGATCGCGTCGAGCAGCCGGTCGTCGAGCACGGGGACGCGGAGCTTGCCGTCGCCGGCTTCCCAGTCGACGTCGAAGGCCCACGCCACGGGGGAGCCCTGCCCGAGTTCGAGCAGGGACCACCACCACGGGTTCGACTCGGGGGTCGCGACGCCGACGTGGTTCGGCACCACGTCGACGATGACCCCGAGGCCGACGGCGTGCGCGGCCTCGGCCAACGCCCGCATCGCCTGGTCGCCACCACGGTCGGTGTCGACCCGCGTGTGGTCGACCACGTCGTAGCCGTGGTTCGACCCGGACTCGGCCTGCAGCACCGGCGACAGGTACAGCCAGTCGGCGCCGAGGTCGTGCACGTAGTCGACCAGGTCGCGTGCGGCGTCGAGGTCGAAGTCGGCCGAGACCTGCAGCCGGTACGTCGACGCGGGGACGCGGTTCGCGGCGCCGGGCGTTCCGGCGGTCATCGGGCGGTTCCGCTCGGTGCGGTGGAACCGGCCGGGTTCACCGGGGTGACGGCGTCCTGCGGGGCGTCCGGTTCGGGGGCGCCGTCCTGCTCGGCGTCGACCGGGGTGCTCGTGACCTCGTGGTCGGGCTCGGCACGCAGCACGATCATCGACCGGGCGGGGACGTCGAGCGGGGTGCCCGCGTCGAGCACCTCGTCGCGGGCGCCGGGGTCGGCGGTGTCGATCCGGACGGTCCAGCCGGGGGAGTACTCCTCGGGCGGGAGCGTGAACGTCACGACGTCGTCGTGGGCGTTGAAGTACGTGATGAAGCCGACGTCGGTGACGCGCTCACCGCGGGCGTCGCGTCCGCGGATGCCCTCGCCGTTCAGGTACATGCCGACGCTCTTGCCGAAGCCGGAGTCCCAGTCCTCGGGGTCCATCGCTTCGCCCGAGGGGGTCAGCCAGACCACGTCGGGCAGCGGCTCGCCCTCGCCACGACGGACGGGACGGCCGTTGAAGTACCGGGTCCGGCGGAACGTGGGGTGGTCGTGCCGCAGCTTCACCACGTCGGCGGTGAACTGGACGAGGTCTTCGTCCGCGCTGTCCCAGTCGATCCAGCTGAGCTCGGAGTCCTGCGCGTAGACGTTGTTGTTGCCGGACTGCGACCGGCCGAGCTCGTCGCCGTGCGCGATCATCGGCACACCCTGGCTCAGGAGCAGGGTCGCCAGGAAGTTCCGGCGACGCTGCAGCCGCAGGGCGTTCACGGCCTCGTCGTCGGTCGGGCCCTCGGCGCCGGAGTTCCACGACCGGTTGTGGCTCTCGCCGTCGTTGTTGTCCTCGCCGTTGGCCTCGTTGTGCTTCTCGTTGTAGGCCACCAGGTCGTACAGCGTGAAGCCGTCGTGCGCGGTGATGAAGTTGATGCTCGCCTTGGGCGTGCGGCCGTCGTGCTCGTACAGGTCGGCCGAGCCGGAGATCCGGGAGGCGAACTCGCCGAGCGTCGACGATTCGCCGCGCCAGAAGTCACGGACGGTGTCGCGGTACTTGCCGTTCCACTCGGACCACTGGGGCGGGAAGTTGCCGACCTGGTAGCCACCGGGGCCGACGTCCCACGGCTCGGCGATCAGCTTGACCTGCGACACGATCGGGTCCTGCTGCACCAGTTCGAAGAAGGCCGACAGCCGGTCGACCTCGTAGAACTCGCGGGCCAGCGCCGAGGCGAGGTCGAAGCGGAACCCGTCGACGTGCATCTCGGTCACCCAGTAGCGGAGCGAGTCGAGGATGAGCTGCAGCGAGTGCGGATGCCCGACGTTGAGCGAGTTCCCCGTGCCCGTGTAGTCCATGTAGAACTTCTTGTCGTCATCGACCAGGCGGTAGTAGGCCGCGTTGTCGATGCCGCGGAACGACAGCGTCGGGCCGAGGTGGTTGCCCTCGGCGGTGTGGTTGTAGACGACGTCGAGGACGACCTCGATGCCGGCGCGGTGCAGCTCGCGCACCATCGTCTTGAACTCCTGGACCTGCTGGCCCTGGTCGCCCGACGACGAGTACGCCGAGTGCGGCGCGAAGAAACCGATGGTGTTGTAGCCCCAGTAGTTCGACAGCCCCTTGTCCTGCAGGGTCGAGTCGTTCACGAACTGGTGCACCGGCATGAGCTCGAGCGTGGTGATGCCGAGGCGCTGCAGGTGCTCGATGACCGCGGGGTGGGCGACGCCGGCGTAGGTGCCGCGCTGCTCTTCCGGCACGTCCGGGTGGGTCTCGGTGAGCCCCTTGACGTGCGCTTCGTAGATGACGGTCTCGCCGTAGGGCGTGCGCGGCGGGCGATCCCCCTGCCAGTCGAAGAAGGGGTTGATCACGACGCCCTTCATCATGTGCGACGCGGAGTCCTCGTCGTTGGTCGAGTCCGGGTCGCCGAACGTGTACGAGAAGAGCGACTGGTCCCAGTCGATCTCGCCGCTCGTCGCCTTGGCGTACGGGTCGAGCAGGAGCTTCGACGGGTTGCAGCGCGCGCCGGAGTCCGGGTCGTACGGGCCGTGCACGCGGAAGCCGTACTCCTGCCCGGGGCCGATGTTGGGGAGGTACGCGTGCCAGACGTAGGCGTCCACCTCGAGCAGGCGGACGCATTCTTCGTTGCCGTCGGAATCGAACAGACAGAGTTCGACGCGCTCGGCGACCTCGGAGAACAGCGCGAAGTTCGTGCCGCTCCCGTCGTAGGTCGCCCCGAGCGGGTACGGGTTTCCGGGCCAGGTGTGCAAACGGTCCTCCAGGTGTGGGTGCGGCCAACATATCGGCGGCGCTCGTCCGCGTCCGCAGACAAGCCCCAGCTGTGGATGCGTGATGCGCCCCGCGGCCTGTGGAGGAACGGACGAGTAGCGTCGCGCGCATGGCCAACATCGTCTCGAAGATCGCAGACCAGGTCCGCCCGCTCGGGGTCTCCACGAACTACGGAGAACCCGTCGAGGTCGGCGACCAGACCCTCATCCCCGTGTCCGTCAGCTGGTTCGGCTTCGGTGGCGGCGGAGACGACGAGAACGGTGGCGGCGGTGGCGGCGGCCTGTCGGCCCCCGTCGGCGCCTACGTCCGCCGCCCGGGCAAGGACCTCGTGTTCGAGCCGAACCCGATCTCGCTGATCGTCGTCGGCATCCCCTTCGTGTGGGTGGCCGGGCGTGTCCTCCGCAAGCTGGTGCGCGCGCTCAAGAAGTGACCACCTGACGGACGGGAGGCCCGTGGCGACGCCGCCACGGGCCTCCAGTCCGTCACGCGGTCGCGACCGCGTCTAGACTGCTGGCACACACACGGGAGTCCGGGACCGCCGGGCTGAGAGGGAGCGATCGGCGCTCCGACCGTCGAACCTGATCCGGATCATGCCGGCGCAGGGAGGAGTCAGCAGCATGCCTTCAGGCACGTCCACAACCGTCACCACCGCTCCGCGGCGATCGCTGCGTTGGCGGGTCGTCGACATCGTCGTCGCGAGTGTCCTCGCGGTGGCCCTCGGAGTCGTCTTCCGGCTCTGGGAGTTCGGCTACGAACCCATCAGCGCCGTCATGGACCTCGTGCTCCCCGGCACGAAGGCCCTGTTCGGCGGGGTCTGGCTGCTCGCCGGACCGATCGTCGCGATCGTCGTCCGCAAGCCCGGCGCCGCGCTCTACGGCGAGATGGTCGCCGCCTCGGTCGAGGCGTTGTTCGGCACCCAGTGGGGATGGCTCACGCTCGAGGCCGGACTCGTCCAGGGTCTCGGCGCGGAGATCGTCCTCGCGCTGTTCCTGTACCGCGTCTACCGCCTGCCGGTCGTCGTGCTCGCCGGTGCCGCAGCCGGACTCGCACTCGGCATCAACGACACCGTCCTCTGGTACCCGGGGCTCGACGTGGCCTTCAAGGTCGTCTACGTGATCTGCGCGGTCATCTCCGGTGCCGTGATCGCGGGGGCGGGCTCGTGGCTCATCGTCCGGGCACTCGCCCGCACCGGGGTGCTGTCGTCCTTCGCGGCCGGCCGCGAGCACAGCCGTCGCGAACCCCGCGCCCTGGTGTGACCGTGCCCGCTCCGTCGGCGACGTCCCCTTCCACCGGCGGCGACGCCGGCGCAGATGCCGGCGTCCGCGGGGCGCGCATCGTGTTCCGTGGCTGGAGCTGGCGGTACCCGGAGCGCGACGCCTGGGCCGTCCGTGACGTCGACCTGACCTTCTCGCCGGGGGAGCGGGTCGCCGTCGTCGGGCCGTCCGGTGCCGGCAAGTCGACGCTCCTGCGAGCGGTCGCCGGCGTGCTGCCCGACGAGCCCGACGCCTCGGACGACACCGCTGCTTCGGTACAGGGGACACTCCTGGTCGACGAGGCCGACCCCCGCGCGGTCCGCGGGCGTGTCGGTCTCGTCATGCAGGACCCCGAGGCACACACGGTGATGTCCCGCGTCGGCGACGACGTGGCCTTCGGCTGCGAGAACGCCGGCGTCCCCCGCGACGAGACCTGGGACCGGGTGCGGTCTGCGCTCGACGTCGTCGGCCTCGACCTGCCGCTCGACCGTTCCACCGCGCAGCTGTCCGGTGGGCAGCGGCAGCGGTTGGCGCTCGCGGGCGTGCTCGCGATGCGGCCGGGTGCGCTCGTGCTTGACGAACCCTGCGCGAACCTCGACCCGGCCGGCGTGGCGCAGGTGCACGACGCCGTCCGGGCACTGCTCGACGAGACCGGGGCGACGCTGCTCGTGGTGGAGCACCGGATCGGCACCTGGCTGGACCTGGTCGATCGGCTCGTGCTGCTCGAACCGGGCGGCGGCGTGGTCGCGGACGGCCCGCCGGCCCGGGTGCTGGCGGACCACGGCGAGGCGCTCACGGCGGCCGGGGTCTGGGTGCCCGGTGCCGAGCCGGGGCGTGGTTCGGCGCGGGTGCGGCAGCGTGCGCGCGGACGAGCGGGCGAAATGCCCGGGGCGTCCGGCGGAGCGACCGCGGCATTCCGCCCGCTCGGCGAGGGGGAGTCCGGCGCGGGGGAGCTCGGCGAGGGGGAGCGTGACCAGGGGACGGCGGTACTGCTCGAAGCCCGGGGGCTCGGCACGGCCCGGGCGAAGCAACCGGTCGGGAACGGGATCGACCTCGGGCTCCGGGCCGGGCAGGTCCTCGCCGTCACCGGACCGAACGGCGTCGGCAAGTCGACGCTCGGGCTGACCCTCGCGGGCTTGCTCACACCGGCAGCCGGTGAGCTCCGCGCCACGGACGCCCTCGCCGACGGCATCGGCACAGCGCCCCACGCCTGGACGAGCCGGGGACTCGCCGCCCGGATCGGCACGGTGTTCCAGGACCCCGAGCACCAGTTCGTCGCCCGCTCCGTCCGCGAGGAGATCGAGGCCGGCCCCCGAGCACTCGACGCGCCGGACGCCGCCGAACGAGCCACCGCGCTGCTCGACGAGTTCGGGCTCGCACACCTGGCCGACGCCAACCCCTTCACGCTGTCCGGGGGCGAACAACGACGGCTCGCGATCGCCTCGGTCATCGCGGCCCGGCCGCCGGTCGTCGTGCTCGACGAGCCGACCTCCGGGCAGGACCGTGCCACGTGGCATGCCGTCGTCGGTCGGCTCGGGGCCCTCGCCGACGCCGGCACCGCGGTGGTGGCGGTCACCCACGATCGCGATCTCGTCCGGGCACTCGACGCCGACGAGGTCGTGCTCGGGCCGGACGGCGCCCGGACCGTCCGGAGCGACCAGGGACCGTCGGGCGCAACCGCCCCGGAGACGGGACCGACAGCCGGAAGCCGCCCCGGGCCTCCAGACCGGACCGACACGGACGACCGCACGGCCGACCGGTCGGACACGGCGGACGCGGTGGACGGAACCGACGCGACGAACCCCGTGCGACGACCGCTGCCGGCCCGCGCGACCGGCATCCCCGGCGTCCAGCCGGTCGCCTCGCTGATCGGTGTGCTCGCCCTCGGCGTCTGCCTGGTGCTCAGCCTCGACGTCGTCTCCGCCGCCGTCGCCCTGGCCCTCGAACTCGCTCTGCTGCCGCTCCTGCGCCTGCCGGTCCGGACCCTGCTGCTCCGACTCGCACCGGTGCTCCTCGCGGTCCCGCTGACGACGGTGAGCATCGCGCTGTACGGCAGGCCCTCGGGCCGGGAGTGGTTCGACCTCGGGTTCGCGCACGTCACCGACGGGTCGCTCACGCTCGCGTTGGCGACCGCGCTCCGGGTCCTCGCGGTGGGGGTGCCAGCCATCGCGCTCTTCGTGCGGGTCGACCCGACCGACCTGGCCGACGGGCTCGCGCAGGTGCTCCGGCTGCCCGCGCGCTTCGTGCTCGGCGCGCTCGCCGCTGTCCGGATGATGACCTTGCTCGTCGACGACTGGCGACAGCTCGCGATGGCGCGACGCGCGCGAGGACTGGCCGACTCCGGACGGCTCCGCCGCGGGGCGACGATGGCGTTCGCGCTGCTCGTGCTCGCGCTGCGGCGTGCGACGACGTTGGCGGTGGCGATGGAGTCACGGGGGTTCGGTGCTCCCGGACGGCGGTCCTGGGCGCGGGTCGCACGGTTCGCCGGGCCGGAGTGGGCGATGGTGGCGGCGCTGGTCGGCATCGGCGCGGTGTCGATCGCGGTCGCGGTGAGCGTGGGGACGTGGCGTGCCTGACGCGGAGCGCGCAGCCGGCGCGACGGGCGGCGACCGTGCGACGGGCACCACCGCCGGTGACCTCGCCCCCGGCCTGGCCGCTGCAGCTGCCGGTGTCGCCGCTGCCACGGGCCGGCGCGCCGTCGTGCTCATCGACGGCCGGTCCGGCACGGGCAAGACCACCCTCGGAGCACAGGTCGCGGAGCAGCTCGGTGCGCAGCTCGTGCATCTGGACGACCTCTACCCCGGGTGGGACGGCCTGCGTGCGGCTGCCGACGCCGTGGTGACGGACGTCCTCGGAGCACCGAGCGGGTACCGGCGCTGGGACTGGGCGGCCGATGCAGCCGCGGACTGGGCGTCGGTGGACCCCGACCTGCCGATCGTGGTCGAGGGGTGCGGGGCGTTGTCGCGGGCGTCGGCACCGCTGGCGTCGTTGCGGGTGTGGCTCGAGGCCGACGACGCCGTGCGCTGGGACCGGGCGATCGGCCGCGACGGCGAGGTCTTCGCGCGCGAGTGGGACCGCTGGGCCGCGCAGGAGCAGGCCTTCATCGCCGCCGAGGACCCGGCCGCCCTGGCCGACGTGGTCCTGCGGACGTAGCGTGCCGCGGGCCAGCGGCGCCGCGCGGCCGACCGCCCGCGGCGCAGGCCGGCGGCGAGCATCGAGGTTTCGCGCTCAGCGACACCTCACGGCCTCCGGAAGGCGAGAACTGTCGCCCAGCGCGAAACGTCAGCCCGCCGCGCCCGCGCCGCCCGCGCCCGCGCCG
>NZ_JABMCF010000040.1 GCF_013359815.1 Curtobacterium flaccumfaciens | reverse complement strand
CACGGTGCGGCCTGGAGGCGCGGTGCCGGTCGTGCGCCGCGCCTCCCGTCCGCACGGTGCCGCGTTCGCCATCCGGTGCGGTGTTGCGTGCTGGGTGCCTGCTTGTGGCGCTGCACGGTGCGCGGAAGCGCGCACGGGGTTGCGAAGTCCGCACGGTGCGCTGACGCGCACAAACGTCTGCGCCTCGGCCGCGCGTCAGCGACGTGACGCGATGAGCTCGTCCTCGATCTCGGCGTCGGTCTTCGGCTTCGCGTTCTTGCGGCGTTCGCGCTCGAGGGCGCGCTCGCGCTCCTCCGGGTCGTCCTGGTTGAGGTTCCGGTACTCCTGCACCATCACGTAGGCCAGGAACCCGAAGCCCCCGGCGGCGAACAGGAACCACTGGATGAAGTAGCTGAGGTGCAGCCCCGTGTCGGCGTTCGGACGCTCCCAGCCGAGCGGGCGTGCCTCGGTCGGTGCGGGGGACTCGGAGGCGAGCTGCCCGTACGCACCGGTCCAGACCGGGTCGTCGACCTTGTTCGCCACGTCGGCCAGGGTCACCGACTGCACCTGGTCGGTGTCCTTCGGGTCGGAGCGGCCGGGGATGCGCGGTTCGCTCTGCTGCAGGCGGACGATCGCGGTGACCTCACCGGACGGGGGAGCGGGCACGTGGTCGGGGGCGTCCTGGGCGTTGCCGGTCGGCACCCACCCGCGGTCGACGATGAACGCGCGGCCCTCGGACGTGACCAGGGGCGTCAGGACCTCGAACCCGGGCTGCCCGTTGTGCACGCGATTGCGCACGAGCAGCTGCGAGTCGACGTCGTAGCGGCCGGTCACGGAGACCCGGAGCCACTCCTGCTCGTCCTGCCAGCTCGAGGCCTTCGGCAGCGCCCGGTCGAGGGGGACGGGGGTGTGGTCGTAGTTCTGCGCGACCTGCTCGTTCTGCCGGACGGCCTCGTTGCGGCGGTCCCACTGCCACATGCCGAACAGTGCGCACACGATGGCGAAGGCGACGGCGATCGCGAAGTAGCCGAGCCAGCGGCGGCTCCGGACGAAGCGCCAGCCGACGAACGGTTCGTCGGGGTCTCGACCGGACGAGCCCGACCTGGTGTCGTCGGTCGAGCCGGAACCCGCCGCGGCGCGCTGCAGCTTGGCGGCGTGCTTGCGGCCGTACCGGGACTGCGGGTCGAAGCCGCCGGTCATCGCGAGGTGCCGGTGGAGCGCACCCCGACGTCGTTCTTCGGCGCCGCGGTCGCCTCGCGCTCGTCGTCGAGGTGGTCGACGTCCTCGTGCATGCCGGTGACGCGCACCGGGAACGAGCGGGACCGCAGGTAGTCGGCGAGGAAGTCGCGGTGTTCTTCGCAGGCGGCCCAGATCTTCACGCGGTCGATCGCGTGGATCCGGGGGTTGCGCCAGTTCACGCGCCACCCGGCCGTCGAGGTGCAACCAGCTCGCGAGCACACCGGTGTGGATCCGGGTTCGGTCTGCAGGTCGAACGTCGCACCCATCAGCGGGGTCCCCACATCTTCGATCGGTCGCCGTTGCGCTGCCACTCGTCCTGCGCGTGCTGCGCCTGCTGGCGGAGGCGGTCCTGCTCATCGCGGTAGGCCTGGGCCCGGGCGTCCTCCTGCTGTTCGCGGAGGCGTGGGTCGACGGCGTCGTAGAGCTCGATGGATCCGGCGGGGGAGATCATGTCGCTCTCGGTCCGGCTGCCGGCGTTCGCGATGACGACGGCGACCCAGGGGATCACCGCGGCGAGGACGATCGGGATGACCGCGAGCCACGAGTGCCAGATCGAGTACACGAGCACGGCGGAGATGAAGAGGACCACTCGGATGGCCATCTGCCAGACGTAGCGGGACAGGCGGTGCGCCCGGTCCTGCTCCGGTGTGTCCGGCAGCGACGTGATGCTCGTGTGCGTGCTCTTCATACAGATGGTCTCCGTCTACCCGTGGTCAAGCCTAATCCCGCCGGACCGATCGTGGGTGCGCCGCGCGCGAACCGGCGGGGTGGTCCGCTCCGGTACGCTCGTCCGGGCGTGTCCGCCGGGTCCCCGGCACCGCGTGCCGAGCAGATCCCACCGAACGGAGCGACCATGAGCACCCCCCGTACCGTCCTCATCACCGGCGGCAACCGCGGCATCGGCCACGCGCTGGCCGAGCGGTTCGTCGCAGCCGGCCACCGGGTCGCCGTGACGTCGCGCAGCGGTCAGGGTGGTCCCGAGGGCGCGCTGACGGTGCAGGCCGACATCACCGACACGGCCTCCGTCGACGCCGCGTTCACGCAGGTCGAGGCCGAGCTCGGTCCGATCGAGGTCCTCGTCGCGAACGCCGGCATCACGAACGACCAGCTGCTCCTCCGCATGTCCGAGGACGACTTCACCAGCGTGGTCGACACGAACCTCACGGGCACCTTCCGCGTCGTCAAGCGCGCCACGAAGGGCATGATGAAGGCCAAGTTCGGCCGCATCGTGCTGATGTCGAGCGTCGTGGGCGCCTACGGCCAGATCGGCCAGGTCAACTACGCGTCCTCGAAGGCCGCCCTGGTCGGCATGGCCCGGTCGATCACCCGTGAGCTCGGCTCGCGCGGCATCACCGCCAACGTCGTGGCGCCCGGCTTCATCCAGACGGACATGACCGCCGCGCTCTCCGACGAGCTGCAGGCCGAGTTCAAGAAGGCGATCCCGGCCGCCCGCTACGGCACGGTCGACGACGTCGCCGACGCCACGCTGTTCCTGGCGAGCGACGGCGCCGGGTACGTCTCCGGTGCGGTCATCCCCGTCGACGGTGGCCTCGGGATGGGCCACTAGCCCTCGGACTGATCAGCCGCGCAGCCCGAGCGTCGCGAGCACGGCGGACAGGTCACGGTCGACGACCGCGACGTCCGCCTGCTCCCGCACGCGCGGCTTCGCGTCGAACGCCACCGAGAGCGCGGCGACGCGCATCATCTCGAGGTCGTTCGCGCCGTCACCGATCGCGATGGTCCGTGCCGGGTCGACCCCGTCGGCGTCCGCCCACTCGCGGAGCGCGACGGCCTTGGCGTGCGCGTCGACCACGTCGCCGAGCACGCGGCCGGTGAGCACGCCGTCGGTGACCTCGAGGCGGTTCGCCCGGCAGTGGTCGAGGCCCAGCTGCTCGGCGAACGGGTCGAGCACCTCGTGGAACCCGCCGGACACCACGCCGACGGTGCCGCCTGCGGCGTGCACCCCACGGACCAGCTGGTCGGCGCCCCGCGTCACACGGACCGCCTGCTGTGCGCGGACGAAGACGTCTGCCTGGAGGCCCGCCAGGGTCGCGACACGCTCCCGGAGGCTCTCGGCGAAGTCGAGTTCCCCGCGCATGGCGCGCTCCGTGATCGCCGCCACCTGTGGCCGGGTCCCGGCGCTGTCGGCGAGCAGTTCGATCACCTCGTCCTCGAGGAGCGTGGAATCGGCATCGAGGACGACGAGGAAGCGGGGCACGTACCAACGGTACCGACTGGCGGAGGCACGGCCGCGTCCGTGACGCGAGCCGTGCCTCCAGGCCGTCCGTCCGGGGCTGCGCCCCGGGTGTCTGCCTGCCTACGCGTCGACGCGGACGCCCTTGCCGACCACGGTGATGCCCGACTCGGTGACGGTGAAGCCGCGTGCCTCGTCGGCCTCGCGGTCGACGCCGACCTGCGCGCCCGGTGCGATGACGACGTCCTTGTCGAGGATGGCGCGGTTGACGACCGCGCCGGCGCCGATGGTGGCGCGCTCGAACACGATCGAGTCGAGGACCTTCGCGCCGGAGTCGATCGAGCACCAGGGCCCGATCATGCTGCGCTCGACCTGCGCACCCGACACCAGGCAGCCGAGCGACACGAGCGAGTCCACCGTGGACCCGGTGTTGCCGTTCGCGTCGCGGACGAACTTCGCCGGCGGCAGGTTCGTCTGCTGGTTGAAGATCGGCCAGTCCTGGTTGTACAGGTTGAAGACCGGGACCGGCGCGATGAGGTCCATGTGGGCGTCGAAGAACGAGTCGATCGTGCCCACGTCGCGCCAGTAGTACTTGTCGCGGTCGGTGGAACCGGGGACCTCGTTGCGCTGCAGGTCGTACACGCCGGCGTCACCGCGGTTCACGAAGTCGGGGACGATGTCGCCGCCCATGTCGTGCGCGGACGTCTCGAGCTGGCCGTCCCGCAGGACCGCGTCGACGAGGGCGTCCGCGTTGAACACGTAGTTGCCCATCGAGGCCAGGATCTCGCCGGGGGAGTCGGCCAGGCCGATCGCGTCCTTCGGCTTCTCGAGGAACGCCTCGATCTTGGTCGGGTCGTCGTCGGCCACCTGGATCACGCCGAACTGGTCGGCGAGCCCGATCGGCTGACGGATCGCCGCCACCGTGGCACTGCGGCCGGAAGCGATGTGCGCCTCGACCATCTGGTGGAAGTCCATCCTGTACACGTGGTCCGCACCGACGACGACCACGATGTCGGGTCGCTCGTCGCGCAGCAGGTTGAGCGACTGCAGGATCGCGTCGGCCGAGCCGGCGAACCAGCGCTTGCCGAGCCGCTGCTGCGCGGGGACGGACGCGACGTAGGAGCCGAGCAGCCCCTCCATGCGCCACGTCTCCGCGACGTGCCGGTCGAGACTGTGCGACTTGTACTGGGTCAGGACGACGATCTTCTGCAGACCGGAGTTGACCAGGTTCGACAGTGCGAAGTCGATGAGACGGAAGTTGCCGCCGAACGGGACGGCGGGCTTCGCGCGATCGGCCGTGAGCGGCATGAGTCGTTTGCCCTCGCCGCCGGCGAGCACGATGCCGAAGACCTTCTTTGGTGCCATGCCGCTCACAGTAGGCGTCAGCACTGGGAACCGGTTACGTTGAACCAGTGCGAGTCGATCTGCTGACCAGGGAGTATCCGCCGGAGGTCTACGGCGGAGCGGGTGTCCACGTGTCCGAACTCACCGCCGCGTTGCGGTCGGGGACGGACACGGAAGTCCGTGTCCGGGCCTTCGGGGCCTTCCGTGACGAACCCGACGTGTGGGGCTACCGGACCCCGGACGGCCTCGGCCAGGCGAACGGCGCGCTGCAGGCCCTCGGCACCGACGTGTCCATCGCGGCCGACGTCGAGGGTGCCGACCTCGTGCACTCGCACACCTGGTACGCGAACTCCGCGGGCCGGATCGCGCAGCTGACCTACGGCATCCCCCACATCGTGACCGCCCACAGCCTCGAGCCGCTCCGCCCGTGGAAGGCCGAGCAGCTCGGCGGTGGCTACCGCCTGTCGAGCTGGATGGAGCGCGAGGCGTTCGAACACGCCGACGGCGTCATCGCGGTCTCGAAGGCGATGCGCGCGGACATCCTGCGCTCGTACCCGTCGATCGACCCGGCGAAGGTCCACGTCGTCTACAACGGCATCGACATCGACGCGTGGAAGCCGACCGTCGACGAGGACGCCGTGCGCGCCCTCGGCATCGACCCGACGCGCCCGAGCGTCGTGTTCGTCGGACGCATCACCCGCCAGAAGGGGCTGCCGTACCTGCTCCGCGCCGTGGCGTCGCTGCCGTCGGACGTGCAGATCGTGCTGTGCGCCGGCGCGCCGGACACCCCCGAGATCCTGGCCGAGGTCACCGAGCTCGTCGAGGGCCTCCGCGCGGAACGTGAAGGCGTCGTCTGGATCGACCGGATGCTCGCGCACCAGGAGATCGTGAACGTGCTGTCCTCGGGCACCGTGTTCGTCTGCCCGTCGGTCTACGAGCCGCTCGGCATCGTGAACCTCGAGGCCATGGCGTGCGGCATCCCCGTCGTCGGCACGGGCACCGGGGGCATCCCCGAGGTCGTCGCCGACGGGCTCACCGGCCGCATCGTCCCGATCGACCAGGTGCAGGACGGCACCGGCACCCCGACCGACCCCGACCGCTTCGTGGCCGACCTCGCCGCGACCCTCACCGAGGTGCTCGCCGACGAGGGGCTGGCGAAGCTCATGGGACGCGCCGGACGGCTCCGTGTCGAGACCGAGTTCACCTGGGACGCGATCGCCACCAGGACACGGCAGGTCTACGACCGGGTGCTCGGCCAGAACCCGTAGGCTGGTCGCATGCCCTCGGTCGTGCGCTTGTCAGACGTCTCCGTGGTCCGCAACGGGGCCACCATCCTCGACGCGATCTCGTGGGAGGTGCAGGACGATGAACGCTGGGTCGTGCTCGGCGCGAACGGCGCCGGCAAGACGACGCTGCTGCAGGTCGCCGGTGCCCAGACGTTCCCGACATCGGGTGACGTCGAGGTGCTCGGGACCGAACTCGGCGGTGCCGACCTGTTCGAGCTCCGCCCGCGCATCGGCTTCGCGTCGACGGCGTTGGCCCGTCGCATCCCGGTGACCGAGAAGGTGATCGACGTCGTGCTCACCGCGGCGTACTCGGTGACGGGCCGCTGGAACGAGGAGTACGAGGAGCTCGACGTCCGCCGTGCGCAGCGCGTGCTCGAGGAGTGGGGCCTGGGGTCCTTCACCGACCGCACGTTCGGCGACCTGAGCGACGGCGAGCAGAAGCGCGTGCAGATCGCCCGTGCCGTGATGACCGACCCGGAGATCCTGTTCCTCGACGAACCGGCCGCGTCGCTCGACCTCGGCGCCCGTGAGAGCCTCGTCCGCACCCTCGGCGGCTACGCCCAGAGCGCCGACTCGCCGGCCATCGTCATCGTGACCCACCACGTCGAGGAGATCCCGGCCGGCTTCACCCACGCGCTCGTCCTCGCCGACGGCCACGTGCAGGCCGCAGGCCCCATCGACGAGGTCCTGACGGACCAGACCCTGACCGAGGCGTTCGGCATCGACCTCTCGGTCACCAAGGACGCCGGTCGCTACACGGCACGCGCCGCGTAGCGCTGCGATCCCGCCGTCTCTCTGGTATCGTGGACGGCTGGCGCAAGCCGACGACTTCCCGCGCAGTTCGCGCAATCCCATCACCGCTATCGAGGAATCTCCATGAAGACCGACACCCACCCCGAGTACCGCGCCATCGTCTTCCGCGACCTGGCCTCCGGTGAGACGTTCCTGACGCGTTCGACCGCGAACAGCGACAAGACCATCGAGCTCGACGGTGCGACCTACCCGGTCATCGACGTCGAGATCTCCTCCGCTTCGCACCCGTTCTACACGGGCAAGCAGCGCATCCTCGACTCGGCCGGTCGCGTCGAGAAGTTCAACCAGCGCTTCAAGGGCTTCAGCAAGTAAGCAGCCCCCACGCAATGCCCACGGGCGGTCCTCCTCCGGGAGGGCCGCCCGTTCGCGTTGTGCGGTGTCCACGGTTGCCGCTGACCCCAGGGACGCGGGACACCGGTGTTCACGCGTCACACCGCGGTCTGCGGGTGTTCGGCGCGCGAACACCGGTGTCTTGCGAGGGGGCAGTGCGGGGTCAGGCGCCGTTGCGGTGGGGCCAGCGGCCGTCGGCGGTGAACGTCGGGTCGCGCTTCTTGCGCATGTAGTCCTGGAACGAGCTGGCCTGCTCGGCGCACCAGCCGACCTGCTTGCGGTGGAGTTCCTCGGCGGAGATGCCGAGCTCGTCCGGGTACTTGCCCGCGATGGCCTGGGCGACACGCCCGGCAGCGATCGCGTCGGCTCCGGCGTCGTGCGCGTCGTCGAGGGTGACGCCGTAGAGCTCGGACGCGGCCTCGAGCGTGCGCTTGCCCTTGCGGAAGGTGTCGAGCGCCTTGTCGATCACCAGCGGGTCGACGACGTTGCCGATGACGGGCGAGGCGAACCCGTGCCGCTTCGCTTCGCGGTCGAGCACGGTGAGGTCGTACGGGGCGTTGTAGATCACCAGGGGGATGCCCCGGGCGAAAACGGCCTCGATCGCGGCGATGATCTCGGCGACGACCTCGGCCGCGGGGCGCCCCTCGGCCTGGGCGCGCTCGGTGGTGTAGCCGTGCACGGCGGCGGCACCCTCGGGGATCGGCACGCCGGGGTCGGCGATCCAGGCACCCTCGACGATGGAGGCCCCGGTCATGTCGATGAGCCCGACGTGGGCGGTGACGATGCGGGCCGTTTCGACGTCGACCCCGGTGGTCTCGAGGTCGAAGACGCCCAGCGCGTGCCACCAGGGGCGACCCGTGAGGTCCTGGGACGGAGCGGGCGCGTCGAGCTGTGCAGTGGGGAACGTCACGCGGTCAGGCTAACGGGACGCACCGACACCCCCGACTACCGGGTCGGCGCGCCGACGTGCAGCCAGTAGAACGACTGCGTGCCCATGGTGAGCGTGACGGTGCCGTCCTCGTCGAACGACGGGAACGAGCTGCCGCCGAACAGGTCGTACAGCGGGCGCCCCGCGAACTCCGGCGCGGAGATCGTGACCGAGGTCGGGTTCGTCGCGAACGAGAACACGCACAGGACGTCCTCGGCGGACGGCCCGAACTGCTGCCCGGAGCCCTCCCACGAGCGGACGAAGGCGAGCACCGAGTCGTTGGAGGTCTCCTGCACGTTCAGGGAGCCGAGACCGAACACCGGGTGGGCCTTGCGCGTGTGGATGACGTTCCGGACCCAGTGCAGCAGCGAGCGCGACTGGGCGAGCTGCGCCTCGACGTTGACCTGTGCGTAGTTGTAGACGAGGGACTGCACGACGGGCAGGTAGAGCTTGCCGGGGTCGGCGGTGGAGAAGCCGGCGTTGCGGTCCGGCGTCCACTGCATCGGCGTGCGCGAGGAGTCACGGTCCGGCAGCCAGATGTTGTCGCCCATCCCGATCTCGTCGCCGTAGTACAGGAACGGCGAACCGGGCAGCGAGAACAGCAGCGCGTGGATGAGCTCGAGCTCGGCGCGGGAGTTGTCGAGCAGGGGAGCGAGGCGTCGGCGGATACCGATGTTCGAGCGCATCCGCGGGTCGTAGCCGTACCAGCCGTACATCGCCTGCCGGTACTCCTCGCTCACCATCTCGAGCGTGAGCTCGTCGTGGTTGCGGAGGAAGACGCCCCACGCGGCGCTGGCCGGCACGTCGAGGGTCTCGGAGAGGATCGCCTTGAGCTCGGCGGCGTGCTGGGCACGGAGCGAGTAGAAGATGCGGGGCATGACCGGGAAGTCGAACGCCATGTGGCACTCGGGCTCCTCGTCGGTGCCGAAGAACGCCGCCGTCTCGCGCGGCCACTGGTTGGCCTCGGCCAGGAGCACACGCCCGGGGTACTCGTCGTCGACCATCGCGCGGAGCTTCTTGATGAACTCGTGGGTCTCCGGCTCGCCCTCGCCGTTGCCCTCCTCTGATTCGAACAGGTACGGGATCGCGTCGAGCCGGAGCCCGTCGACGCCCATGTCGAGCCAGTGCCGGACGACGTCGTAGATCGCCTCGATGACCGCGGGGTTCTCGAAGTTCAGGTCGGGCTGGTGCGAGAAGAAGCGGTGGAAGAAGAACTGGCGTCGGACCGGGTCGAAGGTCCAGTTGGACTCCTCGGTGTCGACGAAGATGATGCGGATGTTCGAGTAGTCCTCGTCCGTGTCCCGCCAGACGTAGAAGTCGCCGTAGGGGCCGTCCGGGTCCTCGCGGGACTGCTGGAACCACTCGTGCTGGTCGCTGGTGTGGTTGATCACCATGTCGATCACGATGCGCATGTTCCGCTCGTGCGACTTCGTCACGAGCTCGCGGAAGTCGTCGAGCGTGCCGAACTCCGGCAGGATCGCCCGGTAGTCCGCGATGTCGTACCCGCCGTCGCGCATCGGCGACTGGAAGAACGGCGGCAGCCACAGGGCGTCCACGCCGAGCCACTGCAGGTAGTCGAGCTTGCCGATCACGCCCTGGATGTCGCCGATGCCGTCTCCGTTGGAGTCGACGAACGACCGGATCATGCACTCGTAGAAGACCGAGCGCTTGTACCACTGCGGGTCGAGCGTCAGGCCGGGCAGCTGGATCGGGGCTGTGAAGGTCACCGTGCTCCTCGTCGTCATCGACGGACCGGTCGACGGCCCGCCCCGGACACGATAGGCGCGAGATGCTGCGGGTGTCCGGGGTTTCGTGCGGTTCGCTCCCTAGACTGGCGCGGATGCAACCGCCCGTGCTCTCCCCGTACCAGTCGTTGATGGCCGCCACCCCGGTCGTGCACCGGGCCGTCCAGGTCGACGGCCGGACCACGCACTACTGGGTCTACGGGCCCGAGGATGCGGATCGCACCGTGCTCGCCGTGCACGGGTTCCGCGGGGACCACCACGGGCTCGAGACCATCGCCGCGCACCTCGAAGGTGTCCGTGTGATCGTGCCGGACCTGCCCGGCTTCGGCGTGTCCGATCCGCTGCCGGTGTCGGACATCGATGCGTACGTGGCCTGGCTGACCGGGTTCCACGCCGCGCTCGGGCTCGGCCGCGACACCGTGGTGCTCGGGCACTCGTTCGGATCGATCGTGGTGTCGGCCACCGTCGCCGCCGGGCTCGACACCCGACTGCTCGTGCTCGTGAACCCGATCGCCGCCCCGGCACTGCAGGGACCGCGTGCTGTCGGGACCGCGATCGCGATCGGGTACTACCGCGCCGGTGCGGTCCTGCCGAAGCCGATCGGGCTCGGGATCCTGCGGAACGGCGCGATCGTCCGGGCGATGAGCATCGCGATGCTGAAGTCCCACGACCCCGCGGTCCGCCGGTGGGTGCACGACCAGCACGACCGGTACTTCTCGGCCTTCGCGAACCGCACGAGCGTGCTCGAGGCGTTCCGCACCTCGGTCACCCACGACGTCTCCGAGTACGCGGACCGGATCACGGTGCCCGTGCTGCTCGTCGCGGCCGAGCACGACGACATCACCGCCGTCCCCGAACAGCGCGCACTCGCCGAGCGTCTGCGGGACGCCGAGCTCGTCGTGATCCCGGGGGTCGGCCACCTGGTGCACTACGAGACGCCGGCTCCGGCCGCGGCGGCGGTGCTCCGCCGGATGGCGGACACGACCGGACGTGGCGCACGCCTTGGACGCACTGGACGCGGCGCGGCCGCGACGGACAGCCGACCGTCGGGGGCGGGGCGGGCCTCCCGGACGGCGGACGCGTCGTGACGCGCCTGCGCATCGGCATCGACTGCCGGTACGTGCGGATCGGTCGGCACGACGGCATCAGCCGGTTCACCGCCGGGGTCGTCGCGCACCTGCCGGACCGGCACGACTACGTGCTGCTCGTCAACGACGAGCGCCAGCTCGAGTCGCTGCCGACCGACCTGCCGTGGGAGCTGCTGCCCGCGCCGACGGACGTGGGGGAGCCGCTCGTCGCCCGGCGCGTCAACCGGCTCGGGCTCGACGCGGTGTTCTCGCCGATGCAGACGATGGGGTCACGAGGGCGCCGGTACGCGCTCGTCCTGACGCTGCACGACCTGATCTACTACCGCAACCGCACGCCCCCGCGGGAGTTCTCGTGGCCGCTGCGGCTCGGCTGGCGGGCGTTCCACCTGTCCTGGGCGCCGCAGCGGTTCCTGCTGAACGGCGCGGACGGGGTCGTGACGGTGTCCGAGACGACCGCCGGGCTGATCGCCGAGCACCGGCTGACGAAGCGACCCGTGACGGTCGCCCACAACGCGGCCGACCCGGCGACACCGCGGGTGGCCGGAGCGCCACGTGGACGCTCGCTCGTCTACATGGGCTCGTTCATGCCGTACAAGAACGTCGAGACCCTGGCGGCGGCGCTGCCGCTCCTGGGGGCGGACTGGACGCTGCACTGCATGTCGCGGGTGTCCGACGCCGACCGTGCACGGCTCGAGGCGCTGGCTCCCACGGGGACGATCGTGTTCCACGACGGCGCCACCGACGAGGAGTACCTGTCCGTGCTCCGTTCGGCCACCGCGCTGGCGACCGCGTCGTACGACGAGGGGTTCGGCATCCCGCTCGTCGAGGCGATGGGCGTCGGGACCCCGGTCGTCGTCAGTGACATCCCGATCTTCCGGGAGATCGGCGGCTCCGCGGCGGAGTACTTCGACCCGGCGTCGCCGTCCGCCCTCGCCGCGGCCGTCCGGCGGGTCGAGGAACGGTGGGACGAGGCCTCGCGGCAGTCGATCGAGCGTGCCGGTCGGTTCCGGTGGCAGGACTCGGCGGAGCAGGTCGTCCGGGCCGTCGAGCGGGCCGTGGGGGACCGGCGGGGCTGAGGGCTGGTGCGGCCGCGGGGCGGGGGCTCGGGCTCGCCTTCGTGACGATGCGGAACGACGATGTCGATGTCGTACGACGTCGACAGTGTCGTTCCACGTCGGACGCGCCACCACCACGCCACACCACGCCACCACCGCACGTCACTCCGGCGCGATGACCTGCACGTCCGCCCCGGGGAACACCTTCTGCGTCTCCTCGGTGACCCGCGACACGATCGGCGGCACCGCTGCACCCCGACCCGGGGTCCGCACGACGATCGACTGGTCGCGTGCAGCGTCGGACGGGTCGCCGCCGCGCTCCCACGAACAACGGACCTCCGTCACACCGCCGATGTGGTCGAGCGTGTCCGCCAGTGCCAGGCGCTTCGCCGCTACCCCACCGGCACCGGTGACGCCGATCTCCAGGTTGCCGAGGTCGGCGACCACGACGACGCGGACACCGTTGCCGCCGGACTCGTCGGCCGCCCGGCTGATGGCGGCGACCAGGTCACGCCGGGCAGCGGGGTCGAGCGCCGGGTCCGCCCGGACCGATGCGATGGCGTCGTAGCTCGCGAACGCCGTCTTCGACGGGGCATGGTGCCGCACGTCGGTGACGCCGGGCAGCGCATTCACGCGCGTGTCGAACCGGTCGAGCGCCACGTCCGGCCGTGGGAAGACCCCGCCGATGCCGTTCTGGACGCTCCCGATGATCGACCCGAGCACCACGGCGATGACCGCGACCACCGCGAGGGTGCTGCCGCCGATGATGAACCACGTGCGGGCCCGGGTGCGGGTGGGGACGCTCGCCGTCTCGGGACCGAACACCCGGTCGAGGTCGTCGTCCTGCTGGTCGAGGGCACGCTGACCGTGTCGGTTGGTTCCGTCGTCGGACATGTGGCTCCCCTCACCCCGGTGTGCGGGTGCGTCGGAGCCTAGTCCCCGCTCAGCCCCGGCGCTCCAACGGGTTCTGGTACTCGAACGCGGACCCTCCGGTGGCGTCGGACACGTCGTCGATCGGGTCGTCGAACCGGACGAGTTCGGCGTGGAAGCGCTCGGGGTCCCACCGGAACGAGTGGATGGACCCGTTGCGGATCGGGGTGTTGCGGCGGTCGGCGGTGCCGGGGGCTGCGGCGTTCACGACACTGCGGATCACCGCGCCGTGGGTCGCGACCACGACGACGCCGGCGTCGAACCGGACCGCGATCTCACCGAGCGTCTCGGTGACGCGGGCGAGCAGCGCGGAGCGGGACTCGCGACCGGGGATGTCGTCGTGCGGGTACCGTGCCGACACCTCGTCGTCGGTCAGGCCCTCGGCCTCGCCGTAGGAGCGCTCGGCCAGGCCCGGGTACGTCGTCGGTGCGTCGAGGCCCAGGCGGTCGGCGATGATCGCGCCCGTCTCGGCCGCACGGGACAGCGGGGAGGCGACCACCGCGTCGAACGGCCGGCGGGTCAGGAGCTCGGCGGCCTCGGCGGCCTGCCGTCGTCCGGTGTCGTTGAGCGGGATGTCGGTCGAGCCCTGGATGCGGCGTTGCGCGTTCCAGTCGGTCTCGCCGTGCCGGACGAGGTACAGGAGGGTCGTCACCCGTCGATCTTCGCAGACGCGAACGGCAGGCCCGTCCGGGAACCGCGACCGCGCTAGTCGGTCGACGCCGCCGCGCTGAGCCGCTCCGCCAGGTGCACGAGCGTCTCGGTGGTGCCGGCGTCGAGCTTCACGGCCGCACGACGGTCGCTGCGGGTCTCGCCGCGGTTCACGATGACCACCGGGTTCTTGCGGCGCGCAGCGTGGTCGACCAGCCGCACGCCCGAGTTCACGGTGAGGGACGAACCGACGACGAGCAGCGCGTCGGCGTCGGCGACGACCGACACGGCCTCGCGGAACTTCTCGGCCGGCACGAACTCGCCGAAGAAGACGACGTCGGGCTTCAGGTCGCCGCCGCACACGGTGCACGCGGGCACGACGAACCGTTCGACGTCGGTGATCTCGACGTCCCCGTCCGGCTGCAGCTGCACGGACCCGGGCTCGTCGATCCAGGGGTTCTCGCGGTCGATGGTGGCGGCGAGGTCGGAGCGGGAGAAGACCTGCCCGCAGCGCAGGCACACTGCCCGGTCCATCGAGCCGTGGATCTCGACGACGCGGCGGGAGCCGGCGCGCAGGTGCAGGCCGTCGACGTTCTGCGTGATGACCCCGGCGACGATCCCGGCGTCCTCGAGTGCGGCGAGCGCCCGGTGTCCGTCGTTCGGCACGGCGGCCGCGAAGCTCCGCCAGCCCAGGTGCGATCCGGCCCAGTAGCGCTGGCGCTTGGCGGGGTCGGCCAGGAACTCCTGGAACGTCATCGGCTTGCGCACCACCCGTCCGGCACCGCGGTAGTCGGGGATGCCGGAGTCGGTGCTCAGGCCGGCACCGGAGAGCACGGCGATCCGCTTGCCCGCGAGCACCTCGACGACGCGGTCCAGGTCGTCGGCGGTCACCGACCCGGCGGCCGCCCCGGTGGTCGGTCCGGTCGTCGACGCAGCATCATCCAGCACCCTGTTCACGGTACCCTCAACACCCGACCGTCCCGGTCGCTTCCCAGGCGGAGCGCATCCTCGGCGGACCCGTCCGGCGGCAGCCCGGAGCAGCCCGTCGGCAGCCCGGACCCGTGTCGGCCCGGCCCGCCGGACCCGCGCTGGCCCCGGCCCGCCGGACCCACCCGCCGCCCCCGCACCACACCGAAACGAGCCCCGTGCACCCCGTCCGCATCGACTCCCTCGACGATCCCCGCCTCGACGACTTCGCCCGTCTGACCGACGTGGCACTCCGCCGGGTCTCGGAGCCCGAGGGCGGCCTGTACATCGCCGAGTCGAACACGGTCATCGAGCGCGCGGTCCGCGCCGGGCACGTGCCGCGGAGCATCCTGGTACAGGAGAAGTGGCTCGACAGCGTCCTGCCCCTGGTCGCGGAGCACGACGGGCCGGTCTTCGTCGGCGCCGACGCCCTGCTCGAGGAGCTCACCGGCTTCCGGATGCACCGCGGTGCGATCGCCGCGATGCAGCGCCCCGAGCTGCCGAGCGTCGCCGACGTGGTGCGGGACGCGAAGGTCGTCGTCGTGCTCGAGGACATCGTCGACCACACGAACGTCGGCGCGGTGTTCCGCAGCGTCGCCGGCCTCGGCGCCGACGCGGTGCTCGTCAGCCCGCGGTGTGCCGATCCGCTGTACCGCCGGAGCGTCCGGGTGAGCATGGGCACGGTCCTGCAGGTGCCGTGGACCCGCATCGGCGACTGGCCCGCGGCGGGCGAGGAACTCCGCGCGCAGGGCTTCCACCTGGCCGCGATGGCGCTGACCGACGAGTCGATCGACCTCGACGCCTTCGTGGCGGACCTGCCCGAGAAGGTTGCGCTCGTGATGGGCACCGAGGGGCAGGGACTGACGCCGGCCGCGATC
The DNA here is from genome assembly GCF_013359815.1 of Curtobacterium flaccumfaciens. Classification (GTDB taxonomy): domain Bacteria; phylum Actinomycetota; class Actinomycetes; order Actinomycetales; family Microbacteriaceae; genus Curtobacterium; species Curtobacterium flaccumfaciens. The sequence goes on along the minus strand of NZ_JABMCF010000040.1, from coordinate 646,152 downwards.
GCGTCGGCCGACACGACCGTCCGGATCCCGATGGCGCACGGCGTCGACTCGCTCAACGTGGCCGCGGCGAGCGCCGTCGGTCTGTGGGCGGTCACCCACGCCCGGCGGCTCGCCTCCTAGCGCACCACCGAGACGGTCGGGAGGCCCGGGGCGGCCTGGTCGGACAGCATGCGCCCGGCGCGGATCACCAGGGCGCGGTCGGTGGCCGGCCCACCCACGAGGCATACGCCGACGGGCGCGCCGTCCACGGTCAGCGCTGGTGCGCTCACCGCGGGCAGGCCGCCGACGCTCGCGAGCGCGGTCATCGCCGTGGTGGCGGTCCGGGTGCGCTCGAGCGCAGCGGTGTCCGCGTCGAGCAGCGGTGCGGGTCCGGGCACGGTCGGGAACAGCAGCGTCCGACCGGCGAGGGCACGGCGGATCGTCGCACGCACCTCGTCGAGGCGTGCGACGGCGTCGGCGGTCGCGTCGGGGTCGTTCGCGCGTGCCGCCCGGAACCGGTCACCGACGACGGCGCTCAGTGCGCCGGGGTGCGCGTCGATCCAGGGGCCGTGGGCGGCGAGTGCCTCGGCGGCCTGGACGAGCCGCATCTGCTCCTGCAGTGCTGCGGGGTCCGGGATGCCGAGGTCCCGCAGCCGGACGGTCGCGACGGGTTCGTCGAGTGTGTCGACGAAGGCGGTGAAGGACCGGGCGACGGCCGGTTCGACGAGTGCGACGAGTTCCTCGGGGACGACGAGCACGGTCGCGTCGGAAGCCCCTGCCGGCGCGGGCGGCGGCACGGTGGCGTCGAGGGCGGCGAGCAGCACCCCGGGGCTCCGTGTGAGCCACCCGACGGTGTCGAACGACGGTGCGAGCGGGAGCAGCCCGTCCCGGGACACCGTTCCGTGGGTCGTCCGGAGGCCCCAGAGTCCCTGGTACGAGGCGGGGACCCGCACCGATCCCGCGGTGTCCGTGCCGATCCCGATCTCGGCCGTCCCGAGGCCGACGGCCGACGCGGATCCGCTGGACGAGCCTCCAGGCAGTCGGGTGGGAGCCGCGCTGTTCGGCGGCGTGCCGTGGTGTGCGTTCCGGCCCGTCAGGTTGTAGGCGAACTCGTCGGTGCGTGCGATCCCGCGGATCGAGGCGCCGGCGGCGAGGAGCGCGGCGACCGCTGCGGCGGGCGCGGTCTCGACCGGTGCCTCGAGCAGGTACGTCGGGTTGCCCGCGCCGACCGGCTGGCCGGGGACGGCGTAGAGGTCCTTGACGGCGACGGTCAGGCCGTCGAGCGGTCCGGAGGCGGTGGGGGCGACGAGCGGGTCGCCGACGGCCCGCCAGACGGTGGTGTCGACGGCCTTCGGGCGGCCGGTGACGTGGGCCGCCTCGATGCGCCAGCGGGCGCCGGTGTCGCCGTCGTTGGTCTCGCGTTCGCCGGTGTCGCCGTCGCGGCGCCAGAGCTGGGTCTGGAGGCCCTGCCCACCCGCGGCGAACCGGGACACCGACACGACGAGGGCGCGGTCCTCGGTCAGGGGGCGGACCTCGACGTGCGTCAGCGACCGGGTCGCGACCCCACCCCGTGCCCCGCGGAACGCGCTGATCGCGTCGTGCCCGACGAGCAGGCCACGGTCGTCGCCGCGCATCGTGCCGGGGGAGTCGACGAAGGCGGTGTCGAGGGCGTCGAGGTCGTTCGCCAGCAGGGCGGCCTCGTAGGCGTCGAGGGCCTCGAGCAGGCCTTCGGGCGCGGCGTCGGGTGCCGTCGACGTGGGGGGCGTGGTCATCGGGCGGGCTCCTCGAAGTCGGCCTTGCGGATGCGGGCGTGGACACCGGTGACCAGGTCCACCACCTGCGAGATGTTGAAGTCGGTCGCGGCCGACAGGTACGCGTACGCCAGGTGGCGTTCCATGCCCCAGCGTGCGCCGAGGATCGCGACGGCGTGCCGGACGCACTGCCGGACGGCCTCGTCGAGGTCGGGGTCCATGCCCGTGGGCACGAGGAACTCCTGCGTCTCGGCGACGGGCCAGACCAGGTCACCGAAGCGCGCGGCGGCCTCGGCGGCCGGGGTCAGGTCGAAGCGGATCGTCGCGCGGAGCGAGGCCTCCATCGCGGTGAGTGCCACCTCGCCGTCGCCCTGGGCGAAGTGCGGGTCACCGACGTGGGCGAGCGCGCCGGGGACGAGCACCGGCAGGTGCAGCTGCGACCCGGCCTGCAGCAGGTTGACGTCGATGTTGCCGCCGTGGCGACCGGGCGGGACGGAGTGCAGCCGCTCCCCGGGGGTGGCGACACCCATGATCCCGAGGAACGGGGCGAGGGGGAAGTGCGCGAAGCGGTCGCCGGCGGCGGTCAGCGGGATGCGGCCCCGCCGGCCCTGGTCGGTGTCGACGACGTCGGCGAAGACGCTCACCGTCGTGCCGTCGACCGGGAACTCACCGTGCAGGGCACCGCGGCCGTGCCGGTTCGACACGACGCCGTAGTGCACGCGGGGCAGGGTCTCGAGGACCGTCATCGTCAGCACGTCACCGGGACGGGCACCGCGCACCGCGATCGGCCCGGACACCACGTGCGGTCCGTCCGACGCGGGGTCGCGGTGACCGGAGCGGGCGATCGCGACGGCGTCGGCGAGGACGTGCTCCGGAGCGACGCCGTGGTCGCCGAACCAGGCGACGGGGTCGCTGCCCTGGTCGGGGAGGATCCCCTCGTGGCTGACGGTGTCGATGGTGACCGACTCCCCGGGGCCGATCGTCAGGGCCGGGGTGTCACCGTCGCTCGGCAGTCGGCCCCACAGGACGGTCTCCGGGTCGACGGGCAGGGCGTGGTCGCCGCGGACGGGTCCGGCACCCGGCTGCAGGGTCGGGACCGCGGGGGCGGTGGTCTGGTGTGCAGTGGTGCGGTGTGTGGTGGTCATCGGTCCGTCCTCCGTTCGACCAGGTGGGCCACGTCGGCGAGGTGGTCGGCCATCGCCCGCGTCGCGCCCGCGACGTCGTGCTCCCGGATCCGGTCGAGGATCCGCTCGTGCCACTCGAACGACGACCGGCGCCCCTCGCTGGTGCTGTGCGAGCGGGCACGGACGTCCTGCACCCAGCCGCTGCTGAGCTCGCACAGGGAGACGAGCAGGGGGTTACCCGAGGTACGGGCGACCTGCACATGGAAGGCGACGTCCTGGGCGAGCGACTCCTCCGGGCTGAGCCCCGCGTGCGTCGCAGCGAGGATGCGTTCCAGGGTGAGCAGGTCGGCATCGCCCGCCCGCGCCGCCGCGAGTCCGGCGACCTGCGGCTCCACGACGGTCCGGAACTCGGCGACGTGCTCGGCCCGGTGGTCCAGGTCGTCGCGGTGGTGGTCGAGCAGGGCGGACGCTTCCTCCGGCCGTGGCAGTACGACGGTGCCACGACCAGGGGTCCGGGAGACCAGGCGACGGCGCTCGAGCTCCTGCAGCGCCTCGCGGATGGTCGTGCGGGACACGGCGAGGTCCTCGGCGAGGGTGCGTTCCGGCGGCAGCTTGTCGCCGGGCTGCAGGTCGTCGAGCACGAGCGTGCCGAGGTGGGCGGCGGTCGCCGCGCTCAGGGTCCGTCCACGGTGCATGCCCTCGACCGTAGGGCCGGTTGGTCTGCTTGGTTCATTGGTACGACCATCTTTTACACGGCCGTCACACGCGGCGTCGGAAGCCGAAACACGGCGGGCGAATGGTGGAGCACGTCCCACCCGCACCGACCGGAAGAGGGGTTCGACGTGGACCTGGTCCTCACCAACGCACGGCTCACCGACGGTCGGTCCGTCGACGTCACCATCGCCGACGGCGTGATCGTCAGCGTGGCCGACGCGCTGCCCGGTGCCGCCGCTCCCGCTGGTTCCGCCCGCGTGGTCGACTGCGCCGGGCGTGTGCTCATCCCCGGGCTCATCGAGGCGCACCTGCACGTCGACAAGGCCCTGCTCGACCGGGAACGCCCGAACCCCGACGGCACCCTCGCCGGCGCCATCGCCGTCACGGGGGAGCTCAAGCGCGGCTTCACCCACGCCACCGTCCGCGACCGCGCCCGCACCCTGCTCGACCAGGCCATCACGAACGGCACGACGCTCGTCCGCGCACACCCCGACGTCGACCCGATCGTCGGGCTCACCGGCGTCGAGGTGCTGCTCGACCTGCGCGACGAGTACCGGGACGCCCTCGACCTGCAGATCGTCGCGTTCCCCCAGGAGGGCATCGCCAAGGCACCGGGCACCCTCGCGCTGCTCCGTCAGGCGCTCGCCGCGGGGGCGGACGTCATCGGGGGCTGCACGTACAACGAGCACACCCTGGCCGCGTGCCACGAGCACGTCGAGACCGTCCTCGACCTCGCCGAGGAGTTCGGGGTGCCGGCCGACCTGCACGCCGACTTCGCCGACGACACCTCCGACCCGCGGTACGCCCTCGCCGGGCACATCGCCGACCGCGTGACCGCCCGCGGGCTGCAGGGGCGGGTGGCGCTCGGGCACGTGACCTCGGTCGCGAGCCTGCCCCGCGACGAGCGCCGGGTGCTGTTCGATCGCCTGGCCGCGGCCGGGGTCGCCGTCGTGCCGCTGCCCGCGACCGACCTGCACCTGGGGGGACGGTCCGACGACCACGACGTGCGGCGCGGGGTCGTGCCGGTCCGCGAACTCTGGGACGCCGGGGTCACGAGCGCGTACGCGTCGAACAACGTCCGGAACGCCTTCACCCCGTTCGGCAACGCCGACCTGCTCGACGTCGGGCTGCTCCTGGCGCAGACCGGGCACCTGTCCGGCCCGGACGACCTGCGACGGGTGCTCGCCATGGCCACCACGGGGGCGGCCGAGGTCGTCGGCGTCGCGGACACCCACGGCATCCGGCCCGGTGCCGCCGCCGACCTCGTGGTGCTCTCCACCACCGACCCGGACGGCGTCCTGCTCGACCGGCCGGACCGCGCCCTCGTCCTCAAGCGCGGCCGGGTCGTCGCCGAGACCACCCGGACCACCCGCCTCACCACCAGCCGCACCACGAACCGATCGAAGGAACTCAGCCATGCGTGAACGGATCCCGCACGAGATCGTCGCCTCCGTCCTGGCCGGTGCCACGGCGTTCATCGGGGGCAACGCCCTGCACCTGCCGACCTGGGCGATCTTCATCAGCTGGGCGGGGATGTTCCTGCTCGGCAGCAAGCCGACGCTGCGGAACGCCACGCGCCTGTGGGCCGCGATGCCGATCGGCTCGGCGTTCGGCCTGGTCATCGTCCTGCTCGACCAGCGGTTCGGCACGCTGTTCGGCGAGGGGCAGGCGGCGCAGAACACCGTGCTGGCGCTGCTCATCCTCGTCGTGAACTGCGCCCTGATGTACACGGGTCGCACGAAGCTGTTCGGGCTCGTCCCGGGGATGTTCCTCGGGTTCGCCTCGTTCTTCGCGACGTGCTTCGGCGGCTTCGGCTTCGACCCGGGGAACGCCTGGGCGGCCTGGGTGTCGGTCGTGCTGATGAACGCGCTCGGTCCGGTGTTCGCGTACCTGTCCCGCCGCCTGACCTTCGCCCTGCCCGAGACGACGGGCTCGGCCGGTTCGGCAGGCTCGTCCGACCCGGCCGCTTCGGCCGACCCGGTCGTCGCGACCGACGCCGGCGGCGCAGCGACCCCGGCTCCTGCTCCGGAACGCCAGCCCGACCAGCCGGTCGCAGCCTCGGCCTAGGAGCGGACCGGTACGCTCGGGTCCCGTGTCACGAGTCGTCCGCCGCCCCCGCTCCGCCGTCCGGAGGCCGGTCACGATCTCGGTGGTCGCCGTCCTGCTCCTGGTGGCCGGGTACCTCGTCGCCGCGGCCGTCGTGCCGTTCGGCCCGGCGAGCGCCAGCACCACGACGTACTCGGCACCGAAGACGACCGTCCCGGCGCTGAGCTTCCCCGGGTACGGCGCGACGGCGGTCGAAGCGACGGACTTCCCGGAGAGCCTGCGCACCAGCGGCGACACGAAACCCCGGTCGATCGCGAGCATCACGAAGGTCGTCACGGCGCTCGTGGTGCTCGACGAGAAGCCGATGGCCGTGGGGGAGTCCGGTCCGTCCATCCGCTTCACGAAACAGATGGAGGGCCTGTACGCCAAGTACGCGGCGCAGAACGGCGAGGTCGCCCCGATGCCCGCCGGCCTGAAGCTCACCGAGCACCAGACGTTCCAGGTGATGCTCATGAAGTCGGCGAACAACTACGCCGGCGCGCTCGCCATCTGGGCCTTCGGCTCGATCGCCGCCTACGAGCACGCGGCGAACGACTGGCTCGACGAACACGGCCTGGACGACACCACGATCCACGAGCCGACCGGCCTCGACCCGGACAACACCTCGACCGCCACGGACCTGGTCGAGCTCGGGCAGCTCGCGCTGGCGAACCCGGTCGTGAAGGACATCGTCGGCACCCAGGACGTCACGATCCCGACGGTCGGCGAGATCGAGAACTCGAACAAGCTCCTCGGGCTCGACGGCATCGAGGGGATCAAGACCGGCACCCTCGACGAAGCCGGCGCCTGTCTGCTGTTCGCGGCGACGTACGAGCGCGGTGGCAAGGACGTCACCGTCGTCGGGGTGATGCTCGGCGGTGTCGACCACGACTCCCTCGACGTGGACGTGCAGCGGTTGCTGCGGTCCGTGGCGGACAACTTCCAGGTGGTGACGCTCACGCACCAGGGGCAGACGTTCGGCACCTTCTCGACCCCGTGGCAGGACGAGGCCGACGCGGTCACGACGAAGGCCGCCGAGGTGCTCGTGTGGGGCAAGACCACCGTCACGGCGAAGGCGAAGCTCGAGCAGGTGACCTTCGGCACGAAGGGTGAGCGGGTCGGGCAGGTGCGGTTCCGCATCTCCGACCACGACCCGGTCACGGTGCCGCTCGTGCTCGAACGCACGATCGACGACCCCGGCGTCTGGTGGCGCTGGACGAACCCGTTCCAGGGGGCGTGACGCCTGTCGTCCGCCGACCGTAGAGTCGGTCGGGTGACGACGATGACGACGTTCCCCCGGACCACCCCTGCCGCCCTCGGCATCGATCCCGGCGGCGTGACCGCCCTGCTCGACGCCCTCGAGTCCACGCCCGGCGTGGAGCCGCACAGCATCATGCTGCTGCGGCACGGCCAGGTCGCGGCCGAGGGCTGGTGGCAGCCCTACGCCGCGGACCGCGTGCACCTGCTCTACTCGCTGAGCAAGAGCTTCACCGCCGCCGGGGTCGGCATCGCCGTCCGTGCGGGCCTGATCGACCTCGACGCGACCGTGCTGTCGTACTTCCCGGAGCTCGACGCCGACGTCACCGACGAACGCAGCCGCCGCATCCGCGTCCGGCACCTGCTCGCGATGGCGAGCGGCCACCGCGAGGAGACGATCGACCGCGCCCGGGCCCTCGACCCGACGAACACGGTGCGCGGGTTCCTGCTGCTCCCGCCGGACGAGGAGCCCGGCACGGTCTTCGCATACAACCAGCCGTGCACGTACACCCTCGCCGAGATCGTCCGGCGGGTGACTGGCGGGTCCCTCGTCGCGTGGCTCCGCCCGCACCTTCTCGACCCGCTCGGCATCGACGACCTCGCCTGGCGCCGCGACGACACCGGCGCGGAGCTCGGCTACAGCGGGTGCTACGCGCCGACCGACGCGGTCGCCAAGCTCGGCCAGCTGTACCTGCAGGGAGGCGTCTGGGACGGCGAGCGGATCCTCGACGCCGACTGGGTCGAGCAGGCCACCAGCACCCAGGTCGCCAACCCGGACGAGGCCAACCCCGACTGGTCCCAGGGCTACGGCTTCCAGTTCTGGATGGCCCGCCACGGCTTCCGCGGCGACGGCGCCTACGGCCAGTTCTGCGTCGTCCTGCCGGAGCAGGACGTCGTCCTCGCGATGACCGGCCAGAGCCTCGACATGCAGGCCGTCCTCGACGCGGTCTGGCAGCACCTGCTGCCCGCCGTCGACCGCGCGTCCGACGCGTCCTCGGCATCCGCCCTGGAGGCCCGGCTCACCTCCCTGGGACTGCCCGCCGTGGACGGTGGTCCGCTGCAGGGCCTCGCCGACGTCGGTCCGCTGGCCAGCGACGGCGACGGGTGGCGACTCACGCTCGACGTCGACGGCGGCTCCCTGTCGGTGCCGGTCGGGCAGGGGGAGTGGGCCGTGGAGGGCCCGCTCGCCGCGAGCGGTGCCGTCGCGGACGACGGGACGGTCCGAGTCGACGTGCGGTTCGTCGAGACCCCGCACCTGGCGCACGTCCGGATCGACCCCGCGACGGGATCGACGACGACGAGCTGGCAGACCGAGCCGCTGCACGACGGACCGCTCACGCTGCGGCGCCCCGCGGACTGAGGGCCCGCGGCTCCGCGCCGCGTTGCGTCTACGGGGTGTCGGAGGGGTGCTCGGTCACGATCTGCAGCTCGGGCCGCTTCGCCGACACCCCGTCGCCGGACGAGGTGTGCTTGATGCGCCGGACCACCCACGGCACCAGGTACTCCCTGGCCCAGCCGAGGTCCTCGGCGCGGGCCTCGCGCCACGGCCGCGCCTCGAGCGGATCCGGGTTGAACGGTTCGAGCCCGTGCGGCACACCGAGGGTGTCGAGCACCGCCGCGGCGATCGTCGAGTGGCCCATCGGGGAGTGGTGCAGCCGGTCGGGAGCCCACATCCGCGGGTCCCGGAGCACGCGGAGCGCCCACATGTTCGCCACCAGGGCGCCGTGCTTCAGAGCGATGGCGTGCAGGTTCTCGTTGTAGATCGCCGTCTTGCCGCGGACCATGCCGAGCACCGGGGTCATCCCGACGTCCGGGCCGGTGAAGAGCACGACGGTGGCTCCGTCGCGGCGCAGGTCGGCGACGAGCCGGTCCACGCGCTCGGCGAGCTCGTCGGGGTCCGAGCCGGGGCGGATGATGTCGTTGCCGCCGGCGGACACCGTGATGAGGTCCGGGTGGAGGGCGACGGCGGCCTCGGCCTGCTCGTCGATGATCTGCTGCAGCAACCGCCCGCGGATCGCGAGGTTCGCGTAGGCGAAGTCGTCGGTCTGGTGTGCGAGCACCTCGGCGACGCGGTCCGCCCAGCCGCGGTTGCCGCCCGGGACGGTGGGGTCGGGGTCCCCGATGCCCTCGGTGAACGAGTCACCGATCGCGACGTACCTGGTCCAAGGATGACGATCTGACACGTCCCGGACCCTAGTCTCGTGGCATGACGAAGGCCAACACGGACGCCGTCGGCTGGTCGGTGCCGGACGAGCTGCTCAGCCGCATCGCCGAGCGCGCCCCCGGCTACGACGCCGCGAACGCGTTCTGCACCGAGGACCTCGACGAGCTGCGCGCCGCTGGCTACCTGCGGATCGGCGTGCCCGTCGAGCAGGGCGGGGCGGGCCTCGGCCTCCGCGCCACCGCGCGGGTGCAGCGCGGCCTCGCCCAGGCCGCACCGGCGACGGCACTCGGTCTCGGCATGCACCAGGTGTGGGTGCAGGCGGCCCGCGCCGTCCGTACGCGAGGCGAGTCGTTCCTCCAGGCCGTCACCGACCACGCTGCGGACGACCACCTGCTCGCATTCGGGGTGAGCGAACCCGGCAACGACGCCGTGCTGTTCGACTCGTCGACGACGGCGGAGCCGGACGGCGACGGCGGGTACCGGTTCACCGGCACGAAGGTCTTCACGTCGCTCGCACCGGCGTGGGACGTCATGAGCGTCTTCGGCAAGGACAGCTCGGAGCCGGAGCCACGGCTCGTGCACGGGTTCGTCCTGCGGTCCGACGGCGACGTCGAGCACCTGGACGACTGGGACACGCTCGGGATGCGTGCGACGCAGAGCCGCACCACGAAGCTGCACGGCGTGCACGTCCCCGCCGACCGCATCGTCCGGTCGCTGCCGGTCGGGCCGAACCAGGACCCGCTCGTGTTCGGCATCTTCGCGTCGTTCGAGCTCCTCATCGCCTCGGTGTACGTGGGGGTCGCAGAGCGGGCGATCACGCTCGCGACGGCCGCCGTGGCGGGGCGCACCGGGGCCGACGGCACCCCGCGGTCCCAGGACCCCGACGTGCGCCGGGCGATCGCCGACCTGCGCGGTTCGGTCGACGCGATCACGCTGCAGGTCGACTCGCTGGCGCGGTCGGTCGACGAGCTCGACGACCTCGGAGGCCGCTGGTTCCCGCTGCTCGTCGGCACCAAAGCGCGCGTGGTGGACACGGCGCAGCACGTCGTGGACGAGGCCATGCGCGTCGTCGGCGGCTCGGCGTTCCGGTCGTCGAGCGAGCTCGCGCGGCTGGCGCGGGACGTCCGGGCGGGGCAGTACCACCCGTCGTCGCGGGACTCCGCGGCGCGGACGATCGCCGCGTCGGTGCTCGGCCCGCTCGGCTGAGCGCTGCGCTCGCACGGTGCGAGGCGTTGCGCTCCGGGGCGCTCCGGTGCGAGGTTCCGCACTTGGTGGTGGGCGAGCAACCCCGCACGACGGGACGAACCTCGCACCGAGCGGCCGTGAGCACGCCCGGGCACGGCGATGTCGGCGGTGCCTGGCATCATCTCGGTGTGAGCAAGCAGGACGGACGGAACCGCCTCGTCTCCGACGCACCGGTGGACGACGTCTCGGCGACCGTGCTGCACGTCGACATGGACGCCTTCTTCGCCTCCGTCGAACTGCTCGACCGCCCCGACCTGGTGGGGCTGCCGGTCATCGTCGGACACGACTCCGACCGCTCCGTCGTCACCGCCGCCACCTACGAAGCCCGTCGCTACGGGGTCAACTCCGCGATGCCGATGGCCGTCGCCAAGCGCCGCTGCCCGAACGCCGTCATCGTCGAGCCGCACTTCGAGAAGTACCGTGCGAAGTCCGCCGCGGTGATGGCGATCTTCGACCGGTTCACCCCGCGGGTCGAGCGCCTCGGCATCGACGAGGCGTTCCTCGACGTCGCCGGCGCCCTCCGCATGTACGGCACCCCGTGGCAGATCGGCCAGGCGATCCGCCGCACGGTCTTCGCCGAGACCGGTCTGCACTGCTCCGTCGGCGCGGCATCGACGAAGTTCGTCGCGAAGCTCGCGTCCAGCCGGTCGAAGCCGGACGGCCTGCTCGTGGTGCCCGCCGCCGACACCGTGGCGTTCCTGCACCCGCAGCCCGTGTCCGCGCTCTGGGGCGTCGGCGGCAAGACGCAGGAGACGCTCGAACGCCGGGGCATCCGCACGGTCGGCGACCTGGCGAACACCCCGCTCGGGTCGCTGGTGTCGGCACTCGGCCCGGCCGGCGGGCAGCGGCTGCACGACCTGTCCTGGGGCCGCGACCCGCGCGTGGTCGACACCGGCGTCGGCGAGAAGTCGATCGGGCACGAGGTCACGTTCGGCCGCGACCTGACCGAGCGCGACGACGTCGCCCGTGAACTCCTGCGCCTGGCCGACAAGGTCGCCGTCCGTCTGCGCCAGGCCGACGTGCAGGCCCGGACCGTGGCGCTCAAGGTCCGGTACACCGACTTCACCACCCTGACCCGGTCGCGCACGCTGGCGGAGCCCACCGACGTCGCGAAGCGCCTGCACCGCGAAGCCGTCGAGCTGTACGACGTGCTGCACCGACCGGGCAACCAGATCCGGCTGATCGGGGTGCGCGGCGAGAACCTCGTGCCCGCGGCCGCGAGCAACGCCCTGTGGGACGACGACGCGCCGTGGCGCGACACCGAGACCACGGTCGACGCGGTCGCCGCACGCTTCGGCGCCGGCGTGCTGCGACCGGCATCCCTGGTCCGCCGGACCCCTGACGGCGGCGTCCCGCACGCTCGGCAGGACTGACGGTGGCGGTAGAATCGGGTTCAGTGAGCGCAGCGGAGTACGAAGACCAGCAGCCCGCCACGCTGTGGGCGGAGTCGGGTGACGACCAGTCCGGCGCAGGCGGATCGTCGTCGACGCACGACGGCAGCCAGGCGCACCAAACCCAGGCGTACCAGACGGCGCAGGCGCAGGGTGACGCCGCCCGTGACGAAGCCGACGCCGCAGCCCTGGCCGAAGCGGCCGGCAACTCGGCCGTCCAGCACCTGTCGCCGGCGTTCCCGGACCGGGCCGCCTGGGGCACGGCCTCGAAGCTCCGCGCCTGGCAGATCGAAGCGCTCACCAAGTACTTCGAGAAGGAACCCCGCGACTTCCTCACGGCCGCGACCCCCGGTGCCGGCAAGACCACCTTCGCGCTGCGTCTGGCGACCGAGCTCCTCGCCCGCGGCACCGTCGACCGCATCGTCGTCGTGGCCCCGACCGAGCACCTGAAGCGCCAGTGGGCCGATTCCGCCGACCGTGTGGGCATCCGGATCGACCCGATGTTCAAGAACGGCGACGGCATGTTCGGCCGGCACTACCAGGGCGTCGCGATCACGTACGCCCAGGTCGGCATGAACCCCGAGGTGCACAAGCGCATCACCGAGGGCGGCCGCACCCTGGTCGTCCTCGACGAGGTCCACCACGGTGGCGACGCCCTGACGTGGGGCGACGGCATCCGAGAGGCGTTCTCCGGCGCCACCCGCCGGCTCTCGCTGTCGGGGACCCCGTTCCGGTCCGACACCGCACCGATCCCGTTCGTGCAGTACGCCCCCGACGAGCAGGGCATCCGCACCTCGATCTCCGACTACAACTACGGCTACGGCCGAGCGCTGAAGGACGGCGTCGTCCGCCCGGTGCTGTTCATGGCCTACGCGGGCCAGATGCGCTGGAAGACCCGGATGGGCGACGAGATGTCGGCGTCCCTGGGCGAGCAGGTCACGAAGGACATCACGGCCCAGGCCTGGCGCACCGCGCTGTCACCCGAGGGCGAGTGGATGCCGGCCGTGCTCTCCGCCGCCGACAAGCGCCTGACCGAGGTCCGTCGTGGTGTGCCCGACGCCGGCGGTCTGGTCATCGCCACCGACACCACCACGGCGCGCGCCTACGCCCGGATCCTGCAGCAGATCACGGGGGAGCGTCCCACCGTGGTGCTGTCCGACGAAGCCGCCGGGTCGAGCCGCATCAGCGCGTTCGCCGACGACACCTCGCGCTGGATGGTCGCCGTCCGCATGGTCTCCGAGGGCGTCGACGTCCCACGGCTCTGCGTCGGCGTCTACGCCACGAGCGCGAGCACGCCGCTGTTCTTCGCCCAGGTGATCGGCCGCTTCGTGCGTGCCCGTCGCCGCGGTGAGACCGCGAGCGTCTTCCTGCCGAGCGTCCCCGGCCTGATGGCCCTCGCCGCCACCCTCGAGCTCGAGCGCGACCACGCCCTCGACCGCCCGAAGGACGCCGACGACGGCATGTACAACCCCGAAGACGCGATGGTCGCCGAGGCCAACAAGGAAGACCGCGCGTCCGAGAGCCTGCTCGAGGTCCAGCCGTTCGAGGCGCTCGACTCGCAGGCGTCCTTCGACCGCGTCCTCTACGACGGCGGTGAGTTCGGCACCGGCGGCGAGGTCGGTTCCCTCGAGGAGCTCGACTTCATCGGCATCCCCGGGCTCCTCGAACCCGACCAGGTGCGCGACCTCCTGCGCGCGCGACAGGCGACGCAGGCGAAGCGTTCCAAGGGCCGCACGGCCAAGGACGGCATGCCGAAGCCGCCCGAGCCCGACCGACCGATGTACATGACGATCAAGGAGCAGCGCACCGAGCTCGCCCGGCTCGTGTCGATCTGGTCCCGCCACTCGAACGAACCGCACGGATCGATCCACGCCGAACTCCGACGGATCAGCGGTGGCCCGGCCGTGGCGCAGGCGAGCATCGAGCAGATCCAGAAGCGCATCGACATCCTGCGCTCCCGCATCGGCGGACGACGGTGACCGCGGCGTGATCGAGCCGGTCGACGACCGCACCTGGTACGTCAAGCGCGACCCCGAGGCGTCACCCGAGGCGATCATCGACCGCTTCGGCGGCGGCTACCGACTGCGCCGCTTCTCGCTCACCGAGTCCCGCCGCACCCCGCACGGGGTGTTCACCGGACCCGAACTGGCCGAGACCGCGTGGTGGCGGCTCCGCGACAGGCCGCGGAACTCATGACGCGCCAAGCCAAAGTCCGGTAGACCGGAGGAATGGCAGACTCGATCCCTCACGTCCTCGTCCTCGGCGGCGGCTCCGCTGGCTACACCACGGTCAAGCAGCTCCAGAAGCACGCGGCCACGGTGCCCATGCGCATCACCCTCGTGGACCAGAACACCTACTACACGTACCTGCCGTTCCTGCCCGAGGTCGCCGGTGGCCACATCGCGCCGAAGGACGTCACCGTCGAGCTGCGCCGTGCACTGCGCAAGACCCGGGTGATCCAGGGCAAGGTCACCGCGATCTCCTCGGCGGACAAGACCGTCTCGATCGCGACCGCCGGCGGCGACGACCGCACCCTCGGCTACGACCACCTCGTCGTCGCCCTCGGTTCCGTCACCCGCACCTTCCCGACCCCCGGGCTCGAGGAGTACGGCGTCGGCTTCAAGAGCGTCGAAGAGGCCGCCTACGTGCGCGCCAAGCTCCTCGACAACATCGCGAAGGCCGCTGCCACCCGTGACGAGGACGAGCGTCGCCGTCTGCTGACCAGCGTCTTCGTCGGCGGTGGCTACACCGGCGTCGAGGCGATCGGCGAGCTCTTCGACGTGTCGCAGGCTGCCATCAAGACCTACCCGTCGCTCGCCGGTGAGCAGCCCCGCTGGGTGCTCATCGACGCCCTTGACCGCGTCGCGCCCGAGGTCGGCCCGGAGCTGTCCAAGTGGACGCTCGAGTCGCTCCGCGCCCGCGGCATCGACGTCCGCCTGAAGACCACCATGCCGAGCGCAGAGGGCGGTGTCGTCAAGTTCTCCGACGGCGACGAGTTCGCCACGGGCCTGCTCGTCTGGACCGCGGGCGTCAAGCCGAACCCGCTCCTCGACGCCTCCGACCTGCCGCGCGGGCCGAAGGGCCACCTCGCCGCGAACGCGAAGCTCCAGGTCGAGGCCGAGGACACCCACCAGGTCGTCGAGGGCGTCTGGGGCCTGGGTGACGTCGCGCAGGTGCCCGACCTGACCGCCGACAAGCAGCCGGCGTTCTACCCGCCGAACGCGCAGAACGCCGTGCGCCAGGCCGTGGTGGCCGCCGACAACATCGTCGCGACCATCACCGGCAAGCCGCTCGAGGAGTACCGCCACCCCTCCATCGGCACCGTCGCGTCGTACGGTGTCGGCAAGGGTGCCGCGAACATCAAGGGCATCAAGATGACCAACCTGCTCGCGTGGCTCGCGCACCGCGCGTACCACGTGTACGCGATGCCGACCCTGAACCGGAAGGCCCGCATCATCATCGGCTGGATCACCGGTGCCGTGTCGGGTCGCGACGCGACCTCGCTCATCAAGGAGACCGACCCGCGACGCAACTTCGTCGAGGCGTCGAAGAGCTAGACGCCCCCAAAGATCGGACGGGAGGCGCGGTGCCAGCTGGCACCGCGCCTCCGGTCCGTCGGTGCGGACGCCCACCGCTTGTCCGCCATCTGCGGTCCTGGGTCCGTTCCAACGTGGCGCGCGCCAGCGTGGACGCGACGAACGAGAGGAGCGTCCATGCGCGCCATGACGTACCGCGGCCCCTACCGGATCCGCGTCGAGGAGAAGCCGGATCCCCGGATCGAGCACCCGAACGACGCGATCGTCCGGGTGGAACGGGCCGCGATCTGCGGGTCGGACCTGCACCTGTACCACGGCATGATGCCGGACACCCGGGTCGGGCACACGTTCGGCCACGAGTTCATCGGGGTGGTCGAGCAGATCGGCTCGTCCGTCGAGACCCTGTCGGTCGGGGACCGCGTGATGGTCCCGTTCAACATCTTCTGCGGGACGTGCTGGTTCTGCGCCCGCGGACTCTTCGCGAACTGCCACAACGTGAACCCGAACGCGACCGCGGTCGGCGGGATCTACGGGTACTCGCACACCACCGGCGGGTACGACGGCGGGCAGGCGGAGCGCGTGCGGGTGCCGTTCGCCGACGTCGGACCGCAGGTGATCCCGGACTGGCTCGACGACGACGACGCCCTCCTCATGACGGACGCACTGAGCACCGGCTACTTCGGGGCGCAGCTGGCGTCGATCCGCGAGGGCGACACCGTCGTGGTGCTCGGTGCCGGGCCGGTCGGACTGTTCTCCGCGGCGTCGGCGTGGTTCATGGGAGCCGGCCGGGTGATCGTCGTCGACCAGCTCGAGTACCGGCTCGAGAAGGCCCGGAGCTTCGCGCACGCCGAGACGATCAACTTCGCCGAGGTCGACGACGTCGTGCTCGAGATGAAGAAGCAGACCGACTTCCTGGGTGCGGACAGCGTGATCGACGCCGTCGGAGCCGAGGCGGACGGCAACTTCACCCAGCAGGTCACCGCCTCGAAGCTGAAGCTGCAGGGCGGGTCCCCGACGGCGCTCAACTGGGCGATCGACGGCGTCCGCAAGGGCGGCACGGTCTCGGCGGTCGGTGCGTACGGGCCGATCCCGAGCGCGGTGAAGTTCGGGGACGCGATGAACAAGGGCGTCACGATCCACACGAACCAGGCGCACGTGAAGCGCCAGTGGCCGCGGTTGCTCGAGCACATCCAGGCGGGGCACTTCAAGCCGAGCGACATCATCACGCACCGCATCCCCCTCGAGCACATCGCCGAGGGGTACCACCTGTTCTCGTCCAAGCTCGACGGTTGCATCAAGACCGTCGTCGTGCCGTGAGGAGGCCCGACATGTCCGACCACACCCCGTACATCGCCGATCCGCCCCGACGGGTGCCGTCGGCCGAGGAACTCCGTGCCCGCATCCCGGGGTGGGGGAGCGACCTCGACCCCGCGGACCGGCCGTCCGTTCCGAAGCTCTCCCGCGAAGCCGGTTCGGCCACCGGAGCCCACTGGGACCGCCCGCCGCAGCAGGACGGTGCGCACGGCCGAGAGCGCTCGATCGAGCACGCCCACGTGACGCCGGTGTTCGGCACCGCGCAGCCCCTGCACGGTGTCGCCGGAATCGTCCGGCGGTACGCCTACCGGCGGTTCAGCGAGGGCCGCCTGGCGCACTGGATGCTGCTCGTCGTCGGGGACCGCGTGGACGTCGCGACGCACCGGGTGACCGATGCGCTCCGGGGTCGGCCGGACCGGGTGATCAGCGAGACCGGTGTCGCGGCGGAGCGCGGGAACCACCCCGTTGCGTCGCGCCTGGGGTCGAGTCGGTCGGACTGGCGGCACCAGGTGCTCGACCCGGTGGTCGCGAACTGGGGCTGGCTGGCGGCGCTCGGCGCCGTCGTGCTGGTGGTGCGGCGGGTGCGCCGCTCGCGCTGACCGCGCGCGCGGGTCTCGCAGCACGGTGCGGCGTTGCCCACTCGGTGCGACCTTGTTCCGTCACACGGAGTGCGCAACGTCACACCGGCCCGCGACGCGCGCACGTTCCGGCCTGGAGGCGCGCTGCTGCCCCGCCCCGCGCCTCCAGTCCGCACGTCCCGCGTCCACCCACGCACCGACGCTGCACGGAGAACGCCCTGAGCGCAGCAAGGCGGCGGCGTCAATGCCCTGAGCGCAGCGAAGTGGCACGTGGTCGCCCTGAGCGAAGCGAAGTGGCGCCCCAGAGGCGGTGACGCCCTGAGCGCAGCGATGGCGGCACTCGCCGGGAAGACACAACAGAAAATGCCCCCCGACCGAAAGGTCAGGGGGCACGCATTTCTGTGTCCGAGAGGGGACTTGAACCCCTACGCCCTAATACGGGCACTAGCACCTCAAGCTAGCGCGTCTACCAATTCCGCCACCCGGACAGGGTGTCTGGTGTCTGTTTCCCGGGTTGAACCCGGCGTTCCTGCCGAGAGAAGACACTAGCACGGGTCTGAACGCGCGATGAACACGGCCGCGCATCCCGGGCGAGTCCTGCGCGCGCTGTCCCGGCGACGGGGTCGGTGCCGACCGATACCGTGGAGCCATGACGAACCCGGAGCCCTCCGAGCCGCAGTCCGTGCCCGAGCTCGAGGCCACCGCGGCGATCGCCCGCGACCTCATCCGCCTCGACACGACGAACTGGGGCGAGGGGAAGTCCCGTGGGGAGACGGAGGCAGCCCACTACGTCGAGGACAAGCTCCGCGCGCTGGGCCTCGAGCCGCAGTTGTTCGAGTCGGAGCCGGACCGGGTGAGCGTCGTGGCGCGGGTGCCCGGTCGGAACCGTGACAAGCCGGCGCTCGTGGTGCACGGGCACCTCGACGTCGTGCCGGCCGACCCGGCGAACTGGTCGGTCGACCCGTTCGGTGGCGTGGTCAAGGACGGGTCGCTGTGGGGTCGGGGCGCCGTCGACATGAAGAACATGGACGCGATGATGCTCACGTCGCTGGCGGACGTCATCGAACAGCACGGTGCGCCGGAGCGTGACCTGGTGATCGCGTACTTCGCCGACGAAGAGGCCGGGGGAGTCCTGGGGTCCCACCACGTGGTCGACCAGCACCCGGAGGTCTTCGCGGGGGCGTCGGCGGCGATCAGCGAGGTCGGCGGGTACTCGATCACGCTCGGTGACCGTCGCGCCTACCTGCTGCAGACCGGCGAGAAGGCGCTCATGTGGGTGAAGCTGATCGCGCGTGGCACCGCTGCCCACGGCTCGCACGTGATCCGCGACAACGCCGTCACGAAGCTCGCGGCGGCGGTCGCCCGGATCGGCAGCGAGGAGTGGCCCGTCCGGCTCTCGGCCACGACGGACGCGATGGTCGCCGAGGTGGCGCGGTTCCTCGGGGTCGACCCGACGGTGACCGGCCCGGACGAGGTCGCGCTGGCCACCGGCTCGGCGTCGCGGTTCATCCACGCCGCGCTGCACACCACGTCGAACCCGACGGTGCTGACCGCCGGCTACAAGCACAACGTCATCCCCGACGCCGCCGAGGCGCTGGTCGACATCCGCTGCCTGCCGGGTGACGAGGAGGCCGTGCTCGAGCGGGTGCGGGAGCTCGCCGGGCCCGACGTCGAGGTGGTCATGTCGTTCCGCGACATCGGCCTCGAGCAGGACTTCGGCGGCCCGCTGGTCGACGCCGTCCGCGACGTCCTCGGTCGGCACGACCCGGGCGCGCCGGTCCTGCCGTACCTGCTGTCCGGCGGCACCGACAACAAGGCGCTCTCGACGCTCGGCATCGCGGGGTACGGGTTCGTGCCGCTGCAGCTGCCGGCCGGTGTCGACTTCCCCGCGATGTTCCACGGCGTGGACGAGCGGGTGCCGCTCGACTCGCTGGCGTTCGGTCGGCGGGTGCTCGGCGACCTGCTCGCCACGTACTGATATTGTTCATGGTCGCCGTCGTGGCGGTGCCCTGACCGACCTCCCCCCGAAAGGCCCGTGCGATGCACATCCTCGAGGCGATCTTCCTCGGCTTCGTCCAGGGGCTCACCGAGTTCCTGCCCGTGTCCTCCAGTGCGCACCTGCGCATCGTGGGGCTCTTCCTGCCCGACGCGAAGGACCCCGGCGCGGCCTTCACCGCCGTGACGCAGCTCGGCACCGAGACCGCGGTGCTCATCTACTTCTGGAAGGACATCACCCGGATCATCGGGCGGTGGTTCCGGTCGGTGGTCAAGCGTGACGTGCCGAGGGGCGACCCCGACGTCCGGCTCGGCTGGCTGGTGATCCTCGGCACGATCCCGATCGGGGTCGCCGGGCTCCTGCTCAAGGACTCGATCGAGACCACGTTCCGGTCCCTCTGGATCGTCGCGATCGTCCTCATCGTGTTCGGTGTCGTGCTCGGGGTGCTCGACCGGGTGGGCCGCAAGGAGCGCCGGATCGAGCAGATGACGTTCCGCGGTGGTCTGCTCATCGGCCTGGCGCAGATGCTCGCCCTGGTCCCCGGAGTGTCCCGTTCCGGCGCGACCGTGTCGATGGGGCTCGCCCTCGGGTACACCCGTCCGGCGGCCGCGCGGTTCGCGTTCCTGCTGGCGATCCCGGCGGTGTTCCTGTCCGGGTTCTACGAGGCCGCGACGAGCCTCGGCGACTACGGCTCGCCGTTCGGACTCGCCGACACGCTCATCGCCACCGTCGTCGCGTTCGTGGTCGGGTTCGTCGTGATCGCGGCGTTCATGAACTACATCAGCAAGCGCAGCTTCATGCCCTTCGTCGTTTACCGGATCGCACTCGGTATCGTGCTCATCGTGTTGTTGTCGCTCGGAGTGATCCAGCCGTGAGGGCCTGGCAGGCCCCATCCGTCCCCGACGTCCCCGGCGCCGCGCCCCGACCGGTCGTCCACGACACCGCAACGGGCAAGCCGGTGGACCCCGCCCGCGACGAGGACCGTGCCGCGCTGTACGTCTGTGGCATCACGCCGTACGACGCCACGCACCTCGGCCACGCGGCGACGTACCTGGCGTTCGACACCCTGGGCCGCGCCTGGCGTGACGCCGGGCTCGACGTCGAGTACGCGCAGAACGTCACCGACGTGGACGACCCGCTGCTCGAGCGTGCCGCCCGCGACGGTGTCGACTGGCGTGAACTCGCTGCCTCCCAGGTCGACCTGTTCCGTCGCGACATGGAGTCGCTCCGGATCCTGCCGCCGGACGACTTCGTGGCCGTCACCGACGAGGTCGAGCGCGTCGCCGAGGCGGTCTCGTTCCTGCAGGAGTCCGGCTACGCGTACGAGGTCCCGACCGACGGCGCCGAGGGCGACGACCTGTACTTCGACGTGAACCGCCCTACCGACGCGTGGACCCTCGGCGACGAGAGCGGCCTGGACCGCGAGACGATGCTGGCCCTCGCAGCCGAACGCGGCGGCGACCCGGATCGCCCGGGCAAGCGCGACCCGCTCGACCCGCTGCTGTGGCGCGCCGCGCGTGACGGCGAGCCGGCCTGGGACACCGAGATCGGCCCCGGGCGCCCCGGCTGGCACATCGAGTGCAGCGTCATCGCCGGTGACCGCCTCGGGCTGCCGATCAGCGTGCAGGGCGGCGGGAGCGACCTCGTCTTCCCGCACCACGAGATGAGCGCCGGGCACGCTGCTGCCCTCGCGCACCAGCCGCTCGCGAACGCGTTCGTGCACACCGGGATGATCGCCTACCAGGGCACCAAGATCTCGAAGTCGCTCGGCAACCTCGTCACCGTGCGCGGGCTGCTCGACGACGGCGCCGACCCCCGTGCCATCCGGCTCGCACTGCTGTCGCACAAGTACTCCGACGACTGGGAGTGGTTCGACACCGAGCTGACGAGCGCCCAGACGCGGCTCGCCGGCTGGGACGCCTGGGCCTCGGGAGCCTCCGCCGGGCACGCCGACGACGCGGCGGACGTCGCGGCACGCATCCGTGCGCGGGTCTCCGACGACCTCGACACCCCCGGTGCCGTCGCCGCGGTCGACACCGCGATCGCCGGTGGCACGGCGTGCACGCCGGAGCTCATCGACCTGATCGACGCGCTGCTCGGCATCCGCCTGGCCTGACTGCGCGGGCGCGACACGTCGCGTGCGTGCCGCCGAGGGGTCAGGAACTGTCGCCTGGGCGGGCCGCAGCCGACAGTTCGCGACCACTCGCAGGACGTGAGCGGGGTGTCGTGACCGTTCGCGGCCGCCGGGTGGGAGGCCCGTGGCGGGGCCGACACGCGCCTCCCGTCCGCCGTGTGGTCGCGACACGTCGCGTGTGCGCCGCCGAGGGGTCAGGAACTGTCGCCGAGGTGGGCCGCAGCCGACAGTTCGTGACCACTCGCCGCACGTGAGCGGGGTGTCGTGACCGTTCGCGGCCGCCGGACGGGAGGCCCGTGGCGGGGCCGACCCGTGCCTCCCGTCCGCCGTGTGGTCGCGACGTGTCGCGTGCGTGCCACCGAGGGGTCAGGAACCGTCGCCGAGGCGGGCCGCAGCCGACAGTTCGTGACCACTCGCCGCACGCCACTCGCCACACGCCCCCGACGCACAGGAGGCACGGTGCCAGCCGGCACCGTGCCTCCTGTCCGTCAGCGGGTGACGGCTACTGCTGGGGCCGCCAAGGCCCCTCGCCACCGGCGGTGCCGCCGTCCTTGCCGTCCTTGCGCTCACGGCGACGGAGGTACTGCTCGAACTCCTGCGCGATGGCGTCGCCCGAGGCCTCGGGCGAGTCGACGGTGTCGCGCGCCTGCTCGAGCTGCCCGATGTAGGACGCCATGTCCTCGTCGTCGGCGGCGAGGGCGTCGATGCCCTCTTCCCACTCGGTGGCGTCGTCGAGCAGCGAGCCGCGGGGCACCGTGACGTCCGTGAGCTCCTCGATCTTGTCGAGCAGCGAGAGCGTGGCCTTCGGCGAGGGCGAGTTGTGCACGTAGTGCGGCACCGACGCCCACAGGGACAGCGTGGTCAGGCCGGCCTTGTCCATCGCGTCGGCGAGGACCCCGAGGATGCCGGTCGGGCCCTCGTACGAGGACTTGTCGACGTCGAAGGCGGCGCGGACACCGGCGTTCTCGCTCGACACGAACACCGAGATCGGCCGGGTGTGCGGGACGTCGGCGAGCATGGCGCCGACGAAGACGACTGCGTCGATCGAGTAGACGTCCGCCAGGTCGATGATCTCCGAGCAGAAGCCCCGCCAGGTGCGCGAGGGTTCCGGGCCGACGAGCACGAAGACGTCACGGTCGGTGGGGGAGCCGGTGGCACCGATGACCGGACGCCCCTCGGCACCGGGGCCGTGCAGCACGATCCGGGGCCACTGCACGCCGCGGTCGCCGTTGTCGTCGGTGCCGACGGTGGGCCGGTTGAACTGGTAGTCGACGTACCGCTCGCCGTCGAGTTCGCGCAGCTCGTCGAGCCCGAGCGACTCGACGATGCGACGCGCCAGACCGCTCGCGGCCTCGCCGGCGTCGTTCCAGCCCTCGAAGGCGACGACGAGCAAGCGACCGTCGCTGAAGGGGGAGTGCTGTGGCACGGAGCGGACCTCCTGGTGGTGGAGCGGAGCGGGGCGGGAGCGATGCCCCCGGCCGGACACGATTCAGGCATCCACTGTAGGCCCAGGGGGTGTCGGCGCACGCGCGCGTCCGCGCCCAGCGGAACGGCCCCGGTAGACTCGTCGCCCGTGACCGCGCATCCTCCTGCCCTCGTCCCGCCCGCAGCCGTGCTGTGGGACATGGACGGCACGATCATCGACACCGAGCCGATCTGGCAGCGGTCCCAGGTCGACCTGACGAACCGCTACGGCGCCGAGTGGACCCACGAGGACGGCCTGTCCCTGGTCGGGTCCGGCCTCGAGCGCTCCGGTGAGCTCCTGCGCGCCAAGGGCGTCGACATGGAGGTCGAGGAGATCATCCAGTGGATGACCGACTACGTGATGGAGCACCTGCGCGCCGGTGAACTGCCCTGGCGGCCGGGTGCCCGTGAGCTCGTCGAGGAGCTCCACGCCCGCGGCATCCCGACCGCCCTGGTCACGATGTCTCGTCGCAAGATGGCGCTCGTCGCCGCCGAGGCCCTGGGTGAGCGCGGCTTCCGCGTCGTCGTGGCCGGCGACGACGTCGACCGCCCGAAGCCGTTCCCGGACGCGTACCTGTCCGCCGCCGCGCAGCTCGGCGTCGAGCCCACCGCGTGCGTCGCGATCGAGGACTCCGCCACCGGCGTAGCGTCGGCCGTCGCCTCCGGCGCCGTCACGGTCGCCGTCGAGCACATCGTCCCGCTCTCCGAGATCGCCGGCGGCGACGTGCACCTGACCACCCTGGCGGGCGTCGACGTCGACCGGCTGGTCGAGTTGACGACGCCGGCACTGGCCGCACGGGCTGGAGGCGCGGTGCCGGACCCGGCGCACGCTGCGGACACCGAAGGGGTCACCCGATGAGCCACACCGACGACGCACGCGACGAGGCGGACGCGAGCAGCGCCTCCAGTCCGACCGCGGACCCAACCGCAGCCCTCCCGCACACCGCGGGCGGCGCTCCGCACACGCCGCCGCGCGGCCCGTTCCGGGCCGGCGACCGCGTGCAGCTGACCGGTCCGAAGGGCAAGCTCACGACGCTGTCGCTCGAGACCGCGGGTGAGTACCACACGCACCGCGGGGTGCTCCGGCACGACGACGTCATCGGCCAGCCCGACGGCTCCGTCATCCGGGCGAGCACCGGTGACGAGTACCTCGCGCTCCGTCCGCTGCTCAACGACTACGTGATGTCGATGCCGCGTGGCGCCGCGATCGTCTACCCGAAGGACGCGGCGCAGATCGTGGCCTTCGCGGACGTCTTCCCCGGGGCCCGCGTGGTCGAGGCCGGCGTCGGCTCGGGGGCGCTGTCGCTGTTCCTGCTCCGCGCGATCGGCCCGACCGGGCAGCTGCAGTCGTTCGAGCGCCGCGAGGAGTTCGCGGCGATCGCGAAGGGCAACGTCGGCACCTTCCTCGGGGCCGTCCCGGACAACTGGTCCGTCACGGTCGGTGACCTGGTCGAGTCGCTGCCCGACGCGACCGAGCCGCAGAGCGTCGACCGGGTCGTGCTCGACATGCTCGCGCCGTGGGAGTGCGTGGACGCCGCGGCCGACGCCCTCGTGCCCGGCGGACTCATCGTCTGCTACGTCGCGACCGTCACGCAGCTGTCCCGCACGGCCGAGGCCCTGCGCGACACCGGGCGCTTCACCGACCCGATGCCGAGCGAGACCCTGGTGCGCACCTGGCACGTCGAGGGTCTCGCCGTCCGCCCGGACCACCGCATGGTCGGGCACACCGGGTTCCTCATCACGGCACGACGCCTGGCCGACGGCACCGTGCTGCCGAACCTGAAGCGCCGCGCAGGCAAGGCGGAGTTCTCGGACGAGGACATCGAGGCCTGGACCCCCGGTGCCGTGGGCGAGCGGGCGACGAGCGACAAGAAGCTCCGCAAGGTCGCCCGGCAGTCGGCGGCGCAGGCGCGCAAGGTCGCGGCGGCCGAGGCGTCGTCGGCGGTGGACGGTGCTGTGGCTCCGTCCGAGGCCGTCGAGGACGAACGGTAGGCTGACGGCGTGCCCGTCCTGCATCGAACGGAAAGAGGGTCCGTGCGCACCATCCCCGCACTCCTGGTCACCATCGGTCTCGCGGTGTCCCTCACCGCCTGCGCCTCGAACGGTGCCGGCACCACGCCCTCGAGCTGTGCCGCCCCCGGCGCCGCGTCCGAAGCGGTGACCGCCACCGGCAAGTTCGGCTCGGAGCCGAAGGTCAACGTGCCGAAGGGCCTGACCACCAAGGGCACCCAGGTGTCCGTGCTGCAGCAGGGTTCCGGT
The DNA here is from genome assembly GCF_013359815.1 of Curtobacterium flaccumfaciens. Classification (GTDB taxonomy): domain Bacteria; phylum Actinomycetota; class Actinomycetes; order Actinomycetales; family Microbacteriaceae; genus Curtobacterium; species Curtobacterium flaccumfaciens. The sequence goes on along the minus strand of NZ_JABMCF010000040.1, from coordinate 621,161 downwards.
CGCACGATCGACGACGGCACCCCCGTCCTGGTCGAGTACACCCTGGTCGACGGCTCCACCGGCCAGGTCGCCCAGACGAGCGGCTACTCGGGCCAGACGGCACCGATCACCGCCGGTGCGAGCAACTACGGGGCCCTCGGCGCCTCGCTGCAGTGCGCCCGGGTCGGCGACCGCCTGGCGGTGGCCCTGCCGAAGAGCGCCCTGAGCAGCACCGGCGGCACCGCTGGCAGCTCGTCGTCGAAGAAGACCGAGGACGCCGTCATCGCCGTCATCGACGTCAAGCGCGCGTTCGACGCCCGTGCCACCGGCACCCCGCAGCTCGCCGGCGACAAGATGCCGGCCGTGGTGCTCGCACCCTCCGGCGCCCCCGGCATCACGATCCCGTCGTGGAGCGCGCCGAAGTCGAACGAGACGCACCTGCTCCGCAAGGGCGACGGTCGCGAGCTCACCGCGAAGGACACCGCGGTCATCAAGTACACCGCCGTCACCTGGGGTGCCGACCCGTCCGTCGCCGGCTCCAGCTGGACCGACGGTTCCGGCGCGCAGGCCATCCCGCTCACCAAGGGCCAGGTCGACGAGGGTGTCCGGACCGCCATCGTCGGGCACCACGTCGGCGACCAGGTCCTGGCCATCGTCAACCAGCAGGGGACCGCGTACGCGTACGTGATCGACGTCCTCGGGGCGATCTCGAACTGACCCGGTCCGACCGTCCACGGACCGCGGCGCGGGTGCACTCCGGTGCACCCGCGCTGCCGTAGGATCGGCTCGTGCCAGCGACCCGTGTGCCCCGTGTGCCCGCCGAGGAGCGGCTGTTCAGCCTCGTGCTCGCGCTGCTCTCGACGGAGTCCGGGCTGACCAAGGCCGAGATCCTGGCCAACGTGCAGGGGTACCGGCAGCGGTTCTCGACCGGTGGCGACAACGCCTCGCTCGAGCGCCAGTTCGAACGCGATAAGGACGACGTGCGCGAGCTCGGCATCCCCCTCGAGACCATCGAGACCCCGGGTGCCGCGGGCAACAACCAGACGCTCCGGTACCGGATCCCGAAGGGTGAGTACGACCTGCCCGTCGACGTCCGATTCACCCCGGACGAGTCCGCGTTGCTCTCCCTGGCCGCGATGGCCTGGCGTGAAGGCGCACTGTCCGCCGACTCCCGCCGTGGCCTGCTGAAGGTCCGCTCGGCCGGCGCCGAGGACGACGACGGTGCCCTGCAGCTCGGAGTTGACGCGTACGCCCCGCGGCTCCGCGCCCGTGATGCGTCGTTCGAGCCGCTCCGCTCCGCGCTCGACCGCGGTGCAGCCGTGCGCTTCGACTACATCACGCCCGGTCAGCACGACGCCCGTCGTCGCGAAGTGGCTCCGCTCGCCCTGGTGCAGCACGGCGGCCGGTGGATGCTCGCCGCCCACGAGTTCGCAACGGACTCGGACAAGAACTACCTGCTGGCCCGCATCGTCGGACCGGTCACCCAGTACGAGGTCGGGCAGCACACCGCTCCCGTCGGCGCGGGGGAGCGCACCCTCGCCGAGCTCGAGCGGATCTGGGCCGAGCGCACTGCGCGCATCGCCGTGACGCCGGGTTCCGACGCCGAACGCCGACTCACCCGTCGCCGCGACACCGAGACCGACGCCGACGGCGCGCTCGTGCTGCACCACGTCGACCCGCAGATCCTCGCCGAGGAACTCGCCGCCTTCGGGCCCGAGGTCCGGGTGCTCGAACCCGATGACCTGCGGTCACGGGTCGACGAGCGCCTCCGTGCACTCGTGCGCGACCACACCGACGACGACCCTGCAGCAGCCCCCGGAGAGGACCCCGTTCGTGGCTGACGCCCAACCCCTGCAGGCGCAGGACAAGCTCGCGTTCCTGCTCGCCCTGGTGCCGTACCTGATCGACCGCGAGCGGGTCTCGGTGGCCGAGGCCGCTCGGCACTTCGGTGTGCCCGAGGCCCGGATCCGTCGTGCCGTCGAACTCATCGCGGTGTCCGGGGTGCCCGGCGAGACGATGCAGTACCAGCACGGCGACCTGTTCGACATCGCGTGGGACGACTTCGACCAGAACGACATGATCGTGCTGACCAACCTGGTGGCGATCGACGACTCACCGCGGCTGTCGGCTCGTGAGGCGTCGGCGCTCATCGCTGGTCTGCAGTACCTCTCCGCCCTGCCCGAGGCCGCCGACCGTGACGCGATCCGCGCGCTCATGGCCAAGCTCTCCCGCGGTGCCGGGGGAGCGGCGTCGACCGTCGCCGTCGGGCAGGACCTGCACGACGTCGCCCTCGCCACCATCCGGCGGGCGATGTCCGACGGCCGCGGCCTGGTCTTCGAGTACGCCGGACCGCGCACCCAGGGTGGCACCCGACGGGTCGACCCGCTCCGGGTCGAGTCCATCGACACCGACTGGTACCTGCGCGCGTGGGACCTCGACCGGCAGGCGCTCCGGACGTTCCGGCTCGACCGGATGTCCGAGGCCCGGGTCGACGACCGCGCGGCCGAGAAGACCATCGACCAGGTCGTCATCCCGGACACGCTGTTCCAGCAGGCCGCCGACGACGTCATCGTCACGGTGGAACTCGACTCGACGTCGCTGCCCCTGGTCGCCGACTTCCTGTCCGACACGGCCGACGCGCCCGACTCCGACGGCCGTGTCCGCATCCGGCTCGCGGCGTCGCACGGGTTCGACGGGGTGGTCCGGCTCGTCGCGGGGTTGCCCGGTCGTGCCGTGGTGCTCGACCCGCCCGCCGCTCGTGACGCCGTGCGCGACTTCGCGGCCGCGGCCCTCGCCGCGGGCTGACGTCTGCCGCTGCGGCCGGTCCGAGCGCTGCACGTTCCGGTGAGCTTCGGGTACCTGGTCGTTCCGGGCGTACCTGGTGTGTTGCTCTGACCAGGTATGCCCGTTCCCGCCAGGTACGCCCGACCTCGCACGGTGGACCTCGGGTACCTGGTCGTTCCGGGCGTACCTGGTGCGATCTTCCGACGCGGTATGCCCGTTCCCGCCAGGTATGCCCGAACTCGCCAGGTAAGCCCGATGTCGCACGGCACGCCCGATCCCGCCGGTGGACCTCGGGTACCTGGTCGTTCCGGGCGTACCTGGTGCGATCTTCCGACCCGGTATGCCCGACCTCGCCAGGGATGCCCGCACTCGCCAGGTACGCCCGATCTCGCACGGTGAACCTCGGGTACCTGGTCGTTCCGGGCGTACCTGATGCGATCTTCCGACCCCGTACGCCCGATCTCGCCAGGTACACCCGATCCCGCCCGCCCGCCCGCCTGCCACGCGCCGCCTCCCACCGCCCACCCGCCACGCGGCCGCGCCAACCCCCGGCGGACTGTCGGTCCCGACCCCGTAAGATCGAGCACATGGCTTCGACGACCGCGCGCGGGCGAGCGAAGCGGCAGGGGCGCCAGAAGACCGACGCCGAAGGCCGCATGTCGCTCGGGCAGCACCTCATCGAGCTGCGCAACCGTCTCTTCCGCGCAGTCGTGGCGATCGTCGTCGGTGCGATCGGCGGCTGGTTCCTCACCCCGTGGGTGCTCGACGCGCTCCGGGCACCGGTGACCGAGCTCGCCAAGGTCGGTGGACACACGGCCGAGCTGAACTTCCCGATGATCACCGGGGCGTTCGACCTGAAGCTGCAGATCGCGATCACCATCGGCGTCGTCATCGCGAGCCCGGTCTGGCTGTACCAGATCTGGGCGTTCATCGTGCCCGCGCTCGTCCGGCGTGAGCGGCAGTACGTCTGGGGCTTCCTCGGCACCGCGATCCCGCTGTTCTTCGCCGGGTGCTACTTCGGGTGGTACATCCTGCCGCACGTGGTCGGCATCCTCGGCAGCTTCGTGTCGAGCCAGGACACCTCGATCGTCGATGCGAAGGCGTACTACGACTTCGTCATCAAGCTCATCGTCGCGGTGGGCATCGCGTTCGTGCTGCCGGTGTTCATCGTGCTGCTGAACTTCGTCGGGGTGCTGTCGGCCTCCGCGATCATCAAGAGCTGGCGCGTCGCGATCCTCTGCATCCTGGTCTTCTGCGCCATCGTCACCCCGAGTGCCGACGTCATCTCGATGTTCCTGCTGGCCATCCCGATGACCGTGCTCTACATCGCGGCCTGCTTCATCGCGTGGATCCACGACCGCCGTCTGGCCAAGCGCCAGGCGAAGCTCGACGAGGAGTACGACCTGTGAGCGGCACGAGTGCGGCCGAGCGGTTCGCCGCGGCCAAGGTGCGCAACCGGTCCCGCAACCTCGAGCTGTTCCGGACGGACCTGCGGTTCGACCTCGACCCGTTCCAGTTCGCCGCGTGCGACTCGCTCGACCAGGGCCGCAGCGTCCTGGTCGCCGCCCCGACCGGAGCCGGCAAGACCATCGTGGCCGAGTTCGCCATCTGGCTCGCCATGCGCCAGCCGACGGCGAAGGTCTTCTACACGACGCCGATGAAGGCACTGAGCAACCAGAAGTACGCCGAGCTCGTCGACGTCTACGGCGAATCCGAGGTCGGGCTGCTCACCGGGGACACGAACGTGAACCCCCGCGCCCGCGTCGTCGTGATGACGACCGAAGTGCTCCGCAACATGATCTACGCCGACTCGGACCTGCTCGACGACCTCGCCTGGGTGGTCCTCGACGAGGTGCACTACCTCGCCGACCGGTTCCGCGGTGCCGTGTGGGAAGAGGTCATCCTGCACCTCCCGACCGAGGTCCGCCTGGTCTCGCTCAGCGCCACGGTGTCCAACGCCGAGGAGTTCGGCGACTGGCTGCAGACCGTCCGCGGCGACACCGACGTCATCGTCTCCGAAGACCGCCCGGTGCCGCTGGAGCAGCACGTCCTGGTCGGTTCGAAGATGGTCGACCTGTTCGACTCGAGCGGTGCCGCGGCGACGAACCGCGTGAACCCGGAACTGCTCCGCATGGTCGGCGGCGGTTCGCGGAGCGAGCGGAACGGCGGCGGCCACCGCGGCCGGCGCGGTCGTGGTGGCTACCCCGAGCGTCGCGGGCCCCGCACCGAGAAGGTGCACCGCGAGCAGATCGCGCACATGCTCGACGAGCGGATGCTCCTGCCCGCCATCTTCTTCGTGTTCAGCCGCAACGGCTGCGACCAGGGCGTCCGCAACGTCCTGCGCTCGGGCTTGTCCCTGACGACGGTGCAGGAGCGCAACGAGATCCGCGAGACGGCGGAGTACCACTGCCGCACCCTGCTCGACGAAGACCTGGCCGTCCTCGGCTACTGGGAGTGGCTCGAAGGGCTCGAGCGCGGGGTCGCGGCGCACCACGCCGGCCTGCTCCCCGCCTTCAAGGAGGTCGTCGAGAACCTCTTCCAGCGCAAGCTCCTCAAGGTCGTGTTCGCCACCGAGACCCTGGCACTCGGCGTGAACATGCCGGCGCGCACCGTCGTGCTCGAGAAGCTCGAGAAGTTCAACGGCGAAGCCCGTGTGCCGATCACCCCGGGGGAGTACACGCAGCTCACCGGTCGTGCCGGTCGTCGTGGCATCGACGTCGAGGGGCACTCGGTCATCCAGTGGACCGACGGGCTCGACCCGCAGGCCGTCGCGTCGCTGGCCAGCCGTCGCACGTACCCGCTCAACTCGTCGTTCAAGCCGACCTACAACATGGCCGTCAACCTGATCGACCAGTTCGGCCGGCAGCGCACGCGCGAGGTCCTCGAGACGTCGTTCGCCCAGTTCCAGGCCGACCGGTCGGTGGTCGACCTCGCTCGCAAGGTCCGCTCGCAGCAGGAATCGCTCGACGGCTACCGCGAGGCGATGCAGTGCCACCTCGGCGACTTCACCGAGTACTCGGCACTCCGCCGTGAGCTCTCCGACCTCGAGCGCACGAACGTGCCCGGCGGTCGCGAGGCGTCGCACGGCGCCCGCCAGGAACGCCAGGCCGCGATCACGGCGGTCCGCCGCCAGCTGCAGCGCCACCCCTGCCACGCCTGCCCGGAACGCGAGGCACACGCCCGCTGGTCCGAGCGCTGGTGGAAGCTCAAGCGTGCCAACGACAAGCTCGTCCAGCAGATCCGGTCCCGCACGGGCGCCGTCGCCACGACGTTCGACCGTGTCACCGAGGTCCTGCTCGAGCTCGGCTACCTGGTGGACGCCGGCAACGGCGAAGCCACGGTGGCAGCGGGCGGCCGTCGCCTGCAGCGCATCTACGGCGACCGCGACCTGCTGGTCGCCGAGTGCCTCGAGGCGGGAGTCTGGAAGGACCTCACCCCGGCACAGCTCGCCGCCATGGCCGCGACGATCATCTACCAGCCCCGCCGCGAGGACGCGCCCGGCACGGAGCACGCCCTGCCCCGCGGTGGGTTCCGCCCTGCGCTCGACGAGACACTGACGATCTGGTCGCGCCTCGACGACATCGAGCGTGCGGCGCGCCTGGCCGGTTCGCAGCCCCCGACCCCGGCGATGGCCGTCGGCATGTTCCGCTGGGCCTCGGGTTCGGCCCTCGACGACGTCCTCCGCACCCTCGACCTGCCGGCCGGCGACTTCGTGCGCTGGTCGAAGCAGGTCATCGACCTGCTCGACCAGATCCGGAACGCCGGCGACGACGAACTCGCCCAGACCGCCCGACGGGCGACGGACGCGGTTCGCCGCGGCATCGTCGCCTACGCGGCGGTCTGACGGGAGGCCCGGTGCCGGTTCCGGAGACCAGTGTGCGCGGGCTGCCCGCTCGCGTCGGCCGCGGGGCGGTCGCGACCGGCCCGTTCGCCGCGTTGCCGCTGGGCACCGCGGTGCCGTTGGCCGTCATCGGCGGGATCCTCTTCGCCCTCGCGTTCCCGTCGCCCGGGTGGTGGTTCCTCGCCTACCCGGCACTCGCCTGCATGCTGCTCGCGGTGATGGGACAGCGGGCGCGGCGTGCGGCGTGGATCGGCTACCTCGCCGGCGCGGCGTTCTGGATCCCTGCCATCTCGTGGGCCGGTCGCTACCTGGGCCCGGTCCCGTGGTTCGCACTCGCCCTGCTCGAAGCCGCGTTCTTCGCGCTCGGCAGCGTCGCCATCGCCCTGGCGTACCGCTGGGTCGCCCGCGTGGTGCCCTCGACCGCCGGACGCGTGTGGGGCCTCCCGGCCGTCGTCGCCGCACTCTGGACCGGACGCGAGTGGTTCTCGGGAAGCTGGCCGTACGGCGGTTTCGCCTGGGGTCGGGTCGGCCTGTCGCAGTCGCAGGGGCCGTTCACGCACCTGGCCGCGTACGTGGGCGTCCTCGGGCTGACGTTCATCGTCGTGTACTGCGTCGCGGTCGTGGTGTCGCTCGCGCTCGTGGCACCCCGTGTGCCGGGCGTCACGCTCCGGCTGCCCGTGCGGGTGGCGACGGCGGGTCTGCTCGTCGCGGCGGTCCTGGCCGTGCCGGCGTGGCCGACCGCCACGAGCGGCACGATCCGGGTCGAGTCGGTGCAGGGCAACGGTCCCGCGGGCTACTTCGACCGTGCGGAGCCCGGCGACGTCCTGGCAGCGCAGGTGGCGGCGACGGACGTGGACGCGAAGGGTGTGGACCTGGTCGTCTGGCCGGAGGCAGGTGCGGAGTACGACCCGCGGCAGCAGCCGGTCATCGCCTCCGCCCTCGACTCGGTGGTCGACTCGCTCGACGCCCCGATCGTCGCGGGTGCCATCACGCAGACCCCGTCGGGGGTGCTGCACAACACGTCGTTCGTGTGGACCGCCGACGGCTGGCAGTCGTCCTACGACAAGAAGCGACCGGTGCCGTTCGGCGAGTACGTGCCCGACCGCTGGTTCTTCTCCAAGCTCGCACCGTCGCTGATCGGTCTGCTGCAGCGCGACTACACGCCGGGGACGAAGCCGAACGTGCTCTCCGTCGCGGGCATCCGTGCCGGCATCTCGATCTGCTTCGACATCGTCGACGACGGGCTGACCGCCGACATGGTGCGCGGGGGAGCGCAGGTGATCCTCGCGCAGACGAACAACGCCGACTTCTCTGGCACCGACGAGAACCTGCAGCAGCTCGAGATCGCGCGGATGCGGGCCATCGAGACCGGCCGGTCGCTCGTGAACATCTCGACCGTCGGAGCGTCGCAGGTCATCGACCCGAGCGGCCGCACGATCGACCGGGTGCCGGAGTACACCGCGACGTCGATGGTGACCGACGTGCCGCTCGGCACGTCCACCACCCCGGCGTCGATCCTGTCCGGCTCGATCACGCTCATGCTCTCCCTCGGCGGACTCCTCGTGCTCCTCGCCTGCGCGCCCTGGGGCCGTCGCACCCGCTCCTGATCGGGCCCGCCGCGCCCAGCCACTGGGAACGGACTGTGAATGCGCCGGTACGGGATTGATGGGGCGTGGGACAGTGTTGTGGAGGGCAGACGAGCGAGAGGAGCACACACATGGCTGATCGGAGTCTCCGCGGCATGCGGCTCGGGAGTCAGAGTCTCCAGAGCGAAGAGGGCGTCGAGCTCTCAGATCGCAAGCGCGCGGTCTACCAGACGGATTCGGGTGAGACATTCGACATCGTCTTCTCGGCCGATGCGGACGTCCCCCAGACCTGGTCGGAGCCGCGCTCCGGTCGCGAGGGCCGCCTGCTCGGCGACGACGGGATCCCCGTCGAGGTCGCCGAAGAGGACGTGAAGGCACCCCGTACCCACTGGGACATGCTGCTCGAGCGCCGCTCGCGCGAGGAACTCGAGGAGCTCCTCGAAGAGCGCCTGCAGGTCCTCCGCGCACGACGCGGCGCCTGACACCACCGAACACACGACGACGCCCGCCCCGGTTCCCTGGGGCGGGCGTCGTCGTTCGTTGGTGCCGGAGCGTCAGCGCCGACCGGAGCCGTCGCTGGTGCGGTGACCGGAGGCGTCGTCGCCCGGCGTGGGCGGAGTGTCGGCGACCTGTTCAGCGGTCGCGTCGTCGGCCGCCGCGAGGTGTGCATCGACACTGCGGTTCGACTCCGCCAGGCGCGCGTCGAGGTCGGACTCGGGGACGATGTCCGCGGCGGTGGCGTCTGCACGCGGCATCGTGGTGTCCGCGGCTGCGGTGTTCGCCAGGCTCTCGTTCGCGAGCTTCGAGATGCGGGACAGGAAGTCCGTGCCACCGGCACCGCCGGCGACCGGACCGGCGCCGCCACCGCGGCTGGCGCTGAAGCCCTTCGCGATGCCGGACAGGGCCTCGGTGAACTCGCTCGGGATCATCCAGAGCTTGTTCGACGTGCCCTCGGCGATCTTCGGCAGGGTCTGCAGGTACTGGTAGGACAGCAGCTTCTCGTCCGGGTCACCGGTGTGGATGGCCTCGAACACGGTCGCGATGGCCTGGGCTTCACCCTCGGCACGGAGCACCTGTGCCTTGGCGTCACCCTCGGCGGCCAGGATCGCTGCCTGTCGCTGTCCCTCGGCCTCGAGGATCTGGGACTGCTTGGTGCCCTCGGCCTGGAGGATCGCGGCACGTCGGCTGCGCTCGGCACGGAGCTGCTGCTCCATGGCGTCCTGGATGGACACGGGCGGCTCGATCGCCTTGAGCTCGACTCGGCCGACGCGGATGCCCCACTTGCCCGTGGCTTCGTCGAGGACGACGCGGAGCTGGCCGTTGATGTTGTCGCGGCTGGTCAGTGCCTCTTCGAGGTTCAGGCCACCGACGACGTTCCGGAGCGTGGTGGTGGTGAGCTGCTCGACGGCGCCGAGGTAGTTCGCGATCTCGTACGTCGCGGCGCGGGCGTCGGTCACCTGGAAGTAGACGACCGTGTCGATCGAGACCACCAGGTTGTCCTCGGTGATCACGGGCTGCGGCGGGAACGAGACGACCTGCTCACGCATGTCGAGCAGCGGCCGCAGGCGGTCGATGAACGGGACGAGAAGGTTCAAGCCCGGGTTGAGGGTCTTGTGGTACTTGCCGAGTCGTTCGACGACGCCCGCGGTGGCCTGCGGGACGATCCGGATCGCCTTCGCCAGGACGACGATCACGAAGATGACGACGACGAGGACGAGCACGAGCAGTGCGATCGTCCCCGGGGAGATGCTGGTCACGAGGTGGCCCTTTCTGCGAGGCGCACGACCGCGGTCGACCCCTCGATCGACTCGACGACCACGGGGGTCCCGAGTGGCGGTGTGCGGTCGACGGAGTCCGCGGCGAACCGTGCACTCCAGGTCTCGCCGTTGGCCAGGCGCACCTGACCAGGACTGGAGGAGGTGAAGGCGACCGCGACCGTGCCGGCGAGCCCGATGAGCCCCTCGACGTTGGTGCGGTGCGGGTCGGCCCCGCGGCCGAGCGCCACGAGCAGGCGCGGTCGGACGAGCGACAGCAGCACGAGTGCGGCCACCGCGGCGACGATGGCGGACAACCACCACGGGGCGCCGAGCAGTGCGGCGATCAACCCGCCGGCGGCACCCGCCGCGAGCATGATGAAGATGAAGTCGAGGGTGAAGATCTCGACCACGCCCAGGAGCAACACCAGGCCGATCCAGACGGTGCTCTGGATCCAATCGATTCCGTTCACGCGATCTCCCTCCCTCGGTCGCGCGCGGCGGCTCGCTGCGTCGCGACAGCCGGTACAACTCCGTTCAACATATCAGGGCCGTCCGACGGTCGTGCAGGCGATTGGTAGGCTCGGTGCGCCCGACCGGCCGGAACCAGACCTGGAGAACACGACTGTGAGCAACCCCCTCGCCCCCGGATCCCTCACCGACAAGCGCGCCGTCGTCACCGGTTCGTCCCGTGGCATCGGCGCCGACACCGTCGGGTACCTCGCCGAGGCCGGTGCGAAGGTCGTCGTGAACTACCGCAACAAGGCCAAGCGCGCGGAGCAGATCGCTGAGAAGATCGTCGAGGCCGGTGGCTCCGCCCTGGCCGTCGGCGCCGACCTCACCGAGCACGACTCCGTGCAGGCCCTCGTCGACACCGTCGTCCAGGAGTGGGGCGGCATCGACCTGCTCGTGCTCAACGCCTCCGGCGGTATGGAGTCCGGCGTCGGCGAGGACTACGCGCTCCGCCTGAACCGCGACGCGCAGGTCGACATGCTGCAGACCGCCGTGCCGCACATGCCCGCAGGGTCCCGTGTGGTGTTCGTCACGAGCCACCAGGCGCACTTCGTCGAGACCGCCGAGACGATGGACGAGTACGTCCCGGTCGCCAAGAGCAAGCGTGCCGGAGAACTCGCCCTCCGTGAGCTCATCCCGCAGCTCGAGGCCGCCGGCATCGAGTTCGTCGTCGTCTCCGGCGACATGATCGAGGGCACGATCACCGCGACGCTGCTGAACCGCCTGAACCCCGGCGCGATCGAGGGTCGTCGGCAGGAGGTCGGCAAGCTCTACAGCGTGTCCGAGTTCGCGGCCGAGATCGCCCTGGCCGCCGTCGAGCCGATCCCCGCCGACCACACCAAGCTGGTCGGCGACGTCAGCGGTTTCGTCGGCTAACGTCGGGCGGGTGACCGCCAAGCCCGGCCTGCGCCGCACCTCCCGCATCCTGCTGCTCGACCCCGAGGGCCGCGTGTTCCTGATGGACACGAAGTCGCCCTCGTCGGACGGTGCCCACCGCTGGATCACACCGGGCGGCGGGGTCGACCCGGGGGAGTCCCACCGCGACGCCGCGATCCGCGAGCTGCGCGAGGAGACCGGGATCGTCATCGACGAACCCGGCGAACCGGTCTGGTCCTGGGACTTCACGGTCGAGTGGGACCTCGCCGACCACGACCGCGGGCACGCCGAGTTCTACGTCGTCCGCACGCCGGGCTTCGAGCTGTCCGACGCCGAGTGGACCGACGACGAGCGCGTCGACATCCTCGCCTCGCGGTGGTGGACCGCCGACGAACTCGACGCGACCGACGAGGAGTTCGAACCCGCCGAGCTGCCGGACCTGGTGCGCCGGCACGGCGACTGAGCACCGCACCACGGCCTGACGGCCGACCCAGGACCGACGGGAGGCCCGTGGCGGCCCCGCCACGGGCCTCCCGTCGGTACGCTGACCCGCATGCACACCGATCCGGTCGACGACGACCCCACCGGCGCCGACGCGCACCCTGCCGACCGGCACGGCCGGATCCGGGTGCGCGGTGCCCGTGCGAACAACCTGCGCGACGTCGACGTGGACCTGCCGAAGCGCCGGCTCACGGTGTTCACCGGGGTCTCCGGCTCGGGCAAGAGCTCGCTCGTGTTCGGCACCGTCGCCGCCGAGTCGCAGCGGATGATCAACGAGACCTACAGCGCGTTCGTGCAGGGGTTCATGCCCTCGCTCGCGCGTCCGGACGTCGACCTGCTCGACGGCCTGACCACCGCGATCGTCGTCGACCAGGAGCGCATCGGCGCCGACCCGCGCTCCACCGTCGGCACCGCCACGGACGCGAACGCGATGCTGCGCGTGCTGTTCAGCCGACTCGGTCAGCCGCACATCGGGGGACCGAACGCGTTCTCGTTCAACCTCGCCACCGTGACGGCCGGGGGAGCGATCACGGTGCAGAAGGGTGCGGACGCGAAGGCCCAGAAGGTCTCGTTCACACGGCTCGGCGGCATGTGCGCGGACTGCGAGGGTCGGGGGCTGGTGAACGACATCGACCTGACGCAGCTGTTCGACGACACGAAGTCGCTCGGTGACGGCGCGCTCACGATCCCGGGGTACGGGACCGACGGGTGGAACGTACGGCTGTACGCCGAGTCGGGCTACTTCGACCGGGACACCCCGATCCGCGACTTCACCGAGCAGGAGCGGCAGGACTTCCTGTACCGCGAGCCGACGAAGCAGAAGATCGCCGGCATCAACATGACCTACGAGGGGCTCGTGCACCGGGTCCGCCGATCGTTCCTGCAGAAGGACCGCGAGGCGATGCAGCCGCACATCCGGGCCTTCGTCGACCGTGCGGTGACCTTCACGACGTGTCCGGCCTGCGACGGGACCCGGTTGAACGACACGGCCCGCTCGTCGAAGATCGCGGGCCGCAGCATCGCCGACGTCTGCGCGATGCAGATCACCGACGCCGTCGCCTGGCTGCGGGGTCTGGACGACCCGGGGGTCGGGCCGTTGCTCGAGGGGCTCCGCGACCTGCTCGAGTCCTTCGTCGAGATCGGACTCGGCTACCTGTCGCTCGACCGTCCGACCGGCACGCTGTCCGGGGGAGAGGGACAGCGCGTGAAGATGGTGAAGCACCTCGGCTCCTCGCTCAGTGACGTCACGTACGTCTTCGACGAGCCGAGCACGGGGCTGCACCCGCACGACATCGAGCGGAAGAACGAGCTGCTCGTCCGGCTGCGCGACAAGGGCAACACCGTCCTGGTCGTCGAGCACAAGCCCGAGGTCATCGCGATCGCCGACCACGTCGTCGACCTCGGACCCGGTGCCGGTTCCGGCGGTGGGACGCTCTGCTACCAGGGGTCCGTCGACGGGCTGCGTGCCAGCGGGACCGTGACCGGTCAGCACCTGGACGACCGCGTCACCGTGAAGTCCGAGGTCCGTCGTCCGGACGGGGCGATCGAGATCCGCGGCGCCTCGGCCCACAACCTGCGGGACGTCGACGTGGACGTCCCCACCGGGGTGCTCACCGTAATCACGGGGGTCGCCGGCTCGGGCAAGAGCACGCTTATCCACGGGTCGCTGGCCCGGCGCGACGACGTGGTCGCCATCGACCAGAGCGGCATCCGGGGCTCACGGCGGAGCAACCCGGCGACGTACACCGGCCTGCTCGAGCCGATCCGCAAGGCGTTCGCGAAGGCCAACGGTGTCAAGCCCGCACTGTTCAGCGCCAACTCGGAGGGCGCCTGCCCGGCGTGCAACGGTGCCGGCGTCGTGTACACCGACCTCGGCATGATGGCGGGCGTCGCGAGCCCCTGCGTCGAGTGCGACGGCAAGCGGTTCGACCAGTCCGTGCTCGGGTACCACCTGGGCGGCAAGGACATCAGCGAGGTGCTCGGCATGTCCGTCGCCGACGCGCTGGCGTTCTTCGCGGCGGGGGAGTCCGCACTGCCGGCCGCCCACACGATCCTCGCCCGGCTCGCCGACGTGGGGCTCGGGTACCTGACGATCGGCCAGCCGCTCACCACGTTGTCCGGGGGAGAGCGGCAGCGGCTCAAGCTCGCGACGCACCTCGGTGACCGGGGCGGCGTGGTGGTGCTCGACGAGCCGACCGCGGGCCTGCACCTGGCCGACGTCGAGCAGCTGCTCGGCCTGCTCGACCGGCTCGTCGACGCCGGCCGGACGGTCGTCGTGATCGAGCACCACCAGGCCGTGATGGCGCACGCCGACTGGATCATCGACCTCGGACCGGGTGCCGGCCACGACGGCGGGCGGATCGTGTTCGAGGGGACGCCCGCTGAACTCGTGGCGGCACGGTCGACGCTGACCGGGCAGCACCTGGCGGCGTACGTCGGAGCCTGAGCCGGGGGACAGGCTCGGACGGCGAATCTGGGCACCAGCCGTGTGTGAGGACTACCGTTCTGACTGACGCTCACGATCGGCTCCCCGGCCTGGATCGGCGTCCTGACCAGAAGGAGCATCACCATGTCCAACCCCGGCAACGCACCCGCGACCAACAGCGGCAACGGAATCGCCGTCGGTTCGCTCGTCCTCGGCATCGTCGGCGTCGTCTTCTCGTTCCTCTTCGTGTGGGTCGGACTCATCGCCAGCATCATCGGCCTGGTCCTGGGCTTCGTCGCCCGTCGTCGCAACGCCGGTACCCGAGGCATGGTGCTCGCCGGCATCATCCTGAGTGTCATCGGCCTCGTGCTCTCGATCATCTTCATCATCGTCGCTCTGACGATCGTCGTTCCCGCGATGAACAACTGAGGCTGATCGCCGCATGACAGCGGGCGCGTGGCGGAGTCGCCACGCGCCCGCTGTCGATCTCCGGCGCCGCTGGTACGTGTCCAGGAACCCGGGCGTACCGTCCGGCGCATGAGCTACAGCCAGCCTGACCCAGCCGAAGAGACCACCCAGAGCGAGTCGCCGGAACAGCCCGACACCGACCAGGACACCCTGGAGGAACAGGGCGGTGAGCCGGCAGCGCTCGAGATCGACGCCGACGACGTCCCGACGAAGCCCGCCGACTGACGCCGTCGTCATCCAGTGAGCAGAAGAGGTCGAGTCCGTGCAGCGGACTCGACCTTTTCTGCTCACGAAGCATCTTCACCGGTGCGCCGATAATGCATATTATGTCAACTCAGAGGTTGCGAGTGGCCCCGCTCGGCTGACGGGACGCTCGACATCGCTTCCCTAGCCTGGATCCGTGCACGATCACCGAGATGACCACCGCCGCTCACGAGCTGCGACGCCCCGGGCCCTGTTCGCCGTCGCCCTGTCCGCGTTCCTCGTGCTGATCGGCACGACACCTGCATCGGCGCACGCAGCACTGACCTCGAGTGATCCGGCGGACGGCGCCACGGTGGCTGCCGATCTTCAGCGAGTGACACTCATCTTCAGCGAGGCGCCGCTGGCCGGACTCGAAGCCGGTCTGCGCATCGAGGTCCGCGACGACGGTGGTGCCGACGAGTCGTCCGGAGCGGTGACGGTCGAAGGCACCTCGATGTCCAAGGCGGTGTCGCTCTCCCCCGGCCCGCACACCCTCGTCTGGCGGTACGTCTCCCCCGACGGCCATCCGATCGAGGGGCAGCTCGCGTTCTCGGTGGAACCGGTCGCATCCCCGACCGTCCCACCCACGACGACGAGCCCGACGACCGCGCCCACATCATCCTCGGAACCGACGACAGCGGCAGCAGGAGCCGCACCGAACACGGGTGCCGGAACGCACGCGCACGGCCACGGCGGCCCGGCACTCCTGGTCGGGGTCGTCGGGATCCTGGCAGTGCTCGTCATCGGCGCGGTCGTGCTCCGCATCCGCCGGGGCGCGGACGCGCGGACCGAGGGCTGACGGGACGCCCGAGCCTCAGAACACCGCGACGGTCATGCCCGACGAGGTCGCAGGGCGGTCCATCGCGACGAGTGCCTCGGGCAGGTCGTCGAAGCCGATCGTGCGGCCGATCGTCTCCTCCGGACGCAGTCGTCCGGCCACGATGGCGTCCAGCATCGCGCCGTACTCCCCGACCGCCGCGCCGTGGCTGCCGAGCAGTTCGAGTTCGTCCGCGATCACCCGCCCCATCGGGATCGCCGGAGCGGCTTCGTCGTCGAGCAGCAGCCCGACCTGCACGTGCCGGCCGCGCGGACGCAGGGACGCCACGGCGGCGACCGAGGTGGCACGGCTGCCGTAGGCGTCGAGCGAGACGTGCGCTCCGCCACCCGTGCGGGACCGCACCGTGGTGACGGCATCGGCGTCCATCAGCACGGTGTCGGCGCCCAGGGCTGCTGCGCGTTCGAGTGCGGCCGTGGAGACATCGACGGCGACGACGTGCGCGCCGGCGGCCACGGCGACCATGACCGAGGAGAGTCCGACTCCCCCGCACCCGTAGACCACGACCCACTCCCCTGCGATGACGCGCCCTCGGGCGTGCAGGGCGTGGAACGCGGTGCCGAATCGGCATCCGAGCGCCGCCGCCACCGCGAAGTCCACGGCGTCGGGCAGCGCGACGAGGTTCAGGTCGGCGTGCGGGACGACCAGGGAGTCCGCGTACGAGCCCTGCAGGTCGAACCCGGGCTGCTGCTGGGCGGTGCACACCTGGGTGGCGCCGTCGAGGCACTCGGCGCAGGTCCCGCAGGCGAACACGAACGGGGCCGTCACCCGGTCACCCACGGCGAAGCGCTGGACGCCCGTGCCGATCGCCGCGACGACGCCGGCGAACTCGTGGCCGGGGACGTGGGGCAGCCGGACGGAGTCGTCGTGGCCCTTCCACGCGTGCCAGTCACTGCGGCAGACACCGGTGGCAGCGACCCGCACGACGACGCCGTGGTCCGGGGCCACGGGCTCCGGCAGGTCGACGATCGAGGGGACGGAACCGAACTGGGCGTACTGGACGGCGCGCATGCGGCCATCCTGACAGACGCTGGACGAAGCACGACTGACGCCCGACCCGGGCCAGCGCGACCGACCGCCCGACGCGACCCGCGCGCCGGGGTCCCCACGGGCCTCCAGGCCGACGGCCACACCCGACCACCCGACCACGCGAGCGGTCCACCGCACCCCGATCGGCCGTTGCGCCCCAGGCGCGTCCACCGGTTGACTCGTCACGTGACCGATCTGCGCTTCTCCGCCGACCCCGAAGACCTCGACGTCGACCGCGTGCACCGCTGGCTGAGCGAGGAGTCGTACTGGGCCCGCGGCCGTGACCGGGCGACGCAGGAGGCGATCATCGCCGGCTCCCGGAACTTCGGCGTGTACGACGCGACGACCGGCGAGCAGCTCGGCTACGCGCGCGTGATCACCGACGGCGTGACGTTCGGGTGGCTCGCCGACGTGTTCGTGGACCCCGACGCCCGGGGCCGCGGCGTCGGGGTCGCACTCGTGCGCGGCGTGACCGAGGCGGTCGAGCCGCTCGGCCTGAAGCGCTTTGCCCTGTTCACCGCGGATGCCCACGGGCTGTACGAGCGGTTCGGGTTCCGCCCGCTGCCCGATCCGGACGGCTGGATGATGCGTCCCGGGCCGGGGTTCGGCGCCGACGTGCACGACTGACGGGGCGCGGGTGCACGCGCAGCGCTGCCCTCAGTACTCGATGCGGCCCTCGCGGTTGTGGAACTCCCCCGTCGGCCCGTCGGTGCCGATCGTCGCGAGCATGACCGTGGCGTCGGTGCCCTCGGTGATCGTCTGGTGTCCGCCGAACCCGTTGAACTCCGTCGCGGTGTAGCCCGGGTCGCTCGCGTTCACCCGGAACCCGCGCAGGTTCTTCGCGTACTGCACGGTCAACGCGATCACGGCCGCCTTCGACGCCGCGTACGGCACCGCCGGCACCCCGTACTCGTCGTGTCCCGGTGTCGTCAGCCAGCGCGGGAACCCCACCCCCGACGAGACGTTCACGATGACGGGTGCCGCCGAACGTCGCAGCAGGGGCAGCGCGGCCTGGGTCACCCGGACGATGCCGGTGACGTTGGTGTCGAGCACGGTCGCCATCGCGCTCGCGTCGAGGTCGTCGACCCCGAACGAGCTGCCGAGGATCCCGGCGTTGTTCACCAGGACGTCGAGTTCGGGGATCGTCGCGATCGCCGCGTCGATGCTGGCCTGGTCGGTGACGTCCAGCTGCACGACGTGGGCGCCGAGTGCGCGGGCGTCGTCGCCGCTCGCCGGGTCGCGCATGCCGGCGTACACGGTGTGGCCGGCTTCGAGCAGTCGGCGTGCGGTCTCGAGTCCGAGGCTGCGGTTGGCCCCGGTGATGAGTGTCGTTGTCATGCGCCCAGCCTGCCCCCGCCGGCCCGGCTCCCCCAGGCACGGTGCGACGGTGGGACCGGCAGTACCAGGACGGACTGGAGGCGCGGGGCGATGATGGTGGACATGAGCGAGTTCGCGAACGTGTTGCGTTCCTGGCGCGACCGGGTGCGTCCCGAGGCGGTCGGCCTGCCGGCCGGCCCCGGCAGACGGACCCCGGGTCTCCGTCGCGAGGAGCTCGCCGCGCTGGCGGGCGTCAGCGTCGACTACGTCGTCCGCCTCGAGCAGGGCCGGGCGACGAACCCGTCGCCGCAGCTGCTCGGTGCCCTCGCGACGGCGCTCCGGCTGTCGTCCGAGGAGCGGGACCACCTGTGCCGGGTGGCCGGCGTCGCCCCGCCGTCGCGTCAGGTCGTGCCGCGGCACATCACGCCCGGCGTGCAACGGCTGGTCGACCGGCTCGGCGACGTCCCGCTCGCGGTGTTCACGGCGACCCACGACATCGTGCTCTGGAACGAGCTGTGGGCCGCGGTGAACGGCGACCCCTCGCGGTACGTCGGGCTCGAGCGCAACCTGGTGTGGCGGCACTTCATGCAGGAGCGCGACGGGGTGGACTGGGACGACGAGCACCAGGAGGAGTTCTCGAGCGACCTCGCCGCTGACCTGCGGCAGGCGTTCGGCCGCTACCCGGCGGATCGCGACCTGGCGGACCTGGTCGAACGGCTGCTGCGGGAGTCCCCCGAGTTCGCCCGCCGGTGGGAGACCGGCCGGATCGCCGAGCACCGTGCGAGCCGCAAGGTCGTGCACACGCCGGTCGGGCCGGTGGAGATCGACTGCGACGTGCTGAGCGTCCCCGGCGGTGACCTGCGGATCGTCGTCTACACGGTCGTCCCGGGCTCCGAGGACGCCGCGAAGCTCGACCTGCTTCGGGTCACCGGCCTGCAGGAGCTCACGCCGCGGTGAACACCAGCGACGCGTTCTGACCGCCGAACCCGAACGAGTTGTTCAACGCCGCACGGAGCGGCGCGGTCCGGGCGGTACCGGAGACGACGTCGAGGTCCACCGCGGGGTCGAGCCGGTCGAGGTTCAGGGTCGGCGGCACGGTCCCGGTCTCGAGCGCCCGCAGGGTCAGGATCGCCTCGACCGCGCCGGCAGCGCCGAACATGTGCCCGATCGCGCTCTTCGGCGCGGTGATCAGCGCTCCGGTCCCCACCGCACGGCTGATGGCGGCCGCCTCGCCGACGTCGCCGACGGGGGTGCCGGTGGCGTGCGCGTTCACGTGGTCGACGTCGCCGCCGGTGAGTCCCGCCATCCGGATCGCGGCGCGCATGGCCCGCTCCTGCTCGCTGCCGTCCGCCAGCGGTGCGGTGATGTGGTGCGCGTCCGAGGTGATCCCCCACCCGGCGAGCGTGCCGTGCGACCGCTGACCCCGGGCGGCGGCGTGGTTGGCACGTTCGAGCACGACGATGCCGGCGCCCTCGCCGAGGACGAAGCCGCGGCGGTCGGCGTCGAACGGTCGTGACAGGGTCGTGGGGTCGTCGCCGTCGGGCTTCGCGAGGGCCTGCGACTGGGCGAACGACGCCATCGTCACCGGGGTGACGGCGGCCTCGGTCCCGCCGGTGATGACGACGTCGGCCTCACCGGTGGCGATGAGTCGCGCGGCGGCGGCGATGGCCTCCGCGCCGGAAGCACATGCCGACACCGTCGTGTAGGCGCCGCCCCGCGCCCCGTACGCGATGCTGATCTGCGCGGCGGCACCGTTCGCCATGAGCATCGGCACCGTGCGCGGTGAGACCCGCCGGGCACCGGACGCACCGAGCACGTCGTGGGCGTCGAGGAGCGTCTCCACTCCCCCGATCCCGGTGCCGATCACCACGGCGAGGCGGTCGCCCTCCACCGCGGGGGCACCGGCGTCGGCCCAGGCCTCGTCCGCGGCGACGAGCGCCAGCTGCTGACTGCGATCCAGGCGATTGGCGCGGACCCGCCCGAGCGCCTCCTCGGCGTCGAGTGCGGCATCGGCCCCGACCCGGATCGGCACCTGTTCCCAGAGCGCTCCGTCGCGGTGCAGGGCGCGGACGCCGGAGCGACCGGCCACCAGGGCGTCCCAGAGCGGCGCGACGCCGTGGCCGAAGGGTGAGACCGCGCCGAAGCCGGTGATGACGATGTCCACGGGAACTCCTCTTGTACGTTGAACAAGTTGAGTTGTACCACGTACAATTCCGACATGGCAACCACGGTGGACGGCTCCGGCACGGCTCGCGGCGCGGCGACACGGGCGAGGATCCTCGCCGCGACCGCCGGACTGCTCAGCGCAGGCGCTCGGAGCGTCACCGTCAGCGAGGTCGCCCGGGCCGCGGGTGTCTACCCGAACCAGATCACGCACCACTACGGCTCGAAGGACCGCCTGGTGCTCGACGCCGCGTTCGCGCTGTTCCTCCGCGACACCACGCGACTGCAGGCGGCCGGCCGTCGTGCCCGCTCGGCGGAGGCGCTCCGGCAGGTCCTCGCGCGCACCGCCCTCGCGATGCCGTCGACCCCGCTCGTGGTCCGCGCGCTCGGGGCAGCCGGGGACGACCGAGCGCAGCGTGAGCGCGTGCGGCTGCTGCTCGCCGTGCTGTTCCGACAGTCCGAGCGCTACCTGGAGCGCGTCCTCGCCGACCAGGGCTGGACGAGCCCGAGCGGCGTCGCCCGTGACGCCCGCACGTTCTGGAGCGCCGTGTTCGGTGCCACCCTGCTCGCGGACGCCGGGGTCACCGGCGGCCCCTCGGACCTCGACCTGGCGGGGACGATCTCGATCGGGTGACCCGGGTGACCCGGGTGGCCACCGCCGCCGGGGTCTCCCCCGGCGGCGCTGTCACTCGCCCGGCGACGGTGTCACTCGCCGAAGCCGGACCGGACCAGTTCCACCAGGGCGTCGACCGCGGCCCGGGCATCCTGCCCGGTCGCGTCGATCGACACCGTCGCACCCTTCGGCAGCGCCAGGGCCATGATCGCCAGCAGGCTCTTCGCGTCCACGCCGTTGACGTGCACGCTCGCGTCGTACTTCGCCGCCGTCTTCACGAACTCCGCGGCGGGCCGGGCGTGCAGCCCGGTCTCGTTCACCAGCTCGACCGACGCGCTGACGCGGTCGGAGCCGGCCGCGTCGTCGACGGGGGCAGCCCCGTCGGCCGGCCCCGTGCCTCCAGGCTGGTCACCGGACGGACGGGAGGCGCTGCTCGCGTCCGCCTGGGAACCCGCGGCCGACGCCGCAGCGGCCAGGACCGCATCGGCGTCACCGCCCGTCTGGGCGGCGACCGCAGCGGCCACCGCTCCCTCGACCAACGGGGCCTGCGACACGTGGACGCGGGCACGGACGTCGTCGTCCAGGAAGTCGAGCGCGGTGTCGGTCGTCAGGTAGGCGGAGCCGAGGTCGCACAGCACCACGACGGCGTCCGCCTGGGCGAGTTCCTCGATGCCGGCGGTGATCGCCTCGAACGAGGTGCCGATGCCACCGTCGTCCGTGCCGCCCGCGGCGATGAGCGGCACGTCCGCGGCCATCTGCCGTGCCAGCTCGACGGTGCCCGTCGCGATCGCCGCGCTGTGCGAGACGACCAGGATGCCGACGGTCACGCTGCGTCCACCGCTGCGCGCAGGATGTACGCGGTCGACTGCGCACCGGGGTCGCGGTACCCGATCGCGCGGTCGCCGAGGTAGCTCGCGCGGCCCTTGTGGGCCACGAGCGGCTCGGTGTCCGCCGCACCCTGCGCGGCGGCGTCGGCTGCTGCGGTGAGCACGGCCTTCGGGTCGTCGCCGGCACTGGCGGCCGCTGCTGCGGCGTCGACCGCGGGGCTCCACGCGTCGACCATCGTCTTGTCGCCGACCGCGGCCTTGCCGCGGGACACGACCCCGTCGCGGGCGGCGGTGAGGACGGCGACGAGGGTGTCCGCGTCGAGTTCGGCCACGTCACCGGCAGCCTGCGCCGCCTTCAGGTAGGCGGTGCCGAAGAGCGGGCCGGCCGCCCCGCCCACGGTCGAGATGAGCTTCGTCGCGACGGTCTTGAGCACGGCACCCGGGGTGTCGAAGGACCCGGAGTCGACGGCCTCGAGCACGGCCCGGAACCCGCGGTCGAGGTTCTCGCCGTGGTCGCCGTCCCCGATCTCACGGTCGAGCGTGACGAGCTCGGCGCGGTGTTCGTCGATCGTCGCGGCGGTGCGACGGACCCAGTCGATGGCCCATGCGGTGTCGAGCGCCAATGCGGTTCCCTTCGTGTGTCGAGCCCGGTGGGGCCCGGTGTCGTGGTCCGGTGGTCGAGCGGCCGTGGTCGGTCGCGGTCGCGATCGCGGTCGCAGTCGCTCTCGCAGTCGTGGTCGGTCAGCGTCCCCAGCGCAGGGCCGGGGTCTCCACCGGGGCGTCCCAGAGGGCCGTGAGTTCGTCGTCGAGCACCGTGACGGTGAGCGAGAACCCCTGCATCTCGAGGGACGTGACGTAGTCGCCCACCAAACTACGCGTGACCTGGTGGCCGCGGTCCGAGAGGACCTCGGCGGCGCGTCGGTAGGCGATGTAGAGCTCGGACAGCGGGGTGCCGCCCATCCCGTTCACCAGGAGCAGCAGCGACGACCCGGCCGGGGCGTCGAGGTCGGTCAGGATCGGTTCGAGCACGCGGTCGACCAGCTCGTCCGCCGGTGCCATCGCGATCCGCTCGCGGCCCGGCTCGCCGTGGATGCCGATGCCGAGCTCGACCTCGTCGTCGGCCAGCACGAACGACGGCTCCCCCGCGTGCGGGACGGTGCCCGACGCCAGCGCGAGCCCCATCGACCGCGTGACGTCGTTGACGTGCCGGGCCACGGCTGCGACCGCGTCCAGGTCGTCCCCGCGCTCGGCGGCGGCGCCGGCGCACTTCTCCACCACGACGGTCCCGGCGACACCGCGCCGGCCGGCGGTGAACAGGGAGTCCTGCACCGCGACGTCGTCGTCCACCACGACCGACTCGACGCGAACGTCGTCCATCGCCGCGAGCTCTGCCGCCGTCTCGAAGTTGAGCACGTCGCCGGTGTAGTTCTTCACGATGTGCAGCACGCCCGCACCGCCGTCGACGGCCTTCGTCGCGGCGACGATCGGGTCGGGCGTCGGGCTCGTGAACACCGGGCCGGGCACCGCGGCATCGAGCATGCCGTACCCGACGAAGCCGGCGTGCAGCGGTTCGTGCCCGCTGCCACCGCCGCTGACGATCCCGACCTTGCCGGCGACGGGTGCGTCAGCGCGGTGCAGGTGGATCGGGTCCTCGACCAGGACGACGTGTCCGGCGTGTGCCCGGGCGAAGCCCCGGACGGTCTCCTCGACCACGGCCTGCGGGTCGTTGATGAGCTTCTTCATGCGGTGCCTCCACGGGTACGGGGTCGAACCGTGGCGGTCACACCGCGCGTCGTCGACCGGAGTGGACCCAATCTACATCGACGGCACGGGCAGCCGTCCGCTCCCGATGCACGTTCGTGCAGTGCGCCGAGGACGCGTCACCGGCTCGGGATCGTGCTGGGGACACTCGTCCTGCACGTTCGTGCATGATGCCGCACTTCGCTCACGAATTCATCGCCGGGCCGTGAACCGCATCACTATGGTTGGCCTCAATCACTCAACGGGGAGTGCGGCGCAGCACGGCCGGACCCCCACCCTCACGCACTGGAGGTCACCGATGGACGGCATCGGCGTCAATTTCCTGTCCGAGCTCGTCGGTACGGCGATGCTCATCATCCTGGGTGGCGGCGTCGTCGCCGCTGTCTCGCTCGCGAAGTCCAAGGGCTTCGGAGCCGGGTTCCTGATGGTCACCATCGGCTGGGGCTTCGCGGTCTTCGCCGGTGTCACCGTCTCCTACAGCTCGGGCGGTCAGCTCAACCCCGCGGTCAGCCTCGGGCTCGCCCTGCTCGGCAAGATCACCGTCGGCGAGATGTTCCTCTACTGGCTCGCGCAGCTGATCGGCGCGATCATCGGTGCGGTCATCGTCTGGCTCGCCTACAAGCAGCACTTCGACGAGGAGCCCGACGCGGCCGCCAAGCTCGGCGTCTTCTCGACCGGCCCCGCGATCCGCTCGTACGGCTGGAATCTCGTCACGGAGATCATCGGCACCTTCGTGCTGGTCTTCGTGGTCATCGCGTTCTCGAACGGTCAGACGCCGGCATCGCTCGGCGCGATCCCCGTCGCCTTCCTCGTGATCGCGATCGGTGTCAGCCTCGGTGGCCCCACCGGCTACGCCATCAACCCTGCCCGTGACCTCGGCCCCCGCATCGCGCACGCCATCCTGCCCATCAAGGGCAAGGGCTCGAGCGACTGGGCCTACGCCTGGGTGCCGGTCGTCGGACCGCTGATCGGTGGCGCCCTCGCCGCCGGCCTGTCCGTCGCCCTGCTGCCCATCGTCAGCTGACCCACCCCCAACCCCGAAGGCGTGGACGGCCGTTCCGTACGACCGCACACGCACCCGCACCGAACACACCCGTAAGGAGCACCAATGGCCGACTACATCGTCGCCATCGACCAGGGCACGACCTCGACCCGAGCAATCGTGTTCGACCACTCCGGTTCGATCATCTCGACCGGGCAGAAGGAACACGAGCAGATCTTCCCGCGCGCCGGGTGGGTCGAGCACGACCCCGCCGAGATCTGGGACAACACCCGCGAGGTGATCGGTCAGGCACTGTCGCGTGCCGACATCACGCGCCACGACGTCGCAGCCGTCGGCATCACCAACCAGCGCGAGACGGCCGTCGTCTGGGACAAGACCACCGGCAAGCCGATCTACAACGCGATCGTCTGGCAGGACACCCGCACGCAGGCGCTCGTCGACAAGCTCGCCGACGGCGACACCGACAAGTACAAGGCCATCGTCGGCCTGCCGCTCGCGACCTACTTCGCCGGCACCAAGATCATGTGGATCCTCGAGAACGTCGAGGGTGCTCGTGAGAAGGCCGAGGCGGGCGACCTGCTCTTCGGCACCACCGACACCTGGGTCCTCTGGAACCTGACCGGTGGCGTCGACGGCGGCGTCCACAAGACCGACGTCACGAACGCGTCCCGCACGCTGTTCATGGACCTCGAGACGCTGCAGTGGCGCGACGACATCCTCGCCGACTTCGGTGTCCCGAAGTCGATGCTCCCCGAGATCGTCAGCTCCTCGGAGGTCTACGGCCACGTCGAGTCCTCGAGCCTGCTGCGCGAGGTCCCGATCGCCGGCATCCTCGGCGACCAGCAGGCCGCGACCTTCGGTCAGGCCGCGTTCGACCAGGGCGAGTCGAAGAACACCTACGGCACCGGCAACTTCCTGATCTTCAACACCGGTACCGAGATCGTCCGCTCCGAGAACGGCCTGCTCACCACCGTCGGCTACAAGCTCGGCGACCAGGAGACGCACTACGCGCTCGAGGGTTCGATCGCCGTCACGGGCTCGCTCATCCAGTGGCTCCGCGACAACCTCGGTCTGATCGGCAGCGCCCCGGAGGTCGAGGCCCTGGCCAAGACCGTCGAGGACAACGGCGGCGTGTACTTCGTGCCGGCGTTCTCCGGGCTCTTCGCGCCGTACTGGCGTCCCGACGCCCGCGGTGCGATCGTCGGCCTCACCCGCTTCGTCAACAAGGGGCACATCGCGCGTGCTGCCCTCGAGGCGACGGCGCTGCAGACCCGCGAGGTCCTCGACGCGGTCAACGCCGACTCCGGCGTGGACCTGACCGAGCTCAAGGTCGACGGCGGCATGACCGCGAACAGCGAGCTCATGCAGTTCCAGGCCGACATGCTCAACGTGCCGGTCGTCCGTCCGGTCGTCGCGGAGACGACGGCGCTCGGTGCGGCCTACGCCGCCGGTCTCGCGGTCGGCTTCTGGGCCAACCTCGACGAGCTCCGTGCCAACTGGCAGGAGGACAAGCGCTGGGAGCCCCAGCTCGACGCCGCCGAGCGCGAGCGCACGCTCCGCCTGTGGAAGAAGGCCGTCACGAAGACCTTCGACTGGGTCGACGAGGACGTGCAGTAACGAAGCACGCGCACGCTGACCGCGTGCACTGAACGCACCGACAGGAGGCCCGGTGCCGGTTCCATGAACCGGCACCGGGCCTCCTGTGCGTTGCGTCTCCTGCGGGTCGGTCGCGGGTGGTCGGTCGGTTGGTTGGGTGGGTGCGGGGTGGTTGCCGACACGGCACGGTGCGGGTTTGTTCACCGGGTGCAGGGGTGACCGCCTGGTGCGCGCCCATGGGGCCGCACCGAGCCGTCAGGCTCGCACCGGGTGACGAACTGCGCACGGTGCGGCTTGCGCGGAAGCGGCACGGGATCGCGGACCGCGCACGGTGCGGACTGGAGGCGCGGGGCGGGCCCGCCACGGGCCTCCGGTCCGGCAGGGGGCTGCCGACACGGCACGGTGCGGGCTTGTTGACCGGGTGCAGCGGTGACTGCCGGGTGCGCGCTCGTGGCGCAGCACCGAACTGTCAGGCCCGCACCGGGTGACGCACCGCGCACGGTGCGCAGGGCGGCGTGGACTACTCGGCGGGAGCTGCGCCGACCCAATCAGCCAGTTTGCGCGCACCCGCGCCCGAGTCGACCGCCTCGGCGGCGACGACCAGCTGCTCGCGGAAGCGCTGCAGGATCGGCCGGTCGGACTCGTTCGGGTCCTGTGCCAGCCGGAACGAGACGAGGCCGGCCGCGGCGTTCAGCAGGACGATGTCGCGGACGGGTCCGGTCTCCCCCGCGAGCACCCGGTGGACGACGCCGGCGTTGTGCTCGGGGTCGCCGCCGAGCAGGTCCTCCGTGCGTGCCCGGGCGATGCCGAGGTCCCGCGGGTCGAGGTCGTGCTCGGTGACGCGGCCCCCGGTGACCTCCCAGATGTGGCTGTGCCCGGTGGTGGTCAGCTCGTCGAGTCCGTCGTCGCCGCGGAACACGAGGGCCGTCGCTCCGCGCGTCTGGAACACGCCCGTGATGATCGGGACGAGGTCGAGCTGGGCGACCCCCACGGCGTTGGCCTCGCACCGTGCGGGGTTGACCAGCGGGCCGAGGAAGTTGAACACCGTCGGCACGCCGATCTCGCGCCGCACCGGGCCTGCGTGGGCGAAACCGGGGTGGAACGCGTTGGCGAAGGCGAAGGTCAGCCCGACACGCCGGAAGGTGTCCGCGACACGCGCGGCGTCCATCGTGAGATCGAGTCCGAGGGCGGCGAGCACGTCGCTCGACCCGGACTTCGACGAGCTGGCCTTGTTGCCGTGCTTGACGACGGGGACCCCGGCGGCGGCGATCACGATGGCCGCCATGGTCGAGATGTTCACGGTGCCGACCACGTCGCCGCCGGTCCCGACGATGTCGAGCGCCATCGGGTCGACGTCGAGCGGAACCGCGGCGTCCAGGATCGCGTCGCGGAACCCGACGACCTCGTCGACGGTCTCGCCCTTCGCGCGGAGCGTCACGGCGAAGGCTGCGATCTGTGCCTGGGTGGCGCGCCCGTGCACGATCTCCTCCATGGCCCATGTGGATTGCCTGATCGTCAGGTCCTCGCGCGCCATGAGCGCGCTGATCACTGCTGGCCAAGAAAGTGCGTCAGGCATGGCTCGATCGTAGTGAATTCGAGAGACCCGCCAGTCTCCTGCGAAAACACTGTCGGGGGTTTCGGCCATAATGGAGGACGTGACTAGCACCTCTCTCTCCAGATCAGCCAGCGGTCCGGCCCTCAACAGGCCGAACGCCGTGGCCGTGGGGACGATCGTGTGGCTGGGCAGCGAGGTCATGTTCTTCGCCGGCCTGTTCGCGATCTACTTCACGCTCCGCAGCACGTCCCCTGAGCTCTGGGCGACCGAGACCGCGAAGCTCGAGGTGCCCTTCGCCTCCGTGAACACGATCATCCTGGTGCTGTCCAGCTTCGCCTGCCAGTTCGCCGTGTTCGCCGCGGAGCGCTTCCAGGTGCACCGGACGAGCTGGAACCCGCGCCACTGGGGCATGACGGAGTGGTTCTTCGTCACCTACGCGATGGGTGCGATCTTCGTCTGCGGCCAGATCTTCGAGTACGCCAACCTCTGGCACGAGGGCGTGACGCTCTCCTCCAGTGCCTACGGCTCGGCGTTCTACATGACCACCGGGTTCCACGGGCTCCACGTGACCGGTGGCCTCATCGCCTTCCTGCTGACGCTCGGCCGCGGTTTCGCCGCCAAGAACTTCGGCCACAAGGAAGCGACCACCGCCATCGTCGTGTCGTACTACTGGCACTTCGTCGACGTCGTGTGGATCTTCCTCTTCGCCGTCATCTACCTTCTCAAGTAGGAACTGGACACCCCCCAGCACATGTTCAACAGAACCAAGTCCAAGAAGGGCCGCCGTTCACCGATGGCGACCGTGTCGCTCATCGTCGTGGGTCTCATGACCACCGGTGGCGCGTACGCACTGTTCAGCTCCACGGCGAACGCCGACGACAGCACGAACACCGTCGCCGCCTCGAGCCAGTCGCAGGTGAACGAGGGCGAGAAGCTCTTCGCGTCGAACTGCGCCACCTGCCACGGGCTCTCCGCGCAGGGCACGAGCGAGGGTCCGTCCCTCATCGGTGTCGGCGCCGCGTCGGTCGACTTCCAGGTCGGCACCGGCCGCATGCCGATGGCCGCTCAGGGCCCGCAGGCCGAAGAGAAGCCCGCGCAGTTCACGGACGAGCAGGTCGACGCACTCGCGCAGTACGTCGCCTCCCTCGGCCCCGGCCCGTCGGTCCCCTCCACCGAGCTCACCAACGGTGAGGACGGCGACGCTGCTGAAGGCGCCGAGCTGTTCCGCATCAACTGCGCCATGTGCCACAACGTGGCCGGCGCCGGCGGTGCGCTGACCGAGGGCAAGTACGCTCCGAACCTCGAGACGGTCTCCGGCAAGCACATCTACGAGGCCATGCTCACCGGCCCGCAGAACATGCCGGTCTTCAACGACCTGAACCTGACGCCGGAGCAGAAGGCCGACATCATCACGTACCTCAAGTACGTGCAGGACAACAAGTCCCCCGGTGGCTTCGCACTCGGCTCCCTGGGGCCGGTCGCCGAGGGTCTGTTCATCTGGATCTTCGGACTCGGCGCGGTCGTCGCGATGACCGTCTGGCTGACCGCGAAGTCCAACTGATCGTCCGTGTCGAACGACACTGAAGGGAACACCATGGCAGAGCACGACGACGAGACGCTGAACTCGTCCTCGGCTGTCGAGAAGCACGGCACGACCACCTCCCCCGGGATCGCGGTCCTCCCCGTCGACCCGTTCGAGAACCCGGGCGAGCCGCCGCACCGCCCGCGTCGCACCGACGTCGACCCGAAGAAGCAGCGTCTGGCCGAGCGCCAGGTCGCCGCGTACTTCTACCTGTCGATCGTCGGCAGCGTCCTGTCGATCGCTGCGTACGTCGCCTTCCCGATCGACCCGAGCGACTTCGGGACGGTCCGCACCGCGAACCTCTTCCTGGGCCTGTCGATCGCCCTCGCGCTCCTCGCCCTCGGCCTCGGCGCCGTCTACTGGTCGAAGTCGCTCGTCGTCGACCGCGAGATCACCGAGCTCCGTCACGGCACCCGCGGCACCGACGCGACCCGCGCCAAGGCCGTCGAGGCGTTCCAGCTCGCCGACAAGGAGTCGGGCTTCAGCCGTCGCAAGCTGATCCGCAACTCGATGATCGGCGCCCTGGCCGCGTTCCCCCTCCCCGGCATCGTCCTGGTCCGCGACCTCGCTCCGGCCGAGGACCCCAACGAGCTGCTCCGCCACACCTTCTGGAAGCAGGGGCTGCGCCTGACGAAGGACCCGACGGGTCTGCCGATCAAGGCCTCCGACGTCACCATCGGTTCGGTGTTCCACGTCATCCCCGAGGGCATGCTCGAGTCCGAGCACATGCTGGAGGAGAAGGCCAAGGCCTCCGTCCTCCTCATGCGTCTCGACCCGAAGGACCTCAACCCGTCCAGGGGCCACGAGAACTGGGGCTACGACGGCATCGTCGCGTACTCCAAGATCTGCACCCACGTCGGTTGCCCCGTCGCGCTCTACGAACAGCAGACGCACCACCTGCTGTGCCCGTGCCACCAGTCCACCTTCGATGTCTCGAACAACTGCGAGGTCATCTTCGGTCCGGCAGCACGCCCCCTCCCCCAACTTCCGATCGCGATCGACGACGACGGCTACCTGGTTGCCCAGAGCGACTTCCACGAGCCGGTCGGACCGTCCTTCTGGGAGCGTGAACGCTGATGACCAGCACCACCACCACCGCACCGAACACGTCGACGAACAAGCCGGCGCCGGAGCGCGGATCCCGCATCATCGGCGGGGTTGCCAACTACATCGACGAGCGCACCAGCATCTCGGGCCTCGTCAAGGAAGTCGGCCGCAAGATCTTCCCGGACCACTGGAGCTTCATGCTCGGCGAGGTGGCGCTGTACAGCTTCGTCGTCGTGCTGCTCTCCGGGACCTTCCTGACGTTCTTCTTCCAGGCGTCCATGACCGAGGTCGTCTACAACGGCTCGTACGTCCCGCTCAAGGGCGTGGCGATGTCGACGGCCCTGCAGTCCACGCTCGACATCTCGTTCGACATCCGCGGCGGGCTCTTCGTCCGCCAGGTCCACCACTGGGCAGCCCTGCTGTTCGTGGCGTCGATCATGCTGCACATGGCCCGCGTGTTCTTCACCGGTGCCTTCCGCAAGCCGCGTGAGCTCAACTGGGTCTTCGGCTTCCTGCTCTGGGTCCTCGCCATGGCCGAGGGCTTCACCGGCTACTCGCTCCCCGACGACCTGCTCTCCGGAAACGGTCTGCGGATCATCGTCGGCATGATCGAGGGTGTCCCGGTGATCGGCGTCTGGATCGCCTACCTGCTGTTCGGTGGCGAGTTCCCGGGGACCGACATCGTCGGCCGCCTGTACACGCTGCACATCCTGCTGCTGCCGGCGATCCTCGTCGCGGTGCTCGGTGTCCACCTCGTGCTCGTGGTGATCAACAAGCACACGCAGTTCGCCGGTCCGGGCAAGACCAACGAGAACGTCGTCGGTGTCCCGATCCTCCCGGCGTTCGCCGCGAAGGCCGGTGGGTTCTTCTTCATCGTCGCGGGCATCCTGGCTCTCATCGCGTCGCTGTTCACGATCAACCCGATCTGGAACTACGGCCCGTACGACCCCTCCCCGGTGTCCGCCGGTACCCAGCCCGACTGGTACATCGGCTTCGCCGACGGCGCGCTCCGACTGGTCCCGCCGCACTGGGAGGTCGTGTGGTTCGGCTACACGGTGTCGTTCAACATCCTGGCGCCGATCGCGGTCCTGGTGCTGCTCATCCTGGCGATCCTGCTCTACCCCTTCATCGAGGCGTGGGTCACGGGCGACAAGCGTGAGCACCACATCCTCGACCGCCCGCGCAACGCCCCGACGCGCACGGCTTTCGGTGCCGCTGGCATCACGCTCTACGCCAGCCTCTGGGCAGCAGCCTCGTCGGACATCATCGCGACGCACTTCCTGGTGTCGATCGAACACGTGATCCACGTGATCCAGGCAACGACGGTCCTCGGTCCGTTCATCGCCTTCTGGATCACGAAGCGTGTCTGCCTCGCCCTCCAGAAGAAGGACCGCGAGATCGTCCTGCACGGCTACGAGTCGGGCCGCATCGTCCGACTCCCCCACGGCGAGTACATCGAGGTGCACGAGCAGCTCGACGAGTACGAGCGCTGGAAGCTCCTGCAGTTCAACGAGTACAAGCCGCTGATGATCCGCCCGAACGCCAAGGGCAAGATCACGGGTCTGCAGAAGGTCCGCGCCGGCGTCTCCCGCTTCTTCTTCGAAGACCGCATCGAGCCGGTATCGAAGGCAGAGCTCGAGGCAGCACACGCCGCGCACCACGGCCCGAACCTCGAGGGCGGCCACCAGGCTCCCCAGGTCGGCCCCGGCGATCACTGATCGGTAGCGCACGAAGCAACCCCCGTCACGAAGTGGCGGGGGTTTCTTCGTGCACAGGGCAACACGCCGCCCCCAGTTCACGGCTGGTTCACTCTCGCGTGCTGGACTCGTCCAGGACGGTGTGGCAACGTGTTGCACCACGCATCCGCCAACGGAATGAGACCCCGATGGACAGCCGGACGGCCGAACACCCCAGGCCGAACCACTTCCTCCTCCACCTCAGCGACACGCACCTCGTCTCCGGGGACCGCAACCTGTACGGCGATGTCGACTCCGCCGCACGGCTCACGCAGATCGTCGCGGACATCGAAGCCTCGGGCACGCGTCCCGAAGCGATCGTCGTGACCGGCGACGTGGCCGACAAGGGCGAGCCGGGCGCGTACGCCCGCGTCCGCGAGATCCTCGAACCGGCCGCGCAGCGCATCGGTGCACAGGTCATCTGGGCGATGGGCAACCACGACGAGCGTGGCGCCTTCCGCCAGGAGCTCTTCGGCCTGCAGCCCACCGATCGCCCGGTCGACTTCGTCTACGACGTCGACGGTCTCCGCGTGATCACCCTCGACACGAGCGTGCCGGGTCACCACCACGGTGAGGTCTCCCCCGAGCAGCTCGACTGGCTCGCCGAGGTCCTGTCCGAGGCCGCGCCGCACGGCACCATCCTCGCGATGCACCACCCGCCGGTGCCGAGCGTCCAGGACCTCACCGTCCTCGTCGAGCTCCGCGACCAGCAGGCCCTGGCCGAGGTCGTCGAGGGCAGTGACGTCCTCGCCATCATCGCCGGGCACCTGCACTACTCGACCAGTGCCGTCTTCGCCGGCATCCCGGTGTCCGTCGCCAGCGCCACCTGCTACACGCAGGACCTCACGGAGTACCAGGGCGGCACCCGCGGACGAGACGGTGCGCAGTCGTTCAACCTCGTGCACGTCTACGGCCACAACGTGGTGCACTCGGTCGTGCCGATCGGGCACTACGCCACCGTCGGCCAGCCCGTCTCCGCGCTCGAGACCGAGGCGAAGCTCGCCGCGCACGGCGTGACGATCCCCGCGGCCGTCGAGCCGGCACCGGTCACCTCGAGCATCCCGGTGTTCACGCTCGACTCGGTGCCCGTCTCCCCCGTCCACCGGTAGCGCCGCGCACTTCGCGTGCAGAAGAGGTCGGGTCCGTCATGCGGACCCGACCTTTTGTGCTCACGAAGCGTGTGCGCGGGCGCGCCCGCGGTGGTGGACCCACCGTGAGGCGGCCGGGAGGCCCGTGGCGGGGCCGACTTGCGCCTCCCGGCCCGCGGGGTGGTCACGACTCACCGCGGGTGCTGCGTCGCGTGGTCATGTTCTGTTGGTTGGGGGCGGCGGAGGCGACGGGTTGTGACCGCTCGGCGTGGGGGTGGCGGGGTGTCGTGACCGGTCGGCGTGCGGTGGCGTGCGAACAAGCTGGCTGGGTTCCGGCGCCGGGCTCGCAGGCTCGCCCGGAGCGCCCCAGCAGGCCGCTGGCGCGTCCTGAGCGCTGGGACGCTCCCAGCAGGCCGCTGGCGCGTCCTAGACGCTCCGTGGGTCCGGGCTCGCAGGCTCGCCCGGAGCGCCCCAGCAGGCCGCTGGCGCGTCCTAAGCGCTGGGGCGCTCCCACGGCGCAGGGAACGGGAAGTAGCGCTCCAGGAAGCCCGTCACGCGCTGCGTACGCTCTTCGTCGCTCACCTCCGGGAAGCTGCCGTCGTTCAGGCAGAAGAAGTCCACGTTCCGCTTCTTCAGCAGCTCGTCGAGGGCCTTGAGTCCGGAGACCATGGTCGTGTCGATGTACCCGACGGCCGCGTTCTCCTGGATGATCGCCCGACCGGTGAGCAGCGAGTAGTAGTGGTACAGCGAGTTCGTCACCGAGATGTTGTCGGCGGCTCGGAAGCGGGACGCCGCAGTGGCCGCGAACTCGTCGGCGAACTCGTGCTCCATCTCGGTCATGATCGAGGCGCGCAGGGGCGTCGGGGCGTGCTCGAGGTGCCGGGTCGTCACCGCACCGAAGCGCTGCTGCAGCAGGCGACGGTTCACGCGGGCGGAGTTCTCGAAACCGCTGCGTGCCGGGTTGTTGGAGCCGAGGCCGATCCGGGTCGACGCGAGGATGAACTTCGTGACCGATCCCGGGCTGTAGAACACCGAGGGGTCGACGAGGCGCCCGAAGAACATGTCGTCGTTCGAGTAGATGAAGTGCTCGCTGATGCCCGGGATGTGGTGCAGCTGCGACTCGACGGCCTGCGAGTTGTGCGTCGGCAGCACGGAGGGGTCGGCGAAGAACTCCTCGCTGCGGACGATGCGGACCTTCGGGTGCTCGGCGAGCCAGTGCGGCGCCGGGGAGTCCGTCGCGATGTAGATCTGGCGGATCCACGGTGCGAAGGTGTGCACCGAGCGGAGCGCGTACTTCAGCTCGTCGATCTGGCGGAACCGGGCCGGGGCGTCGTCGCCCTCGCCCAGGACCGCGTTCGACTGTGCGGCCTGGCGGGCGCGCTGGTACTCGATGGCGTTGCCGTCGACCCACGAGAAGACGATGTCGATCGGGAACCGGATGTCCGAGACGTGGTCGTCGAACATGTGCTCGACGGTGCGCCAGGTGCGGCCGTAGCGCTCGATGTCGACGAGGACGAACTCGTCGATCGGCAGGCTGCGACGCATCAGGGCGTTCTCGACGGGTGCGAGGACCTCGATGTCGGTGACGCGCCAGAACTCGAGCTGGACGCTCGTCTCGGCGCCGTAGCGCAGGCGTCCGAGCGGCTCGAGCCGCGGGCGGAACACGCGGAGTACGGGTTCCTCGACGGAGCCGAGTCCGTCGTCCTGCACGAGCACGGCCGGCTTGCCCGGGGGCTTCGCGTAGAAGGGCTCGTTGACGGCCGCGGACATCACGGCGCTCTCGGCGCGCTGGCGGTCACGCTCGTCGAGGGCGATCACCGGGCGCTGGTCGTTGCCGCGGATGAGCAGGTGGTCGACGTCAGCCGCGGTGAGTGCGTCGTCGAGGAACAGCAGGTCCTCGATCATCGACTGCTGCGGCGTGAGGTGTCCGTTGATCAGGGTCAGCCGCCCCTTGCGGACGACGACGTCGGATCGGTCGAGACCGCCGGAGGACGGTCGAGGGTTCAGCAGAGGACTCTCGGTCACCGGCTCGGTCTCGTCGTTCATCCATGCCCTTCGGGTGTGCGGCCGGGTCCTGTACCCGACCTGCCGATCCTACCGTCCGTCCGACTCGCGGGGCACCTTGACCACGATGCCCACCACGATGAACAGCGCGGCGGCCACCAGCTGCAGTGCCGCCCACACCTGTCCGGGGATCGGCACCGTGACGAGCGGGTTCCAGCAGACGGCGACGGCGGCCATCAGCAGGGCGGCCCACCAGACCTTCCCGCGCACGCTGAAGACGAGCACGATCAACGCGAGCACCGTGACGCCCCAGCGGGCGAAGACGAAGCCCGACGAGTCGACGATGGCGACACAGGCCAGCAGCACGATCGCCGCGATCATCGACGGCGCCAGCGCGGGCCGGGTGAAGGGCGGCGTGGCACGCGTACCGCTGGCCGGTGCGGTGGCTGCGGGTCGCGGGGACCCTGCGGGCACGCCGTGCTGGGACGACCCCACCGGGGGCCGCCCCTTGCGTGCGGCCATCAGTCCGCGGAGCCGTCGAGGTCGATCGCCTGGATCGATCGCGACATCGGCGGCAGGTCGCGGACGCGCTCGAGCGCCGGCACCAGCTCGCCGACCAGCGCACGGTAGCCGTCTTCGGTCAGGTGCAGGCCGTCCTCGGTGAAGCGGGCGTCCAGGTGGTCGCCGTCGGCCAGGGCGGGCCAGGCGTCGAGGTACTGCGCGTGGCACGTGGCGACGAACTGCCGGAGGTGCCGGTTGGCCTGCTCGATCTTCGTGGCGTACTCGGCTTGCCGGGGCAGGATCGACACGAGCAGCAGGCGCACGCCCGGCAGCTCGCGGCGGAGCGTGACCAGGATGGTCTCGACGTTGCGGACCACGTGCTCGGCGCTGGCGCGGTGGTTGCCGAAGTCGTTCGTGCCGATGAGCAGCACGATCACCTCGGGCTGTTCGGCGACGACGGCGTCGAGGCGCGTCAGTACACCGTCGGTCGTGTCGCCACCGATGCCCTGGTTCAGCGTGTGCTCGTCGGGGAGCCAGGTGTCCCAGTCGCCCTGTTCGGTGATGCTGTCCCCCAGGAAGAGGACGGGGCTGCGGTCGTCGGTCATGCTGCCTCCTCGTGCGCCGGCTCGGGGGTCCCGGTCTGCTGCGTCCGGTTGCGCTGCGTGGACTCGGTGTGGTCGGACTCCCGCTCGGCGGCGGCGGTGATGCGCTCGACCATACCGGGGAAGATGACGCCGTGGAACGGCAGGATGCCGTACCAGTACAGCCGCCCGGCCAGGCCCTGCGGGAAGTAGATGGCCCGCTGGTGGTAGTCGCTGCCGCCGTCGGGGTTCGGTGTGACGGTCATCTCGAGCCAGGCACGACCGGGCGACTTGAACTCGGCGCGGAGTCGCAGGTACCGGCCGCGCTCGAGTCGTTCGACGCGCCACCAGTCGAGCGCGTCGCCCTGCTCCAGGCGCTGCTGGTCACGCCGGCCGCGGTTCAGGCCGACACCGCCGGCGATCTTGTCCATCCAGCCGCGGGCGACCCAGGCGAGTGGGAACGAGTACCAGCCGTTGTCGCCGCCGATCGACTCGACGACGCGCCAGACGTCCTCGGCGGAGGCACTGGAGTGCCGCTTCCGGTCGTCGACGTAGACCGTGTGCCCGGCCCAGTCGGGGTCGTTCGGCATCGGGTCGGCCGAGGCGCTCGAGAGCGTCGCGCTGCGCCAGCTCGTCTGGACCTGACCGCTGCGCATCTTGTTGAGCGCGAGGCGGACGGCTCGACGGTACGACGTGAGCCCGCCCTCGGGCTGCGGCACGACGTCGTCGATGTCGTGCTCGCGCTGCACGCACTCGAACTGCAGCGACTCGATGATCGGCGTCGCGAGCTTGCGCGGGATCGGGGTGACGGCGTTGAACCAGTGTGCGGCGAGGCGCGGGGTGAGCACCGGCAGGACCGTGATCGGGCGCTGGGGCAGCTTCGCCTCGACCGCGTAGCCGTTCAGCATCTGGCCGTACCGCAGGACGTCGGGGCCGCCGATGTCGAAGGTGCGGTTGACGTCGGCGGGGACGTCGAGCGCGGCCACCAGGTAGTACAGGACGTCGCGGACCGCGATCGGCTGGATGTGGTTGCGGACCCAGCGCGGCGCGGGCATCCACGGCAGGACGTCGGTCAGGTGCCGGATCATCTCGAACGAGGTGCTGCCCGAGCCGATCACGACCCCGGCCTGGTACGCCACCGTCGGCACGCCCGAGCCGAGGAGGATCTCCCCCACCTCCTTGCGGCTGCGGAGGTGCTTCGACAGCTCGCCGTCGGGGTGCAGCCCGCCCAGGTAGACGAACCGGCTGACGCCGGCCGCCTTCGCCTCGCGCGCCATGGTCTCCGCTGCTTCGCGCTCGGCCGACTCGAAGTCGCCGTCGGCGCCCATCGCGTGGGCGAGGTAGTAGACCGCCTCGATCCCGTCGACGGCGGCGCGCACCGCCTCGGCGTCCTGGAGGTCGCCCTCCGCGACGTCGACCTCACTGCTCCACGGGACGTCCTGGAGCTTCCGGGGGTTGCGCACGAACACCCGGACGGAGTGGCCGGCTTCGAGGAGACGAGGGACGAGACGACCACCGATGTACCCGGTGGCGCCGGTGACGAGGACCTGCATGCCCTGCACGCTACGCGGCACGCCTGACGGGTAGGCTTGCCGGGTGGACAACGCAGCCTTCCCCGTCACCGTCGATGCCGTCCGTGGCCTAATCGACCACGCGATCCTGAAGCCCGAACTCACCCGCGCGGACGTCGACGCCCAGCTCGACGAAGCCGCCGCCCACCGCGTCTTCAGCGTCTGCGTCCGTCCGAGCGACGTCGCCCACGCCGTCGAGCGCCTCACGGGCACCGGCGTCGGCGTCGGAACCGTGATCGGCTTCCCGCACGGCACCACGTCCACCGCGGCGAAGGTCGCCGAGTCGCTGCAGGCCCTGGCCGACGGCGCGTTCGAGCTCGACATGGTGCAGAACATCGGCGCCGCGAAGTCGGGTGACTGGCAGCGCGTCGAGCAGGACGTCCGCGCGGTCGTCGACGCCGCCGGCGACACCGTCGTCAAGGTGATCCTCGAGACCGCGTTCCTGACCGACGACGAGATCGTCGCGGCCTCGCGTGCGGCACAGACCGCCGGCGCCGCCTTCGTGAAGACCTCGACCGGGTTCGCCGGCGGTGGCGCGACGGCCGAGCACATCGCCCTCATGCGCCGCACGGTCGGCGCCGACACCGGCGTGAAGGCTTCCGGCGGCGTCCGCGGCCTCGACACCCTGCTCGAGATGGTCGAGGCGGGTGCCGACCGCATCGGCACGAGCGCCTCGGCCCGCATCCTCGACGAGGTCGCGCACCGCGCCGAGACGGGCGCCGCGTCGGCGCTCGGCGACGACACGACGTCCTACTGACCCACGGGGCTGACCCACGGCGCTGAGCCCACCCGACTCAGCCCACGCACCCAGCACGACCCACCACGACCAGGCCGGTGCCCACCGGACGCGACGACGCGTCGGCGACCCGCACCGTGCCTCCAGACCGCCGCATCGGAGCGCGCATGTCCAGCACCGCACCCCAGTCCCCCGCCCTCGCCCTGGCCGTCGACCTCGGCGGCACGAAGGTCGAGGCCGCGCTCGTCACCGACCAGGGCGTCGTGCTGCCGGCGACCCGGTTCCGCAGCCCCACCGGGCCGCAGCGCACCTCGGACGAGCTGCAGGCCGCCGTCGACGAGGTCGTCACGGCCGCGCTCGGCGCGCTTCCGGCCGACGCGACGCTCGTCGGCGTCGGCGTCGGCTCCGCCGGCCCGGTCGACGAGGAGCACGGCCTCGTCTCCCCGCTCAACATGCCGGTCTGGCGTGGCCACCCGCTGCGCGACCGGATCGCGGCGCTCGTGCCGGACGACGTCCCGGTGACGCTCCGCATGGACGGCCTGGCGATCACCCTCGCCGAGCACTGGGTCGGCGCGGCCCAGGGCTACGAGCACGTCATGGGCATGATCGTCTCCACGGGTGTCGGCGGTGGGCTGATCCTGCACGGTCGTACCGTCAGCGGACCGACGGGCAACGCCGGCCACATCGGCCACGTCGAGTGCGGCGGCTACGACGACCCCTGCGCCTGCGGCGGCACCGGTTGCCTCGAGGCGATCGCCAGCGGCCCGAAGACCGTGGCCTGGGCACGTCGTCAGGGCTTCGCGGGCACGACCGGCGAGGAGCTCTCGGCCGCGTACGCCGCCGGCGACGAGACCGCCGTCGCAGCGATCAAGCGGAGCGGCCGTGCCCTCGGGCAGGCCATCGCCGCCGCCACGAGCCTGGTGGACCTCGAGATCGTCGCCATCGGCGGCGGGTTCTCACACGTCACGCCGGACCTGTTCGAGTACGCCCGGCAGGCCGTGGCGGAGCGTGTCGAGTTCGGCTTCGTCACGAAGGTGCAGATCGTGCCGACCGGGTTGTCCCAGGACGGTCCGCTCATCGGTGCCGCGGCGCTCGTGCACCGCGCCGACGTCCTGCGCTGAGCGCGCGCGTCGCGCCCGGCCGCGTCCGATCCGGCGCGCGGCCGTCGGCTGGTCGCGTCGTCGACGCGGCCAACGCCGTGGACGTGACCGGCGACGGCCTGGAGGCGCGGTGCGGGCCCGCCACGGGCCTCCCGGCCGGGCGGTGGCTTGTCCACAGGCCTGTCGGTCGCGGCCGCAGGTCGGGCAGGATGTGCGGGTGCCCCGCCCGCGACTGCTGACCAGTGACGACTGGCCGGAACCCGAGCTGCGTGCAGCGGTCCTGGCCGGTGAGCTGGTCGCCGTCGGTCCCTGCTGGGCCTCCCCCGCTGAGCCGCAGACGCCGTCGTTGCGCGCCGCCGCTGCCGCCTGGGTCCTGCGGGACGCGCGCCTGATCGCCTGCACCCTGACCGCCGCGTGGATCTGGGGTGCGGTGTCGCGGCCGCCGGTGCCGCTCGAGGCCTGCATCCCGCCGCAGATCCGCGTCCACGTCGGGCCGGACGTCCGCCTGCGGGAGGTCCGGATCGACGTCGACGACACCGTCGAGCGCTCGCGGCTGCGGGTCACGGTGCCTGCGCGGACCGCGGTCGACCTGCTCCGGACGCCGGGGCCGACGGCCGGTGCGTTCGGGGAGGCCGAGGCGACGGCCGTGCGCGGGCTGCTCGCGATCGAGGCGGTCACCGCTGCCGAGCTGCGGGCGCGCCTGAGGTCCCTCGGGACGATCCCCATGGTGCGGCAGGCCGAGCGGCGGTTGCGGGGGCTGCAGGGCGTGGCTGGGGGTGCTGTCCGGTAGGGGTCGCGCGCGGGGTATGGGCGCGGGCGGTCACAACACCCCGCTCACGTCCGCCGAGTGGTCATGAACCGTCGGTTGGCGGGGCCGCAGGCGACAGCTCGTGACCGCTCGGCGGTGCCCGTGCGACGGTCCGTGACCGGTCGGCGGGCGGGAGGCGCGGGGCGGGGCCGCCACGGGCCTCCCGGTCCGGCGCGTGCGGGCGGTCAGAACACCCCGTTCACGTCCGCCGAGTGGTCATGAACCGTCGGTTGGCAGGGCCGCAGCCGACGAGTCGTGACCGGTCGGCGGACGGGCCGCGCGGGGCGCTGCCGTCCTAGCCGGCGCTGACGCGGTAGACGTCGTAGACGGCGTCGATGCGTCGCACCGCGTTGAGAACGCGGTCGAGGTGGATGGTGTCGCCCATCTCGAACACGAACCGGCTCAGCGCGAGACGGTCGGACGAGGTCGAAACCGTCGCGGACAGTATGTTCACGTGGTGGTCCGTCAGCACCCGGGTGACGTCGCTGAGCAGGCCCGACCGATCGAGGGCCTCGATCTGGATCTGCACCAGGAACACCGACTTCGACGACGGGGCCCACTCGACCTCGATCATCCGGTCGGGCTCGTTCATGAGCGACTTGACGTTCGTGCACGACGACTGGTGCACCGAGACGCCCTGGCCGCGGGTGATGAAGCCCACGATCTGGTCGCCCGGCACCGGCGTGCAGCACTTCGCGAGCTTCACGAGGATGTCGGGCGCACCGCGGACCAGCACGCCGCTGTCGCTCGTGCGCAGCTGGCGACTGGTGACCTGGCGCGGGAACGCGAGTTCGGGTTCGTCGGTCTCGGTCTCGGTCTGGACGTTTCCGAGGACCTTCTCGATCACCGACTGCGTCGAGACGTGGCCCTCGCCGATGGCGGCGTACAGCGCGGAGACGTCCTCGTACCGCATCGACGAGGCGACCTCGGCGATGCTGTCCTGGCTCATGATGCGCTGGAGCGGCAGGTTCTGCTTGCGCATCGCCCGGGCGATGGCGTCGCGACCCTGCTCGATCGCCTCTTCGCGGCGCTCCTTGGTGAACCACTGCTTGATCTTGTTGCGCGCGCGCGGGCTGCGGACGAACTGCAGCCAGTCCTGCGAGGGGCCGGAGTCGGGGTTCTTCGACGTGAAGATCTCGACGACATCGCCACTGGACAGCTGGCTCTCGAGCGGCACCAGGCGGCCGTTGACCTTCGCACCCATCGTGCGGTGGCCGATCTCGGTGTGCACGGCGTAGGCGAAGTCGACCGGGGTGGCACCGGCGGGGAGCCCGATGACCTTGCCCTGCGGCGTGAAGACGTAGGTCTCCTTGGCGCCGATCTCGTAGCGCAGGGAGTCGAGGAACTCGCCCGGGTCGCTGGTCTCGGCCTGCCAGTCGGTGATGTGGGCGAGCCACGCCATGTCCTGGTCGTCTGTGGTCGACGAGGTACCGGCGTCACGGCCGGCAGCGCGCTGCTTGTACTTCCAGTGGGCGGCGACACCGAACTCGGCGCGCTGGTGCATCTCGTGCGTGCGGATCTGGATCTCGACCGCACGACCCTGCGGTCCGAGCACCGTGGTGTGCAGCGACTGGTACAGGTTGAACTTGGGGGTCGCGATGTAGTCCTTGAAGCGACCGGGCAGCGGGGTCCAACGGGCGTGCACCGATCCGAGCATGGCGTAGCAGTCGCGCACGGTCGGCACGAGCACACGGATGCCGACGAGGTCGTAGATCTCGTCGAACTCGCGACCCCGCACGATCATCTTCTGGTAGATCGAGTAGTACTGCTTCGGCCGGCCCATGACGTCGCCACGGACCTTGGCGGCCTTCAGGTCCTTCTTCAGGGTCCCGATGACGTTCTGGACGAACTGCTCGCGCTTCGGCTGGCGTTCCTTGACCAGGCTGTCGATCTCGACGTAGAGCTTCGGGTGCAGGACCGCGAACGACAGGTCCTCGAGCTCGAGCTTGATCATCTGGATGCCGAGCCGGTGCGCGAGCGGCGCGTAGATCTCGAGCGTCTCCTTCGCCTTGCGTGTGGCGGAGGTCGACTCGACGAAGCCCCACGTGCGGGCGTTGTGCAGGCGGTCGGCGAGCTTGATGACGAGGACGCGGATGTCCTTCGACATGGCGATGACCATCTTGCGGACGGTCTCGGCCTGGGCGCTGTCGCCGTACTTGACCTTGTCGAGCTTGGTGACGCCGTCGACGAGCATCGCGATCTCGTCGCCGAAGTCGGCCCGCAGCTGGTCGAGCTGGTAGTCGGTGTCCTCCACCGTGTCGTGCAGGAGGGCGGCCGCGATGGTGATCGTGCCGATGCCGAGGTCGGCCAGGATCTGCGCGACCGCGACGGGGTGCGTGATGTACGGCTCACCGGACTTGCGCTTCTGCCCGTCGTGCGCACGCTCGGCGACCGAGTACGCCCGCTCGATGAGCGTCACGTCGGCCTTGGGGTGGTGCGAGCGGACCGTGCGGATCAGTGTGTCCACGGCGCCGGCCGGCTGGGCGCGCGAGAACAGGCGCGGCAGCAGCGAGCGGAGGGAACCGAGGTTGCCGGTGGTGTTCGGACCGATCGGGCTCGAGGGCCGCGGGGCGGAACCCGGGCGGCTCGGCGCGGACGGCTCTTCGCGGGTGTCCGTCATGATGCGCCTCCCAGGACTCGGTCCGAGAGCTCGATCCGAGCTCGATCCGACAAGACTACGCGTCCCCGGTCAGTGCCCGTGACGCGGTTCGCCCTGGGCGTCGCGCTCCACCGGGGCCCCCGCCTGCTCCCAGGCGAGCATGCCGCCGGAGAGGTTGACGGCCGGGACCCCCGACTGCTCGAGCGCCGCGACGATGCGCGACGAACGGCCGCCGGAGTGGCAGACGATGATGGCCGGCTGGTCGCCGCCGTCGATCTCCTGCCAGCGGTCCACGAACTCCGACATCGGAACGAGCGTGGCCTGGGGAGCGTGGACCTCGTCCCACTCCCCCTGCTCGCGGACGTCGAACAGGCGGGCTCCGGCGTCGATGCGGCGCTGGGCCTCGGCAACGTCGATCTCCTGGATCTCGATGGGCATCAGACGTTCGCCTCCGCTGCGTCGACCTCACGCCGGCGCTTCTCGGCCGCCGCGGTCTTCTTGGCGTCGGACTCCTTGATCTTCGGCTCGTTCTCGCGCAGCTGCGCGTACATCGGCGACGCGATGAAGATCGTCGAGTAGGTGCCGACGATGATGCCGATGAACAGCGCGAGCGAGATGTCGCGCAGGGTACCGGCGCCGAGCACGTACGAC
Organism: Curtobacterium flaccumfaciens; assembly: GCF_013359815.1. Lineage (GTDB taxonomy): Bacteria > Actinomycetota > Actinomycetes > Actinomycetales > Microbacteriaceae > Curtobacterium > Curtobacterium flaccumfaciens. The sequence goes on along the minus strand of NZ_JABMCF010000040.1, from coordinate 577,488 downwards.
CCGATGAAGAGGATCGCCGCGACCGGCAGCAGTGCCACGACCGAGGTGTTGATCGATCGGACGAGGGTCTGGTTGACCGCGAGGTTGACCGACTGCTTGAACGTCCGGATCGATTCCTGCGCGGTGTTCTCACGCACCTTGTCGAAGACCACCACGGTGTCGTAGAGCGAGTACCCGAGGATCGTCAGGAAGCCGATGACCGCCGCGGGCGTGACCTCGAGCCCGACGATGCCGTACACGCCGGCCGTGATGAGCAGGTCGTGCAGCAGCGCCGCCATCGCGGACAGCGACATCTTCCAGGTGCGGAAGTACAGCGTCATGAAGACCGCGGCGAGGGCGAGGAAGATCACGAGACCACGGATGGCCTGCGCGAGCACGTCGGCACCCCACGTCGCGCCGATGAAGGTCGCGGCGACCTGGCTCTCCGGGACGTCGTAGGCCTTCGCCAGGGCGTCCTGCACCTCGGTCGTCTGCCGGTCGGTGAGCTGCCCGGTCTGGACCCGGATGCCGTGCGTGCCGAGCTGCGAGACGCGCGGGATCGACTCCGGGACGACGTCCTCGACGGTCTCGGTGGCGATGTTCTGGTCGAGCGTCTTGACGTCGGAGATCGTGAACTCCGAGCCGCCGGTGAACTCGATGCCGAGCTGGTACCCGCCACGGAGCCACGGGGTGACCAGGGAGATCAGGATCATCGCGAGGGCGATGAGGTACCAGGTCTTCCGGCGCCCGATGATGTCGTACGACCGCTTCCCCGTGTAAAGGTCGCTGCCGAACTGGCTGAAGCTGGCCATCAGTCGTCCTTCCCGTCCGGCGTCGAGCCGTTGTCGCCGGAGGCCTGCTGGGCCTTCCGCTCCGCGATCGTCTGTCGGCGCTGTGCCTCACCGGCACTGCGCTGGCGCTTGCCGTCCACGACGGGTGCGCGGAACTGTGCGCGCCCCCGGTAGACGGCACCGAGTGCTGCCGGGTCGAGACCGCTGAACCGGTGCCCCTCGCCGAAGAACCGGCTGCGGGCGATGAGCTGCATCATCGGGTGGGTGAAGAGCGCGACCACCACGATGTCGATGAGGGTCGTGAGGAGCAGCGTGAACGCGAAGCCCTTCACGTCGGCGACCGCGAGCACGTAGAGCGTCACGGCGGCGAGGAAGTTCACCGCGTCGGACGCCAGGATCGTGCGGAGGGCACGCTTCCAGCCGGACTCGACCGCGCTCTCGAGGGCACGGCCGTCACGGAGTTCGTCACGGATGCGCTCGAAGTAGACGATGAACGAGTCCGCCGTGATGCCGATGGCGACGATCAGACCCGCCACACCGGCCAACGAGAGGCGGTAGTCGACGCGCCACGACATGATCGCGATCACCAGGTAGGTGAGCACCGCGGCGATCCCGAGCGACAGCACGGTGACGAACGCCAGGGCCCGGTACTGGATGACCGAGTAGATGATCACCAGGATCAGACCGATCAGACCGGCGACGAGGCCACCGATGAGCTGCGCGGTGCCGAGCGTCGCCGAGATGTTCTCGTTCGACTGCACCTGGAAGTTGATCGGCAGCGCACCGTACTTGAGCTGGTCCGCCAGGGTCTTCGACGACTCGGCCGTGAACGACCCGGTGATCTGCGCCTTGCCGTTCGTGATCGCGGAGTTCGTCGTCGGTGCGGTGATGACCGAACCGTCGAGCACGATCGCGAACTGGTTCTGCGGCTGCTGGAGCGAGACGAGACGGTTCGTGACGGTGCGGAAGTCCTTCGAGCCCTCGCCGTTGAACGTCAGGTTGACGGCCCACTGGCCCGTCGACGTGCCCTGCGAGTCGGTGGCGAGACCCGAGGTGGCGTTGCTGATGTCGGCACCGGAGACCTCGACCGGACCGAGGATGTACTTCCCCGCGCCGTCCTGGTCACACGTGACCAGGGGCTCGTCGTCCGGCGCCGTGGTGACGTCGTCCGGAGCCGCGCAGTTGTAGTTGGTGTACAGGTCCTGCAGCTTCGGCGTGACCCAATTCAGGTCGCTCGCGTTCGTCGGCTTCGCGCTCGGCGTCGCGGCGAGCGAGGCCGGCGGCGAGTACGGCGTGGCCGATGCGGTGCCCTTGCCGTCGTCACCGACGGCGGAGTTCGTCGCGGCCTCGGTGAAGAGCACCGGGCGGAAGGTCAGCTTGGCGGCTGCCTCGATGCGGTCGATCGTGGCCTTGTCGGGGCGACCCGGGATCGAGACGACGATGTTGTTCGCGCCCTGGGTGTTGATCTCGGACTCGGAGACACCGGTGGCGTCGATGCGCTGGCGGATGATGTTCACCGCCTGCTGCAGCTGCTGCGAGGTGACGGAGTCGCCCTCGGTGTTCTGCGCCGCGAGGGTCAGCTGCGTGCCGCCCTGCAGGTCCAGAGCCAGCTCCGGCACCCAGCTCGCGCCCTGGTACCACTTGTCGGTGTCGTCCTTCGAAGAGCCGGCGAGGATCGACGCGGCGGTGTTCACGCCGGCGAGGATCGCCATCAGGATCACCAACCAGGTGAGCGAGCGCAGCGCCTTCTTGACGGGTGTCGATCGTGCCACCGGTCGTCTCGTCTTTCTGTTCAGGACCGTCGGCACACCGTGCGACGGCAGAGGGAAGCCGCCGGGTCAGACGACCCGGCGGCCGAGGGCGTCAGTCGTCGGACTTGCGCTTCGTGGCGTCGGTCTCGTCGACGCGGTCGGTGTCGACACGCTCACCGTAGACCGGCTCACCGTTGAGCTCGGCCACCGGCTTCGGCTCGTCCTCGGTGGTCGTGGTGGTCTCGACGTCGGACGCGTTGTCGTCGACGACGCGCGACAGGGTCTGGCGGTGCACGGTGACGACGGTCCCCGGTGCGATCTCGACGTCAGCGGTGACCTTCTCCTCGTTCACGGAGAGGAGCGTGCCGTAGAGGCCGAAGGACAGCATGACCTTGGCACCCGGGACCATCTTGTCCACGAGTTCGGCCTGCTGCTTCTTGCGCTTGCGGCTGTTGTAGAACATGAAGGCCGCGAACGCCACGACGATGACGATGAGGATGACTTCTTGACCCATGATGCGTTGCCTTCTCTGGTTGCTCGGTTTCGGGCCGTAGCAGTCTAGGGCACGCCGGTGTCCGTGGCATGTCACTCGACTGATCGGCGTTCAGTCGTCGGTGTCCTGGTCGTCGAAGAGCCCCGGCTGCCCGCCGTCGGCCTGTCCGGGAGTGAGGCCGAGGTGCCGCCAGGCACGTGGTGTGGCGATGCGCCCACGGGGCGTGCGCGTCACGAGACCGACCCGGACGAGGAACGGTTCGACGACCGACTCGATCGTCTCGGACTCCTCGCCGACGGAGACGGCGAGGGTGTTCAGACCGACCGGGCCCCCGTCGAACCGGGTCAGCATGATCTCGACCACGGCCCGGTCGAGCCGGTCGAGCCCGAGTTCGTCGACGTCGTACAGGTCGAGTGCACCCTGGACCGCGGCCATGCCGTCGGTGGTGCGGTGCACGAGGGCGTAGTCGCGCACCCGGCGGAGCAGGCGGTTCGCGATGCGCGGGGTGCCCCGGGAGCGTCCGGCGATCTCGCGCAGGGCGGTCCGGTCGATGTCGAGTTCGAGCAGGTGGGCCGCACGGATCAGGACCTGCTCGAGCTCGTCCTTCTCGTAGAACTCGAGGTGGGCGGTGAACCCGAAGCGGTCGCGCAGCGGGTTCGGCAGCAGGCCGGCCCGGGTGGTGGCGCCGACGAGCGTGAACGGTGCGAGGTCGAGCGGGATGCTCGTGGCACCCGCACCCTTGCCCACCATCACGTCGATGCGGAAGTCCTCCATCGCCAGGTAGAGCATCTCCTCTGCCGAGCGGGCCATGCGGTGGATCTCGTCGATGAACAGCACTTCGCCCGGGACCAGGGACGACAGCACGGCGGCGAGGTCACCGGCGTGCTGGATCGCCGGGCCACTCGACATGCGCAGCGGTCGCCCGGTCTCGTGCGCGACGATCATCGCGAGCGTGGTCTTGCCGAGGCCGGGAGGACCCGCCATCAGGATGTGGTCGGGCGTGCGCTCCTGCATGCCCGCGGCCTTGAGGAGCAGGTCGAGCTGCCCGCGGACCTTGCGCTGCCCGACGAACTCGTCGAGCGAGCGCGGCCGGAGCGCGCCTTCGAACGCGAGTTCCTCCTGCGACTCGGCGCCGGCGGACGTGATGCCGCTCACCGGCCGGCTGCCGCGGGTCGGAGTGCGCCGAGGGCGGCACGGAGCAGGGCCTGGGTGCCCATCGCGGCGGCACCGGGCTCGTTGGCGACGGCGTCGTCGACCGCGGACTGTGCCGCGTCCTCGCGCCAGCCGAGGCCGATGAGCGCCGAGACGACGTCGACCGCGGCGGGGTGCACTGCGGTCCCCCGTGCTGCCGCGACCACGGCGGCCTGCTCGAAGGCCACGAGCTTGCCGGAGAGCGCGACGATGATGAGCTTGGCGGTCTTCGGGCCGATGCCGGAGACCTTGCGGAACGCACCGTCGTCCTCGTTCGCGACGGCGTTCGCGATCTGCGCCGGGTCCATGTGGGCCAGGACGCCCATCGCGGACTTCGGGCCGACGCCGGAGACCCCGCGGAGCAGGTCGAACACCTGCAGCGCGTCGGTCGACTCGAACCCGAAGAGCAGGTGCTCGTCCTCGCGCACGATCATGGCGGTCCGCACGAACACCTCGGACCCGTGGCGCATCGTCAGCGCGTGCGCGGGGGTCACGGTGACGGCGTACCCGACTCCCCCGACCTCGATCACCACGGCCGTACCGGCGATGTCGATGCAGGTGCCCCGGAGACTCGCGATCATGCTCCGAGCCTAGGGCCGCCCACCGACGACGCCGACCTGCCACGCTGCGGGCGGGCCGCGGCGGCCGCCGCGCGGGCCAGCGGCGAGTCGACGGTGCCGCCCTGGGCGTCCCGCCAGGCGCGCTGTGCCGGCGTGAGGTTCGTGGCACGCGAGCCGGCGGCGTCGGGTGATCCGAGCCTCCAGGCATGGCACACGGCCAACGCGAGCGCGTCGGCGGCGTCGGCCGGCTTCGGGGCCTCGTCCAGACCGAGCACGCGCGCGATCATGGTCTGCACCTGACGCTTGTCGGCGTTGCCGTAGCCGGTGACGGCGGCCTTGACCTCGGAGGGGGTGTGCAGGCCAACGGGCAGGCCGCGGGCGGCCGCGGCGTGCAGCGCCAGGCCGGCGGCCTGCGCGGTGCCCATCACGGTGCGGACGTTCGCCTGCGCGAACACCCGCTCGACTGCGACCGCATCCGGGTGGTGCTCGTCGATCTCGGCGGCGATGCCGTCGGCGATGCGGAGCAGCCGCTGTTCGAGCGGCATGTCCGGCGGGGTGCGCACGACCGTCACGTGGACGAGCCGTGCGCGCCGGTTCGGTGCGACCTCGACGACGCCGACGCCGCACCGGGTGAGCCCGGGGTCCACCCCGAGCACACGGAGCACGGTTACTCGCCCTCGTCCTCGTCGAGCTCGGCCTGGACGTCCGCGGGGATGTCGAAGTTCGAGTAGACGTTCTGCACGTCGTCCGAGTCCTCGAGCGCGTCGATCAGGCGGAACACCTTGCGGGCGGTCTCGGCGTCGACCGGGACCTTGAGACCGGGCACGAACTCGGCGTCGGCGGAGTCGTAGTCGATGCCGGCGTCCTGCAGGGCGGTGCGGGCGGCGACCAGGTCGCTCGCCTCGGTGATGATCTCGAAGCCGCCGCCCTGGTCGATGACGTCCTCGACACCGGCGTCCAGCACCGCGGTCATCACGGTGTCCTCGTCGAGGCCGTCGGTCTTCGTGACCGAGATGACGCCCTTGCGCGAGAAGTTGTAGGCGACGCTGCCCGGGTCGGCCATGGTGCCGCCGTTGCGCGACATCGCGGTCCGGACCTCGGCCGCAGCACGGTTCTTGTTGTCCGTGAGGCACTCGATGAGCATCGCGACGCCGTTGGGGCCGTAGCCCTCGTACATGATCGTCGTGTACTCGATGGTCTCGCCCGTGAGACCGGCACCGCGCTTGACGGCGCGGTCGATGTTGTCGTTGGGGACCGAGGTCTTCTTCGCCTTCTGCACGGCGTCGACCAGGGTCGGGTTGCCGGACATGTCGGCACCGCCCATCTTCGCGGCGACCTCGATGTTCTTGATCAGCTTGGCGAACGACTTGGCACGGCGCTGGTCGATGACCGCCTTCTTGTGCTTGGTCGTTGCCCACTTGGAATGCCCGGACACGGTTCTCCTTGCGTATTGCGGAAAGTCCCGCTCAGTTTAGCGGCCCTGTGGGCCGAACACCGGCCTGGAGGCGCGGCGCGGCTTCCGTCCCGCCGGTGCGGCGGGTGGGCGGTCACGCCTCAGGCGCTGCGCACCAGGTCGAGGAACCGGCGGTGGAAGCGGTCCTCGCCCGCGACCTCGGGGTGGAACGCACTCGCGATGACGTTGCCCTGCTGCACGGCGACGACCTGGCCGTCGGGCAGTGCGCCGAGCACGTGGACGTCGTCGCCGCGCTGCTCCACGACGGGGGCCCGGATGAACACCGCGTGCACCGGGGCCTCGCCGAGGTCGGGCATCGGGATGTCGATCTCGAACGAGTCGTTCTGTGCACCGAACGCGTTGCGGCGCACGGTGGTGTCGAGCACGTCGAGGGTCTGCTGGCCGCTGATGCCGTCGGTGATCCGCGACGACAGCATGATCATGCCGGCGCAGGTGCCGTAGGTGGGCAGGCCACCGCGGATCGCGTCGGCGAGGGGCTCGGCGACACCGAACGCGCGGGACAGCTTGTCCATCACGCTCGACTCGCCCCCGGGGATCACGACACCGTCGAGGGTCTCGATCTCCTCCGGGCGACGGAGGGGCACCACGTCGGCGCCGAGCTCGGTCAGCGAGGCGATGTGCTCGCGGAAGTCACCCTGCAGCGCCAGGACCCCGATGCGGGGCCGAGCGCCGCTCGTCGGACTACCAGCCACGCTCGGCGAGGCGGTGCGGTGCGGGGACGTCGGCGACGTTGATGCCGACCATCGCCTCGCCCAGACCACGGGACACCTCGGCGATGACCTTGGGGTCGTCGTGGAAGGTCGTCGCCTTGACGATCGCGGCGGCACGCGCTGCCGGGTCGCCGGACTTGAAGATGCCGGAACCGACGAAGACACCGTCGGCGCCGAGCTGCATCATCATGGCGGCGTCGGCCGGGGTGGCGACACCACCGGCGGTGAAGAGGACGACGGGGAGCTTGCCGGTGCGGGCGACTTCCTGCACGACGTCGATCGGGGCCTGGAGCTCCTTGGCGGCGACGTAGAGCTCGTCGTCACGCAGGTTGCGGAGCGCCGCGATCTCCTTGGTGATGGTGCGGATGTGCTTGGTGGCCTCGGACACGTCACCCGTGCCGGCCTCGCCCTTGGAACGGATCATGGCCGCGCCCTCGGTGATGCGACGGAGCGCCTCGCCCAGGTTGGTGGCACCGCAGACGAAGGGGGTGGTGAACTTCCACTTGTCGATGTGGTTCACGTAGTCGGCCGGCGACAGCACCTCGGACTCGTCGATGTAGTCGACGCCGAGCTCCTGCAGCACCTGCGCCTCGACGAAGTGGCCGATGCGTGCCTTCGCCATGACGGGGATCGACACCGCGGCGATGATCTCCTCGATCATCGAGGGGTCGGACATGCGGGCGACGCCGCCCTGCGCACGGATGTCGGCGGGGACGCGCTCGAGGGCCATGACGGCGGTCGCACCGGCTTCTTCCGCGATGCGGGCCTGCTCGGCGTCGACGACGTCCATGATCACGCCGCCCTTGAGCATCTCGGCGAGTCCGCGCTTGACGCGGTCGGAGCCGGTGATCGAGGTGCCAGGGGTGCCGGAGGTGCTGGTGCTGTCGCTCATGATGCCGACCAGTCTAGTGCGCCCGGGGCCACCCGTCGGCGACGAGTCGACGGGTCTCGCCGAGCAACTGCGACATCGACTTCGTCCGGGCGATGATCGGGAAGAAGTTCGCGTCCGACTGCCACCGCGGGACGATGTGCTGGTGCAGGTGTGCGGCCACGCCGGCACCGGCGACCTCGCCCTGGTTCATGCCGATGTTGAAGCCGTCGCAGTGCGAGACCTCGCGCAGCACCCGCATCGCGGTCTGGGTCAGCTCGCCGATCTCGCGCAGTTCGTCAGGAGTCGCCTCGTCGTAGAGCGGGACGTGCCGGTACGGGCAGACGAGCAGGTGCCCGTTGTTGTACGGGAACAGGTTGAGCAGCACGTAGGCGTGCTCACCGCGGGCCACGATCAGGGCGTCCTCGTCGGACTTCCGCGGGGCTTCGCAGAACGGGCAGTCGTCGTCGTGCCCGCGTCCCCGGCCTTCGCGGCCGGCGTCGATGTAGGCCATCCGGTGCGGGTTCCAGAGCCGCTGGAACGCGTCCGGGACGGCTGCACCGGTGGCCGCGTCGCGGATCACCAGCGGATCGGTGTCCGCGCCTTCGGAGCCCGCGGCGGCCGTGGGGCCGGTCACGTCGTCGACGTGACCGGTCCCCGGGACCTGCTCCGGGCCTCCCGACTGTGCCATCAGACCTGCGTGCGCTCGCGGATCGCGGTGAGGATGCGGTCCACGGCCTCGTCGACGGGCACCGCGTTGTCCTGGCGGCCGTCGCGGAAGCGGAAGCTGACGGCGCCGGCGTCACGGTCGTCGCCGCCGGCGATGAGCTGGAACGGCACCTTCGCCTTGGTGTGCGTGCGGATCTTCTTCTGCATGCGGTCGTCCGAGTGGTCGACCTCGGCGCGGACGCCGTGCGCGCGGAGCTTCGCGATGACCTCGTCGAGGTAGTCGCCGTACTCGGCCGCGACCGGGATGCCGACGACCTGGACGGGCGACAGCCACGCCGGGAACGCGCCCGCGTAGTGCTCGGTGAGGACCCCGAAGAAGCGCTCGATCGAGCCGAACAGCGCGCGGTGGATCATCACCGGACGCTGGCGCGAGCCGTCGGCAGCGGTGTAGTCGATGCCGAAGCGCTCGGGCAGGTTGAAGTCGAGCTGCACGGTCGACATCTGCCAGGTGCGACCGATGGCGTCGCGGGCCTGCACGGAGATCTTCGGGCCGTAGAACGCGGCGCCGGCCGGGTCCGGCACGAGCTCGAGACCGGACTCCTCGGCGACCTGGCGCAGGGTCTCCGTCGCGACGTCCCAGACCTCGTCGTCACCGACGTACTTCTCCGGGTCCTTCGTGGAGAGCTCGAGGTAGAAGTCGTCGAGGCCGTAGTCGCGCAGGAGCGAGAGCACGAACGCGAGGGTCGTGGTCAGCTCCTCCTTCATCTTCTCCTGCGTGGTGAAGATGTGCGCGTCGTCCTGGGTCAGGCCGCGCACGCGGGTGAGGCCGTGGATGACGCCGGACTTCTCGTTGCGGTACACCGTGCCGAACTCGAACATCCGGAGCGGCAGGTCGCGGTAGGAGCGGGGCTGCGACCGGTACGCCAGGATGTGCATCGGGCAGTTCATCGGCTTGAGGTAGTAGTCGGCGCCCTGCCGGGTGACGTTGCCGTCCTCGTCCTTCGCCTCGTCCATGTGCATGGCCGGGAACATGCCGTCCTTGTACCAGCCGAGGTGCCCGGAGGTCTCGAACAGGTCGCCCTTGGTGATGTGGGGCGTGTAGACGAACGAGTAGCCGTTCTCCTCGTGCCGACGGCGCGAGTAGTCCTCCATCTCGCGGCGGATGATGCCGCCCTTCGGGTGGAAGATCGCCAGGCCGGAACCGATCTCATCGGGGAACGAGAACAGGTCGAGTTCGGCGCCGAGCTTGCGGTGGTCGCGCTTGGCGGCCTCCTCGAGGCGCACCAGGTACGCCTTGAGCTGGTCCTTGTCGGGCCAGGCGGTGCCGTAGATGCGCTGCAGCTGCGGGTTCTTCTCGGAGCCGCGCCAGTACGCAGCGGCGACGCGCATGAGCTTGGCGGCGTTGCCGATCCAGCGGGTGTGCGGGACGTGCGGGCCGCGGCAGAGGTCCTGCCAGAGCACCTCGCCCGACTTCGGGTCGACGTTCTCGTACACGGTGAGCTCGCCGGCACCGACCTCGACGCTCTCGCCGGAGTCACCGTCGGACGCCGCACCCTTGAGGCCGATGAGCTCCTGCTTGTAGGGCTCCCCCGCCATCAGCTCGCGTGCCTGCTCGTCGGTGACGACCACGCGACGGAAGCGCTGGGCTTGCTTGACGATGCGGTCCATGCCCTTCTCGATCGCCTTGAGGTCTTCGGGGGTGAAGGGCTCGGCGACGTCGAAGTCGTAGTAGAAGCCGTCGGTGACGGGCGGCCCGATGCCGAGCTTGGCGTCCGGGTTGATCTGCTGCACGGCCTGCGCCAGCACGTGGGCTGCCGAGTGCCGCAAGATGTCGAGCCCGTCCTGCTCCTGCAGGGTGACGGCCTCGGCGGTCTCGCCGGCCTGCACGTCCGCCGCCAGGTCCTTCAGGACGCCGTCGACGCGGATCGCGACGACGCCGCGCTCACCGTCGAAGAGCTCGGTGCCGGTCGTGGTCGTCGTCGCGGTCCGGGGCTCGGGTGCCTGGGGAAGCTCGGCGGGCGCGGGTGCGACTGACTCGGTCACGATGATGGGACTCCTCGATCGAAATGGTGCGTCAAGACTAGTGCGAGACGTGCTCGCGTGCGGACGCCAGGGACGCGCCTGTGGAGAGAACGGATGCCGCCCCGACCGCGCGGTTGCCCGCGCTCAGGCCGGGACGGCGCCGAGCGTCGCGACGGGCAGGCGCGGCTCGAGACGCTCGCGCCCGTTCAGGCCGTCGAGCTCGAGCAGGGCGGCGAACCCGATGGCCTGGTAGCCGGCGCGTTCGAGCAGGGTGATGGTCGCAGCGCCGGTCCCCCCGGTGGCCAGGACGTCGTCGACGACGAGCACCCGCGTGCCGGCCGGCAACTGGCCGGGGCGCAGTTCGAGTTCGGCCTCGCCGTACTCCAGGGCGTACTGCTCGCTGAGGACCTCGCCGGGGAGCTTGCCCGCCTTGCGCACGGTGAGCACGCCGACCTGGTGCTGGGCGGCGATGCCCCCGGCCAGCGCGAAGCCGCGGGCCTCGATGCCGGCGACCGCGTCGAACCCGGCTCCGACCGCGAACGGTGCCGCGAGTGCTTCGCACACGCGGCCGAACGCGACGGCGTCCGAGAACACCGGCGTCACGTCACGGAAGAGCACCCCCGGCTTCGGGAAGTCCGGCACGAGGGCGGTGAGGCGTTCGACGAGTGCAGCTGCGGTTTCGGTCACCCGCCAACGGTACGGGAGGCCCGGGGTGCGTCCGGACGCCCCGCACGGTGCGAGGGGTGCCCGGCATGGTGCGAGGTCCCGGACGTGGTGCCACCCCGAGGGGCGGTCACCGAGTGCGGAACCTCGCACCATGCGTGCGAGCGTGTGGCGCCGGCGCCGCAGCGCCACGGGTCAGCGCCACATTCGCATGGCGGCGCCCTGGGTGATCCAGTCGGCCTCGCGCTGCTGGCGCTCCCGCTCGAGGCGGGCCAGCGTGGCGAGGTCGACCTCGGGCCGCTCCTTGCGGGTGCGTCGGCTCCAGATGATGAGCGACATCCCGACCCGGAGTGCGATGCGGTCGGCGAGTGAGACCCGGCGGCGCACCGCGCGGGTATCGGGTGGACGGGTGGTGGTCTTCGTGGTCACGGTGTTCCCCTTCAGGGCACGGCAGAGCTGCCCGGGTGTCGGGCAGGACGAATCCGCCCGGGTTGCGGGCAGCAGGAATTGAATGCGTGAGAATGCACTCCGGGATGGTCCGGAAATGTTCGGACAACGATCGCGGAATGCTCGTCGACACCGAGAGCGTCGCACTGTCCACCGACATTGTTCCGGCGTCGTCCGCGCAGATCGGACGGCTTGCATCAACGAGCCGTCGAGCCGTTCAGCGGATGAACGAACCGGTGCTGCACGAGCCTGATCGGCTCAGTGCACGGTGCCCGGAGGCACAGGTGTCAGGAGAGTGGGACCCTCCGGGTCAGCGGACGCGGAACGGGGTACCGACGCGTCCACGGATTCCACGGAACGGAGTGGTTGCGGAGATCATCATGGTCGGCCCCCTTTCGGTCTCGAGCTGGCGGAGTCGTCCGGGTCGAATGTTCGACCGTTCGCGACGAGTGAACACTATCGGCACCGCAATTCGGAGCGCAACCCCTTTTCCGGAAAACGTCCGGAATTGCATTCCCGAACAGGCTGATCACGGTGCGAGGTTGGTGTTCTGGTGTCGACTCGCCGGCTGTGTGCCGAGTTCCCGTCGCGCACCGGCGCCGGGCCTCCCGGCTGCACCGTGCGCCGCCGGCGGACCGGTGGCAGCTTGCGCGCTCGGTGCCGGATCGCAGGCGCGCACGGTGCGGGCAACCTCGCACCGCGTGACGGAGCACGCACGGTGCGCGGCGGCGGCGCGCACCGCGGCGGTCCGCGCACGCCGAAGGCCCGGTACCGAATCGGTACCGGGCCCTCGTGTGTGCGTGCGACCGGACTAGACCGCCGCGTGCTCCGCGACGCTCGCCGTCAGGGCATCGCCCTCGACGTCGATCCGCACGGTGTCACCCGCGGTGACCCCGCCCTCGACCACCAGGGTCGCGATGCGGTCGTCGACCTCGCGCTGGATGAGCCGACGGAGCGGGCGGGCGCCGTACTCCGGTTCGTACCCGTGCTCGGCGAGCCAGTCGACCGCCGCGTCGGACACCGACAGGAGCATGTCCTGTGCGACCAGCCGGAGCGCCGTGTCCTGCAGCAGCAGCGACACGATCGACGCGATCTGGGACCGGTCGAGCTTGCGGAACAGCACGATCTCGTCGATGCGGTTGATGAACTCGGGCCGCATCGCCTCGCGCAGCTTGCCCATCACGCGGGCCCGCAGGTCGTCCTCGGCGTAGCCGTCCGTCGCACCGACCGGGGAGAACCCGAGTGCGCCCGAGCGGGAGGCCAGGAACTCCGAGCCGATGTTCGACGTCATGATGACGACCGTGTTCCGGAAGTCGACCGTCCGCCCCTGCCCGTCGGTGAGCCGGCCGTCGTCGAGGACCTGCAGCAGCAGGTTGAAGACGTCCGGGTGGGCCTTCTCGACCTCGTCGAGCAGGATCACCGAGTACGGGTTGCGGCGGACACGCTCGGTGAGCTGGCCGGCCTCGTCGTAGCCGACGTACCCGGGAGGGGCACCGACCAGGCGGGACACGGTGTGGCGTTCGCCGAACTCGCTCATGTCGAAGCGGAGCATGGCGGACTCGTCACCGAACAGCGACGACGCCAGGGCCTTCGCGAGTTCCGTCTTGCCGACGCCCGTCGGGCCGAGGAACAGGAAGCTGCCCACCGGACGACGCGGGTCGCCCATGCCGGTCCGGCTGCGCCGCACCGCCTTGGCGATCGCCCGCACGGCGTCGTCCTGGCCGACGACGCGGTCGTGCAGCTCGGACTCGAGCGCGGCGAGCCGCGTCTTGTCGGCCGAGCCGAGGCGGGTCACCGGGATCCCGGTGGCACGGGACACCACGGCGGCGATGTCGGCCTCCGTGATCGACGTGTCCGCGGATTCCTGACGGGAGGGGCGGGTTGCGTCCGCCGACGAGGCGGCGGTGATCCGGGCCTCCAGTCCGACGATCTCGTCACGCAGGTCGGACGCTTCCTCGTAGTGCTCCTCGGCGACCGCGCGGTCCTTGCGGGCCGTCAGGTCGGCGACCTGGGCACGCAGTGCCTCGACGTCGACGTCGCCCGACAGGGCGAGGCGACGGCGTGCACCGGCCTGGTCGATGAGGTCGATGGCCTTGTCCGGCAGGTGCCGGTCGGTCACGTAGCGGTGCGAGAGCTCGACGGCGGCGCGGAGTGCCTCGGGCGTGTAGCCGACGCCGTGGTGCTCCTCGTAGCGCGGGGCGAGGCCGGTCAGGATCGCGACGGCGTCCTCGACGTTCGGCTCCCTCACCGTGACGGGCTGGAACCGGCGCTCGAGCGCGGCGTCCTTCTCGATCCGGCGGTACTCGTTGAGCGTCGTCGCGCCGACCAGGTGCAGGTCGCCGCGGGCGAGCCGGGGCTTGAGGATGTTGCCGGCGTCCATCGAGCCGCCCTCGCCGCCGCCACCGGCGCCGACGACGGTGTGGAGCTCGTCGACGAAGACGATGAGCTCGTCGGCGTGCGCCGCGATCTCGTCCATCGCCTTGGTGAGGCGCTCCTCGAAGTCGCCGCGGTAGCGGGTGCCGGAGAGCATGCCGGGCAGGTCGAGTGCGACGACCCGCTTGCCCTGCAGCAGGGCGGGGACGTCACCGTCGACGATGCGCTGGGCGAGGCCCTCGACGATCGCGGTCTTGCCGACGCCGGGCTCACCGATCAGCACCGGGTTGTTCTTGGTGCGGCGGAGCAGGATCTCGACGGTCTGCTCGATCTCGTCGGCGCGGCCGATCACCGGGTCGACGTGCCCGTCACGGGCGCGCTCGGTCAGGTCGGTGCCGAACTGGTCGAGCGTCGGGGTGTCGCTGTCGGTGGCCTGGTCAGTGCCGACGGCGTCGTTCGTTCCGGGCATGGGACGCCCCTCTCGTGCTGCTGCCGCGGCCTGCTGGGCGTAGTCCTGCATGACCTGCGGGGTGATCCCGGCGCTGGCGAGCAGCTGGCCGGTCACGGTCTCCTGGTCCATCACGAGCGCGAAGAAGACGTGCTCGGGGTCGGTGTAGGTGCTGCCGAAGCCCCGCGCTGCCTGCGTCGCCTCGACGAGGATGCGCTGGGCGGTGCCGGTCAGTGCCGGGCGGCCGGGCTGCTCGGCCAGTGGCTCGTGCGCCATCGGCAGGCGCTGCTCGATCTCCTCGGCGAGTCGCTGGGGGTCGACCCCGGCGGAACGCACGACGGCGTCGAACGGTTCGGTGCGGACGAGCACCTGCAGGATGTGCAGTGCGTCGATCTCGCGCTGCCCCTGCGCGACCGCGTACTCGGCGGTGTGCTGGAGCAGCTCGTGGGTCCGGCGGCTGAGCAGCCGGGTGATGTCGACCGGTCGACCGAACGCGCGGACGCGCTGCTGGTCACCGGTGCGCTGTGCCGCGAGCAGGCGGGCGAGGAACTCGTCGAACGAGTCGTTGCTACCGGTCGGGCCGAACGTCTCTGGCAAAGGGACCTCCTGGGGAACTTGAGTGCCTTCGACTCAATGCAACGCAGGAGGGCTCGGGTCATTCCCGGGTGCCGAAAAAACTTGCGGCGACTCGACTCAGGTCCGCGCGATGGGTGCGGCGACCGCCTCGGTGATCCGCGCGAGGTCCGTCGGTGCCACCTCGACGTCGAAGCCGCGACGTCCGCCGGACACGAAGATGCTCGCGTACGACAGCGCCGACTCGTCGAGCACGGTGCGGAGCCGGGTCTTCTGGCCGACCGGACTGATGCCGCCGACCACGTAGCCCGTGCGCTTCTCGGCGAGGGCGGGATCGGCCAGCGTCGCCTTCTTGCCCCCGACCGCGGCGGCGATCGCCTTGAGGTCGAGCCGGTTCGCCACCGGCACGATCGCGACGGCAAGGGTGCCGTCGACGGAGACGACGAGGGTCTTGAAGACCTGCTCCTCGCGTAGCCCGAGGGCGGCGGCCGCCTCTTCTCCGAAGTTGGTGGCGCTCTCGTGGTGCTCGTACACGTGCGGCGTGTACGGGACCCCGGCCGCCTCGAGCGCGACGGTCGCTGGGGTGCTCGGCGAACCTGCGGTCATGCCGTGATCCTCCCCCGCCGCACCTTCCGGTCCTCGACGGCACGCGGGCGTTACGCTGAACGGACCATGACCGCCGTCCTGCTGCTGCTCCGCGCCACCGCCGCGCTGGTGCTCGGCGACCCGGCCGCCGGGGTGCTGCCCCTGCTGGCCGTGGCGGCACTCGGGCTGACCGCCGTCGCCGTGACCGTCGTCGTCGCCCGGCTGCTCGTCGCGGTGCTGGCGGCCGTCCTCGGGGTCGGCTCGGCATCCGTGTCGGATCGGTCGGCGGTGCCCGACCTGGTCACCCGGATCGGGTGGAGCCACCCCGACGCCGACGGGCACGTCCGCTCACGGGCGCCGGGGGTCGCGACCCCGGCCTGACCACCGACCGGTGGCCGGGCCGCTCGCGCACCCCGCTGACCCACCACCGATCGGAACCGTCATGGACCTGTCCACCCTGCCCCTCGTCGGCCCGCTGCTGCACGGCGGCGCGGACCTCGTCGCCGCCCTCACCGCGGCGCTCTCCCCAGTCGCCGGCTCGTTCGCCGCGGCGATCGCCGTCGTGCTCCTCACCCTGGCCGTCCGCCTGGTGCTCGTCCCGCTGTCCGTGCTGCAGGTGCGGGCCGAGCGCGACCGTCGGCGCCTCGCACCACAGCTCGCGGCGCTGCGGAAGCGGTACGGCCGCGACACCCAGCGCCTGCAGCGGGCGATGCAGCAGCTGTACACCGACGAGAAGGTCTCGCCGCTGGCCGGCTGCCTGCCCGTCCTGGCGCAGGCGCCCGTCGTGTCGCTCGTCTACGCCCTGTTCACGCACGCCTCGATCGGCGGCACCACGAACGCCCTGCTGGAGGCGACGCTCGTCGGGGTCCCGCTCGGCCACTCGCTCGTCGTCACCCTGACGTCGCCGCTGTGGGTGCACGCCTGGGTGGTGCTGGTCCTGCTGGCGGTGCTCGCGGTCGTCGTCGAGCTCAGCCGCCGGTCGAATGCCCATTGGAACCCGGTGCCGGCACCGGAACCGGGCGTCCCCGGAGCCGCCGCGACCGCCGCCGTGGGTCGGTACGTGCCGTTCGTCACGGTCGTGTTCGCGGCGATCGCACCGCTCGCCGCCGCGCTCTACGTCGTGACGAGTGCGATCTGGACGTACGGCGAACGCGCCGTGCTGCGCCGGGTGGTCCGCTAGCCGCCCTGGCCCTCCTGCTGCGGTCCCTGGTCGACCGGGTCGTACTCGGTGCCGCGGCCCTGCTCCTCGTCGGCGGTCGGCACGTGGCGTTCCGTGCCGGCACCGCCGGGGCTGGTCGCGACGTAGTCGGCCTCGCCGGACTGGGTGTCGTGGCTCAGCGGCTCGAGGGTCTCGGCGTCGGCGTCGTGCTGCGGCATGGGGTCGGTGCTCATGCACCACGCCTACTCCCTCGTTCTGGGTGCGCGCGCACGGCTCGGCGGTGCCACGATGGACCTGTCCACGCGACCGGCAGAGCGGGAGTGCGCATGGCCCACGATGACGTGGCAGCGGAACGGGCACGGCTCGAGGCCGTCGCCTGGGGAGCAGGATCGAGCCCGGCGGACGCGGCGCGCGCCCGGATCGCGCTGCAGGACCTGGAACGCGGACGACGACCCCGCGTGCGTGCGGGGTCGACGGCGCGGGATCCCCTGCCGGGAGGCCCGGGTCCGGTCCGGACGTTCGTCCCGTCCGCGAGGCGGTCGGGTCCAGGGCACGCGTCCGTGCCCAAGCAGGCGCCCGCGCCCGGTCCCGTGTCCTCGCCCGCCGGCATGGCTGCCGTGCCTGCCGGAGCCGACGTGCCGGAGGCGGCCGACGGCGGTGGGGGCGACCACGTCGACGACGCGCGGGGCGACGGCGGGGACGAGCCGGGCCTCCAGGCAGTGCCGACCGAGCGATCGCGGTGGGGGCGGTGGCTGTGGACGGAGCGACCACGCGCCTGGATCGCGGGCGGCGCGGCTGCGGCGGTGGGTGTCGCGTTCGCCGCCGGGACGCTCGTCGGGACCGCGCAGCCCGACGTCGCCGCGGCGCCGAGTGTCACGCCGACGGCGGGGACGGTGACGCTCGAACAGCTGCTCGACGTCCCGCAGACGTACGCCGACCAGCTGCCGGGGCCGGTCGCTGCGCCGGTGAGCCTGCACACGACGCGACTCGTCTTCACGAACCGGGCGCTCGACGGCGGGACCGCCGAGACCCCCTGGAACGTCTGGGCCGGCATCGGGACCGACCGGTCGACGATCTGTCTCGTGGCGACGGCGGACCGCATCGAGTCGTCGACGGCGTGCTTCCCGCGGCAGGCGGCGCTGCACGGATCGGTGTCGATGTCGGCGCAGTCCAGGAGCGGCACGTTGACGATCGAGCTGCGCGGCGGCGGCGTCCAGGGCCGGGTGACGAACGAGTACTGAGCGGCGACGGTGTAGCTGAGTGTTTCGTTGGAGCGCTCCGATGTATTTGCTGGATGCCCTCGCGAGAGTCGTTCCATCGTGCAACACTGGATGAGCGCACTCGTCGTGGAGTCGTACCCACATCATCCACATCCGCCAGCGAGCGCGCCCCGCAGACCCTCCCGGTCACCGCCGTCAGAACGATCGGCATCGTCGCGCGCTCCACCGTGCCTCGGAGGAGGTCAGCAGCGTGTCCACCAACACCACCACCTCGGCCGTGTCGACCCACACGCGGCCGATCACCGTCACCAGTCAGTCCATCGTCGGCATCGCCGTGCTCGGACTGGCCACGTTCTTCGCCATCACCACCGAGCTCATGCCCGTCGGGCTGCTCGGCACGATGAGCGCCGACCTCGGCGTGACCGAGGCCACCATGGGCATCGTCATCACCGTGTACGCCGCGGCCGTCGCGATCCTCGCGCTGCCGCTCACCGCGTTCACCGCGAAGCTGCCCCGCAAGACCGTGCTCGTCGCCACGCTCGTCGGCTACACCGTGTCGAACCTGATGGTCGCGCTCGCGCCGTCGTTCGCCGTGGTCTGCGCCGGACGCGTCGTCGGCGGCATCGCGCACGCACTGTTCTTCTCGGTCGCCTCGGCGTACGCCACCCGGATCGTGCCGCCGCGGCTGGCCGGGCGCGCGATCGCGTTCGTGTACTCGGGCAGCTCGCTCGGGTTCGTGCTCGGCGTGCCCGTCGCGACCTGGGTCGCGCAGCACATCGGCTGGCGGCAGGCCGTGTTCTCCGTCGGGGTCGCCGCAGCGGCACTCGCGGTCGTCGCGCTGCTGTTCCTGCCCGCCGTCCGCGGTGCCTCGTCGCCGCACATCGGGTCGCCGAAGGCCTGGGCGCGCACCGGACTGCTGTCCGTCGTGATCGCCGACATGCTCCTGTTCGGCGGGCACTACGTCGTCTACACCTACATCGGGCCGTACGCGATCGACGCCGGGCTCGACGCCGGCATGGTCAGCGGGGCGCTGCTCGTGCTCGGTGGCACCGGGGTCGTCGGGCTCTGGCTCGCCGGCATGTTCGTCGACCGTGCGCCCCGGCAGACGCTGATCGCCTCGGTCGCCGTGATGGCCGTGGCCTTCGCGACGATGCCGTTCGTGCACGGCTCCTTGATCGGGACGATGGTCGTCGCGGGCATCTGGATGGCCGCGAACGGCACGACCGGCACGCTCTTCATGGCCGCGGCGATCCGTGCCGGAGGCGTCTCCCCCGACATCGCCGGCGCGCTGGTCAACGGCGCGTCGAACATCGGCATCGCCGGTGGTGCGGCGTTCGGTGGGCAGGCCCTCGGGATCGTCGGGCTGCAGTACCTGCCGTTCGCCGGTGCCGCGGTGCTGGTCGGAGCGCTCGGGGTCGTCGTGCTGGCACGCCGCGGGTTCCCGGTGCACTCGCACGCGCAGGAGCACCTGTCGACCTCGTCCATCGAGGCGATCACGTCGTCGCTCGCGGTCGTCACCACGTCGGTGCCGGTCGTCGGGCGGGCGATCCAGACGGTCACGGGGTCGATCGGCGTCGTCACGGGTTCGGTGCGGCGGCCGCGGACGCGGTAGGGGCTGGCGCGGGCGGCGGGCGGTCGGCGCCCGAGCGGCGTGTCAGCCCGCCGATTGGTCACGACATGCCGTTGGCGTGACGTCGGGGTCGCACGAACTGTCGCCTGACGGGTCGGCGGGCGACGGTTCGTGACCACTCGGTGGACGCCGGCGGCGTGTTGTGCGACCGCGGCGACGGCCCGCGGCCGGCCGTCGAGTGGTCACGACATGCCGTTGGCGCGGCGTCGGGGTCGCACGAACTGTCGTCTGGCAGGTCGGCGGGCGACGGTTCGTGACCCCTCGGCGGACGCGGGCGGCGTGTTCTGCGACCGCGGTGGAGGCGGGCGGCGTGTTGTTCGACCGCGGCGGAGGCGGGCGGCGTGTTGTGCGACCGCGGCGGACGCGGGCGGCGTGTTGTGCGACCGCGGTGGAGGCGGGCGGCCTGGCGCCGAGTGGTCACGACATGCCGTTGGTGGGGCGTCGGGGTCGCTCGAACTGTCGTCTGCGGGGGCGGCGGGCGGTGGTTCGTGGCCCCTCGGCAGACGCGGGGGGCGTGTCGTGCGACCGCCGCCCCCGCCCCCCGCGGCCGCAGCGCGGTCAGTCCTGCAGGTGGTCCGTGCGGCGGCGGTTGCGCACCGCGCGGTAGGTCAGCAGCGCCGCACCGAGCAGCACGAGCACCCCGGCGGCGATGAGCCCCGGGCCGAGGTCCGCCCCCGTGTACGCCAACGGTCGACCGTCCCCCGCGTCGCCCTGGCCCGACACCGGCGCGGAGCCAGAGCCCGAGCCGGCAGCGGGGCCGGTCGGAGCCGCCGAAGGAGAGCCACTCGGAGACGGCGACGGCGACGGCGCGGGAGCCGGACCCGCCGCGGCCCGCACCACGAACGCCAGCGGCGTCGCGGCCCCGGACTCCGGGGTGACGACGGTCGCCGTCTCGGCCCCCTCGACGTCGACCGAGACGACGTACTCGGTCGTGGGCTCCAGGCCGGTCAGGTCGAACGCACCGTCGTCGTCCGTGACGACCGACACGGGATCGCCGGCCCGTGGGTCCGTCGGAGTCGCGACGACCTCGACGTCCGGAACGGGTTCGCCGTTCGTGTCGACGACCGTGCCGGGCTGGTCGGTCGTGACCTCGGCTGCGGGGGCTGCGGAGGCGAACGGCAGGTCGGACGCAGCACGCTCGCCGGCGACGGCCGTCACACCGGTGTTCGAGGTCGCCCCGGTCGCCCCCGGCTCCGGTCGTTCGGTCCGCACGGTGTACGTGCCCGCCGCGGTGGCGAAGACGTAGCGACCGTCGGCATCGGTCTCGGTCGATGCGACCACGATGCCCGTGCCGTCGAGGAGCTCGACCACCGCGCCGGCGGGCACGGGGGAACCGTCGAGCGAAACCACACCGGCGACCGTCGCGACGACGGCGGCCGGCACATCGATCTCCTCGGGGACTGCCGGTGCCGCGTCGACGTCGCCGGTCGTGATGGTCACGGGCGGCTCGTCGGCGACGGACACGTCGAGGTCGGTGTCCGCCGGCAGGTCCGAGCCGGTGTAGACGCCGTCGCTGTTCGTCGTGGTGTCGACGAGGACGTCCCCGGAGTCCGGGTCGGTGATGACGACCTCGAGGTTCGAGACCGGTCGGCCGTCCTCGTCGACCACGGTGCCGATGACCGACACGGTGTCCTCCGGCGACGTGAACGCGAAATCGGCCTGCTGGTCCACGCCGCCCGGTGAGCCTGCCTGGGCAAGGGAGACCCTCGTGGGCTGGACGGGGCCCTCGGCACCGTCCGGCGGGGTGATCTCGACGCGGTAGTTCGCGATCACCGGCAGCTGCGGGAACGCGTAGGTGCCGTCGGGGTTGGTCGTCGTCGTGTACACGGTGCCGCGCGGAGCGGTGACGCGGACGATCGCGCCGGGGATGGGGGCGCCGTCGAGGGTCGCGGTGCCGGTGATCGCGGCCGTGCGGTTGGCGAACCAGGTCTGGTAGACGGGGAACCCGCTGCGCTGCTGGTACGTGATCGTCAGGCTGGTGAGCGACACGGTCGGCGTGAACCAGGCCGTCGCGCCGGCGGTGTCGACCGCGCCGGTGTTGCCCGTGAGGGTCCGGGTGGCCGGGTCCCAGGTGGGCCGGTCCTGCCCGGTCGTGCCGTCGGGGTCGGCGGTGCACGACGGCCCTCCGGCGACGGCGGCCGAGCACGAGTTGTAGGAGCTCACGTAGCCGAGCTGCTCCGCGGTCGCGGCGCCGCCCCCGGAGACGGTGGCCGAGATGGTCGCCCGGTCGGCGTCGACGTCGCCGAGCACGAACGACCAGCTCTGGGCACCCGGCGTCGGCTCGGCGAACGTGTAGGTGGTCGTCGATGCGCCGGTCGTGGGCGAGTCGACGTTCGGCCGCTGGTTCATGTAGGTCTTGCCGCGGCTCGTCCCGTAGACCGCGCCCGACGGGGTCGACGCCGACTGCCAGGTCGATGCCCCGCTGACGACGGTCGACTGCCGGGAGTCCGACGTGAAGGTCGTCTCGGGGAACCCGGCGAGCGTCATCGTGCCGGTGTAGGCCCGGCTCGCTCCGCTGAGGGTGAAGGTCCCCCAGTTGCCGACCGGCTCCGCCGACGCACTGGTCGCGCCGCCGATCGCGAGTCCTGCTCCGAGTGCCAGGGCCGTCAGCCCAGCCGTGACCGCGCGCCAGCGCCGCATGTGTGCTCCCCTGCTGTGGCGCCGGAGAACCCGACACCCCCTCAGACTATCCAGCGGGCGCGGCTCGTGTCCGGGGCACGACACGAGCAAGAAGGTCTCGCCGAGTGGTCACGACCTGCCGCGTGGCGGTCGCCGGGTGGCCGAGAAGTGTCGGCTGGAGGGCCGCCGGACGACAGTTCGTGACCACTCGACCAAACCGAACGGCGCGTCAGGAACCGAGCGCCACCAGGGCGTCGAGCGCAGCGACCTGCCCGGCCACCACCAGCTCCCGCGCATCGTCGAGGCCGACCCACCGTGCGTCGTCCACCTCGGGTACCTCCACGAACCGTCCTGACCCGCGCGGCAGCTCGAGCCGCACGGTGTTGCTGCGCACGGTGTCGACCGAGAACCCCGACGCCCGTGCCGCGAAGGCCCGCACCCGCTTGCCCGACGCCTGCCGGAACTCCCCCAGGTCGGTCAGGTCGGCGGCGGCCACCGGTGCGGGCACGCCGATCTCCTCGGCGAACTCGCGCAGCGCGGTGCCGAGCGGCTCCTCGCCCGCCTCGACCAGCCCCTTCGGGATCGACCAGGCACGCGGCCGGTTCCGCCAGAACGGCCCGCCCATGTGCGCGAGGAAGACCTCGGGCCCGGACGGGCCGGTCCGGTGCAGCAACAGTCCGGCGCTCACGACCACGCCCCGAGACTACGCAGACCCGACCGGGAGGCCCGGATCACCGCCCGCGCACGGCGCACGACCCGATGTGGCCGGTTCCACCGCCGGTTCCCCACGCCCGCCCGGGAGTACCGTGTGGCGCACGGAGCGCCGTGTGACGCCCCCGGAGGACCTGCGATGGAGGAGGCCGATCGGGATGGACGAACGATGGACGACGGTGACGCTGGCCGCGGACGCCGCGATGGCGCACGACGAGGCGCTGCGGTGGATCGCCGCCCGCGCGGACAGCGGGATCGAGCGGATCCGGATCATCGGTGCCGACCCGGCGATCGAGGGCCCCGGACCGGTGGCCGACCGCCTGGCCGAGGCCGCGCGCGCCGCCCTGCCCGGAGTGACCGTCGAGGTGCACCGGCACGCGGGGCCGTTCGCCACCGCCCTGGTCGAGGAGTCCGACGGCGGTGACCTCCTGGTGATCGGGACCTTCCGGAGCCGACGGGGTTCGACCGCCGGCGGCGACCCGGCGCGGGTCGCGGTCCGCGCGGCGGTGCCGACCGTGATCGTCCCCGAGGGACCGCACCCGATCGACGGCGACGTGGTGCTGGCCGTCGAGGAACCGACCGATGAACGGGCCGTCTCGATCGCCGTCGCCGAGGCCGTCCGGCTGCACCGGCGACTGACGCTGCTCCGGGCGTGGGAGATGCCCGTGCTGACCCGGACCGGGCTCACCGACTTCGCCGAGGATCCCCTGCGGTGGCGCGCCCGGAACGCCGAACTGCTGCAGCGGGTCACCGAGGACCTGACCGCGCGGTTCCCGGCGGTGCGGATCCGGCCGCTGCTCGTGGAGGGACACCCGGGGCACGCCATCGCATCGCGCACCCGGCGGGCGTCGCTCGTGGTGCTCGGACGGGGGCACGTGCGGGTGCTGTCCGGCGCACTGCTCCACGACGTCGTCCGTGAGACGGCGGCTCCGGTGTGTGTCGTCCCTCCGGCGGCGCACACGGACAGCGCGGGGTCCGGAGGGGTCAGCCGGCGAGTTCCCGGATCGCGTCGGCCATCTGGTCGGTGAGGTACGCGACACCGCGGCCGTTCGGGTGCAGGGCGCCGGCCTTGAGGTCGATGCGTCGCAGGTCGCTCGAGCCGGTCAGGCTGACCCCGGCGACGTAGCGTTCGTCCGCCGGGGCGCAGGCCGAGTGGGCCTCGGTGCGTTCGAGGACGTCGACGAACCGCACCCCGGCGGCGTCGGCGGCGGATGCGGACACGGCGTCGAGCTCCTCCTGCACACCGTGCAGGTACGCCACGTCGTCGTCGGTGAACGGGAAGGTGTCCGAGGGGAACGACCCCGCGAGCGTGCCGAGGTCGAGCGCCGAGCGGAAGCAGCCCTTCGCCGGGGTGTGCTCGGCGTCCGGGAAGATCGCCGGGTACCCGAGGAACACGACGACGGCGTTCGGCGCGGCCCGTTGCACCGCTGCGAGGGTGTCGGCGATCCCGAGCGCGACCCGCGACTGGATCTTCACGCTGAGCTGGTCCTCACCGTCCTGCACGAGCGTGCTCTCGCACGACGGCGCGTCACGTCCGGAGAACACCGGGCCGTCGGCCGAGATCGCCAGGCACGACGCGGCGGTGCCGAACAGGTCCGCGTCGTTGCCGCCGATGGTCAGGGTCACGAGCCGGGTGCGCGACGACAGCGACTCGATCTGCGGGGGGACGCCCTTGAACTGGTGTCCGGTCGTGACGTCCTCGCTGGTGGCGCCCGCACACGTGACGTCGGTCAGGTCGAGGCCGAAGCGCGCCGCGAGCCGGTGCGGGTAGTCACGGGCCGACTGCACGCACGCGCTCGTGGGCAGCCGGGTCCGGTCGCCGAGGCCGTAGCCGGCGGAGTACGAGTCACCGAGGGCGACGTACTCGCTGCCGGGCGGGAGGTCGGCGAGCGATTCGGTGGGGTCGTCCGGCACCGGGTAGGGCTGCGGGACGGGCCACATCGGCGCGGCCGACGCGGGTTCCACCGGCCCCGGTGCCGCGACCCCGGCCACCACCAGCCCGACGACGGCGACCGCCGCCAAGGCGGCGAGCAGCGTCGTACGGGCGGTGCGGAGCAGTTGCGGCCTCCGGGCGGGTGCGGCGGATCGGTCGGTCGGGTGGGGTCGGTCGGGTGGGGCGGGACGGGCTCAGCGGCGTCCGAGACGGCGTTCGCCACCGCTGCCGGTGCGGTACTCCAGCCCGTAGTGCTGGAACAGCTCGGGCTCGGTCGCGGCGTCGAGCTCCCCGTCGGTCGAGATCGAGGGGGCGTCCTTGACGAGCTTCTTCGGGAACGTCACGCGCAGGTGCTTCGGGGCGACGGTGGCGCCGAACAGCGGGACGAAGACGAGCTTCTGGAACCCGACCATGCCGGTGGTCAGGGCACCGAACGCCGGCTCGGACGTGGCGGTGTCGTAGTAGATGCTCTCGAGCGTGCCGACCTTGTCGTCGGCCTCGTCGACGACGGGCAGACCGATCCAGTCACGGATGTTCGCGGCTTCGAACACGAAGGACTCCCTCCGAGCATCCGGCAGGTCCGGGAGGCTCTCGGTCGACGCTACCGCCCGGCCGCCTGAGCGGTCACCCGGAGCCGGTCCACCGCGCCGAGCACGTCGTCCGCGGTCACGGCCAGGATCGCCGGATCCGGGTCCTCGGCGAAGACGTCGCCGCGACGGACCGAGGCGTCGGTGAGCACGATGTGCGGACCGGTCGACGGCGGGCCCCACGCCTCGGGCGGGGCCGGGCCGAACAGCACGACCGACGGCACCCCGTACGCGGTCGCCAGGTGCGCAGCGCCGGTGTCGACCGTGACGACGAGCCGCGCCGCGGCGATCACCGCGGCGAAGGCCTGCAGGTCCAGGGTGCCGGCCAGGACCGCCTCCGGCGCCAGGCCGGCCGCGTCGGCGACGGCACGGGCGCGCACGACGTCGTCCGAGCCTCCCGTCAGGACCACGTCGGCACCGCGCGCCCGGAGCCCGCGCACCACGTCGGCGAAGCGGTCCGTCGGCCAGTGCCGCGCACCGTGGAAGGCACCCACGTGCACGACGGCCGCGTCGGCGACCACCGGCGGCTCGGCGGGGCGGTCGATGTGCACCTCGGTGGCGTCCGCCTGGATGCCGTGCCACGTGAGCAGGTCCGCCCAGCGGTCGCGCTCGTGCACGTCGTCCGGCCACTCCGGGCCCTCGTAGTCGTGGGTCGGGTCGGCGTGCCCGATGACCCGGCGCGGGGCGAGTGCGGCGACGAGGTCCGAGGACTCCGGGCCGGCACCGTGCAGGTTGACGGCGATGTCGACGGCACCGTGCGGCACCGCGATCGGGTGGTCGAGACCGTGCTGGGCCAGGTGGACGTCCACCGCAGGTACGAGTTCGACGACCGGCGCCAGCCACGCCGTGGTGGCCAGGGTGATGCGGTGGTCGGGGAACGCGCGGCGGAGCGCGTGCAGTGCGGGGACGGCGACGAGCAGGTCGCCGAGCTTGATGGCACGGAGGACGAGCAGTTCCGGGCGTCCGTCGGGGTCGGGCAGGTTCTCGAGGGCGGTCACCGCCGCGACGGTAGACCCGACACGCTGACGGTCCTGCCGGGACCGCGCTCCGCGGCTCTTCCTGGGGCGGTCCCCGGCCGTGGACCGGTAGTCACGGAGCATGGCCCTCGCACCGGACCGCGTCATCCGCGGCCTGCTCCTCGACCGCGACGACACCCTCGTGGTGGACGTCCCGTACAACGCCGACCCGCACCTGGTCGTCCCCGTCCCCGGTGCCCGCCGCGCCGTCGACCGGGCGCGTGCCGCCGGGTTGCAGCTCGGCGTCGTCACGAACCAGTCGGTGATCGCGAAGGGCATGGCCACGCGCGAAGAGGTCGACGCCACCAACGCCCGGGTCGACGAGCTCGTCGGCCCGTTCGACGTGTGGTGCGTCTGCCCGCACGACGCCAGTGACGACTGTGCCTGCCGGAAGCCCCGGCCCGCGATGGTCCTCGACGCCGCCGAGCGGCTCGGCATCCCGCCGGAGTCGATCGTCGTCGTCGGTGACATCGGCGCCGACGTCCAGGCCGCGCGGAACGCCGGCGCGCAGGGGATCCTCGTGCCCACCCCGCGCACCCGCGCTCAGGAGATCGACGAGGCCGACACCGTCGCCGCGGACCTGGACGAGGCCGTCACCCTGGTGCTCGAGCACGTCGGCAGCGTGGCGGACCGGGCGTGAGCGCCGGTCGGCGCGTCCTCGTCGCCCGGCTCGACTCGTTCGGCGACGTCCTGGTCGCCGGACCCGCGGTCCGCGCGGTCGCCGCCGGTGCCGCGCACGTGACGATGCTGTGCGGACCGCAGGGGGCACCGGCCGCCGACCTGCTGCCCGGCATCGACCGGGTGCGGGTGTGGGCGGCACCGTGGGTCACCGAGACCGCACGCCCGATCGACGACGCCCTGCTCGCCGAGTTCCGCGCGCTGGTCGCCGAGGAACAGCCCGACGAGGCCGTCGTCCTGACGTCCTTCCACCAGTCGCCCCTGCCCCTCGCCCTGCTCCTGCGCCTGGCCGGGGTCCCCCGGGTCTCCGGGGCCTCGGTCGACCACCCCGGGTCACTGCTCGACGTGCGGCTGCGCCCCGGCGAGGACCTGCCCGAGGACCTCCCCGAGCCCGAGCGTGCGCTGCGGATCGCCGAGGCGGCCGGGTTCCGGCTGCCGCCGGACGACGACGGGAGGCTCGCGGTGCGCCACGACGCCGTCCTGCCCCCGCCCGTGGCCGGCCTCGACCGCTACGTCGTCGTCCACCCCGGAGCCAGCGTCCCGGCACGGTCGTGGCCGGAGGCCCACCACCGTGCGCTCGTCGCCGCCTACGCCGAGCGCGGCGTCCCCGTCGTCGTCACCGGCTCCCCCGGCGAACGCGCGCTGACCGCCGCCGTGGCGGGCGACACCGGCATCGACCTCGGCGGCCGCACCAGCCCCGCCGAACTCGCGGCCGTCCTCGCCGGAGCCGAGGTCGTCGTCGTCGGGAACACCGGTCCGGCCCACCTCGCCGCAGCCGTCGGGGCGCCCATCGTGAGTCTGTTCTCGCCGGTCGTCCCCGCCGTGAAGTGGGCGCCGTACGCCCCGCTCGTCGAACTGCTCGGGGACCAGGCCGCACCGTGCCGACTCAGCCGCGCTCGCGAGTGCCCGGTCCCCGGCCACCCGTGCCTGTCCGGAGTGCGCATCGCGGACGTCCTGGAGGCCCACGAGCGGCTCCTCGACCGCGTTTCGCGGACTGATCGGAGAAGTCTGCGGGGCGGCCCAGAAGGCGCTGCGTAGCGTGCGCCACTGCTTCTCCTGCTCCTTCTCCTGCTGCTCCGGCAGCGGCGGGGAGCGAGCCCATCGACACCGACCGGAAGGCCCTGCATGCGGATCCTCGTGTGGCACGTGCACGGCGGCTGGATGGACGCCTTCGTCCGCGGCCCCCACGAGTACCTCATCCCGACCACCCCGGCGCGCGACGCCTGGGGACTCGGCCGCGGCGGGCGCGCCTGGCCGGACTCCGCGATCGAGATCGACCCGGCCGACGTCGCCGAGGCCGAGGTCGACGTGGTCGTCCTGCAGCGCACCGAGGAGCTCGAGGAAGCCCGTCGTCTGCTCGGTGGCCGTGACGTCCCGATCGTCTTCGTGGAGCACAACGCCCCCCGGGTCGACGTGCCGAACAGCCTGCACCCGATGCGCGACCGCGACGACCTGACGATCGCGCACGTGACGCACTGGAACGCCCTGATGTGGGACTGCGGCACCACCCGGACCACCGTCGTCGAGCACGGCGTCGTCGACCCCGGCCCGCTGTACACCGGTGCGCTCCAGCGCCTCGGCGTCGTCATCAACGAACCCGTCCGGCGCAACCGTGTCGTCGGTACCGACCTGCTCCCCCGCTTCGCCGAGGTCGCCCCGGTCGACGTCTGGGGCATCGGCACCGAACGGCTGCCGGAGCTCGGCTTCGGCGACCGCGTGGTCGCGCAGGGCGATGTCCAGGCCGACCCCATGCACGCGGCGCTGGCCGAACGGCGGGCCTACGTGCACCCGAACCGCTGGACCTCGCTCGGCCTGTCGCTCATCGAGTCGATGCACATGGCCATGCCGGTCCTGGTGCTCGCGACGACGGACGTGGCCCGCACGGTCCCGGGTGAGGCCGGGGCGATCGCGACCGACGTCGAGGAGCTGGTGCGGGCCTCCAGGCTGCTGCTGGAGGACCCGGACGAGGCGCGCCGACGGGGGCTCGTGGCGCGTGAGGCCGTGCTCGCACGGCACGCGCTCGGTCGGTTCCTGGCCGACTGGGACGACCTGCTCGACGACGCCGTCGCGCGCGGTGCGCGACGGAACCGTGCGGCGGGAGCCGCGCTCGAAGGGAGCCTGCGATGAAGATCGCCATGGTGTCCGAGCACGCGAGTCCGCTCGCCGTGCTCGGCGGGGTCGACGCCGGTGGGCAGAACGTCCACGTCGCCGAACTGTCCGGTGCACTGGCCGACCGCGGCCACCACGTGACCGTCTACACGCGGCGCGACGACGCGTCGCAGCCCGTCCGCGTGCCCCTGCGCCCCGGTGTGGACGTCGTGCACGTCGACGCCGGTCCCGCGCGTGCCGTGCCGAAGGACGAGCTGTTCCCGTTCATGGGGACGTTCGCGTCGGTGCTCGCCGCCGAGTGGTTCCTCGACCGCCCCGACGTGGTGCACGCGCACTTCTGGATGTCGGGCCACGCCGCCCTCGACGCGGTGACGCAGGTGCAGGCCCGGACCGGTGGCGTGCGGATCCCGGTGGTGCAGACCTTCCACGCCCTGGGTGTCGTGAAGCGCCGGCACCAGGGTGCCGCGGACACCAGCCCGGCCGAGCGCGAGTGGGTCGAACCCGCCGTCGGCCGGAGCGTCGACCAGGTCGTCGCGACCTGCTCGGACGAGGCGTTCGAGCTCAAGGCCCTCGGTGTCCCGCTGCACCGCATCTCGGTGGTGCCGTGCGGCGTCGACGTGTCACTCTTCCGTCCGGACGGCCCCGTCGAGCAGCGCGACCGTCCGCTCCGGGTGCTCACCGCCTCACGACTCGTGCAGCGGAAGGGCGTCGGCACGACCATCGCCGCTCTCGCAGCACTGGTCGAACAGGGCCGTGACGTCGAGCTCGTCGTCGTGGGTGGTGCCGGTGTCGCCGGTGCCGACCTGGTGGACGACCCCGAGTACCAGCGCCTCGACGCACTCGCCCGGTCGCTCGGCGTGCGCGACCACGTGACGTTCCGCGGGCAGCTCGGGCAGCACGACATGCCCGCCGTCTACCGCAGCGCCGACGTCGTCGTCTGCGCCCCCTGGTACGAGCCGTTCGGCATCGTGCCGCTCGAGGCGATGGCCTGCGGCCGCCCGGTGGTCGCGTCGAGCGTCGGCGGGCTCATCGACACCGTCGTCGAGGACGCCACCGGCCTGCACGTGCCGCCGCGCGACGAGACCGCGGTCGCCGAGGCCGTCGGCGCACTGCTCGACGACCCGGAGCGCCGCGAGGCGTACGGCCGAGCCGGTCGACAGCGCGCCGAGTCCCGCTACACCTGGCAGAAGGTCGCGGCCGACAGCGAGCGCGTCTACGAGCGCCTGCTCGCCGGCACGACCTCGTCCGCCAGCATCACCGGGCCCGCCGCCGGCCGCTCGCGCACCACCCACGCCGGCCGGGTCACCCGCGCCGCGCAGTCGACGGAGAGGACCGCACGATGACCATCGACCAGCAGACCGGGCTCGAGGACCGCGCCGTCACCGACAGCGCCCGCGTCGTCGTCGACCACGTCGCGGCGTCGGTCCCCGTGATCGCCTCCCTCGTCGACCACAAGGACCACATCGCCGAGTGGGCGGACGACATCGCCGGGCGGCTCGTCGCCGGGCGTCGGCTGCTCGCCGCGGGCAACGGCGGCTCGGCTGCCGAGGCGCAGCACCTGACGTCCGAGCTCACCGGCCGCTTCGAGGGCGACCGGCCGGCGTACTCGGCCATCTCGCTGCACGCCGAGACCTCCGCCGTGACCGCCATCGGGAACGACTACGGCTACGACCAGGTGTTCGCGCGGCAGGTGTCGGCGCACGCCCGGGCCGGCGACGTCCTCGTGCTGCTGTCGACGAGCGGCAAGAGCCCGAACCTGCTGCGGGCCGCCGAGGCCGCACGTGCCGTGGGTGCCCGCTCCCTCGCGCTGACCGGCTCCGGGCCGAACCCACTCGCCGACCTGGTCGACGACGCGATCTGCATCGAGGGGCCGTCCGCCAACGTGCAGGAGGCACAGCTCGTCCTGGTGCACGCGCTCTGCAAGGCGATGGAGCCGACGCTGCGTCGCGGGGGCCGTCGATGAGCGGGCCCGCTGCAGTCGCACCGCGTTCCGGTGCCGCCGGTGGCCGTGCCGCCGGACCGCGCTTCCGCATCGCCGTCGTCGGGGACACCCTGCTCGACGTCGACGTGTCCGGCACGAGCGAGCGGCTGAGCCCGGACGCCCCTGTCCCCGTGGTGGACGTCGCCACCGACGACCGCCGTGCCGGTGGTGCCGGACTCGTCGCGACGATGCTCGCCCGCGACGGCCACGACGTCACCCTGGTCACCGTCCTGAGCGACGACGGCCGTGCCCAGGAGATCCGTGACCTGCTCCCCGAGGTCACGATCGTCGCCGGACCCTCCGGCGTCCCCACCCCCGTGAAGACCCGCGTGCGCGTCGTCGACCACGCCCTCGTCCGGATCGACGAGGGCTGCGCGACCCCGCCCGTGCCCGGTGCCACCGAGGCGATGACCGCCGCCCTCGACGGCGTCGACGCGATCGTCGTCGCCGACTACGGCCGCGGGGTCGCCGCTGCCCCGGCCCTCCGTGAGGCCCTCACCCGTGCGGCCGAGCGCCTGCCGGTGGTCTGGGACCCGCACCCCAAGGGCGCCGCCCCCGTCCCCGGCACCACCGTCGCCACCCCGAACGCGGCCGAGGCACGACGCTTCACGGACGTCGAGGGACACGGCGTGCCCTTCGCGACCGTTGCAGCCGCCCGGCTCGTTGAGCAGTGGCAGGCCGGCGCCGTCGCCGTGACGATGGGTGACCGCGGCGCACTGCTCGCCGACGCCCAGGGCGACAGCCGCTTCGTGCCGGCTCCGTCCGTCAGCGCCGGGGACCCCTGCGGTGCCGGCGACCGGCTCGCCGCGGGCGTCGCCGTCGCGCTGGCGTCCGGGGCGGACGTCCCCGACGCCGTCTCCGCCGGGGTGGTCGCCGCGTCCGAGTACCTGGCCGCCGGCGGCGTGACCGCGCTCTTCGCCGACGACGGCCCCGCGCCGCTCGCCGTGCCCGGGGCAGACCGGGACGCCATGCGCCTGGTGCACGACGTCCGGAGCGCCGGCGGCACCGTCGTCGCGACCGGCGGCTGCTTCGACCTGCTGCACGCCGGGCACGCCCGCACCCTGTCGGCCGCCCGCGCTCTCGGCGACTGCCTGGTCGTCTGCCTGAACTCGGACTCGTCGGTGCGCGCTCTGAAGGGCCCGGACCGGCCGATCATGACCCAGGACGACCGGGTCGAGCTGCTCCTGGCACTCGACTGCGTCGACGCCGTCGTGGTGTTCGACGAGTCCACCCCCGACGAGGCCCTGCGCCGCTTCCGACCGGACGTCTGGGCGAAGGGCGGCGACTACACCGCGAGCGAACTGCCCGAGACGGCGACCCTCGCCGAGTGGGGTGGCCGCGTCGTCACCGTGCCGTTCCACCCGGGCCGCTCGACCACCCGGCTCGCCGCCGCGATCGAACGCGTCGGCTGAGCGTTCGCTCGCCGTTCCACACCAGCTCGACCACTTCCCGCTCCACTACGCAAAGGACATCCATGCCCGTCCCCACCACCCCCATCGGCCGCGTCCTCGTCACCGGCGGCGCCTCCGGACTCGGCGCCGCCGTCGTGGCCGCCGTCACCGAGGCCGGCGGCACCCCGATCGTCCTCGACCTGCGGATCGACGCCGTCCCCGAGGGCGTCGACGCCGTCGCCGTGGACGTCTCGGACACCGACGCCGTCGAGCAGGCGGTCCGTGACGCCGCCGAGCGGCACGGTGGCCTCGACGCCGTCGTCACCGCCGCGGGCATCGACACCCCCGCCCCGATCGACGCGATCTCGTCCGGCAAGTGGGAGCAGATCGTCGGCGTCAACCTGATCGGCACCGCCTCGACCGTGCGCGCCGCCCTGCCCGCCCTCGAGGCCACGCACGGCCGCGTCGTCACGATCTCGTCGTCGCTCGCCCTGCGCGGCGTCGGCGACGGCACCGCGTACTCGGCGTCGAAGTTCGGCGTCCGTGGGTTCTCGCAGGCGCTGGCCGCCGAGACCGCCGGTCGCATCGGCGTGACCAACATCATCCCCGCCGGGATGCGCACGAACTTCTTCGCCGACCGGACCGAGCAGTACAAGCCGGGCCCGGACGCGCAGCTCATCGAGCCGGAGTACGTCGCGAACTCGATCATCTTCGCGCTGTCGCAGCCGGCCGGCTGCGAGATCCGCGAGCTGTCGATCATGCCGGCGACGGAGCCGAGCTGGCCGTAGCCGCTCGCCGCTTGCCGCTGACGGACGGGAGGCGCGGTGCCGGCTGGCACCGCGCCTCCCGTGTGTGCGTGTGCCGGGCGCAGGTGCGGGCTTCCGCACTCCGTGCGAGGGCCGGAGCGTGCCACGGAGTGTGGAACCTGGCACCGGGCGCTCGTGACGCGCCACGGCGCGGCCTGGAGGCGCGTGCCGGGCTGGCACCGCGCCTCCAGGCCGTCCGACGGTCGCGTTCACCGCTCGGTGCGAGCTTCCGCACTCCGTGCGAGGGCCGGAGCGTCGCACGGAGTGGGGAACCTCGCACCGAGCGCTTGTGGTGCCGCGCACAGCGTCAGGTCGTGCGGAGCAGGTCCTCGACGTCGGCGAGGACGGCCTCCGGCTCGACCTGGTCCACGTAGGACGGGTCGTGCTCGCACCGCTCGGCGGTCCAGCCGACCTGGGTGACGTCGATGCCGCAGACCGGGCACTGCGTCACGAAGGACAGGTGCACGCGGTGCCGACCGCGGTCGAACGGCCCGGCGTTGATCACGTTGCCGAACCAGAACACGCCGACGGTCGGGGTGCCCACGGCAACGGCGAGGTGCCGCGGGCCGGAGTCGTCGCCGACCATGACGTCGGCAGCGGCGAGGACGTCGGGGAGCTCACGGAGCGGCAGTGACCCGGTGAGGTCGTGCAGACGCTCCCGCAGCTCCAGCGGCAGCGAAGCGACGATGGCGGACGCCGCCGGCACGTCCGAGTCGTCACCCACGAGCACCACGTCGTCCCCGGCGGCGAGCCGGGCACGGGCGACCTCGGCGAAGCGCGAGGGGCTCCAGCGGCGACGCGGGTCGGTGGCACCGGGGTGGATCGCGACGAGTCGTCCGCGGACGCCGAGGCGCTGCCGGACCCCGGCCCGCGTGGCCTCGGGGACGTGCAGTCGGGGGTCGAGGGTGACCGGTTCGGCGCCGGCGAGCGAGGCCACCTCGAGCGCCCGGACGACCTCGTGCTGGTAGTAGACGTAGCGGACCCAGCGCTCCAGGACCTCGGCGTCCTCGGTGGCGGTGCCCACGGTGTGACGGGCCCCGAGCCGGAGCAGGAACGGGTTCGAGTTCCGGCCGCCGCCGTGCAGCTGCACAGCGAGGTCGAAGCGCCCGTGCAGCCGCTCGAAGAAGTCCCGTGCGGTCGGTGCGCCCTCGCCCGAGTCCCGGACGCCGGGCACGACGGGGAGCTCCTCGTAGGCGTGCACGGCCTCGCTCCGGCCCTCGAGCACCGGCCGCGCTGACGGTGCCCCGAGCAGCGTGATCCGGGCTCCTGGGTACGCGGCGGCCAGGGCCTCGACTGCCGGGAGGGCGAACATCAGGTCGCCCAGTCCCCCGCCGCGGAGCACCGCGATCTCGCTGACACCGTCGAACCGTTCTCCGCCCACACCGATCTGTTGCACAGCTCCACGTCTACCGGTCGGACCCGTCCGGACGCCCAGCAGCGCCCCCGTATGGACGAGAAGCGCGATGCCGTGACCGCACACAGCGGAGCACGAGCACCGTGTGAGGCCCCGCCCGCCTCCGGAAGGACCCCATGACGATCGCACCCCCCGCCGCCGACGACCTCGTGGTGACCGACCCCGTGAACGGATCGATCGCGTCCACCGTGCGCCGCTCGACCGAGGACGACGTCCGCAACGCCGTCGCCCGCGCCCGTGCCGCTGCCGGTGCCTGGGCTCGGACCGCGCCGGCCGAGCGCGGTGCTCTGCTGCACGCCGCAGCCGAACACCTCCGTGCGCACGCGCAGGAGCTGGCGGACCTGAACACCCGCGAGACCGGCAAGGTGCCCGGCGACGCCCTCGGTGGGGTCGAGGCCGGCATCGGCACGCTCGTGCAGTACGCCGAGCTCGGGCCGGTGCACCGCGGTGAGGCCCTGCGCGGGCAGTTCGGTGCCGCCGACTGGTCGGTGCCGCACCCGCGCGGCGTGGTGCTCGCCCTGACGCCGTGGAACGACCCGGTCGCCGTGGCCTGCGGGATCCTCGGCGCAGCGATCGTCACGGGCAACACCGTCGTGCACAAGGGCAGCGAACGCTGCCCGGCGACCTTCGCCCGACTCAACGCGCTGCTCGCCGAGGTCCTGCCGGACGGCGTGCTCATCGGTGTCGACGGCGACGCGACCACCGGCGAGCTGCTCCTGGCGCAGGAGGGCACCGACGTCTACGCGCACGTCGGGTCGACCGCGACCGGCGACCGCCTGAGCGAGGTGGCCGCGACCACCCGCGCCCACGTCATCCGCGAGAACGGCGGCAACGACCCGGTCATCGTCGACGCCGACGTCGACCCGGAGTGGGCCGCCGCACAGGTCGCCCTCGGCGCGTTCGCGAACACCGGCCAGATCTGCACCAGCGTCGAGCGGGTGTACGTGCACCAGGACGTCGCCGAGCCCTTCGTCGCCGCGCTCGTCGCCGAGGCGGAGCGCCGCACGGCCGCACCCGC
This sequence comes from Curtobacterium flaccumfaciens, assembly GCF_013359815.1. Taxonomy (GTDB): domain Bacteria; phylum Actinomycetota; class Actinomycetes; order Actinomycetales; family Microbacteriaceae; genus Curtobacterium; species Curtobacterium flaccumfaciens. Next base: position 541,619 of record NZ_JABMCF010000040.1, on the reverse strand, counting down.
CGCCGAGTTCGGGCCGCTCGTGGACGACCGGCTGCGCGAGCTCGTGCAGCACCACGTCGATGACGCGATCGCCCGCGGCGCCTCGGCCCGGACCGGCGGCGTCACGCCCGGCGGGCTCGGATCGTTCTACCCGGCGACCGTCCTGACCGACTGCACGGACGACATGCTCGTGCTGACCGAGGAGACCTTCGGCCCGATCGCTCCGGTGCGCATCGTGTCGGACTTCGCGGAGGGCCTCCGGCTCGCCGCGGCCGACCGCTACGGCCTCGCGGCCACGGTGCTCACGAACGACACCGCGCACGCGCTCCGCGCCGCGGCCGAACTGCCCGTGGGCACCGTCAAGGTGAACGCCGTGTTCGGTGGCGCTCCGGGCGGCAGCGCCCAGCCCCGCGGTGCCTCGGGCGCCGGGTTCGGGTACGGCCCGCACCTGCTCGACGAGATGACGACCACGACGGTGGTGCACCTCGAGGCAGCCCCGCCGCGCCGCACCGCCGAGCCGTCGACGGCAGCAGACAGCAGCAGCGCAGCCACCAGCAGCACCGGCGCCGCAGCAGGCACCGCCGGCCCCGCAGCCGCTGCCGGCGCCACCGCCGGCAGCGCCGACACCGTGGGAGGCACCCGATGACCGCCGACGTCCGGCTGGTCCGTGACCTCGTCGCCACGATCGACGACCGCGAACCCCTCGTCGTCGTCATCGGCGACTGCATCCTGGACCGCTGGACCGTCGGCGAGGCCGAGCGGGTCTCCCGCGAGGCGCCGGCCCCCGTCGTCCGCGTCACCGAGACCATCGCGGTGCCGGGCGGCGCGGCGAACACGGCCGTGAACGCCCGCGCCCTCGGCGCCCGGGTCCGCATGGTGGGGCTCATCGGTGACGACGAGGCCGGTGAGGTCCTGCGCCAGCGGCTCGAGGCTGCCGGCGTCGACACGTCGTTCCTGGTCGAGATCCCCGGTGCCCGCACCACGACGAAGTCGCGCGTGGTCGGCGGTGACCGCGTCGTGGTCCGGGTCGACGAGCTCGCCGCGACCCCGACCGCCGAGCACGGCGAACGCCTCGCCCGCTCGGTGGCCCGTGCCGTCCGGTGCGCCGACGCCGCCGTCGTGTGCGACTACGGCCTGGGCGTCCGCGCCGAGGACGTCGTGCCGATGCTCGACCGTGACCGCCCCGGCGCCGTCGTGGTCGACGCGCACGACCTGACCCGCTGGGCCGCGCTGCACCCCGACCTCGTCACGCCGAACGCCGGTGAGACCGCCGCACTGCTCGGCACGGAGCTCGGCACCGGTTCCGACCGCGTCGGCACCGTCGTCGCAGCCCGCGCCGACGTGCTCGCCCGCAGTGGCGCCCGTGCCGCGGTGGTCACGCTCGACCGCGACGGCACCGTGCTGCTCGAGCCCGGCTCCGACCAGGGGTTCCGCACGCGTGCGACGCCCGCCTCGGAGCAGCAGGCCTCCGGCGCCGGTGACACCTTCTGTGCCGCCGCAACCGTCGCCCTCGCCGTGCAGGCACCCCTCCGCGATGCCGTCACCGTCGCCCAGGCCGCTGCCGACGTCGTGGTCCGCGAGGCCGGCACGTCCGTCTGCAGCGCCGCGGCCCTGCTCGACTCGGTGACCGCGCCGGCGGCGACCGTCGTCGACCACGACGAGCTCGCCACCGCCGTCGAGGCCGCTCGCCAGGCGGGCCGCCGCGTCGTCTTCACGAACGGCTGCTTCGACGTCGTGCACCGCGGGCACACCACGTACCTGCGCCAGGCCCGTGACCTGGGCGACCTGCTCGTCGTCGCGCTGAACGACGACGACTCGGTGCGCCGGCTGAAGGGCCCGGAGCGGCCGATCAACCCGGCCGAGGACCGCGCCGGCGTGCTCGCCGCGCTGGCCTGCGTCGACCTGGTGACGGTGTTCGCGACGGACACCCCCATCCCGCTCATCGAACGGTTGCGCCCCGAGGTCTACGTCAAGGGCGGCGACTACTCCCCCGAGATGCTGACCGAGACCGAGGTCGTGCGCGGCTACGGCGGCGAGGTCGTCATGGTCGACTACGTGCCCGAGCACTCCACCAGCGCCGTCGTGCGCCGGATCCGCGAAGCCGCTGCGCGGCCCGAACCGGACCCGGCACCGTGACCGCCCGCTGGTCCGGGTCCTGGGCGAAGGCCCCCGATCCAGCGGACACGAGCACGGTCGACGTCGACGTGCTCATCCCGACCGTCGGCAGGCCGGCCGAGCTCGCCACGACGCTCGCCGGCCTCGCCGCCCAGACCGACGTCGACCTGCGCGTCGTGCTGAGCGACCAGTCCGCGGACGGAGACGCCGCCAGCGCGCCGGCGGTCGCCGCGATGCTCCGCGTCCTGGAGGCGCAGGGCCGCCCCGTCACGCTCCTCACCCACCCGGAACGGCGTGGCCTGGCAGAGCACCGGCAGTTCCTGCTCAACCACGCCCAGGCACCTGCGGTGCTGTTCCTCGACGACGACGTCTGGCTCGAGCCGGGGTCGATCGCGCGGATGCTCGACGCGCTCCGCACCCTGGGCTGCGGGTTCGTCGGCAGCGCCGTGCAGGGCCTGTCGTACCTGCAGGACCGCCGCCCGCACGAGACCTCGGTGTTCGAACGGTGGGACGGCCCCGTCGTGCCCGAGGTGGTGCGCCGCGGGACCCCCGGCTTCGACCGCTGGTCACTGCACAACGCCGCGAACCCGACGCACGTCGCCGCCGACCTCGACCTGCACCCCGGCGAGTGGGTGCCCTACCGCGTCGCATGGGTCGGCGCCTGCGCGCTGTACGACCGCCGTGCGCTCGAGGAGGTCGGCGGCTTCCGGTTCTGGGACACCCTGCCGCCCGACCACGCCGGCGAGGACGTCGTCGCGCAGTGGCGGGTGATGGAACGGTTCGGCGGTGCGGGCATCATGCCCTCGGGTGCCGTGCACCTGGAAGCCCCGACCACCGTCCTCGACCGCCGTGTCGACGCACCCGACGTGGTCTTCGCGGACGGGAACGTCATACCGCGGTAGGGGGTGGTCGAGACCGCCGCGGGATGGCCAGCGCGCGTCGGCTCCGTAGCGTCGTCCTCGTCGGCGAGTTCCGTCGGCGGGAGGGAGCACCCCGTGTTCGACCAGATCACCCCGCTCGTCGTCGAGCTGGCCGCGAGTCCGCTCGTCTACGTCGTCCTCTTCGTCCTGTGCCTGGTGGACGGCTTCTTCCCGCCGGTGCCGAGCGAGTCCGCCCTGGTCGCGGTCGCCGCGATCGCCGCGACGTCCGGACAGCCCGTCCTCGCCGTGGTGCTCGTCGCCGCCGCCCTGGGAGCGATCGCCGGCGACTCGATCGCGTACTGGATCGGACGCCGGATCGGGTTCGCCCGGCTGGCCCGTTCGAAGCGACCACGGATCGCGGCGGCCTTCGCGTTCGCCGAGCGGCAGATGCAGCGCCGCTCCGCCAGCCTCATCCTGACCGGGCGCTTCATCCCGGTCGGCCGGGTCGCGGTCAACATGACCGCCGGCGCGACCGGCCTGCCCTACCGCCGGTTCCTGGCGATCAGCGCGATCGCGGGGCTGGCGTGGTCGGCAGTGTCGATCGGCATCGCCCTGGCCGCGTCGAGCGTGCTGCACGAACCGATCGTCGCCGCCCTGGTGTCGATGGTGGTCGCCGCCGGGCTCGGGATCGCGGTCGACCGGGTGCTCGGTACCATCAGCCGCAGGCGCGAAGCCCGTGACGCCCGCGCCGCAGCCGCAGCCGCAGCCACAGCCACCGCAGCCACACCCGCCACAGCCACCGCCATCGCCATCGCCCCCGAACCCTGCCTCGCCCGGACCGGAGAGACCGCCCGCCAGTGACCGTCGTCCCGAAGCCCCGACCCACCTGGGTCCGGCCCGCCGTGCAGATCGGCTTCGTCGTCGTCGCGGTGTCCCTGTTCGCCGTCGCGGCACCCGTGACCGCGGTGTTCTACGGCGTCCCCGTGCCGCTCGCGTTGCTCGTGACCGCCGTCCTTTCGGCGAGCATCGGCCTCGCACCGCTCTTCCCCCGCACGGCGTCGGTCGCGCACCTCGTCGCCCTCGCCGGCCTCGGGGTCCTGACGGCACCGGGCACCATCGGGCCCTGGCCGGTCTCGGTCACGAGCATCGTCGGCCTCAGCGTGCTGCTCGTCGTGCTGGGTGTCCGCACCACCTGGCGGCTCACCGCGGTGGTCTGGGTCGCGGCGACACTGCTCACCCTGCTGCTCATCGGCGTGACCCCCGACCGGTGGGGGCAGGTCGACGTCTGGGCGACGAGCTTCGTGGTGAGCGCCGGCGACACCCTCGTCGTGGCCGCCGCGGCGGTCGTCATCGGGCAGCGCCGGACCGTGCGCGAGGAACTCGCCGCCGCCCGCCGGGACACCGAGCTCGAGCAGGCCCGACGCCGGACGGTCGAGGAGCGCTCCCGGATCGCCCGCGAGCTCCACGACGTCGTCGCCCACAGCATGTCCGTCGTGCACATGCAGGCCGAGTCCGCCCCGTACCGCGTCGCGGACCTGCCGCCGGACGCCCGCACCGAGTTCGCCGCGATCGCCGAGACCTCGCGCACGGCCCTGCGGGAGATGCGGCAGCTGCTCGGCACCCTGCGTGGCGACGCCGACGCCGAGCGTGCGCCGCAGCCGCGGCTCGCCGACCTGCCCGCACTGGTGCAGGCCACCCGCGCGGCCGGCATCCCCGTCGAGCTCCGACTCGACGAGGGGCTCGACCCGGACCTCGACGACGTCGACCGGCTCGCACAGCTCGCCGTGTACCGGGTCGTGCAGGAGGCGCTCGGCAACGTCGCCCGGCACGCGCCCGGTGCGACCACCGTCGTGACGGTCGGGAGGCACGGGTCGGCCCTCACGGTCGAGGTCGCCAACGCCGCGCCACCGGCCGGCAGCGTGCCCGGTGCGCCGCCGGACGACGGCGGCTTCGGTCTGGCGGGCATGCGCGAGCGGGTCGCCGCGCTCCGCGGCACCATCGACCACGGACCGGACCCGGACGGCGGCTTCCGCGTCGCCGTCAGTCTGCCCACCCGGCCCACCGCGACCACGTCGCAGCCGACGGCCGACGGGGCAAGCCGATGACGCGGGTGATGGTGGTCGACGACCAGCAGATGTTCCGTGTCGGACTGCGGGCGATCCTCCAGGCCCAGGACGACGTCGAGGTCGTCGGCGAGGCCGCGAACGGTGCCGACGCGGTCGTCATGGCGATCCGGCTCCGGCCGGACGTGATCCTGATGGACGTCCGGATGCCGGAGCTCGACGGGATCGAGGCGACCCGGCGGATCACCGCGGCGCCCGCGGAGTCGCCCGTCCGCGTGGTGATGCTCACGACGTTCGACATCGACGACTACGTGTTCGACGCGCTCCGTGCCGGGGCGAGCGGGTTCCTGCTCAAGGACGCGAGCGCCGAGGAGCTCGTGCAGGCCGTGCGGACCGTCGCGGCCGGCGACTCCCTGCTCGCACCGAGGGTGACCCGGCGCCTCGTCGAGGCCTTCGTCGCCGGTCCGCAGCCGGCGGCCCCGCGGACCGAGGTGCTCGACGTGCTGACCGACCGGGAGCGTGACGTGTTCCTGCTGATGGCGCGGGGGCGGTCGAACGGGGAGATCGCGGCGGAGCTGTTCATCGCCGAACAGACCGTGAAGACCCACGTCGGCCGCGTCCTGGCGAAGCTGCAGCTGCGGGACCGGGTGCACGCCGTGGTGCTGGCCTACGAGAGCGGGCTGGTCACGCCGTCCGCGTGAGGTGCGGGCCCGGAGCGCGACCCGAGACGGACGGGAGGCCCGGTGCCAGCTGGCACCGGGCCTCCCGTCAGCGGGGTGGTCGCGACTCAGGCGGCGAGGTGCGCCTGCAGGAACCAGCGGTCCTTCGTCAGCGCGCGCTCGATCTCGATCGCGACGTCCTGGCTGTTGAGGTCGACCTCGTCGAGGCCGTCGACCGCACGGCGGACCTGCAGCAGCGCGGCGTCGATCTGGGCGATCACCTCGGTGATGGTGACGTCGGAGTTCTGGAAGCCCTGCGACAGCGGCGGCAGGGTGGTGTTCGCGGCGACGGTCGCGATGCGCGAGTCGACCGGCAGGCCGAGGGCGACGATGCGCTCCGCAGCCTTGTCCGCGTAGTCCTGCGCGTGCTCGACGATCTCGTCGAGGAGCTCGTGCACGCCGACGAAGTTGCGGCCACGGACGTGCCAGTGGGCCTGCTTGCCGTTGACGACGAGCGCCTCGAGGTCGATGACGACGGGGGCGAGGAACTGGGCGACCCCGGCTGCGAGCTCCGGCGTGGTCGAGAACGGGGACGTGGTGCTCGGGGTGGTGGTGCTGCTCTGCGTGGTCATGGCACAACCATGCCCCCGTCTTTTGCACATTGCAAGGAAGAGCAGGCTGCCCTTACCCGCCGTACTCGACCTGGACCTGCTGGCCGGCGTCGGTGAGTTCGAGCTGCACCATGGACCGAGCGCGCTCGATCCACGGGCTGTCCGCGCACCCGATCCACACCGAGGTGCGGGGCTCGCAGCCCGTCACGCACCACTCGGCGGCCCACCCGGTCAAGGCGTGTGCGAGGGCTTCGCCGTGGTCGGCGAAGACCAGCGGGGCGACGGCCGAGCTGCGGGCGCTCCGGACCAGCCAGGTCACGGTGACGCGCGGCGGGGCCGGCAGGATGCGGATCTGCTCGTCGAGGGCGACCTCGACGAAGACCTGCCCGTACGTGTTCTCGGGGAGTTCCTCGAGCTGGCGGTGGATCTCGACGAGGTCCTCGGCACCGCCCGCGATGAGGATGCGTTCGCTGGGCTGTCGCCGGGTCCGTGCCATGTGGCAACGGTAAGGGAAGCCTTACCTCATCACAAGGGGGAACGACCGGTTCCGGCGATGTCCACAGCGGGCACACCGAGTTCGTGCGACAGGAACCGCCACATCCACGACAGGGCGACCGTGTTCGTCAGCCCCGGGACGCCCTGGGCGATCTGGGTCGCGACGCCGTCGCTGTACGCGGCGAGCTGCAGCGCGACGGTGTCGGCGTCGACGGGGTCGCCGCCGTCGCTGCCCTGGCGTGTGCCACCGAACACCCCGGCGTCCACCCCGCGCCGGATGACCCGCACCAGGCAGGCCTCCCAGACGCGGATGCGTTCGGCGTACTCGGCGGCGACCTCGGGCCGCCGGACCACCGCGGTCCAGTAGTCGGACCAGATCCGCCAGTGCTGCCGGACCTGCTCGGTGTCGCCGAACAGCGGGGCGACGAGCATCCGAAGCCCCACCAGCACGTCGGGTTCGGCGTCGACCGCTGCGACGATGGCGCCGTAGAAGCGCTCCGTCTCGAGCACCACGACCTCGTTGAGGATCTCCGCGACGCTGCCGAAGTGGTACGTCACGGTGCCGACGGAGACGCCGGCCTCGGCCGCGATGTCACGCAGCCCGGTGGCGCCGACGCCGTTCCGGACGATCACCGCGCGGGCGGCCTCGACGATCATCGCGCGTCGGACCTCCGGCCGCTGCCGGACGCGTGCCGCCGCGGTCACGCCGAGGTCCGTGGGACGTCGTCGACGAAGGTCCGCTCGGTGACGAGCACCTCGGGTTCGTCGGGTCCGCCGTCGCGGGCCCAGGCGCGCACGGTGTTGACGACGTGGAAGGTGTCGGCGTCGGCGGTGACCTCGGACGTCGTCTCGAGGCGCGCGGCCCACTCCGGCTTCGTCAGCCCGATCGCCCAGCGGGAACTCGCCCGTGCGCTGGTCGGGTCGTCGGAGCGGATCCGGTACGTCTCGCGAGCGTCCTCGGTGAACACGAGGCCGTCCGGGTAGACGCGTCCGCCTCCGTACCCGGGGTCGACGTCGAGCGTCCACTCCCCCGTCTCGACGTCGTGCGTCACCGTGCGCTGCGGCAGCGGGTCGGCCGGCGCGACGCGCTCGATCACGAGGGGCTCGGACCGTTCGGGCTCGGCGAAGACCACCCCGTCGTCGGCCGACCGGGTCCAGGTGGGCAGGGTGACGCTCGAGGCGGTCGGGTCGATCGTCACGGTGGCCTCGACGCCGTGCGGCCACACCCACGGCCAGTACGACGACGAGACCGCGATGCGCAGCCGGTGTCCGGCGGCGAACCGGTGTCCGGTCGAGACCAGGCGCACGGGCAGGTCGGCGGGTGTCCCGGGCACGAGCACGTCGTCGCGGTCCATCCCGTCGCGCTTCGCGGCGTTCAGCACCCCGCGCGTGACGAGCGTCGACGAGCCGTCCGGTGCGACGTCGCAGAGCCGCACGGTCAGGGTGGCCCGGGGCTGGTCGCTCGTGACGGACAGCCGCACGAGCACGTTGCCGAGCAGGTCGAACGCCTTGCCGACGGGCAGGTCGAAGGTGACCGACCGGCCGTCCTCGGCGCGCTGGTCCGTCGGCAGGTCGGTGGCGTTGCCGAACGGGAAGAACCGACCGGCGTCCACCCCGGTGTGCTGCGGCGACCGCACAACGACCGGCCCGAGGTCACCGCCGCGCAGGGCGGCGAGGGGCAGGACACGCTCGTGGGTCGCGGCGGAGGGCCACGCCTCGGCACCGATCCAGCGACCGCGGCGACCGGCGTAGTAGGGCGCGGGGGCTTCGCCCTCGTTGATCCAGGCCCGCAGTGCGGGGTCGTCCTCGACGCCGGTGTCGACCCCGCGCAGCCAGCGGTCCCACCACCGCAGGGTCTCCTGCAGGAACCCGATCGACGGCCCCGGCGCGAGTCCACGGTCCGGGTACTGGTGCGACCACGGGCCGACGATGCCCTTCACGGGGGCGCTGACGTGGTCGACGAGCCGGAGCACGGCGTCCCGGTACGGGTCCGCCCACCCGCCGACGGCGAGCACCGCGGCGCGGATGCCGTCGTAGTCCTCGGCCGCGCTGCCGTGCCGCCAGTAGTCGTCGCGCTCCTGGTGCGCGAGCCACACCGGCGTCATCGGGCGGTTCGCCTCGAGGCGTTCCCGCCACCGGTCGATCCACCCGGCACCGACGACCTCGGGCCGGGGCGGCCGCGAGTTGAAGGCGAACATCGTCGCGCCCCAGGCCGCCATGTCGATGCCGAGCACGGCGCCGCCGACGTAGTGCACGTCGTTGTCGTACCGGTCGTCCGTCGAGCAGACCGTCACGATGGCCTTGAGGGCGGCGGGTGCCCGGGCTGCGAGCTGCAGGGCGTTGAAGCCGCCCCACGAGATGCCGAACATGCCGACGGCACCGGTCGACCACGGCTGCTCGGCGAGCCAGGCGATCACGGTCTCGCCGTCGAGCAGCTCCTGCTCGCTGTACTCGTCGTCGAAGAACCCGTCGGACGACCCGGTGCCGCGGATGTCGACCCGCACCGAGGCATAGCCGTGCTGGGCGTACCAGGGGTGCCGCTCCGAGTCGCGCGGTGCGGTCCAGTCGTCGAGCCGGTACGGCAGGTACTCGAGCAGCACCGGCGTCGGGTCGCTGGGCGCACCCGGCTGCGTCGGCGACTGCGACGGTGCCCAGATCCGGGCGTGCAGCCGCACGCCGTCGGGCATCGGGATCCACTCGTCGCGGACCGTCACGCCCGCGGGCAGCGAGCCAGGGTCGCCGATGGCGGTGAAGGTGGTGGCGGCGGTGCCGTGGTCGGTGCCGTCGTCGGTGGTCATGCGTCCTCCCAGTTGCGGGTGCGGTGTCCGTCGCCGTGGTCGGTCCAGCCGTCGGCGTGCCGCCAGCGCGGCACCCCGTCACCGACGTCGGGCAGGGTCGTGCTGCCGGGTTCGAGCGTCGCCGCGAGCAACGTCGACGTGTACGGGTGGTTCGGGCCGGTGAACACCCGCTCGGTCGGTCCGATCTCGACGATCCGACCACCGGTCATCACCGCGACCCGGTCCGCCACGCCCCGCACCACGGCGAGGTCGTGGCTGATGAACAGGCAGGCGAGCCCTCGTTCGCGCTGCAGGTCGGCCAGCAGCGCGAGGATCCCCGCCTGCACCTGCACGTCGAGCGCGGTGGTGATCTCGTCGGCGATCACGAGCGACGGCTCGGCCGCGAGTGCGCGCGCGATCCCGACGCGCTGGCGCTGCCCACCGGACAGCTGCGCGGGCAGGCGGTCGGCGAACTCCGGCCCGAGCCCGACCTGGCTGAGCAGGGCGCCCACGCGCTCGCGCGAGGACGAGCCGCTGAACAGCCGGAGCGGCCGCGCGACGGCTGCACCCACGGTGCGCCGCGGGTTGAGCGACGTGTCCGCGTTCTGGAACACGAGCTGCACGGCGCGCCGCAGGTCGGGCGCGCGGCCGGCGATCGGCTCGCGCAGGTCGCCGCGGGTCGTGCCGTCGTCGTACGTGAACGTCCCCGACTCGGCCGGCACCAGGCCGGCCAGCGCCGTCGCGAGCGTCGACTTGCCGCTGCCGGACTCGCCGACGACGGCGAGCGTCTCGTGCGCGGCGATCGTGAACGAGACGCCGTCGACGGCGGCCGGCAGGCCGCGGCCGTAGCGGATCACCAGGTCGTCCGCGGTCACCACGGGGCGGGCGGGACTTCCGGGAGGCACGGTGCCGGTGGCCGTGGAGCTGACCGTCCCGGGGACGGTCGCGTCGTCGGACACGTGCCCCGCGCCTCCAGGCCGCCGCCCGTCCGGCACCGCGGCCAGCAGGGCGCGCGTGTACTCGTGCTGCGGCGCGGCGAAGAGCGCCGCGGTGGCGGCGTGCTCGACGACCTCGCCGTCGCGCATCACGGCGATCTCGTCCGCCATGGCGGACACCACCCCGAGGTCGTGGCTGACGAGCAGGACGGCCATGCCGAGCTGCCGACCGAGGTCGGCGACCAGGTCGAGGACCGCGGCTTGCGTGACCACGTCGAGGGCGGTGGTCGGTTCGTCGAGGACGAGCACGCGCGGTCGGGCGGCGACGGCCATCGCGATGGCGATGCGCTGCTGCTGCCCGCCGGACAACTGGTGCGGGTACCGACGGACGATCGCGTCGGGGTCCGGCAGCCGGACCATGCGCACCAGCTCGGCGACGCGTTCGGGGCCGTCGGGCTCGCCGTGGGCGCGGAGGGCCTCGCGGATCTGCTCGCCGACGCGCATCGACGGGGTGAGTGCCTGCCCGGCGTTCTGGGCGACGACCGAGGCGGTGCCGCCGCGGAGCGCCCGGCGGCCGGCCGGCGACAGGGCGAACACGTCGGCGCCGTCGACGCGGACCGTCCCGCCGTCGATCGCCGACCCGGCGCGCAGGTGTGCGAGGAGCGTCCGCGCGACGGTGGACTTGCCGCTGCCGGACTCGCCGACCAGGCCGAGGGTGCGACCGGCCTCGATCGCGAACGAGACACCCCGGACGACGGGGACGCGCCGTTTGCCGGCGGCGTACGAGATGGACAGGTCGTCCACGCGGACGATCGCGTCGGGCACGGTCGCCGTCGCGGCGGACGTCGTGCCGGTGTCGGTGCGGGTCATGCGCTGACTCCCTGCTTGGCGCGGTCGACGCCGAGCGACTTGCTCAGGCCGTCGGCCGCGAGGTTCAGTCCGATCACCAGCGTGGCGAGGGCCACGATCGGGGCGAGCGTGCCGAGCGGCACCACGGTGAGCGCGGTGCGGTTCTCCTGCACCATCAGGCCCCAGTCCGGGGTCGGCGGGTTCGCGCCGAAGCCCAGGAAGGACAGCGACGCGACGAGCAGCACGATCCACGAGGCCCGCATCGCGTACTCGACGAGCACGACGTCGAGCACGTTCGGCAGGATCTCGCGGAACACGATCGACAGCGGCCGCTCGCCCCGGGCGCGGGCCGCGGTGACGTAGTCCTGGGTGATCACGGTGCGGGCGGCGCCGCGGACGACCCGGGTCACCGCGGGGGCGTAGACGACCGTGACGGCGAGGACGATGACCCAGAGGCCGGCGTCGAAGACGGTCACGACGACCAGGAGCGCGAGGATCGACGGCACGCTGAGCAGGGCGTCGACGACGCGCATGACGACCTCGTCGAACCAGTTGTCGGCGTAGGCGGTGACGCAGCCGAGCACGGTGCCGACCGCGACGGCGATCGTGGTGGCCAGGAAGGTCACGGACAGCGCGTACCGGCCGCCGTTCAGGGTGCGGGAGAGGACGTCACGCCCGTACTGGTCGGTGCCGAGCCAGTGCGTCCACGTCGGACCGGCGAGCACGTCGCCGGCGTTCGTGGCGACCGGGTCGTGCCCGGCGATGACCGGCGCGAGCAGGGCGAGGACGACGTGCAGGGCGATGAGGCCGAGGCCGATGCTCAGCGCCGTCGACCCGCGCAGGGGTGCGAGCGCGCCGGCGAGCACGTCGCGTCCGACGCGGCGGCGGGGTGCGGTGGCGGTCATGCGGCGGCCTTCCTGGTGCTGCGGGCGCTGCGGGTGCGCGTGCGCGGTCGTCGCTGGCGGGTCCGCAGCTTCGGGTCGAGTGCGAGCGCGACGAGGTCGGCGGCCAGGTTGCACACGACGTAGATCAGGGCGCTCAGCAGGGCGATCGCCTCGATGGTGGGCAGGTCGCGGTTGAACACCGACTCGAGCATGAGCTTGCCCATCCCCGGGTAGTTGAAGACGTTCTCGACCACCACGACACCGCCGAGCAGCCACGCGACGTTGAGCGCGACGACGTTGAGCGTCGGCAGCAGAGCGCTCGGGACCGCGTGCTTCCACACCACCCGGCGCATCGTCAGGCCCTTGAGCTCGGCAGTCGTGACGAACTCCGACGCCATCACGTCGATGGTCGACGAGCGGGCCGTCCGCACGATGTAGGCGGCCATCGCGAGGGTCAGCACGATGATCGGCAGCCAGATGGTGGGCAGCAGCTCGGCCACGGTGGCGTCGCTCCCCCGCAGCACGACGGCGGGGAACACCGGCAGGCCGATCGCGAATAGCAGCACCAGCACGGTGGCGACCATGAACTCCGGCACGCTCATCACGACCAGGCTGACGATCGAGATCACCTTGTCGCTCGGACGGCCGCGGCGGACACCGGCGACGACACCGAGCGTCAGGGACACCGTGACGCCGACGAGCATCGCGGGCACGGCGATGAGCATGCTGTTCCGGAAGGCCGTGAACAGCGTCGGGGCGACCGGTTCGCCGCTGACGAGCGAGGTGCCGAAGTCGCCGTGCACCGCGCCGCCGAGCCAATGCAGGTAGCGGAGCCAGACGTTCTGGTCGAGGCCGAGGGTCTCGCGCAGTTGCTTGACGGCGTCGGGGGTGGCGTTCTGCCCGAGCAGCTGCTGGGCGACGTCACCGGGGAGTGCCTGCACCGCGAGGAACACGAAGAGCGAGGCGAGCACCACGGTCAGCACGGCGATGCCGACGCGGCGGAGGACGGGGACGAGGACGTCCGACGGCGTGTTCGTGGTCGTCATCGGCGCAGTCCGATCCGCAGGTAGTCGAACTCGAAGCCGTACTCCGAGTAGTTCACGACGTCGCGGGACAACCCCACGAGCCGGTCGCCGAACATCGGCGTCATGTCGGCACCGTCCTCGACGACGAGCCGCTGGGCGTCCTGGTACAGGGTGAGCCGCTTGGCGTCGTCCATCTCGGCGCGGGCGTCGTCGAGCAGCCCGTCGAAGGTCTCGTTCGACCAGGCGCTCTCGTTGTACGACGACCCAGAGCGGAAGATCTGGTTGAGCAGCTGGTCGATCGGCCGCCCCGTGAACCAGTAGCTCACCATGAGCGGCTTCTGCATCCAGATCTGCGTGTAGTACGAGTCCGAACTCGCGTTGCGGACGGTCAGGCGGATGCCCGCGTCGGCGACGGCGTCGCGGTAGGCGACGGCCATCGGGGTGAACACCGACTCGTAGCTCGACGTGTAGATCGCGGCGCGGAAGTCCTCGCGCCCGGCCTGCTTGAGCAGCGCCCGGGCCTTGTCCGGGTCGTACTCGCGGTGGTCGTCGACGAACGCGGCGAGCTGCGGCGGCACGGGGTTGTCCCAACCCGCCGAACCGGTGCCCTGCAGTGCGGTGTCGACGATCTTCCGGGGGTCGTAGGCGAGCTTCATCGCCTGGCGCACCCGCGGGTCGCTGAACTCGTCGCTCGTGGCCAGCATCGGGATCGTGTACCACTGGGCGTTCTTCGACCGGGCGACGGTGGCGCGGTCGGACGCCGAGACCACCCGGGCGGTTGCGAAGTCCAGGTTGGTCTGCGAGATGAGGTCGATCTGTCCGGCGAGCAGGGCGTTCACCCGCGCGGTGGTGTCCTGGATCGAGTAGAAGTCGATGCCGTCGAGCGCCGGGCGGCCGGCGAAGTGGTCCGGGAACGCCTCGACGCTGCCGGCACCGGCGGGGGTGAACGACGACAGCCGGAACGGCCCCGTCCCGATCCCGGTGCGGCCGATGTCGGCGACGGCGTCGGCCGGCACGATGTAGCACTGGTAGGCGGTGAGCAGCGACGGGAACTCGGCGTTGGGCTTGGTCAGCGAGAAGCGCAGCGTGTACGGGTCGACGGCGCGCATCGAGTCGGCGTCCATGACCTCGCCGAGCACCCCGGCCTGCGGGCTGCCGGTCTTCTCGTCGAGGATGTGCCGGATGCTCGCGATGGCGTCGTCGGCGGTGAACCGGGACCCGTCGTGGAAGGTCACGCCCCGGCGGAGCGCGAACGTCCACTCGGTGCCGTCGGCGTTCGCGGACCACTCCTCGGCCAGGTCCGGCACCGGGGTGCCCTGCTGGTCGAGCTTGACGAGCCGGTTGTACAGCGCGCCGAGGTACTCGTAGGCCGACAGCGAGCTCGCGGAGTCGAGGGTCTCGGCGGCGGACGCGGCGGGCCGTGCGATGCGCAGGCGTCCGCCGCGACGGGCGACGCCCGTGGCCGCGGCCTCGGGGATCGTGGGGGTGCCGGCGGTCGCACCGGAGCTGCATCCGGCGAGCGTGAGCAGGCCGAGGCCGGCCAGACCGGCGGCGCCGGTGATGAGCGCCCGACGGCTCGGACCGTGGGCATTGCGGGGTTCGGGGACGATGGGCTGCATTCGGGGTGACCCCTCCTGTAATCGTTCCGGTGAACGATAGAGGTCCCGGGCCGATCCCCCAAGCCCGCTCCTGACGCGCGGATCACCACCGCGTCCGACCCGATCGGCGAGCCTGCGCGGATCCGCCGCCGCGCACGACCGTTCCGTACACGGGTGGAACGTTTACCAACCCGTTACACGGCACCGCCCGGCACACGGCATGATCGGGAACGCACCGACGTCCCCGAGGAGGACCATGGCCACGTTCACCCGCGGGTTCGGCGGTCGCCGCGACGACCGCGACGACACCCGCATCCCGCCCGGTCAGACCCTGGTCCGCGACTGGCCCGTCCTGTCCGCCGGGGCGACGCCCGACATCGAGTCGACCGACTGGGCCTTCTCGATCCGCACCGAGTCCGGCCTCCACCAGTGGACCTGGGACGAGGTGCACGCACTCGGCGTCGAGGACGTCACCGTCGACATCCACTGCGTCACGCACTGGACCAAGCTCGACATGCCGTGGCGGGGTGTCCCGCTCGACCGCCTGTTCGAGGACGTCGAGACCGAACTCGACTACTGCATGGTGCACAGCTACGGCGGCTACACGACCAACGTCCCGCTCGACGAGCTGCTCGACGGGAAGTCCTGGATCGCGTTCGAGGCCGACGGCGAGCCCCTGACGCCCGAGCACGGTGGGCCCGCCCGCCTGCTGGTGCCCCACCTGTACTTCTGGAAGAGCGCCAAGTGGGTGCGCGGCATCGTCATGCAGTCCGACGACGAGCCCGGCTTCTGGGAGAACGCGGGCTACAACCTGCACGGCGACCCGTGGAAGGAAGAGCGGTACTGGTGACGCTCCCCGACACCGGCCTGGAGGCACGGATCACCCCCGTCGCTCGTCCCGCCACCCGCAGGCGGCCGGCCTGGCACGCCGCCACCGTCGCGTCCGTCGGCCGCGAGACGACGAACGCGCGGCGGATCGTCCTCGACGTCCCCACCTGGCCGGGCAACGACCCCGGGCAGCACCTGGACCTGCGGCTGACCGCCGAGGACGGCTACCAGGCACAGCGTTCGTACTCGATCGCGTCGGCCGGCCCCGCGACCGACGTCGTGCTCGCGGTCGACCGGGTGGACGGCGGCGAGGTCTCCCCGTTCCTCGTCGATGCCGTCGAGGTCGGCGACGCGCTCGAGGTCCACGGACCCCTGGGTGGCTGGTTCGTCTGGCGGCCGGGCGAGTCCACCCGTCCGGTGCAGCTCATCGCCGGCGGCTCCGGCATCGTGCCGCTCGTCGCGATGGTGACCGCCCACGCCGAGGCGGACGACCCGGCGCCCTTCCGGCTCCTCGCGGCCGTCCGCACACCGGACGACGTCTTCTTCCGTCCGGAACTCGACCAGGCGCTCGCGAGCCGGGCACCGCTCGAGGTGACCCACGTGTACAGCCGCACCGTGCCTCCAGGCTCGTCCGTGCCGGCCGGCCGGCTGACGCGGGACACGCTCGCTGCCGCGGTGTTCCCGCCGGACGCGGGTGCCCTGGTCTACGTGTGCGGGTCGACGCCGTTCGTCGAGCAGGTGCTGCGCTGGCTCACCGAGCTCGGGCACGACACCAGCGACGTGCGCGCCGAACGGTTCGGGGGCAACTGATGGTCGTCGTGGACGGCAACGCGCTGGCGGGGACGCTGGCCGACAGCCTGGGGCCCGAGCCGACCGTGGTCGCCCTGCTGTGCGCCGGGTGCGGGTCGCTCGGGGTGCTCGGGCAGACCACCGTCTACCGCACCGCCATGGGGTCGGTGGCGCGCTGCCGCGGGTGCGACACGGCGCTCGTCACGGTCGTGGAATCCGGGGCCCGGCGGTGGGTCGGGTTGCCCGGCGCCCGCACGATGTCGGCGCCGATACCGGACGGCATCGAGTAGCACAAGGCTCGCGCGGCGGGTCGTGCGGGTTTCTTGCGGGTTCCCGCAACCCTGGATCCGGTTCCCACCCGAACGGGGGACGGCTCCGGATACATCCTCGGAACTGCGCCGGGCCACCCACCCGGCGCGTGCCAGTGGGGGCAGGGTCGCCTCCGCGCCCGGTGGGCGCGGGAACCCGAAGCCTGCGCCCGCTGGGCCCCCACGCCTTCGGTGCCGCGACGCCCCGCAACGACGGAACCCCCGCCGCTCTTCCGAGCGACGGGGGTTCCGGTCTTCCTGTTCTGAGCGGATGACGAGATTCGAACTCGCGACCCTCACCTTGGCAAGGTGATGCGCTACCACTGCGCCACATCCGCATTCACACGCCGTCCTGGCCGTGCGGAGATGACTCTACCCGAAGAAGGGCGGCAGCACCGGTTCCGGTGGAGGTTCCGGGCGTGTCCGGCGCGGCGCGGGCGGTCCGTCAGGTCGACGGAGTTCGATCAGACCATGAGCTACGTGCACGACAATCCCGGCGGGACCGAGGCCCACGGCGTCGACCTGGTCGACGGCGACGCCCCCGCGATCCGGATCCTGGTGCACGGCGACCTGCCGACCACGATCGAGCACGAGGGCCGCACCTGGCTCGCGACGGGCGACGCCCACGACGCGGGCGACGACGACACCCCGCCGATCGCGATCTACCGCCCGGTCTGAGCCGACCCAGGGCGGCCCGTCAGTGTCCGCGGACGTCTCCCGTCAGGATCGCGTGCTCGACACCCGCTGACAGCTCGTCGTGCAGGGCGTCCGCGAAGAACTCGCCGGCACCGAGGCTGATGAGGTGCGCGACCGCGGCCTCGGCGGCCGGGAACCCGGGCTCCCACTCGTCGTGCAGGAACGCGCGGACGTGTCCGGACTCGTGCACGACGACCACGCCGATGTGCTCGTGCCGGGTGCCGTCCTCGAGCACGGCGTCGAAGACGATCGGCTCGGTGTCCTCACCGAGTTCCTCGAGCAGGACGGTGCCGGTGCCCGGCCACTCCGTCCGGTACGGCGGCAGGTCGGGTGCGTGCAGGTGCCCGGCGAGCTCGTCCGACGCCGACTCGATGTGTCCGGTGGACAGGTACTCGTCGACGACGTCGTGGATGCGGGCGTGCAGGTCCGGCTCGTACTGCCACCAGCGCTGGTGCACGGTGCGCAGCCACTCCTGGGTCGCGGCGTCGGCCGAGGCCGAGATCCCCACGAGCTGCGGTGCGGTGCCGGGCGAACCGACGACCTCGAGCTGTTCGTCGTGCGTCTCCACCGTGATCGACCCGGTGGTCTCGTCCGGGTGCACGCCGTGGACGTCCTCGGGCGCGGCGGCCCAGATGCTGGCGGGGAGCTTCGGCGGCAGGTCGAACGGCACCGCGATCGCGGGTTGCGTCATCGCGTGGTCGATCGCGTCGCCGAGGTGCACCTCGTCCGCCCGGGACCCCATCACGATGCCACCGGTCGGCGGCGCGAGCGACAGGTGTTCCAGGTCGTCCGGCGCGGCGTTCATCGAGGTGAGCACCGCGGTGTCGGCCCACTGCACGAACCCGCCGGCGGAACGGTCGTCCTCGCCGAACGGCACGTCCCACACCGTCGGGTCCGTGAGCACCCACGATGCGGTGCGACCGGCCGGACCGTGGCGGACCGCGTCGACGATCGCCGGCACCAGTCCGGGCAGCGCTCGGTAGGCGGGACGGACCGTGAGTCGGTCGACGGCGAGCAGGTCGGGCTTGCCGAGCATCTCGGCGGCGTGGGTCTGTAGCGAGAAGAACGTCTCCCCCGTCGCGTCCTGTGCGGCGACGGCGGACGCGAAGGACCCCGCGACGTCGGAGACCTGGTAGCCGAGCACCAGGGCCTCGAGCGACTCCGGTGCACGGCTCGTGAAGGCGGTGACCTCGGCGACGGAGACCGCCTCGGTCTCGTCGTCGTCGGTGATCGGGACGCGGACGTCGATCACCCACCGGTCGACGTCCTGCCCGGGGTAGGCGTCACCGTCCTCGTCCGAGATCGTGATGTGCACCAGGCGCAGGGAACCGTCCCAGGCGTCGTGGACGTGCTGGGCGATGGCGGCATCGGGGTCGTCGTTCACGGACGCAACGGTACCGGTGCGGAGGGCCCCGACCGGAGCCGCGTGCCCGAGGAGGCGTAGGCGGAGCACGACGGGCACCGCGTCAGCAGGTCGTGGGTGCAGTCGATCACGTGCTCGAGGAACCGCTCGGCATCGGCCAGCTGGTCACGCTGCGCCCGGATCTGGCGGAGACGCTCGGTGATCACGCCGGACCGGTCGGGTGCACTCCGTCGGAGCACCAGCCGGATCTCCGCCAGGCTCATGCCGACGCCCTGGCAGGCCCGGACGACCTGCAGGCGACGGACGTCTTCCTCGGAGTACTCCCGGTGACCCGACGGCGCTCGATCGGGGACGACGACCCCCGTGTCGTGCCAGTGCCGCAGCACGTGGACCTCGACGCCGACCCGCCGAGCTGCTGCACCGATCCGCACCGCGCCCCGTTCGTTCCTCTTGACCTCAGGTCGACCTGAGGTCCTAGCGTGCGACCATGCTGCCACGCCGAGCGCCCCTCCCCGTACCCGTCCTCCTCCCCGCTCCGGTCCCGGTCGTCGTGGACGGCACCACCATCGCCACGAGGGTCCTCGAGCCGGCAGGACCGGCACGCGGCGACGTCGTCCTGTGCCACGGCACCCCCTGGTCGTCCGCGGTCTGGGCCGATGTCGGCCGGGCACTCGCGCAGGACCACCGGGTGTTCCTCTGGGACATGCCCGGGTACGGCGACTCGGACCGCGGGCCGACCGTGGACGCCACGCTCCGAGCGCAGGCGACCCGTCTCGGCGCGCTCCTCGACCGGTGGGGCCTCGATCGACCCCACCTGGTCGCACACGACCTGGGCGGCGCCGTGGCGCTCCGGGCACACCTGCTGCACGGTGCCGAGTACGCGAGCCTGTTCCTCTGGGACGCCGTCGTGCTCGACCCGTGGGGCTCTCCGTTCTTCCGGCTGGTGGCGGAGCACCGTGACGTCTTCGACCGACTCCCCGGCGACCTGCACGCCGCCCTGGTGCGGCAGTACATCGACGGTGCCTCGGCGCGGGGCTTCTCGCCGGCGGACCTCGAGGCCCTGGCGCGGCCCTGGGCCGGCCCCGAGGGGCAGGTCGCGTTCTCACTCCAGATCGCCGCGCTGACCCCCGACGACACCCGCGCGGTCGCCGAGCTGTTGGGCTCCGTGCGGTGCCGGACACGGATCGGGTGGGGGCGGCAGGACCCCTGGATCCCCCTGCACCAGGCGTACGACCTGCAGACGGCGCTGCCGGGGCACCCCGAGGTCGTCGTGCTCGACGACGTCGGGCACCTCGCGCCGTGGGAGGACCACGTCGCGGTCACGGCCGCACTCCGGCAGTGGGTACACCGTCCGGTGGGCTCGGAGTGACCCGCACGGCGCCGTTCAGATCAGGGCGCGGGCGGCGAGCACGACGGCCGCTCCCCCGACGGTCAGCGCCGCGAGCACCGACAGCACCACCGCGACGGTGTCCCGCCGGGCCGGGGCGCTCGCGCGGACGGCACCGGCGACGAGCTGCTGGGCCGCCGCCAGGGACGCCGCGCTCCCGAGCGGGCGGTCGTCCTGGTCGAACGCCAGGAACCGCTCACGGACGTGCAGCACGATCCCCAGGCTGGTCCCGTGGTCGCGCGCCACCCACGACTTCGGTCCCTGCTGCTCCCAGCGGACGGCGAGCATCAGGGGCCCGGGACCGGCAGGCCGGCCCGCTCCCCCACCCCACGCGGCCAGCTGAACGCGACGACGAGCTGGACGACACCGAACACGATGAGCACGCTCCCCACAGCGGCCACCGTCACGAGCGCGCCGAGACCCGGAAGGTTCATCACCAGGATGCCGCTCAGCACACTGAGCACGGCGAGCACCACGGTCAGCGCACGGCGGCCCACCCACGGTGCGTAGATGAGTGCGATGCCCTCGAGGATCCAGGCGAACCCGAGCAGCAGTGCCACCCATCGCGCCCCGATCGGCGGGAACACGATCGCGACGACACCGCCAGCGGCGACCAGCGCCCCGAGGACCACCAGCCCGATCTGACGCCACCAGACCCGAGGGTGCACCTGGAGTCCCCGGACGACCAGCGCCGCCCCCGACACGACCAGGTAGGTCCCGAAGACCCACGACACCGCGAACAGCGTCGCGTGGGGCAGGACGATCGCAGCGAGCCCGGCGAGCACGCCCACCGCGCCGACGATCCCGAACGCCACCCGGATCCCGTCGCCGGCCGGCGGACGCGAGCCCGTCCGCTGGCCGACGTCACGTTCGTCACGCATGTCCGTCCGACCTCCCTGCAGGTCCCGGCTGGTGCTGCGGTGCTGGTGGGTGTTGGCGACCTGTGATCGCCCGTGCAGTGCGTCCTGCGCACAGGACTACACCCGAAGGTGAGCACTTGTCCATGTCCCATGCGTGCGCATGAGGCCATCCCCCGGCCCGGCCCGGCCCGGCCCGTCCCCGGCGCCGCCGCGTGCGCGTCGAGTTCCCCGTGGGCGGTAGCCTGACGCGCCGGACGACCGAACGCCGACGCCCGCGACGGCAGACCAGATGGAGGACCACGGTGCCAGCACTCGGAGACGGCCGCGCCGACGGCGTGTGGTGCACGCTCGGCGAACCCCGGACCACCGCGCAGATCGCCCAGAACGGGTTCGCCTGGCTCGGCCTCGACGCCCAGCACGGCGCCTTCGACGACGCCACGCTCCTGGCGACGATGCCGGCGCTCGCCGCGGTCGCACCGCAGGTCCCCGTGGCCGTCCGGGTCGCCGAGGGCTCGGACGCGGCCATCGGCCGTGCGCTCGACCTCGGCGCGGACATCGTGATCGTCCCGATGATCGAGACCGTCGAGCAGGCCGAGCACGCCGTCCGTGCCGCGCACTACCCACCGCGGGGCCGGCGGAGCTGGGGGCCGATGGCGGGACTCTGGGGCGGTTCGGCACCGTCCGCCGTCGCTGCCGACCCCGAGGTGTGGGTGATGCTCGAGACACCCGAGGGCCTCCGTGCCGCCGAGGAGATCCTGGCGGTCCCGGGCGTCTCGGCGGTGTTCGTCGGTCCCTTCGACCTGTCGATCGGACTGGGCATCGAGCTGGACGTACTGCTGCACGACGACGGCGCACTCCCCGCGATCGTCTCCGCAGCCGGCCGCGCTGGCAAGCACACCGGCGCCTTCGCCGGCGACCTGGCCCGCGCCGAACGTCTCCGCGCACTCGGCTTCGACCGCGTCGCCGTCGTCACCGACGGGACCCTGCTGGCCCACGGAGCGGCCACGGTGCTCGGCGAAGCAGCCACCGGTCGCACCTCGTACTGACGGGTCGTCAGCGGCGACCGGTCCTCGTCCGCGTCCTCGACGCCGCTGAGAGGGCGTGCCCGCGCCCGGTCCACACTCGGTCGGGAACCCGAGCCGACCGCGACCGCAGAGAGGACGAGACATGACCGACGTCTCCAGCCAACCGCCCGCCGAGGGCGACGACCGCCGCATCCTGACGAACCGCCAGGGCCACCCCGTCTCCGACAACCAGAACCAGCGCACCGTAGGGGCCCGTGGCCCGGCGACGCTCGAGAACTACCAGTTCCTCGAGAAGATCAGCCACTTCGACCGCGAACGGATCCCGGAGCGCGTCGTGCACGCCCGCGGTGCCGTCGCCTTCGGGTACTTCGAGGCCACCGGCACGTGGGGTGACGAACCCATCGCGCAGTACACCCGCGCGAAGCTGTTCCAGGAGGCCGGCAAGCGCACCGACCTGGCGATCCGGTTCTCCACCGTGATCGGCGGCAGAGACTCCTCCGAGGCTGCCCGCGACCCGCGCGGCTTCGCCGTGAAGTTCTACACCGAGGACGGCAACTGGGACCTCGTCGGCAACAACCTCGGCGTCTTCTTCATCCGCGACGCCATCAAGTTCCCCGACGTCATCCACTCCCTCAAGCCCGACCCCGTGACCTTCCGCCAGGAGCCCGCGCGCATCTTCGACTTCATGTCGCAGACCCCCGAGTCGATGCACATGCTCGTCAACCTGTTCAGTCCACGTGGCATCCCCGCGAACTACCGCACGCAGCAGGGCTTCGGCGTGAACACCTACAAGTGGGTGAACGCGGACGGTGACACCAAGCTCGTCAAGTACCACTGGATCCCGTCGGTGGGCGTGTCCTCGATGACCGAGGCCGACGCCGCCGCGGTGCAGGCCGGCGACCTCGGGCACGCGTCGAAGGACCTGTACGAGGCGATCGAGCGTGGTGAGTACCCCGAGTGGGAGCTCCGTGTGCAGCTCATGGACGACCACGAGCACCCGGAGCTCGACTTCGACCCGCTCGACGACACGAAGGTGTGGCCGGAGAACGAGTTCCCGCCGAAGCCCGTCGGCAAGATGGTCCTGGACCGCAACGTCACGAACCACTTCGCCGAGAACGAGCAGCTGTCCTTCGGCACCGGCGTGCTCGTCGACGGCCTCGACTTCTCCGACGACAAGATGCTCGTCGGCCGCACGTTCTCGTACTCGGACACGCAGCGCTACCGCGTCGGCCCGAACTACCTGCAGCTGCCGGTGAACGCCCCGAAGAACGGCGCCGTCGCGACCAACCAGCGCGACGGGCAGATGGCGTACCACCAGGACCACGGCGGCGAGAACCCGCACGTCAACTACGAGCCGTCGATCACCGGCGGCCTGCGCGAGGCGGAGTACCCGACCCACGACGACCAGGGACCGGAGATCGTCGGGCGTCTCACCCGCAAGCGGATCCCCCGGACGAACGACTACACCCAGGCCGGCCAGCGGTACCTGCTCCTGCAGGACTGGGAGCGCGACGACCTCGTCGCGAACTTCGTCGACCTCATCTCGCAGGCGGCCCGTCCGGTGCAGGAGCGCATGCTCTGGCACTTCTACATGGTCGAGGACGACCTGGGTCGTCGTGTCGGCGAGGGGCTCGGCATCGCCCTCGACGAGGTCAAGGACCTGCCCCCGCTGCAGTCCCAGACGCTCAGCGACGACGAGCTCGCCCGCCTCGCGAACCTCGGTCACAACGGCTCCCGCGACGTCGAGGGCCTGATGATGACGCACTGCGTCCCCGACGAACGCGCCGTGCGAGTCTGAGACGCGACCCCAGGACGGACGGGAGGCCCGGTGCCAGCTGGCACCGGGCCTCCCGTCCGTCTCGCTGCCGTCACCTGCCGCAGCGCATCGCGGACAACCCGGGACGGCACCAGGGCAGCCACGCTCAAGGTGAATCGACAGGAGCGACTCCGTGGTCCCGACCGGCACGATCGCGCGGTCGTCGCTCCCGTCCCGTTGATCCGCACCGATGCGACTCAAGGAGGCCGCGATGGAACACACGAATCCCCGGCGGTGTGACGCGAACGCGTCCGCTGCCCACCGACTCCTCGCTGGGACACCACGATGAGGGCCCGGAACCTCGCCGCCGCTGCGATGGTCACGGCTGCCGTCGGCATCGTCGTCTCGCGCCGCCGACGCGGCGCACCCGGGCCCGTACGGAAGGTGCTGGCCGAACCGCGTTCCGGCTGGCATGCGGTCACGGTGAACCGCGGGCAGGACGCGGTGCTGCCAGGCGGGCGGATCCCCGCGCCGCTCACGGCGTTCGGGCTGGACGTCGAGGTGGAGGCCCGTCCCGCGCCCGGCGATCGTGGCACCGAGCTCCGTGCCCGGTTCCGTGGCGGCGGCCCGGATTCTCAGGGTCGGCTGCGGGCCGCTCTACGTGAAGCGAAGCAACTCATCGAGGTCGGCGAGGTGCTCCGGGTGGATCCGGTCCCCCACGGCCGACGGAAGGCCACACCCACCGGCGCGTTGGTGGACGTGGCGACGAAACGGAGCAACGAGGAGGGTGTGCTGTGAAGGCGCTCTGTTGGACCGGGGTCAACGAGACCGCGGTGGAGACGGTGGAGGACCCGAAGATCCTCAACGATCACGACGTGATCCTGAAGGTGCGTCTGAGCACCACCTGCGGCTCGGACCTGCACCTGCTCGGCGGGTACATCCCGAGCATGCGCTCCGGTGACGTCCTGGGGCACGAGTTCATGGGAGAAGTCGTCGAGACGGGATCGGCCGTCACGAAGCACAAGGTGGGCGACCGGGTCGTCGTCTGCTCGTTCATCGCCTGCGGGCAGTGCTGGTACTGCACCCACGGACAGTTCTCACTCTGCGACAACGGCAACCCGAACCCGGGCTTGACCGAGGCGATGTGGGGGTCGTCGATCGGCGGCTGCTTCGCCTACAGCCACGCGCTCGGCGGGTTCGCAGGCAGCCACGCCGAGTACGTCCGCGTGCCCTACGCCGACCAGGGGGCGTTCACGGTCCCCGACGGCGTGTCCGACACGGCCGCCCTGTTCGCCTCCGATGCCGCACCCACCGGGTGGACCGGAGCCGACCTGGCCGGGATCACACCGGGTGACACCGTCGCAGTGTGGGGCGCCGGTGGCGTCGGCCAGATGGCCGCTCGTGCGGCGATGCTCCTCGGCGCCGAGCAGGTGATCGTGATCGACCGTCTGCCCGAGCGGCTGCGACAGGTGCGCGAGCACATCGGTGCCGAGACGCTCGACTACACCGGCGACGCCGTGCTCCCGGAACTCAAGGAACGCACCGGCGGTCGGGGTCCCGACGTGTGCATCGAGGCCGTCGGCATGGAAGCGCACGGCACCGGACCGCTGTACCTGTACGACCAGGCCAAGCAGCAGCTGCGGTTGCAGACCGACCGGCCGACCGCCCTGCGCGAGGCGATCTACGCCTGCCGGAAGGGCGGCAGCCTGTTCTCGCTCGGGGTCTTCGGTGGGCTCGTCGACAAGTTCCCGTTCGGCGCGATCATGAACAAGGGCATGACGGTCCGCGGCGCCCAGCAGCACGGGCACCGCTACATCCCGATGATCCTCGACCGCATCGCCGCGGGAGAGATCAGCACCGAGCACCTCGCCACGCACGTGATGCCACTGTCGCAAGGGCCGCGCGGGTACGAGATGTTCAAGAACAAGGACGACGGCTGCGTCAGGGCCGTCTTCGCCCCCGGCGTGTGACGACCGACCACGCAGCGGACAGGAGGAAGGAACGATCGTGAAGGCACGACGATGAACGATCGGATACTCTCCACGCGCCGGGCGCTCCTCATCGTGGGGGTCGGGGTCCTGGTCGGGGTCGCGTTGACCTTCACCGGGGCTCCGTCCCTCGGGCCGCTCGCGGCCTGGTGCACGGCCGGCCTGATCGCGCTGGTCCAGGTCTGGCACAAGTGCTGGCGCCAGGACGCCGACGGCACCGAGCGTCTCGCACGCGAGGAGTCCGAGACACGGGTCAGTGACAACGCGCTCATCGTGGCCTGTTTCGCGAGTCTCGCCGCCGTCGTCCTGGCGCTGAGCGAAGCCAGCCAGGCGCGAGATCCGGCCTCCGTCGCGGCGGTCATCCTGGGCGTGCTCGGCACGATGGTGGCGTGGGCGTTGGTCAACACGGTCTACGCCTTGAAGTACGCCCGGATGTTCTTCCTCGACCACCGGGGCGGTGGGTTCGACGTCAAGCAGGACGGGCGGCCGACCTACAGCGACTTCGCCTACTTCGCCTTCACGATCGGCATGTCGTACGCGGCACCAGAGGTCGAGCCGGACGACAGCGAGACCCGGCGGAAGGCGTTGCCGCACGCGCTGCTGTCGTACTTCTTCGGGACGGTGCTGATCGCGGTCGCCATCAACCTGGTGACGAACCTCGGTCAGGGGTGAGCAGAGGGATCCTCGTCGACCCTAGGCTGGCCGACGTGACCGACCTCGCTCCTGACCAGACCGCGCCGAGCGCCGCCGGGTCCCCCGCATCGGCAGCCGTGCCGCTCCCGCCCCTCAGCCTGCTCGCGGTGGTGGCGATCGCCCTCGCGTTCGTGGCACCGATCGGCGGTCTCGTCGTCGGGTTCATCGCGCGCCGGGACGTGCGACTGACCGGTGAGCGGGGTGACGGCATCGCGTTCGCGGCGATCCTGATCGGGGCGACGCTGACGTTGTTCGGGGTCATCGTGCCGCTGTTCCTCGGCGGTGCCGGGTTCTTCGACCTGGACCTCCAGCTCTGAGCACCGGACGCCGGTCGTTACCCTGATCGAGTGGGGAACGATGCTGATGTCTCGACGCTGATCCGCCCGGCCACGCTCGCTGATGCGGATGCGATCGCCCACGTGCACACGGTGTCGTGGCGAGAGACGTACGGCCGGTTCGTCGACGACCCGGACACGAGCCCGTGGTTCGACGCGGGTCGCCGGGTCGACATGTGGCGGTCGACGCTCGAGAGTCCCGACGTCCGAGAAGCCGTCCAGGTCGCCCTCGACAGCACCGGCGTCGTGGGCTTCGCCGCGGCGCAGACGACCCCAGAGCCGGATGCCGTCCGCCCCGAGGAGCTGACGACGCTCTACGTCCTGGCACGTGCGCACGAGACCGGAGCCGGCCAGGCACTCCTCGACACCGTGCTCGCCGATCGTCCGGCGTCGCTGTGGGTGGCCGCGGACAACCCGCGGGCGCACGCCTTCTACCGGCGGAACGGCTTCACGCCCGACGGTGCCGAGTCGGCGTTCGGACCCATCCCCCGGACCGTGCGTCTGGTGCGCTGAACGTCAGTCCACGGCCGGCGCGGAGATGTCCCACACGGTGGTCTCCTCGTACTGCTCGGACCAGCCGCGGCGCATGCGGGCGGCGGCACGGTCGAACGCGTCGACGACGTCGGTGTCCGGCGTCAGCAGCGCCTGCAGGCGGATGCCGTCGTAGAGGGCGAGCAGCTGCTGTGCCCCGCGGATCGGGTCCATCGTCGCCGGTTCGCGGCCGGTGCGGACGTCTTCCTGCAGCGCGGTGCGGACGGTCTCGCGGAACTGCAGGTACGCGGACCGGTAGTAGTCGGCGCCGTCGGTCGACGGGTCGGTCGAGATGGCCAGCGTCGCGGCGATCAGACGCATGAGGGACGGGTCCTCGGCGTGGGCGGAGAGCAGCGCGTGCAGGAACGCCACCGTGCCCTTCTCACCGGCGAGCGGCAGCAGCGGTGCCGACACCGCGCGGGTCCACCGCATCACCGCGGCGGCCAGCAGTGCGTGCTCGGAGGGGAAGAGCTCGAGGATCTCGGCCTGCCGCATCCCCGACCGGGACGCGACGCCCTCGAGCGAGAAGCGTGACAGTCCCCCGTCGTGGATGACCGCGATCGCACCGTTGATCGCCCGCGTGCGCGGGACTTCCTCGTCGGCGGCGTTCTGGTTCGTCAGTGGTGCCAGCGGGTGCTTCCGGAACCAGTCCAGGAGGGCGCGAGCGCGGGAGGCCCCGAACGCCGGATCAGTCGGGCGACCCGGGCTGAACAGGTCGCTGAACCCCGGAACTTCGTGCATCAGCGGGTCGAGGGACTGGAACGCCATCGACCAGTCCGGGAACGAGCGCTGGGCGATCGGCTCGTCGAGCAGCACCCGGACGTTCGTGTGCCGCGGGTCGGCCCGGACCTGGTCGAAGCGCTCCCGGACGACGTCGTCCTCGCCCTCGATGATCCCGATGCAGTTGTCATCGCGGTGCGCGAGCATGCCGGTGATGCCGAGCCGGGTGTTCTTCTCGCGACCGACCGCCAGGATCTGGGCGAGTTCGGAATCCGTGATCGGACGGGTCTGGGTGCTGGTGTAGACGAGCGATCGCATGGTGCTGCTTCCTGGTCGGACGGTCCCCCGGTGTGTGGGAGGCGCCGCCGTGTCGAACCCGAATCGACTCGACGGCACCTCGTGGTCACCGTAACCAGCGGCGACCACCTTCACTGCGACGCAAGACGGTCCGTGGCTGTTCGGCACCCGGAGGATGCCGACCTCTGAATGGAACCATCCAGCGCTCGTCGGCGGTACCCCCACTACGGGGAACGTACGTTCTCCGAACGTACCTCGGGGTCCGCGTCAGTGCGCGCGGTCGCCCGACGGGGGCGTCTCGAAGATGCGCTCGCCCGTCGTCGGGTCCCACCCGATGGTGCGGGGTTCCGCTGATCGCGGGCGTCGTTCGTCCCGCGGGAAGAACGGACGGGCGCTGGGCAGGTAGCTGAGAACCGCGGCGACGACGACGCAGACGGCCTCGATGAAGCTCCAGTCCACGCCGTCGGTGGCGATGGCGAACACTGTGCTGCAGGCACTCAGCCCGGCGATGATCGCGAGCCAGAGACGCGCGTTCCCGGAGCCTCGTCCCATCCGCGTCGCCAGCCACACGAACAGTGCCGACCAGGCGAGGACGATGACGAGCCCGAGCGACGCCCCGATGATCGCGCCGCCGGCTTCGCGCATGGACACGACCATGCCGGGCGCGGCGGCCACGAGGCTGATGATGACGGACGCCCACCAGAGCGCCACGGCGATCGTGACGACCCGCGGTCGCGTGCGCTGTTCAGTGTGCTGTTCCATCAGGTGCTCCCCCGTCGTTCCGCTGCATGCGGCTCGACGATCCTACGGTGACGGCTGACGCGCTCCGGACTTCCGCGATCGGCGGAGGATGACCAGTCCCACGGTCAGCCCGGCTGCTGTCAGTGCTGGGGCCACGAACCACCCGAGCGCGATCGGCAACGCCCTGTCGGCGGGTGCGTCGACGCCGAGGAGCAAATGCAGCACCAGGAGCGGGAGTACGACAGTCGCCGTCCAGGACGCGATCACCAGCACGGTGAGCAGGACCACTGCGCCCCGGTGCGGAGCCGTCCCGGGAGCGATCGTCATGCAGCCATCCAACCAGTGGCCCGGCGCGCACGATCTAGGGGCGGTAGTCCTTGCGACGCGGCAAGAGCTCCGCCGCGTGGGAATCGATGTACGGCTTCGCGCCCAGCATCCCGCCCATCGTCTTGGCGACCGTCGTGAGCAACGCTCCGAGCCCCCGTGCCACGATGCTCAAGATCTTCATGGTGCCCCCTCGTCGGACCGACCTGCGGTGTCGGTCTCGTCCCGTCACACCGTACGCGGAGGGCCGGATTCCCGCCAGGGACGGCAGCCTCTCGGTCCCGTCGTCGATCGACGTCGCGCATAGGCTGGACGCCCGACCGGGGAGGAGTCGCGATGCCGGTGGTCCGTGAGCGAGTGCTGTTGTGGCGCACACCCTGGTGGCACCCTCGCCGCTGGGAGGCGCGGATGTGGGTGCTGCTCGTCGCGGCTGCTGCTGGCGGCGTCCTCCGCGAAGTGGCGCATCCGTTCTACGACGACGGGGTGCGGGCGGTCGCGAACTGGCTCGCCCTCTGCATCCCAGGATGTGTGATCGCGTACGTCGTGGTCGGTCGGTGGAGGAAGGGCCTCACCACGCTCTGGAAGCCGTCGTGGCGTGAGCTCCGACGCATCCTGGTAGCAGCACCGCTCGGAGTGCTGGCCCTGCGCCTGCTCATCGAGGACGACGACGGGTGGTTGTGGCTGCTCGCCGGGGTGTCCGCCGCGCTGCTCGCGCTCGCGGCGGCTCGCTGGGTCGCTGCGCACCGCGATCGTCGACGTCGGACGAATGCCTACGGGACGGTGTCGGCTGACCCGTACGCGTAGCTCTCGATGGGGTTCGTCGATCCCCTACGCGTCCTGTGCCGAGTTGGTCTTCGACGGCAACCGCGATGCCACGAGCGTCCCGACGAGCGCCACCACCGCGAAGGCCGCGAACCCGAACGGCAGCCCGATCGCGCTGCCGACACCACCGACGACGAGTGGCCCGACGGCGTCCCCGGTCTCACGCCCGAGCTCCGCTGAACCCATGGTGCGACCGAGCCGATCCGGCGGAGTCGTCCCGGCGAGGTGCGCGAACGCGACGGGTGTCAGCGTGGCGACACCGGCCCCGGCGAGCAGCGCCGCGATGAAGACGGCCACCGCCGAGGGTGCGACGGCGACCACCAGGAACGCAGCGGCCACCGCGGCCGTCCCGGCCACACCCGCCACCCCGGTACCGAGGCGCCCGGCGTCGTGCAGCCGCCCGGCGACGGGCTGCACGAGCGACGACGTCACCGCGAGGACGGCGACCGCGAGCGTCGACACCAGGAGCGGGATGCCGAGCTCGGTACCGAGCGCGGGGAGCATCCCGGTCAGCGCGCCGATCGCAGCGCTGCCGACGGCCAGGACGACGACCGGGATCAGGAACTGGCGGTCCGTGGCCGCTCGGACCATCACGGCGAGCGTGGCCCGCTGCCGGGGCAGGGGCACGATCGGTTCGACGGCGACGAGCACCGCCACTGCCGTCACGAGGGCCATCACGACGAGGATCCCGAAGAGCCACTGCGTGCTGCCGAACTGCACCACGACTGCACCGATGACCGGTCCCCCGGCGTAGCCGAGACCCTTCCACGAGCCGTACCGACCGAAGTACGTCCCGCGGCGGTGCGCCGGCACGAGGCGGGCAACTGCGGCGGACGATGCCGGCGAGAACGCGGAGGCGCCGGCACCCTGCAGCAGGCGGGCGAGCCCGAGCCAGAACGGACCGGTCCCGAAGACGCCAATGAGTGAAGCCGCCGCGAAGACGATGAGTCCGCCGACGATCACCGGTCGCGGGCCGATGCGGTCGGACAGTGCGCCGAAGACCGGCTTGAGGACGAGTTCGGCGACGTCGTAGAGCGCCAGGAAGAGCCCGAGCCACGCGAGCGTCAGGCCCAGTTCGAGGTGCTCGCCGCCGACCGCCGCGGCGACGCCGTTCGCCCCGAAGGCGGTCACGAACCCCGCGGCGTACAGCGGAGCGAGCCGAGGGGCAGTGGTCGTCGACGAGGCGGTCACGTGCTCACCTTGGCCGACCGCGCACTGGTCCACCAGCCCCTCGTGGTCGACACGCGGGCCAGCGAACGCCGCGCGCCCTGCGACGAGGCCGGCTGACTCGATCTGGGCCATTCCAGTCGCCGTCGAGGGAACTCCGTCGCTACAGCCGGATCGCCCACTCGATGGTCGGCGGTGCTCCGCCGCCGTGTCGGAGGGCGTAGTCGTCCAACACCGCCCGGCGGACGTCCACACCGCTCGCGAATCGTTCCAGGTGTGTCAGGAGCCAGTCTGCCGGCGCCTCGTCGATCATTTCCTGCCACGTCGGACCGAGCACTTCGTCCAGTTCGAGCACGGCAGCGTGGGTGTCACGGCCGTCGAACTCGTAGACCGCGACTCGGCGCGCGGTGAACGCCAGCCAGACTCCTCGTTCGACGACGACGTCACCGGGGTCCCGATCGTCCCGCTGCCACTCGCAGACCTTGTGGAACAGCACCGGCGTGGTGCCGCGTCGGGCACGCTTCCGCCTCCGGCCGATCTGCATGACCACCACCGTACCGGGCGGGGTCCACGGAACATCGCGGTCCTGGCGGACTGGGAACGGCGAGCAGACCGGAACGAAGAAAGCCCCCGGCCGGACCTGGTGGTCCTGCCGGGGGCTTCGTCGTGGTGGGCGATACTGGGATCGAACCAGTGACCTCTTCCGTGTCAGGGAAGCGCGCTACCGCTGCGCCAATCGCCCAAGTCCCTGCGTGGACCGGAGTCCATCAAGGTCTTGGAGGGTGGATCTGGAGGTGGGGACGGGATTCGAACCCGCGTGGACGGCTTTGCAGGCCGCTGCCTAGCCTCTCGGCCACCCCACCATCGAGGTTCACGTCTCCGTGAGTACCCGAACGGTGGGATACCCTCTGGTGAGTCGCGGGCCTTCGAGAAGACCCACACTCGAGCGGATGACGAGATTCGAACTCGCGACCCTCACCTTGGCAAGGTGATGCGCTACCACTGCGCCACATCCGCACTTGTCGTTCCGCTGTCGCGGCGACGACGTAAACTCTATACGCACCGGGGCACTTCCACCAAAATCCTCCCCGTTCACCGGGCGTGTCCCCCGAGTTCATGCGGATCGGGGCGGTCCGACACCCCCTGCGGACAGCGCGCCACACCCGGGCCGCGCGACGTGTTCGATGCACCGCCGGACTTCCGCTAGTATCGATCCGCACGAACAGTGCAGGGGGCGATTGGCGCAGTTGGTAGCGCGCTTCGTTCACACCGAAGAGGTCATCAGTTCGAGTCTGGTATCGCCCACACAGCAACACACACCACCGACAAGAGCCCGACGCAGCAGCGTCGGGCTCTTGTCATCTCATCAGGCCGCAGCACGCGGGCCAGACCACCAGCACGATCGGACGAAGGGGCGCATGACCGACGTCGACCTCGAGTTCGCCCGGGTCCGAGCGGTCCTCGACCGTCCGACCCTGCGGCTCATGTCCCGGCCGACCAGCGCCACGGTCCTGGCCGTGTTCCGCACGGTCTTCGATCGCGACGTGCAGTACGTCCCCGCCGACCGCATGCACCTGCAGGTCGAGGAACACGTCGCGCGCCTGCAGGCCGCGGGTGCCCGTGTGCCCGCGAGCGACCAGCCGGTGCCGGCGGCCAGCGCGCAGGCCGACAGCGAGCAGACCGAGGGCGAGCAGGAGGCCCGCCCGAATGGCCGCGCCCTGTGCCGCGAGTGGGTCGGCGCCCAGTGGCTCGTCCGCTCGAACTCCCCCGACGGCGACGAGCAGTACTCCCTGACGAGCCACGCGCTCGAGGCGCTGAGCCTCGTCGACGCCCTGTCGGCCGACCGCGCCCTGATCAGCGAGAGCCGGCTGGCAATGATCGTCGACGCGGTGCACCGGTGGGCGGCTCGCGCCGAACCCGACCCCGACGTGCAGATCCGCCGGATCGACGCCCAGATCGCCGAGCTGCAGGCCGAGCGGGAACGCCTGGAGCACGGTGACGACGTCGTGGCCGTCGACGACGACCGGATGCGCGACGGGTACACGAACATCTCCGACCTGATCCGGCAGCTGCCGAGCGACTTCAAGCGCGTGGAAGAAGCGGTCGCGACGATGCACCGCTCGATCGTCGAGGACTTCCGGCAAGAGGTCCGCCCCATCGGCGAGATCCTCGACGACTACCTGGCGCGCACCGACAACCTGATGGAAGCGACGCCCGAGGGCCGTGCCTTCGAGGGCGCCTTCGAACTGCTGCGCGACGACGCCCTGCTCCTGCGGCTCCGTGACGACATCGCGACGATCCTGGCGCACCCGTTCGCGCAGGGCCTCGGAGCCGGCGAGCGTCGGGCCTTCCGCAACACGGTGACGATCCTGCGCCAGGGCATCGAGGACGTCCTCGCCCAGCGCCGTCAGCTCACCGCCACGCTCCGCGACCAGATCGTCGCCCACGACGTGGTGCGCGACCGCGAGCTCGACGCGGTGCTCCGTTCGATCAACCGCGGCCTCGCCACCCTGATGGACCAGGGCGGTGCACGCGACCGGATCCCGCTGCCGCTCCTGCCGGCGGCGGCCGAGGTCGGCACGCTGCGCGAGCGCTTCTACGACCCGGACGCCGAGTCCGTGCCGCCGCCCATCGAGGAACCCGACGACGACGTCTTCGAGGACCTCGACGTCGAGATGCTCCGCAAGCACGGCGGGCCGCTCCTCACCGAGCTGCGCGCGGCACTCCGCTTCGCCGAGGCCGACTCCAGCGTCGACGCGTTCCACGGGCTGCCGCCCGAGCAGCGCCGACCGGTCGAGCTCTTCGGCCTCGCGCACCTGCTGACGGGGCGCGACGACTTCGAGTCCGCCGCGCACATTGCCGAGCACCGCACGGTCCGCCCCGACGGCACCGCGATCACCTTCCACATGCCCACCGCTGCGCTCGACGACGAGCGCACTCCGGTCGGCGACGCACACGACGAGAACGCACAGGAGGCACGGTGAGCGACACGACGCCGGCACCGGTCGACGATACGGTCCCCTACGACGACCCCGCATCCGTGATGCAGGACGACGAGCGTGACGAGTCCAGCTTCGCCCTCTTCGAGGGCGACGAGGGCCGGCTCGACGAGCACCAGCGACGCGCCCTGGTGGCCCTGCTGCGGCACTCGTACGTCAGCTCCCGCACGCACCCCGACGAGTGGCGCGCGGTGCTCGACGCCGAACACCAGCTGCGGTCCCGCCTGAACGACCTGTTCCTCGAGCTGCACGTCGACCGTGACCGCGAGGTCGCCTGGAAGCGCCAGGCCCGATCGGAGAGCCAGCGCCGCACGTTCCCGACCCTGCTCCGCGACCTGCCGTACACCCGCGAGGAGACGATCGTCCTCGTCTACCTGCGGATGCGCCTGCGCGCTGACGCCCGACCGGGCCCGGACCAGGTCGTCGTCGACCGCTCCGAGATCCTCGGGCACGTCGCGGGCTTCCGTCCGGCGACCGCGACGGACCGCACCCGCGACGAGGGCCGGGTCACCAAGGCGATCGAGCGCCTCGTGACCGCACGCATCCTGATCCGCACCTCCGACCCGGACCGCTTCCGGGTGGCGAGCGTCGTCGAGGTGCTGCTCCCCCTGGAGCGCCTGCTCGAACTGGACACCTGGCTGCGGACCACCACCGCGCAGGGTGAGGCGACCGGCCCGGGTGGCGAGCCGACCGACGGGGACGACCCGGGCCTCCAGGCAGACACCGACGACGAAGGCGAGACGGAAGCGTGACCGACACGTTCGAGATCCCGGCGCTCTTCGACACGGTCGCGCAGTGGCGCGCCGAGTCGATGCAGGTCGTCAACTGGGGTGGGTTCCACGGCCACCGGCAGGTCGAGCTGTCCGGCACGGCGACGCTCATCTCAGGCGCCTCGGGCACCGGCAAGTCCACGCTGATGGACGCCTACCTGGCCGTGATGATGCCGTCCGACGTGCCGTTCAACGGCGCCTCGAACGACGCCACCACCGGCCGGGCCCGCAGCGCCGACCAGCGCAACCTGCTCACGTACCTGCGCGGCAAGGTCGACACCCGGCGCGACCCGGAGACCGGCAGCCTGCGCGACGTGAACCTGCGCGGCGACGACCAGACCACCTGGGGTGCGGCGGCGGTCACGTTCCGGAACGACGACGAGCGGCGCTTCACGGTGCTGCGTGCGTACATCGTGCCGAAGCGTGCCCGCGGGGTCGGCGACATCCAGATGACCATGGCGACGGTCGACGACACCTTCGACCTGCGCCGGCTCGAGGAGTTCGTGCCGTCGCGGTTCCACCACCTCGAGCTGACCGGCCGCGTGCCGGGGCTCGTCATCCGCGACACCTACCAGGAGCTCGCGTACACGCTGCAGACCCGGCTGGGCATCGGCGACTCCGGCGGCGGCAACCGGGCGATGCGCCTGCTCGCCCGGATCCAGGCCGGCCAGCACCTGCCGACCGTCGACGCGCTGTACAAGTCGCTCGTGCTCGAGACCCCGGGCACGTATGAGGCGGCCGACCGCGCCCTCGCGCACTTCTCCGCCCTCGACGAGGCGTACGAGGCGATGGACACCGAGGAGCGCAAGGTCCGCATCCTCTCCCCCATCACCGACCTGCACGACGAGATCTCGCGCGCGACCGAAGCCGCAGCGGCTCTGGACGGCATCGCGACCGGCGCCGAGGTGTCGCCGTTCGCGCACTGGACGGCCTCGCGGAAGCGCGACCTGCTCGACGCCGAGGTGTCGCGCAACGCCCGCGAGCGAACGGCATCGCGCGCCGAGGTCGCCGCGGCCGAGGCCCGGCACGCCGCCGTCGAGATCGAGCTGCGCGACGCCGAGGCCCGGCTCCGCGACCAGGGCGGCAACGCGCTCGCCCAGCTCGAGGACCGCATCGAACGGCTCACCCGTGAGCGCGACGCCGTGGTGCGCACCCGTGCCACCTTCGACGAGCGCACGGCGGTGCTCGGGGTCCCGGTCTCCTCGGAGCAGGACTTCACCGGGATCCAGCGTGCCGCGCACGAGTTCCTCGGGTCGTACGCCGACGCGCGCACCGCCCTCGACGAGCGCCGCGACGCCCTGACCCGCGAGGAGTACCCGCTCCTCGACCGCGAACGGTCCCTGCGGCAGGAGCGCCAGTCGCTCGAGCACCGGCAGGGCGCGATGCCGCTGCCGATGCACGAGGCCCGGCTCGCGATGGCCCGCGCCGCCGGCATCGACCCGGCCGAACTGCCCTTCGTGGCGGAACTGCTCGACGTGCTGCCCGGCGAGGAGCGCTGGCGCACGGCCATCGAGTCCGTCCTGGCCCCCGTCGCCCGCACGCTGCTCGTCGACCAGGACCGCCTCGGCGACTTCAGCGAGGCGATCGACGCACTGCGCCTGCCCGTCCGCGTGCAGTTCGAGGGTGTGCCGACCGGCCCGCACCTGGACCTCGACGGCGACCCGGCGATGGTCTCCGGCAAGCTCGCCATCAAGCCGTCGCCGTTCAGCACCTGGGTGCGCGAGCGGATCGAGTCCGACCGCACCGACGCACGCTGTGTCGCCTCGGCGTCGGACCTCGGCGGTGGTGGCCGCCGGGTCACCGAGTCCGGGCAGCTCCGCGACGGCCGTCGTGGCGCGCACGGTGACCGCCGCCAGTCGAACGTCATCGGCTTCACGAACGAGGCCCGCGTCGCCGCGGTCGAGCAGGAGCTCGCCTCCATCGCGCAGGACCTGGCGACGCTCGAGGCCCGCCGCACCGACGTCGCGCAGGACCTCACCGCGCTCGACGTGCTCCGCGCCGCGCACCAGCACGTGGTCGACGTCACGTGGGCCGCGATCGACGTCGACGGGCTCGGGACGTCCCTCGCCCGGCTCGACGAGGAACGGCAGGCGCTGCTCGCCGCTGACGACGGCCTGCGGACGCTGCGGGCCTCGGTCGCGCGGCTCCGGAAGTCCCTCGACGAAGCGGCCGACCGTCGCTCCGCCGCACGGCTGTCCGTCCAGCGGCTGGAGGAGCGCCACGCGGTGCTCGTCGACGGCCAGGACGCCGCCGCCGAGATCCTGGAGCGCTTCGAGTCCTCGCCCGGTTCGCTGCCGGACGACCAGCAGTCCCGTCTGCTCGAGGAGACCTTCGAGGAGATCGGTGCCCCGGACGGTGTCGACGGGTTCGACGACGCCACGCGACGACTGAAGCGCCGGCTCGAGGAGCGGCTCACGCAGGCGCTCGACGGTGCCGCGGCGGCCTCGACCTCGTTGACACTGACGTTCCAGCGGTACCAGGACGCCTGGCCCGACCCGAACCTCGGCACGGGCGTCGCGTCGTACCCGGACTACCACGCGATCCTCGACCAGATCGTGGCGACCGGCCTGCACGCGCGTCGGAGCGAGTGGCGTCGACGCCTGTCGCAGTGGAGCGGTGAGGACCTCGTCCCGCTCGCCGGCGCCTTCGACCGCGCCGTCGTCGAGATCGAGGAGCGCCTCGAGCCGGTCAACGAGATCCTGCGGGAGCTGCCGTTCGGTGCCAACCGGGACCGCCTGAAGATCCAGATCCGCCGGGTCACCCGCGAGGACGTCACCGCCTTCCGCCGCGAGCTCCGCGCCCTGTCGGCCTCGGTCGACACCGAGCTGACCGACGACGTGCTCGAGACCCGGTTCCGGCGGCTCCGGCGCTTCATGGCGGTCATCCGGCCCGACCCCGACGCCGCCCGCGGCCGCACCACCCAGCGCGACGCCGTGCTCGACGTCCGACGGCACATGGAGATCACGGCGGTCCGGTACGACACCGACGGCAACGACCTCGGTGTGTACTCGTCGCTCGGCGACAAGTCCGGTGGCGAGACGCAGGAGCTCGTGGCGTTCATCGTCGGCGCCGCGCTGCGCTACCAGCTCGGTGACGAGACCCGTCCCCGTCCCCGGTTCGCGCCGGTGTTCCTCGACGAGGCGTTCATCAAGGCGGACTCGGAGTTCGCCGGCCGTGCGGTCACCGCGTGGCTCCGGCTCGGGTTCCAGCTCGTCGTGAGTGCGCCGCTCGACAAGGTCACGGCGCTCGAACCGTCGATGGAGCGGCTGCTGTCGATGCGCAAGCACCCCGAGACGGGCCACTCGTCCATCACCGAGATCGCCCGGGTGGAGCCGGCGGCCGTCTGACGCGGGTTGGGTCTGGTCGCGCGTGTCGGCTGGTCAAGACACCCCGCTCAGGTACGCCGAGGGGTCACGAACTGTCGGATGGCGGCGGCGCAGCCGACAGTTCGTGACCACTCGGCGCGCGGCAGGCGGCGTGTCCTGACCACCCGACCCGCGGCCTGGAGGCGCGGTGCGGGCCCGCCACGGGCCTCCCGTCCGCCCTTCCGCCGGTCGCAACACGCCGCTCACCTCCGCGCGCTGGTCACGAACCATCGGATGGCGGCGGCGCAGCCGACGGTTCGTGACCACTCGGCGCGCGGCAGGCGGGGTGTCCTGACCACCCGGCCCGCGGCCTGGAGGCGCGGTGCGGGCCCGCTACGGGCCTCCCGGCCGTCGTCCCGCCGGTCGCAACACCCCGCTCGGGTTCGCCGAGCGGTCACGAACTGTCGGATGGCGGCGGCGCAGCCGACAGTTCGCGACCACTCGGCGCGCAGCAGGCGGGGTGTCCCGACCACCCGGCGGCCGGGCCGTCAGCGTGTCGACAGGTGCCGCACAGACGTTCCATGACCACTCGCCGCTACGGTGATGGCGTGTTCGGACGCCGCCGCTCCCCCAGTCCCCGCCCCGACGACGCTCCCGGTCTCGGCATCGGTGCCCTCGTGCAGGTCATCGACACCGATCGGGGCGGCGAGCAGTGGGCCGACGAGCCGATCGGGGTGATCGTGGCTCCCGGCGGGAGTCAGATCGGCGGGACACCGCGCACGTGGACCGTCGCCTTCGATGAGCCCGCGTACACGAAGGACGGCCGCGGCCCCTTCGAGCGCGCGACCGTCCTGAGTCGTCAGCTGGTGCCGGTCACGACCGACAGCGGCGAGTAGTCCGGGTCAGGGACTCAGTACTCCTCGGAGCCGCTCTTCATCATGGCCGCGACGGCCATGCAGCACCCGACGCCACCGAGGACGCCGACGCCGATGATGATCCCTGCGATGAGTTCGAGCATGGGTGGTGACTCCTTGGTTGCGTCGGCGTGTGGCTCCGTTCAGGTTACCGGATGCCGCGCATGAGCCGCAGCACCGGCTTGGCCAGGAGCAGCAGGACCACGCCCACCACGACGGCGACCAGGCCGAGGATCGTGAAGTACGGGGCCTCGTCCGCCGGGTCGTAGTAGCGGGACAGCACCCCGGTGACGGCGGTGCCCAGCGACACCGACAGGAAGAACAGCGCGACCATCTGCGTCTGGAACTTCGGCGGCGCGAGCTTCGTCGCGACGGACTGGCCGACGGGAGAGAGCAGCAGCTCGGCGAGCGTGAAGACCAGCAGGATGCCGACGAGCGCGAGCAGCGGCGTGCCGTTCTCGCCCGAGCCGGTGAACGGCAGGAAGAGCAGGAACGCGAGCCCCATGATCCCGGTGCCGAGGGCGAACTTCACCGGGGTGGACGGCTGGCGGTCGCCGAGCTTGGTCCACAGCGCCGCGAAGACGCCGGACAGCACGATGATGAAGACCGGGTTGATCGACTGCACCCACGACACGGGCATCTCCCAGCCGAACAGCGAGCGGTCGAGGCGCTCGTCGGAGTAGACCGTCACGACGGTGAACTGCTGCTGGTAGAGCGACCAGAACACGGCACTGCCGATGAACAGCGGGATGAACGCGAAGACCCGCGACCGCTCGTCACGGGTGATGCCGCTCGACAGGATGACAACGAAGTAGCCGACGGTGGCCAGCACGACGACCGCCACCACGACGGTGGGCAGGTTGCCGACGTTGAGCAGGCCGGTCAGCACGGCGACGACGATGACGACGAGCGCGACGACGACGCCGGCTCCGATGAGCGGCAGACGGCGGCGGTCGACGGGGTTCGCCACGTGGCGGACGACCTCGGGCAGCTTCCTCCGCCGGATCGCGTACTGCACCAGGCCCGCCGCCATGCCGACGGCGGCGAGGCCGAAGCCCC
This sequence comes from Curtobacterium flaccumfaciens, assembly GCF_013359815.1. Lineage (GTDB taxonomy): Bacteria > Actinomycetota > Actinomycetes > Actinomycetales > Microbacteriaceae > Curtobacterium > Curtobacterium flaccumfaciens. Next base: position 501,092 of record NZ_JABMCF010000040.1, on the reverse strand, counting down.
AGTGGAAGCCGAGCGAGCTCTGCAGCAGCCCGGTGAGCAGCGGTCCGAAGAACGCCCCGAGGTTCACGCCGAGGTAGTAGAGCGAGAAGCCGGCGTCGCGGCGCGGGTCCTCGCGGCTGTAGAGGCCGCCGACGATCGTGGTGGCGGTGGCCTTGAGCCCGCCGGAGCCGAGCGCGATGAGCACGAGGCCGACCCCGACCCCGGCTACCCCGGGGATGAGCGCGAGGGCGATGTGCCCGAGCATGACGACGATCGCGCTGCCGAACAGGGTCCGGTCCGCACCGATCAGCCGGTCGGCGATCCACGCCCCGATGATCGTGAACAGGTAGACCGCGCCGCCGTAGGCACCCATGATGCCGGTGGCGATGCCCTTGTCGATCCCCAGGCCGCCCTGCGTGACCGTGTAGTACATGTAGATGAGGACGATGCCCTGCATCCCGTAGAACGAGAACCGCTCCCAGAGCTCCACGGCGAACGGTGTCGAGAGCTCGAACGGTTGCCCGAAGAAGGTGCGTCCGGGACGGCCTTCGCGGTCCGCGGGGGTGGTACGTGACATGGCGGCCAGTCTGCCCCTGGCGGGGTGGGCACGCCCAATCGTCGAACCCCGCTCATGTCTTTGGAGGGTTCCCACGACCTCGTGACGGCACGGGCGACACGGGGTTGTGCGGCCCGCACGGCGTTCCCGCCACTGTCGGCACCGGTGTCTAGCGTGGACGGTGCAACACGGACACCGCAGTTCAGGAGGACTCCGCCCATGGTCGACACCGCACCCGCCCAGCGCACCACCCCCGCCAGCGGCAGCGACACCGCGCCGGACGTCGACGCGAAGAATGCCGCGCAGCACGCCGCGCCGAACGCCGATGCCGCCGGCGACCCGGCAGCGGGCACCCCGACGGCCGGGACGGACACCGACGTCCGCATCGACGTCGAGTTGGTGCAGGAGCTCCTGCTCGGACGCTGGGCCGAGGACCGCCGGATCTCCCGGCGGCTCGCGCTCGACCCCGCGATGCAGAAGATCGAGGGCCAGCCGATCCCCGAGCACCGGGCACGCGTGCTCGAGCAGCTCCGGACCCTGGTCGACGCCGGGGCGATCCAGCGCCCGTACCCCGCAGAGTTCGGCGGCCAGGACAACCACGGCGGCAACCTGGCGGCGTTCGAGGAGCTCGTCGTCGCCGATCCGTCGATGCAGATCAAGGCCGGGGTGCAGTGGGGACTGTTCGGGTCCGCCGTGCATCACCTGGGCACCGAGGCGAACCACCGCGAGTTCCTGCCGGGCATCGTCTCGTTCGAGGTCCCCGGCTGCTTCGCGATGACCGAGACCGGCCACGGCTCGGACGTCCAGAGCATCGCCACGACGGCCACGTACGACCCCGCGACCGAGGAGTTCGAGATCCACACGCCGTTCCGCGGTGCGTGGAAGGACTACATCGGCAACGCAGCCCTGCACGGCCACGCCGCCGTCGTGTTCGCGAAGCTCGTGACCGCCGGTGTCGACCACGGCGTGCACGCGTTCTACGTCCCGCTCCGCGACGCCGACGGGGCGTTCCTGCCCGGCGTCAGCGGTGAGGACGACGGCCCCAAGGGCGGCCTGAACGGCATCGACAACGGCCGGCTCGCGTTCGACCACGTCCGGGTCCCCCGCACCAACCTGCTGAACCGCTACGGCGACGTCGCCGCGGACGGCACCTACTCGTCACCGATCGCCTCGCCCGGCCGCCGGTTCTTCACGATGCTCGGCACCCTGGTGCAGGGCCGGGTGTCGCTCGACGGCGCCGCGGTCGTCGCCCAGAAGATCGCGCTGCAGATCGCCCTGACCTACGCCATGCAGCGCCGCCAGTTCCCCACCGGTGACGGCACCGAGGGCGTGCTGCTCGACTACGGCCGGCACCAGCGCCGGCTCATCCCGCGCCTGGCGACGGTGTTCGCGCAGTCGTTCGCGCACGAGAAGCTCCTGCGCACCTTCGACGATGTCTTCAGCGGTCGTGAAGACACCCCGGAGCGCCGGGAAGACCTGGAGACCCAGGCCGCGGCGTTCAAGTCGATGTCGACCTGGTCGGCGCTCGACACCCTGCAGGAGGCCCGCGAGGCCTGCGGCGGTGCCGGATTCCTCGCCGAGAACCGTCTGACCGGGCTCCGCGCCGACCTCGACGTCTACGTGACGTTCGAGGGCGACAACACCGTGCTGCTGCAGCTCGTCGGCAAGCGCCTGCTCACCGAGTTCCGCGCGAAGGCCCCGAAGGACCCGGCGTCCACCGCGAAGTTCGTGGCCGCCGTCGCGGCGTCGAAGCTGGCCGACGCGTCGGGCATCCGCCGCCTCGGCCAGACCGTGGCCGACCGCGGGTCCCTGGCCGCCAGCGTCGCCGACCTGCAGGACCCCCGCACGCAGCGCGAGCTGCTCGCCGGTCGGGTCGACACGATGGTCGCCGAGATCGGCATGCGCCTGGCGTCGGCCGGCAAGGACCGCGCCCGCGCCGCCCGACTGCTGAACCGCTCGCAGCACGAGCTCATCGAGGCGTCGAAGGCCCACGCCGAGCTCATGCAGTGGGACGCCTTCACCGAGGCGCTCGACGAGGTCACCGAGGGCGACACCCGACGCGTGCTCGTCTGGCTGCGCGACCTGTTCGCGCTCGGCCTGCTCGAGCAGCACCTGGACTGGTACCTGCTGCACGGCCGACTGTCGGCGCAGCGGGCCCGTGCGGTGTCCGCGTACATCGACCGGCTCGTCGCCCGTGTCCGACCGATCGTGCCGCAGCTGATCGAGACCTTCGGGTACGAGCCCGGTCACGTCCGGGCGCCGATCGCGCTCGGTGCCGAGCAGGCCCGACAGGACGAGGCACGCGCCTGGTTCGCCGCCGAGGCCGCCGCCGGCCGCCTGCCCGAACAGGAGAAGAAGCCCCGCCCGTGACGGACAGACAGCCGCAGCCGTGATCGACGAGCAGCCGCGCCCGTGACGGGCGTGGCTGCGTCGGACGGCTAGGAGTCGGTCGGCTCCGACGGAGTCGAGCCGTCCGCGGCAGCCCCGCCACGCGCCCCGAGCGCCGCGCGCAGCTGCGCCTCGGCGTCGTCACCGGCGGCGGCGGCCTCGGCGTTCGCCTCGGCGACCGCACGCACGACCTCTTCGCGCTGGATCTTCACGCCGCGCGGGGCGTCGATGCCGATCCGGACGCCGTCGCCCCGGGAGTCGAGCACCGTGATGACGATGTCGTCGCCGACGAGGATCCGCTCGCCGACCTTCCGCGTGAGTACCAGCACCGGTTCAGCCTAGCGACACGACGGGCAGCCCCAGCAGGTCCACCGACCCGGGCGTGGCGGTCTCCCCCGCACCGATCGCCACGACACCGACCACGGGCAGCCGCGAGGCCACCGCGGACACCATCGCGGCCGAGTCCGCGGGCTTCCGCCCGACGTCGACCACGACCCACACCTGGTCGGCCTCCAGCGCGTCGCCGGTCGCCCGGTCGTCCCACGCGGCGACGGCGAGCACGGCGTGCCCGTCGCGGACACCGTCGGCCCGCGCCAGGATCGCGGCACGGCGGTCGGCGGCGTCCGTCGGGCGGAGCGCGTGCCGCACCGCGAAGAGTCCGGCGGCGGCGTCGACGTCGTTCGGCCGCCCGACCAGGAGCACCAGGTCACCGTCCGCGGACCGTACGGCGGGCGCGGTGGACCGGGCCACCGGAGCAGGCGAGGGCGCGTCGAGGACGCGGAACGGGCCTCCCGACCGGGGCTCGACGACCGGCTGCGCCTGCGCGTCGGCCAGCGTCTGCGCGTCGACGGCGGCCTGGAGGCGCGGGTCGACCCCCGCGGGTACGTCCGGCTCGGCCGGCGCACGCGTCGGGCGCGGGGCGCTCGGCGTGATGCCGTCCGCCTGGAACCCGTCGAGCACCGACGCGAAGGCGTCGGCCCGCGTCGTCGCGGTGCCGTCGGTGCCGGCGATGCGTGCCTCGGCCGCCTCGGCGTCGGCGAGCAGCGCTGCGATGCCGACGCGCTGCACGGGCGAGTCGGCGATGACGACCCGGGCGGTGGGCTGGTCCCCCGGTTCCGGCACCTCGACGGTGGCCTCGACGTGCGCCTTGCGGAACAGTCCGCCGAAGCCCGGCGTGGTCACGCGTTCGGCCGCGACGATCCGCGCACCCGCGCCGAACTCGGTCCGGACCGCGTCGCGGACGGACTCGAGCGTGGCGCCGCTACGCTGCAATCGGGTCGGCGGCACGGACCACTCCCACGGTCTCGATGGTGGAGCCCGCGGCGGTGGCCTCCTGGTACGACAGCACCGGGAGCCCGTTCGACTGGGCGGCGACCATGCGGTGCACGGCCGGGCGGAGCTGCGGGGCGCAGACCAGGACGGCGGAGAGCCCCTGGTCCTCCACGGAGCGCACGGCGTCGCGGACGGAGCCGAGGACCTGCTCGATGCGGTGCGCGTCGAGCACGATCTGGCTGCCCTGCTCGGACGGCCGGAGCCCCTCGAGCATCGACTGCTCGAGCATCGGGTCGATCATGATGACGCGCAGGGTGCCGGCGTCGGTGTGCCGGGCGGCGAGGGCCGGGCCGAGGGCCGCACGGGCGGACTCGACGAGTCCCTCGGGGTCGGTCGACACCTTGGCGCGGAGCGTGAGGGCCTCGCAGATCCGGCCGAGGTCGTTGATCGGCACGCGCTCGGCGAGCAGGCCCTGCAGCACCCGCTGCAGTTCGGCCATCGAGAGCATGCCGGGGACGAGCTCCTCGACCGCGGCGGGGTTGACCTGCTTGACGCCCTCGGTCAGGACCTTGACGTCCTCGCGGGTGAGCAGGCGCGCGGCGTTGTCGCCGATGACCGCCTGCAGGTGGGTGACGAGCACGGAGACCCGGTCGATCACGGTCGCGCCGGTCATCTCGGCGGCGTGCCGGAGCTCGGCGGGCACCCACTTGCCGGTCAGGCCGAACACCGGCTCGACGGTCGAGGTGCCGGGCAGGCCGTCCAGGTGGTCGCCGAGTGCCAGGACGCTGCGGGCGGGCGCGGTGCCCCGACCCGCCTCGACGCCGGCGATCCGGATGGCGTACGTCGACGGCGGCAGGTCGATCGAGTCGCGGGTGCGCACCGGCGGGACGACGATGCCCATGTCGATCGCGATCTTGCGGCGGAGCGCACGCACCCGGCCGAGCAGGTCGTCCGAGGCGCCGGAGACCATGTCGACCAGGTCGGGGGCGAGCAGGATCTCGAGGGCGTGCACGCGCATCTGCTCGAGCAGGTCCTCCGGGGTGTCGCCGGTCGGCGTCGCGGCCGCGAGTGCCTGCTGCTGGGCGGCGTCGGCCTCGGCCCGGGCGGCGTTCCGGCCGATGCGCCAGCCCGTGAAGAGCAGGGTCGCGCCGACGAGCAGGAAGGGCAGGATCGGCATGCCGGGGATGAACCCCATGGCGATGGCAGCGACACCGGCGATCATCAGGGCGTTCCGCGACTGCGACAGCTGGGTCGCGGCCGAGGACCCCATCTCGGACTCCGCGCCGGACCGGGTGACGATCATGCCGGTCGACACCGCCATCAACAGCGCCGGGATCTGCGTCACCAGGCCGTCACCGATCGTCAGGATCCCGTACTTCGACAGCGCGTCCGTGACGGACAGCCCGTTCTGGAGCATGCCGATCGCGATGCCGCCGATCAGGTTGATGATGATGATCAGGATGCCGGCGATCGCGTCGCCCTTGACGAACTTCGACGCACCGTCCATCGCGCCGTAGAAGTCGGCCTCGGCGGACACCGCGGCCCGGCGCTCCTTGGCTTCCTGGTCGGTGATCAGCCCGGCGTTCAGGTCGGCGTCGATCGCCATCTGCTTGCCCGGCATCGCGTCGAGGGTGAAGCGTGCCCCGACCTCGGCGACGCGCTCGGCACCCTTCGTCACCACGACGAACTGGATGACGATGAGGATGAGGAAGATGACCGCGCCGATGATGATCGACCCGGAGACGGCGACATGGCCGAACGCCTGGATGACGTCACCGGCGAAGCCCTCGCCGAGCACCAGCCGGGTGGACGCCACGTTCAGGCCGAGCCGGAACAGCGTCGCGACGAGCAGCAGGGACGGGAACACCGAGAAGTCGAGCGGCTTCTTGACGAACAGCGTCGTGAGCAGGATCACCAGCGCCAGCAGGATGTTGATGATGATCAGGAAGTCGAGCAGGAACGACGGCACCGGCAGGATCAGCAGCAGGATGATGCCGACGATGAACACCGGGACGACGAGCTTCGGCAGGTCCTTGCGGTTCATGCGGGGAGTCCTTCGGTCTGGTTCTCTGCGGTGCGCGGTGTGCGGAGCCTGCGGGGGCGGAGGTCCCCGGTCAGGGTGGCGGGGTCGATGACGCTCGCGACCTCGTCCGGGGTGGTCGGCCTCGGCGGCGCGTGCGTGCCGGCCGCGGTGCCGCGGGCCTTGAGCGCCATCACGAAGGACAGGACGCGCGCCACCGGCGTGTACAGGTCGACGGGGATCTCGTGCCCGAGCTCGCACGCGGCGTGCAGGGCCCGGGTGAGCGGGACGTCGCGGACGATCGGCACGCGCTCTTCCTCGGCACGGGCGCGGATCACGTCGGCGACCGGGCCGGCCCCCTTCGCGACCACCCGGGGCGCGGACTTCCCCGGCTCGTACTTGATCGCGACGGCGTAGTGGGTCGGGTTCGTCATCACGACGTCCGCGGTGCCGATGGCCTGGATCATCCGGTTGCGGCTCATCGCGAGCTGGCGGGAGCGGCGCTGTGACTTCACCAGCGGGTCGCCGTCGCTCCGCTTGTTCTCGTCCTTGACCTCGCGCTTGGTCATCATCGTGCGCTTCCGGTTGCGTCGGATCACCACGAACACGTCCAGGGCTGCGAGGACGAGCCCGGCGACGATCGCGGCGCGCAGCAGGGTGCCCGACCCGGCGGCGGCGGCCTCGAGGACGGCCGACAGCGGCAGCGAGCCGCTCGTCATCAGGACCGGCATGAGCCCCTGCACCGCGAACCACAGGACGAGCCCGACGACGGCGGTCTTCAGCAGCGCCTTCGCGCCGTTCCAGAGCGCCTGGGTGCCGAAGACGCGCTTCAGTCCGGCGACGGGATCGAAGTGGTCGGCCTGCGGCGCCATCTTGCGGAAGTGCACCCCGCCCTGGGTGACGGCGGCGGCGAGCACCGCGACCGCGACGACCGCGAGCATCGGGCCGAGGGTCGCACCCATCGAACCGAGGGCGTCGGCGAGCAGGGCCTGCACGGCACCGAGCTCGGGGTCCTCGATGACCCGCTGCACGGCGAGGAGCTGGTCCTGCCCGGCGGCCGCGGCGTTGCCGATCGCGGCCGGGATCATGAGCGCCGCGACGGCGATCCCGATCCACGCACCGAGGTCCTGCGAGCGACCGATCTGGCCCTTCTCGTGGACCTCGCGCATCCGCTGCTGGGTTGCCTGTTCGGAACGTTCTCCGCTGTCGGACACGTCGTCACCCCCGTCCCGTGATCGCCTCGACGGCGTCGCCGGTCAGCGACGACACCACCGAGGGCAGCGCCATGAAGAGCGCGCCGGCGAACAGGACGGTCAGGCCGATCTTGATCGGGAAGCCCATCTGGAACGCGTTGAGCGCCGGTGCCACGCGGGTCAGCAGCCCGAGGCCGACGTCGGCCAGGAACAGCACGACGACGAGCGGTCCGGCGATCTGCAGGGTGGCGAGGAACATCTGCGACATCGCGGTCACGAGCATCGACGCGAGCCCGTCCACCGCGAAGGTGCCGGTGAGCGGCACGGCGTCGAACGAGCGCACCAGACCGCCGACGATGAGCTGGTATCCGCCCGAGGTGAAGAGCAGCGCGAGCGCGGTCATCTGGAACAGGCGGGTGAACTGGGCGCCGTTGACCTGGGACTGCGGGTCGAACGCCTGCGCGAGCGTGAACCCGCCGAACAGGTCGATGAGCGCACCCGCCGACTGGACGGCGGCGAACACCAGGAACACCAGGAACCCGAGGGACAGCCCGACGACGAGCTGGGTGAGCAGGGCGAGCAGGAACGGCCCCGTCTCGAGCGACTCGTAGCCGACGGCGACGCGCGGGGCGACGCCGATGGCCAGCCCCAGCCCGAGGATCACCTTGACCGTGCCCGGGAACGCCCGGTACGAGAACGGCGGCGCGATGACGAAGAACGCGACGAGCCGGACGCCGGCGAGCATGGTCGCCTCCAGACGGTCGGCGTCGATGCTGAGCTCCATCAACCGGCCCCGAGCAGCCTGGGGATCATGTCGAAGGCGACGTGCGTGAACGCGATCATCTCCGAGATCATCCAGTTGCCGCAGACCACCAGGGCGATCGCGACGGCGACGGCCTTCGGCACGAACGAGAGCGTGACCTCCTGGATCTGCGTCACCGACTGGAACAGCGAGATCGCGAAGCCGACGACGAGCGAGGTGATGAGCACCGGGGCGGCGAGCTTGCCGGACACCAGGAGCGCCTGGAGCACGAGGTCGATGACGGCCTGCTGGTTCATGCGTGCCCCCTAGACAACGTGGTAGCTCTCGATGAGCGACGTGATGATGAGGCCCCAGCCGTCGACCAGCACGAAGAGCAGGATCTTGAACGGCAGCGAGATCATGACCGGCGGGAGCATCATCATGCCCATCGACATCAGGGCTGCGGAGACGACGAGGTCGATCACCAGGAACGGGATGAAGATGACGAACCCGATGATGAACGCGCTGCGGAGCTCCGAGATGATGAACGCCGGGATCACCGTCGTCATCGGCACGTCCGCCATCGACTTCGGGTTGTCCAGCCCGGCGGCGCGGGTGATCAGGGCGACGTCCTCGTCACGGGTCTGGTGGAGCATGAAGGTCCGCAGGGGCTTCGTGCCGATCTCGACGGCCTGGTTGAAGTCGAGGTGCCCGGCCAGGTAGGGCTGCAGGGCGTCGTCGTTGATGTGCCCGAGCACCGGTGCCATCACGAACAGCGACAGGAACAGCGCCAGTCCGGCGATCACCTGGTTCGGCGGGATCGACTGCAGCCCGAGCGCGTTCCGGGTCATCGCGAGCACGACGAAGATCTTCGTGAACGACGTCATCATGAGCATCAGCGCGGGCGCGACGCTCAGCAGCGTGATGCCGATGAGCGTCACCACGGCCGACGACGGGGTGCCGTCCGGGCCGTTCACGCTGACGCTGAAGTCACCGGTCGCGGGGGCGGTCGGGGTCGCCGGGGCGGTGGGTTCGACGACACCGGCGGCGTGCGCACCGGTCGTCGTGAGCATCAGGAACCCGGCCACGACCGCCAGGCCGAGCAGGACGAGGGCGACGAGTCGACCCGACCGTGCCAGCCGGTGCGGCCCTGCCGCGGTCACCCGGCCCGCCGGTTCCGCAGCGCGGCGGCGGCCTGGCGCCAGGTGTCGACCGACAGGATCGAGCCCTGCAGCTGCTGGGCGCTCGGCACGGCGCGCTGCGGGCGACGGTTGCGCGGGCGCATCGGCAGCGGCGCGACGGCGCTGGTCGCGTCGGTCGTGCGGGTCACGTCGTCCGTGCCTGCCGGGAGGCCCGTGGTGGAGTCCGACTGCAGCGCGAGTTCCCGACCGAACGCGTCGGCCGACGGGGCGGGACGCACGGGCAGCGCCACCGGTCCGGTCACGATGGTGAGTTCCGGCGCGGGCGCCTGCCCGCTGGTGAGCAGGTTGACCCCGTGCTCGGACACGCCGAGCACGAGCCGCTCCCCCTCGACGTCGACCACGACGACGCTCGCCTTGCCGCCGATGCCCTGCCGACCGACGACCTCGACGGTCGCGGCACGGCGGCCCGACGGCTTGCCCGAGAAGCGCTTGCGGCTCGCGCGGTGCAGCACCCACATGAGGGCGAGCACGACGCCGAGCGAGAGCGCGACGCGGAGGGTGACGACGAGGGTGTCCACGTGCGGGTCAGACCGTCTCGGCGACGTCGAGGATGCGGGTGATCCGGACCGCGTAGTCCTGGTCGACGACGACGACCTCGCCGTGCGCGATGAGGCGGCCGTTCAGCAGGACGTCGGCGGGGGCACCGGCGCTGCGGTCGAGCTCGACGACGGCGCCGGGCTCCATGCCGAGCACGTCGCGGACCGACATCCGGGTGCGGCCGATCTCGACCGTCAGGGTCATCTCGACGTTGTTGATCCGGCCGAGGTTGCCGGCGGGCAGGTTCGCCACGACGGGCGCCGACACCGTGCCGTTCTCGCGGATCCGGATGCCGAACCACCCGGCGGGCAGGCCACCGGCGGTCAGTTCGAACACGACGGTGTCCGGGTCGGCCAGCAGCGACGCGGCCGACTCGCGGTTCGCCTCGCCGAGCACCCCGACGCCGAGGACCCCGGTCGCGGCCTCGAGCGACGGACGCAGGACGTCCGTGACGGCCACGATGCCGTGGTCGGTGCCTCCGGCGGCCGTGATCGACTCGAGGTCGGTGAGCACGAGCGCCAGGTCGGCCGACAGGCCGCCGACGAACGAGGCGACCACGGCGTCCGTCGCCGCGTCGAGCACGACCGGTGTCGCGCCTCCAGGCAGGAGCACCGCGGTCAAGGGGGCGGCCGTCGGGAGCTGCGCCGCGAGCGACTCGGCCGCTGCGGTGTGGAGGGTGGTCGTTTCGGTCATCAGTGCTGCTCCGTGCTCGTGGTGGTGACGACGATGCCGGCGAGGCGCGAGCCGTTCGCGCCGACCGCGGCGGTGCCGACGGGTTCGCCGTCGACCGCGATGGTGAGGGGCCGGTGCTGCGGGTGCGGCAGCGGCAGGACGTCGCCGACGGCGAGCCGCAGGACCTGCGTCGGCAGGACCGCGGCCGGGGCGAAGCGCAGGCTGACGCCCACGGGCACGCTCTCGAGCTGCGCGTCGAGCAGGGCTCGGGCGTCGGCGGGCGACACGTGCGCGGCGGCCTCGCCGAGCTGCGGCAGGACTGCCTCGGCCGGCAGGGCCAGCGTGCCGGGGGCGATGCGGTCGCCGACCCGGATCGAGAACGAGGCGACGATCATCAGGTCGCCCTTCTGCGCGGCCTGGGCGAACTGGCTGTTGAACTGGAACCCGCCGACCGTGACGTCCTGCGCGAGCAGCCCGCCGAACGAGTAGCGGAGGTCGTCGAGGGCGTCCTCGACGATCTTGCGGACCAGGGCCTGCTCGATGGGCGTGAAGGTGCGGTCCGGCGTCGGCAGCGGCTTCGAGGCGCCCAGCGCGTGCGACACCCACGTCAGTGCAGCGTCGAGCGGGACCTGCAGCACGCCCTTCGGGGTCAGGCCGGTGATCGGCAGCAGCACCATGCCGGTGAGCGCGGGCAGCGACGCGGCGTACTCGTCGTACGTCGTCATCTCCACCTGCTCGCAGGTGACCTGGCTGACCGCGCGGACCTTCGCCGTCAGCTGCGTGCCCCACTGGCGCGCGAACGTCTCGAAGGCGAGCTCGAGGACCCGGGCGTGCTCACGGGCCAGCGTCGACGGGCGCGCGAAGTCGTACACCTCGGGCGCTGGCAGGGTCTCGGTCACGGGTGCGTCTATCGGTCACCTGTGGGGCACCCGTCAGTGCTGTACCCCGTAGTGGGGCGGTGGCGTCAGCGCTGGTGCCCTCCGCGCGCTGCGTGTCCCAGCCCTGCTGCGCTCCGTGTCCCAGCGCTGCTGCGCTGCGTGTCTCAGCCCTGCTGTGCTCCGTCCTGCGCCTTGGCCAGCGCTGGCATGAGGGCGCTGACGTCCTGGTCGGCGTTCGACAGGACCACGATGTCGACCCGCCGGTTCAGTGCGAGGTCCTGCTCGGTGCCGCCCTTCGCCAGCGGCCGGCTCGACCCGAAGCCGACGCTCTGCACGTGGTCGCCGGGCATCCCGCCCCGCTCGACCAGGTCGCGCAGGACCCCGGTCGCCCGCGCGGCGCTGAGCTCCCAGTTGGTGGCGTACGGCGCGGTCGAGTTCCGCTGGTCGGCGTGCCCCTCGACGCTGACGTCGTGGGCGGAGGTCTTCAGCACCGGCGCGATGGCGTCCATGATCGACCGCGCCTGGTCGGACAGGTCCGCGCTGTTCGTGCCGAAGTACGTCTCGCTGCCGATCAACCGGACGATCAGGCCGCGGGCGTCCACGGTGAACTGGACGTTCTCGGTCTGGCCCGCCTTCGCCAGGTTGCGCTGGATCGCACGCTCCAGCTTCGTCAGGTCGTCGAGCTCGCGCTTCGCCTCGGCGAGGTCCTGCTTGCTCGCCGTCGTCGGCACCACCGTCGACGCGGGGTCGACGTTGGTGTCCTTCGTGCCCGACGAGGCGGTCGAGTGGTCCGCCTGGGACTTGTCCGTCGAGTAGCCGGAGCCGTCCTCGACCTGGTCCTTCGTCACGACGGTGCCGCTCGCGGTGTCGATCTTCTGCGAGTCGACCTCGCCGAAGCCGGTGGCGAGCGACTGCTTCAGCTGGATGTACTTCTCCTGGTCGACGGTGGACATCGCGAAGAGCACGAGGAACATGCACATCAGCACCGTGATCATGTCCATGTACGACGCCATCCAGCGCTCGTCGGGGTGCTCGGCCTCGTCGTGGGACTTCTTCGCGCGACCGCGGCCGCGGCCCCGGGGGTTGGCGCTCACGGTCAGGCCGCCAGCTGCTGGTCGTCGGCCGCGTCGGCCTTCTTGCCGGCCTTGCCGCCCTTGCCGCCCGTGTCGGCGCGTGCAGCGGGCGGGACCATGGCCTTCAGCCGCTCACCGAGCAGGCGGGGCTGGCTGCCGGCCTGCACCGCGAGCAGCCCCTCCATCAGGAGCGTCTGGCGGTCCGACTCGAGCTGGGCGAGCTTGCGGAGCTTGCCGCCGATCGGCAGCCACATGAAGTTCGCGGTGAGCAGGCCCCACAGGGTGGCGACGAACGCGCTGGCGATCAGCGGACCGAGCTCGTCGGGCTTGCCGAGGTTCGCGAGCACGTGGGTCAGCGAGACCACGGTGCCGATGATGCCGACGGTCGGGGCGAAGCCGCCGAGGCCCATGAAGAACGCGCTCGCGCTCCGGGTGGGTGCCGCGTTCGACTCGATCTCGTCCTCGAGCAGGATCCGCAGCTCGTCGCCGTCGGTGCCGTCCGCGATGTTCTGCAGCGCCTTCTTCATGAACGGGTCGTCGTGCTTGTCGGCCTCCTGCTCGAGGGCGAGCAGGCCGTTGGCGCGGGCGGTCTCGGCGAGCCCGACGACGTCGTCGATGACCGACGCCGGCGGGGTGACCTTGCCGGTGAACGCCTTCGGCACGGCCTTGAAGCTGGCGATCGCGTCCTTCAGCGTGGTGCTGGCGATGCCACAGCCGATGGTGGCGCCGAACACGAGCAGCATCGGGGCGGGCAGGAAGAGTCCACCGAGCTCGACGTGCTCCATCTGGACCATGCCGAACAGGGCGCCGAAGGCGAGCAGGATGCCGACGATCGTTGCGATGTCCACGTCAGCGACCTCCGTCCAGCGCGCGGCCGTGCTGCGTGGAGCGGAGTGCGGCGACCGGGGCGAGCGTCGGCTGCGGGCCGGTGTTCGTGCTCGAGCGGGGGGCCTGGTCGGTGCCGTAGGCCATGCCGACGATGCGTGCGCGGTACGCGGCGATCAGGTCGATGACGTCGGCCATCGACTCCCGCACGATGTACTTCGCGCCGTCGACCATGATGAGCGTCGTGTCCGGCGTCTCCTGGATGCGCTCCACGAGATCGGGGTTCACAGCGAATCCGCTGCCGTTCAGTCGTGTGACGACGATCATGGCCCGTCCTGGTTCTCGATCGTCCCGCCGCCGTCCGTGGGGCGGGATGCGGGCCCGTCCGTGGGCCTGCACGGAGGACTATCGGCGGGTGCGACGGGTGCGTTAGCGACCGTCACTAGCCTGGATCGGTGATCGATGCCTCGGACCTGCTCGCCCACCCGCGTGGCCGGCGCTTCTGCCTGGAGCTCGTCAGGGGTGTCCAGGACTCCGACGACCCGGCCGCCGTGCAGCTCGGCCACCTGCTCTTCTGGGCGGAGCACCACCTCGGCGTCGAACGCGGCGACGACCGAACGCTCTTCGGCATCGGTGGTCCGGTCGAACCCGATCCGGCTCCGAACCTCGCAGCGGTGGCGAGCGCACTCGCGGCGGTGCCCCTGCCGTCCGTGGGCGAGGACGAGGTCGTCGTCGCGCTCGAATCGACTGCGGACAGCGCGCTGTGGTGGCAGCAGCCCGATGCGCTGGACGCGCTCCTCGCTCGGACGGAACTGCAGGCCGCGCTCCGGCGGCTCGCTCGGTGGGCGGTCGACAGCCCGGTCGTGCGCCGGCTCTTCGACCCGCAGGGCGGAGCATGGACCGTCGAGTTCGACGAGGACGAGCAGCCCCGACGTCCGGGAGCGGCAGAGGCGCTCGCGGACTGGTCCCGTGAGCTGCGCCGCGAGGACGCCGAGGGGAACCCGGGGGTGGCCAGCGGTGTGTGGTGGACAACGCCGCCGTGGCCGCTCGCGCAGCACACGCGAGCGCCGTTCCCGTCCGCCGGGCCGTTGGCGCTCTGGGCGGTCGAGGACTCCTTCGGGCAGGAACGCGCCGTCGTCTCGGCGGTGCCGGCCGATGCCACGGCGCGCGTGTGCACCGTCGACGGTCCCGCCGACTGGGCCGCGCTGTGCCGGCGCTGGCCGCTCGACGTGACGGGGACGACCCGACGGAACGACTGGGCCGTGGCGACCGGACGGCAGGGCGACTGGGTGCAGCCGGACTGGTCCGCGGTGGCCACCGAGTACGACGTCGTGCACCTGACCGTCGCGGGCTGGTTCCGCACTTCCGGGCTCACCGTGCCGGTCGACGGCAGCCGCGCGAGCGTCGTCGCCGGGTGGACGCCGGACTCCGCGTACCGGCTCACCGACCGGGGAGCCGGGGACGAGGCCGTCACGGGCGATCCGGAGACCTGGTCGCGTCCGGGCAACGCTGGGGTCTGGCGCCGTCTCAGCTGATCCCCAGGAAATCGCTGCATCCGATCGGGGTGCTCCGGCGGTAGTGGGGGTACGACGTCGAGGACGACGTCGTCCGCACCGGCCCGGACAGGCCCGAAGGAGACACGTCATGCGCAAGACACTCGCCACCGGCCTCAGCGCCGGTGTCCTGTTCGCCGCCGCTGCGGCCGTACTGCCCGCGACCGCTGCGACCGCCGCCACCGGCGAGGCGACGCTCTCGGTCCTCCACGCCGTCCCCGACGTCACCGTCGACGTCTACCTCGACGGCGAACGTGCCATCGACGACTTCACCCCGGGCACCCTCGCCGGCCCGATGATGGTGCCGGCCGGTGCACACCAGCTCGCGATCACCGCCTCGGACGCCACCGACGCGTCGAAGCCGATCATCGGCCCGGCGGACGTCTCGTTCGACGCCGGCGGCAACTACACCGCCGTCGCCCACGACGCCGCAGACGGGTCACCCACCGCCACGGTGTTCACCAACGACACCTCGGCCGTCGCGGCCGGCCAGGGACGCCTGGTCGTCCGGCACGTCGCCGCCGCACCGGCCGTCGACGTCCTCGCCGGTGGGAAGGCCGTCGTGTCGAACCTGTCGAACCCCGACGAGCAGGCCCTCGAGCTGCCGGCCGGCACCGTGTCGGCGACCGTCGCCGCCACCGGGACCACCGACCCCGTGATCGGCCCGGCGGACGTCGCGGTCACCGCGGGCTCGTCGACCATCGTCTACGCCTGGGGCAGCCTGGACGACGACAACCTCGCCCTCGCCACGCAGACGATCGCGGACCTCGGTGGCACGCCGAACGGCGTCCCCGCCGGGAACGCCGGTCTCGTGGCCTCGAACGACCAGGACCCCCTGCCCCTGGTCGGCGCAGCGGCGGCCGCACTGGCCGCCGCTGCCGCGATCGGGGCAGTGGTGCTCCGCCGCCGGCACGCAGCCACCCGCCGCTGAACGTGCCACGCCCCGTGCGGTCCGCCACGGTGACGCTCGTCGTCGCCGTGGCGGCCGCCTCCCTGACCGGGTGCTCGTCGGCCGGGACCACCCCCGGCGGGCAGCCGTCCGTCCTGCCGACCACCACCCCCACACCGGTCCCGTCGGCGTTCTCGACCGAGGTCCCGCAGCAGGCCGCCACGATCCCCCCGGTCCGGGCCGCCCCCGCCCCCACCACCATCACGGTCGACCACGCCGGCATCAGCGCGGCGGTCCGCCCCGAGGGGGTCGACGAGGACGGCGCGATGGCGCTGCCGCCCGACCCGGCGACCGCGGGCTGGTACCGGTTCGGTGCCGCACCGTCGTCCACCGAGGGCACCGTCGTGATCGCGGCCCACGTCGACGCGGTCGGCTACGGCATCGGCCCGTTCTCCCGCCTCGGCGACGCCCCGACCGGCACCCGGGTCGCCCTGACCGACGCGGACGGTGCCGAGACCGCGTGGCGGATCGACTCCGTCAGCATGCTCGAGAAGCAGGGACTCCCCTGGGGCGAGGTGTTCCGCGACGACGGACCACGACGGCTCGTCCTGGTGACCTGCGGCGGGACGTTCGACGCAGCCACCGGACACTACGAGAGCAACCTCGTCGTCACCGCGGTCCCGGCCTGACCGTGGCGACGATCCGCCCCCTACGATCGGATCGTGGTCGACGACGACCGCGCCAGCGACAGGAAGACGTGACGACCATCCTCCCGGACGACAGCGAGCTCTCGGACGCGTTCCGCGCCGGGGGCGAGCACGCCCTGCGAGCCGTCTACGAACGGTGGTCGTCGCTCGTGTACTCGCTGGCCCTGCGCGCCCTGGCCGACCCGGCCGCCGCCGAGGACGTCACGCAGCAGGTCTTCGTGAAGGCCTGGCAGCGCAGCACGAGCTACGATCCCGGCCGCGCCCCGCTCGGCGCATGGCTGGTCGGCATCACCCGGAACTGCATCGCCGACGCGCAGAACGAGCGCAGACGGCACGCCAGCGCCGCCGACCCGGACGTGGTCGAGGAGACCACACCAGCGCCGGAACCGGCATTCGACCTGGCCGAACGCGCACTGGTCGCCGGCGAGCTCGAGCGGCTCGACGAGGTCCCACGACGCGTGATGCGACTGGCGTTCTACGACGACCTCAGCCATCGTGAGATCGCCGAACGGCTCGAACTGCCACTGGGCACCGTCAAGAGCCACATCCACCGAAGTCTGACTCGGCTCCGAACACGTCTGGAGGTGATCGAATGAAGCACGTCGACGACGAGACGCTGGCGATGCTCGCGGTCTCCGACCAGGTCGCCGCGGACGACGTCGCCGAGCACCTGGCGTCCTGTGACCGGTGCCGCGACGAGGTGGCCGCGCTGCAGCGGGTCGCCGCGGTGACCCGTGCGTCCGAGGACGTCACGCTGGCCGCGCCCCCGGAGCACGTGTGGGACCGGATCGCGGCCGAGATCGCCCGGACGCCGCAACAGTCGGCGGCGACGACCGAACCCGGACGAGCGGCCGAACGCACACCCGAAGGGGCGCCCGTCGGCACCCGGTCCGACGCGCAGCACCACGCCGTGGCCCGCCGGCCCCGATCCCGTCCCCGTCGTCGCCGAGCCCTCGCCGTCGCGGTCGCCGGCGTCGGTGTCATCGCCGTCGTCCTCGGCATCGGTGTGGCGTCGGGGATCGTCCCCGGACTCCCCCGCGGCGACACCGAGACCGTCCTGGCGAACACCGAGCTCGCCGCACTGCCCGGTTGGTCGGGGACGACCGGCCGCGCCGAACTCGAACGTGACCAGGACGGCAGGGTGACCCTGCTCGTCGACCTGCACGGAGAGCGCGGTCGCTCCGGCACCGGTCCGCTGCGCGAGGTCTGGATGATGCGGTCGGACCTCGGCGGCCTGGTGAGCGTCGGCTACCTCGACGGCGACCAGGGCCGCTTCACGGTGCCCGACGGCGTCGACACCGCGGAGTTCCCGGTCGTGGACGTCTCGGCCGAGGCCGACGACGGTGATCCGGCGCACTCCGGTGACTCCATCGTCCGAGGCACCCTGACCGATCCCTGAGCGGTTTCGTCCCCCGAAATTCCCAACTGTGACGTATTCGAGACCTCAAGACGCGCAACGGGTGTCGATCTTCCACTGCTTTATCTCATGAGCGTGTTAGCGTGGCGCGCATGACCGACACCACCACCGTCGTCTCGCCGGCATCTCCGGCGACCGCAGCACCCCTCCGTGAGGTCGGCGCCCTGATCCGGGGCGCCCGCAAGGGCCGCAGCATGACGCAGGCCCAGCTCGCCGAACGCGTCGGCACCAGCCAGAGCGCCATCAACCGCATCGAGCAGGGCGGGCAGAACCTGTCCCTCGAGATGCTCACCCGCATCAGCGACGCCCTCGACCAGCAGATCGTCTCGATCGGCGGCGCCCCGCAGCGTGCACACCTGCGCGTCCAGGGCGGCCGGAAGCTCAGCGGCTCCATCGCGGTGAACTCGAGCAAGAACGCCGCCGTGGCACTGCTCTGCGCCTCGCTGCTCAACCGCGGCGTGACCCGTCTGCACAAGGTCGCCCGGATCGTCGAGGTCGACCGCATCATCGACGTGCTCCGCAGCCTCGGCGCGAGCGTCACGTGGTCGGAGGACGGCGAGACCCTCGAGATCGTCGCCCCCGACGACCTGCACCTCGACGCGATCGACGCAGACGCCGCCCGCCGCACCCGCAGCGTGCTCATGTTCCTCGGCCCGCTCAGCGGCCGGTACGAGTCCTTCCGCCTGCCCTACGCCGGCGGCTGCGACCTCGGCACCCGCACGGTCGAACCGCACCTCATCGCGCTCCGTCCGTTCGGCGTGGACGTCGAGGCGACCTCCGGTTGGTACGAGGTCGACGTGGCGAACCAGGCCGTCCCCACCAAGTCGGTCGTGCTCACCGAGCGCGGCGACACCGTGACCGAGAACGCGATCCTGGCCGCCGCGGCCCGCGACGGCGAGACCGTCATCCGGAACGCCAGCCCCAACTACATGGTGCAGGACCTCTGCTTCTTCCTCGAGCTGCTCGGGGTGCAGATCGAGGGCATCGGCACCACCACGCTCCGCATCACCGGCAAGAGCAAGATCGACGAGGTCGTGGACTACTGGCCGAGCGAGGACCCGGTCGAGGCGATGAGCCTGCTGACCGCGGGCATCGTCACCGCGTCGACCCTCACCGTGACCCGGGCGCCGATCGAGTTCCTCGAGATCGAGCTGGCGACCCTGGCCGAGATGGGCCTGCGCTTCGACGTCACCGAGGAGTACGCCGCCGCCAACGGCCGCACCCGCCTCGTCGACATCACGGTGTACCCGTCCGAACTGCATGCGCCGATCGACAAGATCCACGCGATGCCGTTCCCCGGCCTGAACATCGACAACCTGCCGTTCTTCGTCGTCATCGCGGCCATGGCCGAGGGCACCACGCTCGTGCACGACTGGGTCTACGAGGGCCGGGCGATCCACCTGCTCGACCTCACCCGCCTGGGCGCGAGCGTCACCCTGCGTGACCCGCACCGCCTCGACGTCACCGGCCCGACGCACTTCTCCGGCGCTGAGATCAGCTGCCCGCCGGCGCTGCGGCCCGCCGTGGTGATCCTGCTGGCGATGCTCGCGGCGAAGGGCGAGAGCGTCCTGCGCAACGTCGGCATCATCGCCCGTGGCTACGAGCAGCTGCAGGAGCGCCTCAACTCGCTCGGCGCGTCCATCGAGACGTTCCACGACTGACGCGACGACCCACCCGCGCGACCTGACGGCCCGTCCCCGCAAGTGGGGACGGGCCGTCACCCGTTCTGCGGGGTCCCCACGGGCCTCCAGGCCGATGCCCAGGAGCGCTCCATGCGCCGCCCAGCCCGACCGTGCTGGATGGGCAGATGGCCACGAGATCACTCCTGACCGTCCCCCTGCTCATCACCGTCGCGGCCGCCGCGGCGGCCTGGCTGGTGCTCGGCCCCGCCGCAGCGCTCGCCTTCGTCGCCCTCGCGTTCCTCGAGATCGCGATGGCAGCGGACTCGTCCGTGCCGATGGCCGGCATCGCCGGCCGGCTGCACTCCCCCGCCCGGCGGCTGTTCCTGTCGCTCGGGATCGTCGCGGGCGTGCTCGCGATGCGCCTGCTCCTGCCGCCGGCGGCTGTCGCGGTCGGTGACGCGACCGACCCGGCCAGCTCGGTGGAGGAAGCCGTCTTCGCGCCCGGCTCGTTCTCCGCGCACCTGGCCGAGGTGCGTCCGGCCCTCGCCGCCTTCGGCGCCGCGTTCATCTGGCAGGTCTTCGCCGAGTACCTGTTCAACACCGACCGCGCGTCCCGCAGGTCGTGGCTGGGCAGCCTGGAGGCGCGGCTCGCCTCCGTCGCGCGACCGCGCGTCTGGTCACTGGTCACCGCTGCGACGGGGGTCGTCGTGACCTCCGTGCTCGTCGGGTCGCGTTCCGGCTGGGCCGCCGGTGCGCTGCTGCCGGTCGCGCTCGGTGGCGTGGCCGGCATCGCCGCGTACCTCGTGTCGAAGCGGACCGCGGCGTGGGCGCTGCGCAGCGGCCCCGGCGGCGGCGGGTCGGACACGGCGTCGATCGGGGTCGGCCGCGGGGCCTGGCGCATCCACCTGTACGCGTCGACGGTCGTGTTCGAGCGGGGGCTCGTCGTGTTCATGCTCTTCGAGATCCTCGACGGCGTGTACAGCCTGTCGGGGTCCGGGCCGCTCGGGTCGGACGGGCTCGGGGCGCTGGAGCAGGCCGCGGTCGCCATCGGGGCGATCGGGGTGGGCGCGGTGTTCCTGGCCCGCCTGACCTCGCGGGTCGACCAGGCTGCTGGGCTGAAGCGGCTTCGGTACCTGAAGGCCGGGGCGGCGTACGTCCTCGGGGTGCTGTCGGTGCTGCTGTGGGCGAGTCTGCTCGTGCCGATCCCGGGCGTCGTCGTGGGGTGGTTCGGGACCGTCGTGATCGGGTCGGCGCTGGTGAGTTCCCTGCCGTGGCGCGCGTGGTGGCGGCGGGTGGTGCGGCGGCCGCGGGCGGTGTGAGCGGGCGCTCGTGACGCGTCGTGCGCTGTGGTGCGGCGCGTCGTCCGGGTGTGGTGCGGCGCGTCGTCCGGCTGTTCTGGAAGGATCCACCGTGGATCGGCGTTGACTGGCGGGTCGGACGACGATCGGAGTGCACGTGCTGGGACCGGAACTGGTGGTCGTGCTCGGCCTCGCCATCGCACTGACGGCGGCCGTGGCTGACCGGATCCGGATCGCACCACCCGTGCTGCTCCTGGTCTTCGGCGCGCTGCTCGGGCTCGTGCCGGAGTTCGCGGACGTCGAGCTCCCCGCCGAGGCCGTGCTGCTGCTGTTCCTGCCGGCGCTGCTCTACTGGGAGAGCCTGACGACGTCGCTCCGCGAGATCCGGAAGAACCTGCGCGGCATCGTCCTGATGGGCACCCTGCTCGTCGTGGTGACCGCCGGTGCCGTCGCCGTCCTGCTGCACCTGCTCGGGATGCCGTGGGGACCGGCCTGGGTGCTCGGCGCCGCGGTCGCCCCGACCGACGCGACCGCGGTCGGCGTGCTCACGAAGATGCTGCCGCGGCGGAACGTCACGGTGCTCCGCGCCGAGAGCCTGGTGAACGACGGCACCACCCTCGTCGTCTACGGCATCGCGGTGGCCGTCACCGTCGGCACGCAGGAGCTCACGTTCTGGGGCGTGTCCGGCATGCTCGTCCTGTCCTACATCGGCGGGGTCGCCGCCGGGCTCGCGGCCGCGTGGATCGGGACGATGGTGCTGCGGCGCGTCGACACTGTCGTGCTCGAGAACCTCGTCACCCTGCTCGTGCCCTTCGCAGCCTTCCTGGCCGCCGAGGCCATCGGCGCTTCCGGCGTGCTCGCCGTCGTGGCGGCCGGCATCGTCGTCAGCCAGGTCGGTCCCAAGCTCGACCGAGCCGAGACCCGCCAGCAGGTGCGCGCGTTCTGGTCGTTCCTGACCTTCCTGCTCAACGGCGCGCTGTTCGTCCTGGTCGGCATCGAGGCGATGGTCGCCGCACGTGCACTCGACCCCGCCGACCTGCTGCGCGGGACCGGGATCGTCTTCGCGGTCGCGGTGCTGCTCGTCATCGTGCGGTTCGCGTTCCTCAACGCCGCGGGCGGGACCATCTGGCTCGTCACCCGACGCACCGGCGGGGAACCCCGCGAGGGCCACCGCGACCGGCTCGTCAGCGGCTTCGCCGGGTTCCGGGGCGCCGTGTCGCTCGCCATGGCCGTCGCCGTGCCGCGCACCCTCGAGTCCGGCGGCGACTTCCCCGAGCGGGACCTCATCGTCTTCGTCACCGCCGGCGTGGTCATCGTCACGATCGTCGGGCAGGCCCTCGTGCTGCCGGCCGTCCTGCGTCGCGCCGCGCTGCCCGAGGACGAGTCCGTCAGCGAGGAACGTCGCTACGCCGAACGCACCGCCATCGAGGAGGCGCTCGATGCACTCCCCCGTCTCGCACGGGCGACCGGAGCCGATCGTGCCACCGTCGATCGCCTGCGGAAGGAGTACGAGGCGCACCTCGACGTGATCGAGGCCCGCGAAGGGGACGACGACGACCACCCCGCGCTGCAGCGGCACGACAACGCGGTCGCCCTCGAGCTCGCACTCGTCCAGCACAAGGCGAACACCCTGTTGCGCCTGCGGGACGCCGACGAGATCGACGACCTGGTGCTGCGTCAGGTGCGCGCCGGGTACGACGCGGAAGAGGCGCGGCTGGACGGCATCGAATCGGTGGCGTCACCGCCCACATCGTCGTAGGGCGACTCCGGGCACACCTGGTCGAAACGGGCGTACCCGGTCGGTCGTTCCGACCAGGTACGCCCGTTCCGCGTTCCCATCGCACCGGGAACGCTAGCCTGGCCGCAGTGATCCTCCGTCTCTCTCGGTGACCCACCGGTCACCCAGCACCACCGGTTCGCCCCGCCGACGCGCGGGGGTGGTCTCGTGCGCCCGGACGGGGAACTCCACCAGGAGTTCCCCCGCACCCGGCACACCATCCAGACCACCAGAGGAAGACCACTCCATGACGACCACCGACCGGTCCGCCCTGCGCGCGGACTGCGGCAACTGCTTCGCGCTCTGCTGCACCGCCTTCGGGTTCCAGCGCTCCGCCGACTTCCCGATCGACAAACCCGCCGGCACCCCTTGCGGCAACCTCGCTGATGACTTCTCCTGCTCCATCCACGAGGCGCTGCGGCCGCGAGGGTTCCGGGGCTGCACCGTCTTCGACTGCTCCGGTGCTGGCCAGTACGTGTCCCAGACCCTCTACGACGGGGTCAGTTGGCATGACCACCCTGACTCCCGCGCGGAGATGTTCCGGGTGTTCCCGATCGTCCGCAGGTTGCACGAGATGCTCTGGCACCTCGCCGAGGCACAGGACCGTGCGGTGACCCCGGACTCGGCAGACGACGCTGCCCTCCTCGCGGAGGAGATCCGGCGAAGCCTCGACGCCGGTCGGCCGATGCTCCTCGCGCTGGACGTGGAGCCCCTGCACGCTCGAGTGCGAGATGTCCTCGTCGAGGTGAGCGCCGAGGTCCGAGGCCGGTACAACGCCGGTGCGGGCGACGCTCCGGACGGGCTGTTGCGACCGGGGGCGGACCTCGCCGGGCGCGACCTCCGCGCACGGTCGCTGCGCGGGGCCGACCTGCGGGGAGCCACGCTGATCGCGGCAGACCTGCGCGGTGTCGACCTGTCCGGTGTCGACCTGCTCGGCGCGGACCTCCGGGATGTACGGGTCGACGGAGCCGACCTGTCCACGGCGGTGTTCCTCACACAGGCGCAGGTGAACGCGTCGCGCGGAGACGGCACCACGGCGCTGCCCCGTGGTCTCGATCGACCGACACACTGGCCGTCGACGGCCGCCGCGGTTTCGCCATCGGCGCCGCGCTGAGACCGCGGATCGGCCGGTCAGGGCCGCGCGTCGAACCGTCGGCGGTAGCTCGAGGGCGTGCTGCCGAACGCCACGGCGAAGTTCTGCCGCAGCGTGACCGGGTTGCCGAACCCGCACGCTGCGGCGATCCGGTCGACGGGCAGGTCGGTGGTCTCGAGCAGCCGACGGGCCTCGTCCAGACGGCGACTCCGCACCCAGGCCGCCGGGGTGGTGCCGGTCGACGCCTTGAAGGCCCGGACGAAGCTGCGGCGGCTCATGTGGGCCGCCGCAGCGAGTCGGTCGACGCCGAGCTCCTCGTCCAGGTGCTCCACCGCCCAGGCTGATGCCGTCGCCACCGGGTCGTCGCCCCGATGCTGCACGACCGGCCGCTCGATGTACTGGGCCTGCCCGCCTTCGCGATGCGGCGCGACGACCAGGCTCCGCGCGACCTTGTTCGCCGCCTCGGCGCCGAGCCGCGTCCGCACGACGTGCAGGCACGCGTCCAGCCCGGACGCCGTGCCCGCCGAGGTCAGCACGTCACCGTGGTCGACGTAGAGCACGTCGGCGTCCACGGTGACGTCGGGGTGTGCGGCGGCGAGCCGGTCGACCTCGCGCCAGTGCGTGACGGCGCTGCGTCCCGCGAGGAGCCCGGCACCGGCGACCGCGATCGACCCGAGGCACAGACCGGCCACGACCGATCCCCGCGCGTGCGCGTCGACGACCGCCCGCTCCGTCGGTGCCGGCAGGCGAGTGCCGTCGTCGGTCCAGGACGGCACCACGACCAGGTCGGCGTCCGCCGCGGCGTCGAGCCCCTGCACCGGACCGAGCGTCAGCCCCTCGGCGGTCCGGACCGAACCGGGCCGGTCGGAGAAGACGACGGTCTCCCAATCGGCGAGCCCGAGCCGGGTGACCTCGTCGAACACCATCTGCGGAACCGACAGGTGGAACATCGTGATGCCGTCGAAGGCGTAGATGGCGATCCGCACGTGGGACTCCTCCGGTTTGGCCTGGATCCATCGTACCGACGCACGCGTGCCAATCGCATCGAGCGCATCGACGGACGAGGATCGTCCAGTACGCCCACCGACCCAAGGAGCTCCCGTGTCCGATCCCCAGCGCGCCCTCGTCCTCGTCGACATCCAGCTGGAGTACTTCAGCGGTCCACTCGAGGTCCGGTTCCCGCCCGTCCTCGACGCGCTCGCGCAGATCACGACCGCGATCGACGCCGCGACGGCTGCCGGCACGCCGATCGTCGTCGTCCAGCACACCGCCGGTGACGCTGCGCCGGTGTTCAACCCGACGACGGAGGCGTTCGCCCTGCACCCCGAGATCGAGCGACGACGGACGCCCCGGTGGCATCAGGTCACAAAGAAGTTCAGCTCCGTCTTCGCCCACACGGACCTGCTCGCCTGGTTGCAGGAGCGGTCGATCGACACGGTCACGCTGGTCGGCTTCATGACGAACAACTGCATCATCGCCTCGGCAGCCGAGGCGGAGGCGCTCGGCGTCTCGGTCGAGGTGCTGTCCGACGCCACCGGCGCGATCAACATCGTCAACGCCGGCGGGGCCGTGTCCGCCGAGACGGTGCACCGCACGCTGATGGCGTTGTTGCAGTCGAACCTCGCCGCGGTGGCACCGACCGCGGACTGGACGTCGGCACTCACCGCCGGAGTCGCGATCCCCGGGGACGCGCTGCCGACGTCGGCCGTCGCGGGAGCCCAGCGGTTCCCGGGCTGACATCCGTTCTCATCTATAAATGTATTGCTACTTCTGCATATGTGATCTACGCTGAGGGCATCCCAACCGACGATCAGCAGGAGGTCACCATGGCCGAGCACGAGAACAGCGCAGAGCACACCGTCGCCGAGCACACCCACCAGGACGGCTGCGGCCACGAGACGGTCCAGCACGAGGACCACGTCGACTTCGTCCACGACGGACACAAGCACGCCCAGCACGGCGACCACTACGACGAGCACTGATCTCCTGATCAGCGCAGGTCCGTGATCAGCACCGATCGACGGACCTGCACGACGGCCCCGACGCACCGCGCCGGGGCCGTCGTGTTGCATGCACGTATGCGCGTGCGCTTACATGAGTCCATGTCAGACGGGATCGAAGCAGCAGCCGAACTCTTCAAGGCGCTGTCCTCGCCCGCCCGACTCCGGATCCTGTCGGCGTTGATCTCCCAGCCTTCCGACGTCGGCTCCCTCGCCGAAGCGACCGAGCTGTCGCAGCCCCTGGTGTCCCAGCACCTCCGCACGCTGCGGCTCGCGGGCATCGTGCAGGTCGAGCGCATCGGGCGGAACGCCGTCTACTCGCTGCACGACGAGCACATCGCGCACATCGTCGGCGATGCGGTCAGCCACGTCCGCGAGACCGAAGCCGACTGAACCGCCGGGCGCGGGCAGACTCCGCTCAACAGCAGTCGCAGCCGTCGCGCTCGCGCTCCCCCGTCAGCGCCGACACGGGCTGCTTGCACGCGTCACCGCGCCAGGCTTCAAGTCCCTCGCGCACGGCGAACACGACCACGACGAGTCCGGCGAGCGGATCGGCCCACCACCAGCCGAACAGGCTGTTCGCCAGCAGGCCGAGCAGCACCGCCGCCGACAGGTAGCTGCAGATCAGCGTCTGCTTCGAGTCGGCGATCGCCGACGCCGAACCGAGCTCGCGTCCGGTCCTCCGTTCGACGAGGCTCAGGAACGGCATGACCGCCAGGCTCACCGCGGCCAGGACGATGCCGACCGGACTGTGCTCCGGCGACCGGACACCCGTGAAGGTCAGGACGGCATCGGCACTGACCACCAGGGCGAGCCCGAAGAACGAGACCGCGATCACCTGCAGCGCCGTTCGTTCCCGGGCTTCCGGATCCCGTCCGGCGAACTGCCACGCGACGGCAGCAGCCGACAGGACCTCCACGATCGAGTCGAGCCCGAAGCCGATCAGCGCGGTGGACGACGCAACCGATCCAGCGGCGATCGCCACGACGGCCTCGATCACGTTGTAGGCGATGGTCACCGCGACGATCCACCGGATCCGTCGCCGGAGCACGCCGACACGAGCCGGTGCGAGCGACACCGCAGCGGTGGTCACCGCTCGACCTCGCATTCGTCGTCGTCGGAGACGTCCACCGCCAGCACCACGTCGACCAGGGACTCGAGCGCGCGGGTGAGGTTGCGGTCCGCGATCTCGTAGCGGGTCCGACGCCCCTCGGGCACGGCGACGACGATCCCGCAGCCGCGCAGGCACGCCAGGTGGTTCGACACGTTCGTCCGCGTCAGCTCGAGTTCCTCGGCGAGCCGCGCCGGGTAGCCGGGTCCGTCGAGCAGCCGGAGCAGGATCCGCGCACGCGTGGGGTCGGAGAGCGCCCGCCCGAGACGGTTCAGCACGTCGTACCGCGAGGCAATGGTCAGCATGCGCTGACCATACGACGGACGGAGGTCGCGGAGCAAGGGGTGGTTCGACGTCGCCGCGGAACCCGTCGTGGGGGGGGTCTCGGACGTGGACTGCGCCCGTTGCTGGACACGGCCGCGACCCGCTGCACGAGCGTCGCAGCGCGCAGCCGAGCACGTCTCCCCCGGACCGGGTGAACTCCGACCCGGCTCGGTCAAGCCGGATGACGACCCGCGGACCCCTCAGACCCCGCAGACCCCGCAGACCCCGAGAGGGATATCACCCCGATGGGGCGAGCCAGCCGCCCGCACGGACCACGATCGTTGCGTGTACCCGCCGCACCGCGGGCGCCACGGACCGAGGGACGGACATGACCAGCGACGTCAGCACCACGACACCCACCGACCAGGACGCCGTCGACGCCTACCTCTACCTGTTCGGGCGCCTGCTCGTGGCTCGGCAGGAACACCACGACATCGAGGTGGAACGAGTCGGGTGGAACCGGATCAAGTACAACCCCGTCGGGTCCGCCGAGTTCGTGAACCCGAACCTCGACGTCGCGTACCTCGAAGCATGGATCGCGGTCGACCGAGACCACGCGGTGCTCCTCGAGGTGCCGGAGATCCACGGCCGGTACTTCACCGTGCAGGTCATGGACGTCTGGGGCGAGGTGATCGTCAACGTCAACGAACGGAACTTCCCGGACCACCCGTCCGGGACGGTGGCGTTCCGCCTCGCGGGCACCGACCCGGTCATCGACGACGGTGCACTCGTCGTCGACCTGCCGGGCCCCAAGGCGAAGATCCTCGCGAGGGTCGAGCTGCAGGACACCCCGGATGAAGCCGTCGCGCTCCAACG
Source organism: Curtobacterium flaccumfaciens (assembly GCF_013359815.1). Taxonomy (GTDB): domain Bacteria; phylum Actinomycetota; class Actinomycetes; order Actinomycetales; family Microbacteriaceae; genus Curtobacterium; species Curtobacterium flaccumfaciens. The sequence goes on along the minus strand of NZ_JABMCF010000040.1, from coordinate 473,148 downwards.
ACGCTTCAGGGTCGACGCACCCGCGGGGATCGACATCGCACCGCCTCCGGCCGTCCCCGAGTTCACGAACGCCGAACTGCCCGGCGTCGAGGCGTTCCGCGTGGGCCCGGCCCTGCTCGAGACCGCGCCGGACGCGATGCCGGACGCCCCGCGGTACGTCGCGCTCGTCTCGGCGGTCGCGGACTTCGCCGCCTCGGGGCCGGACGCGGCGGAGCACGTCGACAGGGTGATCCGGACGCAGGCCTGGCCCGCGTTCCTCGCCGGCACCAAGGGCTTCGGGACGCAACGCAACGGCTGGTCGGTCGCGTTCGCCGCCGGCCGGTTCGGCAACGACGTGCTCGCCCGCGACATCGTCGACTACGGCGGACTCTGGGCGAACGTCGTGGACGAAGCCATCTACTACGTGGGCCAGCTCGGCGACGACGGCGAGCTGCTCGACGGCAGCAGGACGTACGAGGTCCGCTTCGCGCCCGGCGAGCCGGACGCCCTGGTGGACGCCTTCTGGTCACTGACGCTCTACTCGGTCCCCGACTACCGGGTGGTCCCGAACGACCTGGAGCGCTACGACGTGAACTCCGAGGCGTCGTTCGTGCGCAACGACGACGGCAGCACGAGCATCTGGCTCGCGCCGGAGCGCCCGTCGGACGCCGGCGAACCAAACTGGCTCCCGACACCGGCCGGCCGCGGGTTCTCGCTCAACCTGCGCCTCTACGTGGCTCGGACGCCCGCGCTCGACGGCACGTGGTTCCCGCCGCCGATCGCAGCGGTCGACGCCCGCTGACCGGCTGACGACGGTCGGGCACTGTCGTGCAGGACCTCCTGAACACCCTGATCGAGCGATCGTCGTTCGGCGTCTGGGACGTGGTCCTCGCAGCCGTGGTCCTCGTCGTCGGCTGGCTGGCCTCCGGGTGGGCACGGCGAGGGGTCGCGGCGGCATTGTCGAAGTGGAGCGGCCTCGGCCCCGGCCCCACCAACCTCATCGCCCGGCTCGTCCGGTACTCGATCCTCCTGCTCACGATCGGCATCGTGCTGACGGCGCTCGGGGCGCCGCTGCAGCCGGTGCTCGCCGCGGTCGTGATCGTGGGCGCCGTCGCGTTCCTCGCGCTCCGTGGGATCGCAGCCAACTTCGGTGCGGGCCTGGTGATCCAGGCGCGTCGACCGGTGCGCATCGGGGACGGGATCGAGGTCGAGGGGATCTCCGGTCGGATCATCGAGATGACCGGTCGCTCCGTGCTCCTCAGCGCGGCGGACGGCCGGACCGTCCGCCTGCCGAACACGATGTTGCTCGAGAACCCGCTGTGGAACGCCAGCGAGTCCGGCGCGGTCCGGAACGAGGTGCGCTTGCGGGTCCGCGAGCCGCCGGACGTCGAGGCGGTCACCACCACGGTGCTCGCCGCGGTCTCCGCGCTCGGCCACCGGTCGGAGCGCCCGCCCGAGGTCTTCGTGCACACCGTCACGCCGGCCTCGATCGACGTCACCGTCCGCTTCTGGTCGCCCTGGGGTGCCCGAGAGCACCTCCGCTCGGCCGCCGTCCGGTCTTTCTCCGAAGCGCTCGCCGCCGCCGGGCTGGTGTCGTCGGTCTCGTCGGACCCGCCACCCTCCGCGATCGCCGTGCGCGATGCGCTCGACTGACCACCAGCCGTTCCGGTCAGACACCGGGGCGCTCCCGAACTGGCGCCCGGACGTGCTCGGCCCGGACTACGAGGCCGCCCGCCTCGACCTCGAGCCGGACGCCGAGGGGCCGGTCGTCGCCACGCTGGTGCGGCGGACGTCGTCGCACCGACCACCGGGGGTCTGGTCCAGCGCACTGACCCGACGGAGCGACCGCCACCCGCTGGGCGGAGCCGACGTCCTGTACGTGCACGGCTGGTCCGACTACTTCTTCCAGCAGGAGCTGGCCGAACACCTCGAAGCACTCGGCGCGCGGTTCCACGCGGTGGACCTCCGCAAGTACGGCCGCAGTCTGCTGACCGGGCAGACGCCCGGGTACACCGACGACCTGACGGTCTACGACACCGACCTGGAGGCGGCGCTCGCCGTGATGGGGCACGGTGCGTCCGACAGACCGAGGCGTCGTCTCCTGCTCCTCGGACACTCCACGGGCGGCCTCACCCTGGCACTGTGGGCAGCACGGCACCCGGGCCGCGCCCACGGGCTGGTCCTGAACAGTCCGTGGCTCGAGTTCCAGGCCAGCGCGCTCGGACGCGAGGTGCTCACACCGCTCGTCAAGCTCGGCGCCCGTCGGAACCCGCTCGCGCCGATGCCCGTCGTCGACCCCGGTCACTACACGCGCACGGTGTCGAGCGAGGCCGAGGGATCGTGGACGTACGACCAGCACTGGCGCCCGGTGCACGGTTTCCCGCTGCACCCGGGGTGGCTCGCGGCGGTGTTCGCCGGTCAGGACACCGTGGCGCGCGGGCTGCACCTCGACATCCCCGTGCTCGTGCTGCTCAGCACGCACAGCAACCTCGGCCCCCGGTGGTCGGACGCGATGACCCACTCCGACGTCGCCCTCAACGTGGACGCAGTGGCACACCGGTCGCTGTCGCTCGGGGACGACGTCACGGTGGTCCGGGTACACCGCGCGCTCCACGACGTGATGCTCTCCGAGCCCGCCGTCCGCGATCGTGCGTACGTCGCGATCCGGCGGTGGGCTCGAACGATCCCGCTGCGCGGGTGAGCACCCCTCACCCTCTTCGGGTGATTGTCACGCGGCGTGACGATCTTCAGTGCGCAAAACGGACCAGTGCGCCGTAGCGTGTCCACCACATCAGCCTTTTCAGGGGAAGGCCACACGTGCAGACCATCGGAGAGACCAGGACACCGCCGCGCACCAGGCTCCGGCCCGAGCCCGGCGGGTCCACCGCGCCACCGCAGCCGGCAGGACACGAGGGGACGGTGCGGCGGCCGCGACTGCTCGAACCGCTCCGGCAGTTCACGCGGACGGACCTGCGCCTGCTCACGCTCTGGGCGGTGGCCGGGGCTGGCAAGTCCACCGCGCTGGCGGAGTGGGCGGCTGCGCTCGAATCGGACGGTGCCCGCGTGCGGTGGCTCACCGAAGCAGACCTGCTGCTCGACGCGGACGTGCCGCTCGACGGCGACGGAACCGTGGACTGGTGGTTCGTCGACGACGTGAACACCCTGTTCGGCGGGCAGTGCCCAGCACCACTCCGTCGACTGCTGTCGATGGCGCGCGCCGGCGCGCGGATCGTCGTGGCGGGGCGTTTCGAGCCGACGGGCTTCGGCTCGGTCGTCGACACGCTGGGCGGTCAGATGGTGGTGCCGCCCGCGGCACTGGCCTTCACCGTCGACGAGACCCTCGCCCTCGCGCTCCGCTTCGACCTCGTCCTGCCGGTGCAGGACGCTGAGACGCTGGCGCAGCGCACCGGCGGCTGGGCCGCCGGTGTCGTGTTGGCGATGCCGTTCCTGCTCACCCAGACGGACCGCGCCGCCGCGGTCGCACGGTTCGGCGGTGACCACCACCAGGTGGCCGACTACCTGACGGTGCGGATCCTCGACACCCTCAGCGCAGCCGACCGCGCCGTCGTCATGCGCGCGGCAGTCGCGTCCGAGGTGCCGCTGGACCTCGCCGTGACGCTCACCGGCCGCAACGACGTCGGTGCCGTCCTGCAGCGGCTGAGCGCTCGGCACCTCTTCGTCGAGGCTGCACCCGACGGCGACGGGTTCCGGATCCACCCGGTCCTCGCCGCGTACATGCGGGCCGAGTTCCGACGCCGTGACGAGTGCAGCGCGGTGCGCAACCACGCGACGGCCGCCGAGTGGTACGAGCAACTCGGCGCCCACGACCTCGCGATGGAACAGGCGCTGCTCTCCCGCGATCCCCAGACCATCGCGACACAGGTCGAACGCTCCGGCAGCGTCCTCTTGATGCAGGGACGCACGACCCTGGTCGGGACGGCGCTCAGCGCACTCCCCCTCGGACGGGACACGCTGCCGGTCGCGGCGATCCGGCTCGCGATGGACGCGCCGGCGTTCCCGGACCGCATCGGAGCCGAGGAGTGCCTCGCCCGGGCCGAGTCCCTGTTGGCGACCGCCAGCGCGACGGACGACCGGCGCTGGCGACCGGTGGTCCTGGCGCTCAGCACGTTCCTGATCACGGACGACGTCGCTGCCGGGGCCCGGCTGCGCGAGTTGGGCGAGTTCCTCCGCGGAACGCCGATCCCGTCCCTCGACACCGCTTTGGTCCTCCGCGCAGCGGTCGCCTGGTGCCTCATCGCGACGGGGCAGCGCGACGACGCCGAACAGCTGCTCCGGTCGGTGCAGGCAGCCGCCCTCCGCGCCGGCTACGGATGGCTCTACGTGATCGCGGTGGACGCGTCGGCCACCCTCGCGGTCCGTGCCGGCGACTGGCGGACGGCCAGCGCGCACGAGGAGCGGATGAACATCGTCCGGTTCGACACCACGCCGCCCTACAACCGGGCGACCGCACGCGCGATGCTGCTGACGATCATGCAGGCCTACGCGCGGTGCGAGCCGGTCTCCTTCGCGGCACTGCACCGCATCGAAGCAGCAGACCCGACCGGCGCCGAGCTCGGGCTGCTGTTCCAGGTGCGGGTGGTGCTCTGCGTCGCGGCGATCGATGCGTCGGCGGCTCCCCGCGAGCCGCTCACCCGACTCGTGCAGCTCGTCCGGACGGACGGGCGTGCCCACCCCCGGACGGTCGCAGCGGTCTCGACGCGCTTGCACTCCTGGTCGCAGACCCTGCACGGGCCGGCCGCCGCGGCGGACATCCGTCGTCTCGTCGCCGGGATCCTGGGCCCCGACTCACTCGAGGCGAACACGCTCCGGCTGCTCGCGGCCGGGCGCACCGACCACCTCGCATCGGCCGCGGTCACCGAAGCCGTCGACGGCCGGGACGCAGCGTGGACCGGGGTCAGCGTCGTGCACGCCCATCTCGCCCTCGCCGCCCACGCGGAGCAGCAGGTCCGGCCCCTCGAGGTTGCGAACCGCGTCCGACGGGCACTGGACATCAGTGAGGAGTTCGGCTTCGCCCGGGAGTTCCTGGCGTCGCGGAACGCCGGAGCGGACCTCGTCCGCGCACTCCGCGGCTCGTTCGGCCCGCTCGAGGACTACGCATCCCACATCACGTCGCTCGCTGCCACGGCCGCGGGCGACACGGGGACCGGCCGACAGCAGATGGCCGTGGCGCTGACCGCCAAGGAGCAGGAGCTGCTGCTCGAGTTGCCGGCCCACCAGACGATCGCCGAGATCGCCGCGAAGCACCACCTCAGCGTCAACACGATCAAGACGCACCTCCGGAGCGTGTACGCGAAGCTGTCCGCCTCCGGCCGCACCGAGGCCGTCACGGCGGCACGGCTGCACGGGCTGCTCTGAGCAGCCGGTCCACGACGACTTCACCCGGTTCAGGGGACTCGCCGTCGGCTCCTCGGTGCGATGCTCGGCCTGGAGCAGGAGGTCGCCATGAGCCGATACGAAGTCCGGTTGCCCTACGCGTCGTCGCCGACGCTCGAGGCGGCGTTCCCCGAGTTCGAACTGGTCCAGGTGGCTCCGGCCCAGACCCTGCTGATCGGGACGCTCGAGGACCAGACCGCCCTGCACGCGCTGCTCGCCCGCATCGCAGAGCTGGGGCTCGAGATCGCCGAACTCCGCCAGGAACGGTGATCGGCCGAGGCGCCGGTCACCGTGACGTCAGCGCCTCGACCGCCGCCCGGTTGCTCGTGTAGACGGCGCTGTCACCGAGCAGGTCGAAGTGTTCGAGCTCCGCCCGCGTCGCCGAGCGGACGCGGCTGAACCCGACCGTGACGCCCTGTGCCCGCGCCCACTCGATGGCCTCGCCCGCAACGTCGGCCGCGGTGGTGTCGACCCCGGTGACCGCTTCGCAGTCGATGACGAGTGCGCGTGCCCCGTCGGCGAGTCCGGCGGTCACCGCCGAGTGGACGGCGGACGAGAACACCTGCGCGTTCCCGAAGAAGAGCGGCCCGGCGAACCGCAGGACGACCACACCGGGCGCCGTCGTCACTCGACCGTCCTCGGCCGCGCGGAACACGTCGACCGGCTCGCCGCTCGGCACGAGCACGTCGACCGGCGGGTTCGCCGCCGAACGGACCACGTTCACCAGCGAGAGGACGAACGCGATGAGCACGCCGATGATCGGACCGAGCAGGAGCACTGCTGCGAAGCACACGGCGGCGACGACGAACTCGAAGCGCCGGAGCCGCCACAGCCGTGCGAACTCCGCGATCCCGAGCAACGGTGTGACGGCGACGGCGACGATCGCCCCGATGGCCGGCGACGGGATGTCCTGCAGCAGCGCGGTGCCGAAGCAGACCACGAGCAGGGTCAGGACGGCTGCGACGACGGAGGGCAGCTGGGTCCTCGACCCGGATTGGTCCATCGCTGCGGTCCGCGACGCCGACGAGCCCACCGTGAAACCGCCGGTGAGTCCGGATCCCGCGTTCGCCGCGGCGAAGGCGAAGAGGTCTCGGTTGGCGTCCTCGGCGTAGCCGTGCTGCTCGGCGTACCGACGTGCGACGAGCAGCCCCTCGGCCATCGCCACGAGGGTGAGCGCGACGGCGCTCGGCACGAGCTGCAGCCACTGCTGCCACGAGATCTGCGGCCAGGTGAAGGTCGGCGGGCCGGCTGGGACCTCCCCGAGGACCGCGACGCCGGCGTCGTCGAGGCGGAACAGCACGAGCACGACGGTGGTGACGACGAGCACACCAGCGCCCACGGCACCGCACGGAAACGGCGCCCGAGCACCAGGACGAGGACCGACGCGACCGAGATGCACACGGACCAGACGTTCAGGTGGCCCAGACCGCTGACGAGTTCGCCCAGCCGGGGGATGAACTCGTCGCCGCTGTCGACCTTGACACCGAGCATCTTCGCGACCTGGCTGAGCAGGATGTCGAGCGCGAGGCCGCCGACGAACCCCACCAGGATCGGCGCCGACAGGAAGTTCGCCAGGAACCCGAGCTTCAGCACCGCGCACGCCGCGAACACGACCGCACCGATCAATGCCTGCGCGAGGGCGAACTGCAGGTAGGAACCGCTGCCGGCCACCGCGAGCCCGGCCAGGGACGACCCGACCAACGCCGCCGCTGCCGCGTCGGGCGAGGCGACGAGCTGTCGGGACGACGCCAGGAGGGCGAAGAGGACGCCCGGCACGATCAGTGCGTAGAGGCCGGCGGTGGGTGGCAGACCCGCGATCTGCGCGTACCCGATGTTCAACGGGATGGCGATCGCCGCGAGGGTGATGCCCGCCAGGGCTTCGGTCCGCCAGGAGCGACGGGTCACGCCCGGGAGGATCTGCATCAGAACGCCCCGATCCCCTTGCCGACGGTCGTCACGCCGATCACGAGCAGCAGGACGGCCATGATCGTCGCGTTGTTGTCGGTGAGCCAGTCGCGGAGGTTCTCGAGCGGCCCTGCGACCCGGTCCCCCGCCACCAGGAAGCCGAGGACCGGGATCCCGATGCTGAGCGAGGCGATCACGACGAACACGACCACCGACCACACGACGGTGCCGCCGGCGGCAGCGCTCGTCCCGACGGTGACGCCCGCCGCCACGGCCATCATGAGGTTCTTCGGGTTGACCGCCGCGAGCAGGAACGCCAGGCCGGCGGCCTTGGCCGGGGTGATCGTGTCGATGGCCGTCATCCACTTCGGCGGCGCCGGGGTCGTACCGCGCTGCGGTCGACCGCGCCACTGGTGGACGGCGAGCAGCAGCAGCAGCACGCCCAACACGATCTTGACGATGCCGGCCACCGGCTTCGACGCGTCGGGGTCCGCCGCCGGGATCGACGAGGACAGCAGGGTCACGACGACGACCGCGACGGCGATGCCGGCGACCCACCCGACCAGGAACGCGGGTGCGACCGTGCGCGCACGTGGCGAGAGGAGCATGAGGATCGCCGCGATGATCGGGATCGGACTGATGGCGATGGTGACTGCCTGCGGCAGCATTTCGCCGAAGAGGGACGCGAAGTTCACGGTGTGCTCCTGTCTGGGTGGTGGGACGTGCTCCGCTCGCGCCGACGACGCTCCCGTGACGTCGGCGGTGACAGACCGGCGACGTCGCCGAGCGCCGGCCGGATCCACCGGGCGTCCGGGTTCGCGTCGACGAGCAGCGCCCGGACCAGGAGCGTCAGCGGGATCGCCAGCACGGCGCCGAGCGGGCCGAGGACCGCGGACCAGAACACGACCGACAGGAACGCGATCGTCTGGTTGAGCGACACCGCAGAGCCGACGATGTGGGGCTGCAGGCCGGACTGGATGACTCCGTTGATCACGGCGTAGATGATGATGACGGCGACGGCGCTCCCCCACCCGTTCGCGAGGAGCGCGAGCACGACCGGCGGGATGATGCCGATCCAGTACCCGATGTTCGGGATGAACCCGGTGATGAAGGCGAGCAGCCCCCAGAGCGCGGCGCCGGGGACCTGCAGCACGACCAGTGCCAGGGCGTCGAGGGCGGCCACGGCGGCACCGAGCACCGCCGTGACGACCATGTACTTCCGGACACTCGCGGTGAACGACGCGAGCGCGTCGACGAGCTGCGGTCGTCCGGGACGGACGCGGTCTGCGATCAGTCGCCCGTACCCGGCGTCGAGCGTCATGAAGACGATCAGCGCGAGCACCACGAGGAGTCCGACGCCGAGGCTGAACACGCTGCCCACGACACCCGAGACGGCACCGACGACCTTCCCGGGGTCGAGTCCTGCGAGGAGCGCCTGGACCTGCTCCTGCCCGATGCCGAGGGACGTCAGCCAGTCGCCGAGCTGCTCCTCGAAGGCGTGGATCTGGGCTGCGTACTGCGGGAACAACGTGGCGAACTGGGCCACGGAGAGCACGAGGGCGGCCGAGAAGCCCACGAGCAGCACCAGGATCACAACGATCACGACGGCGGAGGCGAGGCTGCGGGCGAACCCCAGCCGTTCGAGGAACACCCGGGCGGGCTGCACGCAGATCGTCACGACGAGCGCGAGCACGGTCGGGGCGATGATCCCCGAGAACCGTGCGCAGCCGACGGCGACGACGACCGCGGCGGCGAGACCCAGCATGATCCGCAACCCCCGGTCCGGGGTGGATCCCTGCTCCCCTCCAGTCACAGCTGTGGACCCGGAGGTCGACCCCGGCGTCGGTGTCGGTGACGGCGTCGGCTGAGCGTGGTGCTTCCAGAACGGCATCGTGCCCTCTCCCTGCTGCCGGGATGCGCTGCGCACCACCACGTCGGACGCTAGTGAGCGGACGAGGGCGCGGGATCGTCCGTTCCGGGTGAGACCCCGGTACGCGGCGCCGAGGGTCGCCAGACGAGTTCGGTGGCGGCGACGACGACGAGCGCACCCACCAGCGTCCAGGCGATGAGCCCGGGGGTGAGCGGACGGTGCGTCACGATGACCGCACCCGCTGCGGTCGCGACCAGTGTCCGGATGACGACGCGTCCCCGCCAGACCAGCACGCCGACCCGCCCCGTCGTCAGACCACGTCGTTCTGCGGCGGCACGCAGCGATCCCGCGGCGCGGACGAACGACCCGCGCACCGTCCGCGCGGACGACGACGAGCCCGCGTACCACGCGACGAGTGCGACGGAGAGGGCGAGGACCGTTCCGGCGACGGCGGCGCTCGCGACGAAGGCGACCACGCTGTCGTAGATCGTCCGAGCGGCGTTCCTGGGCATCAGGTCAGGGGTGAGGGCGTGGACGGTCAGCACCCGCCCGACCCCGACGGCGACCAGGGTCACGATCATCGTCACGGCGACGCCGACCGCTGCGAGCGTGAGCGCGCGTGCTCGTCGGCTTGCCGTGACGACGCCGAGTCCGATGGTGGCGACCAGGATCCACGGCAGCCACCCGGCCACGATCTGCACCACCGCGAACGCTGTCTGCGCCCGCACCGCGGCGTCCGAGGTCGCGATCACGAGAGTCCGGTCGACGCTCGGGATCCGCGCCGCGATCGTGAGCCCGCGCTCGATCAGTCGACTCTTCACCTCGGCGACGACCGGACCGAGCTGGATGCCGATCGCGCCGTCTCCACCGATGGAAACGGCGGCGTCCCGGTCTCCTCGCAGGGAGGCGACCATCTGGGTGTGCCCGGTCCGCAGGAGGCGGTCCCAGAGCTCGGCGAACTGCTCGGACGCCACGAACCGGTCGACGGTGCTGGTGATCAGTCCCTCGATGCCGGCGGTCGCAGGCGCCTGCAGCGCGCCCAGCGCGTCCTTCGCGCGTGGTGGGAGGTCGAGCTGGGCGATCCCGTCGAAGACCGTTCCGGTGAGCTGCGACGCGTCGAGTCGCTCGTTGATCACCGCGACCGTCCTCGATGCGACGAGGGCCTGCACCGAGCCGTCGCGAGCGAGCGGGGCGAACGTCTCCACGAAGGCCTCGGTCGAGGACGCTTCGCGCTCGGCCCAGACGGCGACCACCGTCACGGGGGCGAGCAGCGCGCCGATGACGATCAGCGCGGCAGCGGGGACGGCCCGTCGCCAGCGCCGTCGTGGTCCAGGGTGGGTCGACGTTCCGTCGCGGGCAGCCAACCGAGCACGGAGTGCGGCGTTCTCAGCGCGGAGGGTCGTGAGTTCGTCGGCGGTGCTGGTCAGGGATGCGCCCTTCGACGTGGCGTCACGGGATGAGCGCTGCGAGGGCCTTCTGCAGTTGCAGCGCACCGATGACGAGGATGAGGAGACCGTTCAGGACGCTGGTGTGCCCGGCGATCCAGGTCCGGAGTCCTTCGAGGACCGGCGCGGCCGCGGCGCCACGGACCGCGACGAAGCACACCGGGACGGCGATCGGTGCCACGCCGACGACGACGAACCCGACGGCGACCGCTGCACCGGCAGCCGTGCCCACCGGTGCACTCGCGATGTCGAGCCCGGCGATGATCGCGCACGAGGCGTCGACCGGATTGAGGACGAACAGTCCGAAGCCCAGCGCGAACGACCGTCCCGGGGTGAACTCGCTGACCCGTTGCAACCAGCCGGGGAGCTGTGGAGCAGCGGCAGCGATCTGCTCAGGAGTCGCAGCGGCGGCCATCTTCCGCAGGTCCTTGGCGCCGCGACGGAACACCCACACGGCGGTGAGCAGGAGGACGAGCGCGATCACGAGCCGGACCAGGGCGAGCCAGGACGACGTGTCCGTCCGTGGGTGGAAGTCGACCGCCGTGAACACCGCGACCGACACTCCGACCCCGACGATCACACCCAGCAGCCAGCCGGCGGAGTAGGCGATGCCGTTGGCACGGTTCCGCCGGGACAGCAGCTCCGCGACGAGGGCCATGATCGCCAGCGGGCTCAGGAGGATACCGAGCGCCGGGGCGATGAGGTCGGCGATGAGTACGCCCATGGCCCGGACCCTTCCGTGTCGTCGGAGGAGATGGTGACGCGCCGCCCGTCCAGGACCGGCGGCGCGTCACCGGAGGGAGCTCAGCGAGCACCCGTCATGTCGTGCGCGAGTTCGTGTTCGTCGGCCTCGGACAGCGACGTCTGCACGACCGTGCCGCCGAACCGGGAGAGCGCCTCGCCGAACTTGTCCTCGGTGATCTTGGTCGCGTAGACCACGACCGCGGACCGCCCGTCCGCGACCGCGGACTTCACGCGGTCGCGGAACTCCGCGTTCAGGCCGGTCTTGTCCAGGCCGGCGAAGAGGGCGCCGAGCGCCCCGCCGATGACCAGGCCGAAGAACGGCACGAAGAACAGCAGGCCCAGGAGCGTGCCGAAGAGCGCTCCCCCGGCTGCGCCGGCGCCCACGTTCCCGACCGGTCCCGGGGTCTCGACGTGTGTCTTGCCCTTGTCGTCGACGTGCACGAGTGCGAGGCCGGCGAGTTCGACCACGAGGTCGTCCTGCAACTGCTGGATCTCGTCGTACGCTGCGGTGGCTCGGGCGTCGTCGTCGAACGAGATGACGATGAGGTCTGCCATGGTGTTCCTTCCGTTGGGTGGTTCGGTGGTGTCGGTCGTGGTCAGCCGGCGAGGAGCCGCTGTTTCGCGGCTGCGAACTCCGCGTCGTCGAGCAGCCCCTGCTGGTGCATCTGGCCGAGCCGTTCCAGCTCGCGCAGCAGGTCCCCGCCGTCGTCCCGCGGTGCCGGGGGTGTCGGTGGGACGGGAACGGTCTGTTCGGCGTCCCAGGCGTCGGCAGCTGCACGCTCCTGCGCGGCCGCCTGCTGGTGGGTGCGGATCGCGCCGCCCACCGCGCCGGCGGTACCGGCCACGACCGCGGTGCGAGCGGCGAGGCCGAGGAGTCCGGGTCGACCGAAACGTCTGAACAACACGGTCGTCTCTCCTAGCCGATGTGTGCCGTGGCGGCGAGTTCGTTGAGCTCCGGTGCCGGGATGCGCGCGCTCCAGAGCAGCTGCCCACCGCTCGCGGCAAACCGTTCGGCGAGGGCTTTCTCCCAGACGTGCTCGACGACGACGATCGCCGCCGAGGTCCCGGGTGCCAACGAGTCGGCGATCTCGTCCACGTCGTCGTTGGCGGCGAGACCACGAGCCTCGAGCACGATCGGTCCGGCGAGCCCGGGGTCCGTGACGTCGTCGATCTCGCGCACCCGGACGGAGCCGTCAGGAGCGCGACTGATCAGCAGGATGTCGAGGAGCCGCAGGGTGTCCGTCGCGATCAGGTCGGTGAGCGCCCCGAGGACGGCACGGTCCGGCAGGTCGCCGTCGTGGAGGACCACGAAGGCTTCGGCGGGACCGTAGGTGAACGTGCGCACCGCTCACACCGCCCCGGCGGTCGCGGACGTGCGCGTCGTGCTGAGTGCGTGTGCCTTGATGCTCGCGAACTCGCTCGCCGTGATCGTCCCCGCGTCGAGCAGTGCCTGCGCCTTCGCGATCTCGTCAGCCGGTGACGTCCCGGCGACCTGCCGGATGTACCCCTCGGCAGCCTGCTGCTCCTGGTGCGCCGCTCGAGCACTCCGCTCGGCCATGCCCCGGCCGCGCGCGATGAGGTAGACGAACACCGTCAGGAACGGGACGAACACGAGGAACAGCACCCACACGGCCTTCCACCACCCGCTCAGGTCGCGGTCCCGGAACAGGTCGGCGATGACCGAGAAGAGCGCCATCAGCGCCGCGACGAACGTGAATGCCAAGAATGCGTACCAGACGATCGCCCAGAACGTGGTCCAGAAGTCCATGGTCGGTTCCCTCCGCGGTTGATGGGAGCAGGTCTACCCGGCCGGCCGGGCCCGCAGGACCACCCCAACGGGGTGATCCGGTCGGCGGGTCTGGCTCACCCACCCCGGGTGATGCCGTGCACGGCGGAGGCGACGACGATCCGGGGATGACCACTGACGTCTCGCCCACGGCCGCCGACATCCCGCCCCGCGAGGACCTCGCGGGGATCTTCGACGAACTCGACCACCAGCTCGCGTGCCAGGTGTACCTCTGGGCGCTGCCGATCGTCTCGTACGCGCAGTGGCGCACACAGCACCGCGATGTCTTCGGCGCGACCGACCACGACCTCGTCCGGTACCTCACCTACCAGGACCGACTCGGCCTCATCACCGCGAACGCGACGACGCCGTACATCCTGAACTTCTTCGACCTGTCCGTCACGGGGCCCCTCGTCATCGAACTCCCGCCGGGTCCGACGGCAGGCGGCGTCTCCGACTTCTGGCAACGCGAGGTCGCGGTGCTGGGCGAGATGGGGGCGGACGCCGGTCGGGGCGGCACGACCCTCGTGGTCGGACCGGGCCAGCGCGTCCCCGACCACCCGTCGGACTGGACGGTCGTCGAGAGCACCGGTGTGAACGTCATGTTCGGCTTCCGGACCCTCGACCCCGACCCGGATCGGAGCGCGTCCCTCGCCGAGGCGGTGCGAGTCCATCCGCTCGCGGTGCACGCGGATCCACCGACCACGCGGCTGGTCTCCACCGGCGGCCGGCGATGGTCGGGTGACCAGCCACACGGCATCGCCTACTGGGAACGGTTGCACGAGATCTACCAGACCGAGGTCGTCGACGAACGTGACCGGTTCTTCCTGGCGATGCTGCGCCAGCTCGGCATCGAACCCGGCACGCCGTTCGCGCCCGACGACCGGCTGCGGCGCATCCTCGAGCGGGCAACCGTCGACGGCGAGCGGATGGCGCAGGCGAACACCTTCGCCAAGCGGTTCCCGGGAGCGAAGTACTGGCCGGACCGGCAGTGGGACACCGCGGTCGTCCTGACCAACTCGTCCCAGCGCGGGCCCTGGTACGACGAGCTGCTCGAGCGGGCTTCCTGGTTCTACGAAGCGGTGAGCTTCTCGGCTGCGATGAAGAGCACGGTCCCGGGCAAGGGCCAGGCCTACCTCGGCGCGTACGTCGACGCGGACGGTGCCTGGCTCGACGGGGGCGTCGACTACACGCTCACCGTTCCTGCCGACGTGCCCGCCGCCCTCTTCTGGTCGGTCACCGTCTACGACGTCGCCACACGGTGCCTCATCGACAACGAGCAGCAGCGCGGTGACCGCGGCAGTCGCGACGACGACCTCGTGACCGAACCGGACGGCTCCGTCGTGCTGCACTTCGGGCCGACCGAACCCGCCGCAGGAGCCAGCAACTGGGTGCAGACCATCCCCGGGCGGCACTGGTTCTCGTACCTGCGGTTCTACGGCCCCCTCGAGCCCTACTTCAACCGCACCTGGAAGGCCGGGGACGTCACCAGGACGACCTCGTGATCGGTGTCGACGCATGCTCGCGACGATCGGACAGATGCTGCCCCTCGTCATCGCGGGTGCCCTGAGCTCCGTCCCCGTCATCGGCGTGCTCACGCTGCTCCTGGGTGGGCGCGGCGCCGGTCCCGCCGTGCTCTACACAGCGGGGTACACCTCGGGCGTCTTCGTCGTCACCGTCGTCATGACCGCCGTGTTCGGATCGGTGGTGGTGCCGGCGCTGCACGTCCGGGCGGCGCCGCTGCTCGGCGCACTGGAGATGCTCCTCGGCGCCGTGTCGGCAGCCGCGGGCGTCGTGCTGCTCCGCCGACCTGCGGGACCGGGCGGGAACGGAGCGACGAGCCGACTCACCCGGGTGCTCGCGACCGTGCGACCGGCCGTCGCGTTCGCCGTCGGCGCCCTGCTCGCGTTCCGGCCGAAGGCGTTGCTCCTCGCCGGCGGTCTCGGGATCGTCCTCGGGTCCGCGCACGTGCCGTCGGTGCCGGCGGTGGTGCTGCTCGGCGGCGCCGCCCTCGTGACCACGAGCACGGTGAGCGGCCCCGTCGTGTTCGCACTCGTCCGAGCCGACCAGGCGCGCGCCGGCCTCGGGGCGGTCCGCGCCTGGATGGCCCGCAACGCCAGGACGGTCACCGTGGTCGTCCTCGTGCTGATCGGGACCGTGTTCTTCGGGAACGGGCTCGGACGCCTCTGACGAACGGGAGCGCGCCGTTCCGGACCGGGGTCACCGGCCCGGTTCGCTCAGACGTCCGAGAGCCCCCGCCCGGTCAGCGCGTCGTTCCAGCTCGTGCGGCCGCCGGGAGCACGCGACTCGTGCACGCCGTCGTGGCCGCGTGGTCGATCACACCGCCAGCGGTCGAAGACGCTGCAGCATCGGTGGTCGGACTGGTGGTCGGTGTCGTGGTTCTCGCGCATCGCACCGATGAGACGTCACGACGCAGCGTTTCGTCACGAACGGTCGCCGAACTCCCTGCACCACGAACGATGGTGAGCAGGAACGGTCGAGTCCCCCTTCAGCACCCGACCATTCCTGCTCACCAAGCGCCCGCGACCCGCGACCCGCGACCGCGACCCGCGACGCGAGCCCCCGCGCCTAGCGCTTCAGGTTCGTGAGCTCCTGCAGCACCTCGTCCGAGGTGGTGATGATGCGGGCGTTCGCCTGGAACCCGCGCTGCGCCACGATCAGGTTCGTGAACTCCTGCGACAGGTCGACGTTCGACATCTCGAGCGTCCCCGCCGCGAGCGAACCGACGCCCGCCGAGCCGGGGCCGCCGACCGTCGCGCCGCCCGAGTTCGCGGTGGCGCGGTAGCCCGATGCACCGGTCTTCTCGAGGCCGGCCGGGTTGGCGAACGTGGCGAGGGCGATGCGGCCGAGCGCGAGCGACGCGCCGTTCGAGAACGTGCCGGTGACGGTGCCGTCCTTCGAGATCGAGTAGCCCTGCAGCGCGCCGGCCTCGCGGCCGTTCTGCGAGCCGATCGCCGCGGTGTTGAGCGAGGCGAACCCGGTCAGGTCGCCCATGTCGACCCGGATGCCCCCGACGGCGAGGGTGCCGCCGGCGGTCAGCTTGCCGTCGGTGCCGAAGGTCAGCGAGGTCGTCGCCGTGGTGCCCTGGCCGTTGCGCCCGGTGACGTCCCAGCCGTCGGCGGTGCGCGTGTAGGCGAGGGACATCGTGTGCTTGGCACCCGAGGCGTCGTACACGGTGGCCTCGCGGGTGATGGTCTGGCCGACGGCGGTCTCGGACGGCAGGTTGCCGGCGACGGTGGCGGCGGTGGTGCGGACCGCCGGGGCCGCTGCTTCGAGCGGCAGCGTGATGTCGGACAGCTGGCCGTTCTCGTTGACGACGCCGTTCGTGGCCGGGTAGCCCTGCACGATCTTGCCGTCGGCGGTGACCAGGCGGCCGTTGGCGTCGAAGTCGAACGCACCGGCGCGGGTGTAGACGGTGTCGTTGCCCAGGCGGGTGACGAAGAAGCCGTCGCCCGAGATCATCAGGTCGGTCGCCTTGCCGGTGGCCTGCGCCGAGCCCTGCGAGAAGTTCGTGGAGACGCCGGCGACCTGCACGCCGAGGCCGATCTGGGCCGGGTTCGTGCCGCCGATGCCGGTCTGCGGTCCGCCGGCGCCCTGGGTCATCTGCGACAGGGTGTCCTGGAACACGGTGGTCGACGACTTGAAGCCGACGGTGTTGACGTTGGCGATGTTGTTGCCGGTGACGTCGAGCATCTGCTGGTGGGAGCGGAGGCCGGAGATCCCGGAGTAGAGCGAGCGGAGCATGGAGCGTCCTTTCGGAGAGGCAGGAAGAGCGAGGAAGAACGAGGAAGAGCGAGGAGGAACGAGGAAGGAACGAGCGGGCGTCAGGACGCCGGAGCGGTGGTGGTGATGCCGGAGATCACGTCGAGAGCGACCTCCTTCCCGTTCACGGTGACCGTGGGGACGCTGTTCGCGTACGACACCGCCGAGGCGGTCCCGGTGACGGACTTGCCCGAGTCGGCGTCGGTGTAGCTGACCTGCTTGCCGACGAGGTTCGCTGCGGCGATGCGCATCTGGAGCGAGAAGTTCTCGTTCCCCGTCGTGGTCTGGTTGGTGATCTGCTCCATCATCGCGAGCTGCGTCTGCTGGCCGATCATCTGGTTGGTGTCCATCGGCGACGACGGGTCCTGGTTGCGCAGCTGTGTGACGAGCAGCTTCATGAAGACCTCGGAGTCCATCGTCTGGGACTTCTGGGCGGTGGAGTTCGCGGCGAGGGCCGCGGCCTGCGCGGTCGGGTCGACGCTGCCGGTGATGCCGTCGATGGGCATGGTGCGTTCCTGTTCGTGAGCCGGATCAGGCGAGGACGTCGAGTCCCGCGGTGCGGATGGAGGGCGTGTGGGCGGTGGGCTGCGTGCGCGGGGTGACCCGCGCCTCCAGGCCGGGGTCGCCAGGCAGCGAACGTACGGCCGGGCGCTCGTCGCGACCCGGCGCGTCCTGCGGCTGGTTCTGCGACGACAGGTCGAGCGTGGTGCTCACACCGGTGCCGGCCGCGTCGCGCCGCAGGTCCGGCAGGACCTGGCGGACGGCCTCGCGGCCGGCGTCCGACGCGGCGAACAGCTCGACGTGCATGCCGTGCGCGGTGACGTGCGCGCGGACCGTGACCGGGCCGAGGCTGTCCGGCACGACCTGCACCGTGACGACGTGCTCGCCGGGGCCGGCCTGCGCGAGCGAGAACACCGGTCGCGCCAGCTGCTGGGCGAGCGGTGCCGGGGCCGGCGCGGTCGCCGCGGCGGGCGCGGCGGTCGGCGTCGTCGACATGACGAACGGCGTCTCGCCACCACGGCTGGGGGCGACGGCCGGGAGGCCCGGATCACCCGGCGTCGACGCCTGCTGCTCCGTCCCGTGGCCGGCTCGGGAGCCGGTGCCGGCTGCCGGGGCGGCGGCCGCCACGACCGGCGCCTGAGCAGGGGTCACGGTGGCGGTGTCGCCGTCGGCGGTGCGGGAGGCGGCGGGGGCCGCGATCGCGGCAGCGGCCGTCGGGGCAGTGGTCGCCGGGTCGGTCGCGGCCGTGGTCGTCGACGCAGCGGTCGTCGCGGGGGTTGCGCCGGCGACGGTCGTCGCGGCAGCGACCGGAGACGCGGTGCCGGCGGGTGTCACGGCGGGGGTCGTCGCGGCGGTGGTCGCCGTGCCCGTCGTCGCTGCGGCAGCGGTTCCCCGTGCCGCGCCCGACGCCGGTGCCTGCTGCGGGGTCGCCATTGTGGGAGCGGTCGTCGGCGCCGGGGTCGACGGGACCGGCGTCGAGGTGGCCCCCTCCACCGACGGCGGTGTCGTGGTCGTGGTGTTGGTCGTTCCGGCGGTCACCCCTGCGGCCACGACGGCGTGTGGGTCGCGGGCGGGCGTCTCGGCGGTGCGGCTGGCCGGAGCGATCGGTGCGGCCACGGCCACGAGTCCGGCGGTGAGCAGCGCCTGCGCGTCGACGGGCGCTGCCTCGGTCGCGGGCACCGACTGGTCCGACGCAGACGCGGACGCGGACGGCGTGGCACCGGTGCCCGGCGTCGCAGCCGACCCGTCCGCCGTCCGGCCCTCGGTGTCGTCCCGCCCGGCAGCTCCGTCGCCGGGGCGCCGCTCGGTCGCGACGGCGGCGGTCAGTGCCGCACCGAAGGACCCGGCAGCCGCGGGGTCGGACGATCCACCCCGGGTGGAGCCCGGTGCGGTGGGCACGGACGGCTGGGTGGCGATGGTCAGGCTCATGCGGCACTCCCGGACTGCATCATGGACAGCAGCGCGGCGGTCTGCAGGTCGGTCGCGGAACGCGCTGCCGAGGCGGTCGGCGCGGTGACGGCCGACGGGGCCGCCTGTGCGGGGACGATCCGGCGGATGGTCGCGATGTCGCCGTCGGAGTACCAGTTGTCGACGATCCGGACGTCCTTGCCGGGGCGCGGCGCGTGCAGCACCTTGCCGTCGCCGACGTAGATGACGACGTGGCCCTCGCCCTTCGGGATGATCAGGTCGCCGGGCTGCGCGTCCTTCAGGGAGCCGACCTCGACGCCCATCTTCGCCTGGTCCGGCACGACCCGGGGCATCGTGACCCCGAGGTCCTTGAAGACCGTCTGCACCAGGCCCGAGCAGTCCATGCCAGCGGTCGTCTCCCCGCCGAACACGTACGGGACGCCGAGGTACTTCTTCGCGTCGGCCACCACGTCGGCGCCGGTCGCACCGCTGCCGGTGGCGAGGGTGCCGGCGCCGGCGTCGACCGAGGTCGCCGGGGCACGGGTGCCCGTCGGGGTCGCTGCGGCGGTGGCACCGGCAGCGCTCGCCGCGCCGGTCGTGCCGTCGGCGGTGGCGAGGGCATCGGCGAAGGCCGAGGACCCCGCGGTACCGCTGGTGGCGGACGCGCTCGGGGCAGCCGTGGCCGTCCCGCCGCGCAGCGTGTCGATCTGGGACCGGATCTCCGAGATCCGGGAGAGCACCGCTTCGACGCTCATCGGGCACCACCTTCCGTGCGGCGTCGTGCCGCGATCTCGTCGAGGGCGTTCTGTTCGGTCCGGAGTTCCTCGGCCGCCTGCTGCTCGGTGTGCTTGCCCTCGAGCTTCTCGAGGCCGACGGCGGCGCGACGGGCGGCGGTGTAGTCCTGCTGCGCCCGGTCGGCGTCGGCACGGCGGTTCTGCACCACGGCGTCGAGCTCCTCGAGCATCCCGCGGGTCGCGGCACGGGCTGCGGCGACGGCGCTCAGGGTGGCGGCGTCCTGGATCGGCTGGGCGTCCTCGCTGTCGGCGAGGCTGCGGCGTGCGGCGATCCGGGCGTCGGCGGCATCCCGGACGCGCTCGTTCGCGGTGGCCAGCGTCGCGGCGGCACGGTCCTGTTCGGTGTGGCGCAGGCGCAGGAGCCCGGCGAGCGGGAAACGGCGGGCCATCACGACACCCCCAGCTGCTGCACGAGGCCGCCGAGGCGCTGCCAGGACGCGTCGGCCGTGGCCCGCTCGTCCATGCCCTGGCGCAGGAACGCGTCGATCGATCCCTGGTGGTCGACGGCGGCGTCCACGAGCGGGTTCGACCCGCGCTGGTACGCACCGACGTCGAGCAGGTCCTGGGCACCGGCACGGGCGGCCATCACCTTCCGCAGCACGGTGGCGGCGGCACGCTGCTCGGGTCGGGTGACCTTCGAGGCGACGCGGGACACCGAGCCGAGGGCGTCGACCGACGGGAAGTGCCCGGTGATCGCGAGCTTGCGGTCGAGCACGACGTGGCCGTCCAGGATGCTGCGAGCGGCGTCGGCGATCGGCTCGTTGTGGTCGTCGCCGTCGACGAGCACGGTGTACATGCCCGTGATGCTGCCGACGCGGTCGGTCCCGGCGCGCTCGAGCAGTCCGGCGAGCACCGAGAACGTCGACGGCGGGTAGCCCCGGGTGGCCGGGGGCTCTCCGACCGACAGCCCGATCTCGCGCTGCGCCATCGCGACGCGGGTGAGCGAGTCCATCATGAGCACGACGTCCTGCCCGGCATCGCGGAACGACTCCGCGATGCGGGTGGCCACGAACGCGGCGCGCAGGCGCATGAGCGCCGGCTCGTCGGAGGTCGACACGACGACGATCGAGCGGGCGAGCCCCTCCGGTCCCAGGTCGTCCTCCAGGAACTCGCGCACCTCACGGCCGCGCTCCCCCACCAGGGCGATGACGTTGACGGCCGCGTCGCTCCCGCGCGCGATCATCGACAGCAGCGACGACTTGCCCACACCGGACCCGGCGAACAGGCCCATGCGCTGCCCGCGGCCGACGGTGGTCAGGGTGTCGAGCACGCGGACGCCGAGCTGCATCGGGGTGTCGATGCGGGTCCGGGCCATCGCGCTCGGGGTGTCGTGGTCGAGCGGGACCCAGGTGACCGGTTCGCCGCCGGGGCCCTCGAGCGGGCCGCGGTCGTCGATCGGTCGGCCGAGTCCGTCGAGCACGCGGCCGAACAGACCGGATCCGGTCGGCACGAGCACCGGGCCGCCGGTCGGACGCGCCGGGGTGCCCGCGGTCACGCCGGTCAGGCGGCCGAGCGGCATGCAGCGGACGCCCGAGGCATCGGTGGCGACGACCTCGACCGCGGTCTGTTCGCCGTCCTCGGCACCGACCGTGACGACCTCGCCGACGCGGGCGTCGAGCCCGGCGATCGTCAGCCCCAGGCCGACGGCGCTCGTGACGACACCGACCCGCTGGGGGGCGGCCCGCAGGAGCGCCTCGTCGAGACCGCGCGGACGGAGCAGCGTGGCGGTCACCGGTCGGCTCCCGTCGCGTCGACACCGAGGGCGGTGCGGGCGCGGTCGAGCGCCGTGGCGATGCGCGCGTCGAGCATGCCGTCCGGCAGGTCGACGACGGCGTCGCCGTCGCGCAGGGCGCCGTCGGCGACGACCGGCACCGGCAGGTCGAGGCCGGCGACGCGCGCGGCGTCCGCCGGGCTGAGCCGGACGGCCACCGGGACCGTGCGGTCGACGGACGCGAGCACCCGCCGGACGGTGGCCTCGGCGCCGGACGCGATCCGGGCCTCCCGGCTGCCCGGTCCGTCGGCGACGGTCGCATCGTGTGCGGGCCTGGAGGCGCGGACCACGTTGCCGACGATGGCCTCGGCCAGGTCGACTGCCGCACTCGCGACCGACGCCTCGGCGTCCGCCAGGACGGGTGCGACCGTGGACAGCATGGCGTTCGTGGCGGCGTCGAGGACCGCGATCCGGCGGGCCGTGTCGGCCTGCAGCGCGGTGATCCGCGCGGCGTGCTCGGCCTCGAGCCGGGCGCGCAGGGCGTCGGTCTCGGCCTGCGCGGCCCGCAGGCCGGCGGTGTACCCGGCCGCGTGCCCGCGGACGTCCGCGCTCGACGCACGCTCGCGTCCGGCGGGATCGGCGAGCACCGGGAAGGCGACGCGGTGCACGACGGTGTCAGTCAACGAGCTCGTCCTCCTCGGCGCGGTGCACGGTGACGACGCCCTGGGCCTCGAGCTCGCGCACGGAGCGGACGACCTCGGCGCGGGCTTCCTCGACCTGCGAGACGCGGACCGGGCCCATGGCCTGCAGTTCGTCGTCGAGCAGCTCGCGGTTGCGCTCGGACACGTTCGCGCGGATGGTCTCGACGACCGGCCCGGCTGCGCCCTTCATGGCGGTCGCGAGGATCTTCGAGTCGATGCCGCGCAGCACCTGCTGGATGTCGCGGGACTCGAGCTTCACGATGTCCTCGAAGGTCAACATGCGGGAGCGGATGTCCTCGGCGAGCTCCGGGTCGCGGGCTTCGAGTCCCTCGAGCACGGCCTTCTCGGTGGCGACGTCCGAGCGGTTGATGATGTCGACCAGGGGCGCGATGCCACCGACGACCTCGACGCTCTCGCGCGGCGACACGACGGCCCCGGCGCGCTGGCGCAGCACACCGGCGACGATGCCGACGGCCTCGGGGGTCGCGCTGCCCATGGTGGCGAAGGCCTGGGCGACGTCGGTGCGGACGCGCTCGTCGATCCCGGCGAGCACGGCACTGGCCTGCCCGGGGCCCAGGTGGGCGAGCACGAGGGCGATCGTCTGCGGCAGCTCGCCCTCGAGCAGGGAGATGACCTGGCCGGGTTCGGCGTCGTCGAGGAAGTCGAACGACTGGCCGGCGAGGTTCGAGGCCAGACGGTCCATCACGCCGGCGGCCCGCTCGGCGCCGAACGACGCCTCGAGCAGCCCGAGGGCGGTCTCCTTGCCGCCGCGCTTCTGCAGCCGGCCGCTCATCGTGATCCGGTGGAACTCCGACAGCGTCTCATCGACGACGGTGTCCTCGACGCGGCGCATCCGGACGATCTCGGCGGAGATCTCCTCGGCCTCCATCTCGGTGAACTGCTTCATCACCTCGGCGGCGCGGTCGGTCTCCATCTGCATGAGGATGAGCGCGACCTTCTGCGCACCGGTCAGGGCACGGTCGCTCGGACCGGAGCCGCCGCCGGGGCTCGGCGTGAGCGCGCTCACACCGGTGCCCGGTCGTCCAGGAGCCCGCGCAGGAGCTCGGCGGTGCGCTTCGGGTCGCGCTCGGCCAGGGCGGAGATGTCCTGACGGCGGCGCTCGGCCGTGATCTCCTCGGTCGTCAGCACCTCGGTGGGGGCGTCGCCGGCGGGCATCGCCGACAGCACGGCGGTCGGGGCGTCACCGGCACCGAGCGTGGCCCGGTCGTCGACGCCGTCCATCGCGAGCGGCAGCTGGAACGTCTCACCGGCGAAGGCGTCGAGCTCGCCGAGGTCGACGGCCTCGCGCTCCTGCTTCCGGTTGCGGCGGGCGACGAAGAACATGATCGCGATGACTGCGAGGACGATGCCGATCACGATGCCGGCGGTGCGGATCGACGACCACAGTGCTTCCTGCTGGTCGGCCTTCTGCTGGGCTTCCAGGGCCTTGGCGGCCTGGTCGGAGGCGCTCGTGTCGAAGTCCATCATCGCGACCTTGACCTGGTCGCCACGGTCCTGGTCGACCCCGGCGGCGGCGGACACCAGGTCGTTGATGCTCTGCAGGTTCGCGTTCTGCACGGCGTCGGCCTTCGAGTTCAGCGCGACCGAGATGGTCTGCCGGTCGAGCCCGCCCGAGGGGATCTGCGTGGTCTCGGTGGTGTGGTCGACGGCGTTGTTCTTCGTCGCCGACTCGTTCTTGTACCCGTCGTCGCCGGCGCCGCTCGTCGCGGTGCCGTTCGGAACGGCGATGTTATCCGGACCGAGGACCCCCGTCGCGCCGCTCCCCGCGCCGGAGCCGGCGCCGTACTCCTCGGTGGTGCTCGACTCGTTCAGTGCGACCGGACCCGAGGTCGGGCTCGTGTAGCTCTCGGACGTCCGGGTGCCGGACTCCTGGTTCATCGTCCCGGATACCACAACGGTCGCGTTGCCGACGCCGAGCGTCGTGTCGAGCAGGTCCTGGATCTTCTTGCTCGTCGCCGCGTCGTAGTCGGCGGCCTGGTCCGCGCCGCTCCCGGTCGCACCGGTGCCGACGGCGGACAGGGTCTGACCCTTCGCGTCGACGACCGAGACGTCGGTGGGCTGCATGCCCTCGACCGAGGCGCTCGTCAGGTGCACGATGGCCTGCACCTGGTCGGTGCTGAGCTGCGCGCCGTTGTCGGTCGCGATGAACACCGACGCGGTCGGGTCCTTCTCCTCGGAGACGAACACCGACTTCTCCGGGATCGCGAGCTGCACGGTGGCGGTCTGCACGCCGTCCATCGCGCCGATGGTCTTGGCGAGCTCGCCCTCCATCGCGCGCTTGTAGGTGACGTCCTGCTGGAACTCCGAGCTCGTCACGCCCATCTTGTCGAGCAGCGAGTAGCCGCCCTCGTTCGACGACGGCAGGCCGTTCGACGCCGCCTTGAGCCGCTCCGAGTAGACCTGCGCCTGCGGCACGAGGATCGTCGCGCCGCCGTCGGTGAGCTGGAACGGCACGCCGTCGGTCTGCAGCTGGTCCGTGATGGAGCTCGCGTCGGCCGCGGCGAGCCCGGTGAAGAGCGGCGCGTAGGACGCCTTGCCGAGCCAGGACGCGAGGGCGATCCCACCGAGCACGAGCGCCGCGATCGCCAGGATCGCGATGGTGCGCTGGGCGGCGGAGAAGCCCTGCACGTAGGCGCTGAGGCGCGCGAAGACGTTCTTGACGGCGACGGGCATCAGGCCTGCATCCTCATGATCTCGTTGAAGGCGTCGACGCCCTTGTTGCGGACGGCGGAGACGAGCTCGAGCGTGACCTGCGCGCGGGTGGCGGCGATCGTGGCGTCGTGGATGTCGTCGAGGTTGCCGGTCACGGCCTTGAGCGCGAGGGTCTTCGAGTCGCTCTGCAGCGACTGCAGCCCGTCGACGGCGTTGCCGAGGCTCGCGGCGAACCCGCTGCCGTCGGTCGTCGCGCCGGCAGCACCGGTCGCGTTCGTGCTGTCGCTGGACGTCCCCGACACACTCGTCAGGGCGTTCGTCATCGCGTTGGTGGTCACACCGTTCACGGCGTCGATGGGCATCAGTTCTTCCCGATCTGCAGTGCCGCCTCGTAGGCGGTCTTGGCACGGTCGACCACGGCGGCGTTCGCCTGGTAGCCGCGCTGGGCCATGATGAGGTCCGCCATCTGCGTGCCGAGGTCGATGTCGGGCATGCGGACGTAGCCCTCCTCGTTCGCGAGCGGGTTGTCCGGGTCGTAGGTCACCCGGCCGGCGGCGCTGCCGAACGCGGCGCCCTTGACGTAGGCGCCGGAGACGCCGGCGCCCTCCTGCACCTCGACGTACCGTGCCTGGAACGCAGTGTCGTCCATGGACTTCACGGTGTTCGCGTTCGCGATGTTGTCCGAGACGGCGTCGAGCCACTTCCGGTGCACGGTCAGGCCGGTGCTCGCGATGCCGATCGCGTCGAAGGTCGTCACGAGTTCGTCCGCATCGCCGCACGGACGCTGGTGAGCTCGGAGTTCATCGCCTGCGTGGCGAACTGGTACCGCAGCACGGTGTCGATGTTCGACAGCGTCTCCTCGTCGAGGTTGACGTTGTTGCCGTTCGTGTTCGTCGGCTCGAGGCTGCGCGCCATCGTCGGCGTGGTGGCGCCGTCGCCGTCCACGATCGACTTCGCCAGGGCGTCCTCGAACTGGACCTTCTCGGCGTGGTAGTTCGTCGTGTTGATGTTCGCGATGTTGTTCGCGATCACCTTCTGGCGCATCGACAGGCCGTCGAGTGCGCTCTGCAGCGCGACGCTCGTCACGGAATCGAACACGGGGGTCCCCTCGTCAGGCGTCGTCGGTGCGACGTCGCCGTGCGGTGGTGGCCGATCCCTGGCCGAACTGGTGAGCGATCCGTGCTCGAGTGGCGCTATCGGAGCCCGTCGTCCGCCGCGTTAGACGTCGCCCCGAACGGGGGGCGGTGCGGGCTGCGGCGCTGCGGGGTGCGGGTGCGGGTCGGTGTCGCCCGTTGCGCGCGCCGGTAGTTGCACGCGCGCGGGAGCGACACCGTCGCCGTCGTACGACGACGACATCGTCGCCCCGTGCACGCGCCACCAGTTGTCCGCGCGCGGAAGCGACGGAGTCGATGTCGTACGACAACGACGACGTCGCAGGTCGCGCGCGCCGGCAGTTGCACCCGCTCACGAGCGACAGGGGCGCCGTCGTACAACGGCGACATCGTCGCTCCGTGCAGACGCTGCAGGTTGCGGACGCGGACAGTTGCACGCGCGCGCAAGCGACAGGGTCGCCGTCGTACGACGACGACATCGTCGCTCGGGGGCGCGGGTCAGGCGGAAGCGTCGAGGTACACGGACCCGCGGGGCTCGCGCGTGGCGTCGACGGCGCGCAGGGCACCGAGGTGCTCCAGCGTCGAGCGGCGGTCCGCCTCGAGCACGGTCATGCGGTCCCGCTGCGCGGCGAGCAGCCGGGAGGCCCGTCCCACCAGGTCACGCGGCAGCGGTCCCAGCCCGGCCGGCTCCGACCACCCGGCCACGGCCGTGGAGTCGGCCGCCTGCCCGGCGGCGTCGTGCTCCAGGGAGGTGAGCAGGGCCTCCCATGCGGCTCGTCCGTCGGACGGCTCAGGCGACAGCTCTGCGGACGGCTCAGGCGACACCGAGGGCTCCCCCGGTCGGCTGCTGCGTGGCGGGCGTCGCGGGCAGCGACGCGGCTGCCTCGTGCCACGACTGCCGCAGCGGTTCGAGGATCCGGATGCAGTCGCGGGTGGCCTGCACGTCGCGGTGCACGTTCGCCGTGATGAGCGAGGTGGAGGCGTAGTTGTAGACGGCGAGCAGGCCCTCGCCGCCGTCCCAGACGTCGATCCGGAGCGTGCTCGAGAGCTCGCCGACGATCGCCTGGGCGTGCAGGAGCTGCTCGCGGGCAGCCTCCCAGTCGGCGGCGACCTGCGCGGCCTCGGCACGGTGCAGGTCGAGCAGCAGCCGGTCGTAGAGCATCGTCACGAGCTGGGCCGGCGTCGCCGACAGCACGGCCTCGTTCGTGTACTGGGCACGGCGCTGGTCGGTGACGGTGCGCGGCTGGGCGGCCTGGCGGAAGGCCGCTGCCTGGAAGTCGAAGGTCATGGTCGTTCCCGTCAGCTCGACGTCGATGCGAGCTGGCTGGCGAGCCAGCTCGACTGCGACTGGAGCTTGCTGAGGCTGGTCTCGAGGGATGAGTAGAGGGTCTGCAGCGAGGCCCGGCGCATCGCCAGCCGGTCGGTCCAGCTGTCGATCTGGGTGGTGAGGTCCTTGGCGACGGCCTGCTGCCCGGTGATGGACGTGGTGACCGAGCCGTCGTACTTGTCGGACGCAGCGGTGGCCGCGGCGCCGACGTTCGCGGCGACCCCGGAGAGCATCGCCTGGGTGGCCTTCGGGTCCGTGGCGAGGGCCTTCTGGAAGACCTCGGGGTCGAAGGTGAACGTGCCGTCCTTCGTGATCACGATGCCGATCGTCGACGGGGACTTGCCGTCGACCGGGGCGGACATCGTGCTCGTGAGCCGCTGCACGGCGTCGCGGGACGCACCGTCGCCGAGCAGGACGCCGGCCTTCGTCGTCGTGGTGCCGGACGTCGCGCTGGTCGAGCTCGACACCGCGGTGTTCGTCTTGTAGTAGGCCGCGATCGCGTTCATGGCGTCGACGAGCCCGGAGGCCACGGACTGGGCCTTGGTGGTGTCTTGCGCGACCGTTACGGTGACGGGCTCGGTGGTGGCCTTCGAGACGGTCACATCGACCCCGGGGACGAGACCGGTGAAGGTGTTCGTGGCGCTCGTGACCGTCTGCGCGGCGGCGGTGCCGGCCCAGAGGGTGACGCTGGCGTCGGTCGCCGCGGTGACGACGGCGGCACCGGTCTCGGTGAGGACGTTCGTCGCGGTGCCCGCTGCCACCTCGTCCGCGCCGCCCCGGTACACCTGGAACCCGCCTGCCGCCCCGGTCGTGGCGGACGTGAGCTGCAGGCGGTAGAGCTTGGTGCCGTCGGCGTCGGTGCCGGCGGAGACCTTCGTCGCGGTGACGCCCGCACCGGACTTGTTCAGGGCGGACACGGCGTCGTCGAGCGAGCCGGACGCCGGCGTCACGGTGGTGGACTTCCCGTCCGCGCCGACGATCGTGATCGGCTGCGCACCGGTCGACCACGTCGACATCGCGGCCGTCACCCCGACCTGGGCCGAGGCGGTCGATCCGACGGTGAAGCTGATGGAGCCCGCGGTCGCTCCGGTACCGGTGACCGCGGTGACGCTCGACGCGGTGCTCGTCGCGGCGAAGAGGTCGAGCGACGAGGCCTTCGCGGCGTCCGCGGCCTTCGTGGCGAGCCCCTGGATCAACCCGTTGAGCGTCTGCAGTGACGAGATGAACGAGTTGGTGGTGGTGAGCTTGTTCTTGAGCAGGGTCTGCGGGACCCCCTCGACGCTCATCAGCGAGTTGATGAGGTCGGTCGTCTTGAGACCGCTGACCAGACCGTCGATCGCGAGGCTGGTGCTCGATGACACGGACGAGGACATCGTCGACACTCCCTGGCGTCGTGGAGGTGGTCAGGACGGCGAGGTTCGCCCTCCGCGCCCGAAGGGGCCCGGAGGGCGGACCACGTGATGGCTAGCGCAGGAGCGAGAGCACGCCCTGGGTGCTCTGGTTCGCCTGCGCGAGCATCGAGGTGCCGGCCTGGCTGAGGATGTTGTCGCGCGTGTACTTGACCATCTCCTCCGCCATGTCGACGTCGGTGATGCGCGAGGAGGCAGCGGTGAGGTTCTCCTTGGCCACGTTCGTCACGTTGATGGCGTGGTCGAAGCGGTTCTGGACTGCACCGATGCTCGAACGGGCGGCGGAGACGTACTTGATCTGCTCGTCGATCGCGGTGATGGCAGCCTGAGCGTTCGTCGCCGAGTCGAAGGTGAGCGCGCCGACCGCGGTCGACACGGACTCCACGTTCGACTTCGACAGGTCCACGTCGATCTGGCTCGCCGCGTCGCCGTTCGCGCCGACCTGGAACTTCAGGACGCCTGCGGCGCCGGCGGAGCCGTCGAGCAGGTTGATGCCGTTGAAGTTGGTCGACGCCGAGATGCGGGTGAGCTCCTTGGTGAGCTCGCCGACCTCGGTGGTGATCGCCGTGCGGGAGTCCGCGTTGTTCGAGTCGTTGCCGGCCTGGACGGCCAGGTCGCGCATGCGCTGGAGGATCGAGTGGGTCTCGGTGAGGCCACCTTCAGCGGTCTGCACGACGGAGATGCCGTCCTGCGCGTTGCGGGCGGCGACCGTGAGGCCACCGACCTGGGACTTCAGCCCCTCGGAGATCGTCAGACCGGACGCGTCGTCGGCAGCACGGTTGATGCGGAGGCCGCTCGAGAGCTTCTCGAGGGACTTCGACAGGTCGTTCTGCGTCGAGTTCAGGTTCCGGTACGTGTTGAGTGCCGAGAGGTTGGTGTTGATGGACATACCCATGGTGGTTTCCTCCGTGAATGTGGGTCGTGCGTCGGCCCGTCCGTGGGCTGACATGGATGACTCTCGACCGGTTGCCGGGAGTCGTTAGGGGATCGGCGGAGAAGTTTCCGCCGACGTCTCAACTCGCCGCGACGGCCGGTCCTGCTGCGGCGTCGTGCACGGCACGTGCGACACCGGCGGCGGCGTTCGTGGCGACACGGGCGAGGTAGGCGCTGCGGCGGGCCGCGGTGGTGCGGCTCGCGGGCTCGACGGTGGTGCCGTCGCCGTAGTGGGCGGCGAGACCGTCGTGGAGCAGGCGCATCGCCTCGGAGCGCTGCTGCGAGACGGCCGAGTGCGTGATGCCGAGCTCGGCGGCGACGTCGGTGACCGAGCGGTCGCCGAAGTAGACGGCCTCGACGATGAAGCGCATCCGCTCCGGCAGGGCCTCGACCGCGGCGCGGAGGTACCGGCGCTTCTCGGTCTCGAGCAGGTCGTCCCCGGGGAGCGGCAGGTCCGCGGCGACGAGGTCGTGCACGGTCTCGTCGAGCGGCGCGACGGTGCGGGCGGCGTCGCTCATGGCGTCGACGGCGGTCTGCTTGTCGACGCCCATGGCATCGGCGATCTCCTGCGCACCGACGCTCCGGCCGAGGCGCGCGGACAGGGCCTCCTGCGTGGCGAGGGTCTCGCGGATCCGCTTCCGGGTGCCGCGGGACGCCCAGTCGGCCGAGCGCATGTCGTCCGCCAGCGCGCCAGCGATCCGGGTGCGGGCGTAGGCACCGAACGGCACACCGAGGGTCGGGTCGAACGCCTCGGCGGCTGCGACGAGTGCGAGGGACCCGACGGCGGCGAGGTCGTCGCGGTCCAGGTGCGTCGCCCGGGAGCGGACGTCGGCCACGATGTAGCCCACGAGCGGGAGGTGCTCCACGATCATCGCGTTGCGTTCGGTGCGGTCCATGTTGTTCCCCTGGTCGACCTGACGTGTGTCGGCTCACCCGTCCGTGGGCGCGACGGACGCCGGCCTCGGATGGCCGGTGCGTACGCCGAAGACCCGCCCGGGTCCCTCCGAGCGGTGCACCCCGCGTCGTTCCCGAGCGGTTCCGGGTGTCCCCCGGGGTGCGTTCTGAATGTATCGGCTGGCAATGCGCTGAACAGGTGCACAACCGTCCCCAGTGCGGGGGTGTCAGGCCCCGTTTCCGGTCGGCATTTGGGGGGACCCGGGGTCGGGAACGGTCGTTCTTGTCCCCCGACGGGGGTCATCGGGTCACAGCGTCGACGAGTACGGGTGACGGCACTCGGTCGCCGGGGCTTACGGTCGCGGTCACCGAGTCGATAGGTCCCGGTGTCCGCAGGATGACGGACCGGGGGCCACCCCGACGAACCACCACCTGGGAGGAGCTGATGAGCGTGAACGACCTGTCCGCCGTGCTCTGGCGCGAACGCGAGCTGCTCGAACTGCTCACCTTCAAGCTCGAGGAGGAGCAGCTCCTGCTCACCGCGGGCCGCTCCCGCTGGGTGTCGCACGCCAGCCGCGAGGTCGAGCAGGTCCTCGATCGGCTCCGCAGCACCGGTCTCGAACGCGCCGCACAGAGCGCCGAGGTCGCCGAGGAGTGGGGCGTCCCCGCCGACGCTCCCCTGCGCGACGTCGTCGCCGCGGCACCGAACGGGCCGTGGGGCGAGATCCTGTCGTCGCACCTCACCGCGATGGTCGAGCTGACCACCCAGATCGGCGCCCTGCGCGACGAGAACGACCGGTTCCTCCGTGCCGCCGCCCAGGCCACCGAGGAGACCCTGGCGGGGACCGTCACCGGTGCCGCCACCTACGACGCCAGTGGCACGTCCGGCGCAGGCCAGGACGGCGCCCGCCTGTTCGAGGGGACGCTGTAGCACCGTGGTCAGCACCTTCGGATCCCTCGCGACCGCGTACTCGGGCCTCGCCGCCGCCCGTGCCGGCATCGACGTCACCGGCCAGAACATCGCGAACGCCGGCACCGCCGGGTACACGCGGCAGCGCGTCACGCAGAACTCGATCCCCGCGACCCAGACCGGGTTCATGCGGGGCACCGCGGCCCTCGCCGGCCAGGGCGTCTCGGTCGACGGCATCGCCCGCCTGGCGTCCCTGACGCTCGACGCCGGCGTCCGCGTCGCCGCCGGTTCGTCCGCCTACGCCGACGCCCGCGCCACGGCGCTGTCCGCCCTCGAGACCGGGTTGCACGAGCCCGGCAAGGACGGCCTGAGCGCCAAGCTCGACGCGTTCTGGTCGTCCTGGAGCGAGCTCGCCAGCCACCCCGACGACCCGGGTGCCGCCAGCGCCGTGCTCGGGGCCGCCGGTACCGTCGTCACCGCCCTGGCCGCCGGCTCGAAGGCCGTCGACGCGCAGTGGTCCTCGGTGCGCGGCACCCTGACCGGGCAGGTCGCCCAGCTGAACGGCGCCGCGGAGCAGGTCGCCGACCTGAACGGCCGGATCCGCACCGCGCTCGCCTCGGGCGGCACCGCCAACGAGCTGCTCGACCAGCGCGACCAGCTCACGCAGCAGATCGCCACGCTCGCCGGCGGCACCACCCGGACGAACGCCGACGGCACGGTCGACGTGCTCCTCGGCGGCAACCCGCTCGTGCAGGGCACCGACGCCCGCTCGGTCGCGCTCGGCGGCGGCGAGCGTCTCGCCGACGGCACCGCCGTCACCCTGACCTGGACCACCGGCACGGCCGGGGCGGTCGGGCTGAGCGGCGGCTCCATCGGCGGCGCCCTCGCGGTCCTCGCGCCGGCGTCCGGCACCGGTACCGGCGGCGCACTCGCCGAGGCCTCCGCGTCCTACGACGCCGTGGCCACGCGACTCGCCACCACCGTGAACGCCCTGCACGCCGCCGGGACCACCCCGGCCGGCACCACCGGCGCACCCTTCTTCTCCCTGGCGGCCGGCGTCCCCGCCGCCCAGGCACTCGGCGTCGTCCCCACGGACGCCAGTGGGCTGGCGACGCGGAACGCGGCGGGGGAACTCGACGACTCGTTCGCCGACGCGCTCGCGCGACTCGGGGCGTCGTCGGACGGTGCCGACCAGGTCTGGGCGACGTTCGTGGCGGGGGTGGGCACCGCCTCCAGGTCGGCGACGTCGGAATCCACGATGACCGGACTCGCGCTCACCAACGCACGCACCCAGCAGCAGTCGAGCGCCGGCGTCGACCTCGACGAGGAGAACGTCAACCTGCTGAGCTACCAGCACGCGTACCAGGGCGCGGCGCGCGTCCTGACCGCGGTCGACGAGATGCTCGACACCATCATCAACCGCGTCGGACTCGTCGGGAGGGGCTGATCGTGATCACCCGTGTGACCACCCAGATGTCGATGGCGGCCGCGTCGGCCCGGCTGCAGGCCGGTGCCGCGCGGGTCGCCGAGCTCACCGACCAGGCCACGACGCTGCGTGCGATCCAGAAGCCCTCGGACGACCCGGTCGGCACCGCGTCGTCGATGCAGGTGCGCAAGGAGCAGGCCGCTGCGGCGCAGTACTCGCGGAACGCGAACGACGCCGCGGCCTGGCTCGCGACCACCGACAGTGCGCTGTCGAGCGTCTACTCGGTGCTCAACAGCGTCCGCGACCTCACGGTGCAGGCCGCGAACTCCGGCACCATGAGCGACACGAACCGCGATGCCTTCGTCACGCAGTTCCGGTCGCTCAAGGCGGACCTCGAGGCGCGGGCCAACACCACCTACGGCACCCGCTCGGTGTTCGCGGGATCCTCGACCGCCGCTGCTGCCTACGACCCCGCCACGGGCTGGGCGGCCGCCGGCACCGACGTGTCCCGGCGGGTCGGTGACGGCACGACCGTGCGCGTCGACACCGCCGGCACCGCGGTCTTCGGGTCCGGCGACGACTCGGTGTTCGCGGTGATCGACTCCATCGTCAACGACCTGCAGAACGGGGTGAACGTGAACGCTCGGATCAACGACGTGGACGGCGCACTCGGGACCGTCCGCGGCGCCCAGGCCGACGTCGGGATCCGGCACGCCGCCGCGCTCACGGCGCAGGACTCGCTGAAGTCGGCGACCGTCTCGCTCGAGAGCCGTCGCGCCGACATCGAGGACGTCGACCTCGCCAAGGCCGTCCTCGACCTGCAGGTGCAGCAGACCAACTACCAGGCAGCCCTCGCCGTCACCGCGAAGGTCCTGCAGCCGACCCTGATGGACTACCTCCGATGAGCATCTCCCTGGCCTTCGCCGTCCCGCCGTTCGGGCTCGCCCCCGCCGCGACCTTCGAGCTGTCGCCGGTCGACGGCGCCGAGGGGCTCTTCACGCTCGTCGGCGACGACGCACGGCTGTTCCTGCTCGACGCCGCGGTGCACCTGCCGTCGTACGCGCCGGAGCTCACCGACGAGCAGGCCGCCGGGCTCGGGCTGACCGACCCCGCCGACGCGATGCTGCTCGTGGTCGCGAACCCCGGTGCGTCCGGCACCACGGTCAACCTGCTCGCGCCGATCGTCGTGAACGCCCGGACGGCCGTGGGCGCGCAGGTCATCCTCGAGGAGCAGGACCTGCCGCTGCGGGCGGAGCTCGCGCGGGTGTAGCGCGGGCGCGGCTGCTTCGCACCCGTTCTGCGACATTCCACCAGTCGTTCACGGCGTGGATCGTCGGAAGATCTACACGCAGAGGTTGCGTGTGCATGTGACGACAAGACACGAGTCGTTCGACGCGTGGATCGTCGCAAGATGCACGCGCATTGCAGCTGATCAGTCCTGCACAGGTCGTCGTCGCCGCCCGGCTCTCCACAGATTGGGCGATGGCGAGAGCTGGGCCACGAGGTTCGGCGAGCCTGGTGCCATGTCCAGAGCGAACGACGTCGAACTGATCCGCACGACGGGTGCGACCTCCGCTGAACGCCGCGCGCTCGAGCGCGATGTCCGCCGCGGACGGTACGAACGCCTCCGCCCCGGCGTCCTCGTCCGCCCGGATGCACTCGACGGGTTGCACCCCGGTGAGCAGCACCACGTGCTCGTCCGGGCCTCGGCGCACCGACTCCGAGCGACCGATGTCGTCTCACACCAGTCCGCGTGCGCGGTCCTCGGACTCCCGTTGATCGGGACCGCCCCACCCAAGGTGCACCTCGCCGATCCGACCACGACGCACACGCGTGTCACGGCGTGGTTCGTCCGGCACGGTGCACAGGGGCGACCACCCGCAGTCCTCGTCGATCAGCAGGCGACCCCCACGACGACGGCCGCGAGGACCGCCATCGACGTCGCTGCGACGCGCTCCTTGCTCGAAGCACTCCCCGTCGTCGATGCCGTGCTCTCCCGGCGGCTCGCCGACCGTGAGGCGCTGGACGCGGAACTCACATCGCTGGCCTTCGCCCGGACGAAGGCGGGGATCGCGGTGGGGATGGGGTCGGAGCTGTCGGGGTCACCTGCGGAGTCGGTGTGCCGAGTCCGCTTCCGGGAGCTCGGGGTGCCGGAGCCGGTGCAGCAGCACGTGTTCGCCCGGGCCGGATCGGCCACGGCGGTCGTGGACTTCTGGTTCCCGGACCAGGGCGTCGTGGTGGAGATCGACGGCCGCGCGAAGTACGAGGACCCGGTGCTGCTCAACGGGCGCTCCACCGCGGACGCGCACTGGCGCGAGAAGCGGCGTGAGGACTTCATCCGGTCGTTCCCCGAGGTCCGGGCGGTCGTGCGGCTCTCGTGGGCCGACGTGATGCACCCCGACCGGGTGCGGGCCGCCCTCCGGCGTGCGGGTGTCCCGTGCTGAGGGTGCGTGCCGGACGATCAGCGCGGGCGCCGTGGCGCATCCGGGTGGTACATGCGCTGACGCTCGACCGTCGGCAGACCGGACGATGCCCCCGTGTGCGTCACACCGCCGACCACGACCTCGCCGAGCCCCACGCGCACCCCACGGACCGGCCCGGTGCCCTTCACCACGCCGCCGCGGTGGTCCGGGTCGGGTTCCCGGTGGTCGCCGCCGTCCTCGAGCTCGACGTCGCGCACGGACACCGGCCCGAGCACCTGCGCGCCCACACCGATCCGCGCCGGCCCCTCGACGAGACATCCGGCCGTCAGGCGAGCCCGACCGCCGATCACGACGTCGGACCCGTCCGCGACGACGGTGACGGGGCCCGGGCCGAGTTCGGCGCCCTCCCCGATGTGCACGGTCGCCGCAGACGCCACGACGGTCACGGGTCCGGGGCCCAAGCGGGCACCGGTAGCCAGCGTGATCACTCCACCGTGACGGGTCTCGAGCGTCGTGGACGGGTACAGCACCACGCCGGGCAGGACCGACACGCCCACCCCGATCAGGACGGACGCCGGATCGAGCACCCGGACCTCGGGTGCGAGGGCGGCCACCTGCCGGACGGTCAGGAACCCGGCTGCACGACGGGTATCGTCGCGGGCTCGCTGCGCGGGGTCGGTGTCCATCCAGCGAGCCTCTCACGTGTGCGGCGTACGGTGATCGCATGGCCCGCGCCCCGAAGGACCGGTCGATCGTGCCCCTGCCGACCGCACCGGTCTCCCCCACCATGTCCGACCCCCGAACGCAGCAGGTCCAGCCCTCGGGCTGGGCCAAGTGGCTCGATCGGGTCATCAGTGTGCAGCGCCCCGTCGTGGTCGCGCACGTCAACGCGATCCGTCGCCGCAAGCCCGACGCGACCCCCGCCGAGGTGATCCAGATCCTCGAGCGGCAGTACCTGGCCGCCGTCACGACCGGTGGCGCCGCGGTCGGTGCGAGTGCGGTGATCCCCGGAGTCGGGATGGCCGCTGCGCTCGGACTGAGCGGCGCCGAGACGGTCGGGTTCCTGGAGACCACCGCGCTGTTCGCACAATCGGTGACCGAGGTGCACGGCATCGCGCTGGACGACCCGGAGCGCGCGCGCACCCTGGTGATGGCGATGATCCTCGGTGCGCCGGGCACGCAGCTCATCAAGCAGCTCGCCGGACAGGCCGCCGGCGGGCAGGCCCGGACCGCGTTCTGGGGCGAGATGGTGACGTCCTCGCTTCCGAAGCAGGTCGTCAACGGCATCGGTGGACAGGTCCGTGACCAGTTCATCAAGCGCTTCGCCATCCGACAGGGCGGTTCCGTCCTCGGACGTGCGCTGCCGTTCGGTATCGGTGCAGCCGTCGGTGGCCTCGGCAACCACGCGCTTGGTCGCAAGGTGATCCAGGCGTCGCGGACGGGTTTCGGCATGCCGCCGGCGGAGTTCCCGATCGTGTTGACGGTCACCCCGGCTGCCGAGAAGACCCGGCGAGCCCTGCCGTGGAAGCGCGGCGCGGGCAAGGACCAGGACCTCTGGACCGAGCCGGGGCAGGACGACCCCCGCTCGAAGCGCTAGTCGCAACGACCCAGACGGGCCCGGCGCCACGACCACGAGGAACCCGGGCACGGCTGCTGAGCAGCCGAACCCGGGCCCTCGTGCAGCTGCGTGCTAGGAGGACCGCACCGGCGTCGTCACGACCTGCCCCGCGTGGGCGAACCCGCCACCGAACCCGAACAGCAGGGCCGGCACTCCCTCCGGGAGGTCGCCACGCTCCCACGCCTTCGAGAGCCCGAGCGGCACACTGGCGGCCGAGGTGTTCCCGGACTCGACGACGTCCCGGATGACGAACTTCGACTCCCCGCCGAGCGCGGTGACGAGCGGCTCGATGATCCGCAGGTTCGCCTGGTGGAACGCGAACACCTCGATGTCGTCCATCGTGAGCCCGGCGGCCTCGACGACCTTGCGGGCGTGCCCCTCGGCCTCGGTGATGGCCCACCGGTAGATCGAGCGGCCCTCCTGGTTGAAGCGCCCCGGCGACCCTTCGACACGCACGGCGTCGAGCAGGTGCGGCACGCTCCCCCACGACACCGGGCCGATCTCGGGCGTCTCGGCGACCCCGAGCACGGCGGCACCGGCCCCGTCACCGACGAGCACGCACGTCGACCGGTCGGTCCAGTCGGCGATGCCGGACAGCACCTCGGACCCGATGACGAGCGCGACGTCGGCCGAACCGGTGCGGATGGACTGGTCGGCGAGCCCGAGCGCGTACTCGAACCCGCTGCACGCGGTGTTGATGTCGATCGGCGCCGGGCCGTTCGTCATGCCCAGTGCGGCGGCGACGCGGCCTGCCGTGTACGGGGCGCGGTCCTGATGGGTGGTGGAGGCGACGATGACGAGTCCGACGGCCGAGGGCGACACCCCGGCGTCGGCGAGGGCACGGCGTCCGGCCTCGATGGCCATCGACGTGACGGTGTCGTCTGGACCGGCGATCCGACGCGTCTGGATCCCGGTGCGAGTGCGGATCCACTCGTCGTTCGTGTCGACCATCGTCGAGAGCTCGTCGTTGGTCAGGACGCGTTCGGGCTGGTGGTGTCCGAACCCGAGGATCCGGCTGCCGCGGAGTGCTGGGATGTTCATCGTCGGCACGTTACCCCCTCACCCCACCGCCGCATGCCGAGCGGGGCATGCACGGCACCCACTCACCCATGGTCACTTCCGCGCGGCAGCGGTCGCGCGGTTGTTCGCCTTGCCGATCGCCTCGACCAGCTCGTCCTTCGTCATCTTCGAGCGGCCGCTGACGTCGAGCCGCTTCGCGACGTCCATCAGGTGCGTCTTCGAGGCGTTCGCGTCGACACCGCCCTCGGTCTTCCCGGATGAGCCCGAGCCAGCACCACGCGGACCGGCGGCACCGGAGTCGGACGGCCCGGAGGACTCCTTCTCCTCCCAGTGGTCGCCGACCTTCTCGTACTCGTGCTTCACGGCGGCGAACGCGGTTCGGTGCGCGCGCTCGCCCGGGCCGTACGTCTCGTTCGCCGAGTCCAGTGTCTTCTCGAAGATCTCCTGCGCGTGCTCCGGGGACCGCTGCAGGGTGCTGGGGATCTCGTCCTTGGCTGGCATGGCTGCTCCTCTCGAGTGGTCCACCCTGACTACTCCGACCAGCACAACGAGCGCCAAGCCCCGACCGGCGTCAAGCACCGGCCGGTACTCCCAGGGCCTGGCGCCCCCAGCGCGTCACGAGTAGACCCGTCTCATGGAGTACACACACCTCGGTCGCACCGGTCTGTCCGTCTCCCGCGCCGTGCTCGGCACGATGAACTTCGGCCCGGAGACCAGCGAGGACGACTCGCACGCGATCATGGACCGGGCCCACGAGCTCGGCGTCAACTTCTTCGACACCGCCAACGGCTACGGCGGCTCGGTGGGCAAGGGCGCCACCGAGGAGATCATCGGACGGTGGTTCGCCAAGGGTGGCGGTCGCCGCGAGAAGACGGTCCTCGCCACGAAGGTCTACGGCGAGATGACCGACTGGCCGAACGGCGGCAAGCTCAGCGCCCTGAACATCCGGCAGTCGCTCGACGCGAGCCTGCAGCGGCTGCAGACCGACCACATCGACCTGTACCAGTTCCACCACGTCGACCGTGCGACGCCGTGGGACGAGATCTGGCAGGCGATCGACGTCGCCGTGCAGCAGGGCAAGGTCCTGTACGTCGGCTCGTCGAACTTCGCCGGGTGGCACATCGCCCAGGCGCAGGAGGCAGCGAAGCGCCGGAACACCTTCGGCCTGGTCAGCGAGCAGTCGATCTACAACCTCGTGGTCCGCGACGTCGAGCGCGAGGTCCTGCCCGCCGCCCGCGCGTACGGCCTCGGCGTGATCCCCTGGTCGCCGCTGCAGGGCGGCCTGCTCGGCGGCGTCATCGAGAAGACCGAGAACGGCTCCCGTCGGCTCTCCGGCCGCAGCGCCGAGTACGTCGACGCGCACCGCGAGCAGCTGCAGTCGTACGAGTCGTTCGCGAAGGAGCTCGGCCACACGCCCGGCGAGCTGGCCCTCGCCTGGCTGCTGCACCAGCCCGGCGTCACGGCGCCGATCACCGGCCCCCGCACGATGGAGCAGTGGGAGTCCGCGGTCCGTGCCGTCGACATCCGCCTCGACCAGCGTGCGCTGGACCGTCTTGACGAGATCTTCCCGGGGCACGAGACCTCGCCGGAGGACTACGCCTGGTGACGGAACCGGCGGAACCAACGGAACCAACGGAACCAACGGAACCAACGGAACCACCGGAACCACCGGAACCAACGGAACCAACGGGTCGCTGACGCGACCATCTGCCTGGAGGCGCGGTGCGGGTCGGACCCGCACCGCGCCTCCCGGCCGTGGTCACGTCGAGAACGCGACCAACGGAACGACGACGGGCCCCGCGCTGCTGTGTGCGCGGGGCCCGTCGTCGTGCGGGTGGTGCCTGGTGACTAGCGGACGCTGACCGGGCTGTCGTCGGTCTGCTCGTAGAGGACGTAGCCCTCTTCGCCGTGGACCGCGGTGTCGATGCCCGCGACCTCGTCCTCGGTCTTGACGCGGAAGCCCATCGTCTTCTCGATGATCCAGCCGATGACGAAGGCCAGGACGAACGAGTACGCGCCGACGGCGCCCGCTGCGGCCGCCTGCTTGCCGAGCTGCTCGAACGAGCCGGAGTAGATCAGGCCGGTGTCGTTGGCGAAGAAGCCGAGGAACAGCGTGCCGAAGATGCCGCCGACCAGGTGGACGCCGACCACGTCGAGCGAGTCGTCGAAGCCCAGGCGGTACTTCCAGTCGATCGCGAAGCAGCAGACGATGCCGGCGAGGAAGCCGAGCAGGATGCCCCAGCCCGGGGTCAGCGCGGCACAGGCCGGGGTGATCGCGACGAGGCCGGTGACGGCACCCGATGCGGCACCGACGGAGGTGGCCTTGCCGTCCTTGAGCTTCTCGATGAGCAGCCAGCCGAGGATGGCGGCGGCCGGGGCGGCGAGGGTGTTCACCCAGGCGATCGCGGCGATGCCGTCAGCAGCGCCCTCGGAGCCGGCGTTGAAGCCGAACCAGCCGAACCACAGGATGGCGGCACCGAGCAGGACGAAGGGCGGGTTGTGCGGCTTGTGCGCGCCCTTGGCGAAGCCGACGCGCTTGCCGAGCACGATCGCCAGGGCGAGACCCGCTGCACCGGCGTTGATGTGCACCGCGGTGCCACCGGCGAAGTCGATGACGCCCCACGTGGCGGCCCAGCCCGAGGTCAGGTTGAAGACCCACGAGGCGACCGGGAAGTAGACGACCGTGACCCAGACGCCGGCGAAGACCATCCACGCGCCGAACTTGGCGCGGTCGGCGATGGCGCCGGAGATGAGCGCGACGGTGATGATCGCGAACGTCGCCTGGAACCCGACGAAGGCCATCGACGGGTACGCCGCCTGGATGTTCGAGGACTGCGCTTCCTCGAAGGCCTGGCCGAGACCGATCTGGTTCCAGTCGATGCTGAAGAACCCGACCACACCGGAGACCGCCGTGCCGTCGCCGTGGTTGGCGAAGGCGATCGCGTAGCCGTAGACCACCCAGAGCACGCTCACGAGCGCGATCGCACCGAACGACATCATCATCATGGAGATGACGGACTTGGCCTTCACCAAGCCGCCGTAGAAGAAGGCCAGGCCGGGTGTCATGAACAACACCAGCGCAGCCATCACCAACACGAACGTCGTGTTGCCCTGATCAAGCATCTGCTCACCTCTCGATTGCACGAGCGGCTCTTGGACCGCCTCGGGTGTCACAGAGTCTGGCGAGGCGAGGTTTCACGAGGGAGCACGAACTGTTTCGCGGATGTAACGCGACCGCGCCGTTTGTAAACGTCGTGTTTCCAGCGGCCCGATGTCCCCTGCGCGAGGGGCAGGAGACCGCCGTGGACAGATCGGTCTGACGGCGAGCGACGCTCAGGCGCGGGTGAGCGCCACCACGCGGGACGCCGCGCGCAGGTACTTCTTGCGGTACCCGCCCTCGAGCATCACGTCGGGGTACACCTGGTCGAGCGGGGTGCCCGAGGCGACGATGCGCACCTGCGCGTCGTACAGCCGGTCCACCAGGGCGACCCAGCGCAGCGCGTCGGTCTGGTCGGTGAAGGCCCGGACGTCGGTGAGCCCGACGGCGTCGAGGTCCTCGACCAGCGCGACGTACTTCGACGGGTGCACGGAACCCAGGTGCGCGACCACCGCGCCGAAGTCGTCGAGCGTCACGGAGCCGGACGGCAGCGCGGCGGGCACGTCGGACACGACCTGCGCCGACTCGTCCACGGCACGTCGGCGGTAGTCGAGGCCGTCGATGCGCATGGTGTCGAACCGGTCCGACATCGCCTGGATCTCGCGCAGGAAGTCCTGCGCGGCGAAGCGTCCCTCACCCAGCGCGCCAGGGGGCGTGTTCGACGTCGCGGCGAAGCGGGTGCCGGTCTCGGTCAGTTCCTTGATGAGCCGGGTCATCACCATCGTGTCGCCCGGGTCGTCGAGCTCGAACTCGTCGATGCACACCAGTGCGGTGCCGCGGAGCAGGTCGACGGTCCCCTGGAACCCCAGGGCGCCCACGAGCGCGGTGTACTCGATGAAGGTGCCGAACGTCTTCCGGCCGGTGGCCGCGTGGTAGGCGGCTGCGAGCAGGTGGGTCTTGCCGACACCGAACCCGCCGTCCAGGTACACGCCGGACTTCGCCGCGGGTTCCGCCGCCTGCTTCCGACGCCCGAACAGCCCGCGCCGCGGGGCTTCGGTCGGACCGGCGGCCACGAACGCGGCGACGGCATCGCGGACCGAGGCCTGCGAGTCGTAGTCCGGGTCCGGCCGGTACGAGTCGAACGACGCGTCCGTGAACTGCGGCGGGGGCACGAGCGCCGCAGCCATCTGCTGCGGCGTCACCTGGGGATCACGGTCGACGAGGTGAGCGGGCAATCGGGGAACCCTTCCGGGAAGCATGTCGTGGGGTGTCACGTTGCGTCAGGAGCACGGTACGTCCGCGTACCGTTGCCCACAGGCACCGACGCCCGATCCTAGTCCGGCACCGGCAGCACGCACCCGGGCACCAAGCCCGCCCCGCACCACGCTCGCCCCGCACCACGCTCCCCCGCACCCCTGGAGGTACCCCCGATGACCGCACCGGTCGACCCGTCCGAGAAGTTCGCCGCCTACGCGCACCCGGAGCGCCTCGTCTCCACCGAGTGGCTGCAGGAGCAACTCGACGCCGGGGCCGGCGCGCCCGACCTGGTGGTCGTCGAGTCCGACGAGGACGTCCTGCTCTACGAGACGGGACACATCCCGGGCGCCGTGAAGATCGACTGGCACACCGACCTCAACGACCCGGTGCAGCGCGACTACATCGACGGCGCCGCGTTCGCCGAGCTCCTCGGCGGCAAGGGCATCGGCCGCGACACCACCGTCGTGATCTACGGCGACAAGAACAACTGGTGGGCCGCGTACGCCCTCTGGGTGTTCACCCTGTTCGGCCACGAGGACGTCCGCCTGCTCGACGGCGGTCGCGGCAAGTGGATCGCCGAGGACCGCGCCCTGACCACCGACGAGACCGCGACCACGCCCGTCGAGTACCCCGTCGTCGAGCGGCACGACGAGCCCGTCCGAGCCTTCAAGGACGACGTCCTCGCGCACCTCGGCAAGCCGCTCATCGACGTCCGCAGCG
The DNA here is from genome assembly GCF_013359815.1 of Curtobacterium flaccumfaciens. GTDB lineage: Bacteria > Actinomycetota > Actinomycetes > Actinomycetales > Microbacteriaceae > Curtobacterium > Curtobacterium flaccumfaciens. The sequence goes on along the minus strand of NZ_JABMCF010000040.1, from coordinate 430,309 downwards.
CCCCGGAGTACAGCGGGGAGCGCACGACCGCGCCCGACTACCCGGAGGAGGGCGCGCTGCGCGGCGGCCACGTCCCCACCGCCGTGAACATCCCCTGGGCGACGGCCGCCGCTCCCGACGGCACCTTCAAGTCGCGCGAGGAGCTCGACGCCGTCTACCGTGACGGCGCCGGCATCGGTGACGCCGTCGAGGTCATCGCCTACTGCCGCATCGGTGAGCGCTCGAGCCACACCTGGTTCGTCCTGCAGCACCTGCTCGGCTACGACAACGTCCGCAACTACGACGGCTCCTGGACCGAGTGGGGCAGCGCCGTCCGCGTCCCCATCGTGCAGGGATCCGAGCCGGGTACTGTTCCGAACCGATGAACGACAGCACCGACGCACCACTCCCCGCCACCCTCGCCGAGATCCGCGACGACTTCCTCGCCCTGGGCCAGAAGGACCGCCTGCAGCTCCTGCTCGAGTTCTCGAACGAGCTGCCTGCGCTACCCGAACGCCTGCAGGGGCACGAGGACGAGCTCGAACGCGTCGAGGAGTGCCAGTCCCCCGTCTTCATCACCGTGACGGTGGGCGAGGACGGCGACGCCCCGGACGTGGTCCGGATGCACGCCACCGCCCCGCGCGAGGCGCCGACCACCCGCGGCTTCGCCTCGATCCTGGCGCAGGGCCTGTCCGGCCTGACCGTCGAGAAGGTGCTCGCCGTCCCGACGGACTACCCGCTGACCATCGGCCTGTCCGAGGCGGTCAGCCCGCTGCGGATCCGCGGCATGGTGGGCATGCTCGGCCGCGTGCAGCGTCAGGTGCAGGCGGCGGTCGCGTAGACGCGACCCGTTGACGGACGGGAGGCGCGGTGCCCGCTGGCACCGCGCCTCCCGTCCGCCCTTCGGTCGCGTCTACCGCGCGCTGGCCGCCCCGCGCCGCTGGACCACCTCGGTCAGCCACGCGAGGATCCGGGCGTCGAACCAGTCGGCGTCGTGGTTCCAGAGCTTGGTGTGCCGGGCCGTGGTCTGGATCTCGAGCCGGACCAGGTCGGGCCGTGCGCGGGCCAGGTCGTGCGAGGCCGAGGACGGCACGAACCCGTCGTCGTCGCTGTGCAGCAGCAGGATCGGCACCGTGAGCTCGTCGGAGCGCGTGACCATGTCGAGCTCGCGCAGGTCCACAGGAGCCTGGAGCCCGGCGAGCCGGTACAGCACGGGCGTGCGGAGCAGCCGCTGCGCGACCTTGCGGACCGGACGCGGCAGACGCAGGAGCTGGCTCTGCGACTTCAGGACGGCGTGCCAGTCGACGACCGGGGACTCCAGCACCACCCCGTCGACCAGGCCGGCGAAGCGCGAGCGGAGCAGGGTCTGCAGCACGACGGCGCCGCCCATCGACCAGCCCATGAGCACGACGCTCTGAGCGTCCTGCGCGGTGAGCCAGCGGAGGACGGAATCGACGTCCTCCCACTCGGTGCTGCCGAGGCCGTAGCGGCCGTCGACGCTCGGCGGGGCGACACCGTCGTTCCGCCACGAGGCGAGCACGACCGAGTACCCGGCGGCGCGGAAGACGGGGACGGCGCGGATCGTCTCGGCACGCGTGACGCCACGGCCGTGCACGAGAACGGCCCAGGGCGCTGCCGGGTCGTCGGCGCGGACGACCCACGCGGGAGCCGGGCCGTTCGAGGTGGGGATGTCGACGTCCTCGACGGGCACGTCGAGCTCGCCCGGGGTCAGGTAGAACCAGCCACCCCAGCGACCGCGACGGGCGGCGGTGGGGTCGCCGGCGTCGATCGCGATGATGCGGCGCGTGACGGTGGTGTCGGTCGTGCCGAGGACCTCGCCGACGCGCATGTGGCCGGTGCCGCCGCCGAACCAGAGCGAGTAGCGGCCCTGCAGCTCGGTGTCGGCGGTGCGCTCGATCGTGACGGTCTTCCGGACGGGGTCGACGGCGTGGATCGGGACGCGTTCGTTGCGCTTGCGGTCGGGGGTGACGACGGCACGGGCGACGGCGGCGACGAAGCCGCCGATGACGGCCGTCCCCACCGCGGCAGCTGCCAGACCGGCGCCGAGTGCGATGAACCCGGCCGATCGAGCGGTCTCCTGGACGACGTCCTCGGCGGGTCGCGCGGATCGGGACATGGCCCGGAGCCTAGTCTGCATGTGTGTCCGAAACCCGAGAGCCCGACGCCTTCGCGCGGCTCCGCGCGTTCGTGTCCGGCGGCAGCGGCCGTGCCGAGACCACCGTCACCGAGATCCCCTCGCCGACCCGGATCGCACCGTTCTCGATCGCCCTGGCGGCGGACGTGTCCGGCACCGCGCACGGCGTCGAGTCGGACCTGGGGACCGGTCGGTTCATCGCCCTGTACGACCCGGAAGAACCCGAGGGCTGGGGCGGCGCGTTCCGTGTCGTCTCGTTCGCCCAGGCGCCGCTCGAGCCGGAGATCGGCGTCGACGAGTTCGTCGCCGACGTGACCTGGAGCTGGCTCGTCGACGCCCTCGAGTCGCACGGTGCGACGTACGACCACGCGTCGGGCACGGCCACCAAGATCATCTCGCGCGGGTACGGTGACCTCGCCGCACAGGGCGACGGCGCCCAGTTGGAACTCCGCGCGTCGTGGACACCACGCGGCGACGACCTCACCGCACACGTCCGGGCCTGGCAGGACATCGTCGCCATGCTCGCCGGTCTGCCGCCCGCATCGGACGGCGTGACCCTGCTGGCCCCGAGGAGGCTCGCCAAGTGACCGACCCCGCTCCCCAGGACGCCGCTGGCCCCGCTGCCGGTTCGGCTGCCCCGGCCGCCGCCGCCGGCCCCGCCTTCGAGGCATCGCACGACGCCGTCAAGGTCATCGACACGCGCGAGGACTACCTCGAGGCGGTCGCCGCCATCGCCGCCGGCCGCGGCCCCGTCGCAGTCGACGCCGAGCGCGCCAGCGGGTACCGCTACTCGCAGCGCGCGTACCTGATCCAAGTGTTCCGCCGCGGTGCCGGAGCGTTCCTGTTCGACCCGATCCCGATCGGTGACTTCTCGGAGCTGCAGGCCGCCATCGTCGACGAGGAGTGGCTGTTCCACGCCGCCTCGCAGGACCTGCCGTGCCTGCAGGAGGTCGGCCTCGTCCCGACGCGCATCTTCGACACCGAGCTCGGTGCCCGCATCGCGGGGTTCCCCCGCGTCGGCCTCGGCGCCGTCGTCGAGCAGCTGCTCGGGATCACCCTGGCCAAGGCGCACTCGGCCGCCGACTGGTCGACCCGTCCCCTGCCGCAGTCGTGGCTCGTCTACGCGTCGCTCGACGTCGAGCTGCTGCCCGACCTCCGCGACGCCCTCGCCGAGAAGCTCGACGAGGCGGGCAAGACCCGGATCGCGCAGGAGGAGTTCGACGCGGTCCTGCACCGTGCGCCGAAGCCCGCCCGTGCCGAGCCCTGGCGTCGGCTGTCCGGCATGCACGCGCTCCGTGGTGCGCGAGCACTGGCGATCGCGCGGTCGCTCTGGCTCGCCCGCGACGAGTACGCCCGCCAGGCGGACATCGCCCCCGGGCGCACCATCCCCGACGCCGCCATCGTGGCCGCCGCGGCCGCGGCACCCGAGTCCCGCGCCGAACTCGGTGCGCTGAAGACGTTCACGGGCCGCGCCAGCCGTTCCGAGCTCGACCGCTGGTGGGCCGCCGTCGAGGAAGGCCGCACCACCGAGGACCTCCCCCGTCTGCGCGGTGCCGGCGAGGCGACGCTGCCCCCGCCCCGCGCCTGGGCGGACCGCAACCCGGCCGCCGACCGCCGGTACAAGGCCGCGCGCGCCGCGGTGACGAAGCGTGCCGAGGAACTCGACATCCCGCTCGAGAACCTGCTCACGCCGGAGACACTCCGGCTCGTGTCGTGGGCCCCCCCGTCGCCCGTGTCGACCGAGCTGGTCGGCGCCGCCCTCGCCGAGCACGACGCCCGCCCGTGGCAGGTCGAGGAACTCGCGTCGATCATCGCGTCGGCCTTTGTCGCTGCTGCACAGCGGCCCGCGGCGACGGACGACGACGAGTCGTAGGAACTGCCCAACCGGCATGCGGCCGCCCAGGCTGGGGGCATAGCGTCGGGAGGGTCGCCGGGCGAGGCCCGGCCAGGCCGGAGCGACCTGCGTTCCGGCCCGATCGATGAGGATCTGGGAGGCCCGGATTGCCAAAGGCATCAGACGTCGTGTTCGTGGACGGCGTTCGCACACCGTTCGGACGAGCCGGCGAGAAGGGGGTGTTCTGGAAGACCCGGTCCGACGACCTCGCGGTGCACGCGATGCGCGGACTGCTCGACCGGAACGCCTTCGACACCGCAGCGGTGGACGACGTCGCCGTCGCGGCCACCACGCAGCAGGGTGACCAGGGGCTGACGCTCGGGCGCACCGTCGGCATGCTCGCGGGTCTGCCGAAGTCGGTGCCCGGCTACGCGATCGACCGCATGTGCGCCGGTGCCATGACGAGCGTCACGACGCTCGCCGGCGCCATCGCCTTCGGCGCCGCCGACATCGCGATCGCCGGTGGTGTCGAGCACATGGGTCGGCACCCGATGGGCTTCAACGCCGACCCCAACCCGCGCTTCGTCGCGGAGCGCATGGTCTCGAGCGACGCCCTCGTCATGGGCGCGACCGCCGAGCGCCTGCACGACCGCTTCCCCGCGATCACGAAGGACCGCACGGACGCCTACGCCGTCCAGTCCCAGCAGCGCTACGCCGCCGCCTGGGCGAACGGCAAGCTCCAGCCGGACGTCATCCCGGTCGAGGTCAACAAGGGCGACGGCTGGGACGTCGTCAGCACCGACGAGCCGCCGCGGCCGGGGACCACCCTGGAGGCGCTGGCCGCGTTGAAGACGCCGTTCCGGCCCCACGGACGGGTCACCGCCGGCAACGCCGCCGGTCTGAACGACGGTGCGACCATGAGCCTGCTCGCGTCCGAGGACGGCGCGAAGCAGCACGGACTGTCGACGAAGATGCGCATGGTCTCGTTCGCCTTCGCCGGCGTCGAGCCCGAGGTGATGGGCGTCGGCCCGGTCCCCGCGACCGACAAGGCCCTGTCGAAGGCCGGCCTGTCGATCGACGACATCGGCCTGTTCGAGATCAACGAGGCGTTCGCCGTCCAGGTGCTCGCGTTCCTCGACAACTACGGCATCGCCCAGGACTCCCCGAACGTGAACGCCTGGGGCGGCGCAATCGCCGTCGGCCACCCGCTCGCGTCGAGTGGTGTTCGGCTGATGAACCAGCTCGCCGCACAGTTCGCCGAGCGACCGGACGTCAAGTACGGCATCACCACGATGTGCATCGGGCTCGGCCAGGGCGGCACCGTCATCTGGGAGAACCCGAACCACAGCAAGTCGGCCGAGCGTTCGGCTCGGAAGGGGGCGTGACCATGACCATCGTCGACAACGACCGACTGGCCGAACTCAGCGAGGACGAGGTCGTCACGCACTCGTTCGTCAAGCACGTCACGATGCCCTCGGGTGGCACGCTGGCACTCATCACGCTCGACAACGGCAAGGACTACAAGCGGCCGAACACCCTCGGGCCCCGCACGCTCCGTGAGCTGTCCGGCGTGCTCGACACCCTGAAGACCGAGGCCGCCGCCGGCACGATCCAGGGCGTCGCGATCACCGGCAAGGAGTACTGCTTCGCCGCCGGGGCCGACCTGTCCCAGGCAGCGGCGGTCCCGTCGCGCGAGGCCGCCCACGACCTGGCCGCCCTCGGGCACGCCACGCTCCGCAAGTTCGCCGACCTCGGGGTGCCGTCGTTCGCGTTCGTGAACACCCTGGCGCTCGGCGGTGGGCTCGAGATCGCCCTGCACTGCTCCTACCGGGCGTTCTCGTCCGCGGCGCAGGGCATCGGCCTGCCCGAGGTGTTCCTCGGCATCATCCCCGGCTGGGGCGGCGCGACGCTGCTCCCCCGCCTGATCGGCCCGGAACGCGCGCTCCGCGTCATCGTCGAGAACCCGCTCAAGAACAACCGCCTGATGGACGGTCCGTCCGCGGTCGAGATCGGCATCGGTGACGTGCTCGTCCCGTCCGTCACGTTCCTGCCCTCGGCCGTGGCCTGGGCGGACGGCGTCATCACCGGAACGACCAAGGTGGTGCGGAAGAACGAACCGGGCATGCTCGAGAAGGCCGCATGGGGCACCGTCGTCAAGGTCGCCCGCGGACAGGTCGCGTCGAAGATCGGCACCGTGCCGAAGTCGCCGTTCCGGGCGCTCGACCTCGTCGCCGCCGCCAAGTCGGGTTCGCTCGACGAGCGCTTCGCCGACGAGGACGAGGCCCTCGCCGACCTCATCTCGGGCGACCAGTTCGCCGCGTCGATGTACGCCTTCGACCTCGTGCAGAAGCGTGCGAAGAAGCCCGTCGGCGCTCCCGAGGGCGTCGAAGCGAAGAAGATCACGAAGGTCGGTGTCCTCGGCGCCGGGCTGATGGCGTCGCAGTTCGCGCTGCTGTTCGCCCGACGCCTGGGCGTCCCCGTCGTCATCACCGACGTCGACCAGTCCCGTGTGGACGCCGGTGTCGAGCGGATCCGCGGCGAGGTCGCGAAGCTGCTCGACAAGGGCCGGATCTCTCCCGACGACGCGAACCGCATCACCGCACTCGTCAGCGGCTCGGTGTCCTACGACGCCTTCGCCGACGCCGACTGGGTGATCGAGGCCGTCTTCGAGGAGATGACCGTCAAGCAGGAGGTCCTCCGGAAGATCGAGCAGGTCATCGCACCGGACGCCATCCTCGCCACGAACACGTCGTCGCTCTCCGTCGACGAGATGGCCTCGGTCCTCACCAACCCGGAGCGGCTCGTCGGCTTCCACTTCTTCAACCCGGTCGCGGTCATGCCGCTGCTCGAGGTGGTGCGTGCCGCGAAGACCTCGGACGAGGCCCTCGTCACGGCCCTCGCCGTCGCGAAGACCCTGAAGAAGACCGCGATCATCACCGCGGACCAGCCGGGCTTCGTCGTCAACCGGGTGCTCGCGCGGGTGCTCGGCGAGGCGATGCGCGGCGTCGAGGAAGGGACCTCGTTCGACACCGTCGCCCAGGGTGCCGCGCCCCTCGGTCTGCCGATGTCACCGTTCGAGCTGCTCGAGCTCGTCGGGCTGCCGGTCGGCGCGCACGTGCTCGACTCGCACCACGCGGCCTGGCCGGAGCGCTTCTACCCCGGTGACGGGCTGAAGAAGATCGCCGAGCACGGGACGATCCTGACCCGCGACAAGAAGGGCAACGCGACCGGGTACGACCCCGCCGCCGTGAAGCTCGTCGCGCCGTCCAAGAAGGACGCGAAGCCCGTCGACGCCGCCGAGATGCAGCGCCGGTTCGAGGACGCCCTGGCCGACGAGCTGCACCGCATGCTCGAGGACCGGGTCGTCGAGCACGTCGAGGAGATCGACCTCGGGCTCATCCTCGGTGCCGGCTACCCGTTCCAGGCCGGTGGGATCAGCCCGTACCTCGACCGCTCCGGTGCGTCCGAGCGGGTCTTCGGCGGCACGTTCCACGCGCCCCGGATCGTCGGCCCCGCTTCCCGCTAGAGCCCATCACCCAAAACACCGGTGTTCGCGCACCGAACACCCGCAAAGTACGGCGTGGAGCGCGAACACCGGTGTTTTGCTGACCGGACCCGAACCAGCCGGCCGCGGCCGAGCCGTCAGCGGTCGGACGCCGCCGATTCGCGGGACCGCGCGGGCTTCGCCTGCGGCAACTTCGTCCCGACGACCTGGTCGATGACGTCGCGGGCGATGGCCTGCGCCGTCAGCCCCGCGTCGGCGAGGATCTGCGACCGGGTCGCGTGGTCGATGAACGCGTCGGGCAGCCCGAGCTCGTTCACCCCGGTGTCGACCCCGGCGGCGCGGAGGTCCTGCCGCAGGCGGGTCCCGACGCCGCCGACCCGCACGCCGTCCTCGATGGTGATCACGAGTCGGTGCGTCCGCGAGAGCTCGATCAGCGACGCCGGGATCGGCACCACCCAGCGTGGGTCCACGACGGTGACGCCGATGCCCTGCGCCTCGAGCAGCGCAGCCGCTTCGAGGGCCACCGGCACCATCGACCCGACGGCGACGAAGAGCACGTCCTCGACGTCGTCCGCGGCGGCGTGCAGGACGTCCACACCATCGGAGAGTCGACGGACCGCGGGGATGTCCGGCCCGACCTGCCCCTTCGACCACCGCAGCACGGTGGGGGCGTCGTCGACGGCGATCGCCTCGCGGAACTCCTCGCGCAGGGTCGCAGCATCGCGGGGCGCGGCGATCCGGATCCCCGGCACGACCTGCAGCAGCGCGAGGTCCCACATGCCGTGGTGCGAGGGGCCGTCCGGGCCGGTGATCCCGGCACGGTCGAGCACGAACGTCACGCCGGCCCTGTGCAGGGCGACGTCCATCAGCACCTGATCGAACGCGCGGTTCAGGAACGTCGCGTAGAGCGCCACCACGGGGTGGAGTCCCCCGTAGGCCAGACCCGCGGCGGTCGTCACGGCGTGCTGCTCGGCGATGCCGACGTCGTACACGCGGTCGGGGTGCTGCTCCTGGAACAGGTGCAGCCCGGTCGGTCGGAGCATCGCCGCCGTGATGGCGACGATCCGGGGATCCGAGGCACCGGCTTCGGCCAGGGAGGACGCGAACACCGATGTCCACGACGGGCCCGATGCGGCGTCGAGCGACTCCCCCGTCTCCGGGTCGATGTGCCCGACGGCGTGGAACTGGTCGGCCTGGTCGCGCAGGGCGGGCTCGAAGCCGTGGCCCTTCTCGGTGATCGCGTGCACGATCACGGGAGCGCCGTACTCCTTCGCCTGCCGGAGTGCTGCCTCCATCGCCTGCTGATCGTGGCCGTTCACCGGGCCGATGTACTTGATGTCGAGGTTCGAGTACAGCGCCTCGTTGTTCGTCAGCCGCGAGAGGAAGCCGTGCAGGCCCCCGCGCATGCCGCGGTACACCGCACGACCCGGAGCGCCGAACCGCGCCGCCACAGCCTGCGTGCCCTCGTACAGGGCGCGGTACTCGCGGCGGGTGCGCACGGAGCTGAGGAACCGCGCCATGCCACCGATCGTCGGGGCGTACGAGCGGCCGTTGTCGTTGACGACGATGACCAGTCGACGGTCGTTGTCGTCGGAGATGTTGTTGAGCGCCTCCCACGTCATGCCGCCGGTGAGAGCGCCGTCCCCCACCACCGCGACGACGGTGCGGTCGGTCTGCCCGGTCTGCCCGAACGCGCGGGAGATGCCGTCGGCCCACGACAGCGACGACGACGCGTGCGAGGACTCGACGATGTCGTGCTCGGACTCGCTCCGCTGCGGGTAGCCGGCGATGCCGCCGCGTTCGCGCAGCTTCGAGAAGTCCTGGCGCCCGGTGACGAGCTTGTGCACGTACGACTGGTGCCCGGTGTCGAAGACGAACGGGTCGTTCGGCGAGTCGAACACACGGTGCATCGCGAGCGTCAGCTCCACGACGCCCAGGTTCGGCCCGAGGTGCCCACCGGTCTTCGCGACCTCGGCGACCAGGAAGCGCCGGATCTCGGCGGCGAGGTCGGTCATCTGCGCGTCGGAGAGACGCTTCAGGTCGCGCGGCGACGTGATGCTGGCGAGCAGGCTCACGGGCGCTCCTTTCGTGGGGCTGTCGGCCCACTCTATTCTCGGGACCCGACAACGGACGGGAGGCCCGTGGCGGTGTCGCCACGGGCCTCCCGTCCGTCCTGTGGTCGCGTCAGCGACCCGTGCGCACGTCGCTCCTGTCGGTCAACGGACTCAGACGAGCGAGCGGAGCACGTACTGCAGGATGCCGCCGTTGCGGTAGTAGTCTGCCTCGCCGGGGGTGTCGATGCGGACGACCGCGTCGAACTCGATCGGCTGCTTGCCGGCCGGCGAGTGCTCGCTCGGCGTCGCGGTGACGTGCACCGTCTTCGGCGTGCGGCCCTCGTTCAGCTCGGTCAGCCCGGAGATCGAGACGACCTCGGTGCCGTCGAGCCCGAGGGACTCGACCGTCTCGCCCGCCGGGAACTGCAGCGGGACGACGCCCATGCCGATGAGGTTCGAGCGGTGGATCCGCTCGAAGCTCTCGGTGATGACCGCACGGACACCGAGCAGGTTCGTGCCCTTGGCAGCCCAGTCACGGGACGAGCCGGAGCCGTACTCCTTGCCACCGAAGATGACGAGCGGGATGCCCTGCTCCTGGTAGTGCTGCGAGGCGTCGTAGATGAACGACTGCGCACCGTCCGGCGTCGTGAAGTCACGGGTGTACCCGCCCTCCACGCCGTCGAGCAGCTGGTTGCGCAGACGGATGTTCGCGAACGTGCCGCGGATCATGACCTCGTGGTTGCCGCGACGCGAGCCGTAGGAGTTGAAGTCCTTGCGGTCGACGCCGTGCTCGGCGAGGTACTGGCCGGCGGGGCTGTCGGCCTTGATCGAACCGGCCGGCGAGATGTGGTCGGTCGTGACCGAGTCGCCGAGCTTCGCGAGCACCCGGGCGCCGGAGATGTCCGACACCGCGTCGGGCTGCATCGTCATGCCCTCGAAGTACGGGGGCTTCCGGACGTAGGTCGACTCCTGGTCCCACTCGAAGGTGTCGCCGGTCGGGGTCGGCAGGTTCTTCCAGCGGTCGTCGCCCTCGAACACGGAGCCGTACTCGTGGGTGAACATCTCGGTGTCGATCGACTCGTCGATGACCTGCTGCACCTCGGCCGCGTCGGGCCAGATGTCTGTCAGGTAGACGTCGTTGCCGTCCTGGTCGGTGCCGAGGGCGTCCTTGTCGAAGTCGAAGTGCATCGACCCGGCGAGGGCGTAGGCGATGACCAGCGGCGGGGACGCCAGGTAGTTCATCTTGACGTCGGGGTTGATCCGGCCCTCGAAGTTGCGGTTGCCCGAGAGCACCGCGGTGACGGCGAGGTCGTTGTCCTGCACGGCCTGCGAGATCTCCTCGGGCAGCGGGCCCGAGTTGCCGATGCAGGTGGTGCAGCCGTAGCCGACCGTGTAGAAGCCGAGCTGCTCGAGGTAGGTGGTGAGACCGGCCTTCTCGTAGTAGTCGGTGACGACCTTCGACCCGGGTGCGAGGGTGGTCTTCACCCAGGGCTTCGCGGTGAGGCCCTTCTTCGCGGCGTTCCGGGCGAGGATGCCGGCGGCCATCATGACCGACGGGTTCGACGTGTTCGTGCACGAGGTGATCGCCGCGATCGCGACGGCACCGTGGTCGATCGTGAACGGGTCGGCCCCGTCCATCGCGACCTTCGTCGGTGCCGAGGCCGTCGACGGTGCGCTCGACACGTGCACGTGCTCGTGCAGCGCCGTGTCCTCGTTGGTCGAACCGGCGGCGATCGGGTCGGAGGCCGGGAACGTCTCCTCGACCGCGTCGTCGAGGTCGGTCTGCTCGGACGGCGTCGTGTAGTTGTTCAGGTCGAGCTCGAACTGGCTCTTCGCGTTCGTCAGCTCGATGCGGTCCTGCGGACGCTTCGGGCCGGAGATGGAGGGCACGACGGTGGAGAGGTCGAGCTCCATGTACTCGGAGTAGTTCGGCTCGACCGACGCGTCGTGCCACAGGCCCTGGGCCTTGGAGTACGCCTCGACCAGGGCGATCTGTGCCTCGTCGCGACCGGTCAGCCGCAGGTAGTCCAGCGTGACGTCGTCGACCGGGAAGATCGCCGCCGTCGAACCGAACTCGGGCGACATGTTGCCGATGGTGGCGCGGTTGGCGAGCGGGACGGCGCCGACGCCCTCGCCGTAGAACTCGACGAACTTGCCGACGACGCCGTGCTTGCGGAGCTCCTGCGTGATGGTGAGCACCACGTCGGTCGCGGTCACGCCGGCCGGGATCTCACCGGAGAGCTTGAAGCCGACGACCTTCGGGATGAGCATCGACACGGGCTGTCCGAGCATCGCGGCCTCGGCCTCGATGCCGCCGACGCCCCAGCCGAGCACGCCGAGGCCGTTCACCATCGTGGTGTGCGAGTCGGTTCCGACCAGGGTGTCCGGGTACGCGTAGGTCTCGCCGTCGAAGTCACGCGTGTAGGTGACCTTCGCCAGGTACTCGATGTTCACCTGGTGGACGATGCCGGTGCCCGGCGGGACGACCTTGAAGTCCTCGAACGCGGTCTGGCCCCAGCGGAGGAACTGGTAGCGCTCACCGTTCCGCTCGTACTCCAGGTCCGTGTTGCGCTGCAGGGCGTCCGTGCTGCCGAACAGGTCGGCGATGACGGAGTGGTCGATGACCATCTCGGCCGGGGACAGCGGGTTGATCTTGTTCGGGTCGCCGCCGATGTCCGCCATGGCCTCGCGCATGGTGGCGAGGTCGACGATGCACGGCACACCCGTGAAGTCCTGCATGACGACGCGCGCCGGCGAGAACTGGATCTCGGTGTCGGGCTCCGCGTCGGGCCGCCAGGAGCCGAGCGCCCGGATCTGTCCCTCGGTGACGTTCTTGCCGTCCTCGGTGCGGAGGAGGTTCTCGAGCAGCACCTTCAGGCTGTAGGGCAACTTCTCGTGCCCGGGAACCGAGTCGATCCGGTGGATCGCGTAGTCGACACCCCCAACCGACAGTGTGTCCTTCGAGCCGAAGCTATTGACTGCAGCCACCGTGCCGCCTCCCTACTGATCGGTTTGCCCTCATCCTCGCGGGCCGTGGACCGTACCACCAGCAAGGCAAACCTAATCCCGAGGACGCGTGCGCGCCCTGCGAGAACTATCTTGATGTCGAGAGAACTCTACACCGGGGTGACGTCGTCGCGTCGGACGAACACGGTGCGGACCAGCAGCCAGGTCACCCAGAGCACCGCCGCGTACAGCGGCACGCCGAGGATGAGCTTCAGCCCGGCGAGCAGTTCGACCTGCGCCGTCAGGTACAGCGGGACCTCCACCGCGAGCCGGACCGCGAACAGCCCGACCCAGATCCAGGTGGCGACCGTCAGCACGCGGCGCTTGACGGGGTCGGCGCGCCAGTCGACGTGCGAGCCGTCCTCGTTCGCCGGCAGCAGGAAGCCGACGACGAGCCCGATGAGCGGCCAGCGGATCGCCAGCGTGATCAGCAGCCCGACGAGCCAGACCGCGTTGATGACGATCCCGGGGATGAAGTTGCTCTCCGCACGGCCGGTGATGAGCGCCAGGCCGGCAGAGACGGCGACGCCGAGGATGCCCGCGAACGACATCGTCACCGACTGCCGCTGCAGCAGCCGGAGCACCACGAAGACGAGCCCGACGGCCACCGGGATCACGACGCTCGGCACGAGCTCCTTCGTGATCGCGTAGACGACCAGGAACGCGAACCCGGGCAGCACCGACTCGGCGAGGCCGCGCACCCCGCCGACCGCGCCGAGCAGCGCCCGGCCGGACGGTGCCTCACCGGGTGCCACGCGGGCGATGCCCGCGTTCTGCACGGCGTCGCGGAACTGCGCGGAGAAGGACGGTGCGACCGGCGGCTCGGCCGCCGGCGTCGCCGATGACTCAGCCGCCGGTGCAGCGGGGTCGGAGCCAGCCGTCTCGGGTCGGGGGGTGTCGTCGTGGTCCGGCACCGGGCCTCCAGGCGGGGTTGGTCGTCAGTCGGTCAGATCGCGGTCTGCGTCGACTTGGGCATGTGCAGCGGGATGAGGTCGCGCGGCGGCATCGGCGTCGTGCCGCGCACGACGACGACGCTGCGGAACAGCTCCTCGATCTCGCTCGCGTCGTCGGGCTGCTCGGCGGCCTTGCCGGCGATCACGCCACGCAGGAACCAGCGCGGGCCGTCGACGCCGACGAAGCGGGCCGGGCGGGAGCCGGCGGTGCCGCCGTCGCCGTCCACGGCGACCGGGACGGACGCGCGGAGCTCGGGGCCGAACGGGCCATCGACCTCGGTCACGACACCGCCCTGGCGCTCGATCTGCTCGGCGATCTGCGCGCGAATCTCGTGCCACAGGCCGGTGGACCGGGGCGCAGCGAACGGCTGGACCTGCAGCGTGGACTCATCGTAGTCGAGCCCGACCGCGACGACGCGCTGGGAGCCCTCCTCGACCTCGAGGCGCAGGTGCAGGCCCTCGCGCGGGAGCACCTTCACCCCGCCCAGGTCGACGTAGGGGCGGACCAGGTTCGCCTCGGTCTCGTCGTGGGGGCCGTTCTCGGCCCGGTCCTCCGGAGCGGACTTGTCCGTCGGGGCGACCGCGTCGACCTCGTCGAGGTCCGCGTCGGCATCCGTCGCGATGTCGACCTCGGGGGACGTGTCCGCGACCTCGATGTCGTCGGCGACGGCGTCCGCCACCTCGACCTCGTCCCGCTTGCGTCGGCCGAACTTCATGCGCGCGTTCCTTCCTGAGCGTCTGCGGCGGCACCGGTCACGGCGTCGCTCCGGTCACCGTAGCCCGACGAGCCGAACCCGCCCTGTCCGCGGACACTGTCCGGCAGGTCGTCGACCCGGGTGTAGGTCACCTGCGGCACCGGCATCACGATCAACTGGGCGATGCGGTCGCCGACGTGCACCTCGTACGGTTCCGTCTGGTCGGTGTTGAGCAGGGCGACCTTGATCTCCCCGCGGTAGCCGGAGTCGACGGTGCCGGGGCTGTTCACGATCGTGATGCCGTGCTTCGCAGCCAGGCCGCTCCGTGGGACCACGAACGCGGCGTACCCCTCGGGCAGTGCGATGCGCAGCCCCGTGGCGGCCAGGTGTCGCTCCCCCGGCTGCAGCACGAAGGCCTCGGTGGAGACGAGATCGGCACCCGCGTCGCCGGGGTGGGCGTGGCCGGGAGCGTGCTCCCCGGTCCAGAGGACGTCGACTGGTTCGGTCACGTGACGAGGGTAGTGCAGCCGTGACCGTTCCGTGACCTCGCTCGCTCGTGATCGAATGGTCCCGTGACCCTGTACCGCGAACGACTCTGGGCCCCGCCCGCCCTCTACCTGGCGACGGCGCTCGTCATCCCCGCCACCCTGCTCGTCTTCCTCCCCATCAGCGTCCTGGCCGGCGTCCTCGTGGCGATCGGGATGGAGCTCGGGGTCCTGGTCCTCCTGTGGGCACTCGCACCCACCATCGAGGTCACCGACACCGAGTTCCGCGCGGGCAAGGCACACCTCCCCCGCACGCTCGTCGGCACGACCGAGGCGTTCGAGGGCGCAGCGGCCACCGAGCAGCGCGGGCCGGCACTCGACGCCCGCGCCTGGACCCTCTTCCGCGGCTACGTCCGCGGGGTCGTCAAGGTCGAGGTGCGCGACGACGCGGACCCGACGCCCTACTGGCTGGTCAGCGTCCGGCACCCGGGCAAGGTCGTCGAGGCGCTGCGGTCCTGACGGACCACTGCCCACGGCCTGGAGGCGCGGTTCGGCCCCGCCTCGCAGCACACGACGAAGGCCCCGCATCCCTGGAGGATGCGGGGCCTTCGCTGATCGTTGCGTCTACAGCGAAGCGCACTCCGCGCAGACCGGTCCGAGCTTCGACTCGTGGTCGAGCTGGGAGCGGTGCTTCACGAGGAAGCACTCGACGCAGGTGAACTCATCGACCTGCGGGGGCAGCACAACGACGTCGAGGTCGACGTCGCTGAGGTCCTGCCCGGCGAGTTCGAAGCTGCCGGGGTTGTCGGAATCATCGTCGACGACCCCCGACATCTTGTCGGGAACGCGCTCCTTGAGGGCCTCGATCGACTCTGAGTCAGAGTTGTCGTCGGTCTTCCGGGGGGCGTCGTAATCGGTGGCCATGCCCATCCATTTCTCGTATCGAGAGGTCGTCGCCGGGTGATCG
Organism: Curtobacterium flaccumfaciens; assembly: GCF_013359815.1. Classification (GTDB taxonomy): domain Bacteria; phylum Actinomycetota; class Actinomycetes; order Actinomycetales; family Microbacteriaceae; genus Curtobacterium; species Curtobacterium flaccumfaciens. Next base: position 414,676 of record NZ_JABMCF010000040.1, on the reverse strand, counting down.
GCGGCGACAGTTTGCACCACGCCCCGCCAGAGCGCAAACCGAGTGCTGCGGCGGGTCGTGCTGGCTGTGCAACCCATGACCGGAACCGGACATTCCCGACACCCGTTGCCGGAGCGCCGCACGCCCGGGATCGGCCGTGCGGATGTCCGCGGCACGCCCGTGCGCCTCCCCGGAAACCGCCCGTCGTCCCTGCATACTCACGGGGTACGACAGCAGGACCGTACGCGACGCTGGGAAGGCGGAACCATGCAAGACGTGAGAGTCATCGGAGTCGAGTCCGGCGCACTCCTCCTGGCGACCGACGGCGGCACCGAGTTCCGGTTGCCCGTCACGTCGTCGCTGGCAGGCCAGGTGCGCCAGGCGAACCCCGACGCCGGTCCGCAGAAGCGGGTCTCCCCCAAGGACGTCCAGGCGCGCATCCGTGGTGGCGCCGACGCCGCCGACGTGGCCGCCGCGCTCGACGTCGACGTCGAGTACGTCCGCCGCTTCGAGGGCCCGGTCCTCGCCGAGCGTGCCTTCATCCTCGACGCCTCGCACCGTGTGCCGGTCACCCCGGTCGACGACGAGGCCCCCGACACCTTCGGCCCCGCGATCACCGCGAAGCTCGAGGCCGGCGAGGCCACCGCGATCACCTGGGGCTCCTGGAAGCACCCGGAGAGCGGCTGGCAGGTCCGCGTCCGCTACACCGCTGGCGAGGTCGAGCACGACGCCCAGTGGCACTTCGACCCCAAGACCTCGACCCTCGTGCCGGACAACGGTGACGCGCACCGGCTCTCGCACACCGACGACGAGGGCATCGCCCCGCGCCTGCGTGCGGTCGAGTTCGAGCAGCAGGACGACGACGGCACCCGCTTCGACTCCGGCGCCTTCCGCGTCGACGAGCCGGAGCAGCCGGCCGCGGAGCCCGAGCCGTCCCAGCACGCGCCGCTCCGTGCACCGCTGCCCCGCATCGGCCAGGCCGCCGTGGAAGAGCGTGCTCCCGGCAACGAGACCGCCGACCTGCTCGAGGCGCTCCGCCGTCGCCGCGGTGAGCGCGAAGCAGCGTCCTTCGGCGAGCAGCGCGACGAGTCCGCCCGCGGTACCTCCATCAGCGTCGTCGACATCCCGCTGCAGGGCTTCGAGGACGGCGGCGCGCACGACACCGCACCACAGTCGGCCGATGCCCGTCCGGCCTCGGCGCCGGAGCCCGAGAGCCGTGGCGAACGCAAGAAGCGCAACCGCCGCTCGATGCCGAGCTGGGACGAGATCGTCTTCGGCACCCGCCCGGACGACGACCCCGCCTGATCGGCACGTCGCCGGTCGGCGCTGGCGCCCTCAGTGGGCGAACGCGCCGGCGAGCCGGAGCGGCACGATCGTCTCCTCGTCGGTCATCGCCCCGTGCTGGCCGATCATGCGTTTCGGCGTCTCGTCCTCGCGCAGGGCACGGTCGTCGTTGAACGCCCACGAGCCGCGCGCCACGACGAGCACGTCGCCGATGCGCGGCACCACCTGGTCGGACACCTGCCCGAACCACCCGGCCTCGATCGCCTCGGCACGGCTGGCGACGGACGCCTTCTTGCCGTAGCGCGCCCGGAACGCTCCGACGAGGGCGCGGACGTCCGTGCCGGGTGCGACGGTGAGCTGCCGGCAGCGCGGGTCACCCGCGACGCCGACGACGTCGGTGAGCAGCAGCGGGTCGATGGCGATGTTCGCGTGGTCCGGCACGTCGAGCACACCGTGGTCCGCCGTCACCAGGACTCCCACGTCGTCGGCGGTCCGTGCATCGAGGCGGGCGAGTTCCCCGTCGAGCAGCTCGAGGGCAGCCGTCCACCGGTCGGACTGCCAGCCGTACTTGTGCCCGATCGAGTCGAGCTCCGGCACGTACAGGTAGACGAGCGAGCGACCGGTGGCGGTCTCGGCCAGTGCGGCGTCGACACGCTGCGGGATGGTGTCCGCCGACACGTACCGGGCGCCGCCGAGCACGTTCGCGGTCATCCCGGACGAGCGGTACCGGTCCGGCCCGACGACGACCGGGTCGAGCCCGAGCTCCGCGGCCCGGGTGAACAGGGTCTGCGTCAGGAACCAGTCGGCGGGCACCTCGGTGTCCCAGCCGCCGAGCAGGTTCATCACGGCACCGGTGTCCGGGTTCCAGCCGCTGTACCCGACGACGCCGTGGGTGCCGGGCGAGCGGCCGGTGGTCAGGGTGCTCAGCGCCGCCGCCGTCGTCGTCGGGAACCCGCTCCGCAGCTTCTTCGCGGTGCCGGTGCCTTTCGCACCGGTCAACCAGCGGGCGTGCCCGGCGCGCGCCGCCAGCGCGGCGGAACCGAGGCCGTCGACCAGCACGACGATCGCCGAGCGGGCGGGGCGGAGGGTGATCCGGGCCTCCAGGCCGTCGTTCCGCAACCACGCGTCGTCCGCAGCGCCGAGCGCCACGAGGCAACTCGGGAAGACGTCGGCGAGGTTCGCGACGGCGACGGGGGCCGTCGGTACGCTTGTTCCCATCCCACGAGTCTCCCAGACGACTCCGGTTCTCCAGAAAGGTGCCATGGCACGCACGGACGTAGTCGGCCTGCCCGACGGTGAGCGCATCGAGGACGTCGACGTCTCCGAGGAGATGCAGGGCTCCTTCCTCGAGTACGCGTACTCCGTCATCTACTCGCGGGCGCTGCCCGACGCCCGCGACGGCCTGAAGCCGGTGCAGCGTCGCATCCTGTACCAGATGGCGGAGATGGGGCTGCGGCCCGACCGCGGACACGTCAAGAGCGCTCGCGTCACCGGCGAGGTGATGGGCAAGCTGCACCCGCACGGCGACGGCGCGATCTACGACGCGCTGGTCCGCATGGCCCAACCGTTCACGATGCGCGTGCCGCTCGTCGACGGTCACGGCAACTTCGGCTCGCTCGACGACGGCCCCGCTGCGGCCCGGTACACCGAGGCCAGGCTCGCCGAACCGTCGATGGCGATGACGGAGGGCCTGGGCGAGGACGTCGTCGACTTCGTCCCGAACTACGACAACCAGATCATGCAGCCGGGCGTGCTGCCGGCGGCGTTCCCGAACCTGCTCGTCAACGGCGCCTCCGGCATCGCGGTCGGCATGGCGACGAACATGGCGCCGCACAACCTGGGCGAAGTGGTCGAGGCCGCGAAGCACCTGCTCATGAACCCGCAGGCCAGCCTCGAAGAGCTCATGGAGTTCGTGCCCGGCCCCGACCTGCCGTCCGGCGGCACCATCGTCGGGCTCTCCGGGGTCCGCGACGCCTACGCCACCGGCCGCGGTTCGTTCCGCACCCGCGCCAAGGTGAGCGTCGAGAACCTCACCCCGCGCAAGGTGGGGCTCGTCGTCACCGAGCTGCCGTACCTGGTCGGCCCCGAACGCGTCATCGAGAAGATCAAGGACGGCGTCCAGTCCAAGAAGCTCGTCGGCATCTCGGACGTCAACGACCTGACCGACCGCAACCACGGGCTCCGGCTCGTCATCGGCATCAAGAGCGGCTTCAACCCCACCGCCGTGCTCGAGCAGCTCTACAAGCACACCCCGCTCGAGGACGGCTTCGGCATCAACAACGTCGCGCTGGTCGGCGGGTCACCGCGCACCCTCGGGCTCCGCGAGCTGCTCGACGTCTACGTGCAGCACCGGCTCGACGTCGTCACCCGCCGGTCGCAGTACCGGCTGGCACGACGCAAGGAACGGCTGCACCTGGTCGAGGGCCTGCTCATCGCGATCCTCGACATCGACGAGGTCATCCAGGTCATCCGCACCTCCGACGACTCCGAGGCGGCGCGCAACCGCCTGCGCGACGTCTTCGACCTGTCCGAGGTGCAGGCCGAGTACATCCTCGAGCTGCGCCTGCGCCGCCTGACGAAGTTCTCGCGGATGGAGCTCGAGGCCGAGCGCGACCAGCTGCTCGCGGACATCGCCGCGCTCGAAGAACTGCTGGCGTCCGACGAACGGCTCCGCGCGCAGGTCGCCCTCGAGCTCACCGAGGTGTCCGACAAGTTCGCGACCCCGCGCCGCACCCTGCTCACCGAGGCCGACGCCCCGGTGAAGGGCGGTCGGAAGGCCGCGGTCGACCCGGAGTCCCTGCAGATCGCCGACTCCCCCTGCCGCGTGCTCCTCTCCACCACCGGACGGCTCATCCGCGTCGACATCCCGACGTCGGAGCTCGGCATCGTCCGCGTGCCGAAGCGCTCGAAGCACGACGCCGTCCGCTCCGCCGTGGTGAGCACGGTGCGGGGGCAGATCGGCGCGATCACCTCGACCGGGCGGGTCCTCCGGCTCTCCCCCGTCGACGTCCCCGCCGTACCGCCCGCCGCGGTCCGGCTCGACGCCGGCGTCCGGGTCACCGACTTCCTGGCGCTCACCAAGGGCGAGACGGTCGTGGCGATCGTCGACCTGTCCGGCGCGTCCTCGGACTCGCTGGCGATCGGCACCGCACACGGCGTGGTGAAGCGCGTCGTGGCGGGTGCATGGCCCGACAAGCCCGAGTTCGTCGCCATCGGCCTGAAGCCCGGCGACCAGGTCGTCGGCGCTGCCCAGGCCCCGGAGTCCGACGACCTCGTGTTCATCAGCTCGAACGCGCAGCTGCTGCGGTTCCCGGCGTCCGTCGTCCGGGCGCAGGGGCTGCCCGCCGGTGGAGTGGCCGGCATGGCACTCGCTGACGGCGCCTCCGTGATCTGGTTCGGCTCGGTCGCACGCTCCGACGACGCCGTGGTCGCCACGGTGTCCACCACCTCGACCGCCCTGCCCGGCACGGACGCCGGTCGCGCCAAGGTCTCCGCCCTCTCGGAGTTCCCGGCGAAGGGCCGCGCCACCCAGGGTGTCCGGGCGCACGCGTTCCTGAAGGGCGAGGACGGGCTCACCGTGGGCTGGGCCGGCATCGCGCCGCCGCACGCCGTCGGCACGGACGGCGCCGCGCGGACCCTGCCCGACTGGCTGTCGAAGCGTGACGGGTCGGGTGCCCCGCTCGAGGCCGTCATCGGCTCGATCGGCGGCAGCGCCGCGACGCTCGACGGCACCGCCGGCGAGGCGTAGGCGCGCGGCAGTGTCCGCCTCGTTTCGCGCCTGGCGACACCTCACGGCCTGCGAGACCCATGAGGTGTCGCCCAGCGCGTGAGAACGCAGGGCGCACCGGCCTGGAGGCGCGGGGCGGCCCCGCCACGGGCCTCCCGTCCGCCGTCGCGGAAGCGACAGAACCCCGCCGACTGTCGGCGGGGTTCTGTCGCTTCCGCGGGATGGACCGCGTGAGTCGGCCGAGCGGTGTCGCTTTCGCGACGCGCGACGCGCGACGCGCGACGCGCTACGCGTCGATGCGGTCGCGGTCCAGGCCCTCGCCGGCCAGGATGAACTCCTTGCGCGGCGCGACGTCGTTGCCCATGAGCAGCTCGAACACCTTCGCGGCACCCTCGGCATGGGTCACGTTCACCCGGCGCAGGGTGCGGTGCGCGCGGTCCATCGTGGTCTCCGCCAGCTGGTCGGCGTCCATCTCGCCGAGGCCCTTGTACCGCTGGATCGGCTCCTGGTACTTCTTGCCCGTCTTCTCGAGCTTCTTCAGCACCGTCTGCAGCTCCTGTTCGGAGTACGTGTACAGCGTGTCGTTCGGCTTGCCGCGGTTCACCACGACGACCCGGTGCAGCGGCGGCACGGCGGCGAAGACCCGGCCCTGCTCGATCATCGGCCGCATGTACCGGAAGAACAGCGTCAGCAGCAGCGTGCGGATGTGGGCGCCGTCGACGTCGGCGTCCGACATGATGATGATCTTGCCGTAGCGGGCCTGGTCGATGTCGAACGTACGGCCCGAACCGGCGCCGATGACCTGGATGATCGACGCGCACTCGACGTTCGAGAGCATGTCCGACACGGACGCCTTCTGCACGTTGAGGATCTTGCCGCGGATCGGCAGCAGCGCCTGGTACTCGCTGTTGCGGGCGAGCTTCGCGGTGCCCAGGGCCGAGTCCCCCTCGACGATGAAGAGCTCCGTGCCCTCGGTCTCCTGCGAGCGGCAGTCGGCGAGCTTCGTCGGCAGCGACGAGTTCTCGAGCGCGTTCTTGCGGCGCTGCGTCTCCTTGTGGGCCCGCGCCGAGATGCGGGTCTTCATCTCGGACACGACCTTCTCGAGCAGGGCGGCCGACTGTGCCTTCTCGGTGCGCTGCGTCGAGGTGAGGATCTCGGTGATGCGCTTCGACACGACCTGGTCGACGATCTTGCGGACCGCGGGGGTGCCGAGGATCTCCTTCGTCTGCCCCTCGAACTGCGGCTCGGGCAGGCGCACGGTCAGCACGGCGGTCATGCCGGCGAGCACGTCGTCCTTGTCGAGCTTGTCCTGCCCGACCTTGAGCTTGCGGGCGTTCGCCTCGACCTGGGCACGGACCGCCTTGACGACGCCCGACTCGAACCCGGCCTGGTGGGTGCCGCCCTTCGGCGTCGCGATGATGTTGACGAAGCTGCGGAACACGGTCTCGTAGCCGCTGCCCCAGCGGAGCGCCAGGTCGACCTCGCACTCGCGCTCGACCGAGGTGGAGACCATGTGGCCCTTGTCGTCGAGCATCGGCACGGTCTCGGTGAAGGTGCCGGTCCCCTGCACGCGCCAGACGTCGGTGAGAGGGCTGTCGACGGCGAGGTGCTCGACGAACTCGCCGATCCCGCCCTCGTACCGGAAGCGCTCGACCACCGGTCCGGCGGCCACGGTGGTGCCCGTCGCCTCGGCCCGGGCAGCAGCGGCCTCGATCGACGCCGCGCGCTCGTCGGTGATGGTGATGCCGAGGCCGGGCACGAGGAACGCGGTCTGGCGTGCCCGCGTGACGAGGTCGTCGGTGCTGAACCGGGCGTCGGCGGTGAAGATCTGGCGGTCCGCCCAGTAGCGGATCCGGGAGCCGGTGACGCCCTTCTTGACCTTGCCCACCACACGCAGTTCACTGCCCGAGGTGAAGGGCGCGAACGGGGCGTCCGGGCCGATGCCCTTGCTGTCGTCGAAGATGCCCGGCTCGCCGCGGTGGAACGACATGGCGTACGTCTTGCCGCCCCGGTCGACCTCGACGTCGAGGCGCTCCGACAGCGCGTTCACGACCGAGGCGCCGACCCCGTGCAGGCCACCCGAGGCCGCGTAGGACCCCGAGCCGAACTTCCCGCCGGCGTGCAGCTTGGTGAACACGACCTCGACCCCGGTGAGGCCGGTCTTCGGTTCGACGTCGACGGGGATGCCCCGGGCGGTGTCCCGGACCTCGACCGAGCCGTCGGCGTGCAGCACGACGCCGATCTCGTCACCGTGTCCCGCGAGGGCTTCGTCGACCGAGTTGTCGATGATCTCCCACAGGCAGTGCATGAGGCCCCGGGAGTCCGTCGAGCCGATGTACATGCCCGGCCGCTTCCGGACCGCCTCGAGCCCTTCGAGGACGGAGAGATGGCGTGCGGAGTAGTCGGAGCTCACCGTGAGAGTTTACCGAGCGGCACCGACAGCACCGTGGGGACACTCGCACTGGGGCCAAGCGATCCGCGCTGAGCGAAACAGGCCCCGACAATGCGTCGCTCTCAGGCATCACGTGTTGAAATGGTGCAACCACCCGGCACCACCTGCGATCCGTGAGGAGCACAGCAATGACCCAGACCGTGCAGGACCCCTCCATCGACGAAGTCAGCAACCACCAGCTGACCGCCGCCGACCGTTGCGACAGCTGCGGGGCGCAGGCCTACATCCGAGCCACCATGTCGAGCGGCGAGCTCTACTTCTGCGCCCACCACGGCGCCGAGTTCAAGGACAAGCTCGCGGCGACCGCCATCGAGTGGCACGACGAGAGCAGCCGACTCTACGAGTCGAAGTAGTCGCGACCGACACGAAGACGGGAGGCGCGGTGCCAGCTGGCACCGCGCCTCCTGTCTGTCTGTTGCGCGTCTCAGAACGCTCGGTTCAGCGCCCAGGCGGCGCCGCGGTAGCTGTTCGGCCCCCAGATGCCGTCGATGGGGCCGCTGTAGCGGCCGTGGGCGGCCGCCCATCGCTGCAGTGCCCGGATGATCTCGGGGCTCTGCCAGTTGTGGAGGTCGCCTGCACGGAAGTACCCGCCCTTCGCGAGCTGCTCGGAGATACCCGTCCACGAGTTCGGACCCATGATCCCGTCGATCGGTCCCTTGTAGCCGTAGTACCCCGCCATGCTGCCGAGGCACTGGAGCCGCTTGTAGAAGATCGTCCCCGGAACCCCGTCGAACTCGGTCGTGGTCGTCGGCACCGAACTGCAGGCCGAACTGATGCGGGGCGTCGCGGCCTCAGCCGGAGCTGTCTGGACGACGGCACCGGCAGTGGTGATCGCCACGACGAGTGCGCCGACCAGGGCGAGGACGGATTTGTTGGTGAGCATGAAGCCTCCTTTGTCGGCTTTCAACATTTCACATCTCGAACACGAGCGGACCGACTTGGCAATAGTTGCCACTCATTAGAGACGACGAAGGCCGGGCCCCGTCGGGACCCGGCCTTCTGCTTCGTGCGTCAGGCGATGCGCTTGAACGCCTTGTCGACGTAGCGGTCGACTGTCGCTCGCGCTTCGCGGGCGTAGCGGTCGATGGTCGCCGTGCGCTCGGCGTCCGGTGCGTACTCGCGGCCGAGGCGCGCGGTTGCTGCGGCGAGGACGCCGTCGGTCAGCTGCGGGTTGAGCGGCAGGACCGGACCCTGGGTGTGCGTGCCGAAGGAGTTCCCGACGATCGCGCCCTCGACCGGGGAGCCGGCCTGGTTGCCGCCGCCGGAGACGACGTCGGCGAAGGGGGTGACCCCGGCTGCGAGCTCGATGCGGGTTGCGTGGTCCTCGAAGCCGGCGAGACGCTTCGGTGCTCCGGGGAGCAGCGGGTACCGAGTCTCGAGGACGAAGTAGTTCACGCGACGTTCGGCACCACGGACGGCTCGGGCGTCGAACACGCCGAAGCCCGCGACCGGCGCACCCTCGGTCGGCACGACCTCGTTCGTCGCGAGGTCGAACCCACCGCCGACGGCGAGCAGCGGCACACCGTCGGTCGCGAACGCACGGAGCGCCCCGCCGACGCGTGTGACGTCGTCGCCCAGGGAACGCATCGCGCTGAGCGGACCGTTGCCGATGACGACGACGTCCGCCGAGGTCGGCAGGTCGTCACCGGGCGCGTACTCGAGGACCTGGGTCTCGATGTCCGCGGCGGCCGCACGGCGGACCAACGCCGCGACGTTGCCACGGTCGCCCGAGACGCCCATCTGCCGGGGGTAGACGTGCAGGATGGTCAGCCGGTCGGCCGTCATGCGGTCTTCTCCATGTCCGGGTGGCCGAGGGCCTTGCGGGCGATCATCATGATCTCGTAGTTGACGATGAAGTTCTTCGTCCCGCGGGTCGTCGAGCCGAGCTGCTCCATGTGCTTGATGGCCGCTTCGACGTCGGGCTCGACCCGGCCGATGCGGACACCGGCGTGCTCGAGCGCGATCGCGATCTGCCACGCCTTGTCACCGGAGACGACGTCCACGTGGTCGAGCTTCGAGAAGTCGATGTCGTAGATCCAGGAGATGTCGGGCGTGCCCTCGTCGATCGCCATGAGGACCTGCTCGGGCTGGTCCGGCAGGGCGTCGAGGTTGAGCTGCAGGCTCGCGGCGTTCTTGAACATCGTGAACTCGGCGGACTCGCCCGCGATGGGCAGTCGCTCGCCACGACCGTACGCGGGCTTCATCGTCCCGAAGGCCTTGGTCACGGCGTCCGCGCGGAACTGCGCACCGAGGGCCGCACTCGCCGTCGCGGTGGCCGCAGCGGCGTCGACCGCGTAGTGCAGGCCACGGGCGGGCAGGCGGACCGGGATCTCGGCGCCGTCGAAGCGGATCGTCGCGCCGTCGCCCGTGTGGGCAACGACCTCGGCCTCGGCGGCGTGCTGGGCACGGTCACCGGCGTCGAACGAGTCGGCGTTCTGCAGGCCGTTCGGCGCTGCGGCGATGACCTCGTCGCTCGCACCGAACCGCAGGACACGCTGCCCGGGGGTACCGGAGTAGCCGTCGAGGAACTGGTCGTCGTGGTTCGTGATGACGTTCGCCGTCGACAGTGCGGCGGTGTCGAGCATCATCGTCGCCACACGCTCGGTCTCGAAGAACCGGTACAGCTGGTCGACCTGCACGTTGAGCATCGTCACCGTCGAGGGCGACAGGATCCCGGCGAGCTCGACCGCGAAGGCCTCGTCGACCTCGAGGATGCCGATGTCCGCCTTCAGGCGACCGGTCAGCGAGACCTCGGACAGCAGGGCCGACGCGATGCCCTGCGGCAGGTTCGCGCCGGACGGGTTCGTGAAGACCCGCAGCCCGTGGGCCCGCACGATGTCGGAGATCATGTGCGTGGTCGTCGACTTGCCGTTCGAGCCGAGCACGAAGACGACGCCGTTCGGGAACTGCTTCGTCACGTGCTGCAGGAAGTCCGGCACGAGCTTCAGGACGATGAACCCCGGGTAGGCGGACCCGCCGCCCCGCGCACGAGCGAGAGCACGGAGGATCCGCCCGATCAGGATCGGGATGAAGAAGCGCATGCCGGCTTACTCGAGGTAGTCGCGCAGCGACTGCGACCGCGACGGGTGGCGGAGCTTCGCCATCGTCTTGGACTCGATCTGACGGATGCGCTCACGCGTCACGCCGAACGTGTCACCGATCTGGTCGAGGGTCTTCGGCTGGCCGTCACCGAGGCCGAAGCGCATGCGGATCACGCCCGCCTCGCGCTCGGACAGGGAGTCGAGCAGGCTCTCGAGCTGCTTCTGCAGCATCGTGAAGCCCACTGCGTCGGCCGGCACGACCGCCTCGGTGTCCTCGATGAGGTCACCGAACTCCGAGTCGCCGTCCTCGCCCAGGGGCGTGTGCAGCGAGATCGGCTCGCGGCCGTACTTCTGGACCTCGACGACCTTCTCCGGGGTCATGTCGAGCTCGCGGGCGAGCTCTTCCGGAGTGGGTTCGCGACCGAGGTCCTGCAGCATCTGCCGCTGGACGCGGGCGAGCTTGTTGATGACCTCGACCATGTGCACCGGGATGCGGATGGTGCGGGCCTGGTCGGCCATGGCGCGGGTGATGGCCTGACGGATCCACCACGTCGCGTAGGTCGAGAACTTGAACCCCTTGGTGTAGTCGAACTTCTCGACCGCACGGATCAGGCCCAGGTTGCCCTCCTGGATGAGGTCCAGGAACTGCATGCCACGACCGGTGTAGCGCTTCGCGAGCGAGACGACCAGGCGGAGGTTCGCGCCGAGCAGGTGCGACTTCGCACGCTGTCCGTCACGGGCGACCCAGCGCAGTTCACGCTCGGCGGGCTTGGAGAGCCCCGTCGCGTGCTGCAGCTTGTCCTCGGCGAACAGGCCGGCCTCGATGCGCATCGCGAGCTCGACCTCCTGCTCGGCGTTGAGCAGGGCGACCTTGCCGATCTGCTTCAGGTAGTCCTTCACCGGGTCGGCGGTGGCACCCGTGATGGTCGTCGAGTAGACCGGCGCCTCGTCGTCGTCGGTCTGCGAGATGACGAGCGCACCGGCGGCGACTGCAGCAGCAGCGTCGGGCTTCGCCGTCTTGTCGTCGGTGTCGTCGGCCTCGTCGGTCGGCTCCTCGACGGGCTCGTCGGAGGCGATCGCCTCGTCGACGGCGTCGGTCTTCTTCGCCTTGGGCGCCGCCTTCTTGGCGGGCGCCTTCTTGGCGGGGGCCTTCGTGGCGCGCTTCTTCGGCGCTGCGGTGCCCTCGGTGTCCGTGGCGTCCTCTGCCACAGCGCCCTCGGGCTCGGTGTCCTTCGTGGGATCGATCGTCGTGCTCCGGGCAGCCATGCGATCACCTCTCTCGTCGTGCCACGTTCGTGGGGTCGTGGCCTCCCTCGCCGCCCAGGTCCCGCGCCGCAGTCCCCCGCGTCGTACGAGTCCTACCGTTCCGGGCAGCACTAGGACCCATGTCAAGTCCCCCGAGTTCACCGGCGCACCGAAGTGTTCCGACAGACAGGGGTCCCGAACGGGTCCGTGATCATTATTGCACGTGCCGCTTCCGCAGGCGTGCAACGAGTGCAACCCAGAGTGGTCCGACGCGTATTCCCTCTTCCGAGTGCAGCACCCGGCGGGTCCGACGGCGGGCGTGCAGGAGCATCCCGACGCCGAAACCGACCACGACGTACTGCACGGTGAGGGCGATCCGGAAGTTCTCCCAGGCGAACACCTCGGTGCCCGAAGCCCGCGCAGCGACGTCGAGGACGACGCCGATCAGGTACATCATCACGAAGGCCGCCAGGAAGCCGCCGACGTTCACGACGCCGTTCGCCGAACCGAGCGATCCGACGGGGTTGAAGGTCCGGGCGAAGTCGAAGCCGATCAGGGAACCGGGCCCACCGATCCCCATCGCGACGACGAGCAGCACGAGCAACCACGTCGGCGGGTGCCCGGGCCAGAGCAGGATCGCCGTCCAGAGCACCGCGAGCAGGACGACCACGCCGAGCACCAGGTTCGACCGGCGCATCGGGAACCGCGCGCAGAGCACGCCGAGCACCGGACCGGCGACGAACCCGACGACCACGATGATCGTGAGGAACCCGGCAGCCTCACCCGGGGAGTACCCGAGCCCTCGGAGCATCGGCACGCCCCACAGCAACGAGAACACCGTGCCCGACGACTGGGTGACGTAGTGCGACCAGAACCCGAGCTGCGTGCCCGGGCGTCGGAGCGCGTGCCCGAAGGTGCTGAACGCGGCGCCCCACGAGTGCGGCAGCGGGATGGTGTCCGTCCGCACCGGCACGGGACCGTTCCGCACGAAGACCGCGGCGAGCACGAGACCGACAGCGCTGGCCGCGGCCGCGACGCCGAACGCCGGGGTCCAGCCCACCGTGTGCAGCAGCACCGCGAACGGGAACGCCGACAGGATCTGGCCGATCTGCCCGAGGTTGCCCGTCCACTGCGAGATCTGCGGCAGGATCCGGCCGCTGAACCACATCGGAACCAGGCGGATCACCGAGATGAAGGTCATGGCGTCACCGGCACCGACGAGCACCCGCCCCGCGATGGCCGGCCCGATCGACGGGGACACGGCGACGATCGCCTGTCCGACGACCAGCAGCGCGGCGCCGAGGAGCACCAGCCGGCGCGGGCCCACGCGGTCGAGCGCGATCCCCACCGGGATCTGCAGCCCCGCGTAGACGGCGATCTGCACCACGGCGAGGGTGGACAGGACCGCGGCGGAGACGGCGAACCGGTCCTGCGCGTCGACACCGGAGACCCCGAGCGAGGACCGCTGCACCACGGCGAGGACGTACGCGAGGACCGCGACGCCCCAGATCAGGAAGGCACGACGGGAGTTCACCGGTCCAGGCTACCGACGCGTCCCAGCGTCGATGCGCGACGAGCGTCGTCGACGCGCGTCACGTCGTGCGGGTGACCGGAGGACGGCCTGGAGGCGCGGTGCGGGGCCGCCACGGGCCTCCAGGCCGCCCTGTGGGGACGTCCGGATCCCGCGACGGTCAGTCGGTCGCGTCGCCCTGGGTGCGCCGGTCGGCGAGGAAGCGCTCGAGCTCGGCCGCGATCGCGTCGGCGGTCGGCACCTCGCCGTCCACGCCGGTGAGCGGCGACGCGACGGGGTTGCCCTCCATGTACGTGTCGTGCCGCTCCTCGAGCACGGAGACCAGGCGCTGCAGCTCGGGGTTGCCGGCCACCTGCTCCTCGACGCGGGTGAGGAACTCGCGACCCGACTCGCGCAGGGCGTCCGTCGGGAAGATGAGCCCGGTCGCGGCGGCGATGCCGGACAGCGCCGCGACGGCGGCGTCGGGGAACTCGGTGTCGGACAGGTAGTGCGGCACGAGCAGCACGAGCCCGGTGACCTGCGCGCCGGTCTCGGCGAGGCGGTGCTCGACCAGGTGCAGGACGTTCGCCGGCGCCTGGGTCTCGGGCTTCCAGACGCTCATCTGCTCGACGAGGTCGGCCCGGGTGCCGGAGACGGTCAGGCTGATCGGACGGGTGTGCGGGACCGGCATCGGGATGGACTGCACCCACGTGGTGTCGGCGACCTGCAGGTCGGCGGCGAGCCCGGTGACGGCGCGGACGAAGCGGTTCCACTGGAAGTCCGGCTCGTAGCCCGACAGGAACAGGAACGGCTGGCCGATCTCGTCGCGCACCAGGTGCAGCGCCAGACGGGGCGGCTCGACGGCGCTGATGTGGTCGTGCTCGAAGGTGATGACCGGGCGACGGGCCCGCCAGTCGAGCAGCACGTCCGGGTCGAACTCGGCGACGAGCTCGGTGTCGAGGTCCTCGAGGATCGAGTTCGTCACCTGCGCGACGGCCGATCCGGCATCGGCGAAACCGGTCAGCCCGGCGATCAGGTGCAACCCTGCTGGCACGGTCGGGGCGTCCGCGTCGAACGTGTAGAGCTCCTCGGGGTGGTTCACCGTCCCCATGCTAGGCGGGGCCTCCGACGTCCCCGGTGCGTGATGACCACGCCGACAGCGAACAGGCCGTCGGTAGGGTTGGAGCATGGTCCGACCGACGCTCTCCACCACCAGTTCACCCCCCGAGACCACCACCGCCGACGTGCTCGTCGTCGGGGTCCGTCCGGGCTCGTCCGGCGAGGCCGACAGCACCGCTGTGCTCGCCCCCACCGCCCTCGGCACGCTCGACGCCCTCGCCGGCCTCGACCTCGCCGCGATCGGGGTCACCGGCGCGAAGGACCAGCTCGTCCGGCTGCCCGCCACCGGCGTCGGTGCGAAGTCGGTCGCGCTCATCGGGCTCGGCTCCGCCACGGGCGCCGCGGCGATCCGCGCTGCGGCCGGCAGCGCCGTGCGACAGCTCCCCCGCGTCGACTCGATCACGCTCGCCCTGCCCACCGACTCCGCCGAGCTCGTCGACGCCGCCCTCGAGGGCGCGGCGCTCGGCGCGTACGCCTTCACCCGGCACAAGGGCAGCGGCACCAAGGCCCCGGCCCGCGGTGACCAGCGCATCGAGGTCGTCGCCCCCGCCGACGTCGCAGCCGACGCCGCCGTGCGCCCCGCGATCGTCGCCGACGCCGCGTCGCTCGTGCGTGACCTCGTGAACACCGCCGCGGGCGACCTCGGGCCGCAGGACGTCGCCGACGTCGCGACCGGGTTCGCCTCGGACCTGCCGCTCACCGTCGAGGTCCTCGACGAGCAGGCGCTCGAGGAGCAGGGCTTCGGCGGCATCCTCGGTGTCGGCCGCGGGTCGGCGCGTCCCCCGCGCCTGGTCGTCGTCCGGTACGCGCCGGAGTCCGCCACGAAGCACCTCGCCCTCGTGGGCAAGGGCATCACCTTCGACTCGGGCGGCCTCTCGCTCAAGCCCGCGGCGTCGATGCTCGGCATGAAGACCGACATGACCGGTGCCGCCACGGTGCTCGCCGCGACCGTCGCCGCCGCCCGCCTGGGACTCGACGTGCGTGTGACCGCGTGGCTCGCCCTCGCCGAGAACATGCCCTCCGGCACCGCGACCCGCCCGGGCGACGTCCTGACGCTGAAGAACGGCACCACGGTCGAGGTCACGAACACCGACGCCGAGGGCCGCCTGGTGCTCGGCGACGGGATGGCCGCCGCCTCGCTCGAGCAGCCCGACGCGCTCGTCGACGTCGCCACGCTGACCGGCGCCCAGGTCGTCGCGCTCGGTGACCGCACCACCGGCCTGATGGGTAGCGACGACCTCGTCGCGAAGGTCCGCGCCGTCGCCGAGGGCGTCGCGGAGCCGATCTGGCCGATGCCGCTGCCCGAGGAGCTCGAGGCCCGGCTGTCCAGCGACGTCGCCGACATCGTCAACGCCACGGTCGGCAACCCGGCCGGCGGCATGCTGCTCGCGGGCAAGTTCCTCGAGCGCTTCGCCGGCGAGGGTGTCCCCTGGGCGCACCTCGACATCGCGGGTCCGTCGGAGAACAAGGGCGGCGGGTACGCCTGGTTGGGCAAGGGTGCGACGGGCGTGATGGTCCGGACGCTCATCGCTCTCGCAGAAGACCTCCAGTCCGAGTAGTAGGTTTGGTACCGGTGGGAACGGCGCACTGACGCGCCTCCCACCGGTACTGCACGGGACGGGACCGGAACCACGCGGTCCGACCGTCGGACGCCGCCCTCCGCGGTGTCCACGTAGGGCCCGATCGGCCCGACACGCACGAGGGAGTTGCACCAGGTGACGGAACAGACTTACGACGTCGTTGTCCTCGGTGGCGGGAGTGGTGGGTACGCCGCTGCGCTCCGGGCCGCCGAACTCGGCATGAGCGTCGCGCTCATCGAGGGCGACAAGCTCGGAGGGACGTGCCTGCACCGCGGCTGCATCCCGACGAAGGCACTGCTGCACGCGGCCGAGGTCGCCGACGCGACGCGCGACGCCGAGAAGTACGGCGTGGTCGCGGAGTTCGCCGGTGTCGACGTGCCCAAGGTCATCGACTACCAGCAGGGCATCATCAACTCCAAGTACAAGGGCCTGCAGGGTCTGATCAAGGCCCGCGGCATCACCGTGGTCGAGGGCTGGGGTCGTCTGACCTCGCAGAACACCGTGCAGGTCGGCGACCAGACCGTCACCGGCAAGAACATCGTGCTCGCGACCGGCTCCTACTCGAAGTCCCTGCCCGGGCTCGAGATCGGCGGCCGCGTGATCACCTCCGAGACCGCGCTCCGCATGGACTACGTCCCGAACAAGGTCGTCATCCTGGGCGGCGGCGTCATCGGCGTCGAGTTCGCCAGCGTCTGGAAGTCCTTCGGGGCCGAGGTCACCATCGTCGAGGGCCTGCCGCACCTGGTCCCCGCCGAGGACGAGTCGATGTCGAAGCAGCTCGAGCGTGCGTTCCGCAAGCGCGGCATCGAGTTCTCGCTCGGTGTCCGGTTCCAGGGCGTCGAGCAGCACGAGAACGGCGTCGTCGTCACGCTGGAGGACGGCAAGACCTTCGACGGCGACGTCCTGCTCGTCGCCGTCGGCCGTGGCCCGGTCACGCAGAACGTCGGCTACGACGAGGTCGGCGTGGCGATGGACCGCGGGTTCGTCACCACGAACGAGCGTCTCGCCACGAACATCCCGAACGTCTACGCCGTCGGCGACATCGTCCCCGGTCTGCAGCTCGCGCACCGCGGCTTCCAGCAGGGCATCTTCGTCGCCGAGGAGATCGCTGGCCTCAACCCGGTGGTCATCGAGGACAAGAACATCCCGAAGATCACCTACTCCGACCCCGAGGTCGCGTCGGTCGGGCTCTCGCAGGCCAAGGCCGAGGAGCAGTACGGCGCCGACAAGGTCGACTCGTACGAGTACAACCTGGCCGGCAACGGCAAGAGCCACATCATCGGGACCTCCGGCTCCGTCAAGGTCGTGCGCGTCGTGGACGGCCCCGTCGTCGGCGTCAGCATGATCGGTGCCCGCGTCGGCGAGCTCATCGGCGAAGCCCAGCTCGCCGTGAACTGGGAGGCCTACCCGGAGGACATCGCTCCCCTGGTGCACGGTCACCCGACCCAGAACGAAGCCCTCGGCGAGGCGTTCCTGCACCTCGCGGGCAAGCCGCTGCACGCGCTGTGACCGGCACCGGCCGCACTGTGACAATGACATCAACAACCACTGCAATCCCCCGCGAAGAGGAGTCCACCCGATGAGCGAATCCGTCAACCTCCCGGCGCTCGGCGAGAGCGTCACCGAGGGCACGGTGACCCGATGGCTGAAGAACGTCGGTGACCGGGTCGAGGTCGACGAGCCGCTGCTCGAGGTCTCGACCGACAAGGTCGACACCGAGATCCCGTCGCCGATCGCCGGCGTCGTCGAGGAGATCCTCGTTCCCGAGGACGAGACCGTCGAGGTCGGCACCGCCCTCGTGAAGATCGGTGACGGCTCCGGCTCGTCCGACGGCGGTTCGGACTCGTCCGACTCCGGCGCCGACGACGCGAACGCCGCCGCTGCCGACGCCGAGGAGCCCGAGGCCGCTCCGAGCACGGAGCAGGAGGCCGAGGCCCCCGCACCCGAGCCCACCGAGCCCGAGCCGGCCCCCGCCGGACAGACGCAGCCCGCCGCCCCGCAGGCACCGTCCGCCCCGCCCGCGGCAGCGCCGGTCCCGGCCGCCGCTCCGGTCCCGCCGCCCGCAGCCGCTCCGCCGGCAGCCGTGCCGGCCCAGGCCGCTCCGGCTCCGGCGTCCGCGCCGAGCACCACGGCCGCCGCAGCGGTGCCGAACCCCACGCAGGACGGCGCAGCCTCCGGCTACGTCACCCCGCTGGTGCGCAAGCTCGCCAACGAGCAGGGTGTGGACCTGTCCACGGTCACCGGCTCCGGTGTCGGGGGGCGCATCCGCAAGGAGGACGTCCTCGCCGCCGCCGCGAAGGCCCCGGCCGCCTCGGCAGCAGCAGCACCCGCCGCCGCGTCCGGCCCGTTCGTCGCCGAGGTCTCGCCGCTGCGCGGGACCCGCGAGAAGATGACCCGCCTGCGCAAGGTCGTCGCCGAGCGTGCCGTGCAGTCGATGACCTCGACCGCACAGCTCACGAGCGTCGTCGAGGTCGACGTCACGAAGGTGGCGCAGTTCCGCGACGCGCACAAGGCGGAGTTCCTCGAGAAGACCGGCTCGAAGCTCTCCTTCATGCCCTTCTTCGCCCTCGCGGCGTCCGAGGCGCTGAAGGCCCACCCGAAGATCAACTCCACGGTCGAGGGCGACGAGATCGTCTACCCGGAGTCCGAGAACGTCTCCATCGCGGTGGACACCGAGCGCGGCCTGCTGACCCCGGTCATCAAGGACGCGGCCTCGCTGGACCTGGCGCAGTTCTCGAAGTCCATCGCGGACCTCGCCGAGCGCACCCGGAACAACCAGCTCAAGCCCGACGAGCTGGCCGGTGGCACGTTCACGCTGACCAACACCGGTTCGCGTGGCGCGCTGTTCGACACCCCCGTGGTGTTCCTGCCGCAGTCGGCGATCCTCGGCACCGGCATCGTCACGAAGCGTCCGGCGGTCGTGAAGGTCGACGGCCAGGAGGCCATCGCCATCCGCTCGTTCGTCTACCTGGCGCTGTCGTACGACCACCGGATCATCGACGGAGCGGACGCCTCGCGGTACCTCGTCGCGGTGAAGAACCGTCTCGAAGAGGGCAACTTCGCTCCGAACCTCGGGTACTGATCCCAGCAGCACGGCCGACGGCCCCGGTTCCCCTCGTGGGAGCCGGGGTCGTTCCCGTTCACGGGCGGGTTCGCGTCACCCGCCGCCGAGCAGGGTCAGGGCGGCGACCACCGACCCGACGGCGACGACGAGCCCCACGAGCACGCGGCGGAGCGGGAGCCGTCGGTGCGCTCCGAGCGGGACGCCGTGCTCGACCACGTCCCGCAGGCGCTCGAGCAGTCCGTCCTGCCCGTCCGGTGTCGGCGGTTCGGCGAACACGAGGTCGCTCGGCACAGGGGTCCAGCGGAACGGCCGGGGCGCGGCGGTGCCGTGGACGACGTCGAGTGCCGTTCGTGCGCTCGGTCCGTCACCGTCGAGGGCGTCCTGCAGCGCGTCGAGCACCGGTTGCTGAGCGGGATCGGCCGGGTCGACGCGGTCCCACACCGTCCGGGCTGCGAGCACGAGGGTGCGGGTCGCGTCGGTCGAGTGCGCGGTGGGTGTGGGGTGTGCGGTGCGCGTCGGGGTCGTCGGGGTCGTCGCGTTCGTCGGGCGGTCGCAGAGCACGACGGCACCGGAGTCGTCCACCAGTACGTCGTCGATGCCGGCGGCACCGAGCAGGACCGCGCCGTCGTGCGCCGCCACCAGGACCTCCAGGAGCGGGACCGTCAGGGTCACCGCGACGCCGGTGGTCGGGGTGCCGAGCCGGTCGAGCGCCGCCACGAGCGATGTGCCGGTCGGCCGGTCGAGGTCGACCACGAGATACCCCGTCGGGGTCCGGCCGACCGCGGCCACCGGGACGAGGTGGCGCCCTGCGGCCGCGGAGCGGTCGGCGACCCAGGTGAGCACGTCGTGCTCGTCGCCGCTCGCGATCCAGCGATCCGGGTGGTGGTCGGTGCTCGTCTCCATGGTGACCAGCGTGGCGGTAGCGCGGTGGGCCTCCAGGCTTTCCCGCACCACCTGTGGACAAGACGTGTTCGCGCACAGCCGGACACGCGACGGTCTCCCCCGGCGCACGGAGGCCGTATCCTGTTCGCATGGCACGCAGCTCTTCCACAGACAAGAAGGCGAAGGAGCCGGGGCGTCTCAAGCAGATGTTCCAGGTCTTCCAGATGACCCGAAAGGCCGACCCGTCGTCGGTCTGGTGGTTCGCCCTCGCCTTCGTCGGCCCGGTCGTCCTCGGTGTCCTGCTGGCGCTGCTCCTGCCGGGGCAGAACTGGCTCGCGATCGTCCTGTGGATCGTCGCCGGTGTGCTGCTCGGTGTGCTGCTCTTCCTCATCGTGCTCGGTCGTCTGGCCGAACGCGCTGCGTACTCGCAGATCGAAGGCCAGCCCGGCGCCGTCGGTGCCGTGCTGTCGAACTCGCTCCGTCGCCAGTGGCGCTCGAGCGAGATGCCGGTCGCGGTGCACGGTCGCTCGCAGGCAGCGGTCTACCGCGCCGTGGGTCGCCCGGGCGTCGTCCTGATCACCGAGGGCCAGCGTGGCAACCTCAACCGCCAGGTCGACGAGGAGCGCCGCAAGGTGCAGCGCATCGTCCCGAACGTCGCCGTGCACGTGCTGCACGTGGGTGACGGCACCGGTGAGAGCCTGACGCTGTACAAGCTGCCCCGTGCCATGAACAAGCTCAAGAAGTCGCTCAACCGCAACGAGGTCCTGGCGGTCGCGAACCGTCTCGACTCGCTGACGCAGAGCCCCGCGGCCTCGATCCCGAAGGGCATGGACCCGATGCGGGCTCGCGCCGGACGGCCGCGCTGACCGAAGCCCCTCGGAACGAGAACGCCCCCGACCAGATCAGGTCGGGGGCGTTCTCGTGTGTGCGTGGAGTGACGGCGGGGGCGGGGGTGTTCGCGAGGCCCGCACCGTGCGACTTTCGCTGAACCGTGCGAGGTTGCCAGCTCGGTGCGGGACTCCGACGGCGCACGGGACGGGCACGCTCACACCCGGTGAGCAACCTCGCACGGTGCGAGGGCGCGGACGACAGCCACGACCCGCGCGCCGCACCAGCCATCCGGCCGACGCGATCAGCGGCGGACGAGCACCGTCCCCGCGATGCGGTCGTGCGCACCACGGCTGTCGCGGTCGATGATGAGCGCCGGGACCACCAGGCAGAGCAGCACTGTCCGGAGGATCGGCCGCCACACCCCCACGTAGCCCCCGCGCATCGGGACGACCCGCAGTCCGACGCAGATGTGCCCGAACGACCCGGACAGCAGGCAGATGAACACGATCTGCAGCACGGCGAAGATGGCGATCTGCACCCAGGAGTGCGCGATGTCGCCCGAACCGTTCACCGGCGACCACACACCGGTGACGTAGGCCACCAGGTCAGCGAGTGCGCCGTCGATCAGGAGCGCGACGACCCGCCGACCGATCCGCCCGACACTCCGGGGCCCGGACTCGGGCAGACCGAGGTCCTTGCCCGGCCATCCGTCCGGGTGCTCGGAGGGCGCGGACGGACTGGGGGTGCTGCGGGCCATGGTCCCAAGCGTAGGCGACCGGCCGGGCGTAACACGCCCGAAACAAACCAGTCATGTCCGGGAAACCCCGTGTCAATAGCCTCGTCGGAGGTGCCTTGACCGGTGCCTCCGACATCACCCAACCCATTGGAGATCGGCCCCATGTTCAGCGATTCCTCCGAGGTCCTGGCCTTCATCAAGGACACCGACGTCAAGTTCCTCGACATCCGCTTCACGGACCTGCCCGGTGTGCAGCAGCACTTCAACATCCCGGCATCCACCGTCGACGAGGACTTCTTCTCGGTCGGCCAGCTGTTCGACGGCTCCTCCATCCGCGGCTTCGCGTCGATCCACGAGTCCGACATGCAGCTGATCCCCGATGTCACCACGGCGTACGTCGACCAGTTCCGCGCCGAGCGCACGCTCATCATGATCTTCGACATCTACAACCCGCGGAACGGCGAGATCTACGGCCGCGACCCGCGCCAGGTGGCGAAGAAGGCCGAGAAGTACCTCGCGTCGACGGGAATCGCGGACACCGCGTTCTTCGCCCCCGAGGCCGAGTTCTACATCTTCGACGACGTCCGCTACTCGGTCACGCAGAACGAGTCCTTCTACGCGGTCGACTCCGAAGAGGGCGCCTGGAACACCGGTCGTGACGAAGAGGGCGGCAACCTTGCCAACAAGACCCCGTACAAGGGCGGCTACTTCCCCGTGTCGCCGGTCGACAAGACCGCCGACCTGCGCGACGACATCACCCTCAAGCTGATCGACGCCGGCTTCGAGCTCGAGCGCTCGCACCACGAGGTGGGCACCGGCGGCCAGCAGGAGATCAACTACAAGTTCGACACGATGGTCCACGCCGCGGACGACATCCTGAAGTTCAAGTACATCGTCAAGAACACCGCCGACCAGTGGGGCAAGGTCGCCACGTTCATGCCGAAGCCGCTCTTCGGCGACAACGGCTCGGGCATGCACACCCACCAGTCGCTCTGGTCGGACGGCAAGCCGCTCTTCTACGACGAGAACGGCTACGGCGGGCTGTCGGACCTCGCCCGCTGGTACATCGGCGGCATCCTGAAGCACGCCTCGGCGCTGCTCGCGTTCACCAACCCGTCGATCAACTCGTACCACCGTCTGGTCAAGGGCTTCGAGGCCCCGGTCAACCTGGTCTACTCGGCCGGCAACCGCTCGGCGGCGATCCGCATCCCGATCACGGGCACCAACCCGAAGGCCAAGCGCATCGAGTTCCGCGCGCCCGACGCCTCCGGCAACCCGTACCTCGCCTTCGCCGCGCAGCTGATGGCGGGCCTCGACGGCATCCAGAACCGCATCGAGCCGCACGAGCCGGTCGACAAGGACCTCTACGAGCTCCCGCCCGAGGAGGCCAAGGGCATCCCCCAGGTCCCCGGCTCCCTCGACGAGGCGCTCGACGCGCTCGAGGCGGACCACGAGTTCCTCACGAAGGGCAACGTCTTCACCGAGGACCTCATCCAGACCTGGATCGACTACAAGCGTGAGAACGAGATCCTCCCGCTGGCCCAGCGCCCGCACCCGTTCGAGTACGAGCTGTACTTCGGGGTCTGAGTCCCGCTGACACACGAAGGGCCCCGCACCGTCAGGTGCGGGGCCCTTCGTGTGTCTGCCAAAGCGAAAGTGCGCTGACGGCCAGGGCGCTGGCCCCCGCGAGAGCGACAGAACGCCGCGAAGGTCCCGCGGGATTCTGTCGCTTTCGCGAGAGGACGCGGCCACCGTGCGCGCGGGGTGCGGACGCGACCGCCTGGAGGCCCGGTGCCGGTCCGGCGGGCGGGCGCCGGGCCTCCAGGCGGTCGCGGCGCATGTTCCTTCCCATAGCAGCCGGACTGGA
Organism: Curtobacterium flaccumfaciens; assembly: GCF_013359815.1. Taxonomy (GTDB): domain Bacteria; phylum Actinomycetota; class Actinomycetes; order Actinomycetales; family Microbacteriaceae; genus Curtobacterium; species Curtobacterium flaccumfaciens. The sequence goes on along the minus strand of NZ_JABMCF010000040.1, from coordinate 391,359 downwards.
AAGCGGAATCGGGCGTACCTGGTCAGAACTCCCGACCAGGGACGCCCGATTCGACCCGGTACGCCCGATTCGACCAGGGACGCCCGGAACCGCCCGAACAGACCAGCCCCCGGGCGCACGGGAACGGGGCCCGCGCCGCCCGGCACGGACCCCGTCTCGCGAACGGTGACTAGCGGCTCGTGGCCAACGCGTCGTTCGTCCCCGCTGCGACGCTCACGGGTGCACCCGTGACCGGCGTGGGACGTCCCAGGGAACTGACGGTCCACCCCGCTTTCACCCAGTCGAGGACCGGGAGGCAGTTGCGCGCGTCGATGACGACGCGGCGCCCGACGAGGTCGCCGAGGGCGACCGGGTCGGCGGTGATGATGTCGTCCCACTCGGTGAGCACGAGGACGACGTCGGCGCCCTCGATCGCGTCCGTCATCGAGGCGGCGTAGCTCAGCGTCGGGAACGAGCGCTTCGCGGGCTCCATCGCCTCGGGGTCCCAGAGCGTCACCTGGGCGCCGCGGAGGTGCAGCGCGGCGGCGACGTTCAGCGCCGGGGAGTCCCGGACGTCGTCGGTCAGGGGCTTGAACGCGGCACCGATGACGGCCACGCGACGGTTGAGCACCGATCCCCCGGCCGAGTCGATCGCCATGTCGATGACCCGCTGGCGCTGCCCCATGTTGATCTCGTCGACCTGCTGCATGAGGCCGACGACCTGGCCCGCGCCGATCTCGTTCGCGCGGTACATGAGCGCCCGGATGTCCTTCGGCAGGCAGCCGCCGCCGAAGCCGAGGCCGGCGTTCAGGAACTTCCGGCCGATGCGGGCGTCGTGGCCGAGGGCGTCGGCGAGCGTGGAGACGTCGGCGCCGGTGATGGCGCACATCTCGGAGATCGCGTTGATGAACGAGATCTTCGTGGCGAGGAACGCGTTGGCGCTCACCTTGACGAGCTCCGCGGTGGCGAGGTCGGTGGTGATGACCGGGGTGCCCTCGCTGATGGGTGCGGCGTAGACCTCGCGGATCACGGCGTCGGCGGCCTCGGAGGCTCCACCCCAGACCAGACGGTCCGGGTGCAGGGTGTCCTCGACGGCCTTGCCCTCACGCAGGAACTCGGGGTTCCAGATGAGCTCGGCGTCGATCCCGGCGGGCGTGAACTCGCGGACGATGCCGCGGAGTCGCGATGCGGTGCCGACCGGGACCGTCGACTTGCCGACGATGAGGCCCGGGTGGGTGAGGTTCTCGGCGACGCCACGGGTGGCGCTCTCGACGTAGGCCAGGTTCGCGGCGTGCGACCCGGCCTTCTGCGGGGTGCCGACGCAGACGAAGTGGACGTCCGCGGCGGCGACGGCCGAGGCGATGTCGGAGGTGAACCGGAGCTTGCCGCTGGCGACGTGCTTCGTGATGAGCTCGGGCAGCCCGGGCTCGAAGAACGGGACCTCACCGGCGGACAGTGCGGCGAGCTTCGACGGGTCGATGTCGACACCGATGGTCTCGAAGCCCATCTCGGCCATGGCGGCCGCGTGGGTGGCGCCGAGGTAGCCGGTGCCGATGACGCTGATGACGGGTGCGGGGCGGGTGTCGGCCGATGCGGTCGACTTCTTGGACTCGCTCATTGCGTGACCTCCTGCAGGTCGTAGTCGATGTCGTTGCGCTTGATGCCCTCGGCGAAGGCCTTGAGGGAATCGGCGCGGGAGTTGAGACGCCAGTCGTTCGTGGTGCGCTTGCCGTCGATGATGGTGGTCGCGGTCTCGCTGAAGTACGCGAAGCCGACGATGTCCTTGTTGGCGGGGTCCGCCAGCGCATCGAAGAGCGAGTTGATCCACTGCGTCTTCTGCGGGTTCGCGACACTCGTGCCGGTCTCGGTCGCCCCGATCTCGTTGAGCATGATGCCCTTGCCCGGCGCGATCTGGCGGAGCTGCGTGAGCGTCGCTCCGAAGGTCGTGCCGAACGTGGGCTGCTCGGTGGCGTCGCGGTAGTAGCCGCTCATGCCGACCCAGTCCACGTAGTCCGCACCCGGGTAGTACTGCTGCATGTAGTCGAGCGTCTGGTACTTCGGGTTGCCGAGCTTGTCGATGCGGCTCGGGGACCAGTCCCAGATGACGTACTTGTTCGCGCCGTTCGCCTGGAAGACGTCGTGCACGTGCTGCCACATCTTCACGTAGGAGCCGGCCGGGTTCTTCTGGTCGTCACCCTCGGACCAGTTGTACCAGGAGCCGTTCATCTCGTGGTCGAGACGGATGACCATCGGCTGCCCGTTGGCCGCCAGAGCCTTGGCGTACTTCGTCAGGTAGGCGTCGAACGACCCACCGGAGATGTCCTCGTTGGTGTACCCGGGGACGTACTTCTGGTCGTTGCCGGTCTGCGCCGGCACCGTCTCCCACGTCATGAGCGGGACACGACCGTTGGCCCAGGAGCGCTGCACCGCGGGGGCGTTGAACTCCTGGTCGAAGCCCTGGAAGAAGCCGGTCATGTTCGACGCGGTGCCGACCTGACGGGAGACCTCGTCGTACTCGGCCCAGTTGAACGGGGACTGCGCGGTGTACAGGCCGTACCAGCGCGACTGCTGACCGAGGATCTCGGCCTTGGTCGGCGTGACGACCGGGGTGGCACCCGGGTCGGTCGAAGGACCGGGGTTCGGCTTCGAGCCGCCACCGTTGCCGGAACCAGAGCCGGACCCGGATCCGTTGCCGGAACCGGAGCCGCTGCCGTTGTCAGACGAGCCCGAGCCCGAGCCGGACCCGGACGCACCGGCCGAACCGGCACCGGACCCGCCGGAACCCGAGCCACCGCTGCCGGAACCCGCGGCGTTGACGTTGGACGAGCCTCCCGAGTCCTTGGCGGCACCGAGCTGGGACTGCAGCGACGCGATCTGCGCCTTGAGTTCCGAGATCTGGTCGCCACGCGACCCGGCCTGGGCCGTGCGGGAGTCGAGCTTGCCCTCGAGCGACCAGATGCGCTCCTGGGCGGCGTCGAGCTGCGTCTGCAGCTCGGCGGCGGACACCTTCTTGGCCTTCGGCGCCTCGACGCCGAGCGCCTGGTGCACGGCGGTCGAGACGGGGCCGGAGGGTGAGATCCACACCGACCAGGTGATGAGGCCGAGCGCCAGCACGATGGCCGTCGTGCCGATGGCCGTCCGGCGGGCGTGCTTGCTGGACTGCGCCCACCAAGCACTCGAGGAACGGATGAAGTCAGACAATGAGGAACGCCTCCAGGGCGAAGATCGCGATGCCGATCACGTACGGGATCGCTGCGTACGGGTTGTACCGGCGGGCTCGGGCGGGGGCCGGCGCGGCTGCTCGCTGGGCCTCCTGCTGCGCGACCGCTGCTGCGGCCTCGCGGCGGGTGGCGAGGACGGTGGTGGTGGAGTTGGTCGCCGCGTCGGCGCCGAAGAGCTCGTCGAACGCACGGTCCACGGCCACCTGGTCGACGGTCTCGAGCGGAGCGGGCGAACCAGCGCCCGGCCCCGCCTGCCCGGACCCGGCCGACCGGGCACGCTCGGCGTCGATCGGACTGACCGGGATCTGCGCCGTGGAGGACAGCGGCTGGACGGCGTCCGCCGGGTCCTCCTGCATCGGACCACCGGCGTAGGCACCGGCCCGGGTCCCCCAGCCGGACGCGTGCGCCAGGCGGAAGAAGCCGATGAGCCGGATCGGCATCAGGAAGAACGTCGACACGATGATGAACATCGGCAGGCGGAAGAAGTCGCTCGGCTTCTCGGACAGGTGCCGCATCTGGCGGATCGCCATGCTCAGCACGCTCGAGATCACCATGAGCGCCGCGACGTAGACGAACCCGGTCGAGAAGCCGTACTGCGACAGGATGCCCTGGTACAGGTTCTCGCCCTGGCCGGTGAAGGCACGGTAGATCCAGCCCGCGATCACGCCGAAGAGCATGAACGGCAGGATGATGTCGGTGATGAAGAACGCCGCGAGGACCGGGGCGTGGCCGAGCATCCACGGCAGCATCCGCAGCGTGTTGTACTGCGAGCCGCGGGCCCAGCGGAGCTGCTGCTTGAACAGCTTCTTCACCTGCAGCGGGGCGTCCGTGTAGACCAGCGACGTGTACTGGTAGACGGTCCGGTACCCCTCCTTGAGCGTGAGGTTCGTCAGCGTCCGGTCGTCGGAGACCTCGAGGAACACGCCCATGAACTTCTCGTGCATGAACCGGTCCATCACCCGCATGAGGATGCTCCGGCGGAATGCGATGGTGCGCCCGGGCAGGCAGCCGATCTGCCCGAGGACACTCTGTGCCGGCATCGAGTAGAGCGCCCGCGAGTTCTCGAGCCAGTCGGCCCAGCGGGTGATCCAGCTGCGCTCCGGTTCGAGGATGCGCTGCCGGGTGGTAACGCCACCGACGGACTCGTCGGCGAACGGCTTGAGGAGCTCCTCGAGCGCGCCGGGGGTCCAGACGGTGTCGGAGTCGACCAGCACGGTGATGTCGCCGTTGGACATCTCGGTGCCGACCTTGACGGCGTTGCGCTTGCCCGGGATGGGCGTGTGGGTCCAGCGGACGAGCGGGGCGAACTCGTCGCAGACCTCCTCGAGCGCCTCGTTGCGGGCACCGTTGATGACGACGATGATCTCGCCGGGCTGCTGCTCGACCATGCGGCCGATGACGTCACGGAAGAGGTCGAGCGGTTCGTCCACGACGGGGACGACGACGCTGGTGGTACCGACGAAGGTGCCGGTGAAGGGGCGGTAGCGGGCGGAGATGACGACCTTGAGCAACCAGAGCAACCAGATCACCGCGGAGTACACGGCGAACAGGTAGAACTCGGGGTGCCCTTCGACCATCTGCCTGATCTGCAGAATGAAGGTGAACACTGATCCCTGCTTCAACGTTCGAGGTGGAGATTCCGCTTCATCGGGGAATCAGGGCCGGTTCGGGTGATGCAATTGATGCAGAACCTGAACGCGCGCGCAACGCGGCCCCCGTCCGGGGGTGTTACGGGCGCGTTACGGGGTACACACCGGTCCCCCTCTCGGCCGGTCGGAGTGGTCCCCCGTGGTGCTGACAGCACTCCTGCGGACCACGCCTCGACGCCGGGTCGCCCCGATGGGCGACAGGTGCGGCCTGGAGGCACGGGTCGGGTTCGACGGAAAGCCCAGGTCAGCAGGTGGTCACGCGGCGTGTCGGGGGACGTCGGAAAAGGTCCCCTGGCGGTCCGGTGGGAGTTCGGTCACGGGCCGGTAACGAGCCGGGCTCTGTTTCGAACAGGGGTACGAAGAGGGTGCCGTCGGGGGACGTCGTGCGACACGGAGAATTAACCTTCGACGGCTGCTCAGGTCGGGTCCGTCCGCAGACGCTCGGGCGTGTCGCGAGGTGCTCGGTGCTGGGTCGGCGGCAGGTCGGGCGCTGCGCCGGCGGCAGGTCAGGCGCCGTAGAACTCGCGCTCGAACACCTGGCGTGCGCGCCGCGTGACGCCGAGGTAGTCGTCCTCGAGGCGGCTCGCGGAGCCCGGCGGGTACTCCATCAGCCGCGCGACGCCCTCGAGCTGCACGCGGTCGACGGGCAGCACGTCGGTGGTCTTCCCCGACCACAGCACGAGGGCACTGCGGGTGCGCGACGCGAAGCGCCAGGCGGCCCCGAGCCGCTCGCCGTCCTCGGCGCCGACGAGTCCGGCGTCGACCGCGGCGTCGAGCGCCTCGAGCGTCGACGTGGTCCGGAGCGACGGGATCTCGAGCGCGTGCTGCAGCTGCAGGAGCTGTACGAACCACTCGACGTCGCTGAGCGATCCCCGGCCGAGCTTGAGGTGCCGGGCCGGGTCGGCGCCGCGGGGCAGCCGCTCCGACTCGACGCGGGCCTTGATCCGGCGGACCTCGCGCACCTGGTGGTCGTCGATCTGCTCGGGGTACCGCGTGCGGTCGGCGAGGTGCTCGAAGTCACGCAGGAGCTGTGCGTCACCGACGGCTCCGCGGGCACGGAGGAGCGCCTGCGCCTCCCACGTGAGCGACCAGCGGGCGTAGTAGGCGCCGTAGGACTCGAGCGTGCGCACGACGGGCCCGTTCTTGCCCTCGGGGCGCAGGTCGATGTCGAGGTCGAGCGGGTGGATGGTGTCCTCGGTCAGGCGGTTGAGCTCGCGCACGATGGTCTGGGCGGTCCGGGACGCGACCTCGGGCGCCAGGCCGGGGGCCCGGTACACGTACAGCACGTCGGCGTCCGACCCGAAGCCGAGCTCCCGACCGCCGTACCGGCCCATCGCGATGATCCCGAACTCGAAGCCCTCGGGGGCGTCCCGGCGGGCGAGCGCGAGGGCGCCGGCGAGAGTGGCCTCGGTGACGTCGCTCAGGGCCGGGCCCAGGCCGTCGACGTCGAGGGAGCCGAGCACGGCGGCCATGCCGAGCCGCAGGGTCTCGCGCCGTCGGGCCGACCGGAGCAGCGCCGCGGAGCCGTCGACGTCGTTGCCGTGCCGGGCGGTGGTCGCGGTCATCTCGGCGAGCAGGGAGTCGATCGGCCGCGGACGCAGGAGCGCTTCGGGTTCGTCGAGCCAGGCGACCGCCTCGGGGAACCGCTCGAGCAGTCCGGACAGGAACGCCGACTCGGACAGCACCGTGGTGAGCGAGTGTGCGGCGCCGGACGAGTCGCGCAGCATGCGGAGGAACCAGCTCGACTCCCCCAGGCCGTCGCTCAACCGCCGGAAGGCCAGCAGCGCACGGTCCGGCGCCGGTCCCTCGGCCATCCAGCGCAGGAGCACCGGGAGCAGGTTCCGCTGGATCGCCGCACGCCGGCTCGTCCCCTGCGTGAGGGCGCGGATGTGGCCGACGGCTCCGGCGGGGTCGACGAAGCCGACACCGGCGAGCCGGTCGACGACCTGGTCGTTGGTCAGGACGATCTCGTCCTCGGTCGAGGCCACCGCGGACAGCAGCGGCCGGTAGAACAGGCGCTCGTGCAGCCCGCGGACCTCGAGCTTCACGGCGCGCCAGCGGGCCTCGAGCGCCGGGGCAGACGCTGCGACGCCGCTCGACCGGGCGAGCACCCGCAGCTCCTCTTCGTCGGAGGGCATGAGGTGCGTCCGCTGCAGGCGGCGCAGCTGGATGCGGTGCTCGAGCACCCGGAGCAGCGCGTAGTCCGGGCCGAACCGAGCGGCCTCGGCGCGGCCGACGTACCCGGCGTCGGTCAGGGCGTCCATCGCCTCGAGCGTCGACCGGACCCGCACGGACGGGTCGTCACGGCCGTGCACGAGCTGCAGGAGCTGCACGGTGAACTCGACGTCCCGCAGGCCACCGGGGCCGAGCTTGAGCTGCCGGTCGACGTCGGCGTCGGGGATGTGCTCGGTCACCCGCTCACGCATGCGCTGCACCGACTCGACGAACCCCGGCCGGGTGGAGGAGTTCCACACGAACGACGCGACGGCCTCGGCGTACCGGGCACCCAGGTCTGCGGATCCCGCGATCGGACGGGCCTTGAGCAGCGCCTGGAACTCCCACCCCTTCGCCCAGCGCTCGTAGTACGCCACGTGCGAGTCGAGGGTGCGGACGAGTGCGCCGTCCTTGCCCTCGGGCCGGAGGTTCGCGTCGACCTCCCACAGGGCGGGTTCAGCGGCGAGGTCGGTGATCGCGTGCATGGCGGCGATCGCGATGCGGGTGGAGACGAGCACGGCCCGGTCGGTGGGGACGTCGTCGGTGGGCTCGGTGACGAAGATGACGTCGACGTCGCTGACGTAGTTGAGCTCGCGGGCGCCGGCCTTGCCCATGGCGATCACCGCGAGCGGGGTCGCCGCGACGTCGGCCGCGGGGAACGGGACCTCGCGCCGGGCGATGTCGACCGCGGCGTCGAGGGTGGCGCCCGCCAGGTCGGCGAGGCCCGCCGCGACGGCCGGGAACGCATCGGTCGGCACGGCGTGCAGTACGTCGAACAGCGCGATCTGGGCCAGGTGCCGGCGGTAGCGCACGCGCAGGCGCATCCGGGCGTCCTCACCTGTGGCGCCGTCGACCGCCTCGGTCAGCGACGCCGTGTACCGCTCCTGCGACCACGGTTCACCGACCGGTTCGAGCAGCAGTGCGAGCTCGGCCGGACGCCGGTGCAGGAACTCCCCGAGACCGATCGAGGCGCCGAGCAGGCGGATCAGACGCTCGGTCGCCGCGTCGTCCGTCAGGACGGAGCGGAGCTCGTCCGGTGCGCGCTCGAGCAGCCGCTCGAGCATCCGCAGGGCGCCGTCCGGATCAGCGGTGCCGCCCCAGAGCGCGGCAGACCCGGCGACCGGCAGCGGCACGTCGGGGCCGAACCGGGCCTCCAGGTCGGCAGCCCGCTCGAGGCTCTCCGACAGCTCGGCGAACCCCAGACGGGCCAGCTCCGAACGTGACGTCGTCGTCCGACCGGTCATGTGGAACGTGCTCCCGAGGGGTCAGGGCGCTCGGTTCTAGAGCGCGCCGAGGTTGGTGTCGAGCTCGAACGGGGTGACCTGGTCGCGGTAGCGCTTCCACTCCTGCCGCTTGTTGAGCAGCACGAAGTTGAACACCTGCTCGCCGAGGGTCTCGGCCACCAGCTCGGAGTCCTCCATGAGGCTCAGGGCGTGGTCGAGGCTCGCGGGCAGCTGACTGTAGCCCAGTGCCCGTCGCTCCGAGTCGCTGAGGCTCCAGACGTTGTCCTCGGCCTCGGCGGGGAGCTCGTACTCTTCCTCGATGCCCTTGAGGCCGGCGGCGAGCAGCAGCGAGTACGCCAGGTACGGGTTCGCCGCCGAGTCGATGCCGCGGTACTCGATCCGCGAGGACTGGCCCTTGTTCGGCTTGTAGAGCGGCACGCGCACCAGGGCCGAGCGGTTGTTGTGGCCCCAGGTCACGAAGGACGGGGCCTCGTCACCGCCCCAGAGCCGCTTGTAGGAGTTGACGAACTGGTTCGTCACCGCGGTGATCTCCGGCGCGTGCTTGAGCACCCCGGCGATGAAGTGCTTGGCCGTCTGCGACAGCTGGTACTGGCCACCGGCCTCGTAGAAGGCGTTCTGGTCGCCCTCGAACAGCGAGACGTGGGTGTGCATGCCGGAACCGGGCTGGCCGGAGATCGGCTTCGGCATGAACGTCGCGTAGACGCCCTGCTCGATCGCCACTTCCTTCACCACGGTGCGGAAGGTCATGATGTTGTCCGCCATCGTCAGTGCGTCGGCGTAGCGGAGGTCGATCTCGTTCTGCCCGGGGCCGGCCTCGTGGTGCGAGAACTCGACCGAGATGCCGAGGTCCTCGAGCATCCGGACCGACCGGCGGCGGAAGTCGTGCGCGCTGCCGCCGGGGACGTTGTCGAAGTAGCCGGCCTGGTCGACGGGCTGCGGGCCGCCGTCCTTCCACTCGCGGCTCTTCAGCAGGTAGAACTCGATCTCGGGGTGCGTGTAGAACGTGAACCCGCGATCGCTCGCCCGCGCCAGCGTGCGCTTCAGCACGTTGCGGGGGTCCGCCACGGCGGGCTGCCCGTCCGGCGTGGTGATGTCGCAGAACATCCGCGCGGTGGGGTCGATCTCGCCGCGCCACGGCAGGATCTGGAAGGTCGAGGGGTCCGGGTGCGCCAGGACGTCGGCCTCGTAGGAACGGGTGAGGCCCTCGATCGCGGAGCCGTCGAACCCGATGCCCTCGGCGAACGCGCCCTCAACCTCGGCCGGGGCGATCGCCACCGACTTCAGCGTCCCGATGACGTCCGTGAACCAGAGTCGGATGAACTTGATGCCGCGCTCCTCGATGGTGCGGAGCACGAAGTCCGTCTGCTTGTCCATGCACGACCTTTCCGTGTATCGGGTGGCCGCTGGCGGGCCTCGTCCCAGGCTAGTGGTCCGGCGGTGTGCGCGGGGCCGTGCGACGCGCCGTCACCGGGGTGCCGGCGGGGCGCCGGCCGCAGAGGTCAGCGGTCCTCGGCATCCCACTTCTCGTTGTTCGCGGCGATGCGGTCGAGCGCGTGCTGCGCCTCCTCGCGCGTCGCGAACGGGCCGATCCGGTCACGCTGCGGGGACTGCGGGCCCTGCTCGACCTGGCCGGTCTTGTCGTTGAACCACCACTGGGACTCGATGCGTTCTTCGCTCATGTCGCCCACCGTACCCACGCAACCGTCTGGAGGCCCGGTGCCGGTCCGCCGGACCGGCACCGGGCCTCCAGGCAGTCACGCCCACCCCGCCAGGCCGCACCCCGGGGCGGTTGCGCTCGGCGCCTCGGGCTGCGCCCTGGGACGGTTGCGTTCGGCGCGTCGCGCCGCGGCTAGAGTGGTCCGCATGCCCCGGGACGAACACGGACACCTGACCGCCGGCCGCATCTCCCCGCACCGCGCCGTCCCGAAGGACATCGAGCGTCCGGAGTACGTCGGGAAGGTCGAGCCCCACGAGCACGGTCTCGGTGACACCTACACGCCGGACGAGGTCGAGCGCATCCGCGTCGCCGGACGCATCGCGTCGCAGGCCATCGACGCCGTCGGCGAGGCCATCCGCCCCGGTGTGACCACCGACGAGCTGGACCGGATCGGGCACGAGTTCGTCGTCGCGCACGGTGCCTACCCCTCCACGCTCGGGTACCGCGGCTACCCGAAGTCGCTCTGCTCGAGCCTCAACGAGGTCATCTGCCACGGCATCCCCGACGACACCGTCCTGCAGGAGGGCGACCTCGTCAACATCGACATCACCGCCTACAAGGACGGCATGCACGGCGACACGAACCGCACGTTCGTCGTCGGGCAGGCAGCGCCCGAGGTGTCGGACCTGGTCGCCCGGACCGAAGAAGCACTGCGTCGCGGCATCAAGGCCGTCGCCCCGGGCCGGCAGGTCAACGTCATCGGTCGCGCCATCGAGGCGTACGCGAAGCGCTTCGGCTACGGCGTCGTCCGCGACTACACCGGACACGGCGTCGGTCGGGCGTTCCACTCCGGCCTGATCATCCCCCACTACGACGCACCGCAGTACGACACGGTGATCGAACCCGGCATGGTGTTCACCATCGAACCCATGCTCACGCTCGGCGGCATCGAGGCCGACATCTGGTCCGACGACTGGACGGTCTCGACCCGTGACAAGTCGTGGACCGCGCAGTTCGAGCACACCCTCGTCGTCACCGAACGCGGCGCGGAGCTCCTCACCGTCTCCTGACCGGACACCTCCGGCAGGCAACCGAAAGGCACGACAACCTCATGACCTCCCTCGCAGTCGGCGTCGACATCGGTGGTACGGGCATCAAGGGCGCGATCGTCGACGTCGCGTCCGGCGCCCTCACCACGGACCGCATCAAGAAGGCCACGCCCGAGGGCGGGAAGCCCCAGGACATCACGGCGGTGGTCAAGGAGATCATCGGCGAGCTCGCCCCCGGTGACGACGTCCCCGTGGGCGTCTGCTTCCCGGCGATCGTGCGGGACGGCAAGACGATGTCCGCCGCGAACGTGTCGAAGAAGTGGATCGGCTTCGAGGCCGAGGCGCTGTTCGAGAAGGAACTCGGCCGCTCCATCCACTTCGTCAACGACGCCGACGCCGCCGGGTTCGCCGAGCAGCAGTTCGGTGCGGCCAAGGGCAAGGACGGCCTGGTCATCGTGACGACGCTCGGCACCGGCATCGGCACCGCGCTCATCAACGACGGCGTGCTCATCGTCAACTCGGAGCTCGGGCACCTGGAGATCGAGGGACACGACGCCGAGTCGCGCGCCTCGTTCGCCGCAAAGGAGCGCGACGACCTGTCGTGGAAGCACTGGGCGAAGCGTCTGCAGAAGTACTACTCGACGCTCGAGGCGCTGCTCTCCCCCGAGCTGTTCGTCGTCGGCGGCGGGGTCTCGAAGCAGTACGAGGAGTTCCTCCCGCTGCTCGACCTGCAGGCCGACATCATCCCCGCGACGCTCCGCAACAACGCCGGCATCATCGGCGCTGCGACCCTGGCGGCGCGCAGCGTCTAGCGCTGGTCGCGCGTACCTGGTCGGGGGTACTTGGTCGCGTGTGTACCTGGTCGAATCGGGCGTACCTGGTCGGGAGTTCCGATCAGGTACGCCCGTTCTCATCATGTACGCGTGTGCGTGGGGCGCCCCTCGCATCGGGCACCGCGGAGCCGGGTAGACTCGCTCCAGCGAATGGGTCGGTGAGACGGTCGCGTCGCTCCCCCGGGAGCGCCGAGGAACGTCCGGGCTCCACAGAGCAGGGCGGTGGGTAACACCCACCCGGAGCAATCCGCGAGACAGTGCCACAGAAAGCAGACCGCCGGCGGAGACGTCGGTAAGGGTGAAACGGTGGTGTAAGAGACCACCAGGGGTCCGGGTGACCGGATCCGCTCGGTAAACCTCGCCCGGAGCAAGGTCAGACAGAGGACGTTGAGGCTGCTCGCCGAGTCCTCGGGTAGACCGCTGGAGGCCGACGGCAACGTCGGTCCGAGAGAGATGGCCGTCACCGCCGTGCAAACGGCGGGACAGAACCCGGCGTACGGCCGGCCCATTCGCCCCTCCTCCGTGCCGCGTTGGTCGGCGGCGGTCGGCGCGCGCGGTCACGACTCCCCGCTCAGGTTCGCCGAGCGGTCACCAACCGTCGGCCGGCACGGCCGCAGCCGACAGTTCGTGACCGCTCGCCGGCACGCACCCGACGCGTTGCGACCAGCCCACGACGGACGGGAGGCGCGGTGCGGCGCCGCCACGGCCTTCCCGTCAGGCGGCGCGCGCGGTCACGACTCCCCGCTCTGGTTCGCCGAGCGGTCACCAACGGTCGGCCGGCACGGCCGCAGCCGACGGTTCGTGACCGCTCGGCGGCACGCACCCGACGCGTTGCGACCAGCCCACGAACGGACAGGAGGCGCGGTGCCGGCTGGCACCGCGCCTCCGCCTCGGACGTCGCTCGCGTCTACAGCCCGGACTCGGCCGTCCGCACCAGGATCGCGTCGCTGTCGGGGCACAGCACCACGTCGTCGGGCGCGGCCCGGCGGATCGTCTGCAGGTCGGAGTTGTTGAGCGCCACGCCCGAGGCCGTCGACACGCCGCCCTGCAGCAGCGAGGCGCCGAAGCCGTAGCGCGCACGCTGCCGGTCGTACAGGGCGAGCAGCTCGGCCGGCACCTTGGCGGCGACGTCGGCGCGGGCCTGCTCGGCGGACTCGCGGTCAGCCGTGAGCCGGGCGATCTCCGCGTCACGCTCGGCGACCAGACCACCGCGGGCGGCCTCGACGTCGGCGAGCTTCGCCTCGATGTCACCGACCCGGGCGCGGAGGCCGTCGAGGTTCTCCATGATCTCGAGCTCGGCGGTCTCGAGGCCGCCGATGCGCCGCTGCAGCGAGTCGAGCTCGCTCTGCAGTCCGGCGGCGTCCTTCGCGTTCGCGACGTTCTGCAGCATCGTGGTGTCGCGTTCGACACGGGCCTGCGCGACCGCGGTGTCGGACTCCAGGCGGGCGAGGTCGCGCTCGGCGTCCTCGACCTCGCCGGTGGCGGCGACGAGTTCACTCCGGAGCGCCGCGGCCTGCTTGCTCAGCTCGGTCAGCTGGTCGCCCTTCTGCAACGACGTGATGCGGTGCGCGATGCGGGTGACGTCGTTGTCGAGACGCTGGACGTCGAGGAGGATGACCTGGTCCTCGGGTGCTGCCTTCATGGTCAGTCTCCTTCTGTGGGGGTGGTGGGTTCGGCGGCCGGCAGGACGGCGAAGTCCCACGGGTCGGTGCGGAGGTCGCTCACGGTGACGCGGACCCCGGCCCGGGTGCGCAACTGCTCTGCGGCGACGTCGAGCCAGAGCCACTCGGTGGCCCAGTGCGAGGTGTCGATGAGCGCCGGGCCGCCGCCGAGGAGCGCCTGTTCGCGGAACTCAGAGGCCGGGTGGTGCCGCAGGTCGCTCGTGATGTAGACGTCGGCGTCGAGTACGGCGGGGTGGCCGAGCAACGAGTCGCCGGCACCCGCGCAGAGCGCCACGGTGCGCACGGGCTGGTCGAAGTCGCCGGAGACGCGGACGCCGGTGGCCGTCGGCGGCAGCAGGTCGACGAGCTTGCGGGCGAGGGCGCCGAGGGTCGTCCCCTCGGGCAGCACGCCGACGCGCCCGATGCCCGTGTCGGGGTCGGCTCCGGCGTCGAGCGGTCGCTGCTCGGTGAGCCCGAGGCGGTCGGCGAGGACCGCCGAGGTGCCGGTCGTCACGACGTCGGCGTTGGTGTGCGCCGCGAGCAGGGCACTGTCGCCGCGCACGAGGGTCGCGAGGACGCTGCCCTTGTAGGTCGACTCCGCGATCGTCGTCACCCCACGGAGCAGCAGCGGGTGGTGCGTGAGCAGGAGCCCGGCACCGAGTTCGACGGCTTCACGGGCGGTGGCGGGGACCGCGTCGACGGCGAGGTGCACGTGCTCGACGGTGGCGTCCGGGTCGCCCGCGACGAGCCCGACGGCGTCCCACGACTCGGCACCGGCGGCGGGCCACAGGTCCTCGATCACGGCCTGGAGTTCGCGGAGCGTCGGCATCCCGTCAGTCTACCGAGGCGACCGCCCCGCACGGGGCAGCCGGTCCGTGTGGGGTGATCCGGGCCTCCAGGCAGTAGGGCCGGAAGCGGGGTGACCGGAGGCGGGGTGACCGGAAGCGGTGCAGCCGACCGCGCCGCGGCCGCGGGGCGTCAGCGACGACCGAGCAGGCCGAGCAGGCGGTCGACGAGTCGCGACCACCAGCCGGCCGGGGCCGGTGCTGCCGCGGTGGCGGTGTCGGTGTCGGTGTCGGCTTCCGTCGCGTCCGCGACGGGGGCCGGGAGAACGGGTGCGGCGACGGCGTCCGGCAGGACGACCGGCGTGCTCGCGGTGACGCCCTGGTGCGCGGTGAGCGCGGCGGCGAAGGCCGCGCGGTCGATGACCGTCGGTCCGGTGGCGGGCAGGACGAGCGGGGTGGGTCGCGTGGCCGCGGACACCGGGGACACAGCCGGGAGGCCCAGCACCGGCCGGACGGGTTCGTCACGTTCCGGGGTGACGAGTTCCACCACCGGTGCGGCTTCCGCGGTGGGAGCGGCCTTCGCTGCTGCGGGGACGTTCGCTGCTGCGCGGGTCGGCTCGGGTGCCGGCCGGGTGACGAGCGCCACCGGCGCGGTCGCTGCGCGGCGGGCTGCGGCGCGGTCGCGGCGGTCCGCCTCGGCGGCGGCATCGGTCAGCAGGTCGGCGAAGACGGTGTGGGCGAAGGCGCGGGCGGCCGTCACCTCGGGGTCGTCGGAGCCGGCGACGGTGGCCTCCCACGCGGCGAGGCGAGCGAGGTCCTCGTCACGGCGGCGGACCTCGTCCTCGAGCAGGACGATGCGCTCGATGCTGCTGCGGCCCGTGGACGACGACACCTCCACCGCGAGGTCCTCGATGCGCAGGGCCAGACGCTCCGGCGGCTCCGGGAACGACGGGGCGCAGACGGCGGCGTGGCGGGCGCGGTCGCGGCCGAACGCGGGGGCGGCGACGGGTGCCGGGGCGGTCGACTGGTCGGCGGTCGTCCCGTCGGCGGTCGCTTCGGCGGCGGCTGCGGTGCTGCTGCTCGCGGCGTGTCCGGGGCGCTGCACGGGGCCGGTGACGGGCGGGACGACGAGGTCCGGCACGTACGGGGCACGGGTCGCCGGTGCGTCGCGGAGCCACTCCTCGAGCTCGCGGCCGAACGGGTCCACGAGCGGGGTGCGTGCGCCGGACTGGGTCTCCATGTCCGAAGGATAAATATCGCGCGGGCCGAAACGCGGGACATCCGCGGTGTGTCGCTGCACCGCCTGCCATATCGCGGCGGAGTTGAGCGGCGTGTCGCGCCCGTCGTCACCGAGGTGGGCGCAGGCCGTCCTCGAACGCCCGCAGCAGTTCCCGGCCCGCCGGCCAGTCCCCCACGCCGCTCGCGACGTTCACGTGCCCGAGGGCACCGACGCGGACGACGTCCGCGCCCATCGCGTCGGCGAACACGAGCGCCCGGTCCGCGCTGCAGTACGGGTCGTCGTCGCTCACGACGAGGCGCGTCGGGACCCGCTGGGCCGAGGGCACCGGGCGCGGCGCCACGAAGCCCGATGCCTCGTCCGGGAACGGGTCGCCGAGCGGGTCGGGTGGGGCGACGAGGAAGGCACCGGCGACGAGCGCGGGAGCATCCGCCGTGGTGGCGAGCCAGTCGGCGACGGCCAGGACGCCGAGGCTGTGGGCGATGAGGACCGGGGGCTCCGGGCACGAGGCCACGGCCGTCGAGATCGCGGCGCGCCAGTCGTCCGGGTCCGGGTCGCTCCACGAGGTGGGGGCGATGCGGACGGCGGCGGGCTGCTGGTGCTGGTCGCGCTGGCCGTGCTGGTCGCGCCCGTCGTGCTCGTCGTGCTCGTCCTGCTGCTCCCGCTCCCAGACGGACTGCCAGTGCTCCGGGTCCGAGTTCCAGATGCCGGGGACGATCACCCACGGTCGCGGTCTGCTCACCCGGGCAGCGTAGCGAACCGGCGAGGCACCGTTCCGGAGTGTGACGCGCGGTGCGCTGCCCTGTTCAGAGCTGCGGGACCGCGCCCCGGGGCTGCTGCAACGTGTCGCGCGGGTACTGCCCGAAGCGCGACGCGTACGCCGCCGAGAACCGGCCGAGGTGCGCGAAGCCCCAGCGCAACGCCACGCTCGCCACCGTCAGGTCGCCCGCAGACGCACGCCGGAGTTCCTCGTGCACGCGGTCCAGCCGGATGCCACGGAGCATGGCGTTCGGCGCCGTGCCCACCTGCCGCTGGAACGCCTGCTGCAGGCCCCGGACGCTCAGGCCGACGTGCTCGGCGACGTCGGTCGTGGTCACGGGTGTGTGAGCGAAGGCGTGCATGAACTCCACGGCCTCGCGGACGCGACCCGTGGCTCCCTGTGGCAGCGCGACGTCGGGGGCGATGGACTCGTGGGGGAATGTGCGGAGGAAGGCCAGCGCGGTCTCACGCACGGTCTCGGCGAGGGCCAGCTCGGTGAGCGGCGCCGGACCGAGCACGATCGCTGCGGCGCGCTGCACCCGGCTGTTCCAGGCGCGGAGGTCCTCGGGCCGGGGCGCGGCGGTGTGGTCGAACACGAGGGGGCCGGGCCGGGTGCCGTGCACCTCGGCGGCGACGCGCTCCAGGTACGTGCGGTCGAACTGCACGAGGCTCTGTCGGACGTCCTGCAGGTCGAACACGAACGGACGCCGCGTCGGGAACACCCGCGGGGTCCCCGGTGCGAAGTCGACCTCCTGGCGACCGACATCGACGCGGCCACCGCCGTCCGACGTCCACATCACGACGTACTCGTCGGGGACCTCGACCTCGCCCTGCATCCGCCCGTCGAACCGGGTGGAGCGGAACGTCATCGATCCGTCGCCCACGACCTGGAACCGGTACGCGAACGGACGATCGGTCCGGGACGCCGAGAACCCCGTGCTCTCGTAGGCCTCTTCGTACAGTTGCACGGCCGCGTCGAGTCCGGCGCCGGACGTCTCGAACCGGATCCGGGGATCTGGGTCGACAGTCATCGCGCGAATCGTGACACGGTGTCCGGGAAACGCGACAATCGCCGACCCGTCATTGCGGTTTGCGGCCCACGGAGTGCGCTGGGCGGACGACCGGTGGGCTCCGTCGATGCGGGACGGCCGTGCTCCCGCTCAGTGCCGGGAGCGCAGCACCGTCCAGCGGTTCCGGTCGGCGACGCGTTCGTACCGCAGGTCGTCGACGACCATCCTGACGAGCGCGAGCCCACGACCGCCCTCGGCGAAGTCGTCGGGCAGCACGGCGGCGTCGGGATCCACCGTCGCCGCGACCCCGTCGTCGGACAGCAGCGCCTGGAAGCGCTCGTCACCGATCTCGAGCCGGAGCTCGCACGAGACACCGTCCGGGCGGGCGCCGTGCTCGATGACGTTCGAGGTGAGTTCGACCAGGGCGAGTTCGAGGGCCATCCGGTCCTCGGCGGCGACGGACGGCTCGTGCTGCCAGACGCCTGCGAGGAAGTCGTGCACGGCGGACACGTCGTCCGGGGGGCACGCCAGTGCGAGCATGTGCTCGGCGACGGGGGCGGTCATCACCAGTCGGTCACCGCGGCGTCCCCGTCGGGGTACGTCCGCAGGATCTTGTCGATGTTGGAGAGCTTGAGCACCATCTGGACCTGTTCCGACGGCGCCGCGATGCGGAGGTCGCCGCCGGCCTGACGTGCGGTCTTCAAGCTGCCGACCAGGGCGCCGAGGCCGGAGGAGTCCATGAACTCGACCCCGGAGAGCTCGACCACGAGCCGCGAACGCCCGTTGCCGACGATCTGGGCGACGGTCTCGCGGAAGGTGGGCGCGGAGACCATGTTGAGCCGGCCGCTGCACTCCAGGACGGCGGTGTCGGTCTCCGCCTCGTGTACGACGATGTCCATCTCGGTGGGTCTCCTCAGATCGGTGCGCCTTGCAACCAGCAACCTACCGGCTCGGACCGTCAGTTGTGGGACCGGTTTCGCCGCGTCGCCGTCACCTGGACCACGGCGGCCGCGGCCATCAGCGCTGCCATCACCCCGCCCATCGCCAGTGCGGTGCCGCCGAGGGCGCCGGCGAGCGGGGTGCCGAGACCGCCGATGCCGAAGGTCAGGCCGCCCTGCAGGGCAGCCGCCGTGCCCGGGTGCGCCGCGCCGACGTGCTGCGTGCGGGTCATCGCCGCCGGCAGGACGAAGCCCCACGCGGCCGTCACGACCGCGAGGGCGCACCACACCGGCACCGGCCCGAGCCCGAGGAGCGCCGACACCAGCACAGCCGTGGCCCCGACCGTCCCGACGACCAGACCCAGGGTCAGCAGGGCGTCCTCGCTGAACCGCCCGACGAGCCGGCCGAACAGCAGGGTCGTGACGATCATCATCGATGCGTTCGTGGCGAAGACGAGCGTGTACAGCCCCTCGGAGAACCCGAACTCCGACTGGAACACGAATGAGCTCGTCGCGATGTAGGCGAAGAACCCCACCGTCGACAGCACCCCGCTCAGCACGTAGGCCCGGAACCGCGGGATCGCCAGGAGCTCGCGGATGCGCTGCCCGTTCGCCGCGAACCCGACGCCACCACGACGCTCCGGCGGCAGGGTCTCGCGGAACCGCAGCACCACCGCCACGAAGAACACGGCACCGAGCACGGCCAGCACGACGAACATGAGCCGCCACGTCCCGACCGTCAGCACCGCTCCCCCGGCCAGCGGGGCCACCACGGGTCCGATCGCGTTGATGGCCGCGAGCGTGCCGAACACCTTCGCCATCCGGGTGCCGCTCGTCACGTCGGACACCATCGCCCGACCGGCCACGGCCCCCGCAGCACCGGCGAGTCCCTGGGCGACGCGGGCCACCACCAGCGTCACGACGTCTGGGGCGAGCGCGCAGCCGACCGACGCGAGGGCGAACAGGGCGGTCCCGACGACGAGCATCGGCCGACGACCGATCCCGTCGCTCACCGGCCCGACGAGCAACTGGCCGACCGCGAAGGCCACGAGGAACGCCGTGAGCGACAGCTGCACGGCGCCGGGCGTGGTGCCGAGGTCGCGTGCGATGGCCGGGAGTGCGGGGATGTACATGTCCGTCGCGAACGGCGAGACCCCGACGATGAGCGCCAGCGGCACGATCGGGGGCAGCACGGTCGTCGTCGGTCCCAGGCTGCGCTCCGTCGTCACCTCGGACACGCTACGCGTCCCCGAATCGATTCGACGGGCACTTCGTGAGCAGGAATGGTCGGTTCGCGGTGCCGGACGCGACCGTTGCTGCTCACGAAGTGCGGGCCCGGGGCGTGCGCGGGGACGGACGGGAGGCCCGGTGCCAGCTGGCACCGGGCCTCCTGTCCGTCGGGTGGGGGCGTCAGCCCGTGTTCTGCAGGCCGGCTGCGATCCCGTTGACGGTGAGCAGCAGGAGCCGGTGGTCGGCGTCCGTCGGGTCCGTGCTGCCGGACGTGCGGATGGCGCGCAGCGCACGGAGCTGCAGGTGCGACAGCGCGTCGACGTACGGGCTGCGGAGGCGAACGGCGCGGGCGAGGACGGGTCGGTCCTCGAGCACGTCGCTGCCGCCGGAGACGCGGAGCACCCAGTCGCGGGTGCGGACCATCTCGTCGAGCACCTTCGCGGCGAGGTCGTCGCGGTCGGCGAGCTCGAGGTACCGGCGGGCGATGTGCTCGTCGGTCTTCGCGAGCGACATCTCGACGTTCTTGATCATCGCGGCGAAGAGCGGCCACTCGGCGTAGGCGGCGCGGAGCACGTCGACGTCGCCGACGGCCTCGAGCGCGGAGCCGAGCCCGTACCAGCCGGCGAGGTTGATGCGCGCCTGCGTCCACGAGAACACCCACGGGATGGCGCGGAGGTCCTCCAGCGACTCCACCGACAGGCCACGACGGGCCGGGCGGGAGCCGAGGGGCAGCAGGCCGATCTCCTCCATCGGGGTGACCCGGGCGAACCAGGGCGCGAAGCCGTCGGCCTTGACCAGGTCGTAGAAGGCGACGCGTGAGACGTCGTCGAGCTGCTGGGCGAGGTCGGCGAACCGGGCGGCCGCGGCGGCGGTGCGCGCCTCGTTCGACGGCGTCGACGCGAAGAGCGTCGCCGAGGCCATCTGCTCGAGGTGGCGGGCGGCGATGTCCTGGTCGCCGTACTGGGCGAAGATGACCTCGCCCTGCTCGGTGAGCTTGAGCCGGCCGTCGATCGATCCCGGCGGCTGCGCGAGGACGGCCTCGTTGGCGGGACCGCCGCCCCGGCCGAGCGAACCGCCCCGGCCGTGGAACAGGGTCAGCTCGATGTCGTTGTCGCGGGCCCAGTCGGCGATGCGAGCCTGCGCGTCGTACAGCGCGAGGTTCGCCGACACCGGGCCGACGTCCTTCGACGAGTCCGAGTAGCCGAGCATGACCTCGAGCCGACGGCCGGTCGCGGCGAGACGTCGCTGGAAGGCCTCGGTGCGGACCGCCTCGTCGAGGATGTCGACGCTGGCGTGCAGGTCGGCGAAGGTCTCGAACAGCGGGATGACGTCGAGCACCGGCGCGGCCTCGGCGGACCCGAGCGCGGCGACCGCGAGCTCGTGCACGTTCGCCAGGTCGGCCGGGGACTGCGTGAACGACACGATGTACCGGTTCGCCGCGCGGACGCCGTAGCGGGACTGCAGCCCGGCGATCGTGCGGAAGACGGCGAGGACCTCTTCGGTGGTCTCGCTCAGTTCGCCACCGGCGCGGATCTCCGCCAGGGCCGTGCGGTGCACCTGCGAGTGCTGGCGGACCTCGAGCTCGGCCAGGTGGAACCCGAAGGTCTCGACCTGCCAGATCAGGTTCTGCAGCTCGCCGTTCGCCGGGCGGATCGCGCCGGCGGCGATGAGCGACGCCTGGATGGTGCGGAGGTCGGCCAGCAGCGCCTCCGGGCCGTCGTAGGCCAGCGGTGTGGTGCCGGTCCGGGTGGCGTCGATGCGCGCGGCGACGAACAGGAGCGCACGACGGTGGGTCTCGTTCGGTGCGCGGACGCCGATCCGCTCGGCGATGCCCGGGTCCAGGGACTCCTGCGCGGCGACGAGGGCGGTGAGGCCGGCGTCGGCGGGGGTGTCGCTCGCGTCGAGTGTCAGGGCGCTGCCGATGCGGGTGGTCGCGCGGGCGAGGCCGAGCAGGATGTGCTCCGCCGCGATCTCGGCGGCCTGGCGGGTGACGTCGGCCGTCACGTGCGGGTTGCCGTCGCGGTCGCCGCCGATCCAGGTGCCGAACCGCACGAACGCGGGCGCGATCACGGAAGCGCGGCCGGCGTCGTCGCCCTGCAGCCGGTCGTCGAGCAGGCGGTACACCTGCGGGACGATCTCGAACAGGGTCTGGTCGAACACGCTCATCGCGGTGCGGACCTCGTCGAGCGGGGTCGGCCGGGTGGTGCGGAGCGGCGAGGTGCGCAGGAGGGTCGTGATCTCCTCGAGCAGGCGGCGCTCGTTCTCGGCGCGGGCCGTTGCGTTCCGGGCACGGTCGCGCTCGTCGATGAGGTCCGTGATGCGGCGGACACCCGTGGTGACCGCGCGGCGGCGGGCCTCGGTCGGGTGGGCCGTCAGCACCGGGTGGAAGCGCAGGGTGCGGAGGCGCTCGGCGGCCTCGGCCTCGCCGACCTCGGCGACGAGCTCGGCGTAGGTGGCGGGGAACGAGTCCCCGGCCACGCCGCCGTCGTCACCGCGCTGCCGGAGGACCCGCACGCGGTGGTGCTCCTCGGCCAGGTTCGTCAGGTGGAAGTAGGTGGTGAACGCCTGTGCCACGGCCTCGGCACGTTCGGCCGACATTCCCGAGACGATCGCCTGGGCACGCGCTGCGCCCTCGGCGTGGTCGCCCTCGTAGGCGTCGATCACGGCGGCGCGCAACGACTCCACGTCGTGGAGCAGTTCGTCGCCCCCGTTCTCCCGCAGCACCCGGCCGAGGAGGTTGCCGAGGTACCGGACGTCGGCGCGCAGGTCACTGTCGACCGCACCGCTGACGTCGTCCCGCGCGCGCTCGTGGCGTGCAGATCCGTCGATCGCCGTCATGGAGTCCTTTCCGGGTCGTCCGGGAGGCTGGTCCCGGGTCCCAGCAGCGTATCGGCACCCGGGGGCGCATGACGTCGACCGTCCGGACGGACGCGGGGCAGGGTCCGGACGGACGCGGGGCAGGGTCCGCGCGGGGCCGCGCGCGGCCGGGCTTCGGTCCTTCCGCCGCTGGATCAGGCGGGCACGGAGGCGCTGCCCGGCTCCTGACGGAACGGCCGACGGCGGGCATCGAGGCCGGCGAGCAGCCCACGGTTCAGCTCGTAGGCGAGCTCGACCTCGGCGATCACCCGCTCCTGTTCCTCTGCCGTCCAGGGCGCGGCGTCGAGCTGGGCCCGGTAGGTGTGCTCGAAGTCGCTCGGGTCGGCGACCTGGTCGAAGATGTAGAAGAGGACACCGTTCGTGTCGAACCCGAACCGCTCGGCCAGCACCTGCCCGATCACGTGCCCGCCGGACACGTCGCCGAGGTACCGCGTGTAGTGGTGCGCCACGAAGCCGCCGGGCCAGGCCGCCGCGACCTCGTTGAGGCGTCGCACGTACGCGGTCGTCGCGGGCAGCGGGCACACCAGCTCGGACCAGTCCGGGCCGATCAGGTACTCGAGGTCGGCCCGGATCGCCGGCATCCGGGTGAGCTGCGCGGTGACGAACGGCGCGGCCACGGGGTGGTCGGCCATGCGTTCCGCCGCCCGCTCGAGCGCGTCGTACACGAAGGCGTACTGTCCGAGCAGGTCCGCGTAGTCGGCGACGTCGCAGTCGCCGCCGAGCAGGTCCTGCATGAAGCCGCTCGTGGCCGAGGCACCGTGCGAGCGCCGCGTGCGACGCCGCAGCAGCTCGGAGAACGGGATGACGGTCGAGTCCATGAGGTAAGGCTAACCTTAGTGATGCGCGCGTCAAGCAGGGATCACCCAGGTGACGCCGAACCCGCGAGAGGAAGCTCCCCCACGATGAGCTCGAAACCCAAACGCCCCCAGCACGTCTTCGTCGTCGACCGCACCGAACGGCTCTCGCCCCACATGGTGCGCGTGCACCTGGGCGGCTCGGCCTTCGAGGACTTCGTCGCCCAGGCCGACCCCGACCGACTCGGCTCGACCGACAAGTACGTCAAGCTCCTGCTCGCGAAGCCGTCGCTCGGACTGGTGCCGCCGTACGACCTCGAGGCCCTGCGCGAGACCCTGCCGAAGCACGACCGCCCCGCCCGCCGCACCTACACGGTGCGCGCGGTCGACCACACCACGCGGACCATCGCGATCGACTTCGTCGTCCACGGCGACGAGGGCCTCGCCGGTCCCTGGGCAGCGTCCGCGCAGCCGGGCGACCGGCTCGCCCTGTCCGGGCCCGGTGGTGGCTACGCGCCGAGTACCGACCCGGCCGTCACGCACGTGCTGCTCGGTGATGACAGCGCCCTGCCCGCGATCGGCGCGGCACTCGAGTCGATGCCCGACTCCGCCACCGGGGTCGCCCTGGTCGAGGTGGCCGGGCCCGCGGACGAGCAGGACATCCGGCACCCGGCCGGGGTCGACCTGCGGTGGCTGCACCGGGACGCCACCGGCGCCCAGCCGGGCACGCTCCTGCTGGAGACGGCCCGCGGGCTGCCGCGTGCCTCCAGGCCGGTCCAGGTCTTCGCGCACGGCGAGCGGACCGCGATGAAGGCGATCCGTCGGCTGCTGCAGGACGACTGGGGTCTGGAGAAGCGCGAGATGTCGTTGTCGGCGTACTGGGCGCTCGGTCGTGGTGAGGACGAGTTCCAGGAGGAGAAGCGCGAGCCCGTCGGGGTGATCTTCACCGACTGACGGCGGGCCTGCGTGTCCGTTCTTTCCCAGGGCGGGCGCGATGGCTGGTGGAAACGGGCGTACCTGGTCGGAAGAACGGACCAGGTACGCCCGATTCGACCCAGTACGCGCGTTCTCGGTCGGTACGCCCGGATCGGCGGACTTTCGGGGTGCCCGGTTGTCGCAGGGACGCCCGATCTTTCCCAGAGCGCGCGCGATGGCTGGTGGGAACGGGCATACCTGGTCGGAAGAACGCACCGGGTACGCCCGATTCGACCCAGTACGCGCGTTCTCGGTCGGTACGCCCGGATCGGCGGACTTTCGGGATGCCCGGTTGTCGCAGGGACGCCCGTTCTTTCCCAGAGCGCGCGCGATGGCTGGTGGGAACGGGCGTACCTGGTCGGAAAAACGCACCAGGTACGCCCGGTTCGACCCAGTACGCCCGGTTCGACCAGGGACGCCCGGGACGCCCGGTGGGCCCAGCGCGCGCAGCGGCCGGGAGGCCCGGGACACGTCGGTGGGTCGGGCTAGCGTTCGGCGCATGGTCACCTCGTCGTGCTGCGTGCCGGGTTGCGCAGGCGTGCTCGCGGACGGTCTCGCGGGCGTCCCCCTGTGCGGCGCGCACGTCGCGTTCGTCGCCGACCTCGCGGCCGAACACCCCGGCGTCGAGGACGCCCTGCCCGGCCCGTGCCCGGCGTGCGGGTCACGGATCGGGGTGCGGTACCCCTCGGGGATGGTGTGCGCCCGGTGCGAGTGGCGGTGGGGTGACGTGCCGGACGGCGACCTCGCTCCCCCTCGGGTCGACGTCGTCTACTACCTGCGGATGCGCGACGACTTCGGCGACCGCATCAAGATCGGCACGACGATGAACCCCCGGCAGCGGCTCGCGGCGATCCCGCACCAGGACCTGCTGGCGTTCGAGCGCGGTGACCGGACCCTCGAACGCCGACGGCACGCCACGTTCGCCGCCAGCCGGTACCCGGGTACCGAGTGGTTCCGGGTGACGCCGGAGCTCCTGGCCCACGTGGACACCGTCGCCGCCGGCGTCGACGACCCGTGGGACCTGCACGCCCGGTGGACGAGCGAGGCGCTCGCGCTCCGAGGCTGAGCCGTGCCCGGGCGGTCGGCGCGGGCTCAGCCGGTCGGGGCTCCTGCTCAGGCGGCCTGCAGCATGCGGTCGGCGGTACGGAGCGAGAGCGCCATGATCGTCAGCGCCGGGTTCGCGATGACCGCGCTCGGGAACACCGAGTTGTCGGCGATCCACAGGTTCGGGACGTCCCACGAGCGGCCGTCCTGGTCGACGACGGAGGTCTCGCGGTCCGTGCCCATCCGCGCGGTGCCGATGGTGTGCGCCGTGCGTTCGAGCACCCGGACGTCCCGACCGCCAGCGGCCTCGACGATGGTCGTCATCGTGCGGACCGCGTGGCGGCGGATCGCCTCTTCGTTCGAGCCCGGGGTGAACGAGACCCGGGCACGCGGGACGCCGTGCTCGTCGAGTTCGTCGGTCAGTTCGAGGCGGTTGTCGTCGTACGGCAGGCACTCGGCGTTGATGCCGACGCCGGCCGAGAACGGGTAGTCCTGCAGCGCCCGGACGAGCTCGGCACCGCGGAGTCCGCCGCCCCGGACCAGCGAGGTCGCGAAGGTCTGCGGCTGCACGCCCAGGCTCTGGATGAGGTAGCCGCCGGCGAAGTCGGCGTCCGCCGGTCGGACGAAGTCCTCGGTGATGATCGACGACGGGTACCCACGGTACGAGCGCATCGACTCGTCGAACCGCGCCCACACCTGGGTGGCTCCGTGCGCGGTGAAGTTCCGGCCGACCTGCCCGCTGCCGTTCGCGACACCGGTGTGCAGCAGCAGTCGCGGCGTCTCGACACCACCCGCGGCGAGGACGAGTGACCGGCAGCGCTGGCGGTGCTCGCGGCCGTCGGCCGTGTACAGCACCGCCTCGACCCGTCCCGCCGCGTCGAGCTCGATGCCGTGCACGAAGGACTCCGGGCGGATCTCGGCACCGAACGCCACGGCGGCGGGCAGGTAGGTCGTGTCCATCGACACCTTCGAGCCGTTGCGGCAGCCCTGGTGGCACGAGCCGCAGGACACGCAGGCCTGGCGCAGCCCGTGGTGCTCCTGGTGTCGGTCCTCGGTGGTCAGGCCGACCGGGGCGTCGGTCGCGGTGATCCCGGCGGCCGCGGTGCCGCGCATCATCATGTCCGACGAGGCGTTCCTGGCCGGTGGGCGCATCCGGTACCGGCGGGAGGGGTCCCACGGGTAGTGCTCGGGGCCGGCGACGCCGACGTCGTGCTCGACCTGCTCGATCCAGCCGGTGAGCTCGGCGTGGCTGATCGGCCAGTCCTGCCCCGCGCCGCTCTCGGTCCGCAGTCGCAGATCGTGCTCGCTCGGCCGCGGGGTGAACGCGCCCCAGTGCAGCGTCGACCCGCCGACGCCCGTGCCGCTGTTGTTCGGGCCGAAGGCCGTCGGGGCTCCGCCGCCGCTCAGCCGCTCGTCCATCCAGTTGATGTCACCGGGGGCGGCGACCTCGTCCGGCACGTGGTCGCCCGGCGCGGTGTTGCGACCGGCCTCGAGCGCGACGACCGTCAGGCCCCGGCGGGCCAGCGATGCGAGGAGCGGTGCTCCCCCGGCCCCGGTGCCGACCACGACCACGTCGACGACGTCGTCCGTGCCGTACGTGCGTTGTCCGTCGAGTCTCATCGTGCAGCTCCGGTCGTCGGTGCGGTGTCGATCGTGGTGGTGGTGCCGGTGTCGGCGGGGGCCTCGGGTTCCCAGGCCTCGCGCTCGCCCGCCGCGAGCAGCTGGAAGCCCTGCTTGCGGACGCCGTCGCCGCCGTTCGCGTAGCCGTCGAAGTCGATGGCGGCCATGGTGGCGGGGTGTGCAAGCCAGTGCTTCACGAGGTCGACGCTGGCGTCCTCGAACCACGCGCGCAGCTGCTCGGCGTCGAGGTCACCGTCGGCGCGGTACCGCCCGACCGCCACGGACTCGAGGGCCTGGTCGAGCACGCCGTCGCGGGCGGGTGCAGCGAGGACGTCGAGCGCGGCGCGGTAGGCCTCGGCGTCCACCGGCAGGCCGTCCGGCCGCCAGCCGTCACCGAGCCCGGCGGCGAGCTGCGCGTCGACCCGCAGCGCCAGGTCGACCTGGTCGGTGCCGGGCTGCGGGACGACGATCCGGGCGACGGCGCGCAGGGTGTCCAGCTGCGTCGGCGTGAGCGCGTGGGGTGCGGCAGCCGGGTCGTCGGGCAGGGCCCGCTGGGCCAGCAGGCCTCGGGTCCGGGCGCTGACCCGCGGCGAGGCGATCACGCGGGCGTGCTCCACGGGGACGACCGGCGACCCCGTGACCCGGCGCTGCCAGAAGTCGCGGATGCGCTCGGCCACGGCCTCGGGCTGTTCCCAGGGCAGCAGGTGGGCGGCGCCGTCGACGACGTGGAGCTCGCTGTTCGGCCAGTGCGGCAGGGTCAGGCGGCGCTGCGCGTCGGCATCGAGGTCGCCGTCCTCGGCGCCGGCGAGCACCAGGGCGGGCACCGGGTTCGGTGCGGCGTCCGACCAGTCCTCGCGGCTCCCGCGGGACAGCCAGTCCGTCCAGGCGGCGGGGTCGGTCCGCTCGACGTCCTGCACCGCCGCGCTGTGCCGCGCGGGTGCCAGGGGCGACGCGGTGTTGGCGGCGACGAACTCCTCGGCGTCCTCGACGGAGATCGGGCCGCCGGCAGCCCACGACAGCATCGTCCAACGGCGGTCGTCGTCCATCGGCTCGGGAGCGAGCGGGGACGCAGCGAGGAGCAGCACGGCCCGCAGTCCGAACAGGCCGTTCGCGCCGGAGATCGTGCGGTCGGCCACCACCGTGGCGACCTTGCCACCCATCGAGTGTCCGAGGAGCATCCACTCCGTCGAGCCACTCGCCCCGATCGCGCGCTCCACCAGGACGGCCATCTCCTCGACGGTGGTGCCGGACGACGCCGGGCTGCGGCCGAAGCCGGGCAGGTCGATGCCGATCAGGTCGAGGTCGCCGAGGAGTTGGGCGCGCAGCAGCGCGAACTCCTCGGAACTCGCGCCGAGGGCGTGGAGACAGAAGACGGTGGTCACCATGTATACCTACCCGTCGCTCGCGACCGCTCCCAGCCGGGCCGTACCCCGCCGGGTCGCGCGTGTACCCCGATCGACGGTGTCACCGGGCGTACGCGTCGACGAACAGCGCGCCCCGGAGCTCGCGCAGGGTGTCCGCCAGCCGGTCGACGGTCCGGCCGGAGATCCCCGAGACCTGGAGGTCGTACGGGCCGAGCGCGGGGAGCCGCCCGGTGCGGATGCGGACGACCTCCCACCCCACGGCGCGGACGGCGCGGTCCTTCTTCCGGTCGGTCTCCTGCCGCGGGCCGACGTGCTCGAGGCCGTGCCGACCGGTGGAGTCGTACTCGATGGCGACGCGGAGCTCGGGCAGGATGATGTCCGGCCAGGCCTCGACGTGGTCGAAGAACGGGCGGTCGAGTCGGATGGCGGAGTGGTCGTAGGTGAACGCGAACCGCTCGGACAGCATGCCCCGGAGTTCGGCCTCGACCGCCGAGGCCGTCGCCGGCGCACAGACGCTCGTGAACGACTCACCCGACGGCAGCCGCGGGGTCTTCGGGCAGATCGTGCGGGGAACGGGCTGGGCGGTCCGCCGTGGCGCCCCTCCGGCCGAGCCGGCGACGGGCCGACGGGACCGGGACCGGGAACGGCTCGACGCGACGGCTCCGGCCGGGACCCCGCGCACCGGAGCCGCCGGCAGCGTCTGTCGTCCGGCACTCCGGACGACCCGCTGCGGCACCGGCACGGCCTGCGGCCAGTCCGACGGCAGCACCGGCCACCGCTGCGGCTGTGCCTGCACCGCGCACTCGGGGCACCAGACGGATCGCCGACGTTCACGGCCCGGGCGGGACCGCTGTTCGGACGGGGTCGCCACGAAGACGTGCCCGACGTCGCACTCCCAGGTGAGCAGGACCTCGGCCGCCGGGGGGACCTGGGTCAGGACGACGCCGTGGTTCCAGTCGGGGTGGTACTGCCGGATGAGCACCGGGTACGGCGCCCAGTCGGCGCGGAACTGTCCGACGGCGTACGGCACCGCTTCGCCGCGCGACCACTGTCGGCGGCGCCACCACGCATCGACGGGTTCGACCACGCCCCCACGCTAGGAACGACCACCGACACCCGCCGCACCACGCACCGCGGCCGACACCCGCCGCACCACGCACCGCGGCCGACACCCGCCGAACCACAGGCGAGCGCCGCGACCGCTCAGGAGGCCAGCGCGTGCTTCACGTAGGCGACCAGGGCGTTCGCGTGCCCGTGCCCGAGGCCGTGCTCGGCCTTGAGCCACCCGACGACCTCCATGTGCTGGTGGTCGTCGAGCCGGTCGGCGACCAGGTCGAGCCACTCCTGCACCGGGCGCCCGTACGTCGCCTCGATGCTCGGGAAGTACGACGCCGGGCCCTTCACCTTGGTGCCGTCCGCCGGGGGCACCGGGGCGGTCACACGATGCGCTGTCATGGCGCAACGGTAGCGCTCCGTCGGCCGTCACGGAACGTCACGCAGGACACCGTTCTGTGACGCCGCGTTGCGCCGGATGGCCGGGTGTTGCGCCGCGTGGCGGGGTGTTGCGCGAGGCGTTGTCGGCGTCGGCCGGCCCTCCTACGGTCGCGACATGACCGAGACCACCAGGGCCCCGCAGTGGGAGGGGACCAGCGTCGACGACGCGGGCCGGACGACCGGGGCGAGCCGCGCCTCCAGGCCGGAGACCGCGACCATCGACGCAGCCGGACACGCCGCACTCGACCGTTCCGTCGTGCCGTTGCGGCACCCGCTGCGGTGGATCGCCGCCGCGCTCGTGCTCGTCGTGCTGCTGAACTTCGGCGAGACGCTGTTCACGAACGAGCAGTGGGGGTGGCCCGCCGTCGGCAAGTGGCTGTTCAGCCCGGCGGTCCTGACCGGCCTGCAGCTGACGCTCACCGCCACCGCGCTGAGCGCCGTGATCAGCTTCGCCAGCGGGATCCTGGTGGCCATCGCCCGGCTGTCGCACAACCCGGTGCTGTCCGGGCTGGCGTGGGGGTACGTGTGGCTGTTCCGGTCGGTGCCGCTCATCCTGGTGCTCGTCTTCCTGTACAACCTCGGGTCGCTGTACCCGACCATCGGCATCGGGATCCCCTTCGGGCCGCAGTTCGAGGTACCGACCGCGAACCTGCTCGGGGACCTGGCGATCGGGGTCATCGGGCTGAGCCTCAGTGAGATCGCCTACGCGTCCGAGATCGTCCGCGCCGGGGTGCTCGCCGTCGACCACGGCCAGCACGAGGCCGCGCAGGCGCTCGGGCTCCCCCGTCGCCGGCAGTTCGTGCGGGTGATCATGCCGCAGGCACTGCGGTCGATCGTCCCGGCGTTCGTGAACCAGGTCGTCGGCCTGCTGAAGGCCTCGTCACTGCTGTTCTACGTGTCGCTGCTCGACCTGTTCGGCGTGGTGCAGAACCTGTCGAGCACGTACCCGGGCGACATCATCCCGCTGCTCGTCGTCGCCACCATCTGGTACCTCGCGCTCACCAGCGCGGTCTCGATCGTGCAGTACTACGTCGAGCGGTGGACGGCCCGCGGGTCGGTCCGTGCGCTGCCGCCGACACCGTGGCAGCGGGTGCGGAGCGTGCTGCGCGGCGGCGGGACCGGACGTGGTCCGGGACGGCCTGGAGGCGCGGGTCGCCGCACACAGGCAACCGCCGCCGATCGCGCGGTCGCGTCCGGGTCCACTTCCACCGTCGACGACAGGAGCATCTGATGAGCGCCGCCATCGCGATCCACGGAGCCGTCAAGGCGTTCGGGGACAGCGTCGTCATCGACGGCATCGACCTGTCGCTGCCGTCCGGCAGCGTGACCGTCGTCCTCGGCCCCTCCGGTTCCGGCAAGTCCACGCTGCTCCGGGCGATCAACCACCTCGAACCGCTCGACCGCGGGGTCGTCACCGTCGGTGACGAGCCCATCGGGGTCCGCCTGCGCACCGGCCGCGACGGGGTCCCCCGCTGGAAGGAGCTGCCCGAGCGGCACATCCTGCGGCAGCGTGCCCGGATCGGGTTCGTGTTCCAGCACTTCAACCTGTTCCCGCACCTCACCGCGCTCGAGAACGTCGCCGAGGGGCCGATCGCCGCCGGGGTCCCCGTCGCCACGGCCCGAGCGCGGGCTCAGACCCTGCTCGAGCGGGTCGGACTCGGCGACCGCGGCGCGGCCCGCCCCCGGCAGTTGTCCGGCGGGCAGCAGCAGCGGGTCGCGATCGCCCGGGCCCTGGCGCTCGAGCCGTCGGTCGTCCTGCTCGACGAGCCGACCTCGGCGCTCGACCCGGAGCTCGTCGGCGAGGTGCTCGGGGTCATCCGGGGGTTGGCGGACACGGGCACCACGCTCGTCATCGTCACCCACGAGATCGCCTTCGCCCGCGAGGTCGCCGACCACGTCGTGTTCCTCGACCACGGGCGGGTCGTCGAGCAGGGGCCGCCGGCCCAGGTGCTCGACCACCCGCAGCACACCCGCACGCGCGACTTCCTGTCCCGCGTCCGCTGACCCCTGACCCCTGATCCCCGCACGCACCCCAAGGAGAACCATGTCCACGATCACCCCCGCCCGCTGGCGCAACCGCGCCGGTTTCCTCGTCCTCGCAGCCGGCGTCGTCGTCGCCCTCGCCGGGTGCTCCGCGGGCGCTTCCGCCGACACGAGCGGCGCACCCGACGGCTCCGTCACCATCGGCGCCGCCTCGAACGGTGCGGCGAAGGAGACGACCGTCGAGGTCACCGAGGACACGAAGCTGCACGACGCGCTCCCCGCCGCGGTCCGGAAGTCCGGCAAGCTCACGATCGGCGTGGGGGCCCTGCCCGCCGGGTTCCCGCCGCTCGCCTTCACCGGTGACGACCAGAAGACGATCACCGGTTCGGAGCCCGACCTCGGACGGCTCGTCGCAGCGAAGCTCGGGCTGCGCGCGGACGTGCAGAACGCCACGTGGGACAACCTGTTCGTCGGCATCGACAGCGGCAAGTACGACGCCGGGTTCTCGAACGTCACGGTGACCGAGGAGCGCAAGGAGAAGTACGACTTCGCCTCGTACCGGCAGGACAACCTGGCGTTCCAGGTGCTGGCGTCGAGCTCGCTGCGCTTCGACGGCGACCCGTCCGTGCTCGCCGGGAAGACCCTGTCCGTGAGTTCCGGCACCAACCAGGAGAACATCCTGCTCGAATGGCAGAAGGAGCTCCGGGCGAAGGGCGAGGACTTCACGATCAAGTACTACCCGGACGGCAACGCGATCAAGCTCGCGCTCGACTCGGGCAAGATCGACGCATACTTCGGCCCGAACCCGACGATCGCCTACCAGAACACGCAGAGCAAGGGCACCGCGAAGGAGACGAAGACCGCAGGGACGTACTCCGGCGCCGGCTCGTCACTGCAGGGGCTCATCGCCGCGACGACGAAGCAGGGCAGCGGCATCGCGAAGCCCGTCGCGGCGGCGATCGACGAGCTCATCGAGGACGGCACCTACGCGAAGTGGCTCGCGGCCTACAACCTGTCGAACGAGGCCGTGAAGACGTCCGAGGTGAACCCCGAGGGTCTGCCGCTCGACAACAGCTGAGGCCGCGCCGTGACACCCCCGTGGCCATCGTGGTCGCGGGGTGTCGTGCGTGCGGCGGGGTCGGCGCGGGCTTTCGCGGACGAGCAGGAACGACGATGTCGACGTCGCACGACTGCGACGATGTCGCTCGGGACGCACCGTTCGAGCTGTGCGCGCCCCCGGAACGCGTGGCGGGTCCGCGACGCCGCCACGGTGCGGACGGGAGGCCCGTGGCGGCCTGGCACCGTGCCTCCAGGCCGTACCGTGCCCGGCTCCGCACCCCGTGCCCGGCTCCGCACCGTGCGCTGCGCGCACGAACGACTCCGTCGCTGTCGGACGACAGCGACGGAGTCGTTCCGCGTCGGTCAGCGCGCGGCGGCGGCCGGCTCCCGCACGTCGGCGCGCCGCGCCCACTCCGCGGCGAGCAGCTCGTAGGAGCGCACGCGGGCGTCGTGGTCGTGCGCGATCGTCGTGACGAGCAACTCGTCCGCTCCCGTGACCCGCCGGAGCGTCTCGAGCCGTTCCGCGACGTGTGCCGGGTCGCCGACGAACCGGGTCGCGAGCCGGTCCGCCACCGACGCCTCGGCCTCAGCGGGGAACCGCAGCTCCCGAGCCTGGTCCGGGGTGGGGTACTCGATCGCCCCGACGCCGGAGCGGATCGAGTGCACCCACTGGGCGTACCCGTTCCCGAGCTCGTCCGCCTCGGCCGCGGTCGGCGCCACGAGCACGTCGGCCGACACGATGACGTGCGGCGCGTCGAGCACGCCCGGGCGGAACGCGTCGCGGTAGGCCTGCACCGACGCCAGGACCGTGCCCGGGGACGTGTGGTAGTTCGCGCCGTAGGGCAGGCCGAGCGCGCCGGCGATCCGGGCGCTCTCGCCGCCGGTGGAGCCGTGGATCCACAGCTCGACGGCGGCACCCCCGGCCGGCGGGGCCTCGATCACCGCGCCGTCCCGCGACCACGTGCCCGCGAACAGGCCGCGGATCAGATCGAGTTCGCCCGCGAACCGCTCGACGTCGCCCGGCACCCGGCCGAGCAGCTCCCCCTGCAGGGCGAACCTGCTGCCCGGCGCGATGCGGAAGTCGAACGGCGCGGGGACGAGCAGGCCGTCGACGACCTGGTCGGTCCGCGGGGCGAGCGACGGCGGCTTCGGGGTGCCCGGAGCTGGGGCTCCTGAGCGGCCGAGCCCGAGGTCGATGCGCGGCCCGTGCAGCGCGGCGAGCGTGCCGAAGGTCTCGGCGATCTGCAGCCCGCTAGTGTTGCCGACCAGTGTCGCGGCGCTGCCGACCCGGATGGTCGAGGTGGCTGCCGCGACGGCCCCGATGACGACGGTCGGTGCGCTGCCGGCCACGCCGGGGTTGAGGTGGTGCTCGGCGAGCCAGTAGCGGGCGTACCCGGCACGTTCCGCGGCGACGGCCAGGTCGACCGTGTTCGCCAGGGCCTGGGCCGGGGTCGACCCGCTGCTCACCGGGACGAGGTCGAGGACGGAGAGCGGGACCCGGCTCATGCGAGCACCCGCTGCCGGTCGAGGACCCGTCCGGGCAGGTCGAGCGTCTGCCGGAGCGTGGCGCCCTCGTCGTACGACTGGCGGTACACGCCGCGCTCCTGCAGCAGCGGGACGACCCGGTCGACGAACTCGTCGAGCCCGTAGGGGTTGGTGTGCGGCACGACCACGAAGCCGTCGGTGGCCCGCTCCTGCACGTACCGGTCGATCTCGGCGGCGATGTGTGCGGGCGTCCCGACGAACCCGCCGCGGGTCGAGACCCGGATGACCAGGTCACGGATCGACAGGTGTTCAGCCGCGGCGAGGTCGCGCCACGACTGCACCAGTGCGGGCACGTCGCGGGTGTGGCGGACGCGGCCACGGGTGATGTCAGCGCCCTCGAGGTCCGGTTCGATCGAGGGCAACGGCCCGTCGACGTCGTACGACGACAGGTCACGGTTCCACACCTGTTCGAGGAACGCGATCGCCGTCGCCGGGCTGACCTGGGCACGGCGGATCGCCCGGGAACGTTCCTCGGCCTCGTCCGCCGTGTCGCCGAGCACGAAGGTCGCGCCGGGCAGGATCTGCAGCTCGTCCTTCGACCGTCCGACCCGCTCGAGGCGCGCGGTGACGTCCCGGTAGAAGGCCTGCGCGTCGTCGAACTCGGTGTGCAGCGAGAAGACCACCTCGGCGTGCCCGGCGGCGAGGTCGCGGCCCTCGTCGGAGTCGCCGGCCTGCACGATCACCGGGTGGCGCTGGGGGCTGCGCGGGACCGGGAATGTGCCGGTCACGTCGAACTGTGGGCCGTGGTGGTCGACGTCGTGGATGCGGGAGCGGTCGGCGAAGGCCCCGGCGGCCAGGGTCCCGGCGGCGCCCGCTCCGTTCGCCACGATCGCGTCCGACTCCCACGAGTCCCAGAGCTCGCGTGACAGCTCCACGAACTCCGCTGCCCGCGTGTACCGGTCGGCGTGGTCGAGGAACCCGCCGCGGCGGAAGTTCGCGCCGTGGAACGCGTCCGAGCTCGTCACGACGTTCCAGCCGGCGCGGCCGTCGGTCAGGTGGTCGAGCGTGGCGAGCTGCTTCGCGAGTTCGACGGGCTCGTTGAAGGTGGTCTGCAGGGTCCCGACCAGGCCGATGTGGTCGGTGACCCCGGCAAGCGCGGCGAGGATCGCGAGCGTGTTCGGGCGCCCGACGACGTCGAGGTCGTGGATGCGTCCCTTCTGCTCGCGCAGCCGCAGCCCCTCGGCGAGGAACAGGAAGTCGAAGTACCCCCGCTCGGCGTTCCGGGCGAAGTGCTCGAACGACGAGAACGCGATCTGGCTCTCGGCGCGGTCGTCGCTCCAGACCGTGGTGTTGTTGACGCCCGGGAAGTGGGCGGCGAGGTGGACCTGACGCTTGGCGCTCATGCTGAGACCCCCGAGGAGACGGAACCGACACCGGGACCGACACCGGCACCGGTGACGGCAGGACGCGCGTACCGGCTGACCGCCGGCGCGATGCCGAGCCGCGTGCGCAGGTCGGCGGTGGGACGGGACGCCACGTCGGCGCGGAGCCCCGCGGTGACGAGCGCCGGGACGAGCTGCCTGGCGATGGCGGTCGAGTCGATCGGGATGCGCAGCGGACGGAGCCGGACGCCGGCGTACCCGAGTGCCCGCAGGTCCCCGATCCGTGTCACCAGGTCCGGCACCGTCGTCGCGAGGACGGACGTGTCCGACCCGGAGCCGACGGCGTACGGGGCGCCCGCTGCCGCGTCGAGCGCGGCCAGCTCATCGGCGGCGGCCGCCGGCGACGACCCGATGAGCACCGCGAGGTCCGCGAGGACGGGACGACGGAGGTCGGACCCGGCCGCCTGCTCGGCGTCACGGACGAGTGCCAGCGCACCCCGATCCTCCAGGCCGTCGAAGCCGGGCGTGACCAGCACGACGTCCGCGGCGTCCACCGCGAACGCGGCCGCGTCGGAGCGGTGCGCGAGCGCGAAGACCGGCGGCCGCCCCTGCGGGGACCGCGGCACGATCGACGCGCCGTGCACGGAGACGAACGAACCGGAGAACGCCGCGTTGTGGATGCGGTCGCGGTCGATGAAGCGGCCGGTCGTGACGTCGCGGATGATCGCGTCGTCGTCCCAGCTGTCCCAGAGGCGGGAGACGACTTCGGCGACCTCGCGGGCCTCGTCGAACAGCGTGGCCGCGTCGTCGCCGCCGGGTCGGCGGCCGAACAGCGCGGCCTCGCGGGTCGTCGGGCTCACCTGGATCCGCCACCCGGCCCGCCCCAGCGAGACGTGGTCGAGGGTCTGGAGGCCCGTGGCGACGTGGAACGGTTCGGTGTGCGTGACCGAGACGGTCGGCACCAGACCGATCGCGCGGGTCGCAGGGGCGACCGCGCTCGCGACCAGGAGGGCGTCGAGGCGGCCGACGACGGTCGACGTGTCGAGGTCGCCGTCGGGGTCGGTGTGGCCGGCGGTGAACGAGTCCTCGAGGGTGACGGCGTCGACGCCGAGCCGGTCCTGCTCGACGACGACGTCGCGCCAGTGCCGGAGGCTCGTGAGCCGGTGCGCTGCCGGGCCGGCGGCGCGCCAGGCGGCGGGGTGCCAGCCGGCGCCCTGCAGCGCGGTGACGAGGGTGATGCGGTCGGGCACGGTCATGGGGCGACGCTAGGACGGTTCGGCCGGGCGGCGAAGCGGTGTTGCGGAACGTGACCGACGGTGTCGCCGTGTGACGCGCCTCGCACCGTGCGAGGATCGCCGGATGGTCTCGTCGTTCCTGACCCACGCTGAAGTGGTGGTCGACCCCGCGGTCCCGATCGAGTCGTGGGGGCTGTCGCCCGAGGGTCGCGTCCGGGCCGCCGCCGCACACCGGCTCGCGTGGACGCCGGGCTCCCGGCGGATCGTCTCGAGCACCGAGCGCAAGGCCGTCGAGACCGCCGACCTGCTCGCCAGCGCCGTCGGACTGCCGGTCGAGCGCGACCCGCTGCTGGGCGAGATCGACCGGAGCGCGACCGGCTACCTGCCGCCGTCCGAGTTCGAGGCCGTCGTCGACGCGTTCTTCGCTGCACCCGAGCAGTCGGTCCGCGGCTGGGAGCGGGCGATCGACGCCCAGGAGCGCATCGTCGCGGCCGTCCGCCGGCACTGCGCCACCGGCGACGTCACGATCGTGTCGCACGGTGCGGTCGGCGCGCTGTTCCTGGCCCACCTGCGCGGCGTCCCGATCACGCGCGCCCTCGATCAGCCCGGCATGGGCAGCGTCTTCCACTTCGACGCGCCCGCCTGGCGGGCGACCAGCGGCTGGAGACGCGTCCCCGCGACCTGACGGGAGGCGCGGGGCGGGGCCGCCACGGGCCTCCCGTCCGCCGCCTGCCCGTCCCGACCGCCCCGCTCGTCAGACCACGCGCGTCGCGCCCGTCACGGGGCCGGGGGCGGCGTCCTCGTCGTCGGCGTCGTGCAGGGTGCGCTCGGCCTGCCCGAGCAGGTGGTGCACGGCGAGGCCGATCGAGCGCGCACCGACGATCGCGACGAGCACGCTGAGCAGCGCCAGCAACGCGGCGGTGGGGATCCAGGCGGACGGCAGCGCGAGTGCCCGGAACCACTCCACTGCGGCGGTGGCGACCGCGGCTGCCGGGAACACGAACGACCAGAACCCGAGCGAGAACGCCAGGCGGACGTACCGCGGCAGCAGGGCCAGCTGCACGAGGACCATCAGGACGCCGAGGCCCGCGACGGCCTGCACGGGCAGCGTCACAGCGCCGTCGGTGAGGGCGAACACCGACAGGGTGGCGACCGCCGGCGGCGCGACCAGGATCGCCATCGTCGGCACGAGCGGCCCCGGCAGCGCCGGCCGGAACGCCAGCCGGATGAGCAGCAGGCCGGTCATGACGCCCCAGAAGAACACGCCGACACCGAGGGCCGGCCAGGACAGCCAGCCGACGCCGACCTCGTGCGTGGCGACCGAGGCGACCAGGGCCGCGGCGACGGTCGGCAGCAGGTAGCCGCCGTGCACGGACTCCAGGGCGAGCCGGCCCTCGAACCAGGTGCTCAGCAGCCAGGCGGCGAACCCGGCCGCGGTGGCCACGGCGGCGAGCACCACGACCTGCCCGGCGACGGGGGCGAACCGCGCGAGGTCGACGCCGAGCAGCATCGCGGTCGCGGGCACGAGCGCGGCGATCGGTCCCTGCGCCGGGTGGCGGAGCTGGTCGACGAGCCGTTCGCTGACGCGTGCGCCCCGGACGGCGTGCGCACCGAGCAGCCACACCCACGCGACGGCCGCGATCGCCCAGAACACCTGCGGCACCACGGCGGGCAGGTGCAGCACGGGGGCGGCGTACGACCACGTCTCGGCGAAGCCGGCGAGGCCGAACGGGACGGCGAGGGTGTTGAGCGGGATGCGGGAGGTGGGTCGTGGCATGGCTCCCCCATTGTCCTGGACGGGTCGGGTGTGCCGGTGCGCGGTTCGGGGGCCGTGCGCGCGGCGGGGCGTGCGTGCCCGCGGGCCGTGCGTGCTCCGCGGTCAGGCTGCGGGCAGTTGCTCGCCCGCCTCGATCGCCACGTCGAGCCGGTTCTCTGCGGGCGGCAGCGGGCAGGTCGCGTGCGGGGTGTAGGCGCACGGCAGGTTCGTCGACCGGTTGAAGTCGATGCGGGTGGCACCGTCGGCATCCGGTGCGGCGATGTCGAGACTCCGGTTCGCCGCGTACGTCGTGACCCCGCTCGTGCGGTCGGTGAACAGCACGTTCAGGCCGCCGGCGTGCCCGTTGAACGCCAGGAGCGACCGCGGCCCGTCGAGGTCGAACGTCAGGACGCCGGGGGCCTCGTACACGTGCAGCAGGCCGTCGACGACGCTGCCGACGGTGACCTCACGCGGAGTGTCGAACGGCTCGAAGTGCGCGTCCACGACGAAGCGCTCAGCGGGCGCGTACGCCGGGGTGCCCTGGTACTCGACGCGAGTCGGGTTCGACGGGTGCCGCGGGCGGAGCAGGTCACTGCCGCCGCGCCGGGCGACCTCGATCACCACGGTCTCGTCGCCGTCGTGCCACACCACGTTCGTGCTCGAGCGCTCCGGCAGCGGGCCGAACCGGTGCGTCCCGGTGACCGGCTGTCCGTCGACCTCGATCGTCTCGTCGTCGGCCAGTGCGACCACCGGGCCGTCGTCGTCCGTCGACCAGCTGCCCGGGGCGTCCTCGAACCGTTCCGGCGTGGCGGTGAGCCAGCGGATGCTCGTGATCGCGAGGAACCCGTGTTCGCTCGCCCGGGCCTGCTCGTGGTCGTCGTGCCAGGCGGTCCACGCTCCGGCGAAGGTCGGTGCGGCCGGGGGCGTCGGGTTCGTCGTGGTGGTGTCGCTCGTCGGGGTCGTCGTGCTCATGGGTCGACCGTACGACTCGTGGCCCGGCGTCGCGACGATCGTGTCGCCGTGCGTCGGCGGGCGGGCGGCGGTGCGGGGCGGGCGGTGGCCGGGTCGATGCGGAACGACACCGTCGACGTCGTCCGACATCGACCCTGTCGTTCGCACGCGCGTGCAACCGTCTGCGCGCGCAACAGGCGACCGAGTCGGTGTCGTCCGACATCGACCCTGTCGTTCGGCGTCCGCACGAAGCCACAGTCGCGCAACGTAACGGGCCGGACCCCTCGTGGCAGAGTGGCACTGCAGCGCACCGCGAAGCCTCGCGCGCGGCCCCCGACTCCCGACAGTCCGCACCCATCGAGAGGAAGGCAGCGCATGCCCTTCGAGAACACCGACCGCATCCAGGCCACCACGGCCGGATCGCTCCCCCGCACCCCCGAGCTCATCGCCGCGAACGCCGCACGGCCCGTGGCCGCCGACGGCTTCACGCTCGAGACCACCAACGAGGTCCGAGCCCTGACGAGCGCGGCCGTCGACGACGTCGTCGCACGGCAGACCGCGCTGGGCATCACGCAGCCCGGTGACGGCGAGTTCGGCAAGGCGATGTCGAACAGCGTCGACTACGGCGCCTGGTGGGGCTACTCGTTCCAGCGCGTCAGCGGCCTGAGCCTGACCGACGAGAACATCTTCTCGCAGCAGCCGGTCCGGTCCACCCCGGGGAACATCCGGCTGACGAGCTTCCCGGACCGCCGCGACTGGACGATCTTCCACGATGCCTACACCGACCCCGAGTCGGGCATCGGCACCGGCAAGAACGCCACCGCGTTCCCGACCACCACCGGCCCGATCACCTACACCGGCCACGAGGCCGCGGCCACCGACGCCGCGAACCTCAAGCACGCGGTCGAGGCCGCCGGCGCGGACAACGGCTTCATCACGGCGCTCTCCCCCGGCTCCGCCGCCCGCATCGCGAACGAGTACTACGCGACCGAGGAAGAACACATCTGGGCGTGGGCGGACGCCCTGCGCGAGGAGTACACGACGATCCTCGACGCCGGCCTCGTGCTGCAGATCGACGACCCCTCGATCGCCGAGAACTGGGACCAGATCAACCCCGAGCCGAGCATCGAGGACTACCGCGCCTTCACCCGCATCCGTGTCGAGGCGCTCAACCACGCACTGCGGGGCCTCGACACCAGCCGCGTGCGCTTCCACCTGTGCTGGGGCTCCTGGCACGGGCCGCACACCACCGACATCGAACTCCGCCACATCGTCGACCTGATGCTCGACATCGACGCCGGTGCGTACTCGTTCGAGGCCGCGAACGCCCGCCACGAGCACGAGTGGACCGTCTGGCAGGACGTCACCCTGCCCGAGGGCAAGGTCATCGTCCCGGGTGTCGTCGGCCACGCCACGAACGTCGTCGAGCACCCTGACCTCGTCGCGCAGCGCATCGAGCGGTTCGCCTCGGTCGTCGGGCGCGAGCGCGTCATCGCCGGCACGGACTGCGGCCTCGGCGGCCGCGTGCACCCGCAGATCGCCGCGGCGAAGCTCGAGTCCCTCGGCGAGGGTGCCCGGCGCGCGAGCGCGAAGCTCTTCTAGCCGCCCGTTCCTTCCCAGAACAGCTGCGATACCTGGCGGGATCGGGCGTCCTTGCCACGAAGAACACGCCAGGTACGCCCGATTTCGCCAGGTACGCCCGGTTCGGGAAGGTACGCCCGGTTCGGGCAGGTACGCCCGGGTGTGGACGCACGCACGGACGGACGGGAGGCCCGGTGCCAGCTGGCACCGGGCCTCCAGACCGTCAGCGGATGCGTCTACCGACGCGAGCGGCCGAGGACGACCGCCGCGCCGGCAGCGGCGACGCCGAGCCAGACGAGGGGGCGCGTGACGCGCCGTCGCTTCGCGACCCATCCGCCGTCCGTCGCGTTCGCGGCGTCGGCGGGGGCGTAGAGGTTCCCGTCGGTCGGGGCGCCCTCGCCACGGAGCGCGAACGTCTCCACCATCGGCTTCGTGATCTTGTGGAACAGGCCCGGGAACACGTACTGCAGCGGCACGAGCGACGCCTGGATGCGTCCGACGAAGCGGTAGCGCTTGGGGTGCGTGGCGGCCTGCACGACGGCACGGCCGGCTCGCTCGACCGAGACGGTGGGCGGCAGCGGGTGCGAGGTCTTGCCGGTGTAGTTGGCACCGTTCTGGTAGATCGGGGTGTCGATCGTGGACGGCAGCAGCGCGGTGAACTTGATGCCGGTGCCCGCGAACTCGTCACCGAGCACGTCGACCAGGCCGAGCGCAGCGTGCTTGCTCGTCACGTACGCCGACTGGTACGGCGCCGAGAGCAGCGACTGGATCGAGCCGACGAGCACGTAGGTGCCCTTCCCGCGCTGCTTCCAGTGCGGCAGCAGGTGCGTGATCGCGTTGAGGTGCCCGTACAGGTTCGTGTCGACGACGCGCTTGAACGCCTCGGTGGGGGTCTGCTCGAACAGGCCGTAGACGAACAGGGCCGCGTTGCCGACGAAGACGTCGATGCGACCGAAGCGGGTCGTCACGGTGCCGATGAGGTCCTTGACCTGGTGCTCGTCGGCGACGTCGGTCGGGATCGCGATCGCCTCGGCGCCGAGCTTCCGGCACTCGGCGGCTGCGGCCTCGAGCGAGTCATGCCCGCGTGCGGCGAGCACGAGGGTGGCGCCCTGCCGGGCGAACTCGTGTGCGGCGGCCCTCCCGATGCCGCTCGATGCTCCGGTGATGACGACGATCTTCCCGCGGTACCGATGTCCCATGTGTCCTTGGTACCCGGCCGTGGTCCGTTCCCGCACAGCCGGGTCGTACCCCTGCACGCGGTGCGAAGATGGAGCATGCGCAAGGACGACCTGACCGTCGACGAAGCCGCGGTCATCGCCGAGCACGCCCGCGCCGGTGTCCTCGACGTCGACGACCCCGAGGTGCGGAAGGTCGTCGAGCAGGCGAACCGGGTGCTGGTCCGTGCACAGATGTGGGGCGAGGAGCGGAGCCCGAAGCTGCGGCGTCGCCGACGGCTCATCGCGGTCGGCGCCCTCGTGATGGTGCTCGTCTGGGTCGCGGGCCTGCTCGTGCCGCTCGCGATGCGCTTCGGCTGACGGGTGCGTCCCGCGGACGAAGCGGGATCCGGGCCTGTTCAGGTGCGGCCGGATGGTGCATGATCCGACGACCACACCACCATCGCGCTGCAGGGAGCACGACATGGACCAGCACATCGATCGACGGCGCTTCATGACGCTCGGACTCGCCGGCGCCGCGACGACCGCCCTCGGCGCGACGGCGATCCCGGATGGCTCGGCACAGGCCGTGACCGGAGCTGCGGCGCCGACCGCTGCGCCCGTGCTGCTCGCCGCCGACGAGTTCGACGGCCCGGCCAGCAGCGCGCCGAACCCCGGGATCTGGCGGTACGACCTGGGTGCCGGCGGCTGGGGCAACGCCGA
The DNA here is from genome assembly GCF_013359815.1 of Curtobacterium flaccumfaciens. GTDB lineage: Bacteria > Actinomycetota > Actinomycetes > Actinomycetales > Microbacteriaceae > Curtobacterium > Curtobacterium flaccumfaciens. The sequence goes on along the minus strand of NZ_JABMCF010000040.1, from coordinate 348,416 downwards.
GCTGCAGACCTACACGGACTCGCGACGGAACGCGGCGCTCGACGGCGCCGGCAACCTCGTGATCACCGCACACCGCGAAGCCGACGGCTCGTACTCGTCGGCCCGGCTGAAGTCCGAGAGCACCTACACCGCGCAGTACGGCCGCATCGAGGCGCGGATCCGGATCCCCCGCGGCCAGGGCATCTGGCCGGCGTTCTGGATGCTCGGCGCGGACATCGGGCAGGTCGGCTGGCCGGCGTGCGGGGAGATCGACGTCATGGAGAACGTCGGGTACGAGCCGGGGATCGTGCACGGCACCGTGCACGGGCCCGGGTACTCCGGCGCGCAGGGCATCTCGGCTGCGTACACAATCCCGTCCGGAGCAGCGTTCGCCGACGACTTCCACGTGTACGGGGTCGACTGGCGCCCCGGGTCGATCACCTGGACGGTCGACGGTGTTGCGTACCGGACGGTCACCCGGGCCGACGTCGGCTCGGCCCCGTGGGTGTTCGACAAGCCGTTCTTCGTGATCCTCAACGTGGCGGTCGGCGGGAACTGGCCGGGTTCGCCCGACGCCTCGACACGGTTCCCGCAGCAGATGACCGTCGACTGGCTGCGGGTCCACCAGAACGGTTAGCCGCGATCGCCGAGGCGGACGAGCGTCAGGGACGGCGGTTCGCCCGGGCGACGAGCCACAGGTACGTGCTGTGCCCGACCAGGGCGAGTCCGAAGAACACCGCGGCGACCGCGTAGACCCGGTCGAGCTTGCCCTGCCCGATCACGAGCATCACGACGCAGAACACGACGGCGATCGCGAGGACACCGACCTGCACGGTCGACCAGATCCGTCGGAAGCGCGGCATGCCCGTCTCGTTCACACCACCCATTCTGCCCGATGCCGTCAGTGCTTCTCCGGGTCGTGGCCCCAGTTCATGAGCGAGTACCGCCAGGGGGTGTCGTGCACGTCGCCGTCGGGCCGCTGCTGTGAGTGCCGGGCGACGTAGCCGACGACCTTCCGCATGTGCGCCAGGTCGTCGTCGGTGCGGTCGGCCTTGTGCTTCTCGAGGATGCGGATGATGTGCCGGCCGCTCTCGTGCCCGGTCGACTCGCCGCCGCCCGAGGGCTTCTGCCCGACGGACTTCGACTCGTCGGTGTCGAGCCACTTCCGCAGCTCGGTGGCGGTCATGTTCACCGCGTCGTCGAAGTCGGCTCGGGTCTGCTCGTCGTCGTGCTCGCTCATGCGGTCGAGCAAACCCGGCGGTGCTGGACGACTGCGCAGGGCGGGCCGGGTCAGATGGGAATGGAACGGCCCCGCCCGGTGTCGAACACTCCACCGACCACGAAGGAGCCCACCATGAGCCTCGACCTCCACAAGAGCACCGGCGCCGGAACCGTCACCGACGAGCGCGCCTGCCTGCCGAAGCCCGTCCTGCCCACCCTGCACGACGAGCGCACCCCGTCCTTCGGTCGCTGGCTCGGACAGATCAACCACACCGACTGACCCACCAGCGGGAGCGCGCCCACGGCCCGGGCCCTCGCAGCGCACTGCTACCGTGCACCCATGTCCTGGGGCCGGCGGTACTACGCGCTGCAAGCCGTCGGTGGAGCGGCCTGGTGGATCGCCGTCGCGACGCTGCCGTGGGTCCGCACGGCGACGCTCGGCTCGCTCGACCCGGTGCTCGTCGCCGTGTTCGACGTCCCGCTGTTCGTCGTCGGCTCATCGCTCGCCGCCGCCGGTGTCCGGGCCGCCGCGGTGGTCACGACGGTGTGGACCGTCCTGGTGCTCGTCGCCCTGAGCGTCTGGGCCACCGTGACCGGCGAGGCCGGCTGGGGCGTGCTCGTCATGCTCGCCGCCACGATCGGCTCGGCCCTCGCCCTCGCCCTGGTGCTGCTCGGACGGATCCCGACGGAGTGGGTGACGAGCGGTCCGCTGCGGATCCGCACCGCTGACGCCAGCGCCCCGCGCTCCCGGCACGTCACCGCGACCGTGCTGCAGATCGTCGTCTTCTGGGGCCTGTTCCTCGGGGTGTTCCCCATGGTCATCGCGTTCGCCGAGCACCGCTGGGGCCTCCACCCGCAGCTGCCGGCACCCTTCGTCACCGCCCTCACCGTCGTCGGTGTGGTCGTACTCCTGCTGGCCAGCGCGCTCGGCATCGCGTCGGCGGCGGCGATGTCGACGAAGGGCGAGGGCACGCCGCTGCCGTCGGCCACCGCGAACCGCCTGGTGGTCGCCGGGCCGTACCGGTCGGTGCGGAACCCGATGGCCCTGGCCGGCATCACGCAGGGGGTCGCCGTCGGGCTGCTGCTGTCGTCGTGGCTGGTCGTCGTCTACGCGGTCGCCGGTTCCGTGGTCTGGAACTGCATCGTCCGCCCGCTCGAGGAATCCGACCTGGAGGAACGGTTCGGCGACGACTTCCGCCGCTACGCCGAGCAGGTCCGGTGCTGGGTGCCGCGGTGGCCGGTGCCGGCACGCGTGGATTCGGTGCCGCTCAGCTCGTCGCGCCGCTGATGTTGACGAGCCACGACACCCCGTGGCGGTCGGTCAGCATGCCGAAGGTGTCACCCCACGGCGCGGTGGTGAGTGATTCGATGATCGTCGCGCCCTGCGCGAGGCCGTTCCACCAGCGCGTCAGCAGCTCGTGGTCGTCACCGCTGAGCGACAGCGAGATGCTGCTCTCGGCCGGCGTCGGCATGCCGGACGGTGCGTCCGAGGCCATCAGGAGCAGGCCCTCGTCGCCGTCGAGCTGGCCGTGCATCACCTTGTCGGCGTCGGCGGGGTCCTGGCTCATGCCGGCTTCACCGAACGTGCCGATGGTGAGCGTGCCGCCGAAGACCGAGTGGTAGAACTCGAGCGCTTCGCGGGCGCCGCTCCGGAACCCGAGGTAGGGGTTGAGGCGAACGGTCATGACGGTCTCCCTCGTCCTGCGCGGGCGCCGTCGCCCGCGTCGTGGTCATGTTGGCAGAGTGCGCGTCCCCGCGGAAGGAGACGCCGTCGTCTTCGTTCGGCGCCGCCAGGTCGTCGAGACGCCTCCACTTTCGGCGGCGTCTCGACGGCGGGGCGGCGTCGCAGCGGGACGCCGGCGTATTCGAAGCGGCACCGACGCCGGACGGGAGGCACGTGGCGGCGCCGCCACGGGCCTCCAGGCCGTCACGCGGCGGGGTCCACCACCGGCGGTCGCGCGGACGGGGCGAGCTCACGGATGCGCTTCGCGGGGACGCCGGCGTAGACGCCGTGCGCCGCCAGGCGGCCGACGACCACGGCGCCGGCGGCGACCACCACATCGTGCTCGATGTGGGCGCCCGGCAGGATCGTGGCGCGGCCGCCGATCCAGACGTGTTCCTCGACGACCACCGGGCGGCCGGTCGCGACGTCGCTCCACCGCCCCTCGGCGTCGATCTCGTGGTGGCTCGTCATGATGAGCACCTGCATCCCGATTGCGGTGTTCGCACCGATCGTCACGGGGGCCACGGCCTCGACGGTCACGTTGCGGTTGCAGAACACGCCCCGGCCGATGGTGAGGTGCTTCGGGTCACCCGTCAGCGAGAACCCGGTGCCCACTCCGGACTCGGCGCGTGCCCCGGCGGCACGGAGCAGCAGCCGCCGGACGATCCGGGGCAGCAGCGGGGATCCGAGCAGTGCGGTGAAGACGAAGTGCTCACGGGCGTAGGAGGCGTCCTCGACGAGCCGACGGCCGAACGTCGACGGATCGGTCGTCGGCGGGACGGCCGCGGTCGGGACGGGTGGTGCTGCTGAGCCGGCCATGGGGTCTCCAGTCGTCGTGGCTGCGTGTCCGTGCAGCGCAAACGTAGGGCGACGATCGTCGGCGATCGGCCGGACGGCGGGCGGTTGCGGGATTCTTGCGGGGCCGCGCGGCTGCGGGGCTGCGGGGCTGCGCGGCTGCTCGCTACGCGCGGGCGCCGTCGCGCGCGGTGGACGCCGTCTGCCGGGGCAGCTCGCCGAACTCCTCGCGGTAGCTCCCCGCGAACCGGCCGAGGTGGGCGAACCCGGTGGCCCGGGCGATCTCGGCGATGCTCCGCCCGTCGCCCGACTCGAGCTGTTCGCGCGCGAGCAGCAGCCGGATGCGACGCAGGTACATGGTCGGGGTGATGCCGTGGTGCCGCTGGAACGCCGCCTGCACGCCGCGCACGCTCAGGCCGGCGGCCTCGGCGACGTCGTCGACGGTGATCTGCTCGGTGGCGTGCTCGAGCAGGAAGGTCTCGGCGCGGGCGAAGCGGGCGGTGGAGGCCATGACCGGCTCGTGCTGCCCGACCGGCCAGTGCGGGATCGCGGTGAGCAGACCGCCGGCGGCGAAGCGCGCGAGCTCCCGCTCGCGTTCGATCGGGACGCCGTCCGATCCGGCCAGCACCTCTTGTGCGACGGACCGCACCATGAGCCACCAGGCAGCGAGCGGGGCTCCCTCGGGGACGTGCCGCGGACGGAACTCGATGGGACCGGGGGCCCAGTCCCCGCGCTCGGCGGCGACCTGCTCGACGATCGAGCGGTCGATGCGCAGGACGTCCTTGTTGCAGGCGATCCAGCGGAAGCGCTGGGGCCCCTGACGGAAGAGCGTCGGGCGGCCGATCTTCACGGTGTTCTCGTCGAGCTGGGCGACTCCGGACTTCATCCAGAAGATCATCATCGCGTCGCCGGGCTCGATCGTGCCGCTCAGGACCCCGGTGCAGCGGGTCGACTCGAGCGACAGCAGCGCCGTTCCGCGCACGCGCTCCTCGAACACGAACTCGGCGTCCGTCGGTTCGACCGACAGCCCGTGGGTGATGTGCGTCCGGGCCATCGCCTCGGCCGCGACCGACGGCTCGGCGGTCTGGATCTCCCGCAGCAGGCGGTGCATGGTCTCGGGCACGTGATGATCCTGACGACAAGTCGGCGTCGGCGCAACGAGCGACGCGCCGTGTTCCTGTACGGCGGCCAGCCGAAGCCCTGTTTGCTGTGCAGATGGAGGCCCGGACATGAAGCAGATCCAGTACGACCGATCGACGATCTTGACGAGCGACGACGTGGCCGACGCCGTGATCGAGTACGCCGCAGCCCTGGCCGGTGGCAACCGGGCGGACACCGTCGCGATCCCCTCGGTGGCGACGGACGGCACCATGACGACCACCAAGGTCCTCATCGGTCCGTCGAGTCAGCTCGTGGTCGAGGACGCCGACGAGGACGAGCTCGAGCGCGAGGACGCGGTGTTCGTGGCACGGCTGCGTGCCGCCGCACTGACGTTCGAGCACGACGAGGTGATCCACGCGGACACCCGGACGGACCTGACCGAGGGGCCGGTGGCGTAAGCAGCGCCCCCGCGGAGCGACCGCTCAGCGCCCGAGGTCCGGCGGCGTCGCGTTGGGGTCGACGGCGAGCACGGCCTCCGTGCGCCGTGCGATCTCGAGCAGGAACGCGTCGCCCTCGGGCTCGAGGTCGTCATCCGGGGCGGGCTCCACGGCCACCGGGACGGACGGGGCCAGCAGCACCTCGACGGTGCTCGCCACCCCGAAGTCGTCGGCCGTCGGGATCGACACGACGTCGCTCAGCCGACTCTGGTGCAGAGCGGCGGCGTACCGGATCACCGCGTCGGCGATCGAGTCGCTCGTCAGGACACGGACGGTGCCCGCGTAGTTCACGTACTTCAACGTTGCTCCCTGGTGAAGAGGAGCTTCCGTCGCGGTGACGGTTCCCTGATCCGGTGCCACGGTAGGCGGCCGACGTGCCGGGTACACATCTTCGAGCACCGAACGGGGTACGCCGTGACCCTGGACAGGCGTTCAGTGGCGCCCGCCCAGCATCGGGGACGTCCAGGGAAACCGACCACAGGGAGAGACATGACCGAGCAGCAGCAGCCCCCGGGGAGCGACCAGGAACTCACCCCGAAGGCCGACCACGGTGAGGAGTCGTACCGCGGCTCCGGCAAGCTCACCGGCAAGCGGGCCGTCATCACCGGCGGGGACAGCGGCATCGGGAAGGCCGTCGCGATCGCGTTCGCGCGTGAAGGTGCTGACGTCCTGATCAGCTACCTGCCGGAAGAGGAGGACGACGCGCAGGACACGAAGCGCTGGATCGAGGAGGCCGGTCGGAAGGCCGTGCTGTTCCCGGGCGACGTGAGCGACCCCGCGTACTGCCGATCCGTCATCGACCGGGCGGTCTCGGAACTCGGCGGGCTCGACGTCCTCGTGAACAACGCCGCCTACCAGATGACCCACGAGACGATCGAGGAGATCAGCGACGAGGAGTGGGACCACACCCTCGCGACGAACCTCAGCGCCTACTTCCACCTCGTCAAGGCCGCGCTGCCGCACCTCGGCCCGGGGTCGTCGATCATCGGCTCGAGCTCGGTGAACTCCGACAACCCGAAGCCGAACCTGGCGCCCTACGACGTCACCAAGGCGGGCGTCGCGAACCTGTCGGCCGCGCTGGCGCAGCTGCTCGGGGAACGCGGCATCCGCGTGAACAGCGTCGCACCCGGTCCGATCTGGACGCCGCTGATCCCGTCGACGATGCCGCCGGAGCAGGTCGAGCAGTTCGGCAAGCAGTCGCCGCTCGGCCGTCCCGGCCAGCCGGCCGAGCTCGCACCCGTCTACGTGCTGCTCGCCAGTGACGACGGCAGCTACGTCTCCGGCGCGCGGGTCGCCGTGACCGGCGGCACCCCGATCCTGTGACGGGACGCCGGTCCGGCAACGGGACCAGGTGACGGACGGGAGGCCCGGGGCACGACGTGCGCCGGGCCTCCCGTCCGTCGTCGGGGGACGCTCCTGGCTGAACCGCCGCCCACCAGGGCCGGCCTACGTTCAGGGCCATGTCCACGCGAGCGAAGACCGTCACGGCGCTGTTCGGCGCCGCCACCGTAGCCCTCCTGCTCACCGCCTGCGACCCCGGCGGAGCGCAGAACATCAACCCCGTCGGCAAGGTCCCCGGCTCCGAGGAGAAGTCCCAATCGGCCCAGTGCGACGTGGCCGCCAGCGCCGCCGTCGACATGATCGACAAGGCCGTCGGGTCGCACGACACCGCCGAGTTCGCGAACATCCAGAAGGGTGACGGCGGCTGGTACCTCGGTGCCGCGATCGTCCCCGCGGACAGCAACGACTCGAACGACGACGAGGTCACCATCTGGGCGACCACCGCCGACCCCACGGCCGACGACTTCGACGGTCCGCTGTACGCCGTGAACGACGTCGCCAAGCAGGCCGTCGCCGACGAGACGACCACCACCTCGGATGCGCCGACGCCGTTCGCCGACGACTCGAAGGCCGCCGAGCAGGTCGAGAGCTGCGTCGTCGAGGCGTCCGACCGCTAGTCGTCGGACACCGCGCAGTGGCCGATCAGTCCTTGGGCTGGTCGGCCACTTCCACGTCCACGTGGTAGTCGTCGCCGCCGTCGGTGCTGATCGTGGACACCGAGTCGTAGACCACGTCGTAGCCCGCCGTGTTCACGTCGCAGTGCACCTCGGCGCCGTCCTCGATCGCGATGTCGTCCGCACCGCAGTCGACCTCGGGCGTCGCGTCCGAGACGTCCGCCAACGCGTCGACGACGACGCGTTCGAAGGCGTCCGGTGTGACGGTCCGTGACGACGACGTCGACACCGTGCACCCGCTGAGCGTCACCGCCAGGGCGATCGTCGCGGTGAGCGTCGTGAGTGCGGTGATGGCGCGCTGGTGCTGGTGGTGCATGGTGTCCCCCGTGGCCCCCTGGCCGCTGCTCGCCCCGAGATCGGGGACCGGCAGTTCCTCGACGATAGCGGGAAGGTGCGAGGACGTCTGCCACGAGTTCGGGTCAGGAGCAGACGTCCTCGCGCTACGACGCCGTCGGGTTCGACGCGGTGGTCATGACGAGGCCAGCCCGGGAACGGGGGGGGTCGGGCACCCGCCGGTACGGTCCGGCGGGGTAGCTTCCGGAGACTGTACGACGACCACGGCTCAGACGTGTACAGGATCCGCCGGAACCGGACAATTCCTGACCGTCCGCCGCGCACCCCGGCCTGGGCGTCCGCCCGGGGAGTCGTGAAGGCCCGCTCAGCAGCACAGCGGCTCACTAGACGATCGTCTTCTGAACGCCTACGGTTCCCAGCACCCCGTTCCGCTCCCGAACCGTGAGAGACCGCATGCGCAGCCCCCGCCAGACCACCGTGCTCGAGACCGGCCGCTGACGTGGTGGCGGCGAAGGCGACGGTCCTGCTCGTGAGCGACTTCCCCCTGTCGGCGATGCGGGGTGAACGCGCCGCGCTGGTCGAGCAGGCGAAGGCCTTCGCCGAGTCCGGTCACGTCGTCTGGGTGGCGACTCCGCGCTCGAGCGAGACCGCGGAGCTGCGGAAGCACGGCGTCCGCCTGTTCGAGGTCGAACCGTCGATCAGCGCGCCGGAGAGCGACCTGCCGGTGGTCCGCAACTCGGTCCGTGTCCGCCGGTGCCTCGGCACGCTGATGCTCGAGGAACGGATCGACCTCGTCGTCACCCACTCGGACTTCGGCCTCGCCGCGGCGGCGCTGACCACGGCGCGCTCCCTCGAGCTGCCGACGATCCACACCGTGCACGGCTCGGCGCCGGTCCGGGGCCGGACCGCGGCGGCGATGGCGCCCCTCGCACGGCACGCGCACCGTGTGGTGACCGGCATCCGGCCCACGCGGCACCGCTTCACGGGGCACCCCATGGACGACGCGCGCCGCAACATGGCCGTGGCCGTTTCGAGGGCGGCCGACGTCGTCGTCACCCCGACGACGCGGCAGGCCCGTGTCCTGCGCGAGGCCGGCGTCGGCCCGGTCCACGTGGTGCCCAACGCCCTCGGCCGCCGGCCGGTCGAACCGCCGCCGGCGCCGGAGCTCGGCCCACTCCGGCTCGTCTGGGCGTCGCGGTTCACCCCGGACAAGCGCCTCGACGTCCTCCTCAACGCGATCCGGCTGGTGGAGATCCGACTCGGGGCACACGCCGTGCGGGTCGACGTCGCCGGCGGGACCGTCCCCCCGACCCGAACGCCGGTGTCGGTCCGTGTCCACGGCCGCCTGTCGTCGCAGGCTGTCCACGACCTGCTGCTGTGCGGACACGCGGCGGTGGTCTGCTCGCTCGAGCACGACGGCCAGCCGATGACCGCGCTCGAGGCATTCCGGGACCACCGTCCGGTCATCGTGTCCGACATCCGCCTGGCGAGCGAGTTCGGCTCCGCCGCCGTCCTGACCGACGACGAGACCGCGTTCGGGCTCGCCACGACGATCATCGAACTCGCCTCGGACCGGACGCTGTTGCGGCCGCACACCGCCGCCGCGATCGAGCACGCGCGGCTCGCGACGGCGGAGCGGCACACCGATCAGGTCCTCCGGCTGGTCGCCGGCAGCTGCCGGCCCTGAGTGACGGCTCCCCCGCGAGCGCGCGCCGCCCTGGGCGCACCACGGGACGGACGGGAGGCACGGTTCGGGCCCGCCCCGGGCCTCCAGTCCGCAGGCGGTCGAGCAAAGGAGAACGCCCCGATGAGGAGGGGGGATCTCATCGGGGCGTTCCGTTCGTGGGGCCGCGTCAGGCGGCGAGGCGCGCAGCGAGCGCGGTGGCGCGGGACCGGAGGTCCGCGTAGGTGGCCTCGTACGCGTCCGGCGTGCCGACGCGCGAGGGGTTCGGCATCGACCAGTGCAGGCTGTCGCCGTCGTCGATCGACTCGTGCGCGCGGTCGCAGACCGTGACGACCAGGTCGCCGTCGGCGACGGTGTCGCGGAAGGCACGCGGGACGTGGTCGCCGAGGTCCAGGCCGTGGCGTTCCCCGACGGCGACCGCCCCGGGGGCGATGGCGGCCGCGGGACGCGTCCCGCCCGACAGCGAACCGATCTCGCTGACCTGCGCCCAGACGCCCGCGGCCAGCGGGGAGCGCGCGGAGTTGCCGGTGCAGACGAACAGCACGCGGGACACCGGTCGGCGCACCGCTGCCGTACCGTGCGGGACACCGCTCGGCTCGAGGTGCAGGTAGCTGCGGCGCCCGTCGCCGTCGGAGCGGCGTCGCGTGACCAGACCGGCCTGCTCGAGGACGCGCAGGTGGTGCGCCAGGAGCGGCCCGGAGATCCCGAGGGCGGCCCGCACCTCGCTCGGGCTGGCGTCGGACGCGGCGAGCAGGTCGACGATCGCCAGGCGGGCGACGTCGCCGAGGGCCGCGTGCTGCGCCGCACGCCGCTCGAGGTCCTGCCGCCCGGTGTTCATCGGTTCAATGTTGACTGAACCATCTACCGTCGTCAAGATGAGCGGGTGACGACCAACCCCGAGCCCCTGCGGTCGTCCGCGGCATCGGTGTTCCTGGTGTTCCTGCGGCTCGGGCTGACCTCGTTCGGCGGACCGGTCGCACACCTCGGGTACTTCCGTGAAGCCTTCGTGGTGCGTCGCCGCTGGCTGCGGGACGACGCCTACGCCGACCTCGTCGCGCTGTGCCAGTTCCTGCCCGGACCGGCGTCGAGCCAGGTCGGCATGGCGCTCGGGCTGCAGCGCGCCGGACTGCTCGGGCTCCTCGCCGCGTGGTGCGGGTTCACCCTGCCGTCCGCGGTGCTGCTCGTCGCGTTCGCCCTGCTCGTGTCCGGCACGCCCGACCTGGCCGGCGCCGGGTGGCTGCTCGGGCTGCAGGCCGCCGCAGCCGCTGTGGTGGCGCAGGCGGTGCTCGGCATGGCGCGCTCGCTCACACCGGACCGCCGTCGGGCGACCATCGCGGCCGCCGCCGCGATCGTGGTGCTGCTCATCCCCGGCCCGGCGGCGCAGGTCGCGGTCATCGCGGTGTGCGGTGTGGTCGGCGTGCTGTGGCTCGGTCGGGTGGTCGACTCGGTCGAGGATGTCGGAGACACCCAGGACGCCGGCTCCCAGATCGCCGTGCGCCTCCCCCGCTGGGTCGCCGTGTCGGCGCTCGTCGCGTTCGCCGCCCTGCTCGTCGCGGCACCCGTGGCCGCGAGCGGCACCGGTGCCGTGCGCCTGTTCGGGGTCTTCGCGCAGGCGGGCTCGCTCGTCTTCGGCGGCGGCCACGTCGTCCTGCCGCTGCTCGAGTCACAGACCGTGGCCACGCACCTGGTGGGCCACGCGGACTTCCTGGCCGGGTACGGCGCCGCACAGGCCGTGCCCGGGCCGCTGTTCACCTTCGCCGCGTACCTCGGCGCCGTCGCCGACGGCAGTCCGAGCGGGCTCGTCGGCGCGGCGGTGGCACTCGTCGCGATCTTCCTGCCGGCGGCACTCCTGGTCATCGGCGCCCTGCCGTTCTGGCACGTGCTCCGTGCCCTGCCGTGGGCCCGGCGCGTGCTGGCCGGCGTGAACGCGGGGGTCGTCGGGCTCCTCGCCGCGGCGCTCTGGGACCCGGTCATCACCGAGGGAGTCCGCTCGGCACCCGCACTGGCGCTCGCCGTGGCCGCCTTCACCGCCCTCACCCGCTGGTCCGCTCCCCCGTGGGCCGTCGTCATCGGAGCCGGCCTGCTCGGCGCCGTCGTCCTCTGATCGGAGCACTCCACATGCCCACCGTCCTGTTCGTCTGCGTCCACAACGCCGGCCGTTCCCAGATGGCCGCCGGCTTCCTGCAGCACCTGGCGGGTGGACGCGTTGACGTCCGGAGCGCCGGCTCCGAACCCGCCGATGAGCTCAACCCCGTGGTCGTCGCAGCGATGCTCGAGGAGGGCATCGACATCCGGAACGAGCAGCCCGCGCTGCTCAGCACCGACTCCGTCCGCGCCGCGGACGTCGTCATCACGATGGGGTGCGGGGACGCCTGCCCGGTGTTCCCGGGCAAGCGCTACGAGGACTGGGAGCTCACGGACCCTGCGGGGCTCGACCTCGACTCCGTCCGGCGGATCCGCGACGACGTGCGCGCACGGGTGCAGGACCTCATCGCCCGGACCGCTCCCTGACGCGGTCGAGCAGGCGGTCGACGAGCTGCTCGCGCCACGGGACCGACGACCAGACGTGGTCCGCACCCTCGACCGCGGTGAACGTCGCCCCGCTGAGCAGTTCGCCGTAGCGCCGGCCGTACTCGACCGGGACGATCTCGTCGGCGGTGCCGTGCAGCACGTCGACCGGCCCGTCGTACCCGCGTGCCTGGGCGTAGACGTCGAGTCCGTCCCGGACCTCGTCGACGAACCCGCGCCCGAGGGCGGTCCCACCGAAGTCGAACCAGCCGCGGTCACGGACGGGTGCGAGCGGCTGCCCCTGGATGGTGTCGTGCACGGCGATGTCGTCGACCACGACCCCGGCCGGCGACCACAGGGTCAGGCTCCGGACCAGGTCGGGGACCCTCGCCGCCGCCATCGCCGACTCGACCGCGCCCAGGCTGTGGGCGACGACGTCGACCGGTGCCCCCTGGTCGGCCGAGAACGCCCGGATCATCGTGACGACCTGCTCGACCTCGTCGCCGATCGAGATGTCCGCGAACCGTCCGTCGCTCGTGCCGTGCCCGAGACGGTCGTAGGAGCGGACCGTCAGGCCGGTGTCGGTCAGGGCGGTCGCGGCCTGCACGAAGAGCTGGCGCGGACCGATCGACGAGTCACCGAACCCGTGCACGAACAGCACCGCGCCGCCGGCAGCCGCGGGCGCCGACGCCGACGCCGACGCCGGGCGGTACTCCCACCCCCGGAGCGCCCCGCCCCGGTGCTCGAGCCGGATGCTCGTCAGGGCACGCTCCAGCGGACGTTCCGCGGTCATGCTCAGTTGCTCCGGTCGGCGAACCCGGCCGGCAGGTCGGCGGGCGCAGTGTCGACGACGGTCTCGTCGTCCTGGCCGACGAACTCGAAGAGGGTGATGTGGGCGAACTCGGGGACGACGTAGATCGGGTAGGTGGGGCCGGCGTCGCGGTACTCGCGCATCCGGTCCAGGTGGTCGTTCTGGAACAGCACGGTCTTGCTGCCGTCCTCCTCGACCCAGTGCGGGAAGAAGATCGTGCCGTGCAGCACGCGCTCCCCCGGCACCACGGTCACGACGACGCTCGTGCCGGTGGGCTCGTTCCACGACACCTTGTAGACGCCGGCGGTGAGCACCACGAGATCGACCTGCTGGTCCTTGACCCAGCGCCCGCCGACCATGCCGGAGTGGATGCGGTAGTCGAGGGTGGTGGCGTTCTTGACGTACATCTCGTACTGCCAGCCGTTGGCGTACGTGTAGATGAACCGGTGTCCGACGATGCCGGAGAGGTCCTGCGACGGGACGGGCTGTGCGACTGAGGTGGTGATCGTCATGCACCCATCCTGCGCCAAACATAGTTTTGTCGCAAACCTTTTTCGAGGACCTAAGCTGAGGACATGGGCAGCGAGCACGACACCGCAGGACTCCGGGACATCGCCCGGCGGCTCAGCGACCAGGTCGGCCCGTTCCGCCGCACCCTGCTGAACGCATCACGCCGTGACGGTGCACTGCCGGAACTGCCCGACGCCCAGATCGAGGTCCTGCGACGACTCGACGAGGCCGGGTGGCTCACGCCGACGGCGCTCGGCCGGTCCCTCGGCCTCGCCCGCTCCACGGTCAGCAACCTCGTCACCGCGATGGAACGCGGCGGGCTCGTCCACCGGCGGCTCGCCACCGGTGACGGCCGCAGCACCGAGATCGCCCTGACCGAGCTCGCGTCCGAGCGGCTCCGGGTCTACGACGCCTCGGCCGAGCACGTCCTGGTCGGCGCGCTCGAACGCCTGGGCCCGGACGGGGTCGACGCGCTGCGCGCCGCGCTGCCCGTGCTCGCCGAGCTCCGTCTGGCCATCGACGAGCCCGGAGCGTAGGGATCGGCTGACAGTGCGGGTGAGCCGTCGCACAGGTCCGGCTCGTCGATCACCAGCGGGAGCGGGTCACCCTGGCAGCGCGCGCACAGGCCGCCCTGGAGGCGCGCACCGCGACTGAGAAGCCGGTCACGGTCGCAACGTGTGACGGCTCCAGGGCGCGCGTGGGCTTCCAGGGTCCGGTTCCATCGTTCTGCCGTGCAGACGACATCACTTCTCCCCATCATCGCCAAGGCGTGTGCGGTGGCAGCTCCGGTCGCCATCGCCGTGTCGCTCGTGGCCGGTCCGGCCGTGGCGGCACCCCTCCACACCTCCACCTCCTCCTCCACCTCCGTCACCACGGCGACCTCCGCGCACCACACGGTGAACCGTGCGGCGCGGACGACCTCGGGTGGCACGGCGGTCTCACGGCTCGACCGTCGCGCCGAGCAGCGCAACGAGGCCACCGTCCGGCACCTGTTCCGGTGCGCGTTCCGGTCGCCCGCGTCCGCGAAGGCCCGTGCGGCTGCACGGACCGCCGTCGCGACCGGTGCCGTCGCCCACGGTGCGACGAGCGCCTCGGGTCCGTCCGCGTTGCTCGCCGAGTTCACCGCCGACCGCTCCCGGGTGCCCGGTGCCCACGCCGTGATCAAGCACATCGCCGGTGACGCCGACCTGGTGGCCGTGCACTGGCAGATCACCGCGAAGCCGAAGGACGAACGCACCGGTGACGCCGCCGTCGACCTGTTCCGCATGCGCGACGGGCGCATCAGCGAGTGGTGGGCACTCCGTCAGACGGTCCCGACGGGCACGCCGGCCAGCGGCAACACGAACAGCATGTTCAGCGACCTGTACCCGGCCGCGAAGCGTGACCGTCACCTGACCGAGCGGCAGGAGGAGCACAACCGGGTGCTCGCCGTGACGGCGTACGACCGGCTGTTCCGCGACCACGACGTGTCCGTCCTCGACGAGAAGTTCGACCCGGCGTACCTGCAGCACAACTCGGTCGCCGCGAACGGCACGGCCGCGCTCAAGCAGTTCTTCGCCGGCAGCGCCGCGCAGAGCCTGCCGAAGCAGGAGTCCGTCATCTCGCTCGCCGACGGCGACCTGGTGTGGACGTTCTCGAAGCCGGTCGGGGCGAAGGCCGACGCCCCGTTCGGCGCGGCCGACCTGTTCCGGGTCGACGACAACCTGATCCGCGAGCACTGGGACGTCGTCCCGACGAGCTGAGGCTCGGCCGGAGGAGCCGCGCGTCTCAGGACGCGCGGCTCCGTCGTGCCCGCTCCTTGATCGCGGTGATGACGGCCGTCTTCGCCTCGGCGTAGGCGTTCATGTCGTCCCAGCTCCGGTCGAGCAGCTCCCGCTTCGTCCGTTCGTACAGCGCCCGGTCGTCGGCGTCGGCGCGCAGGTGGTCACGGAGGAGCAGGTACTCGTCGACCGCCGTCGCACCCCGCTCGTAGACGTGCACGTGGACGTCGCGGGCCGGCGTCCGGACCAGGCGGTGGCCCGGCTCGCGGACGCGCAGCTCGTACCCGGCGGCGAGGAGCTGGTCGAGGTACGTGGCCTCGGCGGTGACGTCGGCGACGACGACCACGATGTCGACGATGGGTTTCGCTGCCAGGCCGGGGACGGCCGTGGAGCCGATGTGCTCGACGACCGGGGCGTCCGCGCCGGAGCCGGGGAGGGCCTCCAGGATGCGTCGCCGGTGGTCGGCGAAGACCGCAGCCCACCCGCTGTCGGCGGGGTGCAGGGTCACGGTGACCGGTTCCGGGCCGCCGATGATCTCGACGGTCGTGACGTCCGGGCGGGGGTGGTCGTCGTCGTGGTGCACCCGGACATGATCGCAGCCCGTGGTCGTGGTCGCCGTCGCGGTCGCCGTCGTCGATCGCGTCAGAGCTTCGCGGGGAACGCCGATCCGCGGCCGATCACGGTGAGGAGCGCTGCGACCGCCCCGAACACGATCATCACCACGGCGAGCACCAGCCCGTCGAAGGCCGTCAGCAGGGCGGCCCCGAACAGGCCGGCCGCGAAGATCGCGATGTTGAACGCAACCGGCAGGAACGCGCTCGCGACGTCGGCGTCCTCGCCGCCGGCGGTCGTCAGGGCGGCCTGCAGCTGCGTGGAGGAACCGCCGAAGCCGATGCCCCACAGGCCCGCGGCCACCAGGACCGCGACCGGCGAGGTGTGCCCGACGAGCAGCACCACGCCCGCCAGGACGAACAGGCCGACGCTGCCGTGCAGCAGGGGTCGGGGGTGCCGGTCGAGCAGCGCGCCCGTCACGACGACGCCGAGGATCGCGGCGATCCCGTAGACGAGCAGCACCAGCCCGGCGCTCAGGTCGGTGCCGGTCGCCCGCAGGTACGGCGAGATGTACGTGTAGATCGTGTTGTGCGCCACCATCCACGTCGCGATCACCGCGAGGATGACCGCGATGCCGCGGATCCGGAACACCTGCACGACGGACAGCTTCGCGGCGCTCGTCTGCCCCGGGGCGTCCGGCACGAACAGCGCGATCAGCGCCAGGACCACCACGCCGACCAGGCTCAGCCCGATCAACGACGACCGCCAGCCCAGGGCGTTGCCGATGAAGGACCCGAGCGGGGTGCCCAGCGCGAACCCCACCGGCGCGCCCGTCGAGACGATCGCGAGCGACACCCCGGCGAAGCGGGCCGGGCTGATCCGCCGCGCGTAGGTGGCGAACATGCCCCAGATCGTCCCCGACATCGCGCCGGCGACGAACCGCGTGACCAGTGCGACCGCGACGTTCGGGGCGAACGCGGTCAGGGTGTTCGCGACGAGGAGCACGGCGATGGCGGCGACGATGAGCGGCTTGCGGCGGAACCCGCGGGTCAGGGCGATCGCCGGGACCGTGGCGATGACCGTCCCCATCGCGTACGCGCTGACGAACAGGCCGACCGTGCCCTCGCTCGTGCCCATCCCGTCGGCGATCGCCGGCAGCAGCCCGGCCGGCATCGTCTCCATGGCGACCAGGAGGAACCCGATCGCGGCGAGCAGGGCGAGCGGGAACCAGGGCAGTCGACCGTCGGTGGCCCGGTCGGTTGCGGGGAGGTCGGAGGTCGTCGTGGTCACGGACCGACGGTAGGGGCATGGTCCGGCGGACAGGGAGGTTCGGCTGGACCCCGTTTCGCCGGAGCCTCACTGGGCGGGTGGTGGTGGGGCTTCGATGGTGGTGTCCACGAACCGAGGGAGCCCCGATGCCCGTCCGCACCAGACGCCGTCCCGCCGCGGGTCCGCACCTCGCGCTGCGTCCACTCGCGCTGGCTCCGGTCGTCGCGCTGGTGGTGGGGGCGCTCGCCGGGTGCAGCGGCGTCGACCGCGCGGAGCCGCCTGCGTCGGCGCCGGCATCGGCGGCCGCGACTGCGACTGCTGCTCCCACGATCACCACCCCGACGGAGGCCGACCCCGTGCACATCACCATCGAGCTCGACGGCGAGACCCTGTCCGGCCGGTTCACCGACAGTGCGACGGCGCGCGCGCTGGCCGCCCGGCTGCCGGCGACGCTGACCTTCGCCGACTACGGCGGGCAGGAGCAGATCGCCCGGCTCCCCGCGCCGCTCGACACGACCGGCGCCCCGAGCACGAGCGATGCGCCGGCGGGCACCATCGCCTACTACGTGCCCGACCAGTCGATCGTCCTGTACTACACGGACGTCGGCAGCTTCCCGGGGATCGTGCCGATCGGCACCGTCGACGACGTCGGAGCGGTGCGCGACCTGCCGTCCGGCGCCGCCACCATCCGAGTGCGCGGCTGACGGGCGTCCGCCCCTTCCTCGCGTCCCTGCCTCGCCTCGCGTCCCTTCCACCGAACAGGAACCACACCCCATGACCGGAACCAGCACCTTCCTCATCACCGGCACGAGCCGCGGGATGGGCACCGACTTCGCCCGGACCGCCCTCGACGCCGGGCACCGGGTCGTGGCGACCGGACGCGACCCCGAGCGGGTCCGCGCCGTCCTCGGCGACCACGAGCGCCTGCTCGCCGTCGCGCTCGACGTGACCGACCCGGAGTCGGTCCGAGCCGCAGTCGACGCCGCGACCCACCGCTTCGGCGGCGTCGACGTCCTGGTGAACAACGCCGGGAGCTTCCAGGCCGGGTACTTCGAGGAGATCTCAGCCGAGCAGTTCCGCGCGCAGATGGAGACGAACTTCTTCGGAGCGCTCGCCGTGACGCGCGCCGTGCTCCCGGTCATGCGACGGCAGCGCTCCGGGCACGTCGTCAGCATCAGCTCCACCGCGGGCATCGTCGCCGGCGCCGGTGGGAGCGCCTACTCGGCGTCGAAGTTCGCGCTCGAGGGCTGGATGGAGGCCCTGCACGACGAGGTGGCTCCCTTCGGCATCCACACCACCGTGGTCGAGCCCGGCTTCTTCCGCACCGACCTGCTGGCCGAGGGCGACTCGACCTTCTGGGGCGACGTCGCGATCGACGACTACGCCCCGCTCTCGGCCGGGTCGAAGGAGTTCTTCCGCGGCATGCGGGGCAACCAGTCCGGCGACCCCGCGAAGCTCGCGCAGGTACTGCTGACGCTGATCGCGATGCCCGAGCCGCCGCTGCGGTTCGCCGCCGGAGCGGACAGCGTGGCGGGGATCGTGCAGAAGGGACAGCAGCTCGTCGAGCAGGCGCAGGCGTTCCCCGAGCTGTCGACCACGCTCGACCTGGATGCGTGACGACTGCCCCTTGCCACCGTCGGCTACGGATATTAGCCTATGAGTTACTACCCGTAGCCGAAGGAGCCACGTCATGCTCGAACACCTGGACACCGAGGGCGGCACGATCGCCTACGACCTCTCCGGAACAGGGCCGCTCGTGGTCCTCGCTCACGGCATGGGCGACAGCCGGCACGCCTACCGCTTCGTCGTGCCGGAGCTCGTCGCGGCCGGCTACCGGGTGGCGAACGTCGACCTCCGCGGCTGCGGCGACTCGAGCACCGGGTGGGACGGCTACCAGCGCGCCGACATCGCACGTGACCTCGTCGCGGTGGCCCGTCACCTCGGTGGCCCGGCCGTGGTCGTCGGGCAGTCCATCAGCGGGGGCGCGGCGACGATCGCCGCGGCCACCGCACCGGACCTGGTCGCGGGCATCGTCGAGCTGGCGCCGTTCACGCGCAAGCAGTCCGTCGACCTGGGCGGACTGCTGCGCAACCGCCGGCACCGCGCCGGCACCGTCCAGCTCGCGCGGGTCATGACGAGCGGCAGCCTGCCCGGCTGGCTCGCGTACCTCGACATCGCGGTCCCCGCCAAGCCCGCCGACTGGGCGACGGAGCGCAGCCGGATCGAGACGACCCTGCGGCAACCGGAGCGGATGGCGGTCCTCCGCGCCATGACCCGCACGTCGCCCGCCGACGCCGGCGAGCAGCTGGGTGCCGTCCGGTGCCCCGTGCTCGTCGTCGAGGGCAGTGCCGATCCGGACTGGGCCGCGCCCCGCGCCGAGGGCGAGCGGATCCTCGCCGACCTGCCGGACGGCCTCGGGGAACTCGCCGTGATCGACGGTGCCGGTCACTACCCCCACACCGAGACGCCGGCAGCGCTCCTCGCCCTGCTGCTGCCGTTCCTCGCCCGCACGCTGCCCGTCGCAGGTCCCGTTGCCTAGGGCGGGGCTCGACCCGGCGACCGTCACCGAGGCCGCTGCGACGCTGGCCGACGAGATCGGCCTGGCCCAGCTGAGCATGAGCGTCGTCGCCGACCGCCTCGGGGTGAAGGCACCGTCGCTGTACAAGCACGTCGACGGACTCGGCGACCTCACGCGCAGGATCGCGATCCTCGGCGCGAACGAGCTCGGTGACGCACTCCGCGACGCCATGCAGGGGCGCAGCGGTCGGAGTGCGCTCGAGGCGGCGGTGCAGACCGTGCGCCGGAGCGTCCGGGAGCACCCGGCGCGGTACCAGGCAGCCGTCGGCGTCCGGCCGACCGGTGCCGATGACCCCCTGGCGGTCGCACTCGGCCGCACCCTGGCGTCCTTCGCCGCGGCGCTCCGCGACTACCCGCTCGACCCCGCCGACGAGGTCCACGCGCTCCGGGTGCTCCGCAGCGTCCTGCACGGGTTCGCCACGATCGAGGCGTCCGGCGGGTTCCAGATGGACACGGACGTCGATGCGAGTGCCGCGTGGATGGTCGACTTCCTGGATCGCGGCTTCCGTGCCGCGACGACACGGTGACCGTGTCCACGGCGGCGCGCCCGTCGAGGCCCGTCGGTCACGACCCGCTGCGTGGCGGCCTGCGGTTCCTGGCGGAGCTCGTCGCGTGGGTGGCCGTGCCCTGGGCGCTCTGGCCCCACTCACCGGTGCTCGCGGTCGCCGCCGTGCTGGCCCTCGTCGTGCCGCCGGCGGTGTTCGGGACCCCGGGTGACCGCCCCGGCGGCGACCCGCCGGTCGCGGCACCGGGAGCGGTCACCATCGCGTCGGTCCTCGCGCACCTCGTGGGGGCGGTCGCTGCAGCCTGGGTCCTGTGGCCGACGGCGGTCGCGATCGCCGTCACCGCCCTGTGCGTCGCCGTCGTCGTCTCAGAACAGCCGCGGTGGCGCGCGCTGGTCGGACGCGGGCGCTGAGCCGTTCGTAGGCTGACGCCATGGCAGCAGCAGACGAGACCGGTCCGTTCTGGCACGGCACAGTGGCAGCCCTGCGGCCCGGGGAGTTCCTCTCCCCCGGCTTCCGCTCGAACTACCGCCCCGACGTCGTGATGAACCACGTCTACTTCACGGCCACCCGCGACGGAGCGGGGCTCGCGGCCGAACTCGCGGCCGAGCTCGTGCCCGGCGACCGCGAGCCGCGTGTGTACCGCGTCGAGCCGACCGGCCCCTTCGAGGACGACCCCAACGTGACCGACAAGAAGTTCCCCGGCAACCCGAGCCGGTCGTACCGCAGTGCCCTCCCGCTCCGCGTGGTCGGCGAGGAGACCGGATGGACACGGCTCACCCCGGAGGCGTTGCGCCAGTGGCGGGAACGACTCATCGCAATCCCGCCCGAGGAACGCGGCGAGATCGTCAACTGACCGACGTCAGGCCGCGATGATGTTCGGGGCGAACCGGCACCAGTAGTCCGTGATCGGCCCGTCGGACTCGCGGATGCCGACTCCGAAGGACTCGCCGCCCACGACCCACGACCCGAGCACCGGGTGGTTGTGCCCGTTCGACCCCGGGAAGTCCGGGAGCTCGTGGTACTGCTGCCACACCCGTTCGGCCCCGGTGCCGGGGCGCCGGTACTCGCGACCGTTCGTCGTGACCGAACCGTCGGATCGGTGCACCGCGATGCCGTCGCCCTCACGCCCGAAAACGGGCTTCACGACGAAGTCGCGCATGCCGTTCGGACCGTCCGCGAAGGCCGGCAGCAGGTTCGGGTGACCCGGGAACAAGCGCCAGAGCGCGACGAGCAGCAGCTTGTTCGACAGGAACATCTTCCACGCCGGCTCGTACCAGCGGCCGACCCGCCCGCGGTCGCTGACCAGGAAGGCGCCGAACTCCTCGTCGCCCTGCGCCCGGTCGTCCCCGGAGACGAGGTCCTCCCACGGGTACAGCTTGAAGAGGTTGCGGATCACCGGGTACTGGGCCCCCGGAGCGTCCCCGGGCAGCGTGAACACGCTCCGCGACGAACCGACCGGCTCCTGGTCGCCGACGAACTGGCGGGCCGTCGCGTGCCAGCCGATGTCCTTCATCTCGATGCCGGTGTGCTCCCACCCGGCCTCCCCCGCCAGGTCGCGCATGTAGGCCACCGTGTCCCAGTCCTCGCCCGCCGTGTCGAGGTCGGAGTGCGCCACGAACAGTCGGCCACCGTCCTCGGCGCGCAGGGACTCGTGCAGCAGTGTCCGCCAGCGCGCCACCATCGCCTCGTGGATGCCGTTCCACTGGTCGGTCTCGGCGGAGAGTTCGCCGGTGGCGAGCCGGTCCTGCATCCAGTGCCACTGCGTGACCGATGCCTCGATCAACCCGGTCGGGGTGTCCCCGTTGTACTCGAGCATCTTGGCGGGTGAACCGTCTCCGGCGTAGGCCAGGTCGAACCGCGCGTACAGGTCGGGCTCATCGTGCTCGAGCGACCACGCGGCGAGGTCGAACCCGGCTCGCGTCAGGCCCAGCGTGCCGAGGGCGCCGGTGGCGAGGTACCGGGCGGCTTCGAGGCACATCCGGTGCAGTTCCTCGGTCTGCCGCTCGAGCGCCTCGACCTCCGGCAGCGTGAAGACGTACGCGGCGGTGTCGTTCCAGTACTCGACGGGCGTGCCGTCGTCGCGGACGGACCGCGAGTAGATCAACCCGGTCTGCTGGATCCGGCGCCGCCAGTCCGGACGCTCGGGGAACTCGATGCGCTCCATCAGCCGCCGAACCCACCGTGTCCGCCGGCTCCGCCGAAGCCGCCCTTGGTGACCGAGCTCCCGCGGGACGAGACGCCAGCCTTCGCGGTCTTCCCGGCGGGCAGGGCGCTCGTGCCGCCGGAGACCGCATCCCCGACGCCGGGGACCCTCGTGGCACGGTTGGCGAAGAGCGGCAGGAAGTACCAGCCGGCGTGCCCGCCGTGGTTGTTGCAGTCGTCGTCCGGCAACCGCTTCTCGGTCGCGTTGTCGCGGCAGATCTTCGCGTAGTCACTGTCGACGCCGGCGCCCTCGCCGCACCCGGTCAACGACGCTGCAAGGGCTGCGACCACCCCGATGGAGACGACACGGGAAGCACGGCGACGAACACTCACGAAGGGGAACAGTACCGCTCACCACGGACCGGTGTCCGCGTCGGCACGTTGGTCAGCGCAGACGATCGTCTGGCGAACCGGTAGCGTGTGTGGTGGCGGCCTCTGCCGCACACCGTCCACGAAGGGGCCGACCATGCCGCGGAGCACCGATCGGGTCCGGGCGTCTCCGATCGTCCTCGCCGTGGGGATCGCTGCGCTCGCCGTCGCCATCGCCCTGCCCGCGCCGTCACCGACCACGCCGGGTCCCGAGACGATCGGCCTCGGCGCATCCGGCGCACTCGGCGCCGCACTCGGGGCACCGCCGGTGACGAGCGGCGCGCACCGGTTCGCGATCCGCCCACCACGGACGGTCGGCACCAGCGGAGTGGTCAGGGTGCGGTTCGCCGGACTGGGCACCCCCGGTGCCGTCGTCGTCGTCGTCCACTACGGCAGCCCCGGGGACGACTCCGGGAACGAGCGCGTCGCGGAGGTCGAGCCGGGCAGCAGCGCCGTCGGCTCGACCGGCCGGTTCGCCTTCACGGCGGCGCTGCCCGAGCTGCCCCGTGGAGCCGACCGGGCGTCGTGGAGCGCTCGACTGATCGACCCCGCGTCGCTGGCCGTCCTCGGCCGCGTCGAGGGCGTCCACCTCGTCGAGCACACCGAGCGCTGATCACCGATCCACGGCCGGCACGATGAGAGGGCGCGCAGGGTGCTGGCTCCCGTCCCGTCCTGCGGTTACGTTCGCTAGACGAACGTCTGGCCAGCAGTCAGCGGCGAGACCTGACCTCGAGGAGCCCCCGTGTCGACACCCCACCGCACCCCGTCATCCCGACCCGCGTCCATCGCACTCGGGGCCGCGCTGCTCCTGACCCTCGGCCTCGCCGGCTGCTCCACCGCCGGATCCGCAGCACCCTCGCCATCACCGTCCCCCGCTGCGCAGGGCGACGCGCCCGCGACGACCGACTCGTCACCGTCGGTCGACGTGACCGTCGCCGCGACGACACTCGGCAAGGTCGTCGTCGACGGCAAGGGCATGACCGCCTACTACTTCGACGCCGACGTCAAGGACTCCGGCAAGAGCACCTGCACCGGTGGCTGCGCGACCGCGTGGCCCGCGATCGAGGCGACGACGGCGACACCGAAGGTGTCCGGCATCACCGGCAAGGTCGGCACCATCACGGGCGTGGACGGCGGACGGCAGATCACGATCGACGGCCGACCGATCTACACCTTCATCGGGGACAAGAAGGCCGGTGACGTGACGGGTCAGGGCGACAAGGGCGTCTGGTACGTCGTGAACCCGGACGGCACCGAGCAGAAGAAGTAGGGCAGGCACCCCGGCGGGACGGCAGGGATGCCACGCCCGCCGGGGTCAGTCCTCGGGCTCTGCCGGGTGCCCGCCCACGCGCACGGGCTCCACCTGCTCGAGCAGCGCGTGCACGCCCGGCAGTCCGAGCCCGGTGAAGAGCGCCGCCCACAGGTCACGGAGCTGCCCCTCGGTGTCCCGCGTCAGCCGGGCGCTCGTCCGGGCCCACATCACCCCGAAGGTCGACGTCAGCACGAGGTCCGCCGCACGTGCCCACTCGGGGTCGGTGGCCGGTCCGGTGCCGCCGCTCGAAGCCGACAGGTGCCGACGGACGTAGTCGTCCCACGTGAAGACCCGTGGAATCACCTCCCCCGCACCGCGGAGTTCGTGACTCAGGCGGATCGCCCCGGCAGCCACCGGACACCGTATGGCGTCGGAACAGGCGGACGTGAGCATGACGAGCAGGTGCTCGAGCCCCTCGGGCTGCCGGATCAGTGAGTCGATCGCCGCCCAGCGCGCCTGCTGCCGCTCGATGACCGCGAAGGCGAGTTCGTGCTTGGACGAGAACACGTGGTAGCCGATCGCCGACTTCGGGCGGTCCATCGCGGCGGCGACCCGCGCGAACGAGGTCCCCGCGTAGCCGTGGCTCGCGAACTCCGCCGCCGCAGCCTCGATGATCTGCTCGCGGGTCCGGGTCTTCGCCTGCTGCCGCTGGTTCATCGCACTCCTCGGTCGGGTCTTTGTTCATCATACGAACGTCTGGCCAGGAGACGGCAGCGGTCACGCCGGACGCAATGCCTCTGATCCCCTCAGCTTCAGGATTTCGATAGACGATCGTCTGGCGCGTTGTTAGCGTTCACGCACACCGGGCCACCCCGGCCCGCACCCACGAACCGAGGAGTCCCCATGCGTTCGACCCCGTCCACCCACCGCTCCCCATCGGTCCGCCGACTGACCGTGCTCGCGACCTGCGTCACACTCGGCGGCGCGCTCGCCGCCGGCGTCCTGGTCCCCGCGCAGGCCGGAGCCGCCACGATCTCCCACACGGCGCACGTCACACACGCCTCGACCCGGGCTGCGTCCGTGGCGTTCACCGCGAAGACCCACGGCGGGCCCGACCGGAAGAGCTTCACCGGCATCACCTTCGCCGGGACCGGGAAGCCCGGCACCCTGGTCATCGTCTACTACGACGCACCGGGCAAGCCGCGGGGACTGTTCAACAAGCACATCGCCGAGGTCACCTCGGGCGACGACGTCGTCAGCGCCAGCGGCCACTACCGCTTCACCGCGGCGTTCCCGGACCTGCCGCGCGGCACCACGACGCTGCACTGGCACGCCCGTCTCGGTGACCCGGACACCCTGTCGGTGATCGGACGCGTCAACGGCACCCGCACGCTCGGCTGACGCGTGACCCGCCACGCGCAACCGGCGCTCGTCCGCACCCTGGCCGTCGCCGTGTCCCTGGCGGCCGTCGTCGGGGCCACCCTCACCTGGGCTCCGTCGGCCTCGGCCACCACGAGCGACCCCGACCGGGTCGCAGCGCCGATCATCGCCGGCACCGAGGTCGGGGTCCCCGGCGGCACCTGCACGGTCGGTGCCGTGCTGGCCGTCAAAGGGTTCCGGAGTCAGCTGAAGCAGTACCAGCGAGCGACCCGGTGGGTGGTGCTCGCGAAGCACTGCGCGCCGCTGCAGGCACCCGTGCAGCTCGCCGGCGCGACCGTCGGCAACGTGGTCTGGCAGTCCGCGGAGTCGGACCTCGAACTCGCCGTCGTCCCGCCCCTGGCGTGCACCCGGGCCCGGGCGGCGACCGGGTCGTGCGACCCGTCCGTCGCAACGTGGACGCCCCGGGCATCGGGTCGAGTGTTCAACCGGGTGGACGGGGGCCTGACACGCGCCGCCGTCACCGGCATCGGCAAGCCAGATGCCGATCCCTTCTGCACCAGCGGGGCGGCGAGCGGGCTGCACTGCTCCTGGACGGCCACACGCGTGCCGGCAGGGAGCCGTCCCGGCGTGCAGCACCTCGCCGCCGCGCGCGGCGGCGCCGGAGCCGGCATCGAGCCGGGCGACGCCGGCGGACCGGTGATGAGCGCCACGAACCGGTTGTACGGGATCGTCTCGGGCAGTTCGACGAGGGCCGCAACGGGCACGACGAGCACGACGGGTTCGACGAGTTCGACGGTGCTGCTCTACACACCTGTCCAGCAGGTCCTCACCGAGCTGTTCCGGTACCGGCTGGCCCCGGCGTCCTGAGCCGCTGGCCGCCGGGTGGGCGACTGAGCGCTGCCTCATGACCCGGACACGCCCCGGCCACCTCGCCGCCACACCGCCGACGACCCGCGCCGCGATCCTGCGGGGAGCCGGACGCCACCACGTCCGGCTCCCCACGACCCCCGGGTCCTGATCAGATCGAGGTTGCCCCGTGTCCCCGCTCCGCCACTCCCCACTCACCCGTTCCCCGCGCACCACCCGCGTCGCCGCGACCGCCCTCGCCGGCCTGGCCGTCGTCGCCTCCGCCGCGTTCTCCGTCACGGCCGCCCACGCCGACACCACCCTGCAGCCGGCCTTCACCGCCGCCGACCACCCGATCACCGACGTCCCCGGGCTGGTCAACGGTCGCGAACTCGCCGCGGTCCACGGCCGGTCCGGGCAGACCGTGAACGCCCCGCGCCTCATCCGCTCCGAGTCACTCGACAAGGTCACCGCGGCGGGGGCCACGACCCTGGCCGACGAGTACCACGTCGACCTCGTCGTCGACCTGCGCACGCCGTCCCAGATCGCCGCGAAGCCGGACGTCGCGATCCCGGGTGCGCGCCACGTCGACATCTCGATGTTCGGCGCGGACGGCGACTACAGCGACGACACCGCGATGTACCACGACCTGGTCGACAAGGGCCGGGTCGACCAGGCGACACCCGGGTCGATGATCACCGCGTACCGCCGGGTGCTCCGGATCCTCGCCACGCACACCAGCGGCACGGTCCTGATCCACTGCTCGCACGGCATGGACCGCACCGGCACCGTCGTGGACCTGCTCGACCGGGTCCTCGGCGTGGACAGCGCGGACATCCTGCACGACTACCTGCTCTCGAACACGCAGCTCGGGGTGACCTGGGCGACACCGCAGCTGCTGCAGGGCACCTTCGAGCAGGACATCGCGACCGAGTACGGCGGCATGGGCTCGTACCTGACCGACACGATCGGCGTGACCAAGCACGAGGCCGCCGCCCTGCGCGAGCGTTTCCTCGTGTCGGACGACCCCACCGTGTCCTCGATCGCGGTCGCGGGCGTGCGTGTCCACCTGCCCGCCGCTGCCTCGTCGCACGGTGCGACCGTGACCGCCCCGGTCCGGACGCTGCGCGTCGCCGACGTCCACGTGCACACGACGAACCCGAACGCGGCCGCCGCTGTGCACGTGTCCGGCCGGACGGCACGCATCACGGTCACCGCCCAGGACGGCACCACGAAGAAGGAGTACCGCCTGACGGTCCGTCGCCCGGCGACGAAGCGCTAGCCCGGCACCCACACCGACCGCCCGCGGCCCGCGCCGGGCGGTCGGCGTGACCAACTGTTCACCACCACCGTCGCCCGGTCCGGGCGTCCCTCCGGCTACCGTGACACTCGTGCAGTCCTCCAGACAACGGCGCCCGCGGTGACCGGACACTCCGCCGTCCCGACCATCCACGACGTCGCCGCCCTGGCCGGTGTGTCGAAGTCGGTCGTCTCCCGCGCCCTCGCCGGCGCGTACGGCGTGGCTCCGTCGACGACCGAACGGGTCAAGCGGGCGGCGCTCGACCTGGGCTACGTCGCGAACGCGAACGCCCGGGGCATGTCGGCCCACCGCACGCACACGCTCGGGGTGTTCGTCCGCGATGCCTCCACCCCCTTCTACGGGCATCTGCTGACCGCGTTCCAGCTGCAGGCGGCGGCGCGCGGGTACCGCGTCGTCACCGCCACGGGTGCGGGGTCGTTCCCGGTCAGCGAGGAACGCCGGGCGCTCGAGACCCTGGTCTCCCTGCGCGTCGAGGGGCTCATCGTCTGCAGCGGCGCCCTGCCGATCGCCGACGTCCTGCCCTTCGCCGGCCGCATCCCGACGGTGGTCTCCGGGCGCCCCGAGACGAACGATGCGGTGAGCAGCGCGTACTGCGACGAGCGCGGCGGCGGACGGGGGCTCGCCGACCACGTCGCCGACCTCGGACACCGTCGCGTCGCCGTGCTGACGGTCGCACCGTCCGGGTCACTGACGCAGTCGGCGCGGACCGACGCGATGGTGCGCCGACTCCGTGCGCGCGGCGCCGAGGTGCTCCGGATCCGCTCCGAGGACCACGGAGCAGACCCCGAGGACCTCGACTCGTTCGTCGAGCAGGTCCTGCGGGCCGGCGGTGTCACGGCGATCATGGCGCCGAGCGACCGCTGGGCCGTCGGTGTGCTCGAGTCGATGCGCCGCCGCGGCCTCCGCGCACCGGACGACCTGTCGGTCACGGGCTACGACGGGGTCGCCCCACTCGCCACCGAGCTGCTCGGCATCACCTCGTGGCGACAGCCGCTCGGCCTGATCGGTCGTCTGTCCGTCGACGACGTGGTCGACCAGATCGACGGCCGTTCGACGGGCGTCACCCACAACGCGGTCGACGGCACCCTGGTACCGGGCCGGACCGCCGCCCGCGTCTGAGCGCCGGGGCGGAGCGCACCGACGAGAACGGCCGGCCCCGCGCCGCCGACACCCATCGTTCACCGTTCGGTCACGGACCGACGGGTGAGATCCGGGCCCGTCCGGTCGATCATGGGGAACGTTCCCGACCATCGGGAACGTTCCCCATCGACCGACCACGGACGGACCCATGCCCCAGAACGTCACCGCCAAGCTGCCGCGCGACCCGAGCGACCCCTACCGCCACGGCATCTACCTGCGCCCGGACGCCCGCACCTGCCGGGCCGTCACGGTCGTCACCGACCAGCTCCGCGCGCAGTACGGCCTGCTGTCGGCCGGCGCCTTCCCGCCGCACGCCACACTCGTCGGCAGCCAGCCGTTCGGTAGCAACGAGGACCAGGTCGTCGCGGCCGTCACGGCACTGCTCGACGGCCGACCGGCGTTCGACGTCCACAACGCCGGCGTCCGAGAACAGGGCATCGGGTTCGTCTACGACGTCGCGACCCGACCGGACGGCTCGCACAACGACGACTTCGTCCGGCTCGCCGCCGACATCGAGGCCGTGGTCGCACCGTTCCGGCAGCCGATGCAGGTCCCGCTGGCGAACGACTACGACCCGGAGCAGTACCGCGCGCACCTCTCCCTCGCCTCGCACGACCTGTACGGCCGGCCGGACCTGCACGACGAGGTCGGCGCGTTCATCCGCGAGCTCGACGTCGACGTGCCGACCGGGTTCCGCGGCGACACCGTCGTGCTCTACCGCACCGCGAGCCCGGACTGGTCCGGTCGCTGGTGGCAGACGATGACGTGGGAGCACGTCCACACCTGGAAGCTCGCCTGACCGTGGCCGCGACCCTCCGCGACGTCGCCGAGCGATGCGCCATCTCTCGATCGCTCGTGTCACTCGCCCTGCGGGGCGACGACGGTGTGTCCCGGCCACGTCGGGAACTCGCGGTGCGGACGGCGGACGAGCTGGGCCTCCCGGTCGGTTCGCTCGCCAGGCGACGCGCGCAGGGCGCGCCGCTCGTACTCGGGGTGGTCGTCACCGAAGCCGCGAACCCGTTCCACGACGAAGCGCTCCGGAGCGCACGCGCGACCGCGCAGACCCTGGGGTTCGCGCTCCGGGTCGCGGACGGGTTCCGTGACCCTGCCCGGTTGACCGACGGCCTGGAGGCCCTGCACGCCTCCCACGGATCGGCCGACGGTGTGCTCGGGGTCGCGGTCCTGAGCAGTCGGCTCGCCCCGGCACGGCTCGCTGCGGTCGCGCGCGACCTGCCGGTCGCGGTCCTCGGGTCGAGCGGGTCGGCGCTTGCCGGCCTCGGACTCGACACGGTGCGCGCCGACGAGGAGGCGGGCATGCGCGCGCTGGTGCTCCACCTCGCCGCACTCGGCCACCGACGCACGTGCTTCGTGGCGGAGTCCGACCACCCCTCGACGACCCCTCGTGCCGTCGCGCACGCCGCGGTCACCGCGCAGCTCGGCGCACCGGGCGACCACCGCGTCGACGACGTCGAGGCCCTGGCGGCCGACCCGGCGCGGATCGCCCGGCACCTCGGCGACGGGGTGACGGCGTTCGTCGCGACGAACGACGCGACCGCGGCGCGGCTCGTGGCGATCGCCGACGGCGCGGGGCTCGCACTCCCCCGGATGGCGGCGGTGACCGGGTTCGACGGCACCGGTCTCGGCGAACGCCTCGACCTGACGAGTGTCGACCAGCCGCGCGTCCGGATGGGCGCGCGGGCGGTCGAGCTCGTGGTCGAGCGGCTCCGGGGCCGTCGCGGCGACCGGCACGAGGTGCTCCCGACACGCCTGCTGCCGCGTGGGTCCACCGCGCAGGCGGTCGCCGGGCACGCGCTCGGCTGACCGCTCGCGACGCCCGCGTCGAACCGGTCGGCGGCCCGGTCTGCGGCTCAGTCGGCGGGCCGGCTGGCGGCCCGGTCGGCGGCTCAGTCGGTGGCGGTCGTGGCCGACAGCTCCTGCACCCGGCGCACCAGCTCGGCGTGCGATCCCCCGGCGCCGGCGGCGACGTAGTCGTCGGCCAGGTGGGCGCGGTCGACGGCTTCGCCCCCACGGAAGCCCCGGAACCACCCGCCGGCGCGCTCGAGCACCAGCGCTCCGGCGGCGACGTCCCACGGGTGCGTGGCGAAGCCCATCGTCACGTCCGACCACCCGGCGGCGACGTGCACCAGGTTGAGGGCGCCGCTGCCGAGGCTGTGGTGGTGGCGGTACCGGAGCGTCAGGTCCCGCAGCAGGTCGAACGCCGCTGCTTCGCCGAGCAGGTCGAGGTCCTGCTGCACCGGGAAGCTCGTCAGGACCGTCGCTGCGTCGTCGGGCCCGGACGACGAGTGCATCGGCGCACCGTCGAGCCAGGCGCCGTCGTCGTCCGCCGCGAACACGTGGTCGGCGACCGGGTCGAAGACCACGCCGGCGACGACCTCGCCGTCGACTTCGGCCGCGATCGAGATGCACCAGTACGCGAGTCCGCGGGCGAAGTTCGCGGTGCCGTCGATCGGGTCCACGATCCACCGGACCACGGGGTCCGCGGTGCTGCCGGTGGTGCCGGTGTCGCCTGCGGTGTCGATGCCCCCGGCGGCGCCGGTACTGCCGGTACCGCCGGTGGTGCCGCCTTCTTCGCCCAGCACGACCGAGCCCGGCACGGCCGCGGTGAGCACCGCCGTGATCGCCTCCTCCGCCGCGCGGTCGTGCAGGGTCACCACGTCGTGCGCATCGCGCTTCGTGCTGATCGTCATCGGGGCGCGGAACACGGCGAGCAGGTCGGGCGCGACGGTGCGCGCGGCCTCCTCGGCGATCGCCCGGAGTGTCTGGGGAGCAGGAACGGTTCGCATGGTCCCCGGTTCTACGACGTCGAGGCCCCTGGACGGCGAACCACGCCGGTCGACGGGCCGAACCCGAGGTGAACGCGCGGCGTGCGGCGGTGAACGTCGGCACCCGATCGTCGGAGGGGTTGAACGCGGCGTGAACGGGTGACGGCGGGTGGTCGACGTGCCTTGACCGGTCTCCGACCCCCGCCGCACAGTGGAGTCGTTCCCGGTTAGGGAACGTTCCCTACTCGGAGGAGTCCGCCCCATGACGGTCCCCGTCAGGTCCGGCCTGGTCGCCGGTCCCCCGCGTACCGCAGGGTCGCCGCGGTCGCCGCAAGCGCGGCGTCCACCCCGGGCGACCCGGACGACGCGGTCCTCGTTGCGCTCGGACCGACGGCTCGGTCTGGTGCTCCTCGCACCGGCGCTGCTCGCGTTCGCGGTCTTCGTCTTCTACCCGCTCGGCCGCGTCCTCGTCCTCAGCACCCAGGGCACCGACATCTTCGGTCAGCCGGCGGGCTCGGTGGGGCTGCAGAACTACGTCCGCACGTTCACCGACCCCGCGTTCGGGCGGACGATGCTGACCACCGCGGTCTTCTGCGTCGGCGTGGTCGTCGGCCGCATCGTGTTCGGTCTGCTCGTCGTGATCCCCCTGACCGTGAAGCTCCGCGGCCTGCCGGTCTTCCGCGCACTCCTGACGGCACCCATGGTCGTGTCCGTGTCAGCGGGGTCCGTCGCGTTCGCGGCGATGCTCGCACCCGGCAACGGGCTGCTGAACACGGTGATCACCCAGTTCGGCGGCGCGCCCGTGCCGTTCCTCACGAGCACCCAGTGGGCCCTGGCGAGCGTCATCGTCGTGACGATCTGGGGGTCGCTCGGGTTCACCGTGCTGCTCCTGCTCGGAGCGTTCGGCGCCATCGACCAGGACGTCATCGAGGCGGCGCACCTGGACGGCGCCGGGCCCGTGCGGACGCTCTGGTCGATCTCCCTGCCGCTCGTCACGCCGACGCTCTTCTTCGTCGTCGTGACCGGAACCGTCGAGGCACTCACGACCTTCGGGCAGATCCAGATCCTCACGGGCGGTGGTCCGGCCGACTCCTCGAAGACCCTCGTCTACGCGATCTACCAGCAGGCCTTCGGGTCCGGCAGCGCGAACTTCGGCCTCGCCGCCGCGCTCGGGGTCGTCCTGTTCCTGCTGGTCCTCGGGCTGTCGCTCGTGCAGTTCGGCGTGCTCGAGAAGCGGGTGAACTACTGATGCGCCCCGTCACCGCACGCCGGCTCCGGAGCGTCTTCGTCTACGCCTGGCTCGTCATCGCGGTCGTCGTCGTCTGCTTCCCGCTCTACTACGTGTTCGAGGGCGCGCTCACCCCGACCCGGTACCTGGACCAGGGCCTCGCCGGTCTCGTGCCGATCCACCTGACGCTCGACAACATCGTCCGCGCCACGCAGGTCGTCCCGCTCGGGCAGCAGTTCCTGAACAGCGTCGTCGTCACCCTCGCCCAGACGGTGCTGCAGGTCGTCATCGGCATCATCACCGCCTACGCCCTGGTGTTCTGTCGGCTCCGGGGCGCCCGTGCCCTGTTCCTCGTCCTGCTCGCCAGCATGATGATCCCCGGCGAGACGACCCTGATCGCGAACTACCTGACCGTCTCGTCGTGGCACCTCATCGACACGCTCCTGGTCGTCTTCCTGCCGTTCGTGGCCTCGGCACTGACGATCTTCCTGTTCCGCCAGGCGTTCCTGAGCTTCCCGGACGAGCTGCGCGAAGCCGCGGTGCTCGACGGCGCCGGACACTTCCGGTTCATCCGGTCCATGCTCCTGCCGCTCACCCGCCCGACGCTCGTCTCGGTCACCCTGGTGAGCGCGACGGCCGCCTGGAACGGGTTCTTCTGGCCGCTCCTCGTCACCAACTCGCCGGAGCACCGCACCGTGCAGGTCGGCATCGCCCAGCTGTCCGACGCCGAGGCCGCCGACATCGGCGTGGTCCTCGCCGGTGCCGCCATGGTGACCCTCCCCGTCCTGGTCCTCGTCCTCGTCGCCCAGCGGTTCCTCGCCGGTGGTCTCACCGCCGGGGCGCTCAAGTGACGACACGTTCGATCCCCTCCCCGACCCCCGCCCGCCCCACACCCGAAGGACGCACCATGCCCGCACGTCGTTCCACCGCCCTCACAGCACTCGCCACCGGGGCCGTCGCGGTCCTCGCCCTGACCGGGTGCTCCACGTCGAGCTCCGCGTCGGACAGCTCCGGCCCCGTCACCGTCGACTTCTGGCACGCCATGTCCGGGCCGCCCGCGACCGAGCTCGACGCGCTCGTCGCCCGCTTCAACAAGGAGAACGACCAGCACATCACCGTGAAGTCGTCGTTCCAGGGCGACTACGCGGCCGTCCAGACGAAGTACACGGCGGCGGTGCAGTCCGGCTCGACGCCGGACCTGCTCATGATGAACGACGTGTCGACCGGCTTCATGATCGACTCCGGCCAGACGGTGTCCCCCGCGAAGATCAGCGGATCGACGTCGGGCACCGACACGATCGCCCCGGCCGCCGCCACGTACTACAGCGACGGCAAGTCACTCGCGGCGATGCCGTTCTCGGTCTCGATGCCCGTGCTCTACCTGAACAAGGCACTCGTCGCGAAGGCCGGCCTCGACGCCACGAAGCCGCCGAAGACGCTGGCGCAGGTCGCGACCTGGGCCGAGAAGATCCACGCCGCGACCGGTGGCTACGGCATGAGCATGAACATGGGCGACTCGTGGATGCTCGAGGAGCTCAGCGCCTCGGGCGGCGAGCCCTTCTGCACGCCGGACAACGGCCGGAAGGGCAAGCCGGTCACCGGCGTTTCACTCACCTCGGACACCCAGGTGCAGTTCATGACCACGCTGCAGAAGCTCTACCAGGACGGCGCCGCCCTGAACCCCGGCACCGACTCGACCGTGCAGAACTCGGCGTTCTCGAGCAACAAGGTCGGGATGCTGCTGACCTCGTCCGGCGCCTACACGACGGTCGATCCGGACGGCTCGAAGTCGGTCGTCGCCCGGTTCCCCACCACGTCGGCCTCCGACGACGCCGGGCAGGTCATCGGCGGCAACGCGCTGTGGATCTCCGGCAAGGGCCACTCGTCCGCCGAGCAGCAGGCCTCGTACACGTTCGCCAAGTGGCTCCAGACGCCGGACGTGCAGGCCGAGTGGGCGAAGGCGACCGGCTACGTCGCGATGAACACCGACGCCCAGGACACCACCGTGGGCAAGCGCTCCCTGTCCGACCCGAACATCGCCACGATGTACCAGCAGCTCGCCGACGACCCCACGAGCGTCGCCGCGGCCGGCTGCATCACCGGAGCGTTCCCGACGGTGCGCGCCACCGTCATCGGCGCCTTCAACCGGATCGTCGAGGGCGCCGACGTCGAGTCGACCATGACCGATGCGGAGCAGCAGGCCGGCAAGCAGATCGAGTCGTACAACGAGGCCGCCGGCAAGTGAGCACGGTCGGCGCGTGAGCGCCCCGCGAGGCTGACCAAGGGTTCATGGAGCACGACCGTCGTTCGCCATACGGTTGTCTGACGAAGCGGGCAGGCGGCCCGTGCGACGATCGGAGCCCTGTGGTGTCTGCTGCGAACGGCCGCCCCGGCTACGGGGCCCCGGAACCCCTGCGCATCGTGTTCTCGTTCCCACGCGGGCGGGGACACCTCGCGCCGATGCTGCCGCTCGCCCGCGCGGCCGGCGCTGCCGGACACCGAACCGCACTGAGCGGCGCACGCGAGGCCGTCCTCGAACAGACCGGTATCTCGCACCGGCAGCCGCGGGACGTGGAGCTGCCGGCGAGCAGGCCGGGCACCGGCACCCTGACCCCGATCGACCCGAGCACGGTGCTCACCCGCGTCCCCCAGGTGTTCCTGGGGGACGCGGCCGCCGGGGCCGTCATCGACGTCGGACGGCTGGTCACACGGTGGACGGCCGACCTCGTGGTCTGCGGGGAGTTCGACTTCGGCGCGATGACTGCCGCCGAACGAGCCGGGGTGCCGTGCGTGGTGGTCCTGGCCTTCGCCTCGGCCGGCGGGACCTGGCGCGACGCGGTGCGAGAGCCGCTCGAGGCGCTCCGCCGACGCGCAGGACTCGAGCCCGACCCGCAGCAACACATGCTCGGCGGCGCGCTCACCGTCATCCCGTTCCCGGCGTCGATGCGATCCGGGCACGAGCTGCACGGCCCGGTCATCCGGATGCGACCGGACGCCTGGTCACCACCACCGTCGGACGCCGCGGCGTGGTCGGCCGCCGGCGACGGACCCCGCGTCTACGTCACGCTCGGCACCGAGTTCAACACGAAGTCAGGCGACCTGTTCGCCCGGCTCATCGACGCGCTCGCGGCCCTGCCGGCGCGGATCCTCGTGACCACCGGACCCTGGGTCGACCCGACGACCTTCCCGGTGCCGGCGGGCCCGGGAGCGATCCGGATCGAACAGTACGTCCCGCAGGACTCGGTGCTCGGGCTCGTGGACCTCGTGGTGAACCACGGCGGGTCCGGATCGGTGACCGGGGCGCTCGCGCACGGGGTGCCCCTGCTGGTCCTGCCGCTCGGTGCGGACCAGCTGCCGAACGGCAGTTGCGTCGAGACTCTGGGCGCCGGACTCGTCCTCGACGCCGCGACGGCGACCGCGGAGGACATCCGCACCGCCGCGTCGCGACTCCTGACTGAGCCGACGTTCCACGTCGCCGCCAGACGGATCCGGACTGAGATCGCCGCCGGCGATCCCCCGGCCGTCGTCCTCGCCGCCGTCGAGCGCCTGGTCGGCCTGCCCACGAACCGTGCTGACCATCGCTGAGCGGCGACCAGGTGACCCGAAGTCACTCCGGTCAGCGCACCAGGCAGATCGTGCTCAGGTCGACGTCCGGACCGGGCCGCGTGTACGACGAGGTGCTCTCGAGCCAGTCTGCGGTCGGCGAGATCTGGTCGGGGACCATGTCCGCCTCGGACCGTGCGTCGATGCCCTCGGACTCCCAGTACGCGCGGACGCGGTCCACGTCGCGGTTGGCGCCCTCGATCAGCGTGTGGTCCTCGGGCAGGAGTTCCTTGCCGTGCTCGTCGGTGTACTCCCCCGGGTGGTACCAGTACCGCCACCGGACCCCCTGGTGCGCGTTCGACAGCTGGCACTCCTCGCTGTACGCACCACCGGCTCGCTCGCCATCGCGGTAGGCGGACTTCCGGTCGCCACCGAGGATCCGCACCGTGCGGTCCCCGATCCGCTCGAGCGTGGCCCGGGCGTCACCGTCGGCGAAGTGCCGCTCGGCGGCGGTCGCCGGCTGCGCCCACCGCCGAGCGTCGGCGGCCACGCTCCGCACCTGCGACGTCAGGACCAGGCCGTTCCACGGCACGGCGATGACCAGCACGACGATCGCCGCAACGACGGCGACCAGTGAGTGGCGCGGTTCACGCCGGCGAGCCCGGACCTGCACGACGAGCACGACCACTGGGATCCCCACGGCGAGCACGGCGCCGATCACCAGCCGTGCCAACACGCCCCCGGCACCGAGCCGGTCGTCCATCGACCCGAAGTCGCGCGCCAGGTACGCCCCGATCTGGACCGCCCAGCTCACGACGAGCAGCACCGGCAGCACGAGCGCGATGGCGATCGCGTTGCTCCGCCCCGTCGTCGGGCCCGTCCCCTGGTCTCGCCAGTCCTGCTGTTCCGTGCCCATACCGGCCCCCGCCCCCGTGGTGTCGTGACCATCCTGTCAGCAGAACGCGCCCCGGGCCCGAGCGACGCCTCCGCCCACCCCCGAAGCGGTGGTGCCCCAGCGGCGCCTGTTGCTGCCAAGATGACCGACGTGACCACGACCACGCCTCGAGCCGATCTCGACGCCGCTGCCGACGGCTTCGAAGGCGGCTGGTTCCGCATCGACGACGACGTGGAGCACCTGGACGACGTGGTGTGGCGACCCGCCACGGATGCGGACGACACAGCGACCATCCCCGGCCCTGCCGCCGTCATCGTCGGTGGCGAGCCGCGCGAGCACGTCGGTTCGACGCTGCCGTTGGCGCAGCTGGCGGAGATCGACGTGGCACGTCAACGCACCGTGCGGAAGCTCTGGCTCAGCCCGATCACCATCGTGGTTTGTCTGCTCGTCGTGACCGCGCTCGAGGTCTCGGGTCTGCCGTGGCGGACGGACCTCGGCAGGCAGCTCCTGGTCGGACTCGGCACGGCCCTGCCGGTCGACGCGCTCTGCACCGCGATCTGGTGGCGGATCACGCGTGACCCCTCGGGCGCCGTCGTCCGCAAGATGGGCGGACACCGGACCCGCCAGCAGTACGACCAGCAGCGCGCCGTCCTCGAACGCTGACCGCGCCGCGAGCGCGCCCCGACCCCTCAGCGAACCGGCGCCGACACCGCCGCTGCGGGCGATGGCTCCGACGACGGCCGCACCCCTCGACCAGGCCGGAGCACCGCCTCCACCCGCTCACGGTCGAGCTCGCCCTGCCACCGCGCCACCACGAGCGTCGCGACGCAGTTGCCGAGCAGGTTGACGCTCACCCGCATCGCATCCATGATCCGGTCGGCACCGAGCAGCAGCGCGACGCCAGCGACCGGGAACAGCCCGAGGCTCGTCGCCGTCGCGGACAGCGCCAGGAACGACGAGCCCGGCACCCCGGCCATGCCCTTCGACGTCAGCAGCAGCACCCCCAGTGCGGCGACCTGCTGCTCGAGCGTCAGCGGCACCCCGAACGCCTGGGTCAGGAACAGCAGCGAGATCGACAGGTAGATCGCCGCCCCGTCGAGGTTGAACGAGTACCCCGTCGGCACGACGAGCCCGGCGACGCTCCGTGAGACGCCGACCTCGGTGAGCCGCGTGATCATCCGCGGCAGCACGGCCTCGGTCGACGCGGTGCCCAGGGCCAGACCGAACTCCGCGCGGGTGTGCCAGACGAACCGCCAGATCGGCACCCCGGACAGCAGCCGCCCACCGACGAGCAGCGCCACGATGAACACCGCCGCCGCGCCGTAGCAGGCGGCGATCAGCAACCCGTACGACCCCAGGGTGTCGATGCCGTACTGCCCGACCACGTACGCCATCGCCCCGAACGCACCGAGCGGCGACAGGCACATCACCCAGCCCAGAATGCGGTAGACGACCTCGAGGCACAGGTCGAGGCCCCGCACGAGCGGCCGCGCACGGTCACTGCCGATCGCGGCGATCGCCGCGCCGACGAACACCGCGAAGACGAGCACCTGCAGGATGTCGTTCGTCGCGAACGCGTTCACGACGCTCGACGGGATGAGGTCGAGGATGAAGGTCCCCGCGTCCGGAGCCGTGCCGCCCGCGGTCTTCGCCGCCACGGCCGAGGCGTCGAGCGACGACGGGTCGATCCGGAGGCCGGCCCCGGGGCGCACGAGGTTGCCGACCAGCAGGCCGAACACGAGCGCGCACGACGACGCGAGCAGGAAGTAGATCATCGCCTTGCCGGCGATCCGGCCCACGGACCGCAGGTCGCCGACGTGCACGATCCCCGTCACCACGACGATGAACACGAGCGGTGCGATCACCATCTCGATCAGCCGGATGAACCCCTGCCCGACCACGTTGAGCACCGGGGCGGCCGCGGGGAAGCAGACCCCGACGGCGATGCCCAGGGCCACCCCGATCGCGATCTGTACGAACAGCGAGTGGTACCAGCGAGCGGGAGCACGATCCGTGGTGGTGACGTCCATGCATCCACCCCACAGGGCGCGTGTTTCATCGACGTTGCGAGTCTGTTCCCACCTGCCGCACCGCGCGCCCACCGAAACAGGTGGCCGGCCCGCGCACGCCAACCCGCGTCCTGGGGTGTCACGAGACGGACTGGAGGCCCGGTGCCAGCTGGCGCCGAGCCTCCAGTCCGTCACCCGCCCACGTCGCGGGCCGCACGCGCGACCGCGGGCAGTTAGCTGCCGTTCGCCTCGACCACGCGCCACACGAGCATGCCGACCGTCACGAGGGTGCCGAGCACCGAGACGATCGCCGCGACGACGCCGAGTCGGCGACCGCGGCCAGGCGGCACGATCGCGACGACCGCCAGGATCGACGCGACGAACTGGAACGGCCACCCGAGCACGAACACCGATGGCCAGCAGCTGCTGTACAGCCCGGTCAACGCGAGGAACAGCGCGAGCAGGGCGATCCCGAGCCGGTTCGCCCCGGCGGTCTCGGCGGTCCCGCCGTCCGAGGCGTCGCCGAGTGGGCCGCCCGGGTACGGGTTGTCGGGGCGCAGCGCCTGCAGTGCCCGGATCCGTTCGGCATCGAGCGCACCGTCCCGGACACGCGCCGCATCGGCCAGCGCGAGGGCGTCGTTGCCGTGCCCCGCAGCCTCGTGCTGGGCGACGGCCCACGCGAAGAGCGCGCGCTGTCGGGGGTCCGAGCGGGTCGCGGCGTCGACCGCCCAACCGAGCGTGGTGAGGAAGAGCAGGCCCCCGAACGCGAGCAGGACCGCACGCCCCGGCTCGTCGGGGTCCACCCGGAAGAGCACCACGCTGCACGCCACCATGCCGACGCCGAACAGGGCCGTCGCCCCGATCTGGCCGCGCCAGTAGCCGTTGCCCGAACTCGCCCCCGCGGGTGTGGTCATGCAGCGACCCTAGTGCCCGGGCTCAGCGACGCCGACACGGCTCCGGTCAGGCGGCGGGTCGGACTCCGTCGAAGGTGACACGGAGCTCACTCGGACCCCGGAGGAGCGCGTTGCGGCGGTACGGCGGCGGGTCGAGCACCAGCCTCGGGTTGACGAGCCGCCGGAACAGGGTGGCGAGGGCGATCTGGGTCTCCAACCGCGCCAGTGGGGCGCCGAAGCACGCGTGGATCCCGGCGCCGAAGCTCAGGTGGTCGTTGCCCGCGCGGTGCGGGTCGAACCGGTCCGGCTCGGGGAAGTGCCGGGGGTCGCGGTTCGCTGCAGCCCAGGCGATCCAGACGGGTGCGCCCTCGGGGATGGTGACGCCTGCGACGGTGACGTCGGCGAGGGCGATGTACTTCGGGGTCACCTGCGCCGGCGGTTCGACTCGGATGAGCTCCTCGAACACCTGCGCGATGGTGTGCGGGTTGTCGCGGATCAGCTCGATGGTGTCGGGGTGGCGCAGCATGGTGAGGGTGCCGTTGGCGATCATGTTGACGGTGGTCTCGTGCCCGCCGACGAGCAGCATGATGGACGTGTTGAGCACCTCCGTCTGCGACATCGGCCCGTCGGGGCCGTGGTCGTTGACGAGTCCGGAGAGCAGGTCGCCCTGCGGTGTGCCGCGCCGCGACTCGGCGAGTGCGCCGAGGTACGCAGCCAGCTCGCGGCTGGCCTCGTCTGCTTCGCGCCGCTTGACGGCGGCGTCGGCGTCGTCCGTGGCCTCCGGCGGCGCGATGATGGCTGAACTCCAGGCGTGGAAGCGGGGCTCGTCCTCCGGGGGGACGCCGAGCACGTCGCAGATCATCGCGACCGGCAGCGGGTACGCGAACGACTCCACGACGTCGATCTCGGTGCGTCCGGCGAACCCGTCGATGAGGTCGTTCGTGATGGCATCGATGTCCTGTCGGAGCCCGTCGATGTAGTCGGCGGCGTGCGGCGGTCCGAAGTGGCGCATCGTCTGCCGGCGCAGGCGGTCGTGCACGGGCGGGTCCGTCATGACGAACGCCGACGTCAGCGCGGGTTCGCCCGGATCGGCACCCTCGGCGCGGTGCTTCGCCATGGGGTCGGAGCTGATCCGCGGGTCGTGCATGAGCTGCACGACCTCGTCGTACCCGGTGACGAGGAACGCGCCGTTGTCCAGCTGCTGCACCGGGTGGGTGCGCAGCTGCGCGTAGAGGGGGTTGGGGTCGTGCCGGTTGTCCTGCTCGAGCAACGTGTCCCACGTCGTCGACGCGGTGTGCGGGTTGTTCGTCATTGGGTTCTGCTCCTGTCGTCTGGCTCTGATCGGTGGTGGTGGGAGCGGTCCGCTAGCGTGCTGCGGCCACTCCGGGATCCCGTGACGGGTCGACGGTCGGGTCCTCGAGCGGGAAGGTCGCACCAGCGGCGATCTGCGCGCGGTAGTACGGCAGCCACTTCGCCTGGTTGACGGCGACGGCGGCCACCAGGCGTCCGTCCCTGCCGAACGTGACGACACCGGATCGCTCGTCGAGGGACCCCTGGGCGACCTGCGCGGAGTCCGCGACGGACGGCTCTCCGACGGCCTTGAGGACGTTGCCGAACTGCATCGTCCAGAAGACCGCGGTGCTCTCGTGCGGCACGTGGCTGTCGTGCACGAGGTTCCGCGCTGCGACGTCGGCCTGGCTGACCGCGGCACCCCAGTGCTCGCTCGTCCAGGGGCCGGGGCCCGCCGACGGGCTCGGGTGCCGCGCGATGTCGCCGGCGACGAAGACGTCGTCCATCGGTTGCCCGTCGGTGTCGAGCGCTCGCTGCGCGACGTCGCACAGCACTCCACCGGCGTCCTGTGCGACCCCGGACCCGGTGAGCCACTCGCTGTTGGGAACGGCCCCGACCGCGACGACCGCCAGGTCGACGTCGACGGTGGAACCGTCGGTGAGTCGAGCACCGCAGAGCCGTCCGCTGTCGTCGTCGAGCAACGACAGCACGCCGGTGCCGGTCCGGAGGTCCACACCGTGTTCGCGCTGGACATCGGCCATCATCCGTCCGATCGCGGTCCCGAAGACCTTCACCATCGGAGCCGGCCCGCGGTCGACGACGGTGACGGGGATGCCGAGCGTGCTGCACGACGACGCGATCTCGCCGCCGGTGAACCCACCGCCGATCACCAGCACTCGACGAGGTCGGCCCTCCAACCGGGTGCGGATCCGTGCCGCGTCGTCGGCCGTCCGCATCACGACGACGCCGTCCAGGGCGGCCTCGGACTCGACCGGCCACGGCCGGGAGCGACGTCCGGTGGCGATCAGCAACCGGGTGTACCGGATGCGTTCCCCACCGTCGAGGACGACCTCCCGGCCGGTTGTGTCCAGCGAGACCGCTGCGTGGCCCAGGCGCCAGTCGACGTCCAGGTCGTCCGCGTGCGGGAGGGCCGTCGTGGTGGTGCCGACGACGCCGGTGAGCACCTGTTTCGACAGCGGCGGGCGGTCGTAGGGCCGGTGCGGCTCGTCCCCGACGATCGTGAGCTCGCCCGTGAACCCCGCTGCGCGCACCGTCTCTGCGGCACGGAGGCCGGCGAGCGATGCGCCGACTATGACGACCGCGTCGCTCGACGTCAACGGCGCGGCACCGCGCACGGCGGGGTCGGCATGCCGGACCGGGAGGC
Source organism: Curtobacterium flaccumfaciens (assembly GCF_013359815.1). Lineage (GTDB taxonomy): Bacteria > Actinomycetota > Actinomycetes > Actinomycetales > Microbacteriaceae > Curtobacterium > Curtobacterium flaccumfaciens. Next base: position 306,079 of record NZ_JABMCF010000040.1, on the reverse strand, counting down.
GCGTTCCCCCGACACGGATCGCCTGCACCGGACACGCCGCCGCGGACTCCAGGACGCGAGAGCGTTCCTCGTCGCTCGGGTTCGGGTTGTAGACCAACGCTTCCTCCCCCTCGAACCGGAACACGCCGGGTGCGAGGAAGCAGCACTGGGCGTAGCTCTGGCACTTCGTCATGTCGACTGCGATGTCCATGGAGTCCTCTCGTCGGGGTGTGGTGGTCCTCAGCGTGCGCCGGTCCGGAGGGCGAGCGGTACTGCAGCGGGAGCGCCCCGACTACTGCGGACGCAGTACGTCACCCGGGCGCCGACGTGTGTGCCGTGGTGTGCTCGAGGACTCTCACCCACTCCCAGTCCGTGCCGCGCCACGCGCCTGCTCGCCGCGCCTACGCTCCGAACGTCCGGCCATCCCCCCGACGGAAGCGGCCCCCGTGTCCTCGTACCTGCTCTGCGCCCCGCCCGTCTACGGCCACCTCGCGCCCCTCGTCGACGTGGGCCGCGACCTCGCGGAGCGCGGCCACGAGATCACCGTGCTGACGGGGTCCAAGTACCGCGAGCTCGTCGTCGGAGCCGGGCTCCGGTTCGTGGCGCTGCCGGCCGACGTCGACTTCGACGACGCCGATCTGCAGGACCGGCTCGCCGACGCCACTGCTGCACGCGGTATCGCGGTCGTCCGCGAGGGCATCATCGCCATGTTCGTCCGGCCGATCCCCTCCCAGTACCGCGCGCTGACGGCGCTGCTGGCAGCGGGGCGCTTCGACGCGGTGCTCGGCGAGGCGTCGTTCACCGGGCTCGCGCCGTACCTGGCCCTGCCGTCCGCGGAGCGTCTGCCCGTGCTCGGGATCGCGACCACCCCGGTGACGCTCACCAGCGTCGACGCCGCCCCCTTCGGCACCGCACTCGCGCCGGGTCGCGGGCCGGTGGCGCGCGTGCGCAACCGGCTGCTCACCGCCGCGATCCACCCCGTGCTCACCCGGCCGCTGCGTCGAGCGGTGGACGCCGTGCTCGCCGAGGTGGGGGCACCGCCGTCGACGATCGACACCTTCGACTTCGCGTACCGCGCGTTCGACACCCTGTTCCAGCTGAGCGTCGCGGAGCTCGAGTACCCGCGGCGCGAGCTCCCCGACTCGGTCCGGTTCGTCGGTCCGGTCGTGGCCCGCGCGGCACCGACGCCCGGGGCCGACCTGCCCGCGTGGTGGGACGACCTGGACACCGACTCCCCGGTGGTGCTCGTGACCCAGGGCACGATCGACACCGTCGACCTCGGCCGGCTCATCGCGCCGACGCTCCGCGCGCTGGCGGACGAGGACGTCCTCGTCGTCGCGACCACCGGTGGCCGCCCCGTCGACCAGGTCGAACGCGCGCTCGGCACGGCGCTGCCCGCCAACGCCCGGGTGGCGACCTTCCTGCCCTACGACCAGCTGCTGCCGCGGTGCAGCGTCGTCGTCACGAACGGCGGGTTCGGCGGGGTGCAGCGTGCCCTCGCACACGGCGTGCCGCTCGTGGTCGCGGGGTCGACCGAGGACAAGCCGGAGGTCGCCACCCGGGTCGCGTGGGCCGGGTGCGGGCAGAACCTGCGCTCCGGGACGCCACGGCCTGCGGCGATCCGTCGGGCGGTCCGCGAGGTCCTGACGACTCCGGCCCACCGCGCCCGCAGCCGTCAGGTCGCGGCGTCGATCGCGGCCCTGCCGGACCCCGTCGACGTCATCGAAGCAGGGTTGGCGGCGGCCGTCGCCGCGGACGGCGCACAGCGACGCTGACCCCGCCTGCCGGCCCACGTCGTGGGGTCGAGTGGCGACGGACGGGAGGCCCGGTGCCAGCTGGCACCGGGCCTCCCGTCCGGCTCATCCCGCGTCGTCGTGCCCGGTGCCGGTCCGCGGTACCGGTGCCGTTGCGGACGCCGTCCGGATCCGGAGCGGCACGGTCCCGGCAACGTACCGGTCGTCGCCGGCCTCGAGCGGTCGGCCGTCCTCCGCCGTGCTGGACCGGCGCACCTGCAGGAGCGCCGCGCCGGGCCGGACCCCGAGGAGCGCGGCGTCGGCGTCGTCGGCCAGCAGCGCGTCCACGGTGGTGACGGCGGCACCGACCCGGATGCCGAACCGGTCCTCCAGGGTCGCCGACACCGACGTCTGCCCGCCGGGGATCGTCCGGATGACGGCGGCGACCCACGGCGCGTAGGCGGTGCGCTCGAGCATGACGTCGACACCGTCGAGGGAGCGTACCCGCACGACGTGCAGGACGGGCTCGTCGTGCGCGGCGCGGAACAGGCGCCGCTCGCGCACGGTGGCCGGCCGTTCCTCGACCGCCACGACCCGCCCGCCGGGCTCGTGCCCCCGGGCCCTGGCCAGCTGACCGAACGACTCGAGCGCGCCGGCGTCGTGACCGAGCGTCGTGGTGCGGACGCGCCAGCGGGAGCCTGCACGTGCCGTCAGGACCTGCCGGTCGCGGAGCAGCTCGAGCGCGCTCCGCACGGTGCCGCGCGCGACGGCGTAGTCGGCCGCCAGGTCGTGCTCGGCCGGCAGGACACCCGTGGCGTCGAACTCACCGCGGAGCACCCGGTCGGCGAGGTCCTCGGCGATGTCCCGGAACAGTGGTCGCACCCGGTGATCCTCCCCCGCTGCGGCCGAGCTGTCCAGGTGCGTCGGAGTCCTCGTGGGATCGACACCGGAACCACAGGGCCCAGCCTCGGTGCACCTGGACAGGTCGATCCTGACTCCACCGGACGCGTTCACCCCGCCGCCACGGCCGGGCAAGGCACGGTTCAGCGCACCTCGTTGTCATGCTGACGGGCGCTCCTCCCCCGCAGCGCCCGCACTCCCACCGACCTGGAAGGCCCGCGATGAGCACGAGGAAGCCCGAACACGGCGCACCCGACGTCAGCCTGGACGCCGCACCACCGCTGACCCCGGACGCGGCGTACACCGCAGCGGTCCGCCCCGGCCTGAGCCGCCGGACGGTCCTGGTCGGCGGCGCAGCAGCGATCATGGCCGGCGTCGCCGCAGGGTCCGCGTTCGGACCGGGCGCGGCCGACCGCGCCAGCGCCGCGACCGCTCGTGCCGTCCCCACCGGCACGATCGCCGACGTCGAGCACGTCGTCGTGCTCATGCAGGAGAACCGGTCGTTCGACCACTACTACGGCACGATGCCCGGCGTCCGTGGGTTCTCGGACAAGCAGGCGCTCGAGCTGCCGACCGGACACGACGTCTTCCACCAGCCGTCCGCGGCCCGCACCGACGGTGGCGCGATGCTGCCGTTCCGGCTCGACACCACCCGGTTCAACGCGCAGAACGCCGACGGCCTCGACCACTCCTGGGGCGGTGGGCACACCGCGTGGAACGGCGGTGCCTGGAACCGGTGGGTCGACGCGAAGAGCGCCCAGACGATGGGCTACTTCACCAGCGAGGACATCCCGTACCAGCGCGCACTCGCCGGAGCGTTCACGGTCTGCGACGACTACCACTGCTCGCTCAACGGTCCGACCACGCCGAACCGCCTGTACCAGTGGTCCGGCACCATCGACCCCCGCGGCACCCAGGGCGGACCGGCGACCGACAACCCGGCGGACTACGAACCGGTGTTCGCCTGGACCACCTACGCCGAACGGCTGCAGGCGGCCGGCGTCACCTGGAAGACCTACGCCAACGACGAGGTCGGCGACAGCTCCGCCGACCCGTACGTCGGCGACTACGGCGACAACCCGCTCTGGCTGTTCGAGCAGTACCACCGCGCGCTCGCGTCCTCCGATCCCGCCCAGCAGGAGCTCGCCGCGCGTGCCGGTCTGCACGAGGGGTGGAAGCCGAACTCCGGCAAGGGCCTCGACGTCACCCACCTGCTCAGCCAGTTCGGGCAGGACTGCGCGACCAACAGCCTGCCGACCGTGTCGTACGTCATCGCCCCCTACGGCTGGAGCGAACACCCGGCGGCCAGCCCGGACTACGGCGCCCACTACACGAACGCCGTCGTGCAGGCGCTCTTCAGCAACCCGGACACCTGGGCCTCGACCGTCCTGCTCGTCAACTACGACGAGAACGACGGGTACTTCGACCACGTCGTCCCCCCGTTCGCCGAACCCGGCACCCCCGACGAGTACGTCGACGGCCTGCCCATCGGCATGGGTGCCCGCGTGCCGATGACCGTGGTGTCGCCGTGGAGCCGTGGCGGGTGGGTCAACTCGCAGGTGGCGGACCACACGTCCGTGATCCAGTTCCTCGAACACGTCACGGGGGTCCGCGAGCCGAACATCTCCGACTGGCGACGGACCGTCTCCGGGGACCTGACGAGCTGCTTCGACTTCAGCGCCCCCGACCCGAGCATCCCCGGCGCCGACGTCGTCCCCGGCATCGAGCAGACCCGCGTGCTGGTCGCGGCCGCCGACGCCGACCAGGCGAAGCCGCCCATCGAGGAACCCGCGATCGGCGCGCAGACCGTGCCCGTCCAGGAGCCCGGCACCGTCCGCCGTCGGAGCCTGCCCTACCGGCAGCACGCGGACGCGACCGTCGACCACGGCACCGGTCGGGTCACCGTGACGCTCGCGAACGACGGTCGCCAGGGGGTCAACTTCCTCGTGTACCCGAACACCGCGATGCCGTTCGCCGCCCACCCGAAGACCGTCCCCGTCGGCGCCACCGCCGACTGGGCATGGGACACCACGACGACCGACGGCGCGTACGACGTCAGCGTCTACGGGCCCGACCGGTTCCTCCGACGCTTCGCCGGCGCCGTCGCGGTCGGTGGTCCGGCGACCGGCGGCGTCCCGCACGTCTCGGTCGTCCGGGACACCCGCGGTCGGCGCACCCTGCAGCTCCTGCTCGAGAACACCGGCAGGGCCGAGCTCCGCTTCGTGCTCGTGGCCAACGACTTCGTGCAGCACCGCGAGACCGCGCACGTCCGCGGCTCCGGGCACAAGACGATGCACTGGCCGCTCGACGAGTGGGGGTACTACGACGTGGTCGTCACCGCGGACGGTGTGCCCGGGTTCCGGTACCGCTTCGCCGGGCGCGCGGAGCGCTGAGGCGGGCCGACCCGCGTGGGTCGGCAGGGGCGGTCAGGCCGCGTCGACGACGGACGGGAGGCCCGGTGCCAGCTGGCACCGGGCCTCCCGTCCCGTCTCGTGACCGTCACACGTCCGTCCCGCGTGCCGTCTCGCTTGCCGTCTCACGCGTCGGCGGCGGTCCCGGCGGGTGCCACCGGTGTGACCGGCGTCGCGGCGTCGCCGTCGGCGTCGGCGTCGGCGTCGGCTCGCGCAGCCTGCCGGGCCAGCGCCGCGTCCAGGAAGCGTTCGACGAACGGCAACGCCACCACGATCGCACCGATGACGGCCGCGACGGGGACGATCACCGTCCAGCCGCGCAGGATCGAGTAGATGGTGGCGCCGAGGACGACCCACACCACGACCGTGAGCGGCCGCACCGGACCGGCGTCGGCGAGCAGGTTGATCGCGTCGACGGCCGCGGGCAGCCCTCGCCGTCCGAGCAGTGTCAGCATGACCCCGATGACGATGAACCCCATCGCCCGGACGATGCCGACCCAGGCGACGTCGCTCGCCGGATCCGCCAGCACACGCTGGATGAAGACCACCGCTGCCAGGACCCCGACGGCGAACAGGGCGACGATCACGAGGACGGTCAGGAGACGGACGGAGCGGCGCACGATGACTCAGCATAGGGACCCGTCGGGGCGCCCCGACGCGGCGCCCCGACGCACCGGCTCGACTCGCTAGGCGACGACCACCTGCGCGTTGACCAGGATGTCGTGCAGGTCGGGACGGAGCGCATCCTGTGAGGTCGTCCGGACCTTCACGATGAGCGCCGCTCCCGGCTTCGCGAAGGCGCGCGCGACCGTCGCCGACCACGACCCGTCCGTGTTGTGCCCGGCGATCGACAGGAACTGCGCGGTGCCGCCGGTGATCGTCGGCAGCAGCTGCTCCTCGAGTCGGTCGGCCGGCAGCCCCGCCGCCGTGAACAGCTGCTCGGTGGCGGCGCGGTCCCCGATCGTCGGGTCGAGGTCGGTGAGCCGCTGCTGCGTGATCGTCGCCACGGAGCCGTCGGCGTTCGTGTACTCCCGCGACCCGGTGGTCGGGTCCTCGCCGGTCTGCTCCCAGCCGTCGAGTGCCGAGACCTGGAGCCCGAACGCGGGCAGCGTGCTCGCCGAGAGCGCGTCGCCGTCCTCGAACGTGAGGTCCTTCGTTGCCGAGTCGACGGTGGCCGGCGCGGTCGGCGTCTCCGTCGGTGCCTGGTTCGGCGCTTGTGTCGGTGTCGACGACCGCGGTGTGGCCCGCTCCGCTCCCGGTGCCGTGGTGCCGGTCCCGGCGCAGCCGGAGAGTGCGAGCACGACGATCACGGTCGCCGTCCCCGCGGTGGTGATCCTGGATGTGATGGACATGTGGTTCCCCCTCGGATCCCGCCGTGCGCCCCGTGCACCGGTCGGTCCGCCTGGAGCCTACGGGTCCTGGCGGCGGCGCGCCGCTCGGGTCACACGTCCGGGGTCTGTCCAGACGCGCCGAGCGATCTCCTGAGCACGACGAAGTGCAGCCCCGCGACGCGAGCGACGTGTGCCGGGAACGGTCGGGTCTCCCCCGTCGCGATGAACCCGCTCCGCTCGTACACGCGTCGCAGTCCCTCGTGCACGCTGAGCACCTCGAGCTCGACGGACTCGCATGCCATGGCTTCCTCGGCGTACGCGATCGCCGCGGTCCGGAGCCGCCGGGAGATGCCTCGGGACTGCCACGCCGGGTCCACAGCGAGCATGCCGAGGTGCGCCGTCGCCCGGTCGGAGGCCCGCAGGTGACAGGTCGCGACGATGGTGGCGTCGTGGACCGCGACGAGCACCACCGACCGCGGGGCACGGATCATCGCTCCTACCTGGTCCGGGGTCGTCCGCTCCCCGGTCACCAGCTCGGCGTCGCTCACCCAGCCCTGTTGGTTGGCGTACGCACGGACGACGACCGCAGCCACGGACGCCGCGTCCGTCTCGGACGCCGACCGGATCTCGAGCAGGGGTTCGTCTGTCACGACCGCATGCTCTCACGCAGCGCACAGGCATCTCGCCGAGCTCTGCGCTCGCTCATGCACTGGGCGGACGCGGGCGTGCTCCGGGCGCGGACGTGCTCTGGGCGCCGGCGTCGGGCCGGCTACGAGTCGTCGCCTGCGTTCCGAGCACGCTTCCGCGCCTGCGCGCGGGCGTAGGACACCGAGCCGATCTGCACGGCGGCGAGGATGATCCAGAGGACCGCCATCTGCGTGTGGAACCGGGACGGTTCGACGACGGCCAGGACGAGCCAGACCAGCGCGATGACCGCCCACACCCAGGCGAGCCACGGCAGGGGCTTGCCGATCAGCCGTTCCAGCAGACTGCGTCGCTGCATCTCGGTCATGGCGCTGACGCTACCGGACGCCAGGGTGATCGCCGAGGCCCCGGGGCGACGATCAGTTGGATCCTTCCGGATCTGGCTGCCGTTCCGGGAAACGGGCCGAAGCGGTCAACCCGCCGGCAGCGCGCGGCGTCAGGGTCAGCTCCGCACCGTGCACGGTCGCGATCATCGCCACGAGCGGCAGGCCGAGTCCGTGCCCGCTCCCGTTCGTCCGCGTGCGGTGGCGGCGGCGGAACGGCTCCGTCAACTCGTGCACCTCGTCGGTCGGGATCACCTCGCCGTCGTTCTCGACCCGGAGCTCGGACGACCGATCGTCGAGCACCACCCGCAGGCTCCCGCCGGAGACGTTGTGGACCACGGCGTTGCGGATCAGGTTGCCGACGAGTTGCCCGAGCAGCGGTCGGTTGCCCAGCACGACGACGTCGTCGAGCTGGACCGACACGACGATCCGTCGGGCCAGGCGTTCCGCGTCCACTGCCAGCAGCGCGGCCGCGACCTCGTCGCGGAGCGACACCGGGCGCGCGTCGATGGGTTCGTCCCCACGTGCCAGGTCGAGGAGCGCCGTCGTCATGCGGATCATCTGGTCCGTGGTGACGAGCAGTCGTTCGAGGGTCTGCGTCCGGTCCGGCCCGTCGGGCGTGCGGAGGGCGACCTGGAGCATCGTCTTCATCGTGGCGAGCGGGGTCCGCAGTTCGTGCGAGGCGTTCGCCGCAAACCGCGACCGACTGACGAAGGCGGTCTCCAGGCGGTCGAGCATCCGGTTCAGCGTCGCACCGACGTCGCGGATCTCGTCCGGTGGACCAGAGACGTCCACCCGGGCGTCCAGCGTCCCGGCCCCGAGCCGGTCGGCGGTCGTGATGATGTCGCGGAGCGGGCGGAGGAGTCTGCCCGCGACGAGCCAGCTGACGACACCACCGATGCCCCCGACCACGAGCAGCGCCGGGACCGAGACGATGACGAAGAGGCGGAGGACGTCGTCGCGGCCGGTGATCTCGTACATGTCGTGCGTCGACCCGTAGGGGAACGGGCCTGCCGTGAACGCGTAGCCGGGGACGATGGCGAGGACTGCGAAGACGACCGCGAGCATGACGGCGCCGGTGAGCAGGATCAGGGCCGTGTAGGTCAGGGTGAGCCGCGCCCGGATCGACAGACGGTGCAGCGCAGGGATCCTCATGCTTCGGGACGATCGCGGACAGGACCCTGTGCGATCGCGTACCCGACACCGGGCAGCGTCCGGATGGCGTCGGGACTGCCGAGCTTCTTCCGCAGGGTCGAGATGGTCAGCCGGACCGCGTTGGTGAACGGGTCAGCGTGCTCGTCCCACACCTGCTCGAGCAGCTGCTCGGCACTCACGACGCCACCGTCCGCACGCAGCAGGACCTCGAGGACCGCGAACTCCTTCCGCCCCAGGCGCAGGTAGCGACCGTCGCGGTAGGCCTCACGTCGGAAGGGGTCGAGCCGGAGGCCCGCCGTCTCGAGGACCGGCGCGACCGCGCGACGTGCTCGCCGGTTGAGCGCGCGGAGCCGTGCCACGAGCTCCTCGAAGTCGAAGGGCTTGCCCAGGTAGTCGTCGGCCCCGAGCTGGAGGCCGTGGACCCGCTCCGCGAGTGTCGTCGACGCCGTCAACATGAGGACGCTCGGCGCTTCCGGATCAGCAACGATCCGGGCACAGACCTCGTCGCCGTGCAGACCGGGGATGTCCCGGTCGAGCACGACCACGTCGTACGCGTGGACGGCCAGCTGATCGAGCGCGGCGAAGCCGTCGCCCACCGTGTCGGCGGCGATCGCTTCGAGCCGCAGGCCCACGCGGATCGCCTCCGCCAGGAACGGCTCGTCCTCCACCACCAGTACCCGCACGTCGCTCCTCGCTGCTCCGGCCGATCCGGACCCGGTCAGCACAGCAGATCGGATGTATGCGGAGCGTATGCGCTCGACCAGACGCTCGGCTGACGTGTCGACTGTTCCGATGAGGGCATGTCCAGAACCGACCCCGCGCTCGAGAACCCTGTCCTGCCGTCGTTGACCGGCCTGCGCTGGGTCGCTGCGTTCGGGGTCTTCGCCTACCACGTGCGGAACCTCGGGTACTTCGACGGGAACGCGCAGAGCACCCTGAGCGCCGTGGTCGGCAGCGGCGACACCGGCGTCTCGCTGTTCTTCATGCTCTCCGGCTTCGTCCTGGCCTGGTCGGACCGCACCGACGGGGAGCGCGCAGGACCGCTGCGAGCGGCACTGCACTTCTGGTACCGCCGTGCCGCACGGATCTGGCCGCTGCACCTGGTCGCCGTCCTCGCCGCGATCGTCGTGGGAGCGACACTGATGCCCAGCATCCGGACGGCGTCGCCGGCAGCCCTCGTGGCGAACGTCCTGCTCGTCAACGCCTGGCACGCACCGTGGTGGCAAGCCGGGAACCCGGTGTCGTGGTCCCTCGCCTGCGAAGCGTTCTTCTACCTGACGTTCCCGTTCCTCATCCGACCGATCCGCCACGCTCACCCAGCCGTGCTCACGGCCCTCGCCGTGCTCGCAGCCGTCCTCGTCCTGGTCGCACCGGTGCTCGTGCCGCACCTGCCCGGTTCTCCCGTCCCGGCGAGCTGGCCACCGGCACGGTTCCCGGAGTTCCTGCTCGGCGTCCTGAGCGCTGCCCTGGTGCGCTCGGGCGCCTGGGGCGGACCACGACTCGCGGTCCCCGTCCTGCTGACGGTCGCGGGCCTCCTCGCCGCAGACCTGCACCCCACCTCGGGGTTCGCACTGACCGGCTGCACGGTCGTGGGGTTCTCCCTGCTGCTGCCCGCGCTCGCCAGGGCGGACGTCGACGGACGCACCACCGGCCTGTCGTCTCCGCTGCTCGTGCACCTGGGGACCAGGTCGTTCGCGTTCTACCTCGTCCATCTCCTGACGATCGACGCCGTGCTGGCCTTCCGGCCCCAGGGCGCGGCCGACGGAGGCGTCACCAGCGCCCTCCTGGCCCTGCTCGCGTTGGTGGTGGCGTTGGCCGTCGGGACCGTCCTGCACGACGCGGTCGAGGTTCCGGCACGCCGACTCCTGCTGCACTGCCTCGGGAACCGCGCAACACAGCCCGGCGTCAGCTCCCCGCGCGTCCCCACCAGCGTCGCCACGACCCCATCGAGACAGTGACCGCTCGTGCCTGCATCAGGTCGGGGTGCTGTCGGAACGGACGAGCGAACGTGCTGCACGCGACGACACCGTGTCCTGCATCGAGGTACCGACGATGACGGCTGCGAGGGCGTCCATGGCCGGTGTGAGTTCGACACCTTCCAGCTGCGCACGGAGCCAGACCCGGAACTGTTCCTTCGCCGCCGTGGCCGCCGCGGCGAGCTGCCGTCCCGCAGGCGTGCAGCTGAGCTGGATCCGGCGCCGATCATCCGCACTCTCCTGGCGATCGACCATCCCCGCCGTGACCATGCGGTCGACGAGCCTGCTCGGGTGCCCGCCTTCGAAGAGCACCAGCCCGCCGAGCTCTCCCAACGACATCGGTCCGTACAGGTCGAGGAGTTGCAGCACTTCCGCCTGGCTGGGCGTCACGCCGAGCGGTTTGAGGAGCTCGGTCAGGCGCCTGTCCGACTCCCGCGAGACAGCCTTCGTCAGCAATCCCAGTCGTTCGAGGTCATCCATCCCTCGATCCTCCCACAGCAGGCATATGCTGTAGCACATTATGACATCGCACTTGAATGGCCCTCGCCTCGCGATCACCGGCGCGAACAGTCGCACCGGTCAGCAGATGCTCGCCGAACTGCACGGAGACGCCGTCGCGCTCGTTCGCCGGAGTGGCCGGGTCGATGCCGCCACGGTGATCACGGACTGGACGACGTCGACTGCCGCCGAGACCGCCCTCGGCCAGGTCGACGCCGTTGCGCACCTCGCCGGGAACTTCGGCGCGCCGAACTGGGAGGACTACCTCGCCGGCACGGTCGAGACCACCCGACGGGTCGCCGATTCGGTCGGCGAAGGCACCCGCATCGTCTACCTCTCCCAACTCGGGGCGGACTCCTCCGCCGAGAACTGGTACGAGCGCGCCAAGGGCATGGCGGAAGAGATCCTCGCCCCGATGAACGCCACCGTGTTCCGCATCAGCGCGATCGTCGGCGGCCGAGACAACCCCCAGCCGTTCGACTTCATGGTGCGTGGCGGCACGGACGGAGATCCGGTCCCGATCGCCGGGGACGGCTCCCAGGTCTTCCGTCCGATCCACATCGATGACGTCGTCACGGCGATCCTGCTCGCGACCCGGCCCGGCGCGCCGAGTGGCGTGTTCGACCTCGTCGGGCCTCAGCAGCACACGATGCAGGAATGGGTGGACATCGCCCACGGCGGTCCGACTCCCACGACCCGGCGGGACGATCTCCCGCCAGCGATCGACGACCTCCTCGCCAACCCGGTCACTCCTGGCGATCCCACCGCGCTGCTGGCTGCCTTCCCGGAGCTCCAGCTGACCGACTGGCGCCCCTGAGCACGGATCACACCGGCGTCGTCAGGCACGTGACCGAGCGTTCAGATTCACGCGACCCGGGTGGTCCTCCGGTCCTCGTACCCGCGGACGGCATCGTCGAGGTCCTGCCCAGCCGACCGGGCACGCAGAGCCCCTCGTGCGGAGCAACTCAACGCTGGGCCGCAGGCCGCACGACGATCTCGTTCACGTCGACGTCGGGTCGCTCGGCCACCGCGTAGGAGACAGCGCGGGCGATGGCATCGGCAGAGATCGACTCGGCACGGTAGACGACCATCGCGGCGGCGGCGGAGGCGTCGGTGATCGTTGCGGCGAGCTCGGACTCGGTGACTCCTGGTGACACGGTGGTGACACGGATCCCGCGCGGTGACTCCTGACGCAGCCCCTCGGTGATCGCCCGTGCTGCGAACTTCGTGCCGCAGTAGACAGCCGCTGTGGGCGAGACGTCGTAGGCGCCGACGGACGCGATCGTCACGACGTGGCCGGTGCCCTGCGCGAGCATGGTGGGCAGGGTCGCCGTGATGCTGTGGAGGAGGCCGCGGACGTTGACGTCGATCATCCTGTCCCACTCGTCGACGAGGCCTGCGGCGAGGGGCGACAGCGGCATCACGCCGGCGTTCGCGACGAGCACGTCGATCCGCCCGAAGCGTGCCCTGGCAGCAGCAGCGAACTCCTGCACCGAGGCGAGGGCGGTCACGTCGAGCGGCACTGCCATCGCCGTACCGCCCGCCCCCTCGATCTCGGTGACGAGCTCGTCGAGCCGGTCGGTGCGCCGAGCCCCGAGCACGACGGGGTGGCCGGCCGCGGCGAGGCGGACGGCCGTCGCGCGCCCGATGCCGCTGGAGGCGCCCGTCACGAGGACGACCTTCCGTCGGTGCAGCACCATGCCCGCGTGGTGCAGGACGTCGTCCCTGAAGTCGCCGTCCGCGGTGAAGCCGGTGTCGTCTCGGTAGTCGATGTGGTCGCCGTCGACCTCGTAGGTGCCCACGTAGGCCGCCTCACGGTCACCTCGGGCCTCCACGTAACGGCCGTCGGGCCGGAGCTCGTGGCGGATGCGGCCGTCGGCGGTGATCCAGAGGCCGAGGTAGGGGTGAACGGGCTGGGGCGTGCTGCTGGTGTCCATGCCCCCAGCCTCGACGCCGCTCAGCCCCGGACCATCGCCCTGTCCTGCCGGGGTACGGCAGGACCAGGGAGGCGGCGCTCCTGCCACCTACCCTGGTCCCGTGCCCGCCGACGACCTCACCCTCGCCGCGTACCTGCGCGCCGTCCGCGGCCGCCTCGCCCCGGAGTCGCTCGGACTGCCAGGCGGCGGTGTCCGCCGGGTGCCCGGGCTCCGCCGCGAGGAACTCGCGGTGCTGGGCGGCCTCAGCGTCGACTACTACACACGGCTCGAGCAAGGGCGGGAGGTGAGTCCCGGCGCCGCCGTGCTCGAGGGCATCGCCGACGGGCTCGAGCTCGAGGGCGACGAGCGCGACCACCTGTTCTCGTTGGCCGGGCTGGTTGCTCCCCCGCGACTCCCGCGCGTGGCGACGTCGGTGACGCCGGCTCTCGGGCAGCTGCTCGACTCGTGGTCGGCACACCCCGCGTTCGTGATCGACCCCGCGCACGAGATCCTCGCCGCGAATGCCCTGGCCCGTGCGGTGTACGCACCCTTCGGACGCTTCGACAACCTCGTGCGGATGACCTTCCTCGACCCGACGGCGCGGCACTTCCACGCCGACTGGGCCCGCGCCGCAGACGCGACCGTCGCGAGCCTGCGGGCGGCGACCGCGGAGTTCGGGAGCGACCCGCGCCTCCTCCGTCTCATCGCGGGAGTGAACGACGCCAGCCCGGAGTTCGCCGAACGGTGGAGCACGCAACGGGTACGGCGCAAGACGACCACCGCGAAGCAGTTCGAGCACGCGGAGGTCGGGCGGCTGGAGTTCGACGCCCACACCTTCGCCGTCGAGGGGTCACCCGGCCTGCAGCTGGTCGTCTACGGCTGCGAGGCCGGCTCTGCAACGGCGCGCGCGCTCATCCTGCTGTCCATGGGCACGGCGAGCACATCGACGATCAGCGAGTAGTGCTCCCGTCAATCGGGGCGCTCACCTGCGCGGGCGACCGTTCGGTACCGCCCGGGCGGGAGCGACCGTTCACGGCTGAAGGCTCGGCTGAACGCGTAGACGGAGGTGTACCCGACGTCAGCGGCGATCTTCTGGAGGCCGTCGTCGGTGTCACGGAGTCGACGCGCTGCGAGGTCCATCCTCCAGCGGGTTAGGTACTCCCCCGGCGTGGTGTCCGCGAACGTCCGGAAGCGGCGCACCAGCGTCTGCTTCGACGTTGCGACGTCACGTGCGAGCGCTTCGGTCGTCCAGGGGTGACCAGGAGCCTCGTGGATCCTCGTGACCGCCCGCGTCAGGAGTGGGTCGCGGAGGACTCCCCACCACGAGGCGCCGGGTTCTGGCGAGGAGGCGAGCCAGGTCCGCAAGATCGCGACGAGGAGGACGTCGACGAGACGATCGAGGACGAGGTGGGTCGCAAGGCCGGGACGAGCGAGTTCGTGTCCGATGAGCCGGACGATGTCCGCGAGGCTCGCGTCGAGTTGCTGGGCCCGGAGGTGGATCACCGGAGGAAGCAGGGCGAAGACCGGTGTGGATCCAGCGGGATCGTGGGAGTACGACGCGCCCAGGATCTGCGTCTGCTCGTCCCCGTCGCCCAGACGCAGGAGGCCACCGTTGCGGCGTGCCTCGTCCGCGGCCGCGACGTCACACGAGTGGATGTCGACCTCGGGTGCGCTGGAGAGCGCATGGGCGGCGCCGGTGGTGAGGACGACGACGTCGCCCGTCGTCAGGAGCCTCGGGGCACCGCCCTCGACCATCAGGTAGGCGACACCGGCAGTGACCGCGTAGACGACGGCGTCGCGATCCCGGACCCATTCCACGCCCCAGTTGCCGGCGGCCGCGATCCGGGCGCCGGCACTTCCCCGGACTCCGGAGACGTCGAGCACTTCGGAGAGGACGTCCACTTCGACGAATGTACGCCGGTCTTTCCGGATGGACCATGGAACCGCTTCGGTTGGTCCTCGCGGACATGAACCTGGTCCTCAGGAGCATTGAACGTCCCACTGACCGCTCCTAGCGTTGACGACGTCCGGAGCACTCGTTCGGGACGGCAACGAAACGAAAGAAGCAGTCACCATGAGCACGACCGAAGACACCGTCCCCGATGGCTTGATGCCCGCCGACGTCCTGGCCTCGACGACCCCGGTGGCCGTCTACGGGTTCGCCCGCGCCCGGGCCGGCAAGGAGCAGGAACTCGAAGACGCGATCCGCGCGATCATCCCCACAGTGCGATCCGAGCACGGCTACGAGCAGTACTCGGTGCACACCACGAAGGAGCAGCCCGGGGCGTTCGCGTTCTACGAGCGGTGGTCCTCCGGGGCGGACATCGCGCGCCACGTGCAGCAGCCACACATGCAGGACTACTTCGGCAAGCTCGCGGAACTCGTCGAAGGCGACCTCGAAGCCGAATGGCTGTGGGCCCTCGGCGACTGACGGATCGCTGGTCGGTCCCGGTGGGAGACCGGCCAGCGGTGGCTCGGTGGGCCCTGCCGGGATCGAACCGACGACATCCACGGTGTAAACGTGGCGCTCTACCAGCTGAGCTAAAGGCCCTCACCACGATCCTAAGGCGTCAGCGCTCGATCGTCGTCGAACCAGGCGGGCACGTCACGACACCCCGCACCGGGGTCGGTCGCAGCGGATCACGAGTCCCTTCGCGTCCTCGTCCCGGTCCTCCGGAACGCCACCGGACAGCACGATCGGGGTGTCGTCGGCGCTGAGGCCGATCGCCAGCGTGCTGGTGCTCGACCGTTCGTCCTGCACCGGCGGGAACCGGGCGATCGTCGTCTGCTCGGAACTGGTGCACCGTGCGTCACGGCACGAGAGCAGTCCCAGAGTGCCGCGTTCCTCGTCACGGACCGCGACGAGTGGCCGCCCCGATCGGTCGATGACGAACGCCGGAAGCAGGTTCGTCGGCCCCTTCGGCGTGATGTCCGTGTGCGACGAAGACGAGCACGACGCATCCGCGCAGAACGTCAGCCGTTGGGTCGCGATCCCGTTCGACCGCGCGAGCACGACCGGGTTCCCGTCGCCGCCGATCGCCACCCGGGCGTCGTACGCCTCGTCCCACGCCCGGACCGGCTCCCCCGGCGGGATCGCGTGCGACAGGTCGCGGACGACGGGCTGGCCGCCGTCCGGGCTGAACGACACGAGCCGAAGGGCGGTGAAGGTCGGCGAACGAGCGTCGGTCTCCGACACCAGCGAGACCACCGCGGTGCCGTCCGGCGCGACGGCGACGTCCACACCCTGGTGGTCCAGCGGCGGGATCCACGGCAGCGCCACCTGCCGAACCGTGTGTTCGACGCAGGACACGTCCTCGCAGAACACGGCGACCAGGTGCGAGCGTCCTTCCGGTTCACCGCCGCGGGCGATCCCGACCACCACCGGCCGGTCGCCGGAACTCGCGACTGCCACGTCGGTCATCCAGTAGCTGACGCGCCCCTGATCGGTCTCCACGATGTCGACGGCGGCGACCGTGGTGCGGTGCCCTTCCGGGCGATCGACGGCCGGCGCCTCGTCGGCGGAGTCACGCTGCTCCGCCCGTCTCCCCGCGGGCCAGGCGGCATCGTCCGACTTCGGTGCCACATCGAGTTGGTCCGCGCGTGAGTGCACGACTTCGAGCTCGTACTCCTGCGCGACCTCGTCCTCGAACCGCACCTTCCAATGGGCAGTGAGCAGCCCGCCGTCGCCGGCGCTCCCGATCGCGGAGCCGCCGGTCAGGCCGGGCATCTCCACGGGGGTGTCGCACGACGCACCCCCACACATCCGCAGACGGCTGGGCGGTTTCGACGGCGTGCTCACGACCGCCGTCCGGCCTCCGACGTCCGCGATGTCGCCGCCGAGCAGGCCGCGCGCGTCGGCACGGGCGGCGTCGTACTGTACGACGCCGAGCGGATTGCTCGAGACGATCACCGCGAACACCACCGCCGGGACGAGCACCACGCCCGCTCCGACGAGTCCAGGCCGCACCCGTCGTCCCCGAGCCACAGGGTCGACCGGGTCGACCGGATTGACCGCCAGCGGTGACCGAAGCCGACCGCCTTCGTTCCGCGTTGCGGCTCCGCGGACCGCGATCGCGACGACGAGCAGCACCAGTCCGGTCACGGCGATGCAGCACCAGGCCACGACGACGCTGCTCCGGAGCACGGACGGCGGCAACAGGCGCAGCACCAGCAGGACGCCGACCCCGAGCACCGTCACCAGCGCCGCTCCCCCGACGAGCGCACGACGCGGCGTCGCCGTCGCCTCGTGCCCACCACGGACGATGACCCGACCAGATCCCCAGGCGCGACGGAAGGCCGATCGACGGGGCACACCGGCCACGAGCAACGCCCACCCGAGCAGCAGCGGCGCCACGATGACGGTACCGAGCACCAGCAGCACGACGATCACGACGGCGCCCCATCCACCTGCCCGCCACCACACGGTGGTGGCTGTCCCCGCCGCCAACGCCGCCAACGCGACGAGAGCGGCCTCGACGACGAGCCGCCAGTGGTGGACCGACCACCGCCAGGCGTCGCGCGGCCCCGCCACCGCGTCGTCTGCGGCCGCGAGCATGACCACGGTGGTTGCGGTCACTCCGAGACCGAGCCCGAGCCCCGCGATCACCACTGCTACAGCGAGCAGGGCCACGGGCACCCCGGCACCGTCGAGCGCCACGAACGCACCGTTCACCAGGGCGACTCGACCACCAGGGACGTCGAGCAGCAGCACCACCCCGGCCAGCAGCAGCCCGGCAGCGAACGGCACGACGAGGGCGAGCACCGCGCGGCCCCCGCTCCACGCGATCGACGGCACGGGTGGCGGACCGTCCTGCCGCCGCACCGCGGTCTCGGTCGAACCCGCCCTGGCGACACCCGTCCCCGGTCGTGCACCATCCATCTGCTCGTCCCCCTCCGACAGCGTCCGCCCATGCTGTCAGGTTCGACGCCAGACGTCCAGAAGGTGACATTTCAGCCGCGGACCCGTGCGCCGGCGAGAGTGGCCGCCCCAAATGGTTTAGCCCCAGACTTACTTTCGGCGATATGAAGCTCTACGCTTAACCCATGCAGTCCGAGCCCGTGATCGCCGTGATCGTCGACCTGGTCGACTCCCGCACGCTCGAGGACCGCTCCGCAGCCCAGCAGGACGTCGAGCGCGCCTTCGACAGTACCGCGGACGTCAGCGCACTCGACCCCCTCCGCGCCACCGTCGGCGACGAGTTCCAGGTCATCTACGCCACGCTCACCGACGCCCTCGTGGCGACGACGGCCGCGACCCTCGCACTCCCCCCGACCGTGCAGATCCGCCTCGGCATCGGCCGCGGGCAGGTCCGGACGATCGGCACCGGCGGCGCCGGCGGCCCGCTGCAGGACGGCCCGGGCTGGTGGTCGGCGCGGGACGCCATCAACGAGACCCACCGGCGCGAGGACGGCCGGACCGCGTTCCTGCGGTCCTGGTACCACGACGCCGATGACCGCCACGGAACGACGGAGCGACTCGTGAACGCCTACTTCCTCAGCCGCGACCACGTCGTCTCGCGACTCGCACCCCGCGCCCGCCGGATCGCACTCGGTCTGGTGCAGGGCCGCACGCAGGCGCAGATCGCCGCGGACGAGGGCATCACCCCGTCGGCGGTGTCCCAGTCCGTGCAGAAGTCGGGCGTCGCCGCCCTGGTCGAGGGCCTGCGTGTCCTCGGGGACGGGAGCCGCTGATGCTCGCCGGAGTCCTCCTCACCCTCGTCGGGCTCGCCGACGTCGTCCGCGCACGGACCGGGACCGATGCGGCACCACGGCGCGTGCTGACCGCCACGGTGATCGTCCTGCTCTGGGTCGCCGTGACGGCCGTGGCGGTGCTCGGCCTCGGCCTCGCCGTCTGGTCGGTGCTGGTCACGGTCGTGCTCGCAGCCCTGTGGGTCGCGACGACGATCCCGGTGCGGTCCGGGGGCGCACCCGGCGGTCGCGATCGGGCACTCCCCTGGCTCCGACGCTCCGGGTCCTGGCCGGCCGTCCTGCTCGCGGTCGCCGTCGCCGCGCTGCTGCTCTGGGCACCGGCTGCCGACGCGTCCGGCTTCGTGGTGGACTGGCACCGTGACGCCGGCCCGGCGTTCGTCGGAGCGGTGCCGCTCGCGGCGCTCGTCGCCGGCATCGGGTCCGCACTGTTCCTGGTTGACTCGGCCAACGTGGTCGTCGCCCAGGCGCTGCCGCCGGGGATGTCGCCCGACGCACGGCCCGGTGCAGTGGCGGCCGAACCGACCCGCCGGAAGCGCTTCGACTGGCGCCGCACCACCCGGGCACCCGGGGCGGACACGGACACGGACACGGACACGGACACGGACACGGACGGCACGGTCACCCTCAAGGGCGGCCGCATGATCGGCCCGATCGAGCGCCTGCTGCTCGCCGGGTTCTCGTTGGCCGGCGCCTTCCCCGTCGTGGCCGCGCTGATCGCCGCGAAGGGGATCGTCCGGTTCCCCGAGATCCGCCGCGAGACGACCGGGTACCAGGCCGAGTACTTCCTCATCGGCAGCCTGGTGAGCTGGGCGATGGCCTTCGCCGCCGCCGGCATGTGCTGGTTGCTGGCACTGGGCTGACCAACGCCCCCGGCCCCCGATCACCGCAGGTACGCTCTCCCCCGTGAACGGTGTCGGAGTCGGTGTCCTCGACGAAGCCGGGCGGCTCCGCCTGCTCGGCGCCGGTGTGACGGGCGCGGCCTTCGCCGTCGTCCTGGTCATGCTGGTCCTGTCCTCGTGGACCGAGGCGACCACCACCGTCCTGGTCTCGGCCGGTATCCCGACCGCCGTGGCCGGTGCCGCGATCGCCGTCGTCCTGCAGCGCCGTGCCTGGCGTGCCGAGGGCGGCTACGAACGGTCGATCGTCGTCCGCGAGTGGATCGCCGACGGCCAGGTGCCCGCGGGTGTGCCGGCCGACCAGTGGATCCCGCTCGTCCAGGCCCAGGCCGACCGCGAGGGCGCCGGCTGGGGCAAGGTCGTCCTCGGCGTGCTGTGGATCGCGATGACCTGGTCGATGCGCGACCAGCACGGCACCCTCATCACGACGATGCTCATCCTGCTCTGGAGCGCGATGGCCCTGTGGGCAGCCGTCTGGGTCATCCCCCGCGCGCGGGCAGCGCGAGCGCTCCTGCGCCGCGGCGTCTCGACGATCGGCTGAACCCCGCCCGTCCGCGTCTGACTACGCTCGGACCCATGCAGAGTCGCACCCTCGGCCGCACCGGCCGCTCCGTCTCCCCCATCGGTCTCGGCACCTGGCAGTTCGGCGGTGACTGGGGTCCCGTCTCCGAAGCCGACGCCACGCCGTCATGGACGCCTCCGTCGAGTCGGGCGTCACCCTGTTCGACACCGCCGACGTCTACGGCGACGGCCGGAGCGAGCAGCTCATCGGCGCGTGGCGTGCCGCGAACCCAGACGTGCCGCTGACGATCACCACGAAGATGGGCCGTCGCGCCGACCAGGTCCCCGAGAACTACGTCGCCGCGAACTTCCGCGAGTGGGTGGACCGCTCGCGGAAGAACCTCGGGCAGGACACCCTCGACCTCGTGCAGCTGCACTGCCCGCCGACCCCGGTATACGAGGACGACGCCGTCTACGACGCCCTCGACGCGCTGGTCGCCGACGGCTCGATCGCCGCCTACGGCGTCAGCGTCGAGACCGCCGACCAGGCCCTGACCGCGATCGCCCGGCCCGGCGTCGCGAGCGTCCAGATCATCCTCAACGCGTTCCGTCTCAAGCCGCTCGACCGCGTGCTGCCGGCGGCCCAGGAGGCAGGGGTCGGCATCATGGCGCGCGTCCCGTTGGCCTCGGGGCTGCTCTCGGGCAAGTACACGACCGACACGTCGTTCGCCGAGGGCGACCACCGCAACTACAACCGCCACGGCGAGGCCTTCGACCAGGGCGAGACCTTCAGCGGCGTCGACTACGACGACGGCGTGCGTGCCGCACAGACCTTCGCGGCGTCCCTGCCGGACGCCGTCTCGGTCCCGCAGGCGGCGCTCGCGTGGATCCTCGCGCAGGACGGCGTCACCGCGGCGATCCCCGGCGCGCGCAACCCGGAGCAGGCGCGCTCGAACGCCGCGGCCGGCGACCTGCCGCCGATCGAGGGCCTCGACGCCACCGTGCACGACCTGTACGACACGTGGTTCCGCGCGAGCGTCCACGACCGCTGGTGAACCTGCGGAGCGTCGCGGTCGCGGTGGCCGCACTCCTGCTGCTGTCCGGGTGCGCCGCATCTGGACCGGCCACCACCCGCGACGCTCCACCCTGGCCACGGCCGTCCGACCTGACGGCCCGCGCCGAGTCCGCCGGGCTCCGGAACGTCTGGGGCGAACGGCTGGCCGAGCACGTGCACACGCACCTGACGATCCTGGACGGCGACGAGCCGGTGACTGTCCCGGCGAACATCGGGCACTCGGACAGCCGGAAGTTCGCCGCGGAGATCCACACGCACGACACGTCGGGCATCGTGCACGTCGAGTCCCCGACGGAGCAGACGTTCACGCTCGGGCAGTTCTTCGACGAGTGGGGCGTCTCGCTCGGTCCGGAGCACGTCGGTGGTCTGCGCGGCGAACTGACGGTGTGGGTCGACGGACACCGGAGGATCGGCAACCCGCGCTCGATCGAGCTCACGGACCTGCGCCAGATCGTCCTCGTCGTCACGACCGTCGGCGAGGTCCCGCACCTGCCGGCGCCCTTCGACTGGCCGCCGCAGTACGACTAGCGCCGGAACCGGCTCGGCTCAGGCCTCCTTCGCCGCGACCCACGACAGGTCGAGGTCCCACTGCTCGACCGACCCGGCCGGCAGCTGCCACACGTACTCGTTCTTGAGCTTCTTGCCGTCCTCGCGGAACGGCCCCGTCCGGTACGGGTAGAACGCGACGGTCGGCAGCGTGCCGGGCGGGGCCGTGCGGATCGCGTTCGAGAAGTCCTTGTTCAACCGCCGCAGCTCGGCGATCACGTCGCCCCGGGCGGCGTCCGCGTCGAACCCGCCGGCACCCGACGCGAGCTGGAACGCGATGTGCAGCTGCCGGTCGCCGTGGTCGTCCTCGTAGCTGATCAGCCGGTGGTTCTCGACGGCCTCGAGCAGCTCCGGGTCGCCGTACACGACGTCCCGCACCACGTCGGGTGCGACGACGGCGCCGTTGTAGTCGACGGACAGGTCGGACCGGCCGTAGTGGAACAGCAGCGGCAGGTCGAGCTCGGCCTCCGCGGCGAGCGCCGCGTGTCCGGTCGCCCGCAGCACGGACCGCAGCTCCTTCATCCGCACCACGTGTCCGCGGTCGTGGATGTTGTAGCGGATGCGTGGGCTGATGTTCTCGGAGCGGGCGATGGTCACGACGAGTTCGCCGAGGTCGTTCGTCTCGATCAGGTAGCCGAACGGGTTGAACTGGAACACCATCGGCAGCACCCCGTACTCGCTCTGCTTGGTCAGGGCGGCGGAGAGTTCCGGTGAGGCGGCGATCGCCCGGCGCAGCTGCACGCTGAACGGGGTCTCGATGCCGAGGTTGATCTCGAGATCGCTCGCCCCGTAGGAGCCGAGGACGGCCTGCGCGTACTGCTCGATGTGGGCGCGCATGTTCTCGCTGATGCCCTCGCCCCCGAACGCGGCGACGATCGTGTACTGGCTCCAGTCGAGCCGGTCGTCCTCGAACAGGGCCTTCAGGAACGGTGGGTAGCTGCAGATGATGTAGGTGAAGTCGGTGCCGAACTCGCGCATCGTCTGCACGATCTTGTCGCGGTCCGGGCCGATCGACTTGATCATGGAGGACTCGGTGAGCGAGGCGGTCACGTTCATCCCGGTGGCCCAGGCCCCGAGCGAGAAGGCGTTGAGCACGAAGGGCTGCTTCGACAGGTCCTTGGCGGTGCGGGAGAACCCGAGTTGCAGCAGCTGTCGGGTGGCCTGGCGTTCGTCGGGGCCGCGCACCCAGCTGGTCGGGGTGCCGCTCGATCCGCTGGACTCGTCGACGACGACGCCGCGTCGGGGCAGGCGTCCGTCGATGCAGCGCTCGGGGATGCTCCAGCGCTTGACGTAGGAGTCCTTGTCCATCTCGGGCAGTCCCGAGATCGCCGCGGCGATCCCGCCACGGGTGTCGAGCCGGCAGGCCCGTCCCGACTCCGCCAGGAACGCGCGGTACGCGGGGACCCGCTTCGCAGCCCGTTCCGCGGTCCGCCAGGCGCGCCAGCGTCCGAGGGTCCAGCGGAGCGGCTCGATGCCGGGCGTGAGCAGGAGCTTGTGGGTGCCGACCCGGGGCATGAACAGTGCGACGAAGGTCTCGACCACCCACACCACCGAGAACACCGCTGCGCGCTTCACCGGGCACCGCCGACGGTCATCGCTGCTGCGGGTCGGCGGTGTGCCAGGGGTGGTGGGTCGCTGTGTCCGAAGCGGAACAGCATCCAGGCCATCCGCCCGTCGGACTCGTCGACGCCCGCACGTTCCACGAACGCGGCGTGTGACCGCGGGTTGGTGATCACGGTGCCGAAGGGGTGCATGGCGATGCCGCGGGCGGAGAACTCCAGCCAGATGCGCATGAAGACCCGTCCGGCCTCGACGTACTCGGCCGGGGTGCTGAACGGTCCCTCGAGCCAGGCGAGCTGTCGGACGCCCCGCATGGTGGACAGGTACACCCTGCGGAAGACCCCGCCGATGCCCGGGGCCTGCCAGAGTCCGCGGTGCTCCATGGCGAACCGGAGCACCGGGCCGGGCATGAGCATCGTCTCGGCGGACAGCCCGTCGCCGGTGGCCGCTGCCTGTCGCTTCGAGAACCGCAGCCAGTGCAGGATCTCGTCGTGCACGGCGTCGTGCTGCAGGTCGTCGAACAGGGTCTCCTGGTTGACGCGCACGATCTCGTCGACCGTGGCCCGGTCGTCGGTGGTGCGGAAGCGCTGCCCGGCCGCCGACGCGATGGCGGACGCGGCCTCGATCGCGGAGGCGTCGACGAGCGTTGCGTCGTAGGGCCTGCGTGAGGTGCGCCGTGCGAGGAAGCCGGCCAGGGCCTCCCGGTCGTCCGCGGTGACCACGTGCGGACGCAACGTCACCGTGCCCAGCCGGTGCAGGCGGTCCTCCGCACCAGCGTCGAGCCGACCGAAGTCCATCTCGGCGTGGTCGAGCCGTTCCTGCACGGTGTACCCGTGCGCCCGTGCCACCACGTCGAGCCCGGCCAGGAACACCCCGGCGCAGACGTGCCCGAACGGGATGCCGAACGACTCCGCCGGCAACCCCCGTCGCAGGTCGTAGAACACGGTCGCGGTGCGGTCGTCCTCGACGCGCACGACGATCGGTTGCGAGTTGTGCGGCGACGGGTAGTGCCGCGCGTCCTCGATGATGCCCGTCCACGGTGATGCCATCGTTCCCCCTCGGTGGTCCCTGGCGACGATCATACGAACCCCCGGCGTGCCCCATGCCGGTCAGGGCATGCACTGTGGACAACCGGTGCGTAGCCTGCTCCTCGTGATGACCATCCGCACCGGCACCGACCTCGCAGCGGTCGAGGACGTCGTCGACGCCCTGACGGCGCACGGCGAGCGGTACCTGGACCGGGTGTTCACCCTGCGGGAGCGCACCGACACCGGCGACGACCCGGAGCGCCTGGCTGCCCGGTTCGCGGGCAAGGAGGCCGTCGTGAAACTGCTCCGGCCGGCTCCGGACCAGGCGATCCCGCTGCGTGACGTCGCCGTCGTGCTCGACGCCGGCGGCGCCCCCACGGTCGAGCTGTCCGGGGCGGCCGCGGCCTTGGCGGAGTCGATCGGGTGCGGCCCGATCGCGGTCTCGTTGGCACACGAACGGGGGCTCGCGGTGGCGACGGCGGTGGCCCTCTCGGAGCGCTGACCCGGCGCTCCGGACAGGGGTGCGGTTTCCCGCACCGGCACGGCGGTTTCCCGAGCGCCGTTCCTCTTTACGGTTGCAGTCATGGAACAGGACCCGAACCCCTCCAGCACCACCGCGACGATCGCCGACCCGGCCACCGACCGGGCCGTCCGTCGCGCCCTCGCCGAGCACGGCCGGCTGACGGTCGACGCGTGGGACGTCGCGTCGATCGCCGACCTCTACGCCCTCGGCCTGACCTCGCACGCCACCGTCAACGTGATGCTCGCGGTGGAGTCGGACCTCGACGTCGAGTTCCCCGACTCCGTGCTGAACCGGTCCACCTTCGCGACCGTCGAGTCGATCGTCGCCGCGGCGGAGCTCGCCGCGGAGCTCGCCTCGTGACCCTGGTCCTGCCGGCACCATCGGTCGTCGACCGCTTCGCCGAGCGTGCGAGCGCGGTCGCCGAGGTCGCCGCGCAGTTCGCCGACGAGGTCGACCGCGACGCCCGACCCCCGCGCGAGGCCATCGCCGCGATGCGGGAGTACGGCCTGCTCGCGGCAGCGGTGCCGACCGAGCACGGTGGCGAGGGTGCCTCCGTGGCGGAGCTCTCCGCGATCGCGACCGAACTCGGCCGGGCCTGCGCCGCGACCGGCATGGTGTTCGCGATGCACCAGGGCCAGGTCATGGCGCTCTGGCGGCACGGCGGCGACGGCGCCGGCGTGCTCGAGACGATCGAGGCCGTCCGGGGTGGGGCACTCGTCGCGTCCGCCACCACCGAGCGCGGCGTCGGCGGCGACGCCCGGCGGTCCACGTGTTCCATCGAGCCGACCGACGACGGCCGGATCCGCCTGCGCAAGGACGCGCCGGTGATCTCGTACGCCACCGAGGCCGACGCGGTGTTCGTCACCGCCCGTCGCGACCCCGACGCCCCGGCGTCGGACCAGCGACTGCTCATCTGCCGCACCGACACGATGGTCCTGTCGCAGACGTCCACCTGGGACACCATGGGGCTCCGCGGCACGTGCAGCAACGGGTGGATCCTCGACACCGAGACGACGACCGACCGGGTGTTCCGCGACGACTACGCCGCGATCTCCGCCCAGACGGTCCTGCCGGTGTCGCACGTGCTCTGGGCCTCGGTCTGGCTCGGCATCGCGGTCTCGTCCGCCGAACGTGCCCGCAGCGCCGTCCGCAAGCAGGCCCGCGCCGCCGTCGGGACGACCCCGCCCGGTGCTCTCCGGCTCGCCGAGCTCCTGGTCGACCTGCAGGCCCTCGCCGACTCGGTGCGACACGCCGCCGAACGGTTCGACGCGGCCGCCGACGACCCGGACGTGCTGGCCTCGAGCGCGTACGCCCTCGCCGCCAACGCCCTGAAGATCGGTGCGTCCGAGCGCGTCACCGACATCGTCACGAAGGCGCTGCGCATCGTCGGGATCGCCGGCTACGCCGCCTCGGGTCCGATGAGCATCGCCCGACACCTCCGAGACGCCCACGGTGCCGCCGTCATGGTGAGCAACGACCGTCTCCTCAAGAACGACGCCGACCTGGCCATCATGACGGGAGTGATCCTGTGACGATCACGGACACCACCACGCACACCACCGACACCACCACCGCGGACACCGCCGCCGACGCCGCCGCGCTCGACGCCGCCCGCGCCGCCCTCCGCGCCCGCCTGCTCACCGACGGCGTCCTCCTCGACCTCGGCACGCCCGGCCTCTACGGCCGCACCGGGGTCTTCGAGCGCGTGTACGCCGCGGTCGACGCCGCAGCGGTCCGCAGCCAGCAGCACCTCGGCGCCGAGGTCCTGCGCTTCCCGCCGGTCGAGCCGCTCGCGTCGTTCGAGCGCACCGACTACATCGCGTCGTTCCCGGACCTCGCCGCGTCGATCTCCGGGTTCACCGGCGACGACCGCACCCACCGCGCACTGCTCGCCGCCCGCGAGCGCGGTGAGCGCTGGGAGGGGTTCCTCGAGCCGGCCGACCTCATGCTCACCCCCGCGGTCTGCCACCCGGTCTACGGCCTGATCGGCGACACCGTGCCGCAGCAGGGCCGGTTCTTCGACGTCCTCGGCGACTCCTTCCGCCGTGAACCCTCGCTCGACCCGATGCGCCTGCAGGCCTTCCACATGCACGAGTTCGTGCACGTCGGCACCCCCGCGTCCGCAGCGGCCCACCGCGACGGCAGCATCCCGGTGATGCGCGCGCTGCTCGAGTCGTTCGGGCTCGAGATCGACGTCGTCCCCGCCAACGACCCCTTCTTCGGCCGCGTCGGGCAGATGCTCGCCCGCAACCAGGTCGAGCAGGCGCTCAAGTTCGAGTTCGTGACGAAGGTCTACGGCCCCGACCACGACGCCACCGCGATCAGCTCCGCGAACCTGCACGAGGACCACTTCGGCACCTCGTTCAGCCTCCGCACCGAGGACGGCCAGGTCGCGCACAGCGCCTGCATCGCGTTCGGCCTGGAACGCATCACCATCGCCCTGTTCGCCGCCCACGGCACGGACCTCGACGCCTGGCCGGCGTCCGCCCGCGCCGCCCTCGCCCTGTGACCACGCTGCACGGCTGGTCCGGATCGCCGGCGATCCGCGCCGCGGTCCAGCTCCCCGCCGCCGCGCGCGCCGGCGTCGTCATCTGCCCGCCGCTCGGGCAGGAGGGCGTCATCGCGTACCGCACGCTCCGTCTGCTGGCCGACCGCCTGGAGGCCCGTGGCATCGCCTCGGTGCGCTACGACCCGTCCGGACGTGGTGACGGCGCACCCGACACCGCGCCCGACGCGCAGGTCCGGTCCGCACGCCACGCCGCCGCCGTGCTCCGCACGACGGGGGTGCAGCACGTCGCCTTCGTCGGGCTGGCCTCGGCGGCCCTCGTCGCGGCGAACGCGGCCGCGGACACCGACGGCCTCGTCGTCTGGGACGCCTCGGCATCGGGCAAGGGCTGGCTCCGCCGGCAGCGCGCCCTCGCGACCATCACGATCGGCGCCGACCGCGTGGTCGACGGCGTCGAGAGCCTGATCGGGTTCGACGTCGAGCCGGACGAGGCCGCCGCACTCGCGGACCTCGCCTTCGCCCCGCGCACCGGGCCCACCGTCGCGCTCGTCCGTCCGGGTGCTCGGCCGCCGAAGCACCTCGGTGGCGTCGAGGTGACCGAGGTCACCGGCAGCGCCGAGCTCCTCGACGGCACGAGCATCCACGCCCGCATCCCCGGAGCCGCCGTCGACACCGTCGTGGCCTGGCTCGACACCTGGGCGCCCGAGACGGCGGTGCCCGTCCGCACGCCCGTCCTCGACGAGGTCCTCGACGTCGACGGCCGCGTGTCGGAGCGGATCGTCCACCTCGGCGATCAGGGCCTGTTCGGGATCGAGACCGTCTCGTCCGCCCAGCACCACGACGCCCCCGTCGTCGTGCTCCACAGCGGCGGCGCCGAACACCGGGTGGGTGCCACGGACTACCAGGTCGAACTCGCCCGCGCCCTCGCCCGCGACGGCGCCCGGGTCGTCCGGGTCGACCGTCGTGCCACCGGCGAGAGCACCGGCGTGCACGAGGACGAGCGGAGCTTCCTGTTCGCGCAGGAGTGGGTGGAGGACCAGTCCGCCGTCGTCACCGCACTCGCCACACCCTCGGACCGGCTCGTGCTCGTCGGCATGTGCGCCGGCGCCTGGGTCGCGGGCCGCGCCGTCGAGGAGGCCCCGCGCCTGGTCGTCGAGATCAGCCCGAACGACTACCGGCGCGTCCCGGCCGAGCCCGGCTCGTACGCCGACGGGGTCCGGGCGATCGACGCCCCGTCGCCCGCACGGATGTGGGTGCGTGAACGCTACAACCGGTTCGTGCCGAAGGCCGTCCGCGACCGGATCGCCCGCCGCGACCGGATGGGCGGCGTCGTCGGCCACGTCCGCCCGCTCGTCGAGCACGGCACCGACGTCGTCGTGATCGTCGCTCCCGAGGACGCCGCCCTGTTCGACCGGCTCGGTGGGCAGAAGGCCGTCCGGCGCTGGCCCGGTGACGACCGTCGCGGCTCGGTGTCCGTCGTCCGCGTCGAGGACGGCGACCACGCGCTGTTCTCCCCGACGATGCGCGAGGCCGTCGTCGCCGAGGTGCGCTCCCGCGTCGCGGCGACGTTCCCCGTCCACACCTGACGCGGCCCGACCGGCTCAGCGCAGGCCGAGCTCCCGCGCGACGGCGTCGGGACGCTCGACGTGGGCGAAGTGCCCGCAGTCGTCGAGCAGCACCGTCCGGACCTGCGGCACGAGCGCCCGCAGCGCCTCGAGGTCCGAGACGCGGGCGAACACGTCGTCGCGCCCGGCGATCGCCGTCACCGGGCAGGTGATCGAACGCCACCGGTCGACGTCGTACGCCGCCGCCGACCGTGCCGCCTCCGTGAACTGCTCCGGCCGGAGCTCCTCGACGAAGGCCTCGAGCACGCTCGGGTCCAGGCGTTGCACGTGCGTGAACACCGGCGCCGCAACGAGCGGCAACAGACCGATCCGCGCGATCCCCCGGAGCAGCGGACGAGCGGCGCCACCGGTCACCGTCAGGCCCGCGCGCAGCAGGGTGAACGCCGGCAGGGTGCCGAGCGCCCGCATCGGGTGCCGAGCCGCACCGGCGGTCGCGACCGTGGTGCCGGACACCAGGGCGAGCGACCGCACCCGCTCGGGCGCCACCACCGCCAGGTGCAACCCGGCGAACGCTCCCATGGAGTGCCCGACCACGTCGACCGCGCCGAGACCCAGCGCGCCGAGGACGGCAGACACGGCACCCGTGACGGCGTCGAGCCCGAGCGGACCGTCCGGAGCGGGCGAGGACCCCCAGCCGGGCAGGTCGACGAGCACCAGCCCGCGGTCCCCGATCCCGTCCGCGGCGCGCAGCAACGGTGTCCACGTCGACCAGGAGCCGGCGACGCCGTGCAGCAGGAGGAGCGGGTCCGGGCCGGAGCGGTGGTGCACCACGACGGGTCCGGTCGGGGCCTCCACGACCGTGCGGGTCAGCCCCCAGGCGCCGGGCGTGACGCGCACCGGGTACGGGGCGTAGGCATCAGCGGTGACCTCGTGACCACGCGGGTCGGTGTCGATGGCGTGCACCGGGCCTCCTGTCCGACCGTCGACGCGGACGCGTCCGTCAGGAGGGATTCGGAACGCTAGCCGACGGGGACGGGTGCCGAGCAGGCGGCGAGCCGGTCGAGGGCCGCCTTGTACTCGGCGACGTCGCGCTGCAGGCCGGGCTCGGTGATGATCGAGGCCTTGATGCGGCCCTGCACGTCGATGACGAAGGTCGCGCGGGTGGCGAAGCCCTTGTTCTCGAGGAACACGCCGTACTCCTTCGAGACGGCGCCGTGCGGCCAGAAGTCGGCGAGCAGCTCGAAGTCGTAGCCGTTCGTCTCGGCGAACGACCGGAGCGTGGCCTTCGAGTCGACCGAGATGCCGAGCAGCTCGATGCGCTGGTCCTGGAACATCGTGATGTTGTCCTGCAGGGTGCAGAGCTCGTTCGTGCACCCGGACGAGAACGCCAGCGGGAAGAAGACGAGTGCGACCGGGCGGTTGCCGCGGAAGTCGCTGAGTCGGACGTGCTCACCGAACTGGTTCGGGAGCTCGAAGTCCGGCGCGAGTGAGCCGATCTCCAGTGCCATCGCTACGTGTGCTTCTTCCTCGGGCGTGGGGTGTGCCCGTCGGGTCCGTGCGCCGCGGATCGCGTGTGCACGATCGGCCATGCTACGCCGACGACACGCGAATGCAAGCACCCGTCCACCTGCACGTCACCATCAGCATCAGCGTCGGTCCTGGGGCCTAGAGTGGACGGGGCCCCAGCCGGTCGCGACCCGACCACCGGAGCCACCATGTCCACCACCACGAGAACGAACGAGGTCAAGGGTGACGGTGAACGACCAGGACCCGTACAGCGCCGGGGCGAACGACCAGGATCCGCAGGAGACCGCCGAATGGCGTGAGTCCCTCGACGGGCTGGTCCAGACCCACGGACACCAGCGCGGTCGCGAGATCATGCTGAGCCTGCTCAAGCGGTCCAAGGAACTGCACCTCGGTGTGCCGATGGTCCCGACGACGGACTACGTGAACACCATCGCGCCGGAGAACGAGCCGGAGTTCCCCGGCGACGAAGAGCTGGAGCGCCGGTACCGCCGCTGGATCCGCTGGAACGCGGCCATCACGGTGCACCGCGCACAGCGTCCCGGCATCGGGGTCGGCGGGCACATCTCGACGTACGCGTCGAGCGCCGCGATGTACGAGGTCGGTTACAACCACTTCTTCCGCGCGCAGGACCACCCTTCCGGTGGCGACCAGGTCTTCTTCCAGGGCCACGCCTCCCCCGGCATGTACGCCCGCGCGTACATGGAAGGGCGCCTCTCCGAGGACCAGCTCGACGGGTTCCGGCAGGAGAAGTCGCACGCCGGCGGCGGCCTGTCGTCGTACCCGCACCCGCGACTCATGCCGCACTTCTGGCAGTTCCCGACCGTGTCGATGGGCATCGGCCCGATCAACGCGATCTACCAGGCGCAGCAGGCCAAGTACCTGTCGAACCGCGGCATCAAGGACGCCATGGACCAGCAGGTCTGGGCGTTCCTGGGCGACGGCGAGATGGACGAGGTCGAGTCCCGCGGGCAGCTCCAGGTCGCCGCGAACGACGGCCTCGACAACCTGAACTTCGTCATCAACTGCAACCTGCAGCGACTCGACGGTCCGGTCCGTGGCAACGGCAAGATCATCCAGGAGCTCGAGGCGTTCTTCCGCGGTGCGGGCTGGAACGTCATCAAGGTCGTCTGGGGCCGCGAGTGGGACGACCTGCTCGCCCGCGACACCGAGGGCGCGCTCCTCAACCTGATGAACCAGACGCCGGACGGCGACTACCAGACGTACAAGGCCGAGAACGGTGCTTACGTGCGCGAGAACTTCTTCGGGCGCGACCCGAAGGCGCTCGAGCTCGTCAAGGACTACACCGACGACCAGATCTGGAACCTCAAGCGCGGTGGCCACGACTACCGCAAGGTCTACGCCGCGTTCAAGGCCGCGACCGAGCACAAGGGCCAGCCGACCGTCATCCTGGCGAAGACGGTC
This sequence comes from Curtobacterium flaccumfaciens, assembly GCF_013359815.1. Lineage (GTDB taxonomy): Bacteria > Actinomycetota > Actinomycetes > Actinomycetales > Microbacteriaceae > Curtobacterium > Curtobacterium flaccumfaciens. The sequence continues at coordinate 274,294 of NZ_JABMCF010000040.1, read as the reverse complement.
AAGGGCTACGGCCTCGGCCCGAGCTTCGAGGGCCGCAACGCGACCCACCAGATGAAGAAGCTCACGCTCGACAACCTCAAGCAGTTCCGCGACGAGATGCGCATCCCGATCTCCGACGCGCAGCTGGAAGAGAACCCGTACACGCCGCCGTACTACCACCCGGGCAACGACGACGAGGCGATCCAGTACATGCACGAGCGTCGTCGCGCGCTCGGTGGCTACGTGCCGGAACGTCGCACGAAGTACACGCAGTTCACGCTGCCGGACGACTCGAAGTACCAGGTCGTCAAGAAGGGCTCCGGCAAGCAGGAGGTCGCCACCACCATGGCGTTCGCACGCCTGCTGAAGGACCTGCTGCGCTCGCCCGACTTCGGCGACCGCGTGGTCCCGATCATCCCGGACGAAGCACGCACCTTCGGCATGGACGCCTACTTCCCGTCGGCGAAGATCTACAACCCGAACGGCCAGCACTACACGTCGGTCGACCGCGAGCTCCTCTTGGCCTACAAGGAGAGCCCGCAGGGCCAGATCATCCACGTCGGCATCAACGAGGCGGGGGCCCTCGCGGCCTTCACCGCGGTCGGTACCTCGTACTCGACGCAGGGCGAGCCGCTCATCCCGGTCTACGTCTTCTACTCGATGTTCGGGTTCCAGCGCACCGGCGACGCCATCTGGGCCGCCGGCGACCAGATGACCCGTGGGTTCATGATCGGCGCGACCGCCGGCCGCACCACGCTGACGGGCGAGGGCCTGCAGCACGCGGACGGTCACTCGCCGCTCCTCGCCACGACGAACCCGGCCGTCGTGTCGTACGACCCGGCGTACGGCTACGAGATCGGCCACATCGTCAAGGCCGGCCTCGACCGCATGTACGGCACGAACGAGGACGGCTCGCCGAAGCACGCCGACCCGAACGTCATGTACTACCTGACGGTCTACAACGAGCCGCTGGTGCAGCCGGCCGAGCCCGAGGGCGTCGACGTCGAGGGCATCCTCAAGGGGATGTACCGGCTCAAGGCGAGCGAGCACGACGGCCCGAAGGCCCAGCTGCTCGCGTCCGGTGTCGCCGTGCCGTGGATCCTCGAGGCGCAGCAGCTCCTCGCCGAGGACTGGGGCGTGTCGGCCGACGTCTGGAGCGTCACGAGCTGGGGTGAGCTGTACCGCGACGGTGTGGCCGCCGAGCAGCAGGCGTTCCTCAACCCGAACGAGCCGGCCCGCACGCCGTTCGTCACCGAGCGGCTGCTCGGCACCGAGGGTCCGGTCGTCGCCGTGAGCGACTTCATGCACCTGGTGCAGGAGCAGATCCGTCCGTTCGTGCCGACCGACTACGCCACGCTCGGCGCCGACGGCTTCGGCTTCTCGGACACCCGTCCGGCCGCTCGCCGCTTCTTCCACATCGACGGCCCCTCGGTCGTCGTGCGGACGCTGCAGCAGCTCGCCCGCCAGGGCAAGGTCGACGGCGCGCTCGTCCAGCAGGCGATCGACAAGTACCGCCTGCACGACGTGACCGCCGGCACCACCGGCAGCGCGGGCGGCGAGAGCTGATCAACCCGTGACGACGGTCCGCCCGGACCACGAGAGCCAGGAGAGCGCGCGCGAGCGCGCGCTCTCCTGGCTCCGTCAGGTGTCCGGAGAACTCTCCACAGCCACGATCAAGCGGCTCGAGGACACGCTCCCCTGGTACAGCGAGATGCCGCCGGGGCGCCGCTCCGCCGTGGGCCTCGTCGCCCAGGCCGGCATCACCTCGTTCATCAGCTGGCTCGAGGGCACCGCGTCGACGCCGTGGATCGCCGCGGCCGACGTCTTCGGGTCCGCCCCGCGGGAACTCCTGCGCTCGGTGAGCCTGCAGCAGACCCTGCAGCTCATCCGCGTCGTGGTGACCGTGGTCGAGGAACGCGCCGCCGACGACGAGATGCTGCAGGAGGCGATCCTCAAGTACTCCCGCGACATCGCGTTCGCCGCCGCCGACGTCTACGCCCGCGCAGCCGAGGCCCGCGGCCTGTGGGACGCCCGGCTCGAAGCGCTCGTGGTCGACTCGATCCTCTCCGGCGAGTACGACGACGAACTGCCGTCCCGGATCGCCGCCCTCGGGTGGCACGGCCACGGCGAGGTCGCGGTGCTCGTCGGCACCGCGCCGAAGCAGCTCGAGGTCGACCAGGTCCGGCGGACCGCACGGCACATGGACGCCGACGTGCTCGTCGGGGTCCAGGGGTCGCGGCTCGTCGTGGTGATCGGCCGCGCCACCCCGCGCGACGACGTCCCCGAGGGCGAGGAGCCCGTCTCCTTCACGACCATCGCGCAGGCCCTCGAACCGCTGTTCGGCGACGGGCACCTGGTGCTCGGCAACGAGGTCCCCGGGGTCGTCGACGCCTCGACCAGCGCGAAGGCCGCCCTCGCCGGGTTCGCCGTCGCGCGTGCCTGGCGAGGCGTCCCGCGCCCGGCCCTGGCCGACGACCTGCTGCCCGAACGTGCCCTGGCCGGCGACCCGCTCGCCCGGTCGGCCCTGGTGCAGCGCATCTACGTCCCACTCAAGGACCAATCGACCGAGCTCCTGCAGACGCTCTGGTGCTACCTGGACACCGGGCGTTCGCTCGAGGCCACGGCGCGCGAGCTCTTCGTGCACCCGAACACCGTGCGCTACCGCCTGCGCCGGGTCGCCGACATCATCGGGTGGGACGCCACGCACGCCCGTGACGCCCTGATCGTGCAGTCGGCGCTCATCCTCGGCGCGATGTCCGAGTCCGCGACCGGCCGCCGCCGCATCACGCCCCGACGCTAGAGCGCTCCGGACGGTAGAGAACCGACAATGTCCCGCGGGGATTCGTGTGGGAAGTCCACACGGGCCCCGCGGGGTGAGAACGCGAGGATTGTCCGGTGATCGTCGTCGTCGCGCCCGGACAGGGCTCCCAGACCCCCGGCTTCCTCGCCCCCTGGCTCGAGGACGCCACCGTTCGTGAACGAGTCGGGCAGTGGTCGGAGTCGATCGGCGTCGACCTCGCCGAGCACGGCACGAACTCCGACGCGGACACCATCAAGGACACCGCGCTCGCACAGCCCCTCATCGTGGCCGCCGGCCTGGTGACCGCCGACGCACTGCTCGCCGCGGGCCGTCGTGCCCTGGTGGGCGGGGTCGCCGGACACTCGGTGGGCGAGTTCACCGCCGCCGCGGTCGCCGGGATCCTCGAGCCGACCGACGCCGTCGCCCTGGTCGCCGAGCGCGGCCGGGCCATGGCCGACGCCGCAGCGCTCGAGCCGACCTCGATGGCCGCCGTCCTCGGTGGCGACGCCGACGCGGTCGCCGCAGCCCTCGCCGAGCACGGCCTCGTGCCCGCGAACCACAACGGTGGCGGCCAGACCGTCGTCGCCGGTGCCGCAGACGCCATCGCGGCCCTCGCCGCCGACCCGCCCGCCAAGGCCCGGGTGATCCCGCTCGCCGTGGCCGGTGCGTTCCACACCCGCTACATGGCCCCCGCCGTCGAGCGGGTCGCCCCGGTCGCGGCCGCCGCCACCGTGCAGGACCCGACCCTGCCGATCTGGACCAACGCCGACGGCTCCCGCGTCGACGACGGGCGCCGCTTCGTCGACCTGATGGTCCAGCAGATCGCGAGCCCCGTGCACTGGGACGCGGTCATGGAGTCCTTCTCCGCCGCCGGCGTGACCGGCATCATCGAGCTCGCACCCGCCGGTGCCCTCGTCGGCCTGGCGAAGCGCGGCCTCCGCGGCACGCCGACCGTCGCCATCAAGACCCCCGACGACCTGCCTGCAGCGATCGACCTGCTGCAGCGCGCGGGCCAGGAAGCAGACGCAACCGCATGACCGACCCGACCACCCCGACGGACGCCCCCACGGGCCTCCCGACCGGATCCGCGCGCCCGCTGCTCCAGCAGCGTCGCGGCCACGAGTTCACCCGGATCCTGGCGTTCGGCGCCGCCCGCGGCGAGAACGTCGTGCCGAACGACGACCTCGTCGGCCCGATCGACTCGTCCGACGAGTGGATCCGCCAGCGCACCGGCATCATCACCCGCAAGCGCGCGGGCAAGGACGTCGAGGCCGTCGACCTCGCCGAGGCCGCCGCACGCGAGGCCATCGAGAAGGCCGGCATCGAGCCGTCCCAGATCGGCGTCGTGCTCGTGAGCACCGTCACGCACACCGTGGCGACCCCGTCGATGGCGTCGCTGCTCGCCGAGCGCATCGGGGCCACCCCGGCCGCCGCGTACGACATCAGCGCCGCCTGTGCCGGGTACGCCTACGGCATCGCCCAGGCCGACTCGTTCATCAAGTCCGGACTCGCCGACCACGTGCTGGTCGTCGGGGCCGAGAAGCTCAGCGACGTCGTCGACCCGACCGACCGCTCGATCTCGTTCCTGCTCGGGGACGGTGCCGGCGCGGCCGTGATCGGCCCGAGCGACTTCCCGGGCATCGCCCCCACCATCTGGGGTTCCGACGGCTCGAAGTGGGACGCCATCGGCATGACCGCGACCTACAACGAGTGGGAGGCCGGGGCACCGCGTCCGACCATGCGCCAGGCCGGTCAGACGGTGTTCCGCTGGGCCGTCTGGGAGATGGTCAAGGTCGCCCGCCAGGCGCTCGAGACCGCCGGCGTCCGCCCCGAGGACCTCGCCGCGTTCGTGCCCCACCAGGCGAACATCCGCATCATCGACGAGTTCGCCAAGCAGCTCGGCCTGCCGGAGACGGTGACGATCGCCCGCGACATCACCACCACCGGCAACACCTCCGCCGCGAGCATCCCGCTCGCCACGCACCGCCTGCTCGAGGAGCACCCGGACCTGTCGGGCGGCCTCGCCCTGCAGATCGGCTTCGGCGCCGGACTCGTGTTCGGTGCCCAGGTGGTCGTCCTCCCCTGATCCCCCTCCGGTCGCGCACCCGCGCGCCCGGTGCCCATCCCGACGAGCCTCCGCGCACCCGGACCCCGCGTGCCCTAGGCTGGTCAACGGTCAAACGACACCCCCCTTCAAGGAGAACACTCATGGCCCTGTCCAACGAAGAAGTCCTCGCCGGCCTGGCCGAGCTGATCAACGACGAGACCGGTATCGCCACCGACACCGTCGCTGCCGACAAGTCCTTCACGGACGACCTCGACATCGACTCCATCTCGATGATGACCATCGTGGTCAACGCCGAGGAGAAGTTCGACGTGAAGATCCCGGACGAAGAGGTCAAGAACCTCAAGACCGTGGGCAACGCGGTCGACTACATCGTCAAGGCCCAGGCCTGACACGAGCTTCCTGAGCGCCGCGGCCCGCGGACCCCTGCGGGCCGTGGCGCTCATCTTGTTCACCCCAACGAAAGAGCACGTCGTCCCATGACCAAGAAGACCGTCGTCGTCACCGGGATCGGTGCGATCTCACCCCTCGCCGCGACCGCCCCGGACACCTGGGACGCGCTGCTCGCCGGCAAGTCCGGCATCACCCGCATCGAGGACCCCCGCTACGCCGAGCTCGAACTCCCCGTGGAGTTCGCCGGCCAGGCGCGCCGGTTCCTCACCGACCAGCTCACCCGCCCCGAGTCGAAGCGCCTCGACCCCTCGTCGCAGCTGTCGCTCGTCGCGGCACGCGAGGCCTGGGCCGACGCCGGCATCGACGACGAGTCGGTCGTGCCCGAGCGCCTCATCGTCGACTGGGCGACCGGCATCGGTGGCGTCAACACGCTGCTCGACGCCTGGGACACCCTGCGCGAGAAGGGTCCGCGTCGCGTCCTGCCGATGACGGTCCCGATGCTCATGGCGAACGGCCCCGCCGCCGCCATCGAGATGGAGTTCGGCGCCCGTGGTGGTGCCCGCACCTACCTGTCCGCCTGCGCGTCGTCGACCGAGTCGCTGGCCGAGGCGTACCGGCACATCGCCGACGGCGACGCCGACATCGTCATCACCGGTGGCGCCGAGGCCGCGCTGCACCCGCTCCCGCTGGCCGCGTTCGCCGCGATGCAGGCCCTGTCGCGCCGGAACGACTCCCCCGAGACCGCGTCGCGTCCGTACGACGTCACGCGTGACGGGTTCGTGCTCGGTGACGGCGCTGCGGCGCTCATCCTCGAGTCGAAGGAGCACGCCGAGGCCCGCGGCGCGACGATCTACGCCGAGGTCGCCGGCTCCGGCATCACCTCGGACGCCTTCCACATCACTGCGCCGGACCCCGAGGGCAGCGCCGCCGCCCGTGCGGTCCTGCAGGCCCTCGAGCACGCCGACGCGAGCATCGAGGACGTCGTGCACGTCAACGCGCACGCCACCTCGACCCCCGTCGGCGACGTCGCCGAGTACCACGCGATGCGTCGGGTCTTCGGCGACCACCTGGACGACGTCGTGGTGTCCGCGACCAAGGCCTCGACGGGCCACCTGCTCGGTGGTGCCGGTGCGATCGAGGCGGTCTTCACCGTCCTCGCGCTGCACAACCGCGTCGCCCCGCCGACGATCAACCTGCACGACCAGGACCCGGAGATCGTCATGGACGTGGCCCGCGAGCCGCGTGCACTGCCCGAGGGCGACCTGCTCGCGGTCAGCAACTCGTTCGGCTTCGGCGGCCACAACGCCGTGGTCGCGTTCCGCAGCGTCTGATCCGTCGCACCCTGCCAGGAGGCCCGTCCCGCGTCGTCGGGGCGGGCTTCCGTCGTTCCGGTGGCCGGTCTGGTGGTCGGGTCAGCCGACGCGGTGCAGCCAGACGACCGGGTTGCCCTCGGCCGCGTGGCGGAAGGGCTCGAGCTCGTCGTCCCAGGCCTGCCCGAGGGCGAGCCGGAGCTCACGGTGCAGCTCGAGGGCGTTGCTGCCCGCGACCTCCATCGCGTAGCGCACCCGGTCCTCGGGGATGACCATGTTGCCCGTGACGTCGGTCTGCGCGTAGAACACCCCGAGGTCGGGCGTGTGCATCCAGCGGCCGCCGTCCGAGGCGCTCGTCGGCTCCTCGGTGACCTCGTACCGCAGGTGTTCCCACCCGCGCAGGGCCGACGCGATCGCGGCACCGGCGCCCACCACACCGGTCCACGTGTACTCGGTCCGGCGCGCACCGTCCTGTGCGGGCTGGTCGAGCCACGAGAAGTTCACGGCACGGTTCATCGCGCGACCTGCTGCCCATTCGACGTGCGGGCAGAGCGCGCGGGGTGAGGAGTGCACGTAGAGCACTCCTGTCGTCGTTCCGTTCACGGTTCCTCCGATACGTCAGGTGCGACTTCCCCATCGACCTGGTGCGGAGGATCCTGACCCGAGGGGCCACGGAACCATCGGTATGCGATTGTGATGTCCCGACGGGACACGCCCATTATGCAGCGCTGCGGCTGGGAACGGCAAGGAACCGACCCCGATCAGTGCAGGACGGCACCGTCCGCGTCGACCGGGTGTCGCTCCCCCGCCGTGATCGGCACCGGGACGCGGTTGTCCTCCGGTGGGATCGGGCACGCGTACTGGTACGAGAACGCGCACGGCGGCAGGACCAGCAGGTTCCAGTCGAGCTCGACCGTGGCCTGCATGCCGGGGTCGTCGAGGTACAGGAACCGACCCATGGAGTAGGTGCTGCCCGGGTCGTCCTCGGGCAGGGCGCTCGTGCCGTCCTGCACGATGAGCTGCAGCCGCGGGGCTCCGCGGTGGGCAGCCGACCGGACGGCGACGAACCGCACCGTTGCGCCACCCACGACGGTCTCGATGTGTCCGGCGACCGGCAGGGCGTCGCCGGCGGCGTCGCGGACGCTGCCACGGGCCTCCAGGGCGTCTCCCGCAAGCGGAACGTACGTGCCGGACGTCACCCAGTCGCCGGACCACGCGAAGCGGGCGATCTGCGCGAAGCGGGCGATCGACTCGGACGACGGGTCCCAGACGCGCAGGGTGTCGCCGCTGACGCTGCCGGCGAAGCCGTCCGGCAGCGCGACGGTCGACGGCACGACGGCGGTGTCGCCGGCCACCAGGACCGTGCCGTCGACCGGGACGCCGTCGACGACGACACCGGCGGAGGCCTCGGCCGTCACGGTGAGTCCGCCGACGGCCGGGGCCCACGTCCCGGGGACCGGCCAGACCGGCTGCGGGTGGTCGACGTGCTGGGCGTTCACCAGGGCGAGCGGCCCACGGGCACTGCGCGCCCAGCGGTCACGGTCGTGGACGTGCTCGGCGAAGGCGGCGACGACCGCGTCTTCGGGTGCGCCGGTGCCGCTCGTCACGCCTGCTCCTGGCGGGGGTAGATGACCTTCTGCACGATGATGATGACCGACGCCGCGACGGGCAGCGCCACGAGTGCGCCGAGCACGCCGCCGATCGTGCCGCCCGCGACCGCCGCGATGACCACGAGCGCGCCGGGCACCTGGACCGCACGCGACATGATGCGCGGGGAGATCAGGTAGGCCTCGACCTGCATGTAGACGAGGTAGTAGATGGCAGCGGCGAGGGCGGTCGCCGGCGACGCGAAGAAGCAGAGCAGCGAGATGACGATCGCGGCGACGAGCGTGCCGACGAGCGGGATGAGCGAACCGAGGAACGCGAACGACGCGAGCAACACCGGCAGCGGCGCGCCGATGATGAGCAGGAAGAAGAAGCTCAGGATGCCGTTGATCAGTGCCTGCGAGACCTGCCCGACGACGTAGCGGCCGACAGCTTGCGTGATCTGCTCGCTCACGTCGATGAAGTTCTGGCGGCGCGAGGCCGGCACGAACCGGTACGTCGCACGCTTCATGCCCCGCATCGACGCGAGGAAGTAGAGCATCAGGATGATGACGATGAGCGCCCCGGTGACGCCGGACAGGATGCCGCTGCCGACCGCCAGGATCCCGCCGCCGACGCTGAGCAGGTTGCCCGGCTTCTCGACGAACGACTGCAGCGACTGCAGGGCGTGGTCGATGTCGAACGACCCGGCGAACTGCTTCGACAGGTCCTGCACCCACTGCTGCTGCGAGATGTCCTGCACGATGTCGGGGAAGTTCTGGATCAGGTTCGACGCCTGCTCCACCAGGATCGGCACCACGGCGAACACGATGCCGGCGAAGGCCCCGAGCACCGCGACCACGACGATCGTGATGGCCGACCAGCGCGGGATGATCCGCTCCAGGAACGACACGAGCGGGTCGATGCCGAGTGCCAGGAACAGTGCGACCCCGATGTAGACCAGGACCGTGCTGAGCTCGTTGATGATCGCACCGGCGAGCAGTGCGACGAGCACACCGATGGCACCCATGAACCCGAGACGGAAGGCGTTCACGCGCACACCGGTACCGCCACGGGTCACCTCGAAGGTGACGTTCGGTGTCGGTGCGTGGTCGTCCTGCGACGTGTCGCGCTTCCTTGGCATGTGCACGTAGGGCGGGCGGGACTCGAACCCGCGGATCGTTCGGTTATGAGCCGACTGCCTTGACCAGCTTGGCTACCGCCCCTCGCCGGAGACCCTCAGGCCACCGGCTCACCACGATACAGCGACTCGAACGTCGACAGCGTGCGGTTGATGTCGTGTGCCTCGATCATGGCCAGACTGCGATCCCGCATCGCCACGTACTCCGACTCGGGCGCGGTGAGCACCGTCGTGAGCTTCGCCGCCAGGTCGTCCACGTCGCCCGGGGTGAACAGGTACCCGTTGCCGTCGATCAGGTGCGGCAGCGCCATCGAGTCGGCGGCGACGACGGGCAGCCCGGACGCCATCCCCTCGAGCGACGAGATGCTCTGCAGTTCCGCCGTGGACGGCATCGCGAACACCGTCGCGTTGGTCAGGGCCTCCTGCTTGCGCTCGTCGGAGACGAAGCCCAGGAACCGCACGCGGTCCTCGAGCCCGAGCTCCTTCGCCAACGCGGTGAGCTTCGGGATCATCTCGCCGTCGCCGACGATGGTCAGCGTCGCGGACAGCTCGGCGGGCAGCAGCGCCACCGCGCGGACGAGCACGTCGAGGTTCTTCTCGGGGGCCACACGGCCCACGAAGACGATGTCGTTGTTGACCGGGCGTCCCTCGCGCGCCACGTACCGGGACGCGTCGATGCCGCACGAGATCGCGAGGACCTGCTGGCCGGCGATGGCCTTCCGCAGGTAGTCGGCGGCGAGGTTCGTCGGCGTCGTGATGGTGTCGGCCAGCCGGTAGGTCTTGGCTGCGTCGCTCCACGCGATCTTCAGTGCGAGGGGCAGCGTCCACTTGCCGAACGGCGTGTACTCGAGCAGGTTCTCCGGCATGAAGTGGTTCGTCGCGATGACCCGGATGCCGCGGTCGTTCGCCTCGTGCACGATGCCGCGGCCGATGACCACGTGCGACTGGATGTGCAGCACGTCGGGCTTGACGGCGTCCAGGATCGGTCCGGTCCACTTCCGGACGCTCCACGGCCAGACGAAGCGCAGCCACGGGTGCAGCGGCCACTTGTACGACTTCAGGCGGTGCACGACGAGCGTGACGCCGTGGTGCTCCTCGTCGAAGGTGCCGTAGTGGCGGCTCGAGGCCGGGGCCACGACGTGCACCTCGTGCCCGCGCTCGGCCAGGCCGACGGCGAGCTGCTCGGCGAAGGTGGCGGCGCCGTTGACGTCGGGGGCGAAGGTGTCCGCTGCGATCAGCACGCGCAACGGTCGGTGACCGCCCGTCGCTTCCGTCGGTCCGGCGGTGGCGGTGGTGGCGTCTCCTGACACGGCTGAGTTCGTCCTCTCGTGGGCGATGGCTGGTCGGCAGTGACGCTATCGCACCAGGATCGACGGTCGCGTCAGCCGCGCGGATGAGGGCGGCGACCACCGGGCGCGCGGCGTCAGGCCCGGGTCTGCGGGTGGTGCTTGGCGAGCAGGAACACCCCGGTGATGGCGATGCCCGCGGCCACCACGAAGCCCGCGACCGCGAACCACGGCGCCCCCGAGGCCTCGCCGAGCACGATCACGCCGATGCCGACCGCGACGATCGGGTCGATCACCGTCAACCCCGCGATCACGAGGTCGGCCGAGCCGCTCGAGTAGGCGTTCTGCACGAAGTACCCACCGAGCGACGCCGCCACGACCACCCCGACGATGGCGAGCACCGTCAGCCAGTCGAAGGTGCCGTTCACGAACCGGTTCAGCACCACCTTGGCCAGCGTCGCCACGAACCCGTAGAGCACCCCCGCCCCGACGATGTAGTACAGCGCACTGCGGTGCTTGGCGACCAGCCGGAAGGACACCAGCACGAGCACCAGCACGACGGCCAGGATCACCAGCACGGTGACGAGCTGCTGGCGGGTGATCGCGCTCTCGTGCCCGACGAACGCCGCGATCCCGACGAAGATGCCGACGCCGATGATGCACGTCCACACGGCCCGCCGGGCACGGCGACCGAGCGGCACACCGGACGACCGCGACGAGAACCACGTCGTGATGACGAGGGCGACGGCACCCAGGGGCTGCACGACGATCAGGGGCGCGAACGTGATGCTGATCAGCTGGAGCACCACCGCGATGCCGAGCATGAGCGTACCGAGCACCCAGTAGCCGCTCGAGACGAGCCCGACGACGTGCCGGACGCTCAGCCCCTTCGACTGCCGACCGAGACGCGCCTCGACCCGCTGGACCCCGCGGCTCTGGAACTGCGCCCCGAGCGACAGGAACACCGCACCGATCAGCGCCACCGGGATCATCAGCGCCTGGAACGGCGTGAGGTTGCTCACGGCGTCGGGCAGCTGGAGGTCCGTCGTCACGCGTCGAGGCTACCGTCCCCCGCCGGATAACCTGGGTGAATGGCCGTTCTCCCGATCCGCATCACCGGCGAACCCGTCCTGCACGAGCGTGCAGCCGAGGTCACCGCGTTCGATGACGACCTCCGCACCCTCGTCGCCGACATGCTCGAGACCATGGACCTGGCACCGGGCGTCGGCCTGGCCGGTCCGCAGGTGGGCGTCGGTAAGCGCCTGTTCGTGTACTCCTACATCGACGACGACGACGTCCTGCACCGGGGCGCCGCCGTGAACCCCGTCCTGTGGATCACGCCCGCGGTCCCCGAGTCCGTCGAGGAGCTCGACGAGGACGAGGAGTCCGAGGGCTGCCTGTCGATCCCGGGCGAGCGGTTCCCGCTCCGCCGCTCCGAGGGCGCCCTGCTGCGGGCCTTCGACGAGCACGGCACGCCGTTCGAGGTCGAGGCGCACGGCTGGCTGGCCCGGATCTTCCAGCACGAGTACGACCACCTGGACGGCTGGCTCTACGCCGACCGCCTGGTGCACCCCTACGGCAAGCAGGTCGCCAAGGCGATCCGCAAGAGCAGCTGGGGCGGCCCCGGCCAGTCCTGGTTGCCGGGTCGCGACCACCCCGAGGGCTGACGCCCGTCGGCGTCGGCACCCGGTGCCGTCCAGCCGGTCGCTGGTCCGGCGGCGGTCGGCCTGGAGGCCCGGCTCAGCCCCGGTAGGCAGCGAGTGCGTCCCGCAGGCGGTCGGTCTCCGGGTGCCCGGGGCAGTACCGCAGGAGCCCGGCGGCCACGTGCGCACCGCGCGCGTCGGCGACCGCCGACGTCCACGGCGCCGAGCCGCGGACAGCGCACGTGCTCGCGAGCTCGACCAGGGTCGCGTCACCGCGCGCCGCCGCCACCGCGGCCTGCTGCTGGCTCGACGGCACCGACCCGGTCAGGCGCTTCGCCGAGCAGTCGGCGCGCTCGGCCTCCCACACCGCCGAGTAGGTGGTGTAGGTCTCGCTGTCCGATCCGTCGGCGGCGCAGACGAACGCGAAGACCACGGGCGACGCGCCCGAGCCCAGGCCGGTGTCCGAGCTTGTCGGGTCCTCGGACGCGTCGGTGTCCGGGCCGACACTGCTGCAGCCGGTGAGCACCGCCGTCACGGCGACGACGACGCCGAGGAGCGTGAGTCGAGGCGAACGGGAACGGTGCACCTGTGAACGCTAACAGCAAGCGCTGCGGACGACCCGTACGGCGGCTCCTGCGATGATGGTCCGGCATCGCCCTGTCCTGGAGGTCCTCATCCCCCGCCTGCACTCCCGCCCCGTCCGTGCGACGGCCCTCGTGGTCGTCGCCCTGGCTGCTGTGTTCGTCGCCTACTGGCACCTCGGCCGTCCGACCATCGTGAACGACGAGTTCGTGTACCTCCGCGCGAGCTGGGCCTACGTGCACGGGAACTTCTCGCTCAACCTCGAGCACCCGCCGCTCGCGAAGTACGTGTACGGCGTGGCGCAGCTCCTGGTGGGACAGGGGCCGCTCGGGCCGAGGCTGGTGGCTGCGACCGCGATGCTCGGCACGGGTGTCGTCCTGTTCCTCTGGCTGCGACGCGAGGTCGGCTTCTGGACCGGCCTGACCGCGGCGGCGATGTGGTGGCTGACGCCGCGTGGCTCGGGCTCGTCCTGGGCGGAAGCCGGGTCGGTCATCGGTGTCCGCATCGACCGGTTCGCGATGCTCGAACCCCTCATGGTCTTCTTCGCCGTCGCCTCGCTCGCCGCGGCCTGGCGCTGGATGCGGACCGGCAACCGGTGGTGGGTGGCCGCAGCCGGTGCGCTGCTCGCACTGTCCGTGACGTCGAAGGTGTCGACGGCGGTGCTCGTCCTCGCCGTGGGCGCACTCCCCCTGCTCTTCCGTCGGTGGCGCGACCTGGGCGTCGGTGCGCTGTACGGCGGCGTCGCGTTCGTGGTCGTGTTCGTGGTCGTCTACCTGCCGGTCGGGCTCTTCGGGGCCATCGGGCAGATGCTCCGGTTCCAGGCGCAGCAGAACGCCCACGGGCACCCGACGACCATCCTCGGGACGATCTACCCGGCGGCACCGTGGTGGGCGAACTTCGCGTTCCTCGCCGACGGCACGGGCTGGTTGCTGCTCACCGTCCTGACCATCGGTGTGGTCGCCGCGCTCGTCGTCCGACCGGACCGCCTGGTCGCGTACCTCGGCATCGCCCTCGGTGTCTTCCTCGTCTTCTACGTCATCGTCGCCAACGTCTCGCTGCCGTACTACTACGACGCGTGGATGCCGTTCATCATCGCCTTGGCGGCGATCGGGTACGGGCGGCTGGCGACCGTCCGGCCGCCCGTCGGACGCATCACGGCGGCAGTGCTCGTCGCCGCGCTGCTCATCCCCGTCGCACGGCTGGGCGTCGCCGTCGTGCAGACCCGTCCGAGCGGGATCGCTCTGCTCTCGGATGCTCTGAAGGTCCGCGGACACGACTCCGAAGGCGTCCTCTTCAGCCAGTTCAGCGCCAACACCTGGCGCATCTACTTCGGGGACCGTGGCTCCATGCGCCCTGAGAACGGACCGTTCGACGCTGTCGTCGTCGGCTCGGACACCCGGCGGACCATGCCCGAGCAGGTCCGGACGTTCCTCGACGAACACGCTGCAGAACTCCAGCACTTCCGGCTCGACTACCTCGACGTCTACGTGCCCCGACAGGGCATCATCGAGGACAACAACCGGGACGGCACGCTCAGGGTCGAGCCCGACGCTCGCTGACCGCGATCGAGGTTCAGCTGTCCTGTCCGGCGACGACGACGTCCACCGGCGCCTCGAGACGACCGCCGTGTCGTGCGTCCGTGCGGATCTGGCACCGGACGGTCGTCGTGCCGACCGGCGCGGTGACCACACGGTCACTGCAGTTCGGAGAAGTCAGTCCGAGTGGCAGTGCCAGTCGGAGCACGACGCGGACTGCTGTGCCGTCGGTGCTCCGGACCGAGAGCGCTCCGGGTTCCAGTGCTGTGCCCCGGACGCTCATCTGCTCGATCCGAGCGCCCGACAGGTCGGCACCGGAGACGTCTGCACCGTCGATCCGGGCGGAGGAGAGATCAGCGTCCGCGAGCCGGGCTCCGCGCAGATCAGCACCGCGCAGATCGGCGGCGTGCAGATCAGCCTCCCGGAGGTCCGCGCCGCGCAGGTCGGTCGAGCGCAGGTCGGCTCCGAAGAACACGGTCTCGGAGAGGTCTGCGTCACGGAGGTCAGCACCACGCAGGTCTGCGAGCCGGAGGTCGGCCGTCGAGAGATCGACCGATGACAGGTCGGCTCCGGGGCACGCCGTCGCCGTGGCCGGCCCCGGCTCGGACACCACCGCACAACCGTCGACATCGTGACTCGTACCCCCGTCGTCGCCCGGCCTGAGGAAGGCTGCGACACCGATCACCACGACGAAGGCAGCTGAGGCGACTCCGACGCTCACCCCACGGGCGCGACGGGACGCGCTCACGACTCGACCCCGGTCAGCCATCTCGGCAGGACGTCGAGCCCCCAATCGGAGTACCACGCGGCGGAGTGTGCGTAGGGGAAGAACGCGCTCAGCGGGTTGTACAGCACGAAGAGCGCGGCGAGCACCACGCCGACCACGGCCGTCGCGACGGAACGCATTCGCGGTCGGAGACGTCGGAGCCACGTCCGGACACCGACCAGGACGACGACCACGGCCAACGGCATCGCTGGCAGCAGGTAGCGACCGGAGAACGCGTACGACTCCCCCAAGTTGACCATCGTGGCGGCGTTGAAGCAGAGGACGGCGAACGTGTAGGTCGCCGCGACCGCGGCGCACCAGGTGAGCGCCGCATCGTGCAGGATCCGTCGGGCCTGCGTCAGCGCGATCCCGATGCCGACGACGGCGCTCGAGGCTCCGAACAGGACGACCGACGGGTTCGGACGCCACGGGAACGAGGCGCCCCAGAAGAAGAACAGTGACTGGAAGTAGATCGTCACCCATGACCACAGGAAGGACAGCGGCGCGAACGCCGGCAGCGTTCCGTTCACCTCGGCCAGGTCGTGGGCGCGGGAAGCGGCGTAGTTCCGGCGGAAGATCGCGTAGTCCATGCAATCGGCACGACTGTGCAGGGCAGTACAGGCGGGGTTCACCGCGTGGAACCGCAACAGGTTCAGGCCGAAGCGCTCGATCGCGAGAGCGGTCAGCACACCGCCGATCACGAGCAGCACGATCGACTGTCCGGGTCGCGCGCGGAGTCCCCCGACGGTTCGCTGCACCGGGTGCCGCAACCACGACCAGCCGGCGGCGCGGTACCGCAGCAGGATGGCGAAGAACCCTCCCGCGAGCACGAACGGCGCCTGCGAGTACTTCATCAGGAGGGCGAACAGCGCTGCGACGGCCATCCAGGCCAGCGTGCGCAGTCCCCCACCGCGGACGAAACGGACCGCGACGGCGGCGAACACGAAGAGCGCTGCCATGGCCGGGGCGTCGTAGCTCACCGACGCGGCCTGCCAGGTGAACCGCCCCGTGAACGCCGTCGCCACGATCGCGAGCAGCCCGATCGACGCGGGGACGCGAGCGTGCTGGAACAGCGACCGGAGCGCGATGAGCCCCGAAGCTGCCCACAGCACGTCCACGGCACGGAGAACGAAGACGACTTGCTCGTAGTCGAGCCCGATCGCGAGTGCTCCGCGCGCGGGGAACGACATCAGGTAGTGGTACAGGTACAGCGGCGACCGGACGAGCTCGCCCATCCAGAGCTGCGACGGGTCGACCTGCTGCAGGTAGGGGCCCGCGAGCACGGGGCGCTCGGCGTAGAGCAGGATGTTCCAGACGTGCCCTCGCTCGTCCGGGGCCGCGGCCACGTGGACGTGGAACCACCCGGCGAAGGCGAACCCCATGACGACGAAGACCGTCAGCACCACCACAAACGACGCTCGTGACGACAGTGCGACGTCCACCGCCTGCACGACGGACCGCCGCTCCGTTCGCTCCGAACGTCCGCGGCGGGACTCCCGAGTGTTCGTCATGACGGAACGATCGTACAGGGAGCACCGAACGCGCACGACGACAGCAACGCAAAAGGTCCCCACCCCCGAAGGGATGAGGACCTGTCGCTCCCCGAGTTGGACTCGAACCAACAACCTGCCGGTTAACAGCCGGCTGCTCTGCCAATTGAGCTATCGAGGATCACTGTCCGCTGGCGAATGACGTGCGAACAACGGGTAACAGCATAGCAGGACGCCGAGGCCCTCCACCGCATCGGACACGCCGCCCGGGCGCGCCGCGCTTCGAGGCCCCCGTGTCAGTAGCCGGCGACCGGGTCGACGACGCCGACGAAGCCCCCGCCGTCGCCCCCGAGGAACGCCGCGGCGTTGAGCCGGACGCGCTCGGCGAGCAGGGGTGCGACCATCTCCGGGGTGTCGGCCTGGTGCGGGGTGATGACCGCGCCGGGCTCCGACCAGAGCGGGTGCCCGTCGGGCAGCGGCTCGGGGTCGGTGACGTCGAGGCCGACCGCGGCGATCTCCCCCGCGCGCAGTGCGGCGACCAGAGCGTCGGTGTCGACGAGGCCGCCGCGGGCGATGTTCACGAGCCGGGCGGACGGCTTCATGATGCGGAACTGCCGCTCGCCGAAGAGCTTCGCGGTGCCCGAGGTCATCGCCGCCGCGATCATCACGACGTCGGCGTCGGGCAGGACCCGGTCGAGCTCGTCGGTGGTGACGGTCCGCGCGGCTCCCGGCACTGGCTCGGGCGAGCGGCGCACGACCGTGACGTCGACGTCGAACGGCGCGAGCAGCCGGAGGTACTCGAGGGCGATCCCGCCCGCACCGATCACGACGACGTTCCGCCCGTACAGCGAGACACCCTCGGGCTCGGTCGCCCACGACGACGCACGAGCGCGCTTCTGCAGGACCCGGAGCGTGCCGAGGGTCAACGCGAGCGCGTGCTCGGCGACCGGCTCCGCGTAGGCGCCCTTGGCCGAGGTGAACAGCACGCGGTCGCCGTGCTCCTGGATCAGGTGCGCGAAGGCGTCGACGCCGGCGAACGGCAGCTGCACCCAGCCCACCCCCGGCGCCGAGGACAGCGCGTCGGCGAGGCCGGCCGGGTCGCGGGGGTCGAGCCAGACGACCCCGCGGGTGTCGGCGTCGAGCGGCGCGACGGTGCCGCCGGCCTCGGTCACGGCGTCCACGTGCAGGTCCGTCGGTTCCGGCAGCACGGCGACCGGCCCGGGCTGCGGGGCGTCGATCGGCAGCGGTGCACCCGACGTGGGGACGACGGCGCGGTGGCCGCGGAGGCCCTGGGCAGTGGTGCTCACGCGTTCTCCTGACGGTCGGTGCGCGGGCCGGTGCCGGCGGCGAGCGGACGGCGCGGCGCGGACGAACGGCGGGCCGTCGTCGGTGCCGGACGACGCTTCACGCCGCGGGCCGCGGTCGAGGCGAGGGTCTTGACGTAGGGGTCGACCGGGTTGTCGAGGACCTCGTCGAAGGTGCCGAGCCCGACGAGCCGGGCATCGGCCATCACGGCGACGCGGTCGGCGAGGGCGCGGGCCTCGCGCAGGTCGCTGGACACGACGACGGCCGAGAACTGCCGGCCGCGCTGCAGGGTCGCCAGGGCCTCGAGCACGGACTGCCGCACGAGTACGTCGACGCCACGCGCCGGTTCGTCCGCGACCAGGAGCTGAGGCTCGAGCACGAGCGCCTTCGCCAGGGCGACACGCTGACGCTGCCCGCTCGAGAGCTCCCAGGTGTTCAGGCGCATCGCCCCGAGCGGCAGGTGCACCGCGTCGAGCAGCCGGGCCACGATGAGCCCGGCCTCGCGCCGGTCGAACCGGCGGTCGCGGGCGTAGATCGGTTCGGCGACGGCCTCGCCGACGGTCAGGTCCGGGCTGAGCCGGTCGGCGCCGTCCTGCGCCAGGTACCCGATCCGGCCGCTCAGCCGTTCGAGCTTGCGCGACGAGGGACGGAGGCCCCGGGTCTTCTGGCCGAGCACGGTCAGCTCGCCGCCGACGATGTGCCGACGGAGGGCGCCCTCGCCCTCGCCGTGGGATCCGAGCTGGCCGGCGATGGCGGCGGCGAAGGTCGACTTGCCCGATCCCGACTCACCGAGCAGGGCGAGGATCTCCCCCTGCCGGACCGTGAGGCTCACGCCGTCGACTGCCCGGATGGACTCGCCCCCGCGTCCGCCCCGGTACTCGATCGACACGTCGTCCGCGACGACCGCCGGTCCGTTGACCGCGATCATGGGTCCCCTTCCACGCCGCCCCCTGGCGGCGGTTCGCGACGGGCCGCCCTGGCAGGTCCGTCGTGCGTGCAGCAGTGGAGACGACCGCCCTGGAGGCCCGGCGTGCGTCGACGACGCTGGCCGGACCTCCAGGGCGGGTCACGTCGGGTCAGGACCCGACGTTCTCCAGTCGCTCCAGCGTACGCCGTCGCTCCGCCTGCTCGGCTGGGTCCGGCACCGGCAGCGACGCGAGGAGCCGCTGCGTGTAGGGGTGCTGCGGCGCGCCGAGGACCTGCGCCGTCGTGCCCGTCTCGACCAGGTCGCCGCGGTACAGCACCGCGATCCGGTCGGACAGCGCGCCGACGACCGCGAGGTCGTGGCTGATGAACAGCGAGGCGAAGCCGAGGTCCTGCTGCAGCTCGAGGAAGAGCTCGAGCACCCGGGCCTGCACGGAGACGTCGAGCGCACTCGTCGGCTCGTCGGCGATGAGCAGCTTCGGCCGGAGCGCGAGCGACCGGGCGAGCGATGCACGCTGGCGCTGCCCGCCGGAGAGCTCGTGCGGGTAGCGGTCGCCGTAGGCGGCCGGGAGCTGCACGGCCTCGAGCAGCTCGTCCACCCGCTTGCGCGCGGCACGGGGGCTCGAGACCTCCTTGTGCACGACCAGCGGCTCGGCGACGCACTCGGCGATCGTCAGCAGCGGGTTGAACGAGGTCGCCGGGTCCTGGAACACGAACCCGATGTCCTTGCGCAGGTGCTTGAAGTCGCGTTCGCGGTACCCGAGCATCTCGGCGCCGAGCACCTTGAGCGAGCCGCCGGTGACCTTCGTCAGGCCCGCCATGGCCCGGCCGATGGTGGTCTTGCCCGAGCCGGACTCCCCCACCAGGCCGAGGACCTCGCCCGGACGGATCGCCAGGTCGACGCCCTTGACCGCCTTGAACGCGGGCGAGCCGAGCCGCCCGGGGTACTCGATCTCGAGCCCCTTCGCCTCCACCAGCGGGGTGACGTCCTCGGAGATCGCGGCGCGCCGGGCCACCCCGGTGGACGCCTCGAGCCGGGGCACCGCGGCGAGCAGCCGCTTGGTGTAGTCGGCCTGCGGCGTCGCGAACAGTGCCGTCGCCGTGGCCTCTTCGACGATCTCGCCCTGGTACATCACGGCGACGCGGTCGGCCAGGTCGGCGACCACGCCCATGTTGTGCGTGATGACGACGATCGCGGTGCCGAACTCGTCGCGGCAGCGGCGCAGCAGGTCGAGGATCTCGGCCTGCACCGTGACGTCGAGTGCCGTGGTGGGCTCGTCCGCGATGATGACGCTCGGCTCGAGGGCCAGCGCGCTCGCGATGACCACGCGCTGCTTCTGCCCGCCGGAGAACTGGTGCGGGTAGTGGTCGACGCGGGTCTCGGGGTCGGGGATGCCGACGCGACCGAGGTAGTCGATGGCCTTCGCCCGTGCTTCCTTCTTGGACACGCCGCCGTGGGCACGGAGCCCCTCGGCGATCTGCCACCCGACGGTGAAGACCGGGTTGAGCGCGGTCGACGGCTCCTGGAACACCATCGCGCCGGCGGTCCCGCGGAGCTCGCGGAGCTTCTGCGAGCCGACCGACACCACGTCGGTGCCGTCGAGCAGCACCGCGCCGCCGAGTGTCGCCGTCTCCGGCATGAGCCGCAGCATGCTGCGGGCCGTGACGGACTTGCCCGAGCCGGACTCGCCGACCAGGGCGAGGACCTCGCCGGGGCGGACGTCGAGGCTGACGCCCTTGACCGCGTCGACGGCGCCGCCGTCGGTCGCGAAGGTGACGGTCAGGTCGTCGACGACGACGACCGGCTCGGTGGTGGTGTCGCCCGGTTGCAGGCGGGTGGTCGGGGTCATGCGCCCGTCCCTTCCGTGTCGTTCCCGGCGGTGCGCGGTGCCTCGGGGTTGCGCGAGTCGCGCGTCGACACGAGCTGCTTCAGGCGTCGGCGTGCACGCAGGCGGGGGTCGGAGATGTCGTTCAGGCTCTCGCCGATGAAGGTCACGCCGAGCACGAGCACCACGATCGCGACACCCGGGTAGACACCGGTCCACCAGACGCCGCTCGCGACGTCCGAGAGCGCGCGGCTCAGGTCGTAGCCCCACTCGGCACCGGACGTCGGACCGATGCCGAACCCGAGGAAGCCGAGGCCGGCCAGGGTCAGGATCGCGTCGCTCGCGTTGAGCGTCAGGATGAGCGGCAGCGAACGGGTCGAGTTCCGCAGGACGTGCCGCGTCATGATGCGCCACGGGTTCGTGCCCATCACGCGCGCCGACTCGACGAACGCGTCGTTCTTCAGCCGGACGGCCTCGGCACGCACCACGCGGAAGTACTGCGGCACGTAGACGACGGTGATCGAGATCGCCGCCGCGATGATGCCGCCCGAGTAGCTCGAGTTGCCGCCGGAGATGACGATGGACACGATGATCGCGAGCAGCAGCGACGGGAACGCGTAGATGGCGTCGGCCACGACCACCAGGACGCGGTCGAGCCAGCCGCCCAGGTACCCGGAGACCATGCCGAGCAGGACACCGACGATGATCGAGACGATCACGGCGACGATGACGACGAGCACGGCCGTGCGGGCGCCGTAGAGGACGCGACTGAACACGTCGAAGCCGCCGACCGTCGTGCCCCAGATGTGCTCGGCACTCGGTGCACCGGTGCGCGGGAAGCTCTGCCCGTCCGCGCCCTGCAGCTGGCCGAAGCCGTACGGGGCGAGGAGCGGGGCGAACACCGCGACCAGCAGGTAGAGGGCGCAGATGACCACGCCGACGATGAGCATGGCGCGCTGCCAACCGGTGCTCCGGCGCAGCTGGACCACCACGGGGAGCCGCTTCCAGAGCGGCTCGTGGCGGTCGATGAGGGTGGTGTCGGCCATCGTCAGAACCTCACTCTCGGGTCGATCAGGGCGGCGACGACGTCGACGATGAAGTTGGTCACCGCGACGATCACCGCCAGCATCGCGACGATGCCCTGCACCGCGACGAAGTCACGGGCCGACAGGTACTGGTTGAGCTCGAAGCCCAGACCGCGCCACCCGAAGGTCGTCTCGGTGAGCACCGAGCCGCCCAGCAGCATCGCGATCTGCAGCCCCATCACGGTGATGATCGGCACGAGGGCCGGACGGAACGCGTGGGTGCGCACCAACCGCGACTCGCGCACACCGCGGGACCGGGCGGCGTCGACGTACTCGGAGCCGAGCGACCCGATCATGTTCGCGCGCACCAGGCGCAGGAAGATGCCGGCGGTGAGCAGGCCGAGCGTCAGCGCGGGCAGGACGGCGTGCTGCAGCACGTCGCCGATGACCTGGGCGTTGCCGGTGCGGAGCGCGTCGATGATGTAGATGCCGCTCGCGCCGGGGATGCCATCGAGGATGAGGGACACCCGGGTCGAGGCCCGGTCGCCGAGGGGCAACCAGCCGAGCCACACCGAGAAGACGAGCTTGAGCAGCAGACCGCCGAAGAACACCGGCGTGGCGTAGGTCAGGATCGCCAGCGCGCGGAGCAGCACGTCCGGCCACTTGTCACGCGTGTACGCGGCGAGCATGCCGAGGGGGATGCCGAGCACCAGCGCGACGATGAGCGCGTAGAACACGAGCTCCGCGGTCGCACCGCCGTACGTGACGATGATGTCGGTGATCGGACGGTTGTCCGTCGACGAGGTGCCGAAGTCACCGCGCAGGATGTTGCCGAGGTACTCGAAGTACTGCACGAGCACCGGCCGGTCGTACCCGGCGGCGTGCAGGCGTTCCTGCAGCTGGCTCGGCGTGAGTCGGCCGCCGACCGACGCGGTGATCGGGTTCCCGATGACGCGCATCAGGAAGAACACGAGCGTCACCAGGATGAAGACGGTCGGGATGATGAGGAGGAACCTGACGAGGATGTACCGGCCGAGTCCGCCACCACTGTTCTTGGCACTGCGTTGTGCCTGTGGCTTGGTGGGATCGGTGCCGTTCACGTCCTGCGTCGCCTCGGGAGTGCTGAGGGTCACGGGGTGTGTGCCTTTCGTCGCCGTTGCACAGGCACGCGGGCGTTCCTCGTGGGAACGCCCGCGGCCTGCACGTGGGGCTTGGTGCTACTTGCTCAGGGTGGCGTACCGGAACTTGAACGAGGCGTCGAGGGTCAGGCCCTTGACGTCCTTGCCGGCGACCGCGACGGACTTGCCCTGCAGCAGCGGCAGCGTCGAGATCTGGGTGGCCTCGCGCTCCTGGGCCTGCTCGATCAGGTCAGCACGCTTGTCCGGGTCGGACTCGGCCTGCTCCTTCGCGATGAGGTCCTGGATCTCCGGGTCGTCGTAGTGGTTCTGGACGAAGTTCTCCTTGGTGAAGAACGGCGACAGGTAGTTGTCGGCGTCGGAGAAGTCCGGGAACCAGCCGAGCTGGTACACGGGGTAGGCGTCCTTGGTGCGCTCCTGCGCGTAGGTCGTGTAGACCGTCGACTGGATGTTGACGGTGAACAGACCGGAGTCCTCGAGCTGCTGCTTGAGCAGGGCGTACTCGTCGTCCGAGGCCGAACCGTAGTGGTCGGGCGCGTACTGGATGTCGAGCTGCACCTTGCCCGTGACGCCGGCGTCCGACAGCGTCTTCTTCGCCTTGGACACGTCCGCGCCGCCGTCGCCGTCGCCGTACATCTCCTTGAACGGCTGGACCGCGCCGGTCAGGCCGTCCGGGACCATCGAGTACAGCGGGGTGAAGGTGTCGTTGTAGACCTCCTTCGCGAGCTGGGCACGGTCGACCACGTCGGCAGCGGCCTGACGCACGGCCAGGGCCTTCGCCTCGTCGGCGTCGTCCTGCCCGGTGCCGAACGGCTGCGTCTTGAAGTTGAAGACCACGTAGCGGATCTCGCCGCCGGGGCCGTCGGTGACCTTGAGGGAGTCGTCCTTGCGCAGGTCCGAGATGTCGGTCGGCGTCAGGGAGCGGTACGCCACGTCGACGTCGCCCTTCTGCACGGCGAGCTTGAGGTCGGTCTCCTTGGTGTAGTAGCTGGCGGTGACCTCGTCGGTCTTCGCCTTGCCGAGGAGGCCGTCGTACTTCGGGTTCGTCTTGTACTGGATCGTGTCGTTCTCCTTGTAGGAGCTGATCTGGTACTGCCCGGCGAACGCCTTGCCCTTGACGATGTCGTCGGCACTGGTGAGCTTCGTCGCGCTGAAGACGTCCTCGTCGACGATCGGGCCAGCGGGGCTCGAGAGCACCTGCGGCCAGGTCTGGTCGGCGTGGTCGAGGTTGAACACCACGGTGGTGTCGTCCGGGGTGTCGATGCTCTTGAGGTTGGCCAGCAGCGACTGCGGACCGTTCTCGTTGTTGATCTTCAGTTCGCGGTCGAACGAGAACTTCACGTCGCTCGACGTGAGCTTGTTGCCGTTTGCGAACTCGAGCCCGTCCTTGAGGGTGACCTCGTAGGTGGTCGGGTTCGTGAACTCCGCCTTCGTGGCGATGTCCGGCTCGACGTCCGGGCTCCCCACGGGCGTGTTCATCAGGAACGGGAACACCTGGTTCTGCACGGCGAAGGAGCCGTTGTCGTAGGAACCGGCCGGGTCGAGGGACGTGATCTTGTCCGTCGTCCCGATGCTCAGGCCGTTCAGTTCGGTGTCACTCACGCTGCTGCTCGCGCAGCCGGTCAGCACCAGCGCCGTCGCTGCTGCACCGGCGCCGAGCGCGATGCCGCGCTTGCCCCACTTGGTCACGGATGCCATGTCCGCTGCCTCTCTGGTCATGATTGCAAGAGTCCTGAGCCGGAGGGTGGAACGTCTGTGTGCCCGGCCAGGAACGCTCATTGGTATCACCCTGTCACGGAACAGAACGAACCGGGGGCGATTTGTTTACACCGCTGTAATGCATGGGCCCGCCGCGTGATGCATGATTCCGCCGGAGTCGAGCGGCGCGTCACGCACGAAAGTTGCGTGGTGCAACCGGGGCGGTCTGGCGCTCGAGAGCGCCTGTCGAGCGACGGTTCGTGCGATCACGCCCGCCCGGCCAGGAGGCCCGCCCCGCGTCCGCCCCGCCCCCTCGCCCCCGCCGATCGGTCACGACGCACCGCCCGCCCCACCCTGCGCGGTCACGTCCCGTCGGCCGGACCCCGGCCAGCCGACGATCCGCGACCACTCGACGCCTCTCACGCGGCACGTCCCAACCACTCACCCTCGCCGAGGTCGCACGAACTGCCGCTCGCAGCCCCACCCGGCGACAGTTCGTGCAACCTCGGCGGCACGCATGCGGCGCGTCGTGCGACCTCGCTCCCCTGGCCTGGAGGCCCGCCCCGCGTCCGCCCCGCCCCCTCGGCACCGCCGACCGGTCACGACTCACCGCCCGCCTCACCCCGCGCGGTCACGTCCTGTCGGCCGAACCCCGGCCAACCGACGATCTGCGACCACTCGCCGCCCGACAGGCGACGCGTCCTGACCACTCACGGACCCCCAGGTCGCACCAGCTGCCGCTCGCGGGCCTGCCGCACGACAGTTCGTGCGACCTCGGCGAAGCGCACGCGGCGCGTCGTGCGACCTCGCCTCCCCCGCCGGGAGGCCCGCCCCGCGTCCGCTGCGCCCATCGCCCCCGCCGACCGGTCACGACTCCCCGCCCGCCCCGCGTCCGCTGCGCCCATCGCCCCCGCCGACCGGTCACGACTCCCCGCCCGCCCCACCCCGAGCGGTCACGTCCCGTCGACCGGACCCCTGCCAACCGACGCCCTGCGACCACTCGAGGCCCGACAGACGGCACGTCCTGACCACTCACCCTCGCCGAGGTCGCACCAACTGCCGCTCGCAGCCCCACCGGGCGTCAGTTCGCGCGACCTCGGCGAAGCGCACGCGGCGCGTCGTGCGACCGGGGCGCCCGGGGCGACCTCGCGCACGCCCGGCACCGACCGCGCGAAGAGCGCTAGGACGCCTCGGCGTCGGCGCGCAACCGCATCCGCTGCCCGTCGATGTCGACGAGCTGCCGCTGGATCTCGGCGCGACGCTCGGCCTGCTCGTGCGGGTCGGCGCGCTGCAGCTGCCCGAGCAACGAGGCCTTGCGGGCGAGCAGGTCGCGCTCGACCAGGGCCACGACGATGCTCCGGCAGTAGGCCGCCAGGTCCTCCGCGTTGCGCGCGGGGATGGGTGCGAGGGCGAGTTCGTGCGTCAGGGTGCGGAGGGGCGCTGGCACGTCGGCGAGCAGCCGGTCGAGCCAGTCCCCCGCGCCGATGACGTCGACGTTGGCGACCACGGCGTCCCGCACCGCGGCGAGCATCGGCGTCGAGAACGTGGCCGACGCGGCGAGCCCGAGCATCGGTGCGCCGACGGACGTGGGCTGCTGCACCATCGCCATCACGGCGTCGCGCTCCATGCGGCTGATCGGGTCGTTCGGCAGCGAGCGGATGCCGGCGACGGGCTCGTCGGGGGTGTCGGCCCCGTCGGTGCCGTTCCCGTTGCGGCCGTCGCGCCCGGCGCCTGCGGACCGGTCATCCTGCCCGGCGGAGCCCGCACGGCGTCGGGCGGTCTCGACCGACCGACGGACCTCGGGGATCTCCATGCCGAGCCAGCCGGCGAGTTCGCGGACGTAGCCCTGTGTCAGCGAGCGGTCGCGGATGCCGGCGAGCACGGGCGCGGCCGCACGCAGGGCACCGACGCGCCCCTCGACGGTCTCGAGATCGTGGCCGTCAAGCGTGCGGCGGATCATGAACTCGAACATCGGGCGCTTGTTCGTTACCAGGCGGCGGATGGCGTCGTCACCGCGGGCGAGCCGGAGGTCGCACGGGTCGAGCCCGCCGGGCGCCACGGCGACGTAGGTCTGCGCCGCGAAGCGCTGTTCTTCCGCGAAGGCACGCGAGGCTGCGCGCTGCCCGGCCTCGTCGGGGTCGAACGTGAACACGACCTCGCCGTTGGCGTTCGGGTCGGCTCCGGCCAGGTCACCGAGCATCGGGCGCAGCACCTTGATGTGGTCGACGCCGAACGACGTGCCACAGGTGGCGACCGCGGTCGTGACGCCCGCGACGTGACACGCCATCACGTCGGTGTAGCCCTCGACGATGACGACCTGCTTCTGCTTCGAGATGTCGCGGCGGGCCAGGTCGAGCCCGTAGAGCACCTGGCTCTTGTGGTAGACCGGGGTCTCGGGCGTGTTGAGGTACTTGGGGCCCTTGTCGTCCTCGAGCAGGCGGCGCGCCCCGAAGCCGATGGTGGCCCCGGTCACGTCGCGGATCGGCCACATCAGGCGCCCGCGGAACCGGTCGTACGGCGAGCGGTCACCCTGGCTGACGAGGCCGGCGGAAACGAGTTCCTCCATCGTGAAGCCGCGCCCGCGCAGGTGGTCCTTGAGCATGTCGTAGGACTTCGGCGCGAACCCGACGCCGAAGTGCTGGGCGGCCGAGGGGTCGAACCCGCGCTCCCCCAGGAACCGGCGGGCGGGGTCGGCGGCGGCCGTCGTGAGCTGCCCGGTGAAGTACTCGAGCGCGGCTTCGTTCGCGGCGATCAGCCGGGCACGGGTGTTGTAGTCGGTGCGCGGCCCGTCGCCCTCTTCGTAGTGCAGGGTGAAGCCGATCTTCGCGGCCATGCGCTCGACGGCCTCGGCGAAGGTGGTGTGGTCCTGCGCCATGATGAAGCTGAAGACGTCGCCGTCCTCGCCGCAGCCGAAGCAGTGGTAGCGGCCGACCTGGGGCCGGACGTGGAACGACGGGGAGCGCTCGTCGTGGAAGGGGCACAGGCCCTTCATCGACCCGACGCCCGCGTGCTTCAGCGTGACGTAGTCGCCCACGACGTCGGCGATGTTGACACGCGAGCGGACCTCGTCGATGTCGTTCCGCGCGATCCTGCCAGCCACCCCTCGATCCTAGTTCGTGGGACCGACGTCGGCGGACCGGTCAGACGGCGATGTGGACCGGGTCACGGTCACCCACCACCAGACGTCGGTGCCACGCGAGCGCGCCCTGGTCGGTCAGGCTCGCGACCTGGTCGACCACGGCGCGCAGTCGGCCGGCGTCGTCGCCCGCGGCGTGCCAGTCGGCGGCGAAGCCCGGCTCGAGGTCGGACGCACCGGTCGCCGCCAGCGCGTCGAGCAGTTCGGTGAGCACGCGGCGCTGGTCCTCGTACACGGGCTGACGGTCGCCCTGGGTCATCACGAAGGCCGCGACGATGCCCTTCAGCACGGCGATCTCGCCGATGATCTCGGGCGGGGTGACGACCGACGCCGCGAACCGCACGAGCGATCCCGAGGCGTAGGACTCGCGGGTGGCCGTCGTGGCGGTGCGCGCGAAGCGTCCGATCAGCTGCGACGTCAGGTTCTTCAGGCGTGCGGCGTCCCGGCGGGAGCCGTCGTACGCGGTCATCCAGAGCGGCAGCGCACGCAGGCGGTCGAACGCCTCGAGCAGCTCGTCGCGGCTCAGGTCGTCGCCGACCCAGGCGTGCATGGCGGTCACGATGTCGTTCTCACCGACGCGGTCGCCCAGGGCCGCGACGTCGATGAACCCGGCGACGACGGCGTCCTCGAAGTCGTGCACCGAGTACGCGATGTCATCGGCGAGGTCCATCACCTGCGCCTCGATGCACCGCTGGCGACGCGGGGCGCCGGCTCGGAGCCACTCGAAGGCGTCGTGGTCGTCGTCGTAGAACCCGAACTTGGTGCGCCCGGACGACGACTCCGACACCCCCTGCGCAGCGGGCCACGGGTACTTGCAGCTCGCGTCCAACGACGCACGGGTCAGGTTGAGTCCGAACGGACGGTCGACGTCGGCGCCGGGCCGGACGCCGTAGACCTTCGGCTCGAGCCGCGTCAGCAACCGGAGCGTCTGCGCGTTGCCCTCGAAGCCACCGATGCCGGTCGCCCAGGCGTTCACCGCGGTCTCGCCGTTGTGCCCGAACGGCGGGTGCCCGATGTCGTGGGCCAGGCACGCGGTGTCGACCACGTCGGGGTCGAGCCCGAGCGAGTCGGCGAGCTCGCGGCCGACCTGCGCGACCTCGAGCGAGTGCGTCAGCCGGTTGCGGGCGAAGTCGAGCCCCGCTGTCGGGCTGAGCACCTGGGTCTTGGCGGCCAGGCGCCGGAGCGCACTGGAGTGCAGCAGTCGGGCGCGGTCACGGGCGAAGTCCGAGCGGCGGTTGCCGTGCTCTTCGGGGAGCCAGCGCTCCGCGTCCGCCGGGCCGTACGAGGCGGTGGCGCTCATCCGCCGCTGTGGTGCAGCTCGGCGGCGGCCAGGACCTTACGGAACTCGGAGTCGACGTCGCGGCTCTCGAGCCAGCGGTCGGGCAGGGCGGTGCGCTTCGGGTGTCCGGCACGACCGCGCGGCCCCTCGGCGTCGGTACCCGGGTAGGGCGCGTCGTGGTCGAGCTGGCCGAGGAAGTCGTCGATCTCCTGCAGGCTCGACGCCATCGCCAGGCCGGCCCGGACGTCGCTGCCGATCGGGTACCCCTTGAAGTACCAGGCAACGTGCTTGCGGATGTCGCGGCAGGCGTGCTCCTCGTCGCCGAAGAACTCGACGAGCAGCTCGGCGTGCCGGCGGAACCCGTCGGCGACCTCGCCCAGGGACGGCATGTACCGCAGCCCCTCGCCGCGGAACGCCGCGGCCAGGTCACCGAACAGCCACGGACGGCCGAGGCAGCCACGGCCGACGACCACGCCGTCGGCGCCGGTCTCGTCGATCATCCGGAGCGCGTCCGCGGCCGACCAGATGTCGCCGTTGCCGAGGATCGGGATGTCGGTGACGGTCTCCTTCAGCGTGGCGATCGCGGACCAGTCGGCGTGCCCGGAGTAGTGCTCGTTCGCGGTGCGGGCGTGCAGCGACACCGCGGCGACACCGGCGTCGCGCGCGATGCGTGCGGCGTCGAGGTAGGTCAGGTGGTCCTCGTCGATGCCCTTGCGCATCTTCACGGTGACGGGGACGTCGCCCGCGGCGCGCACGGTCTTGGTGACGAGCTCGCGGAACAGGTCGAGCTTCCAGGGCAGGGCCGCGCCGCCGCCCTTGCGGGTGACCTTGGGCACCGGGCACCCGAAGTTCAGGTCGATGTGGTCGGCACGGTCCTCGCCCACCAGGATCGACGCCGCCTCGGCCACGGTGTTCGGCTCGACGCCGTACAGCTGGATCGACCGCGGGGTCTCGGACTCGTGGTGCTGGATGAGCTGCATCGACACGGGGGTCCGTTCGACCAGCGCACGCGAGGTGATCATCTCGCACACGTAGAGCCCGGCGCCGTACTCGCGGCACAGCCGGCGGTACGCCATGTTCGTGATCCCGGCCATCGGCGCGAGCACGACCGGCACGTCGACCTCGATCGGGCCGATGCGCAGGGGGCCGCCGACTCGCGAGGCGGGTGCTTGTGTGATCGTCATACCTGTCCCATCTTCCCACGTCGGTGCGCGCCGGTAGCGTTCTCCACATGACGACCGACGCCAGCACCCGGTTCGACGCCGACGCCCAGGCCCGTGGCCTGCCGGTCGAGGTGGTCGAGCGCCCGGCCGCGGACTCCCTGCACGAGGCCGCCGGACTGCTCGGCATCGAGCCCGGCGACATCGTCAAGACCCTGGTGGTGAAGCGCCACGACGGCGGGTTCCTGCTCGCCCTGGTGCCCGGCGGTCGCAGCATCGCCTGGAAGAAACTGCGCACGGTCGTCGGCGTCAACAAGCTCTCGATGCCCGACGCCGCCACCGCGCTCGGAGCGTCCGGCTACGAGCGCGGCACCATCACGCCGATCGGCGCCACGGGCGACCTGCCGGTGTACGCCGACGAACGCATCGTCGGCCGCCGGGTCGCCCTGGGTGCGGGCCGGCACGGTGCGAGCGCCTTCGTCGACGCCGACGCGCTCGTCGCCGCCTACGGCGCGACCGTCGCCGACATCACCGACGAGGAACCGCAGCGCGACTGACGCAGCCGTCAGTCCGGGACCTCGGACCAGTCGCCCTCGGCCCCGGCGAACGAGCCGGCGTCGATCAGGCACGCATCGCCCTCGCAGACCGGCGCACCGCCGGGCGTGACGAGCGTCAGCAACGCGGGACGGGCCTCCAGGCCGGGAACGCCGGAAACGCCGGAAGCGGCGGAGAGGCCGCGGACGCCCGGCAGCCCCGTGAGCGCGTCCGGCACGGACGGGACCGACGTCACGGCCCGGAGGCGCACCGCGCCCTGGTCGCTGATGGTCATGTCCGTCATCGGGTCACCGCCACGTCCGCGCTCGCGTCGTCCGCAGCGCGCTCGGCCGCCGAGGCGACCTCCTCCGGCGTGGTCTCGCGGAGCGCGACCACCTGGCGGAGCACCTGCTCGAACGCCGTGGGGTCCTGGGCGCCGGAGACGCCGTACTTGCCGTCGATGACGAAGAACGGCACGCCGTTGATCCCGTACGCCTGCGCCTGTGCCTGGTCGGCGCGGACTGCAGCGAGCTGGGCGTCGTCGCGCAGGGTGCTGAGGACCTCGTCGCGGTCGAGACCGACCTCCGCCGCCAGGTCGGCGAGCGAGGACTCCTGTCCGACGTGCTCGCCGCGCTCGAAGTAGGCGGTGAACAGACGCTCGACCATCTCGAGCTGCTTGCCGTGCTGCTTGGCGAGGTGGATGACCTGGTGGGCCTTCACGGTGTTGGTGTGGTGCATCGCCTCGAAGTCGTACTCGAGGCCGACGCCCGCGGCGATGGCCGTGACCTGGTCGAGCATCTGCTGCGCCTGGTCGACGGGCATGCCCTTGTGGCCCGAGAGGAACTCGGCCTCGGTCCCCTCGAAGTCGACGGGGGTGTCCGGGCTCAGCTCGAAGGAGTGGTACTCAACCTCGACGGGACGGCCCTCGCTCGAGGCGCCGAACGCGGCGACGCCGGCCTCGAACTTGCGCTTGCCGATGTAGCACCAGGGGCAGGCGATGTCCGACCAGACATCGACCTTCACGGAGTCGTTCATGCTGACCCCAACGCGCTCGTGCGGCGCGCATTCCCGCAGAACCAGGTTCCGGACACCGCACCGTGGATCTTCGTGGTGCTGTGTCCGGAACCTGGTTCCGACGCGCCGCGACGCCCGCGGAACCCCTACGCGCCGAGCAACCGCTGCGCCAGGTACCCCTGCAGCTGGTCGAGCGAGACGCGCTCCTGGCTCATCGTGTCGCGCTCGCGCACCGTGACGGCCTTGTCCTCGAGCGTGTCGAAGTCGACCGTGATGCAGAACGGCGTGCCGATCTCGTCGTGGCGACGGTAGCGACGACCGATGGCACCGGCGTCGTCGAAGTCCACGTTCCAGTTCTTGCGCAGGTCGTCGGCCAGGCCGCGGGCGACGGGCGAGAGCTGCTCGTTGCGCGACAGCGGCAGGACGGCGGCCTTCACCGGGGCCAGGCGTGGGTCGAGGCGCAGGACGGTGCGCTTGTCGACGCCGCCCTTCGCGTTGGGGGCCTCGTCCTCGTGGTACGAGTCGAGCAGGAACGCCATGAGTGCACGGGTCAGCCCGAACGACGGCTCGATGACGTACGGCACGTACTTCTCGTTGGCGGCCTGGTCGAAGAACCGGAGGTCCTGGCCCGACGCCTCGATGTGGTTGTTCAGGTCGAAGTCGGTGCGGTTCGCGACGCCCATCAGCTCGCCCCACTCCGAGCCGGTGAAGCCGAAGCGGTACTCGATGTCGGCGGTGGCGTCGGAGTAGTGCGCCCGCTCGCCGTCCGGCACGTCGAAGCGACGCAGGTTCTCGGGGTCGATGCCGAGGTCGGTGTAGAAGGCGACCGAGTCGGCGATCCACTGCTCGTAGTGCTCCTGGGCCGAGGCCGGCGGCACGAAGTACTCGATCTCCATCTGCTCGAACTCGCGCGTGCGGAAGATGAAGTTGCCGGGCGTGATCTCGTTGCGGAACGCCTTGCCGACCTGCCCGATGCCGAACGGGGGCTTCATGCGGCTGGTCGTGACGACCTGCGCGAAGTCGACGAAGATGCCCTGCGCGGTCTCGGGGCGCAGGAAGTTCAGGCCCTCTTCGGACTCGACCGGGCCGAGGTAGGTCTTGAGCATCCCGGAGAACTCGCGGGGCTCGGTCCACTCGCCGCGGGTGCCGCAGTTCGGGCAGGCGATCTCGGCCATGCGGCCTTCGGGGTCGCGGCCCTTCTTGGCGACGAACGCCTCGATCAGGTGGTCCTCGCGGAACCGGTGGTGGCAGTGCAGGCACTCCACCAGCGGGTCGGTGAAGGTCGCGACGTGGCCGGAGGCCTCCCACACCTTGCGGGGCAGGATCACCGCGGAGTCGAGGCCGACCATGTCCCCGCGACCGCGGACGAACCGCTGCCACCACTGGCGCTTGATGTTCTCCTTGAGCTCCACGCCGAGGGGCCCGTAGTCCCATGCGGAGCGGGAGCCTCCGTAGATCTCACCCGACTGGAAGACGAAGCCGCGGCGCTTGGCCAGGGCGATGACGCTGTCGAGACGGGAGGGCTGTGCCAAAGGGTGCTCCAGAGGTCGCCGAGCTGGGTGCTCGGTGCGGAAACGGTCCGGGCAAGACTACCGGCGATCCTGGCCCGGGAGGCCCGCCCCGGGTCCGCCCTCCACGCTCACCTCGCCGACGTGGCCGACCCCACCCCGCCCAGCGCGGCCACGACGTCGGTCACGTCGGACTCGTCGTTCCACAGGTGGAACGCGATGCGCAGTCGCCCGGCACGCCCCGAGGCGGTGAGCCCCGAGGCAGTGAGGGCCCGGAGGGCCGACCCGTCGGCGTCCGCGAACGTCACGATCGCCTGCCCGTCGCCCTGCCGAGGCGACCCGAGTGCGTCGCACAGCCGATCCGCGAGACCGGTGGCGTGCCTCCAGACCGCCTGCTGGTCGAGCGCGACCGCGTGCTCGAGCGCGGCCACGGCACCGGGCCAAGCCTGCCAGGCCGGCGAGACGTCGAAGCGACGCGCGTCGTCGGCCAGGTGCATGGCGGGGCCGTAGCAGGAGGACCAGACGTCCGCTCCGGCATACCAACCGGCCTGCACCGGGCGGAGCCGACCGAGGGCGGTGTCGGAGAGCGTCATGAAGGCGACGCCGCGCGGCGCGCAGAGCCACTTGTAGGTGTGCGTGAGCGTCACGTCGAACGGGGCGGCGTCGACGGGCAGGACGCCGGCGGCCTGCGTGAGGTCGCAGAGGGTCAGGGCGCCGACACGTCGAGCGGCGGCCACGACCGGGTCAGGATCGGTGACCACGCCGGTGGCGGACTGCACCGCGGACCACGCGACGAGGGCGGTGTCGGGCCCGACCGAGGCGGCGAGCCGGTCCAGCGGGACGCTCCGGACCCGGACGCCGCGGTGTGCCTGGGCGAGGAACGGGAAGACGACCGAGCTGAAGTCGCCGTCGGGGACGACCACCTCGGCGCCGTCCGGCAGTGCGTCAGCGACGACCGCGGCCATCACCGACGTCTGCGAGCCCGTCGCGACGCGCTCCGCCGGGACGCCGACCAGCGCGGCGAAGAGCGCACGCCCCTGCTCGACCAGCGCCCCGTACCGGGCCGGTGAGGTCTCCGCACGGGACCACGCGTCGAGGTCGGCGCGCTGGGCGGCGAGGGTGCCGCGGGTCGGCAGGCCCGCGGTGCACGCCGCCAGGTAGCCGCGGCCGGCAGGGAAGGAGTCCATGCCGACAGCGTCCCGGTTCCCGAACCATCACACCAGAGCCGGTTCGTTGTGCCACCGATAACATCGGGTGATGGACGAGATCGATCCCCAGTTGCTCCGGATCCTGCGTGCCGTGGCGGACGGCGGGTCGATCACCCGCGCCGCCGCCGCCCTCGGGTCGAGCCAGCCGGCCGTCAGCCAGCTGGTGGCCCGGGCCGAGCAGCGGCTCGGGCACGCGCTCGTCCTGCGCGGCGGACGCGGCGCGACCCTCACGCACGCCGGGCAGGTGCTCGCCGACCACGCCCTGCACGTGCAGGCCGCGCTGACCGCGGCGCGCGAGGACCTCGACGCCGTCGGCGGGCTCAGCCGTGGCCGGGTGCGACTCGCCGGGTTCCCGAGCGCGTCCTCCGCCCTCGTGCCCGCCGTGCTCGCCCGGCTCGCCGCGACGGCGCCGGGGGTGACGACCTCGTACGTCGAGGTCGAGCCGCCCGAGGCACTCGACCTGCTGCGCGGTGGCGAGGTCGACGTCGCCCTCACCTTCACCTACGTCGGCGACGAGGTCGGGACCACCCCGGACCCGGGCCTCGTCACCCGGGCGCTCGGTCGCGACCCGCTCGCGCTGGTGACACCGGTCGAGCCGGGAGGCACGGAGCGACTCCGCACCGCCGGCTCCACCGTCGTGGACCTCGCGTCCCACCACGACGCCCGGTGGATCGGGGGCTGCCCGCGGTGCCGTGGGCACCTGCTCGCGTCGTGCGCGAGCGCGGGGTTCACGCCGGACATCGTGCTCGAGACGGACAACGCCGCCGCGGTGGTGGGACTCGTCGCCGCCGGGCTCGGGGTGGCGCTGCTCCCCCGGCTGGCACTCGCGACGACGGTCATCCCCGCCGGTGTCGCGATCGACCCCGTGGACGACGAGCTGGCCCGGCGTGTCGAGGTCGTCGTCGCCCGTGGTGCCGACCGGGTGCCGAGCGTCCGTGCGGCGCTCGACGCGGTGCGCTCCGCGGCCCACCTGCTCGAGGGGCCGCTGCCGGGCTGAGGGGCAGGGCTCGGGTTCGGGCTTGGGCTTGGGCTCGGGCTCGGGCTCGGGCTCGGGCTTGGGCTCGGACTCGGGCTCGGGGCTAGGCCGTCGGGGCGTCGACCGCGCCGCCGTAGCGTCGGTCGCGGCTGGCGTACTCCTCGATCGCACCCCACAGGTCGGTGCGACGGAAGTCCGGCCAGAGCCGGTCGAGGAACACCATCTCGGCGTAGGCGGACTGCCAGAGCAGGAAGTTGCTCGTGCGCTGCTCCCCCGAGCTCCGGAGGAACAGGTCGACGTCGGGCATCTCGGGCACGTACAGCCGCTTCGCCAGGGCCTTCTCGGTGACCTGGCTCGGCTTCAAGCGCCCGGCTGCGACGTCCTCGGCCATGCCCCGCACGGCGTCGACGATCTCGTTCCGGCCGCCGTAGTTCACGCACATCGTCAGCGTGAGGACGTCGTTGCCCGCCGTCATCCGCTCGGCGGTCTCGAGCTCGTCGATGACGCTCCGCCACAGCCGCGGACGCCGGCCTGCCCACCGCACCTTGACGCCCCACTGGTGCAGCTGGTCACGGCGACGGCGGATGACGTCGCGGTTGAAGCCCATCAGGAACCGGACCTCTTCCGGGGAGCGCTTCCAGTTCTCCGTCGAGAACGCGTACGCCGACACGTGCCCGACGCCGATCTGGATCGCGCCGGCGACGACGTCGAGCAGTGAGGCCTCGCCCGCCTTGTGCCCCTCGATCCGGGTGAGGCCGCGGCCGTTCGCCCACCGGCCGTTGCCGTCCATGACGATGGCCACGTGCTCCGGCACGAACCGGGCCGGGATCGCCGGCGGCGTCTCGCCGGTCCAGTCGATCGGGCGGAACGGTTCGACGTCGTCGGGGCGGCGGGGGCTCATGCGGTGGGGGCTCCTTCGACAGCGGGGTCGGGCTCGGGCACGGCGGGTGCCGGGGTCGAGGCCACCGCACGTGCTGTCGCCTCGGGTCCGCCGTGGGTCTGCGGCACCGGCATCGGGTGCTCGGAGCGGTCGACGTGCGGCAGGGACCGGAGCGATCGTTCCAGGTGCCACTGGGCGTAGGCCGCGACCACGCCGGAGGCCCGCGAACGCGTCCGCTCGTCGGTGGCGTCGACCGTCGCCCAGTCGCCGGCGAGCAGGGAGCCGAGCACCCCGAGCGTCGCCGGGTCGAGCCGCGGCGTGCCCGGGGGTGCCGCACGGTCGGCGACGACACCGCCGAGCTGCACCACGAACGCCGAGTGCGGGCCGGGCTCCCCCGTCACCGC
Organism: Curtobacterium flaccumfaciens; assembly: GCF_013359815.1. Taxonomy (GTDB): domain Bacteria; phylum Actinomycetota; class Actinomycetes; order Actinomycetales; family Microbacteriaceae; genus Curtobacterium; species Curtobacterium flaccumfaciens. The sequence continues at coordinate 237,707 of NZ_JABMCF010000040.1, read as the reverse complement.
ACAGTCGCTGAACGAGGGCGCCCACCCCGCGATGCTCATCGCGCGGAGCAGGTACGAGTCGAGGGTCGCGCTGGACTGGTGCTCCCCGCGGGACAACGAGCGCAGCGCCCCGACGAGCAACAGGTACTGCTGCAGCCCCGCGTCGGCCTCGCTCAGTCGGTCGGCGGTCTCCACCATGGCGCTGGCCGCGGTGTACGCGCCGTAGTCGGCGACGATCTGGGCCCCGTAGGCGCCGAGGGACTCCGCCTGGGTGACGATGTCGAGCGACCGGCCCTCGTAGAACTGGGCGTCGACGACCATGAACGGTTCGAGCCGGCTGCCGAACTTCGACGCCGTTCGTCGCACGCCCTTGGCCACGGCACGGATCTTGCCGTGCTGCCGCGAGAGCATCGTGACGATGCGGTCGGCTTCACCGAGCTTGTGGGTGCGCAACACGACGCACTCGTCCCGGTACAGCGGCATGCCCCCAGTATCCCCCGCCCCGCCGACAGCCGCGTGCGGTGCGGGCGGGGGCCCGGGCGTACCGAGTGGAATCGGGCGTACCTGGTCGGAAGAAACGACCAGGTACGCCCGATTCGACCTGCCATCGCGCGTGACGGGGGAAAGACCGGGCACAGACGGGAGGCGCAGTGCGGGACGGACCCGCACCGCGCCTCCAGGGCTGGTTGCGTCTCAGGCCGAGACGAGTTCCGGCGCGCCGGCCGCGGCACCCGCACGCACCGCGCGGTTCACCGCGGACACGATCGCCTTGAGCGACGCCGTCGAGATGTCGGCGTCGATGCCGACGCCCCACAGGCGCACGCCGTCGACGTCGAGCTCGACGTAGGACGCCGCCTTCGCGTCACCGGAGGCGCTCATCGTGTGCTCCGAGTAGTCGTACAGCGTGACCTGGACGCCCTGCTCGGCGAGCACCTTCAGGAACGCGTCGATGGGACCGGTGCCGACGGCCTCGGCCGTGACCGCGCCCTCGTCGACCCGGAGTGCCACGGACAGCGAGGTCGTGCCCTCGAAGTCGCTCGACGTCGCCGTCTTGGTGAGCTCGTACCGGCCCCACTTCTCGTCGTCGATCGACGCCGGCAGGTACTCGTCCTGGAACACGTCCCAGATGCGCTGCGACGAGAACTCGCCGCCCTCGGTGTCAGTGTGCCGCTGGACGACGCCGGAGAACTCGATCTGCAGCTTGCGGGGCAGGTCGAGGGCGTGGTCGGTCTTGAGCAGGTAGGCCACACCGCCCTTGCCGGACTGCGAGTTGACGCGGATGACGGCCTCGTACGACCGGCCGATGTCCTTCGGGTCGACGGGCAGGTACGGCACCGCCCACTCGATCTCGTCGATGTCCTTGCCCGCGGCGGCGGCCTTGGCCTTCATCGCCTCGAAGCCCTTGTTGATGGCGTCCTGGTGCGAGCCGCTGAACGCCGTGTACACGAGGTCGCCCGCCCACGGCTGGCGCTCGGGCACCGGCAGCTGGTTGCAGTACTCGACCGTGCGCTTCACCTGGTCGATGTCGGCGAACGAGATCTCCGGGTCGATGCCCTGCGTGAACAGGTTCATCCCGAGGGCGACCAGGTCCACGTTGCCGGTGCGCTCACCGTTGCCGAACAGGCAGCCCTCGATGCGGTCGGCACCGGCCATGTAGCCGAGCTCGGCGGCCGCCACCGCGGTGCCCCGGTCGTTGTGCGGGTGCAGCGACAGGATGACGTCCTCGCGGTGGGCGAGGCGGCGGGACATCCACTCGATCGAGTCGGCGTAGACGTTCGGCGTGGCCATCTCGACGGTCGCGGGCAGGTTGATGATGACCTTGCGCTCGGGCGTCGGCTCGAAGACCTCGAGGACGGCGTTGCAGATCTCCAGTGCGACCTCGAGTTCGGTGCCCGTGTAGGACTCCGGCGAGTACTCGTAGTAGATCGTCGTGTCGTGCTGCAGCGTCGCCTCAGCCGCCTTGCAGAGCTTCGCACCGGTGACCGCGATGTCCACCACGCCCTGCACGTCGGTGCGGAAGACGACCTCGCGCTGCACGATGCTCGTCGAGTTGTACAGGTGGACGATGGCCTGCTTCGCGCCGTCGATCGCCTCGTAGGTGCGCTGGATGAGGTGCTCGCGCGCCTGGGTCAGCACCTGGATCGTGACGTCCTCGGGGATCGCGCCCTCGTCGATCAGCGACCGCACGAAGTCGAAGTCGGTCTGCGAGGCGCTCGGGAACCCGACCTCGATCTCCTTGTAGCCCATCCGGACGAGGAGGTCGAACATCGCCCGCTTGCGCTCGGCGTCCATCGGGTCGATGAGTGCCTGGTTGCCGTCACGCAGGTCGACCGCACACCAGCGCGGTGCCTTGTCGATGCGCTTCGTGGGCCAGGTGCGGTCCGGCAGGTCGACGCTGATCTGCTCGTGGAACGGGACGTACTTGTGGATCGGCATCCCGGAGGGCTGCTGGGTGTTCTGCATCGTTCTTCGCTTTCGTCGCGTGTTCGTGAGCTGTTGTGGTGCGGCCACGACGGACTCCGCGACGAGGTGGGCCGGAGTGTCAGGCCTCGTCGCGGCAGCGAAGGAGGAGGAGTGCCGAGTACATCGGGACCCACGGTAGCACCGGAGCAGCGGGCTGGCGCAAGCGTGTGACGCGGGACTGCCCGCGGCTTCCGAAGAGGGTGCCGAGCAGGGTGCCGGGTGCGGTGCCGGGTGAGGTGCCGGGTGCGGTGCCGGGTGCGGTGCCGAGTGCTCGAGACATGCCGCGGGCCGGTCGCCGAGTGGTCACGTTGTGTCGCCCGGGCCGCGTCTGGACGACGGTTCGTGGCACCTCGGCGAAGGTGAGCGGCGTGGCGGGGCCGGGCAGGGCACGTCGGCGCGACCCCACGACGGACGGGAGGCCCGGTGCCAGCTGGCACCGGGCCTCCCGTGTCGTCGCGTGGTGCGACCAGGGCGACGGGTCAGTCGACCGCGAGGGCCTCGGTCGGCGGGACGCGCATCGCGCGCCGCACCGGGGCGATGGTGGCGACGACCGCCAGGACCAGCGCGCCGATCACCACGATGCCGATTGTCAGCGGCGGCAGCACCGGTGCCACGGGCGTCCCGAGCGAGCCGAGGAGCGTCTGCCCGCCGACCCAGCCGTACAGCGTGCCGAGTGCGAGCCCCGAGACGACGGCCGCGACGACCATCTGCACGGCCTCGGTCACGATCATCCGTCGGACCTGTGCACCCGTCAGGCCGAGCACCCGCAGCAGCCCGAGTTCGCGTCGACGCTGGAGCACCCCGAGCGCCAGGGCGTTGACGACCCCGACGGCGGCGATCACGGCGGAGAACCCGACGATCACGCTGACGACGGCGTTGATCTGCACGAAGAGGTCCCGCTGCGCCTCGATCATCTCGGGGGTGGCGCTCCCCGCGCTCATGGCGCGCATCTCGGTCTCGAGCACGTGCTGCATGATGCCGAGCGCGACCGCGAAGGTGACGAGCAGGGTGACGCCGATGACGAGCCCGATGGTCGCCCGCGAGGACCGCCCCGGCGCCCGCATCGCGTTCCGTCCGGCGAGCAGGACGACGGGGTCGTGCGAGCCGATGCGGCCGATGAGGTGCAGCACGGGCGGCATCACGATCGTCGCCCCCACGGCGACCCCCGCGAAGGACACGAACCCGCCGAGCGCCGCCGGCAGGACCGCGACCGGGGACAGCGAGCTCACCGCGAGCCCGAGCAGCATGAGCACCGCGCCGCCGGCCATGAGCACGATCGACCAGACCTTGCGGGCCGTGCCGGACCGGACGTCGTCGTGGCTCGGCTCGACGGACGACGACAGCGCTTCGAGCGGGGTGACGGTGAGCACGCGGCGCGACCCGGCAGCGAAGGCACCCCAGGTGGCGAGGACAACGGCCACGACCGGCAGGACGAGCTCCCACGGCACGTACGTGTACTCGGCCTCGGGCAGGACCCCGTTGCCCCGCAGGACGACGACGAACAGGGCCGAGAGCGCGGTCCCCACCACGGCGCCGACGACCCCGCCGAGCACGCCGACGACCAGGCCGGTGCGGGTGATCCGCGCACGGAGGGTCGCACCGGTCGCACCGACGAGCCGCTGCAGCGCGATGATCCGGGTCTGCCCGGCGATCAGGGTGGCGCAGGTGTTCGCGGTGACGATCGCGCCGACGTAGAGCGCGATGCCGAGGAACAGCCACCCGACCACCGACAGGATCGCCTTGATCGGACCGAGGTCGGCGACCCCTGCGGCTCGGAGCGCCTCGGTCACGATCCCCGGTGCGATGACGAGGGCGGAACCGAACGTGGTGCCGAGGGCCGCGACCAGGACGGTGGGGGCGAAGGAGCGGACGCCGTTCACGCTGCTGCCTCCATCCCGAGCATCGTCGTGGAGATCGCGCCGGCGTCCATCGCGGGGCGGTCGGCGACGATCCGGCCGTCGGCCAGGAACAGGATGCGGTCGGCGTTCGCGGCCGCCACCGGGTCGTGCGTGACCATGACGACGCTCTGGCCCCACTCCTGGACGGCACCGCGGAGGATCGCGAGCACGTCGCGCCCGGTGCGGGAGTCGAGTGCGCCGGTCGGCTCGTCGGCGACGACCACCGCTGGCCGCGAAGCGAGCGCCCGTGCGATGGCGACGCGCTGCTGCTGCCCGCCGGAGAGCTGGTGCGGACGGTGCGTCAGCCGGTTGCCGAGCCCGAGCATCTCGACCAGCCGGTCGATCCAGGCGGACTCCTCGCGCGAGGGCTTGTGCCCACCGAGCAGGAACGGCAGCCGGATGTTCTCGCTGACGTCGAGCGTCGGGACGAGGTTGAACGACTGGAACACGAAGCCCAGCCGACGACGACGCAGCTCGGTGAGGTCCTTGTCGCCCAGGGCCGTGATGTCGACGCCGTCGATCTGGATCCGACCGGTGGACACGGCGTCGAGACCGGCCGCGACGTGCATGAGCGTCGACTTGCCGGACCCGGACGGGCCCATCACCGCGGTGAACTCCCCCGCGCCGATGTCGACGCTGACGTCGTCGAGCGCGGTCACACGTCGGGCGTCGTCGCCGTAGTGCTTGGACACGTGGTCGAGGCGGATGATCGGGGCGTGGCTCGTGGTCATGCATCCACGATGACGCTCAGCGGTCCCGACCCGCGTCGCCCGCTCGGCTCCTGTGGATCGTCCGCTCGGCTCGGTTGCCTGTGGAGGGGTCATCCCCGCGGATGACCCGGCGTCAGTCGGCCTTGGTGACGAGCCCGTGTTCGTGGGCGAAGACGACGAGCCGCACCCGGTCGCGGAGTTCGAGCTTCGTCAGGACCCGCGAGATGTGCGTCTTCACGGTCGCCTCGCTGACGTACTCGTGCTGCGCGATCTCGCTGTTGCTGAACCCGCGGGCGGCCAGGTCGAAGATCTCGCGCTCACGCGGGGTGAGGTCGGCGAACGCAGCGGGCACGGCGGCGGCGCGGCCGACCGAGTCGTCGTACCGTCGCAGGAGCTCCCGCGTGGCCGACGCGGCGAACACCGCGGTGCCGGCGTGCACGGTCCGGACCGCCGCGAGCAGGAACTCGGGATCGGCGTCCTTGAGCACGAAGCCGCTCGCACCGGCGCGGATGGCCTTGGCGGCGGCCTCGTCGAAGTCGAACGTGGTCAGCACGAGGACCTTCGCGCCGTCGGTGCCGGACTGCTCGACGATGTGACCGGTCGCCGTGATGCCGTCCATCACGGGCATCCGGACGTCCATCAGCACCACGTCGGGACGGGTCCGCCGGACGAGTTCGACCCCCTCGGCACCGTCGCCCGCCTCGCCCACGAACCGCAGGTCGGGCTGCGAGTCGATGAGCATCCGGATGCCGGTGCGGAACAGCGCCTGGTCGTCGACGAGGGCGACGCGGATCGAGTGCTCGTCGGTCGGGATCGTGGTCATCGGGCGGTGTGCTCCTGCTCGGTCAGGGTGATCCGGCCCCGGGGCATCTGCCCACTGGCCGGGACGGTCGGCATCCGGACGGCGACCGCGAAGTCGTCCCCCCGGGCCCCGGCGGTCATGGTGCCGCCGGTCATCACGGCGCGCTCGCGCATGCCGACCAGGCCGTGGCCCGTGCCGGGGCCGCGGACGCCGTCGTCGGCACGGCGGTTCACGACGGCGATCTCGACCGTGTCCGGCCGGTAGGTCAGGGCGGCACGCACCGGGCTGCCGGGCTCTCCGTGCTTGTACGCGTTCGTCAGGCTCTCCTACACGATCCGGTAGACCGCGAGCTGCGTGGTGGTGGGCAGCCCGGCGGGGTCGCCCTCGCGTTCCACCCGCACGTCGAGCCCGAGCTGCCGCATCTCGTCGACGAGCCGGTCGATGTCGTCGATCTCGGGCGTCGGCGCGGTCCCCTGCTCGTGCCGGAGCGCGCCGAGGAGTTCGCGCACGTCGCCGAGTGCGCGCCGGGCCGTGGCCGAGATGGTGCTGAGGGCCTGGTCGGCCACCGCGGGGTCGGCCTTCAGGGCGTACCGGGCACCGTCGGACTGCGCGATGACCACAGCGAGCGAGTGCGCGACGATGTCGTGCATGTCGCGGGCGATCCGCACGCGCTCCTGCTCGACCGCGACGGCCCGGTCGGCCCGCGCGGCGTCACGCTCGGCCAGCAGCTGGGCCTCGCGACTCATGCTCGCCGAGCGACGGGTTCGGACCACGAGTCCGGCGAGCCACGGCAGCAGCAGCAGGAGCAGGACGACGGCGAAGAACGAGAGTGTGACCTGCAGCGACTCCGGCACCGACGTCGAGGTGGTCTCGTAGGTCAAGCGGTTCCGGTAGTCGTCGAAGCCCATGTACGCCGCCGCGGCGACGGACCCGACGATCGCCGACACGAGCCCGGCCAGCCGCACACGGCGGCTGCCGTACGCACTCGTCGTGTACATGACGCCGGCGATGAACGCGTTCGACACGTCCGGCACCTGCAGGGTGACCATCTCGAAGACCGCGAACACCCACGCCACGGCCAGGGCGAGCCCGGGTGACAGGCGCCGGAGTGCCAGAGCGGCGGTCATCCCGACGACGGTGACGACGGACAACGGCCCGTCGAGCCCGCGCCCGCTGGCGACCAGCACGAGGCCGCCGAGCAGCACGGCGATCAGCAGGTCGGTGATGACCTGCGCGCGCAGCATGGGACGGAACACCCGTCCACGGTACGGCGGGCCGCTCGTCCCCGCGTCCCTCGCCCGGATGACCCGGGGTGCGAGCGGCCGACGGTCAGAAGCCGAGGCGTCCGAGCTGCTTCGGGTCACGCTGCCACTCCTTGGCCACCTTCACGCGGATGTTCAGGTAGACGTGCCGGCCGCCGAGCAGCGACTCGATCTCGACGCGGGCCCGCGAACCGACGTCCTTCAGGCGCTCGCCCTTGTGTCCGATGACGATCGCCTTCTGGCTGTCCCGCTCGACGAACAGGTTCGCGAAGATGCGCAGGGGGCCGTCGGCGTCCTCGTCGGCGTCGGGCTCGACGATGTCCTCGATGACGACGGCGAGCGAGTGCGGCAGCTCGTCACGGACGCCCTCGAGCGCGGCCTCGCGGATGAGCTCGCCGATGCGCTCCTCGTCGGTCTCCTCGGTCACCGCGCTCGAGTCGTACAGCTGCGGCGACTCGGGCAGCAGGCTCGTGACGACGCCGAGCAGGTCTTCGAGCTGCATGCCCCGGGTGCCCGAGGTCGGCACCACGGCGTCCCAGTCGCGGAGCTTCGAGACGGCCAGCAGCTGCTCACCGACGCGGTCCTTGGAGGCGCTGTCGATCTTCGTGACGATCGCGATCTTCTTCGCCCGCGGGTACTGGTCGAGCGTGTCGTTGATGAACCGGTCGCCGGGGCCCACCGGCTCGTTCGCCGGCACGCAGAACCCGATCACGTCGACGTCGCCGAGCGTGGACTGCACGAGGTCGTTGAGCCGTTCGCCGAGCAGGGTGCGCGGACGGTGGACGCCCGGGGTGTCGACGATGATGACCTGGCCGTCGGGCCGGTGCACGATCCCGCGGATGGCGCGCCGGGTGGTCTGCGGCTTCGACGAGGTGATGGCGACCTTCTCGCCCACCAGGGCGTTGGTCAGGGTCGACTTGCCGACGTTCGGACGGCCGACGAACGAGACGAAGCCCGCGCGGTAGGGCTTGTCCGAGCCGGCCTGGGTGGTGTCGGTGTCGGTCATGCGTGCGTGGTTCCCGTCGTGGTGGGTTCGGCGTCGTCGAAGGCGTCCTCGACGTCGGCCAGGGCGTGGGTGCGCTCGGCGAGCACGGTGATGAGGTGGCGGCGCTTGCCCTCGACCCGGTCGGCGGTCAGGACGACCCCGGACACGGTGACGGTGTCGCCGGAGACGGCCAGGTGTCCGAGCTCCTTGGTGAGCAGGCCACCGGCGGTGTCGACGTCGTCGTCGTCGAGCTCGATGCCGAACAGGTCGCCGAGCTCGTCGATCGGCAGTCGGGCGGAGATCCGCCAGATGCCCGGTTCGACCTCGGTCCGGTCGACGACGGCGCGGTCGTACTCGTCGGAGATGTCCCCGACGAGCTCTTCGATGAGGTCCTCCATGGTCACGAGCCCGGCGACTCCGCCGTACTCGTCGACCACCAGCACCAGGTGGTTCTTGGCGACCTGCATGTGCCGCAGGGTGTCGTCGGCGTGCTTCGACTCCGGCACGAACTCGGCGGGCCGCAGCAGCCGGCTGACCCGCTCGCTGCGGGACGCCGGCCGTTCGTACAGCGACCGCGCGACGTCGCGCAGGTAGAGCACGCCCCGCACGTCGTCGCTGTCCTTGCCCGTCACCGGCATCCGGGACACCCCGGCGGCCAGGAACTGCTCCATGGCCGCGGCGAGCGTCTCGGCACCGTCGACGGTGAGCATGTCCGTGCGGGGCACCATCACCTCGCGCACCAGGGTGTCGCTGAACTCGAACACCGAGTGGATGAGCTCGCGGTCCTCGTCCTCGAGCACGTTGCTCTCGGTGGCCTCGTCCACGAGCGAGAGCAGCTGCTCCTCGCTCGACACGGTGGAGGCGCTCCGGCCGCGGCCGGGGGTGACCCGGTCGCCGATCCGGACGAGCAGCCCGGCCAGCGGACCGAGCACGATGCGGACCCCCCGGACGATGCCGCCGGTCGCACCGATCAGCCGCTCGGCGTGGGCGCGTCCGACGCTGCGCGGGCTCGACCCGACCAGCACGAACGACACCGCGGTCATGATCGCGGCGGAGAGCACGAGTGCGAGCCACCAGCTGTCGAAGGCACGCACGAGGGCGATCGTCACGAGCACCGCGGCCGCGGTCTCGGCGAGGACGCGGAAGAAGTTCAGCGCGTTGACGTGCGCCCCGACGTCGTCCGCGATCGCCTCGATGGCGTGGCGGCGTTTGTTGCCCCTGGCGATCTCCTCGAGGTCGGCACGGGAGACCACCGAGAGCGCGGCGTCGCTCGCGGCGAGGAGCCCGCCGAGCACGACGAGCCCCAGCGCCACCGCGAGGAGTCCGGCGACGACGACCACCGGCTACCGCCCTCGGTGCTGGGCGGCGAAGGCGGTCAGGATCTCGCCCTGGATGCCGAACATCTCGGCCTTCTCGTCGGGCTCGGCGTGGTCGAAGCCGAGCAGGTGCAGGATGCCGTGGCACGTGAGCAGCAGCATCTCGTCGGTGCTCGAGTGCCCGGCGGTCTTCGCCTGCTCCTCGGCCACCTGCGGGCAGAGCACGATGTCGCCCAGCAGCCCGGCCGGCGTGGGGTCGTCCTCGGTGCCCGGACGCAGCTCGTCCATCGGGAAGCTCAGGACGTCCGTCGGACCGGGCTCGTCCATCCACCGCACGTGCAGCTGCTCCATCGCGCCCTCGTCGACCAGCACGATCGCGAGCTCGGCATCGGCGTGGACGTGCATCGCGTCCAGGGCGAAGGCGGCGAGCCGCTGGATCGCGGCCTCGTCCACCTCGACGCCGGACTCGTTGTTGAGCTCGATGCTCACCGGGTGCCTCCTCGGGCGTCGTTCTGGGGGTACGGGGGTCGTGCGCGGTCCTGCGGCGGGCGCCCACGGCGTTCGGCGCGGTTGGCGCCGTCGGGGTTGCCGACCGGGGCGGTGCCACGGCCACCGGGGCGCTGCCCGGCCTGCTCGGCGAGGCGCTCCTCGTCGTAGACTGTGTACGCGTCGACGATCCGGCCGACGAGGGTGTGGCGGACCACGTCCTCGCTGCCGAGCCGGGCGAAGTGGATGTCCTCGACCTCGTCGAGGATGCGCGTCACGAGCCGCAGACCGGAGACGTTGCCCGGCAGGTCGACCTGGGTGATGTCACCCGTGATGACCATCTTCGAACCGAACCCGAGCCGGGTCAGGAACATCTTCATCTGCTCGGGCGTGGTGTTCTGCGCCTCGTCGAGCACCACGAAGGAGTCGTTGAGGGTCCGGCCGCGCATGTACGCCAGCGGAGCGACCTCGACGGTGCCGGCCGCCAGGAGCTTCGGGACCAGCTCCGGGTCCATCATCTCGTTGAGGGCGTCGTACAGCGGGCGCAGGTACGGGTCGATCTTGTCGGTGAGCGTGCCCGGCAGGAAGCCGAGCCGCTCGCCGGCCTCGACCGCGGGACGGGTGAGGATGATCCGGTTGACCTCGCGCCGCTGCAGCGCCTGCACGGCCTTGGCCATCGCCAGGTACGTCTTGCCGGTACCGGCCGGACCGATGCCGAACGTAATCGTGTGCTCGTCGATCGCGTCGACGTAGGCACGCTGCCCGTCGGTCTTCGGCCGGACGGACTTGCCGCGGCTCGACACTATCGGGGTGCCGAAGGTGTCGGACGGCTTGCGGTCGTCGTCGAGGATCCGTGCCGACATCGGGATGTCGGCCGGGCCGATCTCCTGCCCACGCCTGACCATGCCGACGAGCTCGTCGACGAGCGCCTTCGCGCGGGCGACGTCGCGCTCCGGCCCGGTCAGCGTGACCTCGTTGCCACGGACGACCACCCGGACGCCCGGGTACTGGCGCTCGACGGTCTTGAGCAGACGGTCCTGGGGGCCGAGCAGCTGCACCATGGCGATGCCGTCGACCTGGAGCGAGACCGAGACGGGCTCGTCGTCGGCGACGGTGGGCTGTACTGGTTCGTTAACCGGCAAGGGTGCCTTCCTGCAGTTCACCTGCGAGTACGTGCGCGTGCACGTGGAACACGGTCTGACCGGCGGCTTCGCCGGTGTTGAAGACGAGTCGGAACTGGCCGTCGGCGCGCTCGTCGGCGATGCGCTGCGCGGTGGCGACGACGTGGGCCAGCAGCTCGGGGTCGCCCGCTGCGAGCTCGCCGACGTTCGCGTACTGCTCGGTCTTGGGGACGACGAGCACGTGGACGGGAGCCTTCGGGGCGATGTCCTCGATCGCGATCACGCGGTCGTCCTCGGCGACGATGGTCGCCGGGATCTCGCGCGCGATGATCTTGGAGAAGACGCTGGGCGTGCTGCTGCTCATGGTTCCATCGTAGGACGCGCCCGACGGCGTGGTCCGGCTCACCAGCGACCCAGTCGCGCCTGCAGGACAGCAAGTGCCGCCGGTCCGGCGGTGGACGTGCGGAGCACGCTGTCACCGAGTCGGACCCGCACGGCCCCCGCGGCCTCGAGCCGGTCGAGCTCCGCGCCGTCGATGCCGCCTTCGGGACCGACGACGAGTGCGATGTCCTCGGCGTCCGTCGGGGGTTCCCAGGTGGCGAGTCGCACGGTCGCGGTCGGGTCGAGCAGGACGACGGCGGTCCCCGCTCCGAGCGCGGACACGAGCTGTCCGGTCGTCACCAGCGGCGCGACGACGGGCACGCGCGGACGGATCGCCTGCTTCGCGGCCTCGTGCGCGATCGCTGCCCACCGGGCACGGCCCTTCTCGACCTTCGCGCCGTCCCACCGGGAGACGCTGCGCGCGGCCGACCACGGCACGACCCGGTCGACGCCGATCTCGGTCGCCGCCTGCACCGCCATCTCGTCACGGCCGCCCTTCGCCAGGGCCTGCACGAGGGTCAGCGACGGGCGCGGTGCATCCTGGTGCTCGACGGTCTCGACCGCGAGCTCCAGCGTGTCCTTGCCGAGCGTGGTGACCGGACCGGACACCACGGTGCCCCGACCGTCGGCGATCCGCAGGACCTCGCCGACCCGGACGCGCGCGACGGAGACCGCGTGCCGGCCCTCGGCACCGTCGAGCGACACCGGGTCACCGACGGCGACGCCGTCCAACGAGTCGACGAGGTACAGCGACGCCATCAGTGGTTGAAGAACCGGTCGCGGAGCTTGCCGAACATGCCCTGCTGGAACCGGGCGAGCTGCGGGGCGGTGGTCTTGTGCGACTTCGCGAGCTGCTCGACCAGCTGCCGTTCCTTGTGGGACAGCTTGGTCGGGGTGACGACCTGCACGCCGACCCGCAGGTCACCGCGGCCGTTCCCGCGCAGCTTCGTGATGCCGCGGTCCTTGATGACGAGGACGTCGGCACTCTGCACGCCGGGACGGATCTCGAGCTCGACCGGACCGTCGAGGCCGTCGATCGTGGTGGTCGTGCCGAGGACGGCGTCGGTCATGCCGACCTCGAGCGTCGCCAGCAGGTCGTCGCCGTCACGGCTGAAGACGTCGTCGTGGCGCACACGGATCTCGAGGTACAGGTCGCCGGACGGGCCGCCGGCCGGGCCGACCTCACCCTGGCCGGGCATCTGCAGGCGCAGGCCGGAGTCGACGCCAGCGGGGACGTCCACCGGCACGGTGCGACGTGCGCGGACGCGGCCCTGACCCTGGCAGGTCGGGCAGGGGCTCGGGATGACGGTGCCGTACCCGCGGCACGTGCCGCACGGGGCGCTCGTCACCACGTTGCCCAGGAGCGAACGGACCTGGCGCTGGATGTGCCCGGAGCCGCCGCAGATGTCGCACGTGCGCGGGCTGGTGCCCGGTGCGCAGCAGGAGCCGTGGCAGGTCTCGCACAGCACCGCCGTGTCCACCTCGACGTCCTTGTGGGTGCCGAAGACGACCTCGTCGAGGTCGACCTCGATGCGGAGCAGGGCGTCCTGGCCGCGCTCGGCACGGCTGCGCGGGCCCGACCCACGGCCGCCGCCACCGCCGCCGCCGAAGAAGGCGTCGAAGATGTCGCTGAAGCCGCCGGCGCCACCGCCGAAGGGGCTGTCGGCCTGCGGGCCGGCGTCGTACCGGCGTCGCTGCTCGGGGTCGCTCAGCACGTCGTACGCGTGCGTCACGTCCTTGAAGCGCTCGGCGGCGTCGGGTGCCGGGTTCACGTCCGGGTGGAGCTCACGCGCCAGGCGGCGGTAGGCCTTCTTGATGTCGGCATCGGAGGCGTCTCGCTGGACGCCGAGGACGTCGTAGTGGTCTGCCACGTATCCCTCAGTCGGTTGGGTTCGGTCGGTTGGTCAGTGTTCGCCCAGGAGCTTGGACAGGTAGCGGGCGACGGCGCGGACGGCGGCCATGTTCGTGCCGTAGTCCATGCGGGTCGGTCCGAGGACGCCCAGTCGGGCCACCTCGCCACCGGCCAGGTAGCCGCCGGCGACGATGCTCGTGGCGTCGAGTCCGTACTCGGCGTTCTCGACGCCGATGCTGGCCGCCACCGCGATGTCGTCCACCTGCATCTCCCCGAACAACCGGAGCAGGGTGACTTGTTCCTCGATCGCTTCGAGCACCGGGAAGAGGCCGCCGGAGAAGTCCTGCTCGCTCTTCGCCAGGTTGGCCGCGCCGGCCATCAGCAGGCGGTCCTGCCGGTTCGCCGCGACCTGCTCGATGAGCGTGGCGACGACGACCCCGCCGAGCGTCTGGGCGTCGGGGCGGAGCTGCTGCGGCACGGCTCGGAGCGCGGTCGGGACGTCCTGCAGCAGGAGCCCCACCGTCGCGCCGTTCACCACGGTGCGGAGTTCACCCAGCGAGTCCTCGTCGAGCGGGACGTCGGTCTCGACCACGCGCTGTTCGACGCGGGCGGTGTCGGTGATGAGTACCACCATCAACCGGGCGTCACCGAGCCGGACGAGCTCGACGTGCTGCACCCGGGCGCGCACCATCGAGGGGTACTGCACCAGGGCGACCTGGTTGGTGAGCTGGCTGAGCAGCCGGACGGTGCGCCCGAGGACCTCGTCGAGGTCGTTCGGGGCGCCGAGGAAGGTCTCGATGGCGTGCCGCTGCGCGCTGGAGAGCGGACGGGCACCCGCCAGGTGGTCCACGAAGACGCGGTACCCCTTGTCGGTCGGCACCCGGCCGGACGAGGTGTGCGGTGCGGCGATGAGCTGCTCGTCCTCGAGCAGGGCCATGTCGTTGCGGATCGTCGCGGCGCTGACCCCGAAGGCGTGCCGCTCGACGATGGTCTTCGACCCGACGGGTTCACGCGACGCCACGTAGTCGCGCACGATGGCCTTGAGGACCTCGAGGCTGCGTTCACTGACCACGAGCGCCTCCTTTCCCGATCGACCTGGCACTCGGACGTGTCGACTGCTGATCCTACGCCCGACCGCTGACGGCCCGGGACTTCCGGGCGGTCGGCCGGTACGCTTCCGCCATGACCTACGGACAGCAGCCCGACGGCCCCGGACCCGAGCAGCCCGGCGGCCCGTACGGCCACGGCCCCGGTGGCCCCCAGCAGCCCGGCGGGACCCAGTACCCCGGCGGGCCGCAGTACCCGGCCGGCTACACCCCGCCCCAGCCGATGAGCCCGGAGGACCAGCGCCTGTGGGCCACGCTGACGCACATCGGTGGCATCTTCTTCACCGTCGTCGCGCCGCTCGTCGCCTACCTGGTCCTCCGCGATCGAGGCGGCTTCATCCGGGAGCACACCCGGGTCGCCCTGAACTTCCACATCACGATGGCGATCGCGTACTTCGTCGGTTCGCTCACCTCGGTGTTCGGCATCGGGGTCCTGATCGTGCTCGCCGCTGCGATCGTGTCGCTGATCTTCAGCATCATGGCGGCGGTCGCCGCGAACCAAGGCCAGTTCTACCGCTACCCGCTCTCGATCGAGTTCATCAAGCAGTAGCGGCAGCGGCACGCAGTGCGCACCAAGCAGTGCGCACGCCCCTCAGTCGAGCAGCTCCCGCACCACCGCGTCGGCGAGCAGGCGACCCTGCAGGGTCAGGTCGATCCGACCCCGCACCGCGGCCGACCCGTCCACGAGTCCGCGCGCGATGAGGCCGGCGACCCGGCCACGGGCCTCCTGGCGGATCTCGCTCGTCGCGAGCTCCCCGCGGACCCGCGCCGCCAGCAGCAGGCGCTCGACGTACCGCGTCTCGTCGTCGATGGTCTCGCGGCCGGCGGCCGGCGACTCCCCCGACAGCACCCGGTTCGCGTACGCGGCCGGGTGCTTGACGTTCCACCAGCGCGTGCCGGCGACGGCGGAGTGCGCGCCGGGGCCGACACCCCACCAGTCGTGGCCCTTCCAGTAGGACAGGTTGTGTCGACTCGCGTGCGCGTCGCCGCGCGCCCAGTTCGACACCTCGTACCAGGAGTAGCCCGCGTCGCCGAGCACCTCGTCAGCGAGCTCGTACATGTCGGCGGCCAGGTCGTCGTCGGGGGCGGGGAGCTCGCCGCGGGCGACCATGCGGCCCATCGCGGTGCCGTCCTCGACGATGAGCGAGTACGCCGACACGTGGTCGGGCTCGCAGGCGATCGCGGCGTCGAGCGAGGTCCGCCAGTCGGCGAGGGACTCCCCCGGCGTCGAGTAGATGAGGTCGAGCGAGACGTCGAGTCCCTGCTGCTTCGCGAGGTCGACGACGACGGGGACCCGGAGCGGGTCGTGCGTGCGGTCGAGCGTGGCGAGCACGTGCGGCACGGCGGACTGCATGCCGTAGCTGATCCGGTTGAAGCCGCCGGCCCGCAGGGTCTCGAGCGACGCCGCGTCGACCGAGTCCGGGTTCGCCTCGGTGGTGACCTCTGCCCCGGGCAGGATGCCCCAGGTGTCGTCGATCGCACGGAGGATCATCGCCAGGTCGGACGCCGGCAGCATGGTCGGGGTGCCGCCGCCGAAGAAGACGGTCGACACCGGCCGCCGCGGCACACCGGAACGATCGAGGACGGTCGCGGCCCACTCGATCTCGCGCACGGCGTGCCCGGCGTAGTCGTCGCGACGGACGCCGCGGAGCTCCGACGCCGTGTAGGTGTTGAAGTCGCAGTAGCCGCAGCGCACTCGGCAGAACGGCACGTGCACGTACACGCCGAAGGGGACGTCACCGGCGGCGGGAGCAGCCCCCGGCCCGGCAGCGGAGCCCGCTGCCGCCCACGGGGTGATCAGGCCGTCCGCTGGTGCTGGATCGGCGATCGGGAGAGCACTCGGCATGGGCTCCATTCTCCGTCATGATGGAGCCATGGAGCACCATCCCGTCCCCACCACGGTCCTGTGGGACATCGACGGCACCCTCGTGATGAACGCCTCGTCCCCGGGCAACCTCTACCACCTCGCCCTCGAGCGGGCGGTGGGCCGCGACCTCACCCTCCGGGTCGGACACCAGCACGGCCGGACCGACGCCGGGCTCATCGCCGAGCACGTGCGCGCCCACGCCTTCAAGGACACCCTGATCCCCTCGGTCAGCCGGCACCTGCACGACCTCACCGCCGAACGGCACGCGTCCGGCGACCACCGCAGCCCGGTCCCCGGTGCGAAGGCGCTCCTGGCCCGGTTCGCCGAACTCGGCTGGCGCAACGGCCTGCTCACCGGCAACTCCGAGTACCGCGCCCGGGTGAAGCTCACCGGCGCCGGGTTCGACCCCGACGTCTTCGACTGGGAGCACTCGTACTTCGGCGACACCGAGGTCGAGCGGGCCGGGGTCACCCTGCGCGCCGCCGCCGAACTGGTCGGCACCCGGGCGGTCATCGTCGGCGACACCCCGCGCGACGGCGAGGCCGCGGACGCCGCGGGCATCCCCTTCCTGGCCGTGGCGACGGGTGTCTACGACGTCGATGCGCTGCGGCACACGAACGCCGTGACCGTCGCACGCGACTGCCAGCAGGACGCCGCCCTCATCGAGGACGCGATCGCCGCACTCCCACCGCTCCGCTGAGGAGCGGGAGCGAGCAGCCGCCAGCGACCGCCAGCGACCGCGACGCCTAGTCGCCCCGCAACGCCGCCAGGTACTTCTCCGCCATGACCTTCTGCTGCCGCCGCACGAACGGCGCCACGAAGCGCCACTTCCGGCTCGCCGGCTGCGAGAACTGTCGGACCTGCAGCCACACCGAGCCGTCCGGGGTGCGCTCGACGACGAACGACTCCTCGCCGGAGAGCGGATGCCCCTCGAGCGTGCCGTAGGCGAAGCCCTTGCGGTCGTGCTCGTCGATGATCGACACGACGCGCACCGGTGCCAGCACGGTCTGCCCGAACGCGTGGATCGTCAGCGTCGCGCTCGTGCCCGCCGTCAGCAGCGGGGTGCCGTCGGGCGCGAACTTCTCGACACGGGGCGTCCCGATGGACGCCGGCGCGATCGGCACACCGTCGTCGTCGAAGGTCACCGGGTTGTACCGGACCTCGTCGTCGTCGGGCTGCTCCTCGACGCGCACACGGACACCGCTGCGCTCCTGGATCTGCCACGTGAGCGCCTGCACGACGGCGGTCTCGAACCGCTGGTCGCCGTGTCCGATCCGCGCGCGCGACTCGGCCGGCGTGAAGCCGTCCGGCGGGTAGGTCATGAGGTCCGACGCCTGGGTCGCCCCCACCGCGCCGTACGTCAGGGCGGTCCGGTAGCTCCCGCGGATGCTCATGCTGCCATGGTACTTGGGCGGGCCGCCCCGGATCGAACCGATCCGTGCTCACCTCCGCCTGGTCGGCCCACCCGCCGTGCACCCCGAACTGGAGGCCCGACAACCGTCCGCCCCGCGGCTATCGTCAGCAGGTGCCCCGTCCCACCCCCGCCCGCCCGCGGTCCGTCGACCGCCGGACCGCCGTCCTCGCCGCGCTCACGCTCGTCGCGTTCGGCGTGGCGGCGTCCGCCCGGGTGCTGGTGGACGTGACGACCTCGGCTGCGGCGTCGCCCGCCCGGTACGCCACCGCTGCGATCGCCCCCGAGTCGTGGAACGGCTTCGACACCGCGAACGTCATCGCCGCCGTCGGGGCGAGCTGCGCCGGCGCCGGGGTGCTGCTGTTCGGCGCCGCACTGGTGTCGGCGGTGCGGCGTGATCGCGGCCGCCGGCTGGCGCTGGTCCTCGCGGTCGTGACGCTCGCGATGGTGGTCGGCGCCGTGGTCGCCGGGGTGGCCTCCGGCGAACAGACCGACTTCGACGCGGCTGCCCACTGGGCCATCCTGCGGACCGCACTGGCGGGCCTGGCCGCAGCGAGCCTCCCGGCCCTCTGCCTGGCCGCCCTGCGGGCCCGCGCCCGCCGGACCGGCTGACCGCGCACCGGACTTTCGCGCGCACCGACAGATCACGGCGGTCACGGTGCGTGAGGTGTCGCTCAGCGCGAAACCGGCTGAACCGGCGCTACTTCTTCTTCTCTTCGACGTCGCCGGAGAGCGCCGCGATGAAGGCCTCCTGCGGGACCTCGACCCGACCGATGGTCTTCATGCGCTTCTTGCCCTCCTTCTGCTTCTCGAGGAGCTTGCGCTTGCGGGTGATGTCACCGCCGTAGCACTTCGCCAGGACGTCCTTGCGCATCGCGCGGATGCTCTCGCGGGCGATGATGCGGGCGCCGATCGCAGCCTGGATCGGCACCTCGAACTGCTGGCGCGGGATGAGCTTGCGCAGCCGCTCCGTCATGAGCGTGCCGTAGGCGTACGCCTTGTCGCGGTGCACGATCGCACTGAAGGCGTCGACCTGGTCGCCCTGCAGCAGGATGTCGACCTTGACGAGGTCGGCGGCCTGGTCGCCGGTGGGCTCGTAGTCGAGCGACGCGTAGCCCTGGGTCTTGCTCTTCAGCTGGTCGAAGAAGTCGAAGACGATCTCGCCGAGGGGCATCTCGTAGCGGATCTCGACGCGGTCCTCGCCGAGGTACTCCATGCCGAGCAGGGAGCCGCGGCGCTGCTGGCAGAGCTCCATGATCGCGCCGACGTAGTCCTTCGGTGCCAGGATCGCGGCGCGGACCATCGGTTCGCGGACCTCGACGATGCGCCCGGTCGGGAACTCCGAGGGGTTCGTGACCTCGGTCACGGCGTTGTCCTCGGTCGTGACCTCGTAGATGACGCTCGGGGCCGTGGTGATGAGGTCGAGGCCGAACTCGCGCGACAGCCGCTCGGTGATGATCTCGAGGTGCAGCAGCCCGAGGAACCCGCAGCGGAACCCGAAGCCGAGCGCGACCGAGGTCTCCGGCTCGTAGACCAGTGCGGCGTCGGAGAGCTTGAGCTTGTCGAGCGCCTCGCGGAGCACGGGGTAGTCGCTGCCGTCGATCGGGTAGAGACCCGAGAACACCATCGGCTTCGGGTCCGTGTAGCCGGGCAGTGCCTGGGTCGCGGGCTTCTGCGCACTCGTGACGGTGTCGCCGACCTTGGACTGGCGGACGTCCTTCACACCGGTGATCAGGTAGCCGACCTCGCCGACGGACAGCCCCTTCGTGGGCTTCGGCTCCGGGCTCGAGACCCCGATCTCCAGGATCTCGTGCGTCGACTTGGTCGACATCATCTGGACCTTCTCGCGGGGCGAGATGGTGCCGTCGATCATGCGGACGTAGGTGACGACGCCGCGGTAGCTGTCGTAGACCGAGTCGAAGATCATCGCGCGGGGCGCCGCTTCGGCGTCGCCGACGGGGGCCGGAACACGACGGACGACCAGGTCGAGGAGCTCCGGCACGCCGACGCCGGTCTTGCCGGACACCCGGAGGACGTCCTCGGGCTTGCCACCGATGAGCTGTGCGAGCTCGGCGGCGTACTTGTCCGGTTCGGCCGCCGGCAGGTCGATCTTGTTGAGGACCGGGATGATCTCGAGGTCGTTCTCGAGCGCCAGGTACAAGTTCGCGAGCGTCTGCGCCTCGATGCCCTGGGCGGCGTCGACGAGCAGGATCGCGCCCTCGCACGCGGCCAGGGAGCGCGAGACCTCGTACGAGAAGTCGACGTGCCCGGGGGTGTCGATCATGTTCAGCGCGAAGGTCTCACCGTCGAGTTCCCACGGCATGCGTACGGCCTGCGACTTGATCGTGATGCCGCGCTCGCGCTCGATGTCCATGCGGTCGAGGTACTGCGCACGCATCGCGCGGTCCTCGACGATGCCGGTGATCGACAGCATGCGGTCGGCCAGCGTCGACTTGCCGTGGTCGATGTGCGCGATGATGCAGAAGTTGCGGATCGCGTCGGCCGGGGTCGCTGCGGGCTCCAGCGGAGCGGATGCTTGTGGGCTCACGGTTCCTCAGGTGGGTCGGACGGTCGCAACAGTCTCCCACGCTTCACCCGCCCTGGAGGCACGGCGCGCGTCAGCCGCGCACGGTGCGCGGTTGATCCGCTCCCGGTGCGCTCTCGCGTCGGCGTGCTGGACCCCGCACGGTGCGAGGTCGGCGGGTCCGTGCGCCGTTGACCGCCCGGTGACCGGATGCTGCGCGGCACGGGGCGAGCATCCTCGCACCAGGTGGAGGACCGCGCACCGTGCGCCGTCCTGCCGACCGGCACCGGGCCTCCTGGCCGTGTGGACCGCGCGTCAGACGGTCGCGTGCGCCGGAGCCGGCAGGGCGCCGAGGCCACGCCGGAGATCGTCGGCGGTGGCTGCGAGGCAGACACGGATCCACCCCTCGCCGGTGCGTCCGAAAGCGCTGCCCGGTGCGACGGCGACCCGCTCACGCTGCAGGAACCCGAGCGCCCACTCCGCGATGTCCCCGTCGGACGCGTGCGACATGTCGATCCACAGGTAGAACGCCCCGCGCGGGTCGAGGTACCGGATGCCGGCGGCGTCGAGCGTCTCCTTCGCGACCTCGAGGTTCGCGCGGTAGTGCTCCCGGGCGTCGCGCACCGCGGAGTGGTCCCCCACGATCGCCGCGAGGGCCGCGTACTGGTCGGGTTCGGCGACGCAGCTGATCATGGCCTCCTGCGTGGTCCGCATCGTCGCGCCGAGCCCCTTCGGCGTGACGAGGTAGCCGACGCGGACGCCGGTCATCGCGTACGTCTTGCTGAGCGAGAACGCCGAGAACACGCGGTCGTCCTCGTCGAGCGCCGCCAGGCTGACGTGCCGGGTGCCGTAGGTGAAGTACTCGTAGACCTCGTCGCTGATGACCCAGAGGTCGTGCCGCTTCGCGAAGGCCAGCAGCGCGCGCAGGGTCTCCTCGCCGAAGACCGAGCCGAGCGGGTTCGACGGCGAGTTGACGATCAGGACCCGGGTGCGCTCGGTGACGCTCGCCTCGAGGGCCTGCAGGTCGGGTTCGAACCCGTGCTGCGGCTCCAGCCGGTACGGCACCGGGGTCGCCCCGATGATGTGGGCGTTCATCGTGAAGGTCGTGTAGCCGGGGTCCGGCACGAGCACCTCGTCGCCCGGGCTCAGCGTCAGCGTCATCGCCTGGAACAGCGCCTGCGTCGCACCGATCGTCATCCAGATCTGCTCGAGGTCGGCCTCGATCCGGTTCTCACGGCGGAGCTTGTCGCGGACGGCCTCGCGGAGGGGCGCGATCCCGCCGTTCGGGGTGTAGCCGGTGCGGTCCTCGGTCCAGGCACGACGGGCCGCCTCGCCGATGTGCGGCGCCACCGGGACGTCCGGCTCGCCGATCACGAGCATCGTGACGTCCGTGCCGCTCGACTGCAGCAGGGCTGCCTGTTCGAAGACCCTCCGGATGCCGGAGGCGGGCACGGTGTCGATGCGCGGTGCGAGGGAGGGCATGTCCGTCACGGTATCCGGTGCGTGTTGCCGTGGGGTTTCGGCGCGGTCGGCCGCGGGCTTCCGCCGATCCGGCGGTGTTTCGTGCTTTGGTGGCAGCCCGCTTGCCTGGTAGTGTTGGTGGCTGGCTTCCGCGTTCCCCGCCCACGGGTGGAACGCGATGCGACCAAGGGCCCCTCTACCCTGCGGTCGCGCCCACCCGTACGAGACGAGCAGGAGCAATTCATGGCGAACATCAAGTCGCAGATCAAGCGCATCAAGACCAACCTCAAGGCCACCGAGCGCAACAAGGCGTACAAGTCGGAGCTCAAGACGCACATCCGTCGTGCCAACGACGCCGTCGCCGCCGGTGACAAGGACAAGGCCGTTGCCGCCCTGGCCCTCGCGTCGAAGAAGCTCGACAAGGCCGTGAGCAAGGGTGTCATCCACAAGAACCAGGCCGCGAACCGCAAGTCGGCCATCGCGAAGAAGGTCTCGTCGCTCTGACGTCCTGACCCTTCTGGTCCGAAGGCCCCGCACCGTTGGTGCGGGGCCTTCGTCGTGTGTGGGGCTTTTGGTTCGCTTCGTGAGCAGAAACGGTCGGGTCGCGAGGGCGCACCCGACCGTTTCTGCTCACGAAGTGCCGGCCGACCGGCGCGGGACAGCCGGGAGGCCCGACTCGCCTCAGCGGGGCTCGCCGCGTCGGGCGATGGTGCGGACCATGACCTCGAGCGCGTAGTGCGCGTCGCGCGAGCCACCCTTCACCGCGGTGTCGGCCTCGGCGATGCTGATGATCGCGTTGGCCAGCCCGGACTCGCTCCAGCCGGCGACGTCACGCTGCGCGCGCTGCACCTGCCACGGCGCCATGCCGAGCGCCGAGGCCGCCTGCCCGCTCGGACCCCGGAAGGCGCTGACCTTCGCCATCGTGCGGATCTTGCTCGCGAACGCGGCGACGATCGGCACGGGTGCCTCGCCGGTGGCCAGGGCGTGCCGCAGCTCGACGATCGCCGGTGCCGACCGGCCCGCGAGCGCGATGTCGGCGACCTTGAACGCGTTCGTCTCGACACGGCCGCCGTAGTACTTGTCGACGACCTTGTCGGTGATCTCCTCAGCCTCGTCCGCCAGGAGCTGTCGGCACGCGGCGGCGAGTTCGGCGAGGTCGTCGGCGAACGCGGTCACCAGGGTGCGGACGGCGGAGGGCGCGATCCGGCGTCGTGCGGCACGGAACTCGGCGTTCACGAAGTCGATGCGGTCGGTCTCGCGCTTGAGTTCGTCGCACAGCACCTCGACCCCGCCGCCGACACCGCTGCGGATCGTGTCGAGGAGCTTCTTGCCGCGCACGCCTCCCCCGTGCCGGAGCACCAGGGTGACGTCGTCGGCGGGGGCCTGCAGGTACGAGATCGTCTCGGTGATGAAGGCGTCGGTGCACTTCTCGACGTTCGTGACCTGCACGAGTCGCGGCTCGCCGAACAGCGACGGGCTGGCGAGGGTGGCGAGGAGCCCGGGGGCGTACTGGTCGGCTTCGAGGTCGTGCACCTCGAGCGCGGGGTCCTCGCCCTGCAGCAGGTCCTTCAGCACACCGCGCGCGCGGTCGGCGAGGAACGCTTCGGGCCCCGTGATGAGCACGACGGGCGCCGGACGGATCCCCGACCAGGGCACCTGGTCGATCTTCGCTGCGGCGCGCGCGGGCTTCTTGGCGGCCATGTGGTCCTTCCGGTGGTGCCGGCCCGGACGGTGCCGGGTCGAGTGGTGCACCGTCGATCCTACGGGCGGCCGCCGACGACGAGCGCTCCGTCCACACCCGCACCTCGTCGCTGCCGGACCGGGCGAGCACCAGGGTGCCGAGCTCGTCGGTGCGGAGCGGCAGCGTCCCCGCGGCCTCGAGCATGCCGAGGGCCGATGCCGTCGGGTGTCCGTAGGTGTTGTCCGCGCCGACCCCGACGAGCCCGACCCGCGCCGTGAGCTCCCGGTAGAGCTGCGGATCCTGGTCCGCCGAGCCGTGGTGCGCCACCTTCACGACGTCGATCGGCCCCACCGGCAGCGCCCCGGCGATCCGGAGCCGACGCTGCGACGACTCCCCCAGGTCGCCGAGGAACACCCCGGTCAGGCACGCCGGACAGGAGTCTCCGTCCGCCGGTCCCGTGGCCAGCACGATGCTCGCGTCGTTGCCGGCGGCACGATCGCCGACCAGCGGCCACACCACGCGCCAGGCGAGCGGCCCGAGGGTTCCGGAGACGCGATCATCGGCCGTTCGGACGTCGACACCGGCACGTCGGAGGTCGTCGACCACCCGTTCGTCCGACGCACGGCCGACGGGTCCGACCAGGGCGGTCTCGACGGTGCCGGTCACCGCGCCCACCGCACCGACGTGGTCGCGGTCGAAGTGCGTCAGGACGAGCAGGTCGATCCGCGTGACCCCGAGCAGGTCCAGGCACGCCCGGAGCCGTTCCTCGTCGTCGCCGGTGTCCACGAGCGCGACGGCGTCATCGCCGCGGAGCAGCACGGCGTCCCCCTGCCCGACGTCGCACGCGGCGACCGACCAGTCGCCCGGTACCGAGCCCCGGACGACGAGCACCGGAACGGTGACCGCTGCGACACCGACCACGACCACGACCCCCGCGGCGAGCAGCAGCCGGGAGCCGAGCTGCCCCCGGACCAGCACGGCGACCGCGATGCAGCCGCACACGAGCACGGCGGCGGCCACACCGAGCACCCCGGCCGGCCAAGGTGCCGAGGCGTAGGGCAGGGCCGCCGCCCCGTGTGCGATGCCCCCGACGGCGGCGGCCGGGACCCACGCGACGGCCGCGAGCCCCTGCGCCCCCACCGGCCACACCGGAGCGAGGCCACACGCGACGAGCCCGACCACCGTGACGACCGGCGCGAACGGCTCCGCCAGCAGGTTCGCCGGCACCGCGTAGGTCGGGAGCGCCGCCGACAGCGGGATCGTCACCGGCCAGCACGCCACCTGCGCCGCGACGGGGATCGCGAGCGCTGCGGCGACCGGAGGCCAGACACGACGAGCCAGGAGCTCGGTGAGCGGCGGACCGAACACCACGATCCCGCTCGTGGCGAGCACGGACAGGGCGAACGCGAACGACCGTGCGAACCAGGGGTCGACGACGAGCATGCCGACCGCGGCGAGGGCGATGAGGGGAACGCCCCGCACCGGTCGACCGGCCAGGTGCACGACGAGCACCACGATCGCCATCACCGTCGCCCGGACGATCGAGGGGTCGGGCCGCACGAGCACGACGAACACCAGGAGCACGCCGACGGCCGCCGCGGCCCGGGGGCCTCTCGGCAGACCACAGGCGCGGCCGAGGACCACGACGAGCCCGACCACCACCGCGCAGTTCGCCCCGGAAACCGCCGTCAGGTGTGTCAGCGCTGAGGTCTCCATCGCCGCCTCGGTCGTCGGGTCGAGGCCGGAGCGGTCCCCGATCGCGAGTCCGCGCAGCAGTGCCGCTCCGGGCTGCGGCAGGTCGGCAGTGGCCAGCACGAAGGCCTGTCGCGCGGTGTCGGTGGCGCCGAGCAGTCCGTCGGGCGGCACCGCCGACGGCGTGCCACGGAGGAACACCACGAACGCGGTCGCCGATCCGGGTTCGTCCGGCTGCACGGCGGCGGTCACGGTGACCCGGGCACCGGCTGCCAGCACGGCACCCGGTGCACCGCTGTGCTGGTCGGGGACGAGCCGGATCGGCACGCGGAGCCCGTCGAGCTCGTCGGCGCGCACGAGCGACGCGGTGACGGAGCGGTCGCCCGGCACGAGGTCGCGGGTCAGCACTGCCTCGACGTCCACGTGCCCCGCCCCCGGACCGGCGACGAGCGCACGCAGCGGTTCCGGAGCCCGCCGGGACTCCCCCACGGTGACCGACACTGCGAGCAGCGTCGTCAGGGCCCCCGCGACGAGCAGCAGCCCGGCGACGGCCACCACGACCCCGGTGCCCCGTCGCCACCGGAGCACCATGCCGCTGACGCCCGTCAGGAGCGCCGCAGCCCCGGCGACCACGGGTGCCAGGTCGGGCACGCCGATGAGCAGGGCGGTCGCGATCCAGGCGGCGGCGACGGGCACCGCGACCCGCAGGTCGATCGCACTCGGCGCGAGCTGCACCGTCGCCCCTCAGACCCGCACGCGATCGCGGAGCTCGGCGAAGCGCACGTCGCCGATGCCGCTGACGTCGAGCAGGTCCTCGACCGCAGTGAACCGGCCGTGCTCGTCACGCCAGGCGATGATCCGCCCGGCCAGCCCCGGTCCGATGCCGGGCAGGGTCTCGAGCGCGGTCTGATCGGCGGTGTTCAGGTCGACGACGGCCGACCCCTCGACCCCGGTACCCGCAGTGCCACCGCCGCCCCCGGCCCCGGCAGTCGGCCCGGCGGCAGCACCGTCTGCCACCGGTCCGAGCGCCTCCGGTACCTCCTGTTGCCCGACCCGCGGCACGTACAACCGCTCGCCGTCCGTCAGCACCCGGGCCAGGTTCAGCCGGTCGAGGTCGGCGTCGTCGGTGGCCCCACCGGCACGTTCGAGCGCGTCACCGACACGGCTCGATGCCGGCAGCTCGACGACACCGCCCCGCCGCACCGCCCCGAGCACGTGCACCACGACGCGCCCGGCGCCAGGAGCGGACGGAGCAGCACCGGCAGACGCACCAGCCGACGGCGACGGGCCGCCCGACGCCGCACCGGCCGTCGGCGCCCCACGCACGACGACCCCGCCCGTTCCTCCGGCACCCTCGCCACCACCCGACACCAGCGCCCCGACGAGCACCACGAGGACGGCGACCACCACCACGACAGCCGCCAGCACCACGGCGGCCCGCGGTGACAACGCGAGACGGGACCACCAGGGTCCGGGCGACGACGGGGACGACATGCCCCGAACGCTACGGAGCCCGGCCGATCGGCCGGGCTCCGGAGGTCACACCCGTGCACGGGTGCCATGCACGCCCCCACTGTGGAGGGACGATGCCAGGGACGGTCGCTACCCCTTGATGGCGATGTTCACGAGCTTCGGCGCCCGGACGATCACCTTCACGATCTCGCGGTCACCGATGTACCGCTGCACGTTCGCCGACGACCGTGCGAGCTGCTCGAGCTCGTCCGCCTCGATCGACTTCGACACCTCGAACGAGTCACGCACCTTGCCGTTGACCTGCACGACGGCCGTCAGGGTCTCCTGCACGAGCAGCGTCGGGTCGGCCTTCCGCCAGCCGTACGTGGCGACGGTGGCCTCGTAGCCCAGCCGCTCCCACATCTCCTCGCCGGTGTACGGCGCGAAGACGCTCAGCCCGAGCGCGATGGTCTCGACGGCCTCGCGCACGGCGGGGTCACCGGCACCGGGGCCGCTGTCGATCGCCTTGCGGGTGACGTTGACCAGGTCCATCAGTCGCGCGATCACGACGTTGAACTTGAACGACTCCATCATCCCGGGGGCGTCGGTGAGGAACCGGTGCGTGACCTGGCGGAGAGCCCGGTCGCCGTCGGCCCACACGACGTCGCGTGCGGACGTGACGTCGAGCGCCAGGCGGTACGCCCGCGCCAGGAAGCGAGCCGAGGCGGACGGGGAGACGTCCTCCCAGTTGATGTCGTCCTCCGGTGGGCCGGCGAAGCCCATCACCAGGCGGATGGCGTCGACGCCGTTCGCGTCGAGCTCGTCGCCGAGCGAGACGCCGCCCTTCGACTTCGACATCTTCGAGCCACCGGACAGCACCATGCCCTGGTTGAGCAGCGCCGAGAACGGCTCGGTGAAGTCGAGGTACCCCAGGTCGAACAGGACCTTCGTGACGAAGCGGGCGTAGAGCAGGTGCAGGATCGCGTGCTCGATGCCGCCGATGTACTGGTCGACGGGAGCCCAGCGGCGCGCGGCTGCCGGGTCGAACGCCTGGGTGTCGTCGTTCGCCGACAGGAACCGCAGGAAGTACCACGACGAGTCGACGAAGGTGTCCATCGTGTCGGTGTCGCGGAGCGCGGGCGTGCCGTCGACGGGGTTCGGGACGTTCACCCAGTCGGTCGCGCCACCGAGCGGGGACGTGCCCTTCGGCTTGAGGTCGAGCCCCTCGGTGTCGGGCAGCACGATCGGCAGCTGGTCCTCGGGCACCGGGTGCTCGGTGCCGTCGGCGCCGTGGATGATCGGGATCGGGGTGCCCCAGAAGCGCTGGCGCGAGATGAGCCAGTCGCGCAGGCGGTAGGTCTTGGCGGCACGGCCGGTGCCGCGCTCCTCGAGCAGCGCGATGGCGGCGGTGATGGCGTGCTGCTTCGACATGCCGTCGAGCGGCCCGGAGTTGATCATCCGGCCCTGACCGGTCAATGCTTCGCCGGTGGCGACCGGGTCGAGGGTCGGCACGTCGAAGTCGTCGAGCGTCGCGCCCTCGGGGATGACCGGGATCGCCCCGGTGACGGCGGCGTTCGTGTCGACGACCACCTTGACGGGCAGGTCGAACGCCCGCGCGAAGTCGAGGTCGCGCTGGTCGTGCGCGGGCACGGCCATCACGGCGCCGTGGCCGTAGTCGGCGAGTACGTAGTCGGCGGCCCAGATCGGCAGGCGCTCCCCCGTGAGCGGGTGGATCGCGGACCGGCCGAGCGGCACGCCGGTCTTCGGGCGGTCGGCGTTCTGCCGGTCGATCTCGGACGTCTTCTGCGTCGCCGTCAGGTAGGCGTCGAAGTCGTCACGGACGGAGGCCGGCACCGACGGGTCGGCGACCAGCGAGGCAGCCAGGTCGGAGTCCGGCGCGACGACCAGGAACGTCGCCCCGTGGATCGTGTCCGGGCGGGTGGTGAAGACCGTGACGGGCTCGTCGCGGCCCTCGATCACGAAGTCGACGTCGGCACCGACCGAGCGGCCGATCCAGTTGCGCTGCTGCGCGATGACCTTCGCCGGCCACCGCCCCTCGAGCTGGTTCAGGTCGTCGAGCAGCCGGTCGGCGTACTCGGTGATCTTGAAGTACCACTGCGTGAGCTTCTTCTTCACGACGACGGCGCCGGAGCGGTCCGAGGTGCCGTCGGGCAGGACCTGCTCGTTCGCGAGCACGGTCTGGTCCACCGGGTCCCAGTTGACCCAGCTGTCCTTGCGGTACGCCAGGCCCTTCTCGTACATCTTCAGGAACAGCCACTGGTTCCACTTGTAGTACTCGGGGTCCGAGGTGTGGATCTCGGTGGTCCAGTCGAACGACGGCGCGTAGCGCTTGAAGGACGCCTTCTGCTGCTCGATGTTCGCGTAGGTCCAGTCCTTCGGGTCCACCCCGCGCTTGATCGCCGCGTTCTCGGCGGGCAGCCCGAAGGAGTCCCAACCGATCGGGTGCAGCACGTTGAAGCCCTGCTGACGCCAGTAGCGCGCGACGAAGTCCCCGAGCGCCCAGTTCTCGGCGTGCCCCATGTGCAGGTCGCCGGACGGGTACGGGAACATCTCGAGGATGTACTTGCGCGGACGGGTGTCGTCGAGGTCGGTGGTGAAGAGCCCGAGCTCTTCCCAGCGGGGCTGCCACTTCTCCTGGATACGACGGAAGTCGTAGGCGTTCGGGTCCTCGGCGTGCTGCTCGGTGGTCACGGTCGTCAACGATACAAGCCGGGAGGCCCGTCCCGCGTCCGCCTGTCGGCTCACCCGGCGAGCAGGCGTCCGTCCCGCATCCGCAGGGTGCGGTCGACCAGGTCCGGCGCCACCGGGACGTGCGAGACGATGACGACTGTCCGGCCCGCTGCGCGGGCCATGGTGACGAGGTCACGCAGCACGGTGTCACCGAGGTCCGGGTCGACGTCTGCGGTCGGTTCGTCGAGCACCAGCACCGGGAACGCGTGCAGCAGTGCGCGGGCGAGCGCGAGCCGGTGCGCCTGGCCGCCGGACACGAGCACGCCGCGTTCCCCGACCGAGGCGTCCAGCCCGCCCCGCCGGACGACCCACTCCCCCAGGCCGACCCGGTCGAGCACGGCGAGCAGTTCCTCGTCGGTCGCGGTCTCGCGGGCGAAGAGCAGGTTCTGCCGCACCGACTGGTCGAACACGAACGGGTCCTGTTCGATCAGGCCGACCCGGGCCCGCACCGCGTCGGGGTGCATCGCCTTCGCCTCGACGCCGTCGAGCGTGTAGGAGCCCTCGTGCTCCACGAACCGGACGAGCGCGTCGACCAGGGTCGACTTGCCGGCACCGCTCGGCCCCTGGAGCACGACGACCTCGCCGGGGGTGAGCGTGAACGAGACCCCGTCGACCGCGGGCTCGGCAGCACCGGGCCAGCGGACGGTCAGGTCCTGCACCGCGAGCGTGACCGGCCCCTCGACCACGAGCGACACCGGGTCGGCGTCCTCGTCGGGCTCGGGGACGATGCCGACGGGCACCTCGGCGGGCACGACCTGCTCGACGCGTTCGGCCGCAGCACGCACCCGGCGGAGCGTCAGGACGGCGAGCGGGACGGTCCCGACGACCTCGAAGAGCGCCAGCGGCACGAAGACCGCCAGGGCCCAGAGCGGACCGTCGAGCGCACCGGACACCACCGCGGGGGCACCGACGGCGAGGACCCCGATCACCGCACCGCCACCGACCAGGCCGACCAGGGCACCGACGAGCGACTCGACCGTGCCACGGCGCCGGACAGCCCGGGTGACGCGCGCATCGAGCCGGGCGATGTGCGCGAGCCGCTCGTCGAGGGTGCCGTACGCGGCGAAGACGTCGAGCGTCCGGACGGTGTCGAGCACGAGGTCCGCGACGCGACCCCGGTCGGCGGCGGTCTCGCGGTCCGAGCGCTCGGCGATCGACCGGGTGACGATCGTGCCGACCAGGGCCGCGACCGCCAGCGCGAGGACGAGCACCAGCGCCGCCGGCACCGACACGAGCGCCACGGCGACGACCGACAGCACCGCGACGACCCCCGCGGAGACGAGCGGCCCGACGACGCGGATCGGCAGGTCCTGCAGCCGGTCGGTGTCGGTCACCAGGCGCGTCATGAGGTCACCGCGTCCGGTCCGCCCGAGCCCCGCGGGCGCGATCGTCGCGAGCCGCCGGTACATCTCCGTCCGCACCACGGCCAGTTGCCGGAAGGACGCGTCGTGCCCGGCGAGCCGGTCGACGTACCGCAGCACGGCACGCCCCAGCGCGAACGCACGCACCCCGACCATCACGAGCGTCAGGTACAGGATCGGCGGGTGCTCGGCGGCACGGGTGATCAGGTAGCCGCTCGCGGCGAGGAGCGCGACGGCGCAGACCGCGCTGAGCGACCCGGCGGCGACCGCCTTCGCCCAACCCGACCCGTGCGGCATCGCGAGCCGCAGGACGGAGCCGCCACGGGCCTCCCGGCTCATGCGCGCACCCCCCTGCGGACCGTCACGGACCCGCCGGCGCGGACGTCCACGCGGACGTCCGCCGCTGCGACGACCGCCGGCCGGTGGCTGGCGACCATGACGACGGCGCCGTCGGTCGCCAGGCCACGGGCTGCCGCGATGACGCGTTCCTCGGCCTCGACGTCCAGCGCGGACGTCGGCTCGTCGAGCAGCACGAGGGGCGTGCCGGCGCGGCGCGCGCGGTACAGCGCGCGGGCGACGGCGACGCGCTGTGCCTGGCCGCCGGACAGTCCGCTGCCACCGGCGCCGACCGGGAGGCCCGGGTCGAGTCCCAGCCCTGCGTCGCTCAGGGCGGTGCGCACGTCGGCGTCGTCGGGGGTCGCGCTGAGCGCGACGTTCTCGGCGATCGTCCCGCGGACGAGACGCGGGCGCTGGTCGGCCCACGTGGTGCGCTCGGCGACGGACGCGCCGGCCGGGCCGGGCACGGTGACGGCACCGTCGTGCGGCAGGACACCGCGGAGGGCGGCGATGATGCTCGACTTGCCGGAACCGCTCGGGCCGGCCAGCACGACGACGGTGCCGGGCTCGGCGTGCAGGTCGAACGGCCCGATCACGACGTCGGGTCGGCGGACGGTGAGCCCGCGGACGGTGAGCCCCCGGACGTCCACGGCGGTGGCGGGTGCTGCGGTGTCCGTGTCGGTCCCGCTGCTGCCGGTCGCGGACAGCGATGCGGTCTCGTCGTCGGCCAGCACGTCGAGCACCGCGGCCGACGCCTCGACGCCGTCCTGGGCGGCGTGGAAGTCGGCGCCGACCTGGCGGATGGGGGCGAAGGCCTCCGGTGCCAGCACGAGCACGAACATCGCGGCACCGAGGCCGAGCGAGCCGTCCACCAGGCGGATGCCGATCGAGACGGCGACCAGTGCGACGGACAGGCTCGCGGCGAGCTCGAGCGCGAAGCCGCTCACGAACGACAGCCGGAGGACGCCGATCGTGCCGCGACGGTACTCGTCGGTGACCGCCCCGATGCGACCGACCTGGCGGCGCGCACGGCCGAAGACCTTGAGCGTGGCGAGCCCCTCGACGGCCTCGGTGAAGGCGCCACCCAGCTTCGCGAGGGCGTCCGACTGCTTCCGCTGCAGCGACTGCGTGGCCAGGCCGATCAGGATCATGAAGACCGGGATCACCGGCAGGGCGAACAGGATGATCAGCCCGCTGGTCAGGTCGCCCAGGCCGATCGCGACGAGGAGCATCGGCGTCGCGATCGCGGTGAGCGCGAGCTGCGGAAGGTACCGGCCGAAGTAGGCGTCGAGTGCGTCGAGCCCGGGGCCGAGCGTGGTGGCGAAGCCGGCGCTCGACCGGCCCGCGAGCCACGACGGGCCGCGCTCAGCGGCGCGGGCGAGCACCGACGTGCGCATCTCGCTCTTCACCTTCGCCGCAGCGCGTGCCGCCAGGTCGTCGGTCGCCCACGCGGCCACCGCACGCAGGGCGAACGCCCCGCCGAGCAACGCGAGCGCCTGCCCGAACGCCGCCGGCACCCTGCCGTCGCCGACGGCGTCGACCCCGAGGGTGACGGCCGCGGCGATCCCCCACGCGATCGCGATGGTCGCGAGCGTGCGGAGGACACCGGTGCCGGCGGCAGCGACGATGAAGCCGCGCGCCGTCCGGGACAACCGCAGGAGTCGGGGGTCGAGGGGCTTCATCGTCGTCCGCCTAGTGCGCGGCCGCGGTGACCTGGGCGCGGGAGACGCGCTTGCGGAACACCCAGTAGGTCCAGGCCTGGTACGCGAAGACCAGGGGCACGAAGATCAGCGCGACCCAGCTCATCACGGTCAGCGTGTACGACCCGGACGAGGCGTTGTACACGTTCAGGCTGTTCGCGACGTCGTTCGAGGCCGGCATCACGTCGGGGAAGATCGCCGTGAACATCGCGAGCACGATCGCGGCGATGGTGACCGCCATCAGGGTGAAGGCACGCCCCTCCTTGCCCCAGGCGTTGCAGAGCACCGCGAGCACCAGGGTGAGCGCGGCGACCACGGAGAGCACCAGCGAGGCCGGGGTGGCCCGGACGAAGGCCATCGACACCAGGAACGCGGCACCGACGACGATCGTGACGATGCCGGCCCGGGTCGCCAGACGCTTGGCGCGGACGCGGATGTCGCCCTCGGTCTTCAGCGCGACGAAGACGACCCCGTGGGTGAAGAACACGAGCAGCGTCGCGGCACCGGTCAGCAGCGCGAACGGGTTGAGCAGGTCGAAGATCGTGCCGGTGTAGTTGTGCCCGGCGTCCATCGGGATGCCACGGACGATGTTGCCGAACGCGACGCCCCACAGGAACGACGGCACGGCACTGCCGACGATGATCATCAGGTCGAAGCGGCGCTTCCACTCGAGGTGCTTGTTCTGGTGCCGGTACTCGAACGACACCCCTCGCAGGATGAGTGCAGCGAGGATGAGCAGCAGCGCCAGGTAGAAGCCGGAGAACATCGTGGCGTACCACTCCGGGAACGCCGCGAACAGGCACGCCCCGGCGACGATGACCCAGGTCTCGTTGAGGTCCCAGACCGGGCCGATGGTGTTGATCAGGACCCGACGGTCGGTGTCGTCCTTGCCGAGGAACGGCAGGGACATACCGACACCGAAGTCGAATCCGTCGAGGACGAAGTAGCCGACGAAGAAGACGCCGACGATCGCGAACCAGAGAACGGGGAGATCCATCAGGCAGCGTCCATTTCTAGTAGACCGTCACTTCGTGCTTGACCTCGCCGGTTTCCTCGTCGACCTCGTCCGGGTCGGCGGGCCCCTCTTGCGCGACCTTCTTGATGAGCTTGAACTCGACGACGGCCAGCGAGCCGTAGATCAGGGTGAAGACCAGCAGCGAGATGAGGACCTCGACCCCGGTCACGTTCGGCGACACACCGTCCTTCGTCTGGAGCAGCCCGAACACGAGCCACGGCTGCCGGCCCATCTCGGTGAAGACCCAGCCGACGATCATCGCGGCCATCGGCAGCGGCACCGTCCAGGTGGCGATGCGCCACACCCAGCGCTGGGTCGGGAACCGGCCCTTGCGGGTCAGCCACAGCCCGACCAGCGAGACCATGACCGCGCCGACGCCGAGGGCGATCATCCAGCGGAACGACCAGTAGGTGACCCAGATGATCGGCTTGTAGTCGCCGGGGCCGTACACCTGCGTGTACTGCGCCTGCAGGTCGTTGATGCCCTCGACCGTGCCGTTGAACGTGTGCGTCGACAGGAACGACAGCAGGTACGGCACCCGGATCGAGAACAGCTCGTGCACACCGTCGGGGGTGCCGAGCGTGAAGATCGAGAACGAGGCGTCCTTGCCGGTCGCGGTGTTGTACAGCGCCTCCGCCGCCGCCATCTTCATCGGCTGCGTGTCGACCATCGTCAGCCCGAGCTGGTCGCCGGTCAGGACGGTCAGCGCGCCGGCCGCGAGCATGGTCCACATGCCGAACTTCAGCGCCGGCAGCATCGTCTCGAGGTTCTGGTTGCGGGCCAGGTGGTAGGCCGCGACCGAGATGATGACCGCCGCGGCGACCATGAAGCAGGCGAAGAGCGTGTGCGGGAACGCGGCCAGGGCGACCTTGTTGCCGAGCACCGCCCAGATGTCGGTGAGCTCCGCACGGCCCTTGGCCTCGTTCATCGCGAAGCCGACCGGGTGCTGCATGAACGCGTTCGCGGCGATGATGAAGTACGCCGACATGATCGTGCCGGCGCTCACGCACCAGATGCTCGCCAGGTGCAACCCCTTCGGCAGGCGGTCCCAGCCGAAGATCCAGATGCCGATGAAGGCCGCTTCGAAGAAGAACGCCAGGATCCCCTCGAGCGCGAGCGGTGCGCCGAAGACGTCACCGACGAAGCGCGAGTAGTTCGACCAGTTCATGCCGAACTGGAACTCCTGCACGATGCCCGTCACGACACCCATCGCGAAGTTGATCAGGAAGATCCGCCCGAAGAACCGCGTCAGCTGCAGGTAGTGCGCGCGGCCGGTCCGGTACCAGGCGGTCTGGAACACGGCCACCACGGCTGCCATGCCGATCGTCAGCGGGACGAAGAGGAAGTGGTAGATGGTCGTCAGACCGAACTGCCACCGCGACAGGAGGAGCGGATCGAGGAGGTCGTTCATGCGGCGATTCCGAGACGGGTGGCCGCGCGCTGTTCGTGCACGTCAGTTGCTTCCTGTGGAACGGATACATCAGGTGTCACAGCCCTTGGGACATCCCAACGCTATCGCGCTGCATCACACTTCGACAAGTTGTAGAACGACTCAGTGCACAAACGTGCACAGCCCCTGCACGGCACAACCGTGCGGCACGGATGTTCGCGTGGTCGGCTCCACGAACGACGACAGGCGCCGGGTGGATACCCGACGCCTGTCGTTTTGTTCGTGAACCTCTGGCTACAGCAGACCCTCGGCCTTGAGCCAGTCCTCGGCGATGGTGGACGCCTTCTCCTTGTCGGCCGTGCTCTTGGTGTTGAGCTCGATCAGGGCGTCGGTCGTGAGCTTCTCGTTGACCGAGTCGATCGCGTCCGCAGCCTTCTCGTTGACCTTCTTCGAGACGACCGGCACGACGTTCTGCGGCAGGATCAGGTTCTCCGGGTCCTTCAGCGTGACGAAGCCGTTCGCCTTGATGCTCGGGTCAGCGGTGTAGATGTCGGCCAGCTGGACGGTGTCGTCCTTGAGTGCCTTGACGGTCAGGGCACCGCCGCCGTCCTCGATCGCCTTGAAGTCGACGTCGACGCCGTAGACCGACTTGAGCCCCTTCGGGCCGTACGGCCGCGTCTGGTTCTCGGAGTTGGCCCCCACGGTGAGCTTCTCGTCGACGTTCTTCAGGTCGGCCAGGCTCGTGACGTCGTTGTCCTCGGAGAACTTCTTCGTGACGGTGTAGCTGTCCTGGTCGGTCGCGTCGGCCTCGTCGAGGACCCGGAGGCCCTTCGGCAAGGCCTTGTCGAGCCCGTCGTCGATCTGGTCGGCGGTCTTCGCGTCCGAGTCCTTGTCGAAGTACTGCAGCAGGTTGCCGCTGTACTCGGGCATGACGTCGATGGCGCCCTTCTCGAGCTGCGGGATGTAGACCTCACGCTGCCCGATGTTGAAGTTGCGCTTCACGTCGAAGCCGTCCTTCTCGAGGACCTGGGCGTACAGCTCGGCGATGATCTCGTTCGAGTAGTACTGCTGCGAGCCGACGACGATGGTCTTCGAGTCGGACGAGTCGCTGGAACCGCTGTCGAGCGGGTCGCTCGACGCGCAGCCGGCGAGGGCGGCGACGACGCCGACCGCCATCGCGGCGGCGACACCGGCGCGGATCTTGGGTGCTGTGATCACGAGGGATTTCCTTCCGGGAGTGGATTGCGGGCTCGCTCACGCGACCCCTGACGCTGTCGGGCCGACGGGTCCGCGGTGCCCTTCGGCACCGCCGCCCGCTGCAGCACGGCGAACACGATCTCGAACGCGATCGCGAGGGCGATCACGAGGATGGAGGCGCCGAGCATCTCGGCGTAGTCCTGGGTCTTCAGGCCGAGGAAGAAGTAGCCGCCGAGGCCACCGGCCCCGACGTACGCGGCGAGCGTGGCCGTCGCGACGACCTGCAGCACCGCGGCGCGGACGCCACCGATCAGGAGCGGGAGCCCGAGCGGGATCTCGACCTTCCACAGGATCTGCCAGCCGGTCATGCCCTGGGCCTTCGCGGCGTCGACGACCCCCGGGTCGACGGACTCGATGCCGGAGTACGCACCGGCGAGCACCGACGGGATCGCCAGGATGACGAGGGCGAGCAAGGGAGCCTGCAGCCCGATGCCGAGCAGCAGCCCGAACAGCGAGAGCACGCCGAGCGTCGGGAGCGCCCGCACTCCGCCGGACACCGCGATCGAGAAGCCACGAGCACGGCGGGTGTGGCCGATCGCGTACCCGACCGGCACGGCGATGACCGCGGCGATGAGCACCGCGAGCAGGGTGATCCAGACGTGCTCCCAGACGCGCGTGGGGATGCCGTTGTACCCGCCGTAGTTCGTGGGGTCGAACACCCACGCGAAGGCCTGACCGATGATCACGAGGAGACCTCCGCTGCTTGCAGGACTCGGCGAGCCTGTCGGCGTGACACCGAGTTCGTCCGGGTCCACGGCATTCCCAGGCGCCCGAGCAGCACGAGGAGGCCGTCGAGGGCGAAGGCGAGCACGAGCACCATCACGATGCCGGAGAGGATCTCCTCGTAGATCCCGCGCCCCAGGCCGTCGGTGAACAGCAGGCCGAGACTCGGGATGCCGAGGACCGCCCCGACGGTGGTCAGCGAGATCGTGGAGACCGAGACCACCCGGAGCCCGGCCAGTAGGACCGGACCGGCGAGCGGGAGCTCCACACGGAAGAACCGCTGCGCCGGCGAGTAGCCCATGGCGGTCGAGGCGGACTTGGTCTCGGAGTCGACCGAGGTCAGCCCGTCGACCGTGGAACGGACCATCAGGGCGAGGCCGTACAGGGTCAGCCCGATGACGACGTTGATCGGGCTCTGCAGGCCGGTGCCGATGATGCTCGGCAGCGCCACGAACAGGGCGAGCGACGGGATGGCGTAGAGCAGACCGGCGAGGGTCACGATGCTGCTGCCCACACCCGATGCGAAGCGCGACCCACCGGGGCGCTGCAGCCGGACCACCAGCCACCCGATCGGGATCGACAGTAGGAACGCGACGATGATCGGCGGGATCGCGATCGCGAGGTGGGAGACCGTGTTGTCCCAGATCGTGTCGAGGTTCGCCAGCACCCACTTCACCGGGTGCCCCCACCCTGCGCCGGGGCACCCGGTGCGTCGTGGGACGCTCCGGCCTCTGCTGCTCGGGAGTCGGACTGCGGAACGGCCTCGGCGGCGTCGACGACACCGACCGGGCCCGTCAGCACGCCGGCTGCGCGGCCTTCACCGTCGACGACGATCGGACCGGTCGGGGTCTGCTCGACGCGGAGCGCGCGGCGCCCGCGGCCGGCGCCGATGAACGTGGCGACGAAGTCGTCGGCGGGTGCGGCGAGGATCTCGGCCGGCGTCCCCTGCTGGGCGATCTCGCCGCCCTTCTTGAGGATGACGACCTGGTCGCCGAGCTTGAACGCCTCGTCGATGTCGTGCGTCACGAACACGACGGTCTTGCCGAGTTCGCGCTGCAGGCGGATGAGCTCGTCCTGCAGGTCGTTCCGCACCAGCGGGTCGACGGCACCGAACGGCTCGTCCATGAGCAGGATGTTCGGGTCGACGGCCAGCCCGCGGGCCACACCGACGCGCTGCTGCTGGCCGCCGGAGAGCTGCGACGGGTAGCGGTCGGCGAAGGCACGGTCGAGTCCGACGGTGTCCATGAGCTCGAGGGCGCGCTTGCGCGCGTCGGCCTTGGAGACGCCGGTCAGCAGCGGGACGGTCGCGATGTTGTCGACGACCTTGCGGTGCGGCAGCAGTCCGGAGTTCTGCATGACGTACCCGATGTGGCGACGGAGCTCGACGGGGTTGATCCCGGCGACGTCCGAGCCGTCGATCTCGACGGTCCCGGAGGTGGGATCGACCATGCGGTTGATCATGCGGAGCAGCGTGGTCTTGCCACAGCCACTGGATCCGACGAAGACGGTGGTGGTCCGGGACGGGATGACCAGATCGAAGTGCTCGACCGCAGTCGTGCCGTCCGGGTAGGTCTTGCGCACCGAGCGGAACTCGATCATGGGGTGCCCTTCTGTTCGGAGGTAGCCCGACTCCGGATGAGAGTACCCGGGGGTGCCGACATCGGTTCGGTCGCGACGCCGCGTGACGGGTTCCGGACCACGGTTCGTTCCGCGGACACCACCGGTACTGCGCGATCCGACGGGGGACGACGACGCCCGCGCCTCGGTGTTCGGAGGCGCGGGCGGGTCGGTTCGGTCTCCGGCGTGTCGCGCCGGTCCGACGGGATCGTCAGGACGCGGCGATCACCGATTCCAGGTGCGCGCGGTTCATCCGGCGGTACTCCTCGATCAGCTCCGTGTCGGGGTGCTCGCGGTCGCGGTGCGCCCGCGCCAGCACCGCGTGGCCGGACTCGGCGAGGACGACCCACGCGCGGGTGATGCGCTCGTCGTCCGGCAAGCCGAAACGATCGCGCATGATCTGGCCGACGGCCGCGCCGAGCGCACCCATGCGGTCCTCCGCGTCGCCCGTTCCGGTGTCCGCCGGGTCGCCGAAGCGGATGGCCCGGAAGCCGGGCTCGGTGCGGTACATCTCTGCGGTCATGTCGATGAGCGCGTCGTTGGCGTCCTGCCAGGTCTCGGCGCCACTGGCGTCGAGCGCCTCGACGAAGCGGGAGGCGAGCCGCTGGGTGCAGCGGATCGCGAGTGCCTCGACCACGGCGATGCGGTCCGGGAAGTACCGGTAGACGGTGCCGATCGACGCCCCCGCGCGCTCGGCGACCATGGCGGTCGTGAGCCGTTCGAACCCGATCTCGTCGATCACCGCGGCTGCGGCGTCGAGGAGGCCGGCGAGGCGCGCCGAACTGCGGGCTTGGACCGGCTCGTTCCTGAGCAGTGATGATCCCCCCGGCAGAGCGTTCGTTACCTCGGTGACGAGCACGTGTTCTCCTCTTGCGCTCCAGCGCGGTTGGTTGGTGTGACGGGGACAACTTTCGCAGAACGCACCTGGAACGTGGCTGCGACTCACCACTTGCGACGCACCAGTTCTGTACAGCGCGCGGGTTTCGTCAGCCGCCCGTGGGAGGATGACGCCATGCCCGACCCGACGCCCCACGAGCCGTCGTTGGCCGAGCCGCTCCTGCACCGCGCGGCCCGCATCGAGGACGCCGTCCAGGAGTTCCGCGAGCACCGTGCGCGCCGTCGCGGACTCGTCCCGACGGTGGTCCCGTACACCGGCTACGGCGCGCCCGGTTGGGTGCGCATCCTCTGCCGTGTGCTGCTGACGCGCCGCGGTCTCGCCTCCGACGTCTCCTACGCGGGCGTCCGCGGCTGGAAGAGCTTCACGAGCGTCGCTGTCGACCACGCCGAGGTCACCGTCACCGCCGGCGGGGTCTCCCACGTGGTCCAGACCGACCGTGGCGGCGTCGTCGACACCATCGTCCCGATCGACCTCGAGCCCGGCTGGCGCACCGTGCGGCTGTCGGCGGGCGGCGGGCGCGACGTCGAGGCCGACGTGTTCGTCGTGCACCCGGACACCCGCTTCGGGCTGCTGTCCGACATCGACGACACCGTCATGGTGACCTCGCTCCCCCGCCCCATGCTCGCCGCCTGGAACTCGTTCGTGCTGACCGAGCACGCCCGCCGCCCCGTGCCCGGCATGTCCGTGCTGTACGAGCGGATCCTCGCGCAGCACCCCGGTTCCCCGACGGTCTACCTGTCGACCGGAGCGTGGAACGTCGCCCCGACGCTGCAGCGCTTCCTGTCGCGCAACATGTACCCGTCCGGCACGCTCCTGCTCACCGACTGGGGTCCCACCCACGACCGGTTCTTCCGCAGCGGGCAGCTGCACAAGCAGGAGAACCTGCGACGGCTCGCGAAGGACTTCCCGGACATCCGCTGGCTCCTGGTCGGCGACGACGGACAGCACGACGAGAGCCTCTACGGCGACTTCTCGCGGGAGCACCCGGACAACGTCGCGGGCGTCGCCATCCGGCAGCTGTCCACGAGCGAAGCGGTCCTGGCCGGTGGACGCTCGCGGGCGCAGGAACGCTCCCGTGACTCGTCGGCGCCGTGGGTGTACGCACCGGACGGCGCCGGTCTGTGGAGCGAGCTCGCGCGGGTCGGCATCATCGAGTCCGACGCCTCCGACCCGGCCTGAGCGACCCTTCATCACGTTCTCGGCCCGGAGCACCCGTGGCCGACCGCGGCGCTCGGGCACCGGGTGTTCGATCGGTCCATGAGCACCGAGCCGGCCGCACCGCCCGAAGCCGCATCACCCGAAGCCGCACCACACCCAGCCGCACCGCACCCAGCTGCACCGACCACACCGCCGAACCGCATCGAGGACCACGCCCTGATCGGCGACACCGGCACCGCTGCCCTGGTCGGCCG
The DNA here is from genome assembly GCF_013359815.1 of Curtobacterium flaccumfaciens. Lineage (GTDB taxonomy): Bacteria > Actinomycetota > Actinomycetes > Actinomycetales > Microbacteriaceae > Curtobacterium > Curtobacterium flaccumfaciens. The sequence goes on along the minus strand of NZ_JABMCF010000040.1, from coordinate 196,798 downwards.
CGACGGGACCATCGACTGGGCGTGCCTGCCGCGCTTCGACAGCTCGTCCACCTTCGCCTCGCTGCTCGGCACCGAGGACCACGGCCACTGGACCCTGCGACCCGTCGACGACGAGGCCACGGCCCAGTGGCGGTACCACGGTGACACCCTGGTGCTCTCGACCGTGTGGACCACCCGTGACGGCGTGGTCGAGGTCACCGAGTTCATGCCCGTCGGCGCGCACCGCCCCTCGATCGTCCGCCGGGTGCGCGGGCTCCGCGGCACTGTCGAGCTCCGGCAGACGCTCCGGATCCGGTTCGACTACGCACGGGCCCTGCCGTGGATCCGGCAGATCGGGGACGACGACGAACCGGCGCTGCTCGCGACGGCGGGCCCTGGCTCGGTGATCGTCCGGGGGCCGCAGTTCCGCGCCGACGACCACCGGCACACCGCCCTCACGACGATCCACGACGGCGACGTGCTCGACACGGTGCTCACCTGGTACCCCTCGCACCGCGAACCGCCGGAACCGCTCGACGTCGACGCGGCCCTCGCCCACACCATCTCGTGGTGGACGGCGTGGACCGCCCCGGCGCAGACCACCGGCCGGTACGCCGACGCTGCTCGACGGTCGCTGGTGTTCCTCCGCGCGATGACCCACGGCGAGACCGGTGGCGTCGTCGCCGCGGCGACCACGGGCCTGCCGGAGGACCCCGGTGGCGAACGCAACTGGGACTACCGCTACGTCTGGCTGCGCGACGCCTCACTCGCGCTCGCGTCGCTCATCGCCCACGGGTACCGCGACGAGGCCACGCACTGGCGCGGCTGGCTGCTGCGCGCGATCGCCGGTGACCCCGCCGACGTGCAGATCATGTACGGCATCGCCGGCGAACGCGAGCTGCCCGAACGGGAGCTGCCCGAGCTGCCCGGGTACCTCGGGTCGACACCCGTGCGCGTCGGCAACGGCGCCTCGACGCAGTACCAGGGCGACGTCTTCGGCGAGGTGCTCGCGGCACTGCACGACGCCCGCGAGCTCGGGGTCGAGGAGAACGCCGACTCCTGGGCGCTGCAGCGGGCACTGCTCGGCTACGTCGAGGAGCACTGGCAGGAGCCGGACAACGGCATCTGGGAGATGCGCGGTCCGCGGCGGAGCTTCACGCACTCGCGGGTGATGATCTGGGCCGCGTTCGACCGCGGGGTCGCCGCGGTCGAGGAGTTCGGCCTCGAGGGCCCCGTCGACCGCTGGCGCTCCCTGCGCGACACCGTCCGCGCCGAGATCGAGGAGCACGGCTGGAACGCCGAGCGCGGTTCGTTCCGCCAGCACTACGACACCGACGAGGTCGACGCGAGCCTGCTCGTCCTGCCGCAGGTCGGGTTCTGCCGCGCCGACGACCCCCGGATGACGGGCACCGTGCGCGCGATCGAGGAGGACCTGCGCGTCGGCGACGACGGACTCGTGCTCCGCTACCGTACGACGGCCGGCTTCGACGGGCTGTCCGGCGCCGAGCACCCGTTCCTGGCGTGCTCGTTCTGGCTGGTGGAGCAGTACGCTGCCTCGGGCCGGGTCGAGGACGCCGAGCGCCTGATGGACGTGCTCGTCGGGTACGCCAACGACGTCGGCATGCTCTCCGAGGAGATCGACGTCGCCACCGAGCACCACATCGGCAACACCCCGCAGGTGCTGTCGCACCTGACGCTCGTGTCGGCAGCGGACGCCATCGAGCGCGCCCGTGGCGCGACCGTCGGGCACCGCACGCGGTTGCCCGTCCACGACGGCGGCACCCGGTCGTGGACCGGCGAGGGTGAGCGCGCCGGCTCCCCCGCCTGATGCGTCTTGCGATGCCCTGATGGCGGCCCCACGACGGACGGGAGGCCCGGTGCCAGCTGGCACCGGGCCTCCCGTCCGTCAGGGCGTCCGTTCAGGACGTCAGCAGCGCGTCCGTCAGGACGACGACTCCCAGTCCGCCGGGCCGCGCGAACCGGCGCGGTACTCCTCGAGCGGGACCTCGTCGGCCTTCCACGCGGCGACGACCGGCTCCACGATCTCCCAGCAGCGCTCGGCCACGTCGCCGCGGATGGAGAGCAGCGGGTCGTCGTGGAAGATGCCGTTCAGGACCTCGCCGTACGGGGTGAGCTCGCCGTCGCTGAACGACGACGACAGGGTGACCTGGCCCATCTCGAACGGGTTGCCACCGCCGTTTGCCGACACGGTCAGCTCGATCTCGTCCGGGTTCAGGACGATGCGGAGCGTGTCCGCCTTCGGGCGACCGCTCAGACCGGAGGGCAGACGCGTGACCGGCTTGAAGGTGATCAGCACCTCTTTCCGGCTGTTGCCGAGTGCCTTGCCGGACCGCAGCGTGAACGGAACGCCCTTCCAGCGGGCCGTGTCGACCTCGACCGAGATCTCGGCGAGCGTCTCGGTGCTCCGCGACTTGTCGACGCCGTCCTCGTCCTGGTACGACGGCAGCTCCTTGCCGTCGATCGTGCCGGCCGTGTAGACGGCGCGACGCGACGCGATCTTCGGGTCGCCGCCCTTGAGCTGGGTCGAACGGAGCACCCGGGCAAGGGACGAGCGGAACTCGACCGCGTCGATGTCCGCCGGGGCGTCCATCGTCACGATGCCGAGGATCTGCAGCAGGTGCGACTGGATCATGTCCACCATCGCGCCGGCCTCGTCGTAGTACTGAGCGCGGTTCTCGAGCCCGAGGGTCTCGTCGTAGAAGACGTCGACCTTCTCGATGTTGTCGGCGTTCCAGATCGGCTCGAACAGGCGGTTCGCGAAGCGCAGACCGATGATGTTCAGGACCGTGGTGCGTCCGAGGAAGTGGTCGGTGCGGTGCACGCGCTCTTCCGGGACCAGCTTCAGCACCGTCTCGTTGAGGGCCTGGGCGCTGGCGACGTCGGTGCCGAACGGCTTCTCGAAGGCCAGGGTCGTGCCCTCGGGGAGCTCGACGTGCTCGAGCGCCTCGCAGATGTCGGAGGCGATCTGCGGCGGGAGGGCGAAGTACAGGATCGGCTCGGAGTCGGCCGCGGCCAGGAGCGCCTCGAGGTGCTTCGGGTCGGTGGGGTCGCCCTGGATGAACTGCGTCGACTCGATGGTCGCGTCGACCTCCGGCCCCTTGACGTCCTGCGACGCGAAGGACTGCGTGACGATGTCCTTCCACTTCTCGGGACTGCGCTCGCTGCGGCCCGTGCCGATCAGCTGCACGGGGACGGCACGGCCGCTCTGCAGGAACGTGCCGAGGCCCGGCAGGAGCAGGCGGGAGGCGAGGTCGCCCGTCGCGCCGAAGATGATGAGGGTGCGCTTGTCGGTCACCTGAGGTGACTCCTTTCGCTGTGGTGGGAGGTCCGCTCCAGTCAAGTCGCGGGCGGGCCCGTTTGTTCCGGATCGGGACCGGAGATCGTCGCCTGGACGCACTTCGGGCGGCACCGTTCTGGTGCCGCCCGAAGTGTCAGGTGCGCTGCAGGGCCGGGTCAGTGCCCGAAGTTGCCGCGGTAGTACTCGTAGACCCAGCCGACCAGGGTGATCGCCACGAGGACGAGTCCGATCGGGACGATCCACAGGCCGGCGGCCACGCCGAGGAAGCACACGGCGACCGCGGCGGCCAGCAGGATCGGCCACCACGACCAGGGGCTGAAGTGCCCGAGCTCGGCGTCGCCGTCCTCGATGTTGGCGTCCGGGCGGTCCTCGGGCAGGACGCCGCCCTGGGACGCCATCACCTTGCCGAGGTAGAAGGCGATGAACGCCGACATCAGGCCGGTCAGGCCGATCGCGACGGTGCCCACCCACTCGGGCTCGCCGTAGTAGATCAGCGCCCAGATCGTGTAGGCGGCGTCCGCCAGGATGAAGAACCCGAAGAGGATCCAGAACAGGTTGGTGTTCGCGCGCATGGCGTTACTTCACCTCGCCCTTCGCGGCGTCGTAGGTCGGGGCATCGGGGGCGTCCTTCGCGGGACCCACACCGATCGGCACACCGGCCTCGGGGTGGTTCAGGTCGAAGGCCGGGGACTCCGAACGGATACGCGGGATCGACGTGAAGTTGTGGCGCGGCGGCGGGCAGGAGGTCGCCCACTCGAGCGAGCGGCCGTAGCCCCACGGGTCGTTCACGGCGACCTTCGGTGCGTTCCGGGCGGTCACGTAGACGTTGAAGATGAACGGCAGGAACGAGATCGCGAGGATCATCGAGCCGATCGTCGACAGCTGGTTCATCCAGGTGAAGCCGTCGTTCGGCAGGTAGGTCGCGTAGCGACGCGGCATGCCGATGACGCCCAGCCAGTGCTGGATGAGGAACGTGGTGTGGAACCCGATGAACAGGAGCCAGAAGTGGATCTTGCCGAGACGCTCGTTGAGCATCTTGCCGGTCCACTTCGGCCACCAGAAGTAGAAGCCGGAGAACATCGCGAAGACGACGGTTCCGAAGACCACGTAGTGGAAGTGCGCGACGACGAAGTACGAGTCGGACACGTGGAAGTCGAGCGGCGGCGACGCCAGGATGACACCGGTCAGACCACCGAAGGTGAAGGTGATCAGGAAGCCGAGGGCCCAGAGCAGCGGCGTCTCGAACGTGACCGAACCGCGCCACATCGTGCCGACCCAGTTGAAGATCTTCACGCCGGTCGGGACCGCGATGAGCATCGTCATGAGCGAGAACCACGGGAGCAGGACGCCACCGGTGACGTACATGTGGTGCGCCCACACCGTGACCGACAGGGCCGCGATGGAGATGGTCGCGTAGACGAGGGTCTTGTACCCGAAGATCGGCTTGCGGCTGAACACCGGGAAGACCTCGGAGACGATGCCGAAGAACGGCAGCGCGATGATGTAGACCTCGGGGTGCCCGAAGAACCAGAACAGGTGCTGCCAGAGCAGGGCCCCGCCGTTGGCCGGGTTGAAGATCTGCGCGTCGAACACGCGGTCGAGCCCGAGGCCGAAGAGCGCCGTCGCGAGGACCGGGAAGGCCATCAGGACGAGGAGCGCCGTCACGAGGGTGTTCCACGTGAAGATCGACATGCGGAACATGGTCAGACCCGGGGCACGCATCGTGATGATCGTGGTGATGAAGTTCACCGCGCCGAGGATCGTCGAGAAGCCGGTCATGCCGAGCCCGAAAACCCAGAGTGTGCCGCCGAGCCCTGGTGTGAACGTCGTGTCACTCAGTGGCGCGTAGGCGAACCACCCAAACGAGGCAGCGCCCTGCGGGGTGAGGAAGCCGCCGACCGCGATGAGCGAGCCGAACAGGTAGAGCCAGAAGGCGAAGCCGTTGAGTCGCGGGAAGGCGACGTCGGGCGCACCGATCTGGAGTGGCATGATCGCGTTCGCGAAGCCCGAGAACAGCGGCGTCGCGAACATCAGCAGCATGATCGTGCCGTGCATCGTGAACAGCTGGTTGTACTGCTCCTTCGTCGCGACCACGTGCAGGCCGGGTTCGAAGAGCTGGGCACGGATCACGAGGGCCATCACACCTGCGAGCAGGAAGAAGATGAACGACGCGATCAGGTACATGTACCCGATGGTCTTGTGGTCGGTGGAGGTGATCCACCGGACGACGATGTTGCCCTTCCGACCCACCTTCGACGCCTGGAAGTCCGGCGACGAGGTCTGGGTCGGTTGGCCGACGAGTGACGTTGTCATCTGACGAGCCCCTACTTGTTCTCGCTGGACGCCTCGACCGGCGCCTTGTTGTTCGGTTCGTTGGTGTTGGTGTTGTACTCGTCACCGAGCAGACCGACCTTGCCCTGGTCCTTCAGGGTGTCGAGGTAGTCCTGGTACTGCGCCGGCGTGACGACCTTCACCTGGAAGAGCATCAGCGAGTGGTACTCACCGCAGAGCTCCGCGCACTTGCCCTGGTACGTGCCGAGCTTCTCCGGGATGAAGTACTCCCAGTTGGTCTTGCCCGGGAGCATGTCCTTCTTGTACAGGAAGTCGATGACCCAGAAGGAGTGGTCGACGTCACGCGAGGAGAGCTCGATCGCGACCTTCTTGCCCTTCGGCAGGTAGAGGGTCGGCAGCTGCGACTCGTCGATCGCCCCGTTGGCGTTCTCTTCTTCCTGGGCCTGGATGCCCTGGTAGTAGACGCTCTCTTCGGGGTTGTCCTTGTTGATGTAGTTGAAGTCCCACGCCCAGCGCTTCCCGTACACGTGCACGGTGGCGTCCGGGTCGGCGAAGGGCTTCTCGATCGCGGCCTGGTCCTTCGCGGTGAAGGCGAAGAAGCCGAGCACGAGGATCAGCGGCACGATCGTGTAGAAGATCTCGAGCGGCATGTTGTACCGCATCTGCACGGGCAGGCCGGTCTGGCCCTTCCGGCGGCGGTAGACGATCGCGGCCCAGATGATCAGGCCCCACACGATGAGACCGACGGCGAGGAGAACGACCCAGCTGGTGGTCCACAGGCCGACGATGCGGCTCGTGTGGTTGGTGACGTTCTTCGTCTCCTCCGTGCCGGGGAGCCATCCGTTCATCTGCTGCTGCGTGCAGCCAGCCAGTGCGATGACCAGACCGACGGCCACCGGGACGGCCGCCCAACGTATACGGCGATTCGAACGCACTGTTACCTCTCGCAAAAGACGTGAGCTTCGGAGGTCAGCCCGTCGAGTCCGACGGCGTGCCGCACGAAGGCGGCGCATGGCTGGCTCCCAGCTTGATTGGAACACTCCTAGCTTACTCGCAGCTCGGTACCGCTCGCGCACACACGACACGGTTCTGGCCTCGATCCGCACGTCTGCGGGCACGATTTCGCCCGGTCACACCGCGCCCCGGCGGGCCACGTCCGGTCACACGAACGCGAGCGGGGAGCGACCCTTCCGGTCGCTCCCCGCTCGCGTGTCGGATCGCTGGCGATCAGTGGAAGCTGTCACCGCAGGCGCAGCTGCCCTGCGCGTTCGGGTTGTCGATCGTGAAGCCCTGCTTCTGGATCGTGTCCTCGAAGTCGATCGTCGCGCCGTCGAGGTACGGGACGCTCATCTTGTCGACGACGACCTCGACCCCGTCGAACTCGGCGGTGACGTCACCGTCGAGCAGGCGCTCGTCGAAGTAGAGCTGGTAGATCAGGCCCGAGCAGCCACCGGGCTGGACGGCGAGGCGCAGGCGCAGGTCGTCGCGGCCCTCCTGCTCGAGCAGGCTCGCCACCTTGCCGGCAGCGGCGTCGCTCAGGAGGACGCCGTGCGACTGCGTTTCGGTCGCCGGTGCTTCGGTGATGGTGTCGCTCATCGCGCGTCTCCCTCCGGGCGGTGTCGGTCACCGCGCCTGGCGTCGATTGTAAGCACCCTCAGCTGCGCGTCGCGAGCCTGGCGAGCAGGATCGTCTCCGACGCGATGGCACGGTGCAGGACGCCGAGGTGCTGCGACTCGTTCGGGCTGTGCGCGCGGGTGTCCGGGTCCTCGACACCGGTGACCAGGATCTGCGCGTCCGGGAACTCCTCGGCGAGGTCGGACACGAACGGGATCGACCCGCCGATGCCCTGCTCGACCGCCTCGGCGCCCCAGCCTTCCCGCATGGCCGTTCGGGCCTCCTGGACGGCCCAGCCAGCGGTGTCGACGAGGAACCCGTCGCCGCTGTCCGGCTCGGTGATCTCCATCCGTGCACCGAACGGGACGTGCTCGCGCAGGTGCCGCTCGACGGCCGCGGACGCCTGCCGGGCGTCCTGACCGGGGGCGACGCGGACCGAGACCCGTGCCGAGACCGTGGGCAGCAGGGTGTTCGAGGCGTTCGCGACGCTCGGCACGTCCATGCCGGTCACCGTGATCGACGGCTGGAACCACATGCGGGACAGCACGGCGCCGGTGCCGATCGGGCGGACACCGGGCACGAGCGCGGCGTCGACGGCGAGTTCGTCCTCGGTGCGCTCCGGCACGTCGGCCTCGTACGAGGACAGCCCCTCGACGGCGACCGAGCCGTCGGCGTCGTGCAGCGAGGCGAGCAGCCGCACCATGGGGATCATCGCGTCCGGGGCCGCTCCCCCGAACATGCCGCTGTGGCTGGCGTGCTCGAGCGTGGTCAGGGTGAGCTTGAAGGTGACGTTGCCGCGCAGCGAGACCGTGATCGACGGGACCTCGGTGGACCAGTTGTCGCTGTCCGCCACGACGATGACGTCGGCGGCGAGGTGCTCCTTCTGCTCGCGCAGGAACGTGCGGAACGAGCGGGAACCGAACTCCTCCTCGCCCTCGACGAAGAGCACGATCCCGAGGTCGAGGTCGTCACCGAACTGGGCGTGCACCGCGCGGAGCGACGCGATGTGCGTCATCACACCGGCCTTGTCGTCCGAGGCGCCGCGGCCGTACAGGCGGTCACCGCGCAGGGTCGGCTCGAACGGCGGCGTCTCCCACAGGGCCTCGTCGCCCTGCGGCTGCACGTCGTGGTGGGCGTAGAGCATCACCGTCGGCTTGCCGTTCCGAGCCGGGCGCACCGCGAGCACCGCGGGCTGGCCGAGCTCGGTCTCCGCGTCGGCCTCGGCGACGTCGGCCGTCGAGCCGGACACCGCCGACCGCACGATCCGGACGTCGTCCGCGCCGAAGACCCCGGTCGACCGGGCGAGGTCCGCGACGGCCTCGGCACTCGCGCGCACGTTCGCCGGGTCGAAGGCCGACCAGGACACCGACGGCAGGCGCACCAGCGCGGACAGGTCGGCGATCGTCGTGGGCAGTGCACCCTGCACGTGTTCGCGCAGGGCGTCGAGGAGCGCGGGGTCGGTCGCGGGGCTGTGCTGTTCGCTGTCGGTCATGCCCGGTAATCTAGAGGAGATCCCGCACGCACACCGCCGTTAGGAACGCACCGTGGCGAAGGCAGCCCCCAAGACCAACACGACCGTCAACCCGACCGAGGCCGAGCTCCTCGAGCAGGGCAAGGGCCGCCCCACGCCGTCCCGCCGCGAGCGAGAGGCAGCGAACCGCCGCCCCCTCGTCGGCAACACGCCGGTCGACAAGAAGGCCGCCCGTGCCCGCCTCAACTCCGAGCGCGAGCGCGCCCGGGTCGGCATGGCCAACGGCGAGGAGCGCTACCTGCCGGCGAAGGACCGCGGTGAGCAGCGACGCTTCGTCCGCGACTGGATCGACGCCCGCTGGAACGTCGGCGAGGTCATGATGCCCGTGCTCGTGCTGTTCCTGATCGTCGGGTTCGCCGCCGCGCAGACCGTGATCGCGTCATACTCGCTGCTGCTGGTGTGGGCGTTCGTGGCGCTGTTCATCATCGACTGCGTGGTGCTGTGGCTGTCGCTCCGCCGCAAGCTCACCAACAAGTTCGGCGAGTTCCAGCGCGGCACGTTCCTCTACATCCTCACGCGGGCGTGGCAGCTGCGCTTCCTGCGGCTGCCGAAGCCCCAGGTCCGGCGTGGGCAGTACCCCACGCTCTAGCCACACGCACACGACGAAGCGCCGCCCGGCCTGCCGGGCGGCGCTTCGTCGTTCCCGCTCCCCTGTTCCCCGCTCCCACGCTCCGCATCGGCGATCGAGTGAGCAGAACACGACGGGTCGACTGGCGAGCCACGGCGTGTTCTGCTCACGAAGCGGCCGTGGGCGCGCCCCATGACGGACTGGAGGCCCGTGGCGGTGTCGCCACGGGCCTCCAGTCCGTCAGGTGGTCGCGTCTACCGCGCGGCGCGACGCAGCCGCCGACGGCGCAGCCGGTTGATGCGCGCCGCCCAGGTGGGTCCCTCGTAGAGGAACGCCGTGTAGCCCTGCACGAGCGTGGCCCCGGCGTCGATGCGGTCCTGCACGTCCTGCTCGGTGGTCACGCCGCCGACGGCGATGACGCAGAAGTCGGCGGGCACCGCGGCGCGGACGCGACGCAGCACCTCGAGCGAGCGGGCGGCGACCGGCGCGCCGGAGAGTCCCCCGGCACCCATAGCCTCGACGTCGGACGGATCGGCGGTCAGGCCCTCGCGGGAGATCGTCGTGTTGTTGGCGATCACCCCGGACAGCCCGAGCTCGACCGCGAGGCCCGCGATCGCGTCGATCTGCTCGTCGGTCAGGTCCGGCGCGATCTTGACGAGCACCGGCGTCCGGCCGGCGGCGTCACGCACCGCGGACAGCAGCGGTCGGAGCTGGTCGAGTTCCTGCAGTCCGCGCAGACCGGGCGTGTTCGGCGAGCTGACGTTGACCGCCAGGTAGTCCGCGAACGTCGCGAGCCGACGGGTGGACTCGAGGTAGTCGTCGATGGCGTCCTCGACGGAGACCACCCGGCTCTTGCCGATGTTCACGCCGATGACGGGGCGACCGGGGTTGCGGCGGGCGCGCTCGAGGCGCCGGGCGGCCGCTGCGGCGCCGTGGTTGTTGAAGCCCATGCGGTTGATCAGGGCGCGGTCGCCGATCAGCCGGAACAGGCGCGGGCGCTCGTTGCCGGGCTGCGGCTTGGCGGTGATGGTGCCGACCTCGACGTGGCCGAAGCCGAGCAGGCCGAGACCGGCGATGCCGCGGGCGTCCTTGTCGAACCCGGCCGCCAGACCGAAGCGCGACGGGAAGTGGATGCCCATGGTGGTGATGCCGTCGGCCGCAGCGGGACGGCAGTACCGCTCGACGACGCCGCTCAGGAACGGCAGGCGGGGCAGCCCCGCGATGACGGCGAAGGCCAGGTGGTGGGCACGTTCCGGGTCCATGTTCGCGAACACGGAGCGGAACACGACGCGGTAGCCGCCGCGCACGATGCGTTCGGCGATGCCGCTCACGCGCGCGTGCCGGACGGTGTGGACGACCCGGCGGCCGTGTCGGATGCCGCGTGGTGGTCGCGGCGGAGCTGGCCGATCGCGTCCTCGAAGTCCTCGAGCGAGTCGAACGCCTGGTAGACGCTCGCGAACCGCAGGTAGGCGACCTCGTCGAGCTCCCGCAGGGGCGCGAGGATCGCCAGGCCGATGTCGTTCGCGTCGATCTGACTGGACCCGGAGGACCGCACGGTCTCCTCGACGCGCTGCGCGAGCACGGCCAGGTCACCGTCGGTGACCGGGCGCCCCTGGCACGCCTTGCGCACGCCGGAGACGATCTTGTCGCGGCTGAACGGCTCGGTGACGCCGTTGCGCTTCACGACGTTGAGCGAGGCGGTCTCGGTGGTCGAGAACCGTCGACCGCAGTTGGGGCACTGTCGACGGCGGCGGATGGAGGTTCCGTCGTCGCTCGTCCGTGAGTCGACGACGCGGGAGTCCGGGTGGCGGCAGAAGGGGCAGAACATGTCGTTCCCCAGGCTATCGGTTCGTGCGCTCCGTCACGGCGGCCCCGTGCGCGGGGAGCTGCTCCTCGGTGGACAGGGCGACGATGTGCGGCGCGACCTCGGCCAGGGCCTCGGGCGTGTACCGGACGATCTGCTGGGGTCGCAGGAACGTCGACGCGGACAGCCCGGACCCGAACCGGGCCTGGCCGCCGGTCGGCAGCACGTGGTTGGACCCGGCCAGGTAGTCCCCCAGGCTCACCGGCGTGCTCGGCCCGACGAACACCGCACCGGCGGCGTCGATGTCGGCCAGCACGGCGTCGTCGTCGACCGTCTGGATCTCGAGGTGCTCGGGACCGTAGGCGTTGCTCACGGTCGCGGCGTCCGTCAGCGAGTCCACCAGGACGATCGCGGACTGCGGTCCGTCCAGGGCGGTCTGGAGGCGCGAGGCCGTCCCGAGCACAGCGGTGCGTTCCGGGATGGCGGCTTCCACCGCGTCGGCGAACGCCGCGGACGTCGTCACCAGCACGCTGCCGGCCTGCTCGTCGTGCTCGGCCTGGCTGATGAGGTCGGCGGCCACGAACCCGGCGTCGGCGGTGTCGTCCGCGATCACGAGGATCTCGGTCGCCCCGGCCTCGGAGTCGATGCCCACCACCCCGCGCACCAGACGCTTGGCGGCGGCGACGTAGTTGTTCCCAGGCCCCGTGACCAGGTCGACCGGCTCGAGGTCGATCTCGGCGACGCCGTACGCCAGCGCGCCGACGGCTCCGGCGCCGCCCATCGCGTAGACCTCGTCGATGCCGAGCAGCCCCGCCGCGGCGAGGATCGTCGGGTGCACCGCGCCGCCGTGGTCACGCTGCGGCGGCGACACGAGGGCGATCGAGGGCACGCCCGCGACCTGGGCCGCGACGACGTTCATCACGACGCTGGACGGGTAGACAGCCTTGCCACCGGGCACGTAGAGCCCCACGCGGCGCATCGGCTGCCAGCGCTGGTGGACCTCGGCGCCGTCGGCCAGGGTGGTCACGGACGGGGCGGGGATCTGCGCGGCACTCGCGGCCCGGACGCGGCGGACGGCCTCGTCGAGGGCTGCCCGGACCTCCGGAGTGAGCCCGGCCACGGCTGCGGTGATCTCGGCGGCGGGCACGCGGACGTTCGGGGGAGCCCCGCCGTCGAAGCGCTCGGCCTGGTCGTGCAGGGCCGCGGCCCCACGGTGTCGGACGTCCTCGATCAACTCGCGCGCGGCGTCGACCGCGTGCGACACGTCACCCGCGGCGCGGGGCATGAGTCGGAGGAGTTCGGCACGGGCGGGGAGGCCACCGCGGAGGTCGATTCGCTGCATCATGAGGGATCCGATCCTACCGAGCCGAACGCCGACGCCCAGTAACGTGAGGGCTGATGAACTTCGAGAAGGCACGGCGCCTCGTGAGCGACCTCGTCCGGGTGAACGAGCGGTACGCCCGCGACGGCCACTACCGCAACGACGTCCGTGAGCGACTCGGCCGGACGGTGTCCCGGGTCGACGTCGGTGTGGCTCGGCGGGAACGCGATCGTGCGCCGCTGGCCGCGCGCCCGTTCGACGGCCTGGTGGAGACGAGCCTGTCGCTCGCCGGCATCCGCACCGTGGACCGCGATCCCGAGGTGGTGCTCGTGGTCGACGAACTCCGGGAGGGTGCCGCCTTCGCCGGGGTGCAGACCGCCCTGGCCGTCGCCCTGGCGCTCGGCGACCGCCTCGGCCGGCGGGTCCGGGTCGTCATGGTCCGGTGGACGACACCCGGCAACAGTGCCGCCGCAGCCGAGGCGCTCGTCGCCGACCGGTTCCCGGAGTCGCGCGTCGACGGACGTCCCGGGGTCCGCGTGGTCCGGCGCGAGGACATCTTGGACACCGAGTTCGGCCGCGACGACGTCTGGGTCGCCACGCACTGGAAGACCGCGCACCCGATCGACGTCGCCGTCACCGCCGGGGTGGTCCCCCGACACCGCGTCGTGTACCTGGTGCAGGACTACGAACCCGGCTTCAGCCCGTGGTCGACCGAGTACGCGGTCGCCGCCTCGACCTACCGCGCCGGCTTCCGGATGCTCGTGAACTCCGAGCCGCTGCGCCGGTACCTGGCCGACGTCGAGGGCCTCGACGTCCCCTCCGAGCACACCTTCACACCGCACCTCGACCTCGAGCTGCTCGAACGCGTGGCCGCTGCCCGGGCGCACGAGGACGTGGTCCGGGTCCTCTTCTACGGCCGTCCGAGCAAGCACCGGAACCTGTTCCGCCTCGGCGTCGCCGCACTGCGGGTCGCGGTGCAGGAGCTGGCCGCCGACGGCATCCGGATCGAGTTCCACTCGGCCGGTGAACAGCACGGCGACGTCGAGCTCGACGGGGGCCCAGGCGACGTGAAGCTCGTCTCGCACGGCACCATGCCCTGGGACGACTACTTCCGGTTCATCGCATCGACGAACGTGGTGCTGTCGCTCCAGCACAGCCCGCACCCGAGCCACCCACCGTTCGACGGCGCGGTGTCCGGCGCACGTGTCGTGACGAACGAGTTCCGCGGCACCCGGGCGCACCTGCACCCGAACCTCGAGGCGGTCCCCGCCGATGCCCGTTCCCTCGGCCTGGCCGTCGCCGACGCCGTCCGGCAGGCAGCTGCGGACGGCCCGACCGGGCACGTGCCCCTGGCTGCGGGGGTGCTCGGTGGCCCGCTGGAGACCGCCGTGGACGCCCTCGCACGTGCACTCGAAGCAGAGGAGTCCGACCGATGACCCGCTCCACCCTCGTCGTCGTGCCCGTGTACGGCGACCTCGACTCCCTGCTGCGGTGCGTCGACGGGCTCCTCGAGCACCTGGACACCCAACGGCACCGCGCGCTGTTCGTCAACGACTGCGGGCCCGAGGCGGACACCATCGAGCGGGCGCTGCTCGACCGGATTGGCGACCGCCCCGGGTTCCGGTACGAGCGGAACGACCACAACCTCGGGTTCGTCGGCACGTGCAACCGTGCCGTGGACGAACTCGACCGCGGCGCCGACGACGCCGGCACCGAGGCCGTCCTGCTCCTCAACAGCGACGCCGTGCCGACGGCGGGGTTCCTCGACGCGATGCTCGCGGTCCTCGACGAGGACCGCACCGGCGTCGTGACCGCGCGCAGTGACAACGCGACGATCGCGAGCATCCCCTACCGCCTGACCAACCGGGGTACGGCCCGCACCGAGGACCGCACGCGACGGGTCTGGGGCGAGCTCGCACCGCTGCTCCCGGTGTCCCAGGTCCTGCCCGTCGCGATGGGCTTCTGCTTCCTCACCCGCCGCGAGCTGATCGCCGAGCACGGTCTGTTCGACGAGGCCTTCGCGCCCGGCTACGGCGAGGAGAACGACTACTGCCTCCGGATCGCCGCCCACGGCTGGCTCGCCAAGATCGCCAACCGCGCGCTGGTCCTGCACGCCGGCGGCAAGAGCTTCTCCGGCAACCGCAGCGCGCTGCGCGCCGCGCACCAGCGCGTGCTCGAGGGTCGCTACCCGTTCCTGCCGGACGCAGTGGCCGCGTACCAGCGGCACGGCATGACGGCGACCGAGCGGTTCGCCGACGTCCTCGTCCCCTCGGGGCAGCGCCCGCGGCTCGCCGTGGACCTGCGGCACGTCGAGGACGCCGACACGCTCGTCCGCCAGGTCGACGCGGCCTTCGGGGACGGCTTCGACCTGGAGGCCCGGCTCCCCGCCGGTACGTCGGCACCGGCCGCGTGGACCGTCACCACCGGAGACCCCAGCCCGGACGACCTCGTCACGGTCGCCGTGCTCGTGGACCCGGCGCCCGCGGACGTCGTCGCGGCCAACCGGCGGGCGCTCCACCTGGTGGTCGTGCGGGCCGCGCAGAACGCGGTGCCGTGGTCGTCGCGAGCGCACCGGACGGGCGCCGACACCCTCGCGGCCGTCGTGGACCACTTCGCCGTGGTCGTCGCACCGGGCGCGGTCACCGACGCCCGTGCACGCATCGAGGATGCGCTGACGGCCCCGCTCGCGGGCACGGCCGACGCGCTCGAACGTCGGTGGGCGGCGCTGCTCCCCCTCGACCTCACGGCCGCCGACGTCGCCGCGGCCAGCGCAGCGGACGAGGTCGTGCGCCTGCGCCGGGAGCTCACCGACCTGCGCGCGAGCAGGTCCTTCCGCACCGGCCAGGCGATCGCGAAGGTCGCCGCACGACTGCCGGGGCGCCGCTGATGGCCGAGGCGAAGGGCATCGGCCGCGTCGCACGGCGCCTCGCCCGACCCTTCCGGGGCCCGGACCGACCGCTGACCGTGACCGACCGGCTCGACCGCTGGGCCCGGCGGATCGCCGAGTTCGAGGTGCTCGACCGCGCGTACTTCGAGGCACAGACCGGACGGACGTTCGACACCGACGCCGACGCCGTCGCGTTCTACGTGCACAACGACGGGCAGCGTGGGCTCTCGCTGCACCCGCTCATCGAGCACGAGTGGATGCGCGAGCACCAGCCCGTCCCCGCGATGTCCTGGTACGACGCCCTGCACCAGGAGGGCCCCGAGCTCTTCCAGACCGGGCCGCTCTTCGACGCAGGCGTGTACGCCGCCTCGGTGCCGGGAGCCGACCGCCCGGCGACCACGCTCGATGCGCTCCGGCACTTCCTGCGGAACGCGACCGACGCGACCACGCTCCCCGTGCCTCCAGGCCGCCGTGGCGACGCTCCCACCTGGGGCGCCGCACGCGACGCAGCCGTCGCCGATGCGCGCGCCTTCGCCGGTGCGCAGCACCGCACCCGGCGACGCTACCGGTCCACGTGGGACGGGCCCGAGGTCGCCGAGGCCCTCGGCCGGTACCCGCGCGGTGTCGCGCGGCGCGACGCGGAGCAACCGCTCGTGTCGATCGTGATGCCGGTGTACCGGCGCGCCGACGTGGTCGGTGCGGCGATCGCTTCGGTGCGAGCGCAGCAGCACACGAACTGGGAACTCCTCGTGGTCGACGACGGGTCCGGCGACAACACCGTCGACGTCGTGCGCGGGCTCGCTGCCGAAGACGGGCGCATCCGGCTCCTCGAGCGGGAGAACGGCGGTGCCGGCGCCGCACGGAACACCGGACTCGCGGCCGTGCGTGGCGACTTCGTCGCGTTCCTCGACGCCGACAACACCTGGCGTCCCGAACACCTGACCGCGGCCCTCGCGGCTCTGCTCGAGACCGACGGGCCCGCCGTGCACACGGGTCTGCGGATGGTCGGCGCGAACAACGCGGACGACCGGACCGCGCCCGTCGAGACGTACCGCGGCGAGGACGGCACGCTCGACGACCTGCTCGCCGGCAACTTCATCGACCTCAACGCGCTCGTGGTCCGCCGTGACGTCGCCGCAGGGGTCGGCCCGTTCGACGAGACGCTCCGACGCTGGATCGACTGGGAGTGGCTGCTCCGCATCGGGCAGCGGTTCGGGGTGCCCGCGTACGTCCCCGTCATCGGCGTCGACTACGACAACGTGCGGGACCAGCGACGGGTCTCCTCCGCCCAGCCCGCGTCGTGGCAGGAGGTCGCGCTCGCCCGCCACCGCATCGACTGGGACGCCCTGGCGTCCGCAGCACCGACACGGGACACCGGACTCGTCTCGGTCGTCGTGCCGGTGTTCCGCGACTGGACGATGACCCGGCGCGCCGTCGATGCCGTCCTCGGCGCGGCCGACCACGACGGCGACCGCGTCGAGGTCGTCCTGGTCGACAACGGCTCTCCGCGATCGGTCTCCGCGATCCTCGGTGCCTGGTTCCGTGACGAACCCCGGGTGGTCCTGCAGCGCGAGGACCGGAACCGGAACTTCGCCCTGGGCAGCGACCTCGGACTCGCCCGGTCCTCGGGCGGCACCGTCGTCATGCTCAACAACGACACCGAGGTCACCACCGGCTGGCTGCGGCCGCTCGTCGGCGCGTTGGACGACCCGTCGGTCCTCGGCGCGCAGCCCCTGCTCGTGTACCCGGACGGCGTCGTGCAGGCCGCCGGCACGGTCTTCGGCGGGGACAAGGTGCTCCCCTGGCACTTCCTCGGCGACCACCCGCGACACGACGCCGACCGCGTGTTCGGGTCGGGCTCCGCCGGCGCAGTGCGGTTCTCGGCGATCACCGCAGCCGCCGCGGCGTTCCGTGCCGCCGACCTGATCCGCTGGCACGGGTTCGACCCCGTGTACGCCAACGGGCTGGAGGACGTGGACCTGTGCCTCCGCGCACTGTCGACGTCACCGGCGGGCTCCGCTTTCGTCGTCGTCCCGTCGTCGGTCGTCGTCCACCACGAGAGCCGCACGCCGGGCCGGGACGACGCCCGCGTCGACAACCGCCGCATCTTCGACGAGCGGTGGCGCGGGCGGTACCCCGACGCCGACGCCGACGCCCGGTACGACGCAGCCGGACTGCGCTACCTCGGAGTGGACCCCGGGCTCCCCAAGGGCCACGGCGTGATGGTGCGGTCCTCGCGACCGGTCGTCGTCCGGGAGGAGGGGGCTGCTGGCTTCCGTGTCGCCGTCAAGCACGACGGCACGCGCGTCGCGGACGTGTCCGCACTGGTCATCGCGCTCGAAGCCGCGGGACACGTGGTGCAGGTCGACATGCCGACGTCCTGGTACCGGGGATCCAGCGGGTTGGACGAGGTGACCGTGCTGGTCGTGGAGGCACCGTCTTCGGGGGTAGGTGCTTCGTCGTTCGTGCCGCAGCCGGGGACGCGGAACGTCGTGTGGCTGGCGGAGGGGCAGTCCGTCGCGGACGGGGACTTCGCCGTCGTGGTCGGGGCTGCGGCGGAGGCGGGGCAGGTCGTCCGGTCGCTGTGAGCGCTTCTCGGCGCGCGTGGCGAGCGGACACCACGAGCCCGCGGAGCTGAGCGCCTTTCGACTCTGAGGCGGATTCTTCGGGCACGTTCACCAGGTTCCGAGACAAACGAGGCCTGCTGTTCACCTTGCCGGAGCAGGCTGCTCGCATGTCGCTCCTCTCGGATGCAATGCGGTCGACCTTCACGACCAAGTGCTCGGTGTGCGGTGCGGTCATCCGGAAACGCGATGCGCTCGACCACGAGGGACTGGCGTTCTGCTCGGTCCTGCACGAGGCCGAGTACATCGTCGCCACGCTCGACTGACACCACCCCGCCTCCGGTCGAGCCCCCGTAGGATCGGTCAGTGCCCGATCACCTCCTCGCGGTGTTCCCTGCCTACCGCGACAACCCGTTCCTGAACCTCATGCTGCTGGCCCCACGGGCACGCGGCTGGAACGTCCTCGAGAGCCTGCGTCTGGAGCAGCTCGAGCAGCACCTCGGTCGCCTCGGTACCGGTGACGTCTTCCACATGCACTGGACATCCCCGATCGTGCAACGAAACGACGACGACCTCGAAGAAGCCCAGGCTCGTCTCGATCGTTTCCGCACCGCCGTCGACGCGGCGCGCACACGCGGAGCTCGGCTCGTCTGGACGATCCACAACGTCCTCCCCCACGATGCGCGGCACCTCGAGCTCGAACTCGAACTGAACCGCTACCTGGCCGACGCCGCAGACGTCGTCCACGTGATGAACAGGGACACACCCACGGCCGTGTCCTCGTACTACGAGCTCGACCCTGCAAAGGTCGTACACCTCCCGCACCCGAGCTACCAGGGCGTGTACCCGGACTCGGTTTCGCGGGAGGAAGCGCGCGCCTCGCTCGGACTCACGGACCGCGACCACGCCGTCCTCGCCTTCGGCCAGATGCGCCCCTACAAGGGCATCGACGTCCTGGTCGAGGCCGTGCGTCGGACGAAGCCGTCCGAGCGCCCGGTGCTCCTGCTGGCCGGCCGGACCACGGCCGTCGACCGCGAGGAGATCGACCGGCTGCTCGGCGACGACGTGCGTGCGGTTCGCGAGCACGACCAGGTCGAGGACATCGACGTCCAGCTGTGGTTCCGGGCGGCGGACACCGCGGTGTTCCCCTACCGGCGGGTGCTCAACTCGGGGGTCCTGCACCTCGCCGCATCGTTCGGCGTGCCGTCGATCCTGCCGGACGAGCCGCACCTGCGTGTCGAGTTCGGCGACGAGGCGTGGGTCCGGTGGTTCGACGCCGGCGATGCCGAGGAGTCCTTGAGCGTGGCACTGGCGGCGCCCGCCGCGGGTGCTGCCGAGGCCGCGGAGTTCAGCAGGCGGCTGGCGCCGTTCGCATTGTCGCGGCGGTACGCGGAGTTGCTCGACGCCGTTCAGGGGTAGCGGCGCGGCCCCTCGTCGGGGCCCAGGTGTCGAATGCCCCGGGGCCGTCGGCTCAGAACAGGAAGCGCTTCGCCGGGGTCGCCCGCAGGACGAGCGCGACGAGGAGCGGCACGAAGTACGCGATGAGGAACGTCCACTTCGACGATGGCAGGCCGAGACGCTCCGTGATCGCCAGTGACAGCGTGTGCGTCAGGATCATCGGGATCGCGCAGGCGGCGACGGCGAAGACCACGGTCCGGCCCCAGCGCGGGATCCAGCGTTCCGTCCCCTCAGCGACCAGGAGCATGCCACACGAGATCGCCGACGCCATCAGCACGCTGAGCAACGGCGTCCCGAGGTTGCCGGCCTTCATGTTGAGCGTGTCGAGGGCTCCCGACCAACCGAGCCACCACGACGGGACGAGCAGGACCAGCCCCGTGACGATCGGGCGGTCGATCGTGGCACGGAAACGTCGGAGGAGCATCCCGACGAGCATGAACGCGAGCGCGGGCATCGCCATGCCCGCCGACTCCGGGATGTGCGCGATGGCGAAGCGGTCACCGATGCACCAGGCGATCCCGACGCCTGCAACGAACCAGGGCAGGACCGGGTGGACGCGTTCGAGCCACCGCATCAGCACTGCAGCGACGAAGAGGCAGGTGACGAACCAGAACGCCGAGTACGGCCGCGAGATCCAGTCGCCGCCGAGGGGCAGCAGGGTGAGCGTCCTGCTGTCCAACGGATCGCCCAGCGCAGCACGGAACCCGAACCAGATCAGGGTCACGAGGACGAGCCAACTGAGGTACGGGACCAAGAGGGTGCGCGCACGCCGCCCGAGTTCGTCGGAGGCTGAACGACCGGGCTTCCAGAGGTAACCGGTCAGGACAAAGAAAACCGGGACGTGCCACGTGTAGAGACCCGCCTGGGCGAAGTGCCGCTGGTCCCAGGTGTGCCCGGCGACGATCGCGACGACGCCCACCACCCGGACGAGGTCGACCGCGACCGAACGGTCCGATCGGCTCCGGCGCGTCGCGAGGTGTTCCGGGACGGCCGGCGTCGAGAGCATGCTTCATCGTACCGATCGACAGAAGACGGGCCGGCCTCAGCGTCAGCGTCAGCGTCAGCGTCAGCGTCAGCGTCAGCGTCAGCCGCGATCGTCCAGTCCGGCGGACGTCCCCACGGCCAGGATGATGCTCCGGAACGCCCCGCCGAGCTGCTGGTACTCGGCGGCGCCCGCTGGGTGTGTGCCGTCGGTGCTCACTCCGGCCGCCCACGAGGACCCGGACCGGGCGAACGTCCACGGATCCGCCCACGTCCACCCTTCGTCGGCGACGAACTGCTGCAGCGCCGTCCGGTAGGTGGCCGCGGCTCCCGGCCGCCACCGGTACGGTGGCAGGTCCGCCACGATGACCTTGCGGGCGCCGACCGTCTCGACGATCCGCTCGTACGCCGAGCGCTCCTCGTCGAGCGATTTCCCGAGGCGCACGGCGTTCGTGCCCGCCAGGATCACCAGCACGTCGACGTCGCCGACCGGTCTTACGGCTGCTGCCATGGCGTCCGGGGTCGCGCCGGCCCGTGCCCATCCACCGGCGTACTCGATGCCGTCGCCCTGTGCGTACGTCATCCAGCTCTCGTCGTCCAGGCCGTTCCCGAGGAAACCCGATCGTCCCGCGCTCAAGGAGTCCCCGACCACGGCGACACGCAGGTCGTGCTCGGGCGCGACCTCGGCTGCTCGGAGGGCGTTCGGTTCGACGGTCACCACGGGGACCGCGACGGCGACTGCCAGCGCAACGGCAGCCATCAGGTATCGAGAGCGACGCACGAACGACATTCTCTCGCACCAGGGGTCCCCGACGGCACGTGCGGGTACCCGCAGATCAGCCGACGACGCTGAGCGGCTGGGTGCGGTCCAGAGCGGTCGCGAGCCACGGACCGAGCGAAGCGCTGTAGGTGTTGGACAGGTGGGACCCGTCGAAGTAGACGGAGACGCCGCCGATCGCCGAGTAACAGCGACCGTCGTGACAGAACTGCGACTCGACCGGGACCCAGCGCACGACGTCCCCGTAGCCTTCGTCCACGAGCAGACGCTGTGGCAGCGAGGTCGACGGCGGCAGAGCGTGTGCGACGTCGTTCGTGCACGACCCACCCGATGCAAGGCACGACGGGCCGATCACCTTGTCCTCGAGGGTCTGTCCTGTGAGCGGCACGTGCTGCAGCATCGTCACCGGCAGCCCAGCATCCCGAACGCCGTCGATGAGCTCGGAGTAGCCGTCCGCTTGGGCCGAGTCCGTCCCCGCGAAACGGTAGTTCGCCCAGAGGTCAGCGAGCACGACGCGATCGGCACGTGGGACCAGGGTCTTCATCACCCAGTCGTTCCGCGCCGCGCACCACCCGCGTTGGTCGGCCGGGATCACGTCCCCGTAGGTCGTGCCGGTCGGGGCTTCCATGCTCGACGGGCACCGGTTCCGCGCCGCGACGATCACCTTCACGTGGTCGAGTTTCCCCGCGATGTCGAAGGCACTCGACCAGGCACCAGCGTGCGAATCTCCCCAGAGCAAGAGGGTCTCGGATGCGTCGGGGTCACCGTAGGTGCAGTACTTCTCGGTGTTCTCCGTGACGTCGTCGATGCAGTCGTCCTTCCAGACGAGCGGCTTGTCCGACAGTGGCGCTGGAACGTCGGCCACGTCGATGTCGCCCCACGGGTCAGCGCACGACCGGTCGCCGATCGCACCTGCGCCGAGGCACGTCTGCCCTCCGGTGACCTGCGCGAGGAGTCGGTCGTCCGCAGCGTCCATCTGGGCGTTCGCCACCCCCACCGTGCCGAAGCACCCGGCGACCAACACGAGGAGGGTCGCACCGCCGGCGACGAAGCTGCGTCGACGTCGCTTCGTGAGGACCGCACTCCGACGGACCGGGTTCTCGACGTACCGGTGGGAAGCCCACGCCAGGACGACCGTGGCGCACAGGATGGCGAGCTTCAACCGCAGGCCGAGGTCCACTCCGAGCCACTGCGGAACGAGGATGATGAGGGGCCAGTGCCAGAGGTACGCGGAGTACGAGACGTCGCCGAGCCAGCGCACCGGTCCGAACGACGCGAGGAACCCGAACGACCACGGTTCCGCTGAGGGTGCGCGTCCGGCGATCACGACCGCAGCGCCGACCGTCGGCAGCACCGCAGCGATGCCGGGGAACGGCGTGGCCTCGGAGTAGAGCAGTGCGGCGGCCGCGATGGCGGCCAGCCCCACCCACGGCACCCAGAGCCGTGTGCGCGGACCGGGCAGGGGCACGAACGCGACGAGCGCCCCGACCGCGAACTGCCAGGCCCGAGCGGTGGTGTCGAAGAACGCCGCATCATGGTTGGTCGCGGTGTGGAGGAGCCCCCAGCAGAAGCTCACGATGCCGACCGCGCCGATCACGACGACGATCCAGGTTGCACGACGACGTGCGAGGAGGGCGATCGCGGCCAGCAGGACGAGCGGCCAGACGATGTAGAACTGCTCCTCGACCGAGAGCGACCAGAAGTGCTGCACCGCGGAGGGGACGGCATCGGCGTCGAGGTAGCTGACCGACTGGGCGGCGAGGAACCAGTTCTCGGAGAACAACGACGCGGCGAGCACGTTCGAGCCCGTCGCCGACCAGGTCGATGCCGGCAGCAGGAGCACCGTGAACACCAGGACCGCGACCAGCACGACGACCGCGGCGGGCGCCAGCCGTCGGATCCGGCGTGCGTAGAACCCGATGAGCATCGGGACCGGTTGTTCGCGCTCGGCAGCCTTCAGGATGTGACCGGTGATCAGGAAGCCGGAGATGACGAAGAAGACGTCGACGCCCACGTACCCGCCGGTGATCCGGTTCGGCCAGAGGTGGTACAGGATGACCAGGGCGATGGCGACCGCTCGGATCCCCTGGATGTCGGCTCGGAATCCTCGCTGGGGCCCATCGGACCCGTCCTTCGCACGACGCACCCGGCGATGCTACCGGAGCCGCGCTCAGGTCCGTGAACGGCGCAGTCGCTCCGCGGCCGACCGGACCCGGCTGAGCACCGATCGGGGCGCCCGGTGATCGACCAGGAAACGCCAGCCGTCGCGCCGATCGCTCAGTGGTTGCAGCACGTGGCGCGCGTCGAGCGGAGGCAACGGCATCCGCGCGGTCACGACCGGGACCTCGACGTCGATGGTGGACAGCCGGAACCCGGCGGTGACCGTCCAACGCCCCGCTGCGTCGGGACCCCCGTCGGCGGGGATCCGCCCCAGCCATCGGGGACCTGCCCCATCGAGGTCGACCGTGCGGACCTGATCGCCCGAACGCAGCACCAGCCGCATGGACGATGACAGGGACGGTGACGGCGCCGGCCCCTCGACACGGAGAGCGTCGACGCTGGGCGTGACCTGGTCGACGACCACCGGAGCGTGGTGCCGCAACAGCGAGATGAGGCGGACAGCCTCGGGATCAGCAGACAGCACAGCTCGACGGGTCGCCCCGAGGAGTTCGGACCCGCCGGGGCCCGTCGGAGCGCGCCGAACGACACGCTCAGCAGCGGCGACGAGCGGTGCGAGGCCCGGGGCATCGATCCGGTCCGCCGCGTGCAGCAGGGCGGTCAGGAGACCGTCGTCAACCAGCGCCGACCGGTCGAGGCCAGCGGGTCCCACGGAATCGAGCAGGACCGCGGTGGCCGACACCCATTCCCGGAGGAACCGTTCGGGCTCTGACTCCCGAGCACGCATCGCAGCGGCGAAGTCGGACGCGGCATCAGGCTGCCCGGCCCAGAGCAGGGCGAAGAAGCACCGGCGCTCGGCGGCGACGTCGTCGAGGACCGCTGCGTCCAACTCGTCGAGCAGGCGGTCGAGGGACTGCTCGACACCGCCCGGCATCGGCGAGCCGGACGGGACCGATGCGAAGTACCGGTCGAGGTGCACCCAGCCGTCCGCGTCGAGGACCAGCAGTGACTGCTGGTGGACGACCGCCGGGGATGCCGCACGCACGAGTATCGCGCACGCCGTCTCCTCACACAGGTAGTCGAGCAGGGCAGCCTCGTCCACCTGGTTCGACATCGATCCGCCAGCTCCCCCGGCGCGCTCGCGGTAGAGGTACACGCACGTCGTGATGACGTCGATCGCACGCGCCTCCACGACCGACCGTGTCATGGGCTCGATGTCATCGGCGTGGCCGACGTCCGGGAACCCCAGCGCAGCCTGCTCCCAGAACGACCGCCGGAAGAGTCGGTTCCAGCACGCTCTACCGGTCAGGAGTGCCGGGGTCTCGGCAAGGGTGGTCCCCTGCAGCGCGTGGTCAAAGGTGCGCCACCGCGCGGTGGGACTCCAGGTGCGCGTCGGTGAGAACTTGAGGTGGTCGCCGATCACCAGATCTGACCCGGACGCCTCGAGCGACCCGACCATCGCTCGGTACGCGCCGGGCGGCACGAGATCGTCCGAATCGGCGAAGACGAGGTACTCCCCCCGGGCGGCTGCGGCTCCGGTGTTCCGTGCCGCAGCCCCGCCGGGGGCGTCTGATCGGAGGTGCTGGACGCGCGGATCACGAGCACGGAACGAAGCGATGATCCCCGCCGTCTCGTCGGACGAGCGATCGTCGACCACCAGGACCTCCATCGCCTCGACGTCCTGGTCCAGCACGCTGTCGAGCAGCTCACCGATCCACGGCGCGGCGTCGTGCACCGGTATGACGACCGAGAGGAGTGGATCTGACACGTTCTCGACACCCCTCGTCTGTGGTCCCCCGTTCGGTGGATACCGTCCGCAGCCGAGACAGTCTACCGTCGAGCGGAGATCAGATCAGGGGGTCGAGATGTCTTCTCGTTGGATCACTCGTTTCGCCGTCGTCGGCGCGATCGCGGTGTCGTCGGTGCTCGTCGTGGCACCAGCACAAGCCGCGACGAAGCCCGCGCAGGTCACCGGAGTCGCGAAGGCCACACAGGACTGGGCCGGCAAGAGCGTCAAGATGACCTGGAAAGCCGTGCCGAAGGCGACCAGCTACGTCCTCAAGTGGTCGACACGGTCGGATCTCGGCAGCCCCGTCTACAAGGACTCGACCGCCGTCGGAGCATGGATGACGAAGCTCCAGCCCGACAAGACCTATTACGTGACGGTCGCCGCGAAGACCGCCACGACGGCCGGTGCCTGGGCGAAGACGGTGACGACGAAGCTCCAGCCGAACGCCGTGGCGACCTTCGGGACGATCACGGCGAAGCCCGCGACGAACGGCGTCACGGTGTCGATTCCCGAGGTCGCCAACGCGAGCGACTACCAAGTCCGATGGTCAGCGGGTCCCAACGAGAACCGGACCCCTGACCGGTGGACGCCGCACTTCACGCCGTGGTCGTCGGCGTTCGACCCGGCCACCCGCACGTGGACCCTGCCGGGGTCCGACAGCGACCTGACCTCGGTCGCGTACGGGAACCCCATCTACGTCCGCGCGATGGCGCGCAACACCTACTTCAACTCGACCTTCGTCCGGAAGTCGGCGCAGGTGAGCGCCTGGCCCACGCCCACGAAGCCGAATGCTTCCGGCACGCCCGTGCACCTCGCCAGCTACAACGTCCTGTGCTCCGGCTGCGAGACGAGCGGCACGCCCGGCTGGGCGAAGCGAGCGCCGGCGATCGCCAAGGTGATCAACGACAAGGCCCCGGATGTGCTCACCGTCCTCGAGGCCAGTGGTCTCTCGAACGGTGCCGGATCCGAGCAGGCCTACCGGGATCTCGATCGACGCCTCCCGAACCTGCAGCTCGTCGACACGGCCCCGATGACCGTCAGCAAGTCCCACCAGGGCAACCGGATCTACTACGACCCGGCGAAGTACACGGTCCTCGACCACGGTGTCCTCGCTGGCGTCAAGGACTACGAGGTCTCCCCTGCGTCGGCGGCGCCGGACACGAACACCCCGTGGGCGAAGTTGCAGGCCAATGACGGCAGCGGGACCTCCTTCTACGTCGTCGCCGCCCACTACGGCATCCCGTCGAGCGCGTACAGCACACCGCGGAAGACGCTCCTCGGTCAGAACTCCGCGCAACTCCTGACGGCGCTCAACCGGGTCAACACACCGAACGCCGCGGGCAAGCGGCTTCCCGTCCTGCTGGGCGGCGACCTCAACGACAGCCGGTACCCGGAAGACGCGATCGACGGCGCGCAGCCCACGTTGATCCGAGGGGGCTTCTATGACGCGTCGGCCTCCCAGCGCCGTTACGGCATGGCGAAGACGACGTACAACAACTACCAAGCGCCGTCGAACCAGGCCGACGATCCGAACAAGGACGGTCAACGGATCGACTACATCCTGACCCAGGGCCTCCAGGGCAGCGACGAGTTCGTCAACAACTGGAACCCCGGGACGTCGGTGATTCCCTCCGACCACAACATGATCGAGGCGAAGGTCCGCGTCCCCGCGCTGGGCTGACGGGGCTCAGCTACTGGTCACGCGTTCCACGGCCTGCTGGGGCTCCGTGATGCGTGGAGCCCCGTCGAGCGCGAGCATCGCGTCGATGACCCGCTCGGCGTTGTGCTCGTCGCGGGTCACGAAGGCCGCCGCAGTGCGCGCGAGGTACTCCGGGGCGGACACCCACGCGTCGTCACCGATGCGTTCGATCGCGGCCTCGACACCGGCGACGGTGTCGGCAACCGGGCCGAACCCGTCGCGGCCGTAGTCGAAGTAGCCGCGCCGACCGACGTGCGATCCGTCGAAGAACGATGCCGCGTCGAACTGGAAGTAGACCAGCGGAACGTCGATGAACGCCGCCTCGAACCCCAGCGAGGAGTAGTCGGTAACCATCGACGCCGCGCGGGCGAGGACGTCCTGCACGTTCACTGCCGCGAAGTCCCACACCTCGACCCAGTCGGGCACCGTGAAGTCGGTCAGGTAGGGACGCATGTTCGGGTGCGGCATGAAGACGATGCGCTTGCCGGTACGAGCGGCGACGTCCCGGAGCCGTTCGGAACCGATGAGCGCGTCGAACTCCAAGGCGTACTGGCTGGATGCGAACCGCGGGTTCTTCGCCCGCTCGTTGCTGCCCGGCACTTGCTGACCGGCGAGCTTCTTCCGCCAGGTCGGCATGATGAGGATCAGGTCACGGTCCGCCGGCGGCGTCGCACGCCGCTTCCGCAGCAACTCGTCGTGACGCGGAAACCCGGTCAGGACGACTTCACGCTCGGTGAAGGTGTAGGGCCCGTCGCCGGCGATGGACGCCTTCTCCTGCGGGGTGACAGTCACGAACAGCTCGGCGGGCTTGGAGTTCACCCACCGGGAGATGTCGTAGTTGGTCACACCGTGCTGCAACCAGGTGAAGGTGAACCGCGGCTGTCCGTAGCGCCAGCGCGGGAGCGGGCTCACCACGTAGACGTCGATGTGCGATGAGGCGAGGTGAGCCGCGTGCATCATGAGCTTCCGCCACTCTGACGACTTGTACGCAACCAGTCGGAAGCCCTCCGTCCGCAACCGATCCCAGTCCTTCGAGCCCCGCGCCAGGACGAACCACGAGTTGATCTCGGGGTGGTTCGCTCGCACCCACCGGTACAGGTGCTCAGCGTTGTCGTTCGCATCGGTGTCACGGTCCATGAACACCCAGGCGTCTTCGTACCGCTCGCGTGTCCGACGCGTCCGCACCGAGACACCGAGGATCGCGTCCTCGGTCCGGCGGCGGTACCGCCCGGATCGAACGCTCTCGTACACCTCGCGCGCCTGGCGCTTGAGGTGCTGCAGTGCAGGGGTCGACACGTCCGACCACCGACCCTCGAGTCGTTTGCGCTGTCCGAGGATCTGGGGCCGGAGCTGGCGGAGCGTCAGAGCCTCGTCCGGCTCGTACCGCTCGCCTCGGCTGAACGGGACCACCGCACCGTCGATCCAGAGGCGCGTCAGCCGACCACGGTCGACCCACACGTGGCGTTGGCGGAGCACCGCGGCGCCGTAGAAGACGAGGTCTTGGGTCTTCGCGTACACCGGGGCGACGTCACGCCCGTCGGTGACGATCCGCTCGTCCGGCAGCTCCCCGGTGAACCAGTACGTGAACTTGACGTGCTGACGAGTCTCATCGACCCGTTCCACCTTCGCGTACTGCGGTCGGACCGGAGCACCGGTGTACCCGTCGAGGAGTGCTTTGCGCACGGCGAACTCGACGCCCATCGCGTCGAAGGAGCGGATGGCGTCGTCCGAGATCCCAGCGCGGATCGACGCGATCAACGTGTGGAACTCGTCGAAGGTGTGGCTCGGGGCCAGTGCCGAAGCCGAGTTCAGGGCACGTTCGTTCTTGAAGTACCAGAACAGGTCGTAGAGCAGCGTGTTCTCGAGCCACCTGGGAACGCCGCCAAGACGTTCGGCCGAGCGGATGAGGTCGAGGTGGCCGTACCGGAGCACGTCGGTGTACTTGCCCGGGTGGTCGAAGTGACTCTCCATCAGCGACGTGCCGTCGCCTCGCACGCGGTAGTGGTACTTCGCCGAGGCGAGGATCCCGACGTCGCTCAGTCCGGACGCCAGCAGGTAGGAGCCGATGAAGTGGGCATCCTCGAACACCGGGCGGACGCGCCCGTCGAAGCGGATCTGGTGTTCCTGGATCGCTGCGGTCCGGAAGAAGGCCGAGTTGACGGCCATCTGGATGACGGGCTCCTGCGTCAGGTCGACGATCCGCGACCCCTTCGCGAACTTGGCCCGGAGCGGATGCGAGTCAACGAGCTCGAGCTGCTCGTTGAGCCGCAGCTGGTGCGTGACCAGCATGCCGACGCGTGGAGCACCGTGCAGGCCGATGAACTTGACGACCTCTTCGAAGTAGCGCTCGTCGAACACGTCGTCCGGGTCCGCGAAGGTCACCCACTCCGCATCCAGGTGTTC
Source organism: Curtobacterium flaccumfaciens (assembly GCF_013359815.1). Taxonomy (GTDB): domain Bacteria; phylum Actinomycetota; class Actinomycetes; order Actinomycetales; family Microbacteriaceae; genus Curtobacterium; species Curtobacterium flaccumfaciens. The sequence goes on along the minus strand of NZ_JABMCF010000040.1, from coordinate 167,693 downwards.
GATCCCCGTGTTGCGGGCAGAGGCGACCCACGCATTCGTCTGCCCCACGACCGTGACGTGGTCACGGCGGGACTCGGCCCATTCCTGCAAGAGTTCCAGGCTGCCATCGGTGGAGCCGTCGTCGACGAAGACGAGCTGCACGTCGGTCAGCGGGTGCGTCTGCCGCTCGAGCGATCCCAGCAGGTCGGGCAGGTAGCGCGCGACGTTGTACACGGCCAGGACCACGCCGACCGTGAACCGGCGTTCGGACCGCATCGTCGCGGGGGTCTCTTCGGACACGTCTGTTCCCTCTCGCAGTCGAGCTCGCGCTCAGACGGTCTCGTTGTACGCCTTGACGACGTCGTTCGTCTTGCCGATCATCTTCAGCTCGCCCTCGTTGAGCCAAGCCACCTCGTCGCACATGTCCTTCACCGTGCTCATCGAGTGGGAGACGAGGATGACGGTGCGGCCCTCGTCCTTCATCTCCTTGAACTTCGTCCGGCAGCGCTTCTGGAAGGTCGCGTCACCGACGGCGAGCACCTCGTCCACGACGAGCACGTCCGGGGTGACCGCGACCGCAACAGAGAACCCGAGCCGGACGTACATGCCCGACGAGTAGTTCTTCACGGGCTGGTCGATGAAGTGACCGACGCCGGAGAACGAAACGATGTCGTCGAACTTCCGCGTGACCTCCTTGCGGCTCATCCCGAGGATCGAGCCGTTCAGGAACACGTTTTCGCGACCGGAGAGCTCGGGGTGGAACCCGGAACCGACCTCGAGCAGCGATGCCTGCTTGCCGCGGGCGGTGATCGAGCCCTCTTCGGGCCAGAGGATCTTCGCCAGGCACTTCAGCAGCGTGGACTTTCCCGAGCCGTTCTTGCCGATGAGGCCGAAGGTCTTGCCCTGTGGTACCTCGAACGACACGTCCTTCAGGGCCCAGAAGTCCTCGTGCACGGACTTCTTCCCGCGCATGACCATGCTCTTCAGCGAGTCGTTGCGCTCGTGGTACATGCGGAAGCGCTTGGAGACGTGTTCGACGGAGACGGCGGAGTCGTTCACAGGAGTTCAGCCAGCTTCTTCTCGTTGCGGGAGAACACGAAGTAGCCGAGTGCGAGCGAGGCGCATCCAGCGATGGCGCACGCGACCAGGTCGGTCCAGTTCGGGAGGCGGTTGTCGTACATGAGGTTCCGGAAGACCTCGGAGAACCGCTCGATCGGGTTGAGCTTGTAGACGTGGATGATCCACGGGTGTCCGGCCTTGTTCGCGGCGTCCTCGACGAGCGAGAGCGGGTAGATGATCGGCGACAGGTACATCCACATCTGCAGGCCGATGCCGACGAGGTGCTGCATGTCGCGGAAGTGCACGTTGATGATCGACAGGATCAGCCCGAGGCCGGCGGCGAACATGGCGAGGAACACCATCGTCAGCGCGATCAACGGAAGGTAGATCCAGAAGTTCGACCCCGCGATCGCGAGGGCGATCAACAGCACCCCCATCTCCACCAGCCACGTGAACCCGAAGGACCCGACGGCCGCGAGCGGCAGCGTCATCCGCGGGAAGTACACCTTCTTGATCAGCGAGCCGTTGGCGACGATCGACGTCATGCCCGAGTTGATGACGTTGCGCGCGAAGATCCACGGCAGCAGGCCGCACATCAACCACAGCGGGTAGATGTTCAGTCCGCTGGGGTCGCCGACCTCGAGTCGTGCCCGGAAGATGAACGAGTACACGATCGTGTAGATCAGCATCGTCGCGAGCGGGTTGATCAGGGACCACAGTTGCCCGAAGACCGTGCGGCGGTACTTGCCCTTGACCTCGCGGGCGGTGAGGTTCGCCAGGAGTTCCCGCGACGACATGAGCTCGTTCAGGTACGTCATGCTTCGGGTGCAGGCTCCTCCGGGGCGCAACGCAGCGCTCCTCACAGGGATTCGGGGACGAGGCATTCTCGCACACTCGTTGCACGACGCACGTTCGACGCGGTGACTCGGGTGCGCGGCGAGTGGCCAGAGAGCAAACGCTTGGAAAATCATTAGTAGGGTTGGTGGGTGATCGTCAGCTTCGCCAACCACTCCACCGCGCCGGTGAACCTCGGCGGGGCGGAACGGTCACTCATCCGCTTCGTGGAGGACTGGCAGGCGCAGGACCCGGCCATGACGCCGACCTTCATCACCAAGGCCCCGCGCGGCAAGTTCATCGATGCCCTCGACGAGCGTGGCTGGTCGTACGACGCGCTGCGGTTCCGCGGCTGGGCCCTGCCGAGTCCGCAGCCCGCACCGGCTGCCGAACGCGCCGCCTTCGCGACCGTCGACTACGCCGCCGTCAACGCGATCATCCGGAAGTACGAGCGGGAGCGCCCGGACCTCGTCGTCACCAACACACTCGTCGCCCCGTGGGCGTCGTTCGCCGCCGCGGTCCTCGGGATCCCGCAGGCGTGGTTCGTCCGTGAGTACGGCGACCTCGACCACGGTCTGCAGTTCCAGACGGGCCGTGCGGGCGTCCTCGGCGACATCGGCCTGCTGTCCGGGGTCGTCGTCACCAACTCCGAGGCGATGCGCGACCACCTCGCCAAGTACATCCCCGCCGACAAGCTCTCCGTCGCCTACCCGACGGTCGACACGAGCCGACTCCTGGCGACGAAGGACGACACGCCTGCCGTCGCCCCCTTCCCGCAGGCAGAACCCGGCCTCCGGATCACGGTCCTCGGCCGCGTCGAGGAGTCCAAGGGGCAACACCGCGTCGTCGATGCGCTCGGCGCGCTGCGCCGACGAGGCGTGACCGCGAGCGTCTGCTTCGTCGGGAGCTGGAAGCACCCGGGTGAGGACCAGCGGCTCACCGACCGCGCCCGCGCGCTCGGTGTCGCCGAGCACGTCGTCTTCGCTGGCGAGCAGCACACGCCCGCGCCCTTCATCCACGCGGCCGACGTCTGCGTCACACCGTCCACCATCGAGGCCTTCGGTCGCACCACCGCCGAGTACATGGCGCTCGGCAGGGCCGTCGTCGCCACGCGCCAGGGCGGCAGCGCGGAACTCGTGGAGCCCGGTGTGACCGGCGCGTTGGTCGATGCCGACGACACGAACGCCCTCGCTGACGCCCTCGCTGCGTACGCGGCCGACCCGGACACGGCCAGGAGGCACGGTGCGGCTGCACCGGAACGCCTCGCCACCGTCACGGGTGCGGGCCACGACAACGCGGCGGCCATCGCACGGTTGGTCGCGCTGGTCGGCACCGAGGGTTACCGGCTCCCCCAGGCGGCGCGCTACTGGTTCGAGCTGCCCGGCGCGTACGCCTCGCTCGGTGCGACGAGCGCCAGAGCCGCCGTCGGACTCCTCGCGAGCCGCGTGCGATCCCGCTCCGGGGCCGTCGGCCGACTCCTCGCCCAGCCCGGCGTCGTCGTCCGGAAGCTGGCTCGGCGATGACGCGCGACCGTCGTCCGGTCACGATCGTCGTCCCGATCTACGACGACCTCCCCGGTCTCGAGCGCTGCATCGAGGCACTGCTCGAGACGGTGGACTTCTCCGTCGACCGCGTGCTCCTGGCGAACGACGTGGGCCCCCGCGTCGACGCGATCGAGGCCCGTGTGCTCGAGCTCGTCGGTGACCACGAGGGGTTCGAGTACACCCGCAACAGCCGCAACCTCGGCTTCGTCGGCAACTGCAACCGGGCGGTCCTCGACCTCGACCGCACGGGCAACGACGTGCTGCTCCTCAACAGCGACACCGTCCCGATGCCGGGGTTCCTGGACGAGATGACCGCGGTCCTGGCCTCGGACGACTCGATCGGCGTCGTGTGCGCGAGGAGCGACAACGCCACGATCGCGTCCTTCCCCTACGCGCGGCGGAACCCGCGGGCGGGCCTCGCACCGCGCCGCACCCGCGAGCTGCACGGCCGGACGAAGTACCTGCTCCCGCGGCACACGGTCTCCCCCGTGGCGATGGGCTTCTGCTTCCTCATCCGGCGCGAGATGGTCGACCGCTTCGGGTTGTTCGACGACGTCTTCTCCCCCGGCTACGGCGAGGAAAACGACTTCTGCCTGCGGATCAACGAGCATGGTTTCACCTCGGTGTTGGCGAACCGCGCGTTGGTCCTGCACACGGGCTCGACGAGCTTCAGCGGGGATCGCGGTCCCTCGCTCCGGCTCGAGCACGAGCGGATCCTGCTCGAGCGCTACCCCTTCTACGGCGGCGCGATCGCGCTCTTCCTCGCCCGGTACCGTGACGCCGTCGACGTGTTCGCCGATGCGTTCCTGCCCGACGACGACGTCGTCCGCGTGGCACTGCACCTCCCGGCCGACCTGACGGACGAGGTCATCGCCCGGACCCGCAGCACCCTCGCTGCAGCGCCGGATGACGTCGTCGTCACGATCATCGTCGCGAAGTCGCAGATCCGGGACGCCCGTGAGGCGTTCCCGGGCGCTGCGATCGCAGTCGGGGGTCGGCCACGGCAGATCTTCGACGTCGCGGTCGCGCTCGGTGCCCTGACCACGTTCGCGCAGCTCTCCGCGCTCAACGCCAACGCTCCCCGCTGGATCCTCGTCGACCCCGTGTCGCAGGACGTCCGGTGGTCACACGCGGTCGCGAACCACCGTGCGTCGGCGATCGACCGCATCCTGCGCCGCTTCGAGAACCAGAGCACGAGCTGGCGTGACGGGGACGACCTCGTCCGGCTCGTCCGCACAGCCGCCGCGAACGAGATCGACCCCGCGTCCCTGCGTGCTCGCTGGCACGCGGTTTCGGACATCGCCGAAGCGACCGGCCTCCTGGTGCACCGCGCGACGGTGTCGGTCCGACGCCTCGCCGCGCTCACGTTCGGTGCGCGCAACCCGCGCATCGTCGCCCGCCTCCGCGCGATCGCCGGCCGCGGCGCCTGAGCGACGACCGACGAGCGGACGGGAGGCCCGTGGCGGCGCCGCCACGGGCCTCCCGTCCGTCACGCGAGTGCGTCGACGACCGCGCGGTGTCGCGCGATGCTGGCCACGTCGAACGCACCGAGCAGGTGCAGCGTGGCGACCCGGAACACGAGGGCGCGCAGGAGCAACTGCCGCCACTCGTGTTCGCCCTCGCCGAGATCGTCGAGACGGTCGACGGACACGCCGTGCCAGCAGACCGCGTCGACCGCGGCGATCGCGGCTCCCGTGCCGGCCGGACGCCAGTAGGGTGGCCAGTCGATGATCCCGGGCGCGAGTCCCTCCGCGAACAGGACGTTGCCGAGCAGGTCCCCGTGGACCAACTGCGCCGGCGCGTGGACGGGACGGATCGCCGCGGCCAGGCGATCGAGGGTCGGGTCGGTCGGCAGTGGTGCCTCGCCCCAGGCCATGCGGTCGGCGCGACGCCACGGGTCGTCGGTCTCGGGGTCGGCCGTCCGGAGGAACGCGGGGCACCCGACGCCGGCAACTGCGCGGTGGAAGGCCCGACCCGCTCGGATGACGTCGTCGACACGGGTCTCGTCAGCGGCCCCGGCGACGAACTCCCACGCCTCCCACTCCCCGCACCGCCAGGCACCGGCGCGAGTGGGCACCGGTCTCGGAGTCCGGAACGCCGACGTGTAGCCCAGGTCCGCCAGCAGCGCAGCGCGCCAGTCGGTCACGAGCGCACCGTCGTGTGGCCGGAGGACGATGCCGCCCGCCCGCCAGGAGCGGCCGCGGCCGCCCACGAGGGGCACCGGTGCGGCTGCTCCCGCACCGAACGCGGCGAGCACTCCGGGGTCCGGGGGCGCCGGCCGCGTGTCGGTCACGCGGTCCGCAGGATCTTCACCATCGGCCGGCCCTTGGCGACCTCGTCGACGAGTTTGTCGAGGTACCGGATCTGCCGCATGAGCGGGTCGTCGAGCTCCTCGATCCGCACCCCGCAGATCACCCCGGTGATGAGCGGGGCGTTCGGGTTGAGGTACGCGCCGGCGAAGAAGTCCTCGAACGTGGTCCGGTCGGCCAGGTGCTGCGCGAGCGCCCGCCCGTCGAAGCCGGTCAACCACTCGATGACGGTGTCCAGCTCCGCCTTCGTGTGGCCCTTCCGCTCCACCTTCGCCAGGTAGTGCCCGTAGACGTCCGCGACGGGCGTCCCGAAGATCCGGTGACCGGCCATGGTCGCTGCTCCTACACCAGGCAGCGAGGTCCGAGCAGGCTCTTCAGCTCGCCGAACAGGTCCGGGGTCAGGTTCACCGGGAACGGCAGCTCGAACGTGCGCGCGACGTCGTCCTTGAGCAGCTTCAGCCGGACCTCGGTGTCACCCTGGTGGCGGCCGAGCACGGCGGCGAGTTCCGTCACCGTGGTCGTCGTGGCCTGTCGTTCCGGCAGCGACAGGGTGAGCGGGCCGGAGCCCATCGCGTCGCCGACGTTCGGCTGGAACATGCTCACCGCGTGCAGGGCCTTGCCGTCGTCGCGGACGTTGACGCGGCCGCGCAGGACGACGATCGAGTCGGGCACCAGGGACGGGCCGAACTCCTGGTACGTCTTGCCCAGGAACATCACGCCGATCTGGCCGCCGAAGTCCTCGATGTCGACGATGCCGTACGGGTTGCCGCTCGTCTTCGCCACCCGGTGCTGCACGCTCGTCAGCAGGCCGGCGACGGTCACCGTCTCGCCCTCGATCGAGTCGTCGGCGGTGAGCAGGTCGGCGATGGTGATCGACTGGTGCTTCGCGAGCTCGATCTCGAGCCCGGCGAGCGGGTGGTCGGACACGTAGAGCCCGAGCATGTCCCGCTCGAACGCCAGCTTGTCGCGCTTGGACCACTCCGGACGGTCCGGCACCTGGGACACCGCGGCGCTCGGGGCGTCCTCGGCTGCCTCGGCGAAGAGCGAGTCGAAGTCGAACCCGACGTTGCCGTGGGCCTCGTCGCGCTTGACCTTCACCGCGCCCTCGACCGCGCCCTCGTGGATCTCCACCAGGGCTCGGCGGGTGTCGCCGAACTCGTCGAAGGCACCGGCCTTGATGAGCGACTCGACCGTGCGCTTGTTCGCCGACGAGATCGGGATCTTGCGCAGGAAGTCGTGGAACGACTCGAAGGCGCCCTTCTCGGTCCGCGCCTTGACGATGTCGTCGACGACGTTGAACCCGACGTTGCGGATGGCACCCATGCCGAAGCGGATGTCGTCGCCGACTGCGGCGAAGAAGCCGATCGACTCGTTGACGTCCGGCGGCATCACCTTGATGCCCATCCGGCGGCACTCGTTCAGGTAGAGGGCGAGCTTGTCGCGGGCGTCGCCGACGCTCGTCAGCAGCGCGGCCATGTACTCGGCCGGGTAGTGCGCCTTGAGGTACGCGGTCCAGAAGGACACCACACCGTAGGCCGCCGAGTGCGCCTTGTTGAACGCGTAGTCGGAGAAGGGCAGCAGGATGTCCCACAGCGTCTTGATCGCCGCGTCGGAGTACCCGTTGTCCTTCATGCCCTGCTGGAAGCCCGCGTACTGCTTGTCGAGCTCGGACTTCTTCTTCTTGCCCATCGCGCGGCGGAGGATGTCCGCCTGGCCGAGGGAGAACCCGGCGACCTTCTGCGCGATGGCCATGACCTGCTCCTGGTAGATGATCAGGCCGTAGGTCGTGCCGATGATGTCCTTGAGGGGCTCCTCGAGCTCCGGGTGGATCGGCGTGATCGGCTGTTCGCCGTTCTTGCGGAGCGCGTAGTTCGTGTGCGAGTTCGCCCCCATGGGCCCCGGGCGGTACAGGGCGATGAGCGCGGAGATGTCCTCGAAGTTGTCGGGCTTCATCAGCCGCAGCAGGCCACGCATCGGCCCACCGTCGAGCTGGAACACACCGAGGGTGTCGCCGCGCTGCAGGAGCGCGTACGCCTCGGGGTCCTCGAGCCCCATGTTCTCGAGGTCGAGCTCGGTCCCACGGTTCGTCTTGATGTTGTCGAGGGCGTCACTGATGATCGTGAGGTTGCGGAGCCCCAGGAAGTCCATCTTGATCAGGCCGAGCGACTCCGCTGCCGGGTAGTCGAACTGCGTGACGATCTGGCCGTCCTGCTCCCGCTTCATGATCGGGATGATGTCGATGAGCGGATCGCTCGACATGATGACGCCGGCCGCGTGCACGCCCCACTGGCGCTTCAGCCCCTCGAGCCCGAGCGCGGTGTCGAAGACGGTCTTCGCCTCGGGGTCGGTCTCGACCACGGTGCGGACGTCGACGGCTTCCTTGTAGCGCGGGTGGTCCTTGTCGAAGATCCCGGTGAGCGGGATGTCCTTGCCCATCACGGGCGGCGGCATGGCCTTCGTGAGCTTCTCGCCCATGCCGAACGGGAACCCGAGGACGCGCGAGGAGTCCTTCAGCGCCTGCTTCGCCTTGATCGTGCCGTACGTGACGATCTGCGCGACGCGCTCCGACCCGTACTTCTCGGTGACGTACTTGATCGCCTCACCGCGGCGCCGGTCGTCGAAGTCGACGTCGAAGTCGGGCATGGAGACGCGGTCCGGGTTGAGGAAGCGCTCGAAGATCAGGCCGTGCCGGATCGGGTCGAGGTCGGTGATGCGCATCGCGTACGCCACCATCGAGCCGGCGCCGGAGCCACGACCCGGACCGACGCGGATGCCGTTGTTCTTGGACCAGTTGATGAAGTCCGCGACCACCAGGAAGTAGCCCGGGAACCCCATCTGGTTGATGATGCCGACCTCGTAGTCGGCGCGGTCCTGCACCTCTTTCGAGATGCCGTCCGGGTACCGGTAGTCCAGCCCCTTCGCGACCTCTTTCTCGAACCAGGAGTGCTCGGTCTCGCCCTCGGGCACCGGGAACTTCGGCATGTAGTTGGCCGAGGTGTCGAACTCGACGTTGCAGCGCTCGGCGATGAGCAGCGTGTTGTCGCAAGCCTCGAGGTTGTCGCGGAAGACGTGCCGCATCTGCGCCGGGGTCTTCAGGTAGAACTCGTCCGCGTCGAACTTGAAGCGGTTCGGGTCGTTGAGGGTCGAGCCGGACTGCACGCAGAGCAGTGCCGCGTGCGACTTGGCGTCGTGGGCGTGCGTGTAGTGCAGGTCGTTCGTGCCGACCAGCGGGATGTCGAGGTCCTTCGCCAGACGGATCAGGTCGCTCATGATCCGGCGTTCGATCTCGAGGCCGTGGTCCATGACCTCGGCGAAGTAGTTCTCCTTGCCGAAGATGTCGCGGTAGTCGGCGGCGGCCTGCACCGCTTCGTCGTACTGGCCGAGACGCAGGCGCGTCTGGATCTCGCCCGAGGGGCAGCCCGTCGTGGCGATGATCCCCTCGTGGTACTCCTGCAGGAGCTCGATGTCCATGCGGGGCTTGAAGTAGTAGCCCTCGAGCGACGCCTTGGACGACAGCCGGAACAGGTTGTGCATGCCCGTCGTGTTCTCGGCGAACATCGTCATGTGCGTGTACGAGCCGGCGCCGGACACGTCGTCGCCCCCGCCGTCACCCCAGCGCACACGGGTCTTGTCCGAGCGGTGCGTGCGGGGCGTGATGTACGCCTCGGTCCCGATGATCGGTTTGACGCCACCGGCCTTGGCGGCCTTCCAGAACTCGAAGGCGCCGAACATGTTGCCGTGATCGGTCACCGCCACGGCGGGCATCCCCTGCGCGGCGGTCTCCGCCACGAGGTCGGAGAGCCTGGCGGCACCGTCGAGCATCGAGTACTCGCTGTGCACGTGCAGGTGGACGAAGGAGTCGGAATCCGACACGGAACCTCCGGTTCGTACGGTGTGCTGCGGGGTGGGAACAGCCTAACCGCGGCCGCCCACATTCCCGCGCGCGTCGGGGCGGACTGGAGGCACGGGGCGGGGCCGCACCGCGCCTCCAGGCCGGCATCGGGCCGCGACACGCGCGGGGCGCCCCGCCAAGGGGGCAGGACACGCCGCACGCAGGCCGCCGCGGGTGCAGAAAGCGTCGCCTGGCGGCGCCGCAGCCGACAGTTCGCGACCCCTCGGCGCAAGCGCCCGGGCGTGCCGGACAGGAGGCGCGGGGCGGGGCCCCAGCGCGCCTCCAGACCGGCACCGGGTCGCGACACCCGCGGGGCGCCCCGCCGAGGGCGCAGGACACGCCGCACGCCGACCGCCGCGGGTGCGGAAGGCGTCGCCTGGCGGTGCCGCAGCCGACAGTTCGTGACCCTTCGGCGCAAGCGCCCGGGCGTGCCGGACAGGAGGCACGGGGCGGGCCCGCACCGCGCCTCCAAACCGGCACCGCGTCACGACGCGCGCGGGGCGCCCCGCCGAGAGAGCAGGACACGCCGCACGCCGACGGCCGCGGGCACAGAAAGCGTCGCTTGGCGGCGCCGCAGCCGACAGTTCGTGACCTCTTGGCGCAAGCGCCCGGGCACGGCGGACGGGAGGCGCGGGGCGGGCCCGCACCGCGCCTCCAGACCGGCAACAGGTCGCGACGCGCGCGGGGCGCCCCGCCGAGAGGGCAAGACACGCCGCACGCAGGCCGCCGCGGGCGCAGAAAGCGTCGCCTGGCGACGCCGCAGCCGACAGTTCGCGACCCCTCGGCGCAAGCGCCCGGGCGCGGCGCTCTGGACACGCGCGAGCCGCGCCGCCGAGGGAGCAGGACACGCCGCACGCGCTCCGCCGCGGCCGCACAAAGCGTCGCCTGGCGGCGCCGCAGCCGACAGCTCACGACCACTCAGCGCAAGCGCCCGGGCGCGTCAGAGCGACGCGCTCCGGATCTGCTCCAGCGCTGCCTGCAGGTCATCCGGGTACTGCGCCTCGAACGACACCCACTCGCCCGTGCGGGGGTGGCCGAAGCCCAGCCGGACGGCGTCGAGCCACTGGCGCGTCAGCCCGAGCTCCGCCGCGAGCACCGGGTCGGCGCCGTACATCGTGTCCCCGACGAGCGGGTGGCGTGTGGCCGCCATGTGCACCCGGATCTGGTGGGTGCGCCCGGTCTCCAGGTGCACCTCGAGCAGGGTGGCGGCCCGGAAGGCCTCGAGCGTCTCGTAGTGGGTGACGCTCGGCTTGCCCTCCGACGTGACCGCGAACTTCCAGTCACTCGACGGGTGCCGCCCGATGGGGGCGTCGATCGTGCCCGAGGTCGGGTCGGGGTGGCCCTGCGCGAGTGCGTGGTAGACCTTCTCGACCGTGCGCTCCTTGAACGCCCGCTTCAGGTGCGTGTACGCCAGCTCGGTCTTCGCGACGACCATCAGGCCCGAGGTCCCGACGTCGAGGCGGTGCACGATCCCAGCGCGTTCGGCGGCGCCGGAGGTCGCGATGGTGAACCCGGCCGCGGCGAGGCCCCCGGGCACGGTCGGCCCGTCCCACCCCGGCGAAGGGTGCGCGGCGACGCCGACGGGCTTGTCCACGACGACGATGTCCTCGTCGTCGTGCACGATCGTCATGCCCGGCACGGCCGCCGGCACGATGCGCGGCGGCTCCTTCGGGGTCCACTCGACCTCGAGCCAGGAGTCGGCGTGCAGCCGGTCCGACTTGTCGACGGGGACGCCGTCGACGCGGACGCCACCGGCCGCGACGACGTCGGCCGCGAACGACCGGCTGAAGCCGAGGAGCTTCGCGATGGCGGCGTCGACGCGCTCACCGGCGAGCCCGTCGGGCACGGGAAGAGAACGCGATTCGCTCACGTGGCGTCGTGGCCCAGCGTGTCGCGACGATCGCGGTCCTCCGGCCTGGAGGCGCGGGTCGGCTCGTCGAGAGCGGCATCGGCCGACGAGAACGCGGCCCCACCGTCGAGCGGCTCCGCCGCGTCGACCGGCTGCGCCGCGTCGAGCTGCGCCTGGCGCTTGGCCGAGAGCGTGCGGGTGCCGTCGAGGTTCACCCCGAGGATCACCAGCAGCACGAAGACCACCATGCTGATGCAGATGAAGGAGTCGGCGACGTTGTAGATCGCCGGCATCATCCACGGCGTCGAGATGAAGTCGACGACGTGACCCCGACCGAAGCCGGGCTCACGGAAGAGCCGGTCGAGCAGGTTGCCCAGCGCGCCGCCGAGCAGCATGCCGAGCACGATGGCCCACCACATCGACCGGATGCGACGCGAGTACACGATGATCGCGACGACGACCGCGGCCGAGATGACCGAGAACACCCAGGTCATGTTCACCGCGAACGAGAACGCGGCTCCCGGGTTCCGGACGTACAGGAACTGCAACGCCCCGCCCAGGACCGGGACGGGGGTGCCGTAGGGCAGGTTCGCGACGACCAACGTCTTGGCGACCTGGTCGAACGCCACCACCACGACAGCGGCGAAGGCCAGTGCCGCGATCGCGCGGACACTGACCTTCGCTCGTGATGCTGGTCGCGACAACGTCAGTTGCCGAAGCCCTGCGCCGAAGCCGGCGCCGGGGTGAGACCGGACTGCTCGCCCGAGGTGTCGAGCTCGGAGAGCTGACCCTGGATGTAGCTCTTGAGCTGCGCACGGTAGTCGCGCTCGAAGGTCCGGAGCTCGTCGATCTTGCCCTCGAGCTGGCGCTGCTCCTGCTCGAGCACCGCGACACGCTGACGGTTCGTGTTCTCGGTGTCGGCGATGATCTGGCGCTGCTTCGCCTCGGCCTCGGAGACCAGGCGAGCCGCCTGGGCCGTGCCCTCGGCGATGAGCGCGTCGCGCTTCTCGATGCCCTCGCGGACGTGCTCCTCGTGGAGACGACGCGCCAGGGTCAGGAGGTTCGTGGTGCCCTCGGTGTCCTCGTCGGCGGGGACCGTCGTGGCCGGAGCCGCCGCGGCGACCGGAGCGGGCTCCGGTGCTGCCTCGACCGGGGCCGGGGTGGGCTCCGGCTCGGCTGCGGGAGCGGGCTGCTCGGCCTGCGCCGGCTGCGGGGCCGACTCGGCCGCCTGCAGGCGCTGGCGGAGCTCGTCGTTCTCCGCGGTCAGGCGACGGAGCTCGACCACGACCTCGTCGAGGAAGTCATCGACCTCGTCCTGGTCGTAGCCCTCGCGGAACTTCGTCGGCTGGAACCGCTTGTTGACTACGTCTTCCGGCGTCAAAGCCATTGCCGTCACCTCAATAGAACTGCTGAACGTGTGGAACCGCATGCGGTGCGACCGAATCTACCAGTCGTACCGTGCGGTGCGGATGCGCCACCGGAGCGGGCATCGATCCCGACCACCGTACACCGACGATGGGGCGGAACCGTGACCAGCGCCGGGCGTGGCGCGTGTCGCGGACGGGAGTCCGCTCAGATACCGCGTGCCAGGGCGGCGACCACGAACCGGGCGATGATGACGACGAGCATCACGATCGTCCAGCCGAAGTCGAGCGCCACCGGCCCGAGGCGGAGCGGCGGGAGGACCCGTCGCACCGCTCGGATGGGCGGATCCGTGACCGTGTAGACGAACTCGGACACCACGAGCATGCCCCCGCGCGGCCGCCAGGAACGGTTGAAGCTCTGCACGAGGTCGAGCGCGAAGCGCCCCCACATCACGAAGAAGTACAGGAGCAACGCGAGGGAGATGATCCCTAGGATCACGGACACGATGGGGCTCGCTCGTCTCGGGCGAGCGTCGTCAGACGACGCTCAGGGGCGGGTGTGCCGGGTACGGCTCAGGACTGGGCGAAGAAGTTCGCCTCGATGTCGGACTCTACCTCAGCGGGCTCACCGCTCACTGCGACGTGGGCCGGCGACAGGAGGAAGACCTTGTTCGTGACGCGCTCGATCTTGCCGAACAGGCCGAGCGACAGCCCCGAGGCGAAGTCGATCATGCGTCGGGCGTCGCCCTCGGTCATCTGCGAGAGGTTGATGATGACGGGGATGCCGTCGCGGAAGCTCTCGGCGATGGACTGGGCGTCCTTGTACTCGCGCGGGTGGACGGTGAGGATCTCGTTCATTTCCTGGACCGGGGTCGCCTTCTGTGCGGTCGTGTGCGAGCGGCGGAGCGGAGTGACCTGGGCGCCGCGCTGGTGGGTGTGCGTCTTGGTGGGAGCCGGCGCCGCTGCGGGAGCGGCCGCCGGGGCTGCTGCCGCGGCGGGGGCTTCCTGCGGTTCGGCGGGGGCCGGAGCAGCCGCTGCGGCCTGGCGAGCAGGGGCTGCCTGCTGGCGCGCGGGCTCGGCCTGCTGCTCGTCCTCGTAGTCGAGTTCCTCATCGGCGAGGCCGAGGTAGACCATCGTCTTCTTCAGCGGGTTGGCCATGGTTCCTCCGGGGTTCGTGCTCGTGGTGCCCTGCAACGAGGCTAGGGTGCGGGCGGCCGGTTTCCCGTGATTGCGGTGCCGATCCGCAGGTGTGTCGCGCCCTCGAGGATCGCCTCGGCGTAGTCCCCGCTCATGCCGGCCGAGATGTCGGTGGCGCCGGGCTCGAGCGACACCACCCGTTCGGAGATCGAGCGGAGTCGGGCGAACGCGGCTCGGGGCTCCGAGTCGAGGGGCGCGACCGCCATCACACCCCGCAGCCGGATGGTCCCGGTGGCCAGCACACGCGCCACCATCGCCTCGACGTCGTCCGGCTGCACCCCGCCACGGCCGGGGTCGTCGGTGAGGTTCACCTGGACGAAGCCGTCGATGACCGGCGGCTCCGGCTCGGCCTCGGTCGGGGCGAACGCGTCGACGACGGAGCCGCGGTCGAGCGACTGCACGACGTGGGCGTACCGCCGGGCCTGGCGGGCCTTCTTCGACTGCAGCTGCCCGACGAAGTGCCAGGTCAGGCCGAGGTCCGCCAGTTCGGCGGCCTTCGCCTGCGCCTCCTGGTGGCGGTTCTCCCCCACGTCGGTCACGCCGAGTGCGGCGAGCTCGCGCACGAGTGACGCCGGGTGGTACTTCGTGACGACGACGAGCGTGAGTTCGTCGGGCGAGCGCCCTGCGGCTCGCGCCGCGTCGGCGATGCCGCTCCTGACGGACGCAACGCGCGCCTCCAGTCCGTCGTCGTGGGACGAGGCCTGGAGGCGCGTGTCGGCTACCAAGGGTGGGTTACTTGAGGAAGTCGGGGACGTCGAGCTCGTCGTCGTCGTCGAACGCCGGGTCGGCGGCGCGCTGCACCGGCGGCTGGTGTTCCTGCGAGGCCCAGGACGGGCTCGACGTGGTGGAGTCCTCGATCGCACCGGTCGAGGCGGCGACGGGCGCCGCTGCGCTCGACTCCGGGTCGACGTAGCTCGAACGACGTTCCTTCTGCTGCTGCGCCGGCTCGCCGCCGTCGAAGCCCGCGGCGATGACGGTCACGCGCACCTCGTCGCCCAGGGTGTCGTCGATGACCGCACCGAAGATGATGTTCGCCTCGGGGTGCACGGCTTCCTGCACCAGACGCGCGGCGTCGTTGATCTCGAAGATGCCGAGGTTCGAGCCACCCTGGATCGACAGCAGCACGCCGTGCGCACCGTCGATGGAGGCCTCGAGCAGCGGCGACGCGACGGCGAGTTCGGCCGCCTTGATCGCACGGTCGGCACCGCGCGACGAGCCGATGCCCATGAGCGCGGAACCCGCACCCTGCATGACGCTCTTGACGTCGGCGAAGTCGAGGTTGATCAGGCCCGGGGTCGTGATGAGGTCGGTGATGCCCTGCACACCGGCCAGGAGGACCTGGTCGGCCGTGGCGAAGGCCTCGACCATGGATATGCCGCGGTCGCTGATCTCGAGCAGGCGGTCGTTCGGGACGACGATGAGCGTGTCCACCTCGTCCTTGAGGCCCGCGACGCCGTTCTCGGCCTGCGACTGGCGGCGCTTGCCCTCGAAGCTGAAGGGCTTCGTGACGACACCGATGGTCAGTGCGCCGATGGACTTCGCGATGCGCGCGACGACCGGTGCGCCACCGGTACCGGTGCCGCCGCCCTCGCCCGCGGTGACGAACACCATGTCGGCGCCGGCCAGGGCCTCTTCGATCTCCTCGGCGTGGTCCTCGGCGGCACGACGGCCGACCTCGGGGTCCGCGCCGGCACCGAGGCCGCGGGTGATCTCGCGGCCGACGTCGAGCTTGACGTCGGCGTCGCTGAGCAGCAGTGCCTGGGCGTCGGTGTTGATCGCGATGAACTCGACCCCACGGAGACCGAGCTCGATCATGCGGTTGACGGCGTTGACGCCGCCGCCGCCGACACCGACGACCTTGATGACGGCGAGGTAGTTGTGGTTCGTGGTCACGTCAGTCAGGCCTCCGGTAGAACCCTCAACCTCTACTTGAAGTTCAGGGGCAATGCTGGTAGATGTGGTGCTGGCTCCGACGCTACGGGTGCGTTCGGCGCAGTGTCGCCCCGCCACGCCGCGTGTCGCCGATCAGGTCCGGCAATTCAGTCCTTGGCGCGGATCACGCCGTTGTCCGGTGCTGAGACGTCGTACTCGACCACGACGCCTGGGTTCCGTGCCGCGTGGTCCTTGACCAGCGCGGCGAGCAGTTCGGCCTTCGCGTCCGAGTCGTCCGGGCTCCCCCACACGACGGTCGAGCCGTCCTTGAGCGTCAGGGTGACGTCGTCGGCCGTCGACCCGGCGACGCGTGTCACCTGGGACCGGACCGTCGAGGGCAGCGCCAGCACGACCTCGGTCATGGTGCGGAAGCTCGAGGACCCCAGGCGCGCACGGGCGATGTCGGCGAGCGGCATGGTCGCCGGGCGCTTCGGCGACGACTGCACGACGATGCCCGCGGGGTCGACGAGGTCGAAGGTGCTGCCGGAGCGCACCGCGACCACCGGCGTGCGCTCGGTCACCGTGACGACGAGCGTGTGCGGCGGGGCCTCTTCGGTCACGTAGCTCTCGATGAGCGGGAACCCGGCGACGTCCCGCTTGATCGCGTCGAAGTCGAGCCGGGCCAGTGGCGTGCCGATCTGGTCGGACAGCGCCTGGCGCAGCGCGGACTCGTCGACGCGGTTGGTGCCCTTGACCTCGATGGTGCGGAGCGCCATCAGCGGGGAGAACACCGCGACGAGGATCGAGACCCCGAGCACCAGGACGACGCTCGCCGCCGTGATCCACGCGGCGCGGCGGTGCCGGCTGCGCCGGGTGAACCGGCGGACCTCGGCACGCTCGAGCAGGCGGCGGCGCCGCTTCGCGATGCGCGCCTCGCGGGCGGTCTCGGCAGCGCGCACCCGCGCCCCGATGGGCGCCTCGGTGTGCTGGTCGGTCCGGGAGGCACCGGTCGCGTCGAGCACGTCGGTCACGGTCGCGTCGTGGTCGGCTCCACCGCTCGAGGCCGCTCGGCGTTCCGCGTCGCGGCGGTCGGCCTCCTCGTCCCGGTGGTCCTCGTTCGGGGTGTACTCGCGCAGGCGGTCGGCGACGGTGGAGAGCCCGGCGCCGAACCGGCGTCCGGCCGCACCGGCGAACGCGCCGACGCGGTCGCGGTGCGGACCCGACGTGTCGGCGGCGGGCCGGTCCGCGGGGGTGGGCTCGGCAGTGTCGTCGACCGTCTCGTCGACCGGGGCGTCCGGGGCGGACGTGGGACGGGCC
Organism: Curtobacterium flaccumfaciens; assembly: GCF_013359815.1. GTDB lineage: Bacteria > Actinomycetota > Actinomycetes > Actinomycetales > Microbacteriaceae > Curtobacterium > Curtobacterium flaccumfaciens. The sequence continues at coordinate 150,477 of NZ_JABMCF010000040.1, read as the reverse complement.
TCCCGGTCGTCGGCGACGCGTCCGCGGAACGGCAGCCGCGGCTTCGAGGGACCACGACGCTGCCGGGGCGCTTCCGCGGCCTCGGCCGGGGCGTCCCTGCGGGCGTCCCCCTCGTCGAACCCCTCGGGGCGCTTCACCGGGACGACGCTCCGTCGGTGCCCAGGGCGCCGAGCACCTGCGGGATGATCCGGTACACGTCGCCGCAGCTGAGCGTCATGATGATGTCGCCGTCTCGGGCGACCGCGGCCGCGCGGGCCGCCGCTTCGTCCCAGTCGGGCAGGAACTCGACGCGCGACTGGTCGGCGAAGCGCTCCTGCACCAGGGCACCGGTCACGCCGGGCTCCGGGTCCTCGCGGGCGCCGTAGACGTCGAGCACGACCGTGTGGTCGGCGAGCTCCTCGTACACCTTGGCGAAGTCGCCGGCCATCAGGCGGGTGCGCGAGTACAGGTGCGGCTGGTGGATCGCGATGATGCGACCGTCGCCGACGACGTTGCGGGCGGCCTTGAGCGCCGCGGCGACCTCGGTCGGGTGGTGCGCGTAGTCGTCGTAGACCGAGACGCCGCGCTCGACACCGTGCAGCTCGAAGCGGCGCTGGGTGCCACCGAACGCCTCGAGCCCGCGGACCGCGTCGGCCGGGGCGACGCCGAGGCCGGTCAGGACCGCGAAGGCGCCGACGGCGTTGATCGCGTTGTGGCGGCCGGGCACGCGGAGGGTCAGGTGGTACGCCTCGCCACCGGCGCGGAAGTCGACCTCGACACCAGCCGACTCGGTGATGCCCTCGATGCGGACGTCCGCGTCGACGGCCTCGCCGAAGGTGACGATCTCCGGGGCGTCCGGGCGCTGGCGGATGCCGGCGGTGACCGTCTTCGCACCGGCGTCGTCGCTCGAGATGACGACGCGCTCGCTCGCCTTCGCGGCGAACTCGACGAAGGCCTCGGTGAAGGCCTCCTCGCTGCCGTAGTGGTCCAGGTGGTCGGCGTCGACGTTGGTGATCAGGGCCACGGCGACGTCGTAGAGCAGGAACGAGCCGTCGGACTCGTCGGCCTCGACCACGAACAGGTCGCTGGACCCCGGGGCCGAGCTGGTGCCGAGGGACTGGATGACGCCGCCGTTGACGAAGCTCGGGTCGAGGCCGAGCTCGACCATCGCGGTGACGATCATGCCGGTCGAGGTGGTCTTGCCGTGCGCACCGGCGACCGCGACCAGGCGGTGCTCGGCGATCAGTGCGGCGAGGGCCTGCGAGCGGTGCAGCACCGGCAGACCGCGGCGCTGCGCCTCGAGGAGCTCCGGGTTGTCGGGCCAGAGGGCGCTCGTGACGACGATGGTGTCGGCCTCGCCGACGTTCGCCGCGTCGTGACCGATGTGCACAGTCGCGCCGAGGTCGCGCATCGTGCCGGTCGTCTCCGTCTCGCGGGAGTCGCTGCCCGTCACGCGGTGCCCGGCGGCGAGGAACATCCGGGCGATCCCGCTCATGCCCGCTCCGCCGATGCCGACGAAGTGCACCGTGCCCAGGTCGTCCGGGATCGGCTGGGTCAGGTCCGGCTTGATGGTCATCGTTCCTCCGTGGTGCTGGGGGCCTGCTTCGCGGCGTCGAGGACCAGGTCGGTCATCCGGTCGGCGCCGTCGCGGTGGCCGACGCTGCCCGCCCGCACGGTCATGTCGGCGATGCGGGAGCGGTCCTGCAGAATGCTCAGCAGCTGGAACGTCACCCAGTCCTGGTCGAATTCCCCGTCGGCCACCAGGACGGCTCCCCCGGCATCGACGACGTCCTTCGCGTTGTGGCGCTGCTCACCGTTGCCCACCGGGTACGGCACGAGCACGCTCGGCAGCCCGACGGCGGTCAGCTCGCACACCATGCCGGCACCGGAGCGCGACACGACGAAGTCGCTCGCCGCGTACGCCAGGTCCATCCGGTCGCAGTAGGGCAGCACGTGGTAGCCGTCGAGGTCGCTCGGGCCGATGTCCGACGCGGCACCCACGACGTGCAGGACCTGCCAGCCGGCACCCACGATGGCGGCGGCGGACTTGTTGATCGTCCGGTTGATGCTCCGTGCGCCCGAGGAGCCACCGGTCACGAGCAGCACCGGTCGGTCCGGGTCGAGCCCGAACTCGGTGAGGCCCTCGGCCCGGACGGCGCGGCGGTCGAGCGACTCGATCTCGCGACGGAGCGGCATGCCGACGACGCGGCCGTGGCGCAGGCGCGTGTTCGAGAAGGTCAGGCCGACGTGCTCGGTCAGGAACGCGGCGAGGCGGTTCGCCAGCCCGGGCTTCGCGTTCTGCTCGTGCACGACGATCGGGGTGCCCGTGCGGCGGGCGGCGATGTACGCCGGAGCGGCCGCGTAGCCACCGACGCCGAGGACCACCTCGATCTCGTGGTCGCGGATGATCTGCTCGGTCCGCTTGACCGCCGCCGCGAACCGCTGCGGGAAGCGCAGGGCGGCACCGTTCAGCTTCCGCGGGAACGGCAGGCGCGGGATCGTCAGCAGCTCGTAGCCGCGCATCGGCACGAGACGGGATTCCAGGCCCTCGGCGGTGCCCAGCACGAGCACCTCGGCGCCGGGCTCCCGCTCGGTCAGCCGGTCGGCGACCGCGAGCAGGGGGTTGACGTGGCCGGCGGTGCCGCCGCCGGCGAAGAGGTACTTGCTCACCGCAGTGATCCGTTCGTGGAGGTCCGGACGAGTGGGGCGTTCGTCAGGCCGGGGTCGTTCTTGCCGGGCAGGTCACGGGCGAAGGAGAGCACGACGCCGATCGCCACCAGGGTCATGATGAGGGCCGAACCACCCGCCGAGATGAGTGGCAGGGGCACACCGAGCACGGGCAGCAGGCCGAGCACGACGGCGATGTTGATGAGCGCCTGGCCGATGATCCACGCGAGGATGCCACCCGTGACCGTCTTCACGAAGGGGTCGCGGGACTGCCGGATGATCTTGATCATGCCGACGGCGAGCACCACGAACAGGCTGAGCACCACGACGGCGCCGATCAGGCCGAGCTCCTCGCCGATGATCGCGAAGATGTAGTCGTTGTCCGCCTCGGGCAGCCACGACCACTTCGCCTTCGAGTTGCCGAGGCCGACGCCGAACACGCCGCCGGACGCGAGCGCCCACATGCCGTGCACGGGCTGCCAGCAGATGTCCTGGTACTGGCTGGTGTCGGTGCATCCCGACAGCCAGGCGCTGATGCGGGTCGAGCGCGAGGCCGAGGCCATCGTCACGAAGGGCAGCATCACGGCGAACGCGCCGAGGCCGACGAGCAGGTGCCGGGCGCGGACGCCGCCGATGTACAGCGCGCCGAACACCAGGATGAGCATGACCATCGCGGTGCCCTGGTCACCACCGAGGACGACGAGCCCGAGCGAGAGCATCGAGGCGATCCCGATCGGGATGAACACCTCTTTCCAGTCGTCGAGCTTGTCCCGCTTGACGTAGATGATGGCGCCGATGCCGAGCACCAGCCCGAGCTTCACGACCTCGGACGGCTGCGCGGTGAACGACCCGAGCTCGATCCAGTTCCGGTTGCCCTGGATGTCGATGCCGAGCGGGGTGAACACGAGCAGCTGCAGGACGAGCGCCGCACCGAGCAGCCGCATCGCCCACTTCCGCCAGATCCGGGTCGGGACCCGGCTGGCGATGAGCATGAGCGGCACGCCGAGCACGGCGTACAGGCCCTGGCGGGACGCCGCCCCGAAGAAGTCGTGGGTCGCCGCGTACTCCTCGACGCTCGACGAGGACAGCACCATCACGACGCCGAAGACGACGAGGAACAGCGTGACGCCGAGGATCGTGTAGAAGGTGCTGGACTCCGCGACGAAGACGTTCTTGACAGCGACGATCGCGCCGTTCGTCCGTCGTGGGGTCGTCGCGGTCCGGCCGTTACGGCTGTTCGGAAGATCCGTCGGTGTCGTCGCCATCGACTTCTCCTCCCAGGTGCTCGTTGACCGCGGCCGCGAAACGCTGCCCCCGGTCGGCGTAGGAGCCGAACTGGTCGAACGACGCCGCCGCCGGGGCGAGGAGGACGGTGTCGCCCGGCCTCGCGACCGATGCGGCATGCCGGACCGCCTCGCGCATGACCTGATCAGTGTCCGTCGTCTCCACCTGGAGCACCGGGACCGTGGACGCGTGTCGCGCGAATGCCTCGAGGACCGGGGTCCGGTCGGTGCCGATCACCACGACGGCGCGCACGCCGGGGCCGAAGCGCTCGACCAGCCCGTCGACGTCGACGCCCTTGAACAGACCGCCGACGATCCACACGACCGTGTCGAACGACGCGAGCGACGCGGTGGCGGCGTGCGGGTTCGTGGCCTTGGAGTCGTCGACCCAGGTGATGCCGTCCGCCTGGGCGACGAGCTCGGTGCGGTGGTGGTCGGCGCGGAACGCCCGGACGGCCGACTGGATGGCGCTCGGCTGGACGGTGCCAGCACGGGCCAGGGCGGCGGCGGCCAGGACGTTCATGGTCATGTGCGGGCTTGCGAGCCCGGCGGCCTCGAGGTCGGCGATGGTCGACAGCTCGAGCGCGCTGTTGCGGCGGTCCTCGTTGAAGGCCCGGTCGCACAGGACGTCCTCGACGATGCCGACGTCACCGGGAGCGGGGACACCGGGGGTGAAGCCGACCGCACGGCAGCCCTCCACCACGTCGGCCTCCTGCACCATCTGCCGGGTGGCTTCGTCCGAGGTGTTGTAGACGCACGCCATCACGGTGCGCTCGTAGACCTTGGCCTTCGCCGCGCGGTACGCCTCGGCGGAGCCGTGCCACTCCAGGTGGTCGTCGGCGATGTTCAGGCAGGCGCTGGCGAGCGGCACCACGGCGCCGTCGCCGGACGTCGCCGCGTAGTGCAGCTGGTGGCTCGAGAGCTCGACGACGAGCACGTCGTAGCCGACCGGGTCGCGGACGACGTCGAGCACCGGCACGCCGATGTTCCCGCACGCGACGGCACGCAGGCCGCCGGCCTCGTACATCGCGGTTGTGAGCTGTGTCGTCGTGGTCTTGCCGTTCGTGCCCGTGATCGTGATCCAGGGGGCCGCGACCGGGCCGCGGACGACCTTGTCGCGCACGCGCCAGGCGAGCTCGATGTCGCCCCAGACGGTGCTGTTCGTCACCGACCACTGCACGGTGGCGTTGTGCGGGGGCAGCCCCGGCGACACGATGACGACGTCGGGCGCCTGCTGCACGAGGTCGTCCGGCACGGTGTCGAGCGGCGTCTGCAGGAATCGCGCACCGATCACGTCGAGCAGCTCGACGCTGTCGGCGGGGGCGTCGGACGAGTAGACCGTCACCTCGCTGCCGAGTTCCACGAGCGTGTCGGCGACCGAGAACCCGGTGGCACCGAGGCCGAGGACGGCGACGTTGAGTCCCTTCCACCCCTCGGAGTACCAGCTGTCGAGGGACTGGAGGCGGGACGGCGAGGACACCGGGTCAACCAACGCGTGCGATCCATTCGAGGTAGAAGAGTCCGACCCCCGCCGCGACGAAGAGCCCGGCGATGATCCAGAAGCGGACGACGACGGTCACCTCGGCCCACCCCTTCAGTTCGAAGTGGTGGTGCAGCGGACTCATCAAGAAGATGCGCTTGCCGTGGGTGATCTTGAAGTAGGCCCGCTGCAGGATGACGGAGCCGGTGACGATGAAGAACAGGCCACCGATGAGGATGAGCAGCAGCTCGGTGCGGCTGAGGATCGCGAGGCCAGCCAGGGCACCGCCGAGGCCGAGCGACCCGGTGTCACCGAGGAAGATCTGCGCCGGCGAGGTGTTGTACCAGAGGAACCCGATGAGCCCACCGCAGACCGCGGCCGCGACCACGGCGAGGTCGAGCGGGTTCGAGACGGTGTAGCAGGCGTGGGCGGTGTTCGAGTCGAGCCGTGCCCCGCCGCAGATCTGGTTCGACTGCCAGAAGCCGATGATGACGTACGAGCCGATCGCCAGGATGCTCGACCCGGTGGCCAGGCCGTCGAGCCCGTCGGCCACGTTCACGCCGTTCGACGTGGACACCGTCAGCAGGACGATCCAGGCGAGGAACAGCACGGTGCCGATGACGGTGCCGAGCGCCATGAAGTCGAGCCACGGCACGTCGCGGATCGCCGAGATCATCGTGGACGCCGGCGGCTTGCCGTTCGACGTGGGCACGACCAGGGCGATCGTGGCGAAGATGACGCCGACGATGACCTGGCCGAGGATCTTGGCCCAGCCGCCCAGCCCGAGGCTCCGCTGGCGCCGGACCTTGAGGAAGTCGTCGATGAAGCCGACGAACCCGAGCCCGACCATCAGGAACAGCACGAGCAGGCCGGACAGCGTGATCGAGTCGCCTCCGATCAGGTGGCCGACGAAGTACCCGATCACCGCACCGATGATCAGGACGATGCCGCCCATGGTGGCGGTCCCGCGCTTGGTGTGGTGGGACTGCGGACCGTCGTCACGGATGAACTGCCCCCACCCGAGACGGTGGAAGAGCTTGATGAAGGACGGGGTGAGCAGCAACGTGAACACCAGCGACGTGGCGCCGGCGATGAGGAGCGCGATCATTCGGTGACACCTCCGAGGCGGTCGCCGAGGAATCGCAGTTCGGCAGACTTCGAGGACTTGACGAGGACGACGTCGCCGGGGCGGAGCATCTCCTGCATGGCACGGACGGCGTCGTCGACGTCCTCGATGTACACGGACTCGCCGTCCCACGATCCCTCGAGGGTGGCGGCCTGGTGGATGGGCATCGCGCCGCGGCCGACGACCACGAGCTGTCCGATCCCGAGGCGGACGACGAGCCGACCGATGCGGTCGTGCTCCTCGACGGAGTACTCACCGAGCTCGGCCATCTCACCGAGCACGGCGACGGTCCGCTCCCCCGGGCGCACGATCTGCGCCAGGGTCCGCAGCGCCGCCGCGGTGGAGTCGGGCGACGCGTTGTACGCGTCGTTGATGACGGTGACGCCCTCGGGGCCGCCCTGGAGCAGCTCCATGCGCCAGCGCTCGGCGCGCGTCATCGACGCGAGCGCCGCGGCGCCGTCGGCGAGCGGGACGCCCCACAGGTGGGCCACGGTGAGCGCGGCGGACGCGTTCACGGCGTGGTGCTCACCCAGGATCGCGAGGCGCACGTCGACGTGATCCGGGCCTCCAGACAGGGTCGCGTCCGTCGGACGGTCGCCTTCGTGGCGGACGGGAGGCGCGGTGAGGGTGAAGCGGGTGCCGCTGCGGTCCGTCTCGATGCCGGTGATGCGGTAGTCGGCCTCTGCCGACGTGCCGAAGCCCACCACGCGCGCGGCCGTCAGGTCGCGCATCGACGCGACGCGGTCGTCGTCGACGTTGAGCAGGGCCGTCGCGGTCTCGGGCAGGTCGGTGACCATCTCGGACTTCGCGCGCTGCGTCGCCTCGATGCCGCCGAACTCGCCGGCGTGCGCGAGGCCCACCTTGAGGACGACGCCGAGGTCGGGCTCGGCGATCGAGACGAGCTTGGCGATGTGGCCGACGCCGCTCGCGCCCATCTCGACCACCAGGTACCGGGTGTCGTAGGTGACGCGGAGCATCGAGACCGGTGCGCCGACGTGGTTGTTGAACGAGCCCTCGGGCGCGACGGTCGCACCGTGCTGCTCGAGGATCGTGCGGAGCATGTTCTTCGTGCTCGTCTTGCCGTTCGAGCCGGTGATGCCGACGACCCGCAGGGGCGCCGGGCGACCGTCGGCGTGGACGCGGTCCGCGGTGCTCATCCGGACGCGCGTGACGACCTCGTGTGCGAGCGCGGCGAGGGCCTCGTACCCGTCGGTGACGACGATCTGCGGCGCGGTGGTGTCCACACGCTCGGGCGTGATCACCAGGGCGGCACCGGCGTCGACCGCTGCGGGCACGAAGCGTCGACCGTCGGTGACCTCACCGGGCAGGGCGAAGAAGACGCTGCCGGGGCGGACCAGGCGGGAGTCGGTCTCGACCGAGCCCTCGACGACCAGGTCGCCGGGCTCGGCGACGTCGGTCGCCTGCGCGCCGCCGATCAGCTCGCCGCCGACCGCGGTGGCGATCTCGGCGAGGGTCATGGCGATCATCGGACGTCCTCCGCCGGACCGGAGTTCGGCTCCCAGCCGGCCTCGCGCAGGGCCACACGGGCCTCGTCGCGGGCGGAGTACGGCGTGCGGACGCCCTGGATGTCGCGGTAGTCCTGGTGACCCGGGCCGGCCCAGAGGATCGAGTCCCCCTCGCCGACCAGGCTCACGGCCGTGCGGATGGCGGCCTCGGGCGGGCTGACCTCGTGGATCTCGTGGTCGGGGTACGCCGCACGTGCGGCGTCGACCAGGGTCTTCCGGATCGACGCGGCGTCCTCGAAGCGGGGGTGGTGGTCGGTGACGACGAGGATGTCGCTGCCGGCCGCGGCCACGCGGGCCATGTCGCCGCGCTTCGTGGTGTCGCGGTCGCCGTCCGCACCGAACAGCATGAGGACCTTGCCGGAGGTGAACTGCCGGACCGCGGCGAGGGTGTTCTCGAACGCGTCGGCGCTGTGGCCGAAGTCGACGTAGACGCTCGGGCCGTGCTCACCGGAGACGCGCTCGGTGCGGCCGGGCAGGTAGCACTCGATGGCGGAGACGCGGTGGGTCTCGCCGTCACGCTCGCTCGCGGCGTCCTCGTCGGGGTAGCGGCGGTGGTTGCTCTCCAGCGCGTGTGCGATGGCACCGAGCTCGAACCCGCCCTCGACGAGCATGACGATCGCGAGTGCCGCGTTCGCCGCCATGTGCCAGCCGATCAGCGGCACACGGGTGGTCAGTTCGCGGCCCTCGGGGCCGGTCAGACGGAACTCGGTGTAGGCGGCGTGGGCCTCGACGATGTCGACGTGCCACTCGGCCTCGACGTCGGGGTGCACGGTGATCGTGGTGACCGGGATGCGGGAGTCCTGCACCACGCGGTGGCCCCAGTCGGTGTCCAGCGAGACGACGCCGCGACGGGCGTGCTCGGGCTGGAACAGCGGGAGCTTCGCCTGGTAGTACTCCTCCATGTCGGCGTAGTCGTCGAGGTGGTCGTGCGACAGGTTCGTGAATGCCGCGACGTCGAAGACGATGCCGTCGACGCGGTGCCGGCTGAGGGCCTGGGCGCTGACCTCGACGGCGACCGCGCGGACCTCGCTCTCGCGCATGCGGGCGAGGAGCGCGTGCATCTCGCTGGCCTCGGGCGTGGTCAGGCGGCTCGTCACGCTGAGCGAACCGATGTGGCGCTCGGCGGTCGAGCTCAGGCCGGTGACCAGGCCGAGCTGCTTGAGGATGCCCTCGAGGATGTAGGACGTGCTCGTCTTGCCGTTCGTGCCGGTGACGGCGAACAGCTGCGGCAGGTCGGTGGCCTCGTCGGGGTGCGTGCGGTAGACCCACGCCGCGACGTCGCCGAGGGCGGCGCGGGGGTCGTCGACGACGAGCACCGGCAGCCCGGACGGCTCGACCAGTGCGACGCCGTCCTGGTCGGTCAGGACGGCGACGGCGCCGCGCTCGGCGGCCTCCGTCGCGAACTGTGCGCCGTGCCGGTTCGCACCGTGCACGCCGACGAACAGGTCACCCGGCTGCACCTCGGTGGCGCTCAGGGTGACACCGGTGGTCTCGATGCTGTCGACCGAGCCGACGACTCGCAGACCGAACGCGTTGGCGAGTTCGGAGACGGCCCTCGGGGTCGGGTGTTCGGGTCGGAGGACCGGGGGGATCCGTGCGGACAAGTGTTCCTTCTTCCTCACCACGTGGACGGGTAGAGCTTCGCCTCGGACGCGGAGGGGGCTACTCGGTACTTCTCGAGCACCTGGGACATGAGTGTGCGGAACGCCGGAGCCGCTCCGCTGGACCACTTGTTGGTCTGCGGCTTCGTGAACGTCACCGTGACAACATACTGGGGGTCTTCGGCGGGTGCCATTCCGGCCACCGACGTGATGCGCTGACCGCCGTAGCCCTGCGACCCCTCGGCCACCTCGGCGGTCCCCGTCTTCGCGGCGATGTTGTAGCCGGAGATCGGCTTCATGCCCACCAGCGTGCCACCCGTGACGACGCTCTGCAGCATGCCGGTGACCTGCGTGGCGGCGGCTGCGGAGACGACCCGCTGCTTCTGCACGTCGGGCGCGTCGATCGTCTTGCCGTCCGCCGTGGTGCAGCCCTTCACGAAGTGCAGCGGGATCCGGACACCGTCGTTCGCGATCGTCTGGAACACGCTCGCGACCTGCACGGCCGTCGTCGAGATGCCCTGACCGAACATCGAGTTGATGTTCGTCTGCTGGTCCCAGTTCGGGCTCGTGCCGTAGTCCATCGAGGGCTGGCCCGGGTAGTCGATGGCCGTCTCCGGCTCGAACAGCCCGAACTTCTTCATGTAGTCGAAGCGCTGCTGGGCGGTCAGCCGTGCGCCGAGCTCGGTGATGCCGACGTTCGACGAGTTCTGCAGGATGCCGGTCAGCGTCAGGTTCTCGGTGGGGTGGAACTCCGAGTCGTGGATCGTGCCGCCCCAGGGGAACGTGCGCGAGTACGGCACGACCGCCTGGTCGGTGGGGTTCGACTTGCCCTGGTCGAGCAGCGCGGCGGCGATGGCGGCCTTGATCGTGGAGCCCGGCTCGTACGACGCCGTCAGGGCACGGGAACCGAAGGCGCCCTTGTCGGTCGTGGCGTCGACGTCGTTCGGGTCCACCGTCGGGTAGTCGGCGACCGCGAGCAGCTCACCCGTCTTGACGCTCGTGACCGTCGCCGTCGCGGACTCCGCCTGCAGGGTCTTGGCGGCGGACGCGATGGTCTGCTGTGCCATGTACTGCAGGTCGCTGTCGATCGTGGTCTCGAGCGTGCCGCCGTCCTTGGCCTTCTTCGTGGTCACGGTGCTGCCCGGGAGCTGCACACCGTCCTCGCCGCGCTCGTAGGTCTCGGACCCGTTCGTGCCCGCCAGGCACTGGTTGTAGGAGTACTCCAAGCCGGCCTGGGCGCCGTCGGTGCCCATGAAGCCGGTGAGGTTGCCCGTGGTCGCACCCGTCGGGTACACCCGCGCCGCCTGTGGCTCCGGGTACAGCCAGGGGATCCCGAGTGCCCGCACGGCCTCGTAGTGCTGCACGTCGAGGCCCTTGACCAGGTAGGCGAAGTCCGACTTCGGGTTCGCGGCGATGTTCTTCCGCATGGTCGCGACGTCGCCACCGGAGGCCTTCGCCAGCGCGCTGAGGGCGGTGCCGACGCTGACGTCCTTGATGCGGGTGCCGCCGAGCTTGCCCTTGAACTGCTTGACCAGGCGCGGCGAGGTCGTGATGTTGTACCGGGTCACGCTGTCGGCGAGTTCGGTGCCGTTGCGGTCCACGATCGACCCACGGGTGCCGTAGATCGTCACGGGGATGCTGCGCTTCTGCGCCGACGCCTTGTTCAGCTCGGACGCCTGGACGACCTGGATGTCGACGAGCCGCACCACGAACACCCCGACGAGGGCGATCACGGCGAGCATCACGATGCTGTAGCGCAGGCGTCGGTTGCGGATCGTCTTCGTCACGCGGTGCGGTCCTTCCCGGGCGGTGCTGAGGGTGCGGCGGACCCGCCGGTCACCGGGTGGAGGGCGCCTGGAGCGGGTTCGCGTCGGACTCTACGGACGACTTCGCCGTCCCCTGGTCCGACGCGCTGGCGCCGCTCGTCTTCTCAGACGTGGCGGTGCTGTCGGTGGTTCCCGTGGTGCCCGTGGCGCCCGACGAGTCCTTCGTGCTCGACGTGCCCGACGTGCCCGACGTGCCCGACGTGTCCGTCGTGCTCGTCGTGCCCGTCTCCTTGCTGGTGGAGGTGTCCCCCGGCTTCGTGGCCAGCGGGACGTCGTTCAGCAGCGAGTTCGGCACCTGGTTCTCGGTGGACGCCGTGGCCTCGTCGGGCTTCGCCGGCGTCGGCGTGCCGTACACCCGACCGGTCTTCGGGTCGAGGTACACGGGCGTCGAGTTGGCGATCATGCCGAGCGACTGCGCGTTGCGGGCCAGGTTCTGCGGCGAGTCGAGGACCCGGAGCTGCTCGGACAGCGACTGCTGCGTGCGGGACAGGTTCGTCTGCTCGGCCGACAGCGAGTTGAGCGTGTAGGCGCCCTGGCTGAGCACCATGCTGATGCCGAGCTGGGCCAGCAGCAGGATGCCGAGCGCGGCGACGGCCACCACGGCGTACCCGATGCGGGGGCGAGCCCGGCGCTGGGCCGCGGTCGGCGTGACCTCGACCAGCTCGGGGCGGTGCTGACGGTCGGGGCGCGGGGCCCGCGACGGGACGACCGCAGGGTCGACGAGTGCGAGGTTCGTGCTCATGTCAGTTCCGGATCCGCTCGGCCGCGCGCAGGCGCACGGGGGTTGCTCGGGGGTTGGCGGCGCGTTCGGCCTCGTCGGCCAGCTCGGCGCCCTTGACGATCAGGGAGAAGGTCGGGGCGTGCTCGGGCAGCTCCACCGGCAGGCCGGCGGGGGCGCTCGACTTCGTGCGCTCCACCAGGGCCCGCTTGACGATGCGGTCCTCGAGGGACTGGTACGACTCGACGACGATCCGGCCGCCGACCGCGATGGCGTCCAGCGCCGCCGGGATCGCCCGCTCGAGCACGCTCAGTTCGGCGTTGACCTCGATGCGGAGCGCCTGGAAGACGCGCTTGGCCGGGTGCCCCTGACGCTGGATGGCGACCGGGGTCGCGTCGTGCAGCACCTGGACCAGGTCGCCGGACATCTCGAACGGCTTCGTCGCCCGCCGCTCGACGATCGCTCGGGCGTAGCGGCCGGCGAGCTTCTCCTCGCCGTAGCGCTGGAAGATGCGGCGGAGTTCGCCCTCGTCGTAGGTGGCCAGGACGTCGGCGGCGGTCTGCCCCTCGGTCCGGTCCATGCGCATGTCGAGCGGTGCGTCCTGGCTGTACGCGAACCCGCGCTCGGCCCGGTCGAGCTGCAGTGAGCTCACGCCGAGGTCGAACAGCACGCCGTCGACCTTCGTGAAGCCCTCGCCCTCGATCGCGTCGACGATGCCGTCGTACACGGTGTGCACGAGGCGGACACGGTCGCCGAAGCGGGCCAGGCGCTCCCCCGCGATGCCGAGTGCGTCGGTGTCGCGGTCGAGTCCGATGAGCGTGAGCTCCGGGAACCGCTCGAGCAGGCCCTCGGAGTGGCCGCCCATGCCGAGCGTGGCGTCGACGACGACCTTGCCCGGGCCCTCGAGCGTCGGCGTGAAGAGGTCGACGATGCGCTGGAGCATCACCGGCGTGTGCGGGAAGCGTGGCGTCTCGTTGTCGTTGTCGGCCATGTGCAGCCCCTCGTCTCCTGGGCCGTGGGTCCGGATCCCCATCCATGCGACCTGACACCGGGGAAGTGGCGTCAGGGCTTCACGGCTGGGAGTCCCGATCCGCGGATCAGAAGATCCCCGGGATCACCTCCTCGTCGTTGTCGGCGAATGCCTCTTCGGCTTCGGCGTAGTAGGCCTCCCACGCGGGGGTGGACCAGATCTCGGCACGGTCACCGCTGCCGATGACCGTGAGGTCCCGCTCGAGCCCCGCGTACTCGCGGAGGTTCTGCGGGATCGTCACGCGGTTCTGCTTGTCGGGCTGTTCGGCGCTGGCCCCCGAGAGGAACAGACGCATGTAGTCCCTGGTGCGCTTCGACGTCATCGGGGCGGTCCGGATGCGCTCGTGGAGTTCCTCGAACGTCCGGGCACTGAAGACCACGACGCAGCGTTCCTGGCCGCGGGTCATCACGAGCCCGCCGGACAGTTCGTCCCGGAACTTGGCGGGGAGGATCACGCGACCCTTCTCGTCGAGCTTCGGGGCATGAGTACCGAGCAGCACGTCGGGCCTCCCCTCCGCTCCACCGGACCGTTGCGAGCCCCACTTTACTCCACTCCCCTCCCCTCGACCAGGAATCCGCTCCCTTTTCCGCCCGCGACACCCCTACTGGGGGCATCGAGGCTGGAATGCACCGCCCAGGGATGACCGTGGATGCCCGGATCCATGCGGTTCGCGCGTGCCGGAGCAGTCGTGGAGGAAAGTGGAGGACTTTCGCAGCCGGTGGAGCGCCCCGGGGCGCGCCGCGGGCACTCGACGCCGAGCGGGCACGAACTGTCGCTCGCGCGGCCCCCAGCCGACAGTTCCTGCACCCTCGGCATCCACCGCGCGGCATGTCGTGACCACTCGCGCACGCACCGGCGGCGGTCCGCCCCGGCAGCCCCGGCCACCCCGGCCTGGAGGCCCGTCCCACCATCGCCGCGGAGCGCACGCGGGCGCACGGTCGGCTCCACCACGCCCGGCCGCCGGTCAGCGCGTGGTCACGACGTGCCGCCGCCGCGCCGCCGAGTGGTCACGAACTGTCGCTCGCGCGGGCCCCAACCGACGGTTCCTGCACCCTCGGCGGCCAGCACGCGGCATGTCGTGACCACTCGCGCCGGCACGGACCCCGGCCGGACCCCGCAAAAACCAGCCCCCGGGAACACGAAACGGGGCCGACCCGAAGGCCGACCCCGTGGAGGAGTGTGGAGGGAGTCCTGCTGACCCCCGTCAGCTACTGACTCTGGTCGTTGCGCTTGTCCCAGCGCTCGTTCATCCGGTCCATGAAGGACCCGCCACCACCGGCGGACGGACGCGCCGACCCACCGGACGCGGGCTTGCCCGGCCGAGCGGGCTTCGCCTTCGGGGCACGCATGCCCGGGCGCAGCGCGAACAGGACACCGGCGAGCATCACGACGAAGCCGAGGATGCCGAGCAGCGGCGCCTTGATCACCAGGCCGACGATGACGATGGCGACCCCGGCGAGTGCACCGAGGACACCGAGCGTGATGGCTGTGTACGTCGGACGACCCTGTCGACGTGTGACACGAGCCACGAAATCGGAATCGTTCTGGTAGAGGCTGCGCTCCATCTCTTCGAGAAGGCGCTGCTCCTGTTCCGAGAGCGGCATCTTGGTTCCCTCTGTTCCTGGGATCGACGCGGGGTTGAAAAACGCGGGTTGAGTGGACCGATTCTATGCCTCGACCACTCCACTAGGGTAGGGATCGTGGCTGAGAGTACGCGATTAGTGGACCTCGTATCGGCGCGTATCGACCGGGCACTCGACGAGCAGCGTGAACGGCTCCTCGCGATCAGCCCCGACCTCGCGCCGTTCGACCGGTACGCCCGAGACCTGTTGTCCGGCGGCAAGCGCTTCCGGGCGCTGTTCTGCTACTGGGGATGGCAGTCGGTGGCGGGCCGTTCGGGCTCGTTCGACCCGCTGGCCGAAGGGTCCCGGCAGACCACCGCCGAGGCCGTCGTCACGGTCGCCGCAGCGCTCGAGGTCTTCCACGCCGCAGCCCTGGTGCACGACGACATCATGGACCGCTCGGACACCCGCCGCGGGCGTCCGGCAGCGCACCGCCGCTTCGAGTCCCTGCACGAGGAGTCCGGCTTCGTCGGCGACCGCGGGCAGTACGGCACGAACTCCGCGCTGCTCCTCGGTGACCTGCTGCTCTCGCTGAGCGACTCGGTCTTCGACGAGGGCCTCGCGCTCCTCGACCCGGTGCGGGCCCGCATCGTCCGCCAGGAGTTCCACGCGATGCGCCTCGACGTCACGGCGGGGCAGTACCTCGACGTGCACGAGGAGACCGCCTGGCCCGTCATCGACGAGTCCGAGCACCTGCTCCGCGCCCAGCGCGTCATCGTCTTCAAGTCGGCGAAGTACTCGATCGAGGCCCCGCTGGTCATCGGTGCCCTGGTCGCCGGCGCGAGCGACTCCCAGCTCGAGGGCCTCCGCGCCTTCGGACTCCCCCTCGGCGTGGCGTACCAGCTCCGTGACGACATGCTCGGGGTCTTCGGTGATCCCGAGGTCACCGGCAAGCCGGCCGGCGACGACCTGCGCGAGGGCAAGCGCACCGTCCTCATCGCCTCGGCGCGCAAGACGCTGGCGAGCGGCCCGCGGCAGCTCCTGGACGAACTCCTCGGCGACCCCGACCTCGACGAGGAGCAGGTGCAGATGCTCCGCGCGACCCTCACCGAGTCCGGTGCCGTGGCCGCCGTGGAGCGGTCGATCGAGCGGCACGTCCAGCGCGCCAAGGCGGCACTGGACGCCTCGCCGCTGACGCCGTCGGCACGCGAGCAGCTCGCGTCGCTGGCCGACACGGTCAGCCGCCGGTCGTCCTAGACGCGACCCCAGTACGGACGGGAGGCCCGTGGCGACACCGCCACGGGCCTCCCGTCCGTCCGGAACGCGTCTAGAGCAGCGACTGGGCGATGCGACGCACCTCGGCCTTGCGGCCGGCGCGCAGCGCCGCGATCGGCGTGGTGCCCATCGCGTCGTCGACGGTGAGCATCCAGCGCACCGCCTCGTCGTCGGTGAAGCCGTTGTCACCGAGCACGATCAGCGTGCCGCGGAGTTCGGGCATGGGCTCGCCGTCCTCGAGGAACTCGACGGGCACGCGCAGCACACCGCCGACGCGGGCTGCGAGCAGGGTCTTCTGCTCGAAGAGTCGGTGGATCCGTCCGGGGCTGGTGCTGAACATGTCCACCAGCTCGGGGACGGTCAGCCAGCGTTCGGAGAGGGACAGGTCGTCGACGGGTGCGGCACTCACACGCCCATGGTGCCAGAGGGACCGCCGGAGTGAATGCGCCTCGTTCGTCACATTCGTCACATCCACCCCATCTGACTCTCTGGTTGACTTGGGAATCAGGCCATGCCAGCGTTGTGGCACCTGTGAGTGCGCGCATGCGTGCGCACGGCTCAGTCGAGATCAGGAGAAACCCGTGGACCACGCTGCAGACGAAGTCGCCCGGCGCGCACGATCCGCCCGGTTCGCCACCATGCCCATCGTCCTCGCGGGCACCATCGCCGTGACCGCAGGCCTCACCGGCCCGGTCGCGCACGCCGAGCCCCGGCACGACGACGCCGACGCGAACCACAAGCGCCACGTCGACCAGGACCGCGCCGTGACCGACCGCCCGGTGTTCGGCACCGCCGTCGCTCGGCCGTCGCAGACCGTCGTGCGGACCGTCGCCGTGACCACGAAGGCCCCCACCACATACACCGTCCACCACGGCGACACGGTCTCGGGCATCGCCGCCCGCTTCGGCCTGTCGGCGCAGGAGATCCTCGTGCGCAACGGCCTCGGCTGGAACACGATCATCCACCCCGGGCAGACGCTCCACCTGGCGTCGACCCCCGCCGTCACCACCGCCGCGGTGCGGACCTCCGGGTCGACCGGCGGCTCCGGCTCGGACACCTCGAGCTACCACGTGAAGCAGGGCGACACCGTCTCCGCCATCGCGTCCCGCGTCGGCGTGTCGACCACGGCGCTCCTCAGCGCGAACCAGCTGTCGCAGCGCAGCGTCATCTACCCCGGCCAGACGCTGCGGGTGCCGCACGGTTCGTCGTCGACACCGTCGGTGTCGACCGCCTCGGCCCCGTCGACCAAGTCGAGCGTGAAGATCAGCGCCGGCGACACCGTGGCCTCGATCGCCGCCGCGCACCACGTCTCGGTCAAGTCGCTCCTGTCGGCGAACGGCCTGTCGTACACGAGCACGATCTACGCCGGCAAGACGCTCGTCATCCCGTCGTCGAACGCCACCGCCGCGCCCGCGGTCGCTGCCAGCGCCGCGGTGAGCGGTGCCGTCGGCCTGAGCGCCGAGCAGCGCCAGAACGCCGCGACCATCGTCTCCGTCGGTCGATCGCTCGGCGTCCCGGACCGCGGCATCGTCGTGGCCCTCGCCGCCGCGATGCAGGAGTCGAGCCTCCGGAACCTGCCGCACGGCGACCGCGACTCGGTCGGCCTGTTCCAGCAGCGGCCGAGCCAGGGTTGGGGCAGCGCGGCGAAGCTGCAGGACCCGGCGCACGCCACCGCGCTGTTCTTCGGCGGGCGGAACAACCCGAACGCCGGCAAGACCCGCGGGCTGCTCGACGTGCCCGGCTGGTCCTCGATGAGCATCACCGACGCGGCCCAGGCCGTGCAGCTCTCCGCCTACCCGAAGGCCTACGCCACCTGGGCGAGCGCTGCCGAGGGCTGGCTGGCGACCCTCTGAGCCTCATCCGGAAGATCGAGATTGGGTCACGGCCGGTGCGCCGGTGCGTCCGAGTGCGGTCTCGATTCGTAGAATGCCGCCGATGACCACCAACGCCGCCACGGACCCGATGATCGGTCGCATGATCGATCAGCGGTACCGCGTCCGCTCCCGCATCGCGCGCGGGGGCATGGCGACCGTCTACCTCGCGACCGACGTGCGCCTCGAGCGACGCGTCGCGATCAAGATCATGCACGGGCACCTGGCCGACGACCAGGCGTTCCGTGAGCGCTTCATCCAGGAGGCCCGTTCGGCCGCACGGCTGTCGCACCCGAACCTGGTGGGCGTCTACGACCAGGGCGCCGAGGGCGAGATCGCCTACATCGTCATGGAGTACATCCCCGGCATCACGCTGCGGGACCTGCTGCAGGAGCACCACGCCCTGACGCCCGAGCAGGCGACGGACATCCTGCGCGCCGTGCTGGCCGGCCTCGCCTCGGCCCACCGCGCCGGGATCGTGCACCGGGATCTGAAGCCCGAGAACGTCCTGCTCGCCGACGACGGCCGCATCAAGCTCGGCGACTTCGGCCTGGCCCGCGCCACGACCGCGAACACGGCGACCGGCGCAGCACTCCTCGGCACGATCGCCTACCTGTCCCCCGAGCTCGTGACCCGCGGCGCCGCCGACTCGCGCAGCGACATCTACGCGCTCGGCATCATGCTCTACGAGATGCTCACCGGCGAGCAGCCCTACAAGGGCGAGCAGCCGATGCAGATCGCCTACCAGCACGCCAACGACTCCGTGCCGGCACCGAGTGCCGCCGTGTCCGGGGTGCCGCCGGAGCTCGACGAGCTGGTCGCCTGGTCGACCGCACGCGACCCCGAGGACCGCCCCCGCGACGCCCGCGAGATGCTCGACCACATGTCGGGCAACCAGCAGCGCGCGACCGGCCAGTACCGCACGGCCGTGCTCCGCCCCGAGAACGGCACCGCGATCCTGCCCTCCGGTGGCGCCGGCACGCTCGGCGCCGCAGCGGCCGCCGCCTCGGTGGGGGCTGCAGGAGCCGCAGGAGCGGACGAGACCGCCATCATCGACCGGTCCGGCGACCGGGACACCGGCGACCGCGGTCGAGCGCCCGCCCGTGCCCGTGGCAACGCCCCCGGCCCCCGTCGCACCGGGGCACAGCCGGGCGTGCTCTCCCCCGCCGGACAGCGGCTCGCCGACCAGTCGGCGAAGCGTCGGAAGCGCGGCTGGATCCTGCTGTCCGTGGTCGTCGTGCTCGCGCTGATCGGAGCCGGCTTCGGCTGGTACTTCGGCCCGGGGCCGGGTGGCAACGTGCGGATCCCGGAAGTCACGGGCAAGTCGGTCTCGCAGGCCCGGCAGCTGCTCGAAGCACAGGGCCTGCAGGCGGCGTCGAAGACCGGGACACGGTTCGACGCCGTCGTCGCGAAGGGGCAGGTCTCCACGACGAAGCCGGCCGCGGAGCGCGAGGTGCAGAAGGGCACGGCGGTGCAGATCGTCGTGTCGAACGGCCCCCGGATGATCCCGCTGCCGGCGATCGTCGGCCAGCCGCTCTCCACCGTGACGGCCGCGCTCGACGACGACTTCGAGCTGCAGGACGACCGGTACGAGTTCTCCGCCGACGCCCCGAAGGACACCGTGGTCGCGGCGACCGGCCGGGCGTCCGGCGGCAAGGCCCTCGACCTCACGACCGTGCAGGCCTACGGCGAGACCGGGCCGGTCACCCTGACCGTCTCGCTCGGGCCGGTTCCCGACGTGGTCGGCAAGACGGTCGACGAGGCCTCCGCCGCACTCGACGACGTCGGACTGATCCTCGGCGCCCGCACCGAGGAGTACAGCGACACCGTGCCCTCGGGCCAGATCGTCTCGGCCGCCGTGCAGGACTCCCCCGCCGTGCGCGGGTCGGCGGTGGACGTCGTCGTGTCGAAGGGCCCGACGCCGATCACCGTGCCCGACCTCGGAGCGGAGCGGCCCACGATCAACGAGGCGACGAAGACCCTCGAGGACCTCGGCCTCAAGGTGTCCGTGCCCGACTGCACGAACATCCTCTGCGGCTTCTACGACTGGAAGTCGAAGCTGCCCGTCACCGGCACCGACCCGGGCGCCGGCGCCACCGTCTACCGCGGCGACACGATCACCCTGTCCTACGACCAGTAGGTGCGGACACCGCACCCTCGGCCGTGGACGCGACCCCAGGACGGACGGGAGGCCCGTGGCGGCGCCGTCACGGGCCTCCCGTCCGACACGCGAAAGCGACAGAACCCCGCGGACATGCCGCGGGGTTCTGTCGCTTCGGCGAAACGGTTCCTGCGTTACGAGCGGTCGGGCTGGTGCGCGCCGAGTTCCTCGGCCACCAGGAAGGCGAGCTCGAGGGACTGCATGTGGTTGAGGCGCGGGTCGCACAGCGACTCGTAGCGCGTGGCGAGGGTGGCCTCGTCGATGTGCTCCGAGCCGCCGAGGCACTCGGTGACGTCGTCACCGGTGAGCTCGACGTGCATGCCACCCGGGTACGTCCCGACCTGGCGGTGCGCCTCGAAGAAGCCGAGGACCTCGTCCACGACGTCGTCGAACCGGCGGGTCTTGTAGCCCGTCGGCGTGGTCAGGCCGTTGCCGTGCATCGGGTCGGTGACCCACAGCGGGTTGGCGTCCATGCCCTTGATCGCCTCGAGCAGCTTGGGCAGCTCGTCGCGGATCTTGCCCGCACCCATCCGCGTGATGAAGGTCAGGCGACCCGGCTCGCGGTTCGGGTCGAGCTTGTCGACGAGCGCCTTCATGTCGTCGACGCTCGTCGTCGGGCCGAGCTTCACACCGATCGGGTTGCGCACCCGCGACAGGAAGTCCACGTGGGCACCGTCGATGTCGCGCGTGCGCTCACCGATCCAGATGAAGTGGCCGGACGTGTCATAGGCCAGGCCGGAGCGCGAGTCGATGCGGGTCATCGGGCGCTCGTAGTCCATCAGCAGCCCCTCGTGCGAGGCGTAGAACTCGACGTGCTTGAGCGCCTCGAAGTCGGCACCGCAGGCGTCCATGAAGCGGATCGCGCGGTCGATCTCCTTGGCGAGGTGCTCGTAGCGGGCGTTCGCGGGGTTCGAGGCGAAGCCCTTGTTCCACGAGTGCACCTGGCGCAGGTCGGCGAAGCCCCCCTGCGTGAAGGCCCGGACGAGGTTCAGCGTCGAAGCGGCGGTGTGGTACCCCTGCACCAGGCGGCGCGGGTCGGCCGTCCGGCTCTCCGGCGTGAAGTCGTAGCCGTTCACGATGTCGCCGCGGTACGCGGGCAGCGTGACGTCGCCACGGGTCTCGAAGTCGCTCGAGCGGGGCTTGGCGAACTGCCCGGCCATGCGCCCCATCTTGATGACGGGCATCGAGGCGCCGTAGGTCAGCACGACGGCCATCTGCAGGATCGTCTTGACCCGGTCGCGGATGGAGTCGGCGGTGGCACCGGCAAAGGTCTCGGCGCAGTCACCGCCCTGCAGCAGGAAGGCCTTGCCCTGGGCGGCGGCGGCGAGCCGCTCACGCAGCTTGTCGACCTCGCCCGCGAACACGAGCGGCGGGAGCGTGGCGATCTCGGCCGAAGCGGCCTCGGCCGCGGCTGCGTCCGGCCAGGTCGGCTGCTGCTTGATCGGGAGCGTCCGCCAATAGTCGAGCCCCTCGATGACGTCCGGATCCTGCAGGGCGACGAAGTCGGTCGACTCGGGCAAGGGCGTTACCTCGGTGTTCTGTGCGGGCGGCCCGACGACGCTGACCGGCACCGGGCCGCGCGTCGTCGATGGGCGTCCTGGCGGGGTGCCGGGACCATCAGAGCCTAACGTGCAGGCGTCGACTTCCGTTCCCGCATGACGGCCTCGCGCGCGGAGCTCGCCCGCTCCTTCACGCTGGTGGCGTAGACGTCCACGTACTCCTGACGGCTCAGGCCGGCGAGCTCGTGCATGACCTCGTCCGTGACGCTGCGCAGGATGAAGCGGTCGGTCTCGAACCCCTGGAACCGCGAGAAGTCGAGCGGCTTGCCGAACACGACCCCGACGCGCTTGATCTTCGGGAAGCGCTGCCCGATCTGCTGCACCTCGCGCGTGCCGACCATGGCCACGGGGACGACGAGCACGCGCCCCTCGAGGATCATCCGGGCGATGCCGGTGCGGCCACGGTAGAGCTTGCCGTCGGGGCTGCGGGTGCCCTCGGGGTAGATGCCGAGCTGCTCACCGCGCGCCAGGACCTGCAGGCCGGTGCGGAGCGATGCCTCGGACGCCTTGCCGCCGGAGCGGTCGATCGGCAGCTGGCCGATGGCGTTGAAGAACGTCTTCGTCGCCCAGCCCTTCAGGCCGCGGCCGGTGAAGTAGTCGCTCTTCGCCAGGAACGACAGCCGACGGTCGAGCACCGCCGGCAGGATCACCGAGTCGATGAACGAGATGTGGTTCGACGCGAAGATGACCGGGCCCGAGGTCGGGACGTGCTCACGCCCGACGACCCACGGCCGGAACAGGGTGAGGATGAGCGGGCCGAGCACGAAGTTCTTCAGCAGCCAGTAGGTCATCGACGACTCCAGGTGGTGAGAAGGTCCGGGTGGTGCACGGCCCGGGGGTGGGCGGTCGTTCGTGTGTGCGTGTGTGCGTGTGTGCGCGTGTGTGCGCGCCGACCCTACGCCGTGCGGGCGTGGATGCGGGCGAGGTCGGCGGCACCGACGACGCCGGCGTCGTTGACGAGTTCGGCGATCACGAAGTCCGGCTCGGGGTGGTACCCGCGGGCCGGCAGGTTGTTGAGGTACGCCTGCTTGATCGGGTCGAGCAGCCGGTCCCCCGCGCTGGCGACGCCGCCGCCGAACACGAAGAGCTGCGGGTCGAGCACCGCGGACAGCGACGCGCACGCCTCGCCGAGGTGCCGACCGAGCCGACGGAGGGCCGCGAGGGCACCCGGGTCATCGGCCAGGATCAGGTCGCCGACGATCTTGCCGTCGAGCTGGCCGCCGTTGTCGGCGCGGGCGTCGGCCAGAGCCGAACCGATGCCACCGGCGTCGGCGACGTCGTTCGCCATGCGCTGCAGGGCGCGGCCCGAGCCGTACTGCTCGATGCAGCCGCGGGCGCCGCAGCCGCAGGGCAGGCCGTTCGGGACGATGCGCAGGTGACCGATCTCGCCGCCGGTGCCGAAGCCCCCGCGGAACAGGCGGTCCTCGGTCACGATGGCCCCACCGACGCCCGTGCCGATGGTGAGCATGGTCATGTCGGACACGAGTCGACCGGCGCCGAACCGGAACTCGGCCCAGCCGGCGGCGTTCGCGTCGTTGTCCACCGTGATGTGGAGGTCGCCGAGGCGCTGCTGCAGCTTCTGCCGGAGCGGTTCGTTCCGCCACCGGATGTTCGGCGTGTAGTAGACGATCGACTGCGAGGCGTCGATGAACCCGGGGGCAGCGACCCCCACGGCGCCGACCTGGTGGAGCGAGCTGAGTCGCTCGACCATCGAGACGACGTCGTCGAGCATGGCGTTCGGGTCCGCAGCGTTGGTGGCCACGCGGTCCTCGGCGACGATCTCGCCCAGTTCCGTCACGACCGCACCCGCGATCTTGGTGCCCCCGATGTCGATTCCGATGGCGTGCACGAGCAACGAGCCTACCGGTTCGCCGCGAAGTCACGGAACGCCCGGTGACGCGTCCTATGCTGGCGGTGTCGCCTCGGTGTTGAGGCGCACTCGAGTCGAACCGGCAGACAAGGGAGTCACCGTGAACGATCAGCGTCCTGCACGCAGCAGCGCCTCCACCGACACGTCCACCGTTGGCAGCGCCGCCACCGGGACCACGCCGTCGGCCGGGAGGCACGCCACACCGCCCAGCGCCGGTCCCGTCGCCCCGGACCACGGCTCGGCAGCGCGGCTCCTCGGCGACCGCGTCCGCCTGACGCCCGACCGTCCGATCCTCGCCCAGCGTCACGGCGACACCTGGACGACCTTCACCGCGGCGGAGACGCTCGCCCGGGTCCGCGGCATCGCGAAGGGCTTCGTCGCCGCCGGGCTCGAACCGGGCGCGCACGTCGCGATCCTGTCCCGCACCCGTCTGGAGTGGACCCTGGTCGACTTCGCCGTGTGGACAGCCGGCCTGGTGTCCGTGCCCGTGTACGAGACGAGCTCCCCCGACCAGGTGCGCTGGATCCTGTCCGACTCCGAGTCGGTCGCGATCGTCGTCGAGCAGGAGGAGCACGCGCGCCGCGTCGCCTCCATCGCACCCGACCTGCCGTCCCTGGGCCAGCACTGGACGATCGACGGCGGCGGCCTCGACGACCTGACCCGGCTCGGCGAGGACGTCACCGACGACGAACTCGACGCCCGGACCGCGAACGTGCACGGCCACGACGACGCCACGATCATCTACACCTCGGGCAGCACCGGCCGGCCGAAGGGCTGCGTCCTGCGGCACGACAACTTCACCGCCACGGTGGAGGGCGCGAGCGAAGCGATGCCCGAGGTCGTCGCCGACGGCGCCTCGACCCTGCTGTTCATCCCGCTCGCCCACGTCTTCGCCCGGTTCATCGCCGCGATGTCGGTGTCCGCCGGTGTCCTCGTCGGCCACGAGCCGGACACGAAGGACCTGATGCGGGCGGTGTCGACCTTCAAGCCGACGTTCCTGCTCGCGGTCCCCCGGGTGTTCGAGAAGATCTACAACTCCGCCGAGCAGAAGGCCGACCTCGGTGGCAAGGGCAGGATCTTCCGCGCGGCGGCCGACACCGCGGTCGCCCACTCCGAGGCCCTCGCAGCCGGCAGGGTGCCGTTCCTGCTCGGGCTGAAGTTCAAGCTGTTCGACCGGCTCGTGTACGCCAAGCTCCGCGACGCCCTCGGCGGCCGGGTCGAGTACGCCGTCAGCGGCTCGGCGCCCCTGTCCCCGCGGTTGTCGCACTTCTTCCGGTCGATCGGGGTGCTCATCCTCGAGGGCTACGGCCTGACCGAGACCACCGCCCCCGCCACCGTCAACCGGGCCCGGGAGCTCCGCATCGGGACGGTCGGTCGGGCGCTGCCCGGCATCGAGGTGCGGATCGCCGACGACGGCGAGATCCTGATCCGCGGCGTCGACGTCTTCGACCGCTACTGGCGGAACGACGAGGCAACCGAGCACGCCTTCGCCGACGGCTGGTTCCGCACCGGCGACCTCGGCCGGATCGACGCCGACGGGGTCCTCACGGTCACCGGCCGCGCCAAGGAGCTCATCGTCACCGCGAGCGGCAAGAACGTCGCGCCGGCACCGCTCGAGGACGGCATCCGCGAGCACCCGCTCATCGGCCAGGTCGTGGTCGTCGGCGAGGGCAAGCCGTTCGTCGCAGCCCTCGTGACGCTCGACCGCGAGATGCTCCCCGGCTGGTGCGAGTCCCGCGGGATCACCCCGGCGCTGAGCGGGCACGAGGCCGCCTACGACGAGCGCGTGCTCTCCGCCGTCCAGGAGGCCATCGACGCCGCCAACGGCCGGGTCTCCCGCGCCGAGTCGGTCCGGTCGTTCACGATCCTCGACACGGACCTGACCGAGGCCTCCGGGCACCTCACGCCGAAGCTCACGATCAAGCGGTCGGTGATCCTCAAGGACTTCGCCGCGGACATCGACCACATCTACTCCGGGTCGAAGGTGCAGACGACGGCGACCCCGGTGATCGAGGGTCGGCGCCGCAACCGCGCGTAGCGCCCGCCGGGCGTACCGGGTCGAATCGGGGGTACCGGGTCAGTTCTTTCGACCCGGTACGCCCGATTCCGCCAGGTACGCGCGGTTGTGGACGTGACGGCCTGGAGGCCCGGCGCCGGTCCGCTGGACTGCCGCCGGGCCTCCAGGCGGTCGCCGCGTGCGGGCTGGCCGCTTTCAGGCGTACTTGGTCGTTTCGGGCGTACCGGGTCGTTTCTTCTGACCAGGTACGCCCGATTCCGCCAGGTACGCGCGCGGCCGCCTCGCTGAGCGACCAGCTCCGGGCGTACCGAGTCGATTCGGGCGTACCGGGTCGATCCGGGCGTACCTAGTCGGTTCTTCTCACCAGGTACGCCCGATTCCGCCCGGTACGCGCGGGTGTGGACGCAACAGCCTGGAGGCCCGGATCGCGTCCGTGGGACGTGATCCGGGCCTCCAGGCCGTTCAGCGGGCGCCGGGGGCGCCTGCGGGACTCAGGCCTCCTGCGACTGCTCCGTCGCGGGGGCGTCGAGGACGGCGGTCGAACCGGTCGTGACGGTGGCCTCGGCCGGTCGACGGTTGGTGCGGGTGCGGTGCGAGCTGAGCTCGTCGTTCTGACTGGTCATGCGGGAGTCCTGGGGGGATGGGATGGTCGTCGGTGGGAGGCCGACAGCAGCACGGTACCCCCTCGTCAGGACAAAGCGACAATCCCCCGTGGGGGTGTCACACCACAGTTCACAGCCGGCGAACGCGGGACTGTGCAAGCGCTCAGTGGAACCAGTCCTGTGCACGGATGTCGCGCAGTGCCTGACGGCGGACCTCGGGGTCGAGCGTCATCACGTAGACGGTGCCGTCGAGGTGGTCGCACTCGTGCTGGAGCGCCTCGGCCATCAAGCCGGTGCCCTCGAGGACGACCTCGTCGCCGTCGACGTCGACACCCCGCACCTTCGCGTACGGGGAGCGACGCGTCGGGTAGCCGAGCCCCGGGACGGAGAGGCAGCCTTCCTCCATGAGCTCGGGCTCGCCGGACACCTCGACGATCTCCGGGTTGAGGACGTAACCGACCTCACCGTCCACGTTGTACGAGAACGCACGGAGTCCGACGCCGATCTGGGGCGCGGCCACCCCGGCACGTCCGGGTTCCTTGACGGTGTCGATGAGGTCCTGCACGAGGTCACGGACCCCGGCG
Source organism: Curtobacterium flaccumfaciens (assembly GCF_013359815.1). Lineage (GTDB taxonomy): Bacteria > Actinomycetota > Actinomycetes > Actinomycetales > Microbacteriaceae > Curtobacterium > Curtobacterium flaccumfaciens. The sequence continues at coordinate 123,740 of NZ_JABMCF010000040.1, read as the reverse complement.
CTGCCGAGCAGTTCGGGGCGGATCGGGTCGGCCGGCGAGCGGAGGACGGGGTCGCCGAACAGGCGGATGGGACGAACGGTCAATTTACTGCAGCACCACCAGGAGGTCGCCGGCGTCCACCTGCTGGGTCACCGGGATCGCGAGTCGGCCGACGGTGCCCGACACGGGCGCCGAGATGGCCGCTTCCATCTTCATCGCTTCGATGCTCGCCACCGGCGTACCGGCCTCGACGACGTCACCGACGGCGACCTTGAGCGTCACCACGCCGGAGAACGGCGCGGCCACGTGCTTGGGGTCGGACGCGTCGGCCTTCTCGGCCGCCTTCGTCTCGACCTCGACCGAACGGTCGCGGACGGCGACCGGGCGGAGCTGCCCGTTCATCGTCGCCATGACCGTGCGGATGCCCTTGGCGTCCACCTCGCCGATCGCCTCGAGCCCGACGAACAGGTCGACGCCCTTGCCGAGCGGGACGCTGTGCTCCTGCCCGGGGCGCAGCCCGTACAGGTAGTCGACGGTCGGGACGACGGACAGGTCGCCGTACTGCTCCCGCACGCGCTGGAACTGCTGCGTCGGCTGCGGGAAGAGCAGGCGGTTGAGGGCTTGCTGCCGCTCGGGTCCGGGGGTCTCGAGGTGCGCACGCTCGTCGGCGGGCACCGGGGTGATCTCGAGTCGGACGTCGCGACCGGCCAGGACCTTCGAGCGGAACGGCTCGGGCCAGCCGCCGGGCAGGTCGCCCAGTTCGCCGGCCATGAACCCGACCACGGAGTCCGGGATGTCGTACTTGTCGGGGTTCTGCTCGAAGTCGACCGGGTCGGCACCGACCGCGGCGAGCTGCAGTGCGAGGTCACCGACGACCTTCGACGACGGCGTGACCTTGGTCGGGCGCCCGAGGATCCGGTTCGCCTCGGCGTACCAGTCCTCGACCTGCTCGAACCGGTCACCGAGGCCGAGGGCGATCGCCTGCTGCCGGAGGTTCGACAGCTGACCGCCGGGGATCTCGTGCTTGTAGACACGCCCGGTCGGACCGGCGAGCCCGGACTCGAACGGGGCGTACACGCGACGGACCGACTCCCAGTACGGTTCGAGGTCACCGACGGCGTCGAGGGACAGGCCGGTGTCGCGCTCGGTGTGGGCCAGGGCGGCGACCAGGGCGGACATGCTCGGCTGGCTGGTCGTGCCGGCCATGGGTGCTGCGGCCACGTCGACGGCGTCGGCCCCGGCACGCGAGGCGGCGAGCAGGGTCGCCAGCTGGCCGCCGGCGGTGTCGTGGGTGTGCACGTGCACCGGCTGGTCGAAGCGCTCGCGCAGCGCGGTGACGAGCTTCTCAGCCGCACCGGCACGGAGGAGCCCCGCCATGTCCTTGATGCCGATGACGTGCGCGCCGGCCTCGACCATCTGCTCCGCCAGGCGGAGGTAGTAGTCGAGCGTGTAGAGGTCCTCGGCGGGGTCGAGGAGGTCGGCGGTGTAGCAGAGCGCCGCCTCGGCGACGGCCGTGCCGGTCGCGAGCACGGCCTCCAGGGCTGGACGCAGCTGGCTGACGTCGTTCAGCGCGTCGAACACGCGGAAGACGTCGACGCCGGACCGGGCGGCCTCGTCGACGAAGGCGTCGGTGACCTCGGTCGGGTACGGCGTGTACCCGACGGTGTTCCGGCCGCGCAGCAGCATCTGGATCGGGATGTTCGGCATCGCTTCGCGCAGCGAGGACAGGCGCTCCCAGGGGTCTTCCCCGAGGAACCGGAGTGCGACGTCGTACGTGGCTCCACCCCAGGCCTCGACACTGAGCAGCTGCGGGGTGAGCCGCGCGACGTGCGGTGCGACGGCGACGAGGTCCTTCGTGCGGACCCGGGTGGCGAGGAGCGACTGGTGGGCGTCGCGCATCGTCGTCTCGGTCACCGCGAGGGCCGTCTGGGCGCGCAGGGCCTTCGACCACTCGGCCGGCCCCATGGCCAGCAGGCGGTCGCGCTGTCCCTCGGGCACCGGCGCCGTCAGGTCGGTGGCCGGGAGCTTGTCGGCCGGGTCGGTGACGAGCGGCGACCGCTCACCGTTCGGCTTGTTCACCGTGACGTCGGCGAGCCAGGTGAGCACCTTCGTGCCGCGGTCCTTCGAGACGTGGCCGCCGAAGAGCTGTGGGCGTTCCTCGATGAACTTCGTCGAGACGTCGCCGCGGGCGAAGTCCGGGTCCTCGAGCACGGCCTGCAGGAACGGGATGTTCGTGCTGACGCCGCGGATGCGGAACTCGGCGAGGGCGCGCTTGGCCCGGGACACCGCCGCCGGGAAGTCCCGACCGCGGCACGTCATCTTCGCGAGCATCGAGTCGAAGTGCGGGCTGATCTGCGCGCCGGTGGCGACCGTGCCGCCGTCGAGCCGGACGCCGGCGCCGCCGGGGCTGCGGTAGGTGCTGATCCGGCCGGTGTCCGGACGGAAGCCCTGCGTCGGGTCCTCGGTCGTGATGCGGGTCTGCAGCGCGGCGCCGTGCACCGCGACGGTGTCCTGCGTCAGGCCGAGGTCGGCGAGGGTCTCCCCCGCTGCGATGCGCATCTGCGACTGCACCAGGTCGACGTCGGTGACCTCTTCGGTGACCGTGTGCTCGACCTGGATGCGCGGGTTCATCTCGATGAAGACGTGCTGCCCCTCGCGCTCGCCCTCGGTGTCGAGCAGGAACTCCACGGTGCCGGCGTTGACGTACCCGATCGACCGGGCGAAGGCCACGGCGTCACGGTGCAGTGCCTGCGCGATCGCGGGGTCGAGGTTCGGCGCCGGCGCGATCTCGACGACCTTCTGGTTGCGCCGCTGGACCGAGCAGTCCCGCTCGAACAGGTGGATCGTGCCCGCGTCGGTGCCGGTCCCGTCGGCGAGGATCTGCACCTCGATGTGGCGCGGACGGATGACGGCCTGCTCGAGGAACATCGTCGGGTCGCCGAACGCACTGTCGGCCTCGCGCATCGCGGCTTCGAGGGCGTCGCGCAGCTCGGGCTTCGTCTCCACCCGGCGCATGCCTCGGCCACCACCACCGGCGACGGCCTTGGCGAAGACCGGGAACCCGATCGCGTCGGCGCCGGCGATCAGTTCGTCGATGTCGCGGCTCGCCGGGGTGCTCGCGAGGACCGGGACGCCGGCTGCGATCGCGTGCTCCTTCGCGGTGACCTTGTTGCCGGCCATCTCGAGCACGTGCTCGCCCGGGCCGATGAAGGTGATGCCGTTCGCGGCTGCTGCCGCGGCGAGCTCGGGGTTCTCGGACAGGAACCCGTACCCCGGGTAGATCGCGTCGGCCCCCGACTCGCGGGCGACGCGGATGATCTCGGAGACGTCCAGGTACGCCCGGACCGGGTGGCCCCGCTCCCCGATCAGGTAGGCCTCGTCGGCCTTTAGACGGTGCAGGGAGTTCCGGTCTTCGTACGGGTAGACGGCCACCGTACGGGCCCCCAACTCGTAGGCGGCACGGAACGCACGGATGGCGATCTCGCCACGGTTCGCAACGAGGATCTTCGTGAACACGACGTCCCTTTCAGCCCGGGTTGAGGTGAGACAACCCTAGTGGCGGTAACGTTGCTCAACGTGCATGTACTCAGCGTGAGCTCCCTCAAGGGTGGTGTCGGCAAGACGACGGTGACGCTCGGCCTGACCTCGGCCGCGTTCGCCAAGGGACTGCGCACGCTGGTGGTGGATCTGGACCCGCAGTCCGACGTCTCGACGGGCCTCGACATCAACCTCGCCGGCCACCTCAACGTCGCCGACGTCCTCGAGAACCCGAAGGAGAAGATCGTCCGTCAGGCGATCGCCCCCTCGGGCTGGACGAAGGGGTCGCAGGGCAAGATCGACGTCATGGTCGGCTCCCCCTCCGCCATCAACTTCGACGGGCCGCACCCGTCGATCCGCGACATCTGGAAGCTCGAAGAGGCCCTGGCCAACGTCGAGCAGGACTACGAGCTCGTCCTCATCGACTGCGCGCCGTCGCTGAACGCCCTGACCCGCACCGCGTGGGCCGCGTCCGACCGCGTCACCGTCGTCACCGAGCCCGGCCTGTTCTCCGTCGCCGCCGCCGACCGTGCGCTGCGCGCGATCGAGGAGATCCGCCGCGGCCTCTCCCCACGCCTGCAGCCCCTCGGCATCATCGTGAACCGTGCCCGGGTGCAGTCGCTCGAGCACCAGTTCCGCATCAAGGAACTCCGGGACATGTTCGGCCCGCTCGTGCTCTCCCCGCAGCTGCCGGAGCGCACGTCGCTGCAGCAGGCGCAGGGCGCCGCGAAGCCGCTGCACGTCTGGCCCGGCGAGTCCGCGCAGGAGATGGCGAAGAACTTCGACCAGCTGCTCGAGCGCATCATGCGCACCGGCAAGATCGGTCCGTACGCCGAGGGTGGCGCCGCGTAGGTCGGTGCTCGTGCGGTCGCGTTTTCGCGGTCGCGGTCGCGGTCGCGTGACATGCCGCTCACGTCCGCCGAGCGGTCACCAACTGTCGGCTAGCAGCCCCGCAGGCGACAGATCGTGACACCTCGGCGAGGCGCACACGGCGGTTCGTGACCACGCGCCGACTGCCGGGGGGCCCGCCCCGGCCCCGGTAGACACGCCCGACCCCGGCTCGGCCAGCGGTCACGACACACCGCTCACGTCCGGCGAGTGGTCACCAACTGTCGGCAGGCAGCGTCGCGGGCGACAGTCCGTGACACCTCGGCGACGCGCACACGGCGGTTCGTGACACCTCGGCGACTGCCGGGAGGCCCACCCCGGTCCCGGCAGACACGCCCGACCCCGGCTCGCCCAGCGGCAACAACATGCCGCTCACGTCCGCCGAAAGGTCACCAACTGTCGGCCGGCGAAGTCACAGCCGACAGTTCGTGACACCTCGGCGACGCGCACACGACGGTTCGCGACCGCTCGGCCGGAACCGAAACGGTCAGGAAGCGCGGGAAGCGCGACGAGCGGCGAGCTCGTCGGAGGGGTCGGCCGCCGCGGTGGCGTCGAGCTCGACCAGGGAGCTCTCGACCTCGCGCAGGACCTTGCCGACCGCGATGCCGAAGACACCCTGGCCGCGGGACACGAGGTCGATGACCTCGTCATCAGAGGTGCAGAGGTACACCGAGGCGCCGTCGGACATGAGCGTGGTCTGTGCCAGGTCGGAGACGCCGGACTCACGGAGCTGGTTGACCGCGGTGCGGATCTGCTGCAGTGAGATGCCCGTGTCGAGCAGGCGCTTCACGAGCTTGAGCACGAGGATGTCGCGGAACCCGTACAGGCGCTGCGACCCGGAGCCGGCGGCCCCGCGGATCGTCGGCTGCACGAGTTCGGTGCGGGCCCAGTAGTCGAGCTGTCGGTACGAGATGCCGGCTGCCCGTGCGGCGACGGTGCCGCGGTAGCCGTTCTGCTCGTCGTGCTCGGGCAGACCATCGGTGAAGAGCAGCCCGAGGTCGTACCGGGTCACATCAGACTCGGTGCCAGGGGTGTCGTTCCCACTCATGAGCTTGCCTTCCACGACGATCGAGCTCCCACCCGAAGCTTCAACGACGGGTTGAGAGTTGTTCCGAGGTCCACGGTAGCGACTCCGACCGCTCCCGCGCGGGACATCCGACCCGGCGCGTCCGGCGTGTCGAGGATACGCCTCGGCCACTGACACACAAGCCCTGTCGGAGCACCGGACGGCGTCATGCGTCGAGACGACCGATGGCCTGGCGGATGAGGTTCGACCGGATGATCTCGAGGTGCCCGGCGATCTCACGCGCGAGCTCGGTGGCCTTCGCACGCGAGGTCGCGTCACCCCGGCGGGAGACCGGCATGAGGGCGGACTCGATGAGACCGACCTCACGCTCGGCGGTGCTGCGCAGCGTGCGGAGGTGTCGCGGCTCGATCCCCGTTCGCTGCAGTTCGACCAGGGCCTTCAGTACGGAGACGCCGTCGTCGCCGTAGGTGTCGGTGGCCGGCAGCAGCGAAGCAGAGACCGCGTCGGCGAGGAGCATCGGTGAGGCGCCGGCTGCCCGGACCGTCTCGTCGCGGGTGTACCGGCGTTCGCGGCCGAGGATCGACGGCTTCGGGGCGTCTCCTCCGCCGGGCAGAACGGGTTCGCGTCCGGCATCGAGGTCGGCGAGGTACTCCTTGATGACCTTGAGCGGCAGGTAGTGGTCACGCTGCAACCCGAGGATCACCCGGAGCCGCTCGAGGTCGGCAGCGGAGAACTTGCGGTACCCACTGGCCGTGCGGATCGGGGTGACGAGCTCACGCTCTTCGAGGAACCGCAGCTTGGAGCTCGACAGGTCCGGGAACTCGGGCTTGAGGCGAGCGAGGACCTGCCCGATGGTGAGCAGGTCCGGTGCCGCGGACCCCGCCCGGGCCGCAGCGGACCGTGCGGCCACTACGCGTTCGCCAGGCGCGCCAGGTCGACCCGAGATGCGTAGAACGTCAGGCGGAACTTGCCGACCTGGACCTCGGCCCCGTCGGTGAGCAGCGCTTCGTCGATGCGGACACCGTCGAAGTACGTGCCGTTCAGGGAACCGTTGTCCTTGACGCTGAAGCTCGTGCCGTGGCGCAGGAACTGCGCGTGCTTGCGCGACACGGTGACGTCGTCGAGGAAGATGTCGGCGTCGGGGTGTCGACCGGCCGTCGTGACGTCGGAGTCGAGGAGGAACCGCGCACCCACGTTGGGGCCGCGACGGACCACGAGCAACGCTGACCCGGAGGGCAGTGCGTTGACGGCTTCACGTTCTTCGGTCGAGACACCGGACTCGGCGGTGAGCGCCGCGCCCATGTCCATGCTGAAGGTCAGCGTGGTGTCGACCAGCCGCTGCTCCGGGGTCTTCTGACCGCCCGGCTGCGGGACCACTGGATCTGGCATCGGTGGACCTCCTCCTCTTGGCCCACCAGCGTATCGGAAACGAAGCCCCGAGCGGCAGCCCCGATCTGGGACTGTGGAGGGACTTCCGCGATCCGCGAACGCACGAGCCGCGTCAGCGACCCGTGGGACCCGACGTCATCGACTCGTGCGACCCGGCGTCACCGTCCCCGCGCGAGCAACCAGAGCAGGTACGGCGCCCCCACGACGCCCGTCACCACGCCCACCGGCAGCGCGGTGCCGGGGAAGGCGAACTGTGCCAGCAGGTCGCTGCCGAGCGTGATCGCGGCACCGACGGCAGCGGCCGGCGCGAGCGCCACCCGTCCGCCGCCGACCAGGCGTCGGGCGATCGGCGCAGACATCAGCGCCACGAACGAGACGGGCCCCGCGGTGGCGACGGCTGCGGCGGTCAGGCACACGGCGGTGAGGAGCAGGAGCACCTTCGCCCGGTCCGGCCGGAGTCCGAGTGCGGCGGCGACCTCGTCCCCGAGGCTCAGCACCTGCAGACGGGCGGACTGCAGCAGCGCGAGCACGACGAGCACGACGAACGCGACGCCGAGCACCCCGACCAGGTCGCGGTCGACGGCGTTCAGGCTGCCGGAGAGCCAGAGCAGCGCGGTGCCGGCCTGGGTGACGGTGCCGCTCGTGAGCATCCAGCCGGTGATGCTCAGGCAGATCGCCGCGACGCCGATCCCGACGAGGATCACCCGGTTGCCGGTGATCCCCCGTCGCCAGGCGAGCCCGGCGATGACGATCGAGACCACCACCGCGCCGACCACCACGACCGAGAAGAGCGTGCCACCGCTGGCACCGAACAGCACGATGGCGGTGAGTCCGGCGGCGCTGGCCCCCGAGGTGATCCCGATGACGTCGGGGCTCGCGATCGGGTTCCGCACGACGCTCTGCACGATCGCGCCCGCGACGCCGAGACTGGCGCCGACGAGGACGGCACCGAGCACCCGCGGCCCGCGGAGCTGCCCGATGACGAAGTCCGAGATCCGGTCCCCCTGGCCGAACAGGGAGGCGAGTACCTGGCCCGGGGTGAGCGGGATCGAACCGGCGCCGAGCCCGACCAGGACGAGCACCACGACGACCACGAGCACGGCGACGAGCACCGCGACCTCACGACGCAGGCCGGCCGAGCGGCGCAGACCGCCGGACCGCGGGCGGCCGGAACCGAACAGCCGCCTCACAGTCCCCGCACCGCCCTCGACCGCACGAGCGCGATGAACACCGGCGCCCCGATCAACGCCGTGACGATGCCGACCTGCAGCTCCCCGGGGTACGCCACGACGCGACCGATCACGTCGGCGACGAGCAGCAGTGCGGGGGCGACGATCGCCGACAGCAGGATGGTCCAGCGGTGGTCGGGGCCGCTCAGCCGGCGGACGGCGTGCGGCACGGCGAGCCCGACGAAGGCGATCGGCCCGGCGGCGGCCACAGCGGACCCGGCGAGCAGCACGGCGACCAGACCGCCCACGGCGCGGACGAGCACGACCCGCTGTCCGAGCGACGCCGCGAGTTCGTCCCCGAGCGCGAGGGTGTTCAGCGACCGGCCGAGACCGAACGCGATCACCAGCCCCACGAGCACCGGCGCCGTGATGATCCCCGCCGTGCCGAGGTCCTTGCCGGCGAGGGCACCGACCTGCCAGAAGCGCAGCTGGTCGAGCAGGCTCTGGTCGGTCACGAGCACCGCAGTGGTGACCGACGACAGCGCGGCGGCGACCACGGCTCCGGCGAGGGCGAGCCCGACGGGCGAGAGGCCTCGACGGGCGACGGTCGCGATCCCGTACACGAGCACGGCGGCGAGGGCGGCCCCGACGAAGGCGAACGGCAGGTAGGCAGCCGTGCCGCTCACGCCGAAGACCGCGATCCCGGCCACCACGGCCAGCGTCGCCCCGGAGTTGATGCCGAGGACGCTCGGGTCGGCGAGCGGGTTCCGCGTGACGCCCTGCATCACGGCCCCGGCCACCCCGAGCGCGGCTCCGGCGAGCAGTCCGACGACGGTGCGGGGCACGCGGTTGCCGAGCACGATGAGCCCGACCTCGTCGCTCCGCCCGGGGTGCATCACCGTGTCGAGGACGGTGCCGAGCGGGATCGGCCGCGAGCCGTACGCGATCGACAGCGCACACGCCACGGCGAGGACGACGACCGCCAGCACGGTCGCACCGACGAGTCGGGGGACGGAGCTGGGAGCCGGGGGCGTGGACGTCGACGGAGGCATGGAAGTAAGGCCACCCTAACGCCGGAGCCCCACTCGGCGTCCCCCGAGCAAGCCCGGAGCGTGCGCAGGGTTCGTTCATAGGCTTGTCATGGGGAAGCGCCGTGTACTGGTCTCCATCGACGCCCGACCGGGCCGTCGAGGGACGACCGGAGAGCACCGATGAACGAGACCCCGAACCCCGCAGCCGCCGACCACGACGAGGACGGCACCCCCGCCGCGCAGCAGCAGGCTCCCGGGATGCACTGGGAGGCGCCGCACGCCGACCCGGCCTCCCTGCGCCCGGCGTACGCGTTCGACGGCTCCGGTCCCTACCTCTACGGTCCGGACGGCTCCGGCCCCTACGCCTACACACCGGACGGCCGCGGCCCGTACCTGATCGGCAGCCCCGCCCTCGCCGGCGCGAACCACGCGTGGGCGTACTCGGCGGCGACCGCGAACCACCCCGGTACGACGAAGCGCCCGCGTCGGCTGGGACTGATGATCGGCTCCGGCATCGCCGCGCTCGCCATCGTCGGTGCGGCCGGTGGCACCGCCCTCGGTCTGTCCTCGCAGGGGACGACCACGACTTCGAGCCAGTCGCAGGGCACCACCACGCTCCCCGACACCGGATCCGGCACCGACGGCACCGGCGGCACCGGCAGCAGCGACGGCACGAACGGCTTCACCGTGCCCGGCGACGGCAGCGGCAGCGGCACCAGCGGTGACGGCAGCACCGGCACCGGCACGACCCAGTCCCCCGCCACCGCGGCGACGGCCGCCGACAAGAAGGGCGTCGTGACCATCAACACCGTCCTGAACTACGACGAGTCGTCACAGGCAGCCGGCACGGGCATGGTCCTGACCTCCGACGGCACGATCCTGACGAACAACCACGTGATCCAGGGCGCGACGAGCATCACCGTCACCGACGAGACCACCGGCAAGGAGTACAAGGCCGACGTGGTCGGGGCCGACGCCACGAACGACGTCGCCGTCCTGAAGCTCGAGAACGCCTCGGGGCTGTCCACGGTCACGCTCGACGACGACGGCGAGCCGAGCACCGGTGACACCGTCAAGGACGTCGGCAACGCGGAGGGCACCGGCAACCTCGTCGCCGCCGAGGGCACCGTCACCGCGACCGACCAGGACATCCAGGTGCAGAGCGAGTCCGGCACCGGCACCGAGTCCCTGACCGGCCTGATCGAGATCTCGGCGGACATCGTCTCCGGCGACTCCGGCGGACCGGTGCTCGACAGCGAGGGCGAGGTCGTCGGCATGGCCACGGCAGCGTCCTCCGGCACGGCCGACGTCACCGGCTACGCCATCCCGATCACCACCGCGAAGACAATCGCCGAGAAGATCCTCGCCGGGGAGTCCTCGAGCACGATCACCATCGGGCTGCCCGCGTTCCTCGGGGTCGAGGTCAGCAACACCTCCGGCACCACGGGCGGCGTCGCCGTCGCCGGCACGGTCGAGGGCTCCGGCGCCGCGAGCGCCGGCCTGACCGCCGGGGACACGATCACGAGCATCGACGGCACCGCGGTCACGAGCTCGGACCAGCTCACCAAGGTCGTCCAGTCGCACTCGGTGGGCGACAAGGTGAGCGTCCGCTACACCGACAGCACCGGCGCCGCGAAGACGGTCACGATCACCCTGACCGCCGGCCCCGCCGCGTAGCGGGAGAACCGGGCGCGCTCAGCCCAGCAGCGCCCGCACCACCGACCGGTAGACGTTGGCCGGGGAGTCCGTCCGGAAGGCGGTCTCCCCGGCCTTCGTCGTGCCCACGCGCGCGAACCCGTGCCCCTCGGCCCGCACGATCGTGATCGGCTTCGGCTTTCCCGGTCGACGCAGGTACGAGACGGTCCACGGCGCGGCCCAGAACCGCGCGAGGCGCGGGTCCGCCTCGGCCAGGGCCTCCGGCAGGTCCGGTGCGTCCGGACCGCCGGCCAGCTTGCGGCCGAGCAGGTGCCCTGGGAGCGACCCCGTGCGGAACGGGAAGGTCCACGTCGGACCGATGCCGAGCCTCCCGGCCAGCAGCGCGACGGCCCGGTCGGGCGTGACGGACGCGACCACGGCACCCGCCGCGTCGGTCCCGTCGACGACGGTCTGCGACCAGGCCTGGAGGCGCGACTCGCCCCCGTCGGGCAGGTGCTGTTCCAGCGTGACCGGTTGGGCATCGCCCTGCCAGGGTTCCAGGAGGGTCTGGGTCGACTCCGACAGCGTGCCGAGCCGGCCGACGAGGCCCGCCTCGATGAGTTCGCGGCCCGCCGCGGTGCGGAGGAGCGTCGGGTTCCACCGGCGTCCGGCGAGGCTCTGCAGGGTGCCGATCGCGTCCGTGCTGAGGCGGGGGCCGTCGAGCGACGGTGCCGGGGCGGGGACCGGCAGCGGTTCGAGGTCACGCTCGGGGCGGACCGGGACCGTCTCGGTGGCGCGGACGCTCTCGAGGACCGCGAGCACGAGGTCGTCGGTCTCGAGCAGCCGGGCGAGCGGGCGTTCGATCGTCAGGTCGACGCGGTGCCGACCGGTGACGAAGAGCATGTGGGTGCCGGCGACGTCGCCGTGCTCGTCGGGCCGGACGTACTCGACCAGCCGGGCCGGGGCGCCGGCGGTGGTCCACGGGTCGCAGCCGACGAGCAGCAGGCCCTCGACGGAGCCGGGCAGCCGTTCGAGCAGCCCGGTGTTCTCGTCGCCGATCGCGCGGTCACTGGGGCGGGATCGGACGGTGAGGACGACGTCGTCGCCGGTGACGCGCAGGTCCGCCTGGGCTGAGTCCTCGCGGCGCCAGGAGTCCGGGCGGCGGAGGGTGAGGCGGGCGGTGCGGTCCTCGGTGCCGAGCGGGACGGGGACTGCCATGGGATGAGCGTATGTCGGGAGCGGGGCGCGGGGGCCTGCGGCTCGCCGGGGTGGGCGGGGCCGGGTGCGCGGCGGGGTGGGGCGGGGCGCCGGGTTCGCACGGTGCGAGGTTCGTCAGCCTGTGCGGGGTTGGTGGCTCCGTGCGGCACCACAACCCCGCATCGAGCCTCCGACGACGCACCCGCCGACGAAGTCCGCACCGTGCGACCCCGGCTCCGCGAATCCCGCACGGTGCCGCCTCCGCCACACCGTCCGGGGCTGGTGGCTCCGTGCGGCGCCACAGCCCCGCACCGAGCCTCCGACGACGCACTCGCCAACGAAGTCCGCACCGAGCCTCCGACGGCGCACCCGCCGACGAAGTCCGCACCGTGCGACCCCGGCTCGACAGCACGACAAGTCCGCACGGTGCGAGCCGAGCGCGTCAGCGCCGAGCGGGCCGCGCGGGCGGGGGCGGCGGGACGCGCTTCGCGGCGACGACGTCGGCGAGCCGGACCTCGACCGGGCCGCGGCGGGTGGCGATCGTCACGGCGTCGGGCGTCCGGGCGACCAGCTCACCGAGGGCGTCCTGCGCGCCGTCCCCGTGGTGCGCCCGGACCACCAGGCGGTCCCCGATCGCGGCGTCGTGCAGCACCCCGAGGGCACGGGCCCGGGCGATCGCCGCCTGTTCGTCCGCATGCACCGCCCCAGGGTACGGGCCGCCTAGAGTGTCGGCATGGAGAAGGCCCGGGTCGACAGCTGGATCTGGGCCGTCCGGATCACCAAGACCCGGTCGGCCGCGACCGCCGCGTGCAAGGCCGGTCACGTCCGGGTGAACGGCGAGCGCGCGAAGCCGGCGCAGCCGATCGGCCCCGGTGACGAGGTGCGGGTGCGCCAGAACGGCTTCGACCGCATCGTCATGGTCACCGGGATCATCCTGAAGCGGACGAGCGCCCCCGAGGCCGCGAAGCACTTCGAGGACAAGACCCCGCCGCGGCTGTCGAAGGAAGAGGCCGGGTTCGTCCCGATGCGCGATCGCGGAGCCGGACGGCCGAGCAAGCGGGAGCGCCGCGACCTCGAGAAGCTCCGCGGCTACTGACGTTTCGCGGGCCCGGACCCGGGCACGTGGACATCGACCACGATCTCGAACGTGTCGGACTCGACCTCGATCCGTTCTCCGGTCCAGGGCACCTCGAGGTGCCCGTCGTCGTCCGGATCGGATCCGCCCAGCGCGCGACCGGACGGGATGCGGTGGACGGGGATGCGGGTGCCGTCCTCCGCGACGACGAACAGATCGGCCACCCGACCACGGAACTCGGTGATGCCGAACGGGTCGTCGTGGTGCCGGGACTCGGCGAACCGCGGCGTCCTTCCGTACGCGGTGAACGCCGCCGTGGCCTGCCGTTCGTAGGCGGGCCCGCAGCAGTCGTGCTCCCACCCGCCGACCACGACGACGACCTCTTCGCGCATGCCGTGATCGTACGACGCGTCGGACGGTGACGGTCGGAGCCCGGAGCCCGGAGCCCCGAGCCCGGGGCCAGCGCCACGCGTCAGGCCGCAGGCGTCATGGTCAGACGAAGCGGACGGTCTGCTGCAGGCGGTCGCGGATCTCGAACACGTCGACGGAACCGGCCGGCGACCAGACGCCGTTCAGCACCTGGGCGAGCGCACTCCGGCGGACGACGAGCGCGGTGGGCTTCTTCGGGGAGCCGACGAGCTGCACGTCCTCGGTGACGGCGGCGTCCGGCACGACGAGCAGCCGCCCGGAGAACCGCACCCGGGTCTGCTTCTGCACGGCACGGGCGGCGCGGACGAGTTCCTTGACGGGTCGCTCCCCCGGCGCGAGCGTCTCGCCGACGATCTCGCCGTGCTCGACGCGGACCGGAGCGCCCCAGTCGATGGACTCGACGGCCCAGAGCCCGCTCGGGGTCAGGACGGCGTGGTCGAGCTTGCCCTCGGCCCCGGCGTCGAGGTCGTGCCACACCGTGACGCCGATCCCCATGTCGGAGACGATCAGGGCGGTCGCTTCTTCGGCCAGGGCCTCGGCGAGCAGGCGCCGGATGTGCCGGGGCGCGGAGCGGATGAGCGTGGGGTCGTACGGGTCCTCGATGGGGTCGCCGAGGCCGACCCACTCGCGTTCGGCCTGCAGGAAGACCTCGCGCGACCGACCGCCGGGGTGTCCGTGGGACCGGGCCCGGGGGCGGGTGTCGCGACGCGCTGCCGGGGGTGCGTAGGCGTCGCGACCGGTGTCACCCCTGCCGGCGGTCGCCCCGGACGCGCCGTACGCGCGGGACCCGATGTCGTACGCGCGCCGGGCTGCCGGCGTGCCGATGCGCTCCCACGCGAGCTGGACCTGGCGGAAGCGCTGGGCGTCGCCGCCGAGGTCGGGGTGGGTCTCGCGGGCGGCCCGCCGGTAGGCGCGGCGGAGCGCTTCGTCGTCAGCCGTCGCGGGGACGCCGAGGACTTCGTAGGGGGTGGCGTCGGCCGGGCTGTCCGTCATGGCCCTGCGACATTACCGGAGGCAGTGTCGGAGTCCGCCGCATGGTTGCTGGGTGCGGTCTGGGCCCACGCCGGCCGGGCAGCCTCGGCACACGGTCCGCAGGTGGTCGCGTCAGACCACCGTGGTCGCGACGGGCGCACCGAGGAACGCCGCGTACCGCGCGGCCGCCGCCTCGAGCGCGCGGACCGATGCCGCATCGAGGGCACCGAAGGGTGTGACGGTGACGAGGTGCCCGGCCCTGCGCTCGGTGCGCTTCCAGGTGCCGACGACGCGACCCCGGACGACGGCCATCGGCAGGAACATGCCGTTGGCCCCGGGGACGACCCGGTCGGCGTGGGCGGGGTCGAGCTGCGCGGACCGGTCGGCGTACCCGAGCAGGTACTCGTCGAAGCCGGGGAGCAGGTGCCCGGTGGGGACGCGCGCGGCTGCCGGCCGGTCGGCGAGGTCGAGGAGCCCGTCGCCGAGGTCCTCCACCGCGTTCCCCGCCGCCGCCCGCGCTCGGCGGACGTCACCGAGCGGCAGCTTCGTCCAGCTCGCGGCGTCGGCCTCGGTCGCGGGGCCACGGCCACGCAGGTACCCGAGCAGGACCCGGCGGAGGGCTTCGTCGCGGTCCGGCAGGTCAGCGGTGGCGGGTTCCCACTCGTCGAGCAGCACGAGCCCCTGCCCGACGCGGGCGGTGGGGCCCCAGGCGACGAGGCCCTCCTGCGCGAGCTGCAGGACCAGGTGGTAGCCGCGGCCTCCGGCCGGGTCGATGCCGGCAGTGCGGTACGCCGCGAACAGGTCGTCCCGGACCAGCGCACGACCACCGCCCAGGGACGCGATCGTCGCGTCCCGGGCCCGGCCGAGCAGGGCGTCGTCGATGCCGAGCTCGGTGGCGCGTCGGGCGATCGTGCGGAGCGTCCGTTCGGCGGTGAGCGAGAGCAGCAGTCGCAGGTCGTCGGGGCGCAAGGCGTGCAGGGTGCCGCGCATCGGCCACGAGCGGACGAGTTCCCCGCGGTCGAAGGCCTCACGGACGTCGTCCCGCGACGATCCGGGAGCGCGGACCCCGATGGCCCAGAGCACCTGGCCGAGGTCCTGCCCCTGCACCGCCAGCATCCGCTCGACGACCTCGGTGGGGCGCAGTCCAGGCACCGCGATGCCCTGCGCCGCGAACCGCGCCGTGCGGAGCCGCGCGGGGCTGGTGGTCACGCGACGGCGGCGGTTACGGCGTCGGCGTGCTGCTCCAGGTAGGCGACGTCGGCGCGGTACAGGTCGGCGTGGCCGTGCTGCAGGTCGCTGACGAACTTCGGGTTGCCGGCGGCGGCCTCGTGCTCGATCGTCGTGACCAGGGCGACGAGGGACGCGATCATCGTCTCGGCCAGGACGCTGCGGGAGCGGTCGTCGAGGGCGTAGGCGCGGCAGAACTCGGCGGCCCGTGCGAGCCGCTCGTCGAGGTCGGGGGCGGTCGATCCCTCGACAGCGCCGGTGGTGAACGGTGCGAACCGGTAGACGGCACTCGCGACGTCCCAGACGCGTGGCCCGGGGTGGGCGGTGTCGAAGTCGATCAGGCCGACGGCGGCGATGCCGTCGTAGACGCAGTTGTACGGGGCGAAGTCGCCGTGCACGATCGTCTCGACGGGGGCACGGTCGGCCTGGGACCAGAGGTCGTCGGTGGCGCTGCGCGGGAAGCTGGCGGCGGCGTCGTGGAACTGGCGGAGCAGGCGGGCGCTGGTGACGAGGGCGGCCTCGCTGGCGATGTCCTCGGTCCAGGGGTACTCGCCCGCGACACCGGGGACGAACGAGACCGTCTCGAGGGTGTCACCGAGGGCGATCGGTTCGGGGGCTGCGACGAACCCCTGCTCGTGCAGGTGGGCGAGCAGCCGGTGCACCGTGGGGGTCCACGGCCCGGCGGGGCGGTGGACTCGGTCGTCGGCCCTGGTGATGCGCTCCAAGGGGAACCTCCTGCGTGTTGCGTCTCCGTTGACGTCAGGGCCAGCGTACCGGCAGCGACCGACGGCCGCTCGGTCACCATCCGGAACACGGCGGTCCAGGCGGCTACAGCTGGTCGCGCAACCAGGACGGCCCGTGGACGACCGCGCCGAGGGCCTCGACGCGGTCGCGGAGCTCGCGGTCGGCCGTCACGACGACGACCGGCCCGTCGCCGGCCTGCACCGCGGCCTGCGCGGACTCGACGATGGCGTCGTCGCCGGAAGCCAGAGCACGGACGACGTCGACAGCGCCGGTACCGGCATCGTCCGCGGCGGCCCGGGCCTCCCCCTCGAGCACCACGGTCCACCGCGGCCACCACCGCGCGAACGGCAGGTCGAGCAACGATGCGGCGACCCCGCCCTCGGCGAGCGCCGACACCTGTGCCAGCAGGCGCGATGCGGCGCCGGCTCGGTCCTTCCACCAGCCGTCGGGCACGCTGCCGACGACGTTCGCGGCGTCGACGACGACGTGCGGGGTGGTCGCGATCGTGGCGCGGAGCGCCGGCCACGACCTGCCGAAGCCGGGGTGCAGGGGCAGTTCGTCGACCTGGTCGATCGGGATCCACGACAGCGCGAGGCTCTCGAGGTCGGCGATGACGGGTTCGAAGGGTCGGGAGGCGCGCCCCACGACGGTCGTGTAGGTCCAGAACCCCAGGTCGAGCAGCGCCGTGTGGCGCAGGGCGATCGCGTCGTCGGGGACGCCGGCCTCCTCGGCGGACTCGCGGAGGGCGGCGGTCACCGCTGCTTCGCCCTGGTGCCGTGCGCCGCCGGGGATGCCCCAGGTGCCGCCGTGGTGGCTCCACTCGACGCGGTGCTGCAGGAGCACGCGGCCGGCGCCGTCGTCGACGAGCAGGCCTGCGGCGCCGAAGCGTCCCCACGCCTTGGTGCCGTCGGGGCCGACCGCCCAGGCGTCACCGGGGTCGCGGGGGCCGGGTGGGGGCCCGGGGGGCGTTGCATCTGGCACGGTCCAACCCTGGCACACGGTGCCCGGAGCGGGCCTCGAAGTGGTCACCGGGCGTCGTGTACGGTGTCGCTCGAGACACGGGGTGCCGCATCCAGCGGCTGAGATCACACCCGTCGAACCTGCTCGAGCTCGTACTCGCGAAGGGATCGTCCATGGAAACCGCTGCGCCCTCCCCTGCCTGGGCCCACCGAACCGCCGAACTGCTCGAGGCCGTGCGTGCCCGGGCCCCGCTGGTGCAGTGCATCACGAACACCGTCGTGCAGAACGTCACGGCGAACGTGCTGCTCGCACTCGGGGCCTCGCCCGCGATGGTCGACGTGGCGACCGAGGCGGGGCCGTTCGCCCGCGTCGCGGATGCCCTGCTGGTGAACACCGGCACTCCGCACGCCGAACCGCGGGTCGCCGCGCTCGAGGCCGTGCACGCCGCCCGGGACGCGGACACTCCGTGGGTCCTCGACCCGGTGGCGGTCGGCTCGCTGCCGGTGCGCACCGCCCTGGCGCGCGACCTGCTCGCGTTGCACCCGACGGTGCTGCGGGGCAACGCCTCCGAGGTGCTCGCCCTGCTCGGCGACTCGGCCGGTGGCCGCGGGGTCGACAGCACCGTGGGCACGGAGGACGCCCGGGTCGCGTCCGTCACTGCTTCGGACGGGAGGCTCGTGGCCGCGGTGGCCGTGTCGGGTGCGGTCGACCTGCTGGTCGCGCCGGGCATCGGTGTGGTCCGGGTGGCGAACGGGACCGACCTGCTCACGCGGATCACCGGTGGTGGGTGTGCGCTCGGCGCGGTCGTCGCCGCGTTCACGTCGGTCGCGCCGGAGGACGCGGGCGCCGCTGCCGTCGCCGCCACCGCCGTGCACACGATCGCCGCGGAACTCGCGGCGCGGGACGCCGGCGGGCCGGGGACCTTCCAGCCGCTGTTCCTCGACCGGTTGGCGTCGCTGACTCCGGAGGACGTCGTCCGCGAGGCCCGGATCACGGTCGAGAGGGCTCCTGCGGTCGACACCCGGGCGGTGCCGGCATGAGCGGGCTGCAGTCCGCCGGGTTCGGCGTCTACCTGGTGACCGACGGCGCCCTGGCCGACCGGCACGGCATCGGGGTGCTCGGGGTCGTCCGTGCCGCCGTGCACGCCGGGGTCCGGATCGTGCAGGTGCGGGACAAGGACGCCTCGGCGCGTGACCTGCTCGCGCTGACCGCGGCCGTCGCCGACGCCGTCGGGGACCGTGCGACGGTGGTGGTCGACGACCGGCTCGACGTCGCCCTCGCCGCACGGCACGCGGGACACCGGGTCGCGGGCGTGCACCTCGGCCAGTCCGACGTCCCCGTCACGGCCGCCCGTGCCCTGCTCGGAGCGGACGCCCACGTCGGTCTCACCGCGAACACGCTCGCGCACCTTGCTGCCGTCGAACGGCTCCCCCGCGGCACCGTGGACCTGCTCGGCGTCGGGGTCGTGCACCCCACGGCGACGAAGGCGGACCACCCGCCGGCGCTGGGCCACGATGGGTTCGCCCGGCTGGCCGCCGCGACCGACGTGCCGTGCGTGGCGATCGGCGGGGTGACCCTCGACGACGTCGTGCCGCTCCGGGCTGCCGGTGCCGCAGGGGTCGCGATCGTGTCGGGCATCTGTGCTGCAGCCGACCCCGGATCCGCGGCGGCGGCGTACGTGTCCGCGTGGGGCCCTGGACCCGACCACGGGACGGAGGTGAGGCGGCTCGCAGAAGGTGATCCGGTCCTCCCGGCCTCCACGCACCACGGGGCGGACGCATGAGCGTCCCACGGGTGCTGAGCATCGCCGGGACCGACCCGACGGGCGGGGCCGGGATGCAGGCGGACCTCAAGGCGATCGCCGCGCACGACGGGTACGGGATGGGGGTCGTGACGGCGCTCGTCGCGCAGAACACGCACGGGGTGCGATCGGTGCACGTGCCGGACGTCGGGTTCCTGCGGGAGCAGCTCGACGCGGTGTCGGACGACGTCGTGGTCGACGCGGTGAAGATCGGGATGCTCGGCACCGCCGACGTCGTGCGGGTCGTGACGGACTGGCTGCGGGAGCACCGGCCGCCGGTGGTCGTCGTCGACCCGGTGATGGTGGCGACGAGCGGGGACCGGTTGCTCGACGAGGACGCGGCCGCAGCCATGGGGGCGCTGTTCGCGCTCGCCGACCTGGTGACGCCGAACCGGGCCGAGCTCGTGGTGCTGGCGGAGCTGGCCGGACTGTCGTCGTCGGCGTCGTCGCTGGATGCCGCGCGTGCCGTGGCGGCGCGGTGGGACGTCCTGGTGCTGGCGAAGGGTGGGCACGACGAGGGGCCGACCTCGGACGACGTGCTCGTGGCACCGGACGGCACCGTGCGGGTGTTCACGGGTCCCCGAGTCGCGACGACGAACACGCACGGCACCGGGTGCTCGCTCTCCAGTGCGATCGCGACGGTCGCCGCGCGGCACGGCGACTGGGAGCTCGCGGTCGGGGTGGCGAAGGAGTGGCTGACGGCAGCGCTGCGCGGGGCCGACGCGCTGTCGGTCGGGAGCGGCAACGGCCCGGTCGACCACGGGGCGCAGGCGCGGGCAGCCCTGCCGGCGCTGTCGTACACGGACGTGTGGTGGGCGGATGCGGCGTCGGTGCTGCAGGAGACGATCGACTGCGCGTTCCTGGTGGGGCTCCGGGACGGGACGCTCGAGCCGGAGGTGTTCGCGGGCTACCTGGCGCAGGACGTCCACTACCTGCGGGCGTACGAGCGGCACCTGGCGGCGCTCGGGGTCGGTGCTGGTGCTGGTGCTGGCGGTGCTGCTGCGTTCTGGGCGGCGGCTGCGCAGGGGTGTGCCGACGAGGCGCGCGACCTGCACCACCGTCGTCTGGCCGGTTCGCACGCCGACGACCCCGTGCACCCCACGTGCGCCGGGTACCTCGCGCACCTGCAGGAGGCCGCCGACTCCGGCTCCCGTGCGGTGCTCGCCGCCGCGGTGCTGCCGTGCTTCCGGGTCTACGCCTGGGTCGGGTCGCAGCTCGGGGTCGCTCCGGACGGGCACGCCTTCGCGGACTGGATCACGGCGTACGGGGACCCGGGGTTCGCAGCGTCGAGCGCCGAGGCGACCCGGCTCGTCGAGGAGCTGGCCCGTGCGGCGACGCCCGACGAGCGGGGGCGGATGGCGCGGGCGTTCCGGCGTTCGACGGAGTGGGAGCTCGCGTTCTTCCGGATGCCGACGGCAGGGGCTGCTGGTGCCGGGGCCACCGCGGCTGCGGGCGACGCGGTCACGGCGGGCGGTGCGGTCGGTGCCGCCGCGGCTGTGGGCGACGCGGTCGGTGCCGCCGAAGCGACACTGCTGCGCTGACGGCCGTCGAACACCCCGCGAAAGCGACAGATGTCCGGAGAAGTTCCGCAGGGATCTGTCGCTTTCCGGAACGGGGGGCCGCCGACACAGGCCGACGACCCGGGCTAGCGAGCGACCGGCGGCAGCCGCACCAGTTCGACGGACAGGTCGGCGCCGTTGACCGTGCCGCGCATCCACGTGTGGTCGGGCTGGCGACGGCGGTCGGTCGGCGAACCGGGGTTCAGCAGGCGCATCCCCGACGGCGCCACGGTGTCCCACGGGATGTGCGAGTGGCCGAAGACGAGCACGTCGGTGTCCCGGTACTCGGCGTCCATCCGGCGCTCCCGACCGGTCGACGCCCCGGTCTCGTGCACCAGGGCGAACCGCAGGTCCTCGACACCGAACCGGGCGACGAGCGGCAGCCGGTCGTCGAACTCCGGACCGTCGTTGTTGCCCCGCACGCCCTCGAACCGGCGGGACCGCGCCTGCACGGCGTCCAGGGTGGCCAGGTCGACCCAGTCCCCCGCGTGCACCACGAGGTCGGCCGCGTCGACGTCGGCCCACAGCCCGGGCGGCAGGTCCTTCGCGCGCTTCGGCAGGTGTGTGTCGGACAGCAGGACGAACGACGTCGTCACGACTCGGTGGGTGCCGGCATCGGGAGCCCGGCCTCGTCCGAGGCACCGAGGCGCTCCAGCAGCCCGGCGAGCAGCGCGATGTCGTCGTCCGACCAGTCAGCGAGCCGTTCGTCGAGCGCGTCGCGGTGCAGCTGCACCGACCGCTCGAGCGCCGCGCGGCCGGCGTCGGTCGCCTCGAGCGGCTTCGCGTTGCCGCTGCCGCCGTCGGTCGTCCGCACCAGTCCGGTCGCGAGGAGCCCGGACAGCTGCCGCGAGATCGTCGACCGGTTCAGCCGCAGGTAGCGGGCGATGTCGATGGCCATGCAGCCCGGGTGCTGGACGACGAAGTCGACGAGGGACTGGTCGACGACGCTCAACACCTGGTCGGAGCCGCGGGCACGGATGCTCGCCCGACGGGTGATGCGGGCGAGCTCGGTGTACGCCCGGCTGATGTCGCTGTTGCGGACCCTCGAACTCGGGTGGTCCATGGTGGCTCCAGCCTGTCTGCGCCGGCGCCGGCCGGCGGTCTTCTCGTCCGGTCACACTACCGGCGGGTCCGCGGAGAGTGGGGTCAGTGACCGGAGGCCGCGGCCTGCAGTGCGGGGATGTCGAGCTTGACCATCTGCATCATGGCCTCGAAGACGCGGGCGTTGGCCTCCGGATCACCCGATCCGCTCATCAGCTCCCCCAGCATCGACGGGGTCACCTGCCACGCCAGACCCCAGCGGTCGGTCAACCACCCGCACGCCGTCGGGCTCCCGCCGTCGGCGAGCAGGGCGTCCCACAGCCGGTCGAGCTCCTCCTGCGTGTCCACGTCGATCTGGAACGAGACCGCGTCGGTGTGCGGGTGCCCGGGGCCGCCGTTCATCGCGCGGTACGGGGCGCCGAGCAACGTGAACTCCACGACCAGGGCACGGCCGTCGGGCATCCGGCTGACGCTGTCGACGCGGCTGTCGGGGAACAGTCCGACGTAGTACTCGGCCGCTTGCTCGGCCTGGTCGTCGTACCAGAGGAACGGGGTGATGGTGGGCACGGGAGCCCCTTCGTTCGGTGCTCAGTCCGCGGCGCTGCGGCTGAGCAGGTCGGCTTTCTCGGGGTGTTCGTCGAACCACTTGCCGACGAACCAGCACATCGGGACGATGCGCTTCGTGGTCGACGACTCGACGTCGGCGACGGCGTACTCGACGAGTTGCGCCGCGTAGCCGTGGCCGCGGTGCTTCGGGACCGTGTAGGTGTGCGGGAACGCCACCGCGTCACCGTTCACCCGGTAGTCGAGCACGCTCACGAGCTCGCCGCCGACGTACATCGCGTAGCGGTCCTGGTCGGTCTCGTCGCGGAACTCGGGGTCCATGCCGCCATCATGCTCCCGGCGGGGCGTTCGCGCCCCCGGGGAATGCACGACGGCGGGCAGCGTTGCAGGGACACCATGACAACCATCGGAATCATCGGCGCCGGCAACATCGGATCCCAGCTCGCTCGACTCGCGGTACGGAACGGCCACCAGGTCGTCATCGCGAACTCCCGCGGCCCGGAGACCCTGACCGACCTGGTCACGGAACTCGGCGACGACGCACGCGCAGCGACCCGCGACGAGGCAGCCGCAGCTGGCGAGACCGTCGTCGTGACGGTGCCGCTCGCCGCGATCGAGACGATCCCCGTCGAGCCCCTCGTCGGCAAGGTCGTCATCGACACGAACAACTACTACTGGGAGCGCGACGGCCACATCGCCGCCCTCGACGACCAGTCCACGACAACGGCCGAGATGCTGCAGGACCACCTGCCCGGCGCCCGTGTCGTGAAGGCGTTCAACCACATCGGCGCCGACGACCTGACCGGCCACGCGACGCCCGCCGGCACCCCGGACCGTCGTGCCCTCGTCATCGCCGGCGACGACGACTCCGCCAAGCAGACCGTCGCCGAGCTCATCGACGCGTTCGGCTTCGACGTCGTCGACGCCGGACCGCTCGCCGAGGGCTGGCGCATCCAGCGGGACACCCCCGGCTACGGCCCGCGGATGACCGCCGCCGAGCTGCGCGACGCCCTGGCCGCCGCGACGCGCTAGTCCGCAGCGCCGCGCCGCGCGGCCGCCGCACCGCCGACGTTTCGCGCTGAGCGACACCCCACGGGCTCCGCACCCCGTGACCTGTCGCTCAGCGCGAAACAAACCGGCGCGAAACAACTCGGCGCGGAACGAGCGCGCCCGCTCAGGCCCGGTCGAAGATCGTCGTCATGTCGGCGATGTCGTCCTCGGTCGGCGCCCAGGTGGTGCCGGCCTCGACGTTCTGCGTTATCTGCTCCGGCTTCGTCGCCCCCGCGATGACGCTCGACAGCCCCGGCTGCGCCAGGAGCCACGCGAACGTCGCCTGCAGCATCGTCACGCCCCGGTCGTCGCAGAACCGCTGGTAGTCGTCGAGCACGTCCCACGGGGCGTCCTCGAGCACCTGCGGCTTCGAGGTCGTCAGCCGACCGTCGGCCGGGCCGCCCGCCTTCGTGTACTTGCCGGTGAGCAGCCCGTTGTACAGCGGGAAGAACGGCAGGAACCCGAGCGCGTACGCCCGCACGGCCGGCAGGACCTCGGCCTCGGCATCCCGGGCGAGCGGGCTGTACTCGTTCTGCGCGGACACGAACGCGGTGGTCCCGGCGATCGACGCCGTGAGTTCGGCCTCGGCGATCTGCCACCCCGCGAAGTTCGAGTGCCCGACGTACCGGATCTTGCCCTCGCGGACCAGGTCGTCGAGGACCGACAGGGTCTCCTCGATCGGCGTCACCTCGTCGGGCCGGTGCATCTGGTACAGGTCGATCCAGTCCGTGCCGAGGCGGCGGAGCGACGACTCGACCGCGAGCCGCACGTACCGGCGGGACCCGCGGACGCCCCAGTCCGGCCCGTTCGCGCCCTGCATGTCCATGCCGAACTTCGTGGCGAGGACGATCTCGTCGCGGCGGCCGCGGATCGAGCGTCCGAGCATCTCTTCGGACATGCCCGGCACGCCGCCGTAGATGTCCGCGGTGTCGAAGAGCGTCACCCCGGCGTCCAGGGCCGCGGCGACGACGGCGTCGGTGCCCTCCTGCGACTCGGACGCGGTTCCCCGCCGCCCGAAGTTGTTGCAGCCGAGGCCGACGGTGGAGACGACGAGCCCCGAGGGGCCCAGGGGACGGTGTTCGATTCCGGTCATCACCCGAACGTACCGGCGACCCCGAACTGGGGCTGCGATCCACACAGCGGTTGCCGCTACAACTGAGCATGGATCAGTCGACGGAAGGAGCGCCGCAGTGGCAGCGCATCGCATGCCCGAATCGGACCGGCCCCGTCGGCCCGTCCCGGCCTGGGTGACCGCGCCGCCCGTCGACGAGGTCGCGCCCGAGCGGGTCGCCGCCGCCGGTCACGTGAACGCCTCCGGCCGGGAGGCCCGCCCCACCCCCGCCTCGCCACGCGCCGCCCACGCGGCGCCGGTCCCACCGACCACGGTCGCCGCGGCAGGGAACGCCGCGGCTGAGCAGGCACCCGCCGCGCATGCGCCGGCCGCGCACGCACCGACGTCCGAGCCCGCGTCGATCGCCGCACTGGTCGAGGCCGACGCCCCGGTGCCCGACTTCCCGCCGCAGCAGGAACTGCTGCCCCCGGCCCCGACGTCGCCGAACGTGCACACCGTGCCGTTCGAGACGCCCGCGGTGCCGCCATCGTCGGTCGTCCCCGCCTCCGGGCTCGTGGTGCCGGTCTCCCCGGTCGCCGCCGCACCCGCGTCGGCGGACGCGACACCGCTCGTCGCGCCGCTCACCACCCCCTCGCCGCTCACCACCCCCTCGCCGGAGGCCTCCCCGGCACCGCCGTCCGCCGCACCCGCCGTGCCCGTCGCCGGACAGCCCCGGTTCTCGGTGCCCGGCCTCGAACACGTGGTCGTCGAGGGCACCGAACCCGAGCCCGTCGGCCCGATCGGCTACCGGACGCCCCGTCGCTTCGCCCACCAGCAGGCCGCTGCACGGTCGGCCGCACCAGCACCCGCATCCGTGCGGTCGTTCGACGCCGTGCTGCACGCGGCGCCAGCCGCCGCTCCCGGCAGCCCTGTCGTCGCGACCCGGAACGCCGACGCGACCGCGGCCCTGGTCGCCCCCGCCCCGGTGCCGCAGGGTGCCGGCGGGGGCGAGGCGGGCCTCCCGACCGAACTGCTCGACCAGCCCGTGACCGCA
This sequence comes from Curtobacterium flaccumfaciens, assembly GCF_013359815.1. Classification (GTDB taxonomy): domain Bacteria; phylum Actinomycetota; class Actinomycetes; order Actinomycetales; family Microbacteriaceae; genus Curtobacterium; species Curtobacterium flaccumfaciens. The sequence goes on along the minus strand of NZ_JABMCF010000040.1, from coordinate 98,361 downwards.
GCCGCCGTGCCGGAGCCCCGCCGTGCGCTCGGCGCGGTGCTCGGTGCCGTCGCCGGGATCGCGACGATCGGTCTGGCGGCCTGGTGGTTCTCCGCTCCCGCGACCGTGCACGGCGTCGGCGTGGTGCTCGGACTGCTCGCGCTGGTGCTCTCGATCGTAACGCTGCGCGACCGCACGACCACGTGGCAGCGACCGGTCGCCCTGCTCGGCGCCGTGCTCGGTGGCGTCGGCACGGTCGTGCTGCTGTGGGCGGTCGCGGCGGCGCTGCTGCCGCTCGCGGGCGTGACGTTGCCGGACGTCACCGGCACCGGCACGACCCCGACGCTCGCCCCGTAGCGCCGCGAGCGCTCAGACGCCGTCGTCTCGGCAGGACGCCGCGTCGACGTCGAGACGCCCCCGAAAGTCGCGGCGTCTCGGCGGCTCGGCGGTGTCGAGACAACACGCCGGCGTCTTGCCGCGGACACCAGCCCGAACACGCCGGCGTCTCGCCGCCGATGCACGCGCTCAGACGGCGCGGACGACCCCGCGGGACAGGATCGCGTTCGTCAGTGCGTCGATCGGCTCCCGCTGCACCGTCGGGTTCGCGATGAGGACGTAGTCCACCGCCGGCAGGTCCGGCAGCCCGAGCCGCTGCGAGACCTTCACCAGGTCGGCCGGGATCAGCGAGTGCGGGAACACCGCGACGCCGATGCCCGCGCGCACCGCGGCGAGCACCCCGTTGACGTCGCGGGTGTTGCAGGTGATCCGCCAGGTGCGGCCGGCTGCCTCGAGGGCGTCGATCGCCATCTGCCGGCTGATGCTCGGCGCCTGGTACGCGATGAGCGGGACGGGTTCGCCGGGTTCCAGGGCGATGCCGTCCTGCGCCATCCACACCATCTGGTCGGTGGCGACCCGGGTGCCCTCGGCGGACTCCCCCGCCGTCTGCTTGATGAACACCAGGTCGAGCTGGCCGGCGTGCACCCGGCGGAGCAGGGGTGACGACTGGTTCACCGTGAGCTCGAGGTTCACCTGCGGGTGCAGTCGTCGGAAGTCCCGCAGGATCCGCGGCAGCTGGGTGATGGCGAGGTCGTCCGCCGCCCCGAACCGCAGGCGTCCGCGGGTGGCCGCGCCGGAGAAGTAGGCGTCGGCGGTGGCGTGCGCGGCGAGGATCGTCCGTGCGAACCCGGCCATCGCGTCCCCGTTGTCGGTCAGGGCGACGCCGCGGGTGTCCCGGGCGACCAGGGTGCGCGCCACCGCGGTCTCCAGGCGCCGGACGTGCTGGGACACCGTCGGCTGGCTGATGCCGAGCCGGGTGCCGGCCTGCGTGAAGCTGCCGGTCTCCGCCACGGCCAGGAACGTCTGCAACAGGACCGGATCGAGCACGTCGCGCCTTCCGTCGGTGCGACCTCATTCGACATCGCAATGGAGTGATAGCCACCATAGGGGTATCGAATGGCCCGGCGCCACGTAGTTTCGTTGGGGTACCAGATCCACACCGACGTCCGGAGAACCCCGCACCGTGAGCGCGTCACCGACGACCCTCCCCCCGCCCACCGAACCGCTCCCGATCCAGGCCACGCGACCGCCGTGGCGCCACACGCTCATCGCCCTGTCCGTGCCGAACTTCCGGCTGTTCACGGCGACCAACCTGGTGGCGATGACCGCCGGCTGGATGCAGCGCATCGCGCAGGACTGGCTCGTGCTGCAGCTGACCGGGTCGGTCGCGCAGGTCGGCATCACGGTCGCCTGCCAGTTCGCGCCGATGCTGCTGTTCGGGCTGCTCGGGGGCGTCCTGGTCGACCGGTTCTCGAAGCGCGCGCTCATGATGATCACCCAGGGAGCCTTCGCGGTGCTGTCCGCGCTGCTCGCCGTCCTGACGCTCGCCGGCGTCGTCGAGGCGTGGCACATCTGGGTGATCGCGTTCCTGGTCGGCATGGTCACCGTCATCGACAACCCGGCACGGCAGGTGTTCGTCACCGAGATCGTCGGGCACAAGCACCTGCGGAACGCCATCAGCGTGAACTCGTCGGTGTTCCAGCTGGGCGGCATGATCGGTCCGGCGCTGTCCGGGGCCCTGCTCGTCGCGGTCGGGGCGGGGTGGTCGTTCGGCGTGAACGCGATCGCCTGCGTCGCCGTCGTCGTGACGCTCGGGTTCCTGAAGGTCTCCGAACTGCACCGCACACCACCGGCGCCCCGCAGCAAGGGGCAGCTCGTGGAGGGCCTCCGCTACGCCGTGCACAAGCCGACGATCATCGTGCCGGTGATCCTCGTCGCGTTCTTCTCGGTGTTCGCGCTGACGATGCCCGTGCTGCTGTCCGCCTTCGCGTCACAGGTGTACGACGTCGGCGCCGGCGGCTACGGGGTGTTCAACTCCGCCGTGGCGATCGGCGCCCTGGTCGGTGCGCTGCTCTCCACCCGGAGGGCCGTCGTCCGGCTCCGCACCATCGTCGGCGGGGTGTTCTGGACGGGTGTGCTGCTCGTCGTCTCGGGGTCGATCCCGGCGATCGCACCGTTCACCGTCGCGCTGGTTGCTGTCGGGATGTCGCAGCTGCTGTTCCAGACCGCGTCGAACTCGCTCGTGCAGCTGTCGTCGAACGTGGCGATCCGCGGCCGGGTGATGTCGCTCTACGTCCTCGTGCTGCTCGGCGGACAGGCGATCGGCGGGCCGCTGATGGGCCAGATCGTCGACCGCTTCGGTGCGCACGTGGGGATGATGGTCGCCGGAGGCGTGCCGGCTGCTGCCGCCGCCGTGATCGCGCTCGTGCTCGCCCGCCGGGGCGGCCTGCACCTGGCGGTGCGGATGCGCCACCACCTGCCGGTGCCGGCGATCGTCGCGCACTGACGCGGGCCCTGGCGGTGACCGCCCGCCGGCCTGGAGGCCCGTGGCGGCCCTGCCCCGCGCCTCCCGTCCGCCCCTTGGTCGCGCCGGGCGGTGCGCAAAACACCGGTGTTCACGCTCGACGCCGCGGGATCCCGCGGTGTGTTGCGTGAACACCGGTGTCTTGCGAGGGGCCGTGCCTCAGTAGGCGACGCCGAAACGCGTCTGGTGGTGCGCCGGGGTGACGATCTCGTCGACGAACGCGATCGCGTAGTCGGCGCCGGAGATGTCCGAGTTGCCCTCGGCGTCGGCGAGCAGGACCTCGTCCGAGGCGCGGTAGGTGCCGCGACGCTCGCCCGGGTTGTAGCTGCCGAAGGCCGCGGCGGGGCTCACGTAGAACCAGTCGACCTCGGTGTCCGACGCACGGAGGGCGTCGAGGATCTGCGCGTGGCTCTTCGCCTCGCCCTTGAAGGCGTCCGGGAAGCCGTCGGTGTCGAAGAGGCGGGGGCCGTCCTCGGACACGCGCATCGAGCCGGCACCGCCGACGATGCCGAGCCGCGCACCGGCTGCAGCGGCGGCGTCGACGAAGTGCTGGAACTTGTCCTTCAGCTCGCTGCCGTCGGCCTGCACGGCGTGGAGCGAGACGATGACGACGTCGGCACCCTTGGTGACCTCGGACACGAAGTCGGCGTCGAACGCGTCACCCTGCGCCAGGGTGAGGCCCTCGGCCGGCTCGAGCTTGCTCGTGTCGCGGGCGACCGCGGTGACGGCGATGCCGCGGGAGAGTGCCTCGTGGGTGATGGCGGAGCCGGCGTAGCCGGTGCCTCCGAAGACGACGATGTTTGTCATGGTGTTCCCTTCGTGGACGTGCTGGGCGTCGGTGACGTTGACAGTCACCGTACAAGAGTTACTCTCTTTGAGTAAGTAGGCACCTGGCGGTGCGTTACGGAGGACACCATGTCAGCACTCGAGTACAGCCCCTACGCGGCGGACTGCCCCAGCCGGCAGCTGCTCGACCGCATCGGCGACCGGTGGAGCGTGCTGACGATCGGCGCCCTCGCCGACGGTCCCGCACGGTACTCGGCGGTGGCGGCCCGGGTGCAGGGGGTCTCCCAGAAGATGCTCACCCAGACGCTGCGGGCCCTCGAGCGCGACGGCATGGTGACGCGGACGGTGTTCCCCGAGATCCCGCCGCACGTGGAGTACGAACTGACCGAGCTCGGGCGATCGCTGCGCACGGTGCTCGTGCCGCTGGAGGACTGGGCCACCTCGCACATGCCCGACGTCGCCGAGGCGCGCGAGGGGTACGACGCGCGCTGAGCGACCCCGCACTCGGAATCCCCGACGGCGACGAGTGGTTGCCTGGGGACATGCGATCGATCGTCTACACGAAGCCCGGTGCCAGCAGCGTCCTCGAACTCGTCGAGCGGGAGATCCCGGAGCCCGGAGCCGGTGAGGTCCGCGTCCGCGTCGTCGTCTCCGGCGTCAACCCGACCGACTGGAAGGCCCGTGCCGGCGGCACGTACGGTGACGGACTGCCGTTCCCCGAGATCACGCCGAACCAGGACGGCGCAGGCGTCGTCGACGCCGTCGGCCCCGGAGTCGACGGGCTGGCCGTCGGCGACGCCGTCTGGCTGTTCATGGCGGCGGCGTCACGGCCGACCGGCACGGCACAGGAGTACACGGTCGTACCCGAGTCGCGCGTGGTCCCGCTGCCTGACGGCGTCTCGTTCGACGTCGGTGCCTCGCTCGGCGTCCCCGCGATGACGGCGCACCGAGCGCTCACCACCCACGAGGACGGCCCCGCACGACTGGGGCCCGGAGCCCTCGACGGCTTCACCGTGCTCGTCGCCGGCGGCGCCGGTGTCGTGGGGCACGCCGCGATCCAGCTCGCCCGCTGGGCCGGAGCGACCGTCATCACGACGATCAGCTCGGACGCGAAGGCAGCCCTCGCCACGGCGGCCGGCGCCCACCACGTCGTGAACTACCGCGAGGAGGACGCCGCCGAGCGCATCCGGTCGATCGCGCCGGACGGTGTCGACATCGTCGTCGAGGTGTCGATCCCGCAGAACGCCGCGCTGGTCGCCGACGTGCTGGCGAACCACGGTGTCGTGTCGATCTACGCGAACAACGGCGGCGACGAGGCGAGCTTGCCGATCCGCCCGAACATGAGCGTGAACGCCCGCTACCAGTTCCTGCTGCTCTACACGATCGGCGACGAGGCGCTGTCCGCGGCGGCCGAGGACGTCACCGAGGCGCTGCACGACGGTGTGCTGCCGGTCGGCGAGGACGCCGGACTCCCGCTCACCCGGTTCGCGCTCGAGCAGACCGCCCAGGCGCACGACGCGGTCGAGCAGGACACGGTCGGCAAGGTGCTCATCGACGTGACCGAGGCGCCGTAGCTGCGGCGCCGGAGCCGGCCCCGGCTCGGGCTCGGGCTCGGGCTCCTCGGACGACGAACGGCTCCCACGCACGCGTGGGAGCCGTTCGTCGTGGACGTTGCGGGAGGGGTCAGCGACCCAGTCGCGCGGCGATCGCTGCGGTGACCCGGAGCCGGGCTGCAACGCGCTCGCGTTCGATGTTGGCGGCGATGACGTCGAGGTCTTCGTAGTCGGCGTCGGTGGTCGTGTCGTTCCAGTTCGGCGAGGAGATCCGGGCACGCCCGAACGACGGCGGAGCAGGGTTCACGGTCGTCATGGGGGCATCGTACGTCGAGCGTCCGACAGAGCGTGTGAGCATCACGGGCCTTTCCTTGGATTGCGGTCGCGCTCGGGGAACGAGTAGGTCAACGAGAACGCGACGGCCATGAACGACGCCATCATCGCGATGTTCTTGGCGTCGAGTTCGGTGAAGGCGTCGGGGACCGGAGAGTCGACGGTGAGCATGCCGAACGAGTACTGGTCGGACCGGATCACCACCGAGACGTACGAGGTGTACCGCGGCTCGAAGCCCGGCAGGTCCTGGTCGACGTCGACGTCGGCCGAGCGGTCGCCGACGATCCGGGGTGATCCCCCGACGAGCACCCACTCGAGGTTGCGGTCGCCGTAGGGCGTGCCCGCTCGGAAGACCCCGGCGGTGTCGCCGGCCCCACCGTGACCGATCGGCTCGAGGGCACGCAGATCGGTGGACAGCTGGTACACGTTCGCGCGGACGTCGGGCACCTTCGGCAGCAGGTAGAACGCCAGGGCCACGGCGACGCGGTCGGCGACGACCGAGAGCTCGCCGTGGCGATCGGACCGGGGCAGCTCGGTGAACCGGACGAGCCGGGTGGCGATCTGGCCGAACGCGTACCGGACCGCCGTCGACTGCTCGAGCTCCGCCGCGGTGGCGTTGTCCTCGGCCACCGACCGAGCGGCGTCGCTGCGCCGGGTCCGGACCACCTGCACGGTCACGGCGCCGACGAGCACGACGAGCCCGAACGCGACGAGCGACAGTCGGACCGCCGGCGTGACGAACAGGTTCGGCAGCTGGAACGCCGCGGTGGGCGCAGCAGCCACCACGATCGGCCACACGACCGTGCTGACCCGTCCTGAACGCTGGTTCCCCATGACCACGACGCTAGGTCACGCCACCGACGCGGACGGAGTTGTCCACAGGCGGGTTCTCCACAGGACGCACCGGCCTCCACCGGCCCGTCGCACGCAGCTGGTAAGCAGGACCCATGACCGACGTCAGCACGCCCGTTCCCGGATCCAGAGCCCTCGTCCTCGGTGGCGGAGGTGTCGCCGGCATCGCGTGGGAAGTCGGCGTCCTCGTCGCCCTGCAGGAAGCCGGCGTCGACCTCGACGCCGCTGACCTCGTCGTCGGCACCAGCGCCGGCAGCGTCGTCGGCGCGTTCGTCCGGAACGGCGCCGTCCAGCAGGCCTACGACCAGCAGCACACCCCGGCGCCGACCACCTACCAAGAGCCGGCCCCCATCGACGTCGAGGCCGTGCAGCAGCACATCGGCGCAGCACTGCAGGGTGCGACCGGCGAACAGGACGCCCGGGCTCGACTCGGTCAGGCCGCCCAGCAGGTCGTCGGTGGTCAGAGCGACGACGAGCGCACGGCGACCTTCGGCGAGACGCTCCCGTCCACCGAGTGGCCGGAGAAGCCGCTCGCCGTCACTGCGGTCGACGCCACCGACGGCACCTTCCGCCTGCTGACGGCGGCCGACAACGTGCCGCTCCCCCGTGCGGTCGCCGCGAGCTGCTCGGTGCCCTTCGTCTGGACACCGGTCGCCATCGACGGCCGCCCGTACGTCGACGGGGGCGTCCGCTCGGGCACCAACGCCGATGCCGCCGCCGGGTACGAGCGCGTGCTCGTCATCGCCTGCGGCCCCGAGGGCCCGTCCCCGTGCGGGCCGTGGCTCGACGTCGCCGTCGAGGCCCTGCGCGCCGGTGGTTCGTCGGTCGAGGTCGTCGTGGCGGACAGTGCCTCCCAGCAGGCCTTCGGCACGAACTCGCTCTCGCTCGCCACCCAGGCACCGTCGGCCGAGGCCGGCCACGCCCAGGGCACCGCGGTCGCCGAGCAGGTCGCCGCCTTCTGGGCCGAGGACCTGGCGAGCGTGCACGCATGAGCACCCCGTTCTCCGACCTCGACCAGTACGTCGCGCTCCCCCGCGTCGACGGCATCGACATCAGCCCCGACGGCACCCGCGTCGCCCTGACGGTCAGTGCCCTCGACCCCGACGGCACCGGGTACCGCCGGTCGATCTGGCAGGTACCAGCAGCCCCGGCCGAGGACGCGGACGACGCCGGGACACCCGCCGCACGCCCGGTCCGCCTCACGCGCTCCGCCAAGGGCGAGGGCGGCATCGCCTTCACCCGCACCGGCGACCTGCTCTTCGTCTCCGCCCGGCCCGACGCCGACGCCACCGACCTCGAGGCCGCCCAGCTCTGGGTGCTGCCCGCGACCGGTGGCGAGGCCCGTCCGCTCACCCGCCTGGCCGGCGGCGTCGGTGGGGTCCTGGCCACCGCGGCCTCGTCGGACGTCGTGGCGCTGACCGCCGACCTGCTGCCGGGGGCCGGCTCCGACCCCGCGACCGTGCTCGAGGCCGACGCGGAGCTCCGGAAGAGCCGGAAGGACAAGCAGGTCCGCGCGATCCTGCACGAGACCTACCCGGTCCGGTACTGGGACCACGACCTCGGGCCGGCCCAGACGCACGTGCTGACGCTCGACACGGCCGACAGCGACAGCGACACCGGCAGCGACGCCGTCGGCGCCAGCGCCGAGCCCGTCCAGCCCGTCGACCGCACACCGACCCCCGGCCGCTCGCTCGACCACGTCAGCGGGGCGCTCACGCCCGACGGCTCGGTCCTGCTGGCATCCGTCGGCGTCCGGGAGGCCCGTGGAGACCGCTCGACGCTCGTCACCATCGACCTGTCCAGCGGCCACCGCACGGTGCTGTTCGACGACGTCGACGTCGACCACGAGATGCCGGCGCTCAGCCACGACGGCCGGACGATCGCCTGGGTCCGGACCGTCCGCTCCACCCCGGCCGGCGCGAACCAGCAGGAGGTCTGGGTCGCCGGCATCGACGGCTCCGACGCCCGCCGCGTCGCGACCGACTGGGACCGCTGGCCGAGCCAGCTCGTGTTCGAGCACGGCGACCGCGCGCTCCTGGCGGTCGCCGACCAGGACGGCCGCGCGCCGGTCTTCCGCATCCCCCTCGACGGCGGCGCCGTCGAGCAGCTGACGCACGACGACTGGGCGTACTCGAGCCTGCGCGTGGCGGCGGCGACGGGCGTGGTCGTGGCGCTCCGGGCCTCCTGGGCGGCCCCGCTGCACCCGGTGCGGATCGCGACGGACGGCACGGTGACCCCGTTGGCGACGCCGGCGCCCCTGCCGGACGTGCCCGCCCACCTGGAAGAGGTCGAGACGACCGCGGCCGACGGCGCCCGCGTGCGCGGCTGGCTGGTCGTCCCCGAGGGCGACGGGCCGCATCCGCTCGTCCTGTGGATCCACGGCGGACCGCTCAACTCGTGGAACCAGTGGTCCTGGCGCTGGAACCCGATGCTGCTCGCGGCCCGGGGCTACGCCGTCCTGCTGCCGGACCCCGCGTTGTCCACCGGCTACGGACTCGACTTCGTGAACCGCGGCTGGAACGCCTGGGGCCAGGCGCCGTACACCGACCTGATGGCGATCACCGACGTGGTCGAGGCGCGGGCGGACATCGACGCGACCCGCACCGCCGCGATGGGTGGGTCGTTCGGCGGGTACATGGCGAACTGGGTCGCCGGGCACACCGACCGGTTCCGCGCGATCGTCACCCACGCGAGCCTGTGGGCGCTCGACCAGTTCAACGGCACGACGGACTCGTCGCAGTACTGGTCGTCGATCTTCGACGCCGACGGGATCGCGGCGAACGACCCGCACCGGTTCGTGGGGGACATCACGTCACCGATGCTCGTCATCCACGGCGACAAGGACTACCGGGTGCCGATCGGCGAGGGGCTGCGGCTCTGGTCCGAGCTCGCGGAGCACCACGCGGCACCGGACGGCTCGATGCCGCACCGGTTCCTGTACTTCCCGGACGAGAACCACTGGGTGCTCGCTCCGCAGCACGCCGTGGTCTGGTACGAGACGGTGTTCGCGTTCCTCGGGCAGCACGTGCTCGACCAGGAGTGGGAGCGGCCGGCGCTGCTCGGGTAGCGCGGCGGGCCGGGCTGGCCGCTAGACGAACGCGGCCTGCCCGGTGATCGCCCGCCCCACGATCAGGGTGTTGACCTCGCGCGTGCCCTCGTACGAGTAGATCGCCTCGGCATCGGCGAAGAACCGGGCCACGCCCTTGTCGAGCACGATGCCGTTGCCGCCCTGCACCTCGCGGCACCAGGCGACGGTCTCCCGCATCTTCGCGGTGGCGAACGCCTTGGCCAACGCCGAGTGCTCGTCGCCACCGACCCCGGCGTCCTGCATGGCCGAGGCCTGCGTGCACAGTGCGATCGAGGCCGTGATGTTCGACAGCGACTTGACGAGCAGGTCCTGCACGAGCTGGTGGGCGGCGATCGGCTTGCCGAACTGGATCCGCTCGCGGGCGTAGGCGAGCGCGGCCTCGTACGCCCCGACCGCGATGCCGACGGCCTGCCAGGCGACCTCGGTGCGGGTCAGTCGGAGCACCTCGGCGGTCGAGCGGAACGACGTCGCGTTCTGCAGCCGACGCGACTCGGGCACCCGGACGTCCTGCATGACGATGTCGGCGTTCTGCACGCCGCGCAGCGCGATCTTGTCCTCGATCTTCGTCGCGGTGAAGCCCGCGGTGTCGGTGGTGACGAGGAAGCCCTTGACCTGACCGTCGGCGACGTCCTTCGCCCAGATCACGACGACGTCGGCGAAGGTGGCGTTGCCGATCCAGCGCTTCTCGCCGTCGAGCACCCACGCGTTGCCCTCGCGCCGGGCGGTGGTGCGCAGGCCCTTCGCGGAGTCGCTGCCGGAGTACGGCTCGGTGAGCCCGAACGCCCCGACGATCTCACCTGTGGCCATCCGCGGGAGCCACTCGCGCTGCTGTTCGTCGCTGCCGGCGACCGCGATCGAGTTCATCGCCAGGCCGGACTGCACGCCGATGAAGGTGGCGACGCTCGCGTCCACGCGTCCGAGTTCGAGGGCCGCCCAGCCGCGGTACACGGCCGAGTTCTCGAACTGCCGCACGAGCGGGACGCCGGGCCCGTACATGCCGAGCTCGGCGAGCGGCGCGATCACCTGCATCGGGAACTCGGCGCGCGCCCAGTACGCGTCGGCGATGGGCGCGACCTCGCGCTCGAGGTACTGCCGGAGCTGCCCGAGCGATGCGCGCTCCTGCTCGGTGAGCTGTTGCTGGAAGCCGTAGAAGTCCGATTCGAGCAGGGGCGTCGCGGGCATCGTCGTTGACATGGGAACCACGATGCATCATTCTCGAAAACGTTGCAAGAGAGGATCGCGTGTACACATCGGACTCTGCGCTGGGCGCCTTCCGGGAGGCCCGTCACACCTTCATCGCCGGCTCACGGATCGACATGGGGGCGTTGGCTGCCGCACTCGGCGTCGACCGCACGTCGCTGTTCCGGTGGGTCGGCAACCGTGACCGGTTGCTGTCCGAGATCCTGTGGTCCCTCGCAGTCCCGACCCTCGACGGAGCCACCCACGCCGCCGACGAGATCGGGGCGACCGGAGCAGCCCGGCTCGTCGTCGTGCTCGACCGGTTCACCGCCGACCTGATCGACGCCCCGTACTTCCGGGCGTTCCTGACGCGCGAACCCGCTCGGGCGATGCGTCTGCTCACCACCTCGGACAGCGACGTGCAGAGCCGGTTCGTCGCCCGGGTCACCGCACTCATCGAGCAGCAGGAGTCGTCCGGTACGTTCGATCCGGCACCGTTGTCGGCTGAGGAGCTCGCACGGCTGCTCGTCCGGATCTCCGAGTCGTTCACCTACGCCGAGTTCATCTCCGGTGAGACCCCTGATCCCGACCGAGCACGTGCGGCGTTCGAGTACGTCCTGCGGCCCGACGCGGTGCACGCCACACCCGCACCACCGATCGGAGACCGATGACCATCGACGAGTACCCGTTCCGCCGCTCGTATCCCACCAGGTGGAACGACAACGACATGTTCGGGCACGTCAACAACACGATCTACTACTCGGCGATGGACAACGCGTCGACGTACTGGTTCCGCGAGGTCGCCGGGCTCGACCCGTTCTCGTCGGAGTGGATCGCCGTGCTGGTGTCGTCGAGCTGCCGGTTCGTCGAGTCCGCCGTCTGGCCGGACGTCATCGAGGTCGGGATGCGCTCGAAGCACCTCGGCACCACGAGCCTGTCGTGGGAGTTCGGCCTGTTCCGCCAGTCCGACGGCGCCCTGCTCGCCACCGGTGAGTTCGTGCACGTCATCATCGACCGCGAGGGCGCCCGCCGACCGATCCCGCTGCCCACCGAGCTCCGCGCGCTCGTGACCGGCTCGATGGTCGCGCAGCAGGCCGCCGTCGCCGACTGACGACCTCAGCCCTTCAGTGCAGCCAGCTCGAGGTTGATGTCGTCGGGGTCCTGCACGGACAGGATCACCATGCCGGCGTCGCCGAGGTCGGTGACCTCGCCGTGTTCGACACCCGCGGCATCGAGTCGGACGGCCGCCTCGTGCAGCTCGTCGACCGAACCCACGACGAAGCTCACGTGGTCGAGGCCGACGGTGTCCGGATCGAACGTCTGCCCCGCGGGAGCGACCGGACGGAGTCCGAACACCTGGTCACCGAGCCGGAACACCGATCCGCCGTAGAAACGCTCGCGGTCCTCGCGGACACCCGGCTCGTCGACCTGGTCGCTGAAGTCGATCGCCGGATCCGTGCCGAGCAGCAGCTGGTAGAAGGCCTTGCTCCGGTGGATGTCGGTCACGGTGACACGGACGTGGGCCAGGGCGGTCGGGCGTGCGAACGGCTCGGTCATGGTGGAGCTCCTCAGGGGTTGCGCGCCGTGGTTGCGACGCGCACCCGAGGCAACGCTCGGTCCCTCCGAAGCACCCGAGGGCGTGCGGCGACCGGACAGCCCCGTGGACGACGTTCCGCACCCCACACAACCGAAGTGCCCCCGAACCACGCGATCGCGCGGTTCGGGGGCACTTCGGTCGTGCAAGCGGCGCTGGACCCGAACGCCAGCGCCGCAGTCCGGGGTCAGATCAGGTCGTCGGTCAGGTGGTTCGGCGTGCCGAAGCGGTGCGCGGTGATCGACACCGCCTGCTCGCGGACGAACGGCAGGATCTCGAGCCGCCCGGCCTCGGTCACGGGGCCGCCGTAGACCGCGACGTCCGGACGACCACCGACGGCCGAGTGCAGCGCCGAGGTGTCGCCGCCGATGAGCCGCACCCGGGTCGAGGGCCCCGAGGCGACCGAGCTCGCGAACGCCTCGTCGGACACCGTCTGCGACAGCGAGCGGACGATCGGCAGCGAACGGATCGCCGCGGCGACGGACGACGGCAGCGTCGCGGCCGTGGAGACCTCGATCGTCGTGCCGGCACGGAGCGCAGCGGCGACGACGCGGACGAGCTCGATCACCGAAGCGTCAGCGTCCGTGTCCGAGTCGGCGACCGCGGCCAGCCGCACCTGCACCGACGGGAACGGCAGGTACCGGGCGATGTTCCGCTCGGCGGAGAGCGCGGAGACGTCGGTCGCGGTGCCGAACAGCGTCGACCATGCCTGCTCGTCGGACCCCAGCGCACGGTCGAGCACCGGCGAGGACACCTCGGCAGCCCGGGCGAACGCCGAGACCGGACCCGACACGGCGACACCGGACGCAGCGGCCGCCGGCGCCGGCGTCCACGACCCGAGCCCGAGCAGGTAGTTCAGCCCACCGGCCTTCGTGCCGGCGCCGACCGCCGACTTCTTCCACCCGCCGAACGGCTGGCGGCGGACGATGGCGCCCGTGATGCCGCGGTTGACGTAGAGGTTGCCCGCCTGGATCCGCGACAGCCACGTGCCGATCTCGGCCGGGTCGAGCGAGTGCAGGCCCGAGGTCAGGCCGTAGTCGACCTCGTTCACGATGTCGATCGCCTCGTCGAGCGAGCCCGCGGTCATCATGCCGAGGATCGGGCCGAAGTACTCGGTGCGGTGGAACTCCGAGCCACGGCGGACGCCCTGTCGGACACCCGGGCTCCAGAGCTTGCCGGTCTCGTCGAGCTGCTTCGGCTCGACGGCCCAGGACTCCCCCGCCCCGAGCTTCGTCAGGCCGTCGAGCAGCTTGCCCGAGGCCGGCTCGATGACGGGACCCATCTGCGTCGCGGCGTCGGTCGGGTAGCCCACCGTGAGCGAGGCCACCGCGTCGAGCAGCTGGTTCCGGAAGCGCTTCGACTTCGCGACCGAGCCCACCATGACGACGAGGGACGCGGCTGAGCACTTCTGGCCGGCGTGCCCGAACGCCGACGCGACGACGTCCTTCACGGCGAGGTCGAGGTCCGACGACGGCGTGACGATCACGGCGTTCTTGCCCGAGGTCTCGGCGAGCAGCGGCAAGTCGGGGCGGAACGAGCGGAAGAGCTCGGCCGTCTCGTACGCACCGGTGAGGATGACCTGGTCGACCATCGGCGACGCGATGAGCTGCTGTCCGAGGTCGCTCTCGGACACCTGCAGGAACGCGAGCACGTCGGCCGGGGCCCCGTGGGCGTCGAGCGCGGTCTCGATGATCGAGGCGAGCACGGCGCCGGAGCGCTCGGCGGGCGGCGCGGGCTTCAGCACGACGGCGGACCCGGCCGCCAGCGCGGCGAGGGTCGATCCGGCGGGGATCGCGACGGGGAAGTTCCACGGTGGCGCGACCAGGGTCAGCGCCGCGGGCGTGAAGGTCGCACCGTCGACGTCGTCGAGCGAGGACGCCAGGGTGCCGTAGAAGTGCGCGAAGTCGATCGCCTCGGACACCTCGGGGTCGGCCTGGTCGATGGTCTTGCCGGTCTCCGACGCCATGACCTCGATGAGGGCGGCGCGGTTCGCCTCGAGTGCGTCGCCGACGGCGTGCAGCACGGCGCCACGCGCACCACCGGACCAGGTCCCCCAGACCGCACCGGCGGCCCTGGCGCGGCCGAGCGCGGAGTCGAGGGCCGTGGCGGAGTCGACCCGGGCCTCCTGGACGGCGCGGACGCCGAGCGTCGACGAGGCGACCCGTGCGGTGATGGCGTCGCCCCAGGCGCGGACGGCGCCGACTGACGGGTCGCTGTCCGGGGTGTTCTCGAAGTGGCCGGGGCCGGGGCGGCCGACGGCGGCGTAGCGGTCGGCGACCCGGTGTGAGGCCGGTGCTTCGAGGCCCTCGGGCGTCGCGAGCGGCACCAGGGAGGCGCGGAAGCGCTCCTCTTCACGGGCGAACAGCGGCGGCGAGGACACCAGCGAGAAGACCGCGGACATGAAGTTGTCCTGCGACGCGCCCTCTTCGAGACGGCGGATCAGGTAGGCGATCGCGACGTCGAACTCGCCCGGGTGCACGACCGGCGTGTAGAGCAGGAGCGAACCGACGGTGTTCTTCACGGCCGACGCCTGCCCCTGCGCCATGCCGAGCAGCATCTCGAACTCGATGCCGTCCCGCACGCCGCGCTCACCGGCGAGCAGCCAGGCGTGGGCGACGTCGAACAGGTTGTGCCCGGCGACACCGACGCGGACGTTCTCGACGCGCGACGGGGTGAGCGCCCAGTCGAGCACGCGCTTGTAGTTGGTGTCCGAGTCCTGCTTGGTGTGCCAGGTGGCGAGCGGCCAACCGTGGACCGAGGCCTCGACCTGCTCCATCGGCAGGTTCGCGCCCTTGACCAGACGGACCTTGATGCCGGCACCACCGCGGGCACGGCGGGCGGCGGACCACTCCTGCAGCTCCTGCATCGCGGCGAGCGCGTCGGGCAGGTACGCCTGCAGCACGATGCCGGCTTCGAGCCCGAGGAACTCCGGCTCGTCGAGGAGCTTCGTGAAGACCGCGATGGTGAGGTCGAGGTCCTTGTACTCCTCCATGTCGAGGTTGATGAACTTGGCCGGGGTGGCGGCTGCGGCGCGCTGGAAGAGCGGTCGGAGCTGTTCGACGATGTCGTCGACCGCGTGGCCGAACGCCCACGGCGAGTGCGGGTGCACCGTCGAGGACACCTTGATGGAGACGTAGTCGACGTCGTCGCGGGCCAGGAGCTTGTGCGTGCCCTCGAGCCGGCGGGCGGCTTCGCGCTCGCCCAGGACGGCCTCGCCGAGCAGGTTGACGTTGAGGCGGACGCCGTCGCGCTTGATGCCGGCGATCGCCGGGCCGAGCTTGGAGTCGGTGGCGTCGACGATCAGGTGGCCGACCATGTTGCGGAGGACGCGTCGAGCGATGGGGACGACGACGTTCGGCAGCATCGGAGCCATGCCGCCGCCGAGCCGGACGAGTCCGCGGAGCGCGGCGGGCAGGAACCCGGGGGCATCGGGGGCGATCTGGCGGAGCTTGCGGGCGGCGACGGCGAGGTCTTCCGGTCGCACGACCCCGTCGACGAACCCGACGGCGAAGTCGAGGCCGGCGGGGTCGGCGAGCACGCCGGCGAGCTGCTTCGCGGAGCCGTCGACCGGGTAGGTCTCGGCCTCGGCCAGCCACTGTCGGACGAGCGCGACGGACTGGTCCGCCAGGGCGTCGTGGTCGATGGCGGAGTCCTCGTGCAGCGTCGTCATGGGTTCAGTGTGGAGGTTCGGGATGCGGTAGCGGAAGTGAGCGTTCCTGATGGATACCGTTCAGTTGCGCTACCGTTCTTGGCCCGGCCCGGCTAGCGTCGGACCATGCTCGACGTCCGCCGTCTCGTGCTCCTCCGTGAGCTGTCCATCCGCGGCACGATCGCGGCCGTCGCCGAGGCCGTGAACTTCACCCCGTCGGCGGTCTCGCAGCAGCTGAGTGCCCTGGAGCGGGAGGCCGGCGTGCAGCTCCTCCGCAAGGCCGGGCGACGGCTCCAGCTCACCCCGCAGGCCGAGGTGCTCGTGGCCGCGGCGGGCCAGGTGCTCGACGTCCTCGAGCACGCGCAGTCACAGGTCGAGGACACCCTGTCGTCCGTGCAGGGGCGTGTGCGGGTCGCGGTGTTCCAGTCCGCGGCCCTCGCCCTGATGCCGAGCGCCCTGCACGAGATGGCCACGGAACACCCCGACGTCCGGGTCGAGATGGTCCAGCGGGAACCGGAGACCGCACTGAACGAGACGTGGGCTCGTGACTTCGACATGGTCATCGCCGAGCAGTACCCGGCCCACGCCGCTCCGCACCTGCCCGGGCTCGACCGCTCCGACCTGACGACCGACGCCGTCCGGCTCGCCCTGCCCCCGCTCGACACGGCCCTACGCCCGGTGTCGTCGCTCGAGGACGCCCGCACCATGCCCTGGGTGATGGAACCCCGCGGCACCGCGTCGCGGCACTTCGCCGAGCAGGTCTGTCGGCGCTGGGGCTTCGAGCCCGACGTCCGGTACGAGACCGCCGACCTGCAGACGCAGATCCGCCTGGTCGAGTCGGGCAACGCGGTGAGCCTGATGCCGGACCTGATGTGGACCGGTCGGACGACGACCTGTCGGCTGCTCGAGCTGCCGGAGGGCCCGCGACGCACGATCTTCACCGTGGTGCGGTCCGCGGGGTCGTCCTCCCCGGCGGTGCGTGCACTCCGTGACGCGCTCGAGCGTGCGGCGGCGGCCGTCGGCGACTGATCCGTCGGCGCGCACGTCATCCGGCGCGCACGCCATCCGGCGCGCACATCAGCCACCGCGCACGCGAGACGGCACCGTGACCGGATCGAGACCTGGGCATCCGTCAGGATCTCGTCGACGCAGACATCTCCTGGATGAGGGCACCTCCCGGTGCCCCGACCGGCATCCGAGGGGGATCCCATGAACCAGCCCTGCACCTCCACCACGCGACGGGTCGCTGCCATCGGCGCAGCCGTCGCCATCGTCACCGCGTCGTCGGCGTTCGGCATCGGCGCCGCGACCGCCGTCGCCGCCGAGCCCACGACCGCCACGAGCACGGCGACACCCGGTACGCCGGCCGAGGCCGCCGCGCCCGTCACGACGGTCGACACCGACGAGCAGCCGGGAGGCCCGTCCACCGACCCGACGCCGACTGCGGTCCCGGAAACGGCGGCACCAGAGCCCACGGCACCCGCCGCACCGGCGACACCTGCGGCACCTGCGGCACCCGCGGCACCCGCGGCCGACGACGGCAGCGACCTCGCCTTCACGGAACCGTCGACCGCCGAGGACCCGATCGAGCTCACCGCCACCAGCGGCACGCCCTTCACTCGCACCTTCGAGACCACCGGCGGCGACGGCACCGTCGGCTACGCCATCCAGGATGCGCCGTCCTCCGACTACTGGGTCAACGTCGACACCGGCGTCCTGAGCGGCGACCCGAAGGAGGCCGGGACCTTCCGGTTCCAGGTCGTCGCCCTGAGCGGCTCGACCGAGATCACCCAGTACGTCGAGCTGACGGTCGCTCCCGGTGACCCCGTGGGCGTGACGTTCGGCGTCGCCACCCCGAACTACGACGGGCTGTGGCAGGTCGAGACCGACGGCACGATCTGGGAGCAGGCCGCCGGTCAGGGCCGCGTCCGCATCGTGCCGAGCATCCCCGTCGCTGAGGACACCCCCCTCACGCTCGCCGGCCTCGCAGTCGACGCGTACGGCAACCGGACCACGCCGGGTCCGGACTACCCCCGGTCGACCGTCACGAGCACGGACGACTCCGACTCGGCGGTGTGGAACGACGGGGACTCCTCGAACACCGTGACCTTCGGCGGCACCGGCACCCGGACCGTGACGGTCTCCGAAGGGGGCGTCGCCACGTCGTTCGAGGTCGTGGTCGGCGCCGAGGACACCGACGAACCCGCCGCCCCGGACACCATCACGTTCACCGAGCCCTCGACGCCCGAGTCCCCCATCCGCATCGAGACCACCGCGGGCGAGCAGATCGAGCGCACCTTCACCGCGACGGGGTCGTCGACGGAGCTGCACTACGTCCTGCTGACCGGCCCGACGGCGTTCCCCGTCCCGGGCAACGAACACCCGATCGCACCGCTCGGCCTCGCCGTCGGCGACACGAGCGGGATCCTGAGCGGCGCCCCGACGGTGGCCGGCGAGTACGACTTCCAGGTCATGGCCATGAACGGGTCCCGCGCTGCCACCCAGTACGTCCACCTGTCCATCCGTCCCGCCGAGACGAAGGAACTCAGCCTGCTCGTCGGCACGATCGGGTCCCCGAAGGGATGGCTCCGTGACGCCGAGGGCCTGCGCGAGATCTTCGCGGAGAGCCCGAAGTCGATCCCGGTCGACGCCGTCCCGGTGGCCCAGGGGGCGACGATGGTCGTCCGGGTGACGGCCCTCGACGCGTTCGGGAACAGCACGAAGGAGTCCGACGGCGCGCAGCCCGTCGTGACGAGCAGCGTGGCCAGCGACGAAGTGACGATGCCGTACGGCGAGTGGGCGCCCCGCGTCGGGTTCCCGCACGCCTCGCCGCACACCATCACGGTCGCCCTCGGTGACGTCTCGACCACGTTCGACGTGGACGTGCGGCCGTCGGTCGCGACCGTCGGCGACACGACCCCGACGGCCGGCGGCGGTGGGCACCTCGCCTACACGGGCGCTGACGCCTCCGGGCCGCTCGCGTGGGCGCTGGGCCTGCTCGCCGCCGGCGGCGGTCTGCTGGTCCACCGTCTGCGTCGCCGTCGCGCCTGAGACGCGGCCCCGGACGGACGGGAGGCGCGGTGCGGGCCCGCACCGCGCCTCCCGTCCGTCCTGCCGCACCCCCAGGGCGCGCCGCGCGTGCGGGGGTCCGGCGGTTTCCCGCACGCACCCCCAACCCGGGTCACATTCCGGTGAATCGTCACAGCCCGGCAACGTCATCCCGCTACGATCCGAGAACGCCGACATTCTCGGCAAATTCACATGATCTGGGCGATGAGCCCGGACCGAATCCCTGGGGGGTCCCGTGCACCGCAGCACCTCCACTGTCCGTCGCGCCTGCGCCGTCGGCACCACCGTCGCCCTGGTCGGCCTGACCACCGGCCTCGGCATCATGACCGCGACGGCCGCCAACGCCGAGACGCTCGACACCACGCAGCCGATCGTGGCCGCCGAGACGCCGGCCCCGACCCCGGCCGAGGGCAGCGAGACGCCCACGCCGACGAACCCGCCCGTCGAGACCGCGCCCGAGACCCCGGCTCCGGCCGAGGAAGCCCCGGCGCCCACCCCCGAGGCCACCGAGCCCGCCGCGCCGGAGACCACCGAGCCCGCCGCCACCGAGGCTCCGAAGCCGACCGAGACCCCGAAGCCGGACGTCACGACCAAGGCCGCCGACGCCACCGTCACCATCGAGGGCACGGCCAAGGTCGGCACCCGACTCGTCGCCGTCGTCACCGGCTTCGACGACGAGGCGGGGTACAAGTACTCGTGGACCGACCAGGACGGCAACGTCCTGTCGAAGGCCGCGAGCTACGTCGTCGACCCGACCGACGTCCGCAAGACCATCACGGTCGCCGTCACGGGCACGCTGCCCGGCGCGACCGAGACCTCCACGGTCGAGTCCGAGGCCACCGCCGCCGTGACGCAGACCCCGGCGTTCCTCGGTGAGGACGGCCAGCCCACCAAGGCCGGTGCCACGCAGGACAGCCCGCTCGAGCTGAGCACCGCCGCCGGTGACGCCTTCTCGCACACCTTCCGCGCGCAGGGCTTCCCGGAGCCGAAGTACAGCCTCGCCTGGTTCGACGAGGACGACGCCGAGTACGCCGAGGAGTTCCCGGAGGATGAGATGTCCCCCGCGGACCAGCTCCCCTACGGTCTGACCTTCGACGCCTCGACCGGTGAGCTCAGTGGCGTCACCACCGAGGCGTGGGACTGGACCTTCGCCGTCACGGCAACCAGTGGCACCGAGACGACCACGCAGTACGTTTCGCTCAACGTCGAGGCCGGTGCGCCGCTCGGCCTGTTCGTCTACACGACCGACCGCGCCGGAGCCTTCGACTTCGACGAGAACGACACCAAGAAGCGCACCACGTGGATCATCGACCCGGACGGCAAGGTCTACACCGTCATCACGCAGGGTGACGGCGACGGTGGCCAGGTCGGCACCGAGGTCGACGGCGGTCGCCCCACGATCAAGCAGGGTGGGACGCTCATCGTGACCGGCACGGTCGTCGATCGGTTCGGCAACGAGGTCCTGGGCGAGGACGACGAGTCGATCACGCCCACCGTGACGTCGGACGTCTCGACCGACGTCATCGCCGCAGACCCCGAGATCGGTGAGTTCGGCTTCATCGGCGTCACGTTCCCGCACGCCTCGATCCACAACCTCACGGTCGCCGCCGGCGATTTCGCCACCTCGTTCGCCGTGGACGTCCAGCCGACCGCGGTCGCCGGCATCGCCGACCCGACCCCGGTCGCGCCGGCAGCGGCCCCGGTCGCCCCGGTCAACACCGGCGGCCAGCTCGCCTACACCGGTTCGGACACCACCGACGCACTGCCGTGGGCCCTCGGCCTGCTCGTCGCCGGTGCCGGCCTCATCGGCGCCCGCTTCGCGCGTCGTCGTCGCGCCCAGCGCTGACACCCTGAGACGTCTCCCGTCCGTCGCGTGCCCGCGCGGTGGACGGGAGGCCCGTGACGGCCCCGCCTGCTCCCGCACCGGAGCAGGCGGGGCCGTTTCGCATCCGCGCCCGGCCGGGTCCGCGCCGGTAGCGTTGGCGACATGCCCACGCTGCTGCACATCGACTCCTCGGCCGACCTGTCCCACTCCCGCTCGCGCGCACTGACCGCGGCCTTCGCCGACGCCTGGCGCGCCCGCGGCCCGGAGTACACGGTCGTCCGGCGGGACCTGCACGTCGACCAGCTCCCCCACCTGGAGAGCTCGGCGCTGCACTGGGCCGCCGCCGACCGCACCGCCGAGGAGACCGTCGCGCCCGAAGCCGACGCACTGCGGCAAGAGGTCATCGACGAGCTCCTGGCCGCCGACGTCGTCGTGGTGGGTGCACCGCTGTACAACTACACCGTGCCGTCGACCCTGAAGGCCTGGATCGACCGCATCCACGTCCCCGGCATCCTGACCGGCGGCGTGCAGCCCCTGGCCGGACGACCCGTCGTCACCGTGGTGAGCCGCGGCGCGACCTACGACGCCGGCACCCCGACCGAGGGCTGGGACCACGGCTCCCCCGTCCTGCACATCGTGCTCGGCACTGCGCTCGGCATGAAGCTGTACCCGATCACCGTCAGCGCGACCCTGGCCGACCGGCTGCCGGACCTCGCACCGCTGGCCGACCACGCCGCCGCGGAGTTCGCCGACGCGAAGACGACGATCGAGCGCCTGGCGACGACGCTCGGCTGACCCGCGCGTCCGCGGCGCTCGTCAGGCGGGCCGGATCTCGCCGGCCCGCCCGAGCAGGTCCGCGTGGAAGGCCGTCTGCGTCAGCGCGCTCGCGAGCAGGAACCCGGTCATCGACTCGATCCCGCCGCTGAAGGGCACCCGGGCGGCGACCTCGAACAGCGTCGGACGGTCCAGTGCGTCGAGGGCCGCGGCAACGTGGCGCGAGCGTTCCTCCCGGTGCCGGGCCAGGGTCTGCGCGCGGGTGACGACGTCGCGGAACCGGTACTCGTGCCCCGGGCAGACCTCGAGGTCGGCGTACGGGTCGAGCCGCGCGAGGGACGCCAGGTAGTCGCCGAGCGGGTTCGTCCCGGTCCGGCCGCCGAGTCCGATGCCGGAGTTGATCCGCGGCAGCACGTGGTCGCCGGAGAACAGCAGGCCGTCGGCCTCGTCGAGGAAGCACACGTGCCCGCTCGTGTGCCCCGGGGTCCACAGCGCGCGGATCGTCCGACCGGGGATCGGCAGCAGGTCGCCGTCCTCGAGCAGCACGTCGGCGTACGGCGCCTCGATCCGGCCCATCCCGATCCGGCGTCCGCTGCCCCACGCCTCGACGACCCCGGCCTGCAGGTGCTCGGGCAGCCCCCACGTCGCGATGTCCGCGTCGTTCCGCTCGGCGTCGGCGCGTTCCCGTTCGAGCGCCCGGACCTCGAGGCTGTGCATCGCCACGCGTGCTCCCGTCGCCCGCCGGATGGCCGCCGCGGCACCCAGGTGGTCGGCGTGCAGGTGCGTCACGGCCACGAGCGACACGTCGTCCAGGTTCCGTCCGATCGCGGCGAGCCCGTCCCGCAGCTCGGCGAGCCCACCGTCGGCAGACCACCCGGGATCGATCACCGCGAGCGAGCCGTCCGCCGCCTCGACGACGTAGACCAGGGTCGCGTCGGGCACCCCGAAGCGGAACGGCACCGCGAGGGTCCAGATGCCTGGCCGGACCTGCTCGACGGGTGGCAGGACGCCGTCGCGGAGCGCGGCGGCCTGCATGGGGCTGATCGGTTCCGGGGCCGGCGCTGCCGGCGGAGGCACGGTCGTCACGCCGGCCACCCTACCGACGCTGGCCGACCTGCCCGGGGTAATCCGGGCCTCCCGGCCGCGCATCGTGAGCAGAAGATGTCGGGTCGTCGAGCCGAACCCGACCATTCCTGCTCACGAAGTGCGCAGCCCCGCCGACGCGCGCGAGTAGACAGGACCCATGGAGATCGCACCGATGCTCGCCAAGGCCGTCGCCACCGTCCCCGACCCGGACAGCACGAAGGGCGGGCTGCGGTACGAACCGAAGTGGGACGGCTTCCGCGGCATCGTGACCATCGACGGTGACGACGTCGAGATCGGCAGCCGCGGCGCCAAGCCGCTCACCCGGTACTTCCCCGAGCTCGTCGAGGCGATCCGCGCGCAGTTCGGCGGCCGCGACCACCCGGTCGTCCTGGACGGCGAGGTGATCCTGCGTTCCGGTGAGCCCGGTGCCGAGCGCCTCGACTGGGAGGCGCTGTCGCAGCGCATCCACCCGGCGGCCTCACGGATCGCCAAGCTCAGCGTCGAGACGCCGGCGCAGTTCGTGGCCTTCGACCTGCTGGCGGCGGACGGCGAGGAGCTGGTGGACCGCCCCTTCGACGAGCGTCGCGAGCGCCTGGAGCAGCTCGGCGACGCGATGACCGACCCGCTCTTCGTCACCCGCACCACGCTCGACGTCGAGCAGGCGCGCGAGTGGCTCACCACGTTCGAGGGCGCCGGGCTCGACGGCGTCGTCGCGAAGCCGCGAGCGCGGCCGTACGAACCGAACAAGCGCTCGATGCTCAAGATCAAGCACCACCGCACCGCCGACGTCGTCGCCATCGGCTACCGCGTGCACAAGAGCGGCTCCGGCGTCGGGTCCCTGCTGGTCGGCCTGTACGACGCGGACGGCGAGCTGCGCCAGGTCGGCGGCGTCTCCGCCTTCTCCGACAAGCGCCGGGCCGCGTTGATCGACGAGCTCGAGCCCGTCGTGATCCGCGATGCGGACGGGAGGCCCGTCACCGGTGACGGGGAACGGTCGCGGTTCTCGTCGGGTCGCGACACGTCGTTCGTCCGGCTGGCGCCGGAGCTGGTGCTCGAGGTCCGGTACGACCAGATGGAGGGCGACCGGTTCCGGCACACGGTGCAGTTCGAGCGGTGGCGGCCCGACCGCGACGCGACGTCGTGCGGGTTCGAGCAGCTCGAGGTGCCGAGTGCGTACGACCTGAACGACGTGCTGTCCTGACGACGGAACGCACTGCGGTGTCCGTTTGTCGCTGTTCTGTCACGTTCGGGGAAAAGTAGTTAGCCGAACTAGCGATGCCGTGCCAGGATGATCTCAGCAGCACGAGGCGTCCAGTCCGGGCGCCCGGATCGAAAGCGGTCGACATGAGCACCAGCACGCTTGTCCGCCACCCTCGGCGGAGCCCCTTCACAGAAGTCCGAGAGGCACGGCGCCAGCGCGTCCTGCAGCTCAGCGCGGTCATCAGCGCCATCGCCGGCGTGACCGCCACGGCGCTCGCACTCGTCACGGTCGGACTCGGCTCGTGATCGTCGACGGCATCACCGACGTGCACCGCGGCACCTGGTCGCGGCTCACCCGCCTGCACACCGCCAGCATCGGGCTGCCGACGCACACCACGCGCGTCGAGGACCCGGATCGTCAGCGGGACGTCTCCTCCGCAGCCTGAGGTTCGGCCGCTGGGCCTCAGCCCGGCTTCTTCGCCCGCGAGGGCTGCACGCGCGGTGGCTCCCCCGGCATCTTCGGGAAGTCCGGCGGGAACGGCAGCTCCCCTTCGCCGTTCGCCAGGTCACGCTCCCACCACTCGAGCAGCGGCGCGATGCTGCCCGGCTGCTCCCCCATCGACTCCCACGGGTCGCCGGTGGTCCGCAGCCGCTCCGGCACCGTGCGGATCGTGAAGGTCGTCGGGTCCGCGGTGCGCAGTTCGTCCCAGGTGATCGGCGTCGACACCGAAGCGTGTGCGAGAGCTCGGGGGCTGTAGGCGCCCGCCATCGTGCGGTCGCGGTTCGCCTGGTTGAAGTCGACGAAGATCCGCTGTCCTCGCTCCTCCTTCCACCACGCCGTCGTGACCCGGTCGGGCATCCGGCGTTCGAGCTCGCGAGCCGCGGCGATCACCGCGTGCCGGACCTCGAGGAACTCGTGCTCGGGGCGGATCGGCGCGAACACGTGCAGGCCGCGGTTGCCGCTCGTCTTGATCCAGGTGCTCAGGCCGACCTCGTCGAGGACCTTCCGCAGCTCCTCGGCCACCGGCACGGTGTCGCCGAAATCGGTCCCGGGCTGCGGGTCGAGGTCGATGCGGAGCTGGTCCGGGTGGTCGCTGTCCTCGGCACGAGAGGCCCACGGGTGGAACACCACCGTGTTCATCTGCGCGGCCCACACCGCCACGGCCGGCTCGTCGATCACGAGCTGCGGGTGCGACCGGGCACTCGGGTAGGTCACCGTCACCGAGCGGACGTAGTCGGGCGCACCCTTGGGCGGGTTCTTCGAGAAGAACTGCTCGCCGTCGACGCCGCCGGGGAACCGCTGCAGCGAGATCGGCCGGTCCCCGTTCGCCCGGACGAAGGCGTCGCCCACCGTCACGAGGTACTCCGCGAGGTCGAGCTTCGTGATGCCCGCCTTGGGCCAGAGCACCCGCGAGGGGCTGCTGATCCGGACCTCACGGTCACCGTCGGGCCCCGGCACCCGCACCATTGTCGCTTCGCTCGCCATGCAGCGGACCGTACACGCGTGGCGGCCGCCCGCCCGCAGCCGGGACCGCTCTTGTTCCCGCAAGACACCGGTGTTCCCTGGTCGAACACGCGCACGCCGGTGTTCAGCGCGCGGACACCGGTGTCGTGCGGGCAGCACTCACATGACGTTCCAGTGCAGGTGACCGTTCGCGTCAGGACCCTTGCCGCCGCAGGTGTACGAATTGCCGTTCGCCGCCTGCGCGACGACACCGGCCTGCGCATCGGCGCAGAACGCCCCGGGCGTGATGAAGTCCTGCGACGGTGCCGGCGCCTGCTCGACGGGCGCGGGAGCAGGAGCAGCTGGCGCAGGCGCGGGAGCCGGAGCCGGCTCGACGTACGACCCGACCGCGGTCACCTCGGGCACCGGTGCCGTCGACACGGTCCTGGACACCTGGACTCGGTCCGTCTCGACGCCGTCGGTGGTGGTCACGCGGTACGTGCGGGTGAGCACGCCGTCGACACCCGCCGTCTGCAGCCGCGTCTGCCCCTTCGCCAGGGTCGGATCGTCGATGGTGGTCTTCCGGAAGTGGATCGGGAAGTCCTTCGAGACCTCCGACACCTCGACGACCGGGGTCGGCGTCGGGGTCGGGGTCGGCGTCGCAATGGGTGTGGGGGTCGTGGCGACGTCGGCGACGGCTCGCGGAGAAGCAGAGTCCTGGCTCGCACTCGTCACGGCGGCGCCCACCACAGCACCGGCGGTGCCCACGCCCCCGACCCAGATCACTGCTGCGATCGCGACGACGACCGAAGCCTTCGCCTTCGTCGGTAGTGCTGACCAGCGCATCCTGCGACATCCCCTCGTGTTCGGTACGACGGTCCAGGGTGCCCCGTGCTCCGTCGACCGCTGCACCCCCACTCCGGGGCAGCCGCGCTGTGAGGATGAACCGGCCGCCGGGCAGGATGGGCGAGTGAACGCGTACCTCGGCATCGACCTGGCGTGGGGGCTCGGCTCCGAGCGGAAGGCCGCGAACGAGACCGGGCTGATGGCGATGGACCACGACGGCACGATCACCGACGCCGGGTGGGCCCGCGGGGTCGACGCCGTCACGGACTGGATCGCCGAGCACCTCGGGCCACGATCCCTGATCGCCGTGGACGCCTCGCTCGTCGTGACGAACCCGACGGGCATCCGCGAGTCCGAGCGGCAGGTCGGGCAGCGGTACGGCCGGTGGAAGGTCGCGGCGAACCCGACCAACCAGGCGTCTGCGGCGAGCGCCGGCTCGGCGTTGCTCGACCGGCTGACCGAGCTGGGCGTCGACTATGTCTCCGACACGGACGCCATGCGGGCACGGACCGGTCCAGCGATGTTCGAGTGCTACCCGTACACGACGCTGGTGGGGGTGGAGGAACTCGGCTACGACGTCGAACGCCCCCGCTACAAGCGACTCGACCTGCGGATCCCCGCCGCCGAGGCCCGTGCCCGTCGCGCCGAGGCCTTCGACGAACTGGTCCGGCGGCTGCGCGAGACCCCGCTCGACCCGCCACTGCTGCTCGACTCCCACCCGCTGACGCAGCGGCTCGCCGACCGGTCGGTGCTGCACGGTCCGACGCACAAGCACCGCGAGGACCTGCTCGACGGGGCGCTGTGCGCGTGGACGGCGGCGTTCTGGGAGCGACACGGCGACCAGCGCGTGCAGATCCTGGGAGGTGATCCGGGCCTCCCCAACGACCCGCTGGACGAGGCGGGCCGCCGGCCCGTCGTGGTGGCGCCCGCGCGCCCGTCGCAGCGTTGACGGCGCGAGAAGGATCAGATCTCGCCCGTTGCTGCCGCCGTGCAGATCACCTTCGTGAGGAGTTCGCGAAGGGGTTGCAAGTCACCGAGCATCGACCGGCGGGCGGCGTGATGGTTCTCATTCGTCGTGACCCTCCGCCAGTCGAGCACGACACCGCGCTCGGCCGCGTACTCGCGCCAGAACTCCCGCTGGGTTCGCCCGTTGCCCTCCATGAAGGGATGGATGTAGTTGAGCGTCGCGAACTGCTCGGTCAAGAAGTCCAGAGGGCGCTCCGGCATCCGGGGCGAAGCGAGCTCATCGTCCAGTCGGGCCATCCGTGCGGGGATCAGTTCAGGTGCCAGGAACGGTTCGTCAGGGTTCTTCGCAATGCCGTCGAGCCGGTACTCACCTGCCCAGACGTAGACGTCCTGGAAGAGATGGGCGTGGATACGGCGCACCCGTTCCGATGGCAGGAGCCCCGCGAGTCCGGGAACCTCACCGAGCAGGAGGTCCAACTCTCGGTCCTGCACCTCAGGGACCTCGAGTTCCGCGAGCTGATCACGGCTCGTGGCCCCGAACTTGTTGCGGAGGACGTACTGGTCGTCGTAGTACCCGCCGTCGGGTCGAGGACTCACCGACGGTGCGCGAAAGCCCGGAGCTCCTCGCGACTGATCTCGCCCTTCGCGAAGCGGTCCATGTACCGGATCCACTCGGGGTTGTCCTTGAAGCCTTCGAGTCGCCCGGAGTGGATCACCGCAGCGACGGCGCGCGTCCGCTTGACGCGCTCCGAGCCGGAGACGGTCCGAACCATTCGCTTGGGCATGCACCAATGCTACGCCGGGGCGCGCACGTGTTCCAGACCCGCCAGGACGGCCCGTCGTGGTGGCGCCCGCGCGCCCGTCGCAGCGGAGGCCGCGCGGCTAGGGTTGAGCGGTGAGCACGACGACCGAACCCCTGCACATCGGGCTGGTGTCGCTGCACACCTCCCCCGGAGACGAACCCGGTTCGGGCGAGGTCGGCGGCATGAACGTCGTCGTCCGGCACCAGGCCGAGGCACTGGCCGATCTGGGCCACCACGTGGACATCATCACGCGCCGGTCCGCCCCGACGCAGCCGGACTCGGTGTCGCTCGTGCCGGGCGTGTGCCTGCGGTTCCTGTCCGCCGGGCCGGCCGAGCCGGTGCCGAAGGGCGAGCACGACGCGTTCATCGAACCGTTCCGCCACGAGCTGGAGCAGCTCGGGCCGTTCGACGTCCTGCACTCGCACCACTGGTTCTCCGGCGCGGCCGCGCTGCCCGTCGCCCGCGAGCGCGGCATCCCCCACGTGCAGTCGTTCCACTCCATCGCCGCCGATCCGGCCACGCCGCTGTCCGAGGGCGAACGACCCGAGTCCGCCGGCCGCATCGCCGGCGAGGAACTGCTCGCACGCGAGTCGGACGCCGTCGTCGTGGTGTCCGAGGCAGAGGCCTCGACCGTGCGCACCCGGCTCGGCGGCGACGACGCCCGCATCTGGATCGTGCCGCCGGGGGTCGACGGCTCCGTCTTCCGCCCCGCCGCCGTCGGCGCGCGCCGCGCCGCCACCCCCTACGTGGTCGCAGCGGCGCGCGTGCAGCCCCTCAAGGGCCTGGACCTGGCGATCGAGGCGATCGCGGACATCAGCCTGGAGGCCCGCCCCACCCTGGTCATCGCGGGCGACGTCTCGAGTGAGGCGGGCGACTACGTGGACGAACTGCGTCGGCTCGCCGATGCGCGGGGCATCGCCGACCACGTCACCTTCATCGGGCCGCAGTCGCGTGCCGACCTGGCGTTCCTGTTCCGTGGCGCGGCAGCCGTGCTCGTGCCGTCACACTCCGAGACGTACGGGCTCGTCGCGCTCGAGGGTTCCGCTTCCGGGGTGCCGGTCGTGGCCGCGGCTGCCGGGGGCCTGCGTGAGGCCGTGGTCGACGGGGAGACGGGCGTCGTGCTCGAGTCCCGTGACCCGCAGGAGTGGGCAGCCGAGATCGAGCGGATCCTGACGGATGCGCCGTACGCCGCCGGGCTCGCCGCTGCGGGTCGGGAGC
This sequence comes from Curtobacterium flaccumfaciens, assembly GCF_013359815.1. Classification (GTDB taxonomy): domain Bacteria; phylum Actinomycetota; class Actinomycetes; order Actinomycetales; family Microbacteriaceae; genus Curtobacterium; species Curtobacterium flaccumfaciens. The sequence goes on along the minus strand of NZ_JABMCF010000040.1, from coordinate 69,257 downwards.
ACGCGGAGCGCCTGAGCTGGGAGCGGTCGGCCGCGGGACTCGAGGACGTCTACCGCCGGGTGCTCGGGCGCTCGTGAGCGGGACGGGCGGCCGGTTCGCCGCGTTCTGGGCGGCGCTCGACGCCGTGCCCGTCGAGTCGGACGCCGAGGCGCTCTACGACGTCGGATCGGCCGAGGGACGACTCCGCCGGGCGAACCTCACGCGGTACCTGGAGCAGTCCGGGCCGGGGGCCGACACGTTGCTCGTGGCCGAGGCCCCGGGGTGGCGCGGGATGACGAACACGGGTGTCCCGTTCACGAACATGCGCGAACTCGGACCCGAGTACGGCGTGCCACCGGAGCCGACGGCACCGTGGGAGGCCTCGTCGCGCGTCGTGCACGCTGCGCTGGACGGCTGGCGCGGTGCTCTCCCGGTGGCGTGGGCGATCTTCCCGCACCACCCCTTCGTGGCCCCGGACCGGCTGACGAACCGGACGCCCCGACCCGCCGAGGTCCGCTCGGGCGCGCCCGTCGCCCTCGCGCTGCTGGAAGCCCTCGGCGGCGTGGAGCGGGTCCGGGTGGTCGCCGTCGGTCGCAAGGCGCAGGGAGCACTCGCCTTGGCCGGCATCGCGGCGACCGCCGTGCGGCACCCGGCGCAGGGCGGCGCGACGCAGTTCACCGAGCAGCTGCGGGTGCTGGACCGCTAGCCGTCCGTCCGCCCCGGTGCGTCCAGGTCGCGTCCCGGTCGCGTCCCGGTCAGGCGGAGCGGACCTCGATGCCCTTGGTCGCGAGCCGCTCGGCGACGTGGGCGGGCAGTGGTGCGGCGGCGTACACGGTGCGGAGTTCCGGCAGGTCGAGCAGGTCGTCCCAGTTCTGCGGGTCGAAGCGGTCGTCCGAGCCGTCCCAGCCGGGGTGGACGTCCTGCAGGACCTCGAGGTCGGAGTCCACGGTGATCTCGGTGACGAGCGACAGGTGCGACGGCAGCAGGTCGAGGTCGTCGTAGTACTCGCGCGCTCGGTCGTCCTGCCCGTCGACGTCGAGGTCCTCGTCGGTCTCGTCCTCGGCGTCCGGGTCGTAGGGGTCGAGGACGTCGAGGTCGTAGCAGAGGACGTCGAGCACCAGGAGCTTCGCGTTGAAGTCCGCGAACTCGATGGGCTCCTCGGTGGTGTTCGACTGCTGGTCCATGGCCGGAGCGTATCCGTCGCCGAGGGACCGTGTTGCGATCGCGAGAAACCTTCCTGTGGGACTGGACAGAAAGGCATCCAGCGCGCAAGGGTGACGCATGGCCACCACCAAGACGGACCGCCCACAGCAGGAGCAGCACGAGCTCCGCCGGGTCATCGGTCCCAAGCTCCTGCTGCTCTTCATCGTCGGCGACATCCTCGGCACGGGTGTCTACGCGCTCACCGGCCAGGTCGCGGCCGAGGTCGGCGGGGCAGCGTGGCTCCCCTTCCTCATCGCGTTCGCGGTCGCGCTGCTGACGGCGTTCTCGTACCTCGAACTCGTGACGAAGTACCCCCAGACCGCCGGTGCCGCGCTCTACGTGCACAAGGCGTTCGGCATCCACTTCGTCACCTTCATCGTGACGTTCATCGTGATGTGTTCCGGGATCACGTCGGCGTCGACGGCATCGCGGGCGTTCGCGGCGAACCTCGGCGCCGGGTTCGGCATCGAGCTGCCGAACGGCGTGGTGATGCTCATCGCGATGGGCTTCATGCTCGCGGTGATGTTCATCAACTTCCGCGGGGTGAGCGAGAGCGTCAAGACGAACGTCGTGCTGACCCTCGTCGAGCTGTCCGGTCTCGTCATGGTGATCCTGATCGGGTTCTGGGCGATCGCGGGCGGCAACGCGGACTTCTCGCGGGTCGTGATGTTCGAGACGCCGGAGGACAAGTCCCTGCTGCTGTCGATCAGCACCGCGACGTCGCTGGCGTTCTTCGCGATGGTCGGGTTCGAGGACTCGGTCAACATGGCCGAGGAGACCAAGGACCCCTCGCGCATCTTCCCGAAGATCATGCTCACCGGCCTCGGCATCACCGCGGTGATCTACGTCCTCGTGTCGATCTGCGCCGTGGCCGTCGTGCCGATCGGTGAGCTGGCCGGCAACGAGACCCCGCTCGTCACCGTCGTGCAGACCGCCGCGCCGGACTTCCCGATCGCCGACCTGCTGCCCTTCATCTCGATGTTCGCCGTCGCCAACACGGCCCTGATCAACATGATGATGGCGTCGCGCCTGCTCTACGGCATGAGCAAGCAGGGCGTGCTGCCGGGCTTCCTGTCCCGCATCTCCCCCGCCCGTCGCACCCCGTCGACCGCGATCGTCTTCACCACGCTCATCTCGCTGCTGCTGATCGGGTGGGTCTCGCTCGACCCCGACTCCCCCATCGTCGTCGTCCTCGGTGGCACAACCTCGCTGTTGCTGCTGACGGTGTTCGCCGTCGTGAACGTGACCGTGCTCGTGCTGCGCCGCGACAAGGTCGACCACAAGCACTTCCGCGCGGGCGTCATCATCCCGGTCATCGGCATCATCACGTGCCTCTGGCTCGTCCTGCCGTTCTCGTCCGGTCGTGACCCGCAGCAGTACCAGATCGCCGGCGCGCTGCTGGCCCTGGGCGTGCTGCTCTGGATCCTGACCTGGTTCACCCACGGACGGAAGCAGGCCGAGAAGGCCCCGACCGGACTCGTGACGGAGCCGACGAAGGTGCAGCGCCCGCCGCACGACCACCGCGACGTCTGATGGACGCGACCAGTGTCATCTGGACCGTCGTCATCGCGGTGATCGCCGCGCTGTCCCTGTCCGCCGGAGGCTGGCGCCTGCGTCGGGGTCGGCAGGACGGTCGACGCGAGCGCTGACTGCGGTGCACGAACGACCCGTGACGGTTCTGGTTCGCGAAGCCCCCGCTTCGTGCACCAGAACCGTCACTGGTGAAGCGTGCGATCACGGCGGGCCGCCGCAGGCTTCCCAGGAGGCGCCCGTACGCTCGTGCTGCTCTTCCCGCTCCGCCCGCCCAGCACCCGCCCAGCCCCTCGAGAGGTCCCGTCATGCGCCGTGTCGGCATCACCCTCGCCTCGGTGTTCGGCGCCGGGATCGTGGCGGTCGGCATCGGCGTGGTCGTCCTCGTGGTGATCGCGGTCAACTCGCTCGCCGGCATCGCGAAGTCGAGCGCCGCCACCCCGACGCCCGCGTGCCCGGCCGTCGCCTCGAAGACGATCGGCGGGATGGTCGTGCCGGCCGGCCCCGTCGGCGGCTTCTGCCAGGACCGCCTGGTGAACGCCGCACACGTGATCGAAGCCGCCCAGGCGCTCGGCATCGGCCCCCACACGCAGGCCGTCGGGGTGATGACCGCGATCGGCGAGTCGAGCCTGGTGAACCTGGACCACGGCGACGCCGCGGGCCCGGACAGCCGCGGCCTGTTCCAGCAGCGCGACAACGGCGCCTGGGGCACGTACGAGCAGCGGATGGACCCGTACAAGGCCGCGACGATGTTCTACACGAAGCTCGTGAAGGTCCCCGGCTGGAAGACGATGAGCCCGACGCAGATGGCGCACGCGGTGCAGATCAACTCCGACCCGGACCACTACGCGAAGTCGTGGCCGCAGGCGAAGGCGATCGTCGAGGAGCTCACCGGCCAGGACGTGCCGGACGCCGCTCCCCAGGGCTGACCGCTCACGAGGCCACCGCCTGCGTCTCCTCGTCGAACTCGACGATCGCGGCTCCCCCGGAGTGCACGACGACCTGGGCCCGGAGCCGGACCGACTGCTCGTCGAGGGCACATGCGCAGGCGTCGACCCACTCCCAGTCCACCGGGTAGAGCCGGTCGGCGTCGGGGCGTTCCCACACGAGCACGACGTCGACGGCCCCGAGCTGCGCCACGATGTCGGCGATCAGGGCCGCGAAGTCGTCGACGTGTTCGTCCGGGGAGTACGGCAGGTCGGCGATCGGCAGCAGGAACGGGATCGACATCCCGCGGTCGTCGAGGAACAGCACCCAGCACTGTGGGCGCAGCGGCCGTTCGACGACGGCTTCGACGAGTCGGACGACGTCGTCGTCGGTGCGGACGGGTTCACGGATCAGGCGGTCGAGCATCTCGGTGTCAGGCATGGCTCCAGCGTGGCGAACCGGAAGCCACCGCCCGAGGCGCGGTCCGGGGTCTGTGGAGAGCCGCTCCACGAACCCAGCCTGTGAGGGAAGAGTCCCTCAGATGCCGTGCGTGACCGAGCTGTCGACGAGCAGCAGCGAGGCGAAGAACACCGCGACGATCGCCGCCATGCCGACGAGCACCACCGGCCAGGTCAGCCGACGTCGCACGAGCCGCAGGACGCAGACCGCGATCGTCGCGACCAGCACCGCAGCCACGATGATCGGTCCCACGACGACGACCGAGTCACCCAGCGTCTCGTTGCAGGTGTTGCCCGGCGCCGCGCACGACACGAACGCCAGCGACATGAGCCTGATCCCCCACCCCGCTGCCAACGCACCGACCGTGAGCACGACGAGCAGCGCGGTGGACGCGACCACGTCCGCGACGCGAGCGCGTCCTGCCAGGGGGTGCCGGGCCTCCCGACCGAAGCGCGCCGGGCCGGACCCGAGCGGATCGGGACCCGACGCAGGACCCGCCCCAGGACCCGTCCCGGGGGCCGGGCCGGTCTGCCGCGCGGGCGCGCCCATCAGGAGCGCCGGCCGCGCGTCGACCAGAGGGCGAGCGCGATGAGGACGGGCTGACCGAACAGGCGGACGAAGCGCTTCGCGTCGCTATCCAGACCGAAGGCGTCGCGACGGTTGACCCACTGCGACAGGTTGCCGGGGAAGATCACCGTGAAGAACAGCGCCGCGACCGAGCCGACGAAGCGGCGGGCCGGCTTCGGGGCGAGCACCAGGGCCGAGCCGAGCGTGATCTCCGCGACCCCCGACGCGAGCACCGTCGTGTCGTCGTCCAGCGGGACGAACTCGGGCACCTGCGCCGTGAACTCCTTGCGCGCGAAGGTGAGGTGACTCGTGCCCGCGACGACGAGGGCCAGGCCGAGCAGGACGCGGAAGAAGGAACGCATGCCTCCATGGTGCCCGTTCCCGCGACCGGGTGCCCGCGCTGCGCGACTCGGACGTGTTCGAAGCGAGGTTCACTCGCTAACATGCGGTCCATGGGAGCAGTCGCTCGAGACCACGAACCGCCGGCAGCTCCGGCGACCTTCGCGGTGGTGCTCGGACCGGTCGCGTTCTACCTCGGCATCATCGTGCCCGCGCAGTCGACCGTGCAGCACGTGTTGCTCGGTGCGGTGTTCGGGCTGGTCTGCGTGCTCAGTGGCTGGCGGGCGATCCGGATCGCCGGTCGTCGCCGGGCCGTGCAGGTGTGGTCGTGGATCGGCATCGTGATCGGGAGCGTCGGGCTCGTCATGCTCATCTGGCAGGTGCTGGTGATCGTGACCGGGGGCACGTTCCCGCCGCCGTTCTGGTCGCCGTACGCCAACCGCTGACGCGGTCCGGCCGGGAGGCCCGGGTCGGGTCCGCCCCGTCGCGCGCGGAACGGGTCGGTCCGGGTCAGGGCCGCCCCGCCCGACGACGCCGGGTCACCAGCCGAGCGTGCCGGGCGCGCCCTTGAACGGTCCGACGATGTCCGCCGTGATCCAGCCGCCGTAGAAGTCGCCGTCCTGCGCCTGGACCCGTTCGCCACCGACCTCGCACGAGTCCATCGCCGACGGGTAGATCGCGACGCGTTCCCGCAGCGACTCGTAGCCGGGCACGGGCGTCGGGTAGTTCCAGGCGGCGCGGCTCGCGACCGTCCCGTCACCGCCGACGACGTCGAAGTAGCGCGCCAGGCCCTTGAACTCGCACATGCTCGAACCCGGTGCCTTGACCAACGCACCCTCGGCCAGGTCGGCCATCGGCAGGTAGTAGACCGGCGGGTGCGAGGTCTCGAGCACGCGGACGGCGTCGGTCGTGTCGGCGACGACCGTACCGCCGAGACGGACGACGACGCGTGCGGTGACCCGCTCGACGGCGGGCGGGCGGGGATAGTCCCAGACGGACTCCTGGCCGGGGCCAGGCTCGGTCCTCTTCGGGTGGCGCATGCTCCAGGTGTACGCCCGGTGCCTGCGGTGCAGCCGCGTGCGTGCGCGGGCGGGTCGGGCCGTTCTTTCGCGCTGAGCGACAGTTCGCGGGTCCGGCGGCGCGGGAAGTGTCGCCCAGCGCGAAACGTCGCCCGTGCGCACGATCGTCTCCGGGTGCACCATGGGCGGGTGACGACGACGACACGCACCCTGTTCCGACGGAAGCCCATCGACACGATCGATGACGAGGCCGGGGGCGAGGGCGGCCTGAAACGGCACCTCGGCCTGTGGCAGCTCACCGCGATCGGCATCGGCGGCATCATCGGCGCCGGCATCTTCACCCTCGCCGGCACCGTCGCGAACGGCGTCGCCGGACCCGCGGTGCTGATCAGCTTCCTGGTCGCCGGGGTCGCGAGCGCCGCCGCCGCGTTGTCGTACGCCGAGTTCGCCGGGCTCATCCCGAAGGCCGGCAGCGCGTACACGTACGGCTACGCGGTGCTCGGCGAGATCGTCGGGTGGTTCATCGGCTGGGACCTGCTGCTCGAGTACACCGCGATCGTGGCGGTGGTCGCGATCGGCATCTCCGGCTACGTCGGGTTCCTGGTCGGTCAGTTCGGCATCGACCTGCCGGCCTGGATGCTCGGCGCACCCGGTACCGGTGACGGCCACGTGATCGACGTCTTCGCGATCGCGCTGTGCCTGCTCACCGCGTTCGTGCTCACGCGCGGCATCCGGAGCGCCGCCCGGTTCGAGTTCGTCGCCGTCGGCATCAAGGTGGCGCTCGTCGTGCTCATCGTCGTGCTCGGCGTGTTCCACATCAACAGCGCGAACTACTCCCCGTACTTCCCGTTCGGCTTCGGCGGCGTGATGACCGGTGCCGCGACCGTGTTCTTCGCCGTGTTCGGCTACGACGCCATGTCCACCGCGGCCGAGGAGTCCACCGACGCCCGCAAGCACATGCCGAAGGCGATCCTGCTGTCCCTCGGCATCTCGATGGTGCTGTACGTCCTGGCGACGCTCGTGCTCACCGGGATGCAGAAGTACACCGACATCGACCCGGCGTCGGGCTTCTCGTCGGCGTTCGCGTCGGTCGGGCTCGGCGGTGTCGCCAACGTCATCGCGATCGGTGCCATCGTCGGCATCGTCACGGTGCTGGTGACGTTCATGCTCGGTGCCTCGCGCGTCTGGTTCTCGATGAGCCGTGACGGCCTGATGCCGAAGTGGTTCGCGAAGACCGACCCGAAGCGGCACGTGCCGACCCGGGTGACGTGGATCCTCGGCATCGCGTCGGCGATCCTGGCCGGGGTGCTGCCGATCGGTGTCGTCGCGGAGCTCACGAACATCGGCATCCTGCTCGCGTTCGTGGTGGTGTGCTCGGCTGTGGTGGTGCTGCGCTATCGGCAGCCTGACCTGGACCGCCAGTTCCGGCTGCCGTTCATGCCGGTCATCCCGATCATCGGCGTCATCGCGTCGCTGTGGCTCGTCACGTTCCTGCAGTGGGAGACGTGGGTGCGGTTCGCGATCTGGTTCGCGATCGGGCTCGGCGTGTACTTCGGGTACTCGCGGAAGCACAGCAAGCTGGCCGAGCCAGCGAAGCGCTGAGCGCGGCAGCCGACGCCGGCAGCGCCCACGCCCACGCCCACGCCCCTCAGCGCCGCAACGTGTCCCGCGGGTACTCCCCGAACCGGTTCGCGTACACCGAGGCGAACCGCCCCATGTGCGCGAAGCCCCACCGCCGGGCGACGTCCGCCACCGAGGTGGCCTGCGGGTCCAGGATCCGCAGTTCCTCGTGCACCCGTCCGAGCCGCACCTCGCGCAGGTACGTCATCGGCGAGCGCTCGAACGCCCGCTGGAACGACTCCTGGATCCCTCGGATGCTCAGCCCCGCGGCCTGCGCGATGTCGGCGACGGTGAGCGGTTCGTGGGCGTGTGCCTGGATGAACTCGACCGCTGCACGGAGCCGTCCGTCACTCCGGGTGCCGTAGCCCGCGGGGAACCGCTCGGCCTGCAGCGGGTACATGCGGAACAGGGCCCGGGCGACGTCACGCTGCGCCTCGTGCCAGGCGAGGGACTCGTCGCCCTCCTCGCGCAGCGCACGGAGCGCGCCGGACACGGCGGTCCGCCACAGGCCGACGGCGGTCAGGTTCGGCGCGGCCGTGGTGTCGAACGCCATGGTGCCGTCGACCAGGTGGTCCTCGGCGGCGACGTCGAGCACCAGGTCACGGCGCAGGTGCACCAGGCGCTGGTCCCAGTCCTGGTACTCCATCTCGAAGCGGCGCTCGACGGGGAACAGCGTCGGGACGCCGGGCTGCATGCGGACCTCGTCGCGGCCGACGTCGACGCGGGCCTCGCCGCGTTCGAGCCACTGGACGACGACCTCGCCCTCGGTGGCGACGTCACCGCGCAGGTAGCCGTGCATCTGGGAACGGCGGACGCTCAGCCGTTCGTCACCGACACCGACGTACTTGAACCAGTAGTCCTGGTCGAGGGCTCGGGAGTACCAGGCCTTGCCCGCGTACATGCCGGCGAGCGAGCTGATGGCTTCGTCGGTGTCTTGGCCGGCCACGGCGACGAGCGAACGTGGCTGGGCGGGCCGTGCAGCAGGATCGGAACCCGGAGCGGGCGCCTGCGACTCCGTCGTGTCGGTCATGGGAACACCTCTCTCTCCTGGAGCAGAGCGGTGTGGTCACCTCCGGGTGGTCCCCGGCCTGCCCTCTCACGCTAGGGAGCAGTGGGTGGACGTACAACCGGGTTGCGCTCTGCGGCCTAACGGCCGGTCCAGCGAACCCAGCCGTGCACTTGAGCGGCGGCGCTCTCGAAGGACGAGTGCCCGCCGGTCAACGAGTGGTCCGGGGAATCGACGGTGTACGTGTCCGTCCGGGTGATGTCGCACACGACCTCGGCGTCGATCCATCCGTTCCAGTGGTCGGCTGAGTCGCGTACCCACCGCAGTCGGTCCGGCATGCGTTTCCAATCGGTTCCTTGGACCACAGTCGTCGCGCTCCGAGTTGGACGGTAGTCCTGTCAGATGTCCGTCGCACAGGGTGGCGGCCCGGATCGTCGGTGGCGACTGGCACGATGGTCCCGTGCCTGCTGCCCCGATGATCGACGCCGTCGACGTCATCCGCTTCGTGGGGCCGCAGACCTTCGGCCGCGCACGCGACGTCGTCCGCGCCGGCCTGGTCGACGACGCCACCTGGCACGACGACGACGGCACGGTCACCGCGGTCGTGTCCGGCACCGCCGACGACCCGTACGAACTCCGCGTCGACACCACCCCGGCGCGCGGCGACTTCGTCCGCCCGGTCCGCAGCACCTGCAGCTGCCCGCTCGGCGGCGACTGCAAGCACGTCGCGGCCGCGCTCCTCACCATCAACGCCCGCGCCCTCGCCGCGAACGCCGGCCCACGCCCGGAAACGCCGGCTCCGCCGCCCTCGGACTGGAGGCACGACCTCGCCCGCCTCGCCGGTGACGACGAGCGGGCGCCCACCCCGCAGGGCACCCGGATGGGACTGCAGTTCGAGTTGCGTGACGCGGTCCCCGCCAAGCTCGCCTCGCGCGCCCGTGCCGCCGGCCGCGCCCTGCCGGCGCCGTCCCGCAGCGTGCGGCTCGGGGTCCGTCCGGTGACCCGCAGCGACGCCGGCAACTGGGTGCGCGGGCAGCTGACCTGGGGCACGCTCCCCTACTCGCAGAACCGGCTCGGCGTCGGTGCCGAGCAGCACGCCTGGTTCCTCCAGCTCGCCGCCCTGCACCGCGCCGGGCAGCTCGCGGGCCTGCCGGGTGAGAGCGACTGGCTGCACCTCGACGACTTCCGGAGCCCCCTGCTCTGGCCGCTCCTGCAGCAGGCCGCGGCGCTCGACATCGAGTTCGTCACCGGCAAGCGCGAGGGCGGTGCGGTGCTCGGCACGCAGGCCCAGGTGCTGCTCGACGTCGCCCGGCATGACGACGCCGTGGTGATCGGCGCGAGTGCCGTGCTCGACGGCCGGCCCGTGGTGCCCGGAGCGGCGCGGATGATCGGCGACCACGGCGTCTACGTGTTCCGCGAGAGCCCCGAGTTCACAGTGGCCGTCGCCCCGACCCCGGCACCGGTGCCCGAGGACCAGCGCCGCATGCTCGTCGAGGGCACCCGGATCACCGTGCCGACCGCCGAGGTCGACGAGTTCCTGGCCGACTGGTCACCCCGGCTGCGTGGTGCCCTCGGCCTGGTCAGCTCCGACGGCTCGGTGGAGCTGCCGGAGCGCACCCCGCCGGAGCTCGTGCTCACCGCGACCTTCGAGCCGGCCCGCGCCCCGCGCACCGACGACCGCGTGCACCTGCACTGGCGCTGGCACGTCGACGGCCGGAAGGACCCGGTGTCCCTGCACGGCCCGCTCCCCGACCTGTCCGGGCTCCGTGCCGCCGACGATCCGACGGGCACCGGCGACTATCCCGTCGCGGACCCGGCCGTGGCGGTGGAGCCGACCGCGTCGACGACGCCGGCCGACGACGCGACGCAGGCCGGGCCTCCCGTCCGCACTGCCGGACCCGGTGGCGGGCTGGACTGGTTCCAGGACGGCACCGTCGACGGGGCCGACGTCGCGGTGTTCGCGAACGAGTTCCTGCCCGAGCTGCCGTCGCACGGCGTCCGCACGGTCGTGCAGGGCGAGCGGCTCGACTACGAGCGGTTGAGCGGGCGGCCGCACATCCGTGTCACGACGATGCCGTCGGACAAGCACGACTGGTTCGACCTCGGCATCATCGTCAGCGTCAACGGCAAGCAGATCCCCTTCACGCCGCTGCTCACCGCGCTCGCGGGTCGGCAGCGACGGCTCAAGCTCGTCGACAACTCGTACCTGTCGCTGGCCGACCCCGCGTTCGACCGGCTCAAGGAGCTCATCGACGAGGCCCGCGACCTGGACGAGTGGGAGCCCGACCAGCCGATCGCCGTCACACCGCTGCACGCCGGGCTGTGGACCGAGTTCGACCTGCTGGCCGACGAGACCTCGCACGACGAGCGGTGGCAGGCGATCACCTCGGGGCTGCTCGGGGCGACTCCCCCGGGTGACGTCCCCGTGCCGGACACCGTGCACGCCGACCTGCGGCCGTACCAGCACGCCGGGTACGCGTGGCTGTCGTTCCTGGTGACGCACGGCATCGGTGGGGTACTCGCCGACGACATGGGCCTCGGCAAGACGCTGCAGGTGCTCGCGATGGTCGCCGCCCGTCGTGACGCGGAGCCCGACGCGCCCCCGTTCCTGGTCGTCGCCCCGACCTCGGTCGTCGGCAACTGGGCCGCCGAGGCAGCGAAGTTCGTGCCGTCGCTGCGGGTCGCGACGGTGACCTCGACGTCGTTGAAGGACCCGGGGCTCGTCGCCCGGACCGCCGCAGCGTCGGACATCGTCGTCACCTCGTACGCGCTGCTCCGACTCGACGCCCGCGCCTGGACCGACCTGCCGTGGTCGGCGCTGGTGCTCGACGAGGCCCAGTTCGTGAAGAACCCGCAGTCCCAGACCCACCGCGTGGCCTCGGAGCTGCAGGCACCGGTGAAGTTCGCGATCACCGGCACCCCGCTCGAGAACGGGCTGACGGACCTGTGGGCGCTGTTCCACATCGTCGCGCCCGGGCTGCTGTCCACCTGGACCCGGTTCGGCGACGACTACGTGAAGCCCCTCGCCTCGCCCGAACTCCGCGGCGAGGCCCGGCAGGAGCTCACCGGGCGGCTGCGCCGACGGATCCGGCCGCTCATGCTCCGCCGCACGAAGGAAGCCGTCGCGGCCGACCTGCCGCCGAAGCAGGAGCAGGTCGTCCGGGTCACGCTCGACCCCGCGCACCGGGAGCTGTACGAGCGCACGCTGAACCGGGAGCGCTTGAAGGTCCTCGACCTGATCGACGACCTGTCGAAGAACCGGATGATCGTGTTCCGGTCGCTGACGCTGCTGCGGATGCTCGCGCTGTCGCCGGCGCTGGTGTCGTCCGGGTCGTCGTCGTCGGACTCGGACGTCACGTCGGGCTCGACCCCGATCCCCTCCGCCAAGCTCGACCTGCTGCTCGACGAACTCGAACAGCTCGCGGCAGAGGGGCGTCGCGCCCTGGTGTTCAGCCAGTTCACCTCGTTCCTGCGGATGGTGTCCGACGCCCTCGACGCCCGGGGCATCGGCTACGAGTACCTCGACGGCTCCACCCGCAAGCGCCCGGAGGTCATCGAGCGCTTCCGGCAGGGCACCGCCCCGGCGTTCCTCATCTCGTTGAAGGCCGGCGGGTTCGGGCTCACCCTGACCGAGGCGGACACCGTGTTCGTCCTCGACCCGTGGTGGAACCCCGCCGCCGAGTCCCAGGCCGTCGACCGCACGCACCGCATCGGGCAGACCCGGTCGGTCAGCGTCCAACGGTTCATCGCCGAGGACACCATCGAGGAGAAGGTCCTCGCCCTCGCCGCGCGCAAGGCCGAGCTGTTCGCCACGATGATCGACGACGACGCCCTGTTCGCCGACGACCTGACCGCCGACGACATCCGCTCCCTGCTGACCTGACCCGCCGCCCGCGCCCCTGTTCGACCCGCGCCACGTTCCGCCCCGCACCACCTGGAGCCCCACCGCATGACGTCCCGCCGACGCCGCAGCCGCATCACCCTGACCTCCGTCCTCGTCGTCCTGGCCCTCGCCGTCGGCGGGTACGCACTCGACGCGTCCGGTGTCCTCGGGCCGGACGCCGACGCGGCGGGCACGACCGCTGCGGGCGGCCCCACGGCCGGGGAGACGACCACGATCGGACCGCAGCAGGCGTCGTCGGGGGCGAGCCCCGCCTCCAGTCCGACCGTCAGCCGCGGAACCGACGCCGACGCGGTCCGCGCACGCACCCAGCTGGCCGACCTGCCCGTCAAGGGCAAGGCAGCCGGCACCGGCTACGACCGCACCGGTGACTTCGGCAGCGCCTGGCTCGACGTCGACCACAACGGGTGCGACACCCGGAACGACGTCCTCGCGCGCGACCTCGCCGACATCACCCGCGAGGGCCGCTGCAAGGTGCTCACCGGCACCCTCGTCTCGCCGTACACGGGTGCGACGGTGGACTTCGTGCGCGGCAACACGACCTCGACCCTCGTGCAGATCGACCACGTCGTCGCGCTCGAGAACGCCTGGCGCACCGGAGCGCAGCGGCTCACCGAGGCCGAGCGGCAGGCGCTGGCGAACGACCCGGTGAACCTGTTCGCCGTCGACGGCCGGTCCAACTCGCAGAAGGGCTCCGGCGACGCGGCGACCTGGCTCCCGGCGAACAAGGCGTTCCGCTGCACCTACATCGAGCACCAGGTCACGGTGAAGGCGAAGTACCGCCTTTGGGTGGCTCCAGCGGAGCGGGACGCGATGGTGCGGGTGCTGGACGCCTGCTGACGTCGGGCGGGTCCGGCGCCGCTGGGTGTCGGCTCGGAGGCCCGGCGCACCTCCGCCCCGCGTGGCAGGCTGCGGGCATGGCTGAGCAACTCACGGTCCCACAGGCGTTCGCGCTCCTGCAGGTCGAGCCCGACGGCCGCAAGTCCCTCGACGGGCAGACGCTGGACACCGGTCTCGCGGGTGCGGTCCTCGCCGACCTCGCACTCCGCGGTGCCATCTCGCTGCAGGACGGCCTGGTCACCGTCGTCAACGGCGCCGCCACGGGCGACCCGGTGCTCGACGGCGTCGTCGGGTCGATCGCGGCATCCGGTGCACCGCGCAAGGCGAAGTGGTGGGTGAGCCGACTCGGCAAGCAGCGGCTGCGCGACGACGTGTTCGCCGGCCTCGTCGCCAGGGGCATCATCAGCGTCGAGCAGGGCAAGGTGCTCGGCCTCTTCCCCACCACGAAGCACCCGGAGCGGGACGGAGCCCCGGAGGCACTGCTGCGTTCCGGCATCGGGGACGTGCTGGCTGGCCGGGCAGGACCCACGCCGTTCTCCGCCGCGGTCATCGGCCTGCTCGACGCGACGAACACCCTGCGCAAGCAGTTCGGCGCCGTCGACAAGGACCTGGTGAAGGAGATCACCTCGGGCACCTGGGCGAGCCCGGCGGTGAAGGCCGTGCTCGAGGAGATCGAGGCCGCGACGATCGTCGTGATCATGGCTGCGACCATGGCAACGACGACGTCGATCGTGACGAGCTGAGGCCGGCAGCGTGATGGGGCGCCCGGACGCCTGCTGTTTCCACTCTTAAACGACAGGTGTAGTCTAGCCATCTCGATGCAGATGCATCGATCGGACTCGCTGCCCCACCGCGGACCCCGAGCCCTTCACCGTCGAAGACCTCAGGAGGCCTCCCACCATGCCCGAAACCACCACCGGCACCACCCGCTTCGCCGACCGCGTCGTCCTCATCACCGGCGGCGGCTCCGGCCTCGGCCGCGCGACCGCCGTCCGCCTGGCCGCCGAGGGCGCTGCGCTCTCCCTGGTCGACGTCTCCGAGCAGGGACTCGAGGCGACGAAGACCGCCGTGCTCGAATCCACCCCGGACGCGCAGGTCCTGACGACCGTCGCCGACGTGTCCGACGAGGCCCAGGTCGACGCCTACGTCACCGCCACGACCGAGCGCTTCGGCCGCATTGACGGCTTCTTCAACAACGCCGGCATCGAGGGCAAGCAGAACCCCACCGAGTCCTTCACCGCCGCCGAGTTCGACAAGGTCGTGTCGATCAACCTCCGCGGCGTGTTCCTCGGCCTCGAGAAGGTGCTCAAGGTCATGCGCGAGCAGGGTTCCGGCATGGTCGTGAACACCGCGAGCGTCGGCGGCATCCGCGGCATCGGCAACCAGTCCGGGTACGCGGCCGCCAAGCACGGCGTCGTCGGCCTCACCCGCAACTCGGCCGTCGAGTACGGCCGCTACGGCATCCGCATCAACGCCATCGCCCCCGGTGCCATCTGGACGCCCATGGTCGAGAACTCGATGAAGCAGCTCGATGCGGAGAACCCCCGCAAGGCCGCCGAGGAGTTCATCCAGGTCAACCCGACGAAGCGCTACGGCGAGGCCCCCGAGATCGCCGCCGTCGTCGCCTTCCTGCTGTCCGACGACGCGTCCTACGTCAACGCGACGGTCGTCCCGATCGACGGCGGGCAGTCGGCCGCGTACTGAGACCGTCACCTCTGACGCCCGGCCCACGTCCGCGTGCGCCGGGCTTCGGCCTGGAGGCGCGGCTCGGCCCCGCCATGTCCGCCGACCGTGACAGCATGGCTGGCGTGAGTACCGATCAGACCAACGGGTCAGCCTTCGGCCGAGGCGTCGACAAGGCCCCGCCGACCGCGGCCGCCGAACTGCGACGGAGGATGGCCGCCTCGCCCGCGGGCTTCCTGCGCAGCGCGGCGTGGGTCCCCTGGAAGCCAGCAGGCACTCCGGAGGCCGGCAGCGTCGCCCACGTCATGATCCGGGACAAGCCCTTCGTGCCCGTCTTCACCGACCCGGACGAACTCGCCGCTGGTCTGCCCGAGGCCGAGGGGCGTCCGGTGCCGATGTCCGAGCTCGTGTCCGCGCTCCCCGAGGAGTTCGGCATCGTGGTCGACCCCACGAGTGCGGCCGAGGCGAACTTCCTGCACGCCGATGTCCTCGCCCAGATGCGGGCGCAGATGCAGAGCGGCGTCCCGACCAGCGACGACTGACCCGCTCCGTCTCACCGTCCGCTCCGGGTGAGTGCGGGGCGTTTTCCGCCGGGTGACGGTTCTGGTTCACGATCCCCGGGGTTCGTGAACCAGAACCGTCACGCAGCGCTGACTCACCCAGCGTGCTCCGCGACGACCACCCAGGTCACGGACACCACGATCGCCATGACGGTCGCGGTGCCGACAGCGACCGCCCATCCCTGCGACCTCGTCCGTCGGATGACCTGCCCGAGGCCGAGGGCATCCGGTGCCGATGTCCGCGTGATCGTAGCGGTCTGCCACCTTCACTCCTGGCCAGCCCGTCAACCCAGTTCTGGGGATCGCTCATGTCAGCGGCGCCCATCAAGATGGGTCCGTCGTACTGAGCAGACGGGGGAACGACGATGCCGTTGGGCGGGCCAGGACCACGAGATTGGTCCCCTCCGGAGTACTCATCAGGACCCTCGCGAAGCGGTGCACGCCGGCTGCCGACGCTCCACGCACCCTCACCGCTGCTGAACGCGAAGCCACGCCGGCGCACGAGGCCCTGGGCGTTCGCGACCCTTGCGATGCTGCTCGGCTTCGGCAGCGTGGTCATCGCACTCGTCGAGCCGCAACAGTCCGGGATCCAGACGGGCTTCATCGTCTCGACGATCGGCATCTCGGCGATCGTCTTCGGCGTGCAGGCGATCAAGACAGCACGATGGGGCTCGGCCACTGCGCGGGCATTCGGTCGCGGAGGTGCGATCCTCGGCAGCGTCGGGACGGCGCTCATGGCGTACGCGGTCATCGGGTCTGCTCTGGCGGGTACCGGTGTCCACCTGCCAGCACTCTCGCTCCCCCTCGATGACCGGAGCGCTGCCGTCGGACCGGTTGCGGTCCCGCAACGCCCGGCCGTCGCTGTTCCGGTGGAGTCTGCTGTTCCGGGAGCTACGCCAGAACCTGCCTCGCCGCCAGCTCCGGCGACTGTCGAGACCGAGCGGTCGGCCGTCGCACAGAGCGCCGGCACACTCGCCTTCGTCATGGAGCAGAGGTTCGGCACCGGTCCGTACCCGTCGACTCTGTCCGTCGGGCTGACCGCGCCGGAGCGGATCCTCCTGCCCGACGGCACCGGGCTCGCTGCCGTTCCTGATGGCGCACGCCTCCTGTACTCCGTCGCCCCGGACGGCACGGCGTGGACCGTCACGATCATCGGAGCACAGTTCGGGGCGGTGGCGACATACAGCTCGACCATCGGCACCGTCGAGTCGGGCTGACTTCCCGCTGGTCAGCGGCGCGGTTCGACGAGCTCGATGAAGCGGGACAGCAGGGACAGGCCCGCGATCGACGGCGGCAGCCCCGTGGTCAGCGATGGCGAGTGCACGAGGTACGCCGCCCACTTCGCCCGCGAGATCGCCACGTTCAACCGGTTCGGCATGAGCAGGAAGTCGAGGCCGCGTGGGATGTCCGCTGCGCTCGATGCCGCGAGGGACACGATCGACACGACGGCCTCGCGACCCTGGAACAGGTCGACCGTGCCGACCTGGGTGCCGGTGAAGCCCGCGCGGTCGAGCTCCTGCCGGATCAGTGCCCCCTGCGCGTTGTACGGCGCCACCACGATGACGTCCTCGTCGGTCAGCGCCCGGGTGTCGGAACCGTCGGTCCAGGTGCGACCGACGACGTCGCCCACGAGCGCGACGACCCGGGCTGCCTCCTCAGCAGAGGACGTCGTGTTGCCCGCGTGCACGACCGGCACGGGGTGCACACCCGCGTCGATGCCGTCGAGGTGCCGCCCGGAGACCATCGAGGCGAGCTTTCCGTCGTACGACAGGGCGGAGACGGACTCGGTCAGGGCGGGCTCCATGCGGCGGGTGCGGGCCAGGAAGTACCCGAACTCCGGCGGCAGGACGTGTTGTCCGTCGGCGAGCCAGCCGAGTGCGGACTCGTCGACGGGCTCCGGGTGCGAGCCCTGTGACACCTGGGGCAGCTGCTGGGGGTCGCCGAGCAGCAGGAGCCGGGTCGCGGCGACCGACGACGCGATGGTCGGTGCGAGGGAGAACTGTCCGGCCTCGTCGACCACGAGCAGGTCGAGCGAACGGCGCTCGATCGTCGACTCGTTCGCGAACGTCCATGCCGTGCCACCGACGACACCGCCGGTACCCGAGGCCTCGGACGAGGACAGGAACGCGGCGACCGCGGCACCGTTCTTCACCGGGGTCCAGGCCGCGGCGTCGAGCTCGTCCTCGGTCGCGCCGGACTTCGGCACCTTCACGACCCGGTCCGCGGGGACACCGGCGTTCACGACCGAGGTCAGGAAGTTCTCCGACGTCGCGTGGGACTGCCCGACGACCCCGACGCGCCAGCCGTACTCGCGGACGAGCCGGGCGACGACGTTCGAGCCGACGTAGGTCTTGCCCGTGCCGGGAGGGCCCTGGACCGCCAGGTACGACCGGTCGAGGCCGAGCAGGGTCGACACGACGGCCGACACCGTGTCGTCGCCCTGCACCGGGACGATCGGGCCACGCGGGGGCACCCGGCGCAGCAGGTCGAGCGCCGGGTCGGGCAGCATCGCCGGCAGCTCGTCGAGCACGGCCTGGCCCCACCACGCGATCGCCTCGGGCTGCGGCTTCGCGCGGGGCGGTGCCGACGGGGCGAGGGCCACCGGGAACTCGTGGTGCGGTTCGCCACCGACGGGCAGTCCCTCTTTCACAAGGACCTCGACGGCATCGCCGTTGTCCCAGACGTCCACGATCACGGCGCGCGACGACGCGCCCTTCGACCCGGGGCCCGGTGAGGCGACCGATGGCGGAAGCGGGTCGTCGTAGACCAGGTGGGGCGTGCCTCCAGGCCGGAGCCGCGAGCCGGGCGCGAGCGTCCCCGACAACCGGAGTTCCCGCGACTGCGAGCGGGCGCGCGGCAGCGTGTCCCAGTCGCGCTCGACGGATGCACGCTCCACGACCAGGACGTCACGCGTGTCGGCCCAGTCGTCGACCGGGTTCCGCAGGCGGTCGAAGTGGTCCTGCCAGAAGGTCTTGGCCTCGCGGCGGTGGTAGTCGATCGCGGCCGCGGCGAGCGCCAACGCGGTCTGGTCCGGGGTGCGGTCGAGGGCGTCGACGTCCTCGAGCTGCGCGGCGAGCGCGACGTACACCGGGTTCGGCTCGCGCTCGACCGGGATCGGTGGGACCTCGAGCTCGAGCGCGGGGTCGGCCGCGTCGGGGTCGTCGGTGCGCAGCGAGCGGAGCCAGTCGCGCAGGCGCAGGGTCGAGCGGCAGTCGTAGGCGTTGTAGTCGGCGACCTGGTCGAGCATCCGCTGCCCCTCGGCCGCGTCGCCGTTCCGGAGCTCCTCGATCGCGTCGACGTAGGCGGTGATGCTGTCCGCGGCGTTCGTGACGTCGCTCTCGCGCAGGTCCGAGCCCATGTACAGCGGTTCGAGCTTCTTGATCGAGTAGCTGTGGCTGCCGACGACCAGGGCCTTCCGGACGATCGGGTACAGATCGACCAGGACCCCGGCGCGCAGCAGGTCGTCGACGGCCTCTTCACCCACCCCGTGCCGGGCGGCGAGCGACAGCAGGTGCGTCCGCTCGTAGGCCGCGTAGTGGTAGATGTGCATGCCCGGGTACTGCTGCCGCCGGGCCTCGATGAACGCGAGGAACTGCTCCAGCGCAACTCGCTCGTCGCGGATGGTGTGCGCCCAGAACGCGGTGAACTCGGCGCGGTCGTCGACCAGGCCGAACAGGTAGTCGAGGCCCCAGTGCACGCCGTCCTCGGTGTGCAGCGGGTCGCCTTCGAAGTCGAAGAACACGTCGCCCGGGTCGGGTGCCGGGATCGCGTCGAGCGCACGGGCGTCGAGGACCTCGAAGCGCGGCTTGACGGGCTGGTCCGGCCCGTCGGCGCCCTTCCGTCGGGCGTCTTCCGACTCGATCTGGAGGCTCGCCTGCCGTACCAGCCGATCCTGCGTCGCGCGGGACAAGCCCGGTACTGCCCGGGTGCGGATCGCCAGGTCGTCGATCGTCCGCACCTCGTGCTTGATCAGCTTCGCCCGCTGGTCCAGGCGCATGCCGGCGACGAGGACGAGGTCGCGGTGCTCGGCGACCTGTGTGGAGCAGACGGCGCATCGGCCACAGGAGGAGTAGCGCGGGTCGCCCCACCGCAGCGGTTCGTCTGCCGCGATGCGCTCGGCGATGACCCGCTGGAGTTCGGCGCGCTGCGTGCGGTACACCGGCGCGATGTCGGCGAGGTCGTGCGTGGTCGTCGTCCGGTCGCCGAGCACCAGGTGCACCTGCTCACCGGTGGGAATCCCGTGCGCCTGCATCTGCTCGGCATAGGCGGCGAGCTGGAGCAGGGCGCTGATCTTGGCGTGGCGGGCGAGCTTGGTGTCGTAGACCTCGTACTCGCCGTGGTCGTTGCGGATGATGAAGTCCGCGAAGCCGATGAAGCCGGGGGCGTCGGCGGTCGGTGCTGCGTGGAAGGTCGGCTGGTAGAGCACGTCGGCACCGTCGGCGAAGGCCTGTCGTGCTTCGGATGCGGCGCGTACGTAGTCCGGCGGGGCGGGGCGGTCGAACTCGACGACCTTGCGGGTCTGCTTGAGGATGTCGAGGTAGTCGAGCTCGTGCTGGTCCCCCAGCCGAGCCGTGCGCTCGAGCATGTCGTCGTGCACGTCGGGCAGGGCTTCCCCGCGACCGAGCTTGGCGTCGAGGCGGCGGAGGAACGCCCACTCGCAGGCCGACCACGTGCTCAGGTCACTCGGGCTGAGCAGCACGTGCCCGTCGACGCCGATCTGCATGCGCTCCCCCTTGCTCTCCGGTGCCCTGAAAGCCTAGGGGTGGGCGCCGACACCGGCTGCTCTGGCTGTCAGCTGCCGACCGGCACGAACCGGGGCCCGTCGTACCCGTCGCGCGTGACGTGCGCGGTGAAGTCGGCGAGCGAGCGGACCCAGTGCCCGCGTTCGCCGTAGAGCGCCTGGTACACGACCACGGGCTCCTCGGTCTCCACGTCACGGGCGACCAGCACCACCTCGTAGTCGTTCCCCTTGAAGTGCCGGTACCGCCCAGGTGTCACGTCGAAGCTCACACTCTCGATCGTAGGCAGGCGAGCCGTCCGCTGCCGACGCGAGAAACGTATGCCTGTTCAAGGCGAAGGTGTCCCCACACTGGCGGGACGCTCGCCTGCCGGCGGAACGACGCGACGGCTGCGCCGGGCCGCCTGACCGCCCGGCCCCGTCACGAACGGACACGTGCTTCCGTGCGGACAGCACCACGACGTACGGTCGCACCATGACCGTCATCGTGGCCGTCGCCGTGCTGGCGGGGGTTCTTGCCCTCGCCACCGTCCTCGGGCTGCTCCTCCGCTCCAGGACCGGCCGCGCGAAGCCCAGCACGACCTCAGCCGCTGGCACCGCCAGCACCGTCGCCGACCTCGCCCCGCCGACAGCCTTCGGCACGCGCGCCACCCTCCTCCAGTTCTCCACCCCGACCTGTGCCCGCTGCCCCGCGACCGCCCGGCACCTGGACTCCGTCGCAGCCCGACACGACGGTGTCTCCCGACTGGAGATCGACCTCGCCGAGCACCCCGGACTGGCGAGCCGCTTCAACGTCCTGCAGACCCCCACGGTCCTGCTCGTCGACGGTTCCGGGACCGTCCGCACCCGCTTCGGAGGCCCACCCCGCCCACCCGAGCTCGCCGCAGCCCTCGACGCCGTCCTGACCGCAGGAACCGCAGGCACCACAGGCACCGCAGACACGACCGGCACCCAGGAGTCCCGATGACCACGACGACCGACCCCACACGCGGCATCGACCCGCGCTCCCCACGCTTCGGCGCCGCCATCACCACGGTGCTCCTCGCCGCGACGATCGTCCTCACGCTCATCCCCGAGACGTGGATCGCCGGCATCGTGCTGCTCGCGGTCATCGTCGCGCTGTTCGCCGTCGGAGGCATCGCCGGCATCCGCCGCCACCCCTACGGCGCACTCTTCCGACGGGTCGTCCGTCCACGCCTCGCCCCGCCCGCCGAACTCGAGGCCCCGGAACCCCCGACCTTCGCCCAGCAGGTCGGCCTGTTCGTGACCGCGGTCGCCCTACTCCTCGCACTGCTCGGCGTGCCGTACGCCGCCCCGATCGGTGCCGCAGTCGCCCTGGTGGCCGCGTTCCTCAACGCTGTCTTCGACGTCTGCATCGGCTGCCTGCTCTACGTGTGGCTGGTCCGGGCGGGCGTCTTCCGTCCGCGGCGCGGCGTCGCCTGACGGCGTCCGGCCTGGAGGCCCGCCCCACCTCGACCGCACCGCCAGCGGCCGACGGGTGCTCGGCTCCAGAACACGGCTCTGCCCCGCCCCGTAGGGTGAGCGGGTGGGGGAAGACGAACGAATCATCCGGCGTGCCTGGCGTCGTACCGCCCTGGTCGTGTCGATCGCCGCGGTCGCGGGGGCAGTTGCGGGTTGGGCAACCTCGCGGGACGAGGGCGGTTGGACCGTCGCCCTGGCGATCTGCACGTGCGTCGCCGTGCTCGTCGGCATGGCCGGGATGCTCTCGTTGCTCCCCGCCACGGCACGCGCGTCGTCGATAATCACGCAGGCGACCGAGGACCTGACGAGAGACCGTCGCAAGATCATCAAGGGTGCCATCCGCTCGGGCGTTCCGCTCGCGGACGACGCAGGCCCGGAGCTGCAGCATCGCGCGCTCACCGTCGCCCGCGGGACCGCCGCGTTCAACGGGCTGATCCTCGTCCAGAACCTCCTGCTGTTCGCAGGAGCCGCAGCTCCCCAGTTCGCCCGGGTCGTCACCGGCGATGGCAACGCGATCATCAGCCGGATCTTCCTCGCGCTCTTCGTCATCGAAATGGTGTTCGTCGCGCCGTTGCTGGTCGTCCGAGGCCGCCGAGCGCGGCGCTACGCGGATGCCGCCACCGCCGACAACGAACGCCGCACCGACACTCCGGTCGCCGTCGCATGACCACCGCGACGGAGACACCAGAGACACCCGAGACGATCGCCCGCCGAGCCTGGCGCCGGACGGCCTGGATCATCCTGGCCGGCGGAATCGTCGGCCTGATGGTGGGCGTCGTGGTCGTCATCCTGCTCGGAGACGCGCGCCGAGGCCCGGGATGGCCCATCGTGGTGGTCGGGTGCACGGTGGCGGTCGGAGGACTCGCGGGGGCGTTCTCGCTCGTCGCCACCACACTCCGGCTGACTCCGCAGATGCAGGCGCCCCTCGAAGGGCTCTCGCGCTTCGGCCGGAAGACCCTCGCGCAGGCGATCGCGAAGCAAGCCCCGATCGAACCGGCCGATTCTGACCTCGCACGACGGGCGGTCGACATCGCCCGTCTCCGCGCCGCCTACCAGCCGATCGCCCTCGGTCAGTTCCTGCTGCTCTGCCTCGGCATCGTCGGTCCGCAGCTCCCGAACCTCGTCGGCGACGACCCCTTCTCTGCCGTCTTCAGTCGGATCCTCTGCGGCACGCTCCTCGTTGCGGCCGTCGTCTTCACGCCACTCTTCCTCCACCAGTCCCGGAGCTGCCGGCGCTACGTGCAGGCGGCCACCGAGGCAGCCGCCCGCCAGCGCTGACTCAGTAGGCCTGCCGCACCCGCGACACCGACAGCCGCAGAGCGGGCTCGTACGAGGAGCCGTTGAGCGCCGTGATCGTCCAGTGGTACCGGTCAGGCCGGGTCATCACGCCCCAGTCGCTCCGTCCGCACTTGTTCACCTTCGACCCCATGCTCTTGTCCGGCAACAGGCCGCGCTCGTCGTAGAGCCGGACGGTGGCGGATCGGAATCCGCTCGCGTTCCCCGAGATCCGGCAGCTCGCGAACGTCGTGGCAGTCCGCACCTTGTCCTTGTGCGAGTCCTGCCAGCTCCTCGAGTTCTTGCCGATCGCGACACCGGTCAGCTTCGACGACCAGGAACCCTCGGCGAACGCCGGCGCTGCCGCGAACACCGTGGCGGCCACGACTCCCCCTGCGACGGTTGCCGCGAGACGACGACTGAGATTGACCATTGCACTTCCCCCTTGAGGTAATGGCCCGGGCTGTCCGAGCCGAGTGCACGCTACTGTACGGTGAAACACCAGTACAAGGTTTCAAGGGGGCGCAGTGGGCATACAGATCGACGAACTCACCTTCGGGTACCGGCGCGACCACACGGTGCTCTCCGGGTTGTCGACGGTGTTCCCGACCGGAGCGAGCGTCCTGCTCGGGCCGAACGGCGCTGGCAAGTCGACCCTGCTCGGGCTCGTCGCCGACACGCTCCGCCCCCGCGCCGGGACGATCAGCATCGAGGGACTGGGGGAACCGGGGACGCGCGGAAACCGCCGACGGTACCGCCGCGGCGTCGCATGGCTTCCGCAGCGGAGCGGCGCCTTCCCCGGCCTGACCGCTCGAGAGCACGTCGCCTACTGCGGCTGGCTGAAGGGCCTGTCGCGCGCCGACGCCTGGGCTCGCTCGACGGCCGCCCTGGCCGCCGTCGATCTCACCACCCGAGCCGACGCACGAGCGACCTCGTTGTCGGGCGGCCAGATCCGGCGGCTCGGCGTTGCCGGCGCGCTGGTGTCCGGCGCGCAGTGGATCCTGCTCGACGAACCGACGGCCGGACTCGATCCGGCGCAGCGCGCGCGGTTCGCTCGGGTGATCCAGAACCTGCCGACGGAAGTGTCCGTCGTCGTCTCGACACACCAGACCGAGGACGTCGCCACGACCTACGACCACGTGACCGTCCTCGTCGACGGCCGGGTGCCGTTCGCTGGTTCGGTCGCGTCGTTCACCGAGCCGTTCGCAGACCTCTCGCCCACCGAGGCGATCACCGCTTCGTACGCGCGGTTCACGAGTGAGGACGACTGATGCGCCCGATTATCCCGTGGCGCAGCCGAGCCGCAGTGTGGCTCCTCGCTCCTGGGCTGCTCGGCGTCGTCGCCTACAGCGTGCAGTTCGCAGCTGAGACGACCGTCGCCGGCTACTGGCCCGCGGCGATGGCCGGCTCCGCGATCTACCTGGTGTTCTCGTGCGGCGTCGCGGCCACGGCCGGCGCCTGGGAAGGGAAGCGCTTCCGGGCCGCAGCGCCGGTGATCGAGTCCAGCAGCCGATCCAGCGCAGCAGTCGTCACCGATCACCTGTGGACACCACTGGCCGCCGGGCTGTTGCTCCAGCTCGTCGCGGTCGCACTCATGAGTCGGGACACCTGGGGCGCTCCCGGTGGCCCGTCGCCCCTCGTCGGCCTGGCCTTCGCGGGGATCCTGTTCTTCCACAGCTGCATCGGATTCGCACTGGGGCGGTGGGTCCCGCCGGTGGCGTCCATCCCGCTGAGTCTGCTCGTCTCGTACAGCTGGCTCGGCTTCACCTGGTCCGTGGACTACTTCCCACTCCGGTACCTCGCCGGTCTCGTGATGGCGGACTGCTGCTCGGTCGAGACCGCGCTCGACGTCCGGGCACCGGTCATCGCGACGGCGTTCAGTGTGCTCGCCGGGTGCAGCTTGCTCGTCATCACGGTCGCTCGACGCTCGAGCGGCAACAGCGTCCACCGGTTCGGTGTCCCGATAGGCGCGAGCTCGTTCGCCGTGATCACCCTCGTCGCACTGACCGCCGGCTCCGTCCTCGGCGCGGCACCGATCGTCGACCGCCCGCAAGCGCAGGCGATCTGCAGCGGCGCGGCGCCGACGATCTGCCTCTTCCCGGAGCAACGCGACAGCGACGACTCGCAGTCGGTGATCCGGAAGGCCGTGGAGAACATCGGCCGCTCGGGCATCACGGTGCCGTCGACCATCCGCGCGAGCAACGCGCCGTCGACACCCGACGTCCTGAACATGATCGTCCAGGTCCGGATGACCGACGCCGACCTGCTCCACAGCATCACCACCTCCTTGCTCGGCGACGCCGAGGTGGCGTACTGCGGCACCGAGGAGGACGATGCCGAACGCCTCAACGATGCCGCTGTTGCCAACCGATAGCTCATCGACGTCGCCGCCGAGGGCATCGTGAACGCCGACCACGTGGAACCCGCCCTCGAGCTGGATGACCCCGACGTTCTGCGAGCCCTCCGTCGTGCTCCGGCCCCCGCTCAGGCCGCGTGGGTCACGGCGACGATCGACCGCCTGACGGATTGCTCGGTCGGCCACATCCCGGTGCCGTCCTCGTGATCTGGTGGCTGCGTGTCCACCGCACCCTGCCGTTGCTCGGACTCACGACCGCCCTGACGGTGCTCTCGATCACGCTCGGCCCGATCGGCATGCTCTTCCCCTCGTTCGGCGGCGGCGCACCGTTCGCACTGATCCCCGTCGCGGCCGTGCTCCCGTTGGTGATCGCCATCGCGACGAGCGCTTCGATCACCCGCGCACCGTTCCCCGCGCCCACTCGGCGGACGGACCTGCTCGAGCTGGCCACCGTCATCGCCGTGGTCGCGCTGGTGACCGCCACCGCGAGCATCGGCCTCGCGGTCGGCGCCGCACCCGAGGCCGCGGTCGCGACCGCCCGGAACACGATCGCGTTCTGCGCACTCGCACTGGTCAGCCGAGCGGTACTCGGCGACCGGTACCAGTCCGTGCCGGGCGTGCTCTACCTGTTCGTCGCAGCGCTGTTCGGTCGCGGGACCCCGGACCAACCAGCCGGATGGGCCGGAGTCGTGTCGACGAACACCGACCCGGCGTCGTGGGCGTTCGTCCTCCCCCTGGTGATCGCCGCCATCGTCAGTCCGCTGGCACACCGGTCGAGCACAACGACGTAACACGCAATTTACTTTCAGCACTGGCGCTCGCCAACGAAAGAGGCTTTCATGGCGGGATGACGATCACCGAGCGGCCCGAGCGATCCGAGCGGTCCGAGCGCGCCGATGCCTTCGCCCTCGTCCGGACCCAGTCGGCGAGCATGCCGTCGAGCATGCGCGCCATCGCCGACGCCGTCCTCGAGGACCCGGCAGCCGCGGCCACCACCAACGCCACCGACCTCGCCGGCCGGGCCGGGGTCTCCCCTGCCACGGTCTCCCGCTTCGCCCAGCACCTGGGCTTCGCGAACTTCGCAGCCCTGCAGCGCAGCATGACCCGAGCAGTCGAACGTGGGATCCACGAGCGTGAGTCGACCGAGATCCACGCCGGTGTCGCGGTCGACGACGACGTCGCCACCGTCATCGCGAAGGTCACCGAGGACGTCCGCGCGGTGATGGCCGACACCCGCGCCGCACTCGACCCGCACGCGCTCGACGAATCAGCACGAAAACTCGCCAACGCCCGCCGCGTCGTCCTGTACGGCGTCGGCGCGAGCGGCATCGTCGCCCGAGACCTGCACCTCAAGCTCGAGCGCATCGGCATCGTGAGCTCGATCGCCGACGACCCACACAACGCCCTGACCCTGGCGAGCGTCATCGGCGAACACGACGTCCTGGTGCTCGTCAGCCACTCGGGCTCCACCGTCGAGACCCTCGAGGTCGCCCACGCCGCCCGAGCCCAGCACGCCACGATCGTCGCGATCACCGGCCACGCCGCCGCCCCGCTCGCCACCACCGCCGACCACGTCCTGCTCGGGGTCGCCGGTGCCGAGAGTGCCCTGCGCCCCGCGGCCATGGGCAGCCGGATGAGTCAGCTCGCCATCGTCGACACCCTGTTCATCGTCGTCGCGCAGCGCACCGACGAGCGCTCCCAGCCGCTCCTCGCCCGCAGCCGCGACGCCGTCCGCACCCACCACCGGAACTGAGCACCACCATGGACCAGACGCACGAACCCCACGACGCCCTCCGCGACGAACTCGCCGCCCTCACCACCGAGGCGACCGACCACTCGCTGGACGACATCGACACGATCTCCACGCTGGAAGCTGCCCAGCGCATGAACGCCGGAGACCGCAGCGTGCCTGCGGCACTGGAGCCGTGCCTCCCGGCCATCGCCCTGGCGGCAGACTCGATCGCCGCAGCGTTCGCGCGCGGCGGCCGGCTCGTCTACGTCGGCGCCGGCACGCCGGGCCGGCTCGGCGTCCTCGACGCCAGCGAGTGCCCGCCCACCTTCGGCACCGACCCGAGCCAGGTGGTCGGCGTGATCGCCGGCGGCGATCCCGCCCTGACCACCGCGGTGGAGGGCGCGGAGGACGACGAAGCAGCCGCCGTCCGCGACCTCGACGCGCTCGGTCTGACGGCCGACGACGTGGTCGTCGGGATCAGCGCGTCCGGCAGGACTCCCTACGTCATCGCGGCCATCCTGGAGGCCCGGCGCCGCTCCGCCCTGTCGGTCTCCGTCGCGTGCAACCCCGACTCGGCCGCGGGGCGGGAGGCCGACATCGCCATCGACGTCGTCGTCGGCCCCGAGTTCATCGCCGGGTCGACCCGCCTGAAGGCGGGCACCGCGCAGAAGCTCGTCCTGAACATGCTCACCACGCTCGCGATGGTGCGCAGTCACAAGACGTACGGCAACCGCATGGTCGACGTGCGGGCGACGAACGCGAAGCTCGTCGCCCGGGCGTTCTCGCTCGTGCAGGACGTCACCGGTGCTCCCCCCGCCGAGGTCCAGGCAGCGCTCGAAGCCTCGGACGGCGAGGTGAAGACCGCCATCGCCGTGATCCTGACCGGCGCCTCGGCTGCCGATGCCCGCGAGCGCCTCGATGCTGCTGCTGGCTCGTTGCGCGCCGTGCTGTAGAGCTCGTTCCCCTTTTCCGTTTCCTTTCCCCCGAGGAGCACAGCAATGCCCGATGCACAGCAACTCGCCCAGCAGATCCTCGACGCCGTCGGCGGTTCCGCGAACATCGCCGACGTCGAGAACTGCATGACCCGCCTGCGGGTCGAGGTCGTGTCCGACTCCTCCGTCGCGCTCGACGACCTGAAGGCCACTGACGGCGTCATGGCCGCCATCGCGGCCGGCTCGAACCTGCAGATCGTGCTCGGCCCGGGTCTCGTCGACCGCGTGGCCGACGGCCTGGAGGCCCTACGCGCGGCCGCCCCGCCGGCTGCGGCTGGTGGGCCTGGTGCGTCGCCTGACGAGCTCGCTGCTCGCGGTGCGTCCATCAAGGCGACCGCGCGGTCCCGTTCCGACGGGCGCACGATGCGCGCGATCCGGAAGATCTCTGCGATCTTCATCCCCCTCATCCCCGCGCTGATCGCCTGCGGGCTGATCGCCGGGATCAACGGCATCCTGACGAACCTGGGGTGGGTGCCTGCGCTGACGCCGTTCCTCGGCGTGCTCTCGTCCGGCTTCCTGTCGCTGCTCGCCGTGTTCGTCGGGATGAACGCCGCGAAGGAGTTCGGCGGCACGCCCATTCTCGGTGGTGCGGTCGGCGGCATCATCGTCGCGGCCGGTGTCGCGAACGTCACGGTGTTCGGCGAGACCCTGGCTCCCGGGCAGGGCGGTGTGCTCGGCGCGCTGGCCGGTGGCATCCTCGCCGCCTACGTCGAGCGCTTCATGCGCCGGGTCACGCCGGACGTCATCGCGCTCATCGTCGTGCCGACCGTGACCGTGCTCGTCGCCGGCTCGATCACCCTAGGCGTGCTCATGTCCGTCGCCGGTGTCGTCTCGGTCGCGATCGGTACTGCTGCGACCTGGCTGCTGGCGAACGGTGGCGCCTTCGCCGGCTTCGTGCTCGGAGGGTTCTTCCTGCCGTTCGTCATGACCGGCATGCACCAGGGACTCATCCCGATCCACACCACCCTGATCGACCAGACCGGGTGGACCGTGCTGCTGCCCGTGCTGGCGATGGGTGGTGCCGGGCAGATCGGCGCGTGCATCGCGCTGTGGGTGCGGTTCCGGTCGAACGCATCGCTGGTGCGGACCATCCGCGGGGCGCTCCCGGCCGGGTTCCTCGGTGTCGGCGAGCCCCTGATCTACGGCGTGACGCTCCCCCTCGGGCGGCCCTTCATCACCGCGTGCATCGGCGGGGCGTTCGGCGGCGGGGTCGTCGGGCTGTTCGACCAGCTCGGGCACTCCGTCGGGGCGATCGCCATCGGGGCCTCGGACCTGTCGCTCATCCCGCTGCTGAACGGGTCGTCCGGGTACGGGTGGGCGTTGCTCGGGTACGGGTCGGGGCTCGTGGTGGCGTACGTCGTGGGGTTCGTGGCAACGCTGCTGTTCGGGGTCTCCGACTCGGTGCGGGCCGACCTCGAGGCGCAGTCGTCTGCACCATCCGGCGACCCCGTCGCTCCGGACGCGCCGCTCGACGTGCAGGTCACGCCGGCTGACTCCGCGGGAGCTGCGCGCTGATGCGCCTGGGCGCGAGCGCGTACCTGGCGCACGGTCCGCTGGCTGGCCCGACCTTCGAGGCCGCCGCGGCCGCAGGTGCGACGCTCGCGTTCACCTCTTTGCACGTCCCGGAAGACTCTCCTGCGGGAGCCCGGGCAGCTGCGACCGCGATCGTGTCGGCTGCTGCATCCTCGGGACTGTCGGTCGTGGCCGATGTCTCCCCCAACACCGCTCGGCTGCTCGGTGATTCGCCGTGGGACTTCCTGCGGTCGATCGGAGTGGCTCGGGCGCGGATCGACTTCAGGTTCTCGGTACCTGAGATCCGCGGTTCGTTGATGGGGGTTGGTAATGGGCCAGACACCCGCGCCAGAAGCACCCATCGATGAAAACGGCGACTTTCGCTCGCGTAAAGACGATCTCGGCCGTGCGTCGGGGCAGGAAGGGTTAGTTTCCCCGGTAGTGCAGGCCCGCCGCATGCAGGATCCGCGGGGCGGCGAGTTCCGGTTTGGTGTCACGGCCCTTGTTGGCCTGTATCGAACGGCGTGTGCCGTCCGTCGTCGCCCAAGACAGCCTTTCTCCACGCGTAACTCGTGGATTTTTCCGAAGTCAGTCGGCGTCGATGATTTGCCCGTAGTCGACATCGGAACGCTTCGCACGGAACCCGACCCGGCTCAGCGACTGTGTCGATGTCGGCATTACGATCGAGAAGAGAGTCGCCACATCCGTCGCGTCGACAGCCCCCGTGATTTCGGACGTCTTCCGGCTGAGGGCCGAGCCGTCAGGTCCGATCACGTCGTCGGCGAAAGTGAAAAGGATCGCTCCGCGCCCCTTCTCTCGTCGCAACGTGTTGGCTTCCGGTCCGGTGGGCCCTTCCTTGGATGCCCCGGCGATGAACTCGACGGCGTGACGCTGGCGAGCGGAGCTTCCGGAGAATCCGCGGCGGTCATCACGCCTCGCGCGCTGGAGGATCTGGACGTCTCGTCCCGTGACGTCGTGGAGCTGCTCACCGTCAATCGACAGCTCGGGAAAGACGAGGGCAAAATCGTCGAGCTGTCCGGCCTCGACGGCTCGTTCGATGAAAAGGACGGTGGGCTTGAACGAGTAGCCGTCCGCCCAGGTGAACCTGTCGAGCACGTCCGCGACTTCGGCCGCGGGGAGGATTGCCACCCGGGCCTTGTAGCTGCCCCCCAAGTCCGTCAGGAGGTCCACCGTTTGGCCCCGCTCGTCGAGCCACGGGGTGACCAGTTCGAAGTGGCGGGCGTTGGCTGCTCCGGTTCCTCTCTTGGCCTGCATGGGGAAGTCCCGGGTCTTCCCGGGGCTTCCCTCGATAGCGAGTTCGGCGTTGTACATCTTGTTGCCAGAGGTCGGCCGAAGCCACGGGAGCTGCTGGAACACGAGAGGCGGGACGTCGATCGGTCGCATCGCCGGTCGCCCGGTTTCAGGGTCCACCTCTGAGAACTCGTCGAGCTGCTCGCGGAATGCTTCCTCGTCCTGCACCATCGCGGTGAAGGCCTCATAGAGGTCGTAGCTCTTGCCTCGAGAGTCCGTGACGTCACGCGCGATGTACAGCCGAACGAGGTCGCGGTAGCCGGGCCGGTAGCCGAACCAGCGACCCATCTGCATGAAGGTGTCCGCGGCCATGGCGCGGCGCTTGAAGTAGGTGATGGTGAGGCCCTCGACTGTGAAGCCACGGCTGAGCTTGGTGCCGCCGACCATGACACGCCAGTAGTGCTTGGTCGTGAAGTCCATCTCGTTGTAGTCGCTCTCCTTGGAGCCGTTGACGACGACTACGGGGTTGTTGTCCGACATGACCTTGGCTACAGCTTCACCGATGTACTCGGCGAGGTCGTCGAACGCCAGAGGGAGCCGGAGGCCCCAGCCACCGCGCGCCCGGTGCACTGGGGCGAAGTCGGTCTCGTACAGCTCGCGAAGGCGGGCCTTCGCCTCGGGCGAGCGATAGGCAGCTTCCGCCCACACTTGTCGGATGAGCGTCGCCAGAGTGCTGTGAGCAGCCTGCGTCACGTCCTCGTGCACGAGCATCGTGTGGTGCCGGAATTTGAGGTCCGGATCCTGCGTCTGCCGCCACAGTTTGATCGCGCCAGTGAGAACGAAGGCGTCGAGAGCCTGCCGAATCTCGGTGACCTCGGCCGCTGTTCCCGGTGCGGCGACGAGATCACGCACGTGCGCCTCCTCGTTGGAGTTCGCAGCGGTCGCCTCCTCGCCAGGCTGCAGGGGTTCGAGGTCGTGAAACCTCGTGCCGCCCATGTAATCAGCGGAGGCCTTAAGCCTCACGATGAAATCGCGCGGGAAGACGTCGATCTCGTCATCCGGCTCGACGAACACGTTGGCGAACGGGGTTGCCGTGTAGCCCACGTACTGCGCCCGCGGCATGGTGTCCAGAATGTCCGAGATCAGCTTGTTGATCGCGGTCCTGTCCTTCTCCTCGTCAGTGCGCCGGGTCTTCTTCGTGTTGTTCTTGGTGTTAACCGAGGCCTGATCCGCCTCGTCGTCGATCAGGAGCACGGGGATCTCGTCGAGGCGCGTCCTGACGTTCTTCAGATCGGTGAGGAGCTTGGTGAGCACGGACTTGTTCTTCTTCACCACGGCGATGCGCACATTGGTGCCGAACAGGTTGTCGGGGTGGTTCACAGGCTTGCTCATATCGGCGAGCTCGGCCGCCGAGCGGAAGTCGAGCGTGTCCAGACCTTGCTTCAACGCCTTGTAGTCGCCGCTGGCCGTGGTCAGGCGTTTGATTGAGGGGATGTCCCGGCGCGCGTTGAGATCGATGCCGTGCCGGAGGAATTTGCCGGCGAGCCAGTCCGTGTCGCCGTTGCCGGCGTAGTCGACGTCGCGGACGGCATTGACGTCGTTCTTGTCGTGGCCGCCGAGGATGTTCTCCTCGCCGATCAGCTCCATGTCCAGGCGCCGTTGCGTCTGCCCGCGCAGGAGCTCGATCGTGCCTGTCAGCACGATGACGAGCCGGTAGCCGGCGTCGATGGACTTCGCGATCATGCCGGTGAAGTTCGCAGTCTTGCCGCTCTGCACGTAGCCGACGACGAGGCCGCGCGAAGAATAGGCCTCTTCGGCGGCGGGGTCTGCGAGCCGACTGACGATCTTCGAAGCAGACGCGTCGACCTCGGCAATCGCCTCGGGCTTCCACTTCTTGCCTTCGAGGACGCCCTTGTACGCCTTCCAGTAGAAGTCACGTTCCTGGCGGGCCGTCGTGTACCAGGGGTCCCACCGGTCGCTCGTGATGACGGAGTCGACGAGCGCCTGGCTCGGGAACACCTCATTGAGGCGGGTGCGGGCGGCACCGCCCAACTTGAGCAGGTCGTAGACCCGCTGGCGTCGGGCGGAGGAGCCGATCGTGGCGCCGTCCGGCCACTCGACTCCCTCCGCCACGTCCCATTGAGCCAGCGCGATATGTGCCGCGTACCGCGCGGGGTCGTTTACGCCGGCCTCGACTATGAAGGAGACCACCGTGGCCTCATCGACGGCGTCGTGGCCAGCTTCCTCGACGTCCAGATTCACGCGTGGGAGCAGCGCCTTCGGCCCCGTCTTCTCCATTGCGTTGAATGCGGACTGGATCGCACTCGCGAGCGTGACCGTTTCGACGGTGCTCATTCCTCTCCCTCGCAGAAGCCGTTCAACGGTGCGGGTGCATCGGTGAAGGGAAAATCGGTGACGTCAAGGCGATACGAGACGCTACCCACATGCACCGGCTGAGGCACAACTTCGTCCAGGCGCGGGCGCGTGATCGCAGGGAAGAGTTCGTCGACGAGAAAGGCCCTCGGGCGGCTGCGGTACTGGAAACGCAGGGTGTAGAGGTCGCGCGCCTCGTCCTGCCAGCCAGCCGATTCGAGGCGGTCGTCAAGGGCACGGGCGCTATGGTCAACGCGCGAACGCACCTCGTCGACGAGCTGCGGAAGGGTGAAGCCGTCCTGGCCGTGCCCCGCGAGGGTGAGCTGGATGGAGATTAGGTGAAGCGGGCGGCCGGGCGAGGGCATCAACTGAGTCTCGGAGCCGATCACGTGCACACGCGCCTCGGACCTGGTGGTCTTCACCTCCGCCTCGAAGTCCTCGAAGCCGAAGTCGTGCTCCCCGGACTCGGGCCCCAACCAGGTGGCGATGGCGGCGTCCTCGCCGATCACGTCAATCACGTGCCGCAGCAGGAGCAGTTCGCCGAGGAGGCCGGCCTCCTTCTCGTCCGTCAGGCGGCGGCGCCTGGTGAGGAGGTCTTTCAGCGCCTCGAGGGTCTCGGACAGCGCGTGGCGCGGCGTCGCCCCGTACTGCATCTGGTCGACGACGGATTCCGCGAGCGTGTACGCCTCGTACCGCATGCCTGCTGCGTCGATGTCGATGCGAAACCACTCCCTCGAATGGCCGGCCAAGATCGTCTTGGCGACAGTGATCCGCTCAAAGGCAGAAACGTCAGGCGCCTCACCTCGCGCCGGCACGTGCAGGCTGATTCGCTGAGCCTGGGGGTCGATGTCGAGAAAGGCGTCGATCTTCGCGCTCAATCGGAAACGAGCTGGCGCCGCCGCCCGAAAGTACACGTCCACTGTCTCCGGCGTCAGATGCTGAACAACATCCTCGGTAGCACCGCCGACCATACATCCCCCTTGTTCGTCCGCCGTGCGACTTCTGCGTCCCGATGCGTCGCGCAAGTAGCGAGCACACCATGGCAGCGCACCCGCAGAGCTTAACCGTGTCAAGGGGACTGTCTGCTCCCCCCCGTTTTGGGGAGAACGCCGGTACTTGATTCCAGGGATCCCGGTCGTTGAGTGTCCGAGGAGGGTTGTAGCGTCCCCAGTCATGGAGTCGACCGAAGAACACGCCGAGGCCGCGCATGTCGTCGACCTCGCCCCGGATCCTTCGATCCTCAGCGCGATCGGAGCCGGGCATTCTCTGGCCACTGCGATGGCCGATTTGATCGACAACTCCATCGACAAGGGCGCGACCAAGTTCCTCGCGCGATTCATCACACGCAACGAGGAGCTCATCGGGATCCGGATGCATGACGACGGCGCAGGGATGTCCGCAACGCAGCTCGCGTCAGCGATGCGCCTCGGCGTCCGTCGCAAGTACGGAGCGGCCGAGCACGGTCATTTCGGCGTCGGCTTGAAAGCAGCGTCATTCAGTCAGGCTGACCGGCTGACTGTTTACTCCAGGTGTGGCTATGAGCCGACGCGAGCGATACGTCTCGCGCGCGGACGATTCGAGGGCGAAGTCCTGAGCGACGCTGACGCCCAGCGCGGTTTCACGAAGGGAGCTGGCGGCTTCGCCCGTGTCGAAAGCGGCACTGTGGTGGAATGGGACCACCTGCATTCGGTCTTCACCGGCGATGTGGAGGTCGATCGGCGGCGCTGGCTCGACGAGGTGTTCACAAGCCTGGGACACGACCTCGGGCTGACGTTCCACAGGATCATCTCGCGAGGTGACATCACGATCGTCCTGCAGCAGTTCGACACACGAACGGGCGACGGCGTCCCCGTCAAAGTAACCCCCGTTGACCCCTTCGATTTCACGTCTGGTGCCGCCGGTTACCCGCTCAATCTGACCGGAACGACCCCGGGAGGTGCGGAGGTGCGCTTCACCTGCCACATCATGCAGCCCGCGAACCAGGGTCCGAGCGCCAAAATGCTGGGGCGCCCGCGAGCGGAGTGGCAGGGTTTGTATGTCTACCGTAACGATCGGCTACAGCAAGCTGGCGGCTGGTTGAACTTGCTGCCCGGCAACTTGGCCGAACTGCAGCTTGCGCGGGTCGCCGTCGACGTGGCTGTCGAGGCGCTTGGCGCCGTTCGCATCAATCCCGAAAAGCACGGCGTCGTGCTCACGGCAGACGGTGTCCACGCGGTAGAACGAGCTGTCGCAGAAGACGGACAGGGTTTCCGGTCCTTCCTGACCGCGGCGAAGGAGGTGTTCCGGCTCGGCAGCAAACGCGAGCGCGGCCCAAAGCCGGTTGCGCGCATTGCGGAGGGGCTTCCCCAAGCCGTCATCGGCGCGATGGACGAGGAGTTCGGATTCCGTGACGATGGCAACAACCTCCGCGTCTTGTGGAAGCCTCTGGGCCGCGGCCGGCTCTTCGAACTGGAGCACGCGGCAGCGACGGTCTGGTTGAACGAGGGTTACCGGGAGCAGCTCCAGGGTGTCCACGGCGGCGACGCCGCGTTCTTCAAAACCTCGATCGTGTTACAGCTACAAGACAAGCTGGAGCGCGGTCATTTGCAGCAGAGCACGATTGAGCAGATCGAGCGTATCCATGCTGTTCTCGCCGCCGCCACGTTCCAGCAGATCGACGAACACGCTTACGACGCAACCCGCGAAACGGCGACCCGGGCAGCCCGACCGCCTGCCGATGACGAGCTCGATCTCGACGGGTGGCAGGTCGGCGACGAGGTTCCGATACCCACGCGAGTCGACGAGGGCGGCTTCTCGATTGAGCGCCCCGCCCCTGGCTTCGTCGAGCGCAATCGAGACATCCCACACTCTGCGGACCCGATGAAGCAGTACCTTTGGGGAATCGGTAGAGCGCAATTGCTGAGCGCCGCCGAAGAGGTCGAGCTCGCTCGTCGTATCGAGGCCGGGTTGCTCGCCGAAGAGCATCTCGCCTCGGATAGCGCTCAGGAACAGCGCAGGTCGCTTCTACGCGAACTTCGAGAGATCGCTCACGCTGGTCAGCACGCCAAGGCACGATTCGTCAACGCGAACTTGCGCCTGGTCGTCTCCGTCGCGAGGCGCTACGCAGGTCGCGACATGGAGTCACTCGACCTGATCCAGGAAGGCAACATGGGGCTCATCCACGCGGTCGAGAAGTTCGACTACGCGCAGGGGACGAAGTTTTCAACGTACGCCACCTGGTGGATCCGGCAGGCTATCTCGCGGGCGCTCGACGACAAAGCACGCGCCATACGCTTGCCAGTTCATCTGATGGAGTCACTACGGAGACTGTCCGGTGCCCGCGCCGCGCTCGAACCGCTCTACCCGGATGGCGTACCGCTCGACGAGCTCGCCCGGCAGTCCGAAATTGACCGCTCTGACATCGAACGGCTCGACGCGGCAGACCGGCTCACACATGTGTGGTCACTTGACGCGCCTTGGTACAACCCAGAACTGCGAAGGGACGAGCCCTTCGGTGACCACCTCGTAGACGACGCGGTTGATTCCGCAAGCGACGTCCTCGAGGCACTGTTGTTCCGACGGGACCTCGTTCGAGTCCTCAATACCCTTGACTGGAAGGAGGCACGGGTCCTCGTGCTCCGCTTCGGACTCGACGGAGGCGAGCGTCAGACACTTGATGCGATTGGTGTCGAGTTCGGGGTCACCCGAGAGCGAATTCGACAACTGGAAAAGAAGGCGCTGGAGAAGATGCGTGGTCCGCGTCGGCAGGCAATGCTCACGGATCATCACTTCATCGACGACACCACTGTCCGTGAAGATAGGCCTGTCACTTCGGTCCCTAGAGCTAGGTCTCTGACCGTCGAGGAGCAGGTTAGGCAGTATGGCCGGAAAAAGCGCCGGAATCGGCTGGCCGTGCCTTCGATAATCGCGGACCCCGCCGCCAACAGATCGGCGCAGCCAAGAGTCGATCTCCTTGCGAGCCCCCCGGACACGGCGGCTGCCTTCCTGAGTGGCCAGCACCCGGATGACATAGCTCGCCGCCTGAACGTCGCTCGTGGCACTGTCCTGGCCTCGCTCAGCCAGACACTCTTCGGCGTCGAAACGTCAACGCCGACTTCTGGCCGTCCCGCCCGTCACGGTGCCGGATACTCGGACGTGGACGCACAGCTCATCGATTCAGCGCTCACTACCGGTGCCTCGATCCACGACCTCGCGCTCCGGCTTGAGCGGACTCCGTTTGGTGTCGCCTGCCGGGTCCTGATGGAGCCGCGCCATGCGGACGCCTTCCGGAGGTGTCAGCCGAGCCCCGCAGAGGAGCGCGCAGAGATGAACCCTGGTCCCGCCGGCGCGCCGGCCGCGCCCGCTTGAACCGCGCGCTCGTACCGTAGGTTTGATCCGACATGGCCACTACGCAGCTCGCCCCCATCCGCACGCTCGACCTCTTCGCAGGAGCCGGAGGCCTCAGCGAAGGCTTCCGCAAAGGTTCGGACCGGTTCTCGACGGTCCGCGCGGTCGAGATGGACACCGCAGCGGCAGCCACGTACGCGTCTAATCACGGCGACGACCTCGTCTTCGCCGGTCCCATCGAGGACTGGCTCGCACAGGAGGACATCCCCTCCGTCGAGGTTGTCCTCGGGGGCCCGCCGTGTCAGGGCTTTTCCACTCTCGGGAAGCAGGACGCCGAGGACGTGCGCAACTTCCTCTGGAAGCAATACGCGGAGACAGTCAAGCGAGCCCAACCCAAGTACTTCGTGGTTGAGAACGTCGCCGCGTTCACCAAGTCTCCCCAGTTTGAGGACTTTCGCCGCGAAACCTCCGAAGCGGGGATGCTATCCAACTACTCCTTCGACTGGCGCGTCCTCAACTCAGCGGACTACGGTGCGGCGCAGGCGCGGAAACGCACCGTGATCATTGGGTGGCGCGACGATCAGGTCGCGCCCGGTTTCCCTGAGCCCACACACGGCCCTGGGCGCGCGCAACAGCATGTCACCGTCGGACAGGCCTTCAAACAGCGTGGAATGACTGCCGCCGTCAGCACGATCGACCTCCCCTCCAATCGCGCTCGCGTTGTCCACGGAAGCGCGGTTTCTGGGCCCTATCGCGCCGCCGAACTGCATGTCACCCGCTACTACACCGACCTCTCGCGCGAACGGTTCGCCCACATCCCCGAAAAGGGCAACCGTTTCGACATCCCGTACGAGCTCTTGCCTGACTGCTGGAAGAAGCACACATCAGGATCGGCTGACGTCATGGGTCGATTGCACTGGGACAAACCGGCGGTCACCGTGCGCACGGAGTTCTTCAAGCCGGAGAAGGGACGATACCTTCATCCGGTCGAGGACCGAGCGCTCACGCACTACGAGGCCGCGACGCTCCAAGGGTTCCCAGACGACTACCTCTTCATGGGTTCAAAGATCGAGATTGCGCGCCAGATTGGAAATGCAGTGCCGATTCCGCTGGGCGCCGCAATCGGACGGCACCTCGCAGGGCTGCTTGGCTGAAAAGCTTGGTCCGCTCGCGTCGATCAGCGCACGGTGTCGAGGGCCGATAACACTCAATATGGATTTGAACCTGGATCTCACGGTGTTGAGCCGTGGCTTGGATCGGCTGTGGCAACCTTGATCGACAGCTCGGCTCACAGGCTTCCTCTCGTGCGCTGGGGCTATTCCTACGTCAGCACAAACCGCCCCGGCGTCCCCCCAGCCTCCAACCGCTCATGCGCCTCCACAGCCCGAGCAGCCGGCAACACCTCGGCGACCCGCGGCGTCAACGTCCCACTCTCCACCGCATGCCGCAGCTGCTCGAGCTTGTCGAACGACCGGTACTCCGAGAACACCATCACCTGCACGAACTCGATCGCCCGAGCCCCGTTGCCCTGCCACCCCCGCACGTCGAAGAACACTCCCCCGTCCCGAACGGCGTCGACGACCTCGTCGCGCTGCACGGCAGCGTCGGCGAGCGCATCGACCCCGTCCGGCACGAGCTCCCGGACAGCGGAGGCGAAGGAAGCACCTCGCGGCACCACGTGGTCCGGCCCGAGCGACCGCACAAGCGCTTCATCGGCCGGAGCAGCATCCGCGATCACCGTCAGCCCGGCGGCATTCGCCAGCTGCACAACGTAGTTCCCGAGCAGCCAAGCCGCCCCGGTCACGGCGAGCGTCTGCCCCGGCGCGAGCGAAGCGTGCGACAGGATCTGCAACGCCGTCAGCCCGTTCATGGGCACGGTCGCCGCAGCACGATTTCGTGTGAGACGAGCGCGAGTCAGGGCCGTTACTCGGGGTCGGCTCAGCCCGCCTGGATGATCGCGCGCAAGTGCTCCCGCAGCGCCGGGTCAACCACGTACAGGTAGGTGCCGAGTACCCCGCGCGTCATCAGGACCGAGTACACGTTCGTCACGAAGCGGAGGACGTCCTCATCCGAGTACTCGATCCCGAGCCGCGGGTTGTTCTCCATACCCTTCTTGTCGAAGTAGTTCGATCGGTTGAAGACAACACGCTGCGTCTCTTGGTCGAACCGCAGGTCCGGCCCGATGACGACGCCCGCATAGTTGAGGTCGTACCCCTGCACGGTGTGGATCGATCCGACCTGCTCGACCGCCCCCGGTGAGGTAATCCAGTCGGTCTGGGTCTGGTTCCACTGCAGCTTGCGACCGTCGATTTCGATGTCGATCGCGGCGGAGTCGTTCTTGCTTCTCCATTCCCAGGCGTACCCGGCAACGAGACGGGAGAGCCCGACTTGAGCGTCGCGGGCTCGGATTGCGTCGTGCATCTCGCCGAGGTCGTCGAAGAACCGCACATCGTAGGTGCCGAAGTCCTCACGCTCGCGCGGTTTGTCGCCCAGGAGCGCTCGTGCGAAGGACACGTAGTCCGCGCCACCCTGCACGCGCATCTGCGTGAAGAGTCGGTAGCGGCGATCCGCGGCTTCACTCTCATCGATGAGCGCCTTCTGCGTCGCTTGCGGAAGGTCGGCGGGACGCACGCTCTGATGCGAATCGATCAGGAAGATCTGGTGCCGGCTCTGCTTCCGGATCCAGTCCAATTGTGTCAGGTGATCGGCGTCGGCGCCGAACAACTTCTCGTTGATCTCCCCGAAACTCTTGTTCTGCACGCCGGACGCTTGGTTCGCGCGGTGGTTGAGGCGATGAGATTCATCGACGACGAGCAGATCCCAGGGCTCATCGCTCTTCCCCACCTCGAACGGAGTCAGCACCATCGTCTTGTCAAGACCGGGGGTCTTCGCGAACACGCGCTTGAGGGACGCCCGCAACGCCTGCTGCGGAACAACGAGCCCGAGCCGCGAACCATCGAGAAGACGGTGGTTGTCCTCGGTGAAGAAGTCGGAGAAGAGCGCGTCGC
This sequence comes from Curtobacterium flaccumfaciens, assembly GCF_013359815.1. Taxonomy (GTDB): domain Bacteria; phylum Actinomycetota; class Actinomycetes; order Actinomycetales; family Microbacteriaceae; genus Curtobacterium; species Curtobacterium flaccumfaciens. The sequence goes on along the minus strand of NZ_JABMCF010000040.1, from coordinate 28,579 downwards.
TCTCGAGATCGTCGAGCCCCTTGCCCTGGGCGAGGTCTCGGAGGAGCTTGAGCAGGTAGACAGCGACGATCGTCTTGCCGGTGCCGGGGTCCCCTTGCACGGTGATCGGAGTCGCTGCATCGTCTTCCCAGTCGTCGAACAGGCCCTCGAGGATGTCCTCCAACGCGATCGCCTGGTCACGGTTCAAGGCCTTGAAGGGTGAGAGCTTGAAGAGCTCACGGTTCTCGATCTCGGGCAGACTGCGAGTAAATACCTGCTGCTCGCGGAGTGCATCGAATATCTGTTTGAAGGTGTCGCGGTACCTTGGCCGGTCGAAGTAATCGGCATCGACGATTCCCTTGTTGCTGTTCAGCACCGTGAACTTCTCGTCCGCCGCAAGCAAGGCGATGAGCTGCGACTCGAGGTCGAGGCATACTGACTTGTTGAACGTGTCGTCGAGCACGAGCCGAACCGACTTCAACGTCTTGCGCTCGGCTGACTCGAGGTGCTGCCGCATCCGCGCGGCGGTGTTCAGGGTCTCGCCGACGTACGCCCGCTTCCCATCGTCGAGGATGTAGACCACTGGCCAGTTGATGAAGCGACGATCATCCGCTTGCCATAACCGCAGGTGCTTTCGGGTGAACGGGAGCCGCTCGATGTCAAAGCTGGTCATACTTCGTGCTCCGCCCTCGCGATCGTTCCACCGGGTACTTGGCCTTCGTGATCGCGAGCTTTTCGCGGATCAGGGTCTCCGGCGACGTGCCGAGGCGGTCCGCGAGGAGGAAGCAGTACGTGAGTACGTCAGCAAGCTCGCTCCGCACGCGCGACTCGTCGGCCTCGGCTTTCCACTGGAAGCACTCGAGCAGCTCCGCCGCCTCGATCGAGATGCTCTTCGATAGGTTCTCCTGACTGTGGAACTGACCCCAGTCGCGTTCGTCGACGAAAGCCCGTAGCTCGTCGTGCAGCCCCTCATCCGCCATGCTGCGACGCTAGCAGCGCGGCTCACGACAACGAGACGAGCGCACGGTCGGTCGGTCGGTCGGTCAAACGCTCTCGCTACGCAGACCCTGTTGAACGAACGACGATAACTGTTGAGCTACTGCCGCCATCGAACCCGCGCGACCGAGCGTCGACTTCCCGAACCCGAAGGCGTTGCGGCCCCAAGATTCGGGGCGGGAGGGGACGAAGGTCGACTCCGTCTCGCTCATGGAGACTTGCGCCGATGCTGCTTCCCAACGTCCTTTCGGGGGGGGGGCTGGTTCTGACTGATCTGCGAGGAAACGGAGGCCCGCCAGGAGTCGTTCGTCCTGCCGTCGTTGGTCTGTCACGAAGTGCTCCTGATCCGCGGACCTTCGGGAGGGGTCCTCACGTTCGAGCAACTAGGGCGATCAGAGTTCCTTGAACACCGGGCGGCGAGCGTCCTTCGCCGCAAAGACGTGCGCCATCCCGCAACACCCCCGAAGGGGCACTGGTCGCAGGTGAGCGGTCCTCGTACGCTTCCCGAGGAACGAGAGGGGTGCCTGATGGCGAATCGGGTCGAGACAGGCTGCCGTGACTGCAAGAAGTGCACGAACAGCGCTGCAGCGAACTTGGGCAGGAACAGCGTTCGCGCGAGCACCGCCGTGATGACCGTCGGGATCTCGGAGCTCGCGATGGGCTTCACGAAGACCTGCCGAGGGTGCGGCCACAAGATGTCGCTCCACCTCGGTGCGCAGGCGACGACGCCCCAGCCAACCGTCACTGTTCAGCAGCCGACGCCAGTGCCGGCTCCGTCGCAGGGCCCGCCGCCCGGGTGGTACGCGGACGCGCAGGGCGCGAACCGCTGGTGGGATGGTCTCCAATGGACCGAGCACGTGCAGCACTCGATGCCGCCCGCTCCCCCGGCAGCCTCGTCGTTCTGACCGGCGTCTCGAGCGATCGCCCGAATTGTCTAGAAACTGCGGTAAGAGTCAATCGAACGAGCTTCGCCGATCACCCGGCGAACGATGAGGAGCATGATGACTGACGAGATCGAGGTCGTCCGCGACGACGAAGGAGTCGCGATCATCGGCGACCCGAGTGCGGTGGAGCGTTTCTTGTCATCGAACGGGCTCGCTTCTCGCGAACTCACCCTTCCTCGGTGGAGCGAAGTCTCGAGTAGTGGATCAATGGCAACCCAGGCTGGCGCCGGACTGGCAGCGTCGGGGCGATGGGTGAAGCTCACCAAAGACTCCGCCAAGGCGCTGAAGGACTTTCCCGCGATGAAGGGCTCCAATCCCTCCGTGAGCCGTGCGGTGGTCACGGACGGCGGGAAGATCAAGGGCATACTGCAATTCGTCAAGACACCGGGCTCGGTCCTCACGAACCCCGCCGTCCTGACCGGCGCTGCGGGCGTGATGGCGCAGCTTGCGATGCAGCAGGCGATGGACGAGATCACGGACTACCTGGCCAAGATCGACGCGAAGCTCGACGACGTCCTCCGTGCTCAGAAGGACCAGGTCTTCTCCGACATGATCGGCGTCGATTTGCTCCTGAGCGAGGCGCTGACGATCCGCGAGCAGGTCGGGGGCGTCAACGACGTCACCTGGTCGAAGATCCAGGGGGCGAGCCAGACGATCTTGACGGTGCAGTCGTACGCGCTCAGAGCGCTGGACGCACTCGCGGTCAAGCTCGAGAAGACCACGAAGGTCGGCGATCTCGCTGAGCTCACCTCCGACGCTGAGTCGGCCGCGCGCGAATGGCTGGCGGTGCTCGCACGGTGCTTCCAACTGCATGACGGTCTCGCAGTGTTGGAGCTCGACCGGGTCCTCCGGACATCGCCCGACGAACTGGACAGTCACCGCGCCGGTGTGCAGGTCGCTCGTTCGCAGCGACGCGATGCCATCGCCGCCACGACGAAGCGTCTCATCGACCGGATGGACGCGGCGGCCGGAATGAGTGACGTGAAGGTGCTGCTCAATCCGATCGATTCGCGACGGGTCGTCGAGGGTACGAACCGCGTCGCAGCCGGACTCGTCGATTTCCACGGCACACTTGGCATCGAGCACGACCGTTCGACGCTGCACTCGAAGAAGTGGCGCGACGCTGTCGACGACGTCGCGACGGATGCCCGCGATCGTGCCCTCGATGTGAGCGCCGACTCGGTTGACGTCGCAAAACGGCTCGGCGGGGATGCCATCGGGCACGCTGCAAATGCGGCGGGCGCGCTGTCGAACCGCTTGGCGGGGCTGCAGACCCGGATGCGTCGGAAGGCTGAGGAGCCCGCCGATGACTGACGCAGGCCGGTGGCGCTCCGCGGTCCATCGTCGGCCCAACCGTCCCGCTCAGCGCGATCAGCACCCGCCGTGCAGCGCTCGCTTCGCTCGCTCCGCCGTCCCGGGGTCCTTGAACGCGACCACGAACGTCCGCTGATCCCGCATCATCAGCCGCAAGGCGGTCTCACCGCCGACCGAGTACAGGCGCCCCTTCGAGCTTCGGGCGGAGCCCTTGATACCCCAGCCTCCGTAGTCGCCGTAGGTGTCGATATGCACTATCGCGACGTCTGCGATCTCACGTCGAGCCAGCCGCGTCCTCCAGAACGGCGCCAACCCGACGGTGACCTGCTCTGGTGAGAATTCGATGAAGGCAGCCGTCCGCGCAGCGACCGACATCGCCCAGACCAGCCCGCCGAAGACCAGAACGAGAACGACAAGAGACGGTCCATCGAAGCCCTTCGCTGCAGCCCCAGCGACTCCGATCACCGCGATGGGGACCAGGATGAAGAGTGCCCCGAGTGCCGCTCCGCGATCCGCCGGGCTTCGGAAGGACCCGTCAGGCGCTGACATGGTTCACCTGCCGTTCGTTTCGTGAGCCCATGTGAAGGGCACGAGCGACGCTCTCCGATTCGTGGGGGCGGAGGAGCAACAGCAGGTCTGCCGCGATCATGATCATCGAGAAGCTCCACAGGCCCATCAGCACGGCGATCGCCAGGTGGAACGCGACAGCGAGGCCCAGGAGCAGATGCCGAGGCCTGCGCGGCATGAAGACAGCGCCGACCAGAGCGAGCTGCAGCGCGAGCGTGCCGTACGTCGCGATGACGGTGAGTGGTAACCACTGGAGCGCGTTCCGAACAAGGTCTCCGACGGCTCCGGCCGGGGCGAAGACCGGGTTCTGCATCCAGTACCAGAGCGCCGTCCCGTCCGACCACTCGAGGACGGAGAACTTCGCCACGCTGGCCTGGAAGTACACGCCCATCATCTGGAGAGTCCAGAGCCCGAGGGTGGTGTACCCGATCACGGCGACCCACGAAGAACGGCCCACGTACCGCCTGTCAGGGGTCCAGTGCCAGCGACGGCGGTCGAGCAGTACGAGCGGAACGAGGATGAGTGCCAGGTTCGCGGCGAGGTGTTCGCCGCCGTCGACGGCCGTACTCGAGGTCATGAGGCTCCACGTCACCCACCAGTGTGGAAGGGCAGTGATCGCCGGCAACAGTCCGGTGACGACGATGGCGAGTACGGACACCGCGACCCACTTCGTCAGTTCGAGATGCCCGCTGGAGGACCCGATGCAGAACAAGGACATCCACGACGTGCTGTTCCCGCAGTTCGCACCGGTCGGGAACGTCGAGCTCCGGAAGAAGAGCTGATCGGTCGGGCTGAACACGAGCGTGAGCAAGGCGGCTGCTGCGATCGCTGATCGCACGAGCCCGAGTACCGGCGTGAACGGGCTGACGGCCGACACGTACCGCTCGAACGACGCTCGCCCGCCCACTCCGCCACCGTTGTGACGTTGCAGTGTGGCGGCAGAGGTCATCACTGATCCTCCAGAGCATCGCATCGGACGGTCGCGCGGATGGCCTTCGTCGAGGCGTCGTACTGCAGGCCCGCGAAGTCGATCGGCACCGGATCCACGGCGAGCAAGAGGACCTCCCCGCAGAGCCGGAGGTCGTAGCCTTCGGCCGTCCACTCCTGAACACCGCGCTCTGACGCAGCACGCTGGGCGCACTCCGCGATCGAGTTTCCGGTGCAGTCCGACCAGAGTCCATCGATGTCGCGAGACCCGGTGACCTGGGACACGTCGTACTCGTCGAGTCGCGACGACCGGTTGAACCCGAACGCGTTCCGCAGGGTCGCGTTCGGACCCCGAGTCACGGTCTTCCACTCTCCCTCCGCGGTGCGGACGCGGGCTTGCGTGATCGGAGAGCGCGGGTCACGGGTGAAGAAGCCCCATCCTTGTGGCGTGATCTCGCTGACAGCACGCAGACCGTCAGCAACGAATCCCGACGCGTGGGTACTGATCGGGAGTGATGCGAAGGCGACCGTGGCCACGGCAAGAGCCGCCACCGTGACCACGGTCGTCTCGGCGAGCTTCAGACTCACGCGGGCAGCGTCTGACCGACGCGGGTTGCGTTGGCCAGGAACTTCTCCTGCTTCACCCGGTCATTCCCGGTTGCTTGGCCGCTGCGCCCGCAACCGGTCCAGGCTCCGCACCACGCATACACGGACACGAGGACCGCAGCGGCCGCTGTGATGACCGCAGCATTGTGAACGGCAGCTGCTGCGTAGACGGCGAAGGCAACTGCTGCGACACAGGCGGCGACTGCTCCACACATCGGTACGGCCTGCGTCGAGCTGTACTCCTCCTTGGCTGCGTTCAACTCTTCCTCGGTGTACGTCTCGCTGATGTAAGAGTTGAAGGCTCCCCCGAGCTCTTCGAAGCCCTTCGCAACGGAGTTCACCGATCCCGACCGAATGTTGGCCACAGCGCGCTCGACCGCATCGGGGTTCGATGCGACGAGTCCTTCACGGGATTCACGCGCGTAGGCCGTGACTCGCTCCAAGTCATCGCCGGAGAAGACTGGTTCGATGCTCGTGCCGAGCTGCTTCGCAACGGGGCCGACACCGAACAGCGCCCCGTCGACGAGCAGCAGGTCCTGTTCTGAGAGGCCCGACGTGCTGCTCGCAGCTGCCACCGGTTCGACGGCCGTCGCCACGGCTGGCGAACCGACGAGCGATGCCGCGAGCAGCAGGATGGCAGTCACGAATCCGAGCACGGCAACCCGTGGACGGTGGAGCTTCTGGATGTTCAAGTTTGTCCCTCCCGACACAGCCACTGTGCTGTGCACGAGAGCAACCTACTGATATTTAATACCTCATGCAACGGCATTCGAGAGAGTTGCCACCGAACGACGGAAGGCGCGGCACCACCCGGCACCACGCCTCCCGTCCCTCACCGTGTCATCAACTCACCACGTCAGTACGAACCGCCCCCGCGTCCCCCCGGCCTCCAACCGCTCATGCGCCTCCGCAGCCCGCGCAGCCGGCAGCACCTCGGCGACCCGCGGAGTCAACGTCCCACTCTCCACCGCATGCCGCAGCTGCTCGAGCTTGTCGAACGACCGGTACTCCGAGAACACCATGATCTGCACGAACTCGATCCCCCGAGCCCCGTTGCCCTGCCACCCCCGCACATCGAAGAACACTCCCCCGTCGCGAACGGCGTCCACGACCTCGTCGCGCTGCACGGCAGCATCGGCGAGCGCATCGACCCCGTCCGGCACGAGCTCCCGGACAGCGGAGGCGAAGGAAGCACCTCGCGGCACCACGTGGTCCGGCCCGAGCGACCGGACGAGTGCCTCGTCCGCCGGAGCAGCATCCGCGATCACCGTCAGCCCGGCGGCCTTCGCAAGCTGCACCACGTAGTTCCCGAGCAGCCCAGCGGCCCCGGTCACGGCGAGCGTCTGCCCCGGCGCGAGGGAGGCGTGCGACAGGATCTGCAACGCCGTCAGCCCGTTCATCGGCACCGTGGAGGCGAGCGGAAGAGACGTCCCACGAGGGATCCGCGTGAACGACCCCACCGGCGCGACGAGCTCCTGCACATAGGCGCCACCGTGGGCGCTGAGCGGCAATGCCATCGCCATGACCTCTTCGCCGACCTGCCATCCGGTGACGTCGGGCCCGACCTCGTCGATGACGCCGGCGGCGTCCATCCCCGGCACGTACGGCGGCGAGGCCTGCGAGCTGTCCCGCTGCCCGGCACGCACCCCCGTGTCGGTCGGGTTCACGGCGAACGCCTGCACCCGGATCCGCACGGACCCCGCACCGGCGTGCGGCTCCGGCACCTCGTGGACGGCGAGGGCCTCGGGCCCTCCGAACTGTTCGACTCCGACGACCTGCATCCTCCTGGTCTACCGGACGCGGGGCGCTAGCTCTCAGGCACCGAGCCGCGCGCGCCGCTGCCTGGCCGATCGCGTCCGCACCCAGTTCTAGAAGCGCAGCTTCTTTCTTCCACGAGTGAAGAGGCGCCGCAACCCAATCACAAGCAGTGCCACGAGGCTTAGCGTGAGCAGGAGCATACCGGGGATACCGAGTGCTTCGCCGAGCTTGTCATCGTAAGTCGCGACACTCAGACCCAACACAAAGAGCGCGAAACTGACCGCAGTAAGCCACAGCACGATGGCCAGCGCAGAGATACGAGATTTTGTCCTTGTGTTCCGGATCGCGACCTCAACTCGAGGTATTCCGTAAGTTTCCACCTTTGTGTCCCGACTAACCGGGACGTCAATGAGCGAGTTCTCCACCTGCAGACTAAAAGGCTCATGGGCGGAGAAAATCACCGTAGAAGAGAAGTCAGTCCGCAACAGCTGCGGTGCGATGGCTAGTTCGGTCGGCGCGATCCACTCTGTCGCTCTGCGCCCCATCGAGGGACCGGGGCCCTTGTCCGCGACCGCTCGGCTGAAGGTGAAGATTATTGGCCGCGCGTCGTCGAACGTGGCTGAGGGAATGTCTGCTCGGCTTGTGGACCAGATTCGGAGCCTCCAGATGCCCGGCGCATCGTCTCGCAGGATTGCGTAACGCAACTCACGACGGGGGTACTTCTGGCGATGCAGATACATAGGTATGACGACTGCAGCAAGAAATCCGAGTATGCCCACGACTAGCTCCACCCCCTGATTGTGGCACGCTCATGCCGGCGGACCTAGTCATTTGTTGGCGGTGCAGATTGCTCGCGCCATCGCAAACTAAGGCCGTCCCGCTCGCGGGCGAAGAGCCGCTCCGAGCAATCGTCCCAGCTGGTGGCCCCGGCGCTGGGCGCAAGGCTGGCGTGTGGATCTAGTCGGTCCCCTGAGCCTGGCCTACTCCTGACGCGGACGGCGGTGGCGGGCGAGTCGCCGGGCTCCTATCTACGTGCCCATGACCATCGGGTCCGAAGAGAGCCGAACCCGGGACAGCATGCCCTCTGCACCGGCGTGTGACGGCGGAGCCTATCTGACAGTACGCAAGGCAGCTCTCCCCTGCGCAATCTCGGTCCAACATGCACGTTGACACGGTGCATCGCCCGCCGCTCGTACGAGCACAGCGAGGACACGATCATCACGAGCGTGCGGACCGCCGAGCCGGACGAGGTCCTGCCCCGCGCCCGCTTCGTGCAACCGACGGACTGGATCCGCCCGCAGTACTGAGACGGTGACGGTTCCGGTTCACGATCCCCGACGATCGCGAACCAGAACCGTCACCGGCCGGAAACCGAACCACCTCCCCCGCCGGCACCATCCCCCGATCGGACGATGCCGAGACCACCGCCCCGGTCGATCCCCCACGGCCACCGGGCGGCGATGCTGGACCCATGCCCGAGTCCCCCGCCATCGAGGTCCAGCACCTCGGCAAGCAGTACGCCACCGGCAAACGTGCCGTGGACGACGTCTCCTTCACGATCGAACGCGGCGAGACCTTCGCGCTCCTCGGCCCCAACGGTGCCGGCAAGTCCACGACGGTCGAGATCCTCGAGGGGTACCGCTCCCGCACCGCCGGCGAGGTCCGCGTCCTCGGCCACGACCCGGCACGGACGAGCCGCAGCCACAACGCACGCATCGGCATCGTCCTGCAGACCAGCGCGGAGTCCCCGAACGTCACCGTCGCCGAGCAGCTGAACCACTTCGCGACGCTCTACCCGAAGCACCGCAGCGTCGAGGAGCTCCTCACCGCGACGGGGCTCGAGACGCAGCGCAACACCCGCGTCAGTCGACTGTCCGGAGGCCAGCGCCGCCGCGTCGACGTCGCCCTCGGCATCATCGGCCGCCCCGAGGTCCTGTTCCTCGACGAACCGACCACGGGCTTCGACCCCGAGGCCCGACGGCAGTTCTGGGACCTTCTCCGCCAGGTGCAGCACGAGGGCACGACGATCCTGCTCACCACGCACTACCTCGACGAAGCCGCCCAGCTCGCCGACCGTGCCGCGGTCATCGCCGACGGGAAGCTCCTCGACCTCGCACCCATCGACGAGATCGGCGGCGCCGAGGCCCGCACGCCCCGGGTCCGCTGGCGTGACGACGACGGCGGACACCATGACGAGCGCACGACCGACCCGACGGCGCTCATCCGCAGCAGCACCACGCCCATGCACGACCTCGAAGTCATCCGTCCGTCCCTCGAGGACGTCTACCTCGACATGGTGGGACAGCAGTGAAGACAGCGACCAGCCGCATCTCGTACGAGATCCGCACCTACTTCCGCGCTCCCGACGCGGTCTTCTTCACGTTCCTGTTCCCGATCATCATGCTGGCGCTGTTCTCGGTGGCGTTCTCCGGCGCCGCCGACATCCAGGCCGGCCCCGACGTCAGCGTCGACTACGCCACCTACTACCTGCCCGGCCTGGTCGCGACGGGCATCCTGCTCTCCGGCACGCAGTCCCTGGGCGTCGACATCGCCACGGAGCGCAGCGACGGCACGTTGAAGCGACTCGGCGGCACACCGCTCCCGGTCCTGTCGTACTTCGTCGGCAAGATCGGCATGGTCCTCGTCACCACGCTCGTGCAGACGGCCCTGCTGCTGGCGATCGCGAGCCTGGTGTTCGGCGTCGACCTGCCGACCGACGCGGGCAAGTGGGGTGTCTTCGCCGGGGTGATGGTCCTCGGCATCGCCACCAGCTGCGTCCTCGGCATCGCGGTCTCGGCGCTCCCCCGCGAGGGCCGGCGCGCCACCGCCACCATCGTCCCGATCGTGCTGGTGCTGCAGTTCATCTCCGGCGTCTACCTGCCCTTCACGCAGCTCCCCACCTGGTTGCAGGACGTCGCGTCCGTCTTCCCCCTGCGGTGGATGGCCTCCGGCATGCGGTCCGTCTTCCTGCCCAGTGCGTTCGAGTCGGGCGAGCCGGGAGGCGCGTGGCACCTCGGCCTCGGAGCCCTCGTGTTGGCAGCGTGGCTGGTCCTGGGCACGGTGGCCTGCCTGCTGACGTTCCGGTGGAACCGCAAGGACGCCTGATGGCGCCCCGCTGGTGGGATGCTGGGCACATGAACGGCGAGACGTGGATGCGCAACCGGTGGTTGCACGTCTTCTTCGCGGGCACGATGCTCCTCACCGCCGTGATCACCGTGTTCGGGTGGTCGCCGTGGGGTACCCGCTGGCCGGCGTTCACCGCGGTCGTGGTGCTCGTCGTCGCCTACGCCGTGTTCGGCCACCGCGGCTACGACAGCCCCCGTGCCGCCGCTGCCTTCCTCCCGCTGGTCCTCGTCGCCGCCCTGGTGTTGCCCGCCGTCGTGCCGAGCACCGCGTTCGTGCAGTGCATCGCGTTCCCCCTCGTGTGGGTGCAGTCCGAACGGGTCCGCACGGCCGTCCTGCTCTCGGTCGCGGTCGGCGTCGCGAGCGGCATCGGCCTGCAGGTCTCCGGCGGCCCGGACGCCCTCGTCAGCACCGTGCTCATCGAGGGCATCAGCGTCATCGGTGCCTGCGCGATGGGCGTGTGGATCTCGAGCGTCGCCGGCCTGTCCGAGGAGCGCCGCCAGCTCCTCGACGAACTCCGCGCCACCCAGCAGTCCCTCGCCGATGCCCACCGCAGCGCGGGCGTCGCGAGCGAACGGGAGCGCCTGGCCCGCGAGATCCACGACACCGTCGCGCAGAACCTCGCTGGCATCGTCATGCTCACCGAACGCGCCCGCAAGGACCTGGCGAACGACCGCGGTGCCGCCCTCGACGAACGGCTGGCGGTCCTCGAGGAGTCGGCACGAGCGGCACTCGAGGACTCCCGCGCCCTCATCGCCGCCGGGGTCGCCGGTGCCACGAGCGGCAGCCTGGCCGGAGCCCTGCACCGCCTGGCCGAGCGCTACACCCGCGAGACCGGCACGCCCGTCGCCGTCGACGCCACCGACGGCCCGCTCGACCGCGACGCCCAGGTCGTGCTGCTCCGGGTCGTCCAGGAGTCCCTCGCGAACATCCGTGCCCACGCCGACGCCGGGTCCGTCCGCATCGTCCTGCAGCACGCGCCCGAACGGGTCGGCGTCCGTGTGACCGACGACGGCGTCGGCTTCGACACCGGCGTCCCGACGGCCGGGCACGGTCTCCGGGGCCTCCACGAACGGTTGGTGCTCTCCGGCGGTGCCTGCACGATCACGAGCACGCCGGGCGGGGGCACCGTCGTCGACGCGAGCCTGCCCACCGGACCCGACCTGAGCCTCCCGGCCGTCGATCGTCACCCCGTGGCAGAGGTGACCCGGTGATCCGCGTCGTGGTCGCCGACGACCACCCGATCGTCCGGTCGGGCATCGTGGCCCTCCTGCAGGACGCCGACGACGTCGAGGTCGTCGGCCAGGCCAGCGACGGCCGCGCCGCGGTGACGGTGGCACTGGCCGAACGCCCCGACGTCGTGCTCATGGACCTCCGGATGCCCGTGCTCGACGGCGATGCGGCGACGGCGGAGATCCTCGCCGCCGAGCCCGGCGTCCGTGTCCTCATCCTGACCACGTACGAGTCCGACGACCAGATCCTCGCCGCCATCGAGGCCGGCGCCACCGGCTACCTGCTCAAGGCCGCCCCGGAGTCCGAGATCCTCGCCGGCGTCCGGGCGACCGCGCGGGGTGAGACGGCACTCGCGCCCTCGGCGGCCGCAGCGCTCGTCCGCCGAGCGACGGGCTCGCTCCCCGCCGCGGCCGGCCCGTCGCTGACCCCGCGCGAGCTCGACGTCCTGCGCCTCGTCGCCCAGGGCAACAGCAACCCGGCGATCGGCCGCGCGCTGTTCCTCAGCGAGGCCACGGTGAAGACCCACCTCGGCCACGTCTTCGAGAAGCTCGGCGTGAACGACCGCACCCGTGCCGTCACCCGCGCGATGGAGCTCCAGCTCCTCCCCTGACCTGCGAGCCCGATGAGTGAGCAGAAGATGTCGAGTCCTGTGCGCTGACCCGACATCTTCTGCTCACTCGATGCCGTTCCGGACGGAACCGGAGGCACGGTGCCTGCCCGCACCGTGCCTCCCGTCCGCTCCAGCGCGCGCCCTGCCATCGCGACGCGCGCCCGCTCAGGCCCCCGCGTCCGCCTCCTGCGACCGGACGCGGAGCACCCGCGCTGTGGGGGTCGACCCGCCGTTCGCGACCTCGAGCGAGCCCGAAGCGGCGTCCCACACCACGGACCACGACCCGAGTTCCGTCGGGAACAGCGGCTCGACGACCACCGCCTGCCCGGCGAACGCCGGCAGCGGCAACGACACCGAGGCCGACACACCGGGCAGCGACCACACCGACAGGTACAGGTCGCCCGTGGCTGCGTGCAGACCGAGTGCGGTCCACGGGTCCTCCCAGGCGGGCAGCCCGAGGGGCCAGACCGGGACGGACGCCTCGACGACGTCCAGGACCTGCCGGTGCGCAGCGATCGCGTCACCGACCACCGCGCGCTGCGACGACGACATCTCGTTGAGGTACCCGGACAGGTACATCCGCCCGAGCACCCCGTTCACGAGCGACAGCGTGAACAGTTCCGGGTCCATCGTCGGTGCCGGGTACGCCCAGTTCCCCGCCTGCTCGGGCAGCATCGCGGCGGGAGCGGCGGCGGCGATCGTGGCTGACAAGACCGGGTCCTGCTGGTCCGACGTCGACTGCATGTGCAGGCGGGACAGCATGGCCCAGTCGGCGCGCATCGCTCCCGAGGCGCAGTTCTCGATGAGCAGTGCCGGGTACCGCTCCTGCACGGCGTCGAGCCAGTCGAGCAGCGCCCGCTGGTGCTCGAGCATCCCGGCGAACGGCCCCGTCATGGTGTTGTTGTCCATCTTGAAGAACGTCACCCCGAGCTCCCCGACGAGCCGGTCGACCACCGCGTCGAGGTGTGCGCGGGCCTCCGGCGAGCGCAGGTCCAGCAGGTGCCGCCCGTGCTCCGCGACCCGGACCCCGTGGTGCTCGACGAACGCGGACGACGGCAGGGTCGAAGCCAGCGGCGAGTGGATGCCGATGACCTCGGGTTCGAGCCAGAGGCCGGCCTGCATGCCGCGCGCACGGATGTGGTCGACGACGGCGCCGAGCCCCGTCGGGAACCGCGACGCCGCTTCCTCCCACGCTCCGACGGTGTCCCACCAGTGCCCCTCGGCGTACCAACCGGCGTCGATGCAGAACAGGTCCGCTCCGGCGTCGGCGGCAGCGTCGATGAGCGGCAGGAGCTTCTCGGTGGTCGGGTCGCCCATGAGCGTGTTCATGTAGTCGTTGAACACCAGGGGCAGGGCACGGTCGGCCTCCCGCACGTGCCGGAACGCCCGACGCTGCCGGGTGAGCACCCCGAAGGCGTCGTCGATCGACCCGGCGATCCCGACGGACACCGGCACCGAGGTGAACGGCTGCTCCGGTGTGACGACTGCGGTCCACTGGTGTTCCTGGTCGGTGGGGCCGCTCAACAGCAGGTACGCGTGCCGCCGGGTCTCCCCGAGCTCGTACAACCAGGGCCCGTTGTGCTCGACCTGCCAGACGAGCGCGTACGGAAGCGACACAGCGTCCTCCGCCCGCAGCACCCCGATCGGCAGCGCTTCACCGGTCGACCACGAGCCGCGGTTCTGCACGACGGCGCGGCTGCGGGGCGGGTGGTGCTGGGCCTCCCGGTCGATCGCCGCGAACCCGATCGACCGCAGCGGATCGGTTCGCCAACGGCTCTCCGCTGCCCAGTCGTTGTCGGCGTGCACGAGGGCGAGCTCGTCGACGGAGGCGCCCGAGTCGGTCAGGAACGCCCCGGTCGCGAACGACGAGACGAAGTCGACGACGTGCTCACCGTGCTCGGCCGACACCTCGGTCCACGTCTGGAACGCGGGCACGCCGGCGCGCGCCCGGAACACCGACTCGGTCCGGAGGCCCGTGGCCGCGTCCGCCTGCTCGATCCGGAACCACAGGTCGGTCCCGTCGTCGTGCACGTGGTGCGACACGGGTCGCAGTCGCGCCCCGATCGTGGAGTCCACGTGCCGGAACCCGCCGGGGAACCGCCCGTGCCCGATCGTCGTCAGCTCGACGAGCGGCTGCGGGTCGTCCGGCCCGTCGGCGAGCGCTCCGCCGACCGACACTCCGCCGGTCGGCACGAACGACACGAGCGCCGCGGGCTGGTCGGCACCGACCCGGAACCGTGCCGCGAACCCGTCGGTGACCCAGTCGACGAACGTCGACCCGTCGCTCATCGCGCCCCGACCGGTGCGGGCTCGCTCGACACCCAGTCCCCGACCGTGTGGTCGTAGCAGGTGGTGTTGTCGATCTTCGTCCGGTCGAGCGGCGGCCCCGCGGTGATCCGGCGCTCGGTGCGCTCCGGGTCGGGGGCGGCCTCGGCGAGCAGCCGGGTGTAGTCGTGGTGCGGGTCGAGGATGACGGCGTCCGACGGTCCCCGCTCGACGACCCGGCCGCGGTAGAGCACGAGGATCTCGTCGGAGAAGTGCCGCGCGGTCGCCAGGTCGTGCGTGATGTAGAGCACGGCGAGCTCGTCCTCGCGCTGCAGCCGGCCGAGCAGGTTGAGCACGCTCAGGCGGATCGAGACGTCGAGCATCGACACGGGTTCGTCGGCGATGAGCACCTGCGCGCCCGGGGCGAGTGCGCGGGCGATGGCGACGCGCTGCCGCTGCCCGCCGGAGAGTTCGTGCGGCCGCCGCGACGCGAAGTCCTCGTCGAGGTTCACCCGGCTGAGCAGTTCCCGCACCTTGTCGGCGGTCTCGTCGGCGCCGCGGGCCCGGTGGTGCAGCTGCAGCGGCCGGGCGATGTGGTGCTCGATCGAGTGGAACGGGTTGAGCGACGCGAACGGGTCCTGGAACACCATCTGCACGTGCCGCCGGTACATGCTGCCCTCGACGGGGGTGCCGTCCTCGAGCCGTACGTCGATCGAGCCGCGCGTCCTGGTCTCGAGCTTGGCGAGCATCCGCGCGATGGTGGACTTGCCCGAGCCGGACTCCCCCACCAGCGCGACGGTCCGGCCGGGCAGCAGGTCGAACGACACGTCGTCGACGGCCCGCAGGGTGGTGCGCTTCAGGCCCTTGCGGGTGTGGAAGTCCTTGCCGAGGTGGCTGACGGTCACACTGGTCATCGGTCCGTCTCCTGTGCTGCCTGGACCACGACGGCCCGGGTGTCGGTCTCGGGTTCGGCGCCGTCCTCGACCCCGGTGCGGATGAACGCGCCGCGGGCTCCGGACAGGCTCGGGAACGACTGCAGCAGCTTCCGCGTGTACGGGTGCTGCGGGTCGTGCTGGATCACGCTGGCACGGTCGCATTCGACGACCTCGCCGCGGAGCATGATCGCGATCCGGTCGCTGATCTCGAGCAGCAGCGGCAGGTCGTGCGTGATGAACACGACGGCGAACCCGAGCTCGTCCCGCAGCCGGACGATCTCGCGCAGGATCTCCCGCTGCACCACGACGTCGAGTGCGGTGGTGGGCTCGTCCATGATCATGATCTGCGGTTCGAGCAGCATCGCCATCGCGATCATCACGCGCTGCCGCATGCCGCCGGACAGTTCGTGCGGGTACGCGGTGATGCGGGACGGGTCGACGCCGACGCGGCGCAGGGCGTCCTCGGCGATGGCCCGACGTTCCTTGCGGGGCATGCCCTTGCGGTGTTCGACCAGCGCGTCGTCGAGCTGGGCGCGGATCGTGGTGACCGGGTTGAGCGCGTTCATCGCCCCCTGGAACACCATCGACAGCTTCGACCACCGCAGGGCCCGGAGTTGCTCGTGCGGCAGGCCGAGCAGGTCGACGTCGGTGCCGTCGCGGTCGTGGAAGGTGATGCTGCCCGACGTGACCTTCGCCGGCGGCCGGTGCAGCCGGGTGATGGCGTACGCCAGGGTCGTCTTGCCGCAGCCCGACTCCCCCGCGAGCCCGAGGATCTCGCCGGGCGCCAGGGTGAGCGAGACGTCCTTCACGGCGTGCACGGGGTGCTCGGTCTCGTAGACGACGTCGAGGTGGTCGATGGTCAGCACGGCCGGCCGGGCGCCGTCGCCCGGGGCGCCGGAGGTGACCGGTCGTGCGGTGTCGGTGGCGCTCATCGGGCGACCCCATTCGTGTCGTGACCGGCGGTGGCGACGCGCGCCGGGCCTCCCGAGCGGGCCGCACGCTTCGCACGACGGTCGCGCCGTCGCTGCGCACGCACGTTCGCGAGTCGCGGGTTGATGACCTCGTCGATCGAGAAGTTCACCAGGGACAGGCCCATGCCGAGCAGGGCGATGAGCAGGCCCGGCGGCACGAACCACCACCAGGCGCCGTTCGCCAGCGCGAAGCCGTTCTGGGCGTAGAAGAGCATCGTGCCGAGCGTCGACGAGTTCGACGCCCCGAGCCCGAGGAACGACAGCCCCGCCTCCCCGAGGATCGCAGCGATCACCGCGAACACGAACTGCGACGCGAGCACCGGCAGCAGGTTCGGCAGGATCTCGACGGCGATGACCCGCCAGGGCCGTTCGCCGGCGACCCGGGCGGCGGACACGTAGTCGCGGTTGCGGATCGACATCGTCTGCGCGCGCAGCACCCGGGCGGACCCGGCCCACGACGTGATCGCCAGGACGACCGCGATGGTCCAGAGCCCGCGGGCCTCACGCGGCACCAGACCGGAGATGACGATGACGAGCGGCAGGCCGGGGATGACGAGGAACACGTTCGAGAACAGCGAGAACGCCTCGTCCATGATCCCGCCCAGGTAGGCGCCGAGGATGCCGAAGAACGCGGACAGCACCGTGGCGAGGACGCCGACGATGAGACCGATCTGCAGGCTGCCCCGGGTGGCGAAGGCGAGCTGCGCCAGGACGTCCTGACCGGTCTGGGTGGTACCGAGGACATTCGAGCCGCTCGGTCCCTGCAGCCCGGTGTCGCGGATGGTGGTCGGGTCGCCGACGAGCAGCGGTCCGATCACCCCGAACAGCGTGACGCCGGCGACGAGCGCGATGCCCGTGACGAGCCACGGGGTGAGCGTGGGGAGGAACCTGCGGATGCCGCCCTTCGACGCGCGCCGGGTGGCGATCGACGTGGTGCTGTCGGCCTCCTCGGTCAGCGCGCCGATGGTGGGCTCGGTCTCCTGCTGGATGTTGGTCATGGTCGTCTCCTCCCCTAGCTCCGGGCCCGCGTGCGCGGGTCGATCAGTCCGTACAGCAGGTCGACGACGAGGTTCGCGCCGAGGACCGCCAGGGTGATGAACAGGAAGATGCCCTGCATGAGCGCGTAGTCGTTGTTCGTCACGGCGGACAGCAGCTTCGACCCGATGCCCGGGTACGAGAACACCTGCTCGGTGACGACGGAGCCGGACACGATGAACCCGAGGGAGATCGCGAACCCGGCGACGGACGGCAGTACGGCGTTCCGGGCGGCGTAGTTCCGCAGGATCTTGCCGTCGGACAGGCCCTTCGCCTGCGCGGTGGTGATGTAGTCCTCGGACAGCGTCGACACCATCATGTTGCGCATGCCGAGCAGCCAGCCGCCGAGTGACGCGAGCACGATCGTCACCGCCGGCAGCACCCCGTACTGCACCGCCGAGACGATGAAGTCCCAGTTGAACCCGGGCGTCAGGATGACGTCGTAGCCGCCCTGCGCCGGGAACAGGTGGAGCCCGGTGGCGAAGAAGTACACCAGGATCAGCGCGAGCCAGAAGTACGGCACCGCGGCGAGCAGGGTGGTGGCCGGCACGAACGAGTCGAGCCAGGTGCCGGGCCGCCACCCGACGAAGGCCCCGAGGCCGACGCCGATGATCGCGGCCACGATGGTGGCGATGCCGACCAGGGCGATGGTCCACGGCAGCGAACTGCCGATCACCTCGGTGACGGGTGCCGGGAAGTAGCTGACGGACACACCGAGGTCACCGCGGAACACGTTGACCAGGTAGTGGCCGTACTGGGAGATGAGCGGCTCCGAGGAATCGCCACCGAGGAGCAGCTCGTACGCCTCCCGGGTCGCCGGGGTCACCTGCCCGCCGCGCTGCTGGAGCTTGGCGAGCAGGATGTCCACCGGGTTGCCGGGCAGGAGCCTGGGGATGATGAAGTTCAGCGTCAGGGCCGCCCACAGTGCGACGACGTAGAAGCCGATCTTGCGCAGGAAGTAGGTCATCGTCGAGTGCCCCTCGGTCGCGATCCCATCGGTGTCAGCCCTTCGCCGGCTTGAGCGCCTTGAAGATCTCGGCGTTGTCCGGGCTCGCCCAGACCGCCGGGAACGCGTACAGGTCGTCCTCCGTCGGCCAGCCGGTGAACTTCGCCGCGTGGAACTCGCTCGTCGTGCCGCCGGTCATCACGGGGATGTAGGGCAGGTCCTCGACGATGTGCTCCTGGATCGTGTCGAGCTCGGGCTGGGTCGCCGCGGTGTCCTCGGGGTTGATCGTGGCGAGCTTCGCGATGGCCTTGTCGACGTCGGGGTTGCTGTACCGCGAGATGTTCATCGGGGCCGCTTCACCGACCTTCGCGGTGTTGGCCGTCGTGAAGTAGTTGTTGTACAGGTAGTACGGGTTCGCCGTCGGGCCCTGGCCGAGCGAGTCGATCGCGAGCTCGAAGTTGCCCTTGGTCTTCTTGTCGGTCCACTCGTTCCACGACGACTGCTGCGCCTTGAGCTCGATGCCCGCGGCCTTGAGCTGCTGCGTCATCGTGTCGATCGCGGTGATGTAGTCGGTCCACCCGGTGACGACCTCGACCGTCAGGGACAGCTTCTTGCCGTCCTTGGCGTAGATGCCGTCGGAGCCCTTCTTCCACCCGGCGTCCTCGAGGGTCGAGGCGGCCGCGTCGGTGTCGGCGGTCTCCGGCATCACGGCCGGCTCGATGTCCTTCGAGATGGTGTCCTTCTGCGTCGTGGTGAGCGCGAAGGTCGGCGAGATCTCGCTCGCCGTGTTCTCGAACGCCAGCGAGTTGAGCTGCTTGCGGTTGATGGCGTCGGCGATCGCGTGGCGGACGGCCGGGTCGGTCTGCGGGCCGGCGCAGCCCAGGTCGGTGTTCGCGCAGGTCAGCAGGGCCATCTGGTTCTGGCCGACGGTGATGCCGTCGTAGCCGTTGTAGTTCGCGGGGATGTCGTCCATGTTCGGCACCGGGCCGGTCTGCCAGTCGATCGACCCCTGCTTCAGCGCGTCGGCGCCGGCGGTGTTGCCGGAGAGCGACAGGTAGCGGATGGTCTTCACGGCCGGGGCGCCGTCCCAGTACTTCTTGTTCGCCTCGAGGGTGAACGCCTGCGCCTTGAACGTGCCGAGGGTGTACGGGCCGGTGCCGACGGGCTCACGCACGACGTCGGTGGTCGGGTCGATGTCCTTCCACAGGTGCTCGGGCACGATCCAGGTCTTGCCGAGCAGGTTCGGGCCGAGCACGAACGACGGCTTGTCGAACGAGACGACCACCTTGTCGTCGCCGTCGGCCTTCGCGGTGCCGTCGTAGCCGATCGAGTTCAGGGCCTTCTGCTTCTTGAGCATGTCGAGCGTGAACACGACGTCCTTCGAGGTGAAGGGCTCGCCGTCGCTCCAGGTGGCTCCGTCGCGCAGCGTGATGGTGAGCTGCGTGCCGTCGTCGTTCCACTCGGAGGACTTGCCGAGCAGCGGCTTCGGGTCCTTCGTGTTGACGTTGGTGATGAAGAAGAGCGACTCGTAGATCGTGCCGACGCCGCCGATGTTGGACGGCGACCACGGGTTGAAGTTGATCTGGTAGTCGCCGGACTGGCCGGTGTACGCCACCAGGGTCGAGGCAGCGGCGTCGTTCGTGCTGGCGGTGCCGCTGGAGCTGCAGCCGCTGAGCGCGAGGCCGGCTGCGAGGAGAACGGCGCCGCCGATGGCGAGCCGTGAACGGGTTGGGTTGAACATCGTTGTCCTCTCGGTCTGCGTCGTCGCAGGGTCCACGTTGTGAGCGTGATTGTTACACGCGTAAACTAAGGCGGTCAAGGGGTCGGGTCACGGCCCCGTAACGATGAGGAGACGCAATGGAGCGGACCACCCTGGACGGCACGTGGACCCTCGAGGCGGTGACCGGGCCCGAGCAGTCGGCGGAGCACCGCGAACCGGTCGAGGCGCAGGTCCCCGGCTGCGTGCACACCGACCTGCTGCGGGCCGGCCGGATCCCCGACCCGTTCGACGGCGACGGCGAGGCCGCCACCCAGTGGATCGGCGACACCGTCTGGCGCTACCGCCGCACCTTCGAGTGGACCGCGCCGGACGAGACCCGCCACGACCTCGTCGCCGAGGGCCTCGACACCCTCGCCACGATCGAGCTCAACGGCATCGTCGTCGCGACGACCGCCAACCAACACCGCTCGTACCGGTTCCCCGTCGGGCACCTGCTCCGACCGGGCGCGAACGAGCTCGTCGTCACGTTCGACGCGCCCGTCCCCGCCGCCGAGCGGCTGTCCGCCCTGCACGGCGGCGAGCTGCCGCACGTCAACCACCACCCCTACAACGCGCTCCGCAAGAACGCGTCGAACTTCGGGTGGGACTGGGGCGTCGACGTCGCCACGAGCGGCATCTGGAAGTCGATCGGCATCGAGTCCTGGAGCGGCGTCCGCATCGCGGCCGTCCGCCCGCTCGTCGACCTCGACGGCACCACCGGGGTGCTGACGACCCACGTCGACGTCGAGCACGCCGGCTCCACGGGCTCCTTCTCGCAGGCCATCGGCAGCGCGCCCGTCGCGTCCGCGGACGGTTCCGCGGGCACCGGCCTGGAGGCCCGGATCACCCTGGCCCCGCACCCCGCGTCCGCAGGACACGCCGGTTCCGACACCGCCGGCCGGGTCGTCGGCGCACGTCCCGTCGTCGACGGCGCCGCGACCGTCCGCCTCGAGGTCCCCGACGTCGCCGTCTGGTGGCCCCGCGGCGAGGGCGACCAGCCGCTGTACGACGTCCGGGTCGAGGTCGGCGACGACGTATGGACCGGCCGCGTCGGATTCCGCACCGTCACGCTCGACACCGCTGCCGACGCCGGCGGCGCGCCGTTCCTGCTCCGCGTCAACGGCCGTCCGGTCATGGTGCGCGGGGCGAACTGGATCCCCGACCACGCCTACCTGACCGCGATGACGCCCGAGCGCTACGCGGACCGGATCCAGGACGCGATCGACGCGAACATGAACCTGCTGCGCATCTGGGGCGGCGGCATCTACGAGTCCGACGACCTGTACGACCGGTGCGACGAGCTCGGCGTCCTGGTGTGGCAGGACTTCCTGTTCGCCTGTGCTGCCTACGCCGAGGAGCCCTGGCTCGCCGACGAGGTCGAGCCCGAGGTCCGCGAGGCCGTCACCCGCCTCAGCCCGCACCCGTCGCTCGTGGTGTGGAACGGCAACAACGAGAACCTCGTCGCCTACGCCGAGTGGGGCTGGCGGCCGTCGCTCGTCGGCCGCACCTGGGGCAACGGCTACTACCGTTCCCTGCTGCCGTCGGTCGTCGCCGAGCCGGACCCGACCCGGCCGTACACGCCGGGCAGCCCGTTCTCGTTCGACGAGTACCTGACGCCGAACGACCAGCGGAACGGCAGCGTGCACATCTGGGACGTCTGGAACCGGCTCGACTACCGCGCCTACGCCGACTGGGAGCCGCGGTTCGTCGCCGAGTTCGGGTTCCAGGGCCCGCCGGCGTGGTCGACCCTGACCGCGGTGGTGCACGACGAGCCCCTCGACCCCGACGGCCACGAGATGCTCGTGCACCAGAAGGCCGACCAGGGCAACCGGAAGCTCGCCGACGGCATGCGCGGGCACCTGCCCGAGCCGGCCTCCATCGAGGACTGGCACTTCGCCGCGCAGCTCAACCAGGCGCACGCGATCCGCTTCGGCATGGAGTGGTTCCGCTCCCGCACGCCCGACAACACCGGCATGGTCGTCTGGCAGCTCAACGACGACTGGCCCGTGGTCTCGTGGGCCCTCGTCGACCACGCCGGCATCCGGAAGCCCGTCTGGTACGCCGTCCGGCAGGCCTACCAGCCCGTGCTGCTCACCGTGCAGCCGTCGTCCGGTGCCCAGGGCGGTGACGGCGACGGCGACGGAGGTCTCGACGTCGTCCTCGTCAACGCGTCCGGGGCGCCGGTCGCGGACGAGGTCACGGTCTCCCGCGTCGCCTTCGACGGCGCCGTGCTCGAGTCGTCGTCGTTCATGCTCGCGGCCGCCCCCGCCGATGCCGACCGGGTGCAGCTGCCGTCGTCGCTCGCGGCACCGGGCGACCCCGGTTCCGAGGTCCTCGTCGTCACGGGAGCCGGCACCCGCACCGTGCACGACTTCGCCGAGGTCGTCGACCAGGCACTCGAGCCCTCGCCCCTGTCCACGGTGGTGTCGGCGACGGAGGACGGCGCAACGGTCACCGTGACGGCGACGGCGTACGCGCGCGACGTCTCGCTGTTCCCCGACCGCGTGGATGCGGCCGCCCGGGTCGACGACGGCCTGGTGTCCCTGCTCCCCGGCGAGTCCGTGACCTTCACGGTGACGGGCGCGCCGGGCATCGCTGCACAGGAGCTCGTCCACCCGCTCGTCCTCCGCCACGCGGGTTCGCTCCTGCCCTGACCCAGGTGCCCTGGGGGGCGGCGACGTTCCCTCGCGCCGCTGACGGTTCCGGTTCACGATCCCCCGGGTTCGCGAACCGGAACCGTCACCCGAGCACGCCCGCACACCTCCGCTGCACCCGCAACCCGGCAGCCCGCAGCACCGAAGCCCGCGGACGGAGGGACCGTCCCGCACCGCGCCTCGTGCACCGCGCGCCACCCCACCGATCGCCCCGCGACGGACATTTCCTCTCGGCGCGTGACGGTTCTGGTTCACGATCCCCGAGGATCGCGAACCGGAACCGTCACGTCGCCGACCAGGAAACGCTTCCCCCGCCGAAACAGCGCGGCTGACGGCGCTCAGTCGATCGCGCGGAGCTCCAGCACGATCGCGGTCGCGGGTGCGAGGAGTGGCAGCCGGGCGCCGACGTCCTCGAGCACGGCGCCGGTCAGTTCCAGGTGTCCGCGCACGAGCCACTCCGGCGGCACCATGTCGAGCCCACGCGGCACAGCGAGCCCGGACACCGGAGCGAGCCGGTAGCGCCGCGACCGGTCGAGTCCACGCACCCGGAGCGGCACCGGCAACGACCTCGGCCCCGTCTCCGTCCGCGCCACCCGCACCAGCGCCCGCGAACGGTCGGTGGCGACCACCGAGGTCGCCACCGTCCCCGGGTCCCCGAGGTCCAGGTGCCGCAGCCGCCCGGTGTGCAGCAGCCCGCGCTCCCGTCGGTACAGCGCCGTCCAGGCCCGGAGCCGGTCGAGCTCCTCGGGCGACAACTTCGTGATGTCGGTCTCGATGCCGGCCGAGCCGAACAGCGACACCGCCATCCGGAAGTCCAGGTCGAGGTGCCGGCCCGTGGTGTGCGAGATCTCCGGCCCGACGTGCGAGCCGATCAGCTCGAGTGGGAGCAGCGCCTCGGTCCAGCGCTGGATCGGCAGTCGCTCGAAGGCGTCGTTCGAGTCCGACGGCCACACCCGGTCGGTGCGCTCGAGCACGCCGAGGTCGATCCGGGCACCGCCGCTCGCGCACGCCTCGATCTCGAGCCACGGGTGCCGTGCACGCAGCTCGTCCATCAACGCGTACACGCCGCGGGTGTGCGCGTCGATGCCGGCGCGTCCCGCGTGCACCGCGTGCACGATGTCCCGGTTCTGGTCCCACTTCACGAAGTCGACGTGGTGCTCGCCGATCACGCGGGACATGCTCTCGAGCACGTGGTGCCGGGCCAGCGGGTTCGCCATGTCGAGCACGTACTGGTTCCGCCACGTGCGGACGTCGTCCTCGGGGCGCTGCAGCATCCACTCGGGGTGTGCCACCGCCAGCTCGGACACCGGGCTGACCATCTCGGGCTCGAACCACAGGCCGAACTCCATGCCGAGCGCACGCACCCGGTCGACGAGCGGTGCCAGCCCGTCCGGCCACACGGTCGGGTCGACGCGCCAGTCCCCGAGCGAGGTCGAGTCCGACCGCCGGCCGAGGAACCACCCGTCGTCGAGCACGAACCGCTCGACCCCGATGTCCGCCGCCGTCTCGGCGAGGGCCACCAGGGGTTCGAGCTCCTGCCGGTAGTAGACGGCCTCCCACGTGTTGAGCACCACGGGCCGGGGTCGTCGCGGGTGCCCCGGGCGCCTTCGCAACGAGTCGTGCAGGCGGTCGGACAGCCCGTCGATCCCGGTGTCGCTCCACACGAACACCGCATCAGGGGAAGCGAACGAGTCCCCTTCGCCGAGCACGACCTCGCCGGCACGCAGCAGTTCTCCGGCGCCGAGCAGCGGTCGCGCCTCGGCGAGCTGGTCGTACCGGTACACGGAGTCGGCGCTCCAGGCCAGGTGCACCGCCCACAGCTCACCCTCGGCGTCTGAGAACCCGGGCGTCCCGAGCACGAGCAACGTCGGCGAGTCGTGGCCCGTCCGCCCGCGACGGCTCTCCCGCGCGTGGCTCCCGGCCGTCGCCGCCCGGCGCTGGGGTGTGCGCTCACGGGTCCACCGTCCGCCCAGGTCGAGCACCTCGGTGATCCGCTCCCCCACCGGCAGCGTCGCCTCGAGCGCCTGCACGTGCACGGGCTCGGCGTGGGTGTTCGTCACCGTGTGCCGCACCCGCAGCACCCCCGCGGAGTCGAGCGCGAACTCGCTCCGGAGCGCCAACGAGTCCGACTCCGCGGTCACGACGATCCGCTCGTCGTCACCGATCACCACCACGTCGAGCCACCGCGGCACGAGCGGCATCCCGTCCACGTGCCCGGCGATCCCCGGTCGACCCTCCCACCCGTCGCGCTCGGTCGGCAGCACCGTGAGCGGCCACCGCGCGTCGAGCGCACTCGGTCCGAGCGGCCGGCCGAGTGCGAGCAGCAGGTCGGCCGCATCGTCCGGCGCGACGGGCCCGACGTCCCGACCCCAGTGCAGCACCTCGGGCAGCCCGTCCGCCGCGGACGCCAGCACCAGCGACACCCCGGCTGATCGCAGCACGTGCACCCGTCGATCGCGTGCACCGACGGCTGTCGACTCGCGCTCCACGACGGTCACGAGGCCCGCTCCTCGCGCAGCACGCGGACGCGTCCGGCCGGCACGACGGTGTCCGGCCCGTGGCCGGACCCGTCGAGCAGGTCCGTCCCGGACGCGACGACCGTGACGTCGTCAGCACGGTGGTTGACGAGGAACAGGAAGGCGGAACCGTCGTCGCTGACGCGACGCACCGCCTCCAGGCCGGGAGGCCCGGTGACCGTCCGCTGGATCCCCCGCTCCGCGATCACCCCGTCCACGAGCCGTTGGATGCTGTCGTCCGCGAGCATCGCGGACACGTACCAGGCGCCGCCGCCGACGGCGCGGCGCGTGACGGCGGCCCGGCCCGCGAGCGGGCCGTCGGTGTAGCGGAGCACGGACTCGGCGTCCTCCAGGACGACCGCCTCGGCCCAGTCGGTGACGACCTCGCCGTCGTCGAGGGTCCAGCGCTCGTCGCGCTGCAGCGGGGTGAACTCCTCGCTCCAGGCGCCGAGCACCTCGCGGAACGCGCCCGGGTAGCCGCCGGTGCGGATGCGGGCGGTCTCGTCGGCGACGCCGGACAGGTACGTGACGATCAGGGTGGCGCCGCGGTCCACCACGGCGGACAGCCGCGCGGCGGTCGCATCGTCGACGATGAGCATCGTCGGCACGACGACCACGTCGTAGCCGTCCAGGTCGGCGTCGGCGGGGACCACGTCCGTGAGCACCTGCCGGTCGTGGAACGCGCGGTGCCAGGCGCGGAGCTCCCGGCCGTAGCGCAGGCCCCGGTGCGGCTTGAGCCCCGACTGCACGGCCCACCCGGAGGCCTCGTCCACGACGATCGCGACCCGGGCCGGCTCGACGCGGGTGCCCTGGACGGGTGCGAGGGCCTGCAGTGCCCGGCCGAGGGCGAGCACCTCGCGCCAGATGCGAGTGCGGGTGCCGGCGTGCGGGAGCATCGCCGAGTGGAACTGCTCCGCGCCCGCGGTGGAGGCCCGCCACTGGAAGAACAGCGCCCCGTCGGACCCGTGCGCGACGTGCGCCAGGGCGTTCCGGACGAGCTCGGCCGGTTCCTTGGCGCGGTTGCGCTGCTGCCAGCTCGGACCCCCCGTCGAGTGCTCCATGAGCAGCCAGGGACGGCGGCCTGCCGACATCCCGCGCATCCGGTCACCGGCCAGCGCGAGGTCCTGCTCGCGGCGGGCGTCGTCGACCAGGGTGTAGTGGTCGTTGGCGACGATCGCCACGTGCGTCGCCCACCCGGCGTAGTCGACGACCTGCGACCCGGCGCCCACCATGAAGTTCGTCGTGACCGGCACCTCCGAGTGCTGTTCGATGACGGCCTTCTCGGCGTCGTACTGGCGCAGCAGGGCGTCGGACGAGTACCGCTCGAAGTCCAACGCGAGCCCGGGGTTCGGCGCCCCGCCCACCCCGCGCGGCGGCGAGACCTCGTCGAACGAGGTGTACGTGTGCCCCCAGAAGGCCGTGCCCCAGGCATCGTTCGCGGCCTCAACGTCGCCGTACTTCGCGACGAGCCAGTGCCGGAAGTCCGCTGCCGACTCCTCGCAGTAGCACCGGCCGTTACCGCCACCGAGCTCGTTGCTCACGTGCCAGAGCCGCACCGCGGGATGCCGGCCGTACCGCTCGGCCAGCGCGTCGACCATGCGGAGCGCGTGCTCCCGGAACAACTCGGACGCCGGGCACCACCCGAGTCGCCCACCGGGTCGTTCTCGCCGCTCGGTGGCGTCCACGGGCAGGATCTCCGGGTGTGCGGTCAGCAGCCAGTTCGGTGGTGCAGCGGTCGGCGTCGCGAGGTCCACCGCGATCCCGTTCTGATGCAGCAGCGCGAGGACGTCGTCGAGCCATTCCCACGTGAAGTCCCCCGGCGACCGCTCGAGCAGTGCCCACGAGAACACCCCGACGGTGACCAGGTTCACCCCGGCCTCGCGCATCAGTCTGACGTCCTCGAGCCAGGTCTCCCGGGGCCACTGTTCCGGGCTGTAGTCGCCGCCGAACGACAGGCCGTCGGTCGGCCACGGGACGGTGGGGGCAGCGGTCACGGCATCTCCTTCGATGGTGTGGACCGCTCAAGCCTCCCGTCTGCGTCCGCGTTTGTCAACGTGTGTAACTA
Organism: Curtobacterium flaccumfaciens; assembly: GCF_013359815.1. GTDB lineage: Bacteria > Actinomycetota > Actinomycetes > Actinomycetales > Microbacteriaceae > Curtobacterium > Curtobacterium flaccumfaciens. The sequence goes on along the minus strand of NZ_JABMCF010000040.1, from coordinate 1,376 downwards.
ACGCTCCGACACCGCTGCAGTACCCGTGGTCGCTCACTCCCCCAGCAGCCGGCGGATGGCGAGGACCGCCCCGGCGCGTGCCCACTCCGAGAACTCGAACGGCTGCACCTCCACCGTGACCGGCTCGGTGTACGGCGCCAGTGCGGCTCGCATCGACTCGTCGACGGTCGCCCGCGCCAGGTCGTACACGGGCAGCCCGTCACCAGTCAGCACGATCGCCGAGGGGTCCGCGATGTGCACCGCGGTGGCGAGCAGGACCCCGAGGGCGCGGCCGGCATCCTCGAACGCAGCGAGGGCGCCCTCGTCGCCGTCCCGCGCGAGCTCGACCACCTCGTCGTACGTCTTCCCCTCGTGCCCGGCGTTCCGCACGATGACCGGGCTCGGCAGGTAGCTCGAGGCGCACCCGGCGTGACCGAGACCGCAATCCGGACCGCCCCCGAGGACCGGGAGGTGCCCGATGCGCCCCAGTCGCCCGTGTTCCCCGGTGGAGACCTGCCCGTTCGCGATGAGCCCGAGCCCCAGGCCCTCACCGACCGTCACGAGCACCATCGACCCGCGGCCAGCGCCGGCACCGAACCAGTGCTCCTTCGCGGTGAGCGCGTGGACGTCGTTCGCCGTGAACGTGGCGATCCCCGTCCGCTCCTCGAGCATCCGGGCGAACGGCACCTCGTGCCACCCGAGGAACACCGACGCCGCGACGACGGACTCCCCCGCGCGCAGCACGACGTCACCGGGCAGCGAGACCCCGACCGCACAGATCGCCGGGTGCGCATCCCGGAGCCGATCGAGCACCATCGTGATCTGCTCCGCGAGCGACTCGGCGGCGGTGTCGTCGATCGCCTCTTCGTGCAGGGCGAGGACCCGTCCGCCCAGGTCCGTGACCGCGGCGTACAGGCGGTCCTTCGTGAGCTTGATGCCGAGGAACTCCCACTGCCCGCTGCTCACCTGCAGGAGCTCCGACGGGCGACCGGTGGCACCGCGCACATCAGTGCCGACCTCGACCACGAGCCGCTGTGACACGAGGATGCGCATGGCCCGCGTGAGACTCGCCCGTGAGAGCCCGAGTGACCGAGCGATCTCGGCGCGGGAGAGCACCCCGTGGATGAGGATCTCCCGCAGCGCCAGTCGGGAGCCGTCGGGCAGGGCCGGCCAGGCTTCGGTCATCGTTCCTCCGTCGTCGGCTGATCCTACGGCCTGACCGGACCCCCTCGACAAGGACCCCGAACGGGCCGCAAAACGCAGAAAACCCCTGACCACGAATGGTCAGGGGTTCCCTGTTCTTACTACGTTAAGTCCGGCGGCGTCCTACTCTCCCACAAGGTCCCCCTTGCAGTACCATCGGCGCTGAGAGGCTTAGCTTCCGGGTTCGGAATGTG
>NZ_JABMCF010000039.1 GCF_013359815.1 Curtobacterium flaccumfaciens | reverse complement strand
GCGGGGGCGGCTGCGGCCGGGGGCCGCTCGGTGTTGATCGTCACGCGCGGGTCCTACTTTTCCTTGGCGAGGGCGGCGTCCATCTTCTGTGCGAGGTCCTCTGCGACCTGGTCGACGGGCTTCGATCCGTCGAAGGCACTCGGCAGCAGGGTGGTCTCGAGGGTGTTCCAGGCCGCGGTGTTCTTCGACACCGGCAGCGGCTTCGCGTAGTCCACCGCGTCGAGGAACACCTGCAGGTCGGCGTCGGGCATCGTCTTCGTGAAGGCGCTCTGCGTGCCCTCGTACGCCGGGATGACCGCGCCCATGTCGCCCTGCTGCTGCTGGGCCGTCTTGCCCGCGAGGTAGACCTGCAGCGCCTGAGCGGCGGCCTTGTCCTTGCTCGCCTCGGACACGACGTTCGAGACGCCGTGGATGACGGTCGCCTGCTCCTTGCCCTTCGGCAGCGGGTAGGCGACGACGTCCTTCTCCATCTCGGTGCCGGTCAGCGCGGAGCGGAACCAGCTGCCGCCCTGGTACATCGCGAGCTTGCCCGAGGTGAACCACTGGTCGGCCGTGGTGTCGGTGAGCTGCTTGATCGAGGGCGATGCCCCCGAGTCGATCAGATCGGTCCAGAACTGCAGGCCGTCCTCGGAGGCCTTCGTGGCGTACTCGGACTCGGTGCCGTCCGCGTTCACGACCGATCCCCCGGCCTGCAGGATCGTGTTGTAGTACGTCGTCTGGCCGTCCATGCCGCCGGCCGCCCCGTAGGCGCCCTTCGACTTGAGCTTCTCGGACAGCTCGGCGCCGGTCTGCTGGAAGTCGTCCCAGGTCCAGTCCTTGGACGGCAGGTCCATGCCGGCCTGCTCGAACAGCGACTTGTTCACCCAGACGCCGATGGTGTCGAAGTCCTTCGGCACGCCGTACTGGGTGTCGTCGTACGTGTACAGGTCGTTGAGTGCGCTCGAGTACTTCGACGCGTCGATGTCGCCCGACTCGACCTCGCCGGTGATCGGCGCGAGCTTGCCGTTGGCCGCGTACAGCTGGAAGTTCGGGCCGTTCATCCAGAACAGGTCGGGCAGGGTGTTGCTCGAACCCTGGGTCTGCAGCTTCGTCCAGTAGTTGGCGAACGGCGTGACGTCGACGCTCACCTTGATGTCCGGGTACTCCTCGTTGAAGCCCTTCAGGTTGGCCTTGATGGCCTTGACCTGGTTCTCGTCCCAGACGGCGTAGGTCAGGGACGCCTTGGTGTCCTTCGGCGCGGCCTCGTAGTCGCCGCCGGAGCCGGACGCTCCGGACGACGAGGAGCAGCCGGCCAGGAGCGCTGCCGCGCCGAGTGCGGCGACGGCACCGAGGAGGACGCGGCGCACGCCGGTTCCTCGGGTGGGGATGTGTGCGGTCATCGGGGTGTCCTTTCGCACGGCCGTCAGGAACCGACGGTCTGGGCGGGATGCGGGGTGGAGGGGGTGGAGTGCGGGGCGTTCGACGTGAAGTGCGCGATGGTCTCGGCCGGCAGGGGCGGGACGTCGATGGGGACGGACCCGTTGCGGAGCGAGCGCGTGGCCAGCGCGCCGGCGGCGACCGCGGCACGGGCCGCGATCGGGGAGAGCTCCGACGGTTCGCCGAACGCGACGGACCGCAGGAACTCGGTCATGGTGAGCAGGTCGGCATCGGCGTGCCCGTCCTGGACGCCGTCGATCGGGTACTCGCGGTCCCCCGCGGTGTCCCAGCCCCGGCGGTGCGTCCAGACCTTCACGACGCCACCACCGGTGTCGCCGATGTTCTCGAGGCGTCCCTCGGTGCCAATGACGGTGTAGTTCCGCCAGTAGTCCGGGGTGAAGTGGCACTGCTCGTAGCTGGCCTGCACGCCGTTGTCGAGCGTCATCATCACCATCGAGACGTCCTCGACGTCGACGACGGGGTTCAGCCCGGTCTGGGCGAGCGGCGGCCAGTTGTCGTGGGAGAACCAGTCCCCCATGAGCTCGCCGCTGCGGTCGCGCCGGTCGGTGACGTCGCCGTAGACCGACAGCGAGCCCATCCCGACGACCCGGGCGGTGTCACCCCCGCCGAGCGCGTGGATGACGTCGAGGTCGTGGCTCGCCTTCTGCAGGAGCAGGGAGTTCACCTTGCTGCGGTCGGCGTGCCAGTCCTTGAAGTAGTAGTCACCACCGTTGCCGACGAAGTGCCGGCACCAGACCGCCTTGACCTGACCGATCTCGCCGCGGTCGACGATCTCGCGCATCAGGCGGACGACGGCGGCGTGCCGGAAGTTGTGCCCGACGTACAGCGGCGTCCCGGTCTCCGCCGCGGTGTTCAGGACGGCGTCGGCGTCCTCGACCGTGATGGCCAGCGGCTTCTCGAGGTAGACGGCGATGCCCGCGCGGAGCAGGTCGATCGCGATCTCGGCGTGGGTCCAGTCCGGCGTGGTGACGATGGCCGCGTCGACGTGACCGGTGAGGTCACGGTGGTGTTCCACCACCAGAGCGTCCGGGTACTCGTCGTGCCCGCGGTCCCGGCCGGCCGCGGTCACGTCCGCGACGGCCACGACCCGGGCCTGCAGCGACGGGTCGTCCGCGGTTGCCTCGGCCACGTGGCGGGCGATGGCGGACCGCTGGCCCATCCCGATCACCGCGACGCGGAGTCCTGCGTTGTCAGCGCCCATGCTCATCGCTCCCTTGCGTGAATGTGACGCCCATGATGCCGAATCGATCATGAATGCACAATAGGCGCTCACGGATCGCTCACGCATCCGTGCCGGGGAGTGTTTTACACGATCGAAACGTCCGGACCGCTCCGGGGCGGCCGCAGGGGGTGCTCAGTCGGCGACGACGAGCTCCACGCCGGCGCTGGCCAGGTCAGCGGCGAACGAGGCAGGCACCGGCTGGTCGGTGACCAGGACGTCGATGCGGTCGAGCGGGCAGATCCGGGCGAAGGTCGACCGTTCGATCTTGGTCGAGTCGGCGACCACGACGACGCGTCGTCCGACCGAGGCGAAGTGGCGGCTGACCTCGGCCTCGCCCTCGTGCATGGTGGTCGCGCCGTACTGGCCGGTGAGGCCGTCGACGCCGAGCACCACGAGGTCGAGGGCGAACTCGTCGAGGGTGTCCCGGACGAGCGGCCCGACGAGCTCGTAGGACTGCCGCCGCGCCACACCACCGGTGACCACGATCTTCACGTTGGCGCGGACGGACAGCTCGTACCCGACGTTCAGGGCGTTCGTGACGATCGTGATGCCGAACTCGCCGTCCGCGCGGATGAACCGCTCGCTCTTGCCGAGTTCACGCGCGACCTCGGTCGTGGTGGTCCCGCCGTTGAGCCCGACGGTCTCCCCCGGCTGCACCAGTCGGGCGGCCGCACGGGCGATCGCCATCTTGGCCTCGGCCTGCCGGGCGATCTTGTACTGCAGCGGGAGCTCGTACCCGGCCCCGAGTGCTGCCGCGCCCCCGTGCGTGCGCGTGACGAGCCGCTGGTCGGCGAGGGTCGCGAGGTCACGGCGGGCCGTCGCGGCGGAGATCCCGAGCAGCTCCCCGATCTCGGCGATCGACACGTTGCCGCGTTCGCTCACCAGTTCGAGCAGGGCGTTCAGCCGCTGTTGGGGGGTCATGACGGTCATCCTACGGCGTCACGACCGTCGCCCGGTGATCGGAAATGACGTTTTCCCCTTCCCTTGCGCACGATCGCTCGCTACGCTTCCTGATCATCGATCACCCGGATCGACCCGGACCCGGAAGGCTCCCATGACCGACACCTTCGTGAGCGCTGAACTGGCCTCGCAGCCGGAGACCTGGCGTGCAGCCGCCGCGCTCCTGCCGACCTTCGCCGACGCGCTCCCCCAGCCGGGGGAACGCGTGGCCGTGATCGGCTGCGGCACGAGCTGGTTCATCGCCATGAGCTACGCCGTCGCCCGTGAGCAGGCGGGCCTCGGCGTGACCGATGCCTTCGCCGGGTCGGAGTACCCCGCGTCCCGCGAGTACGACCGCGTGCTCATGATCAGCCGCTCGGGCACGACGACCGAGATCGTCGACCTGCTGCAGGCCCTGCCGTCGCAACGGACCGTCCTGATCACGGCCGTCGCCGACAGCCCTGCTGCGGCCGTCGCCGACCAGGTGGTCGCCCTGCCCTTCGCCGACGAGCGTTCGGTCGTCCAGACCCGCTTCGCCACCACGACCCTTGCACTGCTGCGGGCGTCCATCGGTGACGACGTCGACGCCCTCGCCGCTCAGGCCGAGACCGCGCTGACGGTGCCCATCGACGACCTGCTCGACGCCGAGCAGGTCTCGTTCGTCGGCCGTGGGGCCGCCGTCGGCCTGACGTTCGAAGCCGCGCTCAAGACGCGTGAGGCCGCGCAGTTCTGGGCCGAGTCCTACCCGGCGATGGACTACCGGCACGGTCCCATCGCGATCGCCCAGCCCGGCCGGCTCGTCTGGTCGCTCGGCACCGCACCCGAGGGGCTGGCCGACGAGGTCGCCGCAGCCGGTGCCCGCTTCGTCCAGCACGACCTCGACCCGATCGCCGGACTCGTCGTGGTGCACCGGTTCGCCGTCGCCCTGGCCGAGGGACGCGGGCTGGACCCGGACAACCCCCGGTCGCTCACCCGGTCGGTCATCCTCACCTGATGGGTGGCGCAGGCGCGGTGCTCGGGGTCGACGTCGGCGGCACGGGCATCAAGACCCGGCTGACGACGGCCGACGGACTCGTCCTCGACGAGACCCGGGTACCGACGCCGCGTGACGACCCGGACGCTGAGCGCCTCGCCGCCGTTGTCGCCGAACTGACCGCACAGGCCACCCGCCGGGCGCAGCTCGGAGCCATCGGGCTGGTGACCCCCGGCGTCGTCGACGAGACCCGCGGCACCGTGGACCTGTCCGTCAACCTCGGGTGGCGCGACGTCCCGGTGCGTGACCTCGTCCGCGCCGAGCTCCTGCGGCAGGGGATCGACGTCCCGATCGCCTTCGGCCACGACGTCCGCGCCGGGGCCCTGGCCGAGGTCCGGGCCGGTGACCCGGCGCTCTCGCGGGGGTCGGTCTCGTTCGTGCCGGTCGGCACCGGTCTCGCGAGCGCGCTGGTGGTCGACGGCGTCGTCGTGTCCGGCGGTGGCTGGGCGGGGGAGATCGGGCAGGTCCGCATCCAGACCGGTCCGCACGCGGGCCACCGCGTCGAGGAGATCGCGTCCGCCGGGGGAGTCGCACGTCGTTCCGGCGCGCCATCCGCTCACGCCGCCATGCTCCTGGTCCGCCAGGGCGACCCCGCAGCCCGTGCGGTCTGGGACGACTGCGTCGCGGTCCTGGCCGACGCGCTCGCCTGGACGACCGCGGTCGCCGGGGTCCACACCATCATCGTCGGCGGGGGACTCGCCGAGTCGGGGCCGCTGCTGCTCGACCCGCTGCGCGACGCCGTCACGGAGCGCCTGCAGGGCGTCCGTGTCCCCGTCGTCGTCCCCGCCCGGCACGGCGACGCAGCCGGCGCCATCGGAGCAGGGATCCTCGCACGCGCGCTGCTCGAGACCGAGACCGGAGTCCTGCTGTGACGACCCTCGTCCGAGCTCATCGCATCGTCACGGCCCAGGGGGACCTGCACGACGGCTGGCTCGTCATCGGTGACGACGACACCGTGCTGGCGACCGGCACCGGGGCCCCGATGCGCACGGACACCGCCGTCACCGTCGACGGCGCGGTCGTGCCCGGGTTCGTCGACCTGCACGCCCACGGCGCGCTCGGGCACGACTTCGCCGGGTGCTCCGCCGAGAATGCCCGTATCGCCGCCGGGCACCACCGGTCACGGGGCACGACCACCCTGGTCGGGTCCGTCGCCACGGGCGAGCGCGCGGACACCGTGGCGGCCCTCACCCGGCTCCGGCCGCTCGTCGCGGACGGCACGCTCGCCGGGCTGCACCTGGAGGGGCCGTGGCTCGCGCCGGCCCGTCGCGGGGCGCACCGCGTCGACCTGCTGCATGCCCCGGACCCCACTGAGGTCGACGCCTACTGCGACGCCGCCGGTGGCGCCCTGCGGATCGTCACCCTCGCGCCGGAGCTCCCGGGTGCACTCGACGCCGTCGCCCGCTTCGTCGACGCCGGGGTCGTCGTCGCCATCGGCCACACCGACGCCACCGCCGAACAGACCCGCCGCGCGGTCGACGCCGGAGCCTCGCTCGTCACCCACCTGTTCAACGGGATGCCCCCGCTGCACCACCGTGAGCCCGGGCCGGTCGGAGTCGCGCTCTCCGACGACCGCGTGCTGCTCGAGTGCATCGTCGACGGCCACCACCTCGACCCGGTCACCGTCGACATCGTCCAGCGCAGCGCTCCGGGCCGGATGGTCCTGGTCTCCGACGCCATGGCGGCGACGGGCTGCCCCGACGGGGCGTACACGGTGGCCGGATCGGCGGTGACCGTCCGCGACGGGCTCGCCGTGCTCGCCGACGGTTCATCGCTGGCGGGCAGCACGATCACGGTCGCCGACGCCGTCCGTCGTCTGCTCGACGCGGGGACCGACCTGCCCGAGGTCGTCGCGGTGTCCGCGGGGCGTGCGGCACACCTGCTCGGGGCTCCGGCACCGCTCAGCGTGGGCGCCCCCGCCGACCTGGTCGTGCTCGACCCGGAGCGCGGCAGCGTCCGAACCCTGCCGACGGCGGTGGTCGCGTGATCCTCGTCGTCACCCCGAACCCGGCCGTCGACGTGACCTACCGGGTCGCCGAACAGCGCATCGGCGAGACCCAGCGCGTGCTCGAGGTCCAGCGGCGTCCCGGCGGCAAGGGCCTGAACGTCGGGCGGGTCCTCGCAGCCACCGGTGTCCCGACCCACGCTGTGCTGCCCCTCGGCGGCGACGGCGGGCACTGGATCGCCCATGCCCTCGACGATCTCGGGCTCGCCCATACCGACATCGCTGTCCGTGGCGAGACCCGCACGACCGTCACGGTGGTGGACGACCTCGCGCACCCGACGATGTTCGGCGAGCCCGGCCCCGTGCTCAGCCCCGACGAGTGGGACGCGGTCACCACCGCGGTCGAGACACTGCTCGACGGCGATGTCGGCCGTACTGGCGGTGCCGATGGCGCCAACGGTGCCGCCGGTGCCCCGCCCGCCGCTGCCCTGGTCGTGTCGGGCTCCCTGCCCCGCGACACCGACCCCGCGGTCGTCGCCCGCTGGGTCACCGCCGCCCGCCGCCGCGGTGTGCTCTCCGTGGTCGACTGCTCGGGCACCGCGCTGCTGGCTGCCGCGTCGGCCGGCGCGACGGTCTGCAAGCCCAACCGCGAGGAACTGCTCGAGGCCACGGGCGCCGACGACGAGCGATCTGGAGCGCTCCGGCTCCTCGGACTCGGCGCGACGGTCGTCGTGGTGTCCCGCGGATCCGACGGCATCGCAGCCCACACCGCCGAGCACGTGCTCGAGGTGCCGGCCGTCCCCGGGGTCTCGGGCAACCCGACCGGCGCCGGGGACGCAGCCACCGCCGGGCTCGTCAGTGTGCTCGTCGATGTCCTCGTCGGTGCTGGTCTCCCCGGGCCTGACGGCAGCGTCCCGGCCCCCGACGACGCCACCCTGTTCCGAGCCCTGCGGTCCGCCGCCGCACACGGTGCCGCGGCCGTCCTCCAGCCGGTGGCCGGAGTGGTCGACCCGGCAGACGTCCAACGATTCCTGTCCACCCCGCCTGCTCCCGCCCACGACCGAACGAGGACCCCCGCATGATCACCGACCTCGCCCTCACCGGCCTGCTCGACACCGCCCGGACGGCACGCCGCGGGGTCGGCGCGTTCAACGTGGTGCTGCTCGAGCACGCCGAGGCGATCGTCTCCGGTGCCGAGCTGGCCGGTCTGCCGGTGATCCTGCAGATCAGCGAGAACTGCGTGCGGTACCACGGCGGCCTCGCACCGATCACGACCGCGACCCAGGCGGTCGCACGGGCCGCCGACGTCGAGGTCCTCGTGCACCTCGACCACATCGAGGACCCGGAGCTGGTGGCGGCCGGCGTCGAGCTGGGCGTCGACTCGGTCATGTACGACGGTTCACACCTGGACTTCGCCGCCAACGTGGCCGCGACCCGCGAGCTCGCCGCTCGGTGTCACGCCGCGGGCGTCGCGATCGAGGCCGAGCTCGGCGAGGTCGGCGGCAAGGACGGCGTGCACGCGCCCGGCGTCCGGACCGATCCGACCGACGCCGCCGCGTTCGTGGCCGACACCGGGGTCGATGCCCTGGCGGTCGCGGTGGGGACCTCGCACGCGATGCAGACCCGCGAGGCGTCGGTGGACCGAGACCTGGTCGAGCGCCTCCGTGCCGCGGTGCCGGTGCCGCTCGTGCTGCACGGGTCCTCCGGCCTGTCCGACGACGAACTCCGTGGCGCCGTGCACGCGGGGATGACGAAGGTCAACATCTCGACGCACCTGAACGGCCTGTTCACCCGTGCGCTCCGCACCGTGCTCGACGAGCGGCCGGACGTCGTCGACCCGCGCAAGTACGTGTCGGCGGGCCGGGACGCCATCGCCACCGAGACGGCACGGCTGCTGACGCTCCTGCACGCCTGACGCGCGAACGGGCGCGAGCTGGCGCTCAGCAGAGCGGGACGTTCACCGCGAGCCCGCCCATCGCGGTCTCCTTGTACTTCGACGACATGTCCGCCCCGGTCTGCCGCATCGTCTCGACGACCTGGTCGAGCGACACGTGGTGCACCCCGTCGCCGCGCAGGGCCATCCGGGCGGCGTTGATCGCCTTGTTCGCCGCGATCGCGTTCCGCTCGATGCACGGGATCTGCACCAGGCCGCCGATCGGGTCGCAGGTCAGCCCGAGGTTGTGCTCCATCGCGATCTCGGCGGCGTTCTCGACCTGCTCCGGCGTGCCCCCGAGAACCTCGGCGAGCCCTGCAGCCGCCATCGACGCCGCCGAACCGACCTCGCCCTGGCAGCCGACCTCGGCACCGGAGATCGACGCCCGTTCCTTGTAGATCGACCCGATCGCCCCGGCGGTGAGCAGGAACCGCACGACGGCGTCGTCCCGTTCGGCGGCGGGGGCGTCGGCGACCGTGGGCACGTAGGTGAGCGCGTAGTACAGGACCGCGGGGATGATGCCGGCTGCGCCGTTCGTCGGGGCGGTGACGACGCGGCCCCCGGTGGCGTTCTCCTCGTTGACCGCCATGGCGACGAGGTTCACCCACTCCATCGCGAACAGCGGGTCGTGGTCGGGGTCCTCGCGGGTGAGCTGCTCGTGCCAGGTGGCGGCGCGACGGCGGACGTCGAGCCCGCCGGGCAGGCACCCGTCCCGGCGGACGGATCGGTCGACGCACGACTCCATCACCCCGTGGATCCCCAGCAGTCCGGACCGGATCTCGGCGTCGGTCCGGGTGACGGCCTCGTTCGCCAGGGCGACGCCGCTGATCGGCAGGCCGGAACCGGCACACGCGGCGAGCAGCTCGGCGCCGCTCGAGAACGGGTACGGTACGGCGTCGTCGACCGGGATCGCGGCACCGGCGACGGCAGCGGATGCGTCGGCCGCGGGCTCCGCCGCCTCGTCCCGTGCGATGAACCCACCACCGATCGAGTAGTAGGTCTCGTCGGCCAGGTCGGCACCGGAGGCGTCACGGGCGCGCAGCCGCATGGCGTTCGGGTGCCGGGGCAGCATCGTCAGGGGGTGCAGGACGATGTCGGCGAGGCGGAACGGCACGCTCGCACCGCCGTCGAGCCGCAGGACACCGTCGCGCTCCACGGCGTCGAGCGCGAGGACCATGGCATCGGGGTCGACGGTCTCCGGGTGCGACCCCATGAGCCCGGCGACGACGGCACCGAGCGTGCCGTGGCCCTGTCCGGTCGACGCGAGGGACCCGTACAGGTCGACCACCACGGACGCGACGGGCAGGCCACGGACGAGGGTGGCGAACTCGGCACCGGCCCGCATCGGGCCGACGGTGTGCGAGCTCGAGGGGCCGACACCGACGCTGAACAGATCGAAGACGGAGACCGGCACGCCGCCACACTAACCCGTCCGGACGGACCGGTGCTCAGCGCCGCCGACCGCCCTCGGGCGGCATCACGAACCACAGCACGACGTACGCGATCCACAGCGGCCCGGGGAAGAAGCTCAGGATGACCCAGACCACCCGGACCAGGGTGCGGGACAGGTTGAAGCGATCGGCGAGACCGGCGCAGACGCCGGCCAGCAGACGACCGTTGCGGGGACGGGAGAGTGTGCTCATACCGACGACGCTACGCAACCCCGCCGGTCGAGCGCATCCGGGACGCACCCCGAGCGTGGTGGGGGAAACCCCCGGACCGGCCCTGAGCGGCCCCGTGGTCAGGGGATGAGGACGATCTTGCCGCGGGTGTGGCCCTGCTCGAGCTCCTCGAAGGCGTCCTGCACGCGGTCGAGCGGGTAGGTCGCGGCGATCGGCACCTCGATCGCGCCGTTCGCGACCTCCAGTGCGAGCGCCCCGAGGATCTCCGGGTCGGCGGTGTCCGCGCTGCCCGAGGCCTTCGCCCCGACCTCGGCGGCCTCGTCGAAGGCGATGATCGTCTCGATGCGGTCGACCGGCACCCCGAGGGCGATGCCGAGCCGGACGTACTCGGCGCCGTGGGTGTCGATCACGGCGTCGATGCCGTTCGTCGCGAGTTCGGTGATGCGCTCCTGCAGCCCGTCGCCGTACGCGACCGGCCGTGCACGCTTGGAACGGAGCCACTCGTGGTTCGCCTCGGAGGCGACGGCGATGACGTCGATGCCCTCGTTCGCGAGCAGCTGGGTGACGAAGCCACCGACCCCGCCGGCGGCGCCGGACACGACGACGGTCTCGCCCGGACGCGGGTCGACCGCACGCACGGCTGCGGCCGCGGTGGTCGCGATGACGTCGAGGCCACCCGCCACGGTCCAGTCGAGCAGGCGTGGCTTCTGGACGACCTGGACGGCCGGCACGGAGACGTACTCGGCCTGGCTGGCGCGGTCCCACGACCAGCCGATGACCTCTTCGCCCTCGTCGACGCCGTCCACCTCGGCCCCGACGGCCACCACGATGCCGGCGAAGTCGGTGCCCTGCCCGGACGGCAGGTCGCCGCCGAACGCACCCTGGCGGATGGCCGACTCACCGGGGTTGATGCCTGCGGCGCGGACGCGGACGAGCACCCGCCCGGGCGTCACCTCGGGAACGGGCACCTCGGCGACGTGCAGGACCGATCGGTCACCCCACTCGTCGAAGCGGACAGCGCGCATGGTCTCCGGGATCTCAGTCATCCGCACCGACGCTACCCCGGCGCGCGGCACCCGGTCTGCGTGGACCGCTCCATCCCTGCGAGGACGCGAAAGGGAGAGGGTGCGAGACTGGGGGCATGCCCATCCTGAACAAGGACATGCAGGTCTGCATGTCGCTGGCCGCGCGACCGAGCAACATCGGCACCCGGTTCCACAACTACCTGTACGACGAGCTCGGCCTCAACTTCCTGTACAAGGCGTTCACCACGACCGATCTGCCCGGCGCCGTCGCCGGCATCCGTGCGCTCGGGATCCGCGGCTGCTCGGTGTCGATGCCCTTCAAGGAGGCGATCATCCCGCTGGTCGACCACGTCGAGGACTCCGCCGCCGCGATCCAGTCGGTCAACACCGTCGTGAACGACGACGGCGTGCTCACCGCGTCGAACACCGACTACGAGGCGATCGCCGCCCTGCTCGGGTCGCACCAGGTCGACCCGGCTTCGCGGGTGCTGCTCCGCGGCTCGGGCGGCATGGCCAAGGCCGTCACGGCGGCGTTCCGCGGCGCCGGCTTCGACCGGTTGACGGTCGTCGCCCGCAACGAGCAGACCGGCCCGGCCCTGGCATCGCAGTACGGCTACGAGTGGGTGGCCGACGAGCGCGAGGCGGGGGAGACCGACCTGGTCGTCAACGTCACCCCGCTCGGCATGCGCGGCGACCAGCAGGACGCACTCGCCTTCGCGCCGGAACGGATCGAGGCGGCGCACACCGTCTTCGACGTGGTCGCGTTCCCGTCGGAGACCCCGCTCGTGCGAGCGGGACGCGACGCCGGCAAGCACGTCATCACCGGTGCCGAGGTCATCGCCCTGCAGGCGGCCCGTCAGTTCGAGCGGTACACGGGCGTCGCCCTGACCGACGACCAGGTGGCGCGGGCCAGCGAGTTCTCGCGCGCCGAGTAGTCGACGCACCCACAGGACGGACGGGAGGCCCACAGCGGCGCCGCCGCGGGCCTCCCGTCCGTCTCGTGGGACGTCTCAGGCGTTCACCGCGCGCCCGACGGCCACCCACTCGAGGCGGCGGAGCGTCTCGCGGTTGCGGATCCAGATGAGCGGCTGCATGAGGAAGTCGGGCACGTACGAACCCGGCCCGGCCACCGCGTTCTCGGTGATCGTGACCTTGCAGCCGTGCCGGTGCGGTTCGACGGTCAGCTCGACGCGGGCCTCGCCGATGGGCCAGCCCTTCGGCTGGATGACCATGCGGTGCGGCGGCTCCCACACCAGCGACGTCGTGACGTCGTTGATGACGATCGGCCACGCGCCGAACGAGTGGTGCAGGTGGGTACCGACCTGCGGCCAACCGGACTCCTCCTTGCGCATGCGCGAGGCCCCGACCACCCAGGTCGTGTAGAGCCACCCGTCGCCGAGCACGTCGAAGACGGCTTCGGGGCGGCAGTGCAGGATGCGGACGTTCTTCGCCATGGTGATCAGCCTTCCGGGGTGAGGTCGACGTCCTCCGGCAGGCCGAAGGTGTGCCGGAGTGCGCTCTTCGCCGCGTGCCACCCGGCCATGCCGTGCACGCCGGGGCCGGGCGCGGAGGACTCGGAGCACAGGTACATGCCGCCGCCCATCCGCCACGGGTCGCTGGACAGGACGGGGCGCTTGACGAGCTGCCAGAAGCTCGCGGCACCGGCGGCGATGTCGCCACCGACGTAGTTCGGGTTGTACTCGCCCATCTGCACGGCGGTGCGGGAGCTCGACGACAGGATCGTGTCGCGGAACCCCGGCGCGAACCGCTCGATCTGACGGGTGACGGCCTCGGTCGGGTCGACGTCCGACCCCGCGGGGACGTGCGCGTAGGCCCAGAAGACGTGCTTGCCCTTCGGGGCGCGGGTCGGGTCCACCACGGTCGGCTCCGCGCCGAGCACGTACGGGCGCTCGGCGTGCTGCCCGTGCGCCACCGCCCGTTCGGCCTCCGCGATCTCCTGGCGGGTCCCGCCGATGTGCACGGTCCCGGCCTTCCGCAGCGACTCGTTGGTCCACGGCACCGGGTCGGACAGCGCGAAGTCGACCTTCGCCGCCGCGTTGCCGAACCGGAAGCGCCGCAGTGCACCGTGCTTCGGGGTCGGGATCTGCTTGCCCGCGATCCGGAGCATGCCCGGCACGCTGGTGTCGAACAGCACCGCCTTCGCCGGGGTGAGGTCACCGAGCGACCGGACCTCCTGCCCGGTGACGATGCGGCCGCCGTGCGCGACGAGGTCCGCGGCGAGCGCGTCCACGATCGCCTGGCTGCCACCGATCGGCACCGGCCAGCCGCGGGCGTGCGCGTACGAGCCGAGCGAAAGGGCAGCCGCCGCGGTGGACAGGGACGGCAGGTGCTGGATCGAGTGCGCGGCGACGCCGGACACCATCGCCGGGGCGGCCTCGCCGCGGAAACGCAGGTTCCACGCCGCGGTGCCCTGCTCGAGCGCCCGCAGACCGAAGCGCAGGACCGTCAGGGGGTGCCGCGGCACGTGCAGCAGCGCGTCGGTCGCGAAGTCGGCGACCTGGTCCGCGTTCTCCGCCAGCGGGGCCATCAGCTGCTTGAAGGCCGGCCCGTCCACCCCGAGCTCGGCGGCGGTGCGGTCGAGGTCCTGGTAGGCGATGCCGGCGCGGCCGCCGTCGAGCGGGTGGCCGTACTGCACCTCGGGCAGGCGGAGCTCGATGCGCTCCTCCATCCGGAACAGCCGGAAGAACTCCGACTGCAGGGCCATCGGGTGCACGGCGGAGCAGACGTCGTGCAGGAAGCCGGGCAGGGTGAGCTCGGCCGTCCGGGCGCCGCCGCCGATCGTGTCGTTCCGTTCGACGACCTCGACCGACAGTCCGGCGCGTGCGAGCGTCACCGCTGCCGCGAGCCCGTTCGGTCCCGCTCCGACGACCACCGCATCAACCATGCACCGAGCCTAGGGACTCGTGACTGCGTGTGGTGTCGGTCAGATCACCGAGGCGCCTGTCGACACCGCCACTCGCTTCCGATCCAGGACGTCGTCGATACGGTGCGCACCGGCGATGAACGCTGCAGCCTCGGGAGCGCCTGCAGCGTGGCTGCATCGATCATCGCGCCCCTCGTCGCACCCCTCTGAGACAGCAATCGCCCCAGGAGTCCGGCGAGCCGAATGGTCCTGGGGCGTTACTCGATCAGCGTATCGAAGATGCCCCGGTATATCAAGTACCGGTCAGGTGCGCGAGGTGTCGGGGTCGGCCGGGTCCGACTCGTCCTGGTCACCGTCGGCGTCGTCGGGCTCGTCGGCGTCGACCGGGGTCGATCCGACGGGGTGCTCGGCGAGCAACTCGGCGAAGTCCTCGTCGAGCATCTGCTGCAGCCGGTCGTCGCGGCCGATCTCGTAGTCGTCAGCCGGACGCTGGGCCCACCCGAGGCGCCCGACCACGGTGGTGCCGATGTCGTCCCAGGCGCGGGCCCGCGCGGCGAGCACGATCCCGTCGACGAAGTGCTGGTCGTCGCGCCGCTTGTCGAGCATGGTGGCGAGCTGCTCGTACGTGGCCTCGCGCATCCGGAGCTTCAGGTCGTCGCCCCTCCGGTAGTCGTGCTGGTGGCGAGAACGGCCCTTCTGCTTGCTCGAGGTGGAGCGGATCTCCCGCATCCGTGCGGCGTCGCCCCGCTCTTCCTCGGCCATGCGGTGGAGTTCCTCGCGCGTGGCCTCGGCGATGAGCGCGTGGTCGAAGTACCCCTGGTCACGCAGGGCGTTCGTGATGATGCGGTTGGCCACCGCGATGGTGACGGCGGCCTTCGCGATGAGGAAGCCCTCGTCGACCGCCCGCTTCAGTTCGACCTGGCTGATGGGTCGATCGCGCACGTCGTGGTTGCGTCGTCCGAACAAGGCCATGCTCCGACGATACCGGCGACCGGTGTCGGTCGGCCTGCACGAGGGAGTCGTTCGTCAGAGCAGCAGGCCGTACACCGCCACGTCGACACGCTCGGGCCCGAGGGGCAGCGCCCCGCGCAGGGTGCCCTCGTGCGTGAAGCCGAGCCGCTCGGCGAGCCCCCGGCTCCGCGCGTTGTCGACCGCCGTCCGGATCTCCATCCGTGCGGACCCGCGCGCCCGGGCGACCCCGATCAGTACGGTGGCGGCCCGCCGGACGACACCACGGCCCTCCTGTCCGGCGTCCACCCAGTAGCCGAGCGATGCCTGGCCCAGGTACGGGTCGAACGTCAACGAGGCCACCCCGACGATCCGGTCGTCCTGGCGGATGACGCAGGGCAGCGCGCGGTCCATCGCGAACTGGCCGAGCAGCC
The DNA here is from genome assembly GCF_013359815.1 of Curtobacterium flaccumfaciens. GTDB lineage: Bacteria > Actinomycetota > Actinomycetes > Actinomycetales > Microbacteriaceae > Curtobacterium > Curtobacterium flaccumfaciens. Next base: position 440,396 of record NZ_JABMCF010000039.1, on the reverse strand, counting down.
GCTCGGTGTGCAGGGCGATGGCCTCGCGGGTCTGGGGATCCCAGGCCCAGGGCTCGGCGGCCCGCAGACGATCGGTGTTGGCGTGCACGAGTGCGAGCACCTGGTCGACCGTCGTCAGGTCGCGCAGCGTCAGCGTGTAGCCGTCACCGAGGTCGCGTCCGAACGTCGTCACCGTTCCGACACTAGGCACCCCTGCCTGTCACTCGTACCGGAGCGCCTCGATCGGGTTCTGCCGAGCGGCTCGTCGTGCCGGCAGGGTGCCCGCCAGGAACGCGATGAACATCACGACGAGGATGATCGTGGCGACCGACCCCGGCGCGAACTGCATGATCTGCAGCCCCGGCAGGTCCTTGAGGAGCGTGCCCGCCAGGACGTTCGAGATCCCGGTGCCGAGCAGGATCGCGACCCCGGCGCCGATGGCACTGCCGAGGAACCCGATGAACACCGCCTCGAGCGAGAACAGCGTGTAGACCTTGCCGCCACCCATGCCCATCGCCTTCATCAGGCCGATCTCGCGGGTGCGCTCCTGCACGCTCATGAGCAGGGTGTTGATGATGCCGAAGCCGGCGGCGACGAGCGCGATCACGGCGAAGGCGTTCAGGACCCCGACGATGCCGCTGATGACGGTCTGGAACTGGCCGAGCTGGTCCTGGATGGTCTGGCCGAGGAACCCGTCGTCGGCCAGGGACTTCTTGACCGTGGTCACGGATGCGCCGGTGTCGAGCGTCGCGGTGGCGCTGGCGTAGGACGTCGCGATCGAGTCGGGCTTGCCGATCTCCTGAGCGGCCTGCATGGCATCGGTCAGTGCGGCGTTCGCGCCGGCACCGCTGCCGAACAGCGATTCGTTCTGCACCCCGACGACGGTGGCGGAGAGCGTGTGCTCCTTGCCCTGGTAGTCGTCGACGGCGATCGTGAGCTCCTTGCCGACGGCGGCCGAGGCGCTGCCGAGACCCATGTTCTTCAGGTAGTCGGTCGGCAGCATCACCTGGTTGGCGTCGGTCTCGTCGTCGAGCTGCTGGCCGCTCGCCAGGTCGGCGTCGAGCTCGCCGGCGTTGGCCGTGAGCGACACGACGTACTTGCCCTGGTCGCCGTACTCGGCGTACTTCGGTGCGAGGGCGACCGCGGGGCGGAGGCTCTTGATGCCGTCCGTCTTCTTGATCGCGTCGACGTCGGACTGCGACAGGTACGAGAACGACGCCGGGCCGCGGTCGACGCTCTGGCCCGAGGCCTCGGGGTCGTACTTCGCCGGGCCGCTGTCGGTCGAGGTGGAGTCCACGGCCTTCGTGACGACCAGGGTGCCGTCGTCTCCGATCGAGGAGACCTGGCTGTCGATGTAGTTGCTGACGCCCGTGCCGATGGCCGAGGTCAGGGTGATCGTGAAGGCGCCGATGAAGATCGCGATGACGGTCAGGGTCGTGCGCAGCTTCGAGCGGAAGGTGTTCGAGACCGCGGTGCGCAGGAGGTCGAGGAAGTTCATGCGGAGTGCCTTCCGTGCGTGGCAGACGCGTCGACCGCGTCGTCGGGTCCGCCGACGATCAGGCCGTCGCGGACGTTCACGCTGCGGTCGCAGCGCGCGGCGAGCTCTTCGTCGTGCGTGACCACGACGAGCGTGATCCCCCGCTCGCGCTGCAGCCCGAACAGCATGTCCTCGACCACCTGCCCCGTGTTCGTGTCGAGGTTGCCGGTCGGCTCGTCGGCGAAGATCACGCTCGGCTCACCGACCAGCGCCCGGGCGATGACCACGCGCTGCTTCTGGCCGCCGGACAGGTCGTTGGCATCGTTCTTGGCCTTGTCGGCCAGCCCGAGCGCATCGAGCGCCGCCATGCCCCGGCGCTTGCGCTCGGCTCCGGAGACGCCGGCGATCTTGAGCGGGAGCACGACGTTGTCGAGCACCGAGGTCTTCGGCGTCAGGAAGAACTGCTGGAACACGAACCCGAAGGTGCTGTTCCGGGTGCGGTTGACCTGCCGCGCTCCGAGCGTCGCGGCGTCGGTGCCGTCGAGCAGCACCTGTCCGGCCGACGGCTTGTCGAGCAGAGCGAGCAGGTGCATCAGCGTCGACTTGCCGGAGCCGGACTTGCCGACGATCGCCAGGCTCTCGCCCTGGTGCACCGCCAGCGACACCCCCTTGAGCGCGTCGAACCGCGTCGCGCCGCGGCCGTAGGTCCTGGCGAGGTCACGGGCCTCGAGCACGGGAGTGGTCATGGGTTCACCGTAGTGTCCGATGCACGACTGCAAGTTTGCGTTTGCTGTAGATCATGTGACGTTCCGGTTACAGTCGGGCCATGCCCGACTCCGCGACGCCGTCAGAACTCGGTCTCCGTGACCGCAAGCGCATCGAGACCCGCAACCGCATCGCCGAGGCGGCTCGGTCCCTGGCCCTCGAGCAGGGCGTCGACGGCACCACGATCGAGCAGATCGCAGCACGAGCCGACGTCTCCCCGCGGACGTTCTTCAACTACTTCGAGAGCAAGGAGGACGCGGTCCTCGGGCACACCGAGCTCGACCTCGAACCCGCCACCCTCGAGGCGCACCTGGCCGCCGTCGCGGGGGAGCCGGCGGCACAGGCCGTCGTGGACCTGGCGTTCCTGGTGTTCGGTTCGTCGTTCGGCGACGAGCACGAGCGGCTCGAGCGCAAGGCCGTCATCGTGCGGTTCCCGCAGCTGATGCGTCGGCAGGTCACGCGGATGACCACGGTCGCCGAGGCGATGACCGGCGCGGTGCGCACGATCCTCGAACGCGACCCGGCCTGGGGGCCGGAGGCGGCGACCCCGCAGGCGGCGGAGATGCTGCTCGGCATGTGCATGACGGGGCTCCGCAGTGCCGCTCGGCACGAGGGTTCCGACCCGGAACAGGTGCGGGCGGCGGTGGTCGCGTCGATCCGCGACACGGCTGCGCGCATCGCCGCGGCCTGAGACTCGACCACGAACGCAGGGGAGGCACGGTGCCAGCTGGCACCGTGCCTCCTGTCCGTGACGTGGATGCGTCGAGAACGGTCAGGGCTTCGTGATGAAGCCCTCCTTGACCATCCAGTCGAAGGCGACGTCGGCCGGCTCACGCCCCTCGACGTCGACCTGACGGTTGAGTTCCTGCAGCACCGCGTCCGTCAGCTTCGGCGAGATCTGGTCGTAGATCCCCTCGAGCTGCGGGTACTCCTTGAGCGTCTTCGAGTCGATGACGGGCGCGACGTTGTACGCCGGGAAGAACCCCTTGTCGTCCTCGAGCACCGTCAGCCCGAGCGACTTGATGCGGCCGTCGGTGGTGAAGACCTCACCGAAGTTGCACTTGCCGCGGTCGGTGGCCGTGTAGACCGTGCCGGTGTCGAGGATGCTGACGTTGCTGCTCGGGACACCGTTCGACCCGGAACCACCGAGCTCCAAGCCGTACTTCTTGAGCATCGGCTTGAAGCCGTCGGCACGGGAGTTGAACTCCGACTCCACGCAGAACGTGCGCTGGTCGACCGGCAGCTTGGTGATGTCGGAGAGCGTCTTGACGTCCCCGAGCTCCTTGACGGCCTCGTTGCGGACGGCGAACGCGTAGGTGTTGTTCATCGGCGCCGGCTCGAGCCAGGTCAGCCCGTTGCCGGCGTCCTCCTTCTTCACCGCCGTCCACTGCTCGGTCTTGTCCGGGATCCCCTTCGTGTGGCCCATGAAGGTCAGCCAGGCGGTACCGGTGTACTCGTACGTGAAGTCGGCCGCGTGCGAGGTCATCAGCTCACGGACCGCGACGCTGCCGGGCACGTTCGTCTCGTCGGTGACGTCGAACCCGGCGGCCTTGGCGGCGAGCACGGCGATCTTGCCGAGCACGAGCTGCTCGGTGAAGTTCTTCGACGTCACGGTGATGTGGGCGCCGGCCGGCAGGTCGTCGATGCGCTGGATGGAGCCGGCGCCGGCCTCGGGCACGAACGAGGTGGCGGGCTGCAGGCCGCACCCGGTCAGGACGAGGGCGGTGGCACCGGCGACGAACGCGGCGGCTCCGACCCGGGTGCGGGTGCGGCGGGTGCTGCGGGTGCGGCGGGTGCGGCGGGTCATCGGAGTCCCTTCGGTCGTGCGACCGTCTCGACCACGCGGCCGAGCCAGTCGATGGAGAGGGCGAGCAGGGCGACGAGCAGGGCCCCGGCGACGAGCACCTTCGGCAGGAACAGGGTCACGCCCGTGGTGATGAGCAGACCGAGTCCGCCCGCACCGACGAAGGTCGCCAGGCTCGCCGTGCCCACGAGCAGCACGAGGGCGGTCCGGATGCCCGAGAGCATCACGGGCACCGCGAGCGGCAGTTCGACGCGCATCAGCACGCTGAAGGCGCTCATGCCCATGCCGCGACCGGCCTCGACCAGGCGGTCGTCGACGCTCTGCACGCCGATCATGGTGTTCCGGAGCACCGGCAGGATCGCGTAGAGCACGAGCGCGATGACGGCGGACGAGCTGTTCAGGCCGAGCCAGGCGGCGAGCAGCACGATGAGGCCGACGGCCGGGGCCGCCTGCCCGAAGTTCGCGACGGCGAGCACGTACGGGCTCGCCCGGCGCAGCGGCCCGCGGGTGAGCACGACGCCCAGCGGGATGCCGATCACGAGCACCAGGACCGTCGACTGCAGGGTCAGCACGAGGTGCTGACCGGTCAGGACCAGGATGTCCGCCGGGTTGAGCGTCGTGCGCTCCGTCGGGGTCAGGTCAGCCGTCGCGAGCCACACCGCGAAGCCGGCCAGGACGACCAGGATCGCGATCGGCTGGAACAGCAGGCCCTTCCACGAGGTGCTCGCACCGGTGGCGGGGCCGGCAGTGGCGACTGCGCTCACAGGTCTTCTCCGGTGGGCATGGCCGACACCGGTGACGACGGCATGGTCTCGATCGGGTTCGTGTTCGTGCCGACCGGTGTGTAGGCCTGGTCGCCTGCGGCGGTCGCGCGGGAGCGGGTGATCGCCTCCATCACGGTCTCGACGGTGATGACCCCGCGGAACGCGTCACGACGACCGGTGACGAGCGCGGCGCCGGCGCTCGAGACGAGCATGGTGTCGAGCGCGTCGTTGAGGGTCGCGGCCTCGCCCACGACGGGCAGGCCGGGCTCGACGCCGTCGGGGATGCGGTCGAGGCGCTCGAGCTGTCGGCGCGACGGCCACCCGATCGGGCGCTGGCGGTGGTCGACGACGACGGCGTGCTGGTGCCCGCCGGCCTCGTTCATCCGCTGCAGCACGGCCTTGACCTCTTCGCCGGGCGAGCAGGTCACGGCCGACTCGACCTCGACGTCGCGCACGCGGTTCAGCGTGAGCTGCTTCAGGCCCGCGCCGGAGCCGATGAAGTTCTCGACGAACTCGTTCGCCGGCTCGGCCAGGATCCGCTCCGGGGTGTCGTACTGCACGATGTGCGCACCCTCGGTGAAGATGACGATCCAGTCGCCGAGCTTCACGGCTTCGTCGAAGTCGTGCGTGACGATGACGATCGTCTTGTGCAGTTCCTCCTGGATGCGCAGGAGCTCGTCCTGCAGGCGCTGGCGGGTGATCGGGTCGACGGCGCCGAACGGCTCGTCCATGAGCAGGACGGGCGGGTCCGCCGCGAGCGCACGGGCGACGCCGACGCGCTGCTGCTGGCCGCCGGAGAGTTCGCGGGGGAACCGGTCGCGGTAGGTGTCGGGGTCGAGCGAGACCAGGTCGAGCAGCTCGTCGACACGCGCCGCGATCTTCTCCTTCGACCAGCCGAGCATCTTCGGCACGATCGCGATGTTCGCCGCGACCGTCATGTGCGGGAAGAGCCCGCCGGCCTGGATCACGTAGCCCATGCGGCGGCGGAGCTCGTCGCCGTCGATGCCCGTGACGTCGTCGTCGCCGACGACGATCCGGCCCTGGGTGGGCTCGATCAGACGGTTGATCATCTTGAGGGTCGTCGTCTTGCCGCAGCCGGACGGGCCGACGAGCATGACGATCTTGCCGGCCGGGATCTCGAGCGTGATGCCGTCGACGGCGGGCTTCGACTGCCCGGGGTACCGCTTGGTGACCTCGTCGAGCAGGATGCTGCGCCCGGTGACGTCCCCGTCGGGCGCGGTGGTGGTGGCGGAGTCAGTGCTGGACACGGATACCTCTCGAGATGGTCAGGCGGCCGAGGCCGATGAGGAGCAGGTCGAGGACCAGGGCGAGCAGGACGACGCCGACCACCCCGACCACGACGGAGAACAGGGCGTTGGCGCCGCCGAGGCGGGACAGCCCGGAGAAGATGAAGCCGCCGAGCCCGGGGCCGAGCGCGTACGCGGCGATGGCGGCGATGCCCATCACCATCTGCGCGGCCACGCGGACACCGCTCAGGATGATCGGCCACGCCATCGGCAGCTCGACCTGCAGCAGGGTGCGGAACCGGCTCATGCCGATGCCGCGCGCCGACTCGACGACGGCAGGCGGGATCTCGGCGAGACCGACGACCGCGTTGCGCAGGATCGGCAGCGCGGCGAAGAAGACGACCGTCACGACCGACGGCAGGACGCCGAAGCCGAGCGGGACGATGAGCAGGCCGATGACGGCGAACGACGGCAGGGTGAGGCCGATGGCCGACACCCCGTTCGCGAACGCGGTCAGGCGCGGGCTGCGGTAGACGAGTGTGGCGAGCACCACGGCGATGACCGTGGCGAGGACGACGCACTGGACGACCAGTGAGAAGTGCTGCCACGATGCGAACCAGATCTGGTTCCATCGCTCCACGACGTACTGGAACACGGGTGGGCGCTCCCCTTCCGGTCGGCTGAACTGCCCACAGATCGGGGCACGAGCTCGGCCAAAGCTACGCAGCAGCTGGACCGGTTGTACAACGCAACCCCGCCGTGACGGCGGTTTCCCTTGCAGTTGCGAGGATGACAACCCCTGATCAGCAGGGGTTCACCCGGGCGAGCCTGGGAGAACGGTAACGATCGGTCTGCGTGCTCGGCTATGCGCCCAGGCCGCGCAACCCCGCTCGCTCAGCGATGTCGACGAGCTGCTCGCGCCACCGGACCCATTCCTCCGGGGACTTGTCGGCCAGGTTGCCGTCACCGTCCCCCGCCAGGCCGTCGAGCATCTCGCGCACGATGTCGGCGTGACCCGCGTGCCGAGCGGTCTCGTACGCCATGTGCACCAGGATCCGGTGCAGCGTGACCTCCCGGTGCCCCTCCGGCCACCACGGCACGGTCCCGGTGGCGGTGAGGTCGAGCGCCTCGATCATGGCGTCGGCGTGGGCGGCACTCCGGTGGTGGAAGGCCACGATGTCGGCCATGGTCTCGTCGAGCGAGGCGTACATGTCCTCGCCGTCCTCCGACTCGAGCCAGGCGGGCTGGTCCGGCAACGGCCGCCCGAACACCTCGCCGAAGTAGCCGGCCTGCACCCCGGCGACGTGCTTCACGAGCCCGAGGACGTTCGTGCCCGTCGGCGTCACCGGCCAGCGTGCCTGGCGCTCGGCCAGCCCGTCGAGCTTGGCCAGCAGGGCGGCACGGTGCTTCTGCAGGTACCGGTGCAGCGTCCGCTTCACCGCGGCGTCGGCGGCAGCGGCGTCCGCGTGCGCGCCCGCGCCGTCCGCGGCCGCCGCACCGTCGGGGTTCCGCACTGCCCCTTCGTCCGACAGCAGGGCGTTGCCGCTCGCGGCCAGGGTGCTGGTGCTCGCGGGGTGCACCTCGGGGACCGCTTCGACGTCGCTCATGCCCCCGATCGTGCCACCCGGAGCTCCTGCAGGCGCGTCGACTCCTGCACGGCGACCCGTTCGGCCGTCAGCAGCAGGCCGGCGACCTCGGTGCCGGTGCGTGCCGGGGCGTCGTTCCAGCTCGTCAGGTCCCGTACCCGCCCCATCCGGATGTCCGGCGCGGGGCACCACAGCACGGGCTCGCCCTCGTCGCGGGCGAGGGCGTGCCACACGACGTCGAGCGCGTGCTGCACCCGGGGAGCGTGCACCGCGTGCGGCCCGCCGGCGGCGGACACGACCGCGCCGACCAGGCAGGCGCCGACCAGCGGCCGGCCCTGTACGTCCATCGCGGCGGCGCTCGAGGCCTTCCGCTCGCGGCCGTGCTCGTCGAGGTAGGCGAACCAGGCGTGCTGGACCCACCCGCGTTCGACGACCGCGCGGGCATCGGAGAGCAGGTGGACGAGTTCGCCGAGTTCGCGCACCCGGTCGTCGACCCGTCGCGCGCGGGCGGCGGCGCGGCGGTCCGACAGACGGTCGAGCAGGCCGCGGAGACCGCGTCGCTCGGGTCGGACGGGGGCGGGGGAGGCGTCGGTGGCGACGTCGTGCTGGACGCGGAGCTCGAGGGTCATGGTGGCCCCTCCGATCGGCTGTGCACGGATGGTGCGGTCACGATAGCCCCGCGGGGACTCAGTCGTCCAGCACCGCGTCGATGCTCCGTCGCGCGACGCTCCGGAAGGCGCGTTCGTCGGCGGTCGCCAGCGCGGACGCGAGCGCGACCACCCACCCCCGTGCGCGCAGCCAGGTGGCGTCCGGGGCCGCGACGCGCGCCCGGAACGCGGAACGCCCCGGTACGTCGAGCGTCAGCCAGGCGGTGGCGAGGTCGACGGCCGGGTCGCCCGCGGTGACGTCCCCGAAGTCGACCACGGCCGACAGGCGGTCGGCTCCGTCCGACGAGTCGACGAGCAGGTTGAAGGGGTGCAGGTCGCCGTGCACCCAGACGGGAGGCCCGGCGTACGCGGGCACGGCAGCTGCGGTCCGCCACAGCGTGGCCAGCTCTCCGGCCCGGTGCACGCCGTGCTCGTCGAGTCGCGTCAGCACGGCGTCGCTCCGCGACACGAGCGGCACCGCACGGAACGGGTTCACCGGGGCGTCGGCCGGGGCGGCAACGTGCAGGAGCCCGACGAACGCGGCGAGCGCCTCGGCGACGGGGACCCCGGCCGCCCGTTCACCGATCGCGGTACCGGGCAGCCACGGCACGATGCTCCACGACCACGGGTAGCCGAGGGCGGGGCGTCCGGTGCGCACCGGGGCAGGCACCGGGACGACCGATCCGACCCGGGCGGCGATGTCCGGCAACCAGCGCTGTTCGTGTTCGACGAGCCGTGCGGCCAGCTCCCGACGGGGCACCCGGACGGCCAGGTCGTCGCCCAGGCGCAGCACGACGTTGTCCCAGCCGTTCGCGACGACCTCGAGCGGGAGCCCGGCCAGGTCGGGGTGCTGGTCGCGCAGCAGGGACCGGACGAGCGGGACGTCGACGTCGACCTCGGCAGCGGGTGTGGGCACCGCGTCAGGCTAGTGGGCCGCCGGACACATGCCCGCGAACTGGGGCCGGTGGCGCGACACCCTTCTCGGTAGTCTCAGAGGCGAGGTGACGTGGGTGTTTCCCTGGGGGGACCCGCGTCACTCCGGAGCGATGAGCGCGACGAACCGCGGGATCTCCGGACGCAGCCGTTCGGTGACGAACGCGTCCAGCAGGACCGTCCAGAGTTCCCGCAGGCCCGCGAACAGGTCAGCCCGACGGGTCATCACGTCCGAGACGGTCTGCACGCCGGTGTAGGCGCGGACGACGACCCGGCCGACCAGGTCCGGGTCCCACCGCGGGTCGATCTCGCCCGCGTCGACGGCCTGCCGCGCGAAGTCGGCGACCACCGTGGTCCAGTCGGTGTACGGGTCCTGCCGGTCGACATCGCTCGCGGCCACGTCGGTGGACAGCCGGACACCGGCGCTGACCACCACCTCGGTCGTCATCTGCACGGCCAGCCCCTGTGCCAACCACAGGATCCACTCGAGCGGGGTCGTCCCCTTCGACACCGCCGCCTCGCCGTACCGCCGGGAGATCGCGTGCTGCTCAGCGATCACGGCACCCGCCATGTCGGCCTTCGACGTGAAGTGGAAGTACAGCGCGCCCTTGGTCATCCCGATGCGCTCGGCGATGCCATCCATCGAGGCACCGACGTACCCGCGTTCGTCGAACTCCGCGGCCGCGCCCTCGATGATCGCCGTGCGGGTCGCGAGCGACCGCTGCTGCCGGGTCGGTCGGTCCTGCGCCATGGGGTCCGATCGTAGTCAGCGCACGCTGCCGCCGGGACCCACTGGCCGCATTCGGCATGCGTTCGGCCGGGTGCCCTACGGTCGGTCGCCATGGACGGATGGCGGAACCCTGCGCGCTGGGCACGGACGGGTCGGTGGCTGCTGCTGCCGATCGCGGTGCTGGACTGGGTCGCGCTCGCGCCGCAGACCATCGTGGTGCTCGCGTTCCTGATCGCCGTCGTCGGGCTCGCCGGGATGGGTGCGGCCCTCGTGGTGCACATGCTCCGTCGGTCCCGTGGGGCGATGGCCGGCCTCGGCGTGGTGCTGCTGCTCGGCGGCCTCGTCGTGTTCGGCCTCGACCCGTTCCCGGGCTCGTTCCCGCTCATCCAGTCGTGGTGGCCGGAATCGATCACGCAGCCGCAGCACGTCGGCAGCGCGTACTGGCAGCTCGCCGGCCTGGGCATCGAGCTGGCCGGCTTCGCCCTGCTCGCGACCCTGCTCGTGGTCTCACTGACCGGGACCCCGCGCCCGCGGCAGGACCGCTTCCGCTCCTGACGCGCGCGGCACGATCAGGTGGCGCCGCACGACCGGGTGGCGCGGCACGCACGGTCAGTGCCGCGTGAGCACCACCAGCGTGACGTCGACCACGGCGTCCGTGGGGACGGGCGTGCGCACCCCTTCGACCACGGTGGCCCCGTCCGGAGCCGAGCGCACCAGCGCGGCGAGGTCGTCCAGGTGCCGGAGCCCCTCCAGCGACAGGACGCCCTGGGTACAGATCGCCAGCCGGTCCCCGGGTTCCAGGTCGAGCGCGCCGGGCGACCGGGGGATCGATGCCGGCTGCAGTCCGAGCGGCAGGTCGAGCGGGTGCAGGACGCGAGCCGGACCGTCGGCGGGGACGAGCACCGCGAGGCCGTGGCCGGCGTCGCCGAAGTCGGCGTGACCCGACGTCGGGTCGAGCCGCAGGTGGAAGAGTGAGCCGACGGCGTCCGCAGCCGACAAATCGGCGGTGACCTGCGCCTCCAGGCCGACCATCGCGTCCGACATGTCGGTGCCGGTCCGTGCCGCCACGGCACCGCGGACCGCCGCGGCGAGCAGGCCCGACGCCGGGCCGGCGGCGCTCACCCGGCCGACGGTGACGTGCAGGGCACCGTCCGGTGCGACGCGCCAGTCGGCGACGTCACCCCCGCCGTCGTCGTGCTGGGCCACCAGGACGTCGAGGTCGTACCCCGGCACCGCCACCGGGTCCGGCACCAGGCCGTCGAGCACCCGACGGACCCGCCCGCGGTCGATGGCGACGCCGAGCTCGCGCTCCGCCCACCGGGCCAGGTCACCCAGCAGGGCGACGTCGTCCGGCGAGAACGTGCGCGGAACAGCGTCCATCAAGCACAGCGTGCCCACCCGGGTGCCGTCGACCATGGTCAACGGTGCGCCCGCGTAGAACCGGATGCCGTGCTCGGCCACCGCCGCCGTGTGCGCGAACCGGGCGTCGAGCGACGCGTCCGGGATCACCATCGGTTCGCGGGTGAGCACCGTCGACGCGCAGAACTGCTCGCTGGCGGGAACACTCGACCCCTGGTGCCAGCCGAAGGTCGACTGCGTGGTGACGAGGTCGTGGTGGACGAGGTTGAGGAAGGTCAACGGGACGTCGAACGCCTCGTGGGCCATGCGGGTGATGCGGTCGAAGCGCTCCTCGGGTCCTGATCCCAAGATGGCGAGCGCCTCGATCACCGCGGTGCGCTTGTCCGCACCGTCGAGATGGTTGGTCACCCGGCCTGTCTACCCCCATCGTCCGACAGGAACCAGTCCCGTGGGTGGGGGTCAGCCGTCAGCTCGCGGCGCTCGGACACCGGGGCGGCCCAGGCGGCGGCGTTCGACAGCACGCGCTGGATGTCCGGGTGGTGGTAGACGGGGTACTCCTGGTCGCCGGGCGAGAAGTAGAAGACCTTGCCGAGCCCCCGGCGGTAGGCGACGCCGGAACGGAAGACCTCGCCGCCGGCGAAGGTCGACAGGAACACCTCCTCGTCGGGGCGCGGGATGTCGAAGTACTCGCCGTACATCTCCTGCCGGTCGATGACGATCGGGTGCGGCACCCCGGCGGCGATCGGGTGCTCGGGCGCGACGGTCCAGACGAGTTCGCGCTCGCCGTCGTTCCGCCACTTCAGCGAGCAGGTCGTGCCCATCAGGCGCTTGAACGGCTTGGAGTAGTGGCCGGAGTGCAGCACCACCAGGCCCATGCCGGCGTGCACGGCGTCGACGACCAGGTCGACGACGGCGTCGCTCACCTCGTCGTGGGCGGCGTGGCCCCACCAGAACAGCACGTCCGTGGTTGCCAGTCGTTCGGCGGTGATGCCGTGGTCGGGTTCCTGCAGGGTGGCGGTGGAGACGTCGGCCCCGGGCTGCAGCTGCCGGAGCGCCTCGGCGATCACGGTGTGCATACCGTCGGGGTAGTGCCCGATGACCGTCGCGTCACCGCGGGTCTCGTGCACGTTCTCGTTCCAGACGACGATGTTCAGGGGACGGTTCTCGGTCGACGGCGACATGGGACCCACGCTACCCGTGATCGCTTTGCGCAGGTCCTGGCGTTTTCTGATCGTTCGGCCTACCTTCAGATCACAATCGCGCAGGCGACGGTGCCAGGGGGTGCCGGTCACCGCCCGCGCCGAGGACAGGGGCTCGTCCGATGCAGCACCGCACCATCACCACCGTCGCACTCGCGGCGGCGCTCGCGCTCGCCGTACCGACCACCGCGTGGGCGTCGCCCACCGGCCACCACCCGACACGGACCGCGACCACCTCGACCGTGACCTACACGGCGAGCGACGCGGTCATCCCGAACCCCTCGCGCGGGTTCGACCACACCACCGAGACGCACTACCGCGCCGACGGCACCGGGTACACGCCGCTCGACGCCGCGACGCTCCGCGGCTACCGGGCCGAGGGCGTCACGCAGGTCGTCCGGGTGTTCTACATGGAGGCGTTCGTCCAGCAGCGGCAACTCAGCCCGGCCTGGCTCGCGCTCGTGCAGCACGACTACGACACGGCGCGCGCAGCCGGCGTGGGTGTGATCACCCGGTTCGCGTACGTCCAGGGTGGCTCGTACCCGTACTCGGCGCCCTACGGTGACGCCGACCTGCCGACCGTGCTCGCGCACATCGAGCAGCTCACCCCGACGCTCCGCCGGAACGCCGACGTGATCCCGACCCTGCAGCAGGGGTTCATCGGGCTCTGGGGCGAGGGCTACTACACCGACCACTTCGCCAGCGACCCGGCGAACCCGGGCGCGCTGACCGAGGCCGACAAGGACGCCCGACGACAGGTCCTGCAGGCCGAACTCGCCGCCCTGCCCTCCAGCCGCTCGGTCCAGGTCCGCACGATGCAGATGAAGCAGGACGCACTCCGCACCCCGTCCGGCACGGCCGGGGCGCTCACCCCGGAGCAGGCGCACGACGGATCGGCAGCGTCGCGCATCGGGCACCACAACGACTGCTTCCTCGCCTCGCCGGACGACTTCGGCACGTTCCTGAGCAACCCGCTGTCGCTCGACCAGGACTACCTGGCGGCGGAGTCGCGGTACGTCCCCGTCGGTGGTGAGACCTGCGCGGTGAACGCGCCGCGGACCGACTACCCGTCCGCCTCGGCCGAGATGGCGAAGTACCACTACAGCTACCTCAACCTCGACTACAACAAGGACGTCCTGGCGACCTGGGGCGCGGACGGCATGACCGACGCCGCGAAGAAGCTCGGCTACCGCTTCACGATGACGTCGAGCACCGCCACCTCTGGAGCGAAGCCGTCGGTGGCGGTGTCGATCCGGAACGACGGCTGGGCGGCGCCGTACAACAGCCGCCCCGTGCAGCTCGTCCTGACCGACGGCGATCGCCGGGTGACCGTGCCCGTGGTCGCCGACGCGTCGTCCTGGCAGCCGGGACGGACCGTGACCGTCCGGGCGTCGCTGGCCGACGTGCCGAACGGGCGCTGGAGCGTCGCACTCGCCCTGCCCGCGCCGGAGGCCTCGGTGGCGGCGGACCCGGCCTTCGCGATCCAGACGGCGAACACCGGCACGTGGGACGCGAGCGCGGGTGTGAACCGCCTCGGGCAGACGGTGGTCGTGCGGCACTGAGCGGACCTGCAGCGCGCCCCGGGTCGGACGATCCGGGGCGTTCTGCTGTCTGTCAACCGGGTCCGCCACGATTGACGGCATGACTCCGCGCTCCCTGTTCCGCGCCGCCGCGGTCGCCGAACTCGTGACCTGGACCCTGCTCATCCTCGGGATGGTGCTCAAGTACGGCCTGGACGTCGGTGACTGGGGCGTCCGCATCGGCGGAGGGGTGCACGGCTTCGTGTTCCTGGCGTACCTGGTGGTCACGACGGTCGTCGCGGTGAACCAGCGGTGGTCGTTCGGGGCGCTCGTGCTCGGCTGGGCCAGTGCCGTCGTGCCGTACGCCACGGTGCCGTTCGAGGTCGCGGTCGCCCGCCGCGGCATGCTCGAGGGCTCCTGGCGACGCTCGCCGGACGCCCACTCGGGTTTCTGGGACCGCCTGCTGTTCTTCGTGGTGCGTCGGCCCGCCGTGGCCGCGGGCATCGGGGTCGTGGCCGTCGCCCTGGTCTTCACCGGGCTGCTCGCCGCCGGCCCGCCCGTGCCGTCCCGCGGCTGACCCGACGAGCGCCCCCGCGTCACTTCGTGAGCAGCAATGGTCGGGTGCGTGGTGCGGACGCGACCATTCCTGCTCACGAAGCGCGGCGGTGGTCGCGACCACGGACGGACGGGAGGTGGGCCCCACCAGCCGGTACCGGCGCACCGCGCCAGCGGGGTGACGGCCGTGCCTGGAGGGACGGTGCCAGCTGGCACCGGGCCTCCCGTCCGTCGGCTGGTCGCTGCTAGAGCGCTGCCAGCGCCGCGTTCAACGTGGCGGACGGGCGCATGACCGCGCTCGTCTTGGCGTCGTCGGGGCGGTAGTAGCCGCCGATGTCGGCCGGGTGACCCTGCACCGAGACGAGCTCGTCGACGATGGTGTGCTCCTGCTCACCGAGCTTCGCCGCGAGGTCCGCGAACGACGCCGCGAGCTCGGTGTCCTGGGTCTGCGCCGCGAGCTCCTCGGCCCAGTACTTCGCCAGGTAGAAGTGGCTGCCGCGGTTGTCGATCGAGCCGAGCTTCCGACCAGGGGACTTGTCCTGCTCCAGGAACGTCCCGGTGGCTCGGTCGAGGGTCTCGCCCAGGATCTTCGCCCGCTCGTTGCCCGTCACACCGGCGAGGTGCTCGAGGCTGACCGCCAGCGCGAGGAACTCGCCCAGGCTGTCCCAGCGCAGGTAGTTCTGCTGCACGAGCTGCTGCACGTGCTTCGGCGCGGAACCACCGGCACCGGTCTCGAACAGGCCGCCACCGCCCAGCAGCGGGACGACGGAGAGCATCTTCGCCGAGGTGCCGAGCTCCATGATCGGGAACAGGTCGGTCAGGTAGTCGCGCAGGACGTTGCCGGTGACCGAGATGGTGTCCTCGCCGCGGCGGATGCGCTCGAGCGAGAAGCGCATGGCGTCCTCGGGCGCGAGGATCTCGATCTGCAGGCCCTCGGTGTCGTGCTCGCCGAGGTACTCGCGGACAAGCCCGATCAGGTTCGCGTCGTGCGCGCGGGTCTCGTCGAGCCAGAACACGGCCGGCGTCGCGGAGGCACGGGCGCGGGTGACGGCGAGCTTGACCCAGTCGCGGATGGCGACGTCCTTGGTCTGGCAGGCGCGCCAGATGTCACCGGGCTCGACGTCGTGCTCGATGACGACGTCGCCCGAGGCGGTCGTGACGCGGACCACACCGGCGCCGGGCAGCTCGAAGGTCTTGTCGTGCGAGCCGTACTCCTCGGCCTTCTGCGCCATCAGGCCGACGTTGGGCACGGAGCCCATCGTCGACGGGTCGAAGGCGCCGTGGGCGCGGCAGTCGTCGAGCACGGCCTGGTAGATGCCGGCGTAGCTCGAGTCGGGGATGACGGCGAGGGTGTCGTGCTCGTCGCCGTCCGGGCCCCACATGTGGCCCGAGGTGCGGATCATCGCCGGCATCGACGCGTCGACGATGACGTCGCTCGGCACGTGCAGGTTCGTGATGCCCTTGTCCGAGTCGACCATGGCGAGCTCGGGGCCGTCGGCGATGCCCTGCTTGAAGGCACGCTCGATCTCGGCGCCGTTCGGCAGCGCAGCGAGGCCGGCGAGGATCGAGCCGAGGCCGTCGTTCGGGGTCAGGCCCGCGGCGGCGAGGTCGGCGCCGTAGCGCTCGAACACCGACGGGAAGAACGCCTTGATGACGTGGCCGAAGATGATCGGGTCCGAGATCTTCATCATCGTGGCCTTGAGGTGCACGGAGAACAGGACGTCCTCGGCGGCGGCGCGCTCGATCTGCTTGCGCAGGAACGACTCGAGTGCGGCCACGTGCAGCACGGTGCCGTCGACGACCTCGCCCTGCAGCACGGGGATCGACTGCTTGAGGACCTGCTCGCTGCCGTCCTCGGCCACGAAGGTGATCGTCAGGACGTCGTCGGCGGGGGCGATCCAGGACTTCTCGTTCGACCGGAAGTCGTCGACGCCCATGGTGGTGACGTTCGTCTTCGAGTCACGCGACCAGGCGCCCATGCGGTGCGGGTGCTTGCGGGCGTAGTTCTTGACGGACAGGGGTGCGCGGCGGTCGGAGTTGCCTTCGCGCAGCACCGGGTTGACAGCACTGCCCTGGACGCGGCCGTAGCGGGCACGGACGTCGCGCTGCTCGTCGGTCGTGGCCTCGTCCGGGTAGTCGGGCAGGTCGTAGCCCTGCGCCTGCAGTTCCTTGATCGCGACCTTGAGCTGGGGGATCGACGCCGAGATGTTCGGCAGCTTGATGATGTTCGCCTCGGGGGTCTTCGCCAGGTCACCGAGCTCGGCGAGGGCGTCGTCCAGGCGCTGCTCGTCGGTGAGCCGCTCCGGGAACTGGGCGATGATCCGGCCGGCGAGCGAGATGTCGCGGGTCTCGACGTCGACACCCGCGGTGCCGGCGAAGGCCTGGATGACCGGGAGGAAGGAGTGGGTGGCGAGGAACGGCGCCTCGTCCGTGAGGGTGTAGATGATCTTGGCCATGCTGGCGGGTACTCCCTTGTTCGACCGTCGGTACGTCCACGGTACTCGTGGCGCAGGATGTCTCGACATCAAGATACATGGCCCCCGCTTCCGCGCGGCAGATGCTCGGCCGACACCCTGGAGGCGCACTGTCGACACATAGGAACGGTGCGTGGACTGGTCTTCCGCAGCACCAGAGCGAGGGAGAGCGCGCATGACCACCACACGGCAGACCCCGGACGACTTCGGCTGGAGGGCGGAGGACCTGCGGTCCGCCTACGCCTCGGACGGCAGCGGCCCTTACCGCTACGCACCGGACGGTTCCGGCCCGTTCTCGTACGACCCCGACGGCTCCGGTCCGTGGCTCGTCGGACCCGAGCCCCGTCGGAGCACGAAGCGGTTCGCACCGCGCCAGCGTGGCAGCCGGTCGCGCTTGCGGCGGATCGGGACGGCCTGCACCGCCGGAGCGCTGGCACTCGTGCTCGCCGTCGGCAGTGTCTCCGTCGTCGCGCACGCCGCTCCGCCACACCCGTCGCTGCAGGCGGGCACCGCGCAGGGCTCCGGAGCCGACGGAGCCTGAGCCTCAGTCGCCGATCGAGACGCGGAACACCCGGACGCCGGCGGCACGGAGCCCGGCGAGCCCGAGCCGCATGCGCAGCGGCCGGAAGGGCCGGCGGAACCCGGACGACGCCGACGCGGCATCGATCTGGTGCAGGACCTCGGACGTCAGGGTGCGCTCGAGCTTCGGCGCGAGCCGGGTCACCCCGGACACCGTGACGACGATGCGGACGGCGTGCGGCGCGAGCATCGGTGCGATGAGCTCGGCAGCCGCCTGCGCCCGGTGGAACGCGGGGTCGTCACCGGGGCGACGGATCGCGATGACGGCCAACGCCGCGTCCCACGTCTCCTCGGGGTCCGGTAGGTCGTCGACCCCGATGACCCGCATCCGCGCAGCGTCGATCCCGGCGCGCACGGCGGCGGCCCGGAGCACGGGGAGGAGTTCCTGGGTACCGGCCAGCACGACGTCGGCCGACGCCAGGTCGACCGTTCCGTACCGCTCACGCGGCGATCGGGCCATGGTGCGGGTCCTTCCGTCGCTTTCCCCTGACCGTACCGATGCGGAGGGCCCGGGGGACGCTTCCGCCCGTGGTGATCAGAGGCCTCCCAGCGCACTCGGTAACGAAAAGATCACGAAAGGGCCTGTACAAAGCGACAGAGTCGTGCAGAATGGTGGGCGGCCATGACGACTGCACCCGAACTCGACCAGCACCCGGAGACCCCGGTGGTGCACCTGTCCCGTCGCGCCGCCCTCGAGGCCGAGCGTGCAGCAGCCCGCGGACCGCAGCGTCGCAGCAAGACGGCGCCGGTCGCGAAGGCCGCCAAGCCCGAGAAGCCGGCCAAGGCAGCGAAGGTCGCCAAGCCGGCGAAGGCCGCGAAGCCGGCCAAGGCGCCGAAGGCCGCGAAGGTCGCCAAGCCCGTGCAGGCCGTGGTCCTCGCGACAGCGTCCTCGGCCACCGAGCCGGCCGGCCGCCGCTCCGCAGCCGCACGCGCCACCACCGAGCACGTCGATGACCGCATCCAGCGGGTCGTCCGTCGCCCTGCGCCCAAGGTGACCCGCGTCGCCAGCGCACCCCGGGCCTCCCGGTCGGCCCGCGCCGGACGCATCACGCTCACCAGCGCCGCCGCCGCGATCGCGATGTTCGCCGCCTCGGCGATGCCCGCCCACGCGAGCGCCGGCACCTCGATGGCCACCTCGACCATCGCGCCCGTCGTGCGCACCCAGGACTACGCCGTGACCCAGGCGGTCACGGCCGCCGGGTTCGACCGTGACGGGTTCACCGTCGGCGGCGGCTCGACCGTCACCACGAAGACCGCTGGGTCCGCCGACACCGCGGCGACCGCGGGCGGCGCCGTCTCGTTCGGCGGCGCGGTCCGCTCGCCGTTCCCCGGCCCGGTGCAGATGAGCTCCGGCTTCGGGTACCGCTCGGCACCGTGCGGGGCGTGCTCGTCGCTGCACCAGGGCCTCGACTTCACCCCGGGCATGGGCACGCCGATCGGTGCCGTCGCCGCGGGCAAGGTCCGGGTCTCGGGCACCTACTTCTCGTACGGCAACGCGGTCATCATCGACCACGTGGTCGACGGCCGTCAGGTCTCCACGCTCTACGGCCACATGATCCCCGGCTCCTCGCCGCTCAAGGTCGGCGACACCGTCGCGGCCGGGCAGTTCATCGGGCTCGTCGGGTCCTCCGGCGTCTCGACCGGTGCGCACCTGCACCTCGAGGTCCTGATGGACGGCGTCACGCCGATCGACCCGAAGGCGTGGCTCGAAGCCCGCATCGGTCGGTCGCTCACCCTGTAGCGACCGCGCCCCGCACCGACCGCTCCCCGTCACGACGCCGGATCCACAGCCGCTGTCGAGCGGCAGCACGGTGATGTCCCAGTCGGCCTGTGCAGACTCACAGGCATGGACGATCCCCACAGACCGCCCGCCCGTCGTCGATCCGAGGCGGCTGCCCGCTGATGGGCGCCGACACCTGGATCGCCTTCGGGCTCGTCATCCTCTTCGTGCTCGTCGGCGGGGTCTTCGCGGCCGCCGAGATCGCACTCGTCTCCCTCCGCGAATCCCAGCTGCAGCAGCTCGAACGCCGCGGCCCCCGCGGGATGCGGGTCGCCGAGCTCGGCCGTGACCCCAACCGGTTCCTGTCTGCCGTGCAGATCGGCGTGACCGTCGCCGGCTTCTTCTCCGCCGCGTACGGTGCGTCCTCGATCGCACCCGACGTCGCACCGCTGTTCCAGGGGCTCGGCCTCGAGCAGGGCGCGGCCGAAGCCGTCGCGCTGGTGCTGATGACCCTCGTCATCGCGTACCTGTCGCTCGTGTTCGGCGAGCTCGTGCCGAAGCGCCTCGCCCTGCAGCGTGCCGAGGGCTTCTCGATGGCCGTCGCCCCGACCCTGGAGCGCTTCGCGGTGCTGATGCGGCCGGTGATCTGGCTGCTCTCGAAGTCCACCGACACCGTCGTGCGACTGCTCGGCGGCGACCCGAACGCCCGCAGCGAGTCGATGAGCACCGAGGAGCTCCGCGGCCTGGTCGACGAGCACACCGGCGTCGACGAGCAGGGACGCCGGATCGCCCGCAGCGCCCTGGACGCCGGTGACCGCATCCTGCGCGAGTCGATGCGCCCCTGGTACGACGTCTCGACGCTGGATGCCGGCCTCTCCGTCGCCGAGGCCACCGACCAGGCCATCGCGGCCGGCCACACCCGGTACCTCGTGACCTCCGGCGGGCGTGACGAGGTGCAGGGCTTCGTGCACCTCCGTGACCTGCTGCGTCCGGTCGATCCCTCGGCACCCGTCGCCACGCTCGTCCGGCCGGTGCTCGCCCTGCCGGAGACGAAGTCGCTGTCGAGCGCGATCGCGGACATGCGCACCGACGGCCACCAGATCGCCCTGGTGGTCGACGAGTACGGCGGCAGCGCCGGCATGGTCACGCTCGAGGCGCTGCTCGAGGACCTCGTCGGCCGCATCCGCGACGAGTGGGACTCCACCGAGTACGACGAGTCGGTGCTGGCGCACGACGGCGTCGACGGTGCCACGGTGCTCGAGGACCTGGCTGCGGACGGCGGCCCGGTCCTGCCCGACGGCGACTACGAGACCGTGGGTGGGCTCGTGCAGGTGCAGCTGGATCGCGTCCCCGAGGTCGGTGACGTCGTCCTGGCCGGCGGCCACCGCCTCGAGGTGACCGCCATGGACGGTCACCGCGTCGCGCGCGTGCGCATCGGGGCCGACGCCGCGCCCTGACCGCGGGACAGAGCGGGGGGAAGCCCGTGGCGCAGGCGGTCGCAACACCCCGCGGGACGCCGGCGAGCGGTCACAGGCCGTCGTCTACGGCGCCACCAGCCGACAGGTCGCGACCACCCGGCGGGCGGCACGCGACGTGTCGCGACCGGTCGGGTACGGCCGGTCGCGCAACGGAACGCGACCAGACGGCGGACGGGAGGCGCGTGGCGGGGCCGCCCCGCGCCTCCCGTCCGCTTCGG
Organism: Curtobacterium flaccumfaciens; assembly: GCF_013359815.1. GTDB lineage: Bacteria > Actinomycetota > Actinomycetes > Actinomycetales > Microbacteriaceae > Curtobacterium > Curtobacterium flaccumfaciens. Next base: position 419,362 of record NZ_JABMCF010000039.1, on the reverse strand, counting down.
GCGCTCACAACACCCCGCCAGACGCCGACGAGCGGTCACCGGCCGTCGCCTGCGGCGCCACCAGCCGACAGGTTGCGACGGGACGGCGCACGGCACGCGACGTGTCGTGACCAGTCAGCGACGGCCGGCGGCCCCGCCGCGCCCTGACCGGCTGACGGGTACCGCCCGTGCCTGCCGGACGCACGGCCCGGGCACGTACGCTCGTCGCATGGGTATCGACGTGCGCAACGAGATCCGCGACTTCCTGTCCTCCAGGCGGGCGCGGCTCACCCCCGAGCAGGTCGGCATGCCGTCGTTCGGCGGCGGGGTCCGACGGGTCCCCGGGCTGCGTCGGCACGAGGTCGCCATGCTCGCCGGCGTGAGCGTCGACTACTACACGCGACTCGAGCGCGGCTCGCTCAAGGGCGTCTCGGACAGCGTGCTCGAGGGCCTGGCGAGCGCCCTGCAGCTCGACGAGGACGAGCGAGCGCACCTGTGGGACCTCACGCGCCTGGCGAACTCCGGCGCGAAGGTCATGCACCGGAACGTGCCGACCCGCGTGCGCCCCGGCGTGCAGCGGCTGCTCGACGCCATCACCGGCGCACCGGCCTGGGTCCGGAACGAGCGGGGGGACGTCGTCGCGACGAACGAGCTCGGCCGCGCGCTCTACGCACCGCTCTTCGCCGGCCCCGGACGCCCGGTGAACACCGCACGCTTCACGTTCCTCGACCCGGCCGCCCGCGACTTCTTCCCGGACTGGGCACAGACCGCGAAGGACGCCGTGGCCGTGCTCCGGACCGCCGCGGTGTCGAACCCCTGCGAGCCAGGGCTCATCACGCTCGTCGGTGAGCTCTCCACCCGGAGCGAAGAGTTCCGCGGCTGGTGGGCCGCCCACGACGTCCGGATGCAGCGCACCGGCAAGAAGCGCATCGACCACCCGATCGTGGGGGAGCTGCGGCTGTCGTACGAGGCGCTCGACCTCGTCGCCGACCCCGGCCTGACGCTGTTCTCGTACTCGGCTGAGCCGGGCAGCGAGTCCGAGCGGTCGCTCGCGCTGCTCGGCAGCTGGGCCGCGACGGAGCGGGCCGAGCAGTACGCGGCCCTGCGCGAGTCGGAGTCCGAGTCCGAGTCGGTCGACTGACCTGGCCCGCCGACGGGCAGGTGCGTCAGCGCCGTGGTCGGACCGTCAGGCCTGGGGCGGCACGTCGCCGTCGAACAGCTCCGGCGAGCGCATCCGCTCGATGCGCAGCTGCCGCTCCGTCGCCGACAACCGCAGCACACGGATCGCGGCGAACACGAGCACGATGAGGGCGACGGCCAGCACGGCGAGCGCCAGCACGAACAGGGCGTACAGGACGACGACGAATCCGAGACCACTGTCTGCGAGCATCCGTCGAACATAGCAGCGCGGGTTCGTAGGGTGGGGACGTGACGAGGACCACGGACGGCTCAGCAGGGGACGCGGACCACCGGCAGCACCGCCGGCCCGAACCCGCGTTCGCCCGTGCGGTCGCGAAGGCCCTCGGCGATGCCCGGACCGTACTCGACGTCGGTGCGGGTGACGAGGCCGGTGCCGGTGCCGGTGCCGCCGGGTCCTACGCGCCGACCGACCGCGACGTGACCGCGGTGCAGGCCGCCGAGGACCTTCCCTTCGCCGACGACACCTTCGACGCCGCGGTGTCGACCTTCTCGCTGCACGAGTGGCACGACCTCGAACGCGGGCTCGCCGAGGTGCGTCGGGTCACCCGGGGCCCGATCGTGGTCCTGACGTTCGACCCCGACCGCATCGAGCGCTCCTGGCTCGCCGAGTACGCGCCCGAGGTGCTGGCGGCCGACGCCCGTCGCCACCCCGCACTGCCGCGGATCGCCGACGCGCTCGGCGACGACACCGTGACGAGCACCCCGTTGCCGATCCCGTTCACGTGCGTCGACGGGTTCGCCGAGGCGTACTACGCCCGCCCCGAGCGACTCCTCGACCCCGGCGTGCGCCAGGCGGACCCGGCGTGGGGCCTGGTCGACGAGTTCACCGTCCGGCGGTCGGTGGCAGCGCTCCGCACCGCGCTCGAGTCGGGGGAGTGGGACCGGCGGCACGGCTCGTTGCGGATCCGCCCGACGTACGAGGGTTCGGTCGTCCTGGTCACGGCGACGCCGAACCGACCGCGGGCGGACCGGGCCGGGGTTGACACCCGGTCGTAGGCTGGTCGGGTGAGCTTCCAGGAGGTGGTCGGCGCCCGTATCGCCGGCATCAGGGCGTGAGACCCTCGGTCGTGCCCTCGGGTGCGGCCGCCCTCGTCGAACCCTGACCTCCTCCGCCCGGTGCGGTGTGCGTCCGCACGCCCCGGGCCCGCACGAAAGCGATCACCCATGCTCCCCATCGTGGAGAAGACCCTCCGCACGTCCTTCGTCAACGCCTCGCGCAAGGAGGTGTCCGACCTCACGCTGCCCGCCGACTTCGAGACGCTCGACTGGGACGCGCTCGACTACCTCGGCTGGCGCGACCCGAAGATCGGGCGGCGTGCGTACGCCGTCGTGCCGACCCTGGACGGCGACCTGATCGGCATCCTGCTCCGGCAGGCCGAGGCCTCGCCCCGCTCCCGTGCCCAGTGCTCGTGGTGCCAGGACGTCAAGCTGCCGAACGACGTCGCGTTCTACAGCGCGAAACGGTCCGGGCCAGCCGGACGGAACGGCAACACCGTCGGCACCCTGGTCTGCCAGGACTTCCAGTGCTCGCGGAACGTCCGGAAGCTGCCGCCGCCCGCCTACGAGGGCTACGACGTCGAGGCAGCGCGCCTCCGGCGCATCGAGGACCTGCAGGTCCGGGCCGCGTCCTTCGCCGCCGAGGTCTGAGACGCCGGCGTCCTCGGAAGACGCCGCCGAGTCAGCGAGACGCCGCCGGATTCGGAGGCGTCTCGCGCTGACGCCGGCGTCTCGCGTCCGCAAACGCGACTGACGACGGACGGGAGGCCCGGTGCCAGCTGGCACCGGGCCTCCAGGCCGTCAACCGGTCGCTCCTACCGACCGATGGTCGACATGTCGGGGTAGCGGTCGCCGGTCGGGACCGGCAGCGCCGACAGGCGCGACAGCTGGTCCGCGGTGAGGGTCAGGTCGGCTGCGCCGACGTTCTCCTCGAGGCGGGAGACCCGCTTCGTGCCGGGGATCGGGACGATGTCGTCGCCCTGGGCGAGCAGCCAGGCGAGCGACACCTGCGCCGGGGTGGCGCCGGCCTCGGTGGCGATCTCCTTGACCGCGTCGACGATGCGCATGTTCTGCTCGAACGCCTCCTGCTGGAAGCGCGGGTTCGCCAGGCGGAAGTCGTCGGAGTCCAGGTCGGACGGCTTCGTGATGGCACCCGTCAGGAACCCACGGCCGAGCGGCGAGTACGGCACCAGGCCGATGCCGAGCTCGCGCAGGGTGTCGAGCACGTCGCCCTCGGGGTCCCGCGTCCACAGCGAGTACTCGCTCTGCAACGCGGTGATCGGGTGGACGGCGTGGGCCTTGCGGATGGTCTCGGCACCGGCCTCGGACAGTCCGATGTGCCGGATCTTGCCCTCCTGCACGAAGCCGGCGAGCTGGCCGATGACGTCCTCGATCGGGACGGCCGGGTCGACGCGGTGCTGGTAGTAGAGGTCGATGTGGTCCGTGCCCAGGCGGCGGAGGGAGCCTTCGAGCGCCTCGCGCACGGACTCGGGCTGGCTGGAGAGACCGCGCTGCTGCGTCGGGGTCTCCTCACCGGCCTCGTGGCGGTACAGGCCGAACTTGGTCGCGATGACGACGTCGTCGCGACGGCCCTCGAGCGCACGGCGCAGGAGTTCCTCGTTCGTGTAGGGGCCGTACGCCTCGGCGGTGTCGAACAGGGTGACGCCGAGGTCGATCGCGCGGTGGATGGTGCGGATCGACTCGTCGTCGTCGGTGCCGGCGCCCGTGTAGAAGGCGCTCATGCCCATGGTTCCGAGGCCGATCGGTCCGACCTCGAGGTCTGCGAGCTTGCGTGTCTGCATGCTGCAGGTCTACTCCCGGTCCCCCTGACGGCGGGAGGCACTGGCTGTACCCGCCTCCGCACCGCTACGCTGCGAGGGACGGGGCAGACGCCCCGGGCTCGGGGGAGTGTCATGGTCGTCATCTGGATCGTCATCGCCGTGGTCGTCGTGCTCGGCGCCCTGCTCGTCGTGCTCGAGGTGCAGAACCGTCGTCGGCGGCGAGCGCTCGCGGACCTCGAGGACTTCTCCGACCCCACGGCCGGGTCACGTGCCATGGTCGAGGCCGACGCCGCTCGATCGACGGCCGAAGGCGTGTCGAAGACCGCGCACCCGGGTGGCAGCGCCTCCAGCGGGATGTTCTCCGGCTGACCCACCCGGCCGCTCCGGCGGTTGTCGGGAGCAGCGGGTCCGCGGTGACCCGGGCTGCCCGCGCTTCGTGAGGTTCCTCCAAGGTGCTCGCACGAGTGGTCCGCGCACTGGTGTGATCGACACGTGAACCTGTACTTCCGACTGCTCCTGCTGCAGCTGCGCACCCGTCTGCGCGCTCGGGTCGGTGGACGCCGCCGGGCGTCGCTCTGGGACGAGGTCCGGACGCCGTTCCGGGTCGCTCCCACCGACCTCGACCCGCTGCGCCACGTCAACAACGGCAAGTACCTGTCGATGCTCGACCTCGGTCGGCTCGACCTGATGCTCCGATCCGGGTACTGGGCCGCGCTGGCCGAGCACGGCTGGTACCCCGTCGTCTCGGCGCAGACGATCACGTACAAGCGGTCGTTGACGCTCGGCCAGCGGTTCGAGCTCCGCACCCACGTGCTCGGGGTCGACGACCGTGCCGTGTACCTGGAGCAGACGTTCGTGCGACAGGGTGCCGTGATGGCCCGCGCCGTGGTGCAGGCCCGGTTCCTGCGGCGTTCCGGCGGGACGGTGCCGACCGCGGACCTGCTCGAGGCGGCGGGTGGCGCGGACCGCGACCTGACCGTACCCGACTGGGTGCACGACTGGGCGAGTGCGACCCGGATCAGCAGCAGCGCGGCCTGACCCGCGCGGCCGGCCGGTCCTACGATGACCACATGGACATCGTCGACCTGGTGCTGCTGGACGTCGCCGCGTGGCGTGCCTGGCTCGACGACCACGAGCACGAACCCGACGGCGTGTGGCTCGTCCTCGCCAAGAAGGGCGTCACGGAGCCGACGACCCTGACGTACGACACGGCCCTCGACGAAGCACTGTGCTCCGGGTGGATCGACGGGCAGCGACGCGGGCGTGACGACACCACCTACCGCCAGCGGTTCACCCCGCGCCGGAAGGCCTCGCTGTGGTCGCAGCGGAACCTCGGCCTGGTCGCCGCACTCATCGCCGAGGGGCGGATGCGGGAGCGCGGGCACGCCGAGATCGAGCGCGCCAAGGGCGACGGCCGGTGGGACCGCGCCTACGCCGGCTCGGCAACGGCCACGGTGCCCGAGGACCTGCAGGCCGCACTCGACGCCGCCCCCGCAGCCGCCGCGCTGTTCGCCGAGCTCGACGCCACGAACCGGTACGCCGTGCTGCACCGCATCACCACCGCCCCGAACGCCACGGTGCGGACGAACCGGCTCGCCAAGCTCGTCGGCGGACTCGAACGCGGCGAGACCCCGTACCCGCGGCCCACCCGTCCGTAGACCCTGCGAACCCGGAAAGCGGTCGGGGGACACCGACTCAGGGACCGGCAACGCACCGGGCGTAGACCGGGGACATGACCACAGGCACTGACACCACGAACCGTCCGGCCGCGTCCTCCGGCACCTTCCGCATCGGCGGCGACCTCGAGGTCAACCGGCTGGGCTACGGCACCATGCAGCTCACCGGCCCCGGCGTCTGGGGACCGCCGAAGGACCACGACGAGGCGATCCGCGTCCTCAAGCGTGCCGTCGAGCTCGGCGTGAACTTCTTCGACACCGCCGACTCGTACGGCCCCTACGTCGCCGAGGAGCTCCTCAAGGAGGCCCTGCACCCCTACGGCGACGACGTCGTCATCGCCACGAAGGCCGGCCTCACCCGCACCGGCCCGAACGTCTGGCCGCCCGTCGGCCGCCCGGAGTACCTCCGGCAAGAGGCCGAGATGAGCCTCCGCCGCCTGGGCCTCGAGCGCATCGACCTGTTCCAGCTGCACCGCATCGACCCGAAGGTCCCGCTCGAGGACCAGGTCGGCGAGCTGAAGAAGCTGCAGGACGAGGGCAAGATCCGCCACATCGGCCTGTCCGAGGTCTCCGTCGACGAGGTCAAGGCTGCGCAGGAGATCGCCACGATCGTCTCCGTGCAGAACCTGTACAACCTGCAGAAGCGTGACGCCGAGGAACTGCTCGACTGGTCCGAGGAGCAGGGCATCGGCTTCATCCCGTGGTTCCCCCTGGCCACGGGTGGCCTGACCGGCGAGGACTCGCCGCTCACCGAGATCGCCGAGCGCAAGGGTGCCACCCCGGCACAGCTCGCGCTCGCATGGCTGCTCAAGCGCTCCCCGGTGATGCTGCCGATCCCCGGTACGTCGAGCGTCGCGCACCTGGAGGACAACCTCGCGGGTGCCACCGTCGAGCTGACCGACGACGAGTTCGAGGAGCTCGCGAAGCTGGGTCACTGACCCTTCGGACGCGACCGCGGGTCGCGAACGCGACGACCGGTCGGACGGGAGGCGCGGTGCCAGCTGGCACCGCGCCTCCCGTCCGTCTTCCGCCCTCTCCACATCCGTGCTTGCGCACGCATACCGGGTATGTGCATACTCAGTATGGCCACGGTGGCCCGAGACAGGGGAAGTGTCATGAGCGTTCGGATGGGCGTACTCGCGCTGCTGGTGGGGGGACCCGGCTACGGGTACCAGCTCCGGGGGGAGTTCGAGCACCGCACCGGCGGGAGCTGGCCGCTGAACATCGGCCAGGTCTACACGACCCTGGACCGCCTGGAACGCGACGGCCTCGTGGCCCGCGGCGACGCCGACGACGACGGACACGTCGTCTACACGGCGACCGACGCGGGTCGGGCCGAGGTGGCCCGCTGGTTCAGCGAGCCCGTGCCGGCCAAGCGCGGCCGCGACGAGCTGGCGATCAAGTTCGCCCTCGCCGTGACCGTGCCCGGGGTCGACGTCGCCCGGCTGGTGCAGGTGCAGCGCGGTGCCGCGATCCGGAACCTGCAGGACCTGACGCGGCTGAAGCGGACGACCGACCCGTCGACCGACCTGGCGTGGTCGCTCGTGCTCGAGTCGATGGTGTTCCAGGCCGAGGCCGAGGTGCGCTGGCTCGACCACGTGGAGTCGAGCGTCGCGCGGTACCGGCCGGACGAGCACCCGGCGGCGCCTGCCGGTGCCGACGCTGCCGCTGCCGCTCCCCGGAGCGCACGGTGACCGCCGCACCGCTCCTGCAGCTCGACGCCGTGAGCGTGCACTACGGCTCCGGCGCGAAGGCCGTCACCGCCCTGGCCGGGATCGACCTGCGGGTCGAGCGTGGCGAGATGGTGGCCGTGATGGGCACCTCGGGGTCGGGCAAGTCGACGCTGCTCGCCTGCGCCGGCACCCTGCTGCCGCCGACGAGCGGTGAGGTGCTGATCGACGGCGCCTTCGTGTCCGACCGTCCCGCCAAGGAACTCGCAGCGCTGCGACGCCGGCTCATCGGGTTCGTGTTCCAGGACTTCAACCTGATCCCCTCGCTGACCGCGGTCGAGAACGTGGCACTGCCGCTCGAGCTCGACGGGTGGAAGGCCTCGCAGGCCCGCCGTGCCGCGGAGCTCGCGCTGGACAACGTCGAGCTGTCGCACCGAGCCGACGCCTACCCGGACGACCTGTCCGGCGGGCAACAGCAGCGCGTCGCGATCGCCCGCGGCGTGGTCGGCGAGCGCCGGCTCGTGCTCGCCGACGAGCCGACCGGAGCCCTCGACTCGCAGACCGGCGAGGTCGTGCTCCGCATGCTCCGTCGGCACGTCGACGCCGGAGCCGGCGCCCTCCTGGTGACCCACGACGCCCGGCACGCGGCCTGGGCGGACCGGATCGTGTTCCTGCGCGACGGTCGGGTGGTCGACGAGACCGTGTACTCGGGCGTCGAGGCGGCGCTGACGGACCGGACCGCCTCGTGAGCCGGGGTCGGCGTGCCGGGACCGGCCGGACGCCGTTCGCCCTGAGACCGGCGCTCCGTCTGGGGCGTCGACTGGCGTTCGCGAAGGCGGGCCGCGCGGCACTGATCATCGCGCTCATCGGGATCCCCACCGCCGGGTTCGCCGCCGTCGCCGTCGTCGTGCAGTCGACGCAAGCCACGGTCACCGAGCGGCTCGACTACGACCTCGGCCGTGCATCGGCGCAGATGCGGGTGTCCGGCCCGGACCTGCCCGGCATGGTGCAGGACCCGGTGCAGTGGGAGTCCACCGACTCGAAGCGGGACAGCCCCGTCACCAAGTCGGACGAGGACTCCCCGTTCACGAACGTCCTGGCCCACGTGCCCGACGGCGCCCTGTCGATCCCGGTGGGCAGCACGCCCGTCGTGCTGCAGGGTGCGCACGGCCCGGTCGGACTGACCGCCGTGGAGGGCAGCGTCTGGGATCCGTCACTCGAGGGTCACTGGCACGTGCTCGACGGTTCCACGCCGACCACGCGCAGTGAGCTCATGGTCACGCCGGCGACGCTCGAACGCCTCGGGGCGCATATCGGCGACACGGTGGACCTGACCGACCCGGTCACCAAGCGCTTCACGATCACCGGCACCATGACCGACCTGGGGACGGACCCGGGATCGCAGGGCATCTTCCTGCCCTGGGGCACGACGCTCTCGACGACCGACACCACCGACGACGTGGGGCTCACCGACGTCACCGTGTACCTGCCGTCGGACGCCCCGACGTGGTCGGAGATCCGGCAGCTCAACGCGCACGGCATCATCGTGCAGTCACGTCCGGTCGTGCTCGATCCGCCGGACGCCCGGCTCCCCGGCGGGCAGCTGGGCTCGTCGCTCGGCTGGTACCTCGGGGCGATGGGACTGCTCGGCGTCTTCGCGATGTTCGAGGTCGCCCTGCTCGCCGGGGCCGCGTTCCTGGTCGGCACCCGGGCGGACACCCGCTCGTACGCCATCGTCACGAGCGTCGGCGGGGACAAGCGGTTCGTCCGCACGATCGTCGCCGGGTCGGGCCTGGTGCTCGGGCTCGTCGGCGCGGTCCTCGGGGTCGCCGCCGGCACCGGGATCGGCGTGCTCGCCTACCGACTGATCGACAACGGCAACGTGGCGTCGTTCCCCGGGTTGCACGTGCCGCCGCTCCTGCTGCTGTCCATCGCCGCCGCGGGGGTGCTCGCCGGACTCGTCTCCGCGCTCGTCGCCGCACGGTCGGCGACCCGGATCAACGTGCTCGCGGCGCTGCGGGGCTCGCTCCGTCCGGTGCCCGTCAGCCGTCCGGCCCGCCGTCGTCGGCGTATCTGGGGCCCGCTGCTCGTGGTCCTCGGCGCCGTGATGACGCTGGCGTGCGGCGTGGGCGTGCTCATGCTCAACGACCGTCCGGTGCAGCAGGACCGGTGGGCCTACGTCGTCGGTGTCGGCGTCGCGATCGGGCCGTGCCTGATGCAGCTCGGCATCGCCATCTGCTCACCGTGGCTGCTCGCCCTGATCACCCGGCTCACCTCGCGGGCCGGTCTGTCCGCCCGGCTCGCCGCCCGCGACGCCCGCCGCAACCCGGTCCGCACGGTGCCGGTGCTCGCCAGCGTGATGAGCGTCGTGTTCGTGGCCTCGGTCGTGATCACGTGGAGTGCGTCGAGTCACGCCCAGTACGTCCGTGGGTACGAGTACTCCACGGCGGTCGGGGTGGCGACGGCCGAGGTGCAGACCGAGACGAAGGACGGCGGCAGCACCGGTCGCCACGACGCAGCGCTGACTGCGCACGCGGCGAAGGTCGTGTCCGGGGTGTTCGACCAGGACCGCATCCGGGTGCTCGGTGTCGCGCAGGAGCAGCCGGGCGACACCCCCTCGACCGTCACGATCCCGCACCGCTGGAGCGCGTACGACTGCCCCGCGAACGACACGACGAGCTGCTCGTACTACCTGGACACGGCGAGCGCGTCGTCTCCGCACATCTGGACGGGCACCGTCGACGACTACGCCGTGCTCACCGGGCACCGGCCGTCCGCCGCCGTCCGGAGCGCGCTCGAGGGCGGTCGGGCCGTGTCGCTCTGGCCCGAGTACGCACACGACGGCGCGGTCCGCGTCGACACCTTCCACGACCGGACGTGGGAGAGCGACCCCATCACCGAGCGGAGCCGACCGGCGGCCAGCGTCTCGATCCCAGCCGTGCTCGACGTGCAGACCCCGCGGATCCAGGTCGGCGTCTTCATGACGAAGGCGACCGCCGAACGGTACGGCGTGCCCGTGGTCGACGGCATGCTCGTCACGACGCTGCCGCACGACCTCGACCCGGCGCAGGCGGACGAGCTGAGCTCGGCATGGCAGAGCTTCGGCGGCGACGACCGTGCACGGTGGAGCGGCCCGTCGTTCATGTACGAGGCCGGCCCGATCGACAACGAGGCGATCATCCGGGCGATCGTGCTCGCACTCGCGGCGGCCGTCACCATCGGTGCGACGGCGGTGGCGATCGGACTCGCACGGTCCGACGGTCGGCGGGACGACGAAGTGCTCGACGCCATCGGTGCCGCACCACGCCTGCGCCGTGGGGTGTCGACCTGGCAGGCGGCGATCCTGGCCACGGTCGGCTCGGTGATCGGGACGCTCCTCGGACTCCTGCCGATCCGCGCCCTGACCCTGCGGTTCACCGAGAGTCCGGTCGGGGTGAATCACATGCCGTTCGTGCCTGACTGGCCGGTGCTGGCGCTGCTCGCGATCGGCCTGCCCCTCGTGGTGACGGCCGGGGCGTGGCTGACCTCGCGGGGTCGGCGGCGGGTGGCGGTGCGACGGGCGCACTGACGGACGGGAGGCCCGTGGCGGCGTGAGGCTTCGCTTGGTGAGCAGAAGATGTCGAGTCGCCTGCTCGGACTCGACATCTTCTGCTCACGAAGTGGTTGGCAGACCGCTCCCGGCGAACAGCGGGCCGACGGCCAGCGTCCCCACGAGCCAGGCGACCACGATCGCGTCGACAGGCCACACGGGCCCGAGGGAGCGGTCGGCTCCCGGCACCCCGAGGATCCTGCGGCGGTACAGGACCACCGCCACCGCCAGGCAGACCCAACCCACCACCACGATCGGCAGTTCGATCAGGAGTGGCACGATCCCGAGACCGATGCCCCACCACATCGCTGGCAGTGCGGACGCCACCGCCATCATTAGGTAGGACAGGACGACCAAGCGGTTCTCACGTCGGTCGAGCTGGTCGTCGGGTAGCCGAGGACGACGCAGCATCCACACCGTCGCCGCGACGGCGTTGATGCCGATGCCGATCCGCCCGAGAGCGAGTCCGACGAACTGCCCGAAGTCCCACCAGTTCGATCCGGACCCGGTGTCCGGTGCTTCGTACCGGGTGTGCCCGGCGACGTGCAGGAACGCGAGTCCGCCTGCGACGCCGAGCAGGTACAGCAGCCACGTCCAGCGGGGGAGCCGGAGTCGACGGAGCGCCGCTGCGACGAACAGCACCGACGTCGGCATGAGCAGCATCAGGGCTGCCCAGGCTGCACCGTCGAAGGCTCGTGGTTCCACGCCGCGACGCTAGCGGGACCGTCGAGCAGCGCGGCGCTCTGGTGTCCCGCCTACGACTCGGGACCCATCGCCCTGCACGCACCCCGGGACGGACTGGAGGCCCGTGGCGGCGTCGCCACGGGCCTCCAGTCCGTCACATGGTGAGCAGGAATGGTCGGGTCGCTGTGCCGGACCCGACCATTCCTGCTCACGAAGCGGCGAGCGCCGCGCTCACGCGAGCTCGGGCAGCGCCTCCGCGTAGGTGCGGAAGTCGCCGCGCTCCGTGTGGATCGCCCACAGGCGGTCGGCGATGGACTCCCCGGAGTGCTCGGGCCGCCCGTCGTCGATGCCGAACGGGATGATGAGCTGGCCGACGTGGACGTCCTCGTCGCGGACGGCGTCGTGCAGCAGCTGCGCGTAGGCGCTCTCGGCGGCGAAGGCGACGGACGTTCCGGTGACGCGGGCGCCCGGTCGGACCGCGCTGCCGCCGTTCACGAACAGGATCGTGCCGTGGCCGATCGCGCGCATGCCGGGCAGCACCTGGCGGACGGCGTTGACCGAGCCGTAGACCGAGAACTCGATCGGGCCGACCAGGTCGTCCGCCGTGGTCTCGAGCACGGGACGCATGTACTCCTTGGCGGGGAGCGGGCTGTACTGCAGCACCTCGATGGGGCCGAGCTGCTCGGTGGCGCGCTCGAGTGCGGCGCGCAGGGAGTCCCCGTCACGGACGTTCGCGGCGAACCCGGCTGCGGTGTGGCCGCGCTCGCGCAGCTCTGCGGCGAGGCCGTCCAGCCGGTCCTGGTTGCGGGAGATCAGGGCGACGGCGAAGCCCTCACGGGCGAAGCGCTCGGCGACGGCGAGGCCGAGGCCCTTGCCGGCCCCGACGATGGCGATGGTGGTCATGCGGTGTACTCCTCGTCGCTCACGTGCTCGAGCCAGGTGGTGGTGGTCGCCGGGTCGTCGGCAGCCTCGAGCATCGCGAGGTGTTCCATGTAGTCGGTGGGGGTCGCGCCGTGCCAGTGTTCCTCGCCGGCGGGCGTGTAGACGGTCTGTCCAGCCTGCACCTCGATGACGCGGCCGTCCCGGGTGCCCATCCGGGCGACACCCTCGGTGACGTGCAGGGTCTGCCCCTTGGCGTGTGAGTGCCACGCGGTGCGGGCGCCGGGCAGGAACCGGACCTTGGCGACGGTCATCGTCTGACCGGGCTCCTTCGGCGAGGCGATGGCGTCGAGGTACACGTCGCCCGTGAACTGCTCGGGCGGGTTCTTGACGGTCGGCTGCTTCGGTTCGATCTGCATGCCGACGACGGTAGGCCGCCGTGCGCACCGTTGGGAGGTGCCGACAGACCCCCTCAGGGGTTTCCCGAACGCAGCGTGTGTGATCGACGCACGAGCCCGGGAGGATCATCGTGGACACACCCGCCGGAACGCCCCGCAACCGCCGCCTCTGGTCGCTGGCCGGCCTCGCCGCCGTCGCCGCACTGGCCCTCACCGCGTGCACGAGCGGTGACGGTACGGAGCAGGACGGCTCCGACCGGGGCGGTTCGCCGTCGGCGCGCGCGACCGCGCCCGCCGACCTGTCGGCCGGTCAGGTGGCGCTCGACGGTGACACCACCGACGTGGTCACCGGCCTGGAGGCCCCCTGGTCGGTGGTCCTGACGGGTGACGACGGCGACGCGCTGGTCAGCGAGCGCGACTCGGCCCGGGTGCTCGAGCTGCGGTCCGACGGCACCACCCGTCAGGTCGGTACGGTCGACGGTGTCAGCCACGGCGGCGAGGGCGGACTGCTCGGGCTCGCGCTGCACGACGACGACCTGTTCGTCTACTCCACGGCCGACGACGGCAACCGGATCCAGCGGTACGAGCTGACGGGGAGCACCGGGTCGTGGGGGCTCGGCGAGGCGACGACGATCATCGACGGCCTGCCGAAGAACACGTTCCACGACGGCGGCCGGATCGCGTTCGGGCCCGACGACATGCTCTACGCGACCGTCGGGGACGCCGGCGCGAGCACGGACGCGCAGGACGAGGAGTCGCTCGCGGGCAAGATCCTGCGGCTCACCCCGGACGGCGACGTCCCCGCCGACAACCCCATCGACGGGTCACCGGTGTGGAGCCTCGGGCACCGCAACGTGCAGGGCATGGGGTGGTCGTCGGACGGCACGATGTTCGCGTCGGAGTTCGGTGAGAACACCCACGACGAGCTCAACGTGATCGAGCCCGGGTCGAACTACGGCTGGCCCGAGGTCGAGGGCACCGGCGGCGAGGACCAGGGCTTCGTCGACCCCGTGCAGCAGTGGTCCACCGACGAGGCGTCCCCGAGCGGCCTCGCCGTCGTCGACGACACGGTGTTCGTCGCGAACCTGCGGGGCGAGGTGCTCCGTGCGGTCCCCGCCGACGACCCCGGCACCGCGACCGAGTACTTCGCGGGCGACTTCGGCCGCATCCGGACGGTGCTCGAGGGCCCGTCGGACACGCTCTGGTTCGTCACGAACAACACCGACGGCCGCGGGACACCGTCGAGCGGGGACGACCGGATCGTCTCCGTCCCGTTCACGCGCACGTGAAAGGGGTTCCCGCAGCCCCTCGCTCGCGCCGGACGGGGCGAAGTACCGTGACGGCATGAACCACCGCGACGAAGCGCGCGACTTCCTCTCCAGCCGTCGCGCCCGCATCACCCCCGAGCAGGCCGGCGTCGAGACCTTCGGCACGCGGCGTCGCGTCACCGGGCTGCGTCGCGAAGAGGTCGCACGCCTGGCCGGCGTCAGCATCGACTACTACACGCGGCTCGAGCGCGGGAACCTGCAGGGGGTCTCGGACAGCGTGCTCGACGCCATCGGCCGGGCCCTGCAGCTCGACCCCGCCGAGCAGGAGCACCTGCGCGACCTGTCGCAGCACCAGAACGAGACCCCGCGTCGCGCTGGTCGTGTCGTGCCCGTCGCTGCCGTCCGACCCGAGCTGCAGTACCTGCTCGACGTCGTCACGGACGCCCCGGCGATGATCATCAACAACCGGCAGGACATCGTCGCCGCGAACGCGCTCGGCTTCGCGATGCACTCGGACCTGGTCGCGGCACCGGCCCGGCCGATGAACTTCTCGCGCTTCATCTTCCTCGACCCGCAGGCGCGGAACTTCTACCAGGACTGGCAACGGGCTGCGCACACGAACGTCGCGATCCTGCGCCGCGAAGCGGGCCGGACGCCGAACGACAAGGACCTCGCCGCGCTGATCGGCGAGCTGTCGATGCGGAGCGACGACTTCCGCGAGCTCTGGGCCGCGCACGACGTCCGCCGCCACTACGCCGGCGTGAAGTCGTTCCGGCACAGCGTCGTGGGGCCGCTCGAACTGCACTTCCAGACGCTCGAACTCGCTGAGGACCCGGGGCTCTCGCTCACGATCTACCCGGCCACGCCGGGCAGCTCGACGGCCGACGCCCTGCGGGTGCTGGCTTCGTGGGCGGCGACCGAGGGCATCGCGGAGCGGGCGCGCCAGCTCGCCTGACGCGGTGGTCGCGACCACCGATGGGCCGGGAGGAACGGGGCGGGCCCGCACCGCGCCTCCCGGCCGCTCGTGGTCGCGTCAGACCTCCGGGATCACCCGGTCGAACCGGCTCGTGTCCGTCCCGTCCGGGTCCGGGCCGTTGCGACGGCCGGTGTCCAGGGCGTCGAGCCGCGCGAGCTCGTCGTCCGTCAGCGCGAAGTCGAAGACGGCGAAGTTCTCGGCGATGCGACCGGGGTTCGTCGACTTCGGGATCGCGTTCCGCCCCTGCTGCACGTGCCAGCGGAGCATCACCTGCGCCGGCGTCCTGCCGTGCGCCTCGGCGATCGACCGGATCGTCGGGTCGTCCATCACGCTGACCCGCTCGTCGCCCCAGCCGGGGTAGAACGTGATGCCACCGATGGGAGACCACGCCTGGTCGAGGATGCCGTGCTCGGCGTCGGCGCGCTGGACGTCCGGCTGGGTGAAGTACGGGTGCAGTTCGACCTGGTTGAGCGCCGGGATGACGTCGGACTGCTCGAGCAGGGAGCGCAGGTGGTGGGGCATGAAGTTGCTCACACCGATCGCGCGGACCCGGCCGTCGGCGTACAGGCGCTCGAGGGCCCGGTACGCCTGCACGGTCTGCTCGAAGCGGTCCGGTGCGGGCTGGTGCAGGATCAGCACGTCGATCGTGTCGAAGCCGAGCTTGCCGGTGGCCTTGTCGAAGGCGTGCAGGGTCTCGTCGAAGCCGTAGTCCGAGACCCAGATCTTGGTCTCGACCACGATGTCGTCGCGGTCGACGCCCGAGGCGCGGATGCCCTCGCCGACCTCGCGCTCGTTGCCGTACGCGGCGGCGGTGTCGATGTGGCGGTACCCGGTCTCCAGCGCCGTGCGGACGGCGTCCACGGTCTCCTCCGGGGCGCTCTGGAACACGCCGAAACCGATGGCGGGGATCTCGAGTCCGTTGTTCAGGGTGACTGTCTCCATGCCGACGACGCTACGCCGCCGACCCCCTGCTGACGGGTACCAGCAACCCCTGCTTCCGGCACCCGGCCGGCCGTACCGTTGACGCATGGACACCAGAAGCGAAGTGCGCGACTTCCTCCGCACACGCCGCGAGCGCGTCACACCGCAGCAGGTCGGTCTGCCCGACTTCGGTGGGGTCCGCCGCGTCAAGGGGCTGCGGCGCGAAGAGCTCGCACTGGTCGCGGGGATGAGCGTCGACTACTACGTCCGCCTCGAGCGCGGGAACCTGACCGGGGTCTCCGAGAGCGTCCTCGAGTCGTTGTCCCGCGCGCTCCTTCTCGACGATGCCGAGCACGCGCACCTCTTCGACCTGGCCCGTCTGCAGAACGCTTCGGGCGCCTCGCGCCGGACGATCCCGACGTCGAAGGTCCGGCCGAACGTGCAGCGGGTGCTCGACTCGATCAGCGCCCCGGCCTGGGTCCGCAACGGCCGGTTCGACTTCCTCGCCGGCAACGCGCTCGCCCGCGCGGTGTACTCGCCGCTGTTCCTGTCGCCCTCCGGCACCCCGAACACCGCGCGTTTCGCGTTCCTCGACCCGCGCGGTCAGCAGTTCTGGCGAGACTGGGACTCGGTCGCCGGCGACGTGGTCGCCGCCCTGCGCGCCGAGGCGGCCCGCTCGCCGTACGACAAGGGACTGACCGACCTGATCGGGGAGCTCTCCACCCGCAGTGATGAGTTCCGGCGGCGCTGGGCCGCACACGACGTGATGCGGCACCGGAGCGGTGTGAAGCGCGTGCACCACCCGGACGTAGGCGACATCGACATGAGCTACGAGACGATGGAGCTCGTCACGGACTCGGGGCTGACCATGGTCGTGTACGGCACCGAGCCCGGGTCGGCGTCCGAGGAACGGCTGCAGCTGCTGGCGAACCTCGCGGCGACGAGCGCAACCGGTGCGACGAGTGCGGCGGCTGCTTCGACCGCTTCCGTCGCCGGTGCTGCTTCCGTCGCTGGTGCTGCTGCTGCTGCCGGGGAGGACGCGTGAACGAGACCGAGTCCGTCGAGACCGTCGTCCCGGCTCCGCCGACCGGGTTCCTCGGCCGACTGCGGTTCCGGTGGCGTGCCGAGCAGGAGATCCACGAGCTCACCCGCGACCGTGAACTCGAAGAGCGGGTCCGAGCCGAGGCAGCGGTGCGGCTCGCGCCCGGCCCGTGGCACCTGGGGGAGCTGTTCCGGCGACGGTGACGGCTGAGGGGGGAGGACAGCACCTGTCACGGCTCCGCGGTCGGCCCTAGCGTCGAGGACATGACCTTCGCCGACACCGACCCCGAGTTCGCCCGGTACCACGCCGACTTCGTGGACGAGACCCTGCGGAACGCAGCACTCAGCGAGCACGACCGCGTGGTCGTCCAGCTCGGTGCGACGATCGCGGCCGGGGCGCCGGCGGCGTTCCGTGACCTGCTGGACGAGGCCCTCGACGGCCCGCTCTCGCCCACCGAGGCGAAGGAGATCGTCTACCAAGCCGTGGCGTACGTCGGATCCGCACGCGTCGGCGATTTCCTGACGATCACCAACGCCGTACTGGTCGCCCGCGGGGTCACCCTGCCGTTGGCCGGGCAGTCGACGACGACCCCGGCGGACCGGCTCGAGCGCGGCCGAGCGGTGCAGGGCGCCGTCGTCGGTGCGGACCGCGTCGACGCGATGTACGAGAACGCCCCCGCGGACGCCGTGCACTTCCAGCGGTTCCTGTCCGGCAACTGCTTCGGGGACACCGTCGGCCGGGACGGGCTGTCGCTGCCCACCCGTGAACTCCTGACCTTCGCGCTGCTCGCGGCACTCGGAGGGGCCGACGCCCAGGTGCAGGGGCACGTGGCCGGCAACCTGAACGTCGGGAACACCCGCCAGCAGATGCTGGACGTCCTGACCGTGCTCGTCCCGCTCATCGGCTACCCGCGCACGTTGAACGCCCTGGCCGCGCTGAACGAGGGAGCACCCGCAGCATGAGCACGGACCACTCGATGTCGACGGGCCGGACCCTGCTGTTCGCCGTCGCCGGCGGAGCAGCGGTCGGCAACCTGTACTGGTCCCAGCCACTGCTCGACGACATCGCATCGTCGCTCGGCACCTCGGCGTCGCTCGCCGGGCTGCTCGTCACCCTGACCCAGGTCGGCTACGCCCTCGGCATCCTGCTCGTCGTGCCGCTCGGGGACGTCCTCGACCGCCGTCGCCTGATCCCCTGGGTGCTCGTCGCCTCCGCCGTCGCGCTGCTGCTCGCCGCGATCGCTCCGACCTTCGCGACGCTCCTGGTCGCCCTGGCACTGGTCGGGCTGACCACGGTCGCCGGGCAGCTCCTCATCCCGCTTGCCGGGGACCTCGCGGACCCCGCGCAGCGCGGACGCGTCGTCGGCACGATCGCCTCCGGGGTGCTCACCGGCATCCTCGTGTCGCGGACGATCAGCGGCCTGGTCGCGGACGCGTTCGGGTGGCGCGCGATCTACGTGCTCGCCGCCGTCGTCGCGGTGGTCCTGGCCCTGCTGCTGCGGCGCGCCATCCCCGAACTCGAGGCCCGCGGCGGGGTGGCGTACCCGCAGCTCATCCTGTCGGTGTTCCGTGCCGTCCGGACCCACCGGACCGTGCAGGTCACGCTCGTGATCAGCTCGTCGGTGTTCGCCGTGTTCACGATGTTCTGGACCGCGCTGACGTTCCTGCTGAGCAGCGACCCCTACGACTTCTCCACCAGCAGCATCGGGTTGGTCGGCCTGGTGGGGCTCGCGGGTGCCGTGGCGGCGCAGCGGGTCGGGCGGCTGCACGACCGGGGACTGTCGGTACCCGTCACCGGGGGAGCGATCGTGCTCCTGCTCGTCTCCCTGGTCGTCGCCGGGATCGGTGCGCACTCGATCGTCGTGGTGCTGCTCGCCGTGCTGCTGCTCGACGTCGCCGTGCAGGCCGCGAACGTGCTCAACCAGACCCGGCTCTTCTCGGTGGACCCGGCCGCGCGGAGCCGGCTCAACACGGCGTTCGTCACCTCGAACTTCATCGGCGGGGCGATCGGCTCCGCGCTGGCGTCGGTGCTGTGGAACGCCGGGGGCTGGACGGCGGTCACGATCGGCGCCGCGGTGCTGGCGGGGTTCGCCGCGACGGTCTGGGTCGTGCACCGCAACCGCGGGCTCGTGGTCGAGCCGGAGCGGGCCTGAGTCAGATCGCCAACTCGACGTCACGGCCGTTGACCGTGACGATGATGCGTGGGTTCTCGGCACCGGTCGCGGTGATGTAGCTCCGGAGGGTGGAGAGCAACATGTCCTCGCGCCGTTCCATCTGCGACACCGCCCCCTGACTGATGCCGAGCTCGTGTGCGATCTCGGCCTGCGTGCGCTTCCCCGCTTCACGCACCATCGCCAGGCTCATCGCGTGGACTCGGTCGAGGTCGTCGGCCTCGGTCTCGAGCGCGGCAACAGCGTCCGCGATGTCCGGCTGCCGTAGGAGACGCTCGACGCGGTCGTTCCCGCGGACGAAGTCCTTCTTGCCCATCATCGTTCCTTCGCTCCGCGTCGTTCCTTGAGCAATATTAGCTGAAGCTGATGCGCAGCCCGGGGCCGGGAGCACGGGGCTCAGCGGACCAGGGGGTTCGCGACCTCGAGCTCACCGTGGTCGACGAGCCAGCGCACGGCGTCCAGCACGGTCTCCTCGGCGGTGAACGCCGGCGCGTAGCCGAGCAGACGACGCGCCTTCTCGGTGCTGAAGACCTGGCTGCGGGACAGGTGCTCCCAGCTGGCGTCAGCGTGCTCTGGAGCCGTGGTCTCGCGGAACCGGTCCCACGTGACGGGGTCGAGCCGGGCCTCCTGGCCGAACCACGACGCTGCCAGGTGGGCGTACCCGCGCGCGGTGAGCGCCGTCGGAGCCGTGACGAAGAAGTCCTCGCCCGCCGCCGCATCGGGGTGCTCGACCGCGAGCTGGAACGCCTGCGCGACGTCGTCGGCGTGCACGTGGGCCATCGTCTCGGCGCCGAGGCCGGGGACCTCGAGCGGTTCACCGGCGGACAGCTTCGTCAGCACCGACGTGTCGAGGTTGCCGAGTGGACCGATCGGCATCCAGCCCGGACCGCTGATGTGACCGGGGTGCAGCGACGTCGTGACCAAACCGCCTGATGCGGTTTCTTCCTTGAGCATCCGGGCGATGGCGTCCTTCTGGACGCCGTAGTCACCGAACGGCGGGGTCGCGTTCTGCTCGGTGATCGGCAGC
Source organism: Curtobacterium flaccumfaciens (assembly GCF_013359815.1). Classification (GTDB taxonomy): domain Bacteria; phylum Actinomycetota; class Actinomycetes; order Actinomycetales; family Microbacteriaceae; genus Curtobacterium; species Curtobacterium flaccumfaciens. The sequence continues at coordinate 399,106 of NZ_JABMCF010000039.1, read as the reverse complement.
ACGTGCGAGACGCCGGCGCGCCAGATCGAGCCGCAGTGCACCAGGTGCGTACCGGTGCCGCGGAGCGCGTCGACCAGCGCTGCGGCGGAGGACTCGGTGAAGCAGACGAGGTCGACGACGGCGTCGGCACCGAGCGCGGCGATGCGGCTGCCGAAGGTGCCGTCGCGGTCCTCCTGCTCGCGGTCGGCGGTGATCCGCTCGACCTGCTGCCACTCCGGGGCGTCGGCGTACGGGGTGCTCGTGCCGCGGGTGACGGCGACGACGCGGTGCCCCGAGCGGACGAGACGGGGGACGAGGAACGAGCCGATGTGGCCGGTGGCTCCGATGACGACGATGTGCATGGTGGCCACCGTAGGCCGAGGCGTGCGCATCGTGAGCAGGAATGGTCGGGTGCGGCGGTGCGACCCGACCGTTCCTGCTCACCAAACGCGCCCGCGGCGAGCGCGGCGCCCAAGAGCGCGGCCCTCGCCGCGCCCGAGCGGCACGCTCAGTCGGCGGTGATGACCTTCACGGAGCCGGCGATGGTCGCGGCGTCCTCGGCGAGCGCGACGACGGGGTCGGGCAGGCCCGCGCCCCCGAGGGCCTTGCGCGCACCCCAGCCGACGAAGCTGCCGACGAGGGCACCGACGCCACCGAGGATCGCGCCCTCGATCCGCAGGTCACGCTTGCCCGTGGTGCCGAGTGCGGCGCCGGCGAGGGCACCGGACGCGACACGTCCGAGCAGTGCCGAGGGGGCGATGCGGTTCGGGGTCTTCGGCAGCTTGTCGCCGATGAGCTCACCGACGGCGGAGGCGACGAGCAGCCCACGGCCGACCGGGGTGCTGAAGACCTTCCACTGCTGCCACGAACCCTTCAGCGAGGACCGGTCGTGGTTCAGTGCGAGGACGGCGAGCGGGGTGGCGCTCCGGCCGCCGCTCATGATGCCGAGGACCAGGGTGCGGACCAGGGTGTGCTGCTCGTGCTGCTTGCTCATCGTGACTCCTGTCGTGTTGCCCCCGACGGTACGCACGGCGCCCCCGGGTGTTCCGAGCATCGCGGGCGACGGGCGACCGTCCGGCGCTCCCCGGGCGTTCCCCGGGCACGGAGCCGCCCCGAGTAGCGTCCGGACCATGAGCAACGTCATCGTCTTCGGCGGCCACGGCAAGGTCGCACTCCTCGCCACCCGCATCCTGTCCGAGCGCGGACACACGGTCACCTCCGTCATCCGGAACGCCGACCAGTCCGACGAGATCCGAGCGCACGGCGGCGAACCGCTCGTCGCGGACATCCAGCAGCAGTCCCTGAACGACTTCGCCGAACTGATCCGCGGGCACGACGCCGTGGTGTGGTCGGCCGGTGCCGGTGGCGGGTCCGTCGACCGGACCTGGGCGATCGACCGCGACGCTGCGGTGCTGTCGATCCAGGGGGCGAAGCAGGCCGGCGTCGACCGCTACGTGATGGTGTCGTTCTCGGGCTCGCAGCTCGACCACGGCGTCCCGCAGGACCAGGACTTCTTCGCGTACGCGCAGTCGAAGATGATCGCCGACGCCGTGCTCCGCGACTCGGGGCTGCAGTGGACGATCGTCGCCCCGAGCACCCTGACCGACGACGAGCCGACCGGCTCCGTCGACTGGGACGGCTCGTCGACGCAGGTGCCGCGCGGTGACGTGGCGCACGTGGTCGCCGACGTGGTCGAGAACCCCGGCACGGCCGGCAACACCTTCCGGTTCAACACGGGGTCGACTCCGGTGGCGGAGTTCCTGCGCGCCGACGCGGTCTGAGCAAGACCGACCGCGCCGACGCGGACTGACCGAGCCAGTCAGACCAACGGGGTCGCGGCGGTTCTCCGCCACGACCCCGTCCGTGTCCCTGCAGAACGTCGAGCTCAGTAGAGCGTCGAGATCCCCGTCATGTCGCCACGGCCGAGCGTGCGGCCGTCGAGCTCGCAGTAGCCGCCGGACGGCTCCATGACCTGGCCGGTGCCGGTGGCGACGTGGTCGAGACCGTACAGGTGGCCCCACTCGTGCGTCGCGACGACCTGGGTGTCGAAGCGCGCGCCCGAGCAGGTGGCCGTCGAGCTCCACTTGAAGCCGGTGGCGTAGCGCTGGTCGGCCTCGCGGGCGTTGCCGTTGCCGTCGAACCAGACGCACGTGACACCGAGGGTCCCGGTCGGGAGCTTGCCCCAGCCCATCACGTTGTAGCCGTTGTTCCGCGAGCAGCCGCCCTGGTCGGTGAGGTTGGGCTTCTGGGTGGCGAGGCGCAGGTAGTCGTTCTTCGCCGTCGACGTGACGGTCCGGTCACACGCCGAGATCGTGCCGTTCCAGGCGTTCGCCCCCTTGCGCAGGGCGTCCTTGGCGTACGTCGACTTCTGCCCGGTCTGGTTGTAGTACCACTTGACCGTGCTCGGCCAGGTGTAGCCGGACGCCTTGTACGCCGTGCTCGTGCACTTCGTGGTCGCAGCGGTCGTCGCGGCGGGGGCTGCCTGTGCCGTCGCGGCCTGGCTCTGCGCACGCTCCTGCTGGACGGCGGGGGCCGAACCGGTCCAGGCCTCGTCCACGCGGACGGCGACACCGGCGGAGCCGTTGTTCGCGATGAGGACGTCGGCGAGTTCGGGCGCCCCGGGGGCGGCCGAGCTGCTCGCCATGACGCTCTCACCCGGCGCGGGGAGCGCGAAGGTGCGGCCGTCCGGCGTCACGACCGTGCCGGAGGTCGCCGTGCAGCCGCTCTCGAGCGTCTGCACCGACAGGGTCCCGGGGGCGCAGCTCGCGCCGGCCCCCGGGGTCGCCGCCTGGGCGGGTGCTGCGGTGATGGTGAGACCGGCGAGGATCGCGACGATCGCCCCGGTGCTCAGCGCGTTCCTGACAGGACGCATGGTTCCCTTCCAGCGGCAGGCGACGTGCCCCCGCTCCTGATCGGGGTCCATGCTCGCCGATGACCACGCAGCGGGTCCAGGACTGCGCTGCGGGGACACACCCCCAGTCAGGGGCGGCGCTCAGGCCATCTGTGCGGAGAAGCGCTCGGGCGCATCGGCGAGCGACGCCTTCACCATCCGGCTCCAGTCGTCGACGAGCACCTCGGCCACGCCACGCTCCACACCGTCGAGTGCCGCTCGGGCCACATCCGTCGGGTCCGTCTTCGGGCCGTCGTAGTCGCCCATCATGTCGGTGTCGGCCGCACCGAGGTGGAGTCCCTGCACGCTGATGCCCCGGTCGGCGAGCTCGAGGCGGACGGCGTTCGTCATGTTCCACTCGGCCGCCTTCGCCGCGGCGTAGCCACCGGCGCCGGGCGCCGCGAACCACGACAGGGCCGACAGCACGTTGACGATCGCGCCGCCGCCGTTCCGCTCGATCACCGGTGCGAAGGCACGGATCATCGACAGGCTGCCCCAGAAGTGCGTGTCCATGGCCTTCCGGACGATGGTCAGGTCGTCGGTCACCAGGGAGCCCTGCGTCGAGATGCCGGCGTTGTTCACGAGCAGCGTCACGTCCCCCGCGGCGGCGGCCACCGCGTCGACCGAGGCCTGGTCGGTGATGTCGAGGGGCAGCGCGACGACGCCCTCGACGTCGACGAGTTCGGGGCGGCGTGCGGTCGCGTAGACCTTCGACGCCCCGCGCTCCAGCAGCTCCAGGGCGAAGCGGCGTCCGATGCCCCGGTTCGAGCCGGTGACGAGTGCGACCGATCCAGCGATGTCCATGGTGTCTCCTCCTGCCGCGCGGGTGTCTCCCGCAGCGGCTCGGCTACGCTAAGACCTCACATCCATGTCAGGGGCAAGCCCGGATCGGAGCACCATGCGCATCGGTGACCTCGCAGCAGAGACCGGCGTCAGCGTCCGCTCGCTGCGGTACTACGAGGAGCAGGGGCTGCTCACCGCGTCGCGCACCGCGAGCGGGCAGCGGATCTACACGGACGCAGCCGTCGAGCGGGTCCAGCTCGTGCAGCAGCTGTTCGCCGCCGGGCTCGCGAGCCGCACGATCGTGCAGCTGCTGCCCTGCGTCGACCGCGGGGAGTCGACGCCGGAGTCGTTCGCGCTCCTCATCGCCGAGCGGGACCGGATCACTGCACAGCTGGCCGAGCTCGAGGTGGTCCGGGGGCGGCTCGACCAGGTCATCGAGATCACCGAGCACCCCACGGCCGAGCACTGCCCGGCACTGCGTGACCGACCTGCGGAGCCGGTCGCGGCCTGAGACGCGGCACCAGGACGGACTGGAGGCCCGTGGCGGGTCCGCCACGGGCCTCCCGTCCGCATCCTGGTCACGACCAGGGCCGCGGGTGCGGCGTCAGGGCTGGAACACCTGGATCTGGTCCAGCTCGGCGAACCCGGTCCCCTTGGTGAAGGTGAGCGTGTTCGCGCCGGCCTTCAGCGTGACCGTCTTCTGCGCCCATCCGAACCGGCCCCAGTTGACGGTCGGCGCGTAGCTGACCGAACCGGCCGAGGTCCCGTTGACCGCGAGCGCGTGCGTGCTCGTCGCACCCGTGCCGTTGTCGTACCGGACGTTCACCGTGTACGTCCCCGCGGTCGCGGCCTGCACGGTGAACTGCACGGAACTCGTCGCGTTGTTGATGTTGCCGACCTTCGCGCCGCCGACCGCGTCGGCCTGCGTGACCGTGCTCGTGTCGTTCCGGACCGCGGACTCGGCCTCGTACCGCTGCGCGTTGATCGGGATCGACCCGACCCGCACGTCGTTGTACGTGGTGGTGAGGTTCTCGACGTTCGTCGCCTGGTACAGCGTCTTGCCGTCGGCGCTCGAGTCGAAGCCCTGGGCGAAGCCGCTGAACGTCCCGCCCTCGGCGTCCCGCGCGTCGTACGTCACCGCGTACGGCAGCTGCTCCCACGAACCCGTGCCCTGGTTGCGGTTGACGACGAAGTTCTGGCCACCGTCGATGTTGCCCGCGCTGTCGAGGGACCACTTGGACGAGACGACGATCATGCCGTTGGCGTTGCCGGCGGTCGGCACCCAGCGCACCTCGGGCGACGACCCGACCCCACGGCCGTCCGGCAACGCGATCTTGGTGCCGATGCTCGTCTCGGGGCTCCAGTTCAGACCGTCCGGTGAGGTCTTGAAGTACACCGGCGCCGTGTTGTTCGTCTGGCTCGGCCGGTTCACGACCTCGAACGTCGCCACGTAGTTGCCGTTCGGGATCCTCGTCACCGTGATCATGCCCGGACGGTCGCTCTTGTTGGTCGGTGCGGACACGTTGACCAGGGGACCCCAGGTCAGGCCGCCGTCCGTGGAGCGCCGGTAGCTGACGGCCTGCAGGACGTTGTTCGCCTTCTGCCGCTCGTCCGAGAAGTAGGTGACCAGCCCGCCGTTCGCGTCGACGGCGACGGACGGCTCCCACACCGTCGAGGTCGTCGAGCTCGGGCTCGGGTCGTAGGTGGCCGGACCGCCGGTGTCGACGGTGCTCACGAAGGACCAGGTCAGCCCGTGGTCGAGGCTCTTGTACATGACCAGTCGGCTGCTCGAGCGGTCGGTGGGCATGATCATGCCGCTCAGCAGCAGCGTGCCGGCCGGCATCGTGCCGAGCTGGACCGGGGTCTCGTACAGCGAGGGCTGCGCGGTGCGGGTGAGCGTCGGGAACTGGGTGCTCGGCTTGACCGTGGCGACGCGGCTCCACGAGGTGCCGTTGTCCGTGCTCCGGTAGATCGGGTAGACCTGCACGCCGTTCTCGAGCACGAGCTGGTCGAAGGTGACGAACTGCTGGCCGTTGGCCGATCCGCTGTTCTTCAGGACGATGTTCTTCGCGTAGGTGGTGCCGGCAGCGCGGCCGCCCTCGGGGTTGAACGAGGAACCCGCTGCCGGCGAGTACACGAGGGCTCCGTTGCCGGTCGTGACCGCCTGTGCGGGGAGGGGGCCGGCGACGCCGGCGACAAGGGCTGCCGCCGCGGCGGCAGCGGTGACGACGAGCGCGAGCGTTCGGCGTCGACGAGGCGCCGGAGCGGCGCCGAGGCGGAGGGACATGGTGCTCCGTTCGGTTGGTGGTGCAGTGGTGGTGGGCGGAGACGGACTGGAGGCGCGGGACCGACCCGACCCGCGCCTCCAGACCCTCAGGTGGTCGCCGACAGGGCCGCTGCCACGGCCCGTTCCTCTCGCGTGTGCGCAGCGAACGCGTCGGCGACCGGGTTGCGGCGACGGTCGAGGCCGCCGGCGCCGTCCTCGACGAGGTCGAAGAGGCCCATCGTGAGCAGGTGCTCCTGGCGTGGGGCGTCCGTGTGCCGCCAGGTCCACTCGTACATGTCGAACAGCGGCCACCAGGTGTAGCCGACGACCGGCACCCCCTCGTCGCGGAGCTCCCGCACGGCCGTGACCGACGCGTCCAGCCAGCCGATGCGCTCCTCGACCGAACCCGTGACGCACGTCTCCGTGAGCATGACCGGGGCGCCGTAGCGCTCGGCGTAGGTGGTGAGCACGTCGCGGAGCCCCTCGACGCCGGTGTCCTCGTAGGGCCGCGGGTCGGCGAACCCGCCGCCGTGGTGCACCCCCGCCTCGAACACCTCGGTGGAGTGCAGCGGGTAGTAGTTGACGCCCATCACGTCGGGCCGGACGGCGTGCTGCCGGAACCAGTCGAGGTCGGCGTCGGTGACGCCCCCGGACCGGAGTCGACCGACCAGGGGGTGCGCGTCGTCGACGCCACCGGTGACCAGGTCCTCGACCAGGAACGTCTGGGCGCGCAGGCGCGCGACCGTGTCGCGGTGTTCCGGGGCGTCGACGTCGCCCACGTACCGGATGCCGGCGTCCACGTGCACGAAGGTGGCGGCGTCTCCGAGCTCGCGGGTGATCGCGTGCTGCGTCGAGACGAACCCCTTGGCCAGGGCGGACGCGATCCGGGCCGACCCCTCCGCGCCGGTCAGGTACGGGGGCCAGTACCCGTACTCACCCGAGAACAGGGCGTGGATGACGGGCTCGTTGACCGGCGTGTAGTCGGTGGCGACGTCGCCGTACCGCGCCGCGAACCGGGCGGCGTACTCGGTGACGTGTGCCGGGTAGTCGGGGTGGGCGAACTGCCCGTCGAGCCAGAGCGGTGTGCCGTAGTGCAGCAGGTCGACGACGGGGCGCAGGCCGGTCTCGCGGAACCGCGCCATGACGCCGTCCACCCACGACCAGTCCCAGACGCCCGGCTCGGGGGCGACCCGGTACCAGGGGACGCCCCAGCGCAGGAGCTCGGCGCCGACGTCGACCGCCAGCCCGAGGTCAGCGGCGTACTGCCGGTAGTGGTCGGTCAGCTCGTACTCGTCGATGGGCCGTTCACCCGGTCGGGCCTGCGGGACGAAGGTGTCCTCGATGCCCAGGGCGAAGTGCAGCCTGCCGTCGTCGGACCAGTGCATGGTGTCTCGTTTCGTGGTGGGCACGGCCGCTCCGGGCTCGTGCGGTGTCGTCGTCACTTGAGCCCGGTGCTGGCGACGCTCTCGATGAAGCGGCGCTGCACGAGCAGGAACATGACGGCGAGGGGCAGCACGGCGATCAGGGCGCCCGCCATCATCACGCCCTGCGGGATGATCCCGCCGGGTCCGGTCAGCAGGGTGAGGCCGGACGTGATGGTCCCCATGTCCTGGTCGGTGGTGAACACCAGCGGCCAGAGCAGGTCGTTCCAGTTGTTGACGAAGGTGAAGATGCCGAGGGTGAGCAGGGCGGGGACGGCGTTCGGCAGGACGACGCTCCGGAAGATCCGCCACTCCGAGGCCCCGTCGATCCGCGCCGCGTTGTCCAGGTCGCGGGGGAGCGACACGAAGAACTGGCGCAGGAAGAAGATCCCGAAGGCGTCGGCCGCCCGCGGCGCGATCAGCCCCGCGAACGTGTTCACCCACCCGAGGTCGGACACCAGTTGGTAGATCGGGATGAGCGTCGCCTGGAACGGGATCATCAGGCTGGCGACGATCACGATGAGCAGCACCTTGCTGCCCCGGAAGTCGAGCCGTGCCAGGGCGTAGGCGGCGAGCGCGTCGAACGCCAGCGCGAACACCGTCACACCGCCGGCGAAGGCGAAGCTGTTCAGGATGAGCCGCCCGAACGGCAGCTGCGTGAAGATCGCCCGGAAGTTGTCGAGCGTCCAGGTGTGCGGGAACAGCGTCGGCGGGTAGGCGTTGACCTCGCTCGCCGGCTTGAACGCGGTGAACACGATCACGAGCACGGGGAGCAGCACCGCCAGGGTCACGACGGCCACGGCTGCGAAGCCGAGCCACCGCATCGACGGCTGTCGACGGGCCACGGTGCGACGGCGCACGGCGGTCGCGGGACGGGGGAGCGCGGTCATGATGCGGTGTCCCCTCCGCGCTTCCCGAAGAACAGGAACTGCACGAGGCTGAGCAGCAGGGTCGCGAGGAGGAGCACGTACGCCAGGGCGCTCGCGAACCCGAGGTCGAGGTCCTTGAAGCCGGACTGGTAGATCTGCATGACGATCGTCTCGGTCGACCGGTACGGACCACCGCCGGTCAGGACGTAGATCTGGTCGAACGCCTGCAGCGCGGCGATGAGGGCGACGATCACGACGAACGCCATCGTGTTGCTCAGCATCGGGAAGGTGACGTTCGCGAACCGCTGGCGGCCGTTGGCCCCGTCGAGCTGCGCGGCCTCGTACAGGCTCGTGGGGATCTCCTGCAGCCCGGCCAGGAAGATCACCATGTAGAAGCCGAAGTTCTTCCACACGGCCACGAGCACCACGGTGGGCATCGCGAGCGTCGGGTCCTGCAGCACGTTGCCGAGCCGGATGCCGACGAGCTGCAGCCAGTGGTTCAGCAGGCCGATCTGCGGGTCGAGCAGGTACGACCACGCGAACGCGGCGACGGCCAGGGACACGATGAACGGCAGGAACAACGCCGACCGGAAGAACCCGCGGAACGGCAGGGCCGGGTGGTTCAGCACGAGGGCGAGCACCAGGGCGACGACGATCGCGACGGGGGTGAAGAGCACCGAGTACAGCGCGGTGTTGCCGATGGACCGCAGGACGTCGGGGTCGGTGAAGACCCGGACGTAGTTCGCGAACCCGATGAACGACGGGTCGCCGAACCCGCTGGCGTCGGTGAACGACAGCTGGAGCGCCGAGAGCATCGGCCAGAGCACGAACGCCCCGAGGATGACGATCGCGGGTGCGAGGAACCCGACGATGGTGGCGCGGCGGCGGAACGTGCCGTTGAGGGGCGATCGTCCGCCGAGCTGGCCCGGTGGTCGGTACCGACGGCGTCGGCCGAGTTGCTGCGTGGTCACGAGGGTCCTCCGAGGGCCGCTGCTGCTACTTCAGGGCCGACTGCACGTCGGCGTCGGCGGTGGCGAGGAGCGATCCGGGGTCCCCGCCCGCCATCGCCTTCTGGGTCGCGGTGTCCACGGCGGTGAGCACGTCGGCGCTGTCGACCACGCCGGGCAGGAGCGGGACCGTGGTGCCCGGCAGCCCCGTGAGCGTCGCGACGGTCGGGTTCTCGTCGACGTCGGCGGCGGTGACGTCGGTGCGGAGCGGCGGCCAGCCGGACCCGAGGGCCCACTTCGTCGCGACGGACTGCTCGTTGAAGTAGCGCAGGAACCGCTCGGCCGCGGCCTGCTTCGCGTCGTCGGTCTGGGCCGTCACACCGAGCGAGATGCCGATGGCCGAGGCCACCTGTGCTTCGGGGCCCGCCGGGATCGCGGCGATGCCGTAGTCGATGTCCGACGCCTCGGCGACGCCGGCCATCCAGGGGCCGCCGATCTCCATGGCGGTCTTGCCGGCCGTGAAGAGCTTGTCCGCGGCGATGCCGTCGACACCGGTCGGCGAGATCTTGTCGTCGTGCACCGCCTTCGCCCAGTACTCGAGCGTCTCGGCGTTCGCGGCGGAGTCGATGGTGGACTTCGTGCCGGCCTCGTTCGTGATCGATCCGCCGTTGCCGGCGAACAGGCTCGGCCAGATGCCGTTGCCGACGGTCTGGTGGTCCGGCAGCACGAGCCCGTACTGCTCGGGGGTGCCGTCGCCGTTCTCGTCCTTCGTGAGCTTCTTCGCGTCGGCGACCCACTCGTCCCAGGTGGTCGGGAAGGAGTCGATGCCGGCAGCTGCGAACAGCTTCTTGTTGTAGATCACGGAGAGCGGGACGAACCCGCTCGGCACCCCGTACTCCTTGCCGTCGACCCGTTCCATCGCGACGGCCTGTTCCTTCAGGTCCGCGGTGTTGTTGGCGTCGTCGGCGTAGAAGTCGCTGAGGTCGACCAGCGCCTTCTTCTGCGCGTAGACCGGCAGCCGGTCGGAGGTCATCGCGACGAGGTCCGGGCCCTTCTTCGCGGACAGGGCGGGGAGCATCGTGTCGTCGATCACGGCCCAGGTCTTCGTCTGGGTCGTGATGGTGACCTTGTCCTGCGAGGCGTTGAAGTCCTTGACGATGCCGTCCAGGACCTTGCCGTCGGCCTCGGTGTAGCCGTGCCAGAACGTCAGGTCGACGTGGCCGCCGTCACCCGACGACCCGGGGGAGCCGGCGCACCCGGCGAGGGAGAGCGACGCCGCTGCTGCGAGCGCGACGACCGCGATGTGCTTCTTCATCGAAAACCTGCCATCCGTCCGGCACGTCGGTGTGCGGACCTCGTCCATCCCGGATTTACACCGGTGTAAATGTGGACAGTAGCCGGTGCTCGACCGCCCGGTCAAGGGGTCGGGGAGCACCCGTGGTCAACGGGTCAGGCAGCAAACGGACGCAACGGTCCGGACGACGCCCGGACGACGAGTGCGTGCGGGGAGCGCAGCACCCCCGGCGTCGCCGGGGCGCCCTCCTCGAGCTGGGCGACGAGCACCCCGACCGCCGTCGCCGCGACGCGGTCCAGGTCGGCCGACACCGTGGTCAGCGCCGGGGTCGAGTACGCCGACTCCTCGATGTCGTCGAACCCGACGACCGCGACGTCGTCCGGCACGGTCCGGCCCGCGAGCTGCAGGGCACTCATCGCCCCGAGCGCGAGCGCGTCGTTGCAGCAGACGATCCCGTCGACCGGCAGGCCGGCATCGAGGAGCTGGCGCGCGGCCGCCGCACCCTCGGCCCGGTGCCACAGCGCGGTCGGCACCACCCGCTCGGGCGCGAACGGCAGGCCGTGGTCGTCGAGCGCCTCGCGGTAGCCCCGCAGTCGCTCCTGCGCCGTGCGCACGGGGCCGGACGGGTCGGAGCCGATGAACGCGATCGACCGGCGGCCGGCGTCGAGCAGGTGCGCGGTCGCGTCCCGCAGCGCGTCGGCGTTCGACATGGCGATGAACGGCACGGGGGCGTCCGGGATCGGCTCACCGAGCACGACGAGGGGGAACTTCACCTCGAGTGCGGCGGCGTCGCTCGGCCGGACGGTCAGCGGGCTGTAGATGATGCCGTCGATCGAGTGCTCGCGCATCCGGGTGATCGCGTCCGCCTCGCGCACGCCGCTCGCGGTCTGCTCGATGAGCACCGTGTAGCCCACGGCTCCGGCAGCGCGGATGACGGCGTCGGCGAGTTCGGCGAAGTACGCCTGCCGCAGTTCCGGCACCGCGAGGCCGAGCACCTTGGAGCGTCCGGCGCGGAAGTTCCGGGCCGAGACGTTGAGCTCGTAGCCGAGCTCGTCGACGGCGGCCATCACGCGGTCACGGGTGCGGACGGAGACGTGTTCGTAGCCGGACAGCACGTTCGAGACGGTCTTCTTCGAGACACCCGCCACGGCGGCGACGTCGCTCATCGTGGGCGGAGAGCGGTGCCCCTGCGCCATCGGGCGCCCCCTCTCACGTGCGGACTGCGTTCGGCAGGAACCTACCGCACCAGCGTGGTGCGGACCGGACGGGAGGCCCGTGGCGGGCCCGCCACGGGCCTCCCGTCCGGTCCGTCGCCCGTCCAGGGCCCCGCTCAGTCCGCCAGGAACCGCAGGACCGCGAGCACCCGCCGGTTCTCGTTCGGCGTCGCCTCGAGCCCGAGCTTGGTGAAGACGGCGGTGACGTGCTTCTCGACGGTCCCGCCGGACAGGAACAGGGTGTCCGCGATGGCGGCGTTCGACCGCCCCTCGGCCATCAGACGCAGCACGTCGGTCTCGCGGGCGGTCAGCGAGTCGAGCGGACCGCTCGTGGCACGCGGCGCCTGGACCAGTGCGGCCGCCACCTCGGGGTCGAGCACCACGTTGCCCGCTGCGACCTGGTGCAGCGAGTCGATGAAGGTGCCGACCTCGGCGACCTGGTCCTTCAGCAGGTACCCGACGCCGACGGTGGCGACGTCGAGCAGCGCCCGCGCCCACTGCGCCTCGGCGTACTGCGAGAACAGGAGCACCCCGACGTCGGGCCGGACGTCCTTCACCCGCATGGCCGCGCGGACGCCCTCGTCGGTGTGGGTCGGCGGCATCCGGATGTCCATCACCACGACGTCGACCGCGCCGTGCGCGACGGCGGCCACCGCGGCGTCGCCGTCCGACACCGGCACGACCTCGTGCCCGCGACCGCGCAGCAGGGACGTCAGCCCCTCGCGCACGATCGTGTTGTCGTCGGCGACGACGATCCTCACCGTTCGGCTCCGCTCGGCATGCGCATCCGGATGCGGGTCGGGCCGCCGGCGGGGCTGTCCACCTGCAGGTCGCCGTCGACGGCGCGCAGCCGTTCGAGCACCCCGGCCAGGCCGGTGCCGTGACCGTCGGGGGTGCCGAGCGCGACGTGTGCCCCGCCGTGGCCGTCGTCCTCGACCTCGACGAGCAGGTCGGTGCCGAGCATGCCGACCCGGACGGCGGTGGCCGAGGCTCCGGCGTGCTTCGACACGTTCGTCAGCAGCTCGAGCACCCCGAAGTACGCGATGCCCTCGACGACGCGGGACGGCCGGACAGGCAGGTCCACCGACAGCGCGACGGGGAACGGGGTCCGGGAGCACGCCGAGGTCAGCGCGGCCTCGAGCCCCTCGTCGAGGACGGGCGGGTGGATGCCGCGGGCCAGGGCGCGGAGCTCGACCAGGGCCTCCTTGGTCGACGCGTGCGCCCGGTCGACCAGTGCGGTGACCGCGTCCGGGTCGGCGCCGGTCTGCAGGCGGTCGCGGGCGTCGCCGAGGGTCATCGCCAGGCCGACGAGCCGGGCCTGGGTGCCGTCGTGCAGCTCCCGCTCGATGCGGCGCAAGGTGGTGTCGGCGTCGAGCACGGCGGCGTCGCGCGAGGCCGTGACCTGGCGGAGCCGCAGGTCGCGGGCGGTGGCACCGAGCAGGGCGCGGATGACCACACGCTGCAGTGCCGCGAGCCCGTGGTTCACCGCGGGCCAGAGGAACAGCACGATGAGCAGGCCCAGCACCGCGAACGCGACCTGCAGCGACGGGGTGTCGACGTACACGCCGAGGAACTGCGCACCGCTGTGGAGCTCGCCGTCCGCGCCCCGCTGCGCCGGCAGGAAGTGCCCCCACGCCGCGTGGGTCATCGCGCCCAGACCACTGACGAGCACAGCGGTCGAGACGGCGAACGTGGTGGTGGTCAGCACGAACCCCGCGAGCAGGTACGCGAACGCCCGCCAGGTGGGGCCGTCCGACAGCCGGGCGAACGCGGTGCCGAGCGGCGTCGAACCTGCACGGGGCGGTGCCGGGGCGACGACGACCTGCCCGAGCAGCGCGGCGGACATCCGGCGGGTGACCGCGGCGAACCAGTGCGACCCACCGAGCAGGAACGCGGCGACGACCAGGCCGACCCAGGTCAGCGACACCGGGATGCCGACGGCCAGCACCACGACGAACCAGGCCAGCGCGGCGATCGCGATCGGCAGGTGCGCGGCGTGGAACGCGAAGGCCCGCCAGGTGCTGCCGTCGGCGACGGCTCGGAACGGTCGGAACCGGGGGACGGTGGTGGGTGCGCCCGGGGTGGCGACGGCGGTGTACATGCGGACCTCTTCGTGTCGGTGACGAGCTTATTGCCCGACACCAGCCTCGCCGCGGGGGTCCGCCCGCACACCGGTGCTGCCCCCCCGTGGGCGGTGGGGAAACCCCGCGATCATCGTCAGCCGGGTCGGCTCAGGCCCCGGTCTGCTCCGTCGGTGCGGCCACGGGCTTCGACTGGCTCGACCCTCGTTGCCGCAGGGACACGGTGGCGATCACCATCACCGAGATGACCAGGAACTCCGACTGCCAGTTCTGCATCGACTCGAACCAGAACTGGCTCGTGCCCAGGTAGCCCCACGCCGAGACCACGCTGTCGCCGTGCTCGAGCTGCTCCTCGTTGTAGGCCGCAGCGCCTCCGATCACGTGCCCGACGACACTGCCGAGGAACAGCACCGCGAACAGGATCAGCAGGGAGTTCTCGTACAGCACGAGCACGATCCCGCCCCGGCGCACGGGCCACGGGGCCTTCGGGTCGTCGGCGTGCTCGCGGGGGTCCTCGTCCTGCGGGCTCTGTTCGTCCAGGGGCTCGGACTCGCTCGACCCCTTCTGGAACAGGAACACCGTGAACACGATGTACGCGCCCATCTGCAGGAACTCGCTCTCCCAGTTCTCGAAGGTCGCCTCGGCGAAGTCACCGCTCGTCAGGAAGCCCCAGAGCGACACGGCCGCCTCGCCGTGCTGCAGCGCGTCCGCCGCGGACACCCGCCACCCGGCGAACACCATGCCGACGAAGCACACGACGAAGACAGCGACGTTCGCGAGGAGCAGGCCGTGCCGTCGCACGCGCTGCCACCCGCTCGATCCGTTGTGCAGGCCGAGGGTCACCGGGTCCTCCGTTCGTCGTGTCGACGCCATCCTCGTCCGGGCGCGACGAACGCCTTCGCAGGAGCACCCGACCGGTCGCGGCGGTTCCGTCAGCGACTCAGAGCGTGATGCCGGTGGCCTCGGCGAGCGCGTCGAGCAGTTCGGTGCGGAACCGCTGGTCGGCGACCGCAGGATGCGGCTCCTGCCGCTCTCCGTGGAACCAGTAACCGCCCGTCACGGTTTGGTCCGGGTCGGTCGCGAGCGTCTCCTGCGTGCGGTGTCCGAGCTCGAAGTCGTCCGGAGCGCCGGCCCCGCCCATCTTGGTCGCCACCCAGCCCGGGTCGACGGCGTTGCTCAGCACGCCCGGGCGTCGGAGCGGCACCTCGGCGGCGAGCGCCGTCACGAACAGCTTCGTGTCGGAGTACGAGTTCGTCTCCGACGCGCCGGTCCAGTCGACGGTGTCCAGGCGCGGGCGGCCACCCCGGTGCATCCCGCTGCTCAGGTACACGTGCCGCTCCGGCGAGCGCAGCAACGCGGTGAACAGGTAGGGCGCCACGACGTTGACGGGCACCAGGGAACGGCCCGAGATCACGCCGGCGTTGTGCACGACGGCGTCGAGCGGGGTGCAGGCGTCGAGTTCCCGGGCGGTGGCGATCACGGCGTCACGGTCCGCCAGGTCGGCGACGACGAGTTCGGCGCCGCGCTCCACCAGGTCGGCGACCGCCTCGGCGCGGGCCCGGTTGCGCGCGTGGACGACGACGTCGTGCCCGCTGCGGAGCAGCGAGTCGGCGGTTCCCCGCCCGAGGCCGTCGGTGGATCCGGTGACGAGGATGCGTGCCATCCGCCCATCATGCGCCCGACCGCTGCGGCGGGTCCGGCAGGTGGACCGGCAACGAGCGGACGGGAGGCGCGGTGCGGGCCCGCCACGGGCCTCCCGGCTGTTCACGGGCCGGCCACAGGGCCGCGGTACGGTCGCTGCATGAGCAGCTTCCTCGAGCCGATCGACGCCGTCGGCGTCGGTGACGCGACGATCGTGCCGGACGCCACGCGACCGGTCGCGGCGGTCGTCACGGGCGACGACGTGCGGTGGGTGACGTGGCCGGACGCCCCGTTGCCGGACGGTGCGGTCGACGAGGTCGGGGTCCTCGCGACCGACGGGGGCGCGTGGGTCGTCTACGGATCGCGCGAGGAGGTGGGCGACGACCTCGACGAGATGTCTCGGACCGCCGTGCACGTCACGCCGACCGGGGTGACGTGCACCGTCGACCTCGGTGATCGACGCGTGCTCGGGGCGGACGTCGAGGGGTTGTGGATCGGCGACCCGCGTGACGCGTCGATGTGGATGGGTGAGGACGAGGACGAGGACGAGGACGAGGACTCCGAGGACGAGGGCCTCGAGGATCCGGAGGACGACGAGGCGGTCGAGGACGACGAGGACACGGACGACCCGCTCGACGGCGTCGACCCGGAGACCCTGCCCTGGGCGCCGTCGGAGCCGTTCTGGCCGTCACCGGAGGAGTGGGCGGCGGCGCTGGCTGCCGGCGAGGAGGCGGAGGACGACGAGCCCGAGCTGCTGGACGACGATGACGACGATGGGCCCCGGTACTGGAGCGTCAGCTTCGGCGGCGTCGAGGGCGGCTTCGTCCCGCCGCCTGAACCGCAGGCGGAACCCGCTCCGCCCCTGCCGACCCCGTCGACTGAACTGGTGCTCGTCCGGACCGACGGCAGCCGGACGACGATCGCCGTCGACCACCTGGTCGAGGACGTCCGCCGTACCGGCTCAGTCCTCACCATCCGGTACATGCCCACCGGACCCCGGCGCACGCCCGATCCGACGGGCGGGTTGACCTACCACTACGACGCTCGGGAGGTCGACCTCGACGTCGCTGCCGGCCTACCCAGCGCCGTCACCACCGATGACCTGCCGTCCCGCCCCGCGAGCGACGAGGACGAGACGTCGTGGGAGGACGAACAGGAACGTCTGGAAGCAGCCCTCGCACCGTGGACGGAGCGCTTCGACCTGACCGACGTCGAGGGCGCGCACTGGCCGCTGCACGACCTGGATGCTGCCGCACGGGAGCGCGCGGTCGCGGACCTCGTGGACGTGTTCGAGGCCCTCGACCAGCCCGGCATCCTGTGGACCCGCGACCACCCGGAGCCCCGCCGGTCGGCGAGTGACTACCGGGCGGTCGAGGTCACCGTCGAGGGGGAGTGGCCGGCGACCGAGCTCGTGGTGTCGTTCGAGCACCGCGCCGTGCCGTACCTGCGGCTCCGTCGGCGCTACCGGGTGTTCGACGACGCCGGGCACGTGGAGGACTGGACCTACGTCACGGTGCACCTGGAGGAGGAGATCGCCACCGGCCACATCGCTGACCGGTCGGACGCGGTGGACGGGGTGCTCGACATCTGACGGGTGCCGTCCTGCCTGATCCCACCGCCCCGCGCGGCCCGCTGGTCCTGTACGTTTCCTGTGTAGACATCCCCCTGATCAGAGAGGACGCGGCGCCATGAGTGACGGCACGCCCCAGTACAACCAGCAGAACCCGAACCCCTACGCCGCCGGCGGGCAGCCCTACGGCGCTCCGATGCAGCCGTCGTCGGACCGCTTCAACGTCATGGCGATCGTCGGGTTCGTCCTGGCCTTCGTGGTGAACATCGCAGGCCTCGTGGTGTCGATCATCGCGCTCTCGCAGATCAAGAAGACCGGGGAGCGCGGCCGCGGCCTGGCCCTCGCCGGCGTCATCATCAGCGCCCTGTCGCTCGTCTTCGGCATCATCTGGATCATCTTCGTGATCGCTGTCGTCGCGAACGCTCCGGCGGGCAGCATGGGCAGCTACTGACACCCACCAGCACCAGACCGGAGGCCCGTGGCAGCTCGCCACGGGCCTCCGGTCTGTCTGGGGCTGGTTCCGGACCGTGGCCTCAGCCGATGACGCCGGTGTGCTCCAGCACGATGTTCAGACCGATCAGGATCAGGACGACACCACCCGCGATCTCCGCCGGCTTGCCGAAGCGGGCACCGACACGGCGACCGACCAGGACCCCGACGAACGACAGCACCGCGGTGGTGATGCCGATGAGCAGCACCGCGCCGCCGATCGAGACGGGCAGGAACGCCAGGGTGACGCCCACCGCCAGGGCGTCGATGCTGGTCGCGACCGCCAGCACGAGGAGTTCCCGGACCGGCAGCCGATCGGTGTCCTGCTCGGTGTCCTCGTGCTTCGAGAACGCCTCCCACAGCATCTTCCCGCCGATCAGCGCGAGCAGCCCGAACGCGACCCAGTGGTCGAAGGCCGCGATGTACTGCGCGAACGCCGACCCGAGCAGCCAGCCGAGCAAAGGCATCAGCGCCTGGAACACCCCGAACGTCAGCGCGATCACGATCGCGTGCCGCACGTCGAAGCGCTTCATGTGCAGGCCCTTGCCGAGGGCGACGGCGAAGGCGTCCGCGGAGACGCCGAGCGCGATGAGGAAGAGGGCCCAGAACGACATGGGGGAGGCGCCTTTCGAGACGGTCGGATGGAGACTCCGACGTCTCAGGACCTGACGATCCTGGCACGGTCCCGAGCACGAAAAGGCCTGATCAGCGGGATTCGTCGCCCCGAATCCGCGGGTTGGTGGGCCCGATCCGCGAACCCGGCCCACGTTCTCGACGTGACCAGGGGACGGACTGGAGGCTCGTGGCGGGCACGGCCACGAGCCTCCAGTCCGGCAGGCAGTGCGTCAGGAACCGGCGGCCGCGTGCGCGGCGACCTGGCTGGCCGTCAGCTCGGTGCCGTAGACGGCGGCGTACCGCATCGACCCGGTGAAGTACGGGTTGTTCGTGGCACCCGGCCACCCGCTGACGACGTCGTAGCCGACGCGGAAGTACCCGGTGAAGTTCTCGGGGCTCTTGAAGGCCGCGTTCGACGCGACGAGCGTGCCGTCGACGTACAGGCGCATGCCGTTGGTGGGCGACATCGTCGCCACCGTGTGGTGCCAGGCGCCGTCGGTGTAGGCCTTCGGCGAGGTGAGGACCTGCGTGGCGCCGTTGTACGTGCCGAACGCAAGCTGGCCGGTCGTGGTCAGGTAGAGCTTCCGGTCGTGCTGGCTCGACGCGCCGGTCTGGCTGCTGCCGAAACCGATGAGCATGCCGCCGGCGACCGTGGTGCGGAACCAGACCTCCTCGCTGAAGGTCGTGGGGTTGGCGTACGAGCGCGGGGTGGAGACGTAGCTCGTCGAACCGTTGAGCGCGTAGGCGCTCCCGCTGTCACGCGGGCAGGCGTTCGGGCTCGGCGTGGTCGCGGTCATGGTGCCCTGGTAGGTGCCGTTCGCGCCGCGGCCCGACCAGTCGGTGGCCGTCCGCGAACCCGAGGCCTCGGTCAGGCGGTAGGCGAACAGGGCGTTCGCGGTGTCCGCGCCGACGGCACCCGTGCACGTGAAGTACGGGGCGGTCGCGGCCGTGTTCGCGCTGTTGGTCACGCGTGCGGTGTAGGCCGAGCGGGTCGGGGCGAACTGGTTCAGCAGGACGACGACGGCCAGCGCGACCACGAGCAGGACAGCGACGACGCGACCGTCGCGCAGGCGACGGAGGATCACGACGGACGCACCGCCTCGACGCGGCCGACCGCCAGGCACGCCACGAGCGGCGCGAGGCACACGGCGAACAGGGCGACCCAACCCAGGGGGTCGAGGTCGATGTTCGACATGAGCTGGTAGTGCCCGTTCTTCGTCAGCTCGTGGATGACGACCTTGCCCATCTCGCCGTCGACCAGGTGGACGCTGTTGCCGCCGTGGGCGTCGACGCGGACCGGGAAGATCCCCGACGAGATCACGGTGGCCTCGACGCCGGTCGGGCTCGAGGTGTTCGTGATCGTCGTCACGTTGACGAACGGCTTGAACACGAACGCCGCGTAGGAGACGGTGAGGGCGCCGCCCGCGATCCGCAGGCACGTGCGGGTCACCCGGTCGGTGAACGCGCTGGTCAGGGTCAGGATGATCAGCGTGCCGATGAGCAGGACCGGGGCGGCACGGAGCAGCCAGCCGATGCGGGGGACCAGGAGCGCGGGGGTGCCGATGACGTCGGCCTGGGTGAGCGTCCACGGGTCGGTCGCGCCGTTGACGTCACCGCGGGTGTGGAGCCCGCCGTCCGCGTCGATCGAGATGATGCGGTGGGTGTAGACGACGTCCGGGTTGGCGGAGGTCTCGAACGAGACGATGTCGCCGACGCTGAGCGTGGCGACGTCCACCGGCAGGTCGAGCACGAGGGTGCCGACGGGGGCGGCTTCGCCCATCGAGGGGGTCTCGACGACGAACCAGCGGCCGCCGGCGGAGAGGAACAGGACGGCGGCGGTGAGGAGCAGTGCGGCGATCGCGGCGACTGACCAGGCGAGGACCGTCTCGGAGCGGGTGACCTGACGGCCGCGGAGGACCGGGCGGTCGAGCATGCCGCTGAGCGGGATCGCTGCGGTCTGGCTCATGGGCGCTGCTCCGGGAGGTCGGGGTGGGGCGGGTTCTGTTGCGGGTGGCGACGCTCGACCGGAGGGGGGTCGGCCGAGCGTCGCCGGTCTGGGGGAGGGGGATGGGGGGCGGATCAGGCCGGATCAGGCCGGATCAGGCTGGATCAGGCCGTGAAGGTCCAGGTCATCGGGACCGAGGCGGCGAGGCCCTGGTAGGTGTTGCCGGCCGAGGAGTCCAGGGTCACCGCGAAGTTGAACGGGACGCTCGCGCCGGCGGCCGGGGCCTGCGGCATCGTGAAGGCCGACGCCGCCGCACCCTTGAAGCTGGCGAGGGTGCCGCTGAACACCGTGGTCGAGCCGGAGGTGACGACGAGGTTCATCTTGGCGCAGAGGTCGGTCGCAGTGCCGTTGGCCGAGCCGTTCGCCGACTGGGTGCACGTCGCGCCCGGGTTCAGCGTGAAGGTGCTGGCGTTCGCGGTGCCGGTGTTCTTGATCGAGATCGCGGTGTTGACCGTGTTGCCCGGGGTCATCGTCGTGCTGCCGCCGAACTTGTTGATCGTCGAGCAGGTCGCCGAGTTCGTCGAGACCGAGCCGCCGTCGGTGCTGAGGCAGGTGACGGTCGCGCCGGCGTTCTGCTCCTGCATGATCAGCGTGCCGCTGCCGGCGGTGTTGCTGCTGTTGGTGATGCTCGCGGCGAACCCGGAGAGGGTGCCGGTGAGCGAGAGGGAGAGCAGGACGGCGGCGAAGATACCCGCGAGGAGCGCCACGGGGGCGAAGCGGATCCGCTTCAGTGCGGAGGTGCGGAGCTTGGTGGACACGGGGTACCTCTTCGTTCGGTGGTGGTTGCAGGAAGTCGGGGGGAGCAAGACCTTCGGGCTGTTTTGCTTCAATGGTTAAGATAGTCAGTGATTCACCAAGTTGACCACTCGTATACTCACCCCAGTGCGGGGGACGCCTCTTGTCCCCCCGGTACCCGACACGGAAGAAGGCCCTCGTGGCAGCAGGACGGAACGACGACGCGGCCGATCTCATGGCCGCGTTCACCGCCGTCGTGCGTGCGAACGCGAGCCTGGTGAGTCAGCTGAGCGCTCGTGCGGGCGTGCACGAGAACGCGTTGCGAGCGCTCGTGCTCATCAGTGACACCGGGTACTCCACGCCGACCGAGGTCGCCGGGTACCTGGGGCTGACCTCGGGCGCGGTGACGAACATGATCGACCGGATGAGCACCGCCGGCCTGCTCGAACGCGCACCGAACCCGGCCGATCGTCGCGGCTCACTGCTGCGGTTGCTGCCTCCGGGCGATGTCGTCGTTTCGGACTACCAGGAGCGGTACGCAGCGATGCTCCGGGCCGTCGACGGGGCGCACAAGGGCGAACTGCACGGGGTGCTCAACGACCTCGCGACGAGTCTGTACGAGCAGGCTGCCGCCGCGTCCTGATCTCGCTCGTGGGGACCGCGCGTCTACCTGGTGGGGATCGCCCGTTCCTCGGTCGAGGTGAGGCCGGCACGGCGTTCCCGATCCGTCCCGCGGACACGCTCGTCCTCGAGCACCCGAACGACGGTGTCCCGGAGGGATCGGGTCACCCCGCCGGCGTCAGCGAACGCCACGGTGGAGCGCTGCGCGAACCCGCCCTCCGACACCGGGATCCACAGGGGGAGTGATCGGGGGCCGGCCCAGTAGGCCACGTCGTGCGCGAGCAGGACGTCGTCGTCGACCGCGACCAGCCCGTCGTCGAACCCGGTGACCTCGGCCACGCATCGGAAGAAGTCCTGCATCGGCACCGGAGCGCCCACGGCGTTGACCGTCCCGACGAACCCGTCGCGCCCGGCCCGGACGAGCCAGGCGGCGAGGTCCGCGACGTCGATCACCTGGACGAACCGCTCCGCCGGCGTCGGCACCAGCACCGGCCCACCACGGTCGAAGCGTGCCGGCCAGTACCCGAACCGGTCACTCGGGTCACCAGGGCCGACGATCAGCCCCGGGCGTGCGATGAGCAGCCGTGACCCGAGCCGGAGCCGCGTCATGCGCTCGGCGAGGACCTTCGCGTCGGCGTACTCGGACGGGTCCTTCGGCTCCACCAGCCGGGCGGACTCGTCGGCGCCCGGTTCGTCGTTGTCCGCGTACACCGAGACCGTGGACACCAGGGTCCAGTGCGCGGCTCGGTCGGCGAGGGCGTCGAGCGCCGGGGCGACGAGTTCGGGGGCGCTGGCGAGCTCGATGACCTCGTCCCAGTTCCCGGTGGCCTGTTCGTAGGCGCCGGCCAGGGCTCGATCCGCCTGGACGAAACGCGCTCCCTCCGGAACGTTGCCGGTCGTGCCCCGGGCGAGGCAGGTGACGTCGGCACCCGCGGCCAACAGCTCGTCGACGATCGTTCGCCCGAGCCAACCGGTTCCGCCGAGTACCAGGACGCGTCGCACGCGCTGCGTCATCAGACGGGCTGGAGGGGTCGTCGTTCACCGTCGGGGAGCTCGACCCGGATGCGATCGCCCGGCCGGACCGTGCCACCGGTGAGCACGACGCTCATCACCCCGCCCTTGCGCTCGACCGTGCCGTCCTCGGCGCGCCCCAACACGGCACGGAGGAGCCCCGGCTCGAAGCCGTTGATCTGCTGGCACGGGTTCCGCAGGCCCGTGACCTGCACGGAGGCGTCGTCGCCGAGGTGCAGCACTGCACCCTCGGGCAGCCCGAGCAGGTCGATGCCACTGGTCGTGACGTTCTCGCCCATCTGTCCCGGTTCGACGCTGAACCCGGCTTCGGCGACCTCGTCGAACAGCTCGGCGTGCAGCAGGTGGACCTGGCGCAGGTTCGGCTGGGAGGGGTCACGGGCGACCCGGGAGCGGTGCTGCACGGTCGTGCCGGCGTGGGCATCACCCTCGATGCCCCACCCCGCCACGAGCGTCACCGCGTCGACCAACGGCTTGCTGAACCGGTGCTCGCCGTCCTTGCTCACCGCGACCACGCGCGGCTGGTCCATGTCGTCCCCGCTCATGGGGCCGATTCTGCCCCATGGTCACGGTCGCGCGAGTGCAGCGTCGGTCAGTGGCGCTCGCGCAGACCGGTTCAGCGGCGCTTGCGCAGCGCGTTCGTCGCCCACAGCGAGACGGCGATGAGCACGGGCTGGAACAGCAGGCGGACGAAGCGCTTGGTGTCGGTGTCCAGACCGAACCCGTCGCGGTGGTGCATCCACTGCGCGATGTTGCCGGGGAAGACCGCCAGGAAGAACACCGCGACGACCCACCCGACCGTCACCTGACGCCGAGCCAGGAGCATCAGCGCAGCCCCGAGGGAGATCTCCACCACACCGGAGGCGATCACCGTGACGTCGGTCGGCAGCGGCACGAACTTCGGCACCTGCGCCTGGAACTCCTCGCGGGCCACCGTCAGGTGGCTGATGCCGGCCCAGGTGAGCATCGCGCCGAACAGGATGCGGACGATGGTCCGGGGGCGGGTGGAGCGGACTGCGGGGGTGCGGGTTGCCATCGGGGTGGTGCCTTTCACGGTCGTGGTGGGGTTCGGTGGAGTGGGGGAGCCGAGGTCAGCGGCTGCAGAGGACTCGGCGTCGGCGTGCGGCCTCGAACGTGATCGCGGCAGCGGCGGAACCGAGCGTGAGGATCCGCGCGACCGGACGGCCGCGGGTGGAGGTGAGCAGTCGCAGCACGCCGGCGAGTGTGAGTGCGGCAGCACCGCCGGTCGTGCTCGTCACCGAGCCGTCTTCGCGGTCGATCACGAGCCGGGTCCCACCGAGGGCCGTCGCCGCGACGGCGGAGCCGGTGCCGACCAGGTCGCTCCCGGATGCACGGCGGACCGCTGCGCTGGCGAGTCCGAGCCCGGACAGGACTTCCAGGCCAGGGATGCCGAGCGCGTGTGGGACGCCCGGCTTGAATCCACGTCGCTGCATCTGCTGGGCTCGAGCGCGCAGCGGGGTGCGGCGAACCGTGGCGATGCCGTGCCCGGCGAGCAGGCCGCCGGTGACGAGGTCGATCCAGCTGGTGAGTTTCACGTTGCGCTCCATTAGGTTGCGCACAACCTAACACGTCGATGCCGAAGACGCTCGAAGGGCCAGTAGGTTCGTCTGGTGCCATCACGAGTGTCCGGGTTCGCCGGCGACCTCCGCCTCCGCCTGACGATCGCCTCCCTCGTCGTGATCGCGGCGCTCTACCAGTGCTTCTGGAACCTGGCCGGCTCGAACATCACCGGCGACGAGAACATCTACCTGCAGAGCGGGTGGCAGTACGTCCACGGCGACTTCACCGCGAACCGCGAACACCCGCCGACGGCCAAGTACCTGTTCGGATTCGTGCAGCTCCTCACCGGGCAGGGTGCGATCGGCCCGCGGGTCCTCGTCGGCGTGCTCACCTTCGCGGTCGGCGTGGTCCTGTACCTGTGGCTGCGTCGCGAGATCGGGTACTGGGGTGCCCTGCTGGCGGCGTCGCTGTGGTGGCTGACTCCGCGTGGTGGTGCGGGTGCCCGCGTCGACCGGCTCGCCCTGCTCGACCCGGTGATGACGGCCTTCGCCGTGTTCGCGATCGTCGCCGCGTGGTGGTGGATCCGCAGCGAGCGGGCCTGGTGGCTCGCTCCCGTGTCCGGCGTGCTCATGGCCGCCTCGGTCACGTCCAAGCTGTCGACCATCGTGCTGCTCCCGGCGTTCCTGCTGCTCCCGGTCCTGTTCAAGGCCTGGCGGAAGGGCCTCGTCGGCGGCGCGCTGTGGGTCGCCGCCTTCACGGTGACGTTCGTCGCCCTGTACGTCCCGATGGGCATCCGTTCGGCGATCCAGTACATGGTCGCGTTCCAGGAGGGGCAGAACACCAACGGGCACCCGATCACGATCGACGGGCAGATCTACACGTTCGCACCGTGGTGGGCGAGCTTCCGGTTCTTGCTCGACGGCACCGGCAAGGGGATGCTCGTCGTCCTCGCGATCGGTGTGCTCGCTGCCCTGGTGGTGCGGGCGGACCGCCTGGTCGCGTACGTCGGCGCATCCCTGGTGCTGCTCGTCGGGTTCTACGTCGTCGTGGCCAAGATCGCGCTGCCGACCTACTACACCGCGTGGATGCCGTTCCTGCTGGTCCTCGCCGCCATCGGCTTCGCGCGACTCGCCACCGTCCCCCCGAGGGCCCTGACCGTCCCGGTCGTGCTGGTCCTCGTCGCGACGCTCGTCGTCCCCTCGTTCCGGGTGAGCCAGGCCGTCGCGCGGGCGCACCCGACCGGGATCGCGCTGTTGCCCGGGTACCTCGAGGAACACGATGTGCCCGACGGTCGGATCCTGTTCGTGTCGGCGACTCCCACGCTCTTCCAGCCGTACGTCGGCGACCACGGCACCAACCGACTCGACCGCGGCCCCTACGTCGCCATCGTCGTCGGACGCGACCAGCGGCTCCCCGCACCGGAGGCCGTGACCAACCTGCTGCAGGACGACGCCTCGTCCTTCACCACGGGCAGGCTCGACGGCCTGCGCGTGTGGGTCCCGAAGGACGGCCGCATCCGCGAGGACAACGGGGCCCTCACGATCGCCCGCTAGTCGATGCGACGTTGGCGAGGCCTCGCGCACCCATGCTGTCGACGGACGCACTACTTGTCGCCTGCCCCGGTCCTCCAGACGCGCTGTCGGCGCGCATGTCGGTCGCTTTGATCAGACATCTTGTCGCCGTCTCCCCAACGGCCGATGCGCGAGGGGACGTGGACTGGTTGAGCGCTAGTCGATGACGCCGTGGGCGAGGAGGCTCTCGGCGGTGTCGCGGATGGTGTCTTCGATGGGGCGGGCTCGCCAGCCGAGGAGTCGTTCCGCTTTGGCGCTGGTGGCGTCGAAGTCGCGGCCAAGCTGTGGGCGTAGCGCTTTCATCTGCGGGTTGACGAGGCTGAGAGCGCGGGCGATGAGCAGCGGCAGCTCGCGGGTGGGTGCTTCCGCGGCGCGGTCGCCGAGCTGCTGATGAAGAATGCGAGCTACCTCGATGATGCGGAGACTCTTGCCTGCTGAGGCGAGCCACCGTTGGCCGGCGGCGGCAGGGTCGGTCATCGCTTGGAGGTGCAGGTCTGCGACGTCGCGGACGTCGACCCAGCTCGACCCGAACGGCGGGCATGCGGGGACATCCCCGTTGAGCATGTTGCGGATGATCCGGAGCGAGGGCGGGTCGTCGGGTCCGAGGACCGGGCCGATGACGGCCACCGGGTGCACGGCTGCGAGTTCGAGGGTGCCGCCCTCTTCCTCGATGAACTGCCACGCCGCCTGCTCGGAGAGAGTCTTCGACTTCTGGTACGGGGCGATGTTTGCGTCGACGTTCGTCCAGTCCTCCTCGGTGTACGGCGCAGCGCGGCGGGGGTGCCCGTAGCCGATGGCGCCGAACGCGCTGGTCAGGACAACACGCCTCACGCCGGCGTCACGGGATGCCCGGAGTACTCGGAGGACGCCGTCGCGTGCTGCGGCGACCATCTCCTCCTCGGTCGCGCCGGCGTTTCGGAGTGTTGGGGAGGCGACGTGGAGGACGAAGTCACACCCGGCAACGGCGTTCGTCCAGCCGAGGTCGCTCTGTAGATCTGCCGCGACGACCTCGAGACGGTCGTCAGTGAAACTGGTGGCGGCGTGCAGTTGCTCGCGGAGCGCGGGCTCTCTTGTGAGGGTGCGGACGGTGGTGCGGACGGTGTGCCCGGCCTCGAGCAGCTGGAGGACGCACCAGCTGCCGATGAAGCCGGAGCCGCCGGTGACGAGTACTTGTGCCATGACGGTCACGCTGTCTTTCTGGTCGTGCGGGCAGGAGAGAAGTGGGCGGCGAAGATGCCGGAGCCGAGGAGGACGTGGCCGACCATGATCGGGTAGATCGCCCCGCGCTCGAACATGCCGATGTTGAACGCCCACCCGGTGAACACGTCGGCCATGAACACGACGAACATCGCCAAGCCGAAGATGCCGAGGAGGACGCTGAGCGTGCCGCGGGCCCGGGGCAGGCCAATGCGGGAGGCGGCAGCGCCGACGAGGATCGCCATGATGTTGCCGGCGATGATGACGCCCTGCGCACCGAACTGGTGGAAGTTGATCAGTCCGCTGGCGACGTTCGCGTTGGAGCCCTGGAACATCCCGACGAGGGACACGCCGATGCCGGCGATGATCCCGACCACGACGATCACGGCGGCTCGTCCGCCGCGGCGAACGTCGAAGGTGAGAAGGGTGCCGACGATCAGGCTCACGCCGTAGAGGACCCAACCGGCGTCCATGACGGCGCCGAGCGGTGAGTTGCCGACCTGCCCGAAAGCGACCTGGCGGGGGCCGGTGAGGCCGAGGTGGCTGACCCAGTTGTAGAGGGGCGCGTAGTGCGGGTGCTGCCAGGCGGCAGCGGTGATGAACTCTGCCAGCCAGGAGACGAGCGGGCCGGCGAGGAGGAGCACCGCTCCGGCGCGGAGAGCCGCGCCGGAGCGGATGATCGGCATCACTTCAGAGCCATACCGGGGACGCGGGCACGGATGGCGTTCATCGTGGCCTCGTCCGAGACGCCCTGCCAGTCATAGCGGGGCGTGTACGGGGCCGTCAGCGCGGTCAGATCTTCGTCGGTGAGCTGCACGTCGAGCGACGCGATGGCGTCGTCGATCTGCTGTGTGGAGCCGGCGCCGACGAGCGGGGCGGTGACGACTGGCTGGCGGTGCAGCCAGGCGAGGGCGATCGAAGCGCGGCTGACACCGTGGCGCTCGGCAACCTGCCCGACAGCGTCGATGATCTGGTGGTTCGACTCCTCCTCCGCCGGCGAGTAGAGCAGGTCGGCGTAGTCGCCGTCCGAATCGGAGCGAGCCGTCGAGCGGGCTTTGTCCCACGCTCGGGCGAGACGGCCGCGAGCGAGGGGGCTCCAGATGATGGTGCCCACACCCTCGTCGAGGGCGAGCGGGATCATCTCGCGCTCCTCCTCACGGGCGAGGAGGTTGTAGTGGTCCTGCATGGAGACGAACCGAGCCCAGCCGTTGGTCTTCTGCATGTGGAGGGCCTTCGCGAACTCCCACGCGAACATCGACGACGCACCGAGGTAGCGCACCTTCCCGGCCTTCACCAGGTCACTGAGCGCTTCGAGGGTCTCCTCGAGCGGGGTGGCGTGATCGTTGCGGTGCACCTGGTACAGGTCGATGTAGTCAGTGCCGAGGCGTTCAAGCGAGTGATCGACCTCGGTCATGATCGCCTTCCGCGACAGCCCCTTCCCGTTCGGGCCGGGACGCATCGGGTGGCGAAGCTTCGTCGCGATGACGACGTCGTCGCGGTTGGCGTAGTCCTTGAGCGCGCGGCCGAGGATCTCCTCGCTCGAGCCGTTCGAGTACATGTTCGCGGTGTCGAAGAAGTTGATCCCCGCGTCGAGGGCGTGCTTGATCAACGGGCGGGCCTCGTCTTCGCCCTTGGACCAGACGGGGTGGCCGCGGTCGGGCTCGCCGTAGGTCATCGCGCCGATCGCGATCGGGGACACGTCGAGGCCGGTTGTGCCGAGTTTCGTGTATTCCATGGTGCTCCTCTGTAGGATGTGGAGAGTTCTCCGTTAAGGTAACGGAGAGTTCTCCAGTTAGCAAGAGGGGTTTCCTGTGGTCCGTTCCGACGCCCGAGAGAATCGAGCGCGCATCCTCGCCGCGGCACGCGAGGCGTTTGCTGAGGACGGCACGACGTCGATGAACCAGGTCGCGCAGCGCGCCGGCGTCGGTGCAGGCACCCTGTACCGCAACTACCCGACCCGCGAAGCCCTGGTGCTCGCCGTCTACCAAGACGAAGTCGCTCGGATCATCGACACCGCCCCGACCTTGCTGTCCGAGCTGCCGCCGCGCGAGGCGCTCCGGCAGTGGACGATCGGGCTGGTTGAGGCCATGCGGCGAAAGCACGGGCTAGGCGACGCGCTCAGCCCCAGCGCTCATCAAGCCATCAACGAACAGACCTACGGCCCCGTCGTCGCGGCAATCCAAACCATGCTCGATGCTGGCAGACGCGACGGTACTTTCCGCGACGACGCGGACCCGGGCGACTTCCTGCAACTTACCGGTGCGCTTTGGCGTGCCGCCCCTGGGCCATCGGATCGGGCTCCCCACATGCTCGGGGTCATACTCGACGGCCTCCAACGACGCTGAAGACGAGGGGGCGGGGCGGCTGCTCGGGGAGGCGACAAGTTGAACGCGAAGGAGACACGTTGTATGCGCGGCGACAGCGCCTACTGCGGCATGTCGACGAACCGCGAGAACATGCCGTGGAACGCCACGGTGATGGTGTCCGTCGGTCCGTTACGGTGCTTCGCCACGATCAGGTCCGCCTCACCCTGACGCGGGTTGTCCTTCTCGTACGCCGACTCGCGGTGCAGCAGGATGACCATGTCAGCGTCCTGCTCGATGGAGCCGGACTCACGGAGGTCGGAGATCGCCGGCTTCTTGTCGGCACGCTGCTCCGGACCACGGTTCAGCTGCGACAGGGCGATGACCGGGACCTGGAGCTCCTTGGCCATCAGCTTCAGGGCACGCGAGAACTCGGAGACCTCTTGCTGGCGGCTCTCGACCTTCTTGCCCGAGGTCATCAGCTGCAGGTAGTCGATGACCACGAGCTTCAGGTTGTGCTGCTGCTTGAGTCGACGGCACTTGGCGCGGATCTCGACGAGCGTCATGTTGGGGGAGTCGTCGATGAAGAACGGGGCGTCGTTGATGCGACCGCGGGTCTGCGCGATGGTGGTCCAGTCGCGGGAGTCCACGGTGCCCTTGCGCATGTTCTGCAGCGGCACGCTGGTCTCGGCGGAGAGCAGACGCATCGCGATCTCGGCACGACCCATCTCGAGCGAGAAGAACGCGGCGGTCTGGTCGTGCTTGATCGCGGCGGCGCGGCACAGGTCGAGCGCCAGCGTCGACTTACCGAGGGCCGGTCGGGCAGCGACGATGATGAGCTGTCCGGGGTGGAAGCCGTTCGTCAGGCCGTCGAGCTGCGCGAACCCGGTCGGCACGCCGGTCATCTGGCCGTCGCGGCCCTTGGCGGCCTCGATCTCGTCGAGCGCGGCCGAGATGGCGTCGGTCAGCGGGACGTAGTCCTCGGTCTGCACACCACCGGCGACGTTGTAGACCTCGGCCTGCGCACTGTTGACGAGGTCGGTGACCTCACCCTCGGACGCGTAGCCCATCTGGACGATGCGGGTGCCAGCGTCCACCAGGCGGCGGAGCACCGCCTTCTCGGCGACGATGCCGGCGTAGTAGCCGGCGTTCGCGGCGGTCGGCACCATGCTCGTGACGCTGTGCAGGTACTCGGCGCCGCCGGCGCGGGACAGCAGTCCGGTCTTGGTCAACTCGTCGGTGACGGCGATGACGTCGGTGGGCTCACCGTGCGAGTAGAGCGACAGGATGGCGTCGAAGATGACCTCGTGCTTGGGGACGTAGAAGTCCACGCCTCGGGCGGTCTCGATGACGTCGGCGACGGCGTCCTTCGACAGGAGCATGCCACCGATGGTCGACTGCTCCGCGAGCATGTCGTGCGGCGGGGTGCGTTCCATGCCGCGCTCCGCGTAGTCCTGCGGTGCGGGCTCAAGATGTGCGATCGACACACGCTCTCCTCTGTTGACGACACGGACCTGGACCGGCGGGACAGCACCCACCGGCCGGAACCCGCACCCCTGTTTCTACCCCCGGCAACCGACATCCCCGAGTCGCTGGGCCAACGTACGGCCCCAGAGTTATCCCCAACAAACGGCCCTGTGGATAACTCTGTGGAGAGCCTGCGGAACACGCCGGAGCGCTGTGTGGAGAACTGTGGACGGGCCTGTGGAAAAAGACCCATACGAACACACTTTCGACCACTTGACCTGGGCTTTCCTGTTTCACACCATGTGTGGAAAAGTGGGGTTCAAGTACCCCTTGAAGGTTCCGATTTGACACGTTTCCACTGTGTAAAACGACTTGACAAGGACCCCTCCTGTGGGAAGAGTTCTCGGCCTGTTCCCAGCCAGCGCGACCCCGTCTGAAGCGTAACCAGCCAGCCCGAGTCGAGCCGCGCCTCCAGGCCCGTGACCATGTCGGCGACAGCCGTGGGACAAGCCGCGCGACCGCCCCCGGAACGCAACGACGGGCGGGCCTCCCGGAGGAGACCCGCCCGTCGTGGAGCGGAACGTCAGTGCTACTTGGCAGCGACGACCTTGAGCGAGATCACGGCAGTGATGTCCTCGCGCAGGCGCACGGTGGCCTCGTGGTCACCGACGGTCTTGATGGTCGCGGGGACCTCGACCTTGCGCTTGTCGAGCGAGCCGACGCCCTGCGCCTGGACGGCGTCAGCGACGTCGCCCGGACGGACGGAGCCGAACAGACGACCGTCCTTGCCGGCCTTGACCGACAGGGTGATGGTCGCGTTCTCGAGCTTCATCTTGAGGTCCTGTGCCTCTTCGATGGTGGCGAGCTCGCGCGCGGTACGCGCGGCACGGATCGACTCGACCTGCTTCTCGCCGCCCTTGGACCACGCGACAGCGAAGCCCTGGGGGATGAGGTAGTTGCGGGCGTAGCCGTTCTTGACGTCGACGACGTCACCAGCGGAACCGAGGCCGGAGACCTCGTGGGTGAGGATGAGCTTCGACATGTGTCGACCTCCGATCAGCGGCCGGAGCCGGCGTAGGGGAGGAGCGCCATCTCACGGGCGTTCTTCACGGCACGGGCGATGAGGCGCTGCTCCTGGACGGAGACGCCGGTGATGCGACGGGCGCGGATCTTTCCACGCTCCGAGATGAACTTGCGAAGGGTCGCAACGTCCTTGTAGTCGATGACGCCGACCTTGATCGACTTCGCGGGAGCAGCGTTCTTGCCGCCCTTGCCGCGAGGCTTCCGGCGGTCGCCGGTGCTCTTTCCAGCCATAGTGATTTGTCCTTAGAAGAAAAGTTGTGTGTCCGTCGGAACCGGGAGAATCAGAACGGGGTCTCGTCGTCGAAGTTGCCGCCGGGGGTGCTCCACACGTCGTTCGACTGTGCGTTGCCGCCACCCTGCTGGCCGCCCTGGGGAGACCAGGGCGCGTCCGACTGACCGCCACCGTTGTTGTTCCAGTTGCCACCGCCGTTGCCCGCGGGGGCGCTGGCGCCGCCGCCGACCTGGCCACGACCGCCGCCACTGCCACCCGCAGCGCGGGTGATCTGTGCGGTCGCGTAGCGGAGCGACGGGCCGATCTCGTCGACCTCGAGCTCGATGCTCGTGCGCTGCTGGCCCTCACGGTCCTGGTAGGAACGCTGACGCAGACGACCCTGCGCGATGACGCGCGAGCCCTTCGTCAGCGACCCCGCCACGTGCTCGGCGAACTCGCGCCACACACTCGCACGGAGGAACAGCGCGTCGCCGTCCTTCCACTCGTTCGCCTGACGGTCGAACGTGCGAGGAGTCGACGCGATGGTGAAGTTCGCCACGGCGAGCCCGTTCTGCGTGTAGCGCAGCTCGGGGTCCGCGGTGAGGTTGCCCACCACCGTGATGACGGTTTCGCCGGCCACGGGTTACTCGGCGCTCGCGGTCGCGGTTGCGGAGGCGTTGGCGGCCTTGCGGGCCGCGCGAGCCTCGTCACGCTGCTTCTGGGCGGCGACCTGCGCGATGCCCTCTTCAGCGCGGAGGACCTTCGTGCGGAGCACGGCCTCGGAGAGACCGAGCTGACGGTCGAGCTCCTTGGCGGCCTCGGGCGACGACGTGAAGTCGACGACGGCGTAGATGCCCTCGGACTTCTTCGCGATCTCGTAAGCGAGCCGGCGACGGCCCCAGACGTCCACGTTGTCGACGGTGCCACCCGCGTTGCGGATCACGGCCAGGAACTTGTCCAGGCTGGGAGCGACGGTGCGCTCATCGATCTCGGGGTCGAGGATCGCCATCAGTTCGTACTGGTGCATGCGGAACCCACCTCCTCTGGTCTCAGCGGCCCCGGGCGGTTCCCGGGGCAGGAGGGTTGATGCATGTGCCCCAGACCACGCAGGTGCGCGAGGGGCAACCTGGGTAGCCTACCGGACTGCCTGGAGGCGCGCCACCGGCCTGTGGAGAGCGGTTCCGCCCGGCAGGCGGTCGCGTCTCAGGCGTCGGCGTCGCCTCGGGTGCTCCACCACTCGCGCAGGCGCTCCTCGGCCGTCTCCGGTCCGAGGGGCCCTTCGTCCATCCGGGCCTCGAGCAGGAACCGGTAGGCATCGCCCACGGCACGCCCCGGCGGGATGTCGAGGATCCGCATGATGTCGTCGCCGGTCAGGTCCGGACGGATCGACTCGAGCTCCTCCTGCTTGGACAGCACCTCGATGCGGTCCTCGAGGTCGTCGTATGCGAACGCCAGCCGGTCGGCCTTGCGGCGGTTGCGGGTGGTGACGTCCGATCGAGTGAGCTCGTGCAGCCGTTCGAGCTGCGGTCCGGCGTCGCGGACGTAGCGGCGGACGGCGGAGTCCGTCCAGGCGCCCTCGGTGTACCCGAAGAAGCGCAGGTGCAGCTCGATCAGGCGGGACACCGCGGCGATGGTGTCGTTGTCGAAGCGGAGCGCACGGAGTCGCTTCTTCGCCATCTTGGAACCGACCAGGTCGTGGTGGTGGAAGCTCACGGCGCCGCCGGGCTCGAGCTTGCGCGTCGCGGGCTTGCCGATGTCGTGCAGCAGCGCCGCGAGCCGGAGCACGGTGTCCGGGGGATCGCCGGCGTGCCGCTCGGCCTCGTACCCGATCGCCTGCTCGAGCACGGTGAGGGAGTGCTCGTAGACGTCCTTGTGATGGTGGTGCTCATCGACCTCGAGCCGCATCTCGGGCAGCTCGGGCAGGAACCGCTCGGCGAGGCCGGTGTCGACGAGCAGCCGGAGGCCGGGGACCGGGTCGTCCGTGTTGAGCAGTTTGACGAGTTCGTCGCGGACCCGTTCGGCGGACACGATGTCGATCGACGCGACGAGTTCCTCCATCGCGGCCCGCACGTCGTCGTCGACGGTGAAGCCGAGCTGGGACGTGAACCGTGCCGCGCGCATCATCCGCAGGGGGTCGTCGCGGAACGAGACGACTGCGGTCTGGGGCGTCCGGAGCCGTGCGGCGAGCAGGTCCTCGACGCCGCCGTGCACGTCGACGAGTTCGCGGTCCGGCAGCCGCAGGGCCATCGCGTTGACGGTGAAGTCGCGACGGAGCAGGTCGTCCTCGATGGTGTCGCCGAACGCGACCTCGGGCTTGCGGGTCTCGCCGTCGTAGACGTCGCTGCGGTACGTGGTGATCTCGACCTGCTCGCCGGCGACCCGTGCGGCGATGGTGCCGAACTGGCGACCGACGTCCCAGGTGGCACTCGCGATGGGCTCGACGATCCGCAGGATGTCGTCCGGCCGGGCGTCGGTGGTGAAGTCCAGATCGGTCACCGGACGGCCGAGGAACGCGTCACGGACGGGGCCGCCGACGAGGGCGAGTTCGTGTCCGGCGTCGGCGAAGGCCCGAGCGAGGAGGTCGACGGGCTCGGTGGTGGCGAGTGCGTCGAGTCGTTCGACGGCCTGGGCAACGGACTGCATGACGGTGCTCATCCTCCCAGATCGAGGCCCCGAGTTCTCCACAAGCCGCGCGCGCACGGGACCTGTTCATGGTCGCGCCTCATACACTCGTGCTCGGCCCGAACCGACCCCGTGGCCCGCTCCCCGTATGCAGATGCTCCGCACCACGCTCGCCGCAGCCGCGTCGACCCTCGTCGCGCTCGGCCTGGTCGTCGCGCCCGTCGCCACCGATCACGCCTCGGCCGCCACGGTGTCCGCCGCCAAGAGCCACATCGCCGATCCGGCCGCCGCAGACGCGGGCAAGGCGACCATCTCGATCGCCCCGGCGAACCGCGGCGTCGTCCAGCGCGACCAGGACCTCACCCTGTCGGTCACCGTCACGAACGACACCGACGCGGCACTGCCGGCCGGCACCGCGGAGTTCGACATCTTCCGCTCGGTGAGCACGCGTGACGTCCTGGCGAGCTGGCTCAACGACACCACCACGACCGGTTACCTCGGCGCCCCGATGGACTCCGTCGACATCCCGGCGATCCCGGCGCACCGTTCGATCACCATCGACTCGGTCGAGATCGTCTCCGGCAACGTGGCACTCGGCGGGTACTCCTCGTTCGGCGCCCGGCGCATCGCGGCCGAGTACACGGCGGGCGACGCCTTCGCCGTCGACCGCTCTGCGATCACCTGGTACCCGGACTTCGAACAGGCCCCGGTCAGCGTCTCCGTCGCGATGCCGATCACCGTGCCGAAGTCGACCGACGGCATCCTCACCGCCCCCGTGCTCGCTGCCGCGACCTCGGTCGACGGCACGCTCACGCAGCAGCTCGACGCCGCCGAGGATCACAACGTTGCCGTGGCGGTGGACCCGCGGATCATCGCCTCGATCCGGATCCTCGGCGACAACGCCCCGTCGAGTGCGATCACCTGGCTGCAGCGTCTCGAAGCACTGCGCAACGAGACCTTCGCGCTGCCCTACGCCGACGCCGACGTCACCGGCCTGCGCCAGGCCGGGTCCGACGGCATCCTGTCGCCGATCTCCCTCGACCAGTCCGTCAAGTCCGAGAACTTCCCCGGCGCCGAGACCCCGGCACCGACTCCGGCGGCAACACCGGGGCAGACCTCGTCGCCGGCCCCCACCGAGGCCTCGAGTGACGGCACCACCACCGACGACGGTGCCGACCAGGCGCAGGAGACGCTGCCGACCACGGAGTCCCTGCTCGACTTCCCGTACTCGATGGACTCGATCGCCTGGCCGACCGAGGGAACGGTGTCCTCCGCCGACCTGCCCGCCCTCGAGCGTGCCGGCACGAAGACCACCATCGTCTCGAGCGGCAACACCTCGGCCGGCGCGGACACCACCATCACCGCGTCCGAGAAGATCGGCGACGACCACGTGCTCGTCTCCGACCAGTCGATGTCGTCGATGCTCCGCCGAGCCGCCGCCGCCACCGACCGGCAGACCTGGTCGTCGACGATGTCCGAGCTCACCGCGACGCTGGCCACCTCGGCCCGTGCCGCCACCGCCACGGGGCCGATCCTGCTGACCCTCGGGCGCGAGTGGCCGTCCGACTCCACCCGGCTCAGCCAGGCGCTGGACGCCCTCGAGAGCACCGCCTGGGTCGCCCCGGCCGACCTCTCCACCGCCTCGAAGGCCGTCGCCGGGTCGCTCACGCTCGCCAGCGCGTCCACCGGCGAGGCCCGCATCGACCAGCTGCAGCGACTCGTGCGGGGGGAACAGGGGCTCTCCGCGTTCGCGACGATCCTCGGCGACCCGAACCAGCTCACCGCGCCCGCCCGGCTCCGTCTGCTCGCGCTCGCCTCGAACGCATGGCGCGACGACGACCAGGGCCTCGCCGCCGCGGTGGAGGCCCGCACGGCCGCCTGGGCGAAGAGCACGACCGAGGTCGGGATCGTCGACTCGAGCAGCCTCACCCTGCTCGGCGACCGGTCGTCCCTGCCGGTGTCGATCCGCAACAGCTCCGACTACCCGGTCACGGTGCACCTGTCCGTGCAGCCGTCCAACTCGGCGCTGCGTGTGGTCCGCAACGACATCGTCGTCGAGATCCAGCCCGACTCATCCACCCGCGCGACCGTCCCCGTGCAGTCGGTCGCGAACGGCAAGGTCGAGTTGACGATGTCGCTCTCGAGCCCGACGGGCGTCGGCGTGGCCCAGCCCGCGACCGTCGAGCTGAACGTGCAGGCGCAGTGGGAGACGGTCATCACCGCGGCCGCCGCGATCGCCCTGATCGGCATCTTCGGCTTCGGCATCTTCCGCAGCATCCGCAAGCGCATCCGCCGCCGCAACGGCGAACTCGACGACGAGGACGACGACGACCCGAACCGCCCCCTTGCGGTCCAGCCGACGGTCGGGGGCGCGCAGGCGTCCACCACCCGGCCTGGAGGCACGGATCACCGCTCCGGAGCAGCTTCCACACCCAGCGTGGCCGCGTCCACGGCCGGCACGGCCACCGGAGCGGCGGCCGCGGCCCCGGCTGCAGCGACCGCTGCAGAGACAACCACGGCGGTGGACCAGGGCCCCCTGCGGGACGCCATCGTGCGCGCCGGGGCCGAGCCGCGCCTCCCGTCCGACGCCGTACGCAACACCGTCGCGGACGACCGCGACCCCGAGGAGCCGACCATCAGCGCCAGCCAGCCCCAGCCCGACGTCGACGCCGAGCCGGTCGCCGAGCGCAGCCTCGGCCGGGCGAGCGCGATGCTGGCCGCCGGCACGATGCTGTCGCGCATCCTCGGCTTCGCGAAGACCTTCGTGCTGGCGTACGCGATCGGGCAGACGCAGTCACCGGCGGCGGATGCGTTCGCGGTGTCCAACCAGCTCCCGAACAACATCTACGCGCTGATCGCGGGTGGCCTGTTGTCCGCCGTGCTCATCCCGCAGATCGTGCGTGCGATGAAGCAGCACACCGACGGTGGCACGGCCTACGTCAACAAGATCGTGACGCTCGGCGGATCCCTGTTCGTCGTCATCGCCGTCGTCGCGACCCTGATCGCTCCACTGCTCGTGCAGGTGTACGCGCAGACCGCCTCAGGCGAGGGCAAGGGGTTCACGCCCGGTCAGATCGACCTCGCAGTGGCGTTCGCGTTCTGGTGCCTTCCGCAGATCCTCTTCTACGCGATGTACTCGCTGCTCGGCGAGGTCCTCAACGCGAAGCAGGTCTTCGGGCCGTTCACGTGGGCGCCGCTCATCAACAACGTCATCTCGATCGCCGGGCTCGTCGTCTTCATCGCCATGTTCGGCGGCAGGGCCGCGAACTCCGGCGTCGACGACTGGACTCCGCTCAAGATCGCCGTCCTCGCCGGCAGTGCGACCCTGGGCGTCCTCGCTCAGGCCGCCTTCCTGCCGTTCTTCTGGCGCCGGGCTGGCCTGAGCTTCCGACCTGACTTCCGCTGGCGTGGCGTCGGCCTGAAGTCGACGGGCACGGCGGCCGGGTGGCTGTTCGCGATGATCCTCGTCACCCAGCTGGCCGGCATCGTGCAGTCGCGCGTCGCATCGCTGGGTTCCGGTGCCGCGGGCAACGCGGTACTGCAGAACGCCTGGCTGCTCTTCATGCTGCCGCACTCGATCATCACGGTCTCCATCGCCACGGCGTACTTCACACGGATGAGCCACGACGCGGAACGCGGCGACCTCGACGCCGTCCGGAAGAACCTGTCGCTCTCGCTGCGGATCGTCGGACTGTTCACCGTCTTCGCCTCGATCGCGCTGATGGTCGTCGCCGTGCCGTTCGGACGCATGTTCTCCAACACCTTCGACGGGGCGCTGTCGATCGGGGCGGTGCTGCTGGCCTACATGCCGGGGCTCGTGCTCTTCAGCATGCTGTTCATCATCCAGCGCGTCTTCTGGGCGATGCACGACCACCGGACGCCGTTCCTCATGCAGTGCGTCCAGTCGGTGCTGTTCGTGATCGGTGCCCTCGCGGTCAGCACGCTCCCGAACGAGGCGATCGGTGTCGCGATCGCAGCGTGCACCACCCTCGCGGGCACCGCGCAGACGATCGTCGCCCTGGTGCTCGTCCGCAAGCGGCTCGGTGGCATCGAAGGACCCGTGGTCACCC
This sequence comes from Curtobacterium flaccumfaciens, assembly GCF_013359815.1. Classification (GTDB taxonomy): domain Bacteria; phylum Actinomycetota; class Actinomycetes; order Actinomycetales; family Microbacteriaceae; genus Curtobacterium; species Curtobacterium flaccumfaciens. The sequence continues at coordinate 360,612 of NZ_JABMCF010000039.1, read as the reverse complement.
GTTCGCACGTGCAGTTCGTCATCGCCGCGCTCATCGCGGGCGTCGTGGGACTCCTCGTCGTGAACTTCTTCGGGTCGTTCTCGGCGAGCGGCTTCGCGATGGCCGACTTCACCGGAGCGGCCATCACCCTCGTCCTCGCCGGCGCGGTGATGGCAGCCGTGTACTTCGGAGCCCTCGTCGTCGCGAAGAACGGTGAGATCGGCAACGCCGTCCGGATGCTCCGCAGCAAGCTCGGCCGCTGATCCCAGCCGCGCACCGCACGCTCACGGGGCGTGTGGAATGCCTCGCCGGTACGATGGGTTGACCCGGTCAGACGCAACGGAAGGGCAATCAGGCATGCGCCAGCTCATCATCATCGGTTCCGGCCCGGCCGGGTTCACCGCCGGCATCTACGCAGCGCGCGCAGAGCTCAAGCCGCTCATCGTCGCCTCCAGTGTCGAGACGGGCGGTGAACTCACCAAGACGACCGAGGTCGAGAACTTCCCGGGCTTCCCCGAGGGGATCCAAGGCCCCGACCTCATGATCAAGATGCAGGAACAGGCCGAGAAGTTCGGTGCCGAGGTCCTGTACGACGACGCCGTCTCCGTCGACCTCACCGGCAAGGTCAAGAAGGTCACCGTCGGCTCCGGCGAGACGTACGAGGCCCTCGCGGTCATCTACGCCACCGGCTCGGCCTACCGTCACCTCGGCCTCCCCGACGAAGAGCGCCTGTCCGGCCACGGTGTCTCGTGGTGCGCGACCTGCGACGGCTTCTTCTTCCGTCAGAAGAACATCGCCGTCGTCGGTGGTGGCGACTCCGCGATGGAAGAGGCGACGTTCCTCACCCGCTTCGCCGACAAGGTGACGGTCATCCACCGCAAGGACTCCCTGCGTGCGTCGAAGATCATGCAGGACCGCGCGATGAACGACCCGAAGATCGAGTTTGCGTGGAACAAGGAGGTCACCGGCATCACGGGTGACTCCGCGGTCGAGGGCGTCACGCTCAAGGACACCGTGACGGGCGAGGAGTCTGAGCTCGCGCTGGACGGCCTGTTCATCGCGATCGGCAACGACCCGCGCACGCACCTGATCCACGGGCAGATCGACATCGCGCCCGAGGGCACGATCGCCGTCCAGGGCCGCTCGTCGAAGACGAACCTGCCGGGTGTCTTCGCAGCCGGTGACGTCATCGACCCCTCCTACCGCCAGGCCATCACGGCTGCCGGTTCGGGCACGGTCGCCGCGCTCGACGCCGAGAAGTACCTCGCCGAGCTCGACGACACACTGACGGACGAGGCCGAGGGCGTCGCCCCGACCGAGCCCGCCATGGTCGACGTCATCGCCGCCCGCGCCTGACCCGCCTCGGAATACCACGACGGCATCGCCGTTGTACCCCCTGAACGACTTCTCGAAGGAGCACACATGTCCAACGCCAAGGCTGTCACCGACGCCACCTTCTCGGACGAGGTCCTCAAGTCCGACAAGACGATCCTCGTCGACTTCTGGGCCGAGTGGTGTGGCCCGTGTCGCGCGGTCTCGCCGATCCTCGACCAGATCGCCGAAGAGCACGCCGGCAAGATCGAGATCGTGAAGCTCAACGTGGACGACAACCCCCAGTCGGCCATGAACTACCAGATCACCTCGATCCCGGCGATGAAGGTGTTCAAGGGCGGCGAGGTCGTCAAGACCGTCATCGGCGCCAAGCCGAAGCCCGCGCTCGAGGCCGACCTCGCCGAGTTCCTCGCGTAGGTCGCCCCACCCGAACGGCCCCGCTCTCCCCGGAGAGCGGGGCCGTTCTCGTCCGGAGCCACCGGATGACGATCGGCCCCGTCGCGGAACCCTGGTTCCCCGGGCCGATGTCGTAGTGTGGCGGGAATGTCCCACTGAACGGAGCACTCGATGACGAACGGCAACAGCCTCGACCCCTGGTACGACTCCTACGCCCAGCGCACCGCCGGGCTGAGCGCCTCCGAGGTCCGAGCCCTGTTCGCCGTCGCCTCGCGCCCCGAAGTGGTCTCGCTGGCCGGCGGCATGCCGTTCGTCTCCGCGCTCCCCAGAGAGCTCGTCACGGGCTCCCTGGACCGTGTCATGAACGAGCACTCCGCCATGGCGCTCCAGTACGGCGGCGGACAGGGCCTGCGGTCCCTCCGCGAGCACATCGTGGACGTCATGAGCCTCGAGGGCATCCGTGCCAGCGCCGAGGACGTCGTGGTCACCACGGGCTCGCAGCACGCCCTCGACCTCGTCACACGGCTGTTCATCGACCCGGGTGACGTCGTGCTCGCCGAGTCGCCGTCCTACGTCGGTGCGATCGGGGTCTTCCGGTCGTACCAGGCCGAGACGGTGCACGTCACGACGGACGATCTCGGTCTCGTCCCCGAGGCGCTGCGTGAAGCAATCGCGAACCTCCGCACCCAGGGCAAGCGGATCAAGTTCCTCTACACGATCCCGAACTTCCACAACCCGGCCGGCGTCACCATGAGCCGCGAGCGCCGCATCGAGGTGCTCGACATCTGCCGGTCGAACAACATCCTCGTGCTCGAGGACAACCCGTACGGGCTCCTCTGGTTCGACGAGCCTGCGCCGCAGGCGATCCGATCGATCGACGAAGAGGGCGTGGTGTACCTCGGCTCCTTCTCGAAGACCCTCGCACCGGGCTTCCGCGTCGGCTGGGCCCTCGCGCCGCACGCCATCCGCGAGAAGCTCGTGCTCGCCAACGAATCGGCCGTGCTCGCGCCGAACTCCTTCGGCCAGTACGTCGTGAACGCGTACCTCGACGCCGCGGACTGGAAGGGTCAGGTCGACACCTTCCGGGGCATCTACGCCGATCGCCGTGACGCCATGCTGTCCGCACTGGGGGAGTTCCTGCCCGACCTGTCCTGGACGAAGCCGAACGGTGGCTTCTTCGTGTGGCTGACCCTGCCCGAGTCGCTCGACTCCAAGGGGATGTTGCCGCGCGCGGTCAAGGAGCTCGTGGCCTACACGCCCGGCACGGCCTTCTACGCCGACGGGCGCGGAGGCGGACACATCCGTCTGTCGTTCTGCTACCCGACCCCGGAGCAGATCCGGGTGGGCGTCAAGCGTCTGGCCAACGTCGTCAACGACGAACTCGAACTCATCGAGACGTTCGGCCCGACCACCCGCCCGAACACCGTGGTCCGCGAGACCTCGTCCGTCAGTGCACCGCCCCCGAACATCTCCTGATCAGCGCTTTTCCTCGGTACTGATCGCACAGCACCGCAGTTCCACACCGGAGGACCCCGCATGGCCGAGCTCACCCGTCGTCACGTCGTCGTCGTCGCCGGAGGCATCTCGCACGAGCGCGATGTCTCCCTCCGCTCCGGTCGTCGGGTCGCCGACTCACTGACCGGCTACGGCTGGCAGGTGGACTTGCGCGACGCCGACGCGATGCTCCTGCCGGCTCTCACCGAATCACGCCCGGACGTCGTGTGGCCGGCGCTGCACGGCGCCTCCGGAGAGGACGGGGCCCTGCGGGGCATCCTGGAGGCTGTGGACATCCCGTTCGTCGGCTCACGTTCGACGTCGGCTCGGTTGGCATGGGACAAGCCCACGGCGTCAGCACTGGTCGCCCGCGCCGGCGTCCGTACCCCTCGTTCGGTGACGCTGTCCCACGACGTCTTCCGTGAGCTCGGTGCCGTCGGTGTCCTCGAGGCCATCGCAACCGAGCACCCGGTGCCGCTCGCGGTGAAGCCGGCGCGCGGCGGGAGTGCGCAGGGCGTGACCCTGGTCGACGACGTCAAGGACCTGCCCCGGGCCATGGTGACGGCGTACACGTACTGCGACGACGTCGTGGTCGAGCAGCTCATCCGGGGGACCGAGGTCGCCGTGGGGATCATCGACACCGGCGATGGCCCCGTGGCGCTCTCCGCCGTGGAGATCGTGCCGCGCAACGGTATCTACGGCTTCGAGGCGCGCTACAACGCGGGGGAGACGACCTTCTACACCCCCGCGCGTCTGTCCAACGAGTTCGCCGCAGCAGCCGCGGAGGCAGCGGTCGCAGCGCACTCGGCACTGGGCCTCCGGCATCTGTCCCGTGTCGACCTCATCATCGACGGGGCCGGGACGCCCTGGTTCCTCGAGGCGAACGTGCTCCCCGGGCTCACCGAGACGTCTTTGCTGCCGCAGGCGTTGTCCGCGTCCGGTTTCGACCTCGGCTGGACCTACGCCGAGCTCGCCGAGCAGGCCATCCGGGATCACCGCGCCTGATTGGTGCTGACCCATGTTCCACGTGGAACACCGGCCCCGTTTTTTGGCCGACCCGGCGGGCGAGGTTCGATGTTCCACGTGAAACGTCGGCCTCGGGACGACTTTCGTCCTTCGCGAGGCGAGATGTTCCACGTGGAACATCTCGCCGCGAGGATCGTCACTCGGCGCCCGTGTTGGCCCCCAGCGCGCTCGGCGGGCCCCGAGGCGCCCGAACCGGGTGAACAGACGATCCGAGAGGCCTTGACCTCAATCTCCACGGTGCGCGGGCGCACGCCCTTGTGCGCAAGCATCGAAGCGTCGACCCCCTCAACTGGCAATCCGAGGTAGCGCGTCGGATCGTACGCTCTGCAGTAGCGGCTGGCTGAACACGATCCCTCGAGAGTGAACTCACGGGACCTCGGGTCGACCGCTCGGAAGAACGTCCCTCGGATCGCCGGCATGAAGGGCGAGCCGATGGTGGTCACGACACGACCAACTCAGCTGAGTCCGATCGCGTCCGACGAAGGCGTCGTCCCGAGCGCTGCATTGCCGCAAGACCGCTCGGCAGGAGTCGCTGGTCCATCGACCCCGGCCCGACCGTCGCAGGGGCTCACAGCGCCGCGCAGCGCCGCATACGGCCTGGTTCAGCCCTCGAGGTCCTCTACCCCGAGCTCACCGAGGATACGGTTGAGGTCGTCGCCGTTCGCGAAGTCGATCGTGACGGAACTCTTGCGAGCACCGACCGCGATCTTCACCCGCGTGTTGAGGCGATCACCGAGCCGTTCAGCGAGATCGTTGAAGTGTGCCTGGCGCTTCGACGGTTCGGGCTTCGGCTTCGTGGCCGGCGTCTTGGCTGACAGCTGCTGCGCGATCGCCTCAGCCGCGCGCACGGACAGGTCCTCGTTGACGATCTTCTCGGCCAGGTACTCCATCGCCTCGGCGTCCGGAGCGGCGAGGATGGCACGAGCATGTCCGGCAGAGAGCACGCCTGCGGCCACTCGCCGCTGCACGGGGGAGGGGAGCCGCAGGAGTCGGATCGTGTTCGTGATCTGCGGGCGCGATCGACCGATGCGCTGCCCGAGCTGCTCCTGGGTGATCCCGAAGTCTGCGAGGAGCTGCTGGTACGCCGATGCCTCTTCCAAGGGGTTGAGCTGCGCCCGGTGGAGGTTCTCCAGCAGCGCGTCCCGCAGCATTGCGTCATCGGGGGTGTCCTTCACGATCGCGGGGATCGTGCTCAGGCCGAGTTCCTTCGTGGCCCGCAGACGGCGCTCACCCATGATGAGCTCGTATTGGGGCTCGGTACCCGTCGCGCCGGGGATGGGCCGGACGACGATGGGCTGCAGCACGCCGATCTCACGGATCGAGTGCACGAGCTCTTGGAGCTCCTCCTCGCGGAACTCCTTCCGCGGCTGCTGCGCGTTCGGGATCACGTCGAGCGGATTGAGGTTGGCGAGACGGGCTCCCGGTACGGCCACCAACTCGTCTACCGTCGGAGCGGATGCCGGCGAGCCACCGGTCGGGAAGAACACGTCGACGGGACGGTCCTGCTGATCGGTCGCCGTCGGGATCAGGGCGCCGATGCCTCGGCCGAGTCCGGTTCGCTTCGGTGCCATCAGTGCTTCGCTCCTCGTGCTGCGATCTCGGCGGCCGCTTCCAGGTAGGACAGCGACCCGGTGGAGTTCACGTCGTAGGCGACGACGCTCTGGCCGTAGCTCGGTGCTTCGCTCACGCGGACGGAGCGGGGGATCATGGCCTTGAGTACCTGGTCCCCGAAGTGCTCCCGGACGTCGTTCGCCACCTGGTTCGCCAGGTTCGTACGGCCGTCGTACATCGTCAGCAGGATCGTGGAGACCCGGAGGTTCGGGTTGAGGTGTCGCTCGATCAACTCGATGTTCCGCAGCAGCTGGCTCAGGCCCTCGAGCGCGTAGTACTCGCACTGGATCGGGATGAGTACCTCTTGTGCCGCAACGAAGGCGTTGATCGTCAACAGGCCCAGAGACGGCGGGCAGTCGATGAAGACGTAGTGGTACGGCTCGTCCAGCGACTGCAGGTACATGTCGAGCGCGGTCCGGAGACGCTGTTCACGTGCCACCAGTGACACGAGCTCGATCTCGGCGCCGGCGAGGTGAATGGTGGCCGGCACACACCAGAGGGTGTCCGACTCGGGGGAGGCCTGCACGGTGTCGGCCATCGGTGCCTCATCGACGATCACGTCGTAGATGCTCGCGACCTCGGCCTGGTGATCGACGCCCAGCGCGGTCGAGGCATTGCCCTGCGGGTCCAGGTCGATGACGAGCACACGAGCGCCCCCATGGGCGAGACCCGCGGCCAGGTTGACGGTCGTGGTCGTCTTGCCGACGCCACCCTTCTGGTTCGAGACGGTGATGATCCGTGTCTCAGAAGGGAGTGGAAACTGCTGCGTGGCGATCGCGCGCCGGCGACGGTTCAGGTCGGCGATCTCGCGAGCGAGCGGTGTCGACGCGTCGTAGTCGGTCGATGAACTCAACGAGTGCCTCTTCCCCGGTTCGATGTTTCACGTGGAACGCGGAGCCACTGGCGGCCGGAGGACCCGGCCCGAGCCGCAGCGTCAGTCAACTGTAGCCCGGAAGACGCGGGTGGTCTCGTCGACCACACCTTCTCCGAGCTCGAGCACCTCGACATCAGAGAGGCGCTTCCGAAGGATGACCTTGCGGGCCTTCTCGATCTCTTCGTCGACCCGCGCACCCTTCATCAGGATGAGCTGGCCGCCGGAACGGACCAGCGGCACGGTGAGGGGGATGAGCTTCGACAGGGCGCTGACGGCGCGCGCGGTGACCTGGTCGACCACGACGTCGTCCGCTACGTCCTCAGCACGGCCACGGAGCACCGTGACGTTCTGCAAGCCAAGCCGGTCAGACTCAGCGCGAAGCCAATCCGTCCGGCGCTCCATTGGCTCGATGAGGACGAACTCGACGTCCGGACGGGCGATCGCGAGCACGAGACCCGGCAACCCTGCTCCCGAACCGACGTCGGCAACGCGCCCCCGAGCCTCCAGGAGGGGTGCGAGCAACGCAGAATTGAGGATGTGTCGCGTCCACAGGCGGGGCAGCTCAAGCGGGCCGATCAGGCCCAGCTCCTCACCCCGCCGCGCGAGTTCGTTGGTGAACGAGCGCGCAACCTCGATCTGGTCACCGAAGAGTGCTGCAGCCGCCGTGGGCTCAGCCTCGAGCACCGGTGCTGCGTCGGTCGGGACGGGTGCGTCCGTCATCGGGTGACGACCGTGTGGCGGTCCCGACCCTCACCCTCGGACTCCGAGTGGAAGCCCTTCTCAGCGACCAGGTCGTGGACGAGCTTGCGCTCGTAGGACGACATCGGGGGGAGCGCAGCCGACGACGAACCGGCTTCGATGCGCTCGACAGCGGTGTCCACGAGCCGCTGGAGCTCGTCAGCACGGGCATCCCGCGAGCCACCGACGTCGAGGATGAGCCGGCTGAACTCGCCGGTCTCCGCCTGCACGGCGATCCGGGTGAGCTCCTGCAGCGCCGTCACGGTGTCGGGCTTCGACAGCACGCGGAGCGCCTCGCCGTCGTCGGTGACCGACAGGTACACGCGACCGGCGCGTTCCTCGATCTCGATGTCGCCGTCGAGGTCGCAGATGTCGAGGAGTTCCTCGATGTAGTCCGCTGCGATGTCCGCTTCGTCGCGGGCATCCTCGGTCTCGGTGTCCGTCGTCTCGACGGCGCCTGCGGTGTCCTGCTCGGTCACTTACTTCTTCCCGTTCTTCTTCTGGCGCTGCTTGCCGACCGGCTGCTGACGCTGGGTGGTGACGCGCACGGGCTCGATCTCCGTCGCACCGGCGCCGGCACCGGCCTCGGCGAGCACCGGGGTGGCCGTTCCGCGACGCTGTGCCTTCTTGGCCAGGCGGGCTTCACGAGCCAGAGCGGCTTCGGAGCCGGGGGTCGGCATGCTGCGGATGACGAAGTACTGCTGCGCCATCGTCCAGAGGTTCGAGGCCAGCCAGTAGAACATGACGCCGAGGGGGAAGCTCAGGCCCGAGATCACGAAGACCAGCGGGAGGATGTACAGCATCATCTTCTGCTGGCGGTACATCGGAGACTCCTTGGTCTCCGGCGACATGTTCTTGGCGACGAGCTGCAGCTGCGTGATGAACTGCGACGCCGTCATCACGACGATCATGAAGCCCGCGATCGCACGGACCTCCCAGCCGGAGGCGTTCGTGAAGGTCTCGTGCAGCGGAGCGCCGAACAGGGCCGCGTTGCCGAACGACCCCGCGAGGTCGTTCGTCAGCAGGCCGATGCCCGTCTTGTTGATCTGGGCCTCGTGCAGCACCGAGTACAGCGAGAAGAAGATCGGCATCTGCAGCAGCAGCGGCAGGCAGGAGCTGAGCGGGTTGGTCCCGGTCTCCTTGTAGAGCGCCATCGTCTCGCGGCTCATGGCCTCACGCGAGAACTGGTCCTTCTTGCCCTTGTACTTGTCCTGGATCTTCTTCAGCTGCGGCGCGACCTCGAGCATGCGGCGCTGCGACTTGATCTGCCGGACGAAGATCGGGATCAGCGCTGCGCGCACCACGAACGTCAGGAAGATGATCGAGAGCACCCACGTGATGCCCTCGTTCGGGTCCATGCCGATGCTCTCGAAGATCCAGTGGAAGCCGACGAGGATGGCGGAGACCACCCATTTGAGCGGCCAGAGGACGAATCCGATGATGTCCATGGGGACGGCTACGCCTTTCGAGTGCGCTGGGGGAGCAGGACCGGCCGGGCCGTTCCGACCGCGGGGTGCGGCTGCTGCGGGATCGGCGCGAGGACGAACCCGAACCGGTTGACGACGAACGGGTGACGACGTTCCTTGACGTCGTCGATGCCACCAGCAGCCCAGGGGTTGCAACGGGCGATGCGCCAGGCGCCCATGGCGGATCCGCGGACGACGCCGTACTGCTGGATCGCGTCGAGGGCGTACCGGGAGCACGACGGGTGGTAGCGGCAGACGTTGCCGTACAGCGGGGAGATCACCGCACGGTAGGCCCGGAGCACGACGACGCACGCGTTGCGTGGGAGCAACGCGATGACCCAGGCAAGCCGGGTCCACAGAGTGCGGTTCATGCTGCCTTCTCCACCCCGCGCGCGAAGGAGCGCGTGACGTCTTCGAGCAGGGTAGGCCATCCGGCCTGCGATGCGGCTGGCAGTACACGGACCACCACGTCGAAGCCCTGGGGGGTCTCGGCGAGCAGGTCGTGCGCGATCGCCTTCAGCCGCCGCCTGATCAGGTTCCGGGTCACGGCGTTCCCCACCGTCTTCGCGACGATGAAGCCGAACCGCGTCGGTCCGTTGCGGTCTGCCGGCTGACGGACCACGGACACGACGACGTGCGCCGTGGCGCTCTTGCGACCACGACGCACGACGTTCCGGTAGTCATCCCCGCGCACGATGCGGTTGGCGCTGGCCAACACTGCGACGCCGGGGTCAGACCGAGGACCGGATCAGGCGATGAGCCTGATCAGGCCGAGAGCTCGGTACGGCCCTTGGCGCGGCGCGCCGACAGGATGGCGCGGCCGGCACGCGTCCGCATGCGGAGGCGGAAGCCGTGCTTCTTGGCGCGGCGGCGGTTGTTCGGCTGGAAGGTGCGCTTGCTCATGATGTTCTCCACACGGCTGCTCGCGGCGAGCCGTCACGTATGTGTAGCCGTCCGGGTGTCGAACGACGCAGATGGGCGCGACCAAAGGGCCGCAGTCAACTGGTTAACGGTACGTGACAGCGGCGAGCAGGTCAAACCCCGCCCGGACCGGTTGCGTCGGCGCCGTCGGGTCTGCCGTCGCTCGAGCCCATTCTCCACATTGGGGACAACTTCCGTTCGGTGGGACTCGGTCCGGTCCTTTACAGTGGTGTGATCGATCGCCCCGATGGCCGGTACGACAGGGAAGTACTCCTGTCGGACGGCTCGAGGTGGTCGTGGACAACACTGTGGACAACCCTGTGGGAACCTCCGCGGCAACGAGGCGTCGACGAAGCCCCCGGAGCCACCGACGATCCGCCGGCGACGACCTGGTCCCGAGTGCGGTCGCCGAGGATGCCACGGCATGTCCGACCCCGCAGGACGCACCCTCGTCCGGCAGTGAACGCACGACACGACCCCTGGAGACGAGCGCGACATGACGATGCCGGCCGACCCCGTCGAGGACCTCTGGTCATCCGTACTCGGACTCCTCGCCGAGGACCCCCGCATCACGCCGCAGCTCCACGGGTTCCTGAACCTGGTCGAGCCGAAGGGCGTGCTCGCCGGCACCCTGTACCTCGAGGTCCCGAACGACCTGACCCGGGGCATGCTCGAACAGCGCATCAGGATCCCGATCACCGAGGCGGTCGCGCGCATCGGTGACGACTCGGTCGCGAACTTCGCGATCACGGTCAACCCCGACATGGCGTCGGAACCGCGGGTGGACCCGAACGTCCCCGAGTACGCCGAGCCCGTGCAGGAAGCCGTCGAGCAGAGTGCCGCTCCGCGCCAGTACATCGAGGCGCCGTTCGTCCCGAGCCAGATCGACTCTCCCGGCACCAGCGGTCGGCCCGAGTCGCGACTCAACCCGAAGTACAACTTCGACAACTTCGTCATCGGCTCGTCGAACCGGTTCGCACACGCGGCAGCGGTCGCCGTGGCCGAGGCACCGGCCAAGGCCTACAACCCGCTCTTCATCTACGGGGACTCCGGGCTGGGCAAGACCCACCTGCTCCACGCCATCGGGCATTACGCCGAGAGCCTCTACCCGGGGATCCGCGTCCGGTACGTGTCGAGCGAGGAGTTCACCAACGACTTCATCAACTCGATCGCGAACAACCGCTCGAACCAGTTCCAGCAGCGGTACCGCGACATCGACATCCTGCTGATCGACGACATCCAGTTCCTGCAGGGCAAGGACTCCACGCAGGAGGCCTTCTTCCACACGTTCAACACCCTGCACGACCACAACAAGCAGGTCGTCATCACGTCCGACGTCGCGCCGAAGCACCTGACCGGGTTCGAGGACCGGATGCGATCGCGCTTCGAGTGGGGCCTGATCACCGACGTGCAGGCGCCCGAGCTCGAGACCCGCATCGCGATCCTCCGCAAGAAAGCACAGTCCGACCACCTGCAGGTGCCCGACGACATCCTCGAGTTCATGGCGTCGAAGGTGTCGAGCAACATCCGCGAGCTCGAAGGCACCCTGATCCGGGTCACCGCGTTCGCGAGCCTGAACCGGACGGCCGTGGACATGGCCCTGGTGCAGACGGTCCTCAAGGACCTGATCACCCTCGACGAGGACAACGTCGTCGCGCCGACGGACATCATCAACCACACCGCGGAGTACTTCAAGCTCTCCGTCGACGACCTCTACGGGTCGTCCCGCTCCCAGGCGATCGCCACGGCACGACAGATCGCGATGTACCTGTGCCGTGAGCTGACGAGCCTGTCCCTGCCCAAGATCGGGCAGCTGTTCGGCAACCGCGACCACACCACGGTGATGTACGCGAACAAGAAGATCACCGAGCTGATGAAGGAGCGTCGGTCGATCTACAACCAGGTCACCGAGCTCACCAGCCGCATCAAGCAGGACCGCCGTTACCGCTGAGATCGGCCCGTTCCCGGCCCCATCCACCATCTGAGACGGTTCCATGGGCCGGACTTCTCACAGTGTGGATAGCCTGTGGATAACTGTGGAGGACACGCCGCCCGGTTGTACACAGGTGGGGGGTCACCTGTGGAGACTGGGGATGGAAGTGGATAGATGAGATTCATTCATCCCGTTAACGCTCACACACCGCTCACAAGTCACAAGCGTGTAGTTCCCTACTGCGGAGCGGGATGCACAGGGTTATCCACAGTGTGCACAGGCGTTAACACCATTACTCCTGGTTAACGATCAATCTCCGCGGGACAACCTTGTGGACGGCGGGATGACAAGAAATCCGGCCCCCGTCCGCCTGTGCCAGAATGGGGCGGCCGGACAGTCCAAGCCGATCGACAGGGGTTCCAGCTGTGAAGTTCGAGGTCAACCGGGACGTCTTCTCCGAAGCCGTCTCCTTCGCAGTGAAGCTCCTCCCGCAGCGCACGACCCTCCCGATCCTCTCGGGCGTCCTGATCCACGCCGACGGAGATCGTCTGACGCTCTCGTCGTTCGACTACGAGGTGTCGGCGCAGACGTCGATCTCGGCCCAGATCGACGAGCCGGGCACGGTCCTGGTCTCCGGTCGACTGCTGAACGACATCGCGAGCCGGCTGCCGAACGCCCCCGTGTCGTTCACCACCGAGGACGCCAAGATCTCCGTCTCCTGCGGGTCCGCGCACTTCACGCTGCTGTCCATGCCGGTCGAGGAGTACCCGACGCTGCCGGAGATCGGGCCGCAGACCGGTGTGATCCCCGGCGACGCGTTCTCCGAAGCGGTGTCCCAGGTCGCCGTCGCCGCCAGCCGCGACGACGTCACCCCTGTCATCACGGGCGTGCAGCTCGAGGTCGGCGACAATGACCTCTCCCTCATCGCGACGGACCGTTACCGCGTCGCCGTCCGCACCATCGCGTGGGACTCCGGCCGAGTCGGCTCGGACCCCCTGCACGCACTCGTCCCGGCCCGCACCCTGCAGGAGGTCGGCCGCACGTTCGGTTCGGCGTCCACGGTGTCGGTCTCGATCAGCGGCAACTCCGACCGCGAGCTCATCGCGTTCCACGCCGACGACAAGACCGTGACGTCGTTGCTCATCAAGGGCAACTACCCGCCGGTCCGCCGCCTCTTCCCCGAGACCGTCAACGACCACGCGGTGATCAACACCGCGGAGCTCGTCGAAGCGGTCCGACGGGTCTCCCTCGTCCTGGAGCGCGAAGCGGCGCTCCGGTTCTCCTTCACGGTCGACGGGCTCACGCTCGAGGCGATCGGATCCGAACAAGCGCAGGCGTCAGAGTCGATCAGTGCGTTGTTGACCGGCGAGGAAACGGTGGTCTCGTTGAAGCCCGCCTTCCTCCTGGACGGGCTGAACGCGGTGCACTCCGAGTTCGTCCGCATCTCCTTCACCAAGACGGAGAACCCCAACAAGCCGGGCCCGGTGCTGATCACCGGCCAGACTTCGCAAGAGGCCGCAGCGACCGATGGATACCGGTACCTGCTGCAGCCGAACCTGCTGCTGCGATAGGCGCAACAGGCAACCTGCGCTGGCGCACACCACCGGCAGCATCAGCGCGACGACGAACAGAAGAGGAAATCATGCACATCGGTCTTGTCGGCCTTGGTCGCATGGGCAACAACATGCGTGCCCGTCTCCGCAACGCAGGGATCGAGGTCACCGGGTACGACGCCAACCCCGCCGTCTCGGACGTCGCCGACCTCGGCGCCCTCGCCGCTGCCCTCCCGGAGGGCAAGCGTCTCGTGTGGGTCATGGTCCCGCACGGCAAGATCACCGACGACGTGATCACCGACCTGGCCGGTGTCCTCGGCGAGGGCGACCTGGTCATCGACGGTGGCAACTCGAAGTGGCTGGACGACACCACGCACGCCGAGCAGCTCGCTGCGCGCGGCATCCGCTACATGGACGCCGGCGTCTCCGGTGGTGTCTGGGGCAAGGACAACGGCTACGGCCTCATGGTCGGCGGTGACGCCGCGGACGTCGAGTTCGCGATGCCCGTGTTCGACGCACTGCGCCCCGAGGGTCCCCGTGAAGAGGGCTTCTCGCACGCCGGCCCGATCGGCGCCGGCCACTACACGAAGATGGTCCACAACGGCATCGAGTACGCGATCATGCAGGCGTACGGCGAGGGCTACGAGCTCCTCGAGGCCAAGGACCTGATCACCGACGTCCCCGCCGTGTTCGCCGGCTGGCAGCGCGGAACGGTCGTCCGTTCCTGGCTGCTCGACCTGATGGTGCTCGCGCTGAACGAGGACCCGAAGCTCGACGAGCTCGAGGGCTACGTCGAGGACTCGGGCGAGGGCCGCTGGACGCTCGAAGAGGGCATCGAGCTCGCCGTGCCGATGCCGGCGCTCTCGGCGTCGATCTTCGCGCGCTTCGTCTCGCGTCAGGGCAGCGCCTCGCCGACGATGAAGGCCGTCGCGGCGCTCCGCAACCAGTTCGGCGGTCACGCCGTCAAGAAGTCCTAGGACTTCCCGGGGGAACCCGGACTCGGCCCGCGTGCACGTCGACCATCTCCAACTGACCGACTTCCGGAACTACCGGGAGGCGGACGTCGACCTCGCACGCGGGCCGAACCTGTTCGTCGGGCGCAACGGACAGGGCAAGACCAACCTGGTCGAGGCGATCGGGTACCTCTCCACCCTCGGCTCGCACCGCGTCCCCACCGACGCAGCGCTCGTCCGTCAAGGATGCGACGCTGCGATCGTCCGGGCTCGTCTCGCGCACGAGGACCGCAGCATCCTCGCCGAGGTGCAGATCAACCGCACCGGTGCGAACCGTGCGCAGGTGAACCGGTCGGCGATCAAGCCACGTGAGCTGCCGCGCTACTGCACGAGTGTGCTCTTCGCTCCGGAGGACCTGGCGCTCGTGCGGGGCGAGCCGGCCGGGCGACGCCGGATGCTCGACGAGCTGCTCGGCCAGATCGCACCGCGGATGCAGGGCGTGCTCGCCGACTACGACCGCACGCTCCGCCAGCGGAACACCCTGCTGAAGTCGGCCCGTGCCACCGGCGCGAAGGCGAACGCCCTGTCGACGCTCGACGTCTGGGACGACCGGCTCGTCGGGCTCGGCGCCGAGATCGTCGCGGCGCGTGACCACCTGACCCGGCGGCTCGCACCCTTCGTGGCCGAGGCCTACGCGACCGTCGCCGGCGAACACCACGACGCCTCGATCACCGGAGTCCTGTCGATCCGCGGGGGCGACCCCGAGTCCGCGGCAGCCACCGACCCCGTGCTCGGGACCCCCGACGAGCCCGTCACGGTGGCGTCGGCTGCCGAAGCGTTCGCGGCCGCCCTCGAGCGTCGTCGCCGTGACGAACTCGACCGCGGGCTCACCCTCGTGGGGCCGCACCGGGACGACGTTCTGTTCCAGCTCAACGGGTTACCAGCTCGCGGGTACGCGAGTCACGGCGAATCCTGGTCCTTCGCGCTCGCCATCCAGCTCGCGAGCGCCTCGATCCTGCGCGCCGAGTCGAACCTGGGCGATCCGATCATCATCCTCGACGACGTCTTCGCCGAACTGGACGAATCGCGGCGGGAACGGCTGGCGAACGCCGTCGCGGACTACGAGCAGGTGCTCATCACGGCCGCGGTCTTCGGTGACGTGCCCGGGAAGCTGGCGGCGCACACCGTGCGGATCGAGGCGGGCACGATCGTGACCGACGAGGCGGACGCGACCCGGGCCTCCAGTCCGGCGACGGACGGGACCGACGCGATCGACGCGACGGACGGGACCGACGCGATCGACGCGCCGGACGGGACCGACGCGACCGTCGCGGACAGCAAGACGGACCCGACCGAAGCCGACGTCTGATGCCGAAGCCCCGCAAGCCCACCGAACCCTCGCAGGTGTACCGCCACCTGCGCGCGGTGTTCGGCGACCCGTCCAAGCGCGGCACCGATGCCCGCCGCCGCCGTGCCCGCGAGTTCGACGCCGACACCGTGCCGTACGGGCGCGGCCGCGAGCCGAAGGGCCTCGCGGACATCGTCGGTTCGCTCGCTCAGGAACTCGGCTGGACCGAACCCCTCGCCCGCTCCGAGCTCTTCGTGGACTGGCCGAGCGTCGTCGGCGAGGAGCTGGCGAAGCACTCCCGACCGGTCACCATCGAGGACGGCGCACTCGTCATCCGGTGCGACTCGACGGCCTGGGCGACCCAGCTCCGATTGATGCGTGCGACGGTCACGACGACCATCGCGGAACGGCACCCAGAAGCAGGGGTCGAGTCGATCAGGGTTTCCGGCCCGGACGCCCCCACGTGGAAACGCGGCCCCAGGACGGTCCAGGGGCGCGGTCCTCGCGACACCTACGGTTGAGGCGACGAAATCATCCTGGAGTGCCAGAAAAGCCCGTCTGCGGGGCAGATGAGCCCTCGAAAGAGGGGGCTCTGCGGTAGACTGGGAGGTGCAGTGCGCGGGCGTTCCGCGCGCAGGCAGGAGCACGCTCGACATGGCAGCAGAATCTGAAGACGACCGGCAGAACCCGCTCGGTGCGGAGACCCCGCAGAGCGAACCGTCCTACGGCGCAGACCAGATTCAGGTGCTCGAGGGGCTCGAGGCCGTCCGCAAGCGCCCGGGTATGTACATCGGTTCGACCGGCCCTCGCGGCCTGCACCACCTGGTCCAGGAGATCGTCGACAACTCCGTCGACGAAGCCCTCGCCGGGTACTGCGACACCATCGACGTGAGCATCCGTGAAGACGGTGGCGTCCGCGTCGTCGACAACGGCCGTGGCATCCCGGTCGACGTCCACGCGGCCGAGGGGGTCTCGACCCTGCAGGTCGTCCTCACCGTCCTGCACGCCGGCGGCAAGTTCGGTGGTGGCGGCTACGCCGTCTCCGGTGGTCTGCACGGCGTCGGTTCGTCCGTCGTGAACGCGCTGAGCTCCGAGCTCGACGTCGAGGTCCGTCGGCAGGGCCACGTCTGGCGCCAGAGCTACACCGACGGTGTCCCCGTCGCGCCCGTCTCCAAGGACGAAGAGACCGACGAGACCGGCACGACGATCACGTTCTGGCCGAACGCCGAGATCTTCGAGTCCGTCGTCTTCGACTACGAGACCCTGCGCACGCGGTTCCAGCAGATGGCCTTCCTGAACAAGGGCCTGCGGATCAACCTCCGCGACGAGCGCGCCCCGGAAGAAGGGGAAGAGGCCCGCAACGACACGTTCATGTACGAGCGTGGTCTCGCCGACTACGTCGAGTACATCAACGCGCAGAAGAAGGCCGACCTCGTCCACCCGGACGTCATCGGCTTCGAGTCCGAGGACCCGGAGCGCAAGATCGCGCTCGAGGTCGCGATGCAGTGGAACACCTCGTACCAGGAGAGCGTCCACACCTTCGCGAACACGATCAACACGCACGAGGGCGGCACCCACGAAGAGGGCTTCCGTGCAGCGCTCACGACCCTCGTCAACCGTTACGCGCGCGACACGAAGATCATCAAGGAGAAGGACGACAACCTCACGGGTGACGACATCCGCGAAGGGCTGACGGCCGTCATCTCCGTGAAGCTCGGCGAGCCGCAGTTCGAGGGGCAGACGAAGACCAAGCTCGGCAACACCGAGGCGAAGTCGTTCGTGCAGCGCGTCGTCGGCACCGAGCTGACCCACTGGTTCGAGAGCAACCCGACGCAGGCACGCGACGTCGTCCGCAAGGCGATCCAGGCGTCGCAGGCGCGGCTCGCCGCCCGCAAGGCGCGCGAGACCACCCGCCGCAAGGGGCTGCTCGAGTCGGGCGGCATGCCCGGCAAGCTCAAGGACTGCCAGTCGAAGGACCCGACCGTGTCGGAGATCTTCATGGTCGAGGGCGACTCCGCCGGCGGTTCCGCCGTGCAGGGCCGCAACCCGATGACCCAGGCGATCCTGCCCCTGCGCGGCAAGATCCTGAACGTCGAGAAGGCCCGGCTCGACCGCGCCCTCGCCAACCAGGAGATCCAGTCGATGATCACGGCGTTCGGTGCCGGCATCGGTGAGGACTTCGACCCGGACAAGGCCCGGTACCACAAGATCGTGCTGATGGCCGATGCCGACGTCGACGGCCAGCACATCACCACGCTGCTGCTCACGCTGCTGTTCCGCTACATGCGTCCGCTCATCGAGCACGGCTACGTGTACCTCGCGCAGCCGCCGCTGTACCGCCTGAAGTGGTCGAACTCGGCGCACGAGTACGTGTTCAGCGACCGGGAGCGCGACGCCCTGATGCAGGCCGGCCTCGCAGCCGGCAAGCGGATCCCGAAGGACAACGGGATCCAGCGCTACAAGGGCCTCGGCGAGATGGACTACAAGGAGCTCTGGGACACCACGATGAACCCGGACACCCGCACGCTCCTGCAGGTCACGCTCGAGGACGCGGCTGCGGTGGACAGCACCTTCTCGACGCTGATGGGTGAAGACGTCGACGCACGTCGTCAGTTCATCCAGCAGAACGCCAAGGACGTCCGCTTCCTCGACATCTAACGGCCAGGAGGCGCGGCGTGAGCCGCGTCGACCAGTCCTGACCACCTGTGGTCGCGCCCGGCGCGACCAACGGAACCACAGCCTCCAGGCTGTCCAGAAAGGGAACCAAGCCACATGGCTGACGACAACGAGAACGGCGCCGACGAGCTGCCCGAGATCGTCCACGGCGACAGTGGGGACATCGTCGTCTCCGGTGACCGCATCTCGCAGGTCGACCTGCAGCTCGAGATGCAGCGCTCGTACCTCGACTACGCGATGTCGGTCATCGTCGGTCGCGCCCTGCCGGAGGTCCGCGACGGTCTCAAGCCGGTGCACCGCCGTGTGATCTACGCGATGTTCGACGGCGGCTACCGGCCGGACCGTGCGTTCTCGAAGTGCTCCCGCGTCGTCGGTGACGTCATGGGCCAGTTCCACCCGCACGGTGACTCGGCGATCTACGACGCCCTCGTCCGCCTGGTGCAGCCGTGGTCGCTCCGGTACCCGCTCGCGCTCGGCCAGGGCAACTTCGGTTCGCCGGGCAACGACGGCGCCGCCGCCCCGCGGTACACCGAGACGAAGATGGCGCCGCTCGCGCTCGAGATGGTCCGCGACATCGACGAGGACACCGTCGACTTCCAGGACAACTACGACGGCCGCACCCAGGAGCCGGCGATCCTGCCGGCCCGGTTCCCGAACCTGCTCGTCAACGGCTCGGTCGGCATCGCGGTCGGCATGGCCACGAACATCCCGCCGCACAACCTGCGCGAGGTCGCCGAGGGCGCCAAGTGGGCGCTCGACAACCCCGACGCCACCCGTGAAGAGCTGCTCGCCGCGCTCATGCAGCGCATCAAGGGCCCGGACTTCCCGACGGGTGCACAGGTGCTCGGCACCAAGGGCATCCAGGACGCCTACCGCACCGGCCGTGGTTCGATCACGATGCGTGCCGTCGTCTCGGTGGAGGAGATCCAGGGTCGCACCTGCCTCGTCGTCACCGAGCTGCCGTACCAGGTCAACCCCGACAACCTGGCGATCAAGATCGCCGAGCTGGTCAAGGACGGCAAGCTCGCCGGTGTCGCCGACATCCGTGACGAGACCTCCGGTCGTACCGGGCAGCGCCTGGTGATCGTGCTGAAGCGTGACGCCGTCGCCAAGGTCGTGCTCAACAACCTCTACAAGCACACCCAGCTGCAGGAGAACTTCGGCGCGAACATGCTCGCGATCGTCGACGGGGTGCCCCGCACCCTGCCGCTCGACGGCTTCATCTCGGCGTGGGTCGCCCACCAGGTCGACGTCATCGTCCGCCGCACGCAGTTCCGTCTGCGTGAGGCCGAGAAGCGCGCCCACATCCTGCGTGGCTACCTGGCTGCGCTCGACGCCCTCGACGAGGTCATCGCGCTCATCCGTCGCTCGCCCGACGTCGAAGAGGCCCGCACCGGCCTGATGGACCTGCTGTCCGTCGACGAGATCCAGGCGCGCGCGATCCTCGAGCTGCAGCTCCGTCGTCTCGCCGCCCTCGAGCGTCAGAAGATCCACGACGAGGCCGAAGAACTCGAGCGCAAGATCGCCGACTTCCAGGACATCCTCGGGTCGGAGAGCCGTCAGCGCTCGATCATCCGCGACGAGCTGAGCGAGATCGTCGACCGCTTCGGCGACGACCGTCGTACCGAGATCATGTTCGGCTACGACGGCGACATGTCGATGGAAGACCTGATCCCCGAAGAGGAGATGGTCGTCACCATCACCCGCGGTGGCTACGTCAAGCGCACGCGCAGCGACCAGTACCGCTCGCAGCACCGTGGCGGCCGAGGTGTCCGCGGGGCCCAGCTCCGCGCCGACGACATCGTCGAGCACTTCTTCGTCACCACGACGCACCACTGGCTCCTGTTCCTCACCGACCAGGGCCGGGTCTACCGTGCCAAGGCGTACGAGCTGCAGGAGGCCGGCCGCGACGCGAAGGGCCAGCACGTCGCGAACCTGCTCGCGATGCAGCCCGACGAGCAGATCCAGCAGGTGCTCGACATCCGCGACTACGAGGTGGCGCAGTACCTCGTCCTCGCGACCGAGCACGGTCTGGTGAAGAAGACCGCGCTCACCGAGTACGACACGAACCGCACCGGCGGCATCATCGCGATCAACCTGCGCGACGGTGACAAGCTCCGGCAGGCGCTGCTCGTCGACGAGCACGACGACCTGCTCCTGGTGTCCCGCCAAGGCATGTCGCTCCGGTTCACGGCGACGAACGACACCCTGCGTCCGATGGGTCGCTCGACCTCGGGTGTGAAGGGCATGTCCTTCCGCGACGGCGACTCGCTGCTCGCGGCCCGGGTCGTCTCCGACGACGGCTTCGTCTGGGTGATGACCGAGGGTGGCTACGCCAAGCGCACCGCGGTCGACCAGTACCGGGTGCAGGGCCGTGGTGGTCTGGGCATCAAGGTGGCCAAGTTGGCGCTCGACCGAGGCGATCTTGTGGGCGCTCTCATCGTCGGCGAGGACGACGAGGTGCTCGTCGTGCTGCAATCGGGCAAGGTGGTAAGGTCTGCCGTGGCCGAGGTCCCTGCCAAGGGCCGTGACACGATGGGCGTCGTCTTCGCGAGGTTCGCGGAGAACGACCGGATCATCGCGGTGGCCCGGAACACCGAGCGGAACCTGGACGACCAGGACGACGCCGAGATCGAGCCCGCGGGCCCGGTGGAGACGGTCAGCCCAGCCGAAGCGGCCCCGGATTCCACTGATCCCATCGACACCGAGCCCGTCGCAGACGAGGCCGGAGAGGACCAGTCAAGCAATGAGTAGTGTCGCCGAGAAGCTCCAGAAGAAGGCGAAGCGACCCGTCGGCACCCGCCAGGTGCGGTTGCGACTGGTCTACGTCGACTTCTGGTCGATGGTGAAGCTGAGCTTCCTCATCGCCCTGGCCGGCAGCATCGTGATCGTGGTCGCCACGGCACTGGTGTGGGTCATCCTCAACCAGACGGGTGTGTTCACCCAGGTCGACGCCCTGTTGAAGGACGTCACCGGGCAGAACAGTTACTCGATCATGGACCAGTTCTCGCTGGGCCAGGTCCTCGGGTTCTCCATCGTCGTGGGCATCCTCAACGTGGTCGTCGGCACCGTGCTCGGCGCCATCGTGAGCGTGCTCTACAACCTCAGTGTTCGGATCACGGGCGGTCTGCTCGTGGGCTTCACGAACAACTGACACACCCGGGCCGGATGGGCCCACTGCTCGATTTCGTTCCGGCGGGATCGTACGGTAGGCTTTCATCCGGTCTGAGGGGCTATAGCTCAGGCGGTTAGAGCGCTTCGCTGATAACGAAGAGGTCCAAGGTTCAAGTCCTTGTAGCCCCACCAGTTCTCCGGAACAGCACGACAATTCCATCCCGTCGCCGATCACCTCGGTGGCACTCGGGGCCTTAGCTCAGTTGGTAGAGCGCCTGCTTTGCAAGCAGGATGTCGGGAGTTCGATTCTCCCAGGCTCCACTCCCTCTGCACGAGTGCTGCTTCGCTCGTTCCTCGCTCCGCCGTCTTCGGTCGTCGTGTTTGTCTGCGCTCCTTTGGCGACGCGCCGCTCCGCGATGGTCGGGTCCGCCGGACCGCTTCATCGCCTTTGAGTGGTCGCGACATGCCGTGTGCGGTTCGCCGAGGTGGCTGGAACTGTCGTCTGCGCGTCGTCTGAGCGACAGGTTGCGACCTCTCGGTGGCTGCCCCGGGGCGTGTTGCGCAAGCGCATGGCGGACGGGAGGCGCGGGGTCAGGCCGGTCTGCGCCTCCAGGCAGGTAGGTGGGCGCGCTCCAGGCCGGTCGTCGTGCGCGGGTCTGTGGACGCCAGGCCCGGGGAACGACGAAGGGCCCCGGCAGCAGCCGGGGCCCTTCGTACGAACCGGGAGGTCAGGCGGCGGGCTTCTCCGCCGTGTCAGCGTCGTCGGCGACCCACAGGTCGTCGTCGGCGCGGAGCGTCTGGTACGCGGCGTACGCAGCACCGGCGACGGCGACGACGCCGACGATGATGAGTGCGACTCCGCCGAAGCCGAGACCCTTCTTCTGCTGCGACGGGACGTACTTCGCAGCGGCCTTCTTGGCCTTCTTGCCCTTCTTCTGGGCGTTCTTCACGATCTTCTTGACCCGGGGGTCCTTCGCGAGGTCGGTCACGCTCAGCACCGAGCCAGCGGTCGAGACGAGTCCGGGGACCACCTCGGACTGGAACTTGTGCGAAGCGCTCTGCGCTGCCGAGGTGGCAGCGTGCACGCCGGTGGCGAACGCGGGACGGATCCCGTTGTCGATCGCGTTCTGCACGCGGGGTGCGATGTCCTTGCGAGCTGCGTCCGCGGCGTTCGACCGGGCCTCAGCCAGGATCGCGTTCGCGTGCTCGAGGACCTTGCGCTGCTCGCCGAGGAGCGAGGCGGTCTGGCCCTTGAGCTTCTTGATCTGCTTCCGACGCTTTCGCGGGATCTCGATCGTCGTCATCTGGTACCTCCATCGGATCGGCGTGACCCCATCCTGCCACCACACTGCCTGACAGGTCACGGAACCGCAGCTGTGCAATCCGTCCGCGGTCAGGAGTACATGCGAGAATCGGAACATGTCTCTGCACACCGCTGTCGCAACGATCCACACCAACAAGGGCGACATCCGCGTCAACCTGTTCGGCAACCACGCACCGAAGACCGTCAAGAACTTCGTCGACCTCGCCACGGGCCAGCAGGAGTGGACCCACCCCGGCACGGGCAAGGTCTCGACCGACAAGCTCTACGACGGCGTGATCTTCCACCGCATCATCAAGGACTTCATGATCCAGGGCGGCGACCCGCTCGGCCAGGGCATCGGTGGCCCCGGGTACCGCTTCGACGACGAGATCTCCCCGGAGCTCACGTTCCAGAACCCCTACATCTTCGCCATGGCGAACGCCGGCATCCAGGGCGGCCGCGGCACCAACGGCTCGCAGTTCTTCTTCACCACGGTGGCGACGCCGTGGCTGCAGGGCAAGCACACCATCTTCGGTGAGGTCGCCGACGACGAGTCCCGCGCGGTCGTCGACGCGATCGAGGGCGTCCAGACCGACGGTCGTGACAAGCCCGTCGAGGACGTCGTCATCCAGAGCATCGACGTCGAAGGCGTCTGACCAGCACGTGACCGACCAGGCGTACAACCCGAACAACACCTGCTACCGGCATCCGGACCGGCAGAGCTTCGTGCTCTGCCAGCGCTGCGGGCGGACGATCTGCCCGGAGTGCCAGACGCCGGCGGCGGTCGGGGTGCACTGCCCGGAGTGCGTGCGTGAACAGCGCGCACAGTTCGCAGCGAACCGTCGAGCGTCCGGAGCCCCCAGCGGGTTCACGGTCGCTCGGCGGCGCTTCGCCATGCTCGACCAGAAGGGCACGACCGTCATCGTGGCGATCACGGTGGCGATCTGGTTGCTCGACCAGGTCAGCGGGCGGTTCTTCACGAGCTTGCTCGCCTACAACTCGTTCCTGTTGCCGACGCAGCCCTGGCGTGTGGTGACCTCGCTGTTCGTGCACTCGGGCATCTTCCACATCCTGTTCAACATGTGGGCGCTCTGGATCTTCGGTCGCATGCTCGAGAACATGCTCGGCACCTGGCGCTTCGTGGCGCTGTACTTCATCACGGGGATCTTCGGGTCCATGCTCGTCACCTTCCTGGCGCCGGGGACGACCGTGGTGGGTGCTTCGGGTGCGATCTTCGGGCTGTTCGCCGCGTTCTTCGTGCTGCAGCGCAGCCTGGGGAACAACGCCGTGCAGCTCCTCGTGCTCATGGGACTGAACCTGGTCATCGGGTTCCTGCCCGGAGTCAACATCTCGTGGCAGGCGCACGTGGGCGGGATCATCGGCGGGTTCCTGATGGGCTTCGTCTTCGCACAGACGCGCAACATCCGGAAGCGTCCGCTGCAGATCGCGCTGATCATCGGTGCGGCGGTGCTCGGCATCGCGCTCACCGCTGTCGGGTACGCGGTCACGATCGGCTGACGCGGCCACAACGCTCCCCGAACGCCCCGTCGCACTGCGGCGGGGCGTTCGTCGTTCCCAGGGCTGTCCGCGTCCTGCTCATCCACAGCTGTCCACAGCGGCACTGGGAGTTATCCACAGGTGTGGAGAAGTTGGTGAGTTACACCAGTGTGATTATCCCCACTGTGGAATCGGTTGTGGATAACTCCGGGGTCGGGGTGTGGATGACGGTGTGGAGAGTGGGGAAAAGTGTGGAGAACGGCGGGATCCTCGAGGATGTGCGTTCCCGGAACGCCCGAGCTTGTGGAGAACGACGACGCCCGCCGCACCTTGCGGTGCGACGGGCGTCGGGAGGACAGCGGGCTGGGGGTCAGCGCCAGCGGGTGGTCATGAGGAAGCCGACGAACATGATGCCGAAGCCGACGACGATGTTCCACGAGCCGAGGCTCGGAACCGGCAGCGTGGCGTTCGAGATGTAGAAGACGATCACCCACACCAGACCGATGAGCATGAAGCCGAACATGACCGGCTTGAACCACACCGGGTTGGGGGCGTCCCCCGCGGTGTCGACCGAGTCAGCTCGGGTCGTCCGGGCGGGCTTGGTGCGGTCCTTGTCCTTGGCCATGGCCGGTATCCTACCGTGACCACGTGTGTGGATCGGCCCGCGGACCGTCGCACACATCTCCCACGAGTACGGTGAACCGCCATGACCAGGATCCTCGTCGTCGACAACTACGACAGCTTCGTCTACACGCTCAACGGGTACGTGCAGCAGCTCGGCGCCGAGACCGACGTCGTGCGCAACGATGCCTTCCCCGAGTCCGAGATCGCCGACCGCATCGCCGAGTACGACGGCGTGCTGCTGTCGCCCGGCCCGGGAACACCGGCGGCTGCCGGCGTCTCGATCCCCACGGTGCACGCGGCCATCGCCGCCGAGACCCCGCTGCTCGGTGTCTGCCTCGGACACCAGGCCATCGCGGAGGCACTCGGCGCCACGGTCACGCACGCCGAGGAGCTCATGCACGGCAAGACCTCCGAGGTCGACCACGACGACAGCGCGCTCTTCGCCGGCGTCCCGCACCCCTTCACGGCCACGCGCTACCACTCGCTCGCGATCGTCGACGGCACCGTCCCCGACGAGCTCACCGTGACCGCGCGGACCGAGGGCGGGGTCATCATGGGCGTCCAGCACCGCGCGCACCCCGTGTTCGGCGTGCAGTTCCACCCCGAGTCGGTCCTGACCGAGGGCGGGTACCGCATGGTCGGCAACTGGCTCGAGACCACCGGGCTGTCGGGAGCCGCCGAACGCGCCGCCGACCTCGGGCCGCTCATCGCGACGCACCGCGCCTGACGAACGCCCGCGCCGGCAGACGCTCTCGTGCGTTCGGGGGCGTCGTGCCGACACGACGGCGTCTTCCGGCACTGGACCGCACCGTCTGCGTGACGTGCCGTCGGTTGCGGGCGTGCGCCGTGCCTCCAGGCCGTCAGGAGCGAAGGCGACGAGCGGACGTGCCTGTGGGCACGGAGGACGGACGGGAGGCCCGTCACCCGTCCGTCAGGTCGGTCGCGTCAGGAGACGGTCGGCTCAGCGGCCGTCGTCGCCCTGGTCGTCACCGCGATCGTTGTTCGCGCTGTTGTTGTTGTCGTTGTTCGACGACGGTGCCTTCGGCGGCGCCGCAGCTCGCGCGCAGTAGGTGAGCGTGACGGCGCTGCCCTGGGCGACGTCTCCGGCAGGGGTGTCCTGCTGGGTGACGAGTCCGCCGGTGCACGAGTAGGACGGCGCCGGGTTCACGGTGAGCCCGAGCTGCTCGACGGTGGCCTTCGCCGCCGAGTACTGCTGCTGCGTGACGTCGGGCAGCTGCACCTTGCCGTTGGAGATCGTGAGGTTGATCACGATGCCCTTGGTGTGCAGGGAACCCGACTCGGGGTCGGAGCTCAGCACGGTGCCCTCGGGGACGTCAGACGAGTAGTCGCTCGAGATCGCGCCGAGACGGAATCCGGCGTCGTCGAGGGACTGTTGCGCAGCCGCTTGCGACTGCCCGTCGAGCTCGGGCACAGGGACGCGTTCCGGGCCGAGGGAGACCACGACGTTGACGTTCTGGTTGCGCCCGACGTTCACCCCGGAGCCCGGGTCCGTCCGGATGACCGTGCCCTTGTCGACGCTGTCGGAGTTCTCCTCGACCTTGACGGGCTTGAGGTCCTTCTTGTCGAGGGCGCTGGCCGCGGCGCTGTAGGTCGACCCTGCCACGTTGGGCACGCTGACCGAGGACGACACCGGCGGCTTGCCGGGCTGCAGGTTCGCGACGAAGAACACCACGGCGACGATGACCGCGACGGTGAGCAGGATGCCGACCCAGATCCACGCGACCGGGGGACGGTTCTGCGTGCGCTGCGGTCGGTGCTCGGCGGTGTCGTCGTCGAGTTCGCGGAACGCCGATGCGGCGTTGGTCGTCGTGCGGGGGTCGACGCCGAAGAGCACGGTCGAGGCGTCGTTCGCCGCGTTCTGCTGCTGCTTCTTCGTCGACGCGGGCACCCGGCCGGCTGCGGCCTGCTGCAGGTCCGAGCGGAACTCGGCCGCGTTCTGGAACCGGCGCGTGCGGTCCTTGACCAGGGCGTGGAGGGTCACGGCGTCGAGGGCCGGGGACACGTCGGGCGAGATCGTCGACGGTGCGACCGGCTGCTCGCTGACGTGCTGGTAGGCGACCGCCACCGGGGTGTCCCCGAGGAACGGTGCGCGACCGGTGAGGAGCTCGAAGAGCACGACGCCGGTGGAGTAGAGGTCGGTGCGGGCGTCGACGGTCTCGCCGCGGGCCTGCTCCGGTGAGAAGTACGAGGCGGTGCCGAGGATCGACGTGGTCTGCGCGACCGTCGCCGAGGTGTCGGTGATGGCCCGGGCGATGCCGAAGTCCATGACCTTGACCTGGCCGGTGTGGGTGACCATGACGTTGGCGGGCTTGATGTCACGGTGGACCACGCCGGCACGGTGCGAGTACTCGAGCGCGGTGAGGATGCCCTCGGTGATGCGCACGGCTTCGTCCGGGGCGACGGCGCCCTCGGCGATGATGTCGGAGAGCGGACGGCCCTCGACGTACTCCATGACGATGAAGGGGACCTGCACCTCGGCGCCCGACGGCTCGGACACCGTCTCTTCGCCGGCGTCGTACACGCGGACGACGGTGGGGTGCGCCATGCGTGCAGCGGCCTGGGCTTCCTGCCGGAACCGCGTGCGGAAGGCCGGGTCGTTGGCGAGGCTCGGCTTGAGGAGCTTCACCGCGACCTTGCGGCCGAGGCGGGTGTCGTTGCCGAGGTGCACGGTCGCCATGCCGCCCCGACCGATGACGTCACCGATCTCGTAGCGATTGGCGAGGAGCGTGATCCCCGCGGTCACACCTTCTGGCACGTACTCCTCCGTCTGTTCGTCCGGGCTAGTGTACGGCAGCACCACCTGGTGAGACGCTGGTCAGGGAGGGGTCGACCGAACCGTTACCGAACGGTGTCGACAGTCCCCGTCCGGGGGTCGTTCACAGGTCGTCTTGCGGGGTCTCGGTGGGGTTGATCCCGTCGTCCGGGTTCGTCGTCTCCTGGTCCGTGGGCTCGGTCCACTCGACCTGCGCGCCCGGTGAGGACGCGGAGACCACCGAGGAATCGGACTGCGGCGACTTGCAGGTCACCTTGTACGACAGGGTCACCTTGCCGTACTGGGCGCCGGCGACGGTCACCGCGGTTCCGGAGGTGGAGCCGGAGCTGCTGCCGTTCGAGGGGACGGTGCCGTTGTCGATCGTGTACGTGTAGCTGACGTCCGAGTACCCGGCGGGGCAGCTCGTGTACGCGGGCCAGCTGAAGGTCACGCGACCGGACTCGCTGACGGTCCCGCCGGTGGCACGCTCGGGCGCCGCTGCGGTCAGCACGTCGCCGAACGCCTTGACGGTGACGAGGGTGCCGGGGGCCAGGCTGCCCTCGGGGCTGAGCGACTCGACGGTGCCGACCTGGTCGGACGACGTGGCGTTCGACCCGGCGACGACCTCGGCCTGCAGGCCCCGGGCGCGGAGCTGGTTCGCGACCTGCTCCGCGTTCTGCCCCTGGTAGTCCGCCGCCGAGACCGTGACGCGGGTCTCGGTCGGTTCGGGGGACGGGGTCTGCGTGGGCGTGCGGGTCGGCTTCGGCGCGCTCGAGGACTTCGTGGGCTCGGGTTCCGGGGCGTTGTTCGCGTTCAGGGCGTACGCGGCGCCGGCGGCGAGGGCGAGCACGACGATGATGCCGACGACCCACCAGATCCAGGCGCGCTTCTTCTTCGGTTCCTCGGGCTCGTCGGAGACGGGCGAGCGGGGGGTGCCCGGTCCGCCGGCCATCGCTCCGGCCTGGGTGCCGAGGAGTGCGGTCGCGGCGTCGTTCCCCTGGCCCTGCGGCGGGTTGAACGCGACGGTGCCGTTCTGGGCGATCGCGGGGACGGCCACGGTGGCTGCGGCGACGTCACCACGGCGGAGCGCCTGTGCGGCGCGGGCGAGGTTCGCGGCCGTCGCGGGACGGTCGGCCGGCTTCTTCGCGATGCACGAGATGACCAGGGCCGAGACGGGCTCGGGGATGTCCCCGGGCAGCGGCGGCGGCTGCTCGTTGATGTGCGCCATCGCGATCGCGACCTGCGACTCACCGGTGAACGGACGACGACCCGCCAGGGCCTCGTACGCGACGATGCCGAGCGAGTAGATGTCGGTCGACGGCGAGGCGGGGTGGCCGCTCGCCTGTTCGGGCGACAGGTACTGCACCGTGCCCATCACCTGACCGGTCGCGGTGAGCGGGACCTGGTCGGCGATGCGGGCGATGCCGAAGTCGGTGATCTTGACGCGGCCGTCGGGCGTGATGAGCAGGTTGCCGGGCTTGATGTCGCGGTGCACCAGGCCGACCGCGTGTGCGGCCTGGAGGGCATTCGCGGTCTGCGCGACGATGTCGAGCACCTTGTCGACCGGGAGCGTGTGCTCGCGCTCGATCATGGTCGACAGGGCTTCGCCGGGGACGAGCTCCATCACGAGGTAGGCGCTGCCGTCCTCCTCGCCGTAGTCGAAGACGTTGGCGATGCCCTCGTGGTTGACGAGCGCGGCGTGCCGGGCCTCGGCGCGGAAGCGCTCGAGGAAGCCGGGGTCACCGAGGTACTCGTCCTTGAGGATCTTGAGTGCGACGGTTCGGCCGATGACGAGGTCGGTCGCCTGCCACACCTCGCCCATGCCGCCGATGGCGACCCGGGAGGAGAGCTGGTACCGCCCACCGAAGGTGAGTCCGCTGGTGGGTCTCATTTGTTCAGCACCGCCTCCATGACTTTCTTCGCGACCGGGGCCGCGACCGTGTTGCCGACTCCGGACTGCCCGAGCCCGCCGCCGTTGCCGACGACGACCGCGACGGCGACCTCCGGGTCCTTGGCGGGGGCGAACCCCGTGAACCAGAGCGTGTAGGGATCGCCGGTGCCACCTTCGGCCGTGCCGGTCTTGCCGGCGACGTCGACACCGTCGATCTTGGCATTGGTACCGGTCCCCGCGCTCACGACGCTCTGCATGGCCTCGGTGAGGTCAGCGGACTCGGAGGACGACAGCGGATCACTGTACTGCTTCGGGGAGAAGGACTCGACCGTCTTCAGGTCGCTCGTGGTGATCGAGTCGACGAGTGAGGGCTGCATGACCTTGCCTCCGTTCGCGATGCCGGCCGACACCATCGCCATCTGCAGCGGGGAGACCCGGACGCTCGCCTGGCCGAAGGCGCTCAGCATGAGCTGGGCCGTCGAGTCGACGTCGGGGTACTGGCTGGCGGTCGCCGCCATGGGGATCTCGATCGCGTCGCCGAAGCCGTACTTGTCGGCCATGCTCTTGATCGCGTCGTACCCGAGCTTCTGGCCGAGTTCGGCGAAGGGGATGTTGCACGAGTACTGGATGGCCGTGCGGAGCTTGACCTTGTCGCCGCCGCCGCACGTGCCGCCCTCGGCGTTGTTGATGTACGAGCTCGTGCCGGGCAGCTGCAGTCGCGACGGGTTCGGGAACGTGGAGTCGAGGTTGTACTTGCCGCCCTCGAGTGCCGCGGAGGCCACCACGAGCTTGAACACCGATCCGGGGGTGTACAGGTCGCCGCCGATGGCACGGTTCTGCAGCGGGGCGGTGTCGGCCCCGAGCAGCGCGTCGTACTGCCGCTTGACCTCGGCCGTGTCGTGCGAGGTGAGCGAGTTCGGGTCGTAGCTCGGCTTCGATACCATCGCGAGGATCTTGCCGGTCTTCGGCTGGATCGCGACGACGGCGCCGCTGTTGGTGCCGAGCGCGTCGTACGCGGCCTGCTGCACGTCCGGGTCGATGGTCAAGTTGACGTTGTCGCCCTGGACGTCCTGGCCGGTGAGGATCGAGTTCAGGTTCTGGAAGAACGAGGCGTCTGAGTTGCCCGAGAGCACGGTGTTCTCGGCGCTCTCGATGCCGGTGTTGCCCTGCCCGATCGTGAAGTACCCGGTGACCGCGGAGTACAGGTCGCCGTTCGTGTACTTGCGCTGGTACTGGTACTGGTCGTCCACCGGGGTCGACTCGGCGATCGGGCTGCCGTCGACGAGGATCGCGCCACGCTTGGTGGAGTAACTGTCCAAGATGGTTCGGGAGTTCCGGGAGTCGGCGCGCAACGAGTCGGCCGCGAAGAACTGGATCGACGTCGTCGACACGAAGAGTGCGACGAACATGAGCACGATGACGGTCGAGACACCGCGGAGCTGTCGGTTCATCGACGACGCTCCTTCCTGGTCGCGCGCGCAGACCGCCCGCTCGCGGCGGGGATCGCGCCCTGCTGGACGCGTTGTTCGGCTGGGATGGAATCGGTGAGTCGCAGCAGCATCGCGGCGATGATCCAGTTGGCGATGAGCGAGGAACCACCGGCGGCCATGAACGGCGTCGTCAGACCGGTCACCGGGATGATCCGGGTGATGCCACCGACGACGACGAACACCTGCAGGGCGATGATGAAGCCGAAGCCGACACCGAGCAGCTTGCCGAAGTCGTCCTGCGCCATGAACCCGACGCGGATGCCACGCGAGGCGAACACGATGAAGAGGGCGAGGATCGCGAAGACGCCGATCAGGCCGAGCTCTTCACCGAGCGACGCGACGATGTAGTCGGCGTTGGCGACCGGTGTGATGTACGGCCGGCCCTGCCCGAGCCCCGTGCCGGTGATCCCGCCGTTCGCGAAGCCGAACAGGCCCTGCACCAGCTGGTAGCTCGCCTGGGTGTCGCGGCTGAAGACCTCTTGGTTGAACGGGTCGAGCCACTGTTCGAAGCGACCGCGGACGTACTCCAGGACGCTCTGCGCGACGAGGGCGCCACCGATGAACAGCGTGAGACCGATCGCGACCCAGCTGATCCGTGCCGTGGCCACGTAGATCATCACGAGGAACAGGCCGAAGTAGAGCAGGGCGGTGCCGAGGTCGCGCTGGAACACCAGGACGGCCATCGCGGCGCCCCACATGACCAGGATCGGGCCGAGGTCACGGGCACGCGGGAACGTCATGCCGAGGAACTTCTTGCCGACGATCGACAGTGAGTCGCGGGCGGTGACGAGGTACCCGGCGAAGAACAGCGCCATGGTGATCTTCGCGAGCTCACCGGGCTGGAACGAGAACGGGCCGATCTTGATCCAGACCCGCGCGCCACCGATGTTCGTGCCGATCCCCGGCAGCATCGGCAGGAGCAGCAGGACGATCGTGAGCGCCATGAAGATGTAGCGGTACCGCTGCAGGAACCGGTGGTTCCGGACGGCGACGAGCGTGATGATCGCCAGGACCATCGCGAGCATCGTCCAGACGATCTGCTTCACGCCGATGGCGTCCCAGCCGGACAGGCCGTTGTGGACGTCGATGCGGTAGATCTCGGCGATGCCGATGCCGTTCAGGACGAGCGCGATCGGCAGGATGAACGGGTCGGCGTTCTTGGCCACGACCCGCAGCACCACGTGCATGACGAGCGCGAGGCCGAGGATGCCGCCGCCGACCCACAGCACCGACTGGTCGAACAGCCGGCCCTTGGTGCCGAGCTGCACGAGCACCATCGCACCCGCGCAGATGCCGCACGCGATGACGAGCAGGAAGAGCTCGAGGTTCCGCGCGCGAGCGGGCTCCCGGAGCTTGATCGTGATCGCCTGGGTGAAGGACTGGGCGGCCGTGGCGTTGCTCATCGCGCGCTCCGCGTGGGGCTTGGCGACGGCGATCGGGTCGGCGAGGGCGACGGCGACGAGCTGGCGTCGCCGTCCCCACCGGTGCCGGCCTGGTCCTCACCGGTCGCGGCGGCCTTGCGCAGGCGCTCGACGATGTCCCGTGCGTCGGAGAGCGACTGCGCGTTGATCGTGGAGCGGACGTTCTCGCGGGTGTAGTCCGGCAGCGACGAGACCGTGATGTCGCTGTCCTCGTACACGTCCGACAGCGCCAACGGCCCGATCGACTGCTGCACGCCCTTGTAGATCGCGACGGTGCCCCGGTCGGTGCCGACGTAGTAGTGGTCCTGCGTGATCCGCCAGCCGACGAACACCGCGCCGACGAGCACGGCGACGGCGACCACGAGCGCGACGGTCCAGGACACCCGACGGCGGATGCGGCGTCGGCGGTCCTCGGCGATGAGCTCGGCGAAGAACTGGTCGGACTCGGGTTCGAAGTGCGAGTCCTCGGGGGCGGTGGTGACCTTGAGCGGGTGCAGCAGGATCGTGGGGAGGCGGATCGGCTTGCGGCCGGTCGACGCCTCGAAGGTGAGCGGTGCCGCGGCGGAACCGACCGTGGTGGCCGCGTCGTCGTCGTCCTCGGGTTCGGTGTCCGTGACGTCCATCACCACGACGGTGACGTTGTCGGGGGCGCCGTGGTCGAGCGTCTCCTTCACCAGGCGCTGCGTGACCTGGTTGGCGTCCATGTTCGAGGCCAGGGCGTGGCGGATGCGCTCTTCGGCCAGGTACGAGGACAGGCCGTCGGAGCAGAGCAGCCAGCGGTCGCCCGGCTGGATGTCCATGATCGCCGTGTCGACCTCGGGTGCGGCGTCGACGTCGCCGAGGACGCGCATCAGCACGGAGCGACGCGGGTGGACCGCGGCTTCCTCCGGCGTGATCCGGCCGCTGTCGACCAGCCGCTGGACGAAGGTGTGGTCCGACGTGATCTGCTGCAGCTCGCCGTCGCGGTGACGGTAGATGCGGGAGTCGCCGATGTGCGCGATCGCGATCTGCTCGCCGACGCGGATCATCGCGGACACCGTGGTGCCCATGCCGGTGAGCTCCTGGTGCTCGAACACGGTCTCGGTGATCAGCTGGTTCGCCGCGATGAGCGCCGACTGCAGCGCGAACTCGGCGTCGTGCGCCGACGGGAACTCGCGGTCGACCTCGCGGATGCGTCGGATCGCGATCGCCGAGGCGACGTCACCGCCGGCGTGGCCGCCCATGCCGTCCGCCACCGCGAACAGGTGCGCCCCGGCGTAGCCGGAGTCCTGGTTGTTCGCGCGGATGCGCCCCACGTGGGACACAGCGGCGCTCAGCGTGCGAGCGGTCATGCCGGGTTACCGCCGCAGCTCGAACGTCGTCGTCCCGATCGTGATGGGCGTGCCCTCTGCCACGAGGACGGGAGCGCTCACCTTCTGACCGTTGACGAAGGTGCCGTTCGTGGACTCGAGGTCGGTGAGGAGCCAGCCGTCGGCGCGGAGGTCGAGGCGGGCGTGGTTGGTCGAGGTGTAGTCGTCACGGATCACGACGTTCGACTCGCTCGAACGCCCGATCGTGATGGGGCCGCCACCCAGCGGCATCTCCATGCCCTCACGCGCACCCTCGGTGATGACGAGTCGGGCCGCGGCCGGCGAGGCGGGCCGCTGCCCACCACCCGGTTGACCGATCACGTCGGTGAAGGCACCGCTCGAGGCGGGCCCGGGGGCCGCCGCAGCGGGGACGGTGGGGGTGCTGGGCCCGGACGGCGCCGACTTGGGATCGGTCGGGATCGTGCGGACGCGCTGGCCGAAGAGATCGCTGCGCAGGGCGAACACGATCACGAAGACGAACAGCCAGAGCACCGCGAGGAACGCGAAGCGCAGGACGAGCAGGGTCAGGCCTGTGGTCATCGAGCACCTCCGTCGTTCTCCGGGATCACCCGGAACACCATACGGGTACGACCGATCTCGATGGTGGAGTCCGGCTCAACGATCGCCTGCTGGAAGTGCTGACCGTTCAGTTTCGAGCCGTTCGTGGAGCCGAGATCGGTGGCCTGGGCGTGCTTGCCGTCCCACAGCACCTCGACGTGCTTCCGGCTCGTCCCGGTGTCCGCGATGGTGATGTCCGCGTCGCTGCCGCGCCCGATCACCGTGCGCCCTCGGTGCAGTCGGTGTCGCTGCGAGCCGATGTCGAGCACCGGGATCCAGGCCACGTCGCGCTGCACGGTGGTGGAGTCGACCTGCAGGATGCCCGTCGAGAGCGTGCCGTCCTGCTGGAGCCGGATGGTGACCGGGCCGGAGAACGAGTAGTTCTGCGCGACGGCGTGTTGGTGCACCATCTGGGTCAGTTCGTCGATGAGCGGGCGACCGACGTCGTTCATGCGCGTGCAGTCCGGCGGTGCCAGGCGCACGGTGAACTCGTTCGGCACGAGGATGCGCTCGCGGGAGACCACCGCGGCCTTCGTGTCGAGCTCGCGCCGCAGGGCGCTCGAGATCTCGACGGGCTGCACCCCGGAGCGGAAGGTCTTCGCGAACGCGCCGTTGACGGCGCGTTCCAACCCTCGCTCGAAGTTGTCCAGCAGGCCCATGCGTCTCCCGTGTCGTCGGTCGTCAACCACTGCATGGTAGTGGTTGGCGTTGACACCCGTCTGTGCGTGGTAGTGTTTCGGGGCTGGCGCGAGTGGCGGAATTGGTAGACGCGCACGGTTCAGGTCCGTGTGCTGGAAACGGCGTGGGGGTTCAAGTCCCCCCTCGCGCACCAGGCGAAAACAGGAAAGGCCCCGGAGGAATCCGGGGCCTTTCCTGTTTCTCGGGCCGGGCCGGGGACGGCCGTCGACGCGTCCGGCCTCAGCCCCGGTCGGCGTCCGTCGTGTGGTCGGCATCCGGCCTGGAGGCACGGCTCGGCCCCGACACGCCGGTTCCGTCGAACCCGTGGTCGGCTCTCCGGGCCTGCTGCTGGGCGAAGAACGGGCGCGCGCTGGGCAGGAAGAGCAGGACCGCAGCGACGACCGACAGCGCGATCGTCAGGACCGCGAGTTCGCCGCCGGTGACGCTCAGGAGCGCGCGGAAGGCCGCGACGACGACGAGCACGATGCGCGCGACGCGGGAGCCCGCGGCCATCCGGAACACCGCCCACGTCACCAGGGCCCAGAGCACCAGGGCGACGATCCCGGCGAGGACCGGCGCCTGGCCGACCGCCGCGTCCGTCGCGAAGAACTGGAGCACCGTGGCGGCGACGCAGGCTGCCACCCACACCAGCCACAGCACGAATGACACCGTGACCACCTGCGGTCGGTCCGGTCGTCGGAGGATGAACGTCCTGGTCATGCTGCACCGTCCTCTGCCGCTCCCTGGTGCGGCACGTCGAGCGTACCGAGCGGACGGGGTCCTGCTGAGGTGCCCCGCTACGGTGACCGGGTGACCGACGAACGCACCACCGTCCAGCGTCCCGGAGTGAACGTCCCCGACGACCGTGGTCGGACGGGCCTCGACGCCGTGGGCCGTGCCCTCGACCGCAACCCCGACGTCGTCGTGCGGGACGTCGAGGTGGTGTCGAACGGGTGGCACGTGCTCCGCCGCACGACCCTCGACGTCCGGCGCCGTGACGGTCGGTGGGACCGGCAGCAGCGCGAGACCTACGACCGCGGGAACGGCGCGACAGTGCTGCCGTACGACGCCGAGCGCGGCACCGTCCTGCTCACGCGGCAGTTCCGGTGGCCGGCGTACGTGAACGGACACCCGGACGGCATGTTGATCGAGGCCGCGGCGGGACTGCTCGACGAGGACGATCCCGAGACCGCGGTCCGGCGTGAAGCGGCCGAGGAGCTCGGCATCCGGCTCGGCGCGCTCGAGCACCTGGGCGACGTGTTCATGAGCCCCGGTTCGGTCACCGAGCGGGTCCACTTCTACCTCGGCGCGTACACCCCGGCGGACCGGGTCGAGGCCGGCGGCGGCATCGAGGACGAGGGTGAGGACATCGAGGTGCTCGAGGTGCAGCTCGACGAGGCGCTCGCGATGGTGGCGGACGGTCGGATCGCCGACGGCAAGACGATCATGCTGCTGCAGTGGGTGGCAATGCGGTCAGTGGCACTGCGGCGGGTGTCACCCCGACAGGGCTGACCCGTCCAGGCCCACCGCTCGTGCGATCGTCGTGCGGACCAGGCCCTCGCGGGTGGGGCGGTCGAGGTAGTCGACCAGGGCGTACCCGTTGGTGGCGTCGACGAGCGCGAAGAGCAGGCGTCCGACGCCGTCCGGGTCGTCGGTGTGCAGCACCCCCGCGTGCACCCCGTCGACGACGATCGTGGTGGCGAGGAGCTGCCAGTCGTCCATGACGTCCCGTGCCGCGGTCGCCAGTGCCGCGTTCGTGCGGCCGATGCTCCACGCGTCGGCCCACAGGGTGGCGACGTCGTCGCGGGCGGGATCGGCGATGCAACCGAGCAGGGTGCGGAGACCGGAGACGGGGTCGGGCGCAGCGGCGACGATCGCGCGGACCTCGGCGACCTCGGCGTCCGCGACGGTGCGGAACGTCTCGCCGACCAGGTCCTCCATGCTCGGGCGGTAGTGGGCGACGAGCGAGGGCGCGACCCCGATCACGGCGGCGACCCCGCGGAGCGTCACCGCCGCGAGGCCCTCGGCACGCGCCAGGTCGACGGCGGCCGCCGTGATCTGGGATCCGCGTTCGGCCGGGCTCAGGCGCCGGCGGGCCGGTGTCGACGGCATCGTCCCACCGTATCCGCGCATCACGCGCCCTCGACCACGAAGGCTGCCCAGAGGTCGGCCCGGGTCGAGAAGACGGAGAGGTCACGGTCGAGGAGCCGACCGGCGTGCTCCACCCGGGCGCGGGCGGTGTGCCGGTGGATGCCGAGGACCCGTGCGGCGCGGTCGTACTCGCAGTTCTCCTGCAGCCAGGTCCGGACGGTGCCCGTGAGCTCGGTGCCGGCCGTCCGGTCGTGGTCGAGCAGCGGGGCGAGGAACGCGCGGGCGACGGCACCGGCGTCCACGTCGACGTGGGCGAGGTGGGCGAGCACCCCCTCTCGGGCGAGGTCGCCGAACTCGGTGGTGCCCGGGCGTCCTTCACGACGTCGGTCGAGTGCCTGCACGGCCTCGGTGCGGGCGCGCCCGAAGGACCGGTACGCGGCGCCGTCGGACAGGCCGGCGCGCAGGTCGAAGCGGTCGACGAGTTCGGCGACGATCCCGGTGTCGTCCGCGTTCACGCAGAGGAACACGGCGTCGTCGACCGCGAAGAACAGGTGCCCCGGACGCTCCTGCACCCACAGTTCGAGCAGGTCCACCACGGTGTCGAGTTCGTGGTCGGGGACGTCGACGGCCGCGATCCGGACGGGTTCGGCGGGCAATGGCCCCCACACCTCGCGGGACGTCGCCTGCACCACCTCGGGTTCGCCGACGGACAGCATGGTCAGGAGTCCGGTGCGCAGGAGTCCCCGGGCGCGGGCGAGTTCACGGTTCTGCTGCAGGGCGAGGCCGGCCAGGGCGATCACGGCCGTGACGACCTCGCGTCCGGCCCGGTCGAGTGCTCCGCCGTTCGCGATCGCGAGCACGCCGCTCAGGTGCCCGCCGCTGCCGAGCGTCTGCAGGGTGTACCCGACGCCCCGGTCCGTGGCGACCGGCAGGCTCGCCCGCTGCCCGGAGCGCAGCAGCCGCAGCGCCTCGGTCCGCAGGAGGTCGAGGTCGGCAGCCGGCAGCGCGTCGGCGGGGTGTCCGCGGTCGAGCCGCCCGGAGACGTCGAACAGGCCGACCCACCCGTCGAGCTGCCGGGACAGCTCGGCGATGGTCGCGCCGAGTCCGTCCGGTCGCATCGCGGCGAGCGAGATGGCCCGCTGCGCCGCGAGGGCCCAGGCACCGCGTGCGTTGGCATCCCGGGCGACCGCTTCGGCGTTGGCCTGCGCGACCGCGATGAAGGAGGTCTCGTAGGGCACCTCGAACAGCGGCAGTCCGTTCCGGGTGCAGGCGGCGACCAGGGCGTCGGGGGTGCCGGCCCGGACCACCTCGGTGCCGAAGCCGAGCGCCACGACACCGCCGTCCACGAGCCGCCGGACGTAGGCCTCGGCGACGTCGTCGCGCACCTCGGCCTCGGCACCGAACTGGGTGCCGGTCGTGAGCAGTCCCTGTCCCTCGGCGAGGAACGGGGTCGGGTCCTCGAGGTCCGAGCTGTGCAGCCAGGACAGCGGGGCATCGAGGGCGTGCTCGTCCGCGTCGGTGAGCGGGCGCAGGTGGAGTTCACGCCGGTGCAGCAGGGAGCGCAGCGTTGCGGGCATGCGGTCACCCTATCCACCGGGTCGATCCGCCCGGGGGTCGATGTACGCCGTGGACAGTACGAGTGTGCCGTGGTGGCTCCTACCATCGCGGCATGTCCTCCACCGCAGCGTCCGCGACCCGAGCGACCACCGGCGGCCCGTCGCTGCCCCAGGAACGACGGCTCGTCACCGCCGTCCCCGGCCCGCGATCGCAGGAGCTGCTCGCCCGGAAGGCCGGTGCCGTCGCGGCCGGGGTCGGTGTGGCCGTGCCGATCGCGGTCGTCGCGGCCGGTGGCGGTGTCGTGGTCGACGCCGACGGCAACTCGTTCGTCGACCTCGGGTCCGGGATCGCCGTGACGTCGGTCGGCAACGCCCACCCCGGCGTGGTCGCCGCCGTCACCGAGCAGGTCGCCGCCTTCACGCACACGTGCTTCACCATCGCCGCGTACGACGGGTACGTCGCCGTGGCCGAGGCGCTCAACCGTCTGACCCCCGGCGACCACGAGAAGCGGACGGCGCTGTTCAACTCCGGGGCCGAGGCCGTCGAGAACGCCGTCAAGATCGCCCGGAAGCACACCGGTCGGCAGGCCGTCGTCGTCTTCGACCACGCGTACCACGGCCGCACGAACCTGACTATGGCGCTGACCGCGAAGAACCAGCCCTACAAGAACGGCTTCGGGCCGTTCGCACCCGAGGTCTACCGCGTCCCGATGTCGTACCCGTTCCACGACGGGCTGTCGGGCCCCGAGGCGGCGAAGCGTGCGATCAGCCAGATCGAGAAGCAGGTCGGCGCCGAGAACACCGCCGCGGTCCTGATCGAACCGATCCAGGGCGAGGGCGGCTTCGTCGTCCCGGCACCGGGGTTCCTGACCGCGCTGTCCGAGTGGACCACCGCCAACGGCGTCGTGTTCATCGCGGACGAGGTGCAGACCGGGTTCGCCCGCACCGGCGCGATGTTCGCCAGCGAGCACGAGGGGATCGTGCCCGACGTCGTCACGACCGCGAAGGGGATGGCCGGCGGACTCCCGTTGTCCGGTGTGACCGGGCGTGCAGCGATCATGGACTCCGCCCACGTCGGCGGCCTCGGCGGCACCTACGGCGGCAACCCGATCGCCTGCGCCGCAGCCCTCGCGGCCATCGACGCCTTCGAGCACGACGGACTCGTCGAGCGCGCCGGCGCCATCGGTGCGGTCCTGCTCGACGCCCTGCGCAGCGCCCAGGCCGACGACCCCCGCATCGGCGACGTCCGCGGCCGCGGTGCGATGGTCGCGATGGAGCTCGTCGACCCCGCCACCGGTGATCCCGACCCCGGGCTCACCGGACGGGTGGTGCGGTACGCGTTCGAGCACGGGGTCATCGCCCTCACGGCCGGCACGTACGGCAACGTCGTCCGCTTCCTGCCGCCGCTGTCGATCGACGACGACCTGCTCCGCGACGGCCTGACCGTCGTCCTCGACGGGCTGGCCGCGTCGTGAGCGCGACCATCCCCGCGACTGCCTGGCCCAGTGTCCCCGACGCCACGGGACCAGCAGCCGAACAGGCGGTGCTCGACCGCGTCCCCACGGGCCTCCTGGTCGACGGTGTCTGGCAGCCGGCGGCCGACGACGCGACCTTCGCCGTCGTCGACCCTGCCACCGGCGAAACACTGCTGCGCATCGCCGACGCCTCGCCCGAGGACGGCCGGAAGGCGCTCGACGCCGCCGTCGCCGCACGGCACGGCTGGGCGACCACGCCCCCGCGGCAGCGCGCCGAGGTGCTGCGCCGCGCGTTCGACCTGCTGCAGGAGCGACGCGAGGAGTTCGCGCTCCTGATGACGCTGGAGATGGGCAAGCCCCTGGCCGAGGCCCGCGGCGAGGTCGCGTACGGCGGCGAGTTCCTCCGCTGGTTCTCCGAGGAAGCGGTCCGGATCGGCGGTTCGTACGGCACCAACCCCGAGGGGACCGGCCGCGCCATCGTCTCGCACAAGCCCGTCGGGCCCGCGTTCCTGATCACGCCGTGGAACTTCCCGTTGGCGATGGCGACCCGCAAGATCGCTCCGGCGCTCGCCGCCGGCTGCACCGTCGTCGTGAAGCCGGCCGAACTGACGCCGCTGACCACCCTGCTGTTCGCCGATCTGCTCGTCGAGGCCGGCGTGCCCGCCGGCGTCGTCAACGTCGTCCCGACCACGCACGCCGCCGACGTCTCCGCGCCCGTGATCGCCGACCGCCGCCTGCGGAAGCTGTCCTTCACGGGTTCCACGCCGGTCGGACGCACCCTGCTCGGCCAGGCGGCGCAGAACGTGCTCCGGACGAGCATGGAGCTCGGGGGCAACGCCCCGTTCCTGGTGTTCGCCGACGCCGACCTCGACCTCGCAGTGGAGGGCGCACTCGCCGCGAAGTTCCGGAACACCGGACAGGCCTGCACCGCCGCGAACCGCTTCCTGGTGCACGAGGACGTCGCCGAGGAGTTCACCCGCCGGGTCACCGAACGGGTCGCCGCGATGCGGGTCGGTCGGGGGACCGAGGACGGCGCCACGATCGGGCCGCTCATCGACGCCCGCGCCGTGGACAAGGCCCACCGCCTGGTCACCGACGCGGTCGAGCGCGGGGCGACGGTCCGAACCGGCGGGCACCCGGTCGACGGGCCCGGCACCTTCTACGCGCCGACCGTCCTGACCGACGTGCAGCCCGGCAGCGCGATCCTCGACGACGAGATCTTCGGGCCGGTGCTCGCGATCAGCACGTTCCGCTCCGAGGACGAGGCCGTGGCCGCCGCGAACGACACCGAGTACGGTCTGGTCGGCTACGCGTTCACCGAGGACCCGGCACGCGGGCAGCGCCTGATGGAGCGGCTCGAGACCGGCATGCTGGGGCTGAACTCCGGGGTCGTGTCGAACGCCTCGGCCCCGTTCGGCGGCGTGAAGCAGTCCGGCCTCGGTCGCGAGGGCGGCGGCGAGGGCATCGCCGAGTACCTCGAGACCATGTACACGCTCACCCCGGACCCGTTCCGGCACACCGACAGCACCACGACCGCACAAGGAGCAGCTCGATGATCGAGAAGGACGTCGTCGTCATCGGAGCCGGTGTCGCCGGTCTCACCGCCGCGACCCGCCTGCGGGCCGCCGGCCTGCGGGTCGCCGTGCTCGAGGCCCGCGACCGCGTGGGGGGTCGCACCTGGACGAACGACATCGACGGGGTGACCCTGGAGATCGGCGGGCAGTGGGTCTCGCCCGACCAGACCGCACTGCTCGAGACCCTCGACGAGCTCGGGCTGCAGACGTACGACCGGTACCGCGAGGGCTCCAGCGTCTACGTCGACGCCGAGGGAACCCGCACCGAGTACACCGGCGACATCTTCCCCCTGCCCGAGGCCACGGCGAACGAGATCGAACGCCTCGTCGCCGTCGTCGACGAGTACGTCGCGAGGGTCGACCCGGCGCGCCCCTGGGAGACGCCGGACGCGGCCGCCCTCGATGAGGTCTCGTTCCGCGCCTGGCTGCACGACCTGAGCCCGGACCGGGTCGCGACCGACAACGTCGAGCTGTTCATCGCCGGCGCCATGCTCACGAAGCCCGCGCACGCGTTCTCGGCGCTGCAGGCCCTGCTGATGGCGGCGTCCGCCGGCAGCTTCACCAACCTGGTCGACGCCGACTTCATCCTCGACAAGCGGGTCGTCGGCGGCATGCAGCAGGTGTCCGAACGGCTCGCCGAGCGCCTCGGCGACGACGTGCACCTGAACGCCCCGGTCCGGACGCTGAGGTGGGGCGACGACGGGGTCGTCGCGCTCGCCGACGGCGGGATCGAGGTGCACGCCCGACAGGCACTCGTCGCGGTGCCGCCGCCCCTGTACTCGCGGATCTCGTACGAGCCGCCGCTGCCCCGACGCCAGCACCAGCTGCACCAGCACCTGTCGATGGGCTTCGTGATCAAGGTGCACGCCGTCTACGACCGTCCCTTCTGGCGTGCGGCGGGCCTGTCCGGCACCGCGTTCAGCCCGTACGAGGTCGTGCACGAGGCGTACGACAACACCTCGCACGGTTCCGAGCAGGGGACCCTGGTCGGGTTCGTCTCCGACCAGCACGCCGACGACCTGTTCGCGCTGTCGACCGAGGAACGCCGGGCCCGGGTGCTCGCTTCGCTGGCGCACTACTACGGTGACGAGGCCCTGTCGCCGGTCGTCTACTACGAGAGCGACTGGGGCACCGAGGAGTGGACGCGCGGCGCCTACGCCGCGAGCTTTGACCTGGGCGGGCTCGTCCGCTACGGTGCCGACCAGCGTGCCGCGGTCGGTCCGATCCGGTTCGCGTCGAGCGACCTGGCCGGGCAGGGCTACCAGCACGTCGACGGAGCCGTGCGCATCGGGCGGGAGGTCGCCGAGGAGATCCTGGCGGTCGTTCCGCAGGCTGCTGCAGCACAGTAACCACCTCGAACAGTCACTGCTGTGTGCTGTGCTCAGGCGCTCGCGCGTACCGTCCGGGCCATGAGTGACGCAGCGAACGGGTCCAGCGACCCCACCAAGGACCAGGAGCAGTACACCGAGGACCTGCCGGACGGGTCGCCCACGGGCGACGCGACGGAGGACCCGCAGCAGGACAGCGACACGGACTCCGGCGGCGAGCCCGCCGACCCGCAGCAGTAGCGGCGACCGCACGGCGGCGCGGCGGCGCGGCGGCGTGAGACGCCGGCGTGTTCGCTCGACGCCTCCACGTCGGCGAGACGCCGCCGGATCCGCCGGCGTCTCGCGCATTCCGCGGCGTCGAAGCGTGACGACGGCGTCTTCCGGTGGCGACGTGGGAGCGGCGACCGACGGACGGACGGGAGGCGCGGTGCCAGCTGGCACCGCGCCTCCCGTCCGTCGTGGGCCCGCTGCAACACACCGGCGTCTTGATCGGACGCCGTCACGTCAGCGAGCCGCCGGCGGATTCGGCGGCGTCTGGCGCAGACACCGGCGTCTCCGCGCCGGTCAGCCGATGCGGATCAGCTTCTTGTTCACGAACTCGTCGGCCCCCAGGGGGCCGAGCTCGCGGCCGAAGCCGCTGCCCTTGACGCCACCGAACGGCAGCTCCGGGCTGTCCGCGCCGACGATGTTCACGTAGACCATGCCGGCCTCGATCCGGTCGGCGACCCGGAGTGCCTGGTCGGCGTCGGTGGTGAACAGGTACGAACCGAGGCCGTACGGGGTGTCGTTCGCCAGGGCGATCGCCGCGTCCTCGTCGGCGACGCGGTACACGGCGGCGACGGGGCCGAAGAACTCCTCGCGGTAGGCGTCGTTGTCCGGCGTGACGTCGGTCATGATCGTCGGCAGGAAGGCGTTGCCCTGGCGGTCGCCGCCCGTGACGACGGTCGCACCCTGCTCGACGGCGGCAGCGAGCTGCTCCTGCAGCCGGTCGGCCGC
Source organism: Curtobacterium flaccumfaciens (assembly GCF_013359815.1). Taxonomy (GTDB): domain Bacteria; phylum Actinomycetota; class Actinomycetes; order Actinomycetales; family Microbacteriaceae; genus Curtobacterium; species Curtobacterium flaccumfaciens. The sequence continues at coordinate 316,594 of NZ_JABMCF010000039.1, read as the reverse complement.
GGCCGGTGACGACAACGGGCCGAGTTCGGCACCGGGCACGCTCGGATCGGTCGGTTCGACCGCCGACATCGCCGCGGTGAACTTCGCCAGGAAGTCGTCGTACAGGCCGTCGACCACCAGGAACCGCTTCGGGGCGTTGCAGACCTGGCCGTTGCCCTCGAGCCGGGTGGTGACGGCGGACTCGACGACGGCGTCCAGGTCGTCGGTGGACAGCACGATGAAGGGGTCCGAGCCGCCGAGTTCGAGCACCACCTTCGTCAGGTTCCGGCCGGCGATCTCGGCGACCGCGGCACCGGCGCGCGCCGAACCGGTGAGCGAGACGCCCTGCACGCGCGGGTCGGCGATGACGTCGGCGACCTGGTCGTTCGTCGCGAACACGTTCGTGTAGGCCCCGGCCGGGAAGCCGGCGTCGTGGAAGATCCGCTCGATGGCCAGGGCGGACTCCGGGCACTGCGGCGCGTGCTTCAGCAGGACGGTGTTGCCGATGACCAGGTTCGGTCCGGCGAACCGGGCGATCTGGTAGGCGGGGAAGTTCCAGGGCATGATGCCGAGCACGACACCGATGGAGGCCTTGCGGATGAACGCCGACCCCTCGGACCCGTCCGCCAGGGTGATCGGCTGGTCCGCCAGGAACGCCTCGGCGTGGTCCGCGTAGTAGTCGTGGATGTCGGCGCAGAAGTCGACCTCGCCCTCGGCCTGGTCGATCGGCTTCGCCATCTCGCGCACGATCGTGGCGGCGAGCTCGGCGTGCCGCTCCCGGTACAGGTCCGCGACCCGGTGGAGCAGGGCTGCGCGGTCGGCGACCGTCGTCGTCCGTGACCACTCGGTGTGCGTGCGGTCGGCGGCTGCGACGGCGTCGCGCAGCTCGGCGTCCGTGATGGTCGGGTAGGTCTCGAGGGTCGTGCCCGTGGTGGGGTCGGTGACGGCGTACATGGCGTCCTCTCGTGGTGGCCGGTCAGGCCTGGTCGGTCAGCTGCTTGTTCACACCGGTGACGGGCTGGTTCTCGTCGAAGCCCTTCGGTGCGACACGGAAGCCCTTCGTGATGACGAGCAGGTAGACGAACCCGATCGCCGCCCACACTCCTCCTGCGATCAGGGCGTCGGCATGGAGCTGCGACCAGAGCACCCCGGTCAGGAGCATCGCGACCCCCGGCAGCACGATGTAGCGCCAGCGGTCGCCCGCCGTGTGACGACGTCCGTTCCGGATCGCGAAGTGCACGATCACGGTGGCGTTGACGAAGGTGAACGCGATGAGCGCGCCGAAGTTGATGTAGGCCGCGATCGTGTCGAGCGAGAAGCTCATCGCCAGCAGGGTGACCGCGCCGACGAAGACGACGTTGAACACCGGGGTGTGCGTGCGGGGGTGCACGTAGCCGAAGACCCGCTTCGGCAGCACGTTGTTCCGGCCCATCACCATGAGCATGCGGGCGACGCTGGCGTGCGACGCGAGCCCCGAGGCGAGCGCGGCGACGAACCCGGCCGACACGAGGACCGCCTGGAACACCGGACCGCCGACGAGCAGGCCGATCTGGGGGAGCGGGTCGTCGGTGAACTCGCCGAACGGTGCGTTGGTGGGGAAGCGGAGCTGGGCGAAGTAGGCGGAGACCAGGAAGATCGCGCCGCCGAGCAGGACGGTCAGCATGATCGCCTTCGGCATGATGCGGATCGACTTCGCCTCTTCCGTGTACATCGTCACGGCGTCGAAGCCGATGAACGAGAAGCACACCACCGTCGCCCCGGTCAGCAGGGCCGACATCGTCACACCGTCGTGCACGAAGGGTTCGGCGCTGACGATCGTGCCCGCACCAGCACCGTGGGTGAGCTCGATGACGGTGAAGACCACGAACGCGATCATCGCCAGGACCGCGCCGATGAGCAGCACCATGTTCAGGTTCGACGTGCCGCGCATCGACAGGCAGATCACCGTCGTCACGAAGACCGAGTAGACGACGACGGTCACCCACGGCGGCAGCCCGGGGAACACCTGCTCCAGGTAGAGCCGGGTGATCAGGGCGTTCACCATCGGCAGCAGCAGGTAGTCGAGCAGTGACGCCCAGCCCACCATGAAGCCGAGGTTCGGGTGCATCGACTCCCGGACGTACGTGTACGCGGAACCGGCGGCGGGGTAGACGCGCACCATCTTCCCGTAGCTGATCGCGGTGAGCGCCATGATGACGAGTGCGATCAGGTACGCGCTCGGCACCGCGCCGTCGGTCTGCTCGGAGACGATGCCGAAGGTGTCGAACACGACCGTCGGGGTCATGTAGCCGAGGCCGAGTCCGACGATCGCCCAGAGCCCGAGGCTCCGCTTCAGCGACCCGCCGCGCACCGGTGCTGCCGGCGCGGTGACCGCGATCGGTGATGCCATGTGACTCCCTGCTCTTCGGGGCCGGGCAGCGTCGCCCGGATCAGTTCGGAGCACCATACCGACGGGTCGGCAGCGGGCGGACCGGCCGCGGTGTACAGGTGATCGGGACCCGCTGTACACCGCGGCAGTGGTTCAGGTCACCGGTTGCTGCTGCGTGATGCAGTGCAGCCCGCCGCCGCGCGCGAACACCTGTCGCGCGTCGATCGAGCGGACCCGTCGGCCCGGGTACGCCTCGGCGAGGATGCCCCTGGCGCGGTCGTCAGCGACCGGGTCGCCGAACGCGCAGGCGATCACGGCGTCGTTCACCACGACGTGGTTCACGTAGTTCCAGTCCACCGGTCCACCGTCGTCCGACAGCGTCGAGGGGGCGGGCAACTCGATGATCGTCGCGTCGGTCGCCTGCTCGAGCGCTCGCCGGATCTGGGGCATGACCAGGTGGTCCGGGTGGCCCGCATCCGGCTGGGCGTGCAGCAGGACCGTGCCCGGGTCGGCGAAGGTCGCCACCATGTCGACGTGCCCCCGGGTGCCGAAGCCGTCGTAGTCGCGCGTCAGACCGCGGGGCAGCCAGACCACCCGTGTGGCGCCGATCGTGCGCGCCAGCTCCAGCTCGACGCGTTCCCGGTCGGCGTACGGGTTCCGTCGCGGGTCGAGCTGCACCGTCTCCGTCACGAGCACGGTGCCGGCGCCGTCGACGTGGATCGCACCGCCCTCGTTGACGAGCAGCGACGGGATCCGCCTGGCTCCCGCAGCACCGGCGACCGTGGCGGCGACCGCGGCGTCACGCGTCCAGGTCGACCACGGGTTCGCGCCCCAGCCGTTGAAGACCCAGTCGACGGCGCCGAGCGCACCGGTCACGTCGTCGACGACGAACGTCGGCCCGGTGTCGCGCATCCAGAAGTCGTCGAGCGGCGCCTCGAGCACGTCCACGCCGACCGACAGCAGGCGACCGGCATCTGCCCGTGCGACCGGGTCCACGACGACGGTCACCGGCTGGTACTCGCTGATCGTGTTGGCCGTGGTCGCCCATGCCAGACGCGCGGCGTCGGCGCTCGCCGCGTCGTCGCCGAGCGTCAGGCCGGGGCGCGGGAACGCCATCCAGGTGCGTTCCTGCGGAGCCGTCTCGGGAGGCATCACCCACGTCATGCGCGCGCCTCGCGCCCGGTGGTGGTCGGTTCCACGGCCAGGGCTGCGTCGATCGCGTCGCGTGCGCCGTACGCGTGGCGTTCCTCGTCGACGGGTTCGACGAGTCCGGCGTACAGGTCGGGGCGCCGGGTCACGTAGAAGGGGAACAGCCGGAGCCGCTCCGTCCGGGCGTCGAGGTCGAGGTCGGCGACGAGCACCACGCTCGCGTCACGGGGAGCCTCGACGAGCACGCGGCCGAACGGGTCCGAGATGAAGGACGAGCCGTAGAACGTGATGTCGCCCTCGTCGCCCCACCGGTTCGGCACGACCATGAACTGCCCGGCGGTGATGCCGTTCGCCACGATCACCCGCTGCCAGATCGGCGCGGTGTCGAAGTCGGGGAACGTCGGTTCGGAGCCGATGGCCGTCGGGTACACGAGCACCTCGGACCCGGCGAGGCCGTAGGACCGGGCCACCTCGGGGAACCACTCGTCCCAGCAGGTCGGCAGCCCGAGGCGCGCGCCGAGTCCGGCGGGCTCGTACACCGGGAAGGCATCGTCGTCGGTCCCCGGGCGGAAGTACGTGTCCTCGTGGTAGCCGGCGCTGATCGGGATGTGGGTCTTCCGGGTCCGGCCGACCAGGGTGCCGTCGGGGGCGACGAGGACGGCGGTGTTGTAGCCGCGGGGGTCGTCGGGCTGGTCGTCGTCGCCCGGCCGCTCGTACAGCGAGGCGTGCACGAACACCCCGTGCTCGATCGCCTGGGCACGGGCGAAGGCGACGGTCGGGCCGTCCTGCAGCGACTCGGCGAGGTCCTTCGGGGTCCCGCTCGCAGGGGTGTCGCCCGGGTAGCGGCGCAGCGTGAGTTCGGGCAGGAACACCGCGGTGGCTCCGTGCGCTGCGGCGGTCGCGATGCCGTCGGCGAGCTGGGCCAGGTGCTCGTCCGGGTCGGGGAGCCACCGCATCTGGACGAGGGCGACGCGGAGCGATCGGCGGGGTGCGCCCGTGTCGGCGTGCAGCGGCGACGGGAGCGAGGGTGCGGTGACGAGGTCCATGCGCCATTGTTGATCATATGGTCAACTGAAGCAAGACCCCGGCTTCGACTCTCGAATATCAGTATGCTGCTCTCGGGCTCCGTGTCGTCGCCGGGACGCGGACCCGGGCAGAGAAGAAGCCCACCACTGCAGCAACAGTGGTGGGCTTCGATTTGTCCTCCGAATGGAGAACGAGGGACGAACTGGGTCCCGAGCCTGAAACTCGGAGCCAGTGTAACGCGCTCGTCGAGCGAGTTGCATCCCTCGGCCTGCACTTCTCGTGTCCGCCGGCGCTGACACGAAGGTGGTCCGATGTCGAACGACACCGAACCGTGTCGCGGCCGTCCGGTGCCGTGGCTGGGGATCGCGAGCTTGCTCGTGACCGTGGCCCGGTTCCTGGTCGAGCTGTGGCGCAAGGGCTGAGCCCCAGGGCACCCCGCGCATCTCGCGCGGGGTGCCCGTCGGGTGGGTCAGCTGATGATGTTGACCGCGCGCGAGATGACCAGCGCCAGCAGGATGAACCCGCTGAGCGCCTGGTACGCCATGATCATCTTCGCCCGGACGGTCATCGGCATCGTGTCCGTCGGGCTGAACGCCATCATGTTCGTCATCGCCACGTAGAGGTAGTCGAGGTAGACCGGCCGCCAGTCCGCGGTCTTCGGGTCGGTCTCCTGGGGGAACTGGAAGTCCGCTTCGGCCGTCGCCCACAGTTCGGGGCGTCGCCGTGCCACCGGACCCCCGCGGTCGAGCTCCCAGTAGACGAGCCCGAACACGATGATCGTGCTCACCCAGACCTGCAGTGCGGTGAGCAGCACCGCCGCACCGTCCGCGTGGCCGCCGAGCAGCTCGGTGATGGTCCGGATGACGGTGAGCTGACTGGCGACGGTGAGCAGGGCCGCCAGGGCGAACGACAGCCACCGTGACCACGTGGTCTCGCGCGTCAGACGCCGCGGGTTGAAGACGACGAGCGGCGTGAGCAGCAGGACGCCCAGGACCGGCACCACCCACGACGGGAAGAACAGCACCTCGTCGGGCAGGAACAGGCTCAACGCCAGGTTCACCAGGACCGCGACGGCGACCGGTGCCCGGTGTTCGTGTCGCGGTCGGGTCCTCGTCGGGGTCACGGAGCGAGTGTCGCACGGGCCGACACCGGGGACAGCGGGTCGGCGAGCGAGAGCGGCTCGACCTCGGTGCCGAGCAACCGCCCGGCCGCCCGCAGCCCGGACAGCAGCGCACCGTGCACGGTCGCCGGGTCGTCGCTCCAGGTGGCCTCGCCGGCGAGCTGCACCCGGCCGGACGGGGTGCCGAGCAGGTCGTGGTCGTCGGGTGACGCCCCGACGTGCAGGTACGAGTACGAGCCCCGTGAGAACGGGTCCTCGGCCCACCGGGTGATCCGGAACGCCTCGGGCTGGGGGACGGACGGGCCGAACATCTTCCGCAGCGCCGCCACCCCCTCGTCGACGACCATGGCGTCCGGCAGGGTCTCGAGCCGACGGGCTCCGGCGCCACCGACCAGGGCGGCGAGCACCGGCGCACCGGTCACCCGGGACATGTCGTACCAGGAGTGCCAGTCGACACCGGCGGACCCCTGCTGCCGGACCACCCACGAGTCGCCCCAGAACCGTGTGGGGAACCGCAGGAACACCTTGTCGTAGGTGCCCATCCCGAGCCGGTCGAGCGCTCCGGTCACCGACGCGGACAGGGGCGGGTCGAAGACCACGTCGCCGGACTGCAGCACCCCGAGCGGCACGGTGACGACGACCTGCGGCGCGACGACGGTGGTGCCGTCGGCGAGCCCCACGGTCACCGAGTCACCGGCCTGGGTCACCGACCGCACGACCGACGACAGCCGGACGTCGAGACCCTCGGCCAGCGCGCGGGCGTACTGGGCGTAGCCACCGGGGAACACCACCTCGTCACCGGGGACGTGCTCCTCGTCGAGACCGTGCGCGTCGAGGACGGTCACGGGGGCACCGCAGAGGTCCTCGGAGCGGTGGGCCGTGTACTCGCGGACGCGCGCCGCTCGGTCGCCCTCCCACCGCAGCGAGCGGAGCACGGTGTCGACGGCGGCCGCGTAGGTCGAGGGCGGGGGAGCATGCGCGACGACGGCATCGAGCGCCGCGTCGACGGTGTGCAGGTCCGCGACGAACGCCGACGTGTCCTCGGCGGAGAGAGCGGCGCCGGACGGGTCGTGCCAGGCGATCGGCCGGCCGTCGAACTGGAAGCTGCCGACCGTGAACTCCACGGTGTCGATGCCGAACGCCGACGCCAGGGCCCAGAGCGGGTTGCCGTCGACCCCGTGGATCCACGAGGCGCCGAGGTCGACCGGAACCCCGAGTGACGCGTCGGTCCAGGTGCGCCCGCCGATCCGGTCGCGGGCCTCGAGCACGACGACCCGCTGCCCGCCGAGCGCGAGCGCCCGGGCGGCGGCGAGCCCGGCGACCCCCGCCCCGACGACCACGACGTCGGCGTCGAGACCGGCAGCCATCAGTGCCCTCCGGTAAGTGGCGCCATGAGCCGAGCGGCCAGACTCGGCCGCCCGGTCAGCGCTTCTTCGCGGTCGGCCAGGTCGGTCGCGACGAGTCCCGCGTTCGCGCCGAGGAACCGCAGTGGCTCGGGCTCCCAGTCGGGCGATCGGTGGTTCACCCACGGCAGCGCGGTCAGTGCCGTCGACTCCCCGCGCACGAGGTCGGCGAGGGTCCGTCCGGCCAGGTTCGTCGTCGACAGACCGTCCCCGACGTACCCGCCGGCGCTGCCGACGTGTCCGTCCCAGGTCACCGAGGCGCACCAGTCGCGCGGCACCCCGAGCGGGCCGCCCCACGTGTGGGTGACCGGGGCGTCCGCGACGACCGGGAACAGGTCGACCAGGGCCTTCCGCAGGTGCTCGAAGACCCGCGGCACCCGGTCGTACCCGGGTGTGATCGAGGATCCCCAGTGGTAGCGGGCTCCGCGGCCGCCGAACGCCAGCCGGTCGTCGGCCGTGCGCTGCCCGTACACGAGCAGGTGCCGGTAGTCGGAGAACGTCTGCCCGTGCTCGAGTCCGATGCGCGCCCACGCGGACGCCGGCAGCGGGGCGGTCGCGATCATGAGCGAGTACAGCGGCAGGATCCGCCGCTTCGTCTGCTCCAGCTGGGCGCCGTACCCCTCGACCGCGATCACCACGGCGCCCGCCGTCACGGTGCCGCGCGACGTGACCACACGCCCGCGATCCCATGACGAGACGGGCGTGTGCTCCGCGATCCGGACGCCACGGGCCTCCAGGGCGGCCGCGAGGCCACGCACCAACGCGGCGGGCTGCACGCGCGCGCAGTCCGGGGTCCAGGCGACCCCCGCCGATCCGGCGGCGTCACCTGGTCGAGCGGCCCGCCACTCCATGTCGTCGCCCCATGTCGCGGAGGACGCGACCTCGTCGTGGGCGGCGCGTTCCTGCACGGCGGAGCGTGCGTAGAGGACGGTCCCGCCCTTCACGTAGTCGCAGTCAACCTCGGCTTCGGACGCTGCGCGGCCGACCTCGTCGACGGTGTCGCGCATCGCTGCGCGGAGCGCCAGCGCGGCGTCGCGCCCGTGCTCCTCGGCGATCGCCGAGGCGGACCGCGGGAACAGCGCCGAGCACCAGCCGCCGTTCCGACCGGACGCGCCGAAACCGGCGATCTCGCGTTCCAGGACGACGATCTGGAGGCCCGGGTCGGCCTGGTGCAGGTACCACGCGGTCCAGAGACCCGTCAGTCCACCGCCCACGATCGCGACGTCGGCCGTCGTGTCGCCCTCGAGCGGCGGCCGTGGCGTCAGGTCGTCGCGTCCGGTGGACGCGAGCTGGTCGAGCCAGAACGAGACGCCCCGGTAGCCGCTCACGGTCAGATCTTCGTCCAGGCCTCGGACAGGACGCTCCGCAGGATCGACGTCATCTCGCGGAACTCCGGCTGCCCGATCGTCAGCGGAGGTGCGAGCTGCACGACGGGGTCACCGCGGTCGTCGGCGCGGCAGTACAGCCCCGCGTCGAAGAGTGCCTTCGACAGGAACCCGCGCAGCAGCCGTTCGGACTCGTCGTCGTCGAAGGTCGTCTTGGTGGCCTTGTCCTTGACGAGCTCGATGCCGTAGAAGTAACCGTCACCGCGGACGTCCCCGACGATCGGCAGGTCGAGCAGGGTGTCGAGCTCGGCGCGGAAGAGCGGGGCGTTCTGCTGCACGTTGGCGAGCAGCCCCTCTTCCTCGAAGATGTCGAGGTTCTCCATCGCGACGGCGGCCGACACCGGGTGCCCGCCGAACGTGTAGCCGTGGTAGAAGGTCGTGTCCCCCTTGGAGAACGGCTCGAACAGCCGGTCGCTGATGATCGTCGCGCCGATCGGGGAGTACCCGGAGGTCATCGCCTTGGCGCACGTGATCATGTCCGGCACGAAGCCGTAGGTGTCGCAGGCGAACATCGTGCCGATCCGGCCGAAGGCGCAGATGACCTCGTCCGAGACCAGCAGCACGTCGTACTCGTCGCAGATCTCGCGCACCCGCTGGAAGTACCCGGGCGGCGGGGTGAAGCAGCCGCCGGAGTTCTGCACCGGCTCGAGGAACACCGCGGCGACGGTGTCGGGGCCCTCGAACTCGATCATCTCGCGGATCCGCTCCGCCGCCCAGAAGCCGAACTGCTCCTCGGTGCCGCCGGGGAAGCCCATCTCCTCGGCGCGGTACGAGTTCGTGTTCGGCACCCGGAAGCCGCCGGGGGTCAGGGGCTCGAACATCTCCTTCATCGCCGGGATACCGGTGATCGCCAGGGCGCCCTGCGGGGTGCCGTGGTAGGCGACCGCGCGGGAGATCACCTTGTGCTTCATCGGCTTGCCCTGGAGCTTCCAGTAGTACTTCGCGAGCTTGAAGGCGGTCTCCACCGCCTCGCCGCCGCCCGTGGAGTAGAAGACCTTGTTGAGGTCACCGGGGGCGTGCTCGGCCAGCCGGTCGGCGAGCTCGATCGCCGCGGGGTGCGCGTACGACCAGATCGGGAAGAAGCTCAGCGTCTCCGCCTGCTTCGCGGCCATCTCGGCCAGGCGCTTCCGCCCGTGCCCGGCAGCGACGACGAACAGGCCGGACAGCCCGTCGATGTACTCCTTGCCGTGGCTGTCGTAGACGTGGTGGCCCTCGCCGCGCACCATGATCGGCACGTCGGCGCCGGCCTGGTTCGCACCGTGCCGGGCGAAGTGCATCCACAGGTGGTCCCGGGACTTCCGCTGCAGGTCGGCGTCGTCGACCGGTGCGAACGGGTCGTAGGAGTGGAGGCGGGCGGCCGGGCCCGTCGAGGTCCGGCCTGTGGCCTGTTCGGAGATGGTCATCGCGTTCCCCAGTCGTAGAGCTGTTTGCGGAGTTGCAGGTAGACGAAGGTCTCGGTGCCGGCGACGCCCGGGATGGCCCGGATGGTGCCGTTGAGCAGTTCGATCAGGTCGTCGTCGTCCTCGCACACGACCTCGACCATCAGGTCGAAGCTGCCGGCGGTCATCACGAGGTAGTCGACCGCCGGCAGCTGTTCCAGGGCATCGGCGACGGTTCGGGTGTCGCCGCTGACCCGGATGCCGATCATCGCCTGGCGGTGGAAGCCCAGTTGCATCGGGTCGGTGACCGCGACGATCTGCATGACGCCGGTCTCGGTCAGCTTCTGCACGCGCTGCCGGACCGCCGCTTCACTGAGACCGACGGCCTTGCCGATCTCGCCGTACGGGCGACGCCCGTCCGCCTGGAGTTGTTCGATGATCCGTTTCGAGGTGTCGTCGATCGGTCCCGGACGTCGTGGTGCTGCCGCCATGCCGGACAGCATGGCAGCGAGGTTCGGGGTGCGCAAGGGATTCCGTTGTGAACTCCGTGTTTCGCGACGATTTCCGTTGTTACAGTTCTCCACAACCTCCGGATCCTTCTTCCGCGCCGCCGGAATCCGTGTCAGGATCACCGCCATGCTGGACGCACAGAGCACGGCGACGGCGGACACCGACACCCGGGTCCTGCGGGACTTCGTCGGTGGTACCTGGGTCGAGTCGACCGCCGACACCACGTTCGACCTGGTCGACCCGACCGACGAGCACGTCTACGGCACGTCCCCGGTGTCCACCCCCGCCGACGTCGACGCCGCCTTCGGTGCGGCCGCGACCGCGTTCGAGACCTGGCGCCGCACCACCCCCGGCGAACGGCAGCTCGCCCTGTTCCGGATCGCCGACGCGATGGAGCAGCGGGCGTCGGAGTTCGCCGACCTCGAGTCGCTCGACACCGGGAAGCCCCGCGCCACCCTGGTCGAGGACGAGATCCTGCTGTCCGTCGACCAGATCCGCTTCTTCGCCGGCGCCGCCAGGAACCTCGAGGGCCGGAGCGCGGGCGAGTACATGACCGACCACACCTCGTTCGTCCGGCGTGAACCCATCGGCGTCGTCGCCCAGGTCACCCCCTGGAACTACCCGCTCAACATGGCGGTGTGGAAGTTCGCGCCGGCGCTCGCCGCGGGGAACACCACCGTGCTCAAGCCGAGCGACACGACACCCCTGTCGACCCTGCTGCTCGCCGAGGTCGCCGCCGAGTTCCTGCCGCCGGGGGTCCTGAACGTCGTCGTGGGGGACCGCACCACCGGCGCCGCGATGATCGACCACCCCACTCCGCAGCTCGTGTCCATCACCGGCTCCGTCCGTGCCGGCATGGAAGTCGCCCGCGCCGCCGCCGGTGACCTCAAGCGCACCCACCTGGAGCTCGGCGGCAAGGCACCCGTGATCGTGTTCGACGAGGCGGACATCCCCTCGGCGGTGGCCGGGATCGTCGCCGCCGGGTTCTTCAACGCCGGACAGGACTGCACCGCCGCCACCCGGCTGCTCGTGCAGGACGGCATCCACGACGAGTTCGTGGCGGCGCTCGCAGCAGAGGCACGCGTCAATGCGAGAACCGGGTCGGACGGTTACTACGGCCCCGTCAACAACGCGAACCAGCTCGCGCACGTGCAGTCGTTCCTGGACACGCTGCCCGACCACGCGACGATCGAGCTCGGCGGCGCACGACAGGGCGACCGCGGGTACTTCCACGAGGCCACGATCGTCGCCGGCCTGCGCCAGGACGACCGGGCCGTGCAGCAGGAGATCTTCGGCCCGGTGCAGACCGTGCAGCGGTTCTCGACGGAACAGCAGGCCCTGACGTGGGCGAACGGCGTCGAGTACGGCCTGGCGAGTTCGGTGTGGACGACCGACCACGCGCGGGCGATGCGCTTCGCCCGTGACCTGGACTTCGGCTGCGTGTGGATCAACACGCACATCCCGATCGTCGCCGAGATGCCGCACGGCGGGTTCAAGCACAGCGGGTACGGCAAGGACCTCTCCCAGTACGGCTTCGACGACTACACCCGCATCAAGCACGTCATGTCCTACATCGGCTGAGGCCGACCACCCCCTGGAGGCACCATGGCAATGACCGGAACGTTCGCCGAATCGGGAGCCGATCTCCGGCTCGACCAGATCACGAAGTCCTTCCCCGGCCACACCGCGGTGGACAGCCTCGACCTGACGGTGCCCGCCGGCTCGTTCTTCGCGTTGCTCGGCCCGTCGGGCTGCGGCAAGACGACGACCCTGCGGCTCGTCGCCGGGCTCGAGGAACCCACGAGCGGCACCATCACCATCGGCGGTCAGGACGTCACCGACACGAAGCCGTACCAGCGGCCCGTCAACACGGTGTTCCAGAACTACGCGCTGTTCCCGCACATGAGCGTGCTCGACAACGTCGCGTTCGGGCTGAAGCGCCGGCGCATCCCGGACCCGATGACGAAGGCCACGGAAGCGCTACGGCTGGTCGAGCTCGAGGGGTCGGCGTCGAAGCGGCCCGCCCAGCTCTCCGGCGGCATGCAGCAGCGCGTCGCCCTGGCCCGCGCGATCGTGAACCGGCCGGCGCTGCTGCTGCTCGACGAGCCCCTCGGCGCCCTCGACCTGAAGCTCCGCCACCAGATGCAGCTCGAGCTGAAGACGATCCAGGCCGAGGTCGGGCTCACGTTCCTGCACGTCACCCACGACCAGGAAGAGGCGATGACGATGGCCGACACGGTCGCCGTCATGAACGGCGGTCGGATCGAGCAGATGGGCAGCCCGCAGGACCTGTACGAGTTGCCGCGCACGGCGTTCGTCGCGAACTTCCTCGGCCAGTCGAACCTGCTCGAGGGCGAGGTGCGCGGCACCGACGCCGGCCTGCTCGTCGTCGCGACCGCGGCCGGCTCCATCGCGGTGCCGGCCGACCGAGCCGTCGCCACGACCGGTCGCGTCGTCGTCGGCGTCCGGCCCGAGAAGCTCAAGATCCGCACCGCCGAACCCACCCCCGAGGCCGGACGGAACATCCTCGGCCCCGGTCGGGTCGTGGACGTCTCGTTCTCCGGCGTCAGCACCCAGTACCTGGTCGACGTGCCGGGCGCCGGTCGCGTCTCGGTGTTCGCGCAGAACTCGAAGGGCGGGCCGCGGATCGCGACCGGCACCGAGGTCTGGCTCACGTGGGGCGTCAACCACGGTTTCGGCCTGGAGGCGCACCCCGCGTCCGACGCGACCGTCACCACCCAGGACGACCCGGGCCTCCAGGCCGTCCCCGCCACGGCAGGATCGCTCGCGTGACCGGCGCGGTGCCCGGTCCGGACCTGCTGCGCGGGCTGACGTCGGCCCGCGTCAGCCGACGCGGCCTGCTGGCCGGCGGCGGGGCCGCCGCGCTCGCCGCACTGCTCACCGGTTGCAGCATCAAGGGCTCCGCCGCCGCCGGCGCCGAGGACACCGTCGACTGGGCGGCGTTCTGGAAGGACGCGAAGGCGACCGGCACCCTGAACTTCGCGAACTGGCCGCTGTACATCGACTCCGACCACGGCAAGTCCGAGTCCCTGGCGCTGTTCAAGAAGGAGACGGGCATCGCGGTCGACTACCAGGCGGTCATCCAGGACAACGCGACCTTCTACGCGACCGTCTCACCGATCCTGCGGGCGCACGGTGCGACCGGCTACGACCTCGTCGTCATGACGAACGGGTTCGAGCTGACCCAGATGATCAAGAACGGGTTCGTGTGCGAGCTCGACCACTCGCGGCTGCCGAACTTCGCCGCGAACGCCTCGGACTCCGTGAAGGACCCCATCTACGACCCGGGCAACAAGCACTCCGTCGTGTGGCAGACCGGGTTCACCGGGCTCGCCTACAACCCGAAGTACACCGGGCGGAAGATCACCTCGCTCAAGGACCTGCAGGACCCGGCCTTCAAGGGGCGCATCGGGCTGATGAGCGACAACACCGAACTCGGGTCGCTCGGACTGCTCGCGCTCGGCATCGACCCGGAGACCTCGACGCCCGCCGACTGGCGGAAGGCCCAGGCCTGGCTGCGCGAACTGCGGCCGAGCGTCACCGGCTTCTACGACCAGAGCTACATCAACCGGTTGGAGAACGGCGACACCTGGATCACCCAGGCGTGGTCGGGCGACGTCTTCCAGGCGCAGCAGTCCGGGTTCCCCGACCTGGAGTTCGTCACGCCGGAAGAGGGGCAGATGACCTGGCACGACAACATGCTCATCCCACGGCAGGCCGAGAACCCGGTGTCGGCGCTCGAGTGGATGAACTTCTACTACACGCCGAAGGTCGCCGGGATCGTCGAGGACTGGGTCAACTACGTCTGCCCGGTGCCCGCGGCCGAGGACTACGTGCGGGACGAACTCGACGACGCCACCGTGGCGGACAGCCCGCTCGTGTTCCCCTCTGCGGACGTGCTGGAGCAGTCGCACGAGTTCCGGGTGTTCGAGAACTACGACGAGTACTCGGAGTGGAACGGCATCTTCAACGCGGTGGTGCAGTCGTGAGCGCGGTCGGGGTGGCGCCGGGGCTCGGTCCCGGTGGTCCTGGTGGTTCCGCCGGTCCTTCCGGTTCCGCGCCGGTGCGCCGGGGGCGCCGTCGGAGCACACCGTTCTTCCTGGCGCTCGTCGGCACCGCGTACCTCTGCGTGTTCTTCGTCATCCCGCTGGTGTCCGGGCTGATCGTCTCGCTCATGACCGGCAACCCGGACGACGGCTACACGTTCACCTGGAACTTCGGGATCTACGGCTCGCTGTTCGTCGACCCGCAGGTGCCCTACCTGACGTTCCTGCTCCGGTCGCTCTGGTACGGCGCCGCCGCCACGATCGCCTGCATCGTCGTCGGGTACCCGGTGGCGTACTTCATCGCGTTCCGGGTGTCCCCGCGGTGGAAGAACCCGCTGCTCATGCTCGTGTTCATCAGCTTCCTGGTGTCGTTCATCATCCGGACCGACATGTGGGCGTTCGTGCTCGCGTCGCAGGGGCCGGTCGTCACGACGCTGCAGGCGCTCGGGCTGGCCGGCAAGGACTTCCACATCCTCGGCACCGGCGGCGCGGTGATCTTCGGCGACGCCTACAACGACCTGGCCTTCATGGTCCTGCCGATCTACGCCGCCCTCGAGCGCATCGACCCACGACTCGGCGAGGCCGCCAACGACCTGTACGCCGGCAAGTTCCGGGCGTTCTGGCACACCACGCTGCCGCTGTCCCGCTCGGGCATCTTCGCCGGGGTGCTGCTCGTCTTCATCGACAGCGTCGGCGACCCGGTGAACTCGGCCCTGCTCGGCGGCACGAACACGTACACGATCGGTCAGGCGATCCAGGACGCCTACTCCGGCAACCAGCAGTACAACGTCGCCGCAGCCCTGTCGACCGTGCTCATGGTCGTGCTCGGCATCATCCTGTTCATCTACGCCCGCGTCTCCGGCACCGACGACCTCGAGGACCTCGTATGACCGCCGTCGCACCGTCCCGATCCGCCGCCGCTCCGGCCTCGCCCGTGACCGGTTCCGTCGCCGGCCGTCCGCGTCGTCACGGCGTGAACCGTCGTGGGCCCTGGCTCGCCATCGTGTACTGGGTGACGATCGCGATCACCCTGGTGCCGATCGTCTACATGATCGTGTACTCGTTCAACGACGCCCCCACCAACCGGCTGTCGTTCGCCTGGAACGGTTTCACGACCTACTGGTACGCGAACCTGGTGAACGTGTCCGGGCTCGGGGCGGCGTTCGTCACCTCGGTGCTCGTCGCGTTCCTGGCCGCCATCATCTCCGTCGCGATCGGGCTGCCCCTCGCGCTGGCGCTGGAGCGGTACCGGTTCCCGGGTCGCGGTGTCGTGAACACCGTCGTGTTCGCCGACATCGCTGCGCCGTCGATCGTCGTCGGGTCCGCGTCGCTCTCGTTCTTCCTGTCGGTGGGGCTCGGCACCGGGTTCCTGACCGTGCTCATCACGCACGTGGCGTTCGACGTCGCCTACGTGGTCGTGGTGCTGCGGGCCCGGATCGCGGGAACCTCGCGTGCACTCGAAGAGGCCGCGGGTGACCTCGGGGCGACGCCGTTCCAGGCCTTCCGGCTCGTCACCCTGCCGCTGCTGGCACCGGGCATGCTCGCCGCCGGGCTGCTGGCGCTCGCCATGTCGATCGACGACTACGTCATCACCTCGTTCGTCGCCGGGCCCGCGGTCACCTTCCCGCTGTTCGTCTACGGCGCCGCGAAGGCCGGGATGCCGCCGCAGGTGCTGTGCTTCGGGACGCTCGTGTTCGCGGTGGGGCTGCTCGTCGCGCTGCTGAACGGGGC
This sequence comes from Curtobacterium flaccumfaciens, assembly GCF_013359815.1. Classification (GTDB taxonomy): domain Bacteria; phylum Actinomycetota; class Actinomycetes; order Actinomycetales; family Microbacteriaceae; genus Curtobacterium; species Curtobacterium flaccumfaciens. The sequence continues at coordinate 300,477 of NZ_JABMCF010000039.1, read as the reverse complement.
GCTCAACCGGCGGTTGGCCCGGACCCGCGGGTAGGCGCCGGCACGCATGGTGCAGGGTTGCGCGGGGTGGTGCGGGGTTGGCGCGGGGCGCACGGTGCGGGTTGCGCGGACTGGTGCGCGGTTGCGCGCGTGGTGCGCGCTTGTAGCGGCGCACGGTGCGTGGAACCTCGCACGGGGTGAAGAGGTGCGCACGGTGCGGACGGGAGGCGCGTGGCGGGCTGGCGCCGTGCCTCCCGAGTGCGGGTGGTGCGTCCACCGCACGGTGCGGCTTTCGCGGGCTGGTGCGGGGTTGGCGCGGGTCGCACGGTGCGGGTTGCGTGGGCTGGTGCGGGGTTGCGCGCGTGGTGCGTGCTTGTAGCGGCGCACGGTGCGTGGAGCCTCGCACGGGGTGGCGCGCCTCCCACGGGGCGGGCGGGAGTTCAGTGCTCGTGACGCGCGATGGACGTGCGTGTTACGGGCACGAGTCGGGCGGTGTGCCGCAGTGCGCACCACAGCCGCCGCGCGTAGGTTCCAGCCATGAGTGCAGAGCTGACGCTCGGCGCCGAGGAAGAGCTGCACCTCATCGACCTCGAGTCCGGCCGACTTTCCGCGAAGGCCCCGCGCCTTCTGCCCAAACTGCCCACCGACCGCTTCGGCGCCGAGCTGCAGCGCACGACGATCGAGACGAACACCCCGGTGGTGCGGACCCTCGACGACCTGCGGCGGGTGATCGTCGACCTGCGCAGTGAGCTCAGCGCCGCGATCGCCCCGGCCGGGGTCACCATCGCCGCCGTCGGCACCGCGCCGAGGTCGGAGTACGCCGACTTCGAGCTGAGCTCCGGCGGTCGGTACGGCCGGATGCAGGAGCAGTACCGGATGCTCGTCGACGAACAGCTCATCTGCGGCCTGCAGGTGCACGTCGGGGTGAGCGACCGCGACCTGGCGGTGCTGATCGCCCAGCGGGTGGCGCCGGTGCTCCCGGTACTGCTGGCCCTGAGCGCGTCGAGTCCGTTCTGGAACGGGCAGGACACCGGGTACGCCTCGTTCCGGAGCATCATCTGGCAGCGGTGGCCGTCGGCCGGCAGCTTCGGTCCGGTGGAGGACGCCACCGAGTACGACCGGGTGCTCGACGACCTGATCGCCTCGGGCGTGATCGCCGACAAGAAGATGGCCTACTTCGACGTGCGGCCGTCGTCGCACGCGCCGACGCTCGAGCTGCGGGTCTGCGACGCGACCCCGGTGGTGGACGACGCCGTGCTCATCGCCGGACTCTTCCGCGCCGCCGTGCGCAAAGCCGAGAAGTCGGTCGTGTCGGGCGCCGAGTGGCACCCGCGCAGCGAACCCCTGCACCGTGCGGCGATGTGGCAGGCCGCCCGCTCCGGATTGAGCGGGGAACTCGTCGGCCTCGGGCAGCACCCCGAACGCCTGCCCGCCGAGGTCGCGGTGCGCCAGCTCGTGTCCCGCCTGCGCCCCGAGCTCGAGGAACTCGGTGACTGGGGGACGGTGACGGAGCTGCTCGACGCGACCCTGGCCCGCGGCAATTCCACCGACCGGCAGCGCACCGCCTACGCCGAGCGCGGGGAGATGGACGACGTCGTCGCCCTGGTGGTGGAGGACACCGCGGGGCTCCCGTCCGGACGCGACGAGGACCCGGTGGTCCCGATCCCCGGGTACCGCGTCCGCGCCGGCGACGAGGCGGTGGGCCCCGGGGCACGCCCCCGTCCGGCGTTCCGTGACCTGGCGGCGTTCTTCGACGGCTGGGACGCCGAGACCGCGATCGAGCGCTGCACCGACCGCGACGTCTGGACCCGCGAGCACCACGTCGGCTTCGTGGTGGACGGCGGGGCGCAGGCGTTCGGCTGCGACCTGGTGCCCCGGACGATCAGCGCGTACGAGTGGTCGCAGCTCGAGCGTGGCCTGGGGCAGCGTGCCCGCGCGATCGAGCTGTTCCTGCGTGACGCGTACGGCGACCGGCGGATCGTGGCCGACGGCGTGCTGGACGCGGACCACTTCGTCGGCGCGAAGGGCTGGGACCCGGACGCCACCCGGCTGCCGGCGACGGCGGTCCGTGCGCCGGTGCTCGGGTTCGACCTGGTGCGCAACGAGTTCGGCGGCTGGCGGGTGCTCGAGGACAACGTCCGCTCGCCCTCGGGCGTCGCGTACGGCATCGCCCTGCGTGAGCTGATGGACGACGTCGTGCCGGACGCCCCGCGGCCGGCGCACCTGCGCGACCCGCACGGCGTGATCGACCGGCTGCGCCGGACCCTCTGCGCGAACACCACCGCGGTGACGGGCGCGACCGACCCCGTGATCGCGCTGGTCAGCGACGGCCCCGCCGCCGGCGCGTGGTTCGAGCACCGCAGGCTGGCCGACGGGGCCGGGTTGCGCCTCCTGTCCGGGTCGGACCTGGACGTCCGTGACGGACGCGTGGTCGACGCGACGACGGGTGACGTGCTCGACGGGCTGTACCTGCGGATCGACCGCGACGTCAGTGCGCTGACGGCGGAGCACGCTCCCGACCTCGGTGCGCGGATCCTCGACGCGGCGGAGGCAGGCCGCGTCTACCTGGCGAACGCGCCGGGCAACGCGCTCGTCGACGACAAGGCGATGTACGTCACCGTGCCGGACCTGATCTGGTACTACCTGGACGAGAAACCCCTGCTGGCATCGGTGCCGACGTACCGCACGAGCATCGAGGTCGAACGGCTGTCGGTCCTGGACCGCGTCGGGGAACTCGTCACGAAGCCGGTCGACGGCGAGGGCGGCCGCGGGGTCCTGATCGGACCGAGCGCGAGCGCCCCCGAGGTGGCCGAGCGACGGCGCGAGATCGCGGCCGACCCCGCCGGGTGGGTGGGGCAGGAGGTGGTGCAGCTGTCCTCGCACCCGACGATCGGACCGGCCGGACTCGACCCGCGGCACGTGGACCTGCGGGCCTTCGTCTACGCGACGGGGACCGGACCGGACGACGTGCACCTGGCCGACGTCGCCCTGACGCGCGTCGCGCCCGAGGGCAGCATGGTCGTCAACTCGTCGCAGGGCGGCGGCGCGAAGGACACGTGGATCGTCGGGAACGCCCCGGCGGACACCGAGGGAGAGCGCTGATGTGTGGACTCGCGGGTGAGATCCGGTTCGACGGCCGAGCGCCGGACGTCGGGGCGGTCGCCCGGATGACCGGCTGCATGACGCACCGCGGCCCGGACGGCGACGGCCTGTGGGCTCGCGGCCCGGTCGCGCTCGGGCACCGACGGCTGTCCATCGTCGACCTGTCCACCGCGGGCGCGCAGCCGATGGTGCTGGCCGAGGCCGGGCTGACGATCGCCTACAACGGGATGGTCTACAACTACCGGCAGCTCCGCGACGAGCTGCACGGCAAGGGGCACCGGTTCGCGTCGACGTCGGACACCGAGGTCATCGCCCTGGCGTACGCCGAGTGGGGCACCGCGTTCGTCGACCACCTGATCGGGATGTTCGCCATCGCCATCTGGGAGCACGGCAGTGGCCGACTGGTGCTGGCGCGGGACCGGCTCGGCATCAAGCCGTTCTACGTCGCGCCCGTCCCGGGTGGGCTGAGGTTCGCAAGCTCCCTGCCCGCGATCCTGGCGGGGGACTGCGGCGCGAGCGGCTCCGGCACCAAGGAAGTCGACACGTCCATCGACCCCGTCGCCTTCGCCTCGTACATGAGCTTCCACTCGATCGTCCCCGCACCCCGCACGATCCTGTCCGGCGTCGGCAAGCTCCCGCCCGCGACCGTCCGCGTGATCGACCCCGACGGCACCACACACGACACCGTCTACTGGGAGCCCCGTTTCGAGCGTGACCCAGCCAAGTCCGACTGGTCCGAGCGCGACTGGGAGCAGGCGTTCATCGGCTCGCTCCGCACCGCCGTCGAGCGCCGGATGGTCGCTGACGTCCCGGTCGGGGTGCTGCTCTCCGGTGGGATCGACTCCTCGCTCGTGGTCGGGCTGCTCGCCGAGGCCGGGCAGCAGGACCTCGCCACGTTCAGCATCGGGTTCGAGGCGGCCGGTGGCGAGTCCGGCGACGAGTTCGAGTACTCCGACCAGGTCGCGAAGCACTTCGGCACCGACCACCACCGCATCCACATCCCCTCGTCGCGGCTGCTCGACGGCATCGACGGTGCGGTCGCCGCGATGAGCGAGCCGATGGTCAGCCACGACTGCGTCGCCTTCTACCTGCTGTCGCAGGAGGTCTCGCAGCACGTCAAGGTGGTGCAGTCCGGCCAGGGCGCCGACGAGGTGCTCGCCGGCTACGACTGGTACCCGCCACTCGCCGACGTGCCGCGCGACCAGGCGGCCGAGGCCTACCGCTCCGTGTTCATGGACCGCCGCTGGCCGGCGCTGCAGGGCCTGCTCGGGGAGCGGTGGAAGAGCGACGACGACACCCCGTCGGCGTTCGTGGACCGCCAGTTCGCACGGCCGGGCGCGGAGACGAGCGTCGATGCTGCGCTCCGGAGCGACACGACGATCATGCTCGTCGACGACCCGGTGAAGCGCGTCGACAACATGACGATGGCGTGGGGGCTCGAGGCCCGCGTGCCGTTCCTGGACCACGAGTTCGTCGAGCTCGCCGCCGCGATCCCGCCGTCGATGAAGCTCACCGACGGCGGCAAGGGCGTGATGAAGCGCGCCTCACGCGGGATCGTGCCCGACGCCGTCATCGACCGCAGCAAGGGCTCGTTCCCGGTCCCCGCCATCCGGCAGCTCGAGGGCCCGTACCTGGAGCGCGTCCGCGACGCGCTGCACGCACCCGAGGCGCGGGAGCGCGGGCTCTTCGACCCCGCCACCGTCGAGCGGATGCTGCAGGACCCGAACAGCACCAGGACCGCGATCGGCGCGAACGCGCTCTGGCAGCTCGGCCTGATCGAGATGTGGCTGCAGCAGCAGGGGGTGCGGTGACCGTGGGTTCCGTCCGGACTGGAGGCGCGCAGGGCGTCGCGTCGTCGGCCACCGTCGAGCCGTCGGTCACCACCAGGGCGGCGGCCGACCTGGGTGCGCGGCTCACCGCCGCCTGGGGGTCGTGGGGACCGACCATGACCCGGAACGCCCGGCGCGTGGCGTTCGTGAGCGACCGGCACGGCACCCCCGAGGTGTTCGTGCAAGACGTCGTCATCGGCGGCGAGCTGCCGGAACCGGTGCGGATCGCGCTCTCCGACGACCCCGTGATCCGGGTGTCGTGGTCGTCCGACGGGGAGTGGCTCGCCGTCGCCATCGCGACCGACGGCGGCGTGAAGCAACAGGTCTGGGTGGTGCGGCCGGACGGCTCCGACGCCGCGCAGATCGCCGGCTCGCGGTACCAGCACGCCGAACTCGGACCGTGGAGCCGCAGCGGACACCGGGTCGTCATCACCCTGCCCTCGACCGAGCCCGAGCAGCCGGCCCGTGCGTACCTGGTCGACCCGGTCACCGGGGACCGCGACGACCTGGCCGTGGGGGAGCTCATCCACATCCTCGACCTGTCGGTGGAGGAACGGCTCGTCGTGCTGAGCGACGGGCAGCGCGGCCAGGAGTTCGTCGTGGTGGTCGACCGGCTGACCGACGAGAGCCACGCCCTGTTCGCCGACGACCCCGACGGGTCCGCCGAGATCGCGTTCCTGCGGCCCTCGCCCGCGAGCGAGACCAGCCCGCTCGTCGCCTACGTCGCCACCGAGGCCGGACTGCCCCGCCGCGGACTCGTCGCGCAGCCGGTCGGGCCGCACGGCTGGCGCGGCACACCCCGACGGATCGTCGAGCGGGACGACGCCGAGCTCGAGTACCTGGACGCCGACGACGCCGGCCGCACCCTGCTGCTCGTCTGGAACGTCGACGGTCGCAGCGAACTCGACCTCATCAACACGCACGACGCCTCGCGCACCCCCGTGCCGGACCTGCCCGGGTACGTCGTCACCGACCCCGTGCTCAGCCGTGACGGCCGGAGCGTGCTGCTCGCCGTCGAGGGACCGACCCGTCCGCGCGAACTGTGGCGGCTCGACACGAACGCGCTGACCTGGAGCAGGGTCACCGACCTGCCGGTGCTGCCCGACGTGCAGCTGGTCGAGCCGACGCTCGAGCGGTTCGCCGCCCGCGACGGACTGGAGCTGACCGGGTGGCTGTACCGGGCCGTGGAGCCGACCGCGTCGGTGGCGGGAGCCGACGTCGGAACGCATGTCGGGCCTCCCGGCCGCGCAGCGCTCGTCCACCTGCACGGCGGACCGGAGTCGCAGGAGCGACCCACGTTCTCGCCGCAGCACCAGGCGCTCGCCGCCGCCGGGGTGACCGTGTTCGCGCCGAACATCCGTGGCTCCAGCGGGTACGGCCACGAGTTCGTGCACGCCGACGACCTGGCGCTGCGGTGGAACGCGCTCGCCGACGTCGTCGACTGCGCGCGGTTCCTGGTGACCAACGGGTACGCCGAGCGTTCCCGGGTCGCCGTCGAGGGTCGCTCGTACGGTGGGTACGCGACGCTCGCGTCGTTGGCGTTCACGCCCGACGTGTTCGCGGCCGGGGTCGCGGTGTGCGGGATGAGCGACTTCGCGACCTTCTACCGGGACACCGAACCGTGGATCGCGGCCGCTGCCGCGACGAAGTACGGCCACCCCGTCGAGGACGAAGCCCTGCTCGCGGCACTGTCGCCGATGCGTGCGATCGACGACGTCACGGCGCCGCTGCTCGTCGTGCACGGTGAGCTCGACACGAACGTGCCGATCGGTGAGGCGCACCAGGTGGTCGCGGCGCTGCGGGAGCGGTCGCACGACGTGGAGTACCTGGAGCTCGAGGGCGAGGGGCACGAGTACCGGCGGTCGGCGTCGCAGGCGCTGCTGGTGCGGCGGATGGTGGAGTTCGTGGCGGCCCGGCTGGGGTGAGACGGGGCGGGTCGCTCGGTCTGGTGCGAGGTTCCGTACTCCGTGCGGTGCACGTGCCCCCGCACCGAGCACGGAACCTCGCACAGGCCGTGGGCCCCCTCGCACCGTGCGAGCCGCGGCACGGCGTCACCGAGTGCAACGATGCGTCGGCGGCGCTCGCCGCGGGCGGAGAATGGTGGGATGACGACGACTGCGCCGACCTCGACCGCGCTGCCCCGACCGGGAGAGGTCCTCGTGGCCTCGGCAGCGGACGTCGAGCTGGTCGTGCAACGTGCCACGAACCAGTACGCCTCGGGCGTGGTCGCAGACACCGCCGGGTGGGCGGACGGCGATCGACGGCGGATCGAGGACCTCGGGTTCCGCGGCGGAGACTCCCGCGGCGAGGCGCTCCGGACGCTCGACCTGACGATCGCCGACGACGGCACCCCGACACGCATGCTCGACGCACCCGCCATGGCCGCGCTGAACAGCCACCACGCGCGGTTCGCCGAGCGGCGTGGCGACGTCGTCCGCTACCAGACCGACGTGTCGGTGTGGACGGGGATCCCCGCGCAGCCCACCGCGCAGGACTGGGAGGACGTCCGGGCGCTGCTCGGGTCGGGCGGGATGCTCGGCGTCGGTGCGGCTGCCGTCCTGCCCGAGGGGTGGGAACTCGTCGAGGGTGCCGGCGGCGTGCAGTTGACCGGTGAGGCGATCGAGGGTGCGCCGGACGACGAAGCCGTCGTGCTGACGCCCGACGACGTGCCGGAGATGACCGCCCTGGTGGAGCGGACGAAGCCCGGGCCGTTCCTGCCGCGGACGATCGAGCTCGGCACGTACCTGGGCATCCGGCGGGACGGGCGGCTCGTCGCCATGGCGGGGGAGCGCCTGCACCCGCCGGGGTGGACCGAGATCAGCGCGGTGTGCACGGACGAGGCGTACCGGGGGCAGGGGTTCGGGCGTCGGTTGGTGCTCGCCGTCGCGCACGGGATCCGGGAGCGTGGGGAGACCCCGCTGATGCACGCGGCCGCCGGGAACACCGGGGCGATCGGGCTGTACCAGCACCTCGGCTTCCGACTGCGGGACCGTGGGGCGCCGCGGTTCGTGCGGGTGCCGTGAGCTGCGTCCTGGTCTGACGGGTCAGAACGCGGCGAGGGCGCGGCGGAGCATGTCGTGGCCCTGGGCCTCGAAGCCCTCGTCGCCGACCGCGTAGGCCCAGGTCGCGGTGCCCACTGCTTCGCGGAGTTGCAGCCAGCGCCACGCGTCCGCAGTGCGCGGGTCGTCGCCGTACCCGTCGAAGAACGCCGCTTCGAGGGCGGGATCGTGCTGCCAGTGGAGCACCGCGAGGCGGGTGAGGTCGAAGGACGCGGGGCGCCAGCCGAACCGGCCGAAGTCGATGACGCGGAGCCTGCGGTGCCGGTCGTCGCGGCTGTCGCGGGCGTCGTCGTCCACGATCCAGTTGCGCGGGTGGAAGTCGCCGTGGGTCGGGACGAGGGGCTGCGTCGCGTGGTCGGTCGGGAGTGCGCGCAGTGCTGCTCGCGCGCGGGCGACCACGTCGTCGGGGATCCGGTGCGGGGCGTCGAGCGCGGCCAGTGCCTTCGCCTGCTCGTGCTGCAGGAACGTCGGGTCGTGGCGGGTGTCCTGGTCGTGCAGCCGTCGGAGCACTGCCCCGGCCTGACGGTGGACGTCGGTGTCGTGCTCGTCCGGGGTCCCGAGGGCGAGGTGCCCGGGGACGCGTTCCAGCACGAGGACGCGGTGCTCCTCGTTCGCGGCGACGAGGGCACCGGCGTCCCCGCTGGCTCGGAGGGCGGCGGTGGCGGTGCGGTGGGCGTCGAGCTCGCGAGGGAAGTGCGTGTTGGTCTGGCTGGAGGCCTTCACGGTGAAGCCGTCGTCGCCAGCGCGGACGTGCAGGACCCTCGTGTCGAGGAGCCCCCACGACTCATCGGCCACGACGACGGCGTCGGGGAGCGTCTGCTGCACGAACGCGATCTGCTCGTCGTCGAGTCCGGTGTCCCCCCAGTGCATGGCGGCACGTTACCGTCCTGCTCCGACCACTGGAACCCCTCGTCCACGTCTCGGTAGCCGATCCGCTGCCGGACGCCGCATGTCGACGTTCCGCGTGCCGGTTCGTCCTACGCTGGCGGTGTGGACGAGTGGTGGGATCTTGTTGACGCGGCCGGGGTGCCGACGGGTGGGACGTTCCGGCGCGGTGACGCGGGTTGGCCGGGTGGGGCGTTCCATCTGGTGGTCACGGTGTGCGTCTACCGAGCCGACGGAACCGTCCTGCTCACGCAGCGGGCTCCGACGAAGGAGTTCGCCTTCGGGTGGGAGTTCCCCGGTGGGAGCGCGTTCGCAGGCGAGACTGGTCCTGCAGCTGCGTGCCGAGAGCTGCTCGAGGAGACCAACGTCACAGTCGAGCCCGAGGCGCTGCGCCGCGTCGGCCGCTTCACCGAGGAGACGGCGCTCGTGGACCTCTTCGTCGTGCAGGAGCCGAGTGGTTCAGCGGTGCGAGCGGATCCGACCGAGGTGATGGATTGGCGTTGGGTCTCCCTGTCGGAGGTCGCCGCGCTTCGCCAGAGTGGGGTGATGGCAGAACCATGGGGGCCGCGGCTGGATGCGCTGTGGCCAGCGGCGATGGCATCGATCCTCGCTGCCCGCATGGCACTCTGATGACATCCGAGAGACGGACCAGAACAGGAGCCCGATGGCGTCCCGCATCCAACGCGCACCGCTCGGCGACCGCGGCGCGCTGTGGAACCTCGTCCTCATCTGGGTCGTCATCGTCGTCGGCCTGCTCGCCGCGATCGGCTGCGTCGGCTACATCCTGGACGAGAGCCTCATCTCGTACAGCACTTGCGCCGCCCGCACCGTTTCCTGCGGGGATGCCGGCTGGTACAGCAGCATGGGCCTCACCTTATTCGGCGGCTTCGCGGCAGTCATCACCGGCGGTGCGTTCGGCATCCGCCGCCACCACCGCGCCGGCGGCGTCTGGTACCCCCTCGCCGGCCTCGGCGGCGCCCTCTTGCTGACCGCGGTCGCCGTCGTCATCCTCAAGGCGGCGACGAACACGTAGATCGCTGCACCTCGCCGTCGCGGCAGTCGGGATCGAACGGCCGCAGTCCCCGTTTCAGTGAGCCATCCGCTACCGGACTCGATTTGGTCGCGCCTGCGACTCTCCAGTCACTCGGAGTGACCGAAGATGGACAGGAGTGTCCAGACGAGGCCGATCATCGCCAGCCCCACAGCGAGCACACGGACGAGCCCCGGAGTCATCGCACTTTGCGGACCGCCGCTGCTCCGCTGTGCGTCAACGAAGTACTGCGCGATCGGCACCGGACGCACGAACGCGGCGACCGCTACCGCAACGATCGCCGGCCCAGCGATGAGTCCGGGGATCCACATGGACTCCACCCAACCAGGTCGACTTGATGGCGATGAGGCGTAGTTGGCCGCTGGCCGATGGGCTACCGGACGTCGGAGGCGGGTGGAGCCGCCCGGGCGCCGGAAGGACCGCTCGACGACCCGCCCGGCCAGTCGCGGGCGAGTACCGACATGATCACCGCGAAGCGAAGGGCCCGACGCGACAAAGATCACGGGACGCTCGCTCACTGACTTGGTGAGCCAGCGGGCGGCCTCCCAGGGAGAAGGGCGAACTGTCGCCCTGACACGTCTCGTAAGCCGATCGGCGGCCGGGCAGCGGCTCGACCGCAGCGGGATCTAGAGTGCGAACTGTGCTCGTTCCGTACGATCCGTCCTGGCCCAACCAGTTCGATGCTGCCGCTGAGAAGATCCAGAAGCTGGGGGGCAAGTCAGGACCCCTCTCCGAACACGATCGGCAAGTGGCACAGGCGCTCCTGGACGATCTGCAGAACGCGATGGGAGGCTAAGCCTTGACGCCGACCGAATGGGGCGAACAGTTCGTGGTCAAGCACCCTGAATACAAGCAACTGCTCGACGACCCGGTCAATTGGGATGACAACCAGAATCTGATGGAGCACTTGTTCCTAGGCGACGTTGTCATCCAGATCTCCGCCGCATACCGGCTCGATCCCACGGGTGCACGCATTCAGATGACGCTTGACGATTTAGATATCGATTATGCCCGCGGCGAGGAATGGTTGCAGAATGCGATAGCTGTATCATTCGTCGAAAGTCTCGGTCGGCGATCCCCTATCGTCGAGATCCTCGGGCCGGAACTGCGCCAAGTTGCTCGGGAGATGTTGCACGTGAAGTAGGCGTCTGATAGTGCGGTTCCGTTGTTCAGCTACGTTTTTGGCGCGTGTTTTCCTGAGGCCTTAGCCGATTACCCGTTGACACAAGAGCGCCATATGGGCGCGCAGGGAGAGGCAATCGAGCAAGTCCGGCAACGACATGAGCGTGATGCCGCGACCACATCGAAGAAGGTGACGGCCGTGGGCAGCCTGGCTCGGCCCCCTCCCACCGAGCCCCGAGTCGTGGATTCTCTAGGATCGACCCATGTCCACGACCATGCCCGGCTTCGGGACGGAGCGCATCACGCAGCTCGGTCTGCGCGACCGCGTCTACGACCGGGTGCTCGAGGTCCTGATGGGCCACGACGTCGAACCGGGCATGCGACTGTCGATCGACGGCCTCGCCCGCAGTCTCGGGGTGTCCCCGACCCCGGTGCGCGAAGCCCTGGTGCAACTCGAACGCACCGGCCTCGTCACCCGTGAAGCGAACAAGGGCTACCGGGTCTCCCCGCCCCTGGCCGGCGACCAGCTCGAGGCCCTGTTCGACGCCCGGCTCATCGTCGAGAGCGGCGCCGTCGAGCTCGCGGCCCGCGGTGACGTCGACGGCCTGCGCGAGCGACTCGCGGCAGCGCTCGACGAGCAGGCTGCGGTCGCCGCCGAGGTCGCGTCCGTCGGTGCTGCGCACGCTCCGGAAGAACTGATGGCCCGCTTCTTCCGCAGCGACTGGCAGTTCCACCAGCTGATCTTCGACGCGACACGGAACCCGTTCCTCGAGGAGATGTCCGAGATCATCACGACGCGCGTGCACCGCATGCGGCAGATCGTCGAGGGTGGCGGGGACGACACGGATCGTGCGGTCCAGGAACACCGGGCCATCCTGGAGGCGCTGGCTGCGGACCCGACGTCGGCCGTCGCCGCGATGCGGCTCCACATCGACGCCGTCCGGTTGCGTTCGCGCGCGGACGCGTCCCACACGAGCTGAGGCAGAGGGGTTGCGTTCCGGCGTCGTGCGAGTATCTTTCCTATAGGAAAGAGGTTCAAGGCTGAACCACCACGACATGCAAGGGAGCATTCCGTGACCACTCCACAGGACTGGGTCGACCAGGATTGGGATCCCACCACCTGGACGTCGAAGACCTGGCCGATCGCCGCCTGCCTGCACGGGTTCGCGCAGGTCACCCGCGACGGGACGGCCTTCCACGACGCCCCCGCCGCAGTGTGGGACGAGGTGTTCGGGCAGATCGAGGCCGTCGGCTTCTCGCTCGCCGAACTCGCTGACAGCCACATCCGCCCCGCTGACCTCGAAGCCTCGCGCCGCGACGAGCTTTTCGCCGTCGCGAAGGCGCACGGCATCGGCATCCCCTCGGTGCACCTGCAACGCAAGAGCGTCATCCAGCCCGGGCACGAGGACGAGAACCTCGCGTACGCCCACCGCACCATCGACGCGGCGGCCGAGTGGGGCATGCAGGTGTTCTCGACCGGGCTGCACCAGCCGTTCACCGACGCCCAGAAGCGGGCGCTGTGGTTCTGGACGGCGCCGGGCCCGAAGGACCCGGACGACCCGGAGGTCTGGGCCGCTGCGGTCAAGCGACTGCGGGAGCTCGGCGAGCACGCTGCGAGCGTCGGGCTGCCGATGGCGCTCGAGCTGTACGAGGACACGTACCTCGGCACCGCCGACAGTGCGGTCCGCCTGGTCGAGGAGATCGGGCTCGACAACGTCGGGCTGAACGCGGACGTCGCGAACCTCATCCGTCTGCACCGTCCGGTCGAGGACTGGCGGGAGCTCTTCGCGAAGACCATGCCGCACACCAACTACCTGCACGTGAAGAACTACACGCGTGACGAGGCCGGCGACGGCAGCTGGGCGACGAGCGCGCCGAGCACCATGGAGACGGGCCTCATCAACTACCGCCAGGTCCTGCGCGACGCCGTCGCCGACGGGTTCCGCGGGATCGTCATGACCGAGCAGTACGGCGGGGACAGCCTCGGCGTCTGCGCCACCAACCAGCAGTACATCCGGTCCGTCCTCGCGACGACGAAGCTCGACGCGACGGCGACCCCGACTGCAGCAACCAGCACCGAAGGAGCAATCCGATGAGCACCCTCGACATCGCCGTCGTCGGGTCCGGCTACATGGGCGGCGGGATCGCCCAGGTCCTCGCCCTCGCCGGCCACACCGTCCGGATCGCCGACGTCTCGGCCGAGATCGCCCAGCAGAACCTGGAGCGACTGCTCGGCGAGACCGCACAGTTCGTCGCCGACGGGCTGTTCCCCGAGGACGCCGTCGAACGGGTCCGCGCACACCTGAGCGCCGCAGAGTCGATCGAGGCCGTCGTCGCCGACGCGGACTTCATCGAAGAGGCCGTGCCCGAGAAGCTCGAGATCAAGCACGCCACGCTCCGCCGCATCAGCGAGGCCGCCCGCCCCGACGCCGTGATCGGCTCGAACACCTCGACGATCCTGATCGAGTCGCTGGCCGAGGCGGTCGTGGGCCCGGAGCGGTTCCTCGGCGTGCACTTCTCGAACCCGGCACCGTTCATCCCCGGCGTCGAGCTCATCCCGCACCCGACCACGAACGAGCACGCGATCGAGGTCGGCGAGACCGTCGTCGCCGCGACCGGCAAGCAGTCGGCGCGGGTGAAGGACTCGACGGGGTTCGTCCTGAACCGCCTGCAGTACGCGCTGTTCGAGGAGGCCACGAAGATCGCCGACGAGGGCATCGCGAGCCCCGACGACATCGACACCATCGTGCGGACCACGTTCGGGTTCCGCCTGCCGTTCTTCGGCCCGTTCGCGATCGCCGACATGGCCGGGCTCGACGTCTACGCGTTCTGCTTCGAGTCGCTGCAGACCCGCTGGCCCGAGCGCTTCGCCACCCCGCCGTCGCTGCAGCAGCACGTCGACGCCGGTGAGCTCGGCACGAAGTCCGGCGCCGGGTACCTCGAGGTGCCGGCCGACCGCACGCCCGAGCTCGTGGCCTACCGGAACAAGGCGTACGTCGCGATGCAGAAGCTCCTCGACGAGCTCGGCCCGGCACCGATCCACTGAGGCGGGAGGGACACCATGAGCGACCAGAACCAGTCAGCCGGCCAGCACCGGGACCGCACCGTCGTCCTCACCGGGGCCGCCTCACCGCGGGGCATCGGCCGCGCCACCGCCCACCACCTGGCCGAGGCCGGGTGGGACGTCGGGATCATCGACCTCGACCAGACGGCGAGCGAGCAGGTCGCCGCCGAGATCCGCGAACAGCACGGCGTGCGGGCCGTCGGTGTCGGTGCGAACGTCGCCGATGAGTTCGCCGTCCGTGCGGCCTTCGACACGATCGAGGCCGAACTCCGGCCGATCACCGCGCTCGTGAACCTGGCTGGGGTCTCCTCCGCGCACGCCTACCTCGACCTGCCCGAGGGGGAGTGGCACCGGGTGCTGTCGATCAACCTCGACGGCGTGCACTTCGCCAGTCTGCGGGCGGCGGAGTCGATGGTGCGGTCCGGCTACGGGCGCATCGTGAACCTGTCGTCGGTCTCCGCCCAGCGCGGCGGCGGCACCTTCAGCAAGACCCCGTACACGGTGGCGAAGGCCGGCGTGATCGGCCTGACCCGTGGCCTGGCGCGCGAGCTCGGCCCGCGCGGCGTCACGGTCAACGCGATCGCCCCCGGTCCGATCGACACCGACATCATGGGCGGCACCCTGTCCGAGGAACGGAAGGCCGAGATGGCCGCCGACGGCGTGCTGCCGCGCATCGGCACCCCGCGGGACATCGCTGCCGCCATCGCGTACCTGATCAGCGAGGACGCCGGGTTCGTCACGGGCCAGACGCTCAACGTCGACGGCGGCCTGTACATGCACTAGGGCCAGCCGCCCACGGAGCGCGCGCCGACCGGGCGACGCGATCCGTGCCTCCCGCCCGGACGACCGAACCGACCGCCGGACGCCAGAACGACCGCACCGTGCTCGCAAAGGAGCGAACCCGTGTCACTACCCCCTGCCCCCGCGCTCGGGTCGACGAACGACCCCGGCCTGAAGTCCGCCATCGGCAAGGCGACGAAGCACCTCATGCCGATGCTCGTCATCCTGTACTTCGTCGCGTTCCTCGACCGCACGAACGTCGGTTTCGCCGAAGAGGCCCTGCGCGTCGACCGTGGCATCTCCGACGCCGCCTTCGCCCTGGGCGCCGGCATCTTCTTCATCGGCTACGCGATCTTCGAGATCCCGTCGAACCTGCTGCTCAAGCGGTTCGGTGCGCGCTTCTGGCTCGCCCGCATCGCCGTCACGTGGGGCATCGTCGCCGCACTGTTCGCCTTCACGACGAACGACACGATGTTCATCATCCTGCGGTTCATCCTGGGTGTGACCGAGGCCGGGTTGTTCCCGGGCGTGATCATGTACCTGTCCGAGTGGTTCCCGAACAAGGTGCGCGTGCGCATGTTCGCGATCTTCTACCTGGCGCAGCCGTTCTCGCAGATGATCGGCGCCCCGCTGTCCGGCGGCCTGATCAGCATCGGTGACCAGGTCACGCCGTTCCACGGCTGGCAGGTCATGTTCGCCGGCGAGGGGATCCTCGCGGTGCTGGCGGGCATCGCGGCCCTGGTGTTCCTGACGAACAGTCCGCAGCAGGCGAAGTGGCTCGAACCGGGCGAGAAGGCGTCGCTCACCGCGGCCATGGAGCGCGAGGACACGGCCCGCAGCGAGGACGGCCCGAAGGGCATCTGGCGCGCGATGGCGAGCGGGCGCGTCTGGTACTTCACGATCATCTACTTCTGCCTGCAGGTCGCCGTCTACGGCACGACGTTCTACCTGCCGCAGCAGGTGTCCTCGCTGCTCGGGCAGGACGTCGGCTGGCAGGTCGGTCTGGTGTCCGCGGTCCCGTGGCTCGTCGGGCTCGTCGCCTGCTACCTGATCGGGTCGCGGGCGGACTCCGTCGGACGCCGCCGGCGCTGGGGCACGCTGTTCTACGTCACGACCGGCCTGTCGATCCTCGGCTCGGCGTGGGCGGGTGCGAACGGGCAGCCCGTGCTCGGCATCCTGTTCATCACCCTGGCCGTCGCGAGCTTCCTGGCCGTCGGCCCGATCACCTGGGCGTACCCGACGGCGTTCCTGACCGGTGCCGCAGCCGCAGCGGGCATCGGCCTGATCAACTCGCTCGGCAACCTCGGTGGGTTCGTCGCCCCGATCATGCGCACCGCGATCAACGAGGTGGTGCCCACCGACAGCGGTGCGTTCGGCATCGTCTCGCTCGGCGTCCTGGCGTTCGTCGCCGCGGTGATGATCTTCTGCACCAAGTTCTTCCGCGGGGCCAAGGCCGACGAGCTGCTCGACACCTCGCACGTCCGCACCACCGACCCGAAGGGCAGCAAGCGATGACCAGACTGTTCAACGACCCGGCGGACTTCGCCGACGAGGCGACCGACGGCTTCGTCGCCGCGAACGAGCGGTGGGTGCGGAAGGTGCACGGCGGGGTCGCCCGCTCCACCACGAGCCCCGACGGCACGGTCGCGGTCGTGATCGGCGGGGGCTCGGGTCACTACCCCGCGTTCGGCGGGCTGGTCGGCCACGGCTTGGCCGCCGGTGCCGCGATGGGCAACCTGTTCGCCAGCCCCAGCGCCCAGCAGGTCACCGGGGTCGCGAAGGCCGCGGAGCACGGTGGCGGTGTGCTGCTCAGCTACGGCAACTACGCCGGTGACGTCCTGAACTTCGACGCCGCGGCGCGCACACTCGAGGCCGATGGCATCCCGGTGCGGACGGTCCGCGTCACCGACGACGTGACGAGCGCCCCGGCCGACGACCGCGCGAAGCGCCGCGGCATCGCGGGTGACCTCTGCGTCTTCAAGGTCGCCGGCGCCGCCGCCGAGCGCGGGGACGACCTCGACACGGTCACCGCCGTCGCCGAACGGGCGAACGACCGGACGCGCAGCTTCGGCGTCGCGTTCTCCGGGTGCTCCCTGCCCGGCGCCGAGGAACCCCTGTTCACGGTGCCCGAGGGCCGGATGGCGGTCGGCATGGGCATCCACGGCGAGCGGGGCATCGACGAGACGGACGTGCCCACCGCGGACGGGCTGGCCGAGCTGCTGGTGTCCCGGCTGCTCGACGAACTGCCCGACGGCGTGGCACTCGAGGGCCAGCGGGTGGTCCCGATCCTGAACGGCCTGGGCTCGGTCAAGTACGAGGAGCTCTTCGTCGTCTACCGCTCGGTGCAGCGGCGCCTGGCGGACGCCGGCGTCGTCATCGTGGAGCCCGAGGTCGGCGAACTCGTCACGAGCTTCGACATGGCCGGGGTCTCCCTGACGCTGTTCTGGCTCGACGACGAGCTCGAGGACCTCTGGGCAGCACCCGCGGACACCCCCGCCTACCGCAAGGGCGGTGCCGTCGCCGAACAGCGGGTCGACCCGTCGACCGTGGCGGCGGACGCCGAGGGTGTCGGCATCGGCCCGGCGACCGACGAGTCCCGTGCGGTCGCCGAGCAGGTCGCCGCCGGGTTCGCCGCGGTCCGAGCCGTCCTCGACGAACACGCCGACGAACTCGGCCGCGTCGACGCCGTGGCCGGTGACGGTGACCACGGCATCGGGATGCAGCGCGGATCGCACGCCGCCGACGTCGCAGCCGCCGACGCGGTCAGCCGCGGTGCCGGTGCCGGCACCGTCCTGCTGGTCGCCGCGGATGCCTGGTCCGACAAGGCCGGCGGCACGTCCGGTGCGATCTGGGGTGCCGCCCTGGAGGCACTGGGTCGCGTTGTCGGGGACGACTCGCGTCCGTCGGGCGCCACCGTCGCGCAGGGGGTCCGCGCGGCCACCGAGGCCGTGCTCGCGTTCGGCGCCACCGTCGGTGACAAGACGATGGTGGACGCCCTGGTGCCGTTCGACGAGGTGCTCCGCACCCGGCTCGACGCCGGGGCGGCGCTCGCCGAGGCCTGGGGCGACGCCGTCCGTGCCGCTCGCGAAGCCGCCGACGCCACGGAGTCCCTCGTGCCGAAGATGGGCCGGGCGCGCACCCACGCAGACCAGGCCGTCGGCACCGCGGACCCAGGCGCGCTGTCCTTCGCCCTCGTCGTGGAGACGGTCGCGCCGTGATCACCGTCGGGGTGTCGCTGAAGACGTACTTCTCGCAGGCCCGGACGCTGTCGTGGGCCGCCGAGGTCGCGGACATCGCCCGGCGACACCCCGCGGTGCGCTCGGGTGCGGCGTCGCTCTTCGTGGCGCCGACGTTCCCGGCCCTCGTCCCGGTGCGTGACCTGCTCGCCGGCACCGGTGTGCTCCTCGCCGCGCAGGACCTGTCGTGGGCCGACGCAGGCGCGTTCACCGGCGAGGTCTCGGGCACCGAACTGCGGGAGATCGGCGTCGACCTGGTCGAGATCGGGCACGCGGAACGGCGCTCCCTGTTCCACGAGGACGACGCGACGATCGCGGGGAAGGTGCACGCGGCGTTCCGCAACCACCTGCGTCCGCTGGTCTGCGTCGGGGAGACCACCCGGGCCTCCCGGTCGGGTGCAGCGGAAGCAGTGGCGGCGGTGACCGCGCAGCTCGACCGGGCCGTCTCGACCGCCTTCGCCGACGGTCTCGCCGGACCCCTGACCGTCGCCTACGAGCCGGTGTGGGCGATCGGCGCTCCGGCACCCGCGCCGGACGAGCACATCGTGACGGTGCTCGACGGGATCGAGCAGCACCTCGCCACCCGGCCCGAGCTGCACCCCAGCACCGTCCTCTACGGGGGCAGCGCGGGACCGGGTCTGCTCACCCGGGGGCAGGGCCGGATCGGCGGGCTGTTCCTCGGACGGTTCGCGCACGACCCCGCAGCGGTCGAGGCGATCCTCGACGAGGTCGCGGCGCTCAGCTGAGCTGGTCGCGGACCGGTCGTGGGGCGCGACCGAGCAGCTCGCCGAGCAGCGGATCGGTGCCGGCGAACAGGCCCCGCTCGGCGGCCTGGTACATGCCGAGCAGGAACGCGACCATGTGCGGGTCCTGCCCCGCGGCCAGCGCACGGGCACGCCACTCGTCCTCGCCCAGGGCCTCGAACCCGATCGTCCGACCGGACACCTCGGACGCCTGCCGAGCCAGGTCGGCGAAGGTCGGCGCGTCCGGAGCGGTGAGCGTCACCGGCCCTTCGAACGGCTGATCGGCGAGCAGGATCGCGGCGGCTGCCTCTGCGGCGTCCTCGCGGGCGGTCCACGACACCCGGCCGTCGACGGGGACGGACACCGTGCCGGTCTCCTGCCACGGTCCCGTCATCCAGGCGGCGCTGTGCGCGTAGAAGCCGTTCCGCAGGCTCGTCCACGGCAGTCCGGAGTCGCGGAGCAGGTCCTCGGTGGCGGCGTGGTGCGCTGCGGGCACGAAGGGCGAACCGTGCGCGGCGCCCTGGTGGCTCGTGTACAGGACCCGGCCGACGCCGGCGTCCACGGCTGCGTCGACCGCAGCACGGTGCAGCGCGACGGCGTCGGCGGCTGGGTCGCTCGAGGAGACGAGCAGGAGCTGGTCGGCGCCCGCGAAGGCTGCCGGCAGGGTCTCCGGTTCGGCGTAGTCGCCTCGGCGGACCTCGACGCCGCGGTCGGCGAACCGCTGTGCTCGGGCCGGATCACGGGCCACCACCGCCAGGTCGGACGGCGCGAGGTGCTCGAGCAGGTGGTCGGCGGTCGCGCCGTTGAGGGCTCCGGTGGCCCCGGTGATGACGATCATGGCTTCTCCGTATCGGTGGAAACAGCGCGTCGGTAGCGCTGGTAGCACAGTGATAGCACAGATCCGTTATCGTTGTTCCGTGATCGAGCAGGGAAGCCAGCGCGACGAGACGCGTGCGCGCATCGTCGAGGTCGCCGGCACCATGCTGCGCGAACGCGGTGCCGCGGCGGTGACCACGCGGGCGGTCGCGGACGGCGCAGGGGTCCAGGCACCGACCATCTACCGGTTGTTCGGCGACAAGGACGGTCTGCTCGAAGCGGTCGCCGAGCACGCGATGGCGACGTTCTCGGCGATGAAGGCCGATGCCGTCCGGGCTGCTCGTGACGAGGCGACCGACCCCGTCGAGGACCTGCGCACCGGGTGGTCGATGACGATCGGCTTCGGGCTGGCGAACCCCGACCTGTTCGTGCTGTTGAGCGACCCGGAGCGTGGCCGTCGGTCGGCAGCCGCCCGCGCCGGCACCGCGCTGCTCGCCGAACGCATCCGGCGGGTGGCCGAGTCCGGACGACTTGCCGTGCCGGAGCACCGGGCGGTCGAGCTCGTGCACGCGGCCGGCACCGGTGCGGTGCTCGCGATCCTGGCGGCTCCGTCGGACGAGCGGGACCCGTCGCTCGCCGATGACGTCCTCGACGCCGTGCTCGGGCGGATCCTCGTGCCGAGCGGGCCGACGACGGACGACGGCGGCGCGACCCCGGGTGGTCAGGGCCGGTGGCGTGACGCCGTGACGAGCGCCGCGATCACGCTCCGTGCCGCAGCGCCCCGGCTCGATCGACTGTCGCCAGCGGAGCGGACGATGCTCGCGGAGTGGCTCGACCGGATCGCCGCGGACTAGTCCTCGCGGGTGCCCGCCAGCCCGTGGTCGTGTGCGTAGACGACGAGCTGCACCCGGTCGCGCAGTGACAACTTGCCCAGGATGCTCGAGATCTGGGTCTTCACCGTCGACTCGGTGACGTACTCCCTGGTGGCGATCTCGGCGTTCGACAGGCCGCGGGACGCCCACCCGAACACGACGCGCTCCCGCTCGGTCAGGGTCGCGAACTCCGGCGGCTGCGGTGCCGGGGCCCGTGCCACGTCGGTGCCGAACAGCTGCGCGAGGTCGTTCGGGGCGATGACCGAGCTGCCCTCGTGCACGGCACGCACCGCGGCGAACAGGAACGGCGGCGTGGTGTCCTTGAGCAGGAACCCGCTGGCGCCGAGCCGGATGGCGGTCGCCGCCGCCGGGTCGAGCCCGAAGGTGGTGAGCACGACGACGCGGGGGAGCGGGCCCGCGACGGCACCGGAGTAGAGCTGCCGGACGGTCTCCACGCCGTCCATGCCGGCCATCCGCATGTCGAGCAGCACCACGTCGGGGCGCACCTCGGGGATGAGTGCGAGCGCTTCGGCCCCGTCGGAGGCCTCACCGACCACCCGCATGTCGTCCTGGGCGTCGAGCACCACCCGGAGCCCCGCGCGGAACAGCGCCTGGTCGTCGGTGAGCAGGATCCTGATCGGTTCGGTCATCGGACGGGGCCCCCTTGGACGTCGAACGGGATGCGGGCGCGTGCCGTGAACACGTCGTCCAGCACGGCGGCGTCGAACGACCCACCGAGGGCGCCGAGGCGCGAGTCCATGCCGTCGATCCCGCGGCCCGAGCCGGCGGTGGTGCCGTCGCCGGCAACGTTCTCGACTTCGAGCACCAGGTCGGCGTTCCGCCAGGTCTCCCGCACGACGACCGGGTTGCCGGGGGCGCCGTGGCGCAGGGCGTTCGTGAGCATCTCCTGCAGCACGCGGCGGGCAGCGGTGCCGGTGTCCGGGCGCAGGGCCAGCGGGACCCCGCGCACCGTGCGGTCGACGTCGACCCCGGCGTCGCGGATGCCCTGCACGATCTCCTCGAGCGAGCCCGGACCGGTCGCCTCGGCGGAGCCGTCGATGTGCCCGAGGACCTGTCGGACCTCGACCAGGGAGCTCCGGGCGGTGCTCGCGATGGTGGCGCTGACCGCTCGGATGCGCGCCTCGTCGTCGAGGAACGGCACCGAGTCGGCCTGCGCGATGATGACCGCGAGCGAGTGGCCGACGACGTCGTGCACGTCGCGGGCGATGTCCGCGCGGATGCGTTCGGACTCGGCGACGTCGATCGCGCGGGTGGCGGTGGCCTCGGCCTCGGTGGCGACGGCCTCGGCACGCGATGCTGCGGCCTCGGCGTCGGCACGGCGCTCCGACTCGCGGTCGCGGGAGCGGAAGGCCCGGACGGCGACCCCGCCCGCCCAGACCCCGAGCAGCGCGGTCACCGGGGCGGCCATCGCCAGGAAGGCCTGGTCGCGCGGGCCGTTGATGAGCACGAGGAACCGGAAGCCGGTCGACGCCAGGTAGACCGTGGCCCCCGCTCCGGCGACGACCGCGAGCACGCCGGAGACGACGACCTCGGTGCGGGTGCCCACGACCGCGGCGGTGCCGATCACGACGAACATCGCGAGGTCCACCAGCGACGGGCGCTCGCCGCCGCCGACCTGGATCACCCCGAGGACGACGACCATGGCCATCGCGGCGGACGGGGAGATGCGGCGCAGGGCGATCGCCACCGAGGCCGACAACACTGCGGCGAGGCTCGCGTGCTCGAGCTCGAGGTCGATGGGCAGCAGGAAGACGAACGCCGCCAGGACCGCCCAGGCCACGTCGATGACGATCGACCGGGTGGCGAGCGGCCGGAGGAACCTGCCCCGTTCGGTCACGAGAGCGATCCTCCCATGCCGTACCGGCGTCACGCGGGCGGGGCCATGGCCATCAGTGCGATGACGGTGGCGACCACGATCGCCGCGCAGAGCAGCAGGGTGGCGATCGTGTGCTTGGTCGAGGTCTGCATGCTCCCAGCCTGGGCAACCGGACGGCCGACGGCATCGGGCGGGGGACCGAAGGGCCTCGTCCTGCCGGGTGAAGCCGACGGTGGACCCGGAACCGTGGAACGGCGCATCCGGGACACCCTCTGCGTGATCCGGCCACCTTGGACGGCCGCTCAGTGCCCCCGGCGAACCATCGGCCGTGCAATCGCTCGATCGAGACGAAGGAGCACGATTTGTACTTCCACAAGCAGGAACTCCAGTTCAAGGCAACGCCCGACAAGCCCGACGCGATCTACGCCCGCAAGCTGCAGGAGGTGCTCGGTGGCCAGTACGGAGAGATCTCCGTCGCCATGCAGTACCAGTTCCAGGCGTGGAACATGCACATCCCCGGCAAGTACCGCGACATGGTGTTCGGCATCGGTGCCGAGGAGATGGGCCACGTCGAGATGCTCGCGACGATGATCGCGCAGCTGCTCGAGAAGTCCCCGCTCGGCATCACAGAGGACGCGCTGCAGGACGACCCCACGGTCGCCGCGATCGTCGGCGGCACCGACGTCCAGCACGCGATCGTCGCCGGTGCGGGTGCCCGTCCGGTGGACAGCAACGGCAACCCCTGGCAGGGCTCGTACATCACCGCCAGCGGCAACCTGCTCGCCGACTTCACGGCGAACGAGAACGCCGAGATGCAGGGTCGTGTGCAGGCCGCCCGGCTCTACCACATGACCGACGACCACGGCGTGCGGGACCTGCTGTCCTTCCTCATCGCCCGCGACACCATGCACCAGAACATGTGGGCGACCGCTGCCGCCGAGCTGCGCGAGAAGGGCGTCGAGGGCTTCCCCGTGCCGAGCAACTTCCCGCAGTCGAAGGAGAACCAGGAGGTCAACTACCAGTACCTCAACTTCTCCGACGGTGCCGAGGCGAAGAACGGCCCGTGGGCGAGTGGCCCCTCGTTCGACGGCAAGGGCGAGTACTCGTACCACGACGGCCCGACCACCTCGGTCCCGATGCCCCCGCCCACGCACCCTGACGTCCGGCTCTACGGCACCACCGAGCTGCCGAACGTCGTCGAGAAGACGGCCGGCCTGGTGCAGGACAAGCTGAACAAGGAGTAGTCCCGACGGTCGCCCACGCGACCGACGGATGACAGGAGGCCCGGCGCACGACGTGCACCGGGCCTCCTGTCGGATCCGACCAACTGGGTATCCGGGTCTGCAGATCAGCGACCTTCGTGTGCGGTGCCCACGTCCCTCGGTACATGCACGGGCAGAAGCCGCTGAGCATCTTCGAGACACGCCGTCGATCAAACTAACCGAGGCGTCCTCAGTCCCGATTAGGGTTCGTGAGGCATCCTTACCGCTTTGGGTGCGCCGCACGAAAGGAACTCAGTGCCACGACGCACTCTCGGTCTCGAAACGATCAAGGCTCGACCAGGCCGCAATCACAAGCAGAACTACGGTGACCTCAGCGACATCCACGGTGAGGACCTCCTCGAGCTCTTCTACGGCCTCTATGTCGATCTAGACAAGGACATCTTGCGAGACGAGCAGCGTGGCCGTTACACGCGGATCGAGGAAGTGAAGCCAAACGGGCGAAGCGTGGTGGTTGTCGCGAACTCCGGGTGGTACGGCGAGACTGGTCAGACGATCAACGTCAGGACCCATGCAACGGAACACGATCGGAAGGCCGATGACTCTGCGACCGTACGGACGAGGCTGGTCCTCACCGTTCCCCCGTCGGGAACGATCGGGATCTTCGGAGTGGAACGGCAGGGCAACGAGGGCGCGGGCATGGGGTTGATCGACCTCTTTAAGCGATCGCTCGTGGCCAAGTTCTCGGACTACTCGTTCGACACGGAGACGGTCCTCGAGACATCCGCATGGAGTGCTGCTGCAGACCTCGTCGAGGTGACCGCCGTCTCGTACAACTTCGCCCCCGACATCGCTGATGGCCCAGATGCGCAGCCGACCAAGCTGGGCCGTCTTCAACACACGCTGGTTCCCGAGAAGGGGGAACGGATCCTCCCTCGCTGGCTGTGGGACAAGCTGAAAAACCGGCAGCTCGGCGCGTCGGATTTCCTCGGCTTCGGTGAGGGAACGTCAGTGGATGAGACTATCGTTCGGGTCGAAGGACGTGACGGGCGGCGCAAGACCTTCGCCCTTGAGAAGGAGCGAGTCCCCGCGATTCGGGCTCTTCTCACCGACTACGGCGAGACTGCCCTCACGGATACGGCGCTTCTCCGCAGAGCTCAAGATGAAGCACGCGACTACTTCGACGGGATGGGACTGACATGGCAGGACCAGTGGAAGAGCGGACAGTGGTCGGATCAAGCACTAGCGACCCGAATCAGCCCCCATCATCCCGACGCGGCCTGATCCGGGAGCACTTCAGCACTCTTCGAAACCACAGGACCGGACAGTTCCTGTGGCGAGACGTCGTAGCTCAGATCGCGCTGCCGGTAGGCCTCGCAGCGGCCAGCTGGACATTCGGGGCTCGAATCAATGATGCATCAGCCATCGTTGGGGGCGCGTCCGTTCTTTCGGGCTTCCTCTTCGGCGTCGTAATATACGTCTTTCAGATGCGCCAGGGCATCAGCCATGACCCCAGGGTTCAGCGTCGTGCACTGCTTCCGCAGCTCGTTGACGAACTGTTTGCGAATGTCCTTTACGCCGTTGTCGTCTCGTTTGCAGTCACGGCCGGCGCTCTCGTTGTAGCAGCGACTCAAGACCACACCAAGGCGGGCGTGCTTGTTCCGACAGGCTCGTGGATCACAGCTCTCCTCGTCCTCGGTGCAGCGCATCTTTTCGGCGTCGTGTGGATGTGCGTGAAACGCCTTCGCTCGTCGTACAGGGAACTCAAGAACGAGACGCACCTCACAGGGGACTGAACGGCCAGGCGGTGCGAGCGGCGTCATGATCGACCGATTCGTGAGCGTTAACCCGTTCCCTGGAGCGCAGCGCGGACCGCGGTGATGATCTCGTCCTTGGACGAGGCAAGCGCACCCGTGATGCGGTGTCGCCCGACGGTATTTGCGGTTCGCGTGCCGATTGCCGCCGGGCCGATGAGGGACGAGCCTTATTCACCACGCGACCGACGGATGACAGGAGGCCCGGCGCACGACGTGCACCGGGCCTCCTGTCCGTCAGGTGGTCACCGCACCGACGGGGCGGACCCACCCACGGTCATCAGCGCCCCCGTCTCGGGTTCTTCGTCGCGGGGTGCCTCGAAGATGCCCGAGTAGGCGCGGACCGCGCTCCACCCCGCGATCAGCAGGGCCGTGCCGAGGACCGCCGCGACCCAGGGCGCCAGGAGCGACTGCTCGAACAGCCGGGGTGCGGCGACCCAGGTCAGGAACGTGCCGGTCAGGCTGCCGGTGGCCCCGAGGAGCAGGGCGGTGCGCCGGTCCAGGCTCGTCAGCGCGAGCGCCGCGGTGACGACGAGGACCGCGACCACCGCGTTCAGCAGGACGGACGTCATCGGTCAGCTCCTCACTCTGCGGCGGCGCCGGAACCGACCGCGCCGGAACCGACCGCGAGCTGCTCGGACGCGCCACCGACGGTGACGGCGATCTTGCGCGGCTTCGCGGACTCCTTGACGGGGATCGTGACGCTCAGCACGCCGTTGTCGTACCCGGCGGTGATGCGCTCGGCGTCCAGGCCGTCGCCGAGCGTCAGCTGCCGGACGAACGTGCCGGGCTGGCGCTCACGCGTGAGCCACTGCGAGCCCTCGGGCGCGCCCAGGGTGCGCTCGGCTCGGATGGTCAGGACGGAACCGTCCACGTCGATGTCGACGGAGCCCGGGTCGATGCCGGGCAGGTCGACGTCGAGGACGTAGTGGTCCCCGGTGCGGTACAGGTCCATCGGCATCGAGCGCGGTCCGGCGGCGGTGCCGAGGAGCGAACCCGCGAGTCGGTCGAGCTCGCGGAACGGATCGAAGTTCATCGTCATCGAAATCAACTCCTTCGTGGTTCTCGTTGAGTCCCCTCGACTCAACTGCCACCGTTTTAGCACTCGACCCTGGTGAGTGCCAAAAGGTCGCTCAGAGGACGCCGAGAACTCAGCCGAGCAGGGGTGCCAGGAACGGGTCGATGACCGCCCACGTCGCGTCGGGGGCCTCGAGGTGGGGCAGGTGCCCTGCGGCCGGGACCTCGGCGAACACCGCACCCGGCACGGCCGCCGCCACCGCGCGACCGTACGCCGGGGTCACGACCCGGTCGCTCGCGCCGAACACGACGAGCGTCGGCACCCGCACGGACCCGAGTCGATCGAGCAACGTCGGGTCGCTCATCGACCGGCCGGCGACGACCGCCATGGTCTGCCCGTTCGAGCGCTGCACCGCCCGCTGTTCCTCGGTGACGGACGCCGGGTCCTGGTACCCCCGCTCGGGATCGTGCCAGGCGACCTCGGCCAGCCCGCGGGCATCGAGGGCGAAGAAGTCGGCGATCGGTTCGCGCTCGACCACCGCACCCACGCCGTCGATGTCGACGACGGCGCCGACGACCCCGGCGAACCGGTCGTCGGCAGCAGCCTGGACGGCCATCTCGAGGGCGATCCAGCCGCCGATGGAGGACCCGACGAGCACGACGTCCTGCTCTCCAGCGGCGAGGAGCTGCTCGAGGTACTCGGTCGCCAGGGCCGGGACGGAGTCGATGCCGTCCGGGCGCGGGGTGCCGTCCCATCCGGGGTGCGTCGGGGCGACGACGTGGAAGGTGGGTGCGAGGTGCGCGACGATCGGTGCGACGGTCCGGGGGCCGCCGCCACCGTGCAGGACGAGCGCGGTGCGGGTGCGGGTGTCGGTCATGGGTGCTCCGTATCAACATGTTTATGTACGAGTGTTGATACCGTAGCACCATGCCGACCGACCTCGAAGCCCTGGGCCACGCCGTCAAGCGGGCGCAGTACCGCAACCACCGCACGATGGACGCCGCCCTGCGCGACCTCGGCGTGACGCTCGTGCAGTGGGACGCCCTGCGCGCGATCGACCGGATGCCCCACGCATCGGGGCACGACCTCGCCGTCGCGACGTTCCAGAGCGACCAGGCCTTCGGCACCCTCGCCAACCGGATGCTCGACCGCGGGCTCATCACCCGGACCGCCGGTCGGGGTCGGCGGATCGAGCACGCGATCACCGAGGACGGACGGCGGGTGCTCGACGAGGGGCACCGCATCGCCGAGGGGGTGCTCGACTCCCTGTTCGCACCGCTCGACGAGCCGCGACGGGCGGCGCTCCTGCAGCTCCTCACGACCCTGACGGACTCCGCTGAACCCTTCGGCGCGCAAAACGTACACAGCGCGAATGGTTCGTTGAACTGACCGTTCACTTTGTGAAAGAGTTCAGCCGTCCGCAGGGGACACACGGCAGGCAAGAAGGGCGGGACACGACATGCACAGCACGTACTCCGGGATGCCTCGGACGGCACGGATCGGTGGCAGCCACACCCGCGTCGGTCTCACCGACCCGGCGATCATCGACGCGTACGTCGAGCGTCGCATCCAGGACCCCTCGCTGCTCGCCGGTCGTTCCGAGCCGTCCTACGCGGACTTCTTCAGCACGCCTGCCGTTTAGCAAGGAGCGCATGACCCCATGCCGTTGACCGTCGTCCGTCGAGAGCACGTCCACCTCTACGCCCGCGAACCCGAGTCCGGGGTCGCGAAGACCGCCGTCGACGCGCTGCTCCGCCTGCAGCACGCCGAGGACCAGCAGATCGAGTCCGCCCGCATCGAGAGCGGCCTGTCGAAGAACGAGTTCCTCGCCGTCCGGTACATGCTCCAGGCACACCGGGACGGCCGCACGATGGGCCCGAAGGACCTCGCCGTGATGCTCGCCGTCTCGAACGCCTCGGTCACCAAGATCGTCGACGGGCTCGTGCAGAAGGGCCTGCTGTCGCGCACGGCGCACCCCACCGACCGTCGTGCGCAGGTGCTCGCCCCGACCGACCAGGCCGCCGAGAAGATCGACGCCTCGTACGCGCGCTTCCACGCGGCCGTCGTCGAGGTGCTCGAACAACTGCCGGACGCGGACAACGCCGTCCTCGCCGACTCGCTCACGAAGATCGTCGACGCGCTCGCCGCGGGCGCGCCCGCGCCGGTCGACGAGTACACGGTCGACGACCAGGACTGACGCGAGCGCACCCGGCTGACGCGACCCGGCGGGGTGCGACGCGACCCCGATACGGACGGGAGGCCCGTGGTGCGCCCGCCACGGGCCTCCAGTCCGGACGGTGGCGAGAAAACCTTCCAGCGGTAAGTTGGGTGCATGACCCACCCCGCGGACGACGCCGACGCGGCCCAGCCGCGCCGCGGCGGGTACCGCAAGGGCGCCGAGCGGCGCACGCAGATCCTGGACGAGATGATCCGCATGGTCGCGGAGCAGGGGGTCGACGCATCGTCGCTCCGCTCGGTGGCCGAGGCCCTCGGGATCACGCACGCGGCACTCCGCCACTACTTCCCGAGCCGCGACGAACTGCTGCTCGCCGTCTACCGGGAGCACGAGGTCCGCGAGCAGGGCGCGCCCGACCGGATGAAGTCGGCGATCGGCGACATGCGCGAGAGCGCATCGCGCAACCGGGCCGTGCCGGGGCTGGTGCAGCTGTACACGACCCTCGCGGCCGACGCCGTGCAGGAGGGCCACCCGGCCACGCGCGACTTCATGCGCGAACGCTTCGCCCGGTTGCGCGCCGAACTCGCCGAACTGATCGAGGCGGACCAGGCGAGTGGCCGGATCCGCGCCGACCTGGACCCGGTCGACCTGGCGAGCCTGAGCATCGCGGCATCGGACGGGCTGCAGGTCCAGTGGCTGCTCGACCCCGACGCCGTCGACGGCGAGCGGGTGCTGCGGCTGCTCGAGCAGCTCGTCCCGCCGGTGCGCTGAGCGGCCAGGGGTACGCCCAGACCGCCGGTGGCACAGCGACCGGCCGGTAGAAGGGCAGCATGACCACTTCCACGCGCACCCCGCTCGGCGTCACGCTCGTCGACGGGGGCGCCAACGTCGCCCTGTTCTCGAGCACCGCCGAGCGGGTCGAGTTCTGCACCTTCGACGACGACGGCACCGAGCACCGCACCGAGCTCCGCAACCGCACCGGCTACACCTTCCACGACGTCGTCCCCGGCGTGACCGTCGGCACCCGCTACGGCTTCCGCGTGCACGGCGCGTGGGACCCGGCGAACGGCCTGCGCCACAACGGCGCGAAGCTCCTGCTCGACCCCTACGCCACCGCGATCGACGGCGAGTACGAGTGGGGCCAGGCGCTCTTCGGTCACGACATGAACGAGCCCGAGCAGATCGACGAGACCGACTCGGCCAGGGCGATGCCCAAGTCCGTCGTCGCCGACCGGTCCTTCGACTGGGACGGTGACACCCTGCTGCGGACCCCGCTCGCCGACACCGTCGTGTACGAGGTGCACGTCAAGGGCTTCACGAAGCAGCACCCGGACGTCCCCGAGGAGATCCGCGGCACCTACGCCGGCATGGCCCACCCGGCGGCGATCAAGCACCTCACCGACCTCGGCGTCACCGCGGTCGAGCTGCTGCCGACGCACCAGTTCGTGCAGGACTCGACGCTCCTCGACAAGGGCCTCCGCAACTACTGGGGCTACAACAGCATCGGCTTCTTCGCGCCGCACGACGAGTACTCGTCCGCAGGCACCGCCGGGCAGCAGGTCGCCGAGTTCAAGGAGATGGTGAAGGCCCTGCACGCCGCGGGGCTCGAGGTCATCATGGACGTCGTCTACAACCACACCGCCGAGGGCAACCACATGGGCCCGACGCTGTCGTTCAAGGGGATCGACAACCAGTCGTACTACCGGCTGGTCGAGGGTGACGAGGCGAACTACTTCGACACCACCGGCACCGGCAACAGCCTGAACGTCGGGCACCCGGCGGCCCTCGGACTCATCATGGACTCGCTCCGCTACTGGGTCGAGGAGATGCACGTCGACGGCTTCCGGTTCGACCTGGCCACGACGCTCACCCGCCAGGACGGCGAGGCCGAGAAGCACTCGGCGTTCCTCGACATCATCCACCAGGACCCCGTGCTGCGCGAGGTCAAGATGATCGCCGAGCCGTGGGACACCGCCGGCTACCAGGTCGGCGGGTTCCCGGCCGACTGGTCCGAGTGGAACGGCAAGTACCGCGACGACCTGCGCGCGTTCTGGCGCGGCGACGAGGGCGCCCTCGGTGACGCCGTGCAGCGGGTCCTGGGCAGCCCGGACGTCTACGAGGGCTCGCGGCGCTCCCCGCTGTGCTCCATCGACTTCGTGACCGCCCACGACGGTTTCACCCTGGCCGACCTGACGATGTACGCCGACAAGCACAACGAGGCGAACGGCGAGGACAACAACGACGGCGAGAGCGACAACACCTCGTTCAACGGCGGCATCGAGGGCCCGACCGACGACGGCGCGGTGAACGACTACCGCGACCGGCAGCGCCGCAACTTCCTCGGCACCCTGCTGCTCTCCGCCGGCGTGCCGATGATCCTGGGTGGCGACGAGCTCGCCCGGTCACAGGGCGGCAACAACAACGCGTACTGCCAGGACGACGAGATCTCGTGGTTCGACTGGGCCGCCGCCGACCAGGACCTGCTCGCCTTCACGACGGCGGCGATCGCGTTCCGCCGGCAGCACCGGGCACTGCGTCCGGAGTGGTTCCGCACCGCGCCGGGCGACTCGGAGTCGACGGTGAGCGTGTTCCGTGCCGACGCCGCCGGGTTCGAGGACGGCGACTGGGCGGACGGCGGCAACCGGGCCGTGACGCTCGTGCTGCACCAGGGCGACGACACCGTGGCCGTGCTGCTGAACGCGTCGGACACCACGGTGGAGTTCACGCTGCCGGAGCGTCCGGGTGGGGGCAGCTGGTCCCTCGGGCTGTCGAGCGACCCCGACCAGGCCGTCGTGGGCGACGCGGCGACGCTGCTCGTGCGCGACGCGTCCTTCACCGCGCTGGTCTGAGGGGGGAGCTCGCGCGGCGCGGTTTCGCTTGGTGAGCAGAAATGGTCGGGTTCCCGTTGGGGACCCGACCATTCCTGCTCACGAAGTGGTGCGCGTGGTGCTCGCGGCGCTCCTAGGCGTTTGCGCCCGCGGTCAGCACGGCTGCCGCGGGGTCGAAGTCCTCGGGCAGCGGCGGGACCGCGTCCACGGTCGACGTGATGTCGACGGCGGAACCCGACTCGGCCGCGTCACGGATGCCGAGCAGCACATCGAGCACGTGCAGGGCGACGGCGCCGGAGGCACGCTCGGGGCGGTCCTCCGCGATGGCGCGGGCGAGCTCGACGACACCGGTGCCACGGCCCCAGGTGGAGCCGACCGCCTCGAGCGTCTCGGGCTCTTCCTGGCCGTAGCGCCAGAGCTGCGACGAGCCCTCGAACGTGTTCGGGTCCGGCAGCGAGATCGTGCCGAGCGTGCCGTTGATCTCGACGAAGCCCATGCGCGGCAGGGCGTGCTGGAACGAGAACGTCGACTGGGCGGACTGCCCGCCGGCGAACTCGATCAGGGCGGCGTGGTGCGTCGGGACCTCGACCGGGAACGTCTCGCCGGCGCGGGGGCCGGACGCGATCGTGCGACGGTCGAGCGACTTCGACGAGACGGCCTGCACGCGCGAGGCGGTGCCGAACGCGTGCACCAGGGTCGTCACGTAGTACGGGCCCATGTCGAACAGGGGGCCGGCACCGGTGGCGAACAGGAAGTCCGGGTTCGGGTGCCACGCCTCGGGTCCGGGGACGTGGAACAGCGTCGTCGCGGACAGCGGCTCGCCGATGTCACCGCGGGCGATGGCCCGGAGCGCCGTCTGGATGCCCGCGCCGAGCACGGTGTCCGGAGCGGTCGCGACGCGCAGGCCCTTGGCCTTCGCCGACTCGAGCACCGCGGCGGCCGACGCGTGGTCGGTCGCGATCGGCTTCTCGCTCCAGACGTGCTTGCCGGCGTCGATGATCTGCTGGTCGACCTCGGCGTGTGCGGCCGGGATCGTCAGGTTGATCACGATCGAGATGTCGTCGCGGGCGAGGAGTTCCTCGACCGATCCCGACGAGGCGACGCCGTACTCTGCCGCCTGGGCAGCAGCGCGGTCGAGCAGCACGTCGGCGACGAAGCGGACCTCGACGTCGGCGAACTTGGTCAGGTTCTCGAGGTACTGGGTGGAGATGTTGCCGGCACCGATGATGCCGATCCCGACACGGCTCACTTGTCGTTGTCCTTGAGCCAGGTGAGGGACTCGGTGATGCCCTCGAAGACGTCGCCCTTGTACGCGTCGAACTCGACCACGCGGATCGCCTGCGGTGCGGCGGCGAGGATCGCGGTCACGTCGACGTCGCCCTGACCGGCCGGCGTCTGGTTCTCGAAGGCGCGCTGCAGTGCCTCGGGCACGATGAGGGCGCTCTCGGACGAGGGCAGCGCGGTGCGGATGTCACCGTCGACCTTGCCGTCCTTGACGTGGATGGCGACGACGCGGTCGCCCAGGCCCTTGAGCACGGCGGGAGCGTCGGCGCCACCGACGGTCGCCCAGAAGGTGTCGACCTCGAGGACGGTCTCCGGCGACAGCTGCGACACGAACAGGTCGTAGACGGTGCGGCCGTCGACCTTGTTCGTGAACTCCCACTGGTGGTTGTGGTACCCGAACTGCAGGCCACGGCCGGCGGCCTCGGCGGTCAGCTCGTTGACGCGCTCGGCGATCTTCGCGACGTCGTCGGCGGTCTGCCAGCGGTCGGTCGGGATGAACGGGTCGATGACGGTGCGGATGCCGAGGCGCTCGGCGGCGTCCCAGATCGGCGCGGTGTCCTCGGCGTCGATCACGGCGACGTGGCCGGACGGAGCCTTGAGGCCGGTGGCCGCGAACGCACGCTCGAGGTCGGTGGCGCGCTCGACGAACGCGTAGGGCTCGACGTTCTCGTACCCGATCTCGGCGACACGGGCGATGGCCTTGTCGAGGTCTTCGGCGATGGCGTCGCGCAGCGAGTACAGCTGCACAGAAGTGGTGGGCATTGCAGAGGCTCCTTCGATCCTGTCTGGGTGTCGCGGCCCGTCGAGGAGCGATGCTCCGCGGCGAGATCGATGACGACGCTACCCCAAAAACCACCCGGTGTGTAGTTTTTGCTGCCCCGTGTGACGCGGCCCGGGAGGCGGTCGGTGTTGCAGACAACACGTGTCGATGTATGCTCGCGTCGGAAAAACCTTGTCAGGCAAGGTTTTCATCGACTCAAGGAGGCGTCATGAGCACACCCGAACCCGGCAGCCCGGCACTGCTCAACCCGGAAGAGGGCATCACCCAGCCCGTCAGCACGGTCAAGGTGGGCATCGGCTACCAGATCGCCCTGTTCCTCGGGCAGTTCGGCCTCTTCGTCGCGCTCATGGCGCCCGTCTACGTGAGCATGCAGCTCAAGGCGCAGGCCCTGGTCGGCGACGACGCTGCGAACGTCATCGGCTCGGTGCTGCCGATCGGCGCGTTCGGTGCGCTCATCATGAACCCCCTCGCGGGTGCCCTGTCCGACCGCACCCGCACGCGCTGGGGCCGTCGTCGCCCCTGGCTGCTCAGCGGTGTCGTGGTCTTCGCGATCGCCCTCGCGTGGATCGCCTACTCGCCCGACGTCCTCAACCTGACGCTGGCCTGGCTGCTCGCCCAGCTCGCCGCGAACGCCACGCTCGCCACCCTGCTCGCGAGCTTCGCCGACAACGTGCCGCAGCTGCAGCGCGGCCGGTCCTCGAGCATCATCGCGCTCGCGCAGAACATCGCCGTGCTCGCCGGCACCTACCTGTCGGTCTTCTTCGTCGCGAACCTGCCCGTGCTGTTCATCGCGCCGGGCATCCTGGCGATCATCCTGGTCGCCGTGTACGCCGTCGTCGCTCGTGACGACCTGCCGACCTACACGCTCAAGAAGTTCACGTTCCTGAACCTCGTCGCGTCGTTCTGGACGAACCCGGTCAAGAACCCGGACTTCGCGTTCGCGTGGTGGTCGCGCTTCCTCATCATCCTCGCGACGTTCATGTTCACGACGTACCGCCTGCTCTACATGCAGGAGCACATCGGCATCGAGAAGCCGAAGGACGCCACGGCCGCCGTCGCCTTCGGCGTCCTGCTCTACACGATCGCGCTGCTGGTCAGTGCGGCGCTGTCCGGTTGGGCGTCGGACAAGCTCGGTCGCCGCAAGGTGTTCGTCGGCGGGTCGACGGCGATGTTCGCGGTCGGGCTCGTCGCGCTCGCGCACGCCGACACGGTCACCGGCTTCTACGTCGCCGAGGTCATCATGGGCTTCGCCTACGGCATCTACTCGGCCATCGACACGGCGCTCGTCGTCGACGTGCTGCCGAACGCCGACCGGCCCGGCAAGGACCTCGGTGTCATCAACATCGCGAACGCGCTGCCGCAGTCACTCGCGCCGGCGATCGCCCTGTTCTTCCTGAAGGTCGGGTCCGACGGAGCCGCCGACAACTACGAGCTCATGTGCTGGGCCGCCGGGGCGATCGCCCTCATCGGCGCACTCGTCGTGATCCCCATCAAGCGGGTGCGGTAGCGCCCCCGTCGCGCAACGCGACAAGAGGAGGACGGGAGGCCCGTGGCGACGCCGCCACGGGCCTCCCGTCCGTCTGCCTGGTTGCGTCAGCCGGCCCCGATAGCGTGATCCACATGCTCGCCGCCGCCCCTGCCCCGTTCGACACCCCCGCCGGCCGCATCGTCGGGACGCTCGACGGCGACGTGGTGCGGGTGCTCGGGATCCCGTACGCGCAGGCCGAACGGTTCGCCCCGCCGCAGCCGATGCCACCGTTCGATGGCGAGCTGCACGCGTCCACCCCGTCGCCGGTCGCACCGCAGCCGCACGAGGAGTTCGTCGACCTGTTGCTCAACCCGATCCAGGGCATCGAGGTCGACGAGCACTGCCAGCGGCTCTCGATCACGCTGCCCGCCGACGTGCGGCCGGACGAGCAGCTGCCCGTGATGGTCTGGATCCACGGTGGTTCGTACGTCATCGGCGGCGGCGACCTGCCGATCTACGACGCCCGCGACCTGGTGACCGAGCAACGCGTGATCGTGGTGTCGGTCACGTTCCGGCTCGGCGTGCTCGGGTTCCTCGGCGACGGCGAGACGATCCCGGCGAACCTCGGGCTCCTCGACCTGGTCGAGTCGCTGCGCTGGGTGCGCGCGAACATCGCTTCGTTCGGCGGCGACCCCGACCTGGTCACCGTCTTCGGGCAGTCGGCCGGCGGGGACGCGGCCGCGCACCTGATGATCAGCGCCGGCGCCGGAGGGCTCTTCCGCCGCGCGATCATCCAGAGCGCTCCGCTCGGGCTGTCCCGCCGTCGGGCACGGATGAACCGCGCCATGGTCCAGGCGGTCGGCGCCGTGCACGCCGACACCCCGCTCGAGGACCTGCTCGACCGTCAGGCACTCGGAACCCGTGCCGCAGCGCCGTACGGGCTCGCCGCCGGCATGCCGTTCGGCACTCAGTACGGGTTCGCGCCGCTGCCCGCCGAGCGTGACCTCGACGCCGCGTGGAGCCGGGTCGCCCCCGACGTGGACGTGCTGATCGGGTCCGGTTCGGACGAGGCCGGCATGTACGTGCCGCTCGTGCCCGGCCTGCGTCGGGTCACCCGGTCACG
Organism: Curtobacterium flaccumfaciens; assembly: GCF_013359815.1. Taxonomy (GTDB): domain Bacteria; phylum Actinomycetota; class Actinomycetes; order Actinomycetales; family Microbacteriaceae; genus Curtobacterium; species Curtobacterium flaccumfaciens. The sequence continues at coordinate 264,390 of NZ_JABMCF010000039.1, read as the reverse complement.
GGTGCTGCGGTCGGCCCTGCGGTGGTGGGTCGTGCGCCCGCTGTCCGACGTCATCTACGGCCGCGATGCCCGACGGTTCACCGAACGGCACCGACGCGCCGGCGGCCGGGCGACCTCGTACCGACTGCACCGCGGTGTCACGAGCGCCCCGACCGGAGCCGTGCACATGAGCGACCTGCCGCTGCTGCTCGGCGGCCGCGAGGCCTGGGCCGGCACCCGGTTCGTCCCCGAACGCGACTGGGCCGAGGTCGAGCGCCGCGGCCGGGCCTTCCGGGCGATCTGGGCCGACTTCGCCCGCACCGGCGAGGTCCGGGCGCCCGACGACGAGACGCTGACGTTCGACCGCGGCTGACCGGGAGCCGGCGACGGAGGCCGCGCCCCCTGAACTGGCGGTCGCGGGCCGCTGACCGGCCCCGCACAATCGTCAGCATGCCCACGACCGATGTCGACCTCCGCGCACGCATCGTCGCCGGGGCGATCAGTGCCTACCGAGCCGGGGACTTCCACCGTGTCGGGCCCGACGAGGTCGCCGAGCACGCCGGGGTCACGGCCGACGAGTTCCACCGGGCGTACCCGATGTGGGAACTCCTGGTGGTCGCGGTCATGGACAAGTGGAACAACGGCAGCCGACTCGAGCTCTGGCCGATCGCGGAGCGGGCCGGCACGGTCGCCTACCTGCGAGCCCGGCTCGCCGCGGGCGTCGAGGACCCGGCCCTCGTGCGCCTCCGGGTCGCCGTGCTCAGCGCCGCCTCGAACCCCGAGCACCCGGCCGCCGGGTGGTTCCGCACGCAGTACACGCGGGCGTTCGAGGACGTCACCCTCGCCCTGGTCCGTGACGTCGTCGCCGGCCGGGAGTCCCGTGGCGCCTCGCCCCGGCACGCCGCCGAGCAGCTCATGGCGCTGTACGAGGGGCTCCAGCTGCAGTCCGTCATCCGCGACGACGGGGAGCCGCTCAGCGCTTTCGACCGGGCGGTCGCCCGGATGCGCGTGGGCTGGGCAGCGGCACGCGTCGACGCCTGATCCGGGTCGGGCGCGCACGTCGGGTCCGGTTGGCCGGGAGGCCCATGGCGGCGGCGACTCGCGCCTGCCGGCCCGGGGAGTGGTCGCGACACACCGCACGTGCTGCGTCGCGTGGTCACGTTCCGTCGTTTGCGGGCGGCGGGGCCGACGGTCTGTGACCGCTCGGCGTGCGGGCCGCGGGGGGTCGTGACCGGTGGCGGGCTGGTGGAGCGTCCGCACCACCCCGGTCCACGGCCTGGAGGCCCGGCGCGGCTGGCAGACGTCGGTGCACCCACCTGGCATGGTCGGCCCATGGAGTACACGGACTACGACACCCGGCTCGCCGCCTACGGCGTGATCACGGACGGTGACCGCGTGCTCCTGGCGAAACTGCGTCACCCCGACGCGGGCACGTGGACGTTACCGGGCGGCGGGGTCGAGTTCGACGAGACCGTCGAGCAGGCCGTCGTGCGCGAGATCCGCGAGGAGACCGGGTACGAGGCCCAGGCCGGTGCCCTGCTCGGGGTCCGGCACCACATCGTCCCCGCCGAACGCCGCATCCACGCCAACGGTCGCCCGATGAAGGCCGTGCAGGTGGTGTTCCGGGCGACGATCACCGGGGGAGCCCTGCGGCACGAGCTCGACGGCTCGACCGACGAGTCGCGGTGGATCCCCGTCGCCGAGCTCCCGCACCACCGCCACGGCCTGCTCGTGCCGATCGCCCTCGGCTGGGCGGGCGCCCTGTCCCGCTGACCGCGTCAACCCGCGGCCTGCTCGGTCATCGCTCCCCCAGCAGGGCGGAGATGCTGTCGAGCCAGTTCTGTGCGAGGTACTCGTCCGTGAACAGGTCCCGCCACTGCTCGGTCGGGGCGAACTCCCGCTCGTCCAGGTTCCACTGCGCGCGGACCCTCGCCCGCTCCGCCAGGAGTTCCTCGCGGGTCCACTGCCGTCCCAGCACCTTCGTCATGGCCGTCCTCTCGTCGGTGAGAGGACGATAGGACGATCAGCAGCGCCGACGCGAGCTCTCGGAATACAACATGTTCAGTCCTCGATGACGCTGAGGACGTTGCCCGAAGGGTCGGTGAACCAGGCGATGAGCGGCCCGCCCTTCCGGTTCACACCCCGGTCGTCGGTCACCCCCTCGTACTGCAGGAACACGACGCCCTTGGTGGTGAGCTCGTCGACCGCGGCGTCGATGTCCGGCACCGGGAAGTTCAGCACCGTGAAGGCCGCCGGTTCGTGACCCGGGCCCTTCGGGTATACGAGCACCTGGTGTCCACCGCCGAGCTGCAGGAAGAGCATGCCGTGGTCCTCGGTGACCTCGACCCCCAGGACGTCCTGGTAGAACGCCTTCGCCTCGGGCACGTCGCGCACCGAGAACCCGCTGAACGCCTTCGTCGCATCGACCATGCGGCAAGTGAACCACCGCGGCCCGGCGTCGGTGCGCTCTGCGAGGATGAGGCCGTGAGCGACTCCGGCACGACCGTCGACCAGGCCGTCGAGCGCGCCGTCGAACTGGCCCGTTCGAGCCGCCGCACGGTGCTCGGGATCGCCGGAGCACCGGGCGCTGGCAAGTCCACGCTCGCCCGTCGCATCGTCACCGCCGTCGACGACCGCCTGGGTGCCGGCACGGCGGTGCAGGTCCCGATGGACGGCTTCCACCTGTCGAACGCGGCGCTCGACGCCCTCGGCCGGCACGACCGCAAGGGCGCGGCGGACACCTTCGACGCCGACGGCTACGTCGCGCTCGTCCGCCGACTCGTCGCCGCCGACGAGGACGTGGTGTGGGCGCCGGACTTCGACCGTCGCGTGGACGAACCCGTGGCCGGCAGCATCGCGGTACCCCGCGCCGCCCGCCTCGTGGTGTCCGAGGGCAACTACCTGCTCGACGACACCGCACCGTGGTCGACGCTGCCGGCGCTCTTCACCGAGACCTGGTTCTGCGCCGTCGCCGACGACGTGCGGCTCGACCGCCTGGTCGGCCGGCACATGCGGCACGGCCGCGACCACGACGCCGCCCGCGCGTGGGCGGTGGAGGTGGACGGCGTGAACGCCGCGAGGGTCGCGCCCACGGTGATCCGGGCCTCCAGGACGGTGTGGACGTGACCACCGACCGACGCGACCGTCGACGACCACCAGGCGACCCCGACAACGACGTGACCACGACGACCCCGACCACCACGACGCGACACCGACACGAGGAGCGACCATGACCATCGCCATCACTGGAGCGACCGGCAACATCGGGGGCGCCGTGAGCGCGGCGCTCGCCGCGGACGCCGTGCCGTTCCGGATGCTCGTGCGCGACGCCTCCCGTGCGCCGGAGCTGCCCGGCACGGAGGTCGCCGTCGCGACCTTCGCCGACGCCGACGCGAGCCGAGTGGCGCTCGAGGGCGTCGAGGTGCTGCTCATGGTCTCGGCGGCCGAGGCCCAGGACCGCCTCGACCAGCACCGCGCGTTCGTCGCCGCGGCGGCCGACGCGGGCGTGCGGCACGTCGTCTACACGTCGTTCCTCGGCGCGGCTCCCGACGCGACCTTCACGCTCGGACGCGACCACTGGGCGACGGAGCAGGCGATCCGCGAGAGCGGGATGGCGTTCACGTTCCTGCGCGACAGCTTCTACCTGGACTTCGTCGAGGACCTGGTCGGCGAGGACGGCGTGATCCGCGGCCCGGCCGGCGACGGCGCCATGGCCGCGGTGGCCCGTGCCGACGTCGCCCGCGTCGCGACCGCGGTGCTGCACGACCCGGACGCCCACCGCGACCAGACGTACGAGCTGACCGGCCCCGAGGCGATCACCCTGGCCCAGGCGGCGGCGATCGTGTCCGAGGTCCGCGGCCGGACGGTCAGCTACCACCCGGAGACCCTCGACGAGGCGTACGCATCACGTGCGCAGTGGAACCCGGAGCCGTGGCAGGCGGACGCCTGGGTGAGCACCTACACGGCCATCGCCGAGGGGGCGCTCGCGCACGTGTCCGGCGACGTCGAACGCATCACCGGGCGTCCGCCGATGTCCCTGCGCGAGGTGCTCGCCGCGAGCTGACCCGTGGTGCCGGTGCGCGCCGGGTCCGACCGACGGCCCGGGCAGCCCGCAGTGCCAGACCGTCCACGTGATGCCGTCCGCCCGGCGCGGCTGCATCGGCAGGCGTGCGTGCCGGGTGCCGCTGGTGAGTGCTCGGCAGCCCCCGACCAGTGCGGCGCGCAGGACCGGGTCGGTGCGGGGCGCGTGGGCCTCGACGACGAGGACGCGCAGGCCGTCGGCGATCCTCCGGCGGATCTGGTGCGTCGTGAAGACGGGCACGGTGCCCGAGAACCCGCCGTCCGTCAGCACTGGCAGCCCGGTCGCGTCGATCACGGGTGCGGAGATGTGCCAGGTGTCCGTCATGAAGAGCGGTTCGTCGTGCCGGTACCCCTCCAGGCGTCGCGCGGTCGCGACGAGTCGGCTGAGGGCACGCGGGTAGGGCGTCGACCCGCCCCACGGGTCCGGGCGCGACACGTGGAAGACGTCCGGGCTGCCGGCCGGGATCGGCCAGCGTGCGGGCCACGGCCCGACCGACGCGTCGACGCCGCTGCCGTCGCGGGTCGCGTCGAGCGCCTGCAGTGAGAACGCGGCGGGTCCGGCGACGAGCGCGAGCCCGGCTGCCAGCGCGATGACCGTCCTGGAGGCCCGGTGCCGGTCCGGCCCGCGCGTCGCCTCCCAGCGGGGTCGCCGCCACATCGCCAACAGCGTCGCGACGACAGCGACCGTCGAGACGGCGATCGCGGGCACGGCGAGCACGCTCGGCATCGCGGTGCCCCGCGCGAGGAACACCACCCAGCCGAACTGTGCCGCGGCGAGGACGACCGGGAGCGCCCGGAGCCCTCGAGACTGCGCCCGGACGAGCCCGACCGCACCACGCCACCCGAGGGCTGCGAGCAGGGCGAGCTGCACGCCGATCGCGGCGACGTAGGCGGTGTGCGGCACGGCGGCCACCGAGAGCACGGCCGCCGCGGTGCCGAGCCAGACCACCAGGACGGCCAGGGTGGCGGCGCTGGCACGGGTGTCGAAGGCGCGCCCGAACGGGGAGCCGAGGGCACCGGGCCGCTCCGCACGGCGGCGGACGAGCACCACGGCCGCGACCACCACGCCGAACACCGCCGCGGGCAGGAGCCAGGCCACCTGTGACGCCAGGTGCGGTCCGAGCAGCTTGCCGAACCCGGCCGGACCACCGCGCCAGGTGTGCGGGCCGAACGGCACCGTGAACGACCGGACGGACCCGGGCACCGCGCCGGGCAGGAACCGGTCGATGCCGTTGTACCCGAACACCATCGCGAGCGGACTGTCGTCGGTGGAGCCGTCCGCCCACGGCCGCGAACCCGACGGCGTGAGCGCCAGCGCGGTGACCCACGACACCGACGCCAGGACCGCGACGATCCCGAGCACTCCGGCACGGACCACCCGGGTGCCGAAGCGGAAGGGACGGCCGTCGTGCCCGGCCGAGGCCAGCAGGGTGCCGAGCAGCAGCGCCGGCAGGACGAACCACGCCTGCACCATCTTCGCCTGGAACCCGACGCCGACGGCCAGGCCCGCGGTGACGAGCGGCCACCAGCGCCCGGTCAGTGCCGCGTGCTGCCAGCACAGCAGGGCGACGGCCAGCGCGGCGGTGACCATGCCGTCCTCCATCGGGTGCGCGAACATCGACACGAAGACCGGCGTCGACCCGGCTGCTGCGGCAGCGACGAGGCCCGTCCCGACGCCGGCCCAGCGGAGTCCGACCAGGGAGCATGCCCACAGGGTGACGAGCCCCTCGACGACCTGGGGGAACGCGAGTGCGGCGGTGGAGTGCCCGAACAGCCGGAGGCTCAGCGCCTGCGGGACGGCGAAGCCGCTGAGCTTGTCGAGCGTCACCGTCGCGGAGGGGTCGAACGCGCCCGAGAACAGCGCCGGCCACGACTCGGACATCGACCGCGCCGACGCCTGGTAGAAGCTGAAGTCCCCGCCACGGCCCAGGTTCCAGGCGAGCAGCACGGTCGTGCCGCCCGCGATCACGAGCAGGGTGAGCCGTGCCGCGAGCGGCTGGTCCCGCCACCGGGCGGGTCGTCGGATGTCCACTCTCCGGACCTTGGCCGTCCGGGATGACGACCGGCCGGGACCGTGCCGCCAGCTGGCCCCGAAGCCGGTCCGCGCGCTGAGGGGTCGTGCGGGTGCGGCCCCCGTCGGTCAGCGCCTCGGGGGTCGAGCCGGAGCGGGGTCTCAGCCGGCGTTCGGGTTCGGGGTCAGGACACCCGTCGCGCGGCGAACGTCCCGACGACACCGAGGGTGAGCACCGCGACGAGCAAGACGAGCAGCGGCGCCGTCCAGTTCCCCGTCGCACCGTGCAGCGCGCCGGCGACGAGCGGCCCGGCCGACCCGAGCAGGTACCCGCCGCCCTGCACGAACGCGGACATCCGGCGGGCGTCGGCGTCGCTCGAGACGATCCGCACGATGACGATGAAGATCACGGTGATGCCACCACCCTGGGCTGCACCGCCGAGCACCGACCACAGCAACCAGAGCTGCGGGGCGAACAGCAGCCCGAGCGGCATCGCCAGCCACAGCGTGCCGACCAGGGCGATGATCGCTGCCGGACGCCACCGGGTCGCGAGCAGCGGGACACCGAGCGCCCCGACGACGGCCAGGATCTGGAACACCGACGAGCTCGCGCCCGACGACGCCTTCGAGAAGCCGATCTCGTCGTGCAGCAGCGTCGGGATCCACGCGGTGAGGGCGTAGTACGAGAACGCCTGGCCGCCGAACGCGAGCGTCAGGCCCCAGGTGATGAGCCGTCGTGCCGGTCGGATGGGCTCGGCGGCGGCGACCCGTGCGGCCTCGGCCGCGCGGGCGGTCCGGATCGCCCCGGTGTCGAGCACCTGGTCGATCGGGCCGGTGACGGGCAGTGGTTCGTCCCGCTCGGAGGGCAGCGGGCGTCGCCAGGCGGCGCGAGCACCGACCGTGTAGGTCCAGGCCGCGGCGGCGATGAGTGCGAAGACCGCCCAGATCGCGATGGCGACCGGCCACCCCCACAGGGCGGCCAGGGGAGCGGTGCCGAGCGACGTGATCATCGACCCGACGTTGAGCGCCGACGTGTACACGCCGGTGACCAGGCCGACGCGTTCCGGTGAGGTGTCCCGCCGGATGACGACCGGGATCACCACGTTGCCGATCGTGATGCCGATGCCGATGACCGCGGTGCCGATCAGCAGCGCCGCCGACGAGGGCATCGAGCGCACGACGGTGCCGGCGAGCACGATGACGAGCGACAGCGAGACTGCGCGCTCGGGGTCCGCCTTCGCGATGACCCAGCTGGCGAACGGCGTCGCGAGGGCGAAGCACAGCACCGGGATCGTCGTCAGCAGCCCGGCGATCGTCGCGGTCAGGCCGAGGTCGGCGCGGACGTCCCCGATGACCGGGGCGGTCGCGACGATCGGGCCGCGGAAGTTCAGGGCGATCAGGACGATGGCCGCCGGCAGCAACCAGGCGGCGCCGCGGAGGCCCCGCCGGACGACGTCGTCGCTCATGCGGACGGCGTCGCGGACGGCAGCAGGATCGGCAGCAGGTCGAGCGGGGTGGCGGCGCGGGCGATGGTGCCCTCGGCCTCGTCGGGGGAGCCGTAGCCCCACTCGGCGAAGACGACCGGGACGCCGTGCACGGTCGCGCCCTCGACGTCGTGCTTCCGGTCGCCGATCAGCACCGGGCGGCTGGTGTCGAAGCCGTGGGCCTCGAGGCGTCGCAGTGCCTCTTCGACGACGTCGGCCTTGCTCGACCGCACCTCGTCGTCGCTCGCACCCGTGATGATGTCGATGTCCCCGGTGAGCCCGTAGTGCTCGAGGATGTAGGTCGCCGGCGTCTCCGGCTTGCTCGTCGCCGTCGAGATCGGCAGCCCCGCCTGGTGCAGGGTGCGCAGCACGACGTCGATGTCCGGGAACATCTCGGAGTCGAGCGCCCCGTGCGAGAAGTAGTGCTCGCGGTAGACGGCGAGGGTGCGGTCAGCGAGCTCCTCGTCCATGCCCATCGCGATCCGGAACGTGTCCATGATCGGCGGGCCCACGAACGACATCAGGGTGTCGTGGTCCGGCACCGGGACGCCGACGGTGCGGAAGGTGTGCGTCAGGCTCTCGAGGATGCCCGGAGCGGAGTCGCTGATGGTGCCGTCGAGGTCGAACAGGATGGCGGAGAACGGGCTGGTCATGTCCTGCCCACCCTAGCCGGGCCGTGGCGGCGACCATCCGGGATCCGTCGGCGGCGGGGCGGGGGTGCGCCGTGCCTCCAGGCCGGACGGCCCGACGCGGCTCAGAACAGGCGGGTGTGGCCGCCCTCGATGCCGCGCATCGCGTCGTAGTCGAGCACGAGGACGCGGATACCGCGGTCCTCGGCGAGGGTGCGTGCCTGCGGTGCCACCGTCTGCGCGGCGAGCACGCCCTGCACCGGACGCAGGTGCGGGTCGCGGTTCATGAGCTCGAGGTACCGGGTGAGCTGCTCGACCGCGTCGATGTTGGCGTTGCGCTTCATCTCGACCGCGACGCTCGCCCCTGCGTCGTCGCGGGCCAGGATGTCGACCGGCCCGATCGCCGTCATGTACTCGCGACGGACCAGGGTGTGGCCGTCACCGAGGAGCTCGATCTGCTCGGCCAGGAGTTGCTGCAGGTGCGCCTCGACCCCGTCCTTCACCAGGCCCGGGTCGACGCCCAGGTCGTGGGTCTCGTCGGACACCACCTCGTACAGGGAGACGATGAGCTTGTCCTGCGTCTTCTTCTGCGTCACCGTCCACACCTGCGTGATGCCGGCGACCGACTGCTCCTCGTCTGGCTCGGTGATCTCGATCGAGCAGGGCGGGCTCATCCAGTTCAGCGGCTTGTAGCTGCCGCCGTCGGAGTGCACGAGCAGGGAGCCGTCCGCCTTGAGCATGAGCAGGCGGGTCGCGAGCGGCAGGTGGGCTGAGAGCCGGCCCGCGTAGTCGACGGAGCACCGGGCGATGACGAGACGCACCCCGGAAGCCTAACCGGCGTGGTGTGATGAGCCGGACCGGGCGCGCGGCCTGTGCAGCGCGCACGGATTCACATGCCCGTAACGACGTTCTGCACATGTACCGCAATCCGAGGCCGTCCTACCGTGGCTGACACCCCGATCGGCCCACGCCGACACCCCTCCCCGAGGAGCCACGATGGCCAGCGAGACCGCAGTGTCAGCACCACGAACCCCCCGTTCCGAGTCGGTCGCCGTCGACGACTACTCGCTCAGCCGAGTCCCGATGTCCGCGCGCTACGGCTGGTTCCAGGTCGCCGTGCAGCGCTTCGGGCAGATCTCGGCCCTGTCCCAGTTCCTGCTCGGTGCGACGCTCGGCTTCGGCATGAGCTTCTGGGACGCCTTCTGGGCGATCACCCTGGGCGCCGTGATCCTGGAGATCGTCTCGGTCCTCGTCGGCGTCATCGGCGTCAAGGAGGGCCTGAACACCTCGGTCATCGCCCGCTGGACCGGGTTCGGCAAGGCCGGCTCGGCGCTGGTCGGGCTGGCGATCGGGCTGAGCCTGATCGGGTGGTTCGGCATCCAGTCGGGTGTCTCGGCGGCCGGCCTCGTCTCGATCCTGCCGATCCTGCCCGCCTGGGCGTGGTCGCTCGTGTTCGGGCTGCTCGTCACCGCGATCGTCCTGCGCGGGTTCCACTCGATGCAGTGGCTGGCGAACGTGACCGTGCCGCTGTTCCTGGTGCTCGTCGGCTGGGCGGTCATCGTCGAGCTGAGCCGCCACTCGATCGCCGAGCTCGCCGCGCGTGCCCCGGCCGGTCCGGAGCTGAGCTTCGTGGCGGGCACCACCCTGGTCGCCGGCGGGTTCATCGTCGGTGCGGTGATCACGCCGGACATGACGCGCTTCAACCGGTCGGTCGGCGACGTCGTGAAGCAGACGCTGCTCGGCGTGACGCTCGGCGAGTACGTCATCGGCCTGGCCGGTGTCCTGCTCGCCCACGCCGTCGGCTCCGCGGACATCACCCGCGTGATCACGTCGAGCGTCGGCTGGGTCGGCATCCTCGTGATCCTGCTCGGCACGTTCAAGATCAACGACTGGAACATCTACAGCTCGAGCCTCGGCGTCACGAACTTCATCGACGCGGTCTTCGGCAAGCAGGTGAACCGCGGGCTCGTGACGCTCGTGATGGGCGTCGTCGGCTCGGTGCTCGCCGCCGTCGGGTTCCTCGGGGCCCTCACACCGTTCCTGTCCGTGCTCGGGGTCGTCTTCCCGCCGATCGCCGGGATCATGGTGGCGGAGTACTTCGTCGTGAAGCGCTGGCGCCGCGAGCTGAGCGACGCCGAGAACATCCCGGCGACCTCGCCCACCTGGGTGCCGGCCACCCTGGTCATCTGGGCGGTCGCCTCGCTCATCGGGTACTTCGTCGCCGTCGGCATCCCGTCGATCAGCTCCGTGGTCATCGCCTTCGTGCTCTACGTGGTCGCCGGCAAGGTCGGGCTGATCCGCGGCGTCGGTGTCAGTCGGACCGAGGCCGCGCCGGCTGCCACCGAGGCCCCGGTCGCCGAAGCACCGGCCACCCCCGCCGCCTGACCCGGGCGCTCCCCGAACGGCCGGTCGCGTCGCCGCACCCCTGATCCGCGCGACGGCGCGGCCGGTCCCCACTCCACGAACCAGCACCCCCCCCGACCCAGCAACACCCCCCCGCGAAGACCCCGCACCCGCACCACCGCACCCACACCCGCACCCGCACCACCGAAGGGAACCCCCATGCGCATCGGCATCGACGTCGGCGGCACCAACACGGACGCCGTCCTGATGGACGGCAGCACCGTCCGTGCGGCGGTCAAGCGGTCCACCACCCCGGACGTCACCTCGGGCATCGTCGCCGCGCTCGACGGCCTGCGCGAGCAGCACGCCTTCGGCCCCACGGACATCGACGGCGTGATGATCGGCACCACCCACTTCATCAACGCCCTGGTGGAGGCACGCGGCCTCGCCCCGACGGCCGCGGTCCGCCTGGGCCTGCCGGCGACGGCGTCGCTGCCCCCGTTCACGGACTGGCCCGGGCACCTCGTGTCGGCCGTGCACGCGCAGCCGTTCCTGGCACACGGCGGCCACGAGTTCGACGGCCGTGTCATCTCGGAGCTCGACCCCGAGGAGCTCAAGCGGCACGCCGGTGCCATCGCGGCCGCGGGCATCCGCTCCGTCGCGATCTCGTCGGTGTTCTCCCCGATCAACGACGAGTTCGAGCAGCGTGCGCAGGAGATCATGGCCGCCGAGCTCGGGCCGGACGTGGCGTTCTCGCTGTCGTCCGAGATCGGTCGCATCGGCCTGCTCGAGCGCGAGAACGCGACGATCATCAACGCGGCGCTCCGTGAGCTCGCCGACCGCATCGTCGACGGCCTGTCCGGGTCGGTCACGGGCAGCGGCATCGACGCACCGCTCTTCCTGAGCCAGAACGACGGCACGCTGATGGACGTCGAGTACGCCCGCCGCTACCCGGTCGCGACGTTCGCCTCCGGCCCGACGAACTCGATGCGCGGCGCCGCGGTGCTGTCCGGCTTCGACACCTGCGCGGTCGTGGACGTCGGCGGCACGACGAGCGACGTCGGCGTCCTGACCGCGGGCTTCCCGCGTGAGGCCACCGGCGAGGTCGCCGTCGCCGGCATCCGCACGAACTTCCGGATGCCCGACGTCCTGTCCGTCGGCATCGGCGGCGGCTCCCGCATCCGCGAGGACGGCAGCGTCGTCGGGCCGGACTCCGTCGGGTACCGCCTGACCGAGGAGGGCCTGGTCTTCGGCGGCTCCACCCTGACCGCCACCGACGTCGCCGTCCGCGGTGGCCGCGGTGCGATCGGGGACCCGTCGCTCGTCGCCGGGGTGCCGGCCGAGGTCGCCGCCCGCGCGCTCGACGTCATCGCGGAGCGCGTCGCCGACATCGTCGAGCGGATGCGCACCTCGTCCGACCCGCTGCCCGTCGTGGCGGTCGGCGGCGGCTCGGTGCTGCTGCCGGACACCCTGCCCGGACTCGGCACCGTGCACCGCCCGGAGCACTACTCGGTCGCCAACGCCATCGGTGCGGCGATCGCGCAGGTCAGCGGCGAGGTCGACAAGGTCTACGCGATCAGCGACGGTCGCCGGTCCGCCGTGGTCGACGAGGCCCGGCAAGAGGCGGTCGACCGTGCGATCGCGGCCGGCGCCGACCCCGGTTCGGTGGACATCGTCGACTTCGACGAGGTCCCGATCCCGTACCTGCCGGGCAACGCGACGCGGATCCGCGCCAAGGCGGTCGGCGACCTGGCACTCGGGGCGCTGGTCCGATGAGCGCCACCGAGACGGCGACCCCGCCCACGACCACCTCCAACTCCCAGACCGCCGAGCAGTCCGCTGAGGTCCCCATCACCTCCATCGGGGCGGACTGCTCGGCCCTCGCCCGCGGCGCCGCGATCCTCGGCACCGGTGGCGGCGGTGACCCCTACATCGGACGCCTGCTCGCCGAGGCCGCCGTCCGCGCCCACGGCCCGGTCGAGATCGTCCAGGTCGAGGACCTGCCCGACGACGCCGTGGTGCTCTCGGTCGCGATGATCGGCGCCCCCACCGTGATGGTCGAGAAGCTGCCGTCCGCCGGCCAGTTCGCCGAGGCCATCCGCAGCCTGTCGGCGTTCCTCAACGTGACCCCGACCCACCTGGCCTGCATCGAGGTCGGTGGCGTGAACTCGACGACCCCGATCGTCGCCGCGGCCGAACTCGGCCTGCCCCTGGTCGACGGCGACGGCATGGGCCGCGCGTTCCCCGAGGTGCAGATGGTGCTGCCGACCCTGTCCGGGGTCAGCGCGACACCGATGGCCCTGGCCGACGAGAAGGGCAACACCGTCGTCTTCGACACGGTCGACAACCGGTGGGCAGAGCGGCTCGCCCGCACGGCGACGGTCGAGATGGGCTGTTCCGCGATCACGGCGCAGTACGCCATGTCCGGCGCGCAGGTGAAGGAGTCGTTCGTCCGCGGCAGCCTGTCGCTGAGCGTCCGGCTGGGTGAGACGCTGGTCCGCGCACGCAGCGAGAACGCGGACCCCGTCACGGCGGTCACCGAGGTGCTCGGCGGCACGGTCGTGTTCGAGGGCAAGGTCGCCGACATCGAGCGCAAGACCGTCACCGGGTTCGCCCGTGGCACGGCCCGCATCGCCGGTTCCGGCAGCGACACCGGCCTGGAGGCGGTGCTCCGGTTCCAGAACGAGCACCTGCTGGTCGAGGTGGCCGGCCAGGTCCGCACCACGGCTCCCGACCTCATCATCACGTTGGACGCCGAGACCGGCGAGCCGATCACCACCGAGGCCCTGCGGTTCGGCGCCCGCATCCGGATCGTCACCGCACCGGCCGACGAGCGCTGGCACTCCCCGGACGGCCTCCGCCTGGCCGGCCCGCGGTACTTCGGCTACGACACCCCCGCGGTCCGCCACGACGGCACCACGAGCGCGGGCGAGACGAACACGGGAGCGCACCGATGAGCTGGATCCTCGACGTCGACGACCTGCCCGACCTGGCCCGCGGCGCCGCCCTGCTCGGCACCGGCGGCGGGGGCGACCCCACCATCGGGATGCTCCTGGTCCGTGCCGCGATCGAACAGCACGGCCCCGTCACGATCCTCGACCCGTCCGAGGTGCCCGACGACGCCCTCGTCATCCCCACCGCGCAGATGGGCGCACCGACCGTGGTGCTCGAACGCATCCCGGCCGGACCGGAACCCCTCGGCGCACTCCGTCGGCTCGAAGCCCACCTGGGCCGGACGGCGACCGCGACGATGCCCATCGAGTGCGGCGGCATCAACTCGATGATCCCGCTGCTCGTCGGTGCCACCGGTGGCCTGCCCGTCGTCGACGCGGACGGCATGGGCCGCGCGTTCCCCGAGCTGCAGATGGAGACGTTCTCGGTCTACGGGGTCCCCGGCAGTCCACTGGCGATCAGCGACGAGAACGGCCACGGCGTCATCATCGAGACCGGCACGGACAACAAGAAGATGGAGTGGCTCGCCCGCGGGGTCACCATCCGGCTCGGCGGCGTCGCCTACATCGCCGAGTACGCCATGTCCGGCCGCCAGGTGCAGGAGACCGCCGTCCCGCGCACGCTCTCCCTGGCACTCGCCGTCGGTCGGGCCATCCGGGTCGCCCGCGAAGCCCACCGTGACCCCATCGACGCGCTCGCCGAGGCCCTCGGCACGACGATCTACACGCACCTGCGCGAGCTGTTCGACGGCAAGGTCGTCGACGTCGAGCGCCGCACGGTCGACGGGTTCGCCCGCGGTCGTGCCACCGTGCAGGGGACCGACGGCTCCGAGCTCGAGCTCCGGTTCCAGAACGAGAACCTCGTCGCCCGGCGCGACGGGCAGCTCGTCGCCGTCGTGCCCGACCTGATCTGCGTCCTCGACGCCGAGACCGCCGAACCGATCACCACCGAGCGCCTGCGGTTCGGGCAGCGCGTCCGGGTGATCGGCATCTCGACCCCCGACCTGATGCGGACCCCGGAGGCGCTCGCCGTGTTCGGGCCGTCGTGCTTCGGGCTCGACGAGCCGTTCGTCCCGGTCGAGGAGCTGCACGAGCACGTCCGCCCGGCCGCCCCGGCGGTCGGCTGACGAACGGCCGGGCGCCGACCCCGGCGCCCGGCCCAGGCACCCGACCCCGGGCCCGGCCCCGGGCTCCGGCCCCGGGACGCGACCACGGCAGCAGAATGGACCCATGGACCAGGGTGAGCGGCGGGGCGGCGGTGTGGCGGGCCTCCAGGCCGACGACGCGACCGTCTTCGGACGCGGCACCGCCCTGCTCGGCTGCGGCGGTGGCGGCCGCGTCGACCACATGGTCAGCGCGCTCCGCTTCGCGCTCGGCGACCGCAGCGTGCCGGTCGTCGACCTCGACGACCCCGCGCTCGGCTCGGTGGTGGCCGTCGGTCTGATCGGGTCGACCACCGTGCTCGAGGAGAAGATGCCGAGCGGCGAGGAGCTGCCGGCCGCGCTCGCGGCGGTCGAACGCTGGACGGGCACCCGTGCCGACGCCGTCGTCGCCGCGCAGATCGGCGGCGTGACCGGACCGGCCGCAGCCCTCACCGCACACGCCGCCGGACTGCCGCTCGTCGACGCGGACCTGGTCGGCCGCGCGGTCCCGCGCATCGACCAGCTGTCGGTCTTCGTCGGCCCGACCACGACGGTCACGGCAGCGGCTGCGACCACGAGCGGCCTGCGGATCGTGGTCGACGCCCGGCACCCCCACGACGTCGAGACGGTGTGGCGCGAGGCCGTCTCGCACAGCGGCGGGTGGGCGGCCTTCGCGATCGGCCCGGTCCCGGTCGCGCTGCTGCGCGAGCGGGCCGTCGTCGGCAGCGTGCAGCGTGCCCTCCGGATCGGACGTGCCGCCGGCGGCGCACGCGACGCGGCGGAACTCGCCGCGCTCATCGGCGGCCGGGTCGTCGCGCAGGGCCGGGTCATCGACGTCCAACGCGAGGGGGACGCGCTCGCGTTCGTCCGCAGCAGCCTGGCCATCCGCGACGCCGGCACCGGCGCGGTCGCCCGGGTCGAGGCGGGCAGCGAGTACGTGCACTGCCTGGTCGACGGCCTGCCGGTCGCCAGCACCCCGAGCGTCATCACCGTCGTCGACGCGCGCTCGCTCGCGCCGGTGGCGACCGACCGCACGCGGGTCGGCAACGAGCTCGCGGTGCTCGTGCTGCCGTCGGCGCCGTGGTGGTGGGCGGACCCCGACCGCACCGCGCGCATGGGGCCGCGGGCGTTCGGCATCGACGCGGACGTCGTCCCCGAGGCCGTGGGCCAGGTGCTCGCGTGAACGCCGTCGGCGACCTGCTCCCGCTCCTGCCGCCCGGCACCCGCCTGCTCGTCGGCCCCGGCAGCACCGCGGTCCGGAGCGTCCGCGGGGTCGTGGGGGCCCCCGACCAGGTCGGCCGGTCCCTGTCACAGGGCGACGACGTCGTCGTGCTGCTCACCCCCGTCGACCGCGCGGATGCACGCTTCGACGTGCTGCTGCGCCGGGCGTCCGCGGCCGGCACCACCCTGCTCGTCGTCGACGGGGCACTGGAACTCGGCCCCGGCACCACGACGCTCGCCGACCGGCTCGGCGTCGCCGTGCTCGCCACCCCGGACCCGTGGGCGACCTCGGTCCGCCTGCACGAACTCATCGGCACCGGGATGGGCCCGGCGGCCCGGGCAGCCCTCGACGCCTCCCGCGTCGCGCTCGACGCCGGCCCCGAACTCGACGACCTGTTCGCCCGGCTCGACCGGTCGCTCGGCCACCCGGTGCGGTTCCTCGACGCCTCGGGCCTGGCACTCCGCGGAGCCGCCGTCGACGACGCGGCCCGCGCCGTCCTCGTCCGCCGCGCCGGCACGAGCGACGTGCTGACCGCCGAGGGCGTCGACGAGACGCTCGTGGCGATCCCGGTCGGCACCGGCATCGGACCGCGCGCCTGGCTGGCCGTCGGCCTGCCCGTCCCGATCGCCGCCGAACAGCAGGTGGTCGCGAGTGCGCTGCAGGTGGCAGCCGTCGCCGTCGGGCACCGGCTGCTGCTCACCCGGCTCGACGACGAGCGCGACGCCCGCTACCGGATGGCGATGCTCGACGAACTCCGCGCGGCCGACGGGGCACCGGCCCCGCAGCTCGTGCAGCGGACCATCGCCGCCGGGTGGCGGCTGGACGCCTGGCACGTCGGAGCGCGCGTGGTCGCGCGGCAGGGCGTCGACCTGGTCGCGCTCCGCCAGCAGGTCGACGCCGCGGTGCGCGCCGAGGGACTCGACGCGGTCGTCGTCGAACAGGCGGACGGCTGGGTGCTGTGGCTGTCGGAACCCGACGAACCCGGACGGGAGGCAGTGGCCGACATCGCAGGTCGGCTGCGGCGCGCGCAGAACACGCTCCGCACCACCGTGGAGACCAACGTGGGCGTCGGCAGTCTGCAGGCGGGCCCTGCCGGGCTGGTCCGGACGCTCGGCGAGGCCGGCGACGCCGCCCGCCTGGCCGCCAGCCGTCCGGAGTCCGGGCACTTCGTGCACGTCGACCGGCTCGGGCTCGCGCAGCTGCTGCTCGCGTGGACGCAGACGGACACGTTCCTGCCGGCCTCACGGCAGTTGCTCGCACCGCTCGAACGCGGTGGCGGGGCGCTCCTGACGACGCTCGCCGCCTACCTGGACGCGGAGTCGTCGATCGCCGAGACCGCCGCGGTGCTCGGGGTGCACCGGAACACCGTGTCCGACCGCATCGCGCGGGTGGAGCGGTTGCTCGGGGTCGACCTGTCCGACCCGGAGACCCGCCTTGCCCTGCACCTGGCGACGCGGGCGCGGGCGGGGGACGGCGGCTGAGGGCTCGTTGCGTCAGCTGCGGTCGCTGGCTCGCTCGGTCTCGCTGGTCGCGGTGTCGTGCTCGTGCTCGGTCTCCCGCTTCGTGGTCCCGCTCGTCTTGTCGGTCCCGCGGGCGGGCCGGGCGGCGGCGCCGGTCTCGCGCGCTGCTCCCGAGGCCAGGCCGGCCGCGATGATGAACACGAAGACGATCAGCAGCGCCCCGAGCAGGCCGATCTCCTCACCGAGGAACCCGATCAGCGGCGGCCCGGCCAGGAACGCCACGTAGCCGATCGTCGCGACGGCGCTGACCTTGGCGGCCGCGGTGCGGGGGTCGTCGGCCGCGGCGGACATGCCCATCGGGAAGCCGAGGCTGGCACCGAGGCCCCAGAGCACGACGCCCACGATCGCGAGCGGCACGTTGTCGATGAAGATGAGCATGCCGAGGCCGACCACCGCGACGGCGGCGCTGATGCGCAGGATCGGCACGCGGCCGAACTTGTCGATCAGCGGGCTGCCGGCGACGCGGCCGGCCGTCATCGCGGCGAGGAACACCGTCAGCACGGCGGCACCGCCGGCGTTGTCGAGCCCGTGGCCGTCGATCATCGCGAGGGGCAGCCAGTCGTTCGCAGACCCCTCGGCCAGCGCCATGCCGAGCACGATCACGCCGATGAGCAGCGTGGAGGGCTGTGCCCAGACCTGCCAGCGGGTGAGCGGGGTCGCGACCGGGCTGGTGTCGGTGGACACCGGCTGCTCGACGAGGTGCTCGTCCTGGAACTTCGCGACGGCGACGAGCATGGCGGCACTCGTGATGACGACGAGCACGATGAAGTGCCACGACACCGGGATCTCGAGCTTCTCGGCCAGGGCGCCGAGGCCTGCGCCGGCGAGCGTGCCGAGGCTGAACGCGGCGTGGAACAGCGGCATGATCGTGCGTCCGCCGGCCTTCTCGGCGGCGGCGCCGGAGACGTTCATCGACACGTCGCACAGGCCGTTGCCGAAGCCGAACGCGATGAGCGCGACCCAGATGGCGGCGAAGCCCC
This sequence comes from Curtobacterium flaccumfaciens, assembly GCF_013359815.1. Lineage (GTDB taxonomy): Bacteria > Actinomycetota > Actinomycetes > Actinomycetales > Microbacteriaceae > Curtobacterium > Curtobacterium flaccumfaciens. The sequence continues at coordinate 246,049 of NZ_JABMCF010000039.1, read as the reverse complement.
ACCCGAGCGTGACCGCGACCCCCGCGAAGATCATGCCGACCGCCAGGCACGCCGCAGCCACCTGCACGCCCCGCCTCGCACCGAGCTTCGCGACGATGTGCCCGGCGAAGGTCAGACCGCCGATCGAACCGACGGCCATGCCGAGCACGAGCAGGCCCATCTCGAACGTGCTCGCCCCGAGGGAGTCGCGGACGCTCGGGATCCGGCCCAGCCACGTCGCGATGTCGAGCCCGGACAGGGTGAACACCACGAACACCGCGATGATCCAGGCCTTGGTGGTCGGGACGGTGCGGGTGGACGGCGTCGTCATGGTGGTTCCCATCGTGCTGCGGCGCGCTCGGTGCTGCGCGTTCTGGTGCGTGTCGGTGCTGGTCTTGCGGCGGTCGAATCGATTCGACTGCTCGTTCCGGCTACGCTAACGGGCGATGGACGAACCGGCAACAGGACCCGGCGCGTCGCCTTCCCGCGGCGGCGTCCGCCGTTCGTCGCGCCCGAGGCTGGCCGCGGTCGCCCGTGCTGCCGGTGTCGCGCCGTCGACGGCCTCGCTCGCCTTCAGCGGTCTCGGCCCGGTGTCCGAGGACGCCAAGGCCCGCGTGCTCGCCGCTGCCGCCGACCTCGGTTACGGCGGCCCCGATCCGCGTGCCCGTTCGCTGCGCCGTGGTCGTTCCGGCGTCATCGGCGTCGTGATGGACGAGCGTCTGAGCGACGCCTTCCGTGACCCGGTCAACGTCCTGACGCTCGACGGCATCGCCGAGGTCGCAGGTGCCGCCGGTGCCTCGTTGCTGCTCGTCCGCAGTCCGCTCGACGACGAGCAGGGCGCCGGCCCGCTGGTGGATGCGCCGATGGACGCCGTGGTGCTCGTCGGGTGCAACGTCCGGATCGACCCGGCCGTCGCCGTGCTGCGCCGTCGGCAGATCCCCGTCGTCGCGATCGAGGCGGACGAGATCGAGGGTGCTGTCCCCGTCCAGCTCGACAACCGCGATGCCTCACGCCGTGCTGCGGAGTACCTGCAGGGGCTCGGCCACCAGGACGTGACCGTCGTGACCCTGCCCCTCGATGCCGCACGCCGCCGTGGCCCGATCGACGCAGCCCGGCAAACCGAGGGCATCGCCTTCACCACGCTCGAACGCCTGCGTGGTGTGCGCCAGGTCTACCCGGACGCCGTCGCGATCGAGACCGCCGGCAGCTCGGTGGAAGAGGGGCGTCTCGCCGGCACCGAACTCTTCGCGCCGGACGGCCCCCGCCCCACCGCCGTCATCGCGCAGAGTGACCTGATCGCCGTCGGGGTGATCTCGGCCGCGCTCGACGCCGGACTCCGTGTCCCCGAGGATGTCAGCATCGTCGGCTTCGACGGCATCACGGTGGACGACAGCCTGCTCCACCGCACCCCGATCCGGCACCTGACCACCCTGGTGCAGCCGTTCGTGCAGAAGGGCCAAGCCGCTGCCCGTGCCGCCCTGGCCATGCTCGAGGGGGCGGAGCCGCAGCCGGCGTCGTTCACGTCGGAGTTGCGGGTGGGGGACACGACGGGGCCGCCGCCAGCTCCGAGCCCCGGCTGACGAAAGCACTGCGCCTGGCTGCTTGCGCCGCTACGGAGCCACCCCGAGCACGCCGTCACGTTCCCGGATCGAGCCGTGCACGGGGATCCACAGCTGGAGTTCGTCGACGGTGAAGTGCTCGAGCTCGCCGCACCACGGTCACGGGCTCCCGCGAACGAAACGTGTGCGGCCTAGTCGTCGGCGGCGGACAGTTCGGCCGTCATGCTCCACCCTTGACCTTCTGTCCACGACAGCGTGACCCAGCAGTCCTTCGCCCGCTTGTCGGCAGGGTGCACGAAGACGCCGACGATGGTCGTCATCACCGCATCGTTCGAGGTGACCTTCGCACCCGGTGTCAGGAGCGGCTCGCAGACCTTCCACGCCGTGACCGCGCCGGAACGCTGATCCTGTCCCACCGCCGACACGAAGCGGTGTTCGTCGTGCTCCTTGAGACCCTCGACCGCTGCTTGTCTCGCGGCGGTCTCCGAGGCGTCGGAGGGTTCGCCTCCGACATCGGTCGGGACGTTGTGTCCGGAGCAGCCGGCCAACGCGACCGCGGCGACGATCCCGATGCTCGTGAGCAGCGGGGTCCGCGAGTGGTTCCGTGCGAGCTTCATGCGACATTCCCTACGGATCGTCGAGGCACGGCGCTGGTGCGAACCCCGAGCCCCACCACCGCGACCAGGTTCACCGCACTCCCGACCAGGAACCCCGTGGTCCCGCCTGCGACACCTGCGACGGGTCCGAGCACCGCCATGAGCCCAGCCCCGACGACGAACCCGGCGACCGAGGCAAGGGCGACCTGGCGTGAGCGTCCGGCGGCGAGCAGCAACGCGGCGGGCACGAGCCCGACGGTGAACACCCACACCGCGACCATCAGGTACCGCAGGTCTGCGACGGCAGCGGAACCCTCGGCGGGGTAGACGATCGGCAGGAACCACCCGGCGAGCAGTGCGACCAGGCCGAACACGACGGCGGATGCCGCCGCGAACCCGACGACGAGCAGCAGCGCCCCACGAGAGCGCAACGATCCACCATCGGTCCGGTGTGCGAACGCCGGCACGAGCACCTGCCCCAGCGCCTGCCCGAGCATCGACGCCGGCGTCGCCAGGGTGAAGGCGGCGGCGTAGACACCGGCGTCGTGCGCCGACGACGTCACCTGCGCCGAGATCATCGTCAACTGCAGCAACCCGTTCGAGGTCACCACCGCCAGCACGTTCCATGCCGCGAACCCGAGCACGCCCGCAGCGGGTTCGTGCAAAGCCGGCGAGAAGCCGTTGCCCCGCGGCCAGCACGCGATCGCGAACACCGTGTACCCGATGGCCAGGGGCAGCAGCACGAACGGCTCGAGGCGGGCGACGCACGCCACCACGAGCAACCCGAGCGCCAGCACGCTCGTCACGGAGTCCCAGAGCGCGACCCGCGGCGCCCGGTCGTAGCCGAGCTGCGCGCCGCGGGCGTAGCAGTAGAGGCCGTAGCCGACGACGACCGCGGCACCACCGAGCACCATGCCGGGGCCGTTGCCCCAGGCCAGCATGATCGGCACGGTGACCGCCGCGAGCACCACGCTCGACACCAGCATCGACACCCCGAGCAGCCGGTTCACCGCGGCGTCCGACCGTCGACCCCGCAGTGCGATCGCCAGGAACCGCGACGCGGTGTTGCCCGCGGCGTTAGGCCAGAGCAGGGCGACGAACACCGAGAGCGACAGCAGCGCCGTGGTCTGCCCGAGGGTCTCGGTGCCGAACACCCGACCGACGACGACGGTCACGAGCAGCTTCGCGACGCCCTGCACCCCGATGCCGACCGTGGCGAGCACGGCCGACGAAGCCACCGAAGACGACGGGCCCGCAGTCTCAGCAGACGAGGCAGACGAAGCAGGCCCAGCCGGAGAAGACCCGCTCACCGCGCCAACGCCTGTTCCACCCAGCCGCGCCGGTGCGCCCGCACCCCGAGCGTCACCGCCCGGACCCCGATGTACCCGAGGGCGAAGGCCGCCCACAACCCCGCGAGCGTCCCGCCGGCCCACCACAGCAGCGGCAGGTAGACGACGAGGTTCACGCCTCCGGCGATTGCCAGGTACCGCGCGTCCCCGGCGCCGATCAGCACCCCGTCGAGCACGAAGACGTACCCGGCGACGGGCATCCCGACGGCGATGAGCACCAGCACGACGGGCAGGGCGTCCCGCACCGCCCGCGAGTCCGAGAACACCGGCCCGAGGACGCCGCTCACGGCCAGGGTCAGCACCCCGAGCAGCACACCGCCGGCGATCCCGAGCAGCACGAGCCGTCGCGTCACCAGTCGCACCCGCTCCGGGTCACGTCCGCCGAGTCCGTGTCCGACGAGCGCCTGCCCGGCGATCGCCAGGGCGTCGAGCGCGAACGCCAGCGTCGAGAAGACGGTCAGCCCGACCTGCGTCGTCGCCAGCCCGGTGGTCCCCAGCCCGGCGGCGGCACCGACGGTGGCGAGCATCGCGATCCGCAGTGACGCGGTGCGCAGGAACAGCCAAGCCCCCGATCGCAGGGCCCGAGCGACGCCCGAGGCACCGGGTCGCAGCGGCGCCCCCGACGACCGAGCGGCCCGCACCGCGATGCGCACGTAGACGACGGCCATCGCCCACTGCACGATGACGGTGCCGGCGGCGGATCCCTCGACGCCCCAGCCGGCGCCGTATATCAGGACGGCGTTGAGCAGCCCGTTCGCGACGAACCCGATGGTCGCGACGACGAGCGGGGTCTTCGTGTCCTGCAGCCCACGCAGCAGTCCGGTCGAAGCGGTGACGACCAGGATGCCGGGCAGCCCGATCAGGGAGATGGTCAGGTACGCGGTCGCGGCGGCCGACACCTCGGCCGAGGCGCCGAACAGGTCGACGAGCGGTCCGGCGAGCGGCCACCCGACCAGCGCCAGCACCACCCCCAGCACGAGCGCGAGCCACATCCCGTCGATGCCCGCGTGCACGGCTCCGCGACGGTCGCCACCGCCGAGCGCCCGCGCCACGGCCGGGGTCGTCGAGTACGCCAGGAACACCAGCAGCCCGGTCACCGTCGACAGCACCGCACTCGCGAGCCCGACGGCCGCCAGCGGCGTCGCCCCGAGGTGCCCGACCAGCGCGGTGTCGGTCAGCAGGAACAGCGGCTCGACCACGAGCGCTCCGAGCGCCGGCACCGCCAGCCGCACGATGTCGCGGTCGACCGCGCGCCGCTCAGCGGTCACAGCGGGTCGCGTCGGTCGGTGCACCGACCCATTCTGTCGGCGATGCCGACGCGTCGTGGTCGCCGGGCGCGGTGGGCGCGACCCCGTGACGGACTGGAGGCCCGTGGCCGTGTCCGCCACGGGCCTCCAGTCCGGTGGTCCCACGTCCTCGGGCTTGCGCCAGGGACGACCTCGTTGCGCGACGAGCCGATCCGCTGGCGTCTGTAACGCTGGAGCCATGACCGGACACTCCAGAGTGTGAAGGACGAACAGGACGACGGCCCGCTGTGGACGCGAGCGGTCCGTGATGACGGGGCTGCGTTCGCCGCGCTGTTCGACCGGCACCGACCACGCATCTACCGACGGGCGTTGAGCCTGACGGAGAACTCGCACGACGCCGAGGACATCACAGCGGCGGCGTTCTACGAGCTCTGGCGCAAGCGCAAGAGCGTCACCCTCGTGGCCGGTTCCGTCGCTCCGTGGTTGCTGGTCACGACGGTCAACCTGACCCAGAACCACCGACGCGCAGCGGCGCGGTACCGGAAGCTCCTCGACGCACTCCCTCGGGACGATCCCCACGCTCCTGCCACGGACGCCGAAGACCTCGAGGCCCGCGAACGCCTCAGGACGACGATCCGGGGACTCGCGCCGCAGGACGCCGCACTGCTGGTGCTCACCGGGGTCGAGGAGATGCCGGTCTGGCAGGCCGCGCAGGCGGTCGGTCTCAAACCGCCGGCGGCACGCGTGCGGTTGCACCGGATGCGGCAGCGCCTGCAACGCGACCTGCACGACCTTCGTCCCAGTGTCCGCAACGCACCGGAAGGCACCTACTGATGAGCATCGACATGAACCCCGACGCTGCAGCAGCGGTCCGCTCGGAGCTGGCCGCCATCGGGACACGACGGAGCGCCCTGCAGCGCCAGCAACGACGTGCACGCATCGGCGTCTCGATCGTCTCCGTCGCGGCGATCGCGGTGACGACGAGCGCCGCCGCCCTGGTCGTCGCCGGGCTCCCGGGGACCACGACGACGGCAGCAGTCGGGCGCACGACCACTGCGACGCACACCGGCCCCGCACTGATCGACATCGGGCAGGCTCCCGACACCGCGGGTGCCGTGATCGTCGACATCACGTGCCGCAACGACGTCGGCATGGTCCGGGTCCTCACCGTCGGAAGGGGCGCATCCGGCCTGAGTTGTCGGGACGAAGGGACGATGCGCGTCGTCGACGGCCGGCTCCCGGAGCGAGGGACGACGACGTTCAGCATCGAAGCGTCGGCGGGGACGAGGTGGACGGCGACGCTGCAGTACGCCAACGCGGTCACGTCGGATTGGGCGGTCAACGACAAGGGCCAGACCTACGGAGTCCCGAACGCGTCGGGTCACCCGGATCTGGTCCCCGGGAGGGCGGACAACGGCCGCAAGGGCTGGGTTCTGTGGAGTGAGCCGGACGGCGGCGACGTGTACGAGTCCGACGGCACGACCGTGGTCGGGCAGTGGACCCCGGGGGTCGCCGATGAGGTCCCGCTCGATCAGCGGTACATCGACGAGCAGAAGTCGGTGCAGACCGCGACCCCGTCGCCCAGCGCGCCCCGCTGAACCGGGCGAGGAGCGCGTGCGGACCGGAGCGACCGACTGGGGGGCGTTCCGGTCCGCAACGCACCACGTGACGGACTGGAGGCCCGTGGCCGTGTCCGCCACGGGCCTCCAGTCCGGTGGTCCCACGTCGTCAGGCCGGACGCGCGTTCCGGCCGACCACTCGCGTCAGTCGGCGCGCGGTTCCGCGGGGACGGCGCCGGTGGCGGCGTGCGCGGGGTCGGCGGCCTCGGTCGAGGGCTCGTCGGTGCCGCGGGCCCGGCCGATGACGTCCATCAGGTGGTAGACGACGATCGCGGCGATCGTGCCCACGATGATGCCGCCGAAGCTCGCCTGGCCGAACGTGAACGTGAAGTTCGCGATGCCGATGATCAGGGCGATTCCGGCGGTCAGCTGGTTCTTCGGCTTCGAGAAGTCGACGCGGTTCTCGACCCAGATCCGGATGCCGATGATGCCGATCAGGCCGTAGAGCGCGGTGGTGGCGCCGCCGAGCACGCCCGCGGGCACCGACGAGATGACGGCGCCGATCCTCGGCGACAGGCCGAGCAGGACGGCCGCGATCGCGGCGACCCAGTAGGCGGCGGTGGAGAAGACGCGGGTGGCGGCCATGACGCCGATGTTCTCGCCGTAGGTGGTGGTGGCGGAGCCGCCGCCGACGCCGGCCAGGACGGTCGAGATGCCGTCGGCGAAGAGCGCGCGACCGGTGAGCGGCGTGAGGTCACGGCCGGTCAGCTGTCCGACACCCTTGACGTGGCCGACGTTCTCGGCGACCAGCGCCAGGACGACCGGTACGAACGCCAGGTAGATCGGGAGCTGGGACGGGTCGAACGCGGGAGCGGTGAAGTCCGGCAGACCGATCCACGGCTTGTCGCCGACCTTCGAGAAGTCGACCTGACCGCCGATGAGCGCGGCGACGTACCCGACGAGCACGCCGATGACGATCGACAGGCGGCCGATCAGGCCCCTGAACAGGACGGTGACCAGGATGATCGTCGCGAGGGTGATGAGCGCGATGACCGGGGCTTCCGTGAAGTTGTCCCGGGCCGACGGCGCCAGGTTGAAGCCGATCAGGGCGACGATCGCGCCCGAGACCACCGGGGGCATCAGCCGGTCGATCCACCCGGCGCCGGCCAGGTGCACGACGAGCCCGACGATCGCGAGCAGCGCGCCGACGACGATGATGCCGGACAGGGCGAGCGGGATGCCGCCGATCTTGGTGGCCGCGCCGATCGGGGCGATGAACGCGAACGACGAGCCGAGGTAGCTCGGCAGGCGGTTGCCCGTGATGAGCAGGAACAGGATCGTGCCGATGCCGCTGAACAGCAGCGTCGTCGACGGCGGGAACCCGGTGATCAGGGGCACCAGGAACGTGGCGCCGAACATCGCGACGACGTGCTGCACGCCGAGGCCGATCGTCCGGGGCCAGGTGAGCCGTTCGTCGGGTGCCACGATCGTCGTCGCGGAGACGGTCTTGCCGTCGCCGTGCAGCTTCCACGGAAGTCCCATGCGATGACCGTACCGGCAGCCGTGCGCCGGTGACGACCCGGATCGACCTGCCCCATGGGGTCGGTGGCTATCGTGGACCGCATGACCGACGTCGCACGTGCCTCCGGCATCCACACTGACGAACTCGACCCCGCGGTGCGCCCCCAGGACGACCTGTACCGCCACGTGAACGGGACCTGGATCGAGGCGACGCCGATCCCCGACGACAAGGCCCGGTACGGCTCCTTCACGGTGCTGGCCGAGGCCGCCGAGATCGCCGTGCGCGACATCATCGAGCGCTCGCAGCAGGCCGCCCCTGGCACCGAGGAGCGCAAGGTCGGTGACCTCTTCACCTCGTTCACCGACGAAGCCCGGCTCGAGGAGCTCGGCACCGCACCGATCGAGCACCTGCTCGCCGAGATCACCGCCATCGAGTCCGTGCCCGAGGTCATCGCCGCCGTCGGCCGCTTCGAGCGCATCGGCCTGCCGAGCTTCCTGCAGCTCTTCGTCGACAACGACCCGGGTGACCCCGAGTCCTACGTCGTGTTCCTGGAGCAGTCCGGCCTCGGGCTGCCCGACGAGTCGTACTACCGCGAAGAGCGCTTCGCCGACATCCGCGAGAAGTACCGCGAGTTCGTCGCGGCGATGTTCCCGCTCGCCGGGTTCGACGACGGCGGCGCCCGCACCGAGCACGTCATCGCGCTCGAGACGGCGCTCGCCGCCCAGCACTGGGACAACGTCACGACCCGCGACAGCCAGAAGACCTACAACAAGCTGCCCTGGGCCGAGGTCGCCGCGCTCGCGAAGGGCGTCGACCTGCAGACCTGGTGGCAGGCCATCGACGCCCCCGCCGGTGCGTTCGAGACCGTCGTGGTGCGCGAGCCCTCGTTCATCACCGGCCTGGCCGACCTGCTGAACGACCAGCCGCTCGAGGTCTGGAAGGACTGGCTGCGCTGGCAGGTCATCCGTGGCTCCGCCGCGTACCTGACGAGCGCGTTCTCGGCCACGAACTTCTCGTTCTACGGCACCGCACTGACCGGTGCGCCCAAGCAGCGCGAGCGCTGGAAGCGTGGCGTCTCGCTGGTCGAGGGTGCGATGGGTGAAGCCGTCGGCCGCATCTACGTGCAGGAGCACTTCGACGAGACCTCGAAGGCCAAGATGGACGACCTCGTCGCCAACCTGGTCGAGGCGTACCGGCAGAGCATCACGGCGCTCGACTGGATGACCGACGAGACCCGTGCCCGTGCGCTCGACAAGCTCGACAAGTTCACGCCGAAGATCGGCTACCCGGTGAAGTGGCGCGACTACTCGGCGCTGCCCGTCCTGTCCGACGACCTGGTCGCGAACGTCCGCGCGGTCGCCTCGTTCCAGGTCGACCGCGAGCTCGGCAAGATCGGCAAGCCGATCGACCGTGACGAGTGGTTCATGACGCCGCAGACGATCAACGCGTACTACAACCCCGGGTTCAACGAGATCGTGTTCCCGGCCGCGATCCTGCAGTTCCCGTTCTTCGACGCAGACCGCGACGCCGCCGCGAACTACGGCGCGATCGGTGCCGTCATCGGGCACGAGATCGGCCACGGCTTCGACGACCAGGGGTCGCAGTACGACGGCGACGGCAAGCTCGAGAACTGGTGGACCGAGGCCGACCGTGCGGCGTTCGAGGAGCGCACGAAGGCCCTCATCGCCCAGTACGACGCCCTGGTGCCGACCGAGGTGCCCGACAGCCACGTGAACGGTGCCCTGACGATCGGCGAGAACATCGGTGACCTCGGTGGCCTGTCGATCGCGTGGAAGGCCTACCTGCTGTCCCTCGACGGCCAGGAGCCCCCGGTCGTCGACGGCCTCACCGGTGCCGAGCGCTTCTTCCTGAGCTGGGCCCAGGCCTGGCGCATGGCGATCCGCCCGGAAGAGGCGGCTCGTCTGCTGAGCATCGACCCGCACTCGCCCAACGAGTTCCGCTGCAACCAGGTCGTGCGGAACATCGACGTCTGGTACGACACATTCGGCGTGACCGAGCAGGACGCGATGTACCTCGACCCCGCCGAGCGCGTCGCGATCTGGTGATGACGGAGCCGGACGCGGCCCGGTCGTCGCGCCGCCGGCGACCGGACGACCGCCCAGCAGGTGGCGGCCGCGGTCGTGGGCGGCACAGCGGCCGGGCCGACGACCGCTTCACCGCCACCACCGAGGCCCTCGGTGCCCTCGCGCTCGAGGGCGCCGGGGTCAGCGCCTCGGTGATCGACACCTCCAGCGGCAAGGCCCTGCTCGCGATCGACGACACCCTGGTGCAGCCGGTCGCGAGCCTGGGCCGCGTCCTGCTGCTCATCGAGGTCGCCGCCCAGCTCGAGGACGGCCGCCTGCACGGTGACCGACTGCAGCGCATGGCCCGCGACACCGCGACCGGTGCCGGGCTGTGGCAGTTCCTGCAGGAGCCGACCATGCAGGTGCCCGACCTGGCGACCCTGGTCGGGGCCACCGCCGACGCCTGGGCCATGAACGCACTGCTGTCGACCGTGGGCATCGACGCCGTCCGGGAGCGTGCGGAGTCCCTGGGCATCGAGCGCACGGCGTTGATCGACCGCGTGCGGGACCGCCGCGGCCCGGACGACGCCCCCGACGCCTCCGTCGCACCGACCGGGGAGCTGTCGTGGGTGATGCGCGGACTGGCCCTCGGCGAGGTCGTCGACGAGGCGGTGTCGAACCGGGTGCTCGGCTGGTTGTCCCTGGCGAATGACCTGAACCTGGTCGCCGGGTCCTTCGGGCTCGATCCCCTGGCGCACCGGGCGCTCGACCACGGGTTGCAGGTCGTCGCGGTCACCGGGTCGAGCACCGGCGTGCGGGCGGAGGCGGGGATCCTGCGGGGGCCCGGGTCGTCGGTCAGCTACGCCGTGACGGTGACGTTCGACGACGCTTCGTTGCAGCGGCGGTTGGCCGTGTTCGAGGCGCTGCGGACCATGGGGACCGAGGTGCTCGAGGCCGTGCACGCGCCGGCTCGTCGCTGAGGTCGCTCGCACTCGGCGTCCGGCGTGCTCGGGGAGCGTGGACGCCTGGTGCCGTTCGTGCTCAGCGGTCCTGGTCGTGGAGTCTCAGCGATCGGCGGAGTCCGCTTCGCCGGACTCGACCTCGCGCATGGACGCGGTGATGTCGATCGGTCGGGTGTCGGGGAGCGTGATGTCCTCGGGGCGGATGGGACGCATGCTCATGCCTCCTCGTGGTCGATCACGCGTCGGGCACCGGCTTCGACGCCCATCGCGACGAGCAGGGTCATGAACCCGGCGAAGCGGACGACCTCGGAGACACCCATCAGGGCGGCCCACGCGGTGAGCTGCGGTGCGCGGGTGAGCGAGTGCCGTCGGGCCGTCGGAGCGGAACGGGGAGCGGTGATGGTCGTCATGGGGTGCCTTCCGGTGGGATTGGTGCCAATCCTCCGGATCGGGACGCGGTGCCTCGTCGTCGTCGCGGATCGTCGAACCTACTGCGTCCGCAGTACGTGTCGGTGGGGTGGAGGCAGGAGACTCGGGGGATGACGAACGACGGCGATCTCGTGCTGCCACCGAACCCGTGGTGGCTCCGGTCCCCGGCGCTCCTGCCCGAGCTGGCCGCGGGCCTCGCCGTGGCCGGTGCAGCGGTGGAGATCGTCCGAGTCCTCGTCGCGGGTGCCGGGGTCTTCCCGTTGGTCGGTGTGCTGCTCGGCATCGCCGGTGTTGCCGTGGCTCGTCGGTACCCGTGGCCGGGGGTGCTGCTCACCGTGGTCGGCTGTGCGGTGGCAGCGGTGCAGGGGTGGGACCCGATCGTGGGGTGGACGATCGTGGTGTTCGCGCTGTTCTCCGTCACCCTCCGCGGTGCGGCCCCGTTCCGCATGGTCGTCGCGACCGCGCTGCCGCTCTACCTCGTGGTCGCGGTGGAGTCCGGCGCGGGGCTGGTCAGTCCCGACGCCTTGGCGGCGGTCGCGGCGTGTGCGGCCGCCGGCGCCACGGGGGCCGCAGTCTGGGCACAGCTCCGGTACTGGTCGGCCCTGCGGGAGCAAGCCCGCGAGGCGATCGCGTCACGGGACCTCGAAGCCCGCCGACGCGTGGACGCCGAGCGGCTCCGCATCGCCCGCGACCTGCACGACGTCGTCGGTCACCAGATCGCGGTGGCGAGCATGCACCTGGGTGCGGTCGAGGTCACCGTCGACCGCGACCCGGTGACGGCGGCACGCGCAGCAGGTGACGCGCGTGAGGCGTTGCGGATGGTCACCGCCGAGACGCAGCAGATCCTCGAGCTCCTCCGGTCACGGGACGCCGCTCCGGACCAGACGGTCGCCGGGCTCGGCTCGCTGCCCGCGTTGGTGTCGTCGTTCACGTCGATCGGGCTCGACGTCGTGGCCGACGTCGAGCTGCCGGACGAACCGGTCGCCCCCGTGGTCGAGGTCACCGTGTACCGCGTCGTGCAGGAGGCCCTGACCAACGCGCACCGGTACGGGATCGGCACGGTGACGATCACCGTCCGCGCCGAGCAGGGTCGACTCCACGTGGTCTCCGACAACCCACGCGCGCCGCGGACCAAGCAGACGCAGGGTTCGGGGTTCGGGCTCGTGGGCATGCGCGAACGCGTCGGGGCAGCAGGCGGGACACTGGACGTCGACGAGCGACCCGATCGGTTCGTCGTGCACGCCGTGTTGGCGCTGGACGGAAGGAAGCTGTCGTGACGACGATCCTGCTGGTCGACGACCAGGCGATGATCCGCGTCGGGCTCCGCACCATCCTCGAGGCGCACGACGACCTCACCGTCGCCGGTGAGGCCGGCGACGGCTTCGAGGCCCTGCGGTTCCTCGAGACGACGACGGTCGACGTCGTCCTGTTGGACGTGCGGATGCCGGGGATCGACGGCGTCGAGACCACACGCCGCCTCCGTGAGCGGTTCTCCGCCGAGCAGCTCCGCATCGTCATCCTGACGACGTTCGAGCAGGACGAGATCGTGGTCTCGGCGCTCCGGGCCGGTGCGAACGGCTTCCTCGGCAAGACCGTCGGACCCCGCGAGCTCGTGGCGGGCATCAACGAGGTCGTCCTCGGTGGTGGAGCACTCTCCGCGGCTGCGCAGGCCGCGGTCATCGCGCAGGTCAGCTCCCAGTCCGACCGCGTCATCGACACCGATGCGCAGGAACGTCTCCGAGCGCTGACCCCGCGTGAACACGACGTGGTGGTGGCGATCGCCCGCGGAGGCGACAACGACCGGATCGGCCGGGAGATGTTCGTCTCGCCCTACACCGTGAAGACCCACGCCAACCGCGCGATGGCGAAGCTCGGCGTCCGTGATCGTGCGCAGCTGGTGTCCCTCGCCTACCGCGCCGGACTCGTCGACTGACCCGGACCTACTGCGGACGCAGTAGGTCCGTCGCTCCGACGGGACGACGGCCGGACGGAGCGTTGCTCGGAGCATTGAGGAGTACCCGCCGCGACGGTCTCCGCGTGGCTTCCTCTTCTTCTCTCCGGGAGCATCATGCCCAAGGTCCTCGCCGCGATCGGACGCTTCAGCGCCCGGCACCGGCTCATCATCGTCGCCGTCTGGTTGGTGCTCTTCGCGAGCCTCACCGCGGTCACCGCCGCCGGCATGGACACCAGTGCCACCGGCTCGGCCGGCAACACGACCGCCGCCGCGAAGGCACTCACCGTCGTCAACGAGAAGTTCGACCTCGGTTCCTCGTCGTCGGGCGACGCCAAGACGCTGCAGCTCGTCCTCCAGGCGCGAGACGGAGCGAAGGTCACGGACCGGGCCACCGCCGCCGAGGTGCAGGCAGTCCTCGCCGACGCGAAGGGCCTTCCGCACGTGCAGACGGTCTCGAACCCGTTCGCCCAGCGGAACCCGATGGTCTCGAAGGACGGCACCACGGTCATCTCCACGCTGACCTTCTCCGGCGTCACCGAAGCGAACCAGGAGAAGACGTACGACACCGTCCTGGACTTCGCAGCAGACCACCGTGCTGCCTTCCACGCCGAGGTCGACGGGCACCTGTTCGGGGACACCTACGCCACCTTCGGTCCCGGCGAGGTCATCGGGATCCTGGTCGCGTTCCTGGTGCTGTTCCTGACGTTCGGTTCGCTCCTGGCCGCCGGAGCGAACATGCTCGTCGCGATCTCCGGGGTCGCCGTCGGGACGGTCGGTGTCCTCGCGTACTCCGCGATCAACCCGATCCAGGGGACCACCCTGACGCTCGCGACCATGCTCGGCCTCGCGGTCGGGATCGACTACACGCTGTTCATCCTCACCCGGTTCCGCTCGGAGCTCCGCGAGGGACGCAGCGTCGTCGACGCGGTCGCCCGGGCCACCGGCACTGCGGGCACCGCAGTCGTGTTCGCGGGCCTCACGGTCATCATCGCCCTCGTGGGTCTCGTCGTGACCGGCAACGAGGTCATCACCGTGATGGGCTTCGCCGGAGCGTTCAGCGTCCTGATCGCGGTGCTGATGGCCCTCACGCTGCTCCCCGTCATCCTGGGGACCCTCGGGTTGCGCGCCCTGCCCCGGAAGCACCGGGAACTCCTCGCCGCCGGCCAGCCGATCCCGCAGCGTCCCGCGAACCGCAAGAACTTCCTCCGCGGGTGGGCCAGGTTCGTCACCGGACGCCCGTGGCTCGCACTCTTCGGCGCCGTCGTCGTCCTCGGGCTCGTCGCCGCACCGGTCCTCGACATGAAGACGGCCTCCAACATCCCCGGGGGCTCCGACCCGACGTCGTCCGAGCGGAAGGCCTACGACCTGATCGTCGACGAGTTCGGCGGCATCCAGTCCCCGCTGCTCGTGCTCGTGCAGGGTGACGACGTCACCAGCAACCTCGCCGCGGTCGAGGACGAGATCACGGGCCTCGACCACGTCGAAGCCGTCGTTCCCGGCCAGGTCACGAAGACCGACGACGCCGCACTCCTCACCGTCATCCCGACCGGCGGTCCGATCGCCGAGAGCACGAAGCAGCTCGTCACGGACATCCGCGACGAGACCACGGCCATCAGCGGCGTGCGCGTCGAGGTGACCGGCGAGACCGCGATCGGGCTCGACGACACCGCGCAGATGAACCGGGCACTGATCACCTACATCATCGTGATCGTCGCGCTGTCGTTCCTGCTCCTGATCGTGATGTTCCGATCCCTGCTCGTGCCCCTGTTCGCCACCCTCGGGTACCTGTTCTCCGTCGGGGCGGCGTTCGGCGCATCGGTCGCGATCTTCCAGTGGGGCTGGCTCGACCCGCTCATCGCCGCACCCCAGGGCGACCCGATGTTGAGCCTGCTGCCGATCATCCTGGTCGGGGTCCTGTTCGGGCTGGCGATGGACTACCAGGTGTTCCTCGTGTCCCGGATGAAGGAAGAACACTCCCGTGGGCTGAGCCCGAAGAACGCCGTGTTCTCCGGGTTCACCAAGTCCGGCACCGTCCTCGTCGCAGCAGCCACGATCATGGCCGTCGTCTTCGCCGGCTTCGCCACGAGTGAGATGGCCGTCGCTGCCTCGATCGCCGTCGGGCTGCTCGTCGGGGTCCTCGCAGACGCCTTCCTGGTGCGGATGATGATCATGCCGGCGCTCCTCACGCTCTGCGGGGAAGCAGCCTGGTGGATGCCGCGCTGGATGCGGAAGGTCATCCCGAACCTGGACACCGAGGGCCACGGACTCGACCGGGCTCCCGAGCACGACCGGGGGACCGGGGCCGTCCCGGTGCCGGTCAGCTAGTCGGCCAGCACCTCAGGACCGAAGGAGCCGTCCCGCTGCGATCGCAGCGGGACGGCTCCGTCCGTGGCGGCAGCAGCCCGCGCTCGGGACCCGCCGAGATCGCCCGGCTGACCGCTACGAGGTCGCCTGCCCCTCCGGCACGAACGCCTGCACGGACAGCAGTGAGGCATCGGTGGACGCACACGCCTGGTAGTCCGTGTCCTTCACGAACAGGGACTGCTTCGACCCGGGCGGGTACACGCGGAAGCCGTCCGGGGTCTGCGGCGAGCAGTCGCCCGCCGAGTAGTTCTCGGCCCGGACGATCTTGAGCGGCGCGACGGCGGTCTTGCCGGGAGCGAGGGTCACGGTCGGGTGCGGCGCGCTCTTCTCCTGCGTCGCAGCCGCTCCGATCTGCTTGCCGGTGCCACCCCCGACGAACGAGACGCCGGGCCACCCCTGCACCGTGCAGGTCGTCGACCCGGTGTTCTCGAGCACCAGGTGCACGATGACGCTGCCGGCGGCACCACCGCTGCCGGCCTCGATGCGTCCGGCGAGCGATGACACCGCGCACCGGTCGCCGGCAGCCTGGCCGGTGGCACCGGATCCGGCGGACGGCCCAGAACCGGACCCGGAGGACGGTGCCGCCGAGGCGGGCTCCTCGGACGACTGCGGCGTGGACGCCGAAGCGGACGGCGACGGTGGGGGCGCCGTGACGGTCTCGGTGGCGGCGGGCTGCCCGTCCGAGGCGCACCCCGCCAGTGTCCCGACGGCGACGAGCCCGGTCACGACGAGCAGGAACTTCGATCGGCTGCTGCGTTGCATGGTGCACAGGCAACCACCGAACGCCGCATCCGGTTCGGTCGGCGTCCAGGGACCACGGGCACACTCCGAGGCAAGCAACCCGAGCAGCGGAGGTCGGACATGACGGGCAAGCACGAACAGGCACGAGGCGACGAGGGTCGCGCGGACGGGGTCGAACCCCGCGCCGGAGCCTTCACGGACAGCGAGATCCCGGGCGAGGAGCACGTCGAGTCGACGGAGCCCGTCGGCGAGTTCGTCTCGAGCGACATCCCCGGCGAGACGCGACCGACCGGAACCGGACCCGACGGCGAGTACGTCGACTCGGACATCCCCGGCGAGGCCGAGCCGGCCCAGAACGGCGAGGTCGGGGAGTACACCGACACCGACAAGGCCTGACGGACCCGAGTGGAACGCATCCCATGATCAAGGATAGGCAGCCATCCTTGATCATGGGATGATCCATGTATGGCTTCGTACGAGACGATCCGCCGCACGGGCGACCCGGCGGCCGCGACACGCGCCTTTCGGATGCCGATGGTCTTCGACGCCTACGTGCCGGATCCGCTGCAGGGCCGAACGGTCGATCTCGGACCGACCGAACAAGCGGCCGTGCTCGAGGCCACCGCTGCGGTGACGGAAGCCGAGACGAGATCCACGCTGCTCGGCAGCGGAGACGCACTGGGCCGGATGCTCCTCCGAGCCGAAGCGGTCGGGTCGTCGATGATCGAGGGCCTCGAGGTCTCCCCGCGGAAGCTGCTCGAAGAAGAGGCGCGCGGACGGAGCCCGCTCGGGCAGTGGAGCACCGCAACCGAGGTCCTCGGCAACATCGACGCGATGACCTTCCTCACCGAGTCGGTCGGTCCGGGTTCCCCGGTGACCCTCGACCTGCTCCTCGAGGCGCACCGGCGGCTGATGGAGGCCTCGGCGACCCCCGAGGTCGGGGGCACGGTCCGAGCGGTGCAGAACTGGATCGGCGGACCGACGCCTGCCGCAGCGGTGTTCGTCCCTCCCGTGCCGGAGCGGGTGCCAGGACTCCTCGACGACCTGTTGGCGTTCGTGAACTCGAGCACGCTGCCGACGATCGCCATCGCCGCCGTCGCACACGCGCAGTTCGAGACGATCCACCCGTTCGCCGACGGCAACGGTCGCATCGGACGCGCACTGATCCACGCTGTCCTGCGGTCACGGGGTCTGACCGTCGAGTCGTCTCCACCGGTGTCCCTGGTCCTGGCGACCCGTGCTGTCGACTACGAAGCGGGGCTCCAGCGGTTCCGCTCCACCGAGCCGCCGTCATCGGAGCCAGCGCAGCGGGCCGTCGGGCAGTTCGTCCGGCTCTTCGCCGAGGCGATGGCCGAGGTCGTGGACCGGATGGCGCAGTTCGAGCACGAGCTCGTCCGGATCAAGGAGTCCTGGCGATCTGCGCTCGTCGGAGTCCGCTCTGACTCCGCTGCGTGGTCGGCGCTCGAACTCGCGCCCCGCATGCCCGTGCTCACCGCGCAGACGTTCGCCGCCGCGACGGGCCGGAGCGAGCAGGCCGCGAACACGGCCTTGGGGGTCCTCGTCGAGCGTGGCGTCCTGACACAACGATCGGCGGGACGGCGGAACCGTGTCTTCGAGGCAGACGCCGTGATCGGCGCGCTGGCACTGCTGGAACGCCGTCTCGCCTCTCCTGCCGGTGACACCGGCGTCGTGCCGCCGACCAGGCACGTGCCGGCAGCTCCGCCGCGAGCCTGACGGTCAGTCGATGAGCTCCGCCGCCACCAGGCGGCGGAGCGTCTCCACGCCCGCAGGCGGGCAGCGGTCCGCGTCGGCGGAGGTGACCCACTCGACCTCGTCCACCTCGGCGGAGGCGACGGGCGTGGCGGAGTCCAGCGGGCCTCCCGGCCGGACCAGGAACAGCGTCATCGCGACCATCGTCCCCGGAGCCTGCCCGTGGGCGGGCTCGAGCACGACGCCGAACGGGTCGACGTCGTCGGCGGTGAGCCGCAGGTCGGTCTCCTCGTACGCCTCGCGCACGGCGGCCTCGACGTCGGTCTCGTGCGGCTCCGCCTTGCCGCCGGGCAGGTAGAGCACGTCGCGCGCCCGGGCGCGCACCATCAGGACACGTCGGTCACGCACCAGCAGCAGCGCACTCACGCGCAGCGTGGGTGGTTGCGAGCCTGTCTGGAGGCTCAGCTCGCGTCCGCCTGGTCGTCGCGATCCGAGGCGGCCGGGTCCAGTGCCGTGCGGTCGGCCAGGGGGACGACGGGCGACGGCAGCTCCGGCTCGGCCTCCGGCCGGACGCCGTACAGGGAGTCGATCGCCCCGACGAACTCCTCGCCGCGACCGGCGCGACCGAGCTCACGGGCGCGGACCGAGGGACGGTGCAGCAGGACGCCGACCAGGTGCCGGAGCGCCCGCTCGGTGTGCTCGACGGACTCGCCGTCGGCGTCCGCGCGGCGCTTGGCCCGCTCGATCTCGTCGTCGAGGATGTCGAACACGTGCTTGCGGAACGCCACGAGCGCCGGGGTCGTCGACTGCTCCATCGCCTGCGCGCGGAACCGGGACACGGCGTCGTCGACCATCGCGCGGGCCTCGGACTCGGCGTTCAGCTCGGAGATCGGGGCGTGGATGCTGATCGTCTCGAGGTCGAGCAGTTCGACGCCGTCGACACCGGCGGCCGCGGGGTCGACGTTGCGGGGGAGCCCGAGGTCGATGACGATGCGGCGGACCCCGTCGTCGAGGTCGACCGGTGCGACGACCGGGACCTCGCTCGAGGTGCAGGTGATCAGGACGTCGCTCTCGCCGATGGCCTGGCGCAGGTCACGGGCGGCGACGAGGTCGTGCTTGGCGGCGAACCAGGGTGCCCGGCCCGACGGCGAGAACACCTGGATGTTCGTGGCGCCGCGGTCGCGCAGGGCGGCGATGGTGGTGGCCGCGTAGCTGCCGGTGCCGACGAGCAGCACGCGGGTGCGGGCCCAGTCGGTGACCCGCGACGAGGCGAGTTCGAGGCCGAGGCGCACGAGTGACCGGCCGGCGGCGCCGATGCGGGTGCGGGTCTTGACGCCGCGGGACGTGTGCGCGGCCTCTTGGAACAGGCGCTCGAGGTCCGAGGTGGTGGTGCCGTTCGACCGGGCGTCCTCGAGCGAGCGACGGACCTGGCCGGAGATCTCGGTCTCGCCGACGACGACGGACTCGAGTCCGCTCGACACGGCGAACAGGTGCTGCACGACGTCCTTGCCGTCCAGCACGTTGACGGAGTCCAGGACCTCGGTGGCGTCCAGGTCGCTCGCGGCGGCCACGGCCTGCACGGTGGCGGAGACGGCGGAGTCGCTCTCGTCGCCCGCGATGTCGAGGTACGCCTCGAAGCGGTTGCAGGTCGCGAGGACCACTGCACCGTCCAGGACGCCGGCATCCGTGACGAGTCGGCTGGCTGCCGCGGGTGCACCGATGCTCAGTCGCTCCAGGAGATCGAAGCTGGCGTTGCGATGCGACGCCGTGAGACAGATGAGCACGTAGTCAATGGTAACGCGCTCGATGGGAGAATCATCCGGTGACCGAAGCGACGACCACATCCCTCCCCGACTCCCACCCCCTGGCATCAGGGCGGACGAGTGGTTCCCGCCTGGTGCGGGCCCTGCGGGGTGACCGTCCGGAGACGCTCCCGGTGTGGTTCATGCGGCAGGCCGGACGGTCCCTTCCGGAGTACCGGGAGCTTCGGATCGGCACAGCCATGCTCGACGCGTGCCTCGACCCGGAGATGGCGTCGGAGATCACCCTGCAGCCGGTCCGCCGGCACGGGGTCGACGCGGGCATCTTCTTCAGCGACATCGTGGTGCCGATCAAGCTCGCCGGTGTGGACGTCGAGATCGTCCCCGGCCGTGGCCCGGTGCTCTCGTCGCCGATCCGGACCCCCGCCGACGTCGACGCCCTCGAGCAGCTCGACCCCGCGGCCCTCGCCCCGATCGAGCAGGCCGTCCGCCGCACGGTCGAGCAGCTCGGCGACACCCCGCTGATCGGTTTCGCGGGGGCGCCGTTCACCCTCGCCGCCTACCTGGTCGAGGGTGGCCCGTCCAAGGACCACATCCGCGCCCGCACGCTCATGCACGCCGACCCCGAGACCTGGTCGCGCCTGCTCGCGTGGGCCGCCGAGGTGTCCGGGATGTTCCTCCGGGCACAGGTGCTCGCCGGAGCCTCGGCCGCGCAGCTCTTCGACTCGTGGGTCGGGTCGCTCTCCCGCGCCGACTACGTCCGGTCCGTCGCACCGCACTCCGCGCAGGCGATGTCGCACGTCGCCGAGCTCGGGGTGCCGCGCATCCACTTCGGCGTCGGCAGCGGCGAGGTCCTGGCCGACATGACGACCTTCGGCACGGACACCGTCGGCGTCGACGCGGTCGGGGTCGACTGGCGCCTGCCGCTCGACCAGGCGGTCCAGCGCGTCGGCACCGGCGTCAGCGTGCAGGGCAACATCGACCCGGCGATGCTCTCGGCGCCGTGGGATGTCCTCGAAGCGCACGTCCGCGACGTCGTCCGTCGGGGTGGCTCCGCACGGGCCCACGTCGTGAACCTCGGCCACGGGGTCCCGCCCGAGACCGACCCGGACGTCCTGACCCGCGTGGTCGAGCTGGTCCACTCGCTCGGCGACGGCCGCTCGGACGACGGTGCAGCGCAGGACGGAGCCGGCGCGTGACCGACGTCGTCGTGGTCGGCGGCGGGATCGCCGGGCTCGTCACCGCCCGTGACCTCGCCAAGGGCGGCGCCCACGTGGTGCTCGTCGAGTCCTCGGGTGAGCTCGGCGGCATGATCCGTCGGCACACCGTCGGCGGGATCGACCTCGACATGGCGGCGGACTCCTTCGCCACCCGCACGGACGCCGTCGGCCGCCTGGCGATCGAGCTCGGGCTCGGCAACGACGTCGTCGCCCCCGACCCCCGCGGCGCCTGGCTGATGACCCGCGACGGCCGGACCTCCCCGATCCCGGCGACCGGACTCCTCGGCATCCCGAGCACCCCGATGGCCGCCGACGTGCTGGCCGTGGTCGGGCAGAAGGGCGGCCTGCGCGCCCAGATGGACTCGCTGCTGCCGGCACCGGTGGGCGCCAAGGCCTCCTCGCTCGGCGAACTCGTCCGCCGGCGCATGGGGGAGCGGGTGCTCGACGACCTCGTGGTGCCGATCGCCGGTGGCGTGCACTCCACACACCCCGACCAGCTCGACCCCGACCGGGTCGCTCCGGGCCTGCGCGCCGCGCTGCTGCGCGAGGGCTCACTCGCCCGGGCCGTCCTGTCGCTGCGGGCACGCGCGGCCGCCGGCACCCCGGTGCAGGGGATCCGCGGGGGGACGGTGCGCCTGGTGGACGAGCTCGTCGCCGACATGGCGACCTACGGGGTGGACGTCCGGCTGCACACCCGGGCGACCCGCATCGAGGCGCACGCGGTCGAGATCGTCGGCGCCGACGGCACGACCGAACGGCTGCCGGCCCAGCACACCCTGTCCTCCGTCGCCGACCCGGAGCGCGCCGCCGCCCCCGACCGGACGGGCATCCAGCTCGTCACGCTCGTCGTCGACCAGCCGGAGCTCGACGCCGCCCCGCGCGGAACCGGGATGCTCGTGCACCCGGACGCGCAGGCCGTGTCGGCGAAGGCCCTCACGCACGCGACGGTGAAGTGGCCGTGGCTGGCCGACGTGGCGGACGGACGCCACGTCCTGCGGCTCAGCTACGCGACCACCGCGACGGACCCTGCGGGCGTGGCCACGAGCCTCCCGGTCGACCCGACCGACCCCGTCGGCAGCCGTGCGCTGCAGGACGCGTCCACGCTGCTCGGTGTGCCGATCACGGCCGACCGCGTCACCGGTGCCGCACGTGTCGGCTGGTACGGACCGGACCTCACCGCGGCCGGGCTGGCCGAGGGCGTCGTCGGGATCGGCGAGGCCTCGACCGGACGCGGCCTGGCGGGGATCATCGCCGCCGCTCGGAAGGCAGCCGACGAGATCCTCGGTTCCTGAGCGGACCGCGCAGCCCCTGAGGGCTACTGTTGGTGAGACCGCCGGACGTATTCCGTTCGGTGCATGACCACCGCACAACCAATGCACGGAGGAATCGCACATGCGCGGAAAGCTCCTGTTCGTCGCCGGCGCCGCACTCGGGTACGTCCTGGGATCGCGAGCCGGACGGGCGCGGTACGAGCAGATCAAGACCGTCAGCGGCAAGGTCTGGAACAGCAACGGCGTCCAGAAGGGTGTGCACGTCGCCGAGGACTTCATCGCCGACAAGACCCCGGACGTCGCCGAGTTCATCGGTGAGACGACCAAGAAGGCCGTCCGCAAGGTCGGCCAGAAGAAGGACACCACCACCTCATGACCGACACCCGCGATCGCAAGTCGCGTTCGCTGTTCGGCCTGGTCGGCGACGTCCCGAAGCTCGTCAAGGGCCTGGTCAAGGGCGAGATCGACCTGCTCAAGGCCGAGATGCTCGCGAAGGCGAAGATCTTCGGTCTCGCAGCCGGCCTGCTGGTCGGTGCGCTCGTCGTCGTGCTCTATGCGATCGGCGTCCTGCTGACCGCAGCCGTGATGGGTCTCGCGACCGTGATGCCGGCGTGGCTGGCCGCACTGGTGGTGGCCGTGGTGATGCTGATCATCGCCGCGATCCTCGGCCTGATCGGCTGGAAGCGCCTGAAGAAGGGCCTGCCGATCACGCCGAAGCGCACGATCGCCAGCGTCAAGGACGACATCAACGCGGTCAAGGGCCTCGGCAAGAAGCCGACCCCGCCGACGCAGTACGGCAGCCGCAAGCCGGACGTCGACGGCCGCTCCTGAGCGCCGACAGCCCCGACAGCCGCACCACCGACGGAGGAACCGTGACCGACCCGCACGACGATCTCGCTGCTCGCGTCGCCGCGACCCGCGCCCAGCTGTTCGACACCCTCGACGCGATCGAGGACAAGCTCAACGTCCCGAAGCAGATCGGGATCGCGGCGTCGAAGTTCAAGCGCGGCCTCGACGAGAAGCCGGTGCCCTACCTGGCCGGTCTCGCAGCCGGCGTAGCGGTGGTCGGGGGTATCGTCGTGATGGTGCTCCGACGGCGGTAGACCGCCCGAGCGCGGTCCACCGGATGCGGGGCGGCCAACACCCTGGCAACCGATAGGACAATGGATCCATGAGCTCCGACGCGCCCACGAACACCGGGCCCGTGCCCGCGCACGACCACCCCCACACGGAACCCGCCGAGACCGGCCAGCCGGACTCCGGGATCGACCCGAACCTGCTGACGGCCTACGCCCTCTGGGCAGTGTTCCGCCGGCCCCTCGGTCCGGTCCACCGCGTCGGCGACGACGCCGTGGCCGAACTCGACACCGTGATCGCCAGCGCCGCCGAGCGCGGGGTCACGATCCGTGGCTTCTACGACGTCTCGGCCTTCCGCGCCGACGCCGACGTCATGGTCTGGCTGCACGGCGACGACGCACAGGCGATCCAGGCCGTGCTGCGCGAGATCCGTCGCACCGGCCTGTTCCAGGACGCCGAGCCGGTCTGGCACGTCATGGCCATGCACCGCGAGGCCGAGTTCAACAAGCGGCACACCCCCGCGTTCCTGCGCGGCAAGGACCCCGAGGCGTGGATCACGGTGTACCCGTTCGTCCGCTCCTACGAGTGGTACCTGCTGCCGGAAGAGGAGCGCTCGAAGATGCTCCGCGACCACGGCATCGCCGGCGCGAAGTACCGCCGCGTGCTCACGAACACCATCGCGACCTTCGCCCTGAGCGACTACGAGTGGATCCTGCCGCTCGAGAGCCCAGACCTCGTCGACCTCGTCGACCTGATGCGCGATCTCCGCTACACCGAAGCGCGCATGCACGTGCGCGAAGAGGTCCCCTTCTTCACGGGTCGTCGCGTGACGACCGCCGAACTCCCGGAGGTGCTGTCATGACCGACACCAGCATGATCACGAACGGCCAGGTCCTCGCCGCCACCCCCGCGGCGGCGTCCGGTCCCGAGCACGTCGAGACCCCGACCGCGTACGACGCGATCCTGCTCGCCGGCTTCGGTGGCCCCGAGGGCCAGGACGACGTCATCCCCTTCCTGCGCAACGTCACCCGCGGCCGCGGGATCCCGGACGAGCGTCTCGAAGAAGTGGCGCACCACTACCGCCACTTCGGCGGCGTGAGCCCGATCAACGCGCAGAACCGTGCGCTCAAGGCCGCGCTCGAGGCCGAGCTGGCGTCGCGCGGCATCGACATGCCGGTCCTGTGGGGCAACCGCAACTGGGAGCCCTACCTCGAAGAAGCCTTCACCGAGGCGGCGGACAAGGGCTACACGAAGCTCGTCGCCATCGCCACGAGCGCGTACTCGTCGTTCTCGAGCTGCCGGCAGTACCGCGAGGACTACGCCCGCGTGCTCAACGAGACCGGACTGATCGACACCATCCAGATCGACAAGGTCCGCCAGTTCTTCGACCACCCGGGCTTCGTCCGCCCGTTCATCGACGGCGTCCGCGACGGCATGGCCCGCGCGATCGCCGAGAACGAGGGCCTCGACGTCGCGACCGAGCTGCAGGTGCTCTTCTCGACGCACTCCATCCCCTCGACCGACGCCGCCCGCTCGGGCCCCGACTACCGCGGGTTCGACGAGCACGGCGCGTACGAGGCGCAGCACCTGGCCGTCGGCGAGGTCGTCCTCGACCAGGCCTGGGCCGAGCTCCTCGAGCAGCCCGAGCACGCCCACCTGCAGGGCACGTCGAAGCCCGCCTGGAAGCTCGTCTACCAGTCGCGCTCCGGCCCCCCGACGCAGCCGTGGCTCGAGCCCGACATCAACGACTACATGAACGAGGACCTCAAGGGCGGCCCGACGCGTGCCGTGCTGATCGTCCCGCTCGGCTTCGTCAGCGACCACATGGAGGTCATGTGGGACCTCGACGAGGAAGCCACCGAGACCGCCGGTGAGCTCGGCTTCTGGTCGCTCCGCACGCAGACCCCCGGCATCGACCCGGCCTACGTGTCCGGTCTCGTCGACCTGGTGCTCGAGCGGGTCAACGGCACGCCCAAGGCCGAGCGCCCGCACATGACTGACATCGGCCCCTGGTACGATGTGTGCCGTCCGGGCTGCTGCGAGAACGTGCGAGCGGGGTTCAAGCCCGCCGCCGCGGGCGTCGCTCCGTGACCGACACGACCGTGAACGACCCCAGCGCCACAGGGCCCGACGGCCCGACCCCGATCCGGCTCGGCACCCGTGCCAGCCGGCTCGCAGTCGCGCAGTCGCAGGACGTCGCCGACCGCCTGGCGAAGGCGGCCGGTCGCCCGGTCGAGCTCGTCACCGTCACGAGCGAGGGCGACACGAACCGTGCCTCCCTGGCGTCGCTCGGCGGCACCGGTGTCTTCGCCAGCGCCCTGCGTGAAGCGCTCGTCGCGGGCGAGGTCGACGTCCTCGTGCACTCGCTCAAGGACCTGCCGACCGCGCCGTACCCGGGCCTGACGATCGGTGCCGTGCCGAAGCGCGCGGACGCCCGTGACGTCCTCGTCGCCCGGAACGGCGCCACCGTCGACACGCTGCCCGAGGCGGCGAAGGTCGGCACGGGTTCGCCCCGCCGTGCCGCGCAGCTCCGTGCGGCACGACCGGACCTCGACGTCGTCGACATCCGCGGCAACATCGACACCCGCCTCGGCCGGGTGGACGACGACCTCGACGCCGTGGTGCTCGCCGCTGCGGGCCTCGGACGCATCGACCGCCTGTCAGCCGCCACGGAACTGCTCGACCTCGGCTTCTGGCCGAGTGCTCCCGGACAGGGTGCACTCGCGGTGGAGATCCGCTCGGACGAGACCGACCGCGGGCTGCTCGCCGCACTCCGCAAGATCGAGCACGCCCCCACCCGCCTGACGGTGACGGCCGAGCGCGAGGTGCTCGCCAAGCTCGAGGCCGGCTGCTCCGCCCCGATCGGTGCGACGGCCGTCGTGGACGCCGAGCTGCTGCTCGTGTCTGCGACCGTCTACCGCCCCGACGGCACCGAGTACCGCACCGCGTCGCACGCGGCCGTGCTCGACGGGTCGGCGCAGGAGCGTCTCGACGAGGCACTCGCGGTCGGTGGCCGTGTGGCGACCGAGCTGCTCGAGAACGGCGCCGCTGACCTCGCCGACCTGGCGACCACCGTCGCCGAGGACACCACGGACGGGCCGTACACCGCGGGTCCCGGCCTCGCGACACCGGCCGAGTAGGCGGTCACCACGGAACCCCCCACCACCGCGACGGACGAGGCGCGACCCCCGGTCGTCCTCGTCCCGCGTGGCGGTGCGTGGGGGGACCGGGTCGCCGCAGAGGCGCGGGCCCGTGGGCTCGCCCCCGTCGTCGTCCCCCTCATCACGGACGCTCCGCCGTCCGACCCCGCCGCGCTCGACGCTGCGGTCCGCCGCCTGGTCGCCTCCGGAGCGGCCGGGAGGCCCGGATCACCGCGTTCCGTCGGCGACCGGACCCCTGTGGCTGGTTACGCATGGGTTGTGGTGACCAGTGCGACGGCCGTGACGGTCCTGTCGGAACGCGTGGCGGGCCTCCCGGCCGGGGTGCGCGTCGCCGCGGTCGGCGAGCCGACCGCCCGTGCCGCGCGCGCTGCGGGCTGGGTCGTCGACCTGGTGCCGGACGAGACGTCCGCGGCCGGCCTGGTGCAGGAGTTACCGGACACCGACGGCACCGTGCTGTTCCCCCGCTCCGAGATCGCAGCACCCACGCTCGTCGACGGCCTCCGTGCCCGCGGCATCGACGTGGACGACGTGGTCGCGTACCGTACCGTGGGGACCGGCGACGAGCCGATCACCCTCGAGACGGCGCCCGCTGCGGTGCTCGTGACGAGCGGCAGCGTCGCCCGCGAGATCGCCCGCCGGATGACCCCGCTCGACCCCCGCACCATCGTGGCCTGCATCGGCCCCGGGACCGCGACCGACGCCCGTGCGGCCGGACTGCCCGTGCACGCCGTCGGACGCACACGGTCCGCAGAAGCCCTGCTCGACGCCGTCGTCGAGGCACTGAACCCAACCACCCCCCACCAGGAAGGTCACCCGTGACTGGACGCTTCCCCCAGGTCCGCCCCCGTCGGCTCCGCGCCACCCCCGCGATGCGACGACTCGTGGCCGAGACCCGGCTCCACCCCGCCGAGCTCGTGCTGCCGATGTTCATCCGCGAAGGCGCGACCGACGCCGTGGACATCTCGAGCATGCCGGGCGTGCAGCAGCACTCCCTCGACTCGTTCCGCCGCGCGCTCGTCGACGCCGCGTCGGTCGGTGTGGGTGGCGTGAACCTCTTCGGCGTCCCGACCACGAAGGACGCCGAGGGTTCCGGCGCGACCGACCCGGACGGCATCCTCAACGTGGCGATCCGCGTCGCTCGCGAAGAGGTGGGGGATGCCCTCGTGGTGCAGTCCGACCTGTGCCTCGACGAGTTCACCGACCACGGACACTGCGGTGTGCTGGCCGCCGACGGCTCCGTCGACAACGACGCCACCCTGCTGCGCTACCGCGACATGGCGGTGGCGCAGGCCGAGGCCGGTGCCGAGCTCGTCTGCATGAGCGGCATGATGGACGGCCAGATCGCCGCCGCACGTGACGCCCTCGACGGTGCCGGACACAGCGGCACCGCGCTGCTCGCCTACGCCGCGAAGTACGCCTCGGCGTTCTACGGCCCCTTCCGCGAGGCCGTGTCGTCGTCGCTCGTCGGTGACCGCCGGACGTACCAGATCGACGCCGCGAACGGTCGACAGGGCCTCCGCGAGGTCGAGCTCGACGTCGACGAGGGCGCCGACATCGTGATGGTGAAGCCCGCGATGAGCTACCTCGACGTGCTCGCCGAGACCGCTGCGACCTCGCCTGTGCCGGTCTGGGCGTACCAGATCTCGGGCGAGTACGCGATGATCACCGCAGCAGCGCAGAACGGCTGGATCGACCGCGACGCCGCCGCGATGGAGTCGCTCGTCGGCATCAAGCGCGCCGGTGCCGACGCGATCCTGACCTACTTCGCCGTCGACATCGCGCGGAAGCTCAACGAGGAAGCGGGCCTCCGCACCTCGGGCAGCACCGCGGACGTCGCCGGCATCGCCTCGACCGGGAAGGCCCCCGAATGACCACGAACGACCAGCTCTTCGGCCGTGCCAAGAACGCGATCCCGGGTGGCGTGAACTCCCCGGTCCGCGCCTACGGGTCGGTCGGCGGCACCCCGCGGTTCCTGGTGTCCGCGAAGGGCGCCTACGTCACCGACGCCGAGGGTCGCGAGTACGTCGACCTCGTCGCGTCGTGGGGCCCCGCGATCCTCGGGCACGCCCACCCCGGCACGGTCGAGGCCGTGCAGCAGGCCGCCGCGCGCGGACTGTCGTTCGGGGCGTCGACCCCGGGTGAGACCGAGCTGGCCGAACTCGTGAAGCAGCGGGTGTCGGTGGACGGCGACGGCCCCATCGAGAAGCTCCGCATGGTGTCGACCGGCACCGAGGCCACGATGACCGCGATCCGGCTGGCCCGCGGCTACACCGGTCGCGACCTGCTCGTGAAGTTCGCCGGGCACTACCACGGGCACTCGGACTCCCTGCTGGCCGAGGCCGGCTCGGGCGTCGCGACCCTAGCCATGCCGGGCAGCGCGGGCATCACCGCCGAGACCGCCGCGCAGACCCTCGTGCTGCCGTACAACGACCTCGACGCCGTCCGCCGGGCCTTCGACGAGCACTCCGAGCGCATCGCCGCGGTCATCGTCGAGTCGGCCGCCGCGAACATGGGCGTCCTGGCACCCGAGCGCGGCTTCAACCGCGCACTGGCGCAGATCACCCGGTCGCACGGGGCGCTGCTCATCGTCGACGAGGTCCTGACCGGGTTCCGCGTCGGTGCTGCCGGGTGGTGGGGCCTCGAGGCGTCGAAGGTCGTGCCGGACGGCGCCGGGTGGAAGCCCGACCTCATCACGTTCGGCAAGGTCATCGGTGGCGGTATGCCGCTCGCCGCACTCGGCGGTCGGCGGGAGGTCATGGACTTCCTCGCCCCGCTCGGGCCGGTGTACCAGGCGGGCACCCTGTCGGGGAACCCGTTGGCCGTCGCCGCCGGCATCGCCACGCTGCGTGCCGCGACGCCGTCCGTGTACGAGTCGCTCAACCGCACCGCTGCCGTCATCTCCGCGGCCACGTCGGACGCCCTGTCGGCCGAGGGCGTCGTTCACACCGTGCAGCGCGCCGGCAACCTGTTCTCGTTCGCGTTCACCGAGCAGGCACCGCGGAACTACGACGACGTGCGGGCGCAGGACGTGTTCCGCTACGCGCCGTTCTTCCACGCGATGCTCGACGCCGGGGTGACCCTGCCGCCGAGCGTCTTCGAGGCGTGGTTCGTCACGGCCGCGCACGATGACCGCGCCGTCGGACGGATCCTCGACGCCCTGCCCGCGGCCGCGAAGGCTGCTGCCGCCGCGACCGTGTGACGGGCGCGGGGGCTGCTGCCGCCGCGCCCGCGTGACGGGCGTCGGGGCTCAGGAGCAGTCAGCCTTCGTGAAGGTCGTGTCGACGGTCTTCGACGAGCCCTCGAACTTGTACGTATACCGCATGTCGACGTCCTCGTCGAGGAGCTTCTTCGTCTCGCTGTTCGAGCAGAGGTTCGGCCCGACGGCGTCGCGGATGGCCCCCTCGGTGATCGAGGCCGGATCGACGTTCGACGACACCGTGTAGTCGTAGTGGATCGCGGCCCCCTCGGCCTCGATCCCGGTCCACGTCGTGACGGAGTCGACCTGCTTGGGCAGGTCGCTCTGCTCGCGGATCTGCTCGACGGCCTTCGAGACCTTCTCTTCGGTGGAGTCGCTGAAGGCTGCGTTGAGGCCCTGGCGGACGAGGAAGGCCACCACCACAGCGACGACGACGCCGAGCACCGAGATCAGGACGCGCTTGCCGCGGGAGGACGACGACTTGGGCGGGGGTGCGTAGGGAGCGGCTCCGGCGGGAGCGGCCTGGGCGTACGGCTGGCCGGCGGGCTGCTGCTGCTGCGCGTAGGGCTGGCCGGCGGGCTGCTGCGGGTACTGCTGGCCGTTCGGCTGGCCGGCGTTCGGCTGCCCGTCGTTCGGCTGCGGCTCGGACCCCGGGTAGGGCGGCGGCGTGTTCGTCATGGTTCCCCCTGGTGACGGTCCGCGGCGTGACACCGTGGTGCGGTGCCGGGTCCCTCCCCGACACGGGCCGCGGACACTGAACGGCCATTCAAGCACGCGTCAGGCGGATCGGCGTGCCGCCCAGCGCCCCTCTGCCCGCAGGATCGCGAGCGGGAAGTCGAACGCGTGCGACACCGCCGACGACGTGATGACCTCGTCCGAGGTGCCCTGGGCCACGACGGCACCGTCGCGGAGCAGCATCGCGTGCGACGTCGAGGCCGGCAGGTCCTCCAGGTGGTGGGTCACCATGACGCTGCCCAGCTCGGGGTGCCGGTGCCGCAGCGCGTCGACGGTCTCGAGCAGGTGCTCCCGTGCGGCGACGTCGAGGCCGGTCGCCGGTTCGTCGAGCAGCAGCAGCTGGGGTTCGGACATCAGGGCGCGGGCGATGAGGGCGCGTCCCCGCTCACCCTGCGACAGCACGGGCCAGCGGGCGTCCCGTCGTGCGGTGAGTCCGACGTCGGCGATGTGCTGCTCGGCCAGCGCGACCTGCTCGGCCGAGGGCTCCCATCGCATCATGAGGTCCGTCGTGCCGGTCAGTCCGGTGAGCACCGTCTCGAGCACCGTGAGCGGCGAGAGCATCCGGTGCCGGGGGTCGACGTGGCCGATGTGCTCCCGGAGTTCGCGGACGTCGACGCGTCCGAGCCGGCGGCCGAGGACCTCGACCGTGCCGGCGGTGGGGTGGCCGGTCGCGCCGAGGACGGCCAGCAGCGTGGACTTGCCAGCGCCGTTCGGACCGAGCAGCGCCCAGTGCTCCCCGCGCCGGACGGTCAGGTCGACGTCGTGCAGCAGGTCGCGGCCGGAGCGCGTGACGCGGACCCCGGTGGCGTGGATCAGGACGTCGTCGCGCGCGTCGGTCATGACCCCATCGTGCCCCACCGCGCCGTGACGTCCTCCACGTGCGCCCGTGCGACGTCGACGAACCGGCGTGCCGCGGCCCGGCCGGCACCGACGTCTCCGCTGCCGGCCGCTGTGTCGAGTGCCAGCCAGAGCGCTTCTGCGTCCCACTGCCGGAACGCCGGAGCCTCGGGCAGCGCGTAGGCGAGTCGGGCCATCGTGAGGCGGAGGGCCTCACGCGTCCAGCGGTTGCCGGACTGCTCGGACAGGAACCGGGTGACGGCGAACGCGCTCTCGGTGTACCGGTGGTCGCGCACCTGGCCGTCCGCGCGTGCTCGTTCCACCAGTCGCCGGAACTCGTCGAGCTCGGGTCCGTGGAGCCCGGGCAGCACGTGGACGGTCGCGTGGGCGAAGACCCCGGCGAGCAGTTCCATCGTGTCCCGCCAGGTCGCGAGCGACGGTTCCACGACGCGGTACCGATCTCCGTCGCTCTCGACCAGGCCCAGGTCGTGCAGCCATCGGACAGCCTCGAGGACCGCCTGGATCGGGGCTCCGGTCCGGACCACCAGGCCCTCGAACGAGTGCGTCGACCCGATGGGCAACGCTCCCGAGCGGAGGTCGCGGAGCAGCGCACGGTGCACCGCACCCGCACGCCGGTCGGTGGCGTCTGCGGCCGGCCGAGCCGTCCGGGGGATCCCGATGTTCCTCCGGTGGACCTCGAACAGGCCGTCGATGACCTCGGCCGCGACGGTCGCCACGGCAGGGTCGCCGGTGTCCGCCGCTCGGGTGATCGCAGCGAACCAGGGTTGGACTTCGTGGACCGACCACGGTCTCGTCGGGACGCGCGACCACCGCATCCGTTCGAACGCCCGCAGCCCCAGGTCGCGCACGAGGGTGTTCGGGGAGTGCTCGAACCAGAACTGGCAGGTGGCCGAGAACACCGTCGGGTACTCCGTCAGGCGCAGCGCGGCGGCGGTGCGGGCCTGCGCGGTCCGGCGGTCGAGCTCGGCACGCAGCTCCGGGGAGAGGGCCGGGATGGTGGCTCGGATGGCCGGGCCGACGAGCGCGACCCAGAAGTCCAGCGCGTCGGACAGGTCGGCGTCGGAGAGCTCCTCGTACTGCCACGTGCCGTCCGGCTGGTGGACCAGGATGCCGAGGTCCTCGAGCCGGGCCGCCGCCGATCGGACGTCACCGAGCGAAGCACTCCACTCCCAGCTCAGTGCGTCGAGGTCGACGGACACCGGTCCGCGGGGGCCGGTCCGGAGGTGGGCGAGCAGGGACGCGTACGCGTCGTCGTGCACGGCCGCCCAGGGGTCGGCGTCACCCCACTCGCCGACGCCCATGGGTCAGCCGCGGTCGGCGCGGACCGCCTCGATGTGCTGTTCGAAGTTGCGGGTGAGGGCGCGTCCGGCCTCGGCAGCGCCTTCGCCGTCGCGCTCGGTGAGTGCTTCGCGCAGGATCGAGAAGAACGCTTCGGACCCGTACTGCTCGAACGCAGGTGTGGGGTTGAGCGTGAAGCGGACCCGCTCCATGGCACCGACCGCGGCGTTCTGCACCAGCGGGTTGCCGGAGTGCTCGACCGCGAACTCGATGATCTCGTTGAGGGCGCCGCTGAAGCCGTAGTCCCGCACCTTGCGCATGCGGTCGGCCTTGTCGAGCAGTGTGCTGAGGGCCTCGACGTCCTCGTCGCTGTACTCGGGGACGCCCCAGCGCAGGCTGAGCTCGAAGAACCCGGCGGTCGCGCGGGTCGCGGTGACCCAGTCCTCGAAGGTCGGGGTGGCGACGCGGGTGTACCGGTTCGCCTCCATCTCGACCAGGCCGATGTCGACGAGCTTCGCGATCGCCTCGCGGATCGGGGTGCGACTCACACCCAGCCACTGGACCAGCTCGTCGTCGTTCAAGCGCTCGCCGTGCTGCAGCGTGCCGTCGCGGAGGGCCGCGAGCATCTTGTCGTACACGACGTCGCGCAGGAGCTTCCGGGGAGAGCTCTCCACGGTGGACTTGGGGACCGGCATGTCATCTCCTCGAGGACGAAATCGACACTCGAAATCCTAGCGTGCCAATATGCAAACGTTTGCTAAATGAATCGCCCGGAAAGCACGCCGGATCAGCCCGTGACGGCGACGACCGTTCGTCCGTGCACCCGTCCCGCGACGACCTCGGCCCCCACCGCGATGGCCTGCTCGGGCGTCACCGTGCGGGTGACGTCGGCCAGGAGCGCCGCGTCGAGGTCGGTCGCCAGGCGGTCCCACGCCCGACGACGGAGCTCGAGCGGGGCGTCGACGGAGTTGATCCCGAGCAGCGACACCGACCGCAGGATGAACGGCAGCACGGTCGTCGGCAGTGCGGAGTCCTGCGCCAGCCCGCACGCCGTGACGGCGCCACCCCACCGGGTCGAGGCCAGGACGTTCGCCAGCGTGGCCCCGCCGACGCTGTCCACCGCTCCGGCCCAGGTGGCACGCTGCATCGGCTTGCCCGGCTCGGACAGGGTGCCGCGGTCGACCACCTCGGTGGCCCCGAGCCGGCGGAGCGAGTCGGTGTTGGCCGCACGACCGGTCGACGCCGTGACCTGGTACCCGCGGGCCGCGAGGAGTGCGATCGCCACGGTGCCGACCCCGCCGGATGCCCAGGTCACCAGCACCGGCCCGTCGTCCGGCGCGACGAAGCGCTCCAACGCCAGCACACTGAGCATCGCCGTGAACCCCGCGGTGCCGATGGCCGCCGCGAACGAGTCGTCGATCGCCTCGGGCAGCACGACGAGCGACCCGGACGGCACCACGGCCTGCGTTGCCCAGCCGCCGTGCCGGGTCTCACCCAGGCCGGCGCCGTTCAGCACCACCCGGTCACCGATCGCGACCTCGTGCACGCCCGGTCCGAGCCCCGAAACCGTGCCGACGACGTCGATCCCGGGCACCAGTGGGTCGAGCCGGGCGACGCCGGGGTTCCGCGCGAGGGCCAGGCCGTCCTTGTAGTTGACGCTCGAGTACGTGACGTCGACGAGGGCCTCGCCCTCGGCCGGATCCGGAAGGTCGACGTCGGTGACGGTGGGCGGGGCTGTACTGGACACGAGGACGGCGCGGGTCATGCGCCGGACGCTACCCCGGGCCTCCCGGCCGTCGGTCCGTTCTTTCCCAGAACGCGCGCGATCCCTGGTGGATTCGGGCGTACCGGGGCGGAACAACCGACCAGGTACGCCCGATTCGACCAGGTACGCCCGATTCGACCAGGTACGCCCGATTCGACCAGGCGCAGACTCGGCGGGCGCCTCGGCCTGCCCGTTCTTTCCCAGAACGTGCGCGATCCCTGGTGGATTCGGGCGTACCGGGGCAGAACAACCGACCAGGTACGCCCGATTCGACCAGGTACGCCCGATTCGACCCGGCGCAGAGTCGGCGGGCTCGGCCGTCGGTCCGTTCTTTCCCAGAACGCGTGCGATGCCTGGTGGATTCGGGCGTACTGGGTCAGAAGAACCGACCAGGTACGCCCGATTCGACCAGGTACGCCCGAAACAGCCGAGCCGCCCCAGCCGCACAGCCCACTCAGCCGAACATGATGGCGGCCTCGTCGAAGCGCGCCTGCGGCACCGTCTTGAGCTCCCCGAGCGCCTCCTCGAACGAGACGTGCTCGATCTCGGTGCCACGGAGCGCCACCATCCGGCCCCAGCGCTCCTCGACCACGGAGTCGATCGCCGCCAGCCCGAGCCGGGTCGAGAGCACCCGGTCGTACGCGGTCGGCGTGCCACCGCGCTGGATGTGCCCCAGGGTCGTGGCCCGCGTCTCGATGCCCGTCATCTCCTCGATGAGCGGCGCGAGGCGCTCGCCGATGCCACCGAGCCGCGGGCGCCCGAAGGCGTCGAGCCCGCGCTCCGTGTGCGCCGTGTCCTCGTGGTCGGGGACGAAGCCCTCGGCCACGACCACGAGCGGTGCGCGACCGCGGTCGTACGCGGCCCGCACCCACTTCGCGATCTGTTCCATGCTCGTCTTCTGCTCGGGGATGAGGATCGCGTGCGCGCCCGCGGCCATGCCGGAGTGCAGCGCGATCCAGCCCACGTGCCGGCCCATCACCTCGGCGACCATGCAGCGCGAGTGCGACTCACCGGTGGTGCGGAGGCGGTCCATCGCCTCGGTCGCGATGGCGACGGCGGTGTCGAAGCCGAACGTGTAGTCGGTCGCGCCCAGGTCGTTGTCGACCGTCTTCGGCACGCCCACGATCTGCAGGCCGGCGTCGGTCAGGCGCTTCGCGGCGGCGAGGGTGCCCTCGCCGCCGATCGCGACGATGGCGTCGATGCCGTGCCGCTGCAGGGTCGCGGAGATGTTCTCGACCCCGCCGTTGGGGCCCTCGAACGGGTTCGTGCGGCTGGTGCCGAGGATCGTGCCGCCCTGCTTCGCGATGCCCTGGATGTCCTTGCGGCCGAGCGGGACGATGTCGCCGTCGACCACCCCGCGCCACCCGTCGCGGAAGCCGACGAAGTCGTGTCCGTAGATGGCGATGCCCTTCAGGACGATCGCGCGGATGACCGCGTTCAGGCCGGGGCAGTCGCCTCCGGAGGTGAGGATGCCGATGCGCATGGGAACTCCGTCGTCGGGTGGTGGGGATCAGTGCCCATCATGACTGACGGTGGTTCCGCATTACCATCCCCGTGTGTCCCTGCTCGCTTCCGCCGCCGTCGACGCCGCTGGGGCGTCCGGCGACGCGTCTCGCGTCGACACGGTGTACCGGCCTGGAGGCGCGGTGGACGTCGCGTCGACCCTGCGGCCCCTGCAGCGCGGCTCCGGCGACCCGGCCTTCCAGGTGGTCGGCGGTGTCGTGTGGCTCGCGCTGCGCACGCCCTCCGGTCCCGCTTCCGTGGCGATCCGGCGGGCCGGCGACACCATCGCGGTGTCGGCGTGGGGGAGCGGTGCGTCGTGGGCGGTTTCCCACGCTCCGGAGATGCTCGGTCGCGGCGACGACTGGTCGTCGTTCGACGTCTCCGGCAACGAGTTCCTCGCCGCGGCACGACACCGGCAGCCCGGGCTCCGGCTGCTCCGCACGAACACCGTCGTCGCGATGCTCGTCCCGGCGATCATGGAGCAGAAGGTGACCTCGCGCCAGGCGTGGGGCGCGTGGCGGTACCTGCTCCGTCGGCACGGCACCCCGGCGCCCGGTCCGACACCCGCGGGCATGATGGTGCCGCCGGACGCTCCGACGTGGGCACGGATCCCGAGCTGGGAGTGGCACCGGGCGGGCATCGAACCGGGGCGCTCGGCCACCGTGATGCGCGCCGTGAAGCTCGCGCCGGCACTCGAACGGACCCTGGCGCACGGGCGCGGCGGCGAGGTCGTCTCCACGAAGCTGCAGTCGATCCCCGGGGTCGGGCGGTGGACCGCCGCCGAGACCGCGCAGCGCTCCCACGGCGACCCGGACTCGCCGAGCGTGGGGGACTTCCACGTGCCGGCGCTCGTCGGGTGGGCGCTCACCGGCGCCCCCGTGGACGACGACGGGATGCTCGAGCTGCTCGAGCCCTGGCGTGGGCACCGGGAGCGGGTCGTGCGGTTGATCGGTGGCTCCGGGTTCCGGAAGCCCGCGTTCGGACCGCGGATCACGATCCAGGACCACCGCGGCCACTGAGCGCGTCTGTCGCGTGGGTGTGTGGGTCCGCAAAACACCGGTGTTCGCGCATTGCACACCGGCACGTAGGTGTTCGGAGTGCGAACACCGGTGTCTCGCGGGGCGTCAGGGGTGGCGGGTGCCCTCGCCGGCCAGCACGGCGCGGTAGCCCTCGCGGAACGTCGGGTACTGGGGTGTCCATCCCGTCGACCGGAGCAACGCGTTCGACAGACGCTTGTCGCCGCCGGCCTGCCGCGCGTCACCGTCGCCCGTCGACGGCTCGGCGACGTGGAGTTCCTCGGCCAGGAACCGCAGCACGTCGTCCAGCCGGCTCGGCTCGTCGTCCGTCCCCAGGTAGAGCGGTGCCGGGTCGGGCAGGGCCGCCAGGTGCACGAGCGCTGCTGCAGCGTCGTCGCGGTGGATGCGGTTCGTGTGCGGTGAGGTCCCCGGCGCCAGCCGTGCGGACCCGGACCGGACCTGGTCGATGAGCCGCTCGCGGCCCGGACCGTAGACGCCCGACAGCCGGACCAGCACGGCGCCGGGAGCGCGCTCGCGCAGCAGGACCTCGGCCTCGACCAGGACCTCGGCGGTCGGGGTCGCACCGCGCGCCGGGGTCTCCTCGGTGACCTCGCTGCCGTCCGAGACGTCGTAGACCGCGGTCGAGGACACGACGAGCACCCGCGGGTCGGCCTCCGAGGCGTCGATGCCGTCGAGCACGTTGCGCAGCCCGTCGACGTAGGTGGCGCGGTACTCGTCGACGTCGCGGCTGCCGGCGGCGAAGGCCACGACGACGACGCTCGTGTCGGCGGGGATCTCGGGGACCTCGTGGCGCAGGTCGACGCTCCGGCCGGTGATCGGCGCGGGGACCAGCTCGGCACGGCGGCGGAGTCCGATCACGCGGTGGCCCTGGTCGGCGAAGCGCAGGCCGGCTTCGGTCCCGAGGTCGCCGCATCCGGCGATGACGACTGTCGTGGAGTTCTGCACGGCTCGACCTTGGCACGGCCGGTTGGTGGTAGGCGGGGAAGCACGCACATCGCGGATCACTAGGGTCGGCGCATGGGGCGGCAGCGGCGACGGGTGGTGCGCGACGTGGCGATCGCCCTGCC
Source organism: Curtobacterium flaccumfaciens (assembly GCF_013359815.1). Taxonomy (GTDB): domain Bacteria; phylum Actinomycetota; class Actinomycetes; order Actinomycetales; family Microbacteriaceae; genus Curtobacterium; species Curtobacterium flaccumfaciens. The sequence continues at coordinate 208,126 of NZ_JABMCF010000039.1, read as the reverse complement.
CCCGGTCGTCGAGATCGTGCTCGTCGTCGCCGGCTCGATCGTCTCCGTCGGGGCCGTGGGGGAGAGCGCGGAGTCGTGGGCGCCGTTGTCGTGGCCGATGTACGCCGTCCTCGTGACGTTCCCGTTCGCGGTCGGCGCGCTCGTCGCGGCGGTGCGGCTCCGCGGACTCGAGGCCAGGACGCCGGCGATCTGCTTCGCTGCCCTGTCGGTGGCCGTGGGTGCCATCCCCTTCGTCGGGATGCTGAGCGTCTTCGTACAGTTCTGGAGCGTCTCGTCTAGATGAGAACGGTTATCGTCTAGACGACCGTCATCCGACACTGCACCCCAGGAGCCCCATGTCCGCTCGACCTCCACGTCTCCTCCCCGCCCTCGTCCTCGCGGGGCTCGTCCCCCTCGTCGCCACCGCGATCGCCGTCCCCGCGTCGGCTGCACCCGCCGTGACACGGACCGCCCACCACAGCTGGCTCGTCACGGCTGACCCGACGGCGAAGCGCGTGTACGTCAACGACGCCGTGACCGGTCGGCGGACCGCCACCCTGAGCGGGATCGAGTTCGGCACCCACGCGGGGTCCGTGCAGCTCGGCCACGGGCAGATCGCGTTCATGGACGAGTCGAAGCCGCAGCTCGACGTCCTCGCCATCGGCCCGCACGGCACGGCGCGCATCGCGCAGCACTACGCGATCCCGAACGCCGACCAGCGCTGGGAGCGTGCCGGCTGGCTGTCGACCGACACCGCACGCCGGCACCTGGCGGTCGGTTCCGACTTCGACGGCTCCGAGCGGCAGCGGGTCACGGTCATCGACCTGCGACGGAAAACGGAGCGCACCGCCCGGATCGACACCTCGGCCGTGCAGCTCGCCACGACGGGCAAGCGCGGCACCGAAGAGGTCGAGACGTTCCTGGTCGGCAGCCCCCTGCGCCTGGTCGTCACCGCGGGCGGACGCCTCGACGCCTACTCCGTCTCCGCGATCATGCGCGGCGCGACGCACCCGCGCCCCGTCGCGACCACGCCCCTCGGCGCGTACCCGCACGGCCCGATCGTCAACGCCACCGGGACGGTGATCGGCTCCGACCTGGCCGCCGGCGTGCAGACCGTGCGGGTGACGCGGACCGGCTTCACGGGCTCCCGGTCCGTCGCCTACCCGAAGCCGAGCGTGCAGAGCTACCGCCCCCGCATGGCGCCGGACGGGACGACCGTGGTCGGCACCCAGGCCGGCAGCACGGCTGCCGGTACCCCGTGGAACGCCGTCCCCGCATACCTGACCACCTCGTCCACGTCGTCCAGCCGGATCAGCAGCGTCGACCTCGGCACCGGGTCCTTCACCCGCGTCGCCGTCACCGCCCGGTTCGCCGCCGTCGCGCTGACGTCGGGCACCGGGGACTCGCTCGTCCTGGTGCGGAAGCAGGCCGACGGTGTCTACTCCGGCCGCACGACCTCGGTCGCGCTCACGCCGCTCCGCAAGGGCCCCGTCGCCGGACAGCCGGCCACCGGGGCGTCGGTGCGGTTCACCGCGGCGACCGACGACGGCCGCAGTGTGTTCGTGACGCGGGGCGATGAGGGGAAGATCACCCAGATCGACACCACCGGCACGAAGCCCTCCGTACTCCGCACCATCACGCTGCCCACGGCGCTCGCCGGGGGTGGGTACCTGACGACGGTCGACTCGACGATGGCCCCGTACGACCTCAGCGGTCGCTGACCGTTCGGTCGATCGACAACCAGCCGCCGACCGCCCCTCGGGGTGGTCGGCGGCTAGGGTCCTGGTGTGATCGTCTGGTTGAACGGAACCCACGGGGCGGGCAAGACCACGACGAGCCGACTGCTCCAGCCGCTGCTGCCCGGCTCGCGGATCCTCGATGCCGAGAAGGTCGGCGAGGTGCTGATGGACGTCACGCCGGGGCTGCCGGAGAGCGACAACTTCCAGCACTGGGACCCGTGGCGGCCGCTCGTGGTCGAGACCGCTCGCCGGGTGCACGACTACGTGGGCGGGCCGCTCATCATGCCGATGACGGTCCTGGTCGAGGCGTACTGGCGTGAGATCGCCGCGGGGCTCGCGGACCACGGCATCCCGGTCCGGCACTTCGTGCTGCACGTCGACGAGTCGACGCTCCGCGACCGGATCCAGAACGACCCGATCGTGGGGCCGTCCACGTTCCGGTTCGCGTACGTCGACGCCTACGCCGAGGCGGCGCGCGGCTGGCTGCACGACGAGGCCGAGGTCATCGACGCGACCGACGTGCCCGCCACCGAGGTCGCCCGGGCCGTCGCGGACGCGGTGACGTCAGCGCGCTGACAGCACGAGTGCGCGGAGACCAGGGTCCTCCGGCTGCGCGTGGTCGACCAGCACCGCCCGCATCCCGGCAGCCCGGGCACCGGCCACGTCGCGCTCGGGGTCGTCACCGACGAAGAGACAGTCCGTCGGGTCGAGGCCGAGCTGCCCCGCAAGGGTGTGGAACGCGCGGACGTCCGGCTTCTGGAACCCGATGCGTTCCGAGACGCAGACGACGTCGAACGCGTCGGCCAGGCCGGTCCGAGCGAGCTTGTCGAGCTGCTGGCTCTCCGTGCCGTTCGTCAAGAGACCGAGGCGGTGTCCGTTTGCGCGCAGCTCGTGCAGCAGCGGCAGGCTCTGGGGGAAGAGCCGCCAGGCCTCGCGGTACGCGAGCAGGTAGTCGTCGAACACCGCGTCCAGGCCGGCCTCGTCGCCGGGCGCCTCGATGCCCAGGTGCGGCAGGACCGTGCGGAGCCGTGCGCGTCGCTGTTCCTGGAAGCTGATCGCCCCGGACCGCCAGCGCTCGAACTGCTCGTCCTCCGCCGTGAACCAGGCGCCGATCGCTTCCTCGGTGGGCTCGACGCCGAAGCCCTGCAGGAACCGGGTCACGCCCACCCGAGCGGACCCGTGGTGGTCGAACAGCGTCCCGTCCAGGTCGAAGCAGATCGCTCGCGGAGTCGCCACGCGCCCAGGCTACGGCGCGTCCGGACCGCGCGACGGGCACCGAGCGGGACGGCTCTGTCCGCCGCACGCAGCCCCCGGGTTCGCCACCGCCGGGATCATGCCGGAGACTGGTGCGGGTCGCTCACGAAGCCGCCCGCCCCACCACCAGCAAGGAAGGCTCCGCATGCCCGAGCTCCCCGTCGTGTTCGAAGTCGGCTCGATGATCGCCCTGGTCGCGATCCTGCTCGCCGACCTGCTCATCGTCGCGCGTCGCCCGCACGTGCCGACGCTGCGCGAATCCGGCATCTGGGTGGGCATCTACGTCGGGCTCGCACTGGTCTTCGCGGTGCTCATGCTGGTCTTCGCCGGTGGCGACTCCGCGGGGCAGTTCCTTGCGGGCTGGCTGACCGAGTACAGCCTGAGCATCGACAACCTGTTCGTGTTCGTCATCATCATGGCGCGCTTCTCGGTGCCGAAGAAGATCCAGCAGGAGGTGCTGCTGCTCGGCATCATCATCGCGCTCGTGCTCCGCGGGATCTTCATCCTGGTCGGCGCGCAACTCATCGAGAACTTCTCGTGGATCTTCTACATCTTCGGCGCCTGGTTGATCTGGACGGCGATCCAGCAGCTCCGCGGCGAGGACGAGGACGACCAGAAGGACACCTTCATCGTCCGGCTGCTCCGCCGCCGGGTCCGTCTCACCGACACGTACGACGGCATGCAGTTCCGCACCCACCACGACGGTGTCCGGCACTTCACGCCGCTGCTCATCGTGCTCATCGCGATCGGCACCACCGACCTGCTGTTCGCGCTCGACTCGATCCCGGCGATCTTCGGCATCACCGAGAGCCCCTTCATCGTGTTCACCGCGAACGTCTTCGCGCTGATGGGTCTGCGCCAGCTCTACTTCCTGTTGGGCGGCCTGCTCGAGCGTCTGATCTACCTGAAGTACGGCATCGCCGTGATCCTGGCCTTCATCGGCGTGAAGCTCGTGCTTCATGCGCTGCACGACAACGAGCTGCCGTTCCTGAACGGCGGCCACCACATCGAGTGGGCGCCGGAGATCAACACGTGGGTGTCCCTGCTGGTGATCGTCGCCGCGATGGCCGTGTCGACGCTGGCGAGCCTCGTGCGCATGCGTGGAGAAACCCCCGCCGCCGACGACGACGCAGCTGCGATCGACGACGACCGATCCGACCAGGACCGCGCCGACCAGGACCGCGCCCGCACCTCCGACTGAAAACCCGTTTGAACGATCCGCCCGGCTGCCTCGTCGTCTGGGTATGGCACTCCGCAAACGAACCAAGGTCATCATCGGGATCTCCGCCGGCGTCGTCGTCGTGGCGGCAGCAGCCGTCATCGCCGGCCCGGTCATCTACGCGAACACCGTCAACGGCCAGGCCGCCGCAGCACCCTCGCTGTCGGCGTCCTCGTCCGGCACCCTCGACGCGAAGGACGCCGACGGCACCTGGACCAGCACGAGCAGCTCGTACGCCGGGTACCGGGTGCACGAGGTCCTGCAGGGGAATGATGTGAACGTGGTCGGTCGCACGAAGGACGTCAAGGGCACCGCCGTCGTCGACGGCGGGTCCCTCACCAAGGCGTCCGTCACCGTGCAGGTCGGCAAGATCAGCACCCCGGAAGCCGCCCGCGACGAGTACTTCCGCTCCACGGCGCTGCAGACCGACAAGTACCCCACGGCGACGTTCGAGCTGACGAAGCCCGTCGACGTCACGAAGGCGCTCGACGGCTCCACGCAGGACGTCACCCTGACCGGCACGATGGACCTGCACGGCGTCGAGAAGCCGGTCACGGCCGACGCCCAGGTCGCGGTCGGCAAGGGCGGGACCGTCCAGGTCGCCGGCACCGTGCCGATCACCTTCGCCGACTACGGCGTGAAGGCCCCCTCGCTCGGCTTCGTCACCGTGGACGGGAAGGGCTCCGTCGAGTTCTCCCTCGACCTCGGGAAGTGACCGTGACGAGTCGTTCCGCGGACGAGCTGCTCGCGACGCTGTACCGCGAGCACGGTGACGCGCTCACGCGGTACGTCCGGCACCTCACGCGGGACGGCTCGACGGTCGAGGACGTCGTGCAGGAGACGATGGTCCGCGCCTGGCAGCGCCCGGCCGTGCTCGAACGGGCACCCGACAGCGCACGGGCGTGGCTCTTCACGGTGGCGCGCAACCTGGTGGTCGACGACGCACGGTCGGCCCGCAACCGCCGTGAGCACGGCACCGAGCACCAGGTCGAACGGATCGAGTCGGACAGCACGGACGCCGTGCTGGACCGGATCGTGGTCGCCGACGCACTCGCGTCACTGAGCCCGGACCACCGTCGCGTGGTGGTGGACGCGTACTGGCTCGGGCACACGGTGCCGGAGATCGCACGACGACACGACATCCCGGAGGGCACCGCCAAGTCGCGGCTGCACTACGGGCTGCGAGCCCTGCGGCTCGCACTGCAGGAACGAGGAGTGACCCGATGAGCGACGACAAGTACGCGGAGTGGGATGCGGCGTACGTCCTGGGGTCGCTCCCGGCCAGTGAGCGGCTGGAGTACGAGCGGCACCTCGAGAACTGCGACCGCTGTGCGGCCGCCGTCGCGGAGCTGGTCGGTCTGCCGGGGCTGCTCGGCAAGCTGCCGGCCGACCAGGCGATCGAGATCGCAGAACCGGACGGGAGGCCCGACACCCGTTCCGAGAGCGACCTCGCCTCCGTCGCGCACCGCGTCCGACACCGTCGCCGCCGTCGCCGGGTCTGGGTCGCCGCAACCGCGGGGCTCGCGGTGGTCGCCGCCGTCCTGGGCGGGCTCGCGGTCGGTGCCGCGGGGGAGCGCACCACGGTGCAGGCCGGTGCCGCTCCGACCGCAGCCGCCACCGCCGACCGGTACGACATGACCGGCGTGCAGGGACTCGACGTCCAGCTCGCCATCAGCGGCGAGCAGTGGGGCACCCGCTTCGACTGGGGGTGCTCGTACGGCGGCAAGGAGTGGTCGCCGGACGGGTCGATCCTCTACGACCTCGTCGTCGTCCGGACCGACGGCACGACGCAGACCGTGGGCTCGTGGACGGCTGCCGGTGCCGATGCGCGCGGACTGTCGGCGTCGACGGACATCCCGCGGGACGAGATCGAGAGCGTGCAGGTCCGGCTGCGCGGTGAGCGCGGCGCGCTCGCCGTCGTCACGCTCTAGCCGACGTCGGCCTCGTCCGAGGCGTCGTCGGGGCCGATGGCGTCCTGGACGCGCGCACTGACGGACCGCAGCGTCTCGGCGTCGGTCCCCACGGGCCTCCAGAACAGGTCCTCGAGCGCACCGGTGTGCGCGCGGATGCCGGCGAGCACCGCGCGACGGCCGTCCGCGGTCATCACCACCCAGCTGCCACGGGCGTCGCTCGGGCAGTCCGCCCGCTCGACCAGGCCGCGGGAGACCATCCGCGTGACCTGGTGGCTGACGCGCGACTTCTCCCAGCCGATCCCCGCGGCGATGTCCCGGACGCGCAGACGGTGGTCGGGGTCGCGGTGCAGGCCGATCAGGATCTCGAACTCGGGGACGGAGATGCCGGCACCCGCCTGGACGGCGCGGTCGAGCGCCCGGTCGAGTCGTCGCCAGGCGTCGTGGTACGCGTCCCAGGTGGCCCAGTCGTGGCCACCGTTGCCCTCCGTCGACATGCCGACCAGCGTATCCACCGGGCGGACGATCGGACCGCGCCGCGAGCCCTTTCATCCGCTCGGATGACTCCTGGCCGACGTACGGCGTGCTCCGAGGTCGCGTCGGACGTGCGGCATACGATCGGGGGATGCCGAGCGCTCGCCTCCAGGACACCACCGATGACGCCGTCGCGCTCGTGCGCCGGTGGCTGGCGGCGTCCGCCGGGGTGAAGCCCGACCCGGGTGCGGTCCGTCTGGCCGAGGTCCTGCGCGACGAGCAGGGCCTCGACTTCACGCGGGGGTTCGTGGACAAGGTCATCCGCCCCGAAGACCCCCGGGTTGCCGCACGCAACCTCGAGCAGCTGAGCCGTGACGTCCCCGACTTCCTCGCCTGGTACCTGCGCGGGGCGGTGACGCTCGGCGGCGGGTTCGCCACCATGGCGCCGTGGGCCGTGATCCCGACCGCGCGCCGGATCCTGCGCCGGATGACCGGGCACCTGGTCATCGACGCGAGCACGAGCAAGCTCGGCCCGGCCCTCGCCAAGGTCCGCGGTCCGGGCACGCGACTGAACGTGAACCTGCTCGGCGAAGCCGTCCTCGGCAGTGCCGAGAGCGACCGACGCCTGCAGGGCACCATGGACCTGCTCGCCCGCGACGACGTCGACCACGTGTCGATCAAGGTGAGCGCCGTCGTGCCGCAGACCTCGCCGTGGGCCTTCGACCAGACGGTCGAGCGCGTCGTCGACCGGCTCGTCCCGCTCTACCGCCTGGCCGCGGCACCGACGGCCGCCGGACGCCCCGCCAAGTTCATCAACCTCGACATCGAGGAGTACCGCGACCTCGACGTCACCCTCGCCGTGTTCCGGGCGCTGCTCGACCGTGACGAGTTCGCCGACCTGCCGGCCGGCATCGTGCTGCAGGCCTACCTGCCCGACGCAGCGGGAGCACTCGACGCGCTGACCGCGTGGGCGCAGGAACGCCGGGCGCGCGGCGGCGCCCCGATCACGGTGCGGCTCGTCAAGGGCGCGAACCTCGCCATGGAGCACGTCGACGCGATCCTGCACGGGTGGCCCCTCGCCACCTGGGGCAGCAAGCGCGAGACCGACACCGCGTACCTGCGGCTGCTCGACGCCGCACTGACGCCCGAGCGCACCGACGCCGTGCGGATCGGGGTCGCCGGGCACAACCTGTTCGACCTCGCCACCGCGTGGGTGCTCGCCCAGCGCCGCGGGGTCACCGACGCCGTCGACGTCGAGATGCTGCTCGGCATGGCGTCCACCCACGCCCAGGCCGTCCGGGCCGACGTCGGCCAGATCCTGCTCTACACGCCCGTCGTGCAGCCGGACGAGTTCGACTCGGCCATCGCGTACCTGGCCCGTCGCCTGCAGGAGAGCGCGAGCCCCGAGAACTTCATCGCCGCCGCGTCCGACATCGACCACGACGCCAGCGTCTTCGAGCGGGAGCACAGCCGGTTCCTGGCGTCCGTCGCCGCACTCGACGAGCCCGTCCCCGCCACCCACCGCACGCAGGACCGCCACCGCGCGCTCGGCGAACCCGTCCTGCGCGACGCGTTCCGCAACGCCCCCGACACCGACCCGTCCATCGCCGCGAACCGCGCCTGGGCGCTCGACGTCCTGCGCCGGGTGCCGCGCTCGCAGCTCGGCGCGCAGACGATCCGCGGTGCGAAGGTCGCCGACCGCTCCAAGCTCGAGCGGATCATGGCGCGGACCGCCCAGGCCGGCGTGAACTGGGGGCGGCAGGACCCGTCCGACCGTGCCGAGCTCCTCGACCTCATCGGGCACGAAATCGAGACCCGCCGTGCCGACCTGATCGAGGTGATGGCCGCCGAGACGGGCACGACCTTCGCCGAGGCCGACGCCGAGGTGACCGAGGCCATCGACGCCGCCCACTACTACGCCGAGAGCGCCCGCCGCCTCGGGGACATCGAGGGCGCGCAGTACGTGCCGCCGCGGCTGACCGTCGTCGTGCCGCCGTGGAGCTCCCCCGTCGCGATCCCCGCCGGTGGCGTGCTGGCGGCGCTCGCCGCGGGCAGCGGTGTCGTGCTCAAGCCCGCGCCCGAGGCGAAGCGCTCCGGCGCCGTACTCGCCGACGTGCTCTGGGACGCCGGGGTGCCGCACTCGCTGCTGCAGCTCGTCGACCTGGCCGAGGACGAACTCGGCCGCGACCTCATCGGCCACCCCACGGTCGACCGCATCATCCTGACCGGCTCGTCCGACACCGCCCGGTCGTTCCGCTGGTGGCGTGCGGGGCTGCCGCTCACCGCCGGGACGAGCGGCAAGAACGCCATCGTCGTCACGCCGAGCGCCGACCTCGACCTGGCGGTGCAGGACATCGTGCAGTCCGCCTTCGGGCACGCCGGGCAGCAGTGCTCGGCGGCGTCCCTGGTGATCCTGGTCGGGTCGGTTGGGGAGAGCGAGCGCTTCCAGCGGCAGCTCGTCGACGCCACCCGCACGCTCCGGGTCGCGTGGCCGGACGACCCCACGGCGCAGGTCGGCCCGCTCATCGCCGAACCGCAGGGCAGGCTCCGCCAGGGTCTGACCGAGCTCGGTCCGGGGGAGTCCTGGCTCGTGCAGCCCGAAGCGGTCGACGACTCCGGCCGGCTCTGGTCGCCGGGCATCCGCGACGGCGTCCGGCCCGGCAGCGACTTCCACCAGACCGAGTACTCCGGCCCGGTGCTCGGCATCATGCGCGCCGAGACCCTCGAGCAGGCCATCGCCATCCAGAACGGCACCGACTTCGGGCTCACCGCGGGCATCCACTCGCTCGACGTCGACGAGGTGTCCGAGTGGCTGGCCCGCGTCCGCGCCGGCAACCTGTCCGTCAACCGCGGCATCACCGGTGCCGTCGTGGGACACCAGCCGTTCGGCGGCTGGAAGGGCTCCTCGGTCGGCACCGGCACCAAGGCCGGCGGGCCCATGTACGTCGCGACCCTCGGCCGCTGGCTGCCCACGCCCCGCACCGTGCACAAGAGCATCCAGCTGCACGGCCTGCCCCCGCGCGTCACCGCGGTGATCGAGGCCGCGCGCAGCGGGCTGTCGTTCGAGGAGTTCGACCGCGTCCGCGCCGGGGCACTGAGCGACGTGCACGCACGAGAGACCCTCTTCCGGTCGCGGGACCTGTCCGGGCTCGTGGTGCAGCGGAACGTGCTGCGCCACCGCCCCCAGTCCGTCATCGTGCGCCAGGCCGAGGACGCCTCGACCGTGGACCTCGTCCGGACGCTCGTCGCCGCGACCTCGGCACGTGCGCACGTCCTGCTCAGCACGGCTCGGCCGCTGCCCGGCCCGCTCACGCAGCTGCTCGCGTCGAACCGGTCCCCGCTCGACGTCGTCGACCACCTGGTGGAGTCCGACCAGGAGTTCCACGCCCGCGCGTCCTCGGGGGCCGTGTTCCAGGCGGACTGGTCCACCGATCAGGACGACCAACCCGTCGACGCGCTCGAGGCCGTGCTGTCACAGGGGCAGGACCGCCCGGCCCACACGGCGTTCGGTGGTCCCGGTGCCCGAATCCGGTTGCTCGGCGGTGACCCGCTCGCCCTCGAAGAAGCCCTGGGCGCGAGCATCGACGTCGCGATCCACGACGCCCCCGTGGTCGAGGCGGGCGTGATCGAGATGCTGCCGTACCTGCGCGAGCAGTCGGTGTCGATCACGGCGCACCGGTTCGGCGACGTCGACAGCGACTTCTCCGAGTTGCGCGTCTGAGCGCTTCCGCTTGGTGAGCAGAAGAGGTCGGGTCCCGTGTGGGAACCCGACCTCTTCTGCTCACGAAGTGCCCCGAGGATCAGTCCTCGGCGTCACCCGCTTCTTCGTCCTCGACACCGGTCTCGTCCATGCGGTCGCGCAGGTGGTCGGCCATCGCGCCGGCACCTTCACCGGCGTGGTCGTGGTCGACCTGCTCGATCAGGCCCTGCAGCTTCTCGTGGTTCGTGGCATCGGTGGCACCGTCCATGACGGGCTCGGTCTGCTCGTTGTCGCTCATGCTCCGGACGCTACGCCGCGGTTGCTGCGGAACGGTAGTGGAGCTCGACCGCCCCGCCGTCGAACTGCGTGGTGCCGACGAGCTCGAACACCGGGGTCGGTGCGGCGACCGGCAGCAGGGGCGCTCCGCCGCCGAGCGCGACCGGCATCACGGTGACCCGCAGCTCGTCGAGGATGCCCGCCTGCTGGTACTGCGCCGCGAGCAATCCGCCGCCGACGACCCAGACGTCGCGGCCGTCGGCCACGCGCTCGAGGTCGGCCTGGTGGTCGCCGACCTCGCCCGAGACGAAGCGCACGTCGGCGCCGTCCGGCACCGGCAGGTCACGGGTCGTGAACACCCACGTGGCCAGGTCCGGGTACGCCCACGTGTCGTCGTGGTCGAGCAGCCACTCGTACGTCGTCGACCCCATCGCGATCGCGCCGACGCCTGCGTAGAACCGGTCGTGGTGTTCCTGGAACGGCTCGAACCCGAACTGCAGCAGCCAGTCGAGGTCGTCGTCGGGCGCAGCGACGAAGCCGTCCAGCGAGGACGCGACGGAGTAGATCGTGCTCATGCCGGGGACGCTACCGAGCACCCCCGACAGGACTCAGCGGCGCCCTCCGCGACCGACGACCGCTGCCTCGGCGATCGCCAGGACGGCGGCGATCCAGAGCTGGTCGACCGCGAACCGGCGTCGACGCGGATCGACGGCCAGCGGCACCATCGTTGCACCGTGCAGGGTGTCCACGACGGCGCTCAGGGTGTGCGCGTTGCCGGAATCCGCCCGCGCGACGAGCGTGGCCTGTGCGAGCTGCCGGACCCCGAGCACACCGTGCAGCACGGCCTGATCAGACCCTCGGGCCGCACGGCTCAGGTGCCACAGGCCGAGCCCGGCCCGGGCCAGCTCGACGACGGCTGCCCCGTTGCTGGCAGACGACCGGCGGCTCATCGTCGGCGTCCCACGACGAGTGCAGCGGCACCGGCCGCGCCGAGCACCGCGCCGATGATGCCGTTGCCGACCCGGCGGTGCTCCACCCACCAGGTCTGCGGGGACCAGGCGTGCGCTGACTCGTCGAAGACCCCGTGCGCGCCGTGGTCGCCCGGAACCGGCTCGTACAGGTTGTCCCGCATCTCGAGGCCGTCCTTGTCGGGGGCCTGCTGCCCGTCGACCAGGGTCTTGGCGGCGTACCAGTCGGCGAAGCGTCCGCTGATCCGGTTGCCGAGGATCGTGTAGACGGTCGACTCGCCCACCCAGGTGCGGCTGCGCGGTCGCTCGGCCACGGCGGCGATGGCGCGGGCGCCGACCTCGGGCTGGTAGATCGGGGCGACCGGCTGCGGGTGGTGCGGCAGCTTCGACTTCACCCACTGGAACTGGATCGTGTTGAGCGCCGGCATGTCCACGCGGGACACCTTGACCTTGCTGCCCTGTTCGCGCAGCTCGGAGACGACGGACTCGGTGAACCCGACGATCGCGTGCTTCGCGCCGCAGTACGCGGCCTGCAGTGGGATCCCGCGGAACCCGAGCGCCGAACCGACCTGGATCACGTGCCCACGACCGCGGGGGACCATCCGCGACAGTGCCGACCGGGTGCCGTTCACGAAGCCGAGGTAGGTCACGTGCAGCGCCCGCTCGAAGTCCTCCGGGGCGGTGTCGAGGAACTTCCCGAACACCCCGACCATCACGCCGTTCACCCACAGGTCGATCGGTCCGAGCTCCTGCTCGACCCGGTCGGCCGCAGCCTCGACGGCATCGCGGTCGGAGACGTCGGCGACCAGGGCCAGCCCGCGGCGCCCGGCAGCCTCGACCTCGGCGACGGCGGCGTCGACCCCTTCTTGCCCGCGGGCCAGGACGGCCACGTCCCACCCCCGTGCGGCGAGCTCCCGGACGGTCGCCCGTCCCAGTCCTGCGGATCCACCGGTCACCACTGCCACTCGAGTCATGGCTCCCTTGTACCTGCGGCCGGCCGTGCACCACTCAGCCGCTGTCCCCCGAATTCGCCGTCCCGAACCACGCACGCACCGATCGGACATCATGGCCAGGTGGAGACCCGAGACCCCGACACCGCCGGCCCTGCCGAGGAGGCGCCGCCCGGTTGGGTGCTCAACACACCGACCCGGCCGCGCGAGGTCTGGACGTACCCGGTCCTCGTGCTGCTCCTCGCCGCCGCACACGTCGCCCTCGGGATCGCCTTCGGTGGTGCGTTGGCGCTCGTCGTCGGGGCGTCCGCCGCAGTGGTGGCGACCGTCGGCGCAGTTGCCCTGTTCGTGACGGGTCGGCGCGCGTACGACGAGCAGAGCCGCGGAGCCTCGTGGCGGTCCCACGTCACCCGCGTGGTCGTCGCGGTCGTGAGCGTCGGCATCGTGTCGGTCACCACCCTGACCGTCGGGTTCCCCTTCGGCGCCCTGTTCGGTGCGGTCGCCGGCGTCCCGACGGCGTTCCGCTTCACGCGCTCGGTGCCGCGGATCGATCGCCTCGTCGTCGCGTGGACAGCACTCGCCGTCGCCGTGTGGTGCGGTGTCCTCGCGATCCTCGGCCTGACGCTCGCTGATCTCCCCGACTACCGGAGCACGACCTGGACGTTCGGCGCTGCCTTTGCGGTGATCAGCGCCGTGATCGCCGTCCATCAGTTCGTCGTCGCACGTCGGTCACCCCACGACTGACGTCGCCAGGCCTCAGCGCCCCCGACCGAACCGCGTCGTGACCCCCGGCGAGTAGAGCACCGAGTCCGGCTCGAGCTCCGTCAGCCCGAAGGGCAGCCCGGCAGCCCCGACCAGGTCGTCCCGCAGCGACACCACCGAGGCCCGGTGCAACGGCCACGACTCGTGCTCGTTCGGCCAGAACCGCGTCCGTCCGGCCCGGTGCACGTGCATGCCCCACCGCGCCGTCAGGAACGTCTCGAGGGGCCCCGGCTCGTCGAGTGCCTCACCGATCCGGACGTCGAGCATCGACCGCAGGTGGGTGCCGTGCCGACGCATCGCGTACCCCACGCGGCCGTCACCGCTGCGCGACTCCGCGACCGCCCACCGGTACGGCAGCCCGGTCGCGACGCGTGCGCCGATGGTCGGCAGGAGCTTGCCGGCGTCGAGCGACAGGAACACCACCCCGCGCTGCCCCTGCTCGTCGACCGTGTAGACGCGGACGTTCAGCTCGACGAAGTCGCCGATGCTCCCGGTCGAGAACGGCGGGAACCGCGTGTCCTCGAACCGGAACGCGATGAGGCCCACCCAGGTGGTCACCCCGTCGTCGGTGCCGTCGAGCGCCATCGTGTCGGGCCGCGTGCCGGCCGGCAGCAGCGGGGCCACCGCCGACACGTCGACGCGCCAGTGCACGAAGACGACGTCGAGCCAGTCCTGCGAGATCCAGGGGCGGCCCGGCAGGCCGGGGGCGACGGCCTGGAGGCTCGGAGCGGTCTGGGTGGGTCGGGTGTCGGTCACGATGTGGTCGCCTCCGGTTCGATGTGGGCTGCGACGGGTGCGTCGTCCCACCCGCGCTGCGGGGTGTCGCAGGTGCCGCGGAACACGTACTGCGAGGGACGCTTCCGCTCGCTCGACGTCCAGTCGATGGCCGGACGTCGTCGTTCCGGGGGCAGGTACCCGATCCGGTAGACGGCCATCAGCTCGAGCGACTCGGGCACGCGGAGCAGTCCCTCGATCTCCTCCCACGCGCCGGGGGTCTCCATCGGGAAGGACACGAACTGGATCCCCAGGCCGAGCTCGGTCGTCGCGAGCCAGATGTTCTCCATCGCCGCGCCCATGCTGAACACCGAGTAGAAGCCGGACAGCTCCTCCTTCCGGTACTCGTGGCGGTCGAGCATCACGCCGAGCAGCAGCGGCGACCCGGCGACGAGCTTCCGGTTCTCCTCACCCAGGGTCTGCGGCACCCGGAGCGTGTTCATGAGCAGCTGCCCGCGCTTCGTGAACACCTGCTTCGTGAACGGCCGCAGCGGCCCGGGGAGCTTGTCGAACAGCATCCCGTCGCGCCGCTCGTCCATCTCGGCCTTCGAGAACCGGAAGTACGGCTTGTACCGCTCGAAGAACGTGCCCTCGGCCATGGTGCGGGTCATCGAGCTGCCGCTGATCTCGGCGACGCGGTCGATCGTCTGGCGCTCCTCGATCAGCACGAAGCGCCACGGCTGACTGTTGAGCTGCGACGGCGCCCGGCCGGCGAGCTCCATGAGCAGTCGCTGGTGCTCGTCCGACACCGGATCGGGCAGGAACGGCCCGTTCGTCGTGCGTCGTCGTCGGATGGCCTCGAACAGCTCCACTGCTCACCTCTCTGATCGCCTGCGGGCGAGCACGGCCCCCAGGTAGGACGGTGCGGCGGCGACCGCGACCTTCCAGTGTGCTCCGGAGCGCGGGTCGGTGCGTGGAGCGACCGCCAGGGGCACGAGTGCCGGCAGCAGGAACAGTGCGGTCCGGTCGCGGGTCCACGCGGGGGTCGTCGCGGCGACGCCGGTCAGGGTCGCGGTCACGACGAACAGGCCGTGGTGCACGACACGGAGCTTCTTCGTGCGGATCAGCTGCACGGCGACCGCGGTGCCCCACAGGCAGTTCGCGACGTAGGCGACGCTCGCAGCGGTGACCAGCTGCCGGGCCGGACGCGATCCCGTGGGCGGTGATCCGCGCCTCCCGGCCGTCTTCCGTCCCATGCGTGGGACGTTACGCGGTCTCTCGACTGACGAGCTTGGAGAGCACGATCGCGGAGCGGGTGTGGTCGACCTGGGGTGCGAGGCGGACCTTGTCGAGCGCCTCCTCGAGCGCGGACAGGTCCTTCGAACGCATGTGCACGACGGCGTCGGCGCTGCCGGTGACCGTACCGGCGTCGATGACCTCGGGGACGGTGTCGAGCAGGGCACGCAGCTCGTCGGGCGAGACGGTGCCGCGGCAGTAGAGCTCGACCCAGGCCTCGGTGCCGCGGTCCTCGACGGCGGGGTCGACCTTGATCGTGAAGCCCTGGATGACGCCGTCACCGACCAGCCGGTCGACACGGCGCTTGACGGCCGAGGCCGAGAGTCCGACCACCGACCCGATGTCGCCGTAGCCGGCGCGGGCGTTGTCCCGGAGCTGATCCAGGATGCGGTGGTCGAGCGTATCCATTTGTCCCCATCGTACGCGGACTTGTTGCGAGGCTGGTGGGTCTCGCGCACGAAACGTGCGTCACCCGAACGGGTGTCACGGTCCCGCAGGCGGGGGACTGCACTCCGTGGACGGTCTGTGCCAGGACCGACTCGGCGTCGATGCATGAGTGTCACTGTTCCGCTGCGGTGAGTCTGTGGAAGGATCGACTCGGCGTCGACCTGGTCCGCTGCGGTGAGTGAGCCTGCATCTCACCGGAGCTCTTCTCCTCGTTCCGTTTCGGTTCCTGGCAGGCTCGGGCCCCGGTCCCTTCCAGGAGGACTGATGTCGAACACCGCACCCGCCCCCGAGTCCGTCGCCACCCCGGCCCGTGTCGCCACCAAGCGCACGATCCTGATGTGCAAGCCGGACTTCTACACCGTGAGCTACCGGATCAACCCGTGGATGCACCCGGAGGAGCCGACCGACACGTCGAAGGCCGTCGAGCAGTGGGAGTCGCTCGTCGCCGTCTACGAGCAGCTCGGCTTCGACATCTCGTACATCGACCCGATCGACGGCCTGCCGGACATGGTCTACGCGGCCAACGGCGGGTTCGTCCTCGACGGCATCGCGTACGGCGCGAAGTTCCAGTACCCCGAGCGCCAGCCCGAGGGCCCCGCGTACATGGACTGGTTCCGCCAGGCCGGTCTGACCGTCGCCGAGCCGGAGCAGACCAACGAGGGCGAGGGTGACTTCCTGCTCATCGGGGACACGATCTTCGCCGGCACCGGCTTCCGGTCGGACAGCACCTCGCACGACGAGCTCGCGAAGATCTACGGCCGCGAGGTCGTGACGCTCAAGCTCATCAACCCGAGCTTCTACCACCTCGACACCGCCATCGCCGTGCTCGACCCCGAGCCCGCCGTCGACGGGACGAGCAACATCGCGTACCTGGAAAGCGCCTTCGACGAGCCGTCGCTGGCGATCCTGCGCGAGCGCTTCCCGGACGCGATCATCGCCACGGAAGAGGACGCCGCGATCCTCGGCCTGAACTCGTACTCCGACGGGTACAACGTCGTGATCGCCGCCCGGGCTGTCCGGTTCGCCGAGCAGCTGCGCGAGAAGGGCTACAACCCGATCGGCGTCGACCTGTCCGAGCTGCTGCTCGGCGGTGGCGGCGTGAAGTGCTGCACCCTCGACCTGCACCCGGTCGGCACCGGCACCTCGGTCGCGCGTTCGCTCGGGGTCAGCTGATGTCGGCGGCAGCGTCGCTCGGGGTCAACACCGCGGCGGCGCTCGCCGTCGAGGACCGCGCCCTCGCGCACAACTACAGCCCGCTGCCCGTCGTCATCGCGTCGGGTCAGGGAGCGACCGTCACCGACGTCGACGGCAAGCAGTACCTGGACGGCCTCGCCGCGTACTCGGCGGTGAACTTCGGCCACGGCAACCCGCGGCTGCTCGACGCCGCACGGGCGCAGCTCGACCGCGTGACGCTGACCAGCCGCGCCTTCGTGAACGACCAGCTCGGCCCGTTCGCCGCAGCACTGGCGGCGTTGACGGAGACCGAGATGGTCCTGCCGATGAACACCGGTGCCGAGGCCGTCGAGTCCGCGATCAAGGTGGCCCGCGCCTGGGGCTACCGCGTCAAGGGCGTGCCGGCCGAGCGGGCGACGATCATCGTCGCGTCCGGGAACTTCCACGGGCGCACCACGACCATCATCTCGTTCTCCGACGACCCCTCGGCCCACGACGACTTCGGGCCGTTCACGCCCGGCTTCCGCACGGTGCCGTACGGCGACGCTGCGGCTCTGCGCGAGGCGATGGACGAGACCGTCGTGGCCGTGCTGCTCGAGCCGATCCAGGGTGAGGGCGGCGTGGTCATCCCGCCGGAGTCGTACCTCCCTGAAGTCCGCGCGGTCTGTGACGAGTTCGGTGCGTTGTTCATCGCCGACGAGATCCAGTCCGGCCTCGGTCGCACGGGGCACACGCTCGCGGTGCAGCGCGTCGGGGTGCGTCCCGACCTGATCACACTGGGCAAGGCCCTCGGTGGCGGCATCGTGCCGGTGTCCGCGGTGGTGGGCTCGCGCGATGTCCTGGGCGTCCTGCGCCCCGGCGAACACGGATCGACCTTCGGCGGCAACCCGCTCGCCGCAGCCGTCGGCGCCGAGGTCGTGGCGATGCTCGGAGAGGGCACCTTCCAGCAGCGGGCCCTCGACGGCGAACCGCTGTTGCGGGGCCTGCTCGACGACCTGCTCGGCAAGGGTGTCGTCTCGCACCGGGTCGCCGGACTCTGGGCCGGGATCGACATCGACCCCGCGCTCGGCACCGGCAAGCAGATCTCGAAGGACCTCGCCGACCGCGGGCTCCTGGTGAAGGACACCCACGGGTCGACGATCCGCTTCGCGCCGCCCCTCGTCGTCACCGACGACGAGGTGCGCTTCGCGATCGGAACCCTGGCGGACGTGCTGACCGCTCGCGCCTGACGGGCGCGCCGCGGGCTCGCGCGCCCGCGCGCTCGCGCTCGCGCGCGCTTCGCGAGTTTCGTGAGCAGAAATGGTCGGGTCGCCACACGGCACCCGACCATTTCTGCTCACCAAGTGCGGCTCACACCGCCCAGCGCGCCGCCAACTCGTCCATCAGGGCATCGAGCCGCTCGTCGACGACCTGCTCCTCGGGGTGCGCCTCGTACCAGGCGATGACCTCGCGCACACTCTGCCGGTAGGTCGTGCGCGGCCGGTACCACGGCACGAGCGACCGGACCTTGCTGTTGTCGAACACCGAGCTGTTCGCCTTGTCGCCGAGCAGCGCCGCGCCCCACTCGGGGTCGACGGCGTTGATCGCGTCCGCCGGCACGTGCACGATCCGCAGGTCCTCGACCCCGGCCGCCGCAGCGATCTCGTGCGCGATGGCGTTCCACGTCGGCGCCTCATCGCTCGTGATCGTGAAGGGCTCACCGATCGCCTCGGCCCGGTCGAGCAGCCCCGTGAACCCGACCGCGAAGTCGCGGCTGTGCGTCAGGGTCCACAGCGAGGTGCCGTCGCCGGTGATGATGACCGGCTTGCCGGCACGCATCCGAGCGACCGCGGTCCAGCCGCCGGTCAGCGGCAGCTTCGTCTCGTCGTAGGTGTGCGACGGCCGCACGATCGTCACCGGGAAGTCCTGCTCCCGGTACGCCTCCATCAGCAGCTCCTCGCACGCGATCTTGTCGCGTGAGTACTGCCAGTACGGGTTCTTCAGCGGCGTCGACTCCGTGATCGGCAGGTGCGTCGCCGGCGTCTGGTACGCCGAAGCCGAGCTGATGAACACGTACTGCCGCGTCCGCCCGGCGAAGAAGTCGACGTCGGCCTGCACCTGGTCCGGCGTGAAGGCAATCCAGTTCACGACCACGTCGAAACGCTGGTCGCCGAGTGCGTCCGCCAGTGCGCTGCGGTCCGACACATCGGCCTGGAGGCGCGTCACACCCTCCGGGATCGGCCTGCCCCCGGTGGTCCCCCGGTTGAGCACGGTGACGTCGAACCCCTGCTCGACGGCTTCCCGGACGCAGGCGGCGCTGATCACGCCGCTCCCGCCGATGAACAACACGCTCGCTCCGGTCATGGATGCTCCCTCGCTTCCGGCGGCACCGCTCCGTGCCGCAACCCTTTCGATCCTGCACCTCAGAGGCTGGGTCGGGCACCGAGCACGGCCGCCGTCTCCTGGTGACGGCAAGGCGTTCGACGGTGCGGAGGACGAACTCGCCGACGCGAAACGCGTGGAAGAGGAGACGGAGGGTGCCGTCGAGATCGTCGGGCAATTGAAACGGTGTCATGACCTTGCCTATGCACCGCGCTCGGCGTTGTGGGAACGGAGTGCTGTAGACCCCGGAACGATCACTGGCCCAGGCCACATCGCCGGGGTTTCGTCCTGCCGCCGGGGACTGCCGCTGGGTCCCGGCATCGACCCGCGGACTACCGTCACGGTTCGGGTCGCACCGACGCGCCCCACGACAGGAGTGACACGCACATGGAGTACCGCTACCTCGGCAACTCGGGCCTCAAGGTCTCCGAGATCACCTACGGCAACTGGCTCACCCACGCATCCCAGGTCGAGAACGACGCGGCGATCGCCTGCGTCAAGGCGGCCCTCGAGGTCGGCATCTCGACGTTCGACACCGCCGACGTCTACGCCAACACCGGCGCCGAGACGGTCCTCGGCGAAGCACTCAAGGGCGAGCGGCGCCAGTCCCTCGAGATCGCCACGAAGGTGTTCGGCCCGACCGGTCCGAAGGGCCACAACGACACCGGACTGTCCCGCAAGCACATCCTCGAGTCGATCGACGGCTCGCTGCAGCGGCTGCAGACGGACTACGTCGACCTGTACCAGGCGCACCGATACGACCACGAGACCCCGCTCGAAGAGACGATGCAGGCCTTCGCGGACATCGTGCGCCAGGGCAAGGTCCTGTACGTCGGCGTCAGCGAGTGGACCGCGGACCAGCTGCGGGCCGGCGCTGCGCTCGCGAAGGACCTCGGCTTCCAGCTCATCTCGAACCAGCCCCAGTACTCGGCACTGTGGCGGGTCATCGAGGACGAGGTCGTCCCCACCTC
Source organism: Curtobacterium flaccumfaciens (assembly GCF_013359815.1). Taxonomy (GTDB): domain Bacteria; phylum Actinomycetota; class Actinomycetes; order Actinomycetales; family Microbacteriaceae; genus Curtobacterium; species Curtobacterium flaccumfaciens. The sequence continues at coordinate 187,933 of NZ_JABMCF010000039.1, read as the reverse complement.
GAAGGAACTCGGCATCTCGCAGATCGTCTGGTCACCGATCGCCCAGGGTGTGCTCACCGGTAAGTACAAGCCGGGTCAGCCGCTGCCCGAGGGCTCCCGCGCGACCGACGACAAGGGCGGCGCGGACATGATCAAGCGGTTCATGCGCGACGAGGTGCTGTCCTCGGTGCAGGAGCTGCAGCCGGTCGCCGACGAGCTGAACCTGTCGATGGCGCAGCTCGCGGTCGCTTGGGTCCTGCAGAACGAGAACGTCGCTTCGGCGATCATCGGTGCCTCGCGTCCGGAGCAGGTGCACGACAACGCGGGCGCTGCCGGCGTCACGATCCCCGCGGAGCTCATGTCGCGGATCGACGATGCCCTGGGCGCCGTGGTCGAGCGCGACCCCGCGAAGACGAACGACAGCAGCCCGAAGACCCGCGAGGCCTAGGCAGTCCGCAAAACACCGGTGTTCGCCCGTTGAACACGCGCATGCCGCGGCTCGATGCGCGAACACCGGTGTTTTGCGAGCAGGTCACACCGGCCAGACAACGGAAAAGGCCCCCTGCCGAAGCAGGGGGCCTTCACCGGTGGCTGGACACGGCATCGATCCGTGGACCTTTCGATTTTCAGTCGAACGCTCTACCAACTGAGCTATCCAGCCGTGGCGACCCTGACGGGACTTGAACCCGCGACCTCCGCCGTGACAGGGCGGCACGCTAACCAGCTGCGCTACAGGGCCATGTTGTGTTGTGTCTTGCTGTGGTGTTGTTCAGTACTACTTGCTCGCTCACTCAAGGAGTGACCCCAACGGGATTCGAACCCGTGCTGCCGCCGTGAAAGGGCGGTGTCCTAGGCCACTAAACGATAGGGCCGCAAGCAGTGCATCGCGCTACCGATGGACAAGCATACGGACGCCCCCCGGGTTTCACAAATCCGACCCCGCCAACCGTGCATCCCCGGCGTGTCGCGGCGTCAGCGCACGGGTCTCCGATGCTGTCGGTGCGAGCATCGTCGGCGGCCGCACCCCTCGTCCGAGGGGCTGTCGAGCCTGCGACCCGTGTTGTTACTGTTGCACCTGTTAACAGTGTTACGTGCGTGAGCCTTGCCGCGCTGTTACGAAATCGAGATACATGTCGACCTCCATTCCCTTCTCCCTCCGCTCCCGCAGCCGCCTGATCGCCGCCGCGGTCGCCGTCGCGCTCACCGCCGGCACGCTCGCGGTCCTCGCCCCGGCGTCGTCCGCCAGTGCCGCGAGCTACCCCAGCTGGGACGAGGTGCAGCAGGCGAAGTCGTCGACCAGTGCCCAGCAGGCCAAGGTCAGCGAGATCAAGTCGCTCATCTCGTCGCTGAAGAGCGAGGCCGCTGCCAAGCAGAAGGCCGCGCAGGCCGCGGGCGAGGCGTACCAGGCCGCGCAGAACAAGTACGACGAGGCGACGCTCAAGCAGAAGAAGTTCCAGTCGCAGGCCGATGAGGCCAAGCAGACCGCCGCACGGTCCGAGGAGCAGGCCGGTCAGCTCGCCGCCCAGCTCGGTCGCACCAGCGGTGACGACGTGACGACGGACATCCTCACGCACCCGTCCGACTCCGGCGACCTGCTCTACGAGCTCGGCGCCATGTCGAAGCTCAGCGAGCAGTCCGAGGGCATCTACGCGCAGGCCTCGCAGGACCGCGGTGTGGCCCAGGGCCTCGCCGACAAGGCCGACCGCGCCAAGCAGGCCCTCGGGGACCTGGCCGACGCCGCACAGTCGAAGATGCAGCAGGCCCAGGGTGCCGCCGACGCCGCACAGACCGCGGTGGACGCCCAGAACGACAACGAGTCCCGGCTCGAGGCACAGCTGACCGCGCTCACCTCGAAGCAGCGCGGCGTCGAGGCCGACTACCGCAAGGGCGTCGCCGCCGAGAAGGCCCGCCAGGCCCGCCTCGCAGCAGCCGCCGCGAAGGCAGCAGCCAAGGCCGCGGCGACCAGCCAGGGCGGCACCGGTGGCGGCAGCGCCAACCCGGCCGGGTGGGTCCGACCCGCGGGCGGGTTCCAGACCAGCCCCTACGGCTACCGCGTCGACCCCTACACGCACGTCAGCGCCCTGCACGCCGGCGTCGACCTGGCCCCGGCCTGCTACGCCCCGATCTACGCGGCCCACGACGGCACCGTCACCTTCGCCGGCAACGGTGGCGGGTACGGCAACGAGGTCATCCTCGACAACGGCGGCGGCATCTCCACCGCGTACGGCCACGTCGTCGACGGCGGGATCATGGTCACCGCCGGCCAGCACGTCACCGCGGGACAGCAGATCGCCAAGATCGGCTCGACCGGCTGGTCGACCGGGTGCCACCTCCACTTCGAGACCCGGATCAACGGCGCTGCCGTCGACCCGGTCCCCTTCATGGCAGCGCGGGGGATCTCGGTATGAGCATCAGCGCCACCAGAAGGCGTCGACCCACGTCATGACCACCTCCGCTCGCTCGTTCTCCTGCGGGATCGCGACCATCGCCGTGCTCGGCATCGGCCTCTCGGTCGTCATCGCCGGACCGGCCCAGGCCGCACCCTCGGGTCCGTCGTGGGACGACGTCAAGGCCGCCAAGTCCGATGCGGCCGACGCCCAGCAGACGGTCGACGAGCTGAGCGACCGGCTGGGCACGCTGCAGGACGCCGCCGACCAGGCCGGTGTCGCCGAGCAGCAGGCCGGGCAGGCGTACGCCCTCGCGGCGTCGCAGCAGCAGGAGGCGAAGGACACCCTCGCCGACCTGTCCGCGCAGTCGAAGCGTGCGAAGGCCCGGGCGGACGACTCGGCCGGCCAGGTCGCCGGGCTCGTGGTCGAGCTGTCCCGCACGGGCGGCGGTGACCTGTCGACGACCATGCTCATGGACTCGTCGGACTCGAAGGACCTGCTCTACCGCGTCGGCACGATGTCGCACCTGTCCGAACGCTCCGCGACCGTCCTGGCCGAGGCGCGCGCCGACCAGAAGACCGTCGAGTCCCTGGCCGCCCAGCAGTCCGCGGCAGAGACGGCCCTGCGCAAGGCGACCGAGGCGACGAAGACCACCTTCGCGACGGCCAACGACGTGGCCGCAGGCGCCCAGGCCCGGGTGCAGAAGGAACAGGATCAGCAGGCCGAGGTCCTGCGCCAGCTCGCGTACCTGAAGGGCACGAGCGTCGCGACGGAGACCGCGTACTGGAGTGCGCAGCAGGCGAAGGCCGCCGCGGCCGCCATCGCGAAGCAGACGCGCGACGCCGGCACCGGGAACGGCTCCGGCACCGGGAACGCCACCGGCGGCGGCACGAGCGGCGGCAACACCGGCAATACGGGCAACACGGGCGGCACCGGCAGCACCGGCGGCGGGACCTCCACCCCGGCCGTCCCGAGCACGCCGTCCAAGCCCAGCACCCCGTCGAACCCCGGCACCCCCGCGAAGCCGAGCACCCCGAGCAAGCCGGCACCCGCGCCTGCTCCGGCCCCCGCCCCCGCACCGGCGCCCGCCCCGGCCCCCGCTCCTGCCCCGAGCAGCCCCTCGAAGGCCGCCGGTGCCATCGCGTTCGCCCGTGCCCAGCTCGGCGAGCCGTACGTCCTGACCGGCGCCGGCCCGAACACCTGGGACTGCTCCGGCCTCGTGATGATGGCCTACAACTCGCAGGGCATCGCGACCGGCGGACACAACGTCGTCTGGCAGTACAACTACTTCAAGTCGATCGGCCGCCTCGTCCCGCTGTCCCAGCGCCAGCCCGGCGACATCCTGTTCTACTCGTCGAACGGCACGGCCTCGGGGGCGTACCACGACTCGATCGTGACGAGCTACGGCACCATGGTCGAGGCCGCGCGCCCCGGCGTCGGCGTCGTCGAGCGCGCCATCTGGCTGCCGAACCAGCTCATGCCGTACGTCGCCCGCCCGAGCGGTTCCCTGTAGCCCGCTCCCGGAGTGCCCGTTCTTTCCCAGAGCGGCTGCGGTACCAAGCGAGATCGGGCGTACCTGCACGGATCAACGCACCAGGTACGCCCGTTTCCACCCGGTACGCCCGTTTCCACCAGGCGCGCCCACGCACGCCCGCGCCCCCGCACGCCCCGCCCCGCCCCGCGCGACAGCAGCACCACAGAACGGCGCCCGCCCTCCGGAAGGAGAGCGGGCGCCGTTCGTCGTCAGGGGATCGTCAGTGCGAGCCGGGCACGTACGCGGCCTGACCGGCCTGCACGATGCGCTCGGCCTCGGCGGCGTCGCCCCAGCCCTCGGCCTTGACCCACTTGTTCGGCTCGAGGTCCTTGTAGCGCTCGAAGAAGTGCGCGATCTCGGCCTTCGTCTGCTCCGGCACGTCCGCGATGTCCTGGATGTGGGCCCAGCGCGGGTCCTTGGCGGGGACGACGAGGACCTTCTCGTCGATGCCGGCCTCGTCGCTCATCTTGAAGACGCCGACGGGGCGGACCTTGACGCCGACGCCGGGGAACGTCGGGAACTCGAGCAGCAGCAGCGCGTCCACGGGGTCACCGTCGTCGGCCAGGGTCTTCTCGAAGAACCCGTAGTCGGTGGGGTAGACGAACGAGGTGAACAGCACGCGGTCGAGGTAGACGCGACCGGTCTCGTGGTCCACCTCGTACTTGTTGCGGCTGCCCTTGGGGATCTCGACGACGACGTCGTACGCGGCCATGTTGCGCTCCTGTGTCTGCTTCGGGGACTGTCGTGTGTTGCGAAAGCGCGGCTAACGTTACCGGGTGAACTCTCCGCGTCCCCGGCTCGACCCCGCCGTCGCCGAGACCCGCCTGGCCGTCCGCGACCTGCTCGCCGCAGCTGTCGACGACGGCGTGGTCGCCGCAGGCGACCTGGTGCTCGTCGCACTGAGCGGCGGACCGGACTCGCTCGCCCTGGCGGCGGCCACCGCGTTCGAAGCGGGCAAGCAGGGTCTCCGGGCCGGGGCGGTGGTCGTCGACCACGCGCTCCAGGCGGGCTCCGAGGCGGTCGCGAGCCGCGCCTCCCGGCAGGCATCCGAGCTGGGACTCGACCCGGTGACGGTCCGCAGGGTCACGGTCGGCTCCGACGGTGGTCCGGAAGGCGCCGCCCGGGAGGCCCGCCACGCGTCGATCGCCGAGGTCGCGGCCGCCGCCGGGTCACCCCTGGTGCTGCTGGGCCACACCCTGGACGACCAGGCCGAGACGGTACTGCTCGGTCTGCTGCGTGGCAGCGGGCCGGACAGCCTGTCCGGCATGCAGCCGCTCGCTCGGCGCGACGGCGGTCCGGCCTACGGCCGGCCGCTCCTGTCGGTCCGGCGCCACGCGACCCGGCAGGCGTGCGCCGCAGCGGGGCTGGCGCCGTGGCGCGACCCGCAGAACGACGACCCCGCGTACGCACGGGTGCGGGTGCGGAACACCCTGCTGCCGGTGCTCGAACGGGAGCTCGGTGCCGGGGTGCCCGAGGCCCTGGCCCGCACGGCCGACCAGCTGCGCGAGGACTCCGCGGCGCTCGACCACTTCGCCGAGGAGATCGCGGAGGACATCGCCGAGCACTCCGAGGCGGGTATCTCGCTGTCGGTGCGGGCGCTCGGAGCGAACCCGCCGGCGCTCCGGCAGCGACTCGTGCGCCTGGCGGTGGAGAGCGAGTTCGGGGTGACGCTGTCGCGCGTGCAGACGCTCGAGGTCTGCCGGCTCGTCACGGACTGGAGCGGACAGGGCCCGATCGACCTGCCGGGCGTCCGTGCCACGCGGACCGGCGACCGCATCGAGTTCAGCGCCGGTTAGGCTGGCGTGGTGGAACTCTCCGACGTCCAGGCAGACCTGTCCGAAGTGCTCTTCACCCCCGAGCAGATCGACGAGAAGCTCGCCGAGCTCGCGGCGGTCGTCGACGCCGACTACGCGGGCCGCGACCCGCTGCTCGTCGGGGTGCTCAAGGGTGCCGTCATGGTGATGGCGGACTTCTCGCGCCACCTCAAGATGCAGGCGCGGATGGACTGGATGGCGGTGTCGTCGTACGGCTCCGGCACGAAGTCGTCCGGTGTGGTGCGGATCCTCAAGGACCTCGACACCGACCTGCACGGGCGCGACGTCCTGATCGTCGAGGACATCATCGACTCCGGTCTGACCCTGTCGTGGCTCAAGCAGAACCTGCAGTCCCGTGGTGCCGCGAGCGTCGAGATCGTCGCCCTGCTGCGCAAGCCCGAGGCCGCCAAGGTCGAGGTCGACGTGAAGTACGTGGGCTTCGACATCCCCGACGCCTTCGTGGTCGGCTACGGCCTGGACTACGACGAGCGCTACCGCAACCTGCGCGGCGTCGGCGTCCTCGCTCCGCACGTCTACTCCTGACGGGCGGCCCGCCGCGCTCGGGTCGCACTCGGCCGACTCTGGCCCGGGGGTGAGTTCGCCCGCAGAGGACACCCATTCTCGCCACAGAATCGCGGCCGTATGCTGACCTGCACGCAACTTCGGCAGAGAAAGGTGTCGGGCACTCGCGCCCGGATCACATGAACTTCAAGCGCATCTTCCGCGGCCCGTACCTCTACGTGCTGATCGCGCTGGCGGGCATCTTCATCGGCTGGAGCGTCATCAGCCAGGGCAGCACGCAAGAGATCGACACCCAGAAGGGTCTCGAGCAGCTCTCCGATGACAAGGTCTCGTCCGCGACCATCAACTCCACCGAGCAGCGGGTCGACCTCGTCCTGAAGGACGGCGACAAGCAGGAGCAGTTCTACTACTCCACGCCCCGCGGCGAAGAAGTGGTGCAGGCCGTCAACGACGCCAACCTGCCCGACGGCTACAACGACCGTGTCGCCCAGGGCAACTGGTTCCTGTCGCTGCTCGGCATCCTGCTGCCGTTCCTGATCATCGGTGCCCTGTTCTGGTTCCTGCTCTCGAGCGCCCAGGGTGGCGGCTCGAAGGTCATGCAGTTCGGCAAGTCGAAGGCCAAGATCAACAACAAGGAGAACCCGCAGGTGTCGTTCGCCGACGTCGCGGGTGCCGACGAGGCGATCGAAGAACTCCACGAGATCAAGGAGTTCCTCAAGGAGCCCGCGAAGTTCCAGGCCGTCGGGGCGAAGATCCCGAAGGGCGTGCTGCTCTACGGCCCTCCCGGAACCGGCAAGACCCTGCTCGCCCGCGCCGTCGCGGGAGAAGCCGGCGTGCCGTTCTACTCGATCTCCGGTTCGGACTTCGTCGAGATGTTCGTCGGTGTCGGTGCGAGCCGTGTCCGTGACCTCTTCGAGCAGGCCAAGGCGAACTCGCCGGCCATCGTCTTCATCGACGAGATCGACGCCGTCGGTCGTCACCGTGGTGCCGGCATCGGCGGTGGCAACGACGAACGCGAGCAGACGCTGAACCAGCTCCTGGTCGAGATGGACGGCTTCGACGGCAAGACGAACGTCATCCTCATCGCCGCGACGAACCGTCCCGACGTGCTCGACCCCGCGCTCCTGCGCCCCGGCCGTTTCGACCGCCAGATCGGCGTCGACGCCCCGGGCCTCGCCGGCCGCAAGCAGATCCTCGAGGTGCACGCGAAGGGCAAGCCGCTCGCCGCGAGCGTCGACCTCGAGCTGCTCGCCCGCAAGACGCCGGGCTTCACCGGTGCCGACCTGGCGAACGTCCTGAACGAGGCAGCCCTGCTGACCGCCCGCTCGAATGCGCAGCTCATCGACAACCGTGCCCTCGACGAGGCCGTCGACCGCGTGATGGCCGGTCCGCAGCGCCGGACCCGGATCATGTCCGACCAGGAACGCCTGATCACCGCGTACCACGAGGGCGGCCACGCCCTGGCGGCAGCGGCGATGCGGCACACCGACCCGGTCACGAAGATCACGATCCTGCCCCGCGGCCGTGCCCTCGGCTACACGATGGTGCTCCCGCTCGAGGACAAGTACTCGGTCACCCGCAACGAGCTCCTCGACCAGCTCACCTACGCCATGGGTGGTCGCGTCGCCGAGGAGATCGTGTTCCACGACCCGACCACGGGCGCCTCGAACGACATCGAGAAGGCCACCGGCACCGCCCGCAAGATGGTCACCGAGTACGGCATGAGCCAGGCCGTCGGGTCCGTCAAGCTCGGGTCCGGCTCGAGCGAGCCGTTCGTCGGCCGTGACATGAGCGGTGGCACCGGTCGCGACTACTCGGAGACCATCGCCCAGACGGTCGACGCCGAGACCCGCGCCCTGCTCGAGGCCGCGCACGACGAGGCCTACCAGGTGCTCAACGACAACCGCGACATCCTCGACCGCCTGGCCGGCGAGCTCCTCGAGAAGGAGACGCTCGACGCCCCGGAGCTCGTGGAGATCTTCAAGGACGTCCGCAAGCTGCCGGAGCGCCCGCAGTGGCTCTCCAGCGACAAGCGCCCGGTCAGCAACCTGCCCGCGATCGACGTGCCCGGCAAGGCCGCCTCGACCGCAGCGGACCCGTCGGACTCCGAGTCGACCTCGAAGACCCGTCGTCGCCCGTTCGGCAACCCGGGTATCGCCCCCGCGTAGGCCGGCATGACCGAGCTGCCGACGCGACGAGAGCGTCGACTCGCCGAGGTGAGTCGTGCCCGCGCCGCCGCCGCCGAACCGGCGACGGTCGCGATCGACCTCCGTGCACCCCAGCCGGTGCCGGAGGTCGTGACCGGCCGTCGCCGTGACCGCGGTACCCCGGCCGAGGAACGCACCCGGGTGCTCGGCATCCTCAACGTCACCCCCGACTCGTTCAGCGACGGCGGGCTGCACCAGGCCTACGACGCCGCCGTGCAGCACGCACGGGACCTCGTCGCGGCCGGCGCGGACGTCATCGACGTCGGTGGCGAGTCCACCCGCCCCGGTTCCGAGCGCGTGCCCGTGCCGGTCGAGCAGGAACGCGTGCTGCCGGTCGTGCAGCAGCTCGTCGCCGAGGGCATCCCGGTCAGCGTCGACACGATGAACGCCGCGACGGCCGAACGTGCCGTCGACCTCGGTGCCGCCATCGTCAACGACGTCTCCGGCGGACTCGCCGACCCGGACATGGCCCGGGTCGTGGCGTCGACGGGGGTGGGCTTCGTCGTCATGCACTGGCGCGGCCACAGCGACCGGATGTACCGCAACGCCGAGTACACCCACGCGGTCGAGGAGGTCCGGCGCGAGGTCGAACTCCGGGTCGCCGAACTCATCGTGCTCGGCGTCCGGCAGGAGCAGGTCGTCATCGACCCGGGCCTCGGCTTCGCCAAGCACGGCGTGCAGAACTGGGAGATCCTGGCCGGCTACGAGCGCTTCGCCTCGATCGGCCTGCCGGTGCTCGTCGCCGCCTCACGCAAGCGGTTCCTCGACGGTGTCGGGAGCCCCGAGGGTGCCCCGCCCAGGGAGCGCGACCTCGCCACCGCCGCCATCAGCCTGCTCGCCGCCGAACGCGGCGCGTGGGGTGTGCGCGTGCACGACCCGGCACCGACCCGTGCCGTGCTCGACGTCTGGGACGCCTGGAGGGCAGCTCGATCGTGAACGACACCATCCGACTCACCGGGGTCCGCGCCCGCGGACACCACGGCGTCTTCGACCACGAGCGCGAGGACGGCCAGGACTTCGTCGTCGACGTCGCCGTGGAGCTCGACGCCCGCGCCGCCTCGGGCAGCGACGACCTCGACGCCACCGTGCACTACGGCGTCCTCGCCGAGCAGGTCGTCGCCGAGATCGAACGCGACCCGGTCGACCTGATCGAGACCCTGGCCGAGCGCATCGCCGCCGCCGTGCTGACCCACCGTGCCGCATTGGCGACCGAGGTCACGGTGCACAAGCCGCAGGCCCCGATCACCGTGCCGTTCACCGACGTCTCGATCACCATCCGGCGCACCCGCGGCGCCACGGTGCCGGACGAGGAAGAAGAATGACCCACCGGGTCGTCGTCGCCCTCGGAGCGAACCTCGGCGACCGGGGGAGCACGCTCCGCGCCGCCGCCACCGCGATCGCCGCCCTGCCCGGGGTCGAGCCGGTGGCCTCGAGCCGCGAGGTCGAGTCCGTCGCCGTGACCCTCGACGGCCTCGACACGTCGAAGCCCCGCTACCGGAACGCCGTCGTGGTCGTCGACACCGACCTCGAGCCGCAGGCCTTCCTCGACGCCCTGCACGGCATCGAGGACGCCCACGGCCGCACGCGTGAGGTCCGGTGGGGCGACCGCACCCTCGACCTCGACATCGTCGCGGTGGACGACCTGCGGATCGCCACGGACACCCTGGTCGTGCCGCACCCGCGGGCCGCTGAGCGCGCGTTCGTGCTCGCCCCGTGGCTCGACGCCGACCCCGAGGCCGTCCTGCCCGGTGCCGGACCGGTGGCCGACCTGCTCACCGCCGTGGGGGACGACACCGAGCGCGTCGACGAGCCGCGCCTGTTCGCGGAGCCGGCACGGGCCTCCCGGCCTGCGGGGAGCGCGACCAGCGCATGAAGCCCACCCGCGCCTCCACGCTGATCAGCATCGCCGTCGTGACGGTGGTCGCCGGCTTCGCACTCGACGCCGTCCTGGCGTCGCGCCAGCTGCCGACGTTCCTGTTCTCGATCCCGCTCGGCGTCACGCTCGCGTTCATCGGCGTCGCCGTCGTGCTCATGGCGCGCCCGGTGCGCCGGCACGCGCGCGACGGTGCCGGACGCCAGCGGCCGGTCGACCCGCTCTACGCGACGCGGGTCGTCGTGCTCGCGAAGGCGTCCAGCATCTGCGGCACGCTGCTCGGCGGGTTCGCCCTCGGCCTCGTGCTGTACCTGCTGACCCGTTCCGCGACGCCTTCGCTAGGCTCGACCCTGCCGAACGTGATCGCCGTCGGGGGCGGGATCGTCCTGACGGTCTGCGCACTCGTGGCGGAGCGCATGTGCATCGCACCTCCGGGTGACGACGACGACCGTGACGATCCCCGCAACGGTTCGACGACGGTGAACTGACCGAGCAACCCCAGGAGGCCCGCGATGCCGCGTGAACGACTCGACGAGCCCGGCCTCGGCCTCGGTGGGATCGCCTGGCAGCGGGTGTCCGCGAAGCTCGTGTGGACCGAACTCATCACCACGCTCGTGATCGGTGTCGTGCTCACCGCGGGCTGCGTGCTCATCGGGATCGTCACCGACGGCTTCGGTTCCGGGGCCGGCACGGTCTGGCTCACCATCGGCATCGTCGTCGCGGTCACCACGGCGATCACCGCCGCGCTCACGCCCCGACGGGTCCGTGCCATCGGCTACGCGCTCCGCGACGACGACCTGGTCGTGCGCCGCGGCCTCATGTGGCAGCGGTTCACGGCGGTCCCGTACGGCCGGATGCAGCTCGTCGACGTCGCCCGGGGCCCGCTCGACCGGGCGCTCGGCATGAGCGAGCTGAAGTTCGTCACCGCCGCCGCTGCGACGAACGTCCGGATCCCGGGTGTCCCGGCAGCGGACGCCGACGAGCTGCGCGACCGCCTCGTCGAGCTCGCCGAGTCCCGTCGCGCCGGACTGTAGGGGTCGTCCGTGACCTTCCGACCGGGCACCCCGCCCCCCGCTCCGCCCGCCCCGCCCACCCGGGGCAACGCGGCCGCCGCGGCACCCCTGACCGACGGCGAGTGGCACCGCCTGCACCCGCTCACCCCGCTGCTCAAGGGCGGGATCTTCCTCATCGTCATCCTCGGCTACGTGCTGAACAGCCTGCGCGACCAGCTCGTCGAGTTCTTCATCCCGGGCGAGCAGCAGGAGGACGGTGACCCCGTCCGGTACGTGTACGAGCACGGCGTCGTCGGCTGGGTCCTGCTCGGCATCGTGGTGCTGCTCCTGGTGCTGATCGGGTTGTTCTACCTGTCCTGGCGCATGCACGAGTTCCGCGTCACCGGCGAGATCGTCGAGGTGCGCTCGGGCGTGCTGTTCCGGAACCACCGCAAGGCCCGGCTCGACCGGATCCAGGGCATCAACATCCAGCGGCCGCTCGTGCCCCGGGTGTTCGGCACCGCCAAGCTCGAGATCGCGCAGGCCGGCAACGACGCCAACGTGCAGCTCGCCTACCTCGGGGCCCGCGCCGCCGACGACCTGCGGCAGCGGATCCTGGTGCTGGCGTCCGGCGCGAAGGACGACGACGGCCACGGTGGCCCGTCGCGGCAGTCGCACGGGGCGCTGCAGGACCGCGTCGACGAGATGTTCTCGCCCGAGCTCGATCCGGAAGCCGTGCACGCGACCCGCATCGTCAAGGTGCGCCCCGGTCGGCTCATCGCCTCGATGCTGCTGTCCGGCACGACGCTGTTCCTGCTGCTCGTCATCGCCGGCATGATCGTCAGCGTCGCCCTCACCGGCGAGTTCGCGGTGCTGTTCGGGCTGTTCCCCGCCGTCCTCGGTGCCGGCGGCTACTACGTCCGCAAGTTCTCCCGTTCGCTGCAGTACACGATCGCCGAGACCCGCGACGGCATCCGGATCGGCTTCGGGCTGGTCTCGACGTCGAACGAGACGCTGCCGCCCGGCCGCATCCACGCCGTCAGCGTCGCGCAGCCGCTGCTGTGGCGTCCGTTCGGCTGGTGGGACATCCGCATCAACCGTGCGACGAGCGCCGGCAACGGGGCGTCGAGCAACCAGCAGGTGTCCTCGATCGTGCTGCCCGTCGGTACCACGGCGGACGTCCGCGAGGTCCTCGACATCATCCTGCCCGGGCTCGTCGGCACCGTCGTCGCCGGCCCCGAGGCGTCGCAGGAAGCCCTGCGCGAGGGTGCGGCCGAAGCCGTGGACGTCGTCGACGACAGCCTCACCACCTCGGGCGACCGCGGCGGCTTCGTGCACTCCCCACGCCGTGGCGCCTGGCTCCGTCCGTTCGCGTTCCGCCGCAACGGCTACCGGTTCGTGCAGGGTGCGGTGCTGCTGCGGCTCGGTGCCGTGTGGCGCTCGCTCGTCATCGTGCCGCTGCCCCGGGTGCAGAGCGTCAAGGTCGAGCAGGGTCCGCTCGAGCGTGCCCTGCGGCTCGCAGCCGTCCACGTCCACACCGTGGCCGGGCCGGTCTCGGCCCGCGTCGGCGCGCTCGACGCGCGTGATGCGCAGCGCCTGTGGTCGGAGACGACGCAGCGTGCCGTCGAGGCGGCCGCCGTCGACACGACCCACCGCTGGCGCGAACGGGAGGCCCGTCCCGCGGCCGCCATGCACGCTGCGGCCGACACCGCGCCCGGGTCCGGAGCCCCTGCCGGACCGACGGCGGACCACCGGTCCGGCGTCGTCCCTGCCGGTTGGGACGACGTCCCACCGACCGGAGCCGCACGATGAGGGCCGGGCGTCTCGGGGTCGGCATCGTCGGCGCCGGACGGGTCGGACCCGTCCTCGGAGCAGCCCTGGCGAACGCGGAGCACGCCGTCGTCGGGGTGACCGCCGTGTCCGACGAGGGTCGTGACCGCGCCGAGGCGATGCTGCCCGGCGCACCGGTGCTCGCGACGCCGGACCTGGTCGAGCGGAGCGAACTCGTGCTGCTCGCGGTGCCGGACGACCAGCTCGCCTCGCTCGTACAGGGGCTGGCGGACGCCGGGATCTGGCAGCCGGGGCAGCTCGTCGTGCACACCAGCCCGGACCACGGCGTCGGCATCCTTGCCCCGGCGATGGCGGCCGGTGCCATCCCGCTCGCGATCCACCCCGCGATGGCCTTCACGGGCACGAGCGTCGACCTGTCCCGGCTGCGCGACGCGTACTGCGCGGTGACCGCCCCGGCGCCTGTCCTGCCGATCGCCCAGGCGCTCGTGGTCGAGATGGGCGCCGAGCCGTTCGTCGTCGCCGAGGCGGACCGGCCCGCCTACGCCGACGCGGTGCGGGCGGCCGTGAGCTTCTCGACCGCGATCGTCGACCAGTCGGCGGGCACCCTGTCCGGCATCGGCGTCGAACACCCGGGCCGTGTCCTCGGTGCGCTCGTCCGCTCCGCCGTGGACAACGCGCTCACCGCCGCCGACGGGCAGTCGACGCTCTAGCGGTTCGGGGGCGGGACCGCGGCGCGGGTAGCATTTCCCCCGACCCCCACGACCATCGGAGCCGCACCCGCATGACCGACGAGACCGTCACCCCCGACACCGCGATCGCCGACGCCGCCGCACTGGCCGAGCAGGAGACCAGCGAGCAGCGACAGGTCCGGCTCGACAAGCGGGCGAAGCTGCTGGAGTCGGGCATCGAGGCGTACCCCGCCGAGCTCCCCATCACCACGACGATCCCGGCCGTGCGCGAGCAGTACGCGCATCTGGAGACCGGCGAGGAGACCCAGGACGTCGTGGGCATCGCGGGTCGCGTGGTGTTCTCGCGCAACACCGGCAAGCTCTGCTTCGCGTCCCTGCAGTCGGGCGACGGCTCGCGCATCCAGGCGATGGTCTCCCTGGCCGAGGTGGGGGACGAGTCCCTCGCCCGCTGGAAGGAGTTCGTCGACCTCGGCGACCACGTGTTCGTGCACGGACGGGTGATCTCCTCGCGCCGCGGCGAGCTGTCGATCATGGTCGACGACTGGGCGATCGCGGCGAAGGCGATCCTGCCGCTGCCGAACCTGCACAACGAGCTCAACGAGGAGACGCGGGTCCGCCAGCGCTACCTCGACCTCATCGTCCGCGACGAGGCCCGCGCCACCGTGCGTGCCCGCGCCGCCGTGATGGCCTCGCTCCGTCAGACCTTCACCGCGCACGAGTACCTCGAGGTCGAGACCCCGATGCTGCAGACCCAGCACGGCGGCGCCTCGGCCCGACCGTTCGTGACGCACTCGAACGCCTTCGACACCGAGCTGTTCCTGCGCATCGCACCCGAGCTGTTCCTGAAGCGCGCCGTCGTCGGTGGCATCGACCGGGTGTTCGAGATCAACCGCAACTTCCGGAACGAGGGCGCCGACTCGTCGCACTCGCCCGAGTTCGCGATGGTCGAGGCGTACCAGGCGTACGGCAACTACGAGCAGATGGCCGACCTGACGCAGGAGCTCGTGCAGAACGCGACCCGCGCGGTCACCGGTGGTGCGCTCGAGGTCACCCTGCCCGACGGCAGCACCTACGACCTGGGTGGCGAGTGGCCCCGCATCGACATGTACGGCTCGCTGTCCGAGGCCGCGGGGCGCGAGATCACCCCGGAGACCCCGCTGTCCGAGCTGCAGGCGCTCGCCGAGGCCGAGGGTGTCGAGGTCGCCCACGCCACGCACGGCAAGTACGTCGAGGAGCTCTGGGAGCACTTCGTCATCGACTCGCTCGACCGTCCGACCTTCGTGATGAACTTCCCGGTCGACACCTCGCCGCTCACCCGGCAGCACCGCACCCGTCCGGGCGTCGTCGAGAAGTGGGACCTCTACGTCCGCGGCTTCGAGCTCGGCACGGCGTACTCCGAGCTCGTCGACCCGGTCGTGCAGCGGGAGCGGTTCGTCGAGCAGGCGAAGCTCGCGGCCGGCGGTGACCTCGAGGCGATGCGCGTCGACGAGGACTTCCTGCGGGCCCTGGAGCACGCGATGCCCCCGTCGGGCGGCATGGGCATGGGGATCGACCGTCTGCTCATGGCCATCACGGGCCTGGGCATCCGCGAGACGATCCTGTTCCCGCTGGTCAAATAACTCCGAGTCCACCGGGGTACGATGCTCGGGTGCCTGAAGGAGTCGTAAGCGGGATCGTCTTCGCCCTGACGCCGACCATCGTCGTCGGCCTGATCTTCTGGTTCGTGATGCGCGCGATCATGCGTGCCGACCGGACCGAGCGTGCCGCGTACGCCAAGGTCGAGGCCGAGGAACGCGCCCGCTTCGAGCGTGAGCACGGTCGCCCTGCGCCGGCTCCGACGTCGGCCGAGTAGCCGCCCGCGCCCGATCCACTTCACCCCGTGTTCACCGCGCGGTGTGATCCTGTCGCGCATGCCCACCATCCCGGAGTCCGCCGCCGGCGTCGATGACCTCGACGACCTCGACGTGGAGGACGCCTTCGGACACCCGGCGTCCGGGGCGTCCGTCTCGCCCGTCGGCAGCGACGACGGACCCCTCGACGACGAGGGCGACGTCGACGACCTCGACGTCTGAGCGCCGACGGACCGTCACACACCGTTCACCTCGCCGACGCGTGCCGGGGTGAGCATCGTCCGCATGGCAACCACCGCACATCCCTTCACGGGCCGCAGCCTCGTCGGTGACATCGAGAGCGAGTACGACGAGTTCGACCGAGACGCAGACCTCGAGGTCTCCAAGCGCCGGGACGGGTGGCTCGAACCCTCCTGGTGACCCCCACCCATTCGGTATTCGGGGTACGACGACCAGATCGCACTGATCCGGTCGGACGTACCCCTTTTGCATGTCCGGAGTACGCAGTCGCTCGGGGTACAGGGTTGGAAACGCTGGTGAAACACGCCTGCAACGCCGGAAACACGGCGCTGACGGCTTGATCCGGGGCCGGATGGGGGACCAGACTGTCGGTGGGCTGTACCCCGCGGGGGACGCTTTCGATGACGAAGCACGGAGAACCCTGAGAATCGCTCCGAACGATTTGTGGGGTACACCTCCGGGCCGCTTTACTCATCAGCACCCCCCGGCAACGCCCCACGAAGCCATCACCGTCGAACGCAGGGAGAAACACCATGACGATCGCAACGGCTGCACCCAGCACCACCCGCCGCACCGCCACCAAGAAGGCATCGGCATCGAAGACCGCGACCGCCGAGTCCGCCACCACCTCCCTCGACACCGAGGTCGAGGCCGACGAGCAGCTCGCCGGTGTCCGCGGCGCCTCGGTCGACCAGGTCGGCGACTACCTCCGTCACATCGGCCGTCTCTCGCTCCTCACCGCCGAGGAAGAAGCGCAGATCGCACGCCGCATCGAGGTCGGGCTCTTCGCCGAAGAGAAGCTCGCCACCGAGAAGGGTCTCGCGAAGACCCTGCAGCGTGAACTCCGCTGGCTCGTCCGTGACGGTGAGCGCGCCAAGGAGCGCATGATCACCTCGAACCTCCGCCTCGTCGTGAGCATCGCCAAGCGGTACTCGCAGCGCGGCCTGCCCTTCATGGACGTCATCCAGGAAGGCAACCTCGGCCTGGTCCGTGCCGTCGAGAAGTTCGACTTCACGCAGGGCTACAAGTTCTCGACCTACGCCACCTGGTGGATCCGCCAGGCCATCTCGCGTGGCCTCGCCGACAAGGCGCGCACGATCCGCATCCCGGTGCACACCGTCGAGCTCATCAACAAGATCTCGCGCACCGAGCGTGACCTCACCGTCGACCTCGGCCGTGCGCCGATGCCGGAGGAAGTGGCCGCTGAGCTGAGCATGAGCGTCGAGGAACTCGTCGACCTCAAGGGCCGCTCGCACGAGCCGGTCTCGATCCACACCGTGGTCGGCGACTCGGACGACAGCGAACTCGGTGACTTCATCGAGGACGAGGACGCCGCGAGCCCGAACGAGCTCACCGAGACGACGCTGCTGCACCGCGACATCCGCTCCATCGTCGCCGAGCTGCCGAGCGACGAGGCGAACGTCATCCGCATGCGCTACGGCCTGGACGACGACAAGCCGATGACCCTCGACGAGATCTCGAAGATCGTGCACACGACCCGCCAGGCCGTCAGCCGGGTGGAGTCGCGCGCCAAGCTGCGCCTGTTCGCCAAGGCGGTCTCGCAGGACATGCAGCTGTACCTGACCGACTAGGTCAGTGGACTTCGGCCGGCACGTTCACCCGTGCCGGCGCGGGGAAACCGGGTCGTTCTGTGGGAAGACGATCCGGTGGGGTGATGGGACGGCCCGCTCGAGCACTGCTCGAGCGGGCCATTCACGTTCCCGGGGCCGGGGCCAGGACCGGCCCAGCGCCAGCGCCAGGGCCAGCGGCGTCAGTCGTCGATCTCGCGCCGGAGCTTCTGCCGCAGGTCACTCGGGATGAGCTCGACCAGCTGGTCGGGACGCACCGGCAGGTCGAGCAGGCTGAGCTTCACGCGCCCGGTGCGCCCGTGCCGCTCGGCGTCGAGGCGCACCACGCTGCCGGCGTCCTTGCGGAGCCGCATGTCGATCTGCGCCCCGGTGGCCACCTCGCCGACCACGAGCCCGTCGACCTCGAGCGCGGCACTCCTGGTGCCCTCGGCGATGTCGAACCGGTAGCGCTCCCGCGCGGCGAGCACCACCGAGCGGTCGATCCCGGCCATCGGCGCGACCGGCGTCACCACGGAGCCGGACAGCGCGGGGGAGAGCACCGGCCCACCGGCGGCGTAGTTGTACGCGGTGGAGCCGGCCGGGGTGGCGGCCACGATTGCGTCGGCCCGGTAGTACCCGTACCCGAGGCCCCCGACGCTGAGGTCCGCCGAGACCTGCCCGGAGCCGGGTCGTCGCACGATGGTCAGGTCGTTGAACGCCAGGTAGTCGGTGCGGGCGCCACCCCAGGACAACCGGGCCTCGAGCGCGTGGTGCGGCTCGAGCTGGTACTCGCCGGCGGACAACCGCTCCAGCGCGCTCTCGAGCTCGGGCGGCTCGATCTCGACCAGGAACCCGACGTTGCCGTAGTTCACGCCGAGGACGGGCACCGGGCGCTTCGCCACGAGCCGCATCGCGCCGAGCATGGTGCCGTCGCCGCCGAGAGCCACGACCAGGTCGACGCGGTCGGTGAAGTCGTCGTCGTCCACCACGTCGACCCCGCCGCCGATGCGCTGGGCGTCCGCACGCCGGGCGAGCAGCTCGCCCTGGCCGGACGCGTTCCAGCGCTGCAGGGTCGTCACGGACTCCTGCACGTTCTTGGTCGGGTGGACGACGAGGCCGACGACGGGCTGCTCCATGACCGGATCGTACCGAGCGGACCTCCGATGCGGGCTGTCCCTTCTCAGAGGCATGCGATATTCTGAATACATGCAGACCGCTCAACTCTCCGTCGCCCTCCCTTCCGTCCGGCACGGCCGCGAGATCGTGCTGCTCGCCGACCTCGAATCCCACGAGTCCGGCTTCGGCTTCGTCGACGCCGAACACCTGCTGCTGGCCGCCGTCACGCTCTGCGCCGGCATGCCCCGCTTCCGGCCCGTCCTCGACGCCCACCGGATCACCCCGGACACCGTCCGCTCCGGCATCCGCGCCTTCGTCGGCGCCCACACCACCTGCCCCGGCGAACACGACCGGGTCGCGTGCACGCCCGCCGCGATGCGCGTGCTCGCCCGAGCCGCGACGGTCGCGGGCCGTTCGGAGCGCATCCGGCCACCGCACGTCGTCCTCGCCGTGCTCGACTCGGTCGACGATCCGCTCGCCGGTTCGGCGCACGACGTCCTCGACGCCCTGGGCGTCGACGCGCGCCGCTTCCGACGCGACCTGCGTCGCGCGGTGCGGCGCGCCTGACCCAGCGCGACCGACAAGCGGACTGGAGGCCCGTGGCGATCCCGCCACGAGCCTCCAGTCCGTCTCGTCCGTCTCGTCGTTCGCTCACTGCGCACAAGACGCACCCTGGTCACGCCCACGGCGAACAGGGGCAGCCCCCGGGGGGAGCGCTGGTTACTCTCGAAGTACTTGGCCGGACTCACACGAGACCGGCACAGCGTCGGCTCCGCTCATCAGGGGCCAAGGGAGAGCACATGTTCGAGAGATTCACCGACCGGGCCCGTCGTGTTGTCGTCCTCGCTCAAGAAGAAGCGAAGATGCTCAACCACAACTACATCGGCACCGAGCACATCCTCCTCGGCCTCATCCACGAGGGCGAGGGCGTCGCCGCCAAGGCGCTGGAGTCGTTGGGCATCTCGCTCGACGCCGTGCGCGAGCAGGTCCAGGACATCATCGGGCAGGGCCAGCAGCAGCCGACCGGGCACATCCCGTTCACGCCGCGCGCCAAGAAGGTGCTCGAGCTGTCCCTGCGCGAGGCGCTGCAGCTCGGTCACAACTACATCGGCACGGAGCACATCCTGCTCGGCCTGATCCGCGAGGGCGAGGGGGTCGCAGCCCAGGTCCTCGTGAAGCTCGGCGCCGACCTGAACCGGGTGCGCCAGCAGGTCATCCAGCTCCTGTCCGGCTACCAGGGCAAGGAAGCGGTCGCCGTCGGCGGCGAGCAGCAGCAGAACGCGCAGCAGGGTTCGCAGGTCCTCGACCAGTTCGGTCGGAACCTCACCCAGGCCGCGCGTGACGGCAAGCTCGACCCCGTCATCGGGCGCGAGAAGGAGATGGAGCGGGTCATGCAGATCCTCTCCCGCCGCTCCAAGAACAACCCCGTCCTGATCGGTGAGCCCGGCGTCGGCAAGACCGCCGTCGTCGAGGGCCTCGCCCAGGCGATCGTCAAGGGCGACGTGCCCGAGACGCTGAAGGACAAGCAGCTCTACTCGCTCGACCTCGGGTCGCTCATCGCCGGGTCCCGCTACCGCGGTGACTTCGAGGAGCGCCTGAAGAAGGTCACGAAGGAGATCCGCACCCGCGGCGACATCATCGTCTTCATCGACGAGATCCACACGCTCGTCGGTGCCGGTGCGGCCGAGGGTGCGATCGATGCGGCCTCGATCCTCAAGCCGCTCCTCGCCCGCGGTGAGCTCCAGACCATCGGTGCCACCACGCTCGACGAGTACCGCAAGCACTTCGAGAAGGACGCCGCACTCGAGCGTCGCTTCCAGCCGGTGCAGGTCAACGAGCCGTCGCTGCCCCACGCGATCAACATCCTCAAGGGTCTGCGCGACAAGTACGAGGCGTTCCACAAGGTGTCCATCACCGACGGCGCGATCGTCGCCGCGGCGAACCTGGCGGACCGCTACGTGCAGGACCGCTTCCTGCCGGACAAGGCCATCGACCTGATCGACGAGGCCGGCGCTCGCCTGCGTCTGTCGATCCTGTCGGCACCGCCGGAGCTCCGCGAGTTCGACGAGAAGATCTCGACGGTCCGCGGGTCGAAGGAAGCCGCCATCGAGGAGCAGGACTTCGAGAAGGCCGCGAGCCTGCGCGACGAGGAGAAGAAGCTCCTCGGCGAGCGTCTCCGCCTCGAGAAGCAGTGGCGTGCGGGTGACGTCGCCGCGTCCGGCACCGTCGACGAGGGCATCATCGCCGAGGTCCTGGCCCAGGCCACGGGCATCCCGGTGTTCAAGCTCACCGAAGAGGAGACCTCGCGTCTCGTCTTCATGGAGAAGGCACTGCACGAGCGCGTCATCGGTCAGGAAGAGGCCATCTCGGCCCTGTCCAAGACCATCCGCCGAACCCGTGCCGGCCTGAAGGACCCGAACCGTCCCTCCGGCTCGTTCATCTTCGCCGGCCCCACGGGCGTCGGGAAGACCGAGCTCGCCAAGGCCCTCGCCGAGTTCCTGTTCGACGACGAGGGTGCGCTGATCTCCCTCGACATGTCGGAGTTCGGTGAGAAGCACACCGTGTCCCGCCTGTTCGGTGCTCCTCCCGGGTTCGTCGGGTTCGAGGAGGGCGGCCAGCTCACCGAGAAGGTGCGCCGCAAGCCGTTCTCCGTGGTCCTGTTCGACGAGATCGAGAAGGCCCACCCGGACATCTTCAACTCGCTGCTGCAGGTGCTCGAGGAAGGCCGTCTCACCGACGGTCAGGGCCGCGTGGTCGACTTCAAGAACACCGTCATCATCATGACCACGAACCTCGGTTCGCAGGGCATCGCCGGTGGCCCGGTGGGCTTCCAGGTCGAGGGTGACTCGGCCGTCGGCTACGACCGCATGCGCGGCAAGGTCAACGAGGAGCTCAAGAAGCACTTCAAGCCCGAGTTCCTGAACCGTGTCGACGACACGATCGTGTTCCCGCAGCTGTCGCAGCCCGAGCTGCTGCAGATCGTGGACCTGTTCGTGAAGCGTCTGGCCGACCGCCTGCTCGACCGCGACATGACCGTCGAGCTCACGCTGCCGGCCAAGGAGCAGCTCATCAAGGTCGGGTTCGACCCGTCCCTCGGTGCACGGCCCCTGCGTCGCGCGATGCAGCACGAGGTCGAGGACCAGCTGTCCGAGCACATCCTGCAGGGTGAGCTCAACGCCGGCGACCACGTGAAGGTCGACTTCGTCGACGGTGCGTTCCACTTCGAGACCGGGCGTCAGCCGGGCCGCGAAGAGGTCCTCGCCGGTGCAGCCGCGGTCGAGGCCGCGACCGACACGCCCCAGGGCGAGATCGAGTCCTAGGACCTGACACCCCACGGACAGGAGGCTCGGTGCCAGCTGGCACCGGGCCTCCTGTCCGTTCCCTGGTCGCGTTCAGATCCCGCCTCGCCGATCTGCGCGTCCTTGCGGCCACGGACCCCCGTCCGGGGGTACTGTGATGACAACGCGCGAGACGTTCCCCCCAACTCCTCGCGCGTCGCGCTCGATCGGTTCCCCCCAACGGATCGAGACGCAGCCGGCCCCGGTCTGTTCGCAGACCGGGGCCGTTGCACGTCCGGGGGTGGTTCGTTCGGGGCCGGTCCGCCGCGCGGGCGGACGTCCGCCGTGTCAGACGGCGGCAGGCAGCTCTGCGGCGAAGTCGCGGACGGCGCGCTCCCAGCGCTCCGGGTCCTCGTTCCACTCGAGCGTGTGCGGTGCCGTGCGGAACGTCACCGTGGTGGCGCCCTGCCGCGCGGCGACGGCGGCGACGTCGTCGGCCGCGACCAGGGCGTCGGCCTCGGAGTGGATCAGCAGCGTCGGCGTCGACGAGTCCTGCCAGGTGGTCGTCGTGACGGGGGTCGGGGCCCCGGCGAGCCGCGACAGCACGTTCGTGGTCGCGATGCGGGCGGCGACGGTGCCGACGAAGGTGGGCAGGCGCGCCCCACGGACGGCCCCGCGGAGTGCCGAGGCGACGTCGAGCAGGGGCGAGACCGCCACGAGGCCGTCGACGTCGACACGTGCGGCGGCGACGGAGCAGGCGAGCGCACCGGCGGACCAGCCCTGCAGCACGACGCGCTGGGCACCGCGGGCCCGGGCGGCGCCGACGGCGGCGACGATGCGGTCCGCTGCCCCGGCGTCGAGGGAGCGGAGGGGCAGGTCGGTGGTGTCGACGACCTCGGACGAGGCGCCGAGCGAACGCCAGACGCCGACACCGCGCAGGACCTGGCGCGGGCCGAGGGACTGGCCGTGCACGTGGACCACGTGGGTCGTGGCGGCCTCGGGCTCGGTGCCGGGCACGTCGTCCGGTCCGTCGTACCGCAGGGCGTCCCAGGCCCACGCACCGGTCGCCACGGGGGCGGTGACGCTGCGGCGGACGGTGTCGCCGTCGCTACCGGCTCCGGTCGCCGTGCTCGCGGTGGTGATCGGGCCGACCTGCACCCGGGTGTCGTCGCGCTGCAGGTCGTAGGTGCCCGGCAGGCGGGTGTCGCGGGTGGCGGTCAGCTCGACCTCGGTGTCCGTGGCGCTGCGGACCGTCGCGGTCGCCGTGTACGGCGTCGGGAACAGCAGCCGCCGTGCGACGAAGGCACCGAGTCCGAGCGTGCCGACCGCTCCTGCCGCGGTACCGAGTGCCGTGATGCGTGCGCCGGTCATGTGATCTCCCTGAGTCGTGCCGTGGTGAGCGTCGCAGCGGCCGGGACGTCCTGCCCGGCCTCGCGCGCGCGGTCTTCGATCTCGACGGACAGTCGGTGCTGCCGACTCCGCCACTGGCGACGCTGCCACACGATCGTGAAGTAGAGCCCGGTGTTGCCCGATGCCGTCTCGAGCCGCCGGAGCTCTGGCTCGAGCACCCGGAACCGGCGTCGGGCGGCCCGCCAGTCGCGGAATTCCCGTGCGGCGTCGGGCAGGACGCCGCCGGCCGCGCCGATGGCGAGCAGGACCATGGAGCCGAGGAACACCGGGGTGTAGAGCGTCGACAGGACCCCGACCGCACCGTCGGCGCAGGCGACGTGCACGGCGTCGAGGGCGATCGCGATGCCGGCGAGCAGCACGAGGCCGGCGGCACCGACGACGAAGAGCCAGTACAGGCGGCCGAGCCCGTCGCCGCTCCGGAACCCGCGCAGCACGGCGACGGCCGACCGGGCGATCACGATGGCGATGTAGGTCATCTCGACCGCCGAGTACAGCGCGGTCGGCAGCTGGTCGCCGTAGGCCACCATGAACTGCGCCGTGGGGTTCGGCGCGTCGATGAAGCTGAACAGCACGACCAGGGCGACGAGCACGAGCACGCAGCCGATGATGCGGCTGGCGCGCAGGAGCTTGGCGGAGCGTGCTGCGGCCTCGACCGACTGCGCGAGGGCGAACATGCCGCACACCATCAGGCAGCGGCCGATCAGGTCGGCGATGTTCGGCACGTGCGTCACACCGGCGAGGAACGTCGTGACGTCGGGCTGGTTGATCGTGAGTCCGACGGCGACGCAGCTGCAGCAGACCATCAGCCAGGTGACGCTCGCCGACTGGGTGCGCACCAGGAGCAGCCGGGCGACCAGCACCGCCAGGATCAGCCAGACCGGGATCGATCCCCAGACGTGCAGCGTCACCGCGTCACCGGAAGATCCCGGGCTGGCCCTCGGGGTCGAGCAGCCCGATCCGCAGCGCGAGCTGGTCGGCGACGAGCTCGACGGCCTGCTCGTGCGGGGTGTCCAGCGAGCGGGTGAACGCCGTCCGGCCGCTGAGCAGCCCCGTGTACGCCTGGTGGTCGCAGCCGGTGTCGTCCATGAACACGTGGGCGAGCTCGTGCAGCACGCACGCCACCCGGGAGCGCTCGGACAGCCCGGGGCGGGTCTCGAGCAGGGCGTGGTCGGTGCGCTGGATGAGCCGCGCGGACAGGTCGCCCGGCAGCTCCGTGGTGCGCACGTGGATCGGTTTGCCGAGCGCCGCCTCGGCACGGGCGGTCAGCTCCGGCAGGGACAGCCGACGGGGGAGCCCGAGGCGCTGCACGCGGCGACGGGCCTCGGTCTGCCGACGCAGGGCGTCGAAGCGGTCGCGGTACCCGCTCACGGGGTGCCGCCCGATTCGTCCAGGCGACGCAGGTGGTCGGTGAAGTCGCGGATCTCGTCCGCCGAGGCGAACTCGCCCAGACGCCGGGTGGCGAACGCGACGACCTCGCGCTTGCGGAGTTCGAGCACGAGCTCCAGCTGCGCCTGCACCCGCTCCGGCACGTCCGTGTTGCCGGCCGCGTCGGTCAGGTACTCCGCCGGCACGCCGAAGTAGGTCGCCAGGGCGGCCAGGAGTCGCTGGTCTCGGACGGCCGGACCGTTGCCGCCGAGCATGTAACCCCAGCGCGGTCGACTCATCGACGCACCCTGCGTCTCGATCTCGGCGGCGATCTCCTTGTACGGGGGTCGCTGGCCCGAGTTGGCCTCGACGACGTCCATCAGGAGCTGCAGTTTGCGCGACAGTTCCCGACGGTGTGCGTCGTCGTCGTTGTACTCGATCACGTGTCCCCACTCTCACATCTGTCTCAGACATGATAAAACTGATCCAGCGCGTCGGCCGGTGTCACCACTCTGCCAGGCTCGCGCTCGCTCGTCAGGTCGGCATTTCGATGGGGGGATGCCGAACGGGGGACGAACGAACGGGAGGCGCGGTGCCAGCTGGCACCGCGCCTCCCGTCCGTCGTGTGGTGCGGACTACGCCTGCACGTCGCCGCGCCAGCCCGACTGGGTCGGTGCGTTCTCGACGCGCTCCTTGTAGTTCTGCAGGTCCTTCTTGACGGCGTGGCCGCCGACGCCCACGGCGGAGCCGAGCTTCTCGAGGATGCCGGAGGGCTCCCAGTCGATCTGCACGGTGACACGGGTCTCGGCGTCGGAGAGCTTGTGGAAGGTGACGACGCCGGCGTGGTCGGTCTCGCCGTCCTTCACGGTCCAGGCGACACGCTCGTCGGGGTGCTGCTCCGTGATGAGGGCCCGGAACTCGCGCTCCTGGCCGGCGATCTTCACGGTCCAGTCGGTGGTCTTGTCGTCCACCTGGACGATCTTCTCGACCTCGTCGAGGAAGTGCGGGAACTCCTCGAAACGGGTCCACTGGTCGTAGGCCTGGCGGACGGGGACGTTGACGTCGACGGTTTCGATGATCTGAGGCATGCACCGGACGGTAGGCCGATCGACCTGGGCGGCACTCAGCAGCGCTGTCCCCCTGCGACCCCGGTAGTGTGAGGCGGATGACAGAGCACGGCAAGCACGCGTTCCACGAGCGCGACGACCACGGGATCCTCGTGCGTCCGGCGCTCGCCTCGGACGTCCCGCACATCCAGCGGCTCATCGCCCCCTACGTCGACCGGCGCATCCTGCTCGGCAAGGAGAACGTCGCCCTGTACGGCTCGATCCAGCAGTTCCGGATCGCCGAGGGGCCCGACGGCACGCCCATCGGGTGCGGCGCGCTCGCGGTGTTCTGGGACGACATCGCCGAGGTGCGCACGCTCGCCCTCGACGAGCAGTGGATCCACAAGCGCGTCGGCCACCGGATGCTCGAGGCGCTCGAGCACGACGCCCGTGAACTCGGCGTCGCCCGGATCTTCTGCCTGACCTTCGAGGTCGACTTCTTCGCGAAGCACGGGTACCTGGAGATCGGCGAGAGCGTCGTCTCACCGGACGTCTACGCCGAACTGGTCCGCTCGTCGGACGAAGGGGTCGCGGAGTTCCTCGACCTCGCCCGGGTCAAGCCGAACACCCTCGGCAACACCCGCATGCTGAAGAACCTCTGACGCTTTCTCGTGCCGCCCGGCGGGGTGGCCGTGTGCGGCCCGCACCGTTGTCTACCCTGTGCGCATGTCGTCGTTGCGTCACCCCGTCGGGCCCGAGAAGCCGGTCGTCTACTGGCGCCGCCGGGCGCTCGTGCTCGGGGCGCTGCTGGTCGTCGTCCTGGTCGTGGTGCTCATCGTCGTCGGGCGGGGGAGCGGGGCCACCTCGGCGGCGCCGAGTGCGTCGGCGTCTGCCGGGTCTGGTGCCGATGCATCGTCTGCCGGTTCTGGGTCCGGTTCCGGGTCCTCGCGGTCTGCTGCGCCGAAGCCGTCGGCTTCCGCCTCGGCTTCTGCGTCGAAGCCCGCAGCTGCCGACGGTTCGACCTGCACGAAGGACCAGATCGTCCTGACCCCGGTGCTCGACAAGTCGGCCTACGGCCCCACCGAGGACCCGAAGATCGCGATGTCGATCAAGAACTCCGGCACGAACTCCTGCCACCTGGACCTCGGATCGGCGCAGCAGGTGCTGACCATCAGCTCGGGCCAGGAGCAGTACTGGTCGTCGAAGGACTGCCAGACCGGCGGCACGAACCAGGACGTCACGATCAAGTCGGGTCAGACGCTCACGACACCGGCGATCGCCTGGGACCGCACCCGCTCGTCCACGTCGACGTGCGACTCGTCACGGCCGGCGGTCACCGCGGGAGGCGCGAGCTACCACCTGCAGGTCGCCGTCGGGAACCTCGAGTCGAAGAGCTCGGTGCAGTTCATCCTGCAGTAGGCGGCGGGTGCGCGGTTCGCGGTTCCGATCCGCTACGGCTGGGCTGTGCCGAGCAGAGGTGCCGGAAACAGCAACAGGCCCCGTCGTCCGAAGACGACGGGGCCTGTTCAAGCTGATGTGATCAGCCGAGGACGGTGATGTTCTCCGCCTGCGGGCCCTTGCGGCCCTCGGTGATGTCGAACTCCACCTTCTGGTTCTCCTCGAGCGACTTGTAGCCGTTGCCAGCAATCGCAGAGAAGTGCGCGAAGACGTCAGCGCTGCCGTCGTCCGGGGCGATGAAGCCGAAGCCCTTTTCGTTGTTGAACCACTTGACGGTACCGGTAGATGCCATGATGGCGTTTCCTTAGCTTTCTTGCTTCCGCCAAGGTGCAGATGCACCGACGGAGACCCCGACGTACGTCGACGGGGGTGATGCGCCACGCGGGCAGGTGCCGGCGGGACGGGTTCGGGGCCAGGCCTGTCGGCCAGTGACCCTGGGGCCCGGGTTGAGGGGCAAACCACCTCGCCCGGACGTTGAGCGCCGCCGAAGCGGTTCCATCAGGCTAGCGTGCTCTGGGCCGACTGGCTACCCGTGCGTCACGGAACGACGAAAATCTGGTGGAATTGAGCTGATGGCAGACAAGGAACAGCGCTTCCGGAGCGAACAGCTCGAGGAAGCCCTCGCGAAGCAGGACGTCGCTGCGGTGGCGTTCGCGCTCCGCCACGACATCGTGATCGTCCCCCGACTCGTCACCGGCAAGAAGGACATGCAGGTGCGGGTGTTCGGCCGTGAGGGGTCGGACAAGCGCATCCTGCTGCTGTTCTCGTCGGCGGACGCCTACACGGCGATGGTGCCGGACGAGAAGATCCGGCAGGTCATGGTCTACGACGGGCCGCGGCTCGAGGAGTTCCTGGCTGCCCACCTCGACATGCTCGAGGGCGTGTTCTTCGACATCGCCGGCCCGCACACGATGCAGGCCGCGCCGGCGGACCTGCTGGCCGCTTTGCGCGCGTAGCGCCTCAGAACGCGCGGTCGAGCTCGCGTTCGCGCGGTGACTGCGTCATCGAGAACGCCACACGCAGGGCCTCGCGCAGGTGCCCGGAGTCCGAGCCGAGCACGGTCGTGAACCCGAGGCGGGTGGCCTCGTTCACGCGCTGCTTCGTGCCCGTGGCCGGACGGATCTCGCCGGCGAGGCTGATCTCCCCGACGGCCGCGAGCGTGTGCGGGTACGGACGGTCTCGTGCGGCGCTCGCGAGGGCCAGTGCGATCGCCAGGTCGGCGCCGGGCTCCGTGAGCTTCATGCCGCCCACCGTGGACACGTAGACGTCGGCGTCGGACAGCTTGAGGCCGGCGCGGCGTTCGAGCACCGCCAGCAGCATCGCGACACGGGAGGCATCGACACCGTTCACGACCCGGCGTGGCTGTGGCGCTGAGCTCGGGACGATGAGGGCCTGCACCTCGACCGGCAGCGCCCGACGCCCCTCGAGTGCGACGGTGACGCAGGTGCCGGACACCGGGGTGGCGTTCTTCGACATGAAGAGGCCGCTCGGGTCGGGGACCTCGTGGATGCCGTCGCCGCCCATGTCGAAGCACCCGACCTCGTCGGTGGGGCCGAAGCGGTTCTTGAGCGCCCGGACGAAGCGCAGTGCCGTCTGCCGGTCGCCCTCGAAGTGGCAGACCACGTCGACCAGGTGCTCCAGGAGCCGCGGGCCGGCGATCGTGCCGTCCTTCGTGACGTGGCCGACGATGAGGACGGGCAGGGCGCGGTCCTTCGCGATGCGGATCAGGGTCGAGGCGACCTCGCGCACCTGGGACGTGCCACCCGCGATGCCGTCGATCGAGCTCGACGAGATGGTCTGCACGGAGTCGGCGATGAGCAGGTCGGGCTGGACCTGGTCGATCTGGCCGATGATCACGCCGAGGTCGACCTCGCTCGCCAGGTACAGGTCGTCGTGCATCGCACCGGTGCGTTCGGCACGGAGTCGGACCTGGTCGACGGACTCTTCGGCGCTGACGTAGAGGACGCGCTTGCCCGAGGCTGCGGCTCGGGAGGCGACCTCGAGCAGCAGGGTCGACTTGCCGACACCGGGCTCGCCGCTCAGCAGGACCGCCGCGCCCGGCACAACGCCGCCGCCGAGGACACGGTCGAACTCGCCGATGCCGGTCTGCCAGCGCTGCACGGAGGTGCCGCGGGCTTCGGTGATCGGTCGCGCGGCGCGGGCACCGGTGACGGCGACCGCTGACGTGCCCCGGGTGCTCGCTGACGCCGCGGAGCTGTCCTCGACGGTTCCCCAGGTCTGGCACTCACCGCACCGGCCGACCCACTTGATGCTGGTCCAGCCGCACTCGGTGCAACGGTAGAGGGACTGCGGGCGCGCCATGTCGTCGAGGCTAGGCCGTACGGCCGACATCACCGGCGTGGTCGCCCGGCTCGTCTGGTCCGCTTGGTTCGTCCGACCGGTCTCGTTCGTCGGGCACCGGGATCGACCCGGTCATCCGGTGGCGCAGGCGCTCGACCGGCCCCGGACCCTGGCGCGAGGCGTGGTCGAGCGCTTCGGCGCCGTCGGTGTCCTGCTCGGCGCGGGCGTTCGCCACCGCCCCGGCTTCGCGGCCGAGGTTCTCTGCCTCGCGCACGGACAGGTAGTGCCGGATCGCCGCCACCGTGTCGACCCGCGCGTCGACCGCGGGCTCGAAGGCGCTCGCCCAGACCTCGTAGCCGCGGTCGTTCGGGTGGAACAGGTCGCCGTAGCTGTTGAAGAAGGTGCGGCGGACCCCGACGCGCTTCGTGATCGTGTGCAGCGGCGCCACCGTCAGCCCGAACTCGTCGGCCACCCGGTGCACGATCTCGTTCGCCACCGCCACCTTGCGCTCCCGGTCCGGCACGAACATGCACGGCAGCTCGGCCACCACGGCGTGCGAGGGCACCGCGCCGTAGATCGCCCGGATGTTGCGCTCGAACTTGTCCGGGTCGAAGTCGGCGATGTCGTTCGCCCCGATCGACACCGTGCAGACGTCGGGCGCGTAGTGCCGGAGCTTCGGCAGCTGGTCACGCTTCGCGCCCCACGTGGTCGAGCCGGAGACGCTGAGGTTCACCACCCGTACCGACATGTGGGAACGGTGCCGGATGCGCCGTGCGAGCAGCCCCACGTAACCGCGGCCAGGTGCGGTCGCACCGACGCCCTGCGCTGCCGAGTCACCGATCGCCACGTAGAGCAGCTGCCCCTCGTGCTGCTGTCGTTCGCGCCACCAGTCGGCGTGGATCGGGAGCATGTCGACGACCCGCTGCGCCGCTGCCCGTTGGCCCTTCACACCGGCGCGGGCACCGACGGCTGCGGCACCGACGACGCCGAGGCTGCCGACGACGGAGGTGAGGAGTGCGATGAGCGTGCGGGATCTCATGCCGTGGACGGTACGCCCGCCGGTCTTGCCGGAGACGAGGAGGACCTGTGGGTGTGGGGAGAGCCCTGCAGGCGACCCCCTGTGGAGGGCGACCCGGCCCGGGGTGTCATCACGGGCCTCCCAGATCGTGTAAA
This sequence comes from Curtobacterium flaccumfaciens, assembly GCF_013359815.1. GTDB lineage: Bacteria > Actinomycetota > Actinomycetes > Actinomycetales > Microbacteriaceae > Curtobacterium > Curtobacterium flaccumfaciens. The sequence continues at coordinate 157,340 of NZ_JABMCF010000039.1, read as the reverse complement.
CTCTTTCCCGGTACCGTGTCCGAGCGGCCGAAGGATCATGTCTCGAAAACATGTGTGGGGGCAACTCCACCGTGGGTTCAAATCCCACCGGTACCGCCAACGCAAAGAGCCCCAGATCCCCGTCACAACAGGGATCTGGGGCTCTTTCGTTTGCAATCGTGCACGTGCCAGTAACCGAGCGGTAACGGGTCAACCGCGAGGTTCGGTGAGCAACTGCCGGACTCGGCTGCAGATCGGTCGATTCGTTGGACATGGTGCCAGCCACGAACCATGAGTCTGCTGCGGTGTGGCCTAGAGGCTCGATTCGGCGGCTTTGCCTTCGCGCGCCTCCCCGTGCCGCGCTGTCTCCCCGCTTGCGCCTGGTGCACCGGTATCGTCAACTCGCTGCCACGACCGGCGTCCCCGTGTTCTTCGCCGACCGTTCCAGCCCATGGCAGCCCGGCGCGAACGAGAACTTCACCGGGCTCCTCCGGCAGTACTTCCCCAAGGGCACGAACCTTGCCCTCCACAGCAGCAGCCGCATCACTGCCCTCCAGCTACCCTGAAACCAGTCCTAAATCGACCATCTGTTGCGTCGACCATCAGAATCCGCCGAATCGTCACCGGGCACATCGCCGGGCGGGTCTATTGAGACACTGAGAACTCTGGATCCTGGCGGGCTCCAGAAACGGCCGCACGTGTCCGATAGCCGATCGGCCAACGGGCACTGGGAGGACTCCTCAAAGCACTGGGACCTAGGTATCCACTTCCGCGACTTCATGAGTCGAGGTCACATACAATCAGCGTATGGTCACCGGCGATCCCAAGCATGTCTTCATCTCGTACGTCAAGGAAGACACCCCTGCAGTGGAGGCGCTCTGCCGGGTACTGGACCGCGCTGGAGTGCCGTATTGGCGTGATCGTCGTGCACTGGCACCGGGGGATGCGTGGAAGACAAAGATCCGCGATGCGATCCGGTCTGAGTCCTTGGTGTTCCTTGCGTGCTTCTCAACGACGTCGGTGGCGAAGCCGAAGTCGTACATGAATGAGGAGCTCACGCTCGCCACCGAAGAGTTCCGCATGCGTCCGCCAGGCGCGACTTGGTTGATCCCTGCCCGGCTGGATGAGGTCGAAATCCCGGATTGGGATCTCGGCGGCGGCCGGACGTTGGGCGACCTGAACTACACCAGCTTGTTCGGGGAAGACTATGCAGCTGAGGCGGCGGCCCTCGTGATGCGAATGAGTTCTGTGCTCGGCATTACTGGCACGAGTGCCGCACAGTCAGCGGAAGCAGTCGCTGGCGCCGCAGCTGAGCAGCGGCCGCTCCTGATGCGTCGTGCGACCAAGGAGATGTTGCACGACTCGAGCAAGCGGATCGAGCTTGATGATCTGGTGTTGCAAGAGACTCGACGCATCGTGAGTGCGATCAATGACCCTTCAGTCATGCCGCTGAGTACCACCGGGGCTACGGAGGGCGAGCAGATTCAGCTCCTGGTGCGCCGCGCTGATGACCTCGTCGCGCTCGTCGAACCCTTGTGTTGGTCGGCTCAAGTCGCCGCGAGATGGTCTAACAGTGACGGCTTCACCGCGTGGGGCAGCGCGCTCCGCACGCTCACAGCGGAAGCCGCTGCGCTGGCTTCTGGTCGGTCCAATTTGATCGCGCTGCGCTCATTGCCAGCGCTGTGCTTGTTCACGACCGCCGCGATCGCGGCGCACGCCGCTGGGCGGTGGGACGTGGTTCGCGACCTAACCACGTTGCAGATCGACGCCAGTAACGGGCGTCCAGACGCGCTGTTGAACGTGCTCGGCCCATGGACGCCGTTCGACAACTCGGACTTCCTCCCGAACCTCCTATCCCGGCGCATCGGCACAGACCAGGACTCGGCCGCTCTCGCTACGGGAATCGGAAATGGCAGCATCCCGAGGAAGTACACGCCCGTGAGTGACTGGCTATTGGAACTCTTGCGACCGGCCCTGAGCGACCAGTTTGCGACCGGATCAGAGTACGAGCGCGGTTTCAACGACGCCGAGCTCTTCCTCGGAGTGCTCTCGCAGGACCTCATCTCCCATAGCGACAGCACGTGGCGGCAGAACTCAGCGTGGCTAGGGCGATACACGTGGATCGATCGCCACAGCCGGCAAGACGTCGTCGACGAGCTCGAAAGCGTGATCCGGTCTGCCGGAGAAGCGTGGCGGCCGCTGCAGGTGGGATTGTTCGGCGGCGACCTCGATCGGGCCCTTGAAGCGGTAGCTGATTTCAGCGTGGACTTCAAAGAGTCCCAGCGCCGACGACTCTGACCTCGATCATCGACTCGAAGCCGAAAGCTGGCGTATGCTCAGATTATGAGTTCATGGTCTCTCCGCTTCGGCGTCCCCACTGATGCGGCGGAGCTGTTGCAGCTCGAACGCACGTACTTCCCCGCCGTCGCAAGACAGACTCATGCCGGCTACCTGTTCGCAGATCCGGAGCTTTCCACGTTGACGCTCACGGAGCACCTTGCCGCCCCGGTGAGGTCATTCACGATCGTCGCGGAAGGCGACGGTAAGGTTGTCGGCTTCGCGATGGCGGCGCCATGGTCCTTCCCTGGCACCGGTGAGTTGGACCCATCCGACATGGTGCTGCAATACGTCGCTGTTGATTCGGAACACCGACGTCAAGGAATCGCTTCGGCTTTGATAGCCGAGATTACTGCGCGAGCGACCAGTGCTCGCCAGAACGCGCTTGTGGCGCATATTCCAGAGGCCTCGGCAGATTTCTATCGATCTATCGGGTGGGAAGTGCTGTCCCCTCAGCACGGATTTGCATGGGTCCCCTTCCAGGCTCATCTTCGTGCCGATGTCGCGGATCCGGAACTTGGCTACCCGTTGATGGCGTCGAAGGTGCTACGACCGCGAGCTATCCGCACCACGTTCGGTTTCCCGGTGGTCTCCGGGCGGCCGACCTTCGACGCTGCAACCACCCTGCTGGCCTTTGTCGAATCGGGTGAGATCGACTCACGCGACCTGGACGACGAGACAAATTCCATGATCGATATGGCTCGAATGGGCACGCCGCCTGAGTCGGTGCTTCGCTTCTTCGAGAACATGGGGCGACGCAGCCGGAACTCCTAACCCAACGAGGCCTTGGGTGCGCTGATTGGCACCTACTAGCGGATCGGCTATTGAGAGGCCCCGATAGTGAGCAGGGCGACCTCGACCCATGCACGGGAAGGCATGTCGGGGTTGTAGCTCTCGTGGAGCTGCTGCTCGAGGAGCTGGGGAGTGATGAGCGCCTCGTGCTACTTGCCGTACCAGTCGGGGATCACTGACCCTTCCTCCGCATCTTGCTGATACGTGCGACCAGTCGTCGGATCGTCAATCACGAGCCGGGCCTGCAGATCAATGTTTGGTCTGCCGCCGTTGTGCAGAATGCGGTGCACGCGGCCCCGGCCGCTGAAGCGCATGACCTCTACTTCACCGACAACATCGTCCGAAACATGTACAACTACAGCCATTTCGAGCGCTTCGCCAGGCTTGTCCCGGAACTCCATCCATGTCGGCACACGTGGGAGGAGTTCCAACTGGCGGGTGCGCGGCAGGACGGGATGACCGGACTGTGCGACGACTCGAGCGAGAGCGTGCTCGACCTGCCAGCCAACCTGCCGCAGAAAGTAGTCCTGCAGCGGCATGTCGATTGTGCTAAACAGATCGTTTGTGACGAGGAAGTCGTGATACTCGGTGCTGAGGTGAGCTCCCCCTGTATTCGCCATCAGGGTCACGAATTGGCTCCAGGATTGCCGCCGCTTCTGGGAACTGGGTGCGACAACCGACACGGCTTCTACCCAAGCGGTGAACGGCATCCATCGTGGAGCCTGACCCTGCCCCGGTGCCGCCACTTCACTCGCGGGGAGGTTCCCGAATGAGAAAACGAGGCCCCGAGGGGCGGCAGCTATCCCGGCTGGCTCTTCCGACACGAGCACGTCAGGTAGCTGGACTTGAGCGGCAGTGGCCAACCGTGCCATGCCCCGGTTGCCCGGGTTTGTCGAGTCGATCAGAATGCGGAGAACTGTTGCAAGTTCCTCACTGGCGCCCAGTTCCCGGGCCTCGACGGCGGTCAGTGCCCGCCCCAGTCGGGCGAGGAGCGCGGGCCCCTGACGTGCAATCTCCTCCGGCGTGCGTCTGATGGGCATGAAGCGATCCTCGCACCTCTCGATGGTCGTTGGTTCAAGTGCAATTGTCGGCGGCGTCAGGCGTCGACGGTGGTGCCGAGGCTGATCCACCCGTCGGAGATCGACTCCAGGTAGGCCTTCAGGGCGGCGGCGTAGTTCGGTCCGGACGCTTCGTGCGGTCGGATCTCGGTCGACCGGGCGACTGCGCGGACGGTGATGTTCCCGTGCCGCGGATGAGCTCTGCGTGTTCGTCGGCACGACGTCGTACCCGCGGCGAGCTCGAGGCCGTCGACGGCGCGGGCCCGGGCGGTGCTCTGGTCGTCTGCGTGGCCGTCGGCGTTGGAGGACCTGGACGGCACCCGCGTCGGTGCGGTCTGCGTGTTCGACCCCGCTCCACGCGATGCGGGCACCGTGGAACTCGACCTCCTGCGCGACTTCGCCGTCCTGGCGCGCGACACCCTGCGCCGCACGGCGCGGGCTGATCGACGGGCGGGAGGGGCGGGATCGGGTACCCCCGCCCCTCCCGCCCGTGACGGGTCGACCGACGGACTGGAGGCGCGGTGCCAGCCCGCACCGCGCCTCCAGTCCGTCTCGTCAGCCGTCCCAGGCACGTGACCGGCCAGACGGGGGAGGCGAAGGCCCCGGTTTCGCGGCGTCGCTGTTGCACCCGGCGGCGTCCGTGGTGAGCAACAGCAGCGAGTACGGCGGCGGTTCACGCACCTGCCACTTCCGGTTCACGGGGCTGCGCCACGCTTCTGCTCTGTGTCACCGAGTCGTGTGACCACGCCCCGAGTGGAGAGAACGCCATGCGCCGGATCCTGATCGCTGTTCCGAGACGTCGGGCCCGCACGGTGCTGGGGGTCCTGGCGGTGGCGTGCGCCGTGTCCTTGATCGCTCCGGCGGGAGCGTCCGCGGCGACATCGCGGACCGCGCCGCGTCCAGGGGCCTACGGGTACTTCGTGGACACCTACAAGACGAACACCCCTGCCGCCACGACGCCGGAGACGAACGCCGCGACCGGGGTGCTGTCGCAGTTCGGCAACCTGTGGAGCCCGGGATCGTCGTGGGACAACGGGGTCGCAACCAGTGCCGCAGCGCAGCGGATCCTGGACTCGAACATCGCGCAGGCAGCGCGGACCACGCAGACCCGCACGGATGCGCAGGGGCACGAGGCGTACCTGATCGACCGACGGAACCAGAGCTACTCGGCCATCGCGGGGTTCGGTGACCTGTCCGACGCGGTGCGGACCGCGACGAACGCCGGCACGACGATCCCCGACGAGATTCCGGCGGATGCCACGACGAAGCAGTACGTCGACCAGGGCAACGCGAAGGGGTCGTGGGCGGACACCGATTCGGAACTCGGCGACGTCGTCCAGCTGGTGAACACGCTGCGTGGCGACTACTCCTCGGCCAGCAACGCGAAGAAGTACTACCAGTACGCGCGGCCGTACCGGCAGAGCCAGGACGTCAAGGTGCTGCCGCAGCTCGTCCCCGAGGAGTCCCCGACGCCCGCCACCGACGGCGGGTTCCCCAGCGGACACACCAACGCCGGCTACCTGGCCTCTCTGGCGTTCGCGTACGCGTACCCGGAGAAGTACACCGAGCTCCTCGCCAACGGCTCGGAGATCGGCAACAGTCGGATCGTCGCGGGGATGCACTCACCGCTCGACGTCATGGGCGGTCGGGTCCTGGCGACTGCGCTGGCAGCGGCCGTCCTGGACGACCCGGCCAACACGCAGCTCGAGCAGCAGGCGCACCAGCAGGCGGAGAAGGTGCTCGCCGCTGCCAGCCCCAGCGCGGTCGATCGGTATGCGGACTACGCAGCGGACAAGAAGGACTACCGCGGGCGTCTGACGTACGGGTTCACGCGGACCGGCACGAAGACGATCCCGGCCACGGTGCCGAAGGGTGCCGAGGCGCTCCTGCGGACCCGCCTGCCGTACCTCAGCGACGACCAGATCCGGGAGGTGCTCCGGACGACCGCGCTGCCGTCGGGCTACCCCCTGCTGGACGACGCGGAAGGGTGGGGGCGACTCGACCTCTTCTCGGCAGCGTCCGGCTACGGAGCCTTCGACAGCGCGGTGACGGTCTCGATGGACGCCGCCGAGAAGGGACTCGACGCCGCCGACACCTGGCGCAACAACATCGGCGGGAACGGGTCACTGACCAAGCGGGGGACCGGCACCCTCACCCTCGCCGGCTCGAACCGCTACACCGGCGGTACCGTCGTCCGCGGTGGGACGCTGATCGCGGACTCCGCTGCTGCCCTGGGCAAGGGGTCGGTGACCACTGTCTCCGGCACGCTCGCCGAGGCCAGCACGAGGGTGATCCGCATCGGCGGCAACCTGACGCAGCGCTCGCACGCCGCACTGTCGCTGAGTGTCTCCGGACCCCGTCCTGCCCTGCGCGTCGAGGGCACGGCGTCGTTCGGCGGAACGCTGCGGGTGCACGTCGCCAAGGGCGCGGCCGTGGCGAACGACCTGGTCCTGATCACGGCGGACCGGATCGCGAAGGGTTCGAGCTTCAGCAGGGTCCGCGTCGCCGGCCTGCCCGCCGGGTACAAGCCCGTGGTGGAGCGCCACGGCAACGAACTGCACCTCGTCAACGCCAACGCGACGAAGCCCGGCCACGGCCGGGGCCACGGCGCCGCCTGAAGCGGAGCGCGTCAGGTCGTCTCCGAGTGCGTACGCCTGGCTCACGCTGGTCGGTGGGGCCCTGGCCTACAGCGTCTGGTTCCGAGGCGCACGGGCGCTGCCGTCAGCCCGGATGGCGTTGTTGGGCGTCCTCAGCCCGTTGACCGCTGCGGTGCTCGGGTGGGTCGTCCTCGGCCAGGCGCTGTCAGCGCTGCAGATCGTCGGCTTCGTCGTCGCGCTCCTCGGTTCTCTCGGCGGGCAGCTCGGACGAGCGGTGTCTCGGGGGCCTTCTTCCGAGCCGCTCAGCCGTAGATCGAGTCCGGGATCTCCGGGCAGGCGGTGACGAGCTCGTAGTACTGGGACTGCGGCAGATCGACCGACCGGTACGGCGACCACGCCCCGTCGCTGTCGACGAACTCCTGCTCGCTCGGGCCACGCTCCACCGAGATGCCGTGGTCCTGCAGGCACTTCGTGAGCTCGCCCGTGGAGTAGCGGTAGAGCCACTCCAGCTGGGACTCGTTGAAGGCCGTCTGGTACTTCGCGGCCATGGGGTACTCGGCCCCGCACGTGTACTCAGCGACCGCGAACGCCTCGGACCGTGCGTCCGGGACCTGCCCGGAGGCGAGGCTCGCGTCGGGCATCGCCTTCGCCTGCGGGAACCCCGCGGCGCTCATGCAGCGTTCCTGCGTCGGGGCCCAGTCGGCGTGCGAGACGGTCCGGACGCGGCCGACCGCCGGCCGCTCGAGCCCTGGATGGCGTGACGAGACCAGCTGCCACGCCTGGTCGGCATTCGCGTCGAGGATGGTCTCCGCTCGCGCCGCGCTCAGCGCATCGGGCTCCGGCCCGGAGGCAGCCCCAGGCGTGGCACATGCGGACACCCCGGTGACCACTGCGATGCAGACCACGCCCGCCGCTGCGGTGAGGAGCTGATGGTTTCGTCGTCGCAAGTGTCCCCCTGGAGCTGCGATCGTCAGAACTGCCGGTTCGCCACATCCGCCCGGTGCGACACCGCCAGTATGTCCCGCAGCCGCTCCGCCGGCAACGGTGCTCCCCGATCCGCCAGGTAGTACGCCGCGAACCCCTCGGCACTCGCCGCGTAGATCCCCGTGTACGCCCCGGACTCCGGCTCGAAGCGCCACGAGTCGGCCAGGGTGCCGGCGTCCACGGTGTCGAACCCGAGCAGCTGCACGAGCTCGGCGACGACGGCCTTGGCCTGCTCGTCGTCGCCCGCGATCGGCAGTGCGGTGCGGGGCGTGGAGCCGGCGAGGTTCGGGATGTGGTGCGCGACGATGTTGTTGAACGCCTTGACGATCCGCGTGCCGGGCAGGAGCGTCTGCTCGTACTCCGCCGTGGTCGTCGCGAGGGTGTCGAGCTGCTCGATCCGGCCGTCGCGACCGGGGTAGTAGTTGCCCGTCGACAGCACGGTCCGCCCGGCGAAGGCGTCGAGGTCGGGGGCGAGTGCCGGGTAGGCGGTGAGCGGGATCGCGAGGACGGGCACGTCGCCGAACTCGACGGCCTGGCGCACGGTGCCGGCCTGGGCGCGCGGGCCGAGCTCGGCGACGAGGTCCTGCAGCGACTCGGGGCCGCGCGAGTTCGCGATGAGGACGTCGAGGTCGGCGGCGACGGCCAGGCGTGCGATCGCGGTGCCGATGGCGCCGCTGCCGATGATGCCGATGCGGTTCATGTGGTGCCCTTTCAAGGAGGTGGACGTCAAGGAAGAAGCGGGGCTTCCCAGCCCCGCCGCGACAGGGCGGAGAGCGCGGCGGACGACGAGTCGTCGGCCATCGCGGCACCCCGGACCCAGCTGGTCGCCAACGCCGCGAGGAACAGGTCCCGCGCGCGGACGTCGGCACGCGCACGACCGGAACGCTGCGCGGCGCGGAGGAACTCGTCCGTGGTGGTGATGAACCCCTGGCAGGTCAGGGCGAGCGGCGACGAGTCGGACGAGGCGGCGGCACGGAGCGGTTCGGGCAGTCCGTCGAACGTGCCCGCCCACTCGGTGACGGCGTCGAGCCAGCCGTGCAGGGCGTCGGCGGCGTCGACGGAGCCGTCGCGCAGGGCTTCGCGACGGGCCACCAGGTGCTCGTCGCGCGCGGCGAGGAGCTCGGCGAGCAGGGCCTCGCGCGTGGGGAAGTGCCGGTACAGGGTGCCGGCGCCGACGCCGGCCTGCTTGGCGATCGCGTCGAGCGAGCCGGTGACGCCGTGCTCGGTGAACGCCCGCTCCGCGACCCGCAGGATGTGGTCCCGGTTCCGCAGCGCGTCAGCGCGCGCGGGACGCGGCGAGTGCAGTGAACGCGGTGCGCGCCCGGCGGGAGCGGTCTGCTCGGGCATGGCGGGCCTCCAGGCTGTGGCGTCGAGTACCGGAGAGGCTCTCCGGAACAACCACAGTACAGGAGACCCTCTCCGTTTCGTCGCGGAAGCGCGACGCCCGGGCGTCAGGACTCCTCGGCAGCCTCCGCCGCGTCCGCCAGGTCCGACCGCGTGTTCGCGTGGATCGGCTCGCTGTGCCCGAAGGTCTTCGCGGCGGCGCGCAGCCGTCCGACGAACTCCCCGTTGTCCATCTCGAGTTCGTCCTCTTCCGCGTCCTCGATGACGATCTCGCTCGAGGGTCCGATGAGGATCTTCGTGGTGGTCATCGTCCCGTCGTCGGCGACGGCGGGCACGTCGACGGTGTCCGCTCGGTCCCCGCCTGCGAGGGCCGCGGCGTACTCGATCACGGCGTCGGCGACGTCGTCACCGACCAGGATCGTGGTGGCGTCGTAGTGGATGTGCTTCATCGCGTACTCCTTCCCGGACCCATACAAACGGGCGGCGCGGGAACCGGCTTCAGGATGACCGCTGCACGCGGTGGTCCGGGGCCGGGGACTCCAGGGCGTTCCACACGTCGCCCCAGATCAGCTCGAAGTCGACGGGGCGGATGCGGTCGGCCCGGAGCGCCTGCTCCAGGATCGACAGCGCGTCCAGGGAGCCGGTGAGCAGGCGTTCGTCGCCGTGGACCTCGCGGCGGCCGTCGCCCAGGAACGTCGTCACGGTGACGGACCGCACCCGCGGTCGCAGCGTGCGGGTGGCGCGGGCGAGGACCGCGAAGCCGCCGCCGTAGACGAGCAGCGCGGTGGTCGTGCCGACGGCGGGGACCGAGACGGCGAGCACCAGGGCGGCGAGGGCGACGACCGCCCCGACGGCCGGCCAGACGTGCCAGGCACGCAGCAGCAGGCGCTCGCCGGTGGTCGTGCCGGGCGGGAACACGACGAGGGTCCGCGAGCTCCACAGCGTCCGCCCGACGGGGCGGATCGTGTACCGGCCCCACAGGTGGGTGCCGTCGAGCAGCCGGGTGCGGACCGGCAGCGCGACGGTCATCGATCCGCCGGCGCGAGTTCGGTGCGCACCGGCGCGAGTTCCGCCCGGACCGGCTCGAGTTCCGCCCGGACCGGCTCGACGACGTCGCGGTGCCGGACGGTCGCCAGGCACGGGAAGCAGACCAGGTCGCCTTCGCGGACGTCGGCGGGCAACGGAGCCGGGAGGCGGTGGAACGGACCGTCGGCCTGACCGTCACAGCGGGTGACGACGTACATCGGGGAGAGGGGAGCGGTGCTCCGGCGTCCGATCAGGCGCACCTGGTCGAGCACGGCGCAGGTCGGCAGGACCGCGTCCAGTTCCAGGAGCACCACCCCGGTGCGCGGCCGCCGCACACGGGTGACCGACGCGACGGCGACGCTCACGTCGCGGGGCGCCCAGCCGCGCGGGCGGTACCGGGGCGGGGACTGCTCGGCGGTGTGCACGGTCGGGGTGCCGGTGAGGTCGGCGAGCCGGACCATCGAGATCGCCGAGACCAGCAGGTCGTCGGTGGTCGCGACGGTGTGGGCCGGCCAGAGGAACGGGTCCATCGGATCGGGGAGCGACGCGCGGAGCGTCGGCATGATCGCAGTCAGTGTCACGACCTCACGCTCTCGCGCGCTCGAGCAGCGCGGAAGGCCTCCTGACGGAACCCCTACGGCCGGCGCCGGAGTCCTGACGGAGCGCTCACCGGCGGGTGGCCGAGCGAAGTGCCGCGGTCCACCCGAGCGAGATCACGCCGGCGCCGATCACGGTCTTCACCACACCACCGAGGACGAACGGGTAGAGCCCGTACTGCAGGGTCTGCTGCAGGTCGAGGCCGAGTGCCACCGCGAGCCAGGCCATCCCGGCGACGAAGGTGACGACGGTGCCGAGGGCGAAGGACAGCAGCGCGTTCCGCAGCGGGCGGTCGCCGAAGCGTTCGGCGACCCAACCGACCAGGGCCGCGGCGGCGACGAAGCCGACGATGTACCCGCCGGAGGGGCCGACGAGCACGCCGACCCCGGCCGAACCGTCCGCGAAGACCGGCAGCCCGACGACGCCGAGCAGCGCGTAGACGAGCATCGACAGGGCACCGCGACGGGCACCGAGGGCACTGCCGACGAGCAGCACGGCCAGGGTCTGCCCGGTGATCGGGACGGGCCAGATCGGCACGGACACCTGCGCGGCACCGGCGGTCAGCAGCGCGCCGCCGAGGACCAGGGCGGTGCTGACGACGGCGGTGCGGGGGAGCAGGGCATCGGCGAGCGGACGGTGTGCGGCGAGGGTGATCGTGGTCATGGTGACTCCTTGCAGAGGGGAGAGGGAGGGTCAGACCGCGACGGCGGCCAGCAGGGACTCGGCGTCGCGCCGGGCCCCCTCCACGGCGGCGGTGTCGAGGCCGCAGGCGCGCAGGCAGGTCGCGACGAGGGCATCGCGGTCGGCGTCCTGCACGGGGCCGGACCGGCGGAGCTGGATGACGGTCTCGGTGATCTGGATGAGCACCGCACCGAGGCGCGACGGCGCGACACCGGCGGCGACGTCCGGGGTAGCGGCGCGCGAGCCGAGGCGCCCGTAGGCCTCCTGCAGTTCGACGCGCTCGGCCCGGAACCCGTCGTAGCGCTCACCCTGCACCTCGGGCAGCAGGTAGAGCGTGCCGATGTTGTGCGGCGTGCGGGCGAGGGTGTCCACGTCGGCGACGACCAGCGCGGCGAGGGCCCCTGCTGCCGAGGCCGACTCCGGCACGAGCTGCTCGAGACCGCGGACCAGGTCGAGGCTCGGGCGCACCGAGGTCGTGAGCAGCTCGACGAGCATGTCGTCCTTGCCGGCGAAGTGGTAGTACAGCGAGGCCTGCCGGATCCCGACCCGTTCGGCGATCGCCCGGGTCGAGGTCGCGCTGATGCCGTTCTCGACGAACAGCGCGGCGGCGGCGTCGAGGATCTGGTCGCGCGGGCTCAGCGCGGAGTCGGCGTTCGGCACGACCCGCGGTCGGCCGGGGCGCACGGGCCGGTCGTCGGGGGTCATGCCCCCATCCTGACAGCCGGTGTCCGTCACGACTGCTCCCGGTACGCGCGCCAGCCGCCGTGGTGGGTGATGTCCTCGGCGCCCTCGACCGCGAACGGCTCGACCAGGAACCCGGTGACCTCGGTGTCGTCGTCGAGTGCCACGGTGCCGATCGCCATCGGTGCCGGCAGGGCCGCGACGAAGGTGCCGAAGCCGGCGGCGGGCAGACGCCAGACCTCCCCGACGATGCCCGAGCCCGGCGCGGCGGCGCCGGACGCGACGGGACCCACGCGGACCAGCCCGGGCTTGGGCGGCACCGTGTCGAGGGCGTACAGCCGGTAGTCGGACGCGGTGCGGGCCTCCCGGACGAACGATCCGCCGGACGCGACCAGCTGTCCGTTCAGCGGCTGACCGCGCAGGTGCGCCCCGACGACCAGCAGGTCGACGGTCGGGGCGGCGAACGCGGCGGCCAACGCCGCCAGGCGCCGGTCGCTGAACGCCGGGCCGGTGAGCATGACGCCGAAGGGCAGGCCGTCGACGAAGCCCGCTGGCACCGCGAGCGAGGCCATGTCGAGCAGGTTCGCGAAGTTCGTGTACCGACCCATCCGGCTGTTCGCGCCGATCGGGTCGGCCGCGACCTGCTCGAGCGTCGGGTGCCACGTCGTCGTCGGGGTGAGCAGTGCCGTGGTGCCCTCGAGTGCGGCGCGACCCGCTGCCCCGAACGCGTCGAGCCGTTCCTGGTCGGCGAAGAGCTCCGCGGCGGTCGGCCGTGCGCCACCGAGCACGATCGCGGCGACCGACGGGTCGAGGTCGGCACCGACCTCGTCTCGGTGGGCCTCGATGTGGGCGCCGACGGCCGCGTACCGCTCCGCGACGAACGCGCCGTCGTAGAGCAGCGACGCGGCGTCGAGCAGGGGTGCGATGTCGACCTCGACCACCTGGTGTCCGAGCGCACGGAACCGGTCGACGGCCGCGGCGAACGCCTCGGCCCAGCCGGGTGCGAGCCCCTCGAGCTGCGACGGCAGCGGCACCGCGATGCGCGGGACGGCGGGCAGGTCGGCGAGGGCGAGGTCGGGCCGCGCGAGCGGGTCGACGCCGTCCGGACCGGCCATCAGCTCGGCCGCCGTGCGCGCCAGGTCGAGCGACCGGGCGAACACCGTGACGCAGTCCTGCGAGCGGCAGGCGGGGACGACCCCGGTGTTCGGCACGAGCCCCTTCGTCGGCTTCACCCCGACCAGGTTGCCGAGCGCGGCGGGCACCCGGCCGGACCCGGCGGTGTCGGTGCCGAGCGCGAAGTCCACGATGCCCAGCGCGACCACCGTGGCGGAGCCGCTCGACGAGCCGCCGGAGATCCGCGTCGGGTCCCAGGCGTTCCGGACCGCGCCGAACGGTGAGCGGGTGCCGACCAGGCCGGTGGCGAACTGGTCGAGGTTCGTCTTGCCGACGACGACGGCACCGGCGGCGCGGAGCCGGGCGACGGCGGTGGCGTCGGCGGCGGGGTCGTGGGCGTAGGAGCGGGCGGCTGCGGTGGTGGGCAGGCGGGCGACGTCGATGTTGTCCTTCACGGCGAACAGCAGGCCGGCCAGGGGCAGCGTCGGGTCGACGGCTTCGGCCTCGGCCAGCACGTCGGTGCGGTCGCGCAGGGTGATCCAGACCTCGGGGCGGTCGACGGCGTCGATGCGCGCGAAGGCGTCGCGGACGCGGGCGGCGGCGGACGTGGTGGCGGTCGCGGCAGCGACGGCCCCGCTCACGCTGCCGCTCCGATCGCGGCGAGGACCTGGCCCGGCGCGACCTGGTCGCCCGGCTTGATGTACACCTCGAGCACGTGGCCCGGCACCGGTGCGTGCACCATCGACTCCATCTTCATCGCCTCCACGGCCAGCAGCTTCTGCCCCTCGTCCACACGGTCACCAGGGCGGACGTCCACCTGCCACACGGTCGAGGTGAAGGGGGCGTACACGGCGGTCGACCCCTCGGGCACGGTCACGGCGTCGGCCACCGCGGCGGCCGGCTCGTCACGGACGTCGAACTCGCCCGATGCCCGCCACCGCTCCTTCTCCTCGCCGAACGCCTGCGCCTGCTGCGCCCGGAAGTCCGCGATGGACCCGGCGTTGTCGGCCAGGAACCGGTTGTACGACGCGATCGAGAACTCGCCCTCGACGGTCTCGAACGAGCCCCGTCCGGCGTCCGTCTCGGCGCGCAGCTCGAGGAGCTCGTCGGCACCGACCGGGTACCACTCGATCCGGTCGAAGAACCGCAGCGCCCACGGGTTCTCCTGGAACAGCCCGCCCCGGCGGAACCGGTTCCAGATCTGCACGGTGCGGCCGACGAACTGGTAGCCGCCCGGACCCTCCATGCCGTAGATGCACAGGTACGCGCCGCCGATGCCGACGGAGTTCTCGGCGGTCCAGGTGCGGGCCGGGTTGTACTTCGTCGTGACCAGGCGGTGCCGGGGGTCGAGCGGGGTCGCGACCGGGGCACCGAGGTACACGTCGCCCAGGCCGAGCACCAGGTAGCTCGCGTCGAACACGGTGCGGAAGACGTCGTCGACGCTCTCCAGCCCGTTGATGCGACGGATGAACTCGATGTTCCACGGGGTCCACGGGGCGTCGTTCCGGACGCCGTTCATGTACCGCTCGATCGCCAGGCGGGTGGCCGGGTCGTCCCACGACAGCGGCAGCTTGACGGTGCGCGACGGTACGACGAGCTGGTCGGTCGGCGGGATCTCGTCCTCGAGCTCGCGGAGCAGCCCCGCCACGTCGCGCGCCTTGAGCACGGACGCGTCGGTGTGCACCTGCAGCGATCGGATGCCGGGCGTGATGTCGAGGATCCCCTTCGGCGTGTGCTCCTGCAGCTTCGTCATGAGCGCGTGCACGCGCATCCGCAGCGCGATGTCGAGGGTCATGTCGCCGTACTCGACGAGCACGTTGTCGTCGCCGTCGCGTCGGTACGCGACGCTCGGCCGCACGTCGGTCGCGTCCAGGCGGGCGATCACGCCGTCGTCGCCGTCGCCTCCGGTGCGCGGCACCGTCCTGGAGGCCCGGTGCGCGTCGAGCGCGGCGGCGTCGGCTTCGCGGACGGGGACGAACCGGATCGTGTCACCCGGTCGGAGCTGGCCCAGCTTCCACAGGTCGCCGCTGGCGACCACGGCGGGGCAGACGAAGCCGCCGAGCGACGGCCCGTCCGGTCCGAGGATGATCGGGGTGTCCCCGGTGAAGTCGATCGCACCGACGGCGTACGGGGTGTCGTGGATGTTCGACGGGTGCAGGCCGGCCTCGCCGCCGTCGGTCCGCGCCCACTCCGGACGCGGCCCGATGAGCCGGATGCCGGTGCGCGCCGAGTTGTGGTGCACGGCGTAGTCGGTGGCGTAGAAGACGTCGAGGTCGGCCCGGGTGAAGAAGTCCGGTGCGGCGTGCGGCCCCTCGGTGACGGCGATCTCCCACGCGTCGGTGAGCGCGGTGCGGCGGTCGGCCGGGGTCGGACCGCCCACCAGGCCCAGACGGGTCCCGGACGGGAACGCCGGGTGCGGGGCGTCCGAGTCCGGGGAGCCCGGGCGCAGGACGTCGCCGGCGAGCAGGGCCCGACCGGCGTGACCGCCGAAGCCACCGAGCGTGAAGGTCGCGGTCGAGCCGAGGTAGGTCGGCACGTCGAAGCCGCCGCGGACCGCCAGGTAGGTGCGGAGGCCCGGACCGGGGGCCGTGCCGATCGCCAGGGTCTGCCCGGCGCCGACCTCGACCGGCTCCCACAGTGCCACGGGTTCGCCGTCGAGGGTGACCGGCGCCGGCGCACCCGTGAGCGCGACCACCGCGGCGGCCGAGAACCGGAGCGTCGGGCCGGTGGCGGTGACCTCGAGCGCGGGGGCACCGTCCGGGTTGCCCACGGCGCGGTTCGCCTCGGCGAAGGACGCCGCGTCGAACGGGCCGCTCGGCGGGACGCCCACCTGCCAGTACCCGACCCGGCCCGGCAGGTCCTGGATCATCGTCATGGTGCCCGGGGCGACGACGTCGATGCGCGGGTCCGGGTCCTCGGTCGCGTCGAGCGTCGAGGTGGAGTGCGTGGCGGTGCGGAGCTCGAGGTCGTCGGTCAGCGCACGCAGCAGCCCGGCGTTCGTGACGATGCCGTCGATGCGGGTGGCCGCGAGCCCGTCGCGCAGCAGGTCGAGGGCGTCGTCGCGGGCCTCCCCGGTGGCGATCACCTTGGCGAGCATCGGGTCGTAGAACGCGGACACCTCGGAGCCGGTCTCGACCCAGCCGTCGACGCGGATGCCGGTGCGCTCGCCGGATGCCGTGGTCGCGCTCGGGAACACGGCCTGGGTGACGAGGCCGCTCGAGGGCAGCGAGCCCTTCGCCGGGTCCTCGGCGTAGACACGGGCCTCGACGGCGTGGCCGTTCGGGGTCCAGGTGCGGTCGAAGACGTCGGGGTCGATGCCGGCGGCACCGTCGCGGGCCAGGCGGAGCATGAGCTCGACGAGGTCGACGCCGAACACTTCCTCGGTGACGGGGTGCTCGACCTGCAGGCGGGTGTTCACCTCGAGGAACGACGCCTCTTCGCGCACCGGGTCGTAGACGAACTCGACGGTGCCGGCGCTGCGGTACCCGACGCTCTCGGCCAGGCGGCGGGCGGACGCGTGCAGCTCGGCGCGGACGTGCTCGGGGAGCGCCGGTGCCGGGGCTTCCTCGATGACCTTCTGGTTGCGGCGCTGCAGGGAGCAGTCGCGGTCGCCGATCACCGCGACGCGGCCCTCGCCGTCGCCGAAGAGCTGGACCTCGACGTGCCGGGCCGGCCGCACGAGTCGCTCGAGGAAGATGCCGGCCGACCCGAAGTTCGCGGTCGCCAGGCGGACGACGCTCGTGTAGGCCTCGCGGACCTCGTCGAGGGTGGAGCACGCCTGCATGCCGATCCCGCCGCCGCCCCCGGTGGCCTTGAGCATGACCGGCAGCCCGATGCGCTCGGCCTCGGCCACGGCGTCGTCGACGCTGGCGAGCAGCCCGGTGCCGGCGAGCATCGGGACCCCTGCGGCGGCGGCCAGCTCGCGGGCGGTGTGTTTCGCGCCGAACCGGACGATCTGGTCGGCGGTCGGCCCGACGAACCGGATGCCGGCGTCCTCGCAGGCCTGGGCGAAGTCGGTGTTCTCGGACAGGAACCCGTAGCCGGGGTGCACGAGTCCGGCGCCGGTGTCCTTCGCGGCCTGCACCACCGCGTCGATGCGCAGGTACGAGTCGCGGGCGGGTGCGGGACCGAGCCGGACGGCGGTGTCGGCCTCGCGGACGTGGGGTGCCGCGCGGTCGGCGTCCGAGTAGACGGCGACGGTGCGCATGCCGAGCGCCTTCGCGGAGCGGATGATGCGACGGGCGATCTCACCGCGGTTCGCGACGAGGACGGTGTCCGTGCTGAGGGCAGGGGGCTGGTTCACGGTGGCGGTCCCGGTGGGGTCGGGCGCGGCGGTCACGGCTGGACCACGATCATGCGCAGCGGTGTGCAGGAGAAGTCGTTGCAGGGGTTGTTCATCTGCGGGCAGTTCGAGACGACGACGAGCACGTCCCGCTTGGCACGGATCGCGACCCGCTTGCCGGGGGCGCTCATGCCGTCGACGATCCCGAGGGCGCCGTCGGCCTCGACCGGCACGTTCATGAACCAGTTGAGGTTCGACACGATGTCGCGGGCACCGAGTCCGTGGCGGCCGGCCTCGGCCAGGAAGTTCTCGCGGCAGCCGTGCTGGTACTGGGTGTGGTGCCCGTACCGCAGGGTGTTCGACTCCTTCGAGCACGCGCCGCCGATGGTGTCCTGGCGGTCGATCTCGTTCGCGACGACGGTCATCAGCGGGTGGCCCTCGTTCGACATCAGGACGGTGCCGGTGCGGACGTACGCGTTGCCCTGTGCGGCGAGGGTGTCCGGCACGCTGTACCGCTCGTCGGGGTCGTGGGCGTCGTAGAGCAGGCAGTCGGCGCTCTGGTTGCCGCCGACGTCGACGATGGTGAGCACCTCGCCGGCGCGGACCACGGCGGACCACGGCGCGAGCGGGGCGACCCGGTCGTCGCGGACCACGGTGCCCGGCACCAGGGACTCGCTCCAGTCGAGGGCGACGTCCGGGTCGTGGACGGCCCCCACCGGGACGGTGGAGGTGGGGGTGTGGGTCGTCGTACCGGTCATCACAGGCCTCGGGCTTCCGCGTGGTCGATCGAGTTCAGGTAGGCGCGGGTGAGCTCCGGCGTCGCGGTGAACCACTCGTCGGCCGCGGTCGTCGGGGCCCCGCGCCAGGCGTGCACCTGCAGTGGTCCGACCAGGTAGTCCGGGCGCGGGTCGATCGGGTGCGCGACGTTCGCGACCAGCACGAGCAGCGGCAGCTCGGCGACGAGCGTGACGTGGGTGCCCGCGCCCGCCGAACCGGTGAAGGTCATCGCCCCCTCGGCGTCGATCCGCACGCCCTGGAAGAACGAGATGCTCGGCGGCAGGTCCCGCTTGGTGAGCCCGTGCTTCGCGGCGGCCTTCGCGAACAGCGACCGACCGCTCGGGGTGCGCCCCTCGGGTGCCGCGTCGCCGTACTTCCGCTCGTTCCAGGCGTCGGTCGAGGTGCCGCAGAACGCGTCGTGGTGCCCCGAGGTGTCCTCGAGCACGGTCGCCAGCGCCCGGCCGTCCCCGCTCAGCAGCGGCGAACCCTGGCCCAGGTACGCCTGCCACGGGATCTTCTGGGTGTCGGCGACGTTGAGCCGCTCCCACGGTCCGAGCGCGTTGAACACCAGGACGTTGGCGCAGGCCTGACCCGTCGGGTCGTCGAACCGCAGCCGTGACCCGCGGGCCAGCACCTTGTGCGTGTACCCGCCCGGCGCCACCGTCTCGGCCCAGACGAGCTGAGCGGGGTCGACGCCCTCGGGGGCAAACGGTGACGACGACGCCGGCAGGTACGGCATGTACTCGGACTGCGAGCCGGCCTGGGCACGTGCGTCGGACCGGGAGGCGAGCACGCTGTCGGTCTGGTGGAGGTCGCGCATGGGGTTCCTTCCGGATCAGGCTTCGACGGAGGCGGCGGTCGGGCTCGCCGCAGTCGCGGCTGCGGGGACGGGCACCGCCGCGGTGGTGGGGACCTCGGCCAGGGTGATCGGCCCGTGGGTGCGGTGCCGCCAGCTCGACCACGCCCAGCCGACGAGCAGCACGCCGCCGATGAAGAGCAGGGCGCTGTACTGCAGCCACCACGAGGTGCCGGTCAGGTCGTAGATCTCCGGCCGGGGCCAGATGAGGTTGATCGCCATGCCGATCTGGAACGCCACGGCCAGGGCGTTGAGCGGGATGCCCCAGCGACCGAGGGTGAACAGCGGCTTGCCGTCCTCGTCCACCCCGGTCGGCAGCCCCGTGCGACGGAGCTTGATCCGCTGGACCAGCAGCGGCCCGGTGACCCCGAGGTAGGCCAGGTAGAGCATCGCGATGCACAGGCTCGACAGGGCGGTGAAGATCGCGGACTGCCCGATGTTGACGGCGAGGGCCAGCCCGGCGCCGACCCCGACGACGATCGACGCGGCGATCGGGGTGCCGGTGCGGGGCGAGACCCGGGCGAGGGTGCGGTGGAAGGGCAGCGCCTTCTCGCGGGCCATCGAGTAGACCATCCGGGCGCCGGCGGTCTGCACGGCGAGGGTGCAGGCGAAGACGGCGACGGCGACGGTGCAGAGCAGGAGCCGGCCGAAGACGTCGCCGAGGGTCGAGGTGATCACCCAGGCGAGCCCCTGCGTGGCGAGCTTGCCGTCGGTCAGGCTCGGGGCGGCGACGAGGGCGCCGATGATGAGCAGCCCGCCGCCGAGGCCGGAGACCGTGAGTGCCCGGACGATCGTCTTCGGGGTGGTCCGGCGCGGGTTGTGGGTCTCCTCGGCGAGCTCACCGGCCGAGTCGAAGCCGACCATCACGTACGCGGCCATCAGCGAGGACGCCAGGAACGCCCACACGTACGGCTCGGTGCTCGTCGACCCGGCGGTCGTGAACACCACGGACGCGCTGCGGTCCGGCAGCAGGAACAGGGCGCCGATGAGCACGACCACGCCGATGATCTCGATGAGCACGCCGAAGCTCGTCACGCGGGCCATCAGCCGGACGCTCGTGATGTTCACGATCGTCGTCACGGCGAGCATCACCAGCCCGAGGACCACCGCGTTCGCGGCACCGGTCGGCGACGCGACGGACGGGTCCGCGCCCGGACCGCCGACGACCTGGAACCCGTCCCAGATCGCGGGGAGCACGGCCTGCACGGCGATGGCCGCCACCGCGACGGTGAGGATCTGGCCGATGATCATCGTCCAGCCGGTGAACCACCCGAACCGGGCTCCGGCCAGGCGGCTCGACCACTGGAAGATCGCGCCGGAGATGGGCCAGCGGGCCGCGAGCTGCGCGAAGTTCAGCGCGACGAGCAGCTGGCCGCCGAAGACGAGCGGCCACGCCCAGAAGAACGCAGCACCGCCCAGCCCGAAGCCGAGTCCGAACAGCTGGAAGACCGTGGTGAGGATCGAGACGAAGGAGAAGCCCGCCGCGAAGGAGGAGAACGAGCCGACTCCGCGGTGGAGTTCCTGCTCGTAGCCGAGGCGGGCGAGCCCCTGGGTGTCGACGTCGGACGTGGCGCGCGGTGCGTGGAGCGGTGCTTGCGGAGAACGCATGACTGCAGACCTTTCGCGGAGTACCTGTCGGGTGACAGGTAGTGCGACAAGTGTCTTGCGGCCCTGTGTCGGCGCCGTTGCCCGTCTGTTTCGAGTGCGTGACGGCAGGCCCCGGCGTGTAAACGTTCCGAGTCGGCGGGCGGATCAGCGGCGGGGGATCACTCGACGTCGACGTCCCGCTTGCCGCGGCGGACGATGAGCGGGTCCGGCTTGCCGATGACGTCGGCGGCCTTGTCCGGGTAGTCGAACTGCGTCAGGAAGTACCGCATCGCGTTCAGGCGCGCGCGCTTCTTGTCGTTCGACCGCACGATCGTCCACGGCGCGTAGCGCTTGCTCGTCCGGGTGAACATCGCCGTCTTCGCCTCGGTGTAGTCCTCCCACCGGTCGAGTGACAGCAGGTCGATGTCGGACAGCTTCCACCGCCGCACCGGGTCGAGCTGGCGCATCGCGAACCGGGTCCGCTGCTCGCGCCGGGTCACCGAGAACCAGAACTTCGTCAGGTGGATGCCGGAGTCGACCAGCATCCGCTCGAACTGCGGCACCTGGGTCATGAACGACTCGTACTCGTCGTCGCTGCAGAACCCCATCACCCGTTCGACGCCGGCACGGTTGTACCAGGAGCGGTCGAACAGGACCATCTCACCGGCGGCCGGCAGGTGCTGCACGTACCGCTGGAAGTACCACTCACCACGCTCGCGCTCGGTCGGCTTGCTCAGCGCGACGACCCGCGAGGTCCGGGGGTTGAGGTGCTCCGTGAACCGCTTGATCGTGCCGCCCTTGCCTGCGGCGTCACGCCCCTCGAAGAGCACCACGACCTTCTGGCCGGTGTCCTCGAGCCAGTACTGGCACTTCAGCAGCTCGATCTGCAGCAGGTACTTCTGGTACTCGTACTCGTCCCGCGGCAGGCGCTCCGAGTACGGGTAGTCGTCCTGCCAGGTGAGCACCGGGTTGCCGTGCGGGTCGATCAGCTCCGGGTCGGCCGTCTGACCGTCCGCGACGCTGTACCCCTCGGTCCGCAGCTGTTCGATGTACTCCCGCAACGGCTGCGAGTACGGCGCTGTGTCCACGGTGTCCTCCCTCTGCGAGCCGATCGGCTGTCGGCCCCAGGGCCATCCTGGCCCGGCCACCCGCACGACCGCCCCACGCCTCGCCCTGGACGCGACCCGATGACGGCCTGGAGGCGCGGTGCGGGCCCGCCCCGTGCCTCCCGACCGCATGTGGCCCTTCACAGGCATGATGGGGCCATGACGGACCAGGCCGAGATGATCCACCCCGAGATCGCACCGAGCGGAGACGGGTGCGTCGAGTGCGACGCGACCGGTTCGTGGTGGGTGCACCTGCGCCGCTGCGCGGCGTGCGGCCACGTCGGCTGCTGCGACGACTCGCTCAACACGCACGCGACGCGGCACTGGGAGGAGACAGGGCACGCGGTCATCCAGAGCTACGAGCCCGGCGAGACCTGGGCCTGGGACTACCGCGACGACACCCGCTCCGAGGGGCTCGAGCTCGCAGCGCCCACCAGCCACCCCGTGACGCAGGCAGTCCCCGGGCCGGCGGATCGCCTTCCCGGGGACTGGTTGGAACTGCTCGGCGGATCGCGCTGATCCGCAGCGGTCGTCAGGTCAGACGGCCGCGGTCGCCTCGTCGCGGTGCGGGAGCTTCCAGCCCGGACGCACGAAGTGGCAGGTGTAGCCGTGCGGGTTCTTCTCGAGGTAGTCCTGGTGCTCGTCCTCGGCCTCCCAGAACGGGCCGGCCGCGGTGACCTCGGTGACGACCTTGCCGGGCCAGATGCCTGACGCGTCGACGTCCGCGATGGTGTCGAGGGCGACCTGCTTCTGCTCGTCGGTCGTGTAGAAGATCGCCGAACGGTAGCTGCGACCGATGTCGTTGCCCTGGCGGTCCTTCGTCGACGGGTCGTGGATCTGGAAGAAGAACTCCAGCAGGTCCCGGTACGAGATCTGGGACGGGTCGAAGACGATCTCGACCGACTCGGCGTGGTCGCCGTGGTTGCGGTACGTCGCGTTCGGCACGTCGCCGCCGGAGTAGCCGACGCGGGTGCTGACGATGCCGGGACGACGACGGAGGAGCTGCTGCGCTCCCCAGAAGCATCCGCCGGCGAGGATGGCGGTCTCGGTGGTGGTCATGGTGGCCTCCTGGGCTCTCGTGTCACTGGCTGCGACACCGTGTGGTGCAACCGGCAACAGGGACGATCTGTTCCCGTCGTCAGGTCCGCTGTGGGGCAAGGACCCACCCGGGTGTGCGGTCGGTACGACTCGACCCTACGAGTCCGTGCTCCGTGTCACCCCTGCGGTACGGTCAGCCTCACATGAAGCGGTCATCCATCGACGAAGTCCAGCGCCGTCCACGTGGTTGGTGGCTGCTCGGACTCGCGTTCTGTTTCCTCGTCTTCCTCGAGGTCTTCGTGGCGATCGGCTCGCTGCCGGGGATGCTCGCCGCGCAGCTGCAGTACACGCCGTGTGGCTCCGACGAGACGATGCGGTGTTCGTACGCCGTCGGGGAGACCGCGCAGTTCCTCGTGCCGCTCCTCGCACTCGTCGTCGCGATCACGACCTGGGTCATCGGGGCGTCTGGTGCTCCCACGGTGCGGCGACAGGTGCTGATACCCACGATCGGCCTCGTGGTCATCGTCCTGATCTTCGTGCTCGGTGTCGTCGCGATCGATCTGTCGATCCGATGACCGTCGTCAAGCGAACTCGCCGCCACACGCTCCCGAGGACCTGATGCCGTTCACTCCAGATCGGTTTCGAGACAGGGCCGACTGCGGGGTGGATGGCGTCGTAGACGGACACAGGAGCGCTGGTCTCGGTGCCCGATAGCCGATCGGCTTTCGGACACGTCATTCGCGGGAAGATTGTCCTATCCACTTGTGTGCTGGACTCCCTCCGCAGCTCATCCCTACCGTCGACAGTCGTGGTCGCTAGTGTCATGGCAGGATCGACCCACACAGAATCCCTCCGGAGTTGACATGAGCGTGCGCGTGCCCATACGTGGGGTGACCCTCGAGTGGGCCCGCACCGCGATGGGTATCAGCGCCGAAGAGCTCGCCCGGAGCGCTGCCGTGAAGCCGACGCAGGTGGAGCAGTGGGAGGCCGGTGACGTCGCTCCTACCCTTCCGCAGCTGCGGAAGGTGGCGCACCATCTCGAACGCACGATCGCGTTTTTCCTCACCGACCCGCCGGCGTCTACCGGGGTGCCCGCCGTGGTCGACTTCCGCGGCGCAACCGCCGGCACCGTCCCAAGCGTGGTGCGGCGCGAGACTAAACGTGCCGAGCAGTACCGCGACACCACCCTCGAACTCGACGGTCCGCCCGCTGCGCAGCTCCGACTCGAGCCGTTCGAACGCCGCACCCTCGCTGCTGCCGCAGCCGCGCTCCGGCGGCAGCTGCTCGCCGTCCTCCCGGACGGCAAACCGCGGACGCCGGGGGAGGGGTTCAACCGGTGGAGGGAGGCTCTCGAGACGCTTGGGGTGCTGGTGTTCCAGAGCACCGGTGTGCCGCGCAGCACCTACCGGGGGCTGTCCGTGTTTCACGAGCAGTACCCGATCATCCTCGTCAACGGCGCCGACGCCGCGAACGGGAAGATCTTCACCCTGTTCCACGAGCTAGGCCACCTCAGCAACCGGTCCAGCGGTGTGTGTGTCGAGCAAGAAGACGGCCGCGAAGAGTCCCTCTGTAATGCGTTTGCAGCCGAGGTCCTGATGCCCGCCTCGGACGTGCGCCGCCGCGTCACGCGCGGCGGTCGGGCCGACATGGTGCGCCAGGTCGTCAGCACGTACGGGGTGAGCACGCTCGCGGCCGCGATCCGCCTGCATAGCCTGCAGCTGATCGAGACGGTGGACCTGGAACAGGTGCGGCAGGAGTCCGATGACGTTTGGCAGCGCGAACGCGACCAGCTCAGCGCCGCCGACGGCCACCCGCCGTACGCGACGCTGCGATACCGCGACCTCGGTCCGACCTATGTCGGCCGGGTGATGCGAGCCCTGCATCAGAACCGCGTTGACTACCTCGAGGCCAGCTACATGCTCGGCGCGAAGATCCCCACGGTCGAGAAGCTCGAGCAGGAGTACCAACGACGAGGTAGCCAGTGACCGACTACACCCTCGACACGAACATCCTCATCCTGCTCAACCGGCACTACCCGCGCGACATCTTCCCCGGCCCCTGGGCTGAACTTGAAGCGCTCATCGACGCCCGGCACGCGTGCATCTGTCGGGAAGTCCTCGACGAACTTGCCCGCGGCGGCGACCAGCTGCACAGCTGGGCGAAGAACGAGACCGGGTTCGTCTGCGAGATCACAGCTGAGGAAATTCCGATCGTTGACGCGATCAGCACTGCGCACCCCGGCTGGGTGCAAGGCACTGCCAACGCTGCCGATCCATGGCTGATCGCACACGCGGCGGCTGGGGGCCGAACGATCGTCACCGAGGAACGCCGCGCTGGCGACAACGTTCAAGATCACAACCAGAAGATCCCCAACGTCGCCACCGAACATCAGGTCGACACGTTGAACTTCTTCGCGCTCGCTCGCGCTGAAGGATGGCAGTTTTCCTCTAACGGGTGATCCTTGTTGGACCGTGTGCGGTCCCGGTTGAGGATCGGTCAGTGCGAAGCGAGCCCGATTCGAACAACTCGTATTCCGCGTCGTAGTAACGAGTCGTCCGTCCCTGGCTCGTCAGCCCGAGACGCAGACAGACTCGGCGCGACGCAGCGTTCTCGACGTGGGCAACCGCGATGATCCGGTCGAGCCCGGATGCTGAAGCGTGCCGCAGCAACCGTGCTCCACGAGGGGACGCCGGTCGGGGTTCAGGAGCTGCACGCTCGCCGCTTCGCAGCTCGAAGGACCGTCGAGAGCGGCTCATGGCTTGCCCTCGCGCATCAGGGCCACGGGCTCGGGACTGAGATGCGGGCGGCGCTGCTGCTGTTCTCGTTCGACCATTTGGGAGCTGAGTGGGCGGAGTCGAGCGCAGTCGCTTGGAACGAGCCATCCCTTCGGGTGTCCGCGAAGCTCGGTTACGAGGTCAACGGTGTCACTCGTGCCCAGACTCGCGCCGATGAGGTCGTTGACGAGGTCAGGGTGCGCTTGAGGCGGGAGGACTTCGCTCGGCCGAGCTGGAGCCTGATGACTGAAGGGGTCGAAGCAGCGACCGAGTTCTTGATGTAGTCGAGCAGGCGAGGACACAGCCGCCCGGTAGCCGGTGCTTCACCGCTACACCCCAATTGTGACCTTCGACGCCTTCCGTTGCCTACTGCCGCCTGACCAGGGGTATTCCCGTATACCTGTCCCGCTAAAATGCCCGGTGAAGGGGCGCCAAACGCTACACGCCACCCCGGGCGACGAAGGCCAAGGAACCCGCGCCAACATCCTTCTCGACCCCGGCACCGCTGCGACGGTCACGGACGCCCCCGACGACAACCTCGAGCACGAGGACCGGAACTCCGTAGCCGAGATCACGGTGCGTCCGGACGGTGGCTGAGCCTCGCCCGTGACTCGGCCGTGTACCGACCGGAGGCGCGGTGCCAGCTGGCACCGCGCCTCCCGTCCGGGGTCGGGTCGCGTCAGCTCGCGGTGTCCTCGAGCGCGTCGAGCGCGGCTACGTCCTCGGCGGCGAGCACGAAGTCGACGTCGGCGTTCTCGGCGATGCGCGACGGGGTGGTGGACTTCGGCAGCGGCAGGACGTCCTTCTCGAGCAGGTACCGGATCGCGACCTGGGCGACGGTCTTGTCGTACTTCGCCGCGATCTCGGCGATCTGCTCGTTCTCGAGCAGGCCTCCGGTGGCGAGCGGGGAGTAGCCCTCGGTCAGGATGTCGTGCTCGCGGTCGAAGGCGGTCGTCTCGTCCTGGGTGTTGCCGATGAACCAGCGGATCTGGTTGGCGTGCGGGACGACGTCCGTGCGGCCGAGCAGGTCCTCGAGGTCGGCGACGGCGAAGTTCGAGACTCCGATGCTCTTGGTGCGGCCGGCGTCGTAGAGCTCCTCGAAGACCTTCCACACCTCGACGTTGCCGTCTCGGTGGTCGGAGCCCATGTCGCTCCAGGGCCACGGCGCGTGGATCAGGTACAGGTCGACGTGTCCGAGGTCGAGGTTGCGGCTCGACTCCTCGAAGGCGTCGCGGGCGCCCGAAGCCGTCTTGATCTCGGCCGGCAGCTTCGTGGTGATGAAGAGTTCGTCGCGGGGGATGCCGCTGTCGCGGACGGCCTCGCCGACGCTCGCCTCGTTGCCGTAGGCCAGGGCGGTGTCGATGTGGCGGTAGCCGAGGTCGAGGGCGGTCTTCGTGGCGTCGTACGCGTCGGAGCCGGACGGGATCTGCCAGGTGCCGAAGCCGATCTTCGGGATGTGCAGACCGTTGGACATGGTGAACGTGTCGATGAGTGCGGGCATGCAGCGGACAGTACGCCGGTCGGGTTCAGCCACGGTCACGGTGCGGAACGCGGTGCCGCCGCGCGTCGCGCCCCTGTTCGGGCATCGCGCCCCGACTCACAGGGGCGCGATGCCTGCCAGGGGGCGCGAAGGGGGCCAGCGACGGACGGGAGGCCCGTGGCGGTGTCGCCACGGGCCTCCCGTCCGTCATGTGCTGTGGTTCAGCGCGCGGTGCGCGTGCCGATCCGCGGCAGGACGAAGCCGAGCACGATCATCGCGACGGCCAGGAAGGCGTGCAGCACGTTGTCCGCGCTGTTCAGCGGCACGAAGTTCGCGCCACCGGCCATGCCCGCGGTGAAGAGCCCGTAGACGAAGAGCACCGCGTAGACGATGCCGCCGGCGACGAGGTACAGGCGTGCGGAGGCTGCACGGCGGGCGGCGAGCAGCCCGACGACGCCGAAGAGCAGGTGCACGATGTTGTGCAGGACGGACACCTGGAACAGGCCCAGGAGCAGGGCCATGGAGCCGTGGCCGGCCATGGACATCGAGCCCATGTCCATGGTGAGTCCGGGGATGAACCCGGCGATGCCGACGATCAGGAAGACGACACCGAAGACGAACGCGCCCCGCTGGGTCCACGTCGAACCGGAGGTGGTGCGTGCGGTTGCTGCGCTGCTGGTCATGATCAGCCCTCTTTTCTGTACGCGCCGCAGTGTGCGGCACACATGACATTCGGAGCGCTTCCCCGGTCGGTTTGCAGGTCAGTGCTCAGCGATCACGGCGGCGGTCACCGCGGTGGTCAATCCGCGCACCAGCAACGCCCGCGATCGGGCGGTCGCGGTGCCGTCCGGATCGCTCCACGCGGCGCGGGCGAGTCCGTCCACCAGGGTGATCACGGCATCGGCCACGACGGGCACCGGCTCGGACGGCGTCGCCCCGTGCCGCGCGGTCCAGCGCTCGATCCCGGCGACCACGCCGTCGCGCCAGAGCCTTCGTTCGGCGTCGAGCAGGTCCCCGTCGCCGTCCGGGGCGAGGGCCGTCGCGCTGAGGGCTTCGAGCACCCGGAACCGCTCGGGTTCGCGCCGCACGAGGTCGAGGTACGCGGATATCCCCGCCTCGAGCGCGGAGGCGAGGTCGTCGTGCTCGTCGGCGGCCGCGAGCACCGGCGGCAGGACCGCACGTGCCTGCCGTTCGAGCAGCGCGACGACCAGGTTGCGCCGCGCACCGAAGACGTAGTGCACGACACCGTGGGCGACGCCGGCTCGGGCGGCGACGGCCCGGGTGGTGAGGCCGCGCAGGCCGTCGTCCCGCACGACCAGGGCCGCGGCGTCGAGCAGCTCCGCACGGCGGTCCTGTCGGCTGCGGTACCCGCGCGACTGCTGGTCCTCGGTCATCACAGGAAGCGTACGGGGCGCGTGCAGGACCGACCGTGAAGATGAAGTCGGCCACGTGGCCAAATCAACGAGCACCCGAGGAGTCAGCATGGAGACCGTCGTCCGAGCAGCAGGACCCGCCGAGCTCGAGGCGGCCGCGGCCGTCCTCGCCGAGGCCTTCGCCGACGATCCGGTGCTCGCCGAGTTCCGGCCGCCGCGATCCGGTGAGGACCGCTCCGCCGTGCTGACCGGGCTGTTCGCCGCGCTCATCCGGTCGGTGCCGATGCCCGCACGTCGGGTGGACGTCGCCGCGATCGGTGACCGCGTGGTCGGTGCCGCCTTCTGGCAGGCACCCGGTCGGCAGCCCGGTGGCGTCCGGGCCTTCGTGCGGCAGGTGCCGGCGTTCCTCCGGACCCTGGGGCTCGGCGGGGCGCTCCGCGCGGTGGCCCACTTGCGCCGCATGGAGCGCGCCCGACCGGTCACCCCGCACTGGTACCTCGCCGAGATCGGGGTGTCGGCGTCAGCACGTGGTCGGGGCATCGGCGGACTGCTGCTCGGCCACGCACTCGAGCGCGCGGACCGGACGTCGGACGGCGCGTACCTGGAGTCCTCCACCCCGGTGAACCGCCGGCTGTACCGACGGCACGGGTTCGCGGACGGCGCGCCGATCGCGGGGTTCCGCGCGGCGACCCCGATCAGCATGTGGCGTCCGGCCGCCGGCTGACCCGACGCCGGGGGACACCGACCCTGTACCGGCGTGCACGAGCGCTGCCTACCGTCCATGGCACACCACGACGAGAGGAAACACCATGGCAAGTGGAGTCGCAGCAGTCTGGGTCCCGGTCAGCGACATGGAGCGCGCCGTCGCGTTCTACCGCGACACGCTCGGTCTCACCGTCAAGGACCAGTCCGACGACTGGAGCGAGATCGACGCCGGCGGCCTGATGATCGGCCTGAACGGGCGCGAGTCCGCCAGCCAGGCGAGCGACGGCGGCGCCGTCGTGTCGTTCCAGCCGGACGGCAGCATCGAGGACGAGGTCGCCGCGCTCAAGGAGCGCGGCGCGGACATCCAGGGCGAGATCAGCGAGCACCCGTGGGGCAAGATCATCCCCTTCAAGGACAGCGAGGGCAACGACCTGCAGCTCTACTCGCCGCCGCAGGGCTGACCCGGCCGGGTGCAGGACGCACCCACGGACGGACGGGAGGCCCGTGGCGACGCCGCCACGGGCCTCCAGTCCGTCCTGCGGCCGGCTACGCGGACCCGCGCCAGACGACCTCCGTCGGCAACAGCAGACCACGTGGACCGTCGTCCGTGCCGCCGATCTGCTCGAGGACCTGGTGTGCCGCCTGCTCGCCAAGCAGGCGCGCCGGCTGCCGCACCGTCGACAGCTGCGGGTCGCACCGCAGTGCCCAGGCGCTGTCGTCGAACCCGACCACACCGACGTCCGACGGCACGCTCCGGCCGCTGCGCTGCAGGACGTCCATCGCACCGGCGGCGACCGCGTCCGACGCGGCGAACACCCCGTCGATGTCCGGGGCTCGCTCGAGCAGCTCGCGCATGCCCTCGGCGCCGGCGGTGTAGCTGAACAGGGGGTTCCGGGCGACGAGGTCGGGGTCGAAGCGCTCGCCGAGTGCCGCGGTGAACCCCGCCAGGCGGTCCTGCCCGGAGTCGCGGTCGAGCCCCGACGCCAGCATCCCGATCCGGCGTCGACCGGTGTCGACCAGCCGTCGGGTGATCTGCTCGGCGGCGGCGCGATTGTCGATGCCGATGTACGAGATGTTCGCGGCGTCGGACGGGTGCCCGACGAAGCACGCGGGCATGCCGATCTCCTCGATCGCGCCGGTGATCGGGTCGCCGTCGCGGGCGGACAGCACGATGGCGCCGTCGACGAACCCGCCGCGCAGGTACTCGACCACGCGCTCGCTGTCGCGGGCGGAGTCGACCATGATCGTGACGAGCTGCTGGTCGGCGTCGGACAGGACGGCGTTCGTGCCGATCAGGATGTTGCCGATGTTGGGGTCGTCGAGCACCACGACCGAGGGTTCGTGGACGATGAGCGCGATCGCCCCGGAACGCCGAGTGACCAGGCTGCGGGCGGCGGCGCTGCGCACGTAGCCGACGCGTCGGACGGCGTCCTGCACGGCCTCGCGCGCCTTCGGGGACACGTACGGCTCGTCGTTGAGCACGCGTGAGACGGTGCCGCGCGACATCCCCGCTTCGTCGGCGACGTCCTGGATCGTGGCGCGCTGACGAGCGGATCGGACCTCGGACATGGGGCAACCATATCCGCCGCTGAGGAGCCCTCGGAACGCCTCGCAGTTGACAGGGTCCAGCCGCTGGTGTTTGATCTGGGAGCGCTCCCAGAAACATCCGGCCCCGATCGGCCGGTGCGGACTGGGAGCGCTCCCAGAACACTGGGTGGCCTTCGCCGTCGAAGGGGTCGCACGCGACCGAGGCGGCCGGGGTCGCTCCGATCAGCGAGGATCCCCGTGACGACCACCACCCTGCCGACGACCGCCACCGGCGCGCTCGGCCTCGGCTCGACGGGCCTCGCGTTCGGGTGCGACTACAACCCCGAGCAGTGGGACCCCGAGGTGTGGGTCGAGGACGTCCGGCTCATGCGTGAGGCCGGCGTGAACCTCGTCGCGATCAACGTCTTCGGCTGGTCGCACGTCGAACCCCGCCAGGGCGAGTACGACTTCGCCGCGCTCGACACCGTCATCGAGCTGCTGCACGGCGCGGGCATCGGGGTCGACCTCGGCACCGGCACCGCATCGACCCCGCCGTGGCTCACCACCCGGTACCCCGAGGTCCTGCCCGTCGTCGCCGACGGCACCACCCGCTGGCCCGGTGGCCGCCAGGCGTTCTGCCCGAGCTCGCCGATCTACCGCGAGCACGCCCTCGCCCTGGTCCGCGCCACCGCCGAGCGCTACGGCGACCACCCCGCCGTGCGGCTCTGGCACGTGTCGAACGAGCTCGGCTGCCACAACGCACACTGCTACTGCGACGTCTCCGCCCAGGCGTTCCGCGGCTGGCTGCAGGCCCGGTACGGCACGGTCGACGCACTCAACGCCGCCTGGGGCACCTCGTTCTGGAGCCAGCGGTACTCCGCGTGGGAGCAGGTGCTGCCGCCCCGCGCGACGCTGTCGTTCACGAACCCGGCGCAGACCATCGACTTCGACCGGTTCTCGTCCGACGAGCTCCTCGGCCACCACCGCGCCGAGGCCGCCGTCCTGCGCGAGCTGAGCGACAAGCCCGTCACGACGAACTTCATGGTCGCCGCGCACATCACGGCGCTCGACTACTGGTCGTGGGCCGGCGACATGGACGTCATCGCGAACGACCACTACCTCGACCACCGCCTACCCCGGCCGCACGTCGAGCTCGCCTTCGCCGCCGACACCACGCGTGGCCTGGCCGGCGGCGCCCCCTGGCTGCTCATGGAGCACTCGACGGGTGCCGTCAACTGGCAGCCGCACAACGTCGCGAAGGCCCCGGGGGAGATGCTCCGGAACACCGCGGCGCACATCGCCCGCGGCGCCGACGGGGTCTGCTTCTTCCAGTGGCGCGCGTCCGTGCAGGGCAGCGAGAAGTTCCACTCCGCGCTGCTGCCGCACGCCGGCACCGAGTCGGGGACCTGGCACGACGTGGTCGCGCTCGGCACCCTGGTCGAGCGGCTCGGCGAACTGCGCGGGTCACGCGTGGTCG
Organism: Curtobacterium flaccumfaciens; assembly: GCF_013359815.1. GTDB lineage: Bacteria > Actinomycetota > Actinomycetes > Actinomycetales > Microbacteriaceae > Curtobacterium > Curtobacterium flaccumfaciens. The sequence continues at coordinate 125,169 of NZ_JABMCF010000039.1, read as the reverse complement.
CCGACGTCGCGCTCGTGTTCAGCTGGGAGAACCAGTGGGCGGCCGACCTGGAGGCCCACCCCAGCACCGCGCTCCGCTACCTGGAGCAGGTCCACGCCTTCCACGCCGCGCTCTGGGACCTCGGCGTGACCGTCGACGTCGTCGCCCCCGGGGCACCGCTCGACGGGTACGCGCTCGTCGTCGTCCCCGAGCTGTACCTGGTGCGCGACGAGCACGCGGCCGTCATCGCCGACCACGTCGCCGGCGGCGGGCACGCGATCGTCAGCTGCTTCAGCGGCATCGTCGACGAGCGCGACCGCGTCCGCACCGGCGGCTACCCGGGCGCCTTCCGTGACCTGCTCGGCGTGCGCGTGGACGAATTCCTCCCGCTCGCTGCCGACGCCACGATCGCGCTGTCCGACGGCACGACCGGCAGCGTCTGGTCGGAGCCGGTCGAGCTGCGCGGTGCGACGAGCGTCGTCGACTACGCCGAGGGCTCGCTCGCCGGCCGCCCGGCCGTCACCCGCAACGAGCACGGCGCCGGGACCGCCTGGTACACGTCGACGGTGCTCGACGCCGGTGCGCTGGGCGGCTTCGTCCACCGCGTCCTCGACGAGGCCGGGGTGCGCGCCGACCCCGCCGTCCGCCCCGGACTCGAGGTCGTGCGTCGCCGGGACGACACCCACGAGTGGGTCTTCCTGCTGAACCACTCCGACCGCACCGTGGAGCACCACGAGGCCGGCCACGAGCTCGTCGCCGACCGCCCCGTCACCGGGACCACCGCCATCGCCCCCGGCGGGACCCAGATCATCCGCACCGACAGGAACCGCTCATGACCACCACCGCACAGTCGCCCAGCGCGACCCGACGACGCCGGGGCGGCGGGTTCCGCTACCGCCGCGCCATCGCGATCTTCGTCCTGCCGTTCGCCGTCCTGTTCACGGCGTTCTACCTGGTCCCCATCCTCTACGCCGTGTGGGAGTCGCTGCAGAAGATCGAGCGGCAGGGCACGTTCGGCGCCCCGACGCAGGTCTTCGGCGGTCTGAGCCAGTACGCCCTGGTGTTCCAGGACGGCGAGTTCTGGAGCTCCGTGCTCCGCGTGCTGCTGTTCGGTGTCGTGCAGGTGCCGGTGATGCTCGGGCTCGCGCTGCTGTTCGCCCTGCTGCTCGACTCCCCGCTGCTGCGCGGCAAGCGGTTCTTCCGCCTGGCGTTCTTCGCGCCGTACGCGGTGCCCGGCGTCATCGCCGCGATCATGTGGGGCTACCTCTACGCCCCCGACCTGTCGCCGTTCTCCGCGGTGACCTCGCGGGTCGACCTGCTCGGCGGCAGCACCGTGCTGTGGGCCGTCGCCAACGTCGTGACCTGGGTCTACGTCGGCTACAACATGCTCATCATCTACTCGTCGCTGCTCGCGATCCCCGCCGAGGTGTACGAGGCGGCGAAGCTCGACGGTGCGTCCCAGCTCCGGATCGCCCTGTCGATCAAGATCCCGCTCGTCGTACCGGCCATCGTCCTCACCGCGGTGTTCTCCGTCATCGGCACCCTGCAGCTGCTGACCGAGCCGACCGTGTTCCGCCAGTTCACCTCGACCATCTCGTCGACGTTCACGCCGAACATGCTCGTCTACTCGACCTCCTCGGTGCCGAACTTCAACCTCGCCGCGGCGTTCTCGGTCGTCCTCGCCGTCGCCACGTTCGTCCTGTCGATCGGGTTCCTCCGACTGACCCAGCGGAAGGCCGCCGAATGACCGTCAACGCCCCGTCCCAAGGTGACCTCGTCCGCGACGTCGGCCGACCGCTCGAGCCGAACCGGGCCTCCCGTCCGCACCAGCGCGGAGCGCGCGGTCCCCGTGAGAGCGTCATCTCGCGCAGCGCCGCGATGATCGTGATGGGGGTCTTCACCCTCTACTTCCTGCTGCCGATCTTCTGGCTGCTGGTCTCGTCCACCAAGACCGCCGCGAACTTCAACTCGACGTTCTCCCTGTGGTTCAGTGCCACCTCGGTGCAGGACTTCTTCGGCAACCTCGTCGAGCTGTTCACGCGGCAGGACGGCATCTACCTGCGCTGGCTGCTGAACAGCATCGCCTACGCCGGGGTCGCCGGGCTGCTCGGCACCGTGCTCTCCGCGATGTGCGGGTACGCCCTGGCCAAGTACCGGTTCCGCGGCCGCGAGGTGCTGTTCAACGTGTTCCTCGGCGGCGTGCTCGTGCCGGCGACCGCCCTGGCCCTGCCGCTGTTCCTCATCTTCAGCCAGGTCGACCTGACCGACACGTTCTGGTCGGTGTTCCTGCCGAGCATCGTCAGCCCGTTCGGCGTCTACCTGTCGCGGCTGTTCGCGGCGTCGAGCGTGCCGGACGAGATCGTCGAAGCGGCCCGCATCGACGGCTCCGGCGAGGTCCGGACGTTCTTCACCGTGGCCGTGCGGCTCATGTCGCCCGCGCTCGTGACGATCTTCCTGTTCCAGTTCGTCGCCGTGTGGAACAACTTCTTCCTGCCGCTCGTGATGCTCCGCGACTCGTCGCTGTTCCCCGTCACCCTCGGCCTCTACACGTGGAACTCGAGCGTGAACCAGTACCCGGACCTGCGCACCCTCGTGCTCATCGGGTCGTTCGTCTCGATCATCCCGCTGCTCATCGCCTTCCTGAGCCTGCAGCGCTTCTGGCGCTCCGGCCTGGGTTCCGGCGGCCTGAAGTAGCCCCTCGACCCGCACCCCTTCCCGCACCAGCTCTCCCCACACCACATCCGAACGGAAACAGCATGAAGACAACGAAGTTCCTCAGCGTCGCCGCGATCGCCGTGGCCGCCACCGTGGCCCTCGCCGGCTGCAGCACCGGTGGCAGCAGCAGCGGCGGCGGTGGATCCGACACCGCGGCCGCGAGCTGCAAGCCCTCGGACGGCAAGGTCACCCTCGACTTCACGACCTGGGTGCCGAACATGGACAAGGTCGTCGCGATCTGGAACAAGGCCAACCCGGACATCCAGGTCAAGGTCTCGATCGTCGCGAACGGCAACAGCGGCACCTACCAGAACTTCTTCAACCAGCTGAAGGCCAAGCAGGCGCCGGACATCGGCCAGGTCGAGTACGACACGCTGCCGGCGTTCCGCGTGCAGGGCGGCCTCGAGGACATCGGCGCGTGCGCCGGCATCAGCGACGCGAAGAAGGACTTCTCCGACGGCCTGTGGAACCAGGTCACCTTCGGCGAAGGGAAGTCGGTCTACGCCGTGCCGCAGGACTCCGGTCCGATGGCGCTGTACTACCGCAAGGACCTGTTCGAGAAGGCCGGCCTCGACGCCCCGAAGACGTGGGAGGAGTACGCCGAGGACGCCGTGAAGATCAAGAAGCTCGGCGGCAACATCACCAACTTCGCCAAGGGTGACGTCAACCAGTTCGCCGGGCTCGTCTCGCAGGCCGGTGGCCAGTGGTTCGAGAACTCGGGCCAGGACTGGAAGGTCAACCTGGACGACGCCGCGTCGAAGAAGGTCGCCGACTACTGGCAGGACCTGATCGACAAGAAGCTCGTCAACACCCTGCCGAGCTTCACCGACCAGTGGAACAACGCCTACGACAACGGCAAGGACTGGACCTGGGTCTCCGCGGTCTGGGGTGCGAACACCATCTCGAGCGGTGCTCCGTCGACCTCGGGCAAGTGGGCCGTCGCTCCGATGCCGCAGTGGAAGTCCGGCGAGACCAAGTCGGCCGCCTGGGGCGGTTCGTCGAACGTCGTCTTCGCGGGCAGCAAGCACCCGGCCGAGGCGTCGAAGTTCCTGGTCTGGCTGAACACCTCGACCGAGGCGCTCTCCGCACTGAACAAGGAGGCCAACCTGTACCCGGCCTCGACCACCGGCGCCGACCTGCCGGCCCTGACCGAGGGGCTCGACTTCTACGGTGGCCAGAAGATCTACGAGGAGTTCGCGACCGCGGCGAAGGACATCCAGCCCTTCACCTGGGGTCCGACGATGACGCAGACCTACTCGGACGTGTCCGATGGCTTCGGGCAGGCGGCGTCCGGCTCGGGCACCCTGAGCGAGGCGCTCGAGGCCGGGCAGTCCAAGACCATCGCGGCGCTCAAGGCGCAGTCGATCCCGGTCAAGGGCTGACGGACGGCGGCTGACGTCGCGCGGTCCACGCGTTGACGACGGACAGGAGGCCCGTGGCGGGATCGCCACGGGCCTCCTGTCCGTCTCGGGTCGTTTCCAGCCCTACGCGACCGCGATCTCGTTGGGCACGCCCGGCAGCTCGTCGCTGGAGGCGATGACCTTGCCGGTGGTCAGGTCGACCGCGTGGACCTTCCGCTCGGCGGGGTCGGTGACGTAGGCGACGTCGCCGTCGACCTTCAGTGCGGGGTGGGCGTCCTGCCACTCGGCCGGGCCCTCCCACGGGTCGATCACCGGGTACGACTCGAGCTGCTCGCCGGTCGTCTCGTCGAAGGTGTGCAGCGCGCCGTCGGAGCCGAGCACCACGGCCTCGTCGCCGGGGCCACGGCCCAGGTCACGGAAGGTGAAGCCGACGTCGTCGGGCATGTCCGCGACCGTGTACTTCCCCGAGGCCGCGTCGATCAGGGCGAGCTGGTTGAGCAGGTAGCCCTCGCTGTCGGGGTCGTCGTTGTAGTCGCCGACCGCGACGGACGAGTCCTCGGTGGTGAACAGGTTGCCGGTGCGGCCGTACTCGGTCGGGGCGTCGATCTTCTCGAACGCGCCGTCCTGGTAGACCAGGGCGCCGTCGGTGCAGCCGAACACCGCGACCTCACCTCGCACCGCACCCTCGCCGTGCACGTCCGGGCACTCCTCGGACCGGGTGATCTCCGTGCCGTCGGCGTCCAGGGCGCGCACGCCGGAGCGGCTCTCCTCGGTGCCGATGGTCGTCAGGAGCGTGCCGTCCTCGAGCTCGATCGCGACGCCGTGGTGGGCGGCCTCGGACTTCGTCGTCTCGACCTCGGGCAGGTCGGCACCGTCGAGTTCGGTGTGGTCGAACGTCGTCACGTCCCCGGTGCCGTCGGCGAACAGAGCGGTGCGGTCACCGTGGACGACCGCGTGGCCGCCGGTGTCGGCGGGGAACACCGCGTCGGTCAGGGCGGGCTCGGCCTGGGTGTCGAGGACCCGGAAGCCCTCGGGCACGGTGACGAGCACGTGGCGTCCGTCGCCGGCGGGGTTGACCCGGGTGAAGCCGTCGATCGCGTCGTCGGCCACCACCTGCAGGTCCTGGTCGAGGACGAGCAGGCCGCCGTCGTAGGTCAGGGTGATGCGGGTCCCGTCGGCCTTCGGGGTCGCAGTGGTGTCGGACCCGGCGTCGGTGTTCGTGGCGCACCCGGTCAGGGCCAGGGCGGCCGCGCCGAGCAGGGCGGCGGGCCACGCGGCCCGGAGCGTCTTCGTGTTCGTCATATCGCTCACTGTATTGATTCTCATTCTCAATTACCAGTCGACAAGCCGTCGACGATGGCCTCGGTGTTCGAGCGCATCATGCCGAGGTAGGTGGAGGCGTCGCCGTCCGCGGTGAGGGACTCCGTCGCCAGCGGGCGGATCTCGACGTGCAGGTCGACCTCTTCCGCGAGCACCTCGGCCAGTCGCGCGGGCTGCGAGGCGTCGGCGAAGATCGTCCGGACCCCCGCCTCGTCGATCGCATCGGCCAGGTCGCGCAGGTCGGCGGCGCTCGGGGAGGCCAGCGTGGTCCCGCTCGGGATCACCGCCCCGACGACCCGGAACCCGTAGTGGTCGGCCAGGTACCCGAACACGTGGTGGTTCGTGACGAGCGCCCGGCGTTCCTCGGGCACGGTCCGGAACGCGGTCGTCATCGTGTTGTCCAGGTCGCGGAGCTCGTCCAGGTAGGCATCGGTGCCGGTCGGCTCGATGCCGGCGTCGCGCAGGTCCTGGTCGAGGGCCTCGACCACGTCGACCATCCGGGCGGGGTCGGTCCAGAAGTGCGGGTCGGGGCCGCTGTCGTCCTCGGTGGTCCACTCCAGCGGGTCGAACGCGTCCCCCGCGGTGGAGACCGGCACGCCGTCCTCGGCCGCCGCCGCGACGTGACGGGCGACCCCTTCTTCGAGCCCGAGCCCGTTCGCGACCACCAGGTCGGCGCTCCGCAGTCGTGCGGCTTCCTGCGCGGAGACCTCGAACGAGTGGGGGTCGGCGCCCGGGGGCATGAGGACCATGACGTAGGCCTGGTCCCCGACGACTTCGCTGACGACGTCGCCGAGGATGTTCGTCGTCACCGCGACGAGGGGGCGGTCGGAGCCGGCGGTGGTGCACCCCGTGGCGACGAGGGCGACGGCTGCGGCGACGAGGCCCGCGGTCAGGGCCCTGGTGCCGGTCACAGTCCGACCTCGGCGAAGGCGACGGGGGTGACGGGGAGCTCGATCGTGCGAGCGACCCGGGCGCCGTCGGCGAAGTCGATCTCGTGCACGGTGCCGTCCGCGGGGTCGGCCACGTAGGCACGCTGGGCGTCGAGCTGCAGCATCGGCGCGGGGTCGTCTGCGCCGGTGTCGATGAGCGCCGTCGTCGTGGCCACCTTCCCCGTCGAGGCGGTCACGACGACCACCCGCCCGGAGTCGTCCACCCCGACCACGTGCTCGTCCTCGTCGTCCACCGCGACCACGGCGCGCAGGGGCCGTTCGGTCGGCACGAGCCGCCAGGAGCCCTCTCGCACGTCGAGCAACCAGAACCCGGTGGTGCCGCCCAGCCCGGCCACGGTGGGCCGGCCGGCGCGGGCGGCGAAGGCCGTCGGACGCTCGGCGCCGTCGGGCAGGGCGACGAACGAGGCCTCGCCGGCGTCGTCCACCACGACCGCTCCGTCGGCGCAGCCCACGACGGCACCGGCGCGGGTGACGATCCCGCCGGCGGGGTCGGTGCAGGTCTGTACGGTGTCGGCGGTGTCGGCGGTGTCGGCGGCGTCGGTCGCCTCGCCGTCCGCGTCGAGCACGCGGACGGTGTCGCCGTCGGCCGCCACGAGCTGCTCGCCCATCGGCAGCAGGACGCTCGCGTCGATCCGTGCGGTCTCGTCGACCTCGCCCTGGCCCAGCGCCTCGCGGTCGAGCACGACGGCCTCGGCGCGGTCCGGCCAGGTGATCGTCGTCATGGTCTCGGACGAGTGCACCTCGATCCGGCCACCGCCGTCGATCGTGCCCACGACCCGCGGCTCGGCGGCGTAGTAGTGCGTGTGGTCGCCGTGGTCGACGGTCCAGGACCCGCCGTCGACGATCGTCGTGCGGTCGGCGTCGCTGGTCACGAGGAACCGGCCGTCGGTCGCCGAGTGCTCCGGTGCGTCCACGTCGTCGAGTTCGGTGCTCTCCTCGGTGAGCAGGTCGTGCAGCGCGGTCGCGCCGGTCGCCGACACGGCCAGGAGGCGCACCTGGGGTTCCTGGGACTCGCTCGCGCCCGCCACGTAGCCGTGGGGGCGGGCGGCGCCGGTCGAGCCGTCGGCCGACGGGGTGCCCGTGGAACAGGCGGTGACGGTGAGGGCCAGGCCGGTGGCGAGGCCGATGGTGGACAGGAGGCGCGCGGGGGCGCGGCTGGTGGTCGAGTGCTTCATGCTCCCTCTCGAGACGGTGCGGCGGATCGTGGTGCTGCCGGCGCGGCCGCGCGCGCCGGTGTGGGGATCGGGGTGCGCCGCAGGACGACGGCGGCCAGGGCGCGCGAGACCACGACGCCGCCGACGGCGACCGCGGCGATGCTCGCGCCGGCGGCGGTGCCGGCGTGCCAGGACACGAGCAGCCCGACGAGCACGGCGGCGGCACCGATGCCGGCGCCGAGGAGCATCGTCGAGGCCACGTGCCGGGTCCAGGCGCGGGCGGCGGCCGCCGGCGCGAGCAGCAGGCCCACGACGAGCAGGGTGCCGACGGCCCGGTACGAGGCGACGACCGCCAGGGTGACGAGCCCGATGAGCACGACCTCGGCCAGTCGTGGGTGCAGTCCGAGCGTCGTGGCCTTGCGGGTGTCGAACGCCAGTGCGGTGAAGGGTCGGTGGAACGCCACGGCGACGGCCAGGGCGACGGCCGCGGCGATCGCGAGGCCACCGACGTCCGCCCGGGTGACGGCGAGGACGTCGCCGAACAGGATCGCGGTGACGTCGGTGGCGAACGACCGCGAGGACGACACGATGATCACGCCGAGTGCGAGCATCCCGACGAAGAGCAGGCCGATCGAGGTGTCGTACGACAGTCGGGCACGACGACGCAGCGCCCCGACGCCGAGCACCATCACGCCCGCGCTCACCGCGGCACCGAGCACCGGCGGGATCCCGGTCAGGGTGGCGATCGCGACGCCGGGCAGCATGCCGTGCGAGAGCGCCTCGCCCAGGAACGCCATGCCCCGGACCAGCACCCACGTGCCGACCACGGCGCAGAGGACCGCCGCCAGGGAGCCGCCGACCAGGGCGCGCACCATGAAGTCGACGGAGAACGGATCGGTCAGCCAGGTCACGGTCCGAGACGCTACATGAAAACGAGTATCGATACTGATAGCGTGCTCAGGTGCCTGCGACCGAGCCGACCGACCCCGCCGAGCCCCGATCCGCCGTCCACCTGGACCGGGTGACGGCCGTCCTCGGCGACCGGACCGTCCTCGACATGCTCGACGTGACGTTCCCCGCCGGGGTCGTCACCGCGCTCACCGGGCCGAACGGCTCGGGCAAGTCGACGCTGCTCGACGTGGTCGCGGACGTCGTGCGGCCGACCGCCGGGCGGGTGACGGGCCTCCCGTCCGACGGCGTCGCCTACGTGACCCAGTCCGTGCCGCCGACCACGCTCCCGCTCACCGTCCGCGCGGCCGTCACGATGGGGCGGTGGCGGCACCGCGCGTGGTGGCGGCCGCTCGGACGCGCCGACCGGGCGATCGTCGACGCGCAGCTCGAGCGGATGGCGATCACGGACCTCGCCGACCGGCCGATCGAGGAACTGTCGGGCGGGCAGCGGCAGCGCACCCTCGTCGCGCTCGGGCTGGCCCAGCGGGGCGGGGTGCTGCTGGTCGACGAACCGACCGCCGGCGTGGATGCCGAGTCGGCGGCGCTCGTGGTGGCGGCGCTCGCCGACGAGGCCGCAGCCGGGGTCGTGGTCGTGCACGCGGCCCACGACCCGGTGGCGATCGCCGCAGCCGACCGCATCGTCACCCTGACCTGACCCTGCTTCCGTCGTGCCGATTCCGCAAAACACCGGTGTTCACCTGTCGAACCGCGGTTCTCGCGTGTTCAGAGCACGAACACCGGTGTTTTGCGGGCCCCGGAACGGCGGTCAGGGGCAGGCGACGGCCACCGGGCCGGTCGGCGTCGGGTCGGCCGCGACCGGCTCGACCACCGGCACGGCGCTCGACTTCCGCAGCCCCATCGCGACGAGCACCACGGCACCGACGATCGCGACCCCGCCGGCCAGCCAGAAGTCAGCAGCCAGACCGAACGATGACACCGCGGCACCACCGAGCACCGAACCGGCGGCGATCGCGAGCTGGATCGTCGTGACGAAGAGCGCGAGCCCGGTCTCGGACCCAGCTGGCGACGCCGTCGACATCCACGTCTGCATCCCGAGCGGCAGCGCACCCCACACCAGGCCCCACACGACGAGCAGCACGAAGACCCCCACGACGGAGTGGGCGAGCAGCGGCAGCAGCACGACGGCCGCCGCGAGCACGAACTTCGACGCCCCGATGGTGCCGAGGACACTGCGGTCGAGCGTGAAGCCCGCGGCGAAGTTCCCGACGATGCCCGCAACGCCGAACACCAGCAGCGCGATCGTCACGGTGTCCGGGCCGACGCCGACGAGCTGCTGCAGGTACGGCGCGATGTAGGTGTACGCGGCGAACTGGGCCGCGAAGACGAAGGCTGCGGCGATGAGCCCGACCCGGGCACGGGGCACGCGGAGCAGCGCACCGAGCGTGGCGAACCGCACCCGCTGCTGCGCGGGGATCCTCGGCAGCATCGCCAGCTGCAGGACGAGCGCGACGACACCGAGCGCCCCACCGATCACGAAGCCGAGGCGCCAGCTGGCGAGCGACGACACCAGGGCGCCGAGCGGCAGGCTCACGACGGTCGCGACGGAGACGCCGGCCGTGATGAGCGAGGTCGCGCGGATCGTCAGCTCTGGCCGGACGAGTCGCCCGGCGATCCCGGCGCCGATGGCCCAGAAACCCCCGATGCCGACACCGAGCAGCATCCGTGCGATGAGCAGCACCCAGAACGACGGCGCGATCGCGGCGAGGCCGTCGGCGATGACGAGCAGCACGGTCAGGGACACGAGCACCACCCGGCGGTCGAGCCGCGAGGTCAGGACGGTGACGACCGGTGCGGCGACGGCTCCGACCAGTCCGGTGGCGACGACCATCAGGCCGGCGGTGCCGATGCCGACGTCCAGGTCGTCGGCGATGGCGGGGAGCAGTCCGATGGGCAGGAACTCGGACAGGACGAGCACGAACGACCCGAGTGCGACGGACGTGACGCTGAGCCACCCGCGGCGCGCTGCTGACGATGTCATGGGGGCGTCAAGCGGGTTCCGACGGCCGCCATTCCCGTGTGACGGCGAGCGGGTCAGGCGTCGAGCGCGCGCCGTGCGGCCGCGACGACCTCGGCGTCGGTGACGAAGTGCGCGGAGCCGTCGTCCCCGGCGCCCATCGGCACCCCGCCGTGCGTGCTGTCCGCGGCCGGACGCTTGGCCGACAGGTGCACGGCGGCGGCACCGGTGGCGAGCAGTGCGCGGACGTCGGCGGGGGTGACCCCGGCGCCGGCCATCACCTGCACGGGCCCGGCGGCCTCGACCATGCGGGCGATCGTCTCGGCGCCGGCGACCGCGGTGGGGGCGGCACCCGAGGTCAGGACGCGGGTGAACCCGAGCGCGGCGAGCGACCCGGCTGCGGCGACGGGGTCGGTCGCGTGGTCGATCGCGCGGTGCAGGGTGACCTCGGCGGTGGCGCTGACCGACCGGGCGGCGTCCACGAAGCGGCGGAGGGCGTCCTCGTCCAGGGTCCGGTCGGGGCGCAGGGCACCGACCACGACACCGGCGGCCCCGGAGCGCAGGACCGTGCGGACCTCGCGCACCATGAGCTCGACCTCGTCGGGGGAGTGCACGAACCCGCCCGGGCGGCAGCGGACCAGCGCGTGCGCCGGGATCCCGGTCTCGTGGGTCGTCTCGACCAGTGCCTGCGAGGGGGTGAGCCCGCCGAGCTCGAGTCCGACGCAGAGTTCGACGCGGTCGGCGCCGCCGTCCCGCGCGGTGATCGCACCCGCCGGAGAGGTGACGGCGATCTCGAGTGCGGCGGTGGTGCTCATGCAGGGGCTCCGAGCGGTTCGTTGGAGGCGGGGACGATGCGGGCGCGGAGGTCCGGTGCCGTCGGGAACACTCGATCGTAGGGGAACATCGGGCGCTCGATCCTGTGGTGCCCGAGGCGCAGCAGGTCCTGGTCGACACCACCCGGGGTGAGCGCGAGCATCCAGTCGGCGGACATGTCGAACAGCTCCGGTTCGAGGTACCCGATCTTCACGATGACGACGTCCGCCTGCCGCGGCGCCAGGTCGAGGTCGGTGAAGTCGTGCTCGTGGTGGTACGGCTTCCGCAGCTTCGTCAGGATCGCGAAGACGCTGCCGACCTGCAGCACGACCTCGGTCTCGGCGTCCCGGTCGCCGTGCTTGATCGCGTGCACCCGGCCGGTCATCGTGATCGGACCCGCGTGCACGTGGTCGACTTCGGCACCGGCCGTCACGGTGATCGTCGCACCGACGCCGGCCTCCACCGCCGCGGCGACCGCGGCCGGTCCGGGCACGCTCGCGTAGATGACGGTCGGGCCGGACGGGTCCTGGAACTCCGGGCGGGCGAGCACCTGCGTCAGGCCCCAGGTCATGTCCCCGGAACCGCCGGCCGTGGGGTTGTCGCCGGAGTCCGAGACGAAGTACGGCTTCGCGGCGCCCGGGGCGAGCGCGGCGTCGAGGCACTCCTCGAACGTGCCGGTCGGTGCGACGAAGACGAAGTCCTCGCGGACGTCCCAGAACGCGCGGGCGAGCCGCTCGGCACCGGCGGCGACGGCGGCCTCGTCCCACCCGGTGACGACGGTGACGGCCTGGTCGCGGGGCTGGTCGGCCCAGGCGTACCCGACCCAGATCGCGGCGTCGAGCACGCCCTCGGTCTGCTCGACGAGCGGGACCTGCGCGTACAGGGACTTCGCCGGCTCGAGACGGGTCGAGGTCTGCTCGCCGGGCAGCAGGACGGGGATCGGGATCCACGCCTTCACGGGTCGCTGCGCACCGACCGGGCGTTCGATGAGCACGTCGACGAGGTTCCGGACGGCACGCTCCTTCGTCTCGAGGGTGTCCTCGTGCGGGGCCATCCGGTAGCAGGTGACGAGGTCGACCTGGTGGGCGAGCTCGCGCGTGACGTTGCCGTGCAGGTCCATCGACGCGGAGACGATGACGTCGGGGCCGACGACCGCGCGGATGCGGCCGAGCAGGTCCGTCTCGGCGTCGTCGAGCCCCTCGACCACCATCGCACCGTGGATGTCGTACCAGAGCCCGTCGACCGGACCCATCGCACCCAGCCGCTCGACGATCTCGTCGGCCAGGGCTTCGTACGACGCCCGGTCGACGATCCCGCCGGGCAGCGCGTGCCCGATGAGCGCCCCGCGGAAGTCCGCCCGGTCGGCCATGGTCGCCAGGAACGGGTACCGGGCGACGGCCTCGTCGCCGCGGTCCGGGTGGAACGCGGGGGCGTGGGTCCGGGTCGGCGTGAACGTCGACGTCTCGATGGCGAGCCCGGCGATGGCGATGACCGGGCGACGGGCACCAGCGGTGCTGGCGGGGGCGGCGGGGGTGACGGGACCGGTCTCAGACACGGACGCTCCTGTTCCTGGTGGTGGACTGGGGGATGGGCGCGGAGAGCTCCTCGAGCGAGGCGGCGAGGCCCCGCTGCAGCGCGAACTGCCCGGCGCCGACGAGCCCGGCGTCGGCGCCGAGCGACACCGGCTCGATGGCCAGGTGCTGGGTCATCAGCGGGTGGCAGCTCTCGTAGAGCTGGCTCCGCACGGCGGCGATGAACGGGTCGAGGGTCGACAGGATGCCGCCCAGGTAGACGGCGTCCGGGTTGAAGAAGTTCACGTTGGCGGCGAGCACCTCGCCCAGGTACTTGCCCGCCATCCGCACGGCACGGGTTGCCTCGGGGTGTGCGTCCGAGGCGAGCCGGACGACGTCGGCGGTCGACGCGACGTCGACCCCGGCGTTCGACAGGATCCGGACCAGGGCGGCACCGGACGCGACCGTCTCCAGGCATCCGGTGTTGCCGCACGAGCACGGGGTGTCCCCGGCGGCGTCGATCCGCACGTGGGTGATGTCCCCGGCGGCCCCGGTCGACCCGCGGTAGAGCCGGCCGTCGATGACGATGCCCGCGCCGATCGCCGACCCGGCCTTGATCGTGATGGTCTGGCGTCGAGCCGGGTCCTGCACGGTCTGTTCACCCGCCGCCATGCAGTTCGCGTCGTTGTCGACGATCGCCGGCAGGCCGAACCGGTCGCTCAGCCACGCGGCCACGGGGAACCCGTTCCACCCCGGCATCCGGCTCGGCAGGTCCACGACCCCGGCGACGACGTCGACGGGCCCGGGCAGGCTGAGCCCGACGCCCCGCAGCCCCTCGCGACCACGGTCGTCGGCGAGCCGCTCGAGCAGCGCGGCCAGGCGCTGGAGCCCGGCGGTCGGACCGTCGGAGAGCGCGAACGGGACGTTCGCGACCGACTCGAGCGCGCCTCCGGGCAGGACCACGCCGATGCGCGCGTGCCCGCCACCGACGTCCGCGGCGACCGCGTACTCGTCGACGCCGCCGATGCGGAGCACCTTGCGGGGGCGCCCGCCGGTCGAGACGTCCGTACCTTCCTCGGCGAGGATCCCGTGCTCCAGGAGCTGGCCGACGACGTGCGAGACGGTCGAGGGGGCGGCTCCGAGCACCTTCGCGATCTCGGTCCGGCTGGCGGCCTGCCCCGAGGCGACGAGCTCGAGGACGCGGGCGCTGAGATCGGCCACGACTTTCTCCAATCCGGGCGGAACGGGAGTGGAACACCGGTCGGTGGTCCGTTCTGCCGCGAGCCTACGGGGCGGATCGAGCGGTCCACCCTTTCGTCCGTTCCGCAGTAACGCAGTTTTTACATCGAGATGTTTGTTTTTCCAATCGCTTTGGTCCTTGACTGTCCTCGTGCCGCTCGGCACCCGTGCTCCACCTCCCCGAAGTCCCTCGCACAAGGAGACACCGCATGTCCAAGCCCCGTCGCTGGGCGCTCCTCACCGGAGCTGCGATCGCCGTGAGCGCGCTGCTCGCCGGCTGTTCCGGAGGCGGCAACGCCTCGCAGGGATCGACCGACGAGATCGACTACGCGCTCCCCGCCAACTTCACGCCGAACTGGATCCTGCCGATCGGCACCGCCGCGCACCTCAACACGAACAACGGCTCCATCGCCCAGTCGCTGTACGAGCCGCTCGTCGCGTACGACGGCTCCACCGGCAAGATCGCGTGGAACAAGGCCGGCTCCGTCGCCACCGACGCGAAGTTCGCCGACGACGGCAAGAGCGTCACCATGACGCTCGGCGACCGGCACTGGTCGGACGGCGAGGCGATCACGAGCCGCGACGTCGGGTTCTGGTTCAACCTGATCAAGGCGAACAAGGACCAGTGGGGCTCGTACTCCAAGGGCAAGGCGCCGGACAACTGGACGTCGTTCAAGGCCGTCGACGACACGCACTTCACCATCACGTTCGACAAGGCCTACAACTCGGACTGGATGCTCGCCAACCAGCTGAGCCACATCATCCCGCTGCCCCAGCACGCCTGGGACAAGACCAGCGCGACCGCGAAGGTGACCGACGCCGACGAGACCACCGCCGGCGCGAAGCAGGTGTGGAAGTACCTCAACACCGCCGCCGGCAAGATCTCCGACTACGCCACCGACGACCTGTGGAAGACCATCTCCGGTCCCTACGGCGTCAAGACCTTCACCACGGCCGGCAAGGTCACGCTGACAGCCAACAAGAAGTACGACGGTGGCGAGAAGCCGTCGATCACCACGGTGAACCTGCTCCCCTTCACCACGGCCGACGCCGAGGTGAACGCCGTCCGCTCGGGCGAGGTCGACTACGGGTACATCAACGCCACCGACATGGACCAGAAGGCGTCCTTCACCGGGAAGGGCTACGAGGTCGAGCCGTGGACCGGCTGGGCCATCACGTACATGCCGTACAACTTCAACAACCCCGACATGGGCGCCGTCTTCAAGCAGCTGTACGCCCGTCAGGCCGTCCAGATGTCGATCGACCAGACGTCGCTGTCGAAGGTGGTCTTCAACGGCACCGCCACCTCGACCTACGGTCCGATCCCGCAGGCACAGGAGTCCGACTACGTCTCCGACGTGCAGAAGTCGAACCCGTACTCGTTCAGCACCTCGAAGGCCAAGGACCTGCTGACCAGCCACGGCTGGGAGGAGCAGGGCGGCACGATGGTCTGCACCGACCCGGGCACGTCCGCCAGCCAGTGTGGCGAGGGGGTCAAGGAGGGCACGAAGTTCTCGATGCAGGTCCTGTCGCAGTCCGGTTCGACCGTGACCGACAACATGATGAGCGCGATCCAGTCCTCGCTCGCGAAGACCGGCATCGACTTCATCATCAAGACCGCACCGGTGTCGAGCGTGCTGTCGCAGACCCCGACCTGCACCTCGGACGAGGCCAGCTGCGACTGGGACCTGTCGTTCTTCGGCACCGCGGGCAGCTGGTACTTCCCGGCCTACCCGACCGGTGAGTCGCTGTTCCAGACCGGCGGTTCGGCGAACTTCGGCAGCTACTCGAACAAGGAGGTCGACTCCCTGATCGACGCGACCACCACCTCGACCGATGCCACCGCCGTGCAGGACTACAGCGCCGCGGTCGCGAAGGACCTGCCGGTGATCTGGCTGCCGAGCCCCGACTACCAGATCTCGGTCGTCAAGAAGGGCCTGTCCGGGTTCGACCAGGACTCGCTCGCCAACTTCCACCCGGCCCAGTGGAAGTGGACCAAGTAGGTCGCTGACGCGACCACGGCCTGGAGGCGCGGTGCGGGCCCGACCCGCACCGCGCCTCCGCCCCGGCTCACGCAAGAACCGACCATCGGAACCCGCATGACCACAGCTCTCTACCTCACCAGGCGCGTCCTGCAGGCACTCGCGGTGATCCTCATCGTCACCGTCGTGGTGTTCTGCCTGCTGCACGCGCTGCCCGGCGGCCCCGCCCGCGGCGTGCTCGGCGTCTCCGCGACCCCCACGCAGATCGCCCAGTTCAACCAGGCGCAGGGGCTCGACCAGCCGCTGCCCGTGCAGTACCTGCGGTTCCTCGGTCGTCTGCTCACCGGCGACCTCGGCACCTCGTACACCCTCAACGAGCCGGTCTCGCAGCTCATCGCCGAGCGCCTGCCGAAGACCCTCGTGCTCACCGGCATCTCCGCGGTGCTCGGACTCGTCGTCGCGATCCCGGTCGGGATGCTCCAGGCGGCCCGCCGCAACGGTGCGGTCGACTACGCCGCCACCGCCCTGGCGTTCGTCTTCTACTCGACGCCGGCGTTCTTCCTGGGGCTCGTCCTGATCATCGTCTTCAGCCAGCAGCTGCCGTGGCTGCCGTCCCAGGCCCCGAGCGGCACCACCCTGGCCGAGGTGTTCCAGGACCCCGCCGGACTCGTGCTGCCCGTGGTGACCGGAGCCCTCGCGATGATCGCGGTGTTCAGTCGGTACATGCGCGCCTCGACGCTCGAGAACCTGCAGGAGGACTACGTCCGCACGGCCCGTGCCGGCGGCGCCTCGACCGCGACGATCCTGCGGCGGCACGTGTTCCGCAACTCGCTGACCCCGGTCGTCGCGATGCTCGGGTACTACCTGCCGGTGCTGTTCGGTGGCGCCCTGGTGACCGAGCAGCTGTTCAACTACCCCGGCATGGGGCTGCTCTTCTGGAACGCCGCGCAGTCCTCCGACTACCCGACGCTGCTCGGCTGCGTGCTCGTCATCTCCATCGCGACCGTCATCGGCACCCTGCTCGCCGACGTCGCACAGTCCCTCATCGATCCCCGAGTGAAGGCGAGCCGCGCATGACCGCCACGTCAGCCATCGATGCTGCGTCCACCCATGACGTGAAGGCGAGCCGCGCATGACCGCCGTCCAGATGGCCCCCGAAGCCCCGGGCGCCCCCGTCACCGTCGCGGCGACCGGGTTCCGGCTCGCAGCCCGCCGGTTCCGGAGCAACACCCTCGCCGTGATCGGCCTCGCCCTGATCGTCGTCATCGTGCTGTTCTGCTTCGTCGGCCCGTTCGTGTACCCGACCGACCAGACCCACACACTGCTCGAGCAGGCCAACCAGGGCCCGAGCGCCGCGCACTGGCTCGGCACCGACGCCGTCGGCCACGACGTCCTCGGCCGCCTGATGTACGGCGGCAAGGTCTCCCTGATGGTGGGCATCGCCGCCGGGGTCCTGGCCACCGTCGTCGGCACCCTGTGGGGTTCCGTCGCCGGGTACGTCGGCGGCTGGGTCGACGCCCTGATGATGCGCGTCGTCGACGCCGGCATCGCGATCCCGGCCCTGTTCATCCTGCTCGTCATCTCGGCGATCACGAACCCCGGCGTCGGCGGCCTCATCGTCATCCTCGGCCTGGTGTCCTGGCTCGTGCCGTCCCGCCTGATCCGCGCCGAGACCCTGACGCTCAAGAACCGCGACTACGTCCTGACCCTGCGCGCGATCGGTGGCTCGCACGCCCGCGCCATCGGCAAGCACCTGCTGCCGAACTCGGTGTCGACGATCGTCGTCGCGGCGACGTTCCAGGTCGCCGACGCGATCCTGCTGGTCGCCTACGTCTCGTACCTCGGGCTCGGCGTGCAGCCGCCCGCGACGGACTGGGGCGGCATGCTCTCGGCGGGACTCACCGCCGCCTACTCCGGACGCTGGTGGCTCATCGTGCCGCCGGGTCTGGCCGTGATCCTGGTCGTCTGCGCGTTCAACGCGGTGGGCGACGGACTGCGGGACGCCTTCGACGTGCGGGGCCGCTGATGACCAACGAACCGATCCTGCGGACGACCGACCTCGGCGTCTCCTTCAGCACCGAGTCCGGCACCGTCGACGCCGTGCGGGGGGTGTCCCTGTCGGTCGCACCCGGCGAGACCCTCGCCCTGGTCGGCGAGTCCGGCTCCGGCAAGTCGACGGTCGCCCTCGCCGCGATGGGTCTGCTCTCCGGCAACGCGACGGCCTCGGGCAGCGCCGTCGTCGCCGGGCACCAGGTGATCGGCGCCCCCGAACCCGCGCTGCGGGCCCTGCGCGGCTCGACCGTCTCGATGGTCTTCCAGGAGCCCGCGACCGCGCTCGACCCGCTCACCCGCGTCGGTGCCCAGATCGCCGAGGTGATCCGGAACCACCGAGACGTCTCCGCGTCCGCCGCCGCGGCCGAGGCCGTCGACCTGCTCCGTCGCGTCGGCATCCCGGACCCCGAGTCCCGGACCCGTTCGTTCCCGTTCCAGCTGTCGGGTGGGCAGCGCCAGCGCGTGGTCATCGCGATGGCGATCGCGAACGCCCCGAAGCTGCTCATCGCGGACGAGCCGACCACCGCCCTCGACGTGACCGTGCAGGCCGAGATCCTCGAGCTCCTCCGCGCGCTCGCCGTCGAGACCGGTACCGGCGTGCTGCTCGTCACGCACAACATGGGGGTCGTCGCGGACTTCGCCGACCGGGTCGCGGTCATGCTCCAGGGCGAGATCGTCGAGACCGGCGGGGTCGAGGACGTCCTCCTCCGCCCCGAGCACGAGTACACCAAGCGGTTGCTCGCCGCGGTGCCGCGGCTCGACGTGGCGGGCGATCGTCCGCCGGCTCCCGTCACCGACGCGGAGACCGAGCCGGCCGGGAGGCCCGGTGCGGCCCCGGTGGTCGACCTGCGGGACGTCTCGGTGACGTTCGGGCGCGGGGCGCGCGCCGTCCACGCGCTCGCGGGCATCGACATCGCGGTGCACGCCGGTGAGACCGTCGGCCTGGTCGGCGAGTCCGGCTCCGGCAAGTCGACCGCGGCCCGGGTGGCGCTCGGGCTCATCAAGCCGACGTCCGGCACGGTGTCGCTGTTCGGGCAGGACCTGCGGACCGCGAAGGGCCGTGACCGTCGTGCACTCCGCTCCGGCATCGGCGTCGTGCTGCAGGACCCGGTGGCGTCCCTCGACGCCCGGATGTCGGTGGCCGAGTGCATCGCTGAGCCCCTCGCCGTGCACCGTCGCGGGATGTCGTCGGCCGATCGTCGTCGTCGCATCGACGAGGTGCTCGACGCCGTGCGGCTGCCGCGGACCCTGGCGTCCCGTGCCCCGCGCGAGCTCTCCGGCGGGCAGCGCCAGCGGGTCTCGCTCGCCCGGGCGCTGGTGCTCGAACCGCGGTTGCTCGTCGCCGACGAACCCACCTCGGCGCTCGACGTCAGCGTGCAGGAGACCGTGCTCGAGGTCCTCGGCGAGCTGCAGGACGACCTCGGCTTCGCGTGCCTGTTCGTCTCGCACGACCTGGCCGTCGTGCAGCACTTCGCCGAGCGCGTCGTCGTGATGCGCCAGGGCGTCGTCGAGGAGCAGGGCACCACCGGCACGACACTGCTGCACCCCACCACCGACTACACCCGTCGGTTGCTCGCCGCGGTGCCGGTGCCCGACCCCGTGCTGCAACGGCAGCGTCGGACGGAGCGCCTCGCCTCACTCGCGGCGGTGACCGCGTGACCCGGGTCCTGGCCGGGGTCGACGTCGGCGGCACGAACACGAAGGTCGTCCTGACCACGCCCGACCTCGAGGTCATCGACCGCCTCGACCTGCCGACGCCCGCCCACGCGGGTGGGGCGGCGATCGTGACGGCGGCACTCGGGGCCGTGACGGGTCTGCTCGACACGCACCGGGCCTCCTTGGCGGGTGTCGGGGTGGGCGCGGCCGGCGTCGTCGACCGGACCACGGGGACCGTCCTGGTCACCGGCAACTCGTTCACCGGTTGGGCCGGCTACGGCGTGACCCGGGCGGTGACGGACGCCCTCGGCGTCCCCGCGACCCTGGACAACGACGTGAACGCGTTCCTGCTCGGCGAGATCGCCACCGGTGCGGTCGTGGGGGAGTCCGACGTGCTCGGGATGACCCTCGGCACCGGCGTCGGCGGTGCGCTCGTGCTCGACGGACGGCTCTTCGCCGGCCCGCGCGGAGCCGCCGGCGAGATCGGCCACGTCCCCGGCTTCGGCGATGCCCGGTGCACCTGCGGGCAGACCGGGCACCTGGAGACCATCGCAGGCGCACGGGGCATCGCCGACCGCTACGCCGAACGCTCTGGGCGGATGCTCTCGGCACGGGACGTCGCCGTCGCCGCACGCGGCGGGGACACCGACGCGGCCGCCGTCTTCGCCACCGCGGGGTGGGGCCTGGCCCGTGCCGCACTGCTGACCGCGGGGATCCTCGACGTCACCACCGTCCTGATCGGCGGCGGGATCGCTCGGTCCTGGGACCTGCTCGAACCGGCCATCTCGGCGGCGATCGCCGCGGAACCGCCGGTCAGCGGGGCGACGATCCGGCTCGCGCAGTCGACGCTCGGGTCCGATGCCGTGGCACTCGGCGCAGCGGCGCAGGTGCGAGCGCGCGTGCTGGAGCCGGAGACCGCGTAGCGGGGGAGCGCCCGGTCAGGGCACCCAGACGACGATGCCGCGCAGGTCGTGGAGCACGGCGGCGAGTCCGGCGCGCAGGCCGCGGGCCGCGCGGTCCTCGGTGAAGGTCTCCGGGTCGTAGTGACTCGACGGGCCGAGGCCCTCGCCGCGGAACCCGCCGCCCGTCCAGTCCGCCGCCGTGACGTTCGACGTCGGCTCCGCGATCTCGGCACCGACGACCAGGAACTGCTGGTGGAGCGCGGTCGGCGAGACGGCCGCGAGCGGGTCGACCATGTGGTTGCCGACGGTGATGACCAGGTCGGGCTCGGCGTCGACGGCGCGCAGGACCGCGGCGATCCGGTCGTCGGGGCCCTTCGCCGAGACCGGGGTGACGGTGACGTCCTCGTCCGCGGCCCACGACTCGACGGCGTCGAGCAGGGTCCGGGTCGGAGCGTCGGCGGCGTCACCCGCGTCGGAGAGCAGCACGACGTCGTAGCCGGCGGGGGCGTGCACCCCGGACCACGAACCGGGCTCGGGGTGGATGGTGGCCTCGGGGGCCGGCGGCTGGTCGGGGTCGGAGAACCCGGTGCCCAGGACCCCGGCCGAGGCGTGCGCCGACGCGGTCGCCGTCGGGCCGGTGCCGCCGGTGGCGCCGTCCGACGCCCCGGAGCAGCCGGCCAGCAGCGCGGTGCCGGCCGCGGCGAGGGCGACGGCGGTCAACAGGGAGGTCGTCCGGGTGGCGGGGCGGATCACGGCACCATGCAAGCACGCTCGACGGCCGCTCCGGGCCGGTCCGGGGACCTGTCCGACCGCCGTCCCGTTGCTGGTCACCGGTTGTTCACCTGCCGGTCGTCTGCGGGCCGGATCGTCTGCGCGTGCCCTCCGGAACCACCGCCGCGCTCCTGCGCGCCCGCCCTGCCCGCTCCGCCCGCTCCTTCCCCCTATTCGCGCTCGTCGCACGCGTCGTCGCCGCGCTCGTGCTGCTCGGGGTGGTCGTGATCGGCGTGCTGGCGGGTGCTGCACCGGCGTCGGCGCACGGCTTCAGCTCGGTGGTCTACGCCGACGTCACGTCCACGAAGCCGACCGTCGTGCAGGCGAAGCTCGGGCTCGAGTACGACCTGATGCTCGTCTCGGTGGCCACGAGCGAGCACGACGACGCGCTGCACGAGCAGGGGCAGCAGGCCTGGGACGACGGGGACTTCCCGGGGATGGTGACGGCTGCCGAGGCGCACACCGACGCGATCGGGAAGTACGTGTTCGACCGGTTCCGGGTCACCGGAGCCGGCGGGCAGGCCTGCACGGGCACGCTCGACGACACCGTCACCGTCGACCTGCAGGACGAGGTGCCGTACGCCCACGTGACCGCGGACTTCACCTGCCCGGAACCGTCGGAGACGCAGTCCGGGCACGTGGTGTCGTCGGAGCTCTTCCCCGACGACGAGACCTTCGTGCGCGACACCAAGACGATCGTCACCTACGACGTCGACGACCGGACGGGTTCGGCCACCCTCGACGCCTCGCAGCGCACGTTCTCGACCGAACAGTCGGCGGGTGAGCGCTTCTGGGAGTTCTTCCGCCTCGGCGCCGAGCACCTGCTGACCGGGATCGACCACATCCTGTTCCTCGTGGCGCTCATCGCCGGATCGCGTCGCCTGCGCGAGGTCGTCTACACGGCGTCCGCGTTCACGATCGCCCACTCGATCACGTTCATCCTCGCCGCCCTCGGTGTGGTGAGCCCGCCCGCGATCGTGGTCGAGCCGCTCATCGCCCTGTCCATCGCCGCCGTCGCCGGCTGGTACCTGTGGCGGCTCTGGCGTCGTCGATCGCGGGCCGACGAACTGGTGGTCGGCGAGCACGGACACTTCTCGCTCGACCGCGCCGGCTGGACCCGCCTGGCCGTCGTCTTCGCCTTCGGGCTCATCCACGGGCTCGGGTTCGCCGGGGCCCTCGGCATCCACGAGGCGTTCTCGTGGCAGCTGCTGGTCTCGCTCCTCATCTTCAACGTCGGCATCGAGGCCGTGCAGCTCGCGATCATCGTCATCGTCTTCCCGCCGCTCTCGCTGCTGCGGCGGAAGGCACACCGGATGTCGCTCTGGGTGACGGGTGCCGTGACCGCCGGCGTGTTCGCGATGGGGATGATCTGGTTCGTCGAGCGGCTCGCGGCGGGCTGACGCTCGCCTCGGGCCCGCTGACGAGTCGCGTTCGTTCCTGAACAGCGACGAACCGTCACTCAGCGTTTACCAAGACGTTTTGCAGTGCATGCAGAGTCTTCCGTGCTGCACCATCCCACGTCTGAGAAACGGACCAACATGAGTCTCCTGTCCGGCGCCACTACCCGGCGCAGAACCACCACCCTCCGCGTCTGCGGAGCCGTCCTCGGGGCCGCGCTCATCGCCGGTGCCTCGATGGTCGGCACGAACGCCGCCACCGCCGCGACGAACACCCCCACCACCAACATCTCGACCGGTGGCCCGATCCACATCCTGCTCGGCGTCGGCGCGACCGAGAGCCAGCGCATCGCCTCGTGGTACTTCCCCACGAACGTCGCGCAGTCGCTCGAGATCCAGAAGACCGCGTCCATGACGGACGGCGTCTTCACGGACGCCAAGCAGACGGTCGCCGCCTCGGAGGCCGCGAACACCGCAGCCGACTCGAGCGCGACCGACTCGAACACCAAGAGCATCCCGGGCATCGCCGCCGAGTCGGGCTACATCAACGCGCACGCGACGATCTCGGCCCTCGAGCCGAACACCTCGTACACGTACCACGTCGGTGCGGCGGACGGCTCGGCCTGGTCCGCGTCGTACACCTTCACCACGAAGAGCTTCTCCGGCGACTTCGACTTCCTGTTCTTCGGTGACCCGCAGATCGGTTCGTCCGGCTTCACGGACGACGACGGCGCCGGCTGGGCGGACACGCTCAAGTACGCCACGTCGACCGAGCCGGACGCCGAGCTCCTGGTCTCCGGTGGCGACCAGGTCGAGCACGCCAACAACGAGTACGAGTGGGGTGCGTTCGCCGACAGCAGCGACGTGCTGAAGCGCTACCCGTGGGCCTCGACCATCGGCAACCACGACGTGGGTGGCAAGGCCTACGAGCAGCACAACCAGGTGCCGAACTCGCTCAAGGTGCCGGACTTCTACCCGGGCGGCAACACCACCGCGAACTCGGGTGGCGACTACTGGTACATGTACAAGGGCGTCCTGTTCATCGACATCAACTCGAACGCCTACGCGGCCGGTTCGGACGCTGCCCACGTGAACTACGTGCGCGACGTCATCAACCGCTACGGCGACGACGCGAAATGGACGACGCTGGTCTACCACCACTCGATCTACTCGCCGGCCGACCACGCGAACGACCGTGACAACCAGCAGCGCCGGTTCGACTTCACGCGTTCGTTCTCGGACATGGGTGTCGACCTCGTCCTGCAGGGCCACGACCACTCCTACTCGCGCAGCTACGCGATCAAGAACGGCAAGAAGGCCAACGTCAACGAGCAGCCTGCTGCTCCCGAGGTCTTCTCCGGCCCCGGCGGCGTCATCTACATGACGGCGAACTCGGCCTCCGGCTCGAAGTACTACGACCTCACCACCCCGGACGCCACCCAGGGCTACGGCGCGGACCCGCTCGACCCCAAGGGTGAGCGTCACTTCGCCAACTCGGTCGAGAACCAGGAGCACGTCCGCACCTTCGTGAAGGTCTCGGTCACCGACGACAAGCTCGCCGTCGAGAACATCCGCGCCAGCGACTGCACCACGCTCAACTCGGCGGTGCAGCACGGCAAGGTGGACAGCTGCGGTGTGACCCTCCAGCCGACGGCCACGGCCGACCCGGCTGCGATCGGTTCGACGGTCGACAAGTTCAACCTGCACGCCACGCTGCCGACGACGACCACCACGCTCACCGCGTCGGCCGCGGAGCAGACCTACGGCACCGCCAAGCCGGCCACGGTCACCGCGACCATCGCCGGTGGCATCGGTACCCAGCAGGGCACCGTGACGTTCAAGGACGGCAGCAAGGTCCTCGGCACGGCCCCGGTCAAGGACGGCGCGGCGAGCATGACGCTGCCGAAGACGCTCGCCATCGGCAAGCACGCGGTCACGGCCTCGTTCGTCAACGCGGACCCGGTGTACTCGGGAACGAACTCGAAGACGGCGAAGGCCATGACGGTCACCGTCGAGAAGGCCCCGTCCCGCACCGCCATCAAGTACAGCGGCGGCAAGGCGACCGTCCAGGTGAAGGCCACCGGCTTCAGCGTCGACGGCACCGCCCGGATCTACCAGGGCTCGAAGCGCCTCGCCACCGTCACGGTGGAGAACGGCGTGGTCACGTCGAAGCTCCCGCTGAAGAAGGGCACGCACAACCTGCACGCCGTCTTCGCCGGGACCTCGGAGCTCAGCACGAGCACCAGCCCGACCATCAAGGTCGTCATCAAGTAGCACCCGGCACCAGCAAGGGCCCCGCGATCCCGATCGCGGGGCCCTTCGCCGTGTGTCCGGGGGTGGGCGACCGGTCCTACCCGGGACCGGCGCCGCACCGGCTGACGGGAGACCCGAACTCCCTACCCGTCCGCTGGTGAGAGCGGCCGGTCAACCTGTGGTGAGCATGCGCTCACAGGCCGGGATCGCCTAGGCAGCCAGGCCAACTGCCAGGCTTTGGGCGAATGTTCAGACATTCCTAGGTAATCACTGTGGAGAAGCGCATACTTCGAGCCACCGAGAATGCGCGCTCGTCGCCGACGTCACCCCGCCTCTCCTTGCAGGAAGCGGTCGGACCGTGCAGGCTCGCCATCTCAGACGCAGTTCCCTCCTGGTCGTGTCGGCGGCTGCCGTCGCCGCGCTGGTCACCCTCGGGACCGGTGGCGGAGCATCCGCCGCGACGGTCATCGACGGTCCGGTCAACCTCGGCACCGCATCGACCTACGGAGTCCTCGGCGCGAGCGCGGTCACGAACACCGGCCCCTCCGTGATCAACGGCGACCTCGGGTTGTCGCCGGGCACGTCCATCACCGGCTTCGGCGGCGCACCGAACGGCGTCGTCAACGGCACCACGCACCAGACCGACGCCGCGGCCGCACAGGCCCAGCGCGACACCACCACCGCGTACAACGTCGCCGCGTCGCTCTCCCCGACCCAGACCGGTCTGACCGAGCTGAACGGCCTCTCGCTCTCGCCCGGCGTGTACTCCGGCGGCGCCCTCGCCCTGGCGAACAACGGTGCGCTGACCCTGGCCGGCAGCGCGAACTCCGTGTGGGTGTTCCAGGCCGCGTCGACCCTGACCATCGGGTCCGCCAGCCAGATCGTGATCACCGGCGGCGCCAGCTCGTGCAACGTGTTCTGGCAGGTCGGCAGCTCCGCCACCGTCGGCACCGGCGCCCAGTTCCAGGGCACCGTCCTGGCGCAGCAGTCCGTGACCGCCACCACCGGCGCGACCGTGCAGGGCCGACTGCTGGCCCGCACCGGCGCCGTCACCCTCGACACGAACACGATCACGGCCTCCAACGGCTGCCCCGCACCGGGCACGCCGTCCGAGTCGCCGACCATCACCTCGGGCACCCCGTCCGACGGCACCGTGGACGTGCCCTACTCGTCCACCGTCACCGCGACCGGCACCCCGAACCCGACCTTCACCGCCACGGGCCTGCCCGACGGCCTGACGATCGACAGCACCACCGGCGTCATCTCCGGCACCCCGACCACCCCGGGCACCTCGACCGTGACGATCACCGCGTCGAACGGCACCAGCCCGGACGACACCCAGACGGTCACCATCACGGTCCGCGCCCCGGCACCGGTGCCCACCGCGACACCCACCCCGACGGCACCCGCAGTGGTGCCCACCGCGACCCCGAGCGGCCCCGCAGGCGCCGGCGGCGGCGGTGGCGGTGGCGGCGGAACCGACCAGCCCACCGGTGAGCTCGCGTTCACCGGCTCGGACCCGACCGTCCCGCTGAGCATCGCCGCCGCACTGCTCGCCGCGGGTGCCACGCTCATGGTCCTGCTGCGTCGCCGTCGCCGCACCGTCGGCCGCATCTGATCCACCCGCACGATCGACGGCCCCGCGACCTTGGTCGCGGGGCCGTCTGCGTGCCGTCGGGCTCCCGGTGGTCGCACCCGTGAGGACCCTCAGGGACTGAGCCGCCACCTCATCCTCCAGGACGATCCGCGGCGAGCAGCGCGCTCCCTACTGTTGGCGACGGAGCGTGCGGTGGCGCATGCCCGTCGCACCAGGGGAGATCCGACGTGAACCGTTCGCCGAGACGCCGTTCCACCATCGCGCTGCAGATCGCGTGTTCGACACTCATCGCCGGGGCGCTCGCCGTCTCCGGCACGATCGCGGCGTTGCCGGCCACGGCCGCGCCGGGCGACGGGTCCACCGCCGCGACGGGGACGACCACGATCACGACCCCGGGCACGCCCGTCGCGCAGGGTGACGACTGGACGGTGACGCCGACCGACGGCGGGTACACCGTCGTCCTGACCCTCGCCGACCCCCTGCCGCTCCGTGCGGCGGCCCCCGTCCTGCTCGTGGACGGCACCGACATCGGCGTCGCGCAGACGAGCCTCGACCAGCGGCAGCTGACGGTCACCACGACCGACCCCGCGGTCGCCGATGCCCGCAGCGTCGAGCTCGGCTGGACGGGCGAGACCGACCTGCAGGGCAACCGGCAGGCCGCCACCGCGCCGCAGACGGTCGCGCCGAGCGAAGCCCCGGCACCCCTGACCGACGACCCGGCGGCCGCGGGCCAGTACGCGGTGACCCGGGCCGACTACGACCTGGGCAACGAAGCCGAGACGATCAAGGGCTTCGGGCGCAAGGGCGAGATGCGTGCCGCCGTCTTCGTGCCGAAGGACGCCCCGGGCAAGCGTCCGGTCGTGGTGTTCCTGCACGGCCGCCACGAGGCGTGCTCCGGCGGCACGTACAACCCGAAGGCGTGGCCGTGCGGGAAGGGACAGACCGACATCCCGAGCTACCTCGGCTACAACGCGGCAGCGACCGCGCTGGCGAGCCACGGCAACGTCGTCGTGTCGATCTCCGCGAACGCGATCAACGCCCTCGACGGCAGCTACTCGGACGACGGCGGAGCGGTGGCCCGCGGGCAGCTCGTCCTCGACCACCTCAGCCTGCTGCAGCGCGCGGACGCCGGACAGGAGCCCCGGCTCTCGCCGCTGCTCACCGGCAAGCTCGACCTGCAGGACGTCGGCCTCATGGGCCACTCGCGCGGCGGTGACGGCGTGGTCCGCGCGGCCCTGCTCAACACGCAGCGCACGAACCCCTTCGGCATCCGTGCCGTCCTGCCCCTGGCACCGACCGACTTCGGGCGCATGACCCTGCCGGACACCAACACGGCGGTCGTCCTGCCGTACTGCGACGGCGACGTGTCCGACCTGCAGGGACAGCACTTCTACGACGACTCCCGCACCGCCTTCGGGGACGACGTGCTGCGCTCCTCGGTGCTGGTGATGGGTGCGAACCACAACTTCTTCAACACGACGTGGACGCCCGGCAAGTACGCGAAGGCGTCGTCGGACGACTGGTACGACGAGTCCGACGCGGTCTGCGGGGCGAAGGCGAAGCACACCACGCGGCTGTCGTCCGACCAGCAGTACGCCGTCGGCACGAGCCTGATCAGTGGCTTCTTCCGCCTGACGCTCGACGGTGAGCAGCAGTTCCTGCCGATGTTCGACGGCACCGACCGCCAGCCCGCCGCCCTGGGCACGGCCGACATCCGGGTGAGCGCCTCCCAGCCCGGCGCGAGTCGGCGTGACCTCGCCCTGTTCGACACCGCGAACCCGGCGATCACCACGACCGGTGCCCTGACGGCGAAGACCTGCGCGAGCACCGACAACCTGCCCGCGAAGCAGATCCTGCCGGCGTGCGTCTCGATCTCGTCCAACGCCCCGGACTACACACCGGCGTACCTGGCGTCGTCGGTGCCGGCCACCCCCGCCCTGCACGTCTCGCCCACCAAGGCGGCGACCGGCGGACAGGTGCACGTCCCGGTGGCTCCGGCGGCCGGTGACTTCACGGGGTTCCAGGCGCTGTCGCTCCGCCTCACCCCGGACGACACCGCGACGACGAACGCGAACGTCTCGATCACCCTCCGCGACGCGACCGGTGCCGTGGCGACCCGACGCCTGTCCGACACCAGCCGTGCCGGACAGCTGCTCCCCGGTACCCGGATGGCCCCGCGCAAGACGATCCTGCAGCAGGCGCGCATCCCCCTCGACACGTTCACCGGCATCGACCTGACGTCGGTGCGCGAGGTGACCATCGACGTCCCGCAGAAGAACAGTGGGGTCCTGCTGAGCGACCTGTCGCTCGTGCCCGCTGCGACCCTCGGTACCCCGGTGGTCACGAAGCGTCCCGCCGCACGCATCGCGGACCGGTTCGTCGACGAGGGCCGCACGCGCACGGTGGTGCGGGCAGCGGTCGTGCTCTCCCGACCGGCCGAGCAGGCCACCACCGTGTACTTCGACCTCGACCAGGCGTACGACGGGCGCATCCGCCCGGCGGTCCAGCCCGTCACGTTCCAGCCCGGTGAGGTCTGCCGCGCGGTCGCGGTCTCGGTGAACGGTGACCGCACCCCGTCGTTCTCGCGGACGTCGGACTACGCGATGACCCTCAGCAACACCCAGGGCGGATCGGTGATCGGTGACTCGGTCGGCACGATGCGCATCCGCGAGGACGACGGCGTGCGCAGCGTGAACGGACGGCCGACCGCGTCCGCTCCGGCGGTCGGGACCCCGGGTGACGCGTGTGCCGAGGCGCAGGCGACCAGCACGGCCATCGCCGTGACGCCGACGAGCAGCCGGAAGGGTGCCAAGGTCGCGATCTCGGCGACGGGGTTCCGTGCCGGGGAGTCGGTCACCGTCAGCATCGACGGCGGTCGCGCCACCCGCACGACGGCCAACGCCGACGGCAAGGTCCGTCTGGAGATCACGAAGGCCGTGGCGGTGCTGGCGCCGGGCACGCACGTGGTGCACGCCCGTGGCTACGGCTCGGACCAGCGGGCCCGGGGCACCTTCACGACGACGAAGTAGTCGTGCGCGGTCCGGAGCGTCCCGAGCGAACCCTCAGGACGCTCCGGCCCCGATCAGGTCGGCGAGCGGGACGTCGTCGCGCGCCACGGCGGCGGCGACCTGGCTCAGCGAGCGCTGGTGGGCGCGGGCGTAGCGACGGATCATGCCGAACGCCTGCTCGACGTCGACCCCGGCCGCACGTGCGAGGTACCCCTTGGCCTGCTCGATGGCGACCCGGCTGTCGAGCGCTCGCTGGAGCTGCTCCGCGGTGAGGGTCGCGTGCTCGAGGGTCCGTTGCTGCAACAGGCTGATGGTCGCGACGTCGGCGAGGGCCTGCGCGGCTCGGGCATCGGCTCCGTTCAGCGCCCCCTCGGTCTCGCGGAACAGGTTCAGCGACCCGACGGTGGTGTCCCGCAGCCGGAGCGGGATGGCGTGGACCCCCGCGTACCCGCGCGCCCGCGAGGCCTCGGCGAACCGCGGCCAGTGCTGCCGCAGGTCGTCGGCGTTCTCCGACGTCACCAACCGGCCGGTGGTCACGGCAGTGATGCAGGGCCCCTCGCCGGCGTTGAGCTGGAGCAGACCGATGAAGCTGCTGCGCTCGCTCGTCGAGGCGACGACCCGCAGCTCGTCCTGCTTGTCGAGCAGGTGGATGGCACCCGCGGCGGCGTCGAACAGCTCGACGGCCCGATCGACCAGCGTCTGCAGGACGTCGACCACGTCGTAGTCCGCCACCAGGCTGTCGGTGAGGGTCACGAACGTCTCGACCAGTCGTGCTTCGCGTACCTCGGTCATGTGGGGAACGGTCCTTCCGTCGAGCAGGCGGGACAACCGTAGTCGAGCAGCGGACACGCGGACCTGTGGCTTGCACCCGGGAGCGCGGCGGCTCTAGCGTTGGAGCAGCTGCCCCAGACCCCGGCCGCCGGAACGTTCCTCCATTCCGTCGACGACCAGGGAACCCATGACGACGCAGCACGCCGGTACCAGCCCGCAGCGGGAGACCAGCTCGAAACCCCTCACCGGCGGCTACCGGAAGACCGGCTCCCCGGCCGGGCCGCGGACCGGCGGCACCTCGTCGTACTCCGCACTGCTGGCGCAGGTGAAGGAAGCGGGGCTGCTCGAGCGCCGTCGGGGGTTCTACTGGGCGCTGTTCTCCGCCCTCGTCGTGGCGACGGCCGCCTGCTGGGTCGCGTTCGCGTTCCTGGGTGACTCGTGGTTCCAGCTGATCGTGGCCGGTGCGCTGGGTGTGCTGTTCACGCAGTTCGCGTTCCTGTCGCACGAGGCCGCGCACCGTCAGGTGTTCGCGTCCCAGAAGTGGAACGACCGTGCTGGCCGCTGGGTCGGGACGTTCCTGGTGGGCCTCAGCTACTCGTGGTGGATGAACAAGCACACGCGTCACCACGGCAACCCGAACACCGTCGGCAAGGACCCGGACATCGCGCCGGACGTGATCCGGTTCCTGCCGGAGGACGCCGCCGCCGTCAAGAACGGGCCGCTCCGGGTGTTCGTGCAGTACCAGGGCTGGCTGTTCTTCCCGTTGCTCACGCTCGAGGGCATCAACCTGCACCGGGCTGCCGTCATGTCGGTGCTCCGCGGGACGGGTGGGCGCAGTGACGTCCGGGGGCGGGTCCTCGAGGGCGTCCTGCTCGTTGCCCGTTTTGCGATCTACCTGACGGTGGTGTTCTGGTTCCTGCCGTTCGGGATGGCGTGTGCGTTCCTCGGGGTGCAGCTGGCCGTGTTCGGCGTGATGATGGGTGCGTCGTTCGCCCCGAACCACAAGGGCATGCCGACGATCGCGCACGATGCGAAGGTCGACTTCTTCTCCCGCCAGGTGCGCACGTCGCGCAACATCCGTGGCGGCTGGTGGGTGTCGTTCCTGATGGGTGGGCTGAACTACCAGGTCGAGCACCACCTGTTCCCGTCGATGCCGCGTCCGGCGCTGAAGCAGGCTCGCCTGCTCGTCCGTGACCACTGCGACACCCTCGACGTGCCGTACACCGAGACCACGTTGCTGCGTTCCTACGGGATCGTCGTCCGGTACCTCAACCGCGTCGGCCTCGGCGCCCGCGACCCCTTCGTCTGCCCGATGGTGTCCGAGCTCAGGATCCACTGACCACCACCCCCGTGCCGAACCTCCCGAACGAACCCCAGCAGCTCCGAGCAGCGGTGGTCGTGAACCCGACCAAGATCGACCAGGCCCGCCTCCGAGCGGTGCTCGGCGCCGAGGAGCGCGCGTACGGATGGGCCGAGTCGCTCTGGTTCGAGACGAGCGCTGACGACGACGGACGGGCGGCTGCCCGGGCCGCGCGCGACGCTCACCCGAGCGTCGTCCTCGTCGCCGGTGGTGACGGCACGCTCCGGGTCGTCGCCGCGGAACTCCGCGGCACCGGGATCCCGGTGGCGCTCCTCCCCAGCGGCACCGGCAACCTGTTCGCGCGGAACCTCGGTCTGCCCCTCGGCGACCTGGTGCGGTCCGTCCGAGCGGGCTTCAGCGGGACGGACCGCCCGATCGACGTCGGGCTGGCCGACTTGACCGACCCGGCGGGCACCACGACGTCGCACGCGTTCCTGGTGATGACCGGCATCGGGCTCGATGCGAGCATGGCCGCGGACACGAATGCGTGGGTGAAGAAGCGGTTGGGGTGGGTGGCCTACTCGGATCCGATCGCCCGGTCCGTGATCGGCAACCGGCAGATCCCCGTGCACTACGGGATCGACGACGGCCCGCTCCGCAGCATGAGCGCCCACACGATCATCGTCGGGAACTGCGGCACCCTGACCGCGGGCATCCTGCTGCTCCCCGCGGCGCGACCGGACGACGGCATCCTCGACGCCGTGGCGTTCCGGCCGGCCGGGTGGTTCGGCTGGACCAAGGTCGGGTACGCCCTGACGCTCAACCGCTTCTTCGCGCGCACCCGGTTCGGGCGACTCCTGGCGCGGGTGCTGCCGACCTCGCGTGCGCTCCGGTACACCCGGGCACGGACGCTGCGGTTGACCGTCGACACCCCGGAGCGTGTGCAGCTCGACGGCGACGCGTTCGGCGAGGTGGTCGCGGTGACGCTCACCACCGACCACCACGGCCTGGTGCTGCGGACGGAGCCGGACGGGCCGCGGACCCGACGGGCCTAGCCGGTGCTGCCGAGGTCGGCGCCCCGGTGCACGACGTCCTCCGCCATGGCCCGGATCCCGCGGCCCGCACCGGCAGCAGCACGCCGCAGGATCTGGAACGCCTCGTCCATGCGGATGCCCCGTCGGTACGCGAGTGCGCCCTTGGCCTGTTCGAGGAGTTCCCGGGCCTCGAGCGCGTCCTCGACCTGTTCCTCGATCGTGGTCGACACCCCGCGGTCGCGCTGTCGCACGAGGGCAGCTGAAGCCGCGTCGGCGAGCAGCTGCATCAGCACGACGTCCTGGTCACTGTGCCCGCGGGTGTGGTCGGCGAAGACGCACAGCGAACCGATGGTCCGGTCCCGCAGACGGATCGGCTCGGCGAACGTGCCGTGCAGCCCGCGGTCACGCATCGTCGCCGAGAACGCCGGCCACTCCGACTCGTGCGTCGACACGTCGGGCACGTCGATCGTCTTCCCGGTCCGGTAGCAGTCGAGACACGAGCCCTCGTTCGTCCCGAGCTGCGCTTCCTCGGCCTCGCTGCTGCGCTCGCTCGTCGAGGCGACGACCTGCAACGCGCCGGACCGGTCCGCCAGCACGACCCCCGCCTCCGTCGCCGAGGTCCCCTCCACGCACGCCGCGATGACCCGGTCCATGGCGTCGAGCACCTCGAGGTCAGTGTCCAGAGCCGGCACCAACCGATCCGGCAGGTTGATCGCGTCACTGGTCGTCATGCTTCGACGCTACGTCCAGACCGATGGCGCACGGCTCAGCCAGTTCGCGTAGCGGACGACCGTCAGCAAGCCCGCGACGGCCCTTCCGGGAGCCGCGTCCGTCGAAGTGCGGACTGGTGCGACCCCTGAAGAAGGGTCAGGATGACGCATCAGTTGCACAGAGCAACTGGCAGGTGCTTCACCGACAGAGGAGTCGTCATGAAGAAGTCCATCGCCGCCGCGTTCGCCGCGGTCGCCGTCATCACCGCCGGCGTGTTCGCCGCTTCGCCCGCCTCCGCGCTGCCCGTCAGCACGAAGGTCGTCGGCGGCGAGAAGGCCCCCACCACCTCGTGGGCGGTGCAGCTCGAAGCCTCCGGCGGGAGCATCCCCTCGGGCTACGTCAGCAACTGCACCGGCGAGCAGCTCAACGCCTCGTGGATCCTCACCGCCCGGCACTGCATCGACGGCATCGGTGCGATGAACGTCTACCACTCGAACTCCACCGTCAACCGCGGCACGGCCGTCGCCGTCGACCGTGTCAGCGCCTCGCCGGCGGGTGACATCGCGCTCGTGCACCTGCGGACCGCCTACTCGCTGTCCACCTACGCACCCCTCGACCTCACCGCGACGGCCAAGTCGAGCGGCACCGGCACCATCCAGGGCTACGGCCTGCGTGCGAACGCGACCCAGTCCGACGGCCTGTACCAGGCCACGGTCTCGCTCACCGGCGCGAGCACCGACGCCTTCAGCGGTCGCGCCCAGCACCTCACCGGCGTGACCGGTGCCTCGAACCACGGCGACTCGGGCGGCCCGCTGCTCGTCAACGGCAAGGTCGTCGCCGTCTGCTCCACCGGCGACAGCGCCGACCCGGGCGCGAACACCAAGGCCGGCTCGAACTACGCCCTGCTGTCGCAGGCCTCGTCCTGGATCCGGACCACGGCCGGCGTCTGAACCACCTGACGGACTGGAGGCGCGGTGTCAGCTGGCACCGCGCCTCCAGTCCGTCCCACCCGTCTCCAGGGCGTTGCTCGCCTGCCCGGCGTCGTTGCCCACCAGCTCCAGCTGAGCGCCCGTGCGGGCGCTGCGACGACAGTGGGGCCATGAGCCAGTACGAGAAGCGCGATCCGAACACCCTCTACCCGGCACCGCCGTACCCGAAGCAGGAGCAGTCGCTGCCGGGTGCCGCGTGGAAGATGGACCCGAAGCCCGACCACGGCGAGGAGAGCTACGTCGGTCTCGGACGGCTGAAGGGGTACCGCGGCATCGTCACCGGTGCCGACTCCGGCATCGGCCGTGCCGCGGCCATCGCACTGTCGCGCGAAGGTGCGGACCTGGTGCTCTCGTACCTGCCGGACGAGCAGGAGGACGCGGAACAGGTCCGCGACCTGCTCGAGTCCGAGGGCCGTCGCGCCGTGCTGTTCCCCGGGGACATCTCCGACGAGCAGTACTGCACCGACCTGGTGCAGAAGGGCGTCGACGAGTTCGGCGGCCTCGACACCCTGGTCATGGTCGCGGGGCGCATGGAGAGCAACGAGGACATCCTCACGCTCGACACCTCGATGTTCGACTCCACCTTCAAGACCAACATCTACTCGCTGTTCTGGCTGACCAAGGCTGCGGTGCCGCACCTCGAGCCCGGGTCGACCATCGTGACGACCGGCTCGATCCAGGCGTCCACGCCCTCGCCGGACAAGATCGACTACGCCGTGTCGAAGGGCGCGATCAAGCTCTTCACCGAGGCCGTCGCGCAGCAGCTCGCCCCGAAGGGCATCCGTGTGAACTCCGTTGCGCCGGGGCCGGTGTGGACGCCGCTGCAGCCGGGTTCCGACGACGCCGAGACGGTGTCGCACTTCGGTGAGAGCTCGCCGTTCGGCCGTCCCGGTCAGCCTGCCGAGCTCGGTGCCGCCTACGTGCACCTGGTCAGCCCGGAGTCGAGCTACCAGTCCGGGTCGACGATCACGATCGCGGGCGGGACGCCGGCGTTCTGATCTGTCGTTCTGGGCTTTTGGCGTTTTCGCGTTCTTGCGTTCGAGGAAGGGGACCACGTGTCCGGAGTGACGCACACCGTGCTGGTCGAGTGGGACGGGGAGGACCGGTCGTCCGAGGCCACGGCCCTGTCGCGCGAGCACCTGCCACGGATCGAGGGAGTCGAGTCGGTGCAGGCCGGCACGAGCGTGAGCACCGAGGGGCTGGAGGGCGGGTTCCACTGGATGCTCGTCGTCCGGTTCCGCGATCGTGCCGCGCTCGCCGGGTACCTGCCGCACCCGGAGCACCGGCCGGTGGCCGAGTTCATCGGTGCGGCGAGTGCGCGGGTCGTCGTGTTCGACGTCGAGGACGCCGCCTGATCGCTGCGCCGGAAGCTGTGTAACGCTCTGGTTGCGATGGCGGACGAGGGGTTCCGTTCCTCGTGGAGGCTCGGCGTACGGTGGATCGGCCATCGCAACGGCGCGGGGGTCATCGGCCGGCGCTGCGGCTCTCCGGAGCCCGCGCCGGCCGGGTCCCCGCCCGCGGGCGGGGACCGTTCGACATCCGCCGACGGAGGGAAACAGACGATGCCCGGCAACCCGAACCCGTTCGTCCACGACGGCGCGAAGATCCTGCTCGGCGAGGCGGGAGCGGCGCACTGCGACGAATGCGGGGACGCCGTCCGGCTCGACCCGCGGATCGGCAGCTGGAGGACCGTGCAGCAACCCGGCCCCCAGCTCCCGCCTGACCGGCAGCGGCGCAGTGCGGCGGGGGCCGCGTGAACGGCACCGCCCGGACCGCCGGGGTGACCCTCGGGCTGATCGCAGCGATGGCGCTGACCGCCTGTTCCGGCACGCCGGCCGCGTCGCCGACCCGGACCGTCACCGCGACTGCCACCGCGACCCCGGAGGCGCCTGCTGACCCCGACACTCCGACCCCGGCTGCGACCCCGACCGCGACGGACACGGCCTTCAGCCTGTCGGACCCCGCGACGTGGACCATCTCGACCGACGAGGTCGGACCGATCGCCCTCGGTGGTCCGGTGCAGGGCGAGATCGACGACCTGGCTGCTGCATACACCCGGAGTACGGATGCGTGTCCGGCCAGCCCGGAGACGACCTTCTGGGAGCGGTCCGACGCCCCCGGCCTCATCGTCATCCCCCGCGACGGCAAGGTCGCCGGGGTGACCATCGGTGGGGTGGGGGCGGACCCGGTGACGACGAACTCGCCCGAGACCGACGCCGGGATCGGCATCGGAGCGACCCTGACCGAGGTGCGCTCCGCGTACCCGGACCTGCAGTACACCGGCACCTACGGTGAGGACCAGGGGCCGTACTCGATGTGGAGCGTGCAGGCCGACGGGCGCTACATGACGTTCCAGCTCGGGACGGACGGCACCACCGTGGGGGCGATCTGGGTGGGGTCGGTCGCGATGTTGCCGTACGAGTACTGCGCCTGACACCACCGAAGGTCGAACGTCGCTGCTGGCAGGATGACGGGCATGGCCAGCGCAGTCCGTCTCATCCGGTCCGACGTCCTGAGCGACGCGGCGCAGTACGCGTACGCGTCCACCGTGCCGGCCGGGACGCGGCTCGTGTTCCTCGCCGGGGCCTGCCCGCTCGCCTCGGACGGGTCCACGGCGGCGGTCGGCGACTACGCGGGCCAGGCTGCCCGGTGCATCGAGACGATGCAGGAGGTGCTGCGTGCCGCAGGCGCCTCCATCGAGGACGTCGTGAGCACCCGGGTGCTCGTGGCGTCCTCGCGGCAGGCCGACCTCGTCGCCGCATGGCAGGTGGTGCGCGATGCCTTCGGGACGCACGACGTGCCGAGCACCCTGCTCGGGGTCACGGTGCTCGGCTACGACGACCAGCTGGTCGAGATCGAAGCCGTCGCGGCCGTCGCCGACGGTCAGCCCACGTGACGACGCGAGGTGTCGAGGTTCCCGCGCTCCCGCGCTCCCGCGCACGCTCGCCTCAGAAGCCGGGACCCGCTTTGACCAGCGCGATGCCGACACCGACGAGCGCGAGGACGAGACCGGCCACGAACGTCCGCGGGGACGGGTTCTCTCCGCGGAGCCTGGCCACGACGGGCCCGAGGAGCGCGAGCCGGACCACGAGGTACGCGATCGCGATGATCTCGGCCGCGAGCCCGGATGTGCCGGTCAGCCAGGCGTAGGCGAGGACGGCAGCCGGCAGGAGACCGGAGGTGAGGATGGGCAGCGAATCTCGCAGCTCGGCGCGGACGGTCTCCCCGGTGAGGCGGTGGTCGCTCCGCGCACGTCGTCCGACCGATTCGGCGAAGGTGTGTGCGAGGAAGGTCGAGAACGCGGTGGCGAGGACGTACCAGAGCCCCCGACCGCTCTCGGCGGTGTCCGGGAGCATGGGTGCGATCGTGCCGAGGATCACGATGTTGCCGTACACGAACGCGGTGATGCGGCTCGAGGCGTCCTCACGCGACAGGCGGCTCCGGCCCACGGAAGTCCTCTCGTGCGGGCTCAGTAGTACTCACCCTGCCGGTAGTCCCAGCTCGTGAACGTGTCCGCGAGCAGCCCCATGATCCGGTCGACGTCGAGCCCCTTGCGGATCAGCGTCGGTGCGGGGACGACCGATCGGCGTCCGTCCTGCAGCGGGATCAGGGCTCCGGTGCTGTCGACCATCGACACCATGACTCCCTGCTCGTAGCGGGTCTCGGCACTCTGCTCCGGCTGGATGGACGCGACGTAGTCGTCCGCCTCGACGATCACGTCGGCGCGCTCGGCGATGCGCTCGCCGATGCCGTCCACCACGCCACGGTTGCCGGTGCCCGACGGGTTGGCCGAGCTCGCGAAGGCGAACTTGCCGTG
Organism: Curtobacterium flaccumfaciens; assembly: GCF_013359815.1. Taxonomy (GTDB): domain Bacteria; phylum Actinomycetota; class Actinomycetes; order Actinomycetales; family Microbacteriaceae; genus Curtobacterium; species Curtobacterium flaccumfaciens. Next base: position 86,961 of record NZ_JABMCF010000039.1, on the reverse strand, counting down.
CTCGGTCCAGAGCTCGCGGGCGGCGAGCTCACCGGGGACGCCGAACTTGATGACGAAGCAGGACGTCCCGCGGGTGTCCATCATGAGTTCGTCGGAGCCGTCCGCCGGCAGTGCCGCTCGACCCTCGTCGCTCCAGGGCAGGATGCACCCGAGCAGGACGTCCTCGTCCCAGCACCGCTGGTACAGGGCGTCGATCTCGGGGGTGAGCTGCGCGATGCTCCGGAGCATCTCGAGCGAGCTCACGAGCACGACGCCCGGCTTGTTGCGGTTGCGTTCCTTCGCGTCGAACTTGCGCTCCAGACCCGCGCGGTCCGAGGTCATCAGGATGTAGCCGACCTTGGTGGGGACCACCGCCAGCCCGCCGTCGTGCAGCAGGGCGTCCACCGCACTGCGCGGCACGCCCCCGTCCCAGTGCACCCGGTTCATGCTGACCTGCGTGTCGTCGTTCATGCCCGTCCTCGTCCCGCTCTGGAATCAGACGATCGTCTGACAGCGGGAGCCTATGGACGGCATCCGAGCCGGACAAGGGCGAAGGACCCGACCTGTGGGCCTTCTCCGAAGGGTTCAGGCGGGCTCGCAGTGAACGGCCGAGGGGCCCAGCACGCGCTGGGCCCCTCGGTCGTTCATCTGTGGTGGGTCAGGATCGCTTCCGACGACTGGCCTGCAGCGCGATCACGCCGACGCCGGTCAGCGCGAGTCCCGCAGCCCACGGCAGCAGGTGCATCGCGTCGCTCCCGGTGTAGGCCAGCTGGCCGGTCGGGACGGCAGCGGAGACCGCGCTCGTCGGAGCGACAGGGGTCGCCACCGTCGAAGCGGTCGGACGGACGTCCACCGTGAACGCCGTCGCGAAGCTGCTCGACGCCACGGTCAGGGCGTGGGTCGACGCGTGCGGGAACGTCACTTCGGCACCTGCCCACGGGTCGGTGTTCGGGACGATGACGTCAGAGGTGTGGTCGGACGTCACCGTGAACGGTGCCGGGTAGCCGTCGGCGCCGTCGACCTCGTTGCCGAAGCGGTCGACGAGGCTCCCGCCGACCAGGAGCGTGCCGCCCTGATCGATGGTCGGCTGCCCGCCCTCGAAGCCCACGCCCAAGGTGCTGTAACCGCCGTCGGGCTCGGGCGTGGTCTCGTTCTGGAAGGTCCAGACGGTGCCGTCGCGCTCGACGACCCAGCTCGTGGAATGAGCGGTGAGGAACGTGTCCTTGTCCTCGGCCGTCACCCGCACGCCGAGCGGTGTCGAGGCGTCCGTCGTGAGGTTCACGTACTGCGATGCGGTCGTCGTGCCGCTGGTCGCGACGATGCGGAAGGCGTACGTGCCCGAGTAGTCAGAGGTGCCGGACAGCACCCCGGTGGAGTGGTCGAGCGACAGACCGTAGGGAAGGTAACCGGATTCGTCTTGATCGGTCTCGTCGGCGTACGGGTCGTCGAGCGAGAAGTACTCCACCGAGTACGTCGGCTTCGGGAACCCGTCCGCGGCGAACGTGTGGGTGAACCGTTCCCCGGCCGTCGTGGACAGCATGACCGGCTCGTCTTCGGTGGTCGCCTCGGGGAACGAGGCGGCCTGTGTCACCGCAGCGGTCGACGCCGTTGCTGTCTGGTCGTCATCGCCCGTGATCGTGACGGCGATGACCTTGCCGGCGTCCGAAGGGAGGACGAGGTAGGACTCGGTCGTGACGGGGAGCGTGGTGCCGTCACCCGTCCACACGAAGGAGAGCGTGCCGGTGAAGCCCGTCCCCGTCGCGGTGAGGGTGCTGCCCACGGTCGCATCCCCGACGATGGTCGCGGTGGGGTCGGCGACGGCGGGAGCAGACGTCGCCGGGGCGGCCGGAGCGCTGCTGGGCGCGGTGGTCTCGTCCGCGGGCACCTCCGTGTCCTCGGCGGCATCCGGAACCGGGACGACAGGAGTCGTCGCGTCGGGCGACGCTGCTGCGGTCTCCTCATCGGTGCCGGTGCCGGTGCCGGCACCGGGGTCCGTGCCGGTTCCGGGCGCGGTGTCCTCGGTGGGGGCCGCGGTCGAACTTGCCGACGCGCTCGCCGGTGCTGCGTCCGGCAGTTCTGCCGCCGAGGCAGACAGCGCCCCGAAGCCGGTGCTCAGGCCGATGACGGCGATCGTCGCGCCGATCGCGCATGCGCGTCGGAGTGTTGCGGTGCTGTGTGGCACGGGTTGTCCCCTCGGGTGTGCCGTCCGACAACGGCCGGACGAGTGCGATCGCCGGAAGCCGGCGCCCTCGGATCGTAGCCAACCTGTGAAGCGTCCTTGAGCCCGAGGGCGGGCATCACCCGCGAAGTGGGGGAGCGGCATCGCGCCGCAGTCGTCGCAGCGCTCATCTGGAGAGGTGGAAATATTCCCATTTCGGGCAAATGGTCTCACCATGCGAACAGCAGAGTTGCGAGAGCCGGCGTTCTGGGTCATGACCACCCTCGCCCGGGGACGGCTCCACGGGTACGGCATCATCCAGGCCGTCACCGAGCTCACGGAGGGCGACGTCAGCCTGCCGGTGACGACGCTGTACAAGACACTGGAACGTCTCGAACAGGACGGACTGGTGACCGGCGCCGGAGACGAAGTCGTTCGGGGGCGTCTCCGGCGCTACTTCGCCCTCACCACCCAGGGCGAACAGCGGCTCGCGCTGGAGACCGAGCGACTCGAGGTCAGGCTGCGCGCGGTGCGTGCCCGTCTGCCGCGCACGTCGAGCATCTCCGGAAAGGTGGCCGGAGCATGAGCGCCGAACTCGAAGCTCGGTACCGGCGACTGCTCGCCTGGTACCCGGCTGCGTGGCGGTCCGCGAACGCCGACGCGCTCGTCGGGACACTCCTCGACGTCGCCGAGGGCGAAGGCCAAGAGCGTCCGACCCGTCAGGAACGTCGGGCCATCGCTGAGCACGGCGTGGGCCTGCGGCTCGACGGGCTCGTGGTGGCCGATGTGCGGAACCCCGCGAGCACGGTGGCCCTGACCCTCGGCACCGGGCTTGCTCTCGCCGAGTTCCTGTTCTCGAGTTGGGCGCCGTGGATCACCGGCAACCCGGCTCCGGGATCGATGGTGCAGGTCGGACCCTTCCGCGACACGGGCTTCGTGTTCGCGGCGCTCTGGGTGATCGCCCTCGTCGCTGCGCTCTCCGGCCGGTGGAACGTCGGGCGCGTCGTCCTGCTGGTGTCCGTGCTGCTCGGGACCGTGTCGCCGTACCTCCTGAACCGGTACCCGGGCGTCTGGAGTGTCGACCGGGCGACCTTGCTCCTGCTCAGCGCGTGTGCGGTCGTCGCGGTCCTCGGGCGCCCGCACCGCTCCCAGCACACCGCGGCAGCAGCCGTCGGGTGGTTCCTGCTCGGCGCCCTCAGCTACTGCAGCGTCAGCGATCCCGGACAGTGGCAGTACAGCCGGTCCCTGTGGGACGGGAACCTCTACGCCTGGTACGGGACGGCAGTGCTCGAGATCAGCGCCGTCGTTCTCGCGATCGTGCGGTGGTGGCGGACAGCGTTCACGATCGTCCTGAGTCTCGTCCCGTACGTCGGGGCGGTCGCGGTGAACGAAGTCCGCGCGATGGACGTCGGGAGCGGGTCCGTCGAGTTGGTGGCACTCCCGGTGGCCCTCGGGCTGGTCCTGCTCGTCCTCCACAGTCGTGGTTCCCTTGCGCTCCCACCGCGGAGACCTGTGCGGCCCGCTCGCTAGTCCGGCCGCTTCGGAGTCGGGGCACACCGAAATCGAACCCCCGCCTCACTCCACCAACGACTGCGTCCCCACCACGATCGCCAGGGCCAGCCGCTCCGCGTCCACCGATCCGGGCTCGGCCGTGTACGCCAGGATCCGCAGGTCCTCCGGCCCGACGACCAGGGTGTCGCAGTCGAGCGTGATCAGCCCGACGTCCGGGTGGTCGATCACCTTCCGGCGGGCGGTCTCGCCGAGCGCGGTCGCGCCCGAGTCCCACAGCTCGACGAACCGCGGGCTCGCCGCCCGAAGGTCTCGCACGAGCTGCCGCAACTGGCGGTCGAGCGGGTAGCGCGCCGCGGTCATCCGGAGCCCCGCCACCAGGTTCGCCTCGAACGCCGCCTGCTCCTCCGGCGTGTGCACGGCTCGGCTGCCGGATCCGACCAGGTGCCGCCACGCGGTGTTCCGGTCGTTCCCGTGCAGCGCCCCGATCGGCCCCATCAGTGCGTCGTACGGGGCGTTGGCGACGAGCAGGTTCCCCGCGGCGTCGAGCACCGCGACGGGGGTGTCCGCCAGCCGGTCGAGCAGTCGCTGCACGCTCGGCGGGATCCTCGACGGCACCACGTCGGCACCGGGGAGCGCGTGCCCGGCGAGCCGGTAGAGCAGCTCGCGGTCGGCATCAGCGACCCGCAGCGCCCTCGCGAGCGCCTCGACGACCTGGGCGGACGGCGTGGTCGCCCGCCCCTGCTCGAGCCGGGTCAGGTAGTCGGCGGAGATCCCCGCCAGCCCGGCCAGCTCCTCACGCCGCAGACCGGACGCACGCCGACGGGGCCCGACGACCACTCCCGCCGCCTCGGGGGAGACGTGGTCGCGCAGCCGCCGCAGGGTGTGCCCGAAGTCCGTGTCCGCCATGTCCCCAGTCTGCGCGCGACGGTCGACCGGGTCCTGGCCCTGCCGGTCCTACGACAACCGGGCGACTCCCTGCGGTCGCCGCCGAGCACGACGCTGGACCGATGACAACGACACTCATCACCGGGGCCACCCGCGGCCTCGGCAAGGAAACCGCCCGCCAGCTCGTCGAGGCGGGGCACACCGTCTGGATCGGTGCCCGCGACGCCGACCAGGGCGCCGCGGTCGCCGCCGAGATCGGCGCCCGCTCCGTCCAGCTCGACGTCCGCGACGACGACTCGGTCGCCGCGGCCTTCGCCCACGTCGACGCGAACGGCGGACTCGACGTGCTGGTCAACAACGCCGGCATCGCCGTCTGGGGGCAGAGCGGGCCCGAGGCGCTCGCCGTCTTCGACACGAACGCCGTCGGCACGATCCGCGCGACCGAGGCCGCGCTGCCGCTCCTGCGTCGCTCCGCGAACCCGATCGTCGTGAACCTCTCGAGCGCGCTCGGCTCCTTCACCGCCACCCACGACCCGTCGAAGCCGGCGTTCAGCGTGCCGGCCGTGGTCTACGGCGCGTCCAAGGCCGCCGTCTCGATGCTGACGGTGCAGTACGCACGCGTCGTGCCCGAGGTGCACTTCGTCGCGATCGAGCCCGGCTACACGGCCACCGAGTTCGGTGGCATGCCGAACCCGCACGGTCGCCCCGTCGAGGTCAGCGCCGCGACGATCGCGGCCGCCGCGAGCGCGGGCCCGGAGGGCCCCACCGGCGTGTTCCTGGAGGACGGCCAGACGCTCGGGTGGTGACGAAAAGGCGGCCTGGAGGCGCGGTGCCAGCTGGCACCGCGCCTCCAGGCCGTCGTCCGCTCGCGTCTACAGCAGCTGCCGCGCGTTGGTGGACGCGAGGTCCAGCAGCTCGTCGCCGCGACCCGACAGCACCGTGCGGATGGCGTAGAGCGTGAAGCCCTTCGCCTGCTCGAGGGTGACCGCCGGGGGCATGGAGAGCTCCTGGCGGTTCGCGCGGACCGACACGAGCGCGGGGCCGTCGTGCGCGAGCGCGGCGGCCATCGCGTCCTCGAAGTCGTCGGACACGTCGACGTGGAACCCCTTGATGCCGATCGCCTCGGCGACGGCGGCGAAGTCCGGGTTCTGCAGCTCGGTGCCGTAGTTCACGAAGCCGGCGGCCTTCATCTCGAGCTCGACGAAGTTGAGCGACGAGTTGTCGAACACGACGATCTTCACCGGCAGCTTGTTCTGCACGATCGTGATGAGCTCACCGAGGAGCATCGTCAGCCCGCCGTCACCGGCCAGGGCGATCACCTGCCGGTCCGGGAACGCCGTCTGCGCGCCGATCGCCTGCGGGACGGCGTTCGCCATCGTGCCGTGCACGAACGAGCCGATCAGTCGGCGCTTGCCGTTCATCGTGAGGTAGCGCGAGGCCCAGACGACGGGGGAGCCGACGTCGGGGATGAAGACGGCGTCCTCGGCGGCGAGCCGGTCGAGCACCCGGGCGACGTACTGCGGGTGCAGCGGCTTCTTCTTCCCGGCGGGCACGGCCAGGTCGTCGAGCTTCTCGCGGGTCTTCCGGTAGTGCTTGAGCGAGTCCTCGAGGTGCTTCGTCGGGTGCGAGCCGGTCAGCAGCGGGATGAGTGCGAGGGCGGTGTCCTTGACGGTGCCGACCAGCCCGATGTCGACGGGGTGCCGCCGGCCGAGCTGCGAGCCGCGGATGTCGACCTGCACGTGCTTCGCCTTGGCGGGGAAGAACTGCTGGTACGGGAAGTCCGTGCCGAGCATCAGCACGACGTCGGCGTCCTCCATCGCGCGGTACCCGGAGGCGAAGCCGAGCAGCCCCGTCATGCCGACGTCGTAGGGGTTGTCGTACTCGATGTACTCCTTGCCGCGCAGCGCGTGCACGATCGGGGCCTGCAGCCGCTCGGCCAGGGCGACGACCTCGTCGTGGGCGTCCGCGACGCCGGCTCCGGCCAGGATGGTGACCCGGTCGGCACCGTCCAGCAGGTCGGCGGTGCGCTGCAGCTCGGCCTCGCTCGGCACGATGCGCGGGGTGGCCCGCTCGATGCGGGTGGTGCGGTCGTCCTTCGCCTCGGCGAGCAGCACGTCGCCCGGGATCACGAGCACCGCGACGCCGCGCTTCTCGATCGCCTCGCGCATCGCGATCTCGAGCAGGCGGGGCATCTGGACGGGGTCGGCGACGTACTCGACGTAGACGGAGCACTCGCGGAACAGCTCCTGCGGGTGCGTCTCCTGGAAGTAGCCGGAGCCGATCTCCGCCGTGGGGATGTGGGCGGCGATCGCCAGCACCGGCACCCGCGAACGGTTCGCGTCGTACAGGCCGTTGATCAGGTGCAGGTTGCCGGGCCCGCAGCTGCCGGCGCAGACGGTCAGCTCACCGGTCAGGGCGGCCTCGGCAGAGGCGGCGAACGCGGCCGCTTCCTCGTGCCGGACGTGCTCCCACCGCATCGTGCCGTCCTTGCGCAGGGCGTCGGTGAAGCCGTTCAGGGAGTCACCGGGCAGGCCGTAGACCCGGTGGATGTCGTTGGCGCGGAGGGTGGCGACGATGTTCTCGGCAACGGTTGGCATGCGTCCTGTCTACTCCCGACCGTCGCGCTGAACGCTTTCGGAGTTTTGTGAGGCTCACTCGCCCTGGGATGCCGAGGTCGGACTGCGACGATGGCGGGATGACCGACGACGCGCCGCTCCTCCGTCCCCGCCGACGGGAGCCCGCCGCGTACGGGATCCTCGAGCGCTCGCCGTACCCGCTCGTCTCGGTGGCGATCGCCGTCATCGCGGTCGTCGTCATCACCATCGTCGGGTTCACCCTCGGCACCGTGGACCTGGGGCTGTCGAAGGCCCTCAACGCGCTGCACACCGGGTTCATCGGTGCGTTCAGCACGGCGGTCTACCACGTGATCAGCCCGGCACCGGCGATCGGGATCACGGTCGTCGTCGTCGCCGTGATCTGGTGGCGCACGCGCGACCTGCGACCGGCCCTGGCGTTCGGCGGCACCATCGCGATCACGTGGGTGCCGTCCGCGATCGTGAAGGAGATCGTGCACCGCGCCCGACCCGACGTGGCCGTGCTGCCGCACCCGTTCCCCGTGCAGCCCGACCCCGGGTACCCGAGCGGGCACACGGTCTACATCACGGCGTTCGTCATCGCCCTGATCTGGCTGCTCCGCGAGACCCGGTGGCACCGACTCGCGCTGACCCTCGGGGTCGTGGCCATCGTGATCGTGTTCTTCGCGGTGTCGATCGACGCGGTGCACTACCCGACCGACGCCGCTGCCTCGATCCTGTGGGCGCTCGCCGTGGCGCCGGGGGTGCGGGTGGTGTGGGTCGACTGGCTCATGCCGCGGGTACCGTTCCTGCGGCCGGGGCGGGGCTGACGCCGGGCTGGTTGGGCGGGTGCGGGGGCGGTCTGGTCGACGCGGAACGACACTGTCGATGTCGTACGACGTCGACAGTGTCGTTCCGCGTCAGCGGGCGGTGTCGTTCCGGGTCAGCGGGCGGCGCTGGTCCGGGTCAGCGGAGCGTGCTGGTCCGGCCCCGCGCCGCGAGCAGCGCCACGACGGCCACCACGGCGGCGGCGAGCATCACGATCGCCAGCGGCGCCGCGGTGTCCGAGCCGCCGATGCTGACGAGCGGGGACACGAGCGCCGCGAGCCCGAACTGCAGGGCACCGAGTACGGCCGAGGCGCTGCCGGCGGCCGAGGGCACGGCACCGAGGGCGAGTGCCGTGGCGTTGCCGAGCACCAGACCGAGCGAGCCCACCGCGGTGAACAGCGGTACGGCGAGCCAGATGACCGGCGCCCCGGAGACGACGAGCAGCGCGAACGCCACGGTCGACGCGAGCACCAGCACGATGCCGAGCGACAGCACGCCCGTGACCGAACGGGTCGCGGTGAGCTTGGCGGACAGGATGCTGACGCCCATCAGCGCCAGGGCGTTCAGCCCGAAGGCCAGGCCGTAGCCGACCGTGCCGAAGCCGATCATGTCCTGGTACAGGAACGGTGACGCGGAGATGTAGGCCATCATCACGGCGAACGCGAAGCCGAACACCGCGGTGTAGCCGAGGAACGTGCGGGAGCGCAGGGCACGGAGCGCCGAGCCGGAGCCACGGCGTTCCTCGCGCAGGGCGTCGCGGTGTTCCTTCAGGTGGGTCTCGCGGATCACGGCGAGGACCGCGATGAGCATGACGACCGACAGGCCGAGCACGATCGAGAGCAGGCCGCGCCAGCCGATCGGACCGGTGAGCAGGCCGCCGAGCAGCGGTGCGACGACCGGGGCGACCCCGCCGACGATCATCATGAGGGAGAACGCGCGGGCGGCGGACTTGCCCGTCGCCAGGTCGGAGATGACCGCACGGCTGATCACCATGCCGGCCGCACCGCCGAGGCCCTGCAGCAGGCGGGCGGCGATCAGCACGCCGATGTTCGGCGCGAGCACCGCGGCGATGCTGGCGAGCACGCACACCGCGGCACCGGCGATGAGCGGCGGCACGCGGCCGAACCGGTCGGACAGCGGACCGAACACGAGCTGGCCCGCGGTCACGCCCACCAGGAACGCGGTGAGGGTGAGCTGGACGGCGGTGGCGCTCGCCCCGAGCTCGGTGGTCATCTGCGGGAACGCCGGCAGGTACAGGTCGGTGGCGAAGGGGGCGACGGCACTGAGCAGGCCGAGCACCAGGAGCAGCGCGGTCGTGATGCCCTGCTGCTTGGTCGTGGGTGTCGCGATCGTCGCGCGGATGGTTCCGGTGTCCGTGGTCATTGTTATGAAAGCATAACTCATTGCCCGAGATCGGTACAGTACGGTCATGCACTCCGCCGTGTCCGACCACGTCCTCGCCGAGTTCGCGGACGTCCTGCTCCGGATCGCGCGTGACATCGACCCGCACGGCTCGGAGACCCTCGACATCGTGCCGCTGACCGGCACCGAGGCGCTCGTGATGCGCTGGATCAACCGCAACCCCGGCACCTCGCCCAGTGCCACCGCCGAGGCGACCGCCCTGCAGCGCAGCAACCTCAGCGTCGCGCTCCGGTCGCTCGTGGCGAAGGGCATGGTCGAGCGGCGCCAGGACCCGGCGGACGCCCGGACCGTGCAGCTGCACTCGACCGCCCTGGCCCAGGAGAGCGTCGACCGGCTCTACCGGCACTGGTCCGGCAAGCTCCGGACGGCCCTCGGCGGCGACGAACGGGGTGCGGTCGAGGCGCTGGAGCTGCTGCAGCGGATCGACGACGGACTGCGCGCGGGCTAGGCGACAGTGTCCTCGGCAGCGGCATCGTCTGCCGCATCGTCCTGGATCGGCAGCAGGCGACGCGCGCCGTGCCCCTCGTCACCCAGCGCATCGCCGGGGTTCACGACCGAGCAGGCCCCGAGCGAGACGCACCCGCAGCCGATGCACTGCGTCATCTCCTGCTGCAGGCGCTCGAGCTCGAGCTGGCGGGCCCGCAGTCGTGCGCGCCACCGCTCGTTCAACCGGTTCCAGTCGCGCAGCGAGGGCATGCGGTCGGCGGGCAGGGCCTCGAACTGCTCGGCGACCTCGCTGAGCGGGATGCCGAGGCGCTTGGCCACCTGGATGATCGCGATCCGCCGTTCGACGTGCCGCGGGTACATCCGCGTGCCACCGTCGGTGCGCTCCGGGTGGATCAGCCCCTTGCGCTCGTAGAAGTGCAGGGCCGAGGCGGCCACGCCCGTGCGGCGGACGATCTCGCCGATGGGCAGCAGGTCGGTCGGCCGCGGTGCCTGGATCTCGACCATGGTGGAGATCCTACTGCTGGAAGGACTCCCAGAGCAGGAACCCGGTGAACAGCACGAACGGCGTGCAGGCGACCACGTTGAGCCAGCGGTGCTCGACGATCACCGCGGCGAACTCCCGCAGGAACGCACTCGGGACGTAGTACGCCGCCGTGCGCGCGCCGACGACCTGGGCCGGCAGGTCGAGGCGACGGGCCAGGGTCGCGGCCCGCAGCACGTGGTAGTTGTTCGTGACCACGACCATCTGGCCGTCCCGCCCGGCGGACGTCTGCACGTCCCGCGAGAACCGCAGGTTCTCGCGGGTGTTCCGTGACGCGGTCTCCGCCACGACGTCGTCCGCGTCGGCACCGTGCGCCACCAGGTACTCGGCCATCGCGGTGCCCTCGGGGCGGGGTTCGTCGTCGCCCTGTCCGCCGGACGGCACGAGGAGCGGGTGGCGTCCGGCGGCCCGTTCGGTTCGGTAGACGCCGAGCGCCCGGTCGAGTCGACTCTGCAGCAGGGGCGGGACCTCGCCGTGCACGAGCCCGGAGCCGAGGACCACGATCGTGTCGGGGACGATGCCGTGCCGCGTCCGCCCGTAGACCACGGAGTACAGGGCGAACGCCACCAGCGACAGCGCGAAGTACCCGCAGACGAACACCATCAGCACGGCGACCGCGATCTTCGTGCCGTCCCAGAGCGTGACGCCCTCGCCGCTGCCCGAGACGAGCAGGGCGATGGCGATCGCCGGCAGCACGAACACCGCCACCCCGGCGGCGAGCGACAGCAGGTTGCCGACGCTGCGCCCCTCGGCCCGGAGCATCTGCAGGCCGTTCGCGACCAGGGCGACGCCGAGCACCACCACGGCGAGCGGCACGAGCAGCAGCACCACGGCGACGAGCAGGCTGAACCCGGGGACCACCCTGGTCAGCACGGCCACGACCGTCGCGAGCCCGAACAGCACGGCCGCCGTCAGGAACACCCCGTTGCGGAGCATCCGCGGGTCCCGTCGCCGCCCCAGGACGTACAGCACCAGGAACAGCAGGGCGAAGACGGGAGCGGCGCCCAGCCCGAGCACCGTCAGCCGACCGCGCGACGGATCAGGTCGGCCACCCGTGCCTCGTCGGCCTCGGAGAACTCGGGGCTGATCGCCCACGACGTGGGCCAGAACGTGCCGTCGTCGAGCGCGGCCGAGTCCTGGAACCCGAGTGTCGCGTAGCGGGCCTTGAACTTGGCGGCGTCTTGGAAGAAGAACACCGCCTTGCCGTCCCGCGCGTAGGCGGGCATGCCGTACCAGAGCTTCGGCGCGAGCTCGGGGGCGACCTCGAGCGCGATGCGGTGGATGCGCTCCGCCAGCCCGCGGTCCGGCTGGGGCATCTCGGCGATCTTCGCCTCGACCGCAGCGGCGTCGGCCGCTGCCTTCTCGGCCTTGGTGCCCTTCGTGCCGCGGGCGCGCTTGACCTCTGCGGCGTGCTCCTGCATCGCCGCGCGCTCCTCGTCGGTGAAGGTGGTCTCGGTCTTCGTCGTCCGTGCCATCGTCGTCTCCTCGTGGTCTCGTGCACCCATCATGGGTCCGCGAAGCGAAGCATGCGAGGCCAGGGCTCGAACGAGTGCCAGGCTCGTCCCATGACCTACATCGCCAGTGACGACCGCTACGACTCGATGACGTACCGCCGGACCGGCCGCTCGGGCCTCGACCTGCCGCTGCTCTCCCTGGGGTACTGGCACAACTTCGGGGACGACATGCCCTTCGAGAACCAGCGCGCCATCAGCCGCCGGGCGTTCGACCTCGGGATCACCCACCACGACCTCGCGAACAACTACGGCCCGCCGTACGGTGCTGCCGAGGTGAACTTCGGCCGCCTGATGCGCGAGGACTTCCGGCCCTACCGCGACGAGATGGTCATCTCGACGAAAGCCGGCTGGGACATGTGGCCGGGGCCGTACGGGCAGGGCGGTGGCTCGCGCAAGTACGTGCTCGCCTCGCTCGACCAGTCGCTGCAGCGCACGGGCCTGGACTACGTCGACGTCTTCTACTCGCACCGCCTCGACGCCTCGACCCCGCTCGAGGAGACGATGGGCGCCCTGCACACCGCGGTCCAGCAGGGCAAGGCGCTGTACGTCGGGATCTCTTCGTACGACGCCGAGCGCAGCCGGCAGGCAGTCGAGATCCTCCGCGACCTCGGCACCCCGCTCCTGATCCACCAGCCCTCGTACTCGATGCTCAACCGCTGGATCGAGACCGAGGGGCTGCTCGACGCCGCCGGCGAGCTCGGCTTCGGCGTGATCGGCTTCACCGCGCTGGCGCAGGGTCTGCTGACCGGCAAGTACCTGAACGGGGTGCCCGAGGACTCCCGCGCGGCAGCGGGCAAGTCCCTCGACGCGTCGAGCATCACGCCCGAGGTCGTCGAGCACCTCCGCGCCCTGAACGACGTCGCGGCCGCCCGCGGACAGTCCCTCGCGCAGCTCGCCCTCGCCTGGGCACTCCGCGACGAGCGGGTGACCTCCCTCGTCATCGGTGCGTCCCGGGTGTCGCAGCTCGAGGACAACGTCGCCGCGCTGTCGAACACGTCGTTCAGCGACGAGGAGCTCCGCGTCATCGACGAGCACTCGGTCGGCATCACCGACGTCGACCTGTGGGCGGGAGCCCGCGCGGGCGAGGTCTCCTGACCCGAGCCCCACGCCGCACCAGTCCCTCGGCCGGTCGCATCTCGTCGCTCGGCGGGTCCCGCCGGCCGGTCACGACGCGTCGCGGGTCGCCCGGCGACCGGTCACGAACTGTCGGCTGACGGCGCCGCCGGCGACGGTCTGTGACCGCACGGCGCACGGCCGACGGGGTGTCGTGACCGCTGCTTGGCCCTGGGCGCGCGGCGCGGCGGACGGGAGGCACGGGGCACGCCGCCACGCGCCTCCCGTCCGTCGTCCGGTCGCGTTGCGTCGCGTGGTCGGCATACGGGGGCTGGTCACGACCCGTCGCGGGTCGCCCGGCGACCGGTCACGAACTGTCGGCTGGCGGCGCCGCAGGCGACGGTCTGCGACCGCACCACGGCTGACCGCCGGGACGGCGCCCGGAGCGAACTCCTCCGGGGCGCGGCGGCCGGTTGGTACCATCGGCAGCGTTCGACAACACGCAGTGTGTATCTACCGGCCGCCGGCATCCCGGCGGACAACGGCGGCACCCGATGGGTCCGCCGCCACTGAACCGGGCGGGCCGAGAAGGCACAACCCCGATGCTCCAGACCCGCTCAACCGACGCCCCGCCCGCTCCGGACCGCTCACTCGTCTCCCTCGCCGGCCGCTGGTACTTCCCCGTGGCGTTCATCGCCCGGCTCCCGTTCGCGATGATGGTGGTGGGCGTCCTGACCCTCGTCGTCGCCGCCCGTGACTCCGTCGCCCTCGGCGGCATCAACTCCGCCGCCGTCGGCATCGGCTCCGCGATCTTCGGCCCGATGGTCGGCGCCGCGGCCGACCGCTACGGCCAGCGGGCGGTGCTCGTCCCCGTCGGCCTGGTGAACGCGGCGTTGCTCGGGTTCTTCCCGTTCGTCGTCAGCGGCACCGCGCCCGACCTCGCCGTCCTCGCGGTCGCGTTCTGCATCGGTGCCTCGGCCCCGCAGGTCGCCCCGATGTCCCGCACCCGGCTCGTCGCGATCATCCGGCAGCGGATGGCCCCGGCGCGGCGCGAGAAGACCCTCAGCGGCACGATGGCCTACGAGTCCGCCGCCGACGAGACCGTGTTCATCATCGGCCCGTTCCTGGTCGGCATCCTCGCCAGCGCGATCGCCCCGTGGGTGGCCGTCGCCGGCGCCTCGGTCCTGACGTTCGTGTTCGTCACGGCGTTCGCGCTGCACCCGACCGGCAAGCTCGTGGTCGGCCAGCACGCGGAGTCGACGCAGGCACCCGCACGGCAGCTCCTGCGCCCGCGGCTCGTCGTCGTGGTCGTCGGCATCCTCGGCATCGGCCTGTTCTTCGGCTCGACGCTCACCTCGCTGACGGCCTTCATGGAGACCCACGGCGAAGCCTCGCAGGCCGGCCTGCTCTACGGCCTGATGGGCATCGGTTCCGCCGGGCTGGCACTCGGGTCGGCAGCGTTCCCGCGGTCGTTCGGCCTCGGTTGGCGCTGGCTCCTGTTCGGCGTCGTGCTCCTCGCCGGTGCGGTCGCGTTCGCCAGCGCCGACTCCGTCCTCGCCGCGGGCGTCGTCCTCGCGATCATGGGCATCGGGATCGGGCCGACCCTGGTCGCCCAGTACAGCCTCGGCTCGGACCGCTCACCGGTCGGCCGGTCCGCCACCACCATGACGATCCTCGGGTCGGCCGTCATCGTCGGGCAGTCGATCGCCTCCGCGATCACCGGGGACGTCGCCGAGCACCACGGCACCGCCGCAGCGATGCTGCTGCCGGCGGTCTCCGCCGCGATCGTCGTGGTCGCCGCGGTCGGCAACCTGCTGCTCCCGCGCCGGGTCGCGACCGCCTGACCGCGAACGTGACCACCTGACGGACGGGAGGCCCGTGGCGACGCCGCCACGGGCCTCCCGTCCGTCAGAGTCAAGAACCGGTCCTGCGGCGGGGGCGCCGCCGCACTTCCGGGATCACGAGCTCCGGTACCGCCCGCAGCATGAACTGGTCGAAGTCCGGCACAGTGAAGGCGGCGAACCCGTGTTCCGGTGTGTACAGGAGACCCATGTCGATGAGTTCTGCGCGCGTCGGCCCGAGTTGGGTGGATTCTCGGTGCAGCACTCTTGCGACGTCAGAAGCCTTGTGGGCGTCCGGTCCGAGTTCGGCCATCGCGCGGAGGTACGCGGTCTGCAGCCCCGTGGCCCGGTCGAGTCGCACACGGAAGAACGACCTATCGAGCTTCGTGAGGTAGCCCTCGCGGGCTGCATCGATGTCGTCGAGGGTGATGACCGGCCCGGCCGCGATCTCCCAGGCCTGGTACCCGAGCTCCTGGATGAAGTAGGGGTAGCCCTTGGTGATCTCCAGTGCGAGATCGACCGCGTCGGGATCGTAGGACGCGTCCTCGAGCTCCGCGGGGCGGATGAGCGCCTCTCGTGCGTCGTCCTCGCCGAGCGAATCGATCTCGGGAAACCGGAAGAGCCGCTCTGCGTAGGACTTCGCATCCCCGGCGAGTTCTGCGATCTGGGGGAGTCCAGCCCCGACGAAGGTGATCGGGAGTTTCCGCTGCACGGTCTTGTGCAGGGCTTGGATCAGCGCTTCGAGTTGCGCGGACCGCAGGAACTGCACCTCGTCGACGAGGATCGCGACACCGCGTCCGTGCTCCTGAGCGGCTTCGCCCAGCGCGACGAGGACGTCGGTCAGGTCCAAGGCGAGATCGCCGTGGTCAGCGAGCCCTTCAGCTGGCTCGACGTCCCAGGTCATGGACCAGGTGCCGTCCGGGGCGACGGACATCCCGAACGCGGTGAGGACTTCGGCTGCTCGACGTGCGCGGTCCGTCCACCGTTTCCGTGGAGAGATCTGGAGCAGGGCTGATCGGAGCAGTGAGGCGATCGTCTGCCGGAACTGGCCGTCGTCGTGTTTGCTCGCTTCCAACTCCACGACCTCCCACTTCGCGGTCCGAGCAAGGTCGGCGAACTCGTTGAGGAGCACCGTCTTGCCGACGCCGCGGAGACCGGTCATGATCAGCGACTGGTCGGTGCGTCCTCGGGAGAGGCGTTGCAGGAGTACCTCGAAGGCCCGCGTGTGCTCGACGCGGCCGGCCACGATCTCCGGAGTGGCGCCTGCATTGGGCGTGTAGGGATTCCTGACGCTGTCCACGGCGGGAGCTTATCGAGTTTATCCTGCTTTAGTGATCGCACATAAAATGAGATAACGCTCGTAAACCGTCAGGACTCCGTGTCGTCGACGAGCAGGTCCTCGTGCCGGTAGTCGTCGGCACGCAGGCCGGCGCGCGCGATCATGTGCGTCGACACCGGCACCAGGAACAGCTGGAACACCATGATCGGCAGCACGACCCAGAACGCCGTCCACGTCCACACCGCGACCACGATGGCGGCCAGCGCGAGTGCGAGCCCGAGCACCTGCGGCTTCGCCATCGCGTGCAGGCGGACGAGCGGGTCCGGGAACCGGACGATGCCGACCCCGGCGCCGAGCGACAGCAGCGACCCGACGAGCAGCAGCCCGATGGCGATCCACGCCCGGATGCCGGCGTCGTCGACGAACGACTCGATGATCTCGATCACGACTGGTCCTCCTCGGCGCGCTCGGGGGTGGTGACGGTCAGTCCCTCGTCGGACGGGTCAGCCGAGGGCGTGACGGCCCGGGCGACGGCGACCGTGGCGAACACACTCGTCGCCGAGATCACCACGAGCACGGGGATGCCGGTCAGGTCCTGGCGGATGACCATCGCGGCGGCGATCACCACGAGCACCGTGGTCAGCACCATGTCGGAGCCGATCATGCGGTCGAGGATGGTCGGGCCGCGCACGATGCGGAACACCGCGAGGGCGAACGTCGCCCCGAGGAGCGCGAGCACGAGCGCGACGGCGATGCCCATCACGACGACGGCGGGGCTCATCGGGTCACCTCCGGCAGGGGCTCGGACAGCTCGGAGACGTCCTGCTTGGATCCCAGTGCGCGGATGACCATGGCCTCGATCCGGAGTGCGACGCGGCGTTCGTCCTCGACCTGCTCGAGGCGCTCGGTGTCGAGCACGTGGAGCAGCAGGCGACGGCGCCGCAGGTCCACGTCGGCGACGTACGAGCCGGGCACGAGCGAGATCGCGAGGGTGGCCAGGGTGAAGGTCATCTCGGAGGTCGAGTGCAGCTGCACGAGCGTGATCGAGCTCCGCCGCACACCGCGGGGTCGGAACGCGACCCAGGCGACCCGGAAGGACGCCACGACGACGAGCCCGGACCACACCACCAGAAACCGCAGCACGTGCACGATCGAGAACCGTGCGGACAGGGGGACCGGCGGGAGCGGCAGCGCCTGGGTGACGATGAGCGCCACGACGATGCCGCACAGCAGCGTCAGCGGGGTCCACGACCCCCAGAGCAGCGCCCAGAGCACGGTGAGCCCCGCGACCAGGGGCACGTCGTAGCGCCACGCCAGCGCGATCCGGCGGGCGTTCGAGATGCGGCGGACGTCGGTCATCGCTCACCTCCGAGCACGGCCTGCACGTAGCGGTCGGGCGACTCCAGCGACTCCGCTGCGCGGGTCGCGTAGCCGTAGAGCGGGCCGGCGACGACCGTCAGGGCGACGGACCCGAGCACCGCGACGGTCGTCACGCCGACGAGCATGCGCGGCAGGCGCACCTTCTCGGGAGCCTCGCCGACCGCCTCGGTCGCGCCGGTGGTCGGACTGGAGGCGGTGGCCGCGTGCGGTGCGTCGGTGACCGTCACCGAGCCTCCCGGGTGGTACGCCTCGCCCGTCTCCTCGGAGACGGTGAGCGGCGCCGGTTCCGGCGACCGCAGGTGGGCGTGCGGTTCGGCACTCGTCGCGTGCGGGGCGGCGGCCTCGGCCGCCGGCTTCGGCCGCCAGAAGGCGGCGTCCCAGACCCGCATGAGCGCGTACAGGGTGAGCAGTGAGGTGACGACGCCGGCGCCGATGGTGACGTAGGCCATCGGGGAGCCGTCCTCGGCGGCGGCGCGGAACAGACCGAGCTTGCCGATGAAGCCGGAGAACGGCGGGATCCCGCCCAGGTTGAACGCGGGGATCAGGTACAGGGCGGCCAGCAGCGGTGCGGCCTTCAGCAGTCCGCCGAGCGACCGGGTCGAGGTCGTCCCGCCGACGCGTTCCATCAGGCCGGACACCAGGAACAGCGTGGTCTGCACGACGATGTGGTGCACCGTGTAGAACACCGCGGCCGCCGTGCCCGCGACGGTGCCGAGGCCGACGCCCATCACCATGAAGCCGATGTGGCTGATCAGCGTGAAGGACAGCAGCCGTTTCACGTCGGTCTGCGACACCGCGCCGAGCACCCCGACCACCATCGTCAGTGCGGCGACGACGAGCAGCACCTCGTTGAGCTGTGGTCGCGGGAAGATCACCGTCTCGAGCCGGATGATCGCGTAGATGCCGACCTTCGTCAGCAGGCCCGCGAAGACCGCGGTGACCGGCGCCGGGGCCGTCGGGTACGAGTCCGGCAGCCAGAACGCCAGCGGGAACACGGCCGCCTTGATGCCGAACCCGATCAGCAGCATCGTGTGCAGGAGCAACTGGACGTGTTCCGGCAGGTCGGCGACGCGCTCGCTGATCTGGGCGATGTTCACCGTGCCGGTGGCGCCGTAGACCAGCCCGATGGCGGCGAGGAAGATCGCCGACGCGATCAGGCTCGTGACGATGTACGTCGTGCCGGCCCGGACGCGCTGTTCGCTGCCACCCAGCGTGATGAGCACGTAGCTCGCCACCAGCAGCATCTCGAACGCGACGTACAGGTTGAACAGGTCACCGGCGATGAACGAGTCGAGCACGCCGGCGGCGAGCACCAGGTACGTCGGGTAGAAGATCGTGACCGGGGCGTCCTCGTCGTCGGCGGCCAGGCCCTGCCCGATCGAGAAGAGCAGGACGAGCAGCAGGACGCTCGCACTGACGGTGAGCAGCAGTGCGCTGAGCCGGTCGACGACGAGCGAGATGCCGTAGGGGGCGTCCCAGCCGCCGACCTGCACCACGATCGTGCCGTGCCGGTCGACCAGGACCATGAGCGTGGCGGCGACGGCCAGGGCCACGACGAGCACCACGACGGTGATCGCACGCTGCAGCTTCTGGTGCCGGAGGAGTCCGAGCGCGACCGCGGCACCGAGCAGCGGGACGAGGACGAGGAGCGGGACGAGCCAGGTCATCGGGTCGCCTCCTGTTCTGCGTCGGTGGTGGTCTCCGGGTCCTCGTCGGCCGCCTCGTCGCGGTCGCGGCCGATGGCTGCGTCGGCCTCGTCGACCTCGACCTCGTCGGCGCGGGACAGCTGCCACGACCGGTGGATCAGGGCCAGCAGGAACGCGCTCACGGCGAAGGTGATCACGATCGCGGTCAGGGCGAACGCCTGGGGGAGCGGGTCGGTGATGCCCTCGGCGCTCTTGCCGATCGGCGGGTCGCCCGCGGCGCCGGACATCACCAGCAGCAGCAGGTTGAGCGAGTTGCCGAGCAGCAGGAAGCCGAGGAGCATCCGGGTCAGGGAGCGTTCGAGCAGCAGGTAGACGCCGCACGAGAACAGCACCGCCATGGCGATCACGAGGACGAGGGTGACGGTCACGTGGCGCTCCCTTCCGGGGTGGGGGCATCGAGGGCGTCGCTGACGGACCCCTCGGTGGTGTCGCGGGTCGGGGTCGAGGCGTCCTCGAGGCGCTGCCGGTCGACCTCGGCACCGAGGCTGCGGAGGACGTCGAGCACCAGGCCGACGACGACCAGGTACACGCCGATGTCGAAGAACGTGGCGGTGACGAACTCGACGTGCCCGAGGATCGGGACCGTGGCCTCGAAGAACTCGGAGTACAGGGCTTCGCGACCGAAGAACAGCGGCACGATCGCGGTGATGGCTGCCGTCGCGACCCCCAGGCCGAGCAGACGACCGGCACGCACCGGGGCTGCGGCGCCGAGTTCGGCCGGGCCGCCGGCCAGGTAGCGGGCCGCGAGCGCGATGCCGGCGACCAGGCCACCGGCGAACCCGCCACCGGCCGAGTTGTGCCCGGCGAACAGCAGGTACACCGACAGCACGATCAGGCCGTGGAACAGCAGGCGGACGACCACGTCGAGCAGTGCCGAACGGCCGGTCGGGATCGCGGCGCTCGTCGGCAGCCAGGCGCGGGGTTCACCGTCGGTGCGCTCGCCGTTCGCGGTCAGGGTCTCCGGCAGGTCGCGCAGTCGCGGCAGGGTGTCCTCGCGCGAGTTCACGAAGATCAGGCTCGCGACGCCGGTGGCCGCGGCGACCACGACGGTGAGCTCACCGAGGGTGTCCCAGCCGCGCAGGTCGACGAGGGCGACGTTCACGACGTTCAGACCGTGCCCGAACGAGCTCGTCAGTGCGGGCAGGTCGGGCCAGAGGGGGCGTGCCGTTCGGGCCGAGGCAGCAACGACGACGACGATCGCCAGCGTCAGCCCCGCCAGCCCGGCGAAGAGCGCCCGCACGACCCGGAACCGCGACGGGTTGGTCGTGGCGATGCGCGGGGGCAGTCGTCGGAGCACCAGGACGAAGGCGATCAGGGTGACCGTCTCGACCACGAGCTGCGTCAGGGCGAGGTCGACGGCGCCGTGCAGGACGAACAGCACCGAGAGGCCGTAGCCGGTGACGCCGACCAGGACCGCGGCGGCGAACCGGGTCTTCGCCGTGAGCACCGCGATGCCCGCGATCGACATCACGATCATCACCGGGATCTGACCCCACGAGTCGGCGAACCGGACGTGGAACTCCCACGGCCCGCCGAGCACCAGGTTGGCGAGCGCCCCGGCGACGAAGACCGACAGGATCACCGTCAGGTAGTACGGGAGCGAGCCGCGCTGCAGGCTCGCGGTGAGTCCGGTCGCCCCACGGTCGAGCAGTCGCATGCCGTGCCGGTACGTGCCCGCAGCGCTCGGGAACCCCGCGAGCCGGTGCTGGAGCGCTTCGACCGGACGACGCAGGGCGAACAGTGCGAGGCCGCCGACCAGGGTGATCGCAGACAGGCCGAGTGCGGGTTCGAGGCCGTGCCAGAGCGCGAGGTGCGGGACCTCCTCGCCGGGGAGCGAGGCCACCGTCGCCTCGGGCTCGATGCCGTGCGCGACGACCGGGGTCAGCAGGCCGAGGGCCACGCCGGTCAGTGCCAGGATCGACGGCACCACACCCAGGCCGTGCAGGGCGTGCGGTTCGGTGGTTGCGACGCCGGGCTTGCGGGCGAAGGCGCCCCACAGGAACCGCAGCGAGTAGGCCACGGTGAGCACCGAACCGACGGTCACGCCGATCAGGGCGAACCATGCCCAGCCGGCGTCGGGGCCGTGCAGGGACTCGGTGAACCCGGTCAGCACGGCTTCCTTCGCGACGAAGCCGATCGTCGGCGGGATCCCGGCCATCGACAGCAGCGCGAGCACCGCGACGACCGCCAGCCACGGGCGGGCACGGCCGAGCCCGCTGAGCCGACCGAGGTCACGCGTGCCGGTGACGTGGTCGATCGCGCCGACGACCAGGAAGAGCGTCGACTTGAAGGCGGCGTGTGCCACGAGCAGCGCGACCCCGCCCAGGGCGACCGCGGGGGCACCCCAGCCGGCGGCGAGCACGAGGAACCCGAGCTGGGCCACGGTGCCGTAGGCGAGCAGGAGCTTGAGGTCGGTCTGCCGCAGGGCCCGGTACCCGCCGACGAGCATCCCGGCGACGCCGAGCAGCGTGATCGTCTCGCGCCAGCCGTCGAGCAGCGCGAACGCGGGGGCGAGCCGGGCCACCAGGTAGATGCCGGCCTTCACCATCGCGGCGGCGTGCAGGTACGCGCTGACCGGGGTCGGTGCGGCCATCGCGGCGGGGAGCCAGAAGTGGAACGGCACGATCGCCGACTTCGTGAGCGCCCCGAGCAGCACGAGGACCACCGACACCGAGACGACCGTGCCGCTCGGGGGATCGGCGACGATCGCGGACAGCGAGGTCGTGCCGGCCGTGACCGAGAGCATCACGAGACCCGCGAGCATCGCCAGACCACCCGCGGTGGTGACCACGAGCGCCTGCATGGCGGCGGCGCGACTGGCGCGCTTCGCGGCGTCGTGCCCGATGAGCAGGTAGGAGAAGACCGTCGTGGCTTCCCACAGGACGAACAGCACGATGACGTCGTCGGCGATCACGAGCCCGTACATCGAGCCGGCGAAGGCGGTCAGGACCCCGGCGAACCGACCGAGCCCGGGTTCGTCCCGCTCGAAGTACGAGGCGCAGTAGACCAGCACCAACGCGCCGACGATCGACACCACGAGGGCGAGCACCCACGACAGGGCGTCCATCCGCAGCGTGACGTCGAGGTCGAGCTGGGGGACCCACTGGTGCCGTTCGACGACGCTGCCGTGCAGGGCGGCGTCGGTCTGGGCGATCGTCAGCACCGCCGCCGCGGCGGGGGCGAGGGCCGCCACGTAGAACGCGCGGCGGCCGAGGACGGGGGTCAGAGCGGGGACGATCAGGGCGACGATCGCGAACGCGACGAGGACGAGGACCATCGGGCACCTCCTCGGGGTCGGGCGGCAGTCCGGCTCACTGGGCTTTCACAGCCTACGGAGAGGGCCATGTGGAGAACCTGTGCGGCCGGACAGCAGTCCGCTCAGGTCCGGCCGTGCGCGCGGGCGGGGATCTGGGTCGCGAGCTTGCCGCCGGAGACGTCGAGCAGGGTCCCGGTGATGTACCCGGAAGCGTCGCTCGCCACGAAGACGAGCAGGTCGGCCACGTCGTCCGGCGTCTCCCACCGGCGGAGCGCCAGGGTGTCGAGCAGGCGGTCCTGCGCCTCGGCCGGCATCGTCGCGAAGCCGTTCATCGCTGTCGGGACCATGCCCGGCGCGTAGGCGTTGACAGTGATGCCCCACGGTCCGAGCTCCGATGCGAGCACCCGGGTGAACGAGACGACCGCGGCCTTCGACGCCGCGTAGGCCGCGCTCCCGACGCTGGGCACGATCGCCGCGAACGAGGCGGCGTTGATGATCCGACCGCGCCCGGCCGCCTGCATCACCGGAGCCACGGCCTGGCTCATCAGGAACGTGCCGCCGAGGTTGACGTCCATGCAGCGGCGCCAGGCGTCCCACTCGAGTTCGGCGACCGTGCCCGTGACGTTGATGCCGGCGTTGTTCACCAGCACGTCGATCGTGCCGTGCCGCCGGACGACCTCGTCCACAGCGTCGCGCACCGACTGCGGGTCGGCGACGTTGCACACGACGTGGTCGAGCGGGAAGTCCGGCTCGAAGGCCAGGTCGAGCGCGACGACGCGGCTCCCCTCGCTGAGGAAGCGGTCGGCGAGCGTGCGGCCGATCCCGCGCGCTGCGCCGGTCACGACCACCACGCGGTCGGTCAGGTCGAGGTGCATCGTTGCTCCCGTCGTCGGTGCCTTGAATAGGCATACTATTCGAGCATGACGGATCAGCGTGTGCTCTGGGTCACGGGTGGGGGCAGCGGCATGGGGGCCGCGAGCGCCGAGGCAGCGGCGCGGGACGGCTGGACGCTGGTCCTCAGCGGGCGCCGTGCCGAGCGGCTCGAGCAGGTCGCACGCACCATCCGCGGCGCCGGGGGAACCGCGGACGTCCTGCCCCTCGACGCGAACGACCCCGACGCCGTCGCAGCCGCGTGGGACACCGTGCTCGAGCGGCACGGGCGGCTCGACGGGCTCGTGCTGGCGGCCGGGCTCAACGCCCCGAGGCGCCGGTGGGACGACCAGTCGCTGACCGACTTCCGCGCGATCGTGGACACGAACCTCACAGCCGTCGTCACCGTCGTGGATGCCGCACTGCCGGCACTCCGGTCGTCCGGCGGCGTCGTGGTCGTCGTGTCGTCGTACGCCGGGTGGTCCTTCCAGCCGGGGGCGGGTGTCGCGTACTCGGCGAGCAAGTCCGCGCTGGCCTCGGTCGTCCGGACGCTCAACCAGCAGGAGGCCGAGCACGGCGTGCGTGCCACCCACCTGTGCCCGGGTGACGTCGCGACGGACTTCCTCGACCAGCGGCCCGAGGTCCCCGACGCGGCCGCGCGGCAGCGCATGCTCCAACCGGAGGACATCGGGCGGACGGTCGCCTTCGTGCTCGGGTCGCCGGCGCACGTGCGCATCGACGAGCTCGTGCTGTCGCCGGTCTCGCAGCGGTGACGAGCACCTTCGAACGGGTCCTCGACCAGGTCGGCGCCGCCGTCGTCTCCGGTGCGGTCGCCGTCGGCAGCCGCCGGAGCATCGACGACCTGGTGGCCTTGACGGGTGCCAGTCGCAGCATCGTCCGCGAGGCCGTCCGCGTCCTCGTCGCCCTCGGCCTGCTCACCGCGCGGCGCCGGGTCGGCGTGACCGTCCTCGGCGCGCGGGAGTGGGACGTCCTGGACCCGCGTGTGGTGCGGTGGCGTCTGCGTGGCCCCGACGGTGACCGCGTGGCGGTCGAGCTCCGCGAGCTGCGCGCGGCGGTCGAACCCGCCGCCGCTGCCGCAGCGGCCCGGCGGGCAGCGCTCGACGAGTGCGCGGACCGACGGGAGGCCCTCCGCACCACCGCGGACGAGCTCGCCGCCGCCGCGACCCGCGACGACCGCCTCGACTTCGTGGCCGCGGACGTGCGGTTCCACGCGCTCGTGCTCGACCTGTCCGGCAACGCCCTGTACCGACGCCTGCACCAGGTCGTCGGCCAGGTACTGCGCGAACGCGGGAGCATCCGCCCGGACCGGCACGACGTCGGCCTCCACCTCGCACTCGCCGACGCCGTCCTCGACGGCCGCCCGGACGACGCGGCCGCGACGATGCGGGCGATCGTCGACCGCACGTGATCGGAGCGCCCCGGACCTGCGAGGATGGACCCCGGTGCGCCCCTCCGGTGCCCGTGGAGGGTGAGTCGTGGACGCAGCACAGGACCTGGTCGTCCAGCTCGTCGGCACCCCGTGGGCGTTCTTCGTGGTCGGCCTCGTGCTCGCCGTGGGCAGCGTCGCGGTCTTCCTGCCCAGCCAGGCACTCGTCGTCGCGATCGGCACGCTCCTGGTGGGCGGTGACGGCGGTCTCCTGCCGGTCCTCTTCCTCGTCGTCGCGGCGTCGATCGGGATGGTCCTCGGCGACCTCGGGCTCTACCACCTGGCGCGGTCGGTCGACCTCGGCTCGAGGTCGTGGTTCGCGCGTCCGAAGGTCCGCGCGGCCCGGGACGCCATCGACGGCCGCTACCGTGCCGCTCCCGGGCGCATCGCGGTGCTCGGACGCTTCATCCCGATGGGCCGGTTGACGACGAACCTGGTCGGCGCCGACAGCGGGCTCGACCTCCGGCGGTTCCTGCTCAGCTGTGTGCTCGCCGACGTCGTGTGGGCCGCGTACTGCGTCGGCATCGCCTCGGCCACCGGGCGCTGGAGCCGCGAGCAGCCCTTCCTCGTCACGACCCTCGCGGTCGTGGCGTCGATCCTGCTCGGCCTCGCGATCTCCGCGATCGAGAAGGCCGTCCGACGACGGAGCGAGGCTGCGGCCGCGGCCTGACGAACGTAGGCTGGGCACCCCGTTCGAAGGAGAACCCGTGCTGCTCGACGACCTCGTACCGGACCCCGCCGCGCTCGAGCGCATCGCCACCGGCAGCACCTGGGCCGAGGGGCCCTGCTGGATCCCGTCGACGCGCACGCTGCGGTGGTCCGACATCCCAGGCGACCGCATCCTGCAGTGGCACGCCGACTCCGGCCAGACCTCCACGTACGCCGAGGGCGTCGAGTTCACCAACGGCCGGACGCTCGACCGGGACGGCAGCGTCGTGCAGTGCTCGCACGGGCTGCGTCGGGTCGAGCGGGACCGCGACGGCGCCGTCACGTCGATCGTCGACGTGTGGGACGGGGGCCGGTTCAACTCCCCGAACGACGTGGTGGTCGCGCGGGACGGCGGCGTCTGGTTCACCGACCCCGCCTACGGCATCACCCAGCCGCGTGAGGGACACCCGGGCGTGCGTGAGTACGGCGACCACTGGGTGTTCCGGTGCGGCCCGGCGGGCGAGGACCTGCGACCAGTGGCGACCGACCTGGACGAGCCGAACGGCCTGGCCTTCGACCCCGACGAGCGGGTGCTGTACATCGCGAGTTCGTCGGGCGACGAGCCGGTCATCCGCGCCTACGACCGACGAGGCGACCTGCTGAAGAACGGCCGGGTGTTCGCGCGGCTCGAGCCCGGAGAGGGTGCGCCGGACGGCATCCGGGTCGACGTGCACGGCAACGTCTGGTCGTCCTCGCACCGCGGCGTCGTCGTGTTCGACCCGACGGGTGCCCGGATCGGTGCGGTCGCCGTGCCGGAGGTCACGTCGAACCTGTGCTTCGGCGGCGACGACGGTACGACGCTGTTCCTGACCGCGACGACGTCGGTGTACCGGATCGCCACGACGACGCGGGACGCTGCCGTATCCTGACTCGGCCATGCAGTGCGACTACTTCGACCGCGGGGTGTGCCGGTCGTGCACGCTCATGGGCCAGCCCTACGCCGACCAGGTCCTCGACAAGGAACTCCGCACGCGCGAGCTCCTACAGGCCGCGGTCGAGGCCGCCGGGGGCCCCGGAGCGGTCTCCTGGTCGCCCGCGATCACGAGCCCGGAGTCGGGGTACCGGAACAAGGCGAAGATGGTCGTGGGCGGGACCGTCCAGCACCCCACCGTCGGCATCCTCGACCACCGGCAGCGCGGGGTCGACCTGCGGCACTGCGGGATCTGCACGCCCGGCATCCGGCACGCGTTGCCCGTGCTGGCCGAGTTCGTCTCGACCGCCGGGCTGATCCCGTACGACGTCGCCGCGCGCCGGGGCGAGCTCAAGTACGTCCTGGTCACCGAGTCGCCCGACGGCGAGCTGATGATCCGGTTCGTGCTGCGTTCCGAGGGGCAGCTGCCACGGCTCCGCCAGCACCTCGACGCCCTGCGTGCCGCACTGCCGAACGCGGTCGTGGTGACCGCCAACCTGCTGCCCGAGCACAAGGCCGTCACCGAGGGCGCCCGCGAGATCGTGCTGACCGAGCAGGAGACCCTGCCGATGCGGCTCGGCGGGATCACGATGCACCTGCGGCCGCAGAGCTTCTTCCAGACGAACACCGGCGTCGCGACCGAGCTGTACGCGCAGGCGACGGCCTGGATCGACGAGCTCGACCCGGCGTCGATGTGGGACCTGTACTGCGGCGTCGGCGGGTTCGCGCTGCACGCTGCCCGTCCCGGCCGCGTGGTGACCGGCATCGAGACGAGCGCCGAGGCGATCCGCTCCGCGAAGCAGTCCGCTCGTGAGGCCGGCCTCGAGGGCCTCCGGTTCGCCGCCGACGACGCGACCGAGCACGCCCTCCGGGCCCGTCCGGACGCGGTGCCCGAGCTCGTCGTCGTGAACCCTCCGCGTCGCGGGATCGGGGAGCGGTTGTCGACCTGGCTCGAGGAGTCGGACGTCCAGCACGTCGTCTACTCGAGCTGCAACCCGGTGACCCTGGCGAAGGACCTGGCACGCATGCCGTCGTTCCGGCTGCGGCGGGCCAGGGTGCTGGACATGTTCCCGCAGACCGGTCACCTCGAGGCCGTGACCCTGCTCACGCGCGCCTGATCCCGACCGCCGATCGGCATTGCCAGGGAATTGCCAAGGACACGTACCCGGGTACGCCTCGATCACCATGGCCATGGGCATCGAGCCGTTCAGGTTCTGGGGCGGGGTACATAGCATGCACGGGTAGAACCGTTTGTCTCGGTTTGATAACGGTCAAGAGTTTCCTATGGTTGCCGACCGAGGTGCCGCCGGCCCGATGACCACTGCCCCCGGTGGCGCACCCCCACAACTGACCGCGATCGGTCGGGGTGGGCAGTGGATTCCGCAACAGATGCGGCTCGTGACCCCGGTGGAGCAATCACATGAAGAAGCTTTCCCGTACCCGCACCATCGTCGGTGGCCTGGCGTTCGCCGGCATCGCCGCGACCGGTGTCGGCCTCGCGGCAGCCCCCGCGAACGCAGCGTCCGGTTCGACCTGGGACCAGCTCGCGCAGTGCGAGTCCGGCGGCAACTGGGCCATCAACACCGGCAACGGCTACTACGGCGGCCTGCAGTTCAACCTCGGTACCTGGCAGGCCAACGGTGGCGCGGGCAACCCCGCCTCCGCCACCCGCGAGGCCCAGATCGCCGTCGCCGAGCGTGTCCTCGCCTCGCAGGGCTGGGGTGCCTGGCCTGCCTGCTCCGCCCAGCTCGGGCTGAGCGGCACCAGCGGTGCAGCGCCCGCCGCGGCGGCTCCGGCCCCCGCACCGGCTCCGGCGCCCGCACAGCAGGCCGCCCCGCAGCCCGCTGCTCCGGCACCGGCTCCTGCCGAGCAGGCTGCCCCGCAGCCGGCCGCGCCGAGCACCACCGAGTCGACGCCGGCCCCGGCAGCGACCACGCCGAGCAAGCCGGCCCCGGTCAAGACGAGCGGCAAGACGTACACGATCGCCTCGGGTGACACGCTCGATACGATCGCGACGAAGCTCGGGATCGACGGCGGCTGGAAGCAGCTCTGGGCCGCGAACACGTCGACCATCGACGACGCGAACCTGATCTACGCCGGCCAGGAGCTCCAGCTCCCAGCCTGATCTCTCCGCAGACCGAACACGACGACGCCCCGCGACCTCGAGTCGTGGGGCGTCGTCGTGCGTGCGGTGCCGGGCTACTGCGGGTTGTCCGCGAGCCAGCCGCCGACGTCGTCGGAGCGGAGCGCCTGGGACAGGGACCCGACCGCGAGCTGGTTCAGCGTCACGATCGACTGTCCGTCCGGTGACGTCCCGGAGCCCGCCGTCGGCACCGTGAAGGTCACGAGGTCGTCGGCTCGGACCGCGCGGAGCGACCACCCGAGTTCCGCCATCCGAGCGAACGTGAAGCCCGCGTCGACCGACAGGTGCGCACTGGTCGCGGCGACGAAGTCCTGGATGCGCCCGGGGTTGGTGACCGTGCCGCGGGACAGCAGCCCGTTCACGACGCCGCGCATGAACGCCTGCTGGTTGCGGACCCGGGTGTGGTCGGCGTCGGCGAAGGCGTGTCGCTCCCGCACGAAGGCGAGTGCGTCGGCGCCGTCGAGGCGGTTCGTCCCCGCCACGAAGTCGTGGTGGGTGGTCGAGAAGGCCTGCGGGGAGGACACGGTCACGCCGCCGAGGGCATCGGTCATGTCCTCGAACCCGGTGAAGTCGATCTCGGCGACGTGGTCGACCCGGACGTCCAGGAGCTGCTCGACGGTCCGCACGGTCAGGGGTACCCCGCCCCAGGCGTACGCGGCGTTCATCTTGGCGCGCCCGTGCCCGGGGACCTCGACCCAGGAGTCCCGCATGATCGACATCAGGTAGACGTGCTGACGATCGGCGGGCACGTGCGCCAGCATCAGGGTGTCCGAACGCCCGCCGGACGACGAAGGGCCATCATCGGGGTTGCCCTGCGCCCGGGAGTCGGAACCGATGAGCAGGACGTTCTCACCTGACGTCGGCGTCGGTCGGGTGCCGCTCGGGAACGGGTTCGTGATGGTCTCGCGCCCGGCGTCGAAGCTCCGAGCGAGACCGCCGACGAACGCACTCGCGACGACGGCGACGACCAGGGCGACACCGATGAGCGAGCCGAGCGTCGTGATCAGCGCGACGAGGAACGGCCGACGCCGCCGTCTGCTGCTGGCGGCGTGGTGGGCGTGTGCAACGGCCGCGCGGGCGGCTCGGCGTTCGGACATGCGGGCTCCTGTGGTCAGGTCGGCACGGACCGACCACGGGATCTTATCGCATGTGGTATTTCAGGAACAGTGTTTCACTCGGGCTGCGGCTTGGTGAGCAGCTCTCCCAGTGCCGTCCGGAGTGCGGGGTCCTCCGGCAGGACCTCGCGCTCGATGTGCCGCGCGGTCTCCCAGGCGGATCGGCCGGCAGGCGTCACGCTCACCACGCGGCGCCGACGATCGGCAGGGTGCGGGGTGCGCTCGACCAGGCCGTCCCGCTCCATCCGCTCGAGCGTGCGGGACATCGTCTGCGGCTGGACCCGTGCGGTGCGGGCGATGGTGTCCGCGCCGGTCGGGCCGGTCCGGATGAGGATGTCGATCGCGACGACCGCGGCGTGCGAGAGCCCGATGGCACGGAGTCGTTCGTCCCAGTCCCGCTCGACGGACCGTGCAGCCGCGGACAGCAGGCGCCCGAGGGGCCACTGCTCGCTCGTGTCCTGCATGCCGTGATTCTATGGTCGTCAGGAGCGCTCGACCGTCAAGTAATCAGCATGCTGACGATCGGTGTACGCTCACCGACGTGTCCCGCTTCCTCCGCATCGTCCTCCCCGCGCTCGTCATCGTGGTCTGGCTCGGCATCGCCTCGGTCGGCGGTCCCTTCTTCGGCAAGATCTCCGAGGTCTCCACCAACGACCAGACCTCGTTCCTGCCCGCCTCGGCCGACGCCACGAAGGTGCAGGAGCGGTCCTCCGAGTTCCGCGACGAGTCCGGAGCGCCCGCGATCATCGTCCTCGAGCGCGACGGCGGACTGACGTCGACCGACCTCGCCGACGCGAAGGCGCTCACCACGACGCTGTCCGACCGCGCCGACGTCGATGCCGTCAGCCCCGTGATCCCGAGCGAGGACGGCGACGCGGTCGAGATCGTCGCCACACTCACGCAGGACGCCGAGACCGGAGATGCGGTCGAGGCCATCCGGGCCGACGTCGACGACGCACTGCCGTCCGGGGTGAGCGGCTACGTCACCGGCCCCGCCGGGTTCACCGCGGACCTGACCGAGGCCTTCGCCGGCATCGACGGGCTGCTGCTCGGGGTGGCGCTCGCCGCGGTGTTCGTGATCCTGATCATCGTCTACCGATCACCCCTGCTGCCCGTCCTCGTGCTCGGGACCGCCACGTTCGCCCTGTGCGCCTCGATCCTCGTGGTCTGGTGGCTCGCCAAGGCCGACATCGTGACGGTCAACGGGCAGGTCCAGGGCATCCTGTCGATCCTGGTGATCGGCGCGGCGACGGACTACGCGCTCCTGTACACCTCGCGCTTCCGGGAGGCGCTGCGCGACCACCGCACCGGCTGGGACGCGACGAAGGCCGCCCTGCGGGGGAGCCTCGAGCCGATCCTGGCTTCGGGTGGCACGGTGATCGTCGGAGTGCTCTGCCTGCTGCTCTCCGACCTCAACTCGAACAAGGCGCTCGGCCCCGTCGCGGCCATCGGCATCGCGTTCAGCCTGCTCGCCGCCCTGACGCTGCTGCCCGCGCTGCTGCTCGCGTTCCGCCGCGCGGCGTTCTGGCCGCTGCGTCCCGCGTTCGGCAGCGCCCACCCCGTGCTCACCGGTCCGGACGCCCGCGGCATCTGGGCGCGCGTCGGCCGGCTCGTCGCCCGGCGGTCGCGGGTGGTGTGGATCGTCTGCACGGTCGGCCTGCTCGCGATGGGTGCCGGCCTGTTCGGACTCAAGGCGGACGGGGTGCCGCAGAGCGACCTGATCATCGGGTCGTCGCAGGCCCGTGACGGCCAGGACGTGCTGGCCGACCACTTCCCGGGCGGCTCGGGCAGCCCCGCGCAGGTCATCGGCGCGGAGCGCGACCTCGACCAGCTCGTCGACGCGATCACCGCGGTGGACGGGGTCGACGGTGTCGTCGCCGCAGCGAAGGACAGCCCCGCCGGGACCGTCCCGGTGACCGGGTCCGCCGCCGGCAGCAGCACGCCGACCGTCTCCCGCGGTGACGTCCTGCTCGAGGCGACGCTGTCCGACGCCGCCGACTCGGACGCCGCCGAGCAGACCGTCCGCGACCTCCGCACCGCCGTCGAACGGGTCGACCCGGGAGCGATCGTCGGTGGCGTTACCGCGACGGCGGTCGACACGAACGACACCGGCATCCGTGACCGCACCCTGATCATCCCCGTGGTGCTCGTCGTGATCCTGCTGATCCTGATGCTCCTGCTCCGCAGCATCGTCGCGCCGCTCGTGCTGATCGGCAGCGTGATCGTGTCCTTCGCGGCGGCCCTCGGTGTCGGAGCGCTCGTCTTCGACCACGTGTTCCACTTCCCGGGCGCGGACCCGAGCGTGCCGCTGTACTCGTTCGTGTTCCTGGTGGCACTCGGCGTCGACTACAACATCTTCCTCATGACACGAGTGCGCGAGGAGGCGCTGCGGCACGGTCCACGCGAGGGCGTCCTGCGCGGACTCGGCGTGACCGGCGGAGTGATCACCTCGGCGGGCGTCGTGCTCGCCGCCACGTTCGCCGCCCTCGGCGTGATCCCGATCCTGTTCCTCGTGCAGATCGCGTTCGTCGTCGCGTTCGGCGTCCTGCTCGACACGATCGTGGTCCGCTCGCTGCTCGTCCCGGCGCTGGCCTACGACCTCGGGCACCGCGCCTGGTGGCCGTCGCGCCTCTCGCGCACGAACCCTGACATGTGACACGCTGGGTCCATGCCAGTTCCCTCGACGCAGCCCGCTGCCGAGCGCAAGCTCCTCCGTGACACGGTGCAGGACAAGATCCGCGACGCCATCATGGACGGCACGCTCGAGCCCGGGGAACGGCTCAACGACGACGACCTGATCGCCTGGCTCGGTGTGTCCCGGACGCCGATCCGCGAAGCCCTCGCCGAGCTCGCCCGGGCTGGCCTCATCGAGATGGCGCCGAACCGCTACACCCGGGTTGCGGCCCCGACGAAGGGGGAACTCCTCGACGCGTACCGCACCCTCGGCGTGATCTACGGCGGCGTCGTGCGGCTCGCGGTGCCCCGGTTCACGGACGCGCACCGCAAGAAGATCGTGAAGATGCTCGACGACGTGCACGCGCGGGTGAGCGCCGACGAGCAGGACCAGGTGGCGCGCGACGGAGCCGGCATCTACGCCATGTGGGCGGATGCGTGCGGCAACCCGTCGCTCGTGCAGCTCTGCAACTCGACGACGGACGGGCTGTCCTTCAAGCTCCGCGTGCCGGAGCTCGCCGAGCTCCTGCCGGCCGACGTGATCCTGCCCGAGCTGACGAAGCTCAAGGACGCCGTCGTCGCGAAGGACCCCATCGCTGCCGAACTCGCCATGGAGGCGATCCACCTGCTCCCGTCGCGCGACTAGCGCGCCGAGCGCGACCAGGAGACGGACTGGAGGCCCGTGGCGACGCCGCCACGGGCCTCCAGTCCGTCACGGGGTGACGGCGAGTACGGGGTGACCTTCCAGGCGCATCCCATGTCCGTTCCCCGCGCGGCGGTTATGGTTTCCCGGTGAGCAACGAACCCGAGCAGACGACCGAGCCCGCACACCGCGGTGCTGCGACGCCGCGCCACGGGCGCCAGAAGCGACGCGCAGGCGTCGTGTTCCCGGCCGTCGCGGGGGTGCTCACGATGGCCCTCCTGCTGGGCGTCGGGTACGCGGGGTACGCGTACAACCAGCTGTCCGACGGCGTCACGATCGTCAACGCGATCACCGGCAAGAAGGACACGAAGGACGACGTCGACGGCAAGGCGCAGAACATCCTGCTCGTCGGGGACGACCACCGGCCGGAGAACGCCACCCCCGAGCAGATGGCGGAACTCAGCACGACGTCGGACGGCGGTGCGACGAACACCGACACGATGATCGTCCTGCACATCAACGCCGACGGCAGCCAGGCGACGATGATCTCGTTCCCCCGCGACTCGTACGTCGACATCCCGGACGTCGGCAAGGGCAAGCTCAACAGCGCCTTCTACTACGGCACGCTCAACGGCGGTGGCGACACCGGCGGTGCGAAGATGCTCATCAAGACGATCGAGAACCTGAGCGGTCTGCAGATCGACCACTACGTCCGCGTCTCGCTGCTCGGCTTCTACCAGGTCGTCAAGGAACTCGGCCCGGTCGACGTCTGCCTCAACCAGGCCACCAGCGACCCGTACTCCGGCGTCGACCTGCCGGCAGGCAAGTCCTCGCTCAACGCGAAGGAGGCGCTGTCCTTCGTGCGACAGCGCCACGGCCTGCCCAACGGCGACCTCGACCGTAACGTCCGCCAGCAGTACTTCCTGTCGCAGGAGGCCCGGAAGGTCACGTCGGCGGGGACGCTGCTCAACCCGGTGAAGATGGGCAACATCCTCAAGGCCGTCGGCGGATCGATCCAGACAGACACCGACCTCATCGACCTGGCGTCACAGATGCGCAACCTGCGGCCCGGCAACATCCAGTCCGCCACGATCCCGACGCTCGGCACGCCGACGATCTACGTGAACGGGTCCGCCCTGTCGATCGTCGAGGTCGACACCGTCGGCCTGCCCGCGTTCGTGCAGGGCCTGGTCGGCGAACCCGAGGCGTACACGAAGGCCGGCCGCGCACAGCCGGCGAACACCTCGGTCACCGTGCTGAACGGCAGCGGGGTCGAGGGTGCCGCGACGGCTGCGGGGCAGGTCCTGACCGCCCGCGGCTTCCAGGTCGCCCCGGCCGGCTCGTCCGCGACGACGAAGACCACCCAGGTGCAGTACCCCGCCGGTCAGGAGTCGCAGGCGAAGGCCATCGCATCCGTGGTGCCCGGTGCCGTCGCCGTCCGCACCAGTGCGGTCACCGGTGTCACGCTCGTGCTCGGCACCGACGGCAAGACCGCGAAGCCGGTCGCGACCGAGCCGAGCGCCGGGGCCTCGACGCCGTCGACCGGCGGTTCGAGCACCGGCTCGAAGCCGACGAAGAAGCCCGCGAAGGAGCCGACGCCCAAGTCGACCGACGTGCACAACTACGGCACCGAGGGCACCTGCATCAACTGATGGGAACCCGCCGGGCAACCGATCGGTAGGTTCACGGTGTGACCAGCGCCGCACGCCCGATCGTCCTGATGACCTACAACATCAAGAACCCGGACCCCGCGCACGACTGGCCGGCCCGCCTGCCGGTCGTGCTCGACCTGATCCGCCGGCACGACCCCGACCTGCTGTGCGTGCAGGAGGCCTTCGCGCACCAGATGGACGACCTGCGTGCCGGCCTGCCGGACCACGCCGACGTCGGACAGGGGCGCGAGGGCGGTGACGCCGGCGAACACGCGGCCGTCTTCTACCGCCGGCACCGGTTCCGGCCGTCCGACGAGGGGTCGTTCTGGCTGTCGGACACCCCGGACGAGCCCGTCTCGAACACCTGGGGCAGCCTGTACCCGCGGATCGCGAACCACGCCCGGTTCCTCGACGCCGAGGGGCCCGCGTTCACGCTGCTCACCACGCACCTGGACCACGAGCCCGGTGCGCACGGCGACGAGGTCCGCGGCCGGAGTGCCGCGCTCATCGCCGAACGACTGGCGGGCACCACCGGCCCGGTCGTGTTCGCGGGGGACTGCAACGAACCCGCGGGCAGCGGGACGGCCTCGCGGGTGTTCGCCGAGGCCGGGTTCGCCGACGCCTGGCTCGCCGCGGGAGACCCCGCCGACCGCACCGCCACGTTCAACGACTGGCAGCCGCCGGTCGACTCGGGCGAGCGGATCGACTGGGTGCTCACCCGCGACGTGAGCGCCGTGGACCGCATCGTGATCGACCACGACGGCCCCGAGACCTGGTTCGCCAGCGACCACTTCCCGGTGATCGCGACACTGCGGGTCTGACGTCCCGGACAGGCCAGGGAGCTGTCAGCAGCTGCGCGCTCTGCTCGCTGTCAGCAGCTGCGCTGCGCGTGGACGGGCATCGGCGAACCGAGCACCGTGACGGTCGTCTCGTTCGTCAGGGCGGAGACCCCGTTGGTGCCGGCGTCGTCGGAGTGCTCGCTCGACTCGTCGTCGTCGTCATCGTCGTGCCGGTCGGCCCAGCCCTCGCGGAGCAGGAGCTGCCAGGCACGTGAGTCGTCCGAGCCGTAGGACACCCGCTCCGAGCGGGGAGCATCGGCGATCTCGTCCGCGATGTCGTCGCCCACCCGGACACCGCCCGGGCCGGTCAGCTCGATCTGCCGGCCGAGCACGCTGCGGACCGAGTCGCGCAGCACCCGGATCTCGACGGCGTTGCCGGCCGCCGCGTCGGTCGTCAGGGCTGCGACGCGGATGGCACCGCTCCAGGTGTAGGTGGTGCCTGCGGGGAAGCACGCCCCGCCGTCGCCCTCGGCCGTCTGCGTGCGGGACGGTGTGCCGAGCAGACGGTTCAGGACGCTCACGGTCAGACCGGAGTCGCGCATCGAGGACTTGACCACGGTGTCGTCGCCGTCCCGGAGCACCAGGGCCTCGGCGTCGAGCTCGATCGAGTCCACCCGTCGGAGTTCCGCCTTCGTCACGTGCACCGGAGCGGCGTCGTGCGAGGTCTCGGCGGCCACGGCCACGTCTGCCCCGAGCCCGGCGGTGCCGTCGAACGCGAGCGCACCGGCCGAGAAGGCCAGCACGGCGGCGCCGAGCGCCAGCAGGGTCCGAGGAGTCACCGTTCGACGGTAGGGCCTCGATCGGAACAGAACGACAGGTGTTACCGAATCGGAGCCTGCCCGTCACCGGACCGTGACAAACGAGGATCACGCACCTGCGGCCCTGGAGCGGTGCGGTCGACGGGCGCAGGCCGCTCCGCGCAACGGGGGACAGCCTCCTGGACGGCCCGCAGCGACCCCCTGCGTACCGTCGGCGGCATGACGGACCAGCAGAACGACCAGACCGGGCCTGACCAGTACGTGATGCAGGACCCCACGAAGATGTACGCCGACAAGAAGCCCGACGAGCAGTACCTCGAGGGTGCCGGCACCGACGCGGAGATGGCGCAGAACGTCCCCGCCGACCACGGTGAGGACACCTACCGCGGTTCGGGTCGTCTGACCGGCCGCAAGGCACTCGTCACCGGTGGCGACTCCGGCATCGGCGCCGCCGTGGCCATCGCCTACGCCCGCGAGGGTGCGGACGTCGCGATCTCGTACCTGCCCGAGGAGCAGGAGGACGCCGACCGCATCGTCGGGCTCATCGAGGCCGCCGGACGCAAGGCCGTCGCACTGCCGGGCGACATCACCTCGCTCCAGGTCTGCGAGCAGCTCGTCGCCGACGCGGTCGAGCAGCTCGGTGGCCTCGACATCCTGGTGAACAACGCCGGCAAGCAGCAGAACGTCGACGACATCACCAAGATCTCCGACGAGGAGTTCGACGAAACCTTCAAGACCAACGCGTACGCGACGTTCCGGATCACGAAGGCCGCCGTGCCGCACCTGCAGCCCGGCTCCACGA
Source organism: Curtobacterium flaccumfaciens (assembly GCF_013359815.1). Taxonomy (GTDB): domain Bacteria; phylum Actinomycetota; class Actinomycetes; order Actinomycetales; family Microbacteriaceae; genus Curtobacterium; species Curtobacterium flaccumfaciens. Next base: position 50,027 of record NZ_JABMCF010000039.1, on the reverse strand, counting down.
TCATCAACACGACGTCGATCCAGGCGTACGCCCCGTCGCCGCACCTGGTGCACTACGCGGCCACGAAGGCGACCGTGAACAACATGGCGAAGGGCCTGGCCGCGCAGCTCGCGCCGAAGGGGATCCGCGTCAACGCGGTCGCTCCTGGCCCGATCTGGACGCCGCTGCAGCCGGCCGGCGGTCAGCCGCCGGAGGCGCTGCCGAGCGCGGGCGAGCAGACCTACCTGGGCCGCTGGGGCCAGCCGGCCGAGCTCGCACCGGCCTACGTGTTCCTGGCGAGCGGTGAGTCGTCGTACGTCGTGGGCGAGACGCTGCACGTCGACGGTGGGATGCCGACGCCGTAGGGCGCCTGCTCCTGACGGGGCTCTGACGGGAGGCGCGGTGCCGGTGGGTACCGGGCCTCCCGTCGTCCGTGTGGTCGGGTCCAGGGCGCCTGGTCGCGTCAGCAGCTGACGGAGCGCGCCATCCGCTCGAGGAGCTCGCGCGCCGACATCGCGGCGGCCAGCTCGACCTCGACGGGGTTGATGCCGATCGCCTGCTCGAACGCGCGACGGCGGGCCTGGTCGGCGATCGGCACCTCGGGGCGCTGGGGCAGCACGGCGATGGCCCGGGCCGCCGCCTCGAACGCACCGGCAGGGCGTCCGAGCTGTTCCCACATGGCCCGGACGTCGTGCGCCACCTGGTCGGGGTCGCCGCCGAACTCGAAGCCGGTCGAAGCCATGGTCGCGAGTCCCTGCGCTGTGGGGTCGTTCGGGGTCATGCCCGCATGGTCGCACGGACGGCCGCGAACCGGCTCGACGTCGGGGTCTGTCCCCCCTTGTGCCGACACCCGTACCGGGGATTCTGGTGTCCCCCGTTCTGCGTTTGGATGGAGGTACCCCGGACCCGGGGTGACACGGACAGGACGTCCGGGGACGACGGAGGGCACGATGCTCGAACACACCAGCGCCGACACGCAGGCCGCTGCGGCCGCGGCGGCCACGCTGCACCTGCGGATCACGATCGTGGGTGCCACCGTCGACCTGCTCCGGGACGTCCCCTTCCACGAAGCCCGGCCCGTGCAGGTCGCCGAGCGGATGGGCATCAGCGTCGCCGAGCTGGAGCAGCACTTCCCGTCGTGGGACGGCCTGGTCCTCGCCGCACTGGACCGCTGGAACGGTGCCCGGATGGACGAGGTCACGCACGAGGTCGGTGACGGCTCGACCGTGGACCTGCTCCGCGCCATCGTCGCCTCGAACGCCGAGGACCCGGCCCTGATGCGCCTGCTCGTCGCCCTGCTGTCCGTCGCGGGCAACCCGGCGCACCCGATGGCGACCTACCTGCGGTCGCGGTACCAGCTCTTCTTCGCGCAGATCAAGCGCGGCCTGGAGCACGACGTCGCGATCGGCCGTGCCCCGCACACGATGGACCCCCGCCGCGGTGCCGAGCAGCTCATCGCCCTGTACGAGGGGCTGCAGCTGCAGGCCCTGCTGCGCGCCGAGCTCGACCTGGTGGCGGCGTTCGACCGCGCGGTCGCCCGGCTCGAGCGCGGCTGGATGGAGCGGTACGAGCCGCAGGCCGCCCGCCGTCTGGCGATGTGGGACGACGACGACTCGGGCAGCTGGGAGATCTGACCGGCGGTTCGTCCGCCGAGCGCGTTCCCCGCGCCGTCGTGCAGCGCCCCGCGGGTACTCCGGGAGTCGCAACCTGACGGAAGGAACCGACATGGCAGCACCGAACCCCATCCAGGTCCAGAAGTACCTGAGCGGCATCGACTACCCGGCGTCCAAGGACGACGTGGTCTCGACGGCCGAGCAGGAGGGCGCCCCGGACGACGTCCTCGAGGCGCTCCGCGCGATCCCGGACGGCGAGTACGACGCCCCGACCGCGGTGTCGAGCGCGGTGTCCGACGCCGGCTGAGCGCGGTACGCCCACTTGGTGAGCAGAAGAGGTCGGGTGCGTGCGTCGCACTCGACCTCTTCTGCTCACGAAGCGCCTTACGAAGCGCCGCCCGCGCAGCTCACGAAGCGCCGTTCGAGCGCGACCCGCGGGGCACCGAACCGTCGCCGGGGTCGTACCCGGTGTCACGGATGACGCGCAGCGCCGTGGTGTCGTTGTGGACCGAGTGCACGACGACCCGACGCGTCCGGCGCAGCGCTCGACGGGCACCGGGCGTCGCGAAGAGCCCGCCGAGCACCAGGCCCGCGCCGATCCCGAGTGCCACGGACACCGCCGCCACGAAGTCGAGTGCGGCGCTCGAGGAGCCGGACATGAAGTTCAGCAGGGCGTTCGACACGGCGACACCGGGCAGCAGCGCCCCGCAGAACGCCGGCACCGCGATCGCCGCCACGGCCGTGCGCATCCGGACGGCCGCGTAGGTCGAGAGCACCCCGAGCAGCACCGCCGCCAGGAACGTCGCCCCGAGGAGCGGCAGCCCGGCCTGCCGCAGTGCCCACAGCGCGGCACCGGCGGCGACCGAGAACACCACGGCGACGGGGATCACGCGGGCGCTCGCCTGCTGCACGAAGCAGTTCGCGCCCGCCGACACCACGGTCAGCGACAGTGACGCCCAGAGCGGCAGGGTCTGCGTCACGATGCCGGACGGGTCGACCTCGATCCGCAGCCAGTGCGTCATCGCGATCCCGGCCGGCACCCCGACCACGATCGCCGCGATGACCAGCCCGATGTAGAACGCCCGGGCCACGGCCATCGCCCGGAACCCCGAGATGGCGTCCTGCGCCCAGGTCACCAGGGACGGGTGCGGCAGCAGGAGCACCACGAGTGCCGCCACCATCGTCGCCGCACCGTTCGCGTTCAGCACCCCGGCCCAGATGGCCAGCGTGCCGATCGCCGACGCCACCGCGCCCTGCGCCCCGGACACGAAGAACTGCGGGTACCCCCGGTCGGTCAGCCAGCGCCCGGAGACGATGATCCCGAGCATCAGCACGAACGCCCCGAGTCCGGCCCGCCACCCGCCTCCGGCCTGCACGGCGATCGAGATGCCGAGGATCGACAGGCCGACGTCGGACAGCCACATCGGCCATCGCGGCGGGAGTCGCAGCACGGCGACCAGGGCGCTCACCGCCGAGGTCATGTCGCGGTCGTCGTGGATCAGGTCGTCGACGATCTGGTTCGCACGCGCGAGCTTGTCGAGGTCGGAGCCGTCCGACCGCACGGTGCGGACCTTGACGAGCGGCGGGACGTCGGCCGGGGCGTACTGGATGGTCACCGAGCTGCCGGAGAAGTCGAGGTCGAGCGGCGCGAGGTTCCACTTCGTCGAGACCGCGACGACGGCCGTCTCGACGCTGCGGGTGTCGGCACCCGAGGCGAGCATGACCTCGGCCAGGTCGAGGCAGAAGTCGACGATCTGGGTCGCCGTGTACTGGTCGCGCCCCTTGGCGTCGGGCTCGACGTGCTCGTAGATCGTCCCGCGCAGGCGGGCTCGTGCGTCGCGCAGGTCGTGCTGCGCGAGGCTGCGGCGTCGTGGCCGGGGTGGGCGGCCCGGCTTGTGCGGGCCCGGGGGGTGCTGCTCGGCCATCACGCCATGGTGCCAGTCGACGGCGGCCGAGTCCGGACGTCCGCTGGACGCCTTCGGATCAGCCCCGGCGGCGCGTGCTCAGACGACCGAGGGCGAAGGCCGCGACGACCGCGCCCACCAGCACGAGGACCGGTCCGACCGTCACTTGCCAGGGGCGGCTCCCCGCGACGAAGGCGTAGTCGGCCTCCGGCGCGAAGGCGGCGAAGCCGAACGTGAACGTCGGAGCCGTCAGCACCAACACGATCCCGACGACGACGGCCAGCAGGCCGAGCCAGAGGGCGACGAGGGTCGGGGTGGCGAAGAAACGGGGCACGGCACCCAGCGTAGGTGGACGACGGACGGGAGGCCCGGTGCCAGCTGGCACCGGGCCTCCCGTCCGTCGCGTGGTGACGGTTCCTGCTTCGCGCGCCTACTGCGCTGCGTTCGCTACTGCGCTGCGTTCGCTACTGCTCGAAGGTCGCGTGCAGCGTGATCTCGACGCCGGTCAGCGCCTTGCTGACGGGGCAGGTCGCCTTGGCGTCCTCGGCGGCCTTGAGGAAGGCCGCCTCGTCGATGCCGGAGACCTCGCCGCTGACGGTCAGGACGATGCCGGTGAGGCGGAAGCCGCCGGCCGGGTCCGGGCCGAGCGAGACGTCGGCCTTGACGTCGAGGGCCTCGACCGTGCCGCCGGCCTCGCCGAGGACCGCGGAGAACTGCATGGCGTAGCAGGCCGAGTGTGCGGCGGCGATGAGCTCCTCGGGGCTCGTGGTGCCCCCGGCGTCCTCGGCGGTGCGCTTCGGGAACGAGACGTCGTACGTGCCGACCTTCGAGCTCGAGAGTTCGACCTGGCCGGAACCGTCCTCGAGGCCGCCGTTCCAGGCAGTGCGTGCGGTGCGAGTGGGCATGCCCGCTCCTTTCGTGTGGGGGAGCGGCCCCGAACGGGACCACCGCTCCTGAGTCAATCGGAGAACGAGCGTTCTCGCAACGGGCTCACGGCGAAGACGCAGGTCTGCCCTACGATCTCGCACATGGGGGACAGCGACAAGACAGGCTTCCGCGAGTCCGTACTCGAGCAGGGGCCGGCCGACGTGACGAACCCGGTGGTCGCCTGGCTCCGGTTCTGGACGCAGGGGTGGCGGTTCCACGGGCGGGCGAGTCGCTCGGAGTTCTGGTGGGTGATCGCGCTCGAGCTCGCGCTGGTCGGGGTCGCGCTCTGGGTCGTCGGCGTGCACGGGACCGCAGGGCGGTGGGAGATGTACGTCGACCCGTTCGGGGTCGTCCCCTCGCCGCGGGTCTCGTTCCACCTGATCGACCGCGGGCAGGGGGCGTGGTTCGGCTGGGGCAGCGGTGGGCGGGACGTCTGGCCGGACGCGTGGGACCTGGCGATCCTCGTCCCGACGATCCTGACCATCGTGCCCCGGTGGTCGCTGCTCGTGCGGCGACTGCACGACCGGGACCACAGCGGGCTGTGGATCCTGCTCCTCGTGTTCACCGGACCGCTCGGTGCGGTCGTGCTGGGTGTCATGGTGGCGCGGTCGTCGCGTCCCGGTGGGGCACGGTTCGACCGCGGACTGTTCGCGGGAGGGCGTGGCCCCGAGGCAACTGGACGACACATGTCGTCCTCGACGACAGGTGTAGCGTGAAGGGTGATCAAAGGAGAACCCCATGCGCGCCGTCGTGTTCGAGCAGTACCAGACCTTCCCGTCCCTGACCGAGGTCCCGAAGCCCGCACCCGGGCCGGGTGAGGTCCTGCTCAAGGTCGCCGGCGCCGGTGCCTGCCACTCGGACGTCGCCGTGTACCGGGAGTTCCAGCAGGGGCAGCCGGGAGCCCAGGCGCCCGCGTTCGTGCTCGGCCACGAGAACTCCGGTTGGGTCGAGGCCGTCGGGGACGGGGTCACCGGCTTCGCCGAGGGCGACGCCTACCTGGTCTACGGGCCGGTCGGCTGCGGGCACTGCTCGTACTGCTCGAAGGGGCAGGACACCTACTGCGAGAACGCCGCGACGAACCCCTACATGGGGATCGGCCTCGGGCGCGACGGCGGCATGGCGGAGTACGTGAGCGTCCCGGCGCGGAACCTCGTGCCGCTCGGCGACGCCGACCCGGTCGCCGCCGCACCGCTGAGCGACGCCGCGCTCACGCCGTACCACGCGATCAAGAACTCCCTGCCGAACCTGGCTGGCGGCGGTCGCTTCGCGCTCGTCGTCGGGCTCGGTGGCCTCGGGCAGATCGCCGTGCAGATCCTCACGGCGCTCACCGGTGCCACGGTCATCGCGACCGACATGAAGCAGGACGCGATGGACCGCGCCGCCGCCCGGGGCGCGATCACCGTCCCCGGCGGCCCGGACCAGGCGGAGCGCATCCGCGAGATCACCGGCGGACGCGGCGTCGACGCGGCCTTCGACTTCGTCGGTGCCACCCCCACGATCAAGGTCGCGCAGGCCTCGATGGCGGTCGGCGGTCGGTTCACCGTCGTCGGGATCGCCGGCGGCACCACCGAGTGGAACTTCTTCGCGACGCCGTACGAGTCGACGATCACGAACACCTACTGGGGCACCATCGAGGACCTGCACGAGGTCGTCGCGATGTACCGCGCCGGCCAGATCGTGCCCGACGTCGAGCGGTACGCGCTGTCCGACGCGCTCGAGGCGTACCGGAAGCTCGAGGCCGGGGAGCTCTCGGGTCGCGCGGTGGTCGTCCCGACGCTCTGAACCGGGCGTGCCCGGTCGAATCGGGCGTACCTGGTGGAATCGGGCGTACCTGGTCGGAAGTTCTGACCAGGTACGCCCGATTCCACTTGCCAGTGCGGGTGTTCTGGGAAGGAACGGCCGACGCTCTAGCGTCCCGCGGCGTACCCCTGCGCGCCGCGGGGGTTCGCGGCAGCGCCGAGGATCCCGGTGTCCGGGTCACGGGTGACGCACGACAGCCGGCCCAGGCTCCAGTCACCGCCGCGGGTCACGACGTGTCCGCGGGCCTCGAGTGCCCCGATGACCCCGTCGCCCAGGCGGTCCTCGACGACCAGGCCCGCGGGCTCCCACGTGCGCGGCCAGAACGACCCCGGGAACGACGTGGTGTGCAGCGCCGGTGCGTCGATGGCCTGCTGCGGGGAGTAGCCGCCGACGATCCAGCGCAGCAGGAACAGCAGCTGCCACTGGTCCTGCTGGTCACCACCGGGGGAGCCGAGCGCGGCGACGGGCTGCCCGTCGCGGAGCACCACGGTCGGGGTCAGCGTGGTGCGGGGGCGCTCGCCGGGCCGCAGGGTCGACGCGGTGTCCGGTTCGAGCCACGTCATCTGCAGGCGGGTGCCGAGGCAGAACCCGAGCTCGGGGATCGTCGGCGACGACTGCAGCCACCCGCCGGAAGGCGTCGCGCTGACGATGTTGCCCCAGCGGTCCACGACGTCGATGTGGCACGTGTCGCCACGGGTCTCGCCGTCGGGGGTGACGAACGGCTCGCCGCGGTCCTCCAGCGGAGCGGCCGGCGGGACCTCGGCGTCGGCTTCGGCCGCGCGGGCGACCTGCACGGTCGGTTCGCCCACCCCGACCGAACCCGCGGAGTCGTACGACGTCCGGACCGGCGGCAGTGCGTGCTCGACCCCCGCAATCGTGCCGGGGCGGAGCTCCGCCGAGGCCCGCTCGCCGATCAGTGCGCGACGCTCGTCGGCGTACGCGTCGGAGAGCAGGACGTCCATCGGGACCTCGCCGTCGCCGTAGAACGCCTCGCGGTCGGCGAGGGCGAGCTTCTGCGCCTCGACGATCGTGTGCGCGCCGAGCTCGGTCGACGGGTCGAGCAGGGCGTCGTCGAGCGGTTCGAGCAGCCGCAGCGTCTGGAGGAGCGCCGGACCCTGGCCCCACGGTCCGGTCTTGGCGATCGTGCAGCCGCGGAACTCGGCGGTCGTCGCGGGTTCGTACGACGCCCGGAACGCCGCCAGGTCGGAGGCCCGGATGACCCCGGCGTGGTCGGTGCCCGACGCGTGCCGGTGCGGTTCGCGGACGAACCGGTCGATCGCCTCGGCGACGTACCCCTCCGCCCACTCGGACCGGGCCGCATCGATGCGGCCGGTCCGGCTGCCGGCGCCGGCACCCGCCTCGACCAGCCGGTCGAGCACTGCGGCGAGTGCCTCGTTGCGCACCAGGTCCCCGGGGACCGGCACCGTGCCTCCCGGCAGCCACTGCGTGGCGGAGGTGGGCCAGTGCTGCTCGAACAGGCCGCGCACGGCGGTGATCGTCCGGACCACCGCAGGTGCGACCGGGTGGCCGTCGCGGGCGTACCCGATCGCGGGGGCGAGGACGTCGGCCAGATCCCAGGTGCCGTGGTCGCGGAGCAGGAGCAGCCAGGCGTCGACGGCGCCGGGGACGGTCGCGGCCAGCGCGCCGGAGCCGGGGACCAGGTCGAGGCCCTCGGCGCGGTAGTGCTCCGAGGTCGCGCCCTCGGGTGCGGGACCCTGACCGACCAGCACCGTCGGCACGGGGTTCGCGGCGGTCGCGAAGACCGCCGTCAGGTCGCCCCCGGGGCCGTTCAGGTGGGGCTCCACGACCTGCAGGACGAAGGCCCCGGCGACGGCGGCGTCGAAGGCGTTGCCGCCGCGCTCGAGCACCGACTGGGCGGTCGCCGTCGCGATCCAGTGCGTCGAGGCCGCCATCCCGAACGTGCCCTGCAGGTCCGGACGGGTGGTCTGCGCAGCGGGCGGGACGAAGGCGGGGTTCGGCGTCGACATGGTCCCATCCTGTCCCGCGGCGATCGGCTCCGCGCTGTACACCCCCCGTCCAAGGGGTTGTGCACCCCGCGCAGAAAAGCGAACATCGTTCGGCGACTCGTGCAGGGCGAGCGCCGAACGACCGCGCGCTCGCACGGTCGGTTCCAGGGCAGGGGATCCATGACCACCACTCCGTCGACCGTCGCACGTGCGCGCCGACTCCCACGCATCGCCGGCGCCGTGACGGCACTGGCCCTGGCGGCGGGGGCGCTCGTGGCGACAGCCGAACCGGCAGCGGCCTCTGCGGTCTGGGTCGGCTCGGCCCCGGCCGGCACCAAGATCCTGCCCGGCGACCAGGTCACGTCGCCGAACGGCCAGTTCAAGCTCATCATGCAGGGCGACGGCAACCTGGTCGAGTACGGCATCGGCAACCGCGTGCTGTGGGCGTCGAACACCGCCGGCAACTCCGGCGCGATCGCCGTGGTCGGCAAGAACCGCGCCCTCGACATCACGAAGAACGGCAAGCGTGTGGCCCGCTGGGCCTCGGCCGGCACCGTGAACTCGACCGCGCTGAAGGTGCGCGCCGACGGCACGATGGCGCTGCTCGCCGGCAAGACCGTCGTCGTGAGCTGGAACGGCTACCAGGACCGGGTCCCGTCGGGGAACACCATCCTGGGCGGCACCGTGCTGCGATCCGACACCTCGAACACGCGCATCCTCAACATGCGCACCGACGGCAACCTGGTGCAGAAGGTCAGCGGCCGCGTCGTCTGGCAGTCGCGCACCGGCGGACACCCGGGCGCCTGGGCCGAGCTGCAGGCCAAGGGCAACTTCGTCATCTGGACCCGTGACGCCTCGCGCAAGAAGGTCGCGCTCTGGAGCTCACGCACCAGCACCGCCGGGTCCGGCAACCTGCTCGTCCAGGTCGACGGCAACGTCGTGCTCTACGGCGCGAAGGACACCCGGGTCTGGTCGAGCCGACCGGTCACCGGCCTGGCCTGGCCCGTCAACGGCACGAAGATCACCGGCAGGTACGGCGACGACCGCGGCGCCGGGCACGTACCGCGCTACCACCAGGGCACAGACGCCCCTGTGCCGGTGGGGACGGCCGTGTACGGCTCCGGGACGGGGACGGTCACCAAGACCATCGCGAACGACGCGGCCTACGGCAACTACATCGTCGTCACGTACGGCATGACGGCGGTGCTGGTCGCGCACCTCAGCAAGATCGAGGTGAAGCAGGGGCAGATCGTGAAGCTCGGCACCGAGATCGCGAAGTCCGGCAACACCGGGCAGTCCACGGGGCCGCACGTGCACGTCGAGACGCGGCGGAACGGCACCCTCGTCGACCCGCTGAAGAACATGCACTTCCGCTGAGGCGGGGGGCGCGGGGTTCGGACGGGGTCGCGCGGGGCGGGCGCGGGGTTCGGACGGGGTCGCGCGGGGCGGGCGCGGGGGTCGGCGTTCGCTTCGTGAGCAGAAATGGTCGGGTCACCTTCGGGCACCCGACCATTTCTGCACTTCAAGTGCGGGCCCCCTCGCACGGTGCGAGGGGACGGTATCCCGGCTTGTCTATGTTGCTTGCCTTGATGGATCAAGGGCAGTAGACATAGGCTGTGAAACGTCAAGCCGTGCTCAAGCGCATCAGGATCGCGGCACGAGCGGCCGGCCTCGAGTACCGCGAAGTGGAACTCACGAACCACACCGGCATCGTCGTCGGGTCGACTCGGAGCACCGTCGGACGGCACTCCGAGATCGCTGACGGCACCGCTCGGGCGTTCTTCAAGCAGTTCGAGCAGGAGCTCGGGAAGGGGTGGTGGCGATGACCTACACGTCACGTGCGCATCGCGAGGGCAACTGGTGGATCGTGCAGAACGACCAGTTCCCCGGCGCGATCTCGCAGGTCCGTCGGCTCGACCTCGCTGCCGATGCCCAGCGTGAAGCGATCGCCTTCGTCGCCGAGGTCGATCAGGACGACGTCACCGTGGTCATCCGTGCCGAGCTCGAACCAGCCCTGGCGCGCTCGCTCGAAGAGGCCACCGCGCTGCGCGCCGAGGCTGAGGTGAAGGAGGCCCGCGCGCTCTCGCTCCGCAGGGCGATCGCTGTCTCGCTGAAGGACGACGGCCTCACCCTGCGGGACATCGCGGTCGTCCTCGGTGTCTCGTACCAGCGGGTGCACCAGCTCGTGCACGAGGGCGAGCCGGCGCTCACCGTCTCCTGACTCCTCGGACGCTCCTGATGTTCCGCATCTAGTACGTTGGCGGAGGTCCCGCGAACGGGGGAGGGACATTCAGTCGATTGATGACGGGTCGTCAACTACCGTTGCAAACGACCACAGGGGAGAAACGATGGAGTTCGAAGAGCGTCTCGCTGCGCTGGCGACGAAGGTACAGAACCAGCGCGAGGCCATCCAGACCGAGGAAGCGACGAAGAACGCGTTCGTCATGCCGTTCATCTCGACGATCCTCGGCTACGACGTGTTCAACCCGCTGGAGGTCGTGCCCGAGTTCACGGCGGACGTGGGTGTGAAGCGCGGCGAGAAGGTCGACTACGCGATCATGCGCGACGGCGAGGTGCAGATCCTCATCGAGTGCAAGAAGTCGACTGAGCCGCTGAAGATCGAGCACGCGTCGCAGCTGTTCCGGTACTTCTCCGTCACGAACGCCCGCATCGCGGTGCTCACGAACGGCGAGGTCTACAACTTCTACACGGACCTCGATGCGCCGAACAAGATGGACGACCGTCCTTTCCTCGTCCTCGATCTCGCCGACATCGACGAGACGTTGCTGCCGGAGCTCAGCAAGCTGACCAAGGACGTCTTCGACCTGGACTCGGTCATCAGTGCCGCCGAGGAGCTGAAGTACGTCGGGTCCATCAAGCGAGCCATCGCTGCGCAGTTCCGTGAGCCGGAAGAGGACTTCGTGCGCCTCTTCACGACTCGCGTCTACGACGGACGCTTCACCCAGGAGGCCCGTACCCAGTTCACGACGCTGGTCGCGAAGGCATCGAAGCAGTTCTTGAACGAGCAGGTCAACGACCGGTTGAAGACGGCGCTCGGCGCTTCGTACAGTGCTCCGGTCGGCGCCGAAGCCCCGGCTGAGGCGATGACGAGCGCGGCGGTGGCTGAGGACGACCTCGATCGCGACACCGAAATCGAGACCACGCTCGAGGAACTCGAGGGCTACCAGATCGTCAAGGCGATCGCCTGCAGCGAGGTCAAGCCGGATCGCATCGCCCACCGCGACCAGAAGTCGTACTTCGCCGTCCTGCTCGACGACAACAACCGCAAGCCGATCGCGCGCCTGTGGTTCAACGGCAAGAAGCAGAAGTACCTCGGGCTGTTCGACGAGCACAAGATCGAGACGAAGCACCCGATCGAGAACCTCGACGACATCTACCTGCACGCTGCAGCGATTCGGGAAGCTACTCAACGATTCGCGAGCTGACGTTCGCTTCGTGAGCAGAAATGGTCGGGTCACCTTCGGGCACCCGACCATTTCTGCACTCCAAGTGCGGGCCACCTCGCACGGTGCGAGAGCGCGCCCGCGGCGCGGATAGCCTGAGCGGGATGAGGAAGCGCGGTGGAACGGTGCTCGTGTTGGTGGCGATCGGGGTCCTGGCGGGGGTCCTGTCCGGGCTGTTCGGCGTCGGCGGAGGGGTCATCGTGGTGCCCGCGCTCATGGCCTTCGCGCACATGGACCAGCGTCGGGCCTCGGCCACCTCGCTCGTGGCGATCGCCCCCGCGGCCGTCGTCGGTGCGGTCACCTACGCCGTGCAGGGCGAGGTGCACTGGCTCGCGGCCCTGACCTTGGCGGTCGGCAGCGTCATCGGCGCCCCGATCGGTGCCCGGCTGCTCCGTGCCCTGCCACTCCGCGCGCTGCCCTGGATCTTCGTCGGGTTCATCGCCGTCGTGCTCGTGTCGCTGTTCACCACGGTGCCGACCCGCGGTGGCGAGGTGCACTTCGGGGTCGTCGAGGCGATCGTCCTGCTGCTGCTCGGGCTGCTGTCGGGTGTGCTGTCCGGGCTCGTCGGCGTCGGCGGCGGGGTCGTCATCGTGCCGGGGCTCGAGGTCGTGCTCGGTGCCGGCGACCTGCTGGCGAAGGGCACGTCGCTGCTCACGATGGTGCCGACGTCGGTGTCCGGGACGGTCGCGAACCTCCGGCGTCACGCGGTCGACCTGCGGGTCGGGCTGACGGTCGGCGTCACCGCCGCCGTGTGCTCGCCGGGCGGTGCCGTGCTGGCGCGCCTGGTGGACCCGCAGGTGGGCACCTGGATGTTCGCGGCGTTCCTGGTGGTCGTCGCGGTCATCGTGCTCAGCCGCGGACGTCGGAGGGCACCACAGAGCAACGAGAGCGAGGGGGAGGTCGCGTGACGGGCCTCCAGGCAGGCCGCGACGCTGAGGCCGTGCTGGCGGCGTTCGCCCGCACCACCGGCGACGTCGCCGCGGCCCGCCGGGTCGCGCGGCAGTTCCACGACCTCGACGGGGGCGAGCGTTCGGCGCTGCTCTGGAGCGAGGACGACGGTGCCAAGCTCGTCGCCGTCCTGCTGCTCGTGCAGGCGATGCGGACGCACCCCGACCCGGAGCTCACCGACGAGTACCTGTCCGCGGCGAAGGCCGAGCGGTTCGAGGACCCGGCGCTCGTCGACCTGGCCGCCGAGGAACTCGTCGGCGCACCGTTGCTGGGCGCTTCGACCGGCCCCTTGTTCGCGCTGGCGAAGTCCGACGTCGCGATGGTCCGCCGGATCGCGGTCGTGGCGACCCTGGCGTTCGCGAAGCAGGGCGACGCCGAGGTGCCGCTCGGGATCGCCGGGCGCCTGGTTCGGGAGCGCAGCGAGACGGTGCAGTCGGCGCTCGGTCTCGTCCTGCGCGAGACGGGGAAGCGGGCGTCCGAGCCGGCACTCGTGGCATTCCTCGAGCAGAGCGGCCGGTTCCTCAGCCCGGCCGCCCGCCGGACGGCCACCGAGCACCTGCCGCCAGGGGAGCGTGACCGGCTGCGGGGCTGACCGAGCGGCGCTGTGCTGTGAACCGACTGTGCAGTCTGCCCAACCGACCAAATGGTCGGTTACGGTCGACCGATGACCACGACCAGCACCACCCCGACCCACCGCGCCTCCGTCCGTGAGTGGGCGTCCCTCGGCGTCCTCACCCTGGCCGTGGTGCTCCTGGCGATCGACGGCACCGTGCTGGCCCTGGCGGTGCCGTCCCTGACCGCCGACCTCGACCCGACCGCGACCCAGGTGCTCTGGATCGGCGACGTCTACTCGTTCGCACTCGCCGGGTTGCTCGTCACGATGGGCAACGTCGCCGATCGGATCGGTCGGAAGCGCCTGCTGCTCCTCGGCTCCGTCGCGTTCGGACTGGCATCGGCCGCTGCGGCCTTCGCCTCGAGCCCGGAGCTGCTCATCGCCGCACGGGCACTCCTCGGCGTCGCCGGCGCCACCCTGATGCCCTCGACGCTGTCGCTGGTGCGCACGATCTTCCGCGACCCGCGGCAGCGCACCACCGCCATCGCGGTGTGGTCCGCGGGCGCGACCGGTGGTGCCGCGGCCGGACCACTCGTCGGCGGGGCGCTGCTGGAACACTTCTGGTGGGGATCGGTGTTCCTCATCAACATCCCCGTCATCGCGGTGATCGTCGTCGCCGGGGCGTTCCTGCTGCCGGAGTCCCGCGGCGGCGCCCGGACCCCGATCGACCTGCTCTCCGCGGTGCTCTCGGTGCTCGCGATCGTGCCGCTGGTCTACGCCGTGAAGCACGTCGCCGGGCACGGGTTCGGCTGGACGGTGCCGGCGACCGCGTTGCTCGGGCTCGCGTCGGGCTGGTGGTTCGTCCGGCGGCAGAAACGCCTGACCACGCCGCTCATCGACCTGCAGCTGTTCCGGATCCCGGCGTTCTCCGGTGCGGTGGTCGCGAACTCGCTGTCCGTCTTCGCGCTGAGCGGTCTGCTGTTCTTCTTCTCGCAGTACCTGCAGCTGGTGCGCGGGTTCACCCCGCTGCTCGCCGGAGCCGCGGAGCTGCCGGCCACCCTGGCGTCCATCGCGGTCATCGCCGTGATCGGCCTGCTCTCCCGTCGCGTCGGCCCCGGTCGCTCCATCGGCCTCGGGCTGGCGGTCGCCGCGGTCGGCATGGCCGGACTCGCCTTCGCCGAGGGGCTGCCGACGTACTGGGGGATCGCCATCGCGCTCGCCGTGGTCGGCCTCGGCGTCGGGGTGTCGATGACGCTGGCGACGGACGCGGTCGTCGCCGCGGCTCCGCGGGAGCGTGCGGGCGCCGCCTCGGCGATCTCGGAGACCGGGTACGAGCTCGGCGTCGCGCTCGGCATCGCGGTGCTCGGGTCGCTGCAGACCGCGTTCTACCGGTCGAACCTCGACCTCACGGGCGACAGCCTGGGTTCGGGGGTCGCGGACCGGGTACGGGAGTCGTTGGCGTCGGCGAGCCAGGTACTGCAACCGGGGTCGCCGGTGCTCGAGCACGCCCGTGAAGCGTTCACCGGTGGCATGCAACTCGCCTCCGTCTGCGCCGCGGTGCTGCTCGCGGTCGCCGCCGTGGTCGCGCTCCGGGTCATCCCGAACCGGCAGGATGGACCGCATGACCACTGACCGCAGCACGGGCCCCGGCACCGGCACCGACGGCTCCCGCGACCGCGAGCGCACGCGGCAGGCCGTGCTCGAGTCCGCACGCCGATTGCTCGCCGAGCGCGGTACGCGGGTGAGCGTCGCCGAGATCGCGACCGAAGCCGGCGTCTCGAAGAGCGGGCTGCTGCACCACTTCCCGTCGAAGGACGAACTCCTGCTCGCGGTCGTCGAGCACGGGTTGGCCGCGTTCACGGACGAGGTCATGCAGCACGTGGACCTCGCCGAGAACCGACCGGGCAAGGTCCTGCGCGCCTACGTCCGGACGCTCTGCGGCGGCAGCGAGCAGGCGATGGACCTGTTCGCACCGTCGTCGCACTGGCCCGGTCTGATGGCCGTCCCGGGGATCGCCGCGGCCGTCGCCGCCGACGCCGAGCACTGGCGGACGCTGTTCGCACGCGACGGCCTGCCCGAGGACCGCGCACTGGTGGTCCGGCACGCGGCCGAGGGCCTCGCGGCCGCGGTCGGCATGCCGCCCTACCTGGACGAGCGGGAGCTCGCGGTCGCGCGCGACGCCTTGCTCGCCCTGGCAGAACCCGCCTGAGGCGACGGCCGGGAGGCCCGGTGCGAGTCCGCCCCGCCGCTGGCCGCCCGCGCGCACCGGCCCCACCGCTGGCCCGGTCCGACGCCTAGGCTGCGGGCATGCACACCGAGGTGCCCCGGATCGACGCCGGACTCGTCGAACGACTCGTCGCGGAGCAGTTCCCCGACTGGGCCGACCTGCCCGTGCGCGAGGTCGACCACCAGGGCTGGGACAACCGCACCTACCGGCTCGGGGACGCCTTGTCGGTGCGAATGCCGAGCGCGGCCGGCTACGTGCCCGCGGTCGAGAAGGAGCAGGACGTCCTGCCGTACCTCGCCCGACGGCTGGACGTCGCCGTCCCGGAGCCCGTGGCGCTCGGGGAACCGGGCCAGGGGTACCCGTTCCCGTGGTCGGTGCGGCGGTGGCTCGACGGGGTGCCCGCCGTGCAGGTCGACGACCTCGACCACGAGCGCTTCGCGGCCGGGGTCGGTGCCGTGCTCCGGCAGCTCCGGAGCGTCCCGGCGACGGGCGGCCCCACCGCCGGCGCGCACTCGTTCCACCGCGGCGAGCACCCGTCCGTGTACGACGCCGAGGTGCGGACGGCGCTCGACACGCTCGGCGGCGGCAGGGGTGGGACCGACGGCACCGTCGTCGACCGCGGCGCCTGCGAACGGGTCTGGGCCGAGGCCCTCGCCAGCCGCTGGGACGGGCCGGCCGTCTGGTTCCACGGCGACGTCGCCCCCGGCAACCTGCTCGTCGACGACACCGGGCGGCTGTGCGCGGTGATTGACTTCGGCACGTGCGGCGTGGGGGACCCGGCGTGCGACCTCGTGCTCGCGTGGACGATGCTGGACGGCCCGGCGCGACGGGTGTTCCGGCGGGCCGTCGACCTGGACGACGACACGTGGGCGCGCGCCCGGGGATGGGCGCTGTGGAAGGCGCTCATCATGCTCGCCGGCAGTGCCGGACCGGGCGGTCGCGACGAGCACGAGCGGGCCCTCGCAGCCGTCCTCGCCTGAGGTCGCGACCACCGCTGCCCACCCGCGCCGACGTGCGCGAGGGGACGCGGGACTGGGAGCGTCCACGGGGCGGGCGCGTACCGAGGAGGGGAACGCGAGTCGTGCCTCCAGGCAGGCTCGAAGCGACCACGAGAGGAACGCAACGTGCGCGCACTGACCTACCAGGGCACCGAGAAGGTGTCCGTCGAGACCGTCCCCGACCCGACCATCCAGGAGCCGACCGACGCGATCGTGCGGATCACCTCCACGGCGATCTGCGGCTCCGACCTGCACCTGTACCGCGTGCTCGGCCCGTACATCGACCGCGGCGACGTCCTCGGCCACGAGCCGATGGGCATCGTGGAAGAGGTCGGATCCGGCGTCACGAACCTGAAGGTCGGCGACCGGGTCGTCATCCCCTTCAACATCTCCTGCGGCCACTGCTGGATGTGCCAGCACGGCCTGCAGTCGCAGTGCGAGACCACCCAGGTGACCGAGTACGGCACCGGCGCCTCGCTGTTCGGCTACACGAAGATGTACGGCCAGGTCCCCGGTGGCCAGGCGGAGTACCTGCGCGTGCCGCACGCCGACTACGGCCCCATCGTCGTGCCGGACGACGGCACCCCAGATGACCGCTGGCTGTTCCTGAGCGACATCCTGCCGACCGCGTGGCAGGCCGTGCAGTACGCCCAGGTGCCCGAGGGCGGCACCCTCGCCGTGCTCGGCCTCGGCCCGGTCGGCCAGTTCGCCGCCCGCATCGGCAAGCACCTCGGCTACCGCGTGCTCGCCGTCGACCCCGAGCAGGTCCGCCGTGACCTCGGGGCGAAGCACGGCGCCGAGGTGTTCGACCTGACGAAGGACCTGGTGCCCGAGCTCGTCGACCTGACCGACGGCCGTGGCCCCGACGGGGTCGTCGACGCCGTCGGCATGGAGGCCCACGGCAACCCGATGGCGGGCTTCGCCCAGCGCGCCGCCGGCCTGCTGCCCGACAAGCTCGCGCAGAAGGCGATCGAGACCGCCGGCGTCGACCGCCTGGCGGCCGTGCACGCGGCCATCGACCTGGTCCGCCGCGGCGGTACCGTCTCGCTGAGCGGTGTCTACGGCGGCATGGCCGACCCGATGCCGATGATGACGCTGTTCGACAAGCAGATCACCATCCGCGAGGGCCAGTGCAACGTGAAGCGCTGGATCGACGACATCATGCCGCTCGTCTCCGACCCGTCGGACCCGCTCGGCACGCTCGACCTGACCACCCACCGCGTCTCGCTCGAGGATGCTCCGCACATGTACGAGGTCTTCCAGAAGAAGCAGGACGACTGCGTCAAGGTCGTGCTCGACCCCGCGATGGCCGCAGCCTGATGCGCATCGTCGTCGTCGGTGCGACCGGCAACGTGGGGACGGCGGTGCTCCGTCGGCTCGCGGCCGTGCGCGCCGACGGCGACGGTGACAGCGGCCGTCACGCCGCCGGTGACGTCGCGCGTGACGCCGTCGGCGTCCAGATCGTCGGCGTCGCCCGGCGGCTGCCGGACCTGCGCGCCGAGCCGTACGCCGCCGCCGTCTGGCACGCCGTGGACGTCGGTGCCGCGGACGCCGTGGACCAGCTCGCCGCCGTGTTCCAGGGCGCCGATGCCGTCATCCACCTGGCGTGGGCGCTCCAGCCGACGCACGACATCCCCGCGCAGCACCGCACGAACGTGACCGGGACGGCGAACGTCCTGGCTGCCGTCGCGCAGGCCGAGGTGCCCCAGGTCGTCGTCGCGTCCTCGGTCGGTGCCTACCGCGGGGTGGACGTCGACGGCAAGCGCACCCCCGTGGACGAGAGCTGGCCGACAAACGGGATCCCGACGGCGACGTACTCGATCCACAAGGCCGCCAACGAGGCCGCGATGGACGCGTTCGAGGCCGCCCACCCCTCCGTGACCGTCACCCGGCTGCGCCCGGGACTGATCTTCCAGCGGGACGCCGCCGCCGAGATCCGGGGGCTGTTCCTCGGACACCTCGTGCCGATGTCGATCGTGCGGTGGATCCGCTGGCTCGTGCTGCCGCTGCCGTACCCGTTCGTGTTCCAGGCCGTGCACGCCGACGACGTCGCCGACGCCTACTGGCGAGCGGTCGACCGACGGGCAGCGGGGGCGTTCAACATCGCGGCCTCGCCCGTGCTCAACCCGCCGAGACTGGCCCGGGCCTTCGGCATGCTCGGTGCCGTCCGGATCCCGCTGCGGTTGCTGCGCGGGATCGTGACGGTGACGTGGCGGCTGCGGTTGCAGCCGACGGACGCCGGGTGGATCGACATCGCGGCCGGCGTGCCGATCATGCGGACCGACCGTGCCCGGTCGGTGCTCGGATGGGAGGCCCGACACACCTCCGAAGAAGCGTTGCGTGCACTCGTGGCCGGCTTCGCGGACGGTGCGAACGTTCCGGGGTCGGGGCCGCTGCGCGGCTGACCGGGCTGGGCTTGGCCGGGGTGGTGCGTGGGCTGGGCTGGGCTGGGCTGGGTGGGATTGCGCTGGGTGGGGCTCGCGCTGCCTGGTCGAATCGGGCGTACCGGGCGATCTCGGGCGTACCGGGTCGGAACTTCTGACCAGGTACGCCCGTTTCCACATTCCATCGCGGGCGTTCTGGGAAGGAACGCCCGCTCGTGTTCGCCGTCTCGCGCTACGCTTCGCTCGTCGTTGTGAGAAGGGGAAGCGCGATGGTGCTCAGTTGGTCCGCGTTCAGTGAGCTCGAGGGTCCGGGGGAGTCGGGGATGCCCGACCTGTTCGACGGCTGGCTCGGCATCGCGTTCGGGGTCGTCGCCGCGTTGGCGATCCTCACGACCCTGACGATCGTCATCCTGTCGCTCTACCGGGGCAAGCGGATGGCCGACCGTGGTCAGAACCCGCTCACCATGCAGGAGGACATCGCGTACCAGGCGATGCAGAGCCGCACGTTCGCACCGGACAAGCCACTCGAACAGCGGCTCGCCGAACTCGACGACCTGCACGCCCGCGGCGTGATCTCCGACGAGGAGCACCGCAGCGCCCGAGCCGAAGCGCTGCGCGGACGATGACGGCCTCCGAAGAAGTGCACAACCCCCTGATCCCGCCGGTCTACGACCTCGTCTGGACCCTGCTCATGGCGCTCATCGTCATCGCGGTCATCGTCGCCGTGTGCGTCGCGGTCGTCCGCAGTCGGCGCCCGCACAGTGCCCGCCGGAGCTCGCCGGAACAGCGGCTCCTCGAACTCGACGAGCTGCACGCCCGCGGGGTCATCACCGACGACGAGCGCCGAGCCGCGCGGGCCGAGGCCCTGCGCGGTTAGCCTGGTCGGGTGCTGCTGCCGATGGACCTGCTCGGGGTGTGGGACCTGCACCGCTCCGTGCGCGACCACCGCGCCGGTGCCACGGGGATCGTCACCGGGACCACCACCCTGACCCGGGTCGGTGACGGCGAGGTGCGCTGGGACGAGTCGGGCGTGATGACTTTCGACGGCCGGACGACCCCGGTGTCACGGACCCTGGCCCTGCGGCGGACGAGTACCGGCGGCTGGACCGTGCACTTCTCCGACGGTCGGGTGTTCCACGATTGGGTCTGGGGCACGAGCGTCGCCCACGCCTGCGCCCCGGACGACTACACGGGTGCCTTCGACGGCGACGAAGACCGCTGGACGGTGCGGTGGGAAGCGCGCGGACCGGCGAAGGACTACCGGCTGGACAGCGTCCTCACCCGACCCGGGTCGTGACCCGCGGGTCGGCGGTCACCGCCAGACTGGGGTCATGGCACGCTCCTCCGGCACCGACGCCCCGCGCATCACCCTGACCGAACCGACGAACCTCGAGGACTGGGCGCCAGCACCCGGTGACGTCCTGACGGGTGACCGCATCGAGGGCAAGCGCATCCACGTCCTCGACCTGGCCGGCGAGCGACTGCCCGACCTGGAGATCGAGGAGTGCGTCATCGACACGTTCCGGGGCGACGACGCGGACTTCCGTGGGCTCCGGGTCCGTGACTCGATCATCGACTCGCTCGACGCCCCGATCCTGCGGGCATCGAGCAGCACGTGGCGCGAGGTCCGGGTCTCCGGCGGGCGCGTCGGCTCGGCGGAGCTGTACGACTCCGGGCTGAACGGCGTGGAGTTCGTCGGCATGAAGTTCGGGTTCGTGAACCTGCGCGGCTCGACGATCACCGACGTGGTGTTCCGCGACTGCGTCATCGACGAGCTCGACATCGCCGACGCGAAGCTGCTGCGGGTGTCGTTCGACGGCAGCAGCATCCGCGCTGCCGAGGGGTCGAACACCCGCATCGACCACGTGGACCTGCGCGCAGCGGACCTCGATCGGGTCGAGCGGCTCGAGGGGTTCCGCGGGGCCACGATCGGCGCCGACCAGCTGTACACGCTCGCGCCGCTGCTGGCTGCACAGGCTGGCTACCGCGTCGACTGACCGAGCCCGGGTTTCGCGCTCACCGACACTCCACGCCCGCCTGGCCCCGCGAACTGTCGCTCAGCGCGAAACATCGGCCGAGCCAGCGCCGACGCCGACGCCCGCGCCCGCCCCCGCCAGCGCCACCGCCAGGTCGGCCTGCACCAGGTCGCCGTGCACCGCCGCACCCGTCTGGGTGCCGGCAGCCGCCGACGCGATGACCGTCGCCATCGGAGCCGTCACGTTGCCGGCCGCGTAGACCCCGCGCACGGCGGTCTGCCCGGCGGCGTCCACGGTCAGCGCCGTCGCGAACCGGTGGTCGCCCATGAACTGGTCGGTGGCGGCGAGGCCGAGCCCGGACAGGAACGCCACCCGCGCCTCGGGCCGGCTCGCCGTGGTCAGGGCATCGAGCTCGACGAACGACCCGTCACCGAGCCGGACCCCGGTCAGCCGGTCACCCTCGGAGACCACGGCGGCGACGGGGCCCTCGATGACCGAGATGCCACGGGCCGCCAGACCGGCCAGGGCGGTGTCGTCCATCAGGGCCGGCTCGGTCAGGAACACGATCACCCGATCGCTCAGCGCCCGGAACATGAGCGCGTGGTGTGCGCCGTTCGGCGTCGTGACGAGGACCCCGATCCGCTGGCCGCGGATCTCCCACCCGTGGCAGAACGGGCAGTGCACGACCCCGCGCCCCCACTGCTCGGCCAGGCCCGGGACCTCCGGCAGGACGTCCACGGCGCCGGAGGCGACGACCAGTCTGCGCGCCGTGACGACTTCGCCCGAGTCCAGCGTGACCGAGAAGCCGACCGGGTCGTGACCGTCACCGGTCGTGGCGGACGTGGCCACGATCCTCCCGGCCGTGACCTGGACGCCGTAGGCGGCGACCTCGTCGCGACCGATGCGGAGCAGCTCGGCGGGCGGGACGCCCTCGTGGCCGAGGTAGTTGTGCGCGCCGGCCGCCGGGGCGTTGCGGGGCTCGCCGGAGTCGACGACGAGCACCGAGCGCCGCGAGCGGCCGAGGATGAGGGCGGCGGAGAGGCCGGCGGCCGAGCCGCCGATGACGATGACGTCGAAGTGTGCAGGCATGCGCTGATCATGCGGCGGATCGAGCGTGAACAGCAACGAAGTTTGCCGCTGTGGCAACATGTCCGCCATGGGACACGGCAGCCAGGACGCGACCGCCCCGCGCACGACCGCCGAGGTCGTCGACGGGGTCGGCCCCCGCCTGCGCGCGCTGCGTGCCCACCGCGACGTCACGCTCGCCGCCCTGTCCGAGCAGACGGGGGTCTCGGTGAGCACCCTGTCGCGGCTCGAGTCCGGCCAGCGGAAGCCCACGCTGGAACTGCTGCTGCCCCTCGCGCGGGCGTACCAGGTGCCCCTCGACGACCTGGTCGGCGCACCGCAGACCGGCGACCCGCGCGTGCACATGAAGCCCGAGGTGCACGGCGGCCGCGTCGTGGTGCCGCTGACGAAGCGGACCGGCGGGGTGCGCTCGTTCAAGCAGCTGTTCCCGCCGAACACCCCGGGTGGGGAGCCGTCGCTCAAGACGCACGAGGGCTACGAGTGGCTCTACGTGCTGTCCGGACGGCTCCGACTGGTGCTGGGGGAGCACGACCTCGACCTCGGACCCGGTGAGGTCGCCGAGTTCGACACCCACACTCCGCACTGGATGGGCAACGTGACCGACTCCGTCACCGAGGTGCTGTGCCTGTACGGGCCGCAGGGTGAGCGGGCGCACGTGCGGTCTCGACCCGCCCGGTGACCCGCTGCGTCAGTCCGTGAAGACGTTCGCCACGACGTCGTCGAGCAGATT
Organism: Curtobacterium flaccumfaciens; assembly: GCF_013359815.1. Classification (GTDB taxonomy): domain Bacteria; phylum Actinomycetota; class Actinomycetes; order Actinomycetales; family Microbacteriaceae; genus Curtobacterium; species Curtobacterium flaccumfaciens. Next base: position 27,471 of record NZ_JABMCF010000039.1, on the reverse strand, counting down.
GGTCGTCTCGATGTTCGACTGCTGGATGTGGATGCCGAGGTCACCCCGCGTGAAGTACGTGTCGCCGTCCGTGACCGGGTACTGCGAGTTCTTCGAGACCTTCTGGCACAGGTACCCGTCGGACTCGTCGCCGCAGTCGTAGCCCTTCGCCGAGAGCTGCTCGAGCGCGTCGCGGGCTGCGGTCGGGTCGACGGCGTCGACCGCGATGGACAGGTATGAGATGTCGGCCTGCGGCTCCCGCCACACGCAGTACAGGCGCTTGCCGTCGCCCTGCAGCGCCGGGGTGAACGAGCTCTTCGGGATCGCGATCGGGTCGCCGACGACCGACGGGTCGTTGAGCGGTGCCGATGCGAACGCCTTGTCCCACTTGCCAGGGGTGATCAGGTCGGTGCAGCTGGCCGGGACGGTGGCGGTGTCGTCGCTCGGGGCCCCGGTGCCGGTGGGGCTCGGAGCGGTCGTGGTGTCGGTCGGGCTCGGTGCCGTCGTCGGGTCGGCTGCGGTGGTCGCGGTGTCGCTCGCGGGTCCGGCCGGTCCGGCCTGGGCACAGCCGGTCAGGGCGAGGCCCGCAGCCACCAGGGCAGCGAGCGTGATCGTGTGGCGCATGGTTCCCCTTCGTCCGGTCGCGTCAGGTCGTGACCGTCGCTCACGAACGTACCGACCGAGGGCCGAGGTGGCTGGGACCGTCACCGATTCGTTGTCCCCCGACCCCGTCGGTCAGCGGCTGCGCCACCACCACCGCCGCGACCGCGACTGCGATCGCAGCCGTCGCGCCCACCGGCGCACCGGGTTGGCCCGCCGGCCGTTCACGCGGAACGTGTGGAAGGCGCGTCGCGTCCGCACCCAGACGGACGGGAGGCCCGCCAACGGTCGCGCGGACACCTGCACCGTGAGCACGGGGTCGGCCACCACCCGCCAGGCCGGGTCGAGCTGCATGCTCAGGTCGACGTCGTCGTGCACCTCGGCGTCGTCGCGGTGCGCTCGCCCACCGACCGCGGCCCAGGTCGACCGGCGCATCGCCATGGCGGACCCGAACAGCGGCGGACGCCCGAGCGCGCTCCACATCAGGACGAAGTACGGGCCCATGTACACGGCGTTCCACAGTCGGCGCACCACGGCGCCACCGTTCCGGGGCCGGCCCGGACCGGTGACCGCGACGACCTCGGGGTCGGCCAACAACCGGACCGCGTCGGCGATCCACGACGGCGGTGGGACGGAGTCGGCGTCGAGCCGCACGACGACGTCGCCGGACGAACGGTCGTAGCCGCGCGCCGAGGCCCGGGCGATCCCGCGCACCGGCTCCGTGAGCACGACCGCGCCGGCGTCCCGGGCGATCGCCGCGCTGTCGTCGGTGCTGCCGTTGTCGACCACGACGACCTCGTCGGCGGGCCGGGTCTGGGTCGCGAGTGCGGCGAGGCACCGCCGCAGGTGCACGGCGTCGTCCCGCACGGGGATCACGACCGAGACACGGAGCACCCGTCGATCCAACCGGCTGTCGCCTGTGCGGATTGCCGGACCGCGTTTCCCGGTGATCCTGGGACCGGACCAAGAGGGCACGGCGCAAGTTCGTTGCGAAACGCCCCCGGTGCACGCCGGGGACGACGACAACCGGAAGGCCGACCATGACCACGAACCCACCCGGGAACGACTCCGGGACCCCCATCCACGACCGCACCGCAGCCTCCGAGGGCCACGAGGTCGCCCCCGGCGTGACCGTGCCGTCGTACGCCAGCGGTACCCCCGCCGCGCGACCCACCGACCCCGGTGCGCCGCAGACCTACGACCCGTACGGCGACAGCGCCGCCGAGGTGCCGTTCGACGCGCCCCTCGACGCCGTCCCGGCCGACGAGCAGCTCCCCGCCGTCCCGTCCGCGGCATCCGCCGGCAGCGCCAGCGGCTCCGGCAGCACCGGCAGCGCCAGCGGCTCCGGCAGTGACTCGGGCAGCGGCTCCGGCAAGGCCGACGCGGCCAAGGGTGCCGCGCAGGACGTCGCCGGCGACGCCAAGGAGCAGGCCGCGAACGTCGCGGGCACCGCCAAGGAGCAGGCGTCGAAGGTCGCCTCCGAGGCGACCGACCACGCCAAGCAGCTCTACGGCCAGGCGTCCGAGAACCTCAAGCAGCAGGCCGGCGAGCAGCAGCAGCGCGCTGCCGGCGGACTCCGCTCCCTCGGCGAGCAGCTCGGTCGCATGGCCGAGAACGACGACGAGCAGGGCGTCGCCTCGAAGGTCGTCCGCGACCTGTCGGGCCGCGCGACCTCGGCCGCCGGGTTCCTCGAGAACCGCGACCCGGGCTCGCTGCTCGACGAGGTGAAGACCTTCGCCGCGAAGCGCCCCGGCACCTTCATCGCGATCGCCGCGGGCGCTGGCCTGCTCGCGGGACGCCTGACCAAGGCACTCGCGACCGAGGTCAAGCACGAGAAGGAGGCCGGCGACGGCACCACCGGATCGGGGAGTGGCGTATGAGCCAGTCCGTCCCCGGCGCGACACCCCTGGGCGAACCGACGCCCGAGGAGCGCGCTGCGACCACACCGCTCGGTGAGCTGCTGTCCGACGTGTCGCGTGACCTCTCCAGCCTGTTCCGGCAGGAGGTCGCCCTCGCGAAGGCCGAGCTGACCGACTCCGCGAAGAAGGCCGGCAAGGCGGGCGGGATGTTCGGCGGCGCCGGACTCACCGCCGTGTTCGCCCTGCTGTTCCTGTCGATCGCCGCGTGGTGGGGCCTCGGTTACCTGATCGGCAACGCCTGGTCCGCCCTGATCATCGCGGTCGTCTACGCGATCGTCGCCGCGATCCTGGCCGTCCGCGGGCGCAAGGAGATCAAGGAGATCAAGGGCGCCCCGCAGACGGTCGAGACCGCCAAGGAAGTCCCCGAGACACTCAAGCCCAACACCGGGAGGAAGCCATGAGCACCCCAGACGAGATCCGCGCCGACATCGAGCGCACCCGCGGCGAACTCGGCTCCGACGTCGACGCCCTCGCCGACAAGGTCAGCCCGTCGTCCATCGCCCACCGCCAGAGCGAGAAGGTGAAGGGCCGGTTCCAGGACGTCCGTGAGTCCGTGATGGGCGCGGCCCAGTCGGCCCGCTCGAGCGCCTCCGGTTCCGCCTCGGGCGCGACCGGCCAGGCGAAGGACGTCGCGCAGAAGGGCGTCGAGAAGGCGAAGGGCAACCCCCTGGCCGTCGGCCTCATCGCGTTCGGTGCCGGTTGGCTCGTGTCGTCGCTCCTGCCGACCACCGAGAAGGAAGAAGAGCTCGCCGGTGAGCTGAAGGACAAGGCTGCACCGCTCGTCGACGAGGTCAAGGAGCAGGCGAAGGACGTCGGCTCGCAGCTCGGCGACGTGGCGAAGGAGCACGCGCAGGACCTCAAGGGGACCGCGCAGGACGCCGCGCAGGCGGTCAAGGGCGAGGCGCAGGGGGCCGCGTCCGACGTCAAGGACAACGCGCAGGGCGCGGCGGACGACGTCCGCAGCAGCTGAACGGAACCCGATGACGGACTGGAGGCCCGTGGCGACATCGCCACGGGCCTCCAGTCCGTCACGCGGTAGCGTTCCGGGCATGGACCCGATCGACGAGCTCGCTGCGGAGCTCCGACAGTCCATCGGCCGGGTCGTGCGTGCCGCACGACGCGAGGCGGACGCGCTGCCGGCGACGCACACCACCACCCTCGGGTTCCTGCACCGCGAGGGCCCGATGACGATCGCGGAACTCGCGCGCCGCCGCGGCGTGAAGCACCAGGGGCAGTCCCGCACGGTGGGCGAGCTGGCCGACCTCGGCTACGTCGACCGGACGGCGTCGGACACCGACCGTCGAGCGTCGGTGATCCGGATCACGGACGCCGGCCGGGCCGCCCTGCAGCGCGACATGGACGCCCGCACCGACTGGCTGGCCGACGCGATCCGCGAGGAGACCGACGCCGAGGAGCGTGCGCTGCTGCGCCGTCTGCCCGAGCTGTTCGAACGGGTCGCGCGCCGGGCTGACTGAACGACTCCTCACCTCCTGGGCGATCGCAGAAGTACAACACGGCTGTACAGTTGTGCGCATGGAGTTGACGAAGTACAACCACGCCACCGTCGTCCTCGAGCAGGACGGCGTCACCCTCGTCATCGATCCCGGGGTGTTCACACCCGAGGCCGTCGACCTCGTCCGCGGCGCCGCGGGCGTCCTCGTCACGCACGACCACCCCGACCACTTCGACATCGACGCCCTGCGCGCGGGACTCGCCGCGAACCCGGACCTCGTCGTCCGCGGTCCGGAGACCGTCGTGGAGCAGCTCGGCGAACACCACGGTCGGGTCCGAGCGGTGCGCGCCGGCGACACGATCACCGTCGGACCGTTCTCCGTCCGGGTCTTCGGCGAGCAGCACGCCGTCATCCACCCCGACATCCCGTCGACCGCGAACGTCGGCTACCTGGTGGACGGCGCGGTGTTCCACCCGGGCGACGCGTACCTCGAGCCCGGCGTCCCGGTGCCGACCCTGCTGCTGCCGACGAGCGGCCCGTGGACGAACACCGCCCAGGCCGTCGACTACGTGCGCGCCGTGGCGCCGGAGCGGGCCGTGCAGATCCACGAGGCGATGCTGAGCGAGCTCGGCCAGCAGTCCGCCGCGCGCTTCCTCGGCCCGGACGGTCTCGGGCCGGTGCCCGTCCTGATCCTGCCGGCGGGGGAGACGATCACCGTCTGACGGACGCAGGTCGCCCCTGGGAGGCGATCCGGGCCTCCCGAGCAGCATGAAGGGATGGCCGACGCACCCACGACAGCAGTCCTCTTCGACATCGACGGCACCCTCGCCGACTCGAACTACGCGCACATCGACGCGTGGTGGCGAGCGTTCCTGGCGGCGGGGGAGTCCGTCGATGCCTGGCGGATCCACCGTGCGATCGGGATGGACTCGGCGAAGCTGCTCGAGACGCTGCTGCCGGACGCGTCCCAGGAGACCCGCGACACCGCGAAGCAGTTCCACACCGCCTACTACGCCGAGCAGATGCCGCGGCTCCGGCTGCTGCCGGGTGCACGCGAGCTCCTGCAGGCCGTCGCCGAGGCCGGGCACGCCGTGGTCCTGGCGACCAGTGCGCCCGAGCACGAACTCGCCCGCCTGCGCGACCTGCTCGACGCGGGCGAGTGGGTCACCGCCGAGACCAGCTCCGAGGACGTCGAGCAGGCGAAGCCGGACCCCGGCATCATCCGGGTCGCGCTCGACAAGGCCGGGGTTTCCGCCGACGACGCCGTGATGGTCGGGGACGCCATGTGGGACGTCGAGTCCGCCGGCAAGGTGGGGGTCCAGTGCGTCGGGGTGATGACCGGTGGCATCGGCGGTGACGAGCTCCGCGGTGCCGGGGCGGCCGAGGTGTACGACGACGCGGCGGCCGTGCTCGCGGCGTTCCGCGCCGGCAAGGGCCCGATCGCGGCACTCGGCCAGCGCGGCTGACGGGCGGCGCCGGTCGCGCCCGACGGGCGCCTCGGTTTCCGCGTCGTCGGTCGCCCGTGCCAGGATCGACGTTCGTGATCACGATCGAACGCGTGTCCTGGGACGACCCCCGCAGCGTGGTGCTCCGCGCCCGCATGGACGACGAGATGCACGAGCGCTACGGGTCGGCGAACGCCGGCGAGGACCCGGCGGTCACTGCCGAGCGGGGTCGTGCGCTGAGCGTCGACCCGTCGACCGTTGTCACGTCGGTCCTGGCTCTCGACGAGTCCGGCGAGCCGGTCGGTCACATCGCCGTCCGGCGCCTGGGTGACGAGGTCGAACTGAAGCGCCTCATCGTGCTGGCCTCCGCGCGTGGCAAGGGTGCGGCCACCGCACTGCTCGACGAGTGCGAGCGCGTCGGACGTGAACTCGGCGCCCCGCGGCTCATCCTGCAGACGGGCGACAAGCAGCCCGACGCCGTGGCGCTCTACCGCAAGACCGGCTGGGACCAGATCGACGTCTACGAGCCCTACGCCGCGACGATGCCGTGGTCGTTCTGCTTCGAGAAGACGCTCTGACTCGACCCGATCCAGATTGCACTTTCAAAACGAGAGTGCAATTCTTGCTCGGTGAGCACCACCGAACGCACCCGCGCGCTGCGCCGACGCATGATCGTCGAGGCACGTCGGGCGACGGTCGAACACGGGCTGCACGGCTTCACGATCGAGCAGCTCTGCGAGACCGTCGGGGTGTCGCGCCGCACGTTCTTCAACCACTTCGGGTCGAAGGACGACGCCGTGCTCGGCATCGAGCTCAACGCCGACGTCGAAGCGATCGACGCCTACGCCGCGGGCGGGATCGTCCCCGGCGAGCTCGACCCCCTCGGGTCGATCGTCGCGCTGGCGATCGACCAGTTCGGCCGGGTCGGGTTCGTCCGTGCCGACGAGGCCATGATGCGTCGGGTCTTCGAGCGGGAGCCGGCGCTCGTCGCGCGGTTCCTGTCGGCGACCGACGTGCAGCTCGCCCGGGTCACCGTGGCCGTGCGCCGTCGGTTCGGGTGGGACGACCCCGGCGACCGTCGGGCGCGCCTGGTGACCGAGGCCGCGGCCGCGCTGCTGAAGGTGACCGCGGAGACGTACTTCGACGACGCCTTCGACGAATCCACCGGACCGACGTTCGACGCGCTGCTCACCGAGAACCTCCGCCTGCTCAGGGCGGTCACCACGACCGAACGGGAACACACCACATGAGCGCCACCGCGCCGGGCACCACCAAGCGTGCCCGCCCAGGCTCCGACGGCCCGCTGCTCCTGACGCAGCGTCGCATCTGGATCATCTTCTCCGCCCTGATCGCGGGGATGCTGCTCTCCAGCCTCGACCAGACCATCGTCTCCACCGCGATGCCGACCATCGTCGGCGAGCTCGGTGGCGTCGCGCACCAGGCCTGGCTGACGACGGGGTACCTGCTCGCCTCGACCATCGTGATGCCCGTCTACGGCAAGTTCGGCGACGTCCTCGGTCGCCGCAACCTGTTCCTCATCGCCATCGCGCTGTTCACCATCGCGTCGGCCGGGTGCGCGTTCGCCACGGACTTCACGCAGCTCGTGGCGTTCCGCGCCATGCAGGGGCTCGGCGGCGGTGGCCTGATGATCCTGTCGCAGGCGATCATCGCGGACATCGTCCCGGCCTCGCAGCGCGGCAAGTACCTCGGCCCGCTCGGTGCGATCTTCGGCCTGTCCGCCATCGGTGGCCCGCTGCTCGGTGGCTTCTTCGTGGACCACCTCACCTGGAACTGGGCGTTCTACATCAACATCCCGGTCGGCATCGCGGCGTTCTTCGTGGCGTGGTTCGCGCTGACCCTGCCGAACAAGAAGGCGACGAAGCGCATCGACGTCCTCGGCGTGCTGTTCATGTCCGCCGCGACCACGTGCCTGGTGTTCTTCTCGGAGTTCGGCGGCAGCAAGGACCACGGCTGGGACGCTCCCGAGACCTGGGCCTGGTTCGCCGGTCTCGCCGTCTCGGCAGCACTCCTGGTGTTCGTCGAGTCCCGCGCGCAGGACCCCGTGCTCCCGCTGTCGTTCTTCCGCAACCGCACCTTCCTGCTGGCCACCGGCATCGGCCTGGTGCTCGGCATCGGCATGTTCGCCGCGATCGGCTTCGTCCCGACGTTCCTGCAGATGGCCTCCGGCACCTCGGCCGCGGTCTCCGGCCTGCTGATGCTGCCGATGATGGCCGGCCTGATCGGCACCTCGATCGCCTCGGGTGTCCTGATCACCAAGACCGGGCGCTACCGGATGTTCCCGATCGTCGGCACGGTCCTGGTGGCCATCGCGATGCTCGCGATGACCCAGCTGGCGGCGGACACCCCGATCTGGCTGATCTGCGCGTACCTGTTCGTCTTCGGTGCCGGGCTCGGCCTGATCATGCAGGTGGTCGTCCTCGTCGCGCAGAACGCCGTGCCCGCCGAGCAGGTCGGGACCGCCACGTCGACGAACAACTACTTCCGCGAGGTCGGCGCCTCCCTCGGCACCGCCGTCTTCGGCGCGCTCTTCACCGCGCGGCTCACGACGTCGCTGACCGACGTGTTCCGCGGTGCCGGTGGGTCGGCGACCGATGCGGCGTCGTCGGCGGGCAGCATCGACCCGTCGACCGTCGCGGGCTTGCCGCCGGCGGTGCAGGACGGCGTCGTGAACGCCTACGCCGACTCGCTCGCACCGGTGTTCTGGTACCTGCTGCCGTTCATCGCGGTGGCGTTCCTGCTCGCGCTCTTCCTGCCGCAGATCACGCTCTCCGACACGGCCGGCATGGTCGCCCGTGGCGAGGCCGTCGGCGGCGAGGAGGCCGACGAGCTCGAGCGCGCGCAGCGCGCGGCGCGTGCGGAGCACGCGGCGGCTCCGGAGGGTTCCGCACCAGGGCGGGACACCGACCGGTAGACACGACCGACTGACGGACGGGAGGCGCGGTGCCAGCTGACACCGGGCCTCCCGTCCGTCGCCCGGTTGCGTTCACTGCCGCGGCCGGACTTTCGTGATGAGCGACACCTCACGCGTTCCAGCGCGCGTGAGGTGTCGCTGAGCGCGTGAGGTCGCGGTGACCCGGCGCTACGCGCCGGTGCTCGCGCGCGGCACGAGCCGCGTCGGCAGGGCCGCGGGCTCGGCGGCCGTGCCGTCGAGCGTCGCGAGGAGCCGCAGTGCTGCAGCCCGACCGAGGTCGGCGCCGGGCAGCGCCACGCTCGTCAGGGCCGGCGCGGTGACCGACGAGGACGGCAGGTCGTCGAAGCCCGCGACCGCGAGTGCGCCGGGGACGGCGATGCCGAGCGCGCCGGCGACCCGCAGGACTCCGTAGGCCAGGGTGTCGGCTGCCGCGACGACGGCGGTGACGTCGTCGTCCTGCCAGGCCTCGATGACGTGCTCGGTGGCCGAGGCCGCGGCCTCCACGGTGAGGTCGGCACGGGCGGTTACCTCGGAGACCGTGATGCCGGCGTCCGCGCAGGCCTGCTCGAACAGTTCGCGGCGCACGCCGAACGTCGCCGCCCGCGAGGTGCCGTCGAGGTAGCCCACGTGCCGGTGCCCCTGGTCGTGCAGGTGGGCGACGAGGTCGTGCACGCCGGTGGAGAGGTCGTAGTTGACGGCCTCGGGCCCACCGGGGGCGTCGAGCAGCACCACGGGGACGCTCGCCGACATCGGCTCGTCGGCAGCGGGGGCGTCGACCAGGATGCCGGCCGGCCGGAGTCGTTCGAAGCGCCGGACGTCGGCCGCGACCGGCTGTGCACCCCGCTCGGTGACGGAGAGCACGAGCTGGAACCGGTCGCCCAGGGTGTCGCGGACGCCACGGATGACCTCGGCGAAGAACGGGTTCGACAGGTCGGGGGCGATGAACACGACGAGGTCGCCGCTGCCGCGGGCCAACGAGCTGGCGGCGTGGTCGACGACGTAGCCGAGGTCGTCCACGGCGTCGCGGACCCGTGCGGCGATGGGGGCGGAGACCCGCCCGCGGTCCTTGCCGTTCACGACGAGGGAGACCGTGGCGATGCTCGTGCCCGCACGCTCGGCCACCATCGCAGCGGTCACACGACGGCTCGGAACTGCGGGGGAGGGCACCCGTCGATGCTAGCGAGCGTGGCGGTCGAACTTGACGTCAAGCGTTTGACGTGTTTCGATGTCAAACGCTTGACGCGCCACGTCGCCAGCGCTCTGCCGGCTCGTGGATCCCCACCACGTCGAGCACTCACCTCGATTCCCCGAAGAAGTGGAGCGCCCAGCGTGCCCGATGCGACCCAGCCCGCCGCGAAGATCATCCTCGACTGCGACCCCGGCCACGACGACGCCGTGGCGCTCCTGCTCGCCCACGGCAGCCCGGCCATCGACCTGCTCGCCGTGACCACCGTCGTCGGCAACCAGACCCTGCCGAAGGTCACCCGCAACGCCCTGGCCGTCGCCCGCATCGCCGGCATCACCGGGGTGCCGTTCGCCGCCGGAGCCGCCCGCCCGCTGCTGCGCCAGATCGAGGTCGCACCGGACATCCACGGTGAGAGCGGCCTGGACGGCCCGATGCTCCCCGAGCCGTCGTTCGACCTCGACGAGCGCCACGCCGTCGACCTGATCATCGACACCGTGATGGCCCACGAGCCCGGCACGGTCACCCTCGTGCCGACCGGGGGCCTGACGAACATCGCCCTCGCGGCCCGCAAGGAGCCCCGCATCGTCGAGCGCGTCAAGCAGGTCGTGCTCATGGGCGGCGGCGTGCACGTCGGCAACTGGAGCCCGGTCGCCGAGTTCAACATCGTCATCGACCCCGAGGCCGCGGCCATCGTGTTCGAGGCCGGCTGGGACGTCGTGATGGTCGGCCTCGACCTGACGCACCAGGCCCTCGCCACCCCCGAGGTCGCCGCACGCATCGCCGGCGTCGGCACCGCCCCCGCCGCGTTCGTCGGTGAGCTGCTCGACTTCTTCGGCCAGACCTACAAGGACGCCCAGGGCTTCGACGCCCCGCCGGTCCACGACCCCTGCGCCGTCGCCTACGTGATCGACCCCACGATCGTCCGCGCCGTGAAGGTCCCGATCCACGTCGAGACCCAGGGCGCGCTGACCCTCGGCATGACCGTCGCCGACTTCCGCGCCCCCGCGCCCGAGGACTGCCGCACGAGCGCCGCGATGGAGCTCGACCACGGCCGGTTCTGGGACCTCGTCGTCGACGCCCTCGAGCGCATCGGCGAGACGGCCGACACCGGGTGGACCCCACGTGCCGCCGCCGACGCCGTCGAAGCCGGCATCACCACGACCCCGGAGCACTGAACCCCATGACCACCACCTCGACGAAGAAGTCGATCGGCGCCCTCACCGCCGCGCTCCTCGCCGCGTGCATCGCGTTCCAGCTGAACGCGAGCATGCTCAGCCCCGCCCTCGTCACGATGGCGCGCGAGCTCAACACCGACGACGCCACGATCGGGCTGTCGCAGACCCTGTACTTCACGCTCGCGGCGCTGTTCTCGCTGTTCCTGCCGCGGCTGTCCGACATCGTCGGCCGCAAGCGCGTGCTGATCGGCATGCTCGCCGTGATGCTCGTCGGCAGCATCGTCGCCGCGCTCGCGGTGAACGTGCCGATGCTGTTCGCCGGTCGCATCATCCAGGGCGTCACCGGTCCGGTCGTCCCGATCTGCCTGCTCGTCCTGCGCAACGAGATCAGCGACCCGAAGCGCTACGGCGCCGCCCTCGGGCTGCTCACCGCGGTGAACGGCGGCATCGCGGGTGTCGACGCCCTGGCCGGCGGCTGGATCGCGACGAACTTCGGGTTCCGCGGGATCTTCTGGGTCATCGCCGTCGTCACCGTCCTCGCCCTGTTCCTGGTCGCCGTCTGGGGTGTCGAGTCGAAGCCCTCGGCCGGCACCCGGATGGACTGGATCGGCGTCGTGCCCCTCGTGGTGAGCGTCGGTGCGCTGCTCACGGCGTTCAACGAGGCCGGCAAGCTCGGCGCGGCGAACCCCGTGCTCGTGGTCGGTGGCGTCGTGGTCGCGCTCGTCGCCTTCGCCGTGTTCTGGGCCGTCGAGTCGCGGGTGCGGGAACCCCTGGTCGAGACCCGGTTCCTGAAGCGCCGCGCGACCTGGGCGCTCCTCGCCACGACGTTCCTGACGATGACGGGCGTGTTCGCCGTCGTCAACGGTCTGGTCACGTCGCTCGCGCAGAACGGGGACGCCGGCTTCGGGATGGAGGCCGACCTGGCCTCGCTCGTGTTCCTCACCCCGTACGCGCTGGTCGGCTGGATCGTCGGACCCTTCGCCGGACGCCTCGCCCCGACCATCGGGTACCGCGCGGTCCTGCGCTTCGGACTCATCGGCAGCATCGTCTCGACGGTCCTGATGGCGCTCGTCGGCGTGCACTCGCTGCCGGTGCTGGTCACCGCGACGGTGCTGATCGGCATCACCTACGCCGGCATCGCGAACATCATCCTGAACGGCCTGGGCATCGTGCTGTCGCCGGAGTCGAACCCCGGGTTCCTGCCCGGGCTGAACGCCGGTGCGTTCAACCTCGGCGCCGGGGTCAGCTTTGCGGTCCTGCCCGCGCTGCAGATCGCGCTCGGCGTCGGCGGTTCCGCGGGCACCGCCGGGTACTCCGGTGGCATGCTGCTCGGGGCCGCGATCACGACCGTCGCACTCGCGATCTCGTTCCTCATCCCCCGTCCGGAGGGTGCCGAGACCACGTCCGTCGCCCCGCAGAAGGAGACCGTCCGTTGACCGAGAGCATCGTCGTCGTCGGGTCGCTCAACGCGGACCTGGTGGTCCGCACCGCGCGCTTCCCCCAGCCCGGTGAGACCCTCCAGGGCTCCGACCTCGCGATCCTGCCCGGGGGCAAGTCCGCCAACCAGGCGGTGGCTGCCGGGAGGCTCGGGGGCACGGTGCGCATGATCGGTGCGGTCGGCGACGACGGGAACGGTGCGCTGCTCCGCGACTCCGTCGCGGCTGCGGGGGTCGACACGACGGACGTCGCCGTCCGGGAGGGCGTCGCGACCGGCACCGCCGTCATCACGGTCGACGCCGCAGGCGAGAACACCATCGTGATCTCCGCCGGGGCGAACGGCACGCTGACGCCGGACGACGTGCCGACCGACGTCTTCGCCGGCGCCGCGGTGCTGGGGCTCTGCCTCGAGGTGTCGATCGACGTCGTCCTCGCCGCCGCCCGGGCCGCGCACGCTGCCGGGGTCACGGTGCTCACGAACCTGTCGCCGTTCGGCGCCGTGCCGGCCGAGCTCCTCGAGCTGACCGACGTCCTGCTGGTGAACGAGCACGAGGCCGCGGCGCTCGGGGACCACGGCGTCGCGCGGTCGATCGTCACCCGCGGTGGTGCCGGCTGCGTCGTGTACGACGGGGACGCCGAGCCGGTGCCGATCGACGCCGTGCGGGTCGAGCCGGTGGACACCACGGGCTGCGGTGACGCCTTCATGGGTGCGGTGGCGCTGCGTCTGGCCGCGGGCGACACTCTCGTCGACGCCGCTCGGTTCGCGGTGGGGGTCGGGGCGTACGCCGCGACCAAGCCGGGCGCACAGGCCTCGTACCCGACCGCCGCCGAGCTGGAGGCGTTCCTGCGGGCGTAGGGCGGGCCTCCAGGCCGTTAGCGTTGTCCCCATGCGCGTGGGAGTCCTCGACATCGGGTCCAACACCGGCCACCTGCTCGTGGTGGACGCCCACGGCGGCGCCGCGCCGCTGCCGGCGTCCTCGTTCAAGCAGCCGCTGCGGCTGGCCGAGCACCTGGACGACTCGGGCGCGGTGACCCAGCAGGGGATCGATGCCCTGACCACCTTCGTCGCCGACGCCGTCCGCGTCGCCGAGGAGCGCGGTTGCGAGGACATGCTCGCGTTCGCCACCTCGGCGGTGCGCGACGCCGGCAACTCCGAGGCCGTGCTCGCCCACGTCGAGGCCTCCACCGGGGTCGAACTGGCAGTCCTGTCCGGCTCCGACGAGGCCCGGCTGACGTTCCTGGCCGTGCGCCGCTGGTTCGGCTGGTCCGCCGGTCGCCTGGCGGTCTTCGACATCGGCGGTGGCTCGCTCGAGATCGCTGGTGGTGCCGATGAGGCACCCGACGTCGCGTGGTCGATGCCGATCGGCGCCGCACGCCTGGCGCGCTCCTACTTCGCCGCCGGTACCCCGACGGAGGACGACGTCCGCCGCATCCGGCACGAGATCCGTGTGGAGATCGCCCGGGACGCCGGACGGCTGCTCCGTTCGGGGCGTTCGGACCGGGCCGTGGCGACATCGAAGACGTTCCGGTCGATCGCCCGCATCTGCGGTGCCGCCCCGTCGGCCGCCGGGCCCCTGGTGCCGCGCGCGCTCGACGGCGCGGTGCTGCGGCAGCGTCTGCCGGAGCTGCTGACGATGTCGGTCGAGGAGCTCGCGGCGCTGCCCGGCGTCTCACCGAGCCGGGCGCACCAGGTCGTGCCGGGCGCGCTCGTCGCCGAGGCGTGCCTGGACATCTTCGACCTGCCGGCGCTGGAGATCTGCCCGTGGGCGCTCCGCGAGGGCGTGATCCTCGAGCGGCTCGACCAGCTGTCGGTGCTGGGCAATTCCCAGTAGTGACCGTTATGGTCAGTACATGACCAGATCGGACACTCCCCGCGCGCTCGTCCCCGGCGCACTCTGGACGGTCGCGGGAGTCGGATGGCTCGTCGGCGAAGCCGTCTCGGCGTCGGCGTTCCCCGGCTACAGCTACGCGACGAACTACATCTCCGACCTCGGGGTCCCCGACGTCGGCACGTTCCAGGGGCGGTCGATCGACTCACCGCTGCACGTGCTCATGAACACGACGTTCATCGGGCAGGGCGTCCTGTTCGGGATCGCAGCGGTGCTCGCCGCCGTGGTGTTCCGCGCCGCGTCCCGCCGTGCGCGGGTGGCGACCGCGGTCCTCGCCGTGGTCCACCTGGTCGGGATGGTCCTGGTCGGCTCGTTCCACGGCAGCCAGACGAGCACCGACGGCGGCACCATCGTGTTCCACGTGCTCGGCGCCGCGGCAGCGATCACGACCGGCAACCTCGTGGCGATCACCGCGGGCATCGGATCCCGGGCCCTGCGGGCACCGGCGGCCTACCAGATCGCGAGCGTCACGCTCGGGCTAGTCGGCCTCGTCTCCCTCGTGATGCTCGTCGTGGACTCGTCGTCGACGGTGATCGAGGTGCTCCCCGACGGCGTGTGGGAGCGTGCGTCCGTGTACACGATCGTCGCGTGGGAGCTCCTGACCGGGATCACTCTGCTGGTCGCGGGGACGCGGCGACTGCGGACGGCGCGGGCTTCGGCGGTCGGCGCGTGACCCGCCCTGCGCGCCGCACTCGGCCCTCCGCCGAGGAGATCAACGGCGGCGTCCTGGACATCACCGCCGGACTCATCGCCCGACGCGGCATCAAGGACACCGCCGTGCAGGCCGTCGCCGACCAGGCCGGCTACTCGAAGGCGGGCATCCTCGCCCGGTTCACGAGCAAGGAGCTGCTCGTCGAGGCCGCGCTCGCGCAGTGCACCGCGCAGACCGAGGCGATCCGGGCAGCTGCCACCGCCGCCCCCGTGGGGGAGCCCCGCGACGCCGCGGCGCTCGCGGGCATCGCCGACCTCGCTCTCGTCCGGCCGGGGTGGGCTGAGCTCGCGCTCGCGGCCTTCACCCTGCGACGCGGGGACGACGTCGGCGTCCGGCTCGAACCGGTCGCAGCGACGCTCCTCGACGTGTTCGGCATCGACATGGCCGACGCCGCGGCCACCCAGCTCGACCGGCGTGCACGGGTCTCCGGGGCGTTCGGTGCGATCGTGATGCTCGCGCTGACGTACGAGACCGAGGCTTCCGCGGCGGAGGCCCGGCCGCACATGCTGCAGATCGGATGGGACGCCCTCGGCCACGACGGGCCCGTGCCGCTCGGGGCCGTCGGCTAGGCCCGCTCGGACCTCGGTGGAGCGAGCAGCCACGGACGGATCAGCTTCGTCACGAACGGCAGCACCCAGAACGTCATGATCGGCGTGAGCACGACGGTCGTGATGAGCACCCGGGGCAGGATCGCGACGTGCGCGAACGCGGGGACGAGCCAGGCCATCAGGTACGTGAACGCGAGGTTCACCGGGAAGAAGCCGAGCCAGATGCTCACGGACTGCTTCCACCGCGGGGGAGCGCTCGAGGCCGGGGCGTCCTGCGGGACGTCGAACCACCCCTCGATGCCGGTGCGCTTCTCGACGCGGGACTCCACCACCAGGTCACGGCCCAGGTCGAGCCAGCGCAGCCGGTCGTCGGAGTTCTCCCACGTCGCCAGGGAGTCGTGGTCGGCGAACCGGTAGAGCATGTGCCACTCGCGGGACTGCGCGGTGGAACGCACCCACCCCGAGCCGAGGAAGCCGGGGTAGCGGTTCGCCAGGTTCACCCCGGACTGCACCCAGCGGGTGACCTCGGGGATGCGATCGGGTTCGACCAGGCGGGTGACGGAGACGGTGACGGGCGGGCCTGCGGTCTCGGATGACGACTGCAGGCTCCCAGGCTCTTGTGGAGTCATCCGACCAGTGTCGCGGACCCGTGTTTCCGGCTCGTGACACGTGCCTCGCGCGCCGGCTGAACGGATCCGCGTCGTCCTTCGACCACCGTCCCAGGTGGGTGCAAGACGATCATCTGGCGAACGCACCACCGAGAGGACCCCGATGCCCCACCCCGAGCCCACCACCACCCTCGTCGCCACCGTCGACGGGCCCGACGGCGGCACGTACGAGGTGCGGCGGCTGACGCTCCCGGTGGGTGCGTCGACCGGCTGGCACCAGCACGACGCACGCCAGACGGGTCTCGTGGTGCGCGGTGCGCTGACGCACGTCACCGAAGAGGCCACTCGGGTCGTCGGGCCGGGGCAGGCCCTGGTCGAGGAGCCGCGCATCGTGCACGACGGCCGCAGCACCGGCACGGAGGACGCCGAGCTGCTCTACGTCGCCCACCTGCCGGCAGGTGCAGCGGCGTCGACCCCGGGCGAGCCACCAGCCAACGAGGGGCCGGCCCGCAGCGCGCTCGTGACGGTCCCGCTGGGCCGGCCGCGGTTCGTGCACGCCCTGCGCTACACCGCGATGTACGCGCCGAAGCCCTTCGCCGAGGCCCTGCTCGTCTACCGGGACAACGGCACGTACACGATCCTGTCCCCGGGTGAGGACCACCACGGCTGCTACGTCTCGGCGACCGATCCCGCCGAGGGGATGCGGCACGTCGCGTTCATGTCGTGGCCGTCCGCGGACTGGGGCCGGAACATCGCATCGCACACCCTGACCTTCGAGGCCGCGAGCGGTGCGTTCACCCAGGAGCTCCGGTTGCCGGGCGACCCGGTCCCGCGGGCGCAGTACGGGTACGCGGCGGCCGTCGAGGACCCGGAGTCGATCGACACCGGCGCCGGGTGGGCAGCGCTCCGCCAGCAGTACGCCGAGGTGTTCACCACGCTCGAGCGCCTGGCGGGCGGCGGGTCGACCGCGGCCTGAGCCGTCAGCTCGCCTGCTTCTTGGCGGCGGGCTTCTTGGCCGGGGCCTTCTTCGCCGGTGCCTTCTTCGGCGCCGACTTCGCGGTGGCCTTCTCCGTCGTGCTCTCCGCGGCCTTCTTGGCGGGCGCCTTCTTCGCCGGCGCCTTCCTGCCGGAGCTGGACGTGCCGGAGCCGGACGTGCCCGAGCCGGAACCGGACGACGACCGTGACGTCGACGACGAACGCGACCCCGAGCCTCCTGTCCGCTTCTTGTCGACGGACGCACGCAGGGCGGCCATCAGGTCGAGCACGTCACCGCCCTCGTCGTCGTCCTCGTCGTCCTGCGCGCCGAAGGTCTTCTCGGTGTCGATGTCGTCGCCCGCCTCGAGCTTGGCGTCGATCAGCTGCTGCAGTTCCTCCTGGTAGGAGTCGGTGTAGCGGTCGGGGTCGAAGTCGGTGGACATGCTCTCGACGAGCGAGGACGACATCTTGAGCTCGTTGGCGCTGACCTTCACCGTCGTGTCGAGGGTCTTGAAGTCGGCGGCGCGGACCTCGTCGCCCCAGAGCAGCCCCTGCAGCAGGATGACCTCGTCGTGCACCCGGAGCACCCCGAGCCGCGTCTTCTGCCGCAGGGTGAACTGCACGATCGCCAGACGGTCGGTCTTCGCCAGGGTCTCGCGCAGCAGCACGTACGCCTTCGGCGAGCGCGAATCGGGCTCCAGGTAGTAGGTCTTCTCGAACATCATCGGGTCGACCTGCTCGACGGGCACGAACTCGAGCACCTCGACCTCGTGCGACTGCTCCTCGGGGAGCTGCTTGAAGTCGTCCGCCGTGAGCACCACGGTCTTGTCGCCGTCGTCGTAGGCACGCTGGATGTCCGCGTACTCGACCTCGTGGCCGAACTCGCACACCCGCTTGTACCGGATGCGGCCCTTGTCGTCGTCGTGGACCTGGTGCAGGGACACGTCGTGCGTCTCGGTGGCCGCGTAGACCTTGATGGGCACGTTGACGAGCCCGAACGCGATGGAGCCCTTCCAGATCGACCTCATGCGCACATGATGCCCGCCCGCACGCGTGCGTGCCCGGAGCCGACGGTTCCTCCACAGGTCCGCTGTCCGGGGGATCGTTCCACGGATGTCCGGTTCGCTGGACCGCCGCGAGGCCGGCGCGAGCACGATGGGCCCATGAGCCAGCTCGACAAGCAGGACCCGCGCGACCAGTTCCCCCGTCCGCCGTTCCCCGCGCAGACCCAGCAGGGGTCCGGGCTGGCGAGTGCGATGGACCCCGCCCCCGACCACGGCGAGACGAGCTACCTGGGCACCGGGCGGATGCGCGGGTACCGGGTGCTCGTCACGGGCGCGGACTCCGGCATCGGGCGCGCTGCGGCGATCGCGATGGCGAAGGAGGGCGCCGACGTCGCCCTGAACGCCCTGCCCGAAGAGCGCGAGGACCTCGAACAGGTCCGCGACGTCATCGGTGACCTCGGGCGCAAGGCCGTGCTGCTGCCCGGCGACCTGACGGACGAGGCCTTCTGCGACGTCCTGGTGCAGGACGCCGTCAGCGAGCTCGGCGGCCTGGACGCGCTCGTGCTGGTCGCGGGCCACCAGCAGGTGCACGAGGACGTCACCGAGCAGAGCACCGAGGACTTCGACCGCACGATGAAGGTCAACCTGTACTCGCTGTTCTGGCTCGTCCGTGCCGCGGTCCCGCACATGGCGCCGGGCAGCTCGATCGTCACGACCAGCTCGGTGTCCGCGTACCAGCCGCAGGACCGCATGATCGACTACGCCGCGACGAAGGCCGCGATCATCACCTACACGAACGGGCTCGGGCGGCAGCTCGCCAGCAAGGGCATCCGTGCCAACACGGTGGTGCCCGGGCCGGTGTGGACGCCCCTGCAGCCGATCAGCTACCCGGGCGACGAGATCGCGGCGTACGGCCAGGACACCCCGTTCGGTCGTCCCGCCCAGCCCGTCGAGCTCGGCAGCGCCTACGTCTACCTGGCCGGGCCCGAGTCGTCGTACACGTCCGGCACGACCCTGACGGTGGCGGGAGCGACCGGGGTGGCGCTGTGAGTCCCGCCTCACGCAAGACCGTCGTCCTGGTCGGGGACCGGCGGCTCGCCCTCACGAACACCGACAAGGTGCTCTACCCCGAGACCGGCACCACCAAGGGGCGGGTGGTCGAGTACTACGAGCGGGTCGCGCCGTGGATGATCCCGCACGTCAAGGACCGCCCGGTGACCCGGAAGCGCTGGGCCAACGGTGTCGAGGGCAAGGTCTTCTTCGAGAAGAACCTGCCCGACTCGGCCCCCGACTGGGTGCGGCACCACACCATCCACCACTCGGAGCACGACAACGAGTACCCGATCGTCGACGACCTGCCGACCCTGGTGTGGATGGCGCAGCAGGCCGCGCTCGAACTGCACGTCCCGCAGTGGCGGTTCGGCCCCCGCGGCGCGCAGCAGAACCCGGACCGGCTCGTCCTCGACCTCGACCCGGGTGACGGCGTCGGGCTGCCCGAGTGCGTCGAGGTCGCCGTGGCCGCGCGCGAGATCCTGCACGGCATGGGACTCGCCCCGTACCCGGTGACGTCCGGCTCCAAGGGCATCCACCTGTACGCGGCGCTCGACGGCAAGGCGACGACGGCGCAGGTCTCCGACGTCGCCCACGAGCTGGCCAAGGCCCTCGAGACCGACCTGCCGGACCTGGTGCTGTCGTCGATGAGCCGTGCCGAGCGGAAGGGCAAGGTTTTCGTCGACTGGTCGCAGAACAACGGCAACAAGACGACCATCGCCCCGTACTCGCTGCGCGGCCGCGAGCGACCGACGGTCGCGGCGCCCCGCACCTGGAAGGAACTCGAGGAACGCGGGCTCGCGCAGCTCACGTTGGACGAGGTCCTCGAACGCCTGGAGGCCCGTGGGGACTTCCTGCACCCGGTCGCCTCCGCCTCGCTGGCCGTCGGGCGCGACGACCACGGTCACTGGGACAGCGACCGGACCGAGCGCGCGAACGACGCCGAGCAGCCCGCACGTGACCGGCTCGCCGCCTACCGGGCGAAGCGGGACGCCTCGAAGACGCCGGAGCCCGTGCCCGAGGGAGCGCCCACCGTGCGGAAGGACGGCACACCGACCTTCGTCATCCAGGAGCACCACGCCACCCGCGACCACTACGACTTCCGGCTCGAGCACGACGGGGTGCTGGTGAGCTGGGCCCTGCCGAAGGGCGAGCCGACCGACCCGGGCAAGAACCACCTGGCCGTGCAGACCGAGGACCACCCGCTCGAGTACGGGTCGTTCGAGGGCACGATCCCGAAGGACGAGTACGGCGGCGGCACGGTCACGATCTGGGACGACGGCACCTACGAGCTCGAGAAGTGGCGCGAGGGGCAGGAGGTCATCGTCACCCTGCACGGTCGGGCCGGCGGCGCTCGCCGTCTCGCGCTGTTGCACACCCGCGGCCGTGGCGGCGGGGACGAGAAGAACTGGCTCATCCACCGCACGAAGGAGCAACCCGAACGGCTGGCGGACGGCAGCGGCTCTGCCGGGCCGACGGTGGCGCGACGGTCGGACCGGCCGTCGGACGGGCACGGCGATGCGCACCGGGCCGGGCAGCGACGGATCAGCGGGACCGCGGACGCTGAGACCCCGCCGTCGGAGCGCCGGACGATGCAGGCGACCCTGGCCAAGGGGGAGCCCCGGCTGGACCCGGCCGACTGGGCCTTCGAGATGAAGTGGGACGGGGTGCGCGCGCTGGCGACGGTCCGTGACGGGTCGGTGACCCTGCGCAGCCGCAACGACAACGACCTGACGGCCCAGTACCCCGAGCTGCAGGAACTGGGCGAGCGGGCCGGCGTGGACGGCGTGTTCGACGGTGAGATCGTGGCCGTCGACGATCGTGGCCGACCCTCGTTCCAGCTGCTCCAGAACCGCATGGGCCTGACGAAGGCGCGCGAGGTCCGGAGCGCGCAGGAGACCACGCCCGTGCGGTTCCTGCTGTTCGACGTGCTCGAGGCGGACGGGCACGAGCTCACGCGGCTCGGCTACGACGCCCGGCGGCAGGCACTCGAGACGGTCGTGGACCCGGGCGGCGCGATCGACGTGCCGCCGGCGGTGCAGGGCGACCTCGACGTGGTGTTGACCGCATCGCGCGAGCAGGGCCTCGAGGGCGTGGTCGCGAAGAAGCGGTCGTCGAAGTACGCCGAGGGGCGGCGGTCCGAAGCCTGGCTGAAGCTGAAGCACCACGCCACGCAGGAAGTCGTCGTCGGCGGCTGGAAGCCGGGCAGCGGTCGACGTGCCGGCGGGATCGGGTCGCTGTTGCTCGGGGTGCCCGGCCCCGACGGGCTGGAGTACGTCGGCAAGGTCGGCACCGGGTTCCGTGACCGCGACCTCGACGAGATCGCCGGTGTCCTCGCACCGCTGGAACGGAAGACCCCGCCGTTCGTCGACGTCCCACGACCCGACGCGCGAGATGCGCACTGGGTCACGCCGAAGCGCGTCGGCGAGGTCGAGTTCGCCGAGTGGACCGGCGACGGACGGCTCCGGCAGCCGTCGTGGCGCGGGTGGCGGGTGGACAAGGACCCGGACGACGTCGTGCGGGAGTCCTGAGGCACTCCGCTCGCTGTTGCCACATGCGTGCGCATGGGGTCCGCCGGTGGCGAACATCCGTCCCCCGTCCCGAGCCTGCGTGGGGGACAGTATCGGCACCGCTGGCCACGATCGGCCATCGGCTGTTACGTTCGCCGGGACGAAGGGGGCTTCGAAGATGAACTCGAGCAAGTACCTGCCGCCCTACACGGCCGCAGAACGCGTCGCGATCACGGGGGACGACCTGTCACAGCGGACCGTCGAACCGGGCAGCGGCGCCACGGAGACCGAGGTCCGGTACGCGGACTTCCTCGCTGACGAGGACGACGACTGACCGGGGCGGTCTGAGCGGCTGACCGCCCGGCGGGCGGGACAGACCCGACGGCCCGCACGCTGGATCAGGGAGCGCACGGACCGTCGCCGGGGCACGTGACCAGTCGGTTCAGGGAGACCGACCACGAGGCCCCGCACCGGGCTCGCCGAAGCGCGACCGGTGGGTCCACTGGTGAGACGTGCCGAGTGACCGGATCGTCACACGAGCGGCAAGAAGAATCGCCGGGCGACCTCGATGGTCGCCCGGCGATCTCGTCTGTCCGGGGGGATCCTGTCGGATCAGGACGGGGTCAGGCCGCGGGTGCAGGGCCGTCGGAGGGCGCCGCGTGGTCGGCCACGGGCGCGTCTTCCTCGATGAGCTCGTCCTCTTCCGGCTCGACCACCTCGGCCGCGGCGGCCTTGGCCTCGTCGATGGACTCCTGGGAACGGCGGAGCAGGTCGTCGTCGTGTGCTGCCTGATCGGTCATGCACAGCAACCTACGCGGGCGTCCCTGTGTCGGCGTCCCGACGGCGGGCTCCGTGCGGCGGGTCGTGCCGGCCGGTGTGCGGTGGCTCGAAGTCCACCGCGGACGTCGGTGCGGGCGTCGAGGGCATCGCCGGGGCGGCCGGGGAGCCGAACGCGTCGGCGGCGTCGAGCACCGCACGGGTGGCGGCCACGGCCGTCCGGAGTGCATCGCGGACGGGCATCGCCCGGTGCGCGGGGGTCCGGACCTCGACTCCCCACGGCTCGTCGAACCCGAGTTCGCGCACGGTCCGCACGAAGCCGGGCAGGTCCCACGCTCCGGCGCCGGGCAGGTACCGCGCGGTCCGGGACTCCTCGGCGAGGGTCATCCCGCTCGGGGTGTGCAGCAGTCCGTCGCTCAGCTCGACGGCTGCGAGGACCCCCGGTGCGACGCCCTGCCGGATCGACGCGAGGGTGGAACCGCCGCGGAGTGCGTGCATGGCGTCGATGAGCAAGCCGCCGTTGGGGTGTCCGGCGGCGGCGACGAAGCGGGAGGCCCGTTCGATCGTGGGCAGGTTCGACCACGGTTCCGGTTCGAGCACGAGCTGCGCTCCGACCGCCTCGGCCTGGTCGGCGAGCACGACCCAGTCGTCGGCCATCGTCGCGGGGGAGGCTCCGGGCAACGAAGTGTCGGCGCGCGCCACCACCTGCCAGGCGCTCAGTGTCGCCGCGGCCTCGAGCACGACACCGCGGTCGGCGTCCTCGTCCTGGGTGCGGCTCGTGCACGTCCACCACCGGTCGAGTGGTCCGAGCTGGACCCAGACGATGCCGGCGGCGTCGAGCATGCGGCGCAGTTCGGCGAAGCCCGTCGTCGCGCGGACCTCGTGCAGGTCGTCGAGGGACAGCGACAGGCCGGCGAACCCGGCGGCACCGACGGCGTGCACGCGGTCGCGGATGCTCTCGTCGCCCGCCCACGTCCAGGACGTGGCGAGCAGGTCGTGTTCCAGCACGGTGGTACCTCCGGCAGTCCCGAGGTGTCCGCGTCGCCCCGTCGCGATGCGCCGCCCCGTGTCCGCCGCGGGCCCCACCCGCGACGATGCCCAAGATCTACCCGAGCTGCCTGCGAACGCTCCCAGCCCGTCGACACATCGCCGACACGTACTTCAGACGATCCGGGTCCGGACCTCGCCGACGCCGGCGATCGTGCCGACGAGCACGGCGCCGCGTTCGAGCACGCCGACACCGTCAGGAGTGCCGGTCATCACGAGGTCGCCGGGCGCGAGCGCCACGGACCGTGACAGCGCCGCGATCGTCTCGGCGACCGACCAGATCTGGTCGGTCAGGTCGCCCGACTGCCGGAGTTCCCCGTCCACCGTCAGCTCGATCGCGCCGCTGGTCGGGTCGACCTCGGCCGCCGGGGTGAGCACGCCGATCGGTGCCGAGGCGTCGAAGCCCTTGGCCGTGTCCCACGGGCGCCCGAGTCGCTTCGCCTCGGCCTGCAGGTCGCGACGGGTGAGGTCGATCCCGACGGCGTACCCCCAGACGTGTGCGAGGGCGTCGGCGACCGCGATGTCCGTGCCGCCGGTGCCGATCGCGACGACGAGCTCGACCTCGTGCTCCAGTTGCTGCGTCAGCGGCGGGTACGGGGTGTCGGCGCCGTCGACCACGACCGCGTCGGCGGGCTTGGTGAAGAAGAACGGCGGCTCGCGGTCCGGGTCGTGGCCCATCTCGCGGGCGTGCGCGGCGTAGTTCCGGCCGACGCAGAACA
Source organism: Curtobacterium flaccumfaciens (assembly GCF_013359815.1). Classification (GTDB taxonomy): domain Bacteria; phylum Actinomycetota; class Actinomycetes; order Actinomycetales; family Microbacteriaceae; genus Curtobacterium; species Curtobacterium flaccumfaciens. The sequence continues at coordinate 3,506 of NZ_JABMCF010000039.1, read as the reverse complement.
CACGGCGGACGGGGAAACGCTCGCCCGTCGTTGTGGGCACGGTCGGGAGGCTCGGGGCCGGGATGACGAGTTCGGTCACGGTGCCAGCGTGGCAGGCTCGCAGGGCATCGGTTCAGCTCTCACCGAAGGACGCCTCGTACTTGAGCTTCCGCGCCCGTGCGCGCTCCTGGCGTTCGCGCCATTCGATGCGCGCCTGACGGAGCTCTTCCTCGGCGCCCTTCGCCCGCATCATGGGCCCGTAGTGCGGGTCCGCCAGCAGTGCGGGCGTCGTCAGTTCACGTCCGTCGAGCCAGCGCTTGAAGTCCTTGTCACTCAGCTTCGAGATCATCGTTCGCTCCTTCGATCGTCGCTGCGGTCAGGTCGTCGAGTGCCTGGCCGACCCAGCGGTCGTCCGCGGTCGTCCAACTGCGGGTCACCAGCGCAGCGGACATCACTCCGGCGGCCGCGCGCTGTCCTTCGTCGTCCGAGGTCGCCCGGTCGGCGACCCACGACCAACGCTGCCACCACAGGTCGCGGTGCACCGAGAACTCTGCATTTCGCCGTCCTGCGCGCCCGTCGAGCACCGAGGCGACGAGCGCACCCAGCGCAACGGACGCGCTCGTGACCGACACGAGCGCGCTGATCCAGCCGATGTCCATGCCGGAACCCTGACAGCACGGAACCGGCCACGCGGCGGGCGTGACCGGTCCTGTGGAGGGCGATCCGGGCCTCCAGGCCTGTGGAGGAGTGCGTCAGTTCCCGGGCGCGGCCGCCTCGGTCTCGCCCGCACCCGGGTCGCCGCCGGTCCCGCCGCTGGCGGGCTCGTCCTGCGGCCAGCCCGCGAACTCCCAGCCCGCGAGGGACGGGTGGTCCTCACCCTTCGTGTACGCGAACGTCCGCGCGGCGTCACGCGCCTCGGACAGCTTCGTGAGCAGGTCGGCGTGTGCCTCGGCGTCCACCCGCGTCAGGGCGTCGTGGGCCAGGGCGAAGCGGTCCATCTCGTTGCGCATGAGCATGTCGAACGGCGAGGTCGTCGTGCCCTGCTCGAGGAACCCGTGCACGTGCAGGTCGTCGTGCCCGTTCCGGCGGTACGTCAGCTGGTGCACGAGGGTCGGGTACCCGTGGAACGCGAAGACCGTGGGCGTGCCGGGCAGGAAGAGCGCGTCGTACTGCTCGTCCGGGATCGGGTGCTCGTGCTTGCGCGGGTCGCCGAGCGCGAGCAGGTCGACGACGTTGAGCACGCGGACCCCGACGCCGGGAGCGTGCTTCCGGATGATGTCGGTGGCGGCGATCGCCTCAACCGTGGGGACGTCACCGGCGCAGGCGAGCACGACGTCGACCTTCCCGACGGCCTGCTCGGTGCCGGCGAAGTCCCACACGCCGAGTCCGGCCTGCGCGTGCGCGACCGCGTCGTCGAGGGACAGGAAGACCGGCTCCGGGTGCTTGCCCGCGACGATCACCTCGATGCGGTCCGTGGTCTCCATCGCGTGCGCGGCGACGGCGAGCAACGTGTTGGCGTCGGCCGGCAGCTTGATCCGGACGAGGTCCTGCTGCTTCGACGCGACGACGTCGAGGAACCCGGGGTCCTGGTGGGAGAACCCGTTGTGGTCCTGTCGCCAGACGTGCGACGAGAGCAGGAGCGACAGGTTGGACACCGGCACCCGCCAGTCGATGTCGGTCGAGGACTCCAGCCACTTGGCGTACTGCCCGACCATCGAGTCGATGATGTGGGCGAACGCCTCGTAGGTGTTGAGCATCCCGTGCCGACCGGACAGCACGTACCCCTCGAGCATCCCCTCCAGCAGGTGCTCGGACAGGACCTCGGTGACCCGTCCGCGTGCGGCGAGGTGCTCGTCGCCTGCGGTGCGCTGGGCCCGCCAGACGCGCGAGGTCACGTCGAAGACGGCGTCGAGCTTGTTCGAGATCGTCTCGTCCGGGCCGAACAGCCGGAAGGTCGAGGCGTTCTTCTCGATGAGTGCGGCGAGCCAGGGGCCGAGCGTGCCCGTGGCGGATGCCGTGGAACCGGCCTCGACCGCGTACGGCTCGAGCGGCGGCCGGTCGAGCGCGGTCCGCAGCCGACCGCCGTTGCCGTGCGGGGTGGCACTCATCCGCTCGTCACCGGTCGGACGGATCGTGGTCATGATGCCGACGGGGTGGCCGTCCTCGTCGAAGAGCTCCTCGGGGCGGTACGAGCGCATCCACTCCTCGAGCTGCGCACGGTGGCCGTCGTCCTCGCGCACCGCGGGCAGCGGCACCTGGTGCGCGCGGAAGGTCCCCTCGACCTGCTCGCCGTCGACCTCCTTCGGGCCGGTCCAGCCCTTCGGGGTGCGCAGCACGATCATCGGCCAGCGCGGACGCAGGTCCGCGGCGCCGGCGGGCTGCCCCGCGGCGGCACGGGCGGCCTGGGCGCGGGCAGCGGCCTGGATGTCGTCGATGCCGGCGAGGGCGCGTCGCAGGGCACCGTCGAACAGGGCGTGCACCGCGTACGGGTCGTCGTCGACGCGGCGGGAGTCGACCACGATCGGGTCGTAGCCGAGCCCGCGGAAGTACGCGGTGAGGTCCTCGTCGGGGATGCGGGCCAGGACGGTCGGGTTCGCGATCTTCCAGCCGTTGAGGTTGAGGATCGGCAGCACGGCACCGTCGGAGACCGGGTCGAGGAACGTGTGCGCCTGCCACGACCCGGCGAGCGGACCGGTCTCGGCCTCACCGTCACCGACCACGCACGCGACGACGAGGTCCGGGTTGTCGAGCGCCGCACCGTAGGCGTGCGACAGCGAGTAGCCGAGCTCACCACCCTCGTTGATGGAGCCGGGGGTCTCCGGGGCGGCGTGCGACGGGATGCCGCCGGGGAACGAGAACTGGCGGAAGAACCGCTGCAGGTCGACGTCCTGGTACAGCTCGTTCCACGTGCCGTCCAGCCAGGCGTTCGCGTTCATCGCCGGGCCACCGTGCCCCGGGCCGCAGATGTACAGGAACTCGCGACCGGTCTCCGTGATCAGCGCGTTGCAGTGCGCGTACACGAGGTTCAGTGCGGGGGAGGTGCCCCAGTGGCCGAGCAGCCGCGGCTTGACGTCGTCGGGTTCGATCGGCCTGGTGAGCAGCGGGTTGTCCAGCAGGTAGATCTGCCCGACCGTCAGGTAGTTGGCGGCGCGCCACCAGGCGTCGACCGCCCGGAGCCGGTCGGTGGTGGAGATGTGTGCTGGAGCCATGGGTACACGGTACGAAACACCGGGTTGCGGCACCTCAGGAAACTCGTCCCAAACCGTTCGGGCGGGGGCGCCGAATGACTTGCACAGGGCAAAAGCCCAGGGCGCTCTCCGGTCACAGTTGGCCGGTACTCAGTATGTGCACAGTGCACATTCGGCCACCGGCCGGAGCGCCTCCAGAGCAAAGGACTGATCACGATGCGTAAGAGCCTCAAGACCTCCATCACCCTCGCCACGACCGGCGCCCTCGTCCTCGGCGGCGCCGCGTTCGGGATCTCCTCCGCCCAGGCCGCGACCCCGAACGTGCACACGGTGTCCTCG
>NZ_JABMCF010000038.1 GCF_013359815.1 Curtobacterium flaccumfaciens | reverse complement strand
CGTGCGCGCTTCCGCGCACCGTGCAGCGCCACAAGCAGGCACCCAGCACGCAACACCGCACCGGATGGCGAACGCGGCACCGTGCGGACGGGAGGCGCGGCGCACGACCGGCACCGCGCCTCCAGGCCGCACCGTGCGCACCTCGCAACCCCGTGCGCGCTTCCGCGCACCGTGCAGCGCCACAAGCGCGCACCCAGCACGCAACGCCGCGCCGGATTACGAACGCGGCACCGTGCGGGCGGGCCACGCCCGACCACACGCGCGGCAGCTAGGCGAGCTCGATGAGCTCCGCGTAGTCCTTGTTCCAGTGGTCCTCGGTGCCGTCCGGCAGCAGCAGCACGCGCTCGGGGTTGAGCGCCTCGACCGCGCCGGCGTCGTGGGACACCAGGACGACCGCACCCTCGAAGCCGGCGAGGGCGTTGAGGATCTCCTCGCGCGAAGCCGGGTCCAGGTTGTTCGTCGGCTCGTCGAGCAGCAGGACGTTCGCGCCGGAGACCACGATCATCGCGAGCGACAGACGCGTCTTCTCACCACCGGACAGGACGCCGGCCTTCTTGTAGCCGTCGTCACCGGTGAACAGGAACGAGCCGAGCACCCGACGGGCCTCGGTCTCGTTGAGGTCCGTCGACGCCGACACCATGTTCTCGATCACGGTGCGGTTGATGTCGATGTTCTCGTGCTCCTGCGCGTAGTACCCGATGCGCAGACCGTGACCGGGCTGGATCTCGCCCGTGTCGGGCTTGTCGGCTCCCGCCAGGATGCGCAGCAGCGTCGTCTTGCCCGCACCGTTGAAGCCGAGGATGACCACGCGCGAACCGCGGTCGATCGCCAGGTCGACACCCGCGAAGATCTCGAGCGACCCGTACGACTTCGACAGCCCCTCGGCCATCAGCGGGGTGCGGCCGCACGGGGCCGGCGTGGGGAAGCGGATCTTCGCGACCCGGTCGGCGACACGCTCGTCCTCGAGGCCGGCGAGCAGCTTGTCGGCACGCGCGACCATCTGGTGCGCGGCCGCGGCCTTGGACGCCTTCGCGCCGAACCGGGCGGCCTGGTCCTTGAGCGTGGCGGCCTTCTTCTCGGCGCCCGCGCGCTCCTTGCGGCGGCGCTCCTCGTCGGCGACGCGCTGCCGCTGGTAGAGCTTCCAGCCCATGTTGTAGATGTCGATGGTCTGGCGGTTGGCGTCCAGGTAGAAGACGCGGTTCACGACCTCGTCGACGAGCTCCACGTCGTGGGAGATGATGATGACGCCACCGGGGTAGGTCTTCAGGTGCTCGCGGAGCCACACGACGGAGTCGGCGTCGAGGTGGTTGGTCGGCTCGTCGAGGATCATCGTCTCGGCGTCCGAGAACAGGATCCGGGCGAGCTCGATGCGACGGCGCTGACCACCCGAGAGCGTCTTGAGCTGTTGGTCGAGGATGCGGTCCGGCAGCTTGAGGTTCGACGCGATCGACGCCGCCTCGGCCTCGGCCGCGTAGCCACCGAGCGCGTTGAACTGGTCATCGAGCCGGCTGTAGCGCCGCATCGCCTTCTCGGCCACGGCCGTGTCGTCGCTCGCCATGTCGAGGGTCGCGAGGCGGATGCCCTCCACGAGCTCCCCGAGCCCACGGGCGTCGAGGATGCGCTTGCGCGCGGTCTCCTCCGGGTCGCCGGAGCGGGGGTCCTGCGGCAGGTAGCCGATCTCCCCGCCGCGGTCGATCGTGCCGCCGTTCGGCTGCGTCTCGCCCGCGAGGGCCTTGGTCATCGTCGTCTTCCCCGCGCCGTTGCGGCCGACGAGTCCGATCTTGTCGCCCTTCTCGACACGGAAGGACACGTCTTCCATGAGGAGACGAGCTCCGACGCGGATCTCGAGTTCGTGCACGGCAAGCACAGTGGACGTCCAATCAGTTGGTGGGTTTGCACAACGGTGTGTGCGTGAGGTGCACCGCTACGCTGACGGGACCGATGGTTCCGAACGGAACCAGCAGTCCATTCTAGGAGAATCCATGACGAACGCCACCGGGTTCGCTCCCCGCGCAGTCCTCGCCGACCGTCTGCGCACGCACGGGCTGGCCACCGACGCCGCCCTCGTCGCCGGCGGAGCCCTGTTCACCGCCGCGATGGCGCAGCTCGAGGTCCCGATGTGGCCGGTCCCGATCACCGGGCAGACGCTGGCCGTCGTGCTCGTCGGCGCGACCCTCGGCGCACGCCGCGGCATGCTCTCGCTGCTCGTCTACGCCGTCGCCGGACTCGCGGGTGCCCCGTTCTTCGCCGACATGCAGGGCGGCCTGCAGGCCCTGGCCCTGCCGAGCTTCGGGTACGTCATCGGCTTCATCCCCGCCGCCGGGCTCGTCGGCTGGCTCGCCCGTCGCAACTGGGACCGCCGCGTCGGTCGCGCCGCGGTCGCGATGCTGCTCGCGAGTGCGATCCCGTTCGTGACCGGCCTGCCGTACCTGGCCGTGGCGCTCGGCCAGCTCGGCGCCCCGAACGACGTCCAGTCGGTGCTCGCCGCCGGCCTGTACCCGTTCATCGTCGGTGGCATCGCCAAGGCCCTCATCGCCGCCGGCATCCTGCCGCTCGCGTGGAAGGCCGTCGGTCGTCGCTGAGGCTTCGCACGAGAACGGCCCCGCACCGATCGGTGCGGGGCCGTTCTGTATCCGGTGCGTGGATGAAGAGTCCGTGCGGAGCCGGGCTGGGGCGTCGGTCGGTCACGACTCCCCGCCGCCCGGACGCCGAGTGGTCGCGTTCTGTCGCCTGGAGCGCTGTCAGCCGACAGAACGTGACCACTCGGCGAACGTGAGCGGGGGGTTGCGACCACTCAGCGGCGCACCCCGCGCGTGACGTGCGCACAGACGGACGGGAGGCGCGGTGCCAGCTGGCACCGCGCCTCCCGTCCGTGGTGTGTCGCGACTAGATCGCGAACCCGAGGGCGCGCATCATCTCGCGTCCGTCGTCGGTGATCCGTTCCGGACCCCACGGCGGCATCCAGACCCAGTTGATCCGGAAGGCGTCCACGATGCCGTCGAGGGCGTTCGCGGTGTCACCCTCGATGACGTCGGTCAGGGGGCAACCGGCGCTCGTGAGCGTCATGCTGATGACGAGCGCGTTGGCCTCGTCGTCCCAGGCGAGGTCGTAGATCAGGCCGAGGTCGACGATGTTCACGCCGAGCTCCGGGTCCTGGACCTCCTTCAGGCCCTCGACGACCTCGTCGAACTTGTCCGGGGCGAGTGCGGCGATCATCAGGCCTGCGCCTCGGCGGCGGCGATCTGCACGTAGCGGTCGTAGCCCTCGTTCTCGAGACGGTCGGCGAGCTCGGGGCCGCCCTGCTCCGCGATCTTGCCGGCGACGAACACGTGCACGAAGTCCGGCTTGATGTAGCGGAGGATGCGCGTGTAGTGCGTGATGAGCAGCACACCGAGGCCGGTCGCGGCCTTGGCGCGGTTGACGCCCTCGGAGACGATCTTCAGCGCGTCGACGTCGAGGCCGGAGTCGGTCTCGTCGAGGACGGCGAACTTCGGCTTGAGGAGCTCGAGCTGCATGATCTCGTGGCGCTTCTTCTCGCCACCGGAGAAGCCCTCGTTGACGTTGCGCTCGGCGAACGACGAGTCCATCTTCAGGTCGGCCATCGACTGGCGGAGTTCCTTGATCCAGCCACGGAGCGCCGGAGCCTCGCCGTCGATCGCCGTCTTGGCGGTGCGGAGGAAGTTCGACACCGTGACGCCGGGGATCTCGACCGGGTACTGCATCGCCAGGAACATGCCCGCACGGGCACGCTCGTCGACGCTCATCGCGAGGACGTCCTCACCGTCGAGGGTGATGGTGCCACCGACGACGTGGTACCGGGGGTGACCGGCGATGGTGTACGCCAGGGTGGACTTGCCGGAGCCGTTCGGCCCCATGATCGCGTGGATCTCGCCCTCGTTGATGGTGAGGTCGACACCCTTCAGGATCTCCTTGGTGCCCTGATCGGTGTCGATCGAGACCTTGAGGTCACGGATTTCCAGAGTGGACATTGCGTTCCTTCGGTTGCAGCTGTGTGCGGCGTCAGCCGCGGGAAGTGTTGGGGGTGCTCAGTCGACGGGGACGACGTCCTGCACGTCGACGTAGACGTCGCCGTCGCGGACCTCGACCCGGAAGACCGGGACGGGCTCGTAGGCCGGGAAGTTCTGCGGCTTGCCGGTGGCCAGCGAGAAGCGGGACCCGTGGGCCCAGCACTCCAGCGAGTCACCCTCGACGAAGCCCTCGGCCAGCGAGATGTCGCCGTGCGTGCAGGTGTCGCCGATGGCGTGGACCGTGCCGGACGAGTCCTTCACGATCGCGACCGCCGTGCCGCCGACGACCACCCGCATCGGGCTGTCCACCGCGATGTCGGCTTCGGCGCAGACCTTCTCGGCCATCAGGCGGTGGCCTCCGCGCCGTCGGACTGCCCTGCGGCGGCCTGTGCGTCGCCCGCCTCGGCCGGTGCGGCGATGACCGAACGGCCCTCGGCCAGCTCCTGCTCGACCGCGGCGATGAGGCGTTCCTCGAGCTCGGGTGCACCGATCTTCTGGATGACCTCGACCAGGAAGCCGAGGACGACGAGGCGCCGCGCTTCTTCTTCCGGGACTCCGCGCGACTGCAGGTAGAACAGCTGCTCGTCGTCGAAGCGACCGGTCGCACTCGCGTGGCCGGCGCCCTCGATGTTGCCCGTCTCGATCTCGAGGTTCGGGATGCTGTCGGCGCGGGTGCCGTCCGTCAGCACGAGGTTGCGGTTCTGCTCGTACGAGTCGGTGCCGTCACCGGCGCGGCCGATCAGGACGTCGCCGATCCAGACGGTGTGCGCGCCCTGGCCCTGCAGCGCGCCCTTGTAGTTGACCCGACCGCGCGTGTTGGGCGCGTCGTGGTTCACGTAGACCTGCTGCTCGATGTACTGGCCGGCGTCGGCGAAGTACACGCCGTACATCTCCGTGTCGGCACCCTGCGCACCGAGGTGCGTCGAGGGGTTGACGCGGATGACGTCGCCGCCGAGCGAGACCACGACGTGCTTGAGGAAGGCATCGCGGCCGACCTCCGCGAAGTGGGTCGAGACGTGCACGGCGTCGTCGTTCCAGTCCTGCAGGCTGACGACGGTCAGTCGTGCGTTCTGCTGCGCGACGATCTCGATGTTCTCGCTCAGCAGGGCGCTGCCGCGGTTGTCGAGCACGACGATGCCCTGGGAGTTCGGCTCGGCCGTGATGACCGTGTGCGCAGCGCGGGGCTGCGACCCGAAGTCGGAACGGGTCACGGTGATGAACTCGTGCGCTTCGGTGGCCTTGATCGTGATCGCCAGGACCGCGTCACGGGCGGTCCAGGCTGCGGCCGAGGCGCGGTCCTCGGGCAGGCCGGCGGAGCCGACGCGGGGGTCGTCGCTGCGACCCCACTCGACGTCGGCACCGTCGGACTGTCGGGCGAGGTACGGGTAGGCGGATCCGTCGAGCGCGCCGTCCAGCAGCGGCTGGAGCTTGGTGAGCGGCGCGAACTTCCAGTTGACCTCTCGGCCGGTGACCTTGGGGAACGCCTCGACGTCGCCGGACTGGAACCGCTCGGAGCGGGTCTGGACCGGCACCTTCTTGTCGGGGGCGTCCCAGCCGCCGTCGGAGTGGGCTCCGGCGCCGTGCTGGGTGCCGCCCTGCGCTGCGGCAGCGGGCTCGATCGGCTGGTCGATGTGGGGAGGGGTGGTGCTGGACATCTAGCCGACGGATCCTTCCATGCTCATCTCGATGAGCTTGTTGAGTTCGAGTGCGTACTCCATCGGGAGCTCGCGGGCGATCGGCTCGATGAAGCCACGGACGATCATCGCCATCGCCTCGTCCTCGGCCATGCCGCGGGACATGAGGTAGAAGAGCTGCTCCTCGCTGACACGCGAGACCGTGGCCTCGTGTCCCAGCTGCACGTCGTCGACACGGATGTCGATCGCCGGGTAGGTGTCGCTCCGGCTGATCGTGTCGACCAGCAGGGCGTCGCAGCGCACGGTGTTGGCGGCGTGGTGCGCGGCCGGGTCGACCCGGACCTCACCGCGGTAACCCGCACGACCGCCACCACGGGCGATCGACTTCGAGACGATCGACGACGTCGTGTACGGCGCCATGTGGATCATCTTCGCGCCGGCGTCCTGGTGCTGACCGGGGCCCGCGAAGGCGACGGAGAGCGTCTCGCCCTTGGCGTGCTCGCCGGCGAGGTAGATCGACGGGTACTTCATCGTGACCTTGGACCCGATGTTGCCGTCGATCCACTCCATCGTCGCGCCCTCGTGTGCGATCGCACGCTTGGTGACGAGGTTGTAGACGTTGTTCGACCAGTTCTGGATCGTCGTGTACCGAACGCGGGCGTTCTTCTTCACGATGATCTCGACAACGGCCGAGTGCAGCGAGTCGGACTTGTAGATCGGGGCGGTGCAGCCCTCGATGTAGTGGACGTACGAGTCCTCGTCCGCGATGATCAGCGTCCGCTCGAACTGGCCCATGTTCTCGGTGTTGATCCGGAAGTAGGCCTGCAGCGGGATCTCGACGTGGACGCCCTTCGGGACGTAGACGAACGAGCCACCGGACCAGACGGCCGTGTTCAGCGCGGCGAACTTGTTGTCGCCGGCCGGGATCACGGTGCCGAAGTACTCCTCGAACAGCTCCGGGTGCTCACGGAGCGCCGTGTCGGTGTCCATGAAGATGACGCCCTGCTGCTCCAGGTCCTCGCGGATCTGGTGGTAGACGACCTCGGACTCGTACTGCGCGGCGACGCCGGCGACGAGGCGCTGGCGCTCGGCCTCGGGGATGCCGAGCTTCTCGTAGGTCGCACGGATGTCCTCGGGGAGGTCCTCCCACGACTGTGCCTGCTTCTCCGTGGAGCGCACGAAGTACTTGATGTTGTCGAAGTCGATGCCCGTCAGGTCGGCACCCCACGTCGGCATCGGCTTGCGGCCGAAGAGCGACAGCCCCTTGAGACGGTTCTTCAGCATCCACTCGGGCTCGTCCTTGAGGTTCGAGATGTCGGTGACGACCTCTTCCGAGATCCCACGACGGGCGGAGGACCCTGCCGAGTCGGAGTCGGACCAGCCGAACTCGTATTGGCCGAGCCCTTCGAGCTCGGGACGGTCGATGAGCACGTCGGACATGGTCTCCTCGTTTCCTTCTCGCGGGACAGCGTTACAGGTGTGAACCCGTGGCGTCTGGACGCCATTCCACCGCGGACCGCTGACATGCGGACCCGGTGCTGCTCCCTCGCAACGACAATGGTTCCACGCAGTCCGTGGGTTGATCGGCGATCTCGGCCCATTCGGAGCCGGCGCCTGCCTAGACTTGACTGCTGCTGAACCCTCGAATCCTACAGGTTCACTGCACGGAACAACAGGAAGGCACCACCCTCGTGACACGCGTCGGATCCCCCGTCGAGCAGGATCTCCGGACCGGACGGTGGTGGTCGCTCCCCCGCGTGGTCGACCGTCGCGTGGTCGCACTGGCCTGGGCGTCCTTCGTGGTCGAGGTCGTGCTGATCGGCACCGGAGGCCTCGTGCGCCTCACCGCCTCGGGCCTCGGATGCCCCACCTGGCCCAAGTGCACGGCGGATTCGCTCGTCTCCACGCCGGAGATGGGCATCCACGGCATCATCGAGTTCGGCAACCGTCTGCTCACCTTCGTGCTCGTGATCGTGGCCGTCGCGATGTTCCTCGCGGTCGTCCGGATGCTCCGCACGCGCCCCGAACTCTTCTGGCTGGCGTTCGCTCAGGGCGTCGCGATCCCGGTGCAGGCCGTCATCGGCGGCATGAGCGTCTGGACGAACCTGAACCCCTTCGTGGTCGGGCTGCACTTCGTCGTCTCCGCCGCCCTCACCTCGGTGACCGCTGCGCTGGTCTACCGCACGACGCACGGCCCGCGCACCGCCCAGCGGCTCGTCCCGCGCTGGTACACGGGTGTTGTCCGCGGCACCGTCGCCGCCGTCGTCGTGACCGTGCTCGTCGGCATCCTGACCACCGGCAGCGGCCCGCACGCCGGAGCCGACGCCGCGGTCGACGGTGGACGCCTGCACCGCACCGGGTTCGACCCCGCGGTCATGGAGCACGTGCACGCCTGGCCCGCGTACGTCCTCTTCGCCCTGACCCTGGTGCTCGTCATCGGAGCCGTCCGCCTGGGCCGCCCGAGCAAGTGGCCGCTGCTGCTGCTCGTCGTCGAGTTCCTGCAGATCGCTGTCGGGCTCACGCAGGCGCGAACGGGTCTGCCCGTCGGGCTCGTCGGCACGCACATGGTGCTCGCCGGGCTGCTCGTCGGAGCGGTGACCGCCGTGGTGCTGTCGACGCGGGCCTCAGCCGGCCGAGACGCCGTCCGGGAACCCATCGACGCCTGACGCCCGGGCGCGTCGCGCGCTCGACACCCGTTCTCCGACACCCCACGAGTCGTTCGACTCGTGGGGTGTCGCGTTCGTGGTGGACGGCTGGGCGCCACGCTGCTGACGCGGAACGACACCGCGGACGTCCCACGACATCGACTTCGTCGCTCGACATCCGCACCACGCGCGGTCCGCAGCGGCTCGCGTCCGCCCCGCGGCCGACGGCGGTCATGCCGGACGGGAGGCCCGTGGCGGGCCCGCACCGCGCCTCCAGGCCGCCTCGTGGCCGACGCGGGACGCCGGTGTCCTGCCGATACGCCGCCGAACGCGCGAGACGGGGTGGCGGCGTCGTGCCGACACGACGGCGTCAACTGGACACGACGGCGTCAACTGGACACGACGGCGTCAACTGGACACGACGGCGTCACCTGGACACGACGGCGTCACCTGGACACGACGGCGTCCTGCGGACCGAGCGCGCGCGGGCGCCCGCTCGACCGCCTAGAAGGTGAAGACCTGCGGCAGCAGCGGGTCGATACCCACGGCGATGAAGAGCAGCGTCAGGTACGTGATCGAGCTGTGGAAGACCCGCATCGGCTGCACGTGCTCGACGTGCTGGATGGCCCGCGAGTACAGGCGGTGCGACTCGACGACGAACCAGATGCCGCCGGCCAGCGCGACGACCGTGTAGAGCGGCCCCATGTGCCCGACCGGGATGAGCAGGAGCGAGCAGACGAGCGTCGCCCACGCGTAGAGCACGACCTGCAGGCCGACGACGGTGCGGCCACGGACCACGGCGAGCATCGGCACGTCGGCCGCGTCGTAGTCGTCGCGGTACTTCATCGACAGCGGCCAGTAGTGCGGCGGCGTCCACAGGAAGATCACCATGAACAGGATGACCGGGGTCCAGGTCAGCGACCCGGTGACGCCCGCCCAGCCGATGAGCACGGGCATGCAGCCGGCCGAGCCGCCCCACACGATGTTCTGCGGGGTGCGGCGCTTGAGCCACAGCGTGTAGACGAACACGTAGATGAGGATCGCGATGACGCTCAGCGCGGCGGCGAGCCAGTTCACCAGGAAGCCGAGCACCGCGGTCGACAGGACGCCGAGCACCCACGAGAACACGAGGGCCTCGCGGTCGGACAGCTCGCCGGTGACGAGGGGGCGGGTGCTGGTCCGCTTCATCAGGCGGTCGATGTCGCGGTCGATGTAGCAGTTGAAGGCCGACGCCGAACCGGCCGACATCGCTCCGCCGAGCATCGTCCAGAAGACGAGCCACAGGTCGGGGACGCCGCGTTCGGCGAGGAACATCGTCGGCGCCGTGGTGACGAGCAGCAGCTCCATCACGCGCGGCTTCGTCAACGAGACGTACGCACGGACCTTGCGGGACAGCGGCGATCGGGGTCGATCGGTGTCGGGCCGGGTCACGGTGGCAGTCGGCAAGAGAACCTCAGTCTGTTCGCATCAGCTCGCACACTCGGTGGACGACTGCGACGGCGTCCGGGCATGCGCTGACCCGGAATGTCCACGGGTCCCGATCAGTTTACGGGATGGAAGCGCCGCGACGGTGCCCCGCTCCGACATCCCGGCGTGATCCGGACGCGCTCGACACGCCCGGATCGACCGTCGACGGCCACCCCGGTGTGAACATCGGGGGTCACCTGAACCCCTTCTGAGTACCGGGTCACTATGCTGGACACGCCCTCCCGCAGTGCGCGCCCCGATGACGTCGGCCGCGATGAGCCGGTCGGCCGCCGCTAGACGGCGACACGACTCGGCCCCGGGATGGCCACATGTCCGTGCGATGGCACGAGCCCTCGCACATGTCGCATCAAGAAGGGTCAACATCCAAGTGGCTGAATTCACCTGGGACGCCATCGACCGGAAGGCCGTCGACACGGCCCGCGTTCTCGCCGCCGACTCGGTCGAGGCCGCCGGCAACGGTCACCCCGGCACCGCGATGAGCCTCGCTCCGCTCGCCCACCTGCTCTTCCAGAAGGTGATGCGTCGCGACCCGAGCGACTCCACCTGGATCGGCCGCGACCGCTTCATCCTCTCCGCCGGTCACGCCTCGATCCTCCAGTACGTGCAGTTCTACCTGCACGGCTACGGGCTCGAGATCGACGACCTGCAGCACCTGCGCAAGTGGGGCTCGAAGACCCCGGGTCACCCGGAGTACGGCCACACCGACGGTGTCGAGATCACCACGGGTCCGCTCGGCCAGGGCCTCGCGTCCTCGGTCGGCTTCGCCTACGCCCAGCGCTTCGAGCGCGGCCTGTTCGACCCGGAGACCCCGGCCGGCCAGTCGCCGTTCGACCACTACACCTACGTGATCGCCGGCGACGGTGACATGCAGGAAGGCGTGACGAACGAGTCCGGCTCGCTCGCAGGCCGTCAGCAGCTCGGCAACCTCATCGCGTTCTACGACTCGAACCAGATCTCGATCGAGGACAACACCGACATCGCGTTCTCGGAGAGCGTCGCCGACCGCTACGAGGCGCTCGGCTGGCACGTCCAGATCGTCGACTGGAAGAAGACCGGCGAGTACTCCGAGGACGTCGAGGAGCTCCACGCCGCGATCGAGGCCGCCAAGCAGGTCACCGACAAGCCGTCGCTCATCGTCCTCAAGACGATCATCGGCTGGCCGTCGCCGACCAAGCAGAACTCGGGCAAGATCCACGGTTCGGCGCTCGGCGCCGACGAGATCAAGGGTCTCAAGGAGATCCTCGGCTTCGACACCGACAAGACCTTCGAGGTCGCCCCCGAGGTCCTCGAGTACACCCGCGGCGCCGTCGCCAAGGGCCAGGCCGAGCACGCCGAGTGGCAGAAGTCCTTCGACGCGTGGGCCGCGGCCAACGCCGACAAGAAGGCGCTGTTCGACCGTGTCCAGTCGAAGGAGCTCCCGGAGGGCCTCGAGGCAGCGCTCCCGGTCTTCCCGACGGACAAGGCCGTCTCGACCCGTGCCGCTTCCGGCAAGGTCATCAACGCCATCGCGCCGCTGATGCCCGAGTTCTGGGGCGGTTCGGCCGACCTCGCCGAGTCGAACCTCACCACGATCGAGGGCGCAAAGTCCTTCGGTCCGGCCGAGGCCTCGACGTCGACGTGGAGCACCGACCCGTACGGCCGCGTGCTGCACTTCGGCATCCGCGAGCACGCCATGGGCTCGATCCTCAACGGCATCGTCCTGCACGGGAACACCCGCCCCTTCGGTGGCACGTTCCTCATCTTCAGTGACTACATGCGTCCGGCGGTCCGTCTCGCCGCGCTCATGCAGGCGCCGGCGATCTACGTCTGGACCCACGACTCCATCGCCCTCGGCGAGGACGGCCCGACGCACCAGCCGATCGAGCAGGTCTCGTCGCTCCGTGCGATCCCCGGTCTCGACGTCGTCCGCCCGGCCGACGCCAACGAGGTCGCGTACGCGTGGCTCGAGATGCTCAAGCACACCGACCGCCCGGCCGGCATCGCGCTGAGCCGTCAGAACCTCCCCGTGTTCGAGCGTGGCGAGGGTGACGCGTCCGGTGAGGTCTTCGCTTCGGCGAAGAACGTCGCCAAGGGTGCGTACATCCTGGCCGAGGCGCCCAACGGCACCCCGGACGTCATCCTCATCGCGACCGGTTCCGAGGTCCAGATCGCTGTCGATGCTCGCGAGCAGCTCAAGGCCGAGGGCATCAACGCCCGCGTCGTGAGCGCGCCGTCGATCGAGTGGTTCCGCGCCCAGTCCGAGAACTACCAGGACCAGGTGCTCCCGAAGGACGTCACCGCTCGCGTGTCGGTCGAGGCCGGCATCGCCATGAGCTGGCGCGACATCGTCGGCGACAAGGGCCGCAGCGTCTCGATCGAGCACTTCGGTGCCTCGGCCGACTACCAGACGCTCTTCAAGGAGTTCGGCTTCACGACGGAGCACGTCGTGGCCGCCGCGAAGGAATCGATCGCAGCTTCCTGACCTGCAAGGGCCGGGTCCGGTTTCCGGATCCGGCCCTTCTTCCGGGAGGCCCGGCTCGGTTCCGCCACGGGCCTCCCGTCCCCGAAACCCCGACTCAAGGTCCTCACGGACCCGTCGATGAAAGAAGAAGAGAAACACATGGCTGAGAACACCCCCACCGCCGCCCTCTCCGCGGTCGGCGTGAGCATCTGGCTCGACGACCTCTCCCGCGAGCTCCTCGAGACCGGCAAGCTCACCGAGCTCATCGAGCAGAAGAACGTCGTCGGCGTGACGACGAACCCGACGATCTTCGCGTCGGCCCTCGCCAAGGGCGAGCGCTACGACTCGCAGGTCAAGGAGCTCGCCGCCGCGGGCACCGACGTCACCGACGCGATCTTCGAGATCACCACGCAGGACGTCGCGAACGCCTCCGACGTCTTCAAGCCGATCTACGACGAGACCAAGGGCTTCGACGGCCGTGTCTCCATCGAGGTCGAGCCGGGCCTCGCGCACGACACCGCCAAGACCATCGAGCAGGCCAAGTTCCTGTTCGAGAAGGTCGGCAAGGAGAACGTCCTCATCAAGATCCCAGCGACGCTCGAGGGTCTCGAGGCGATCACCGAGGTCATCGGCGCCGGCATCTCCGTCAACGTCACCCTGATCTTCTCGCTCGAGCGCTACCGCGCCGTCATCGACGCCTACCTCGGTGGGCTGGAGAAGGCCAAGGCCGCCGGCCACGACCTCTCCAAGATCCACTCGGTCGCGTCCTTCTTCGTGTCGCGTGTCGACTCCGAGATCGACAAGCGCCTGGACGCCGTCGGCACCGACGAGGCCAAGGCCCTCAAGTCGAAGGCCGGCATCGCCAACGCGCAGCTCGCCTACCAGGTCTGGACCGAGGCCTTCGCCTCCGAGCGTGCCCTCGGCCTGCTCGAGTCCGGCGCCAACACGCAGCGTCCGCTCTGGGCCTCGACCGGTGTCAAGGACCCGTCGCTCCCCGACACGCTCTACGTGACCGAGCTCGCCGCCCCGAACACCGTCAACACGATGCCGGGCAAGACGCTCGACGCCACGTTCGACCACGGTGAGATCCACGGCGACGCCATCGCCGGCACGTTCGACCAGGCGCAGCAGGTCCTCGACCAGCTCGCCGCACAGGGCGTCGACTACGACGAGGTCGTCGCACTGCTCGAGAAGGAGGGCGTGGACAAGTTCAACGTCTCCTGGGGCGAGCTCGTCGACACCGTCAAGGCAGCGCTCGAGGGCGCCAAGTAGTGACGGTTTCCATCGCAGCCAGCGGCGACGCCGCGCGGGCCATCGAACAGGTGGTCCCGCGGCTCGTCGCTGACCTGGTGGCCTCGGGCATCACCGCCCAGGACGCCGATCTGTGGGGAACCACCGCCGAGGCCGAGGCGTCGAAGCGCCTCGGCTGGGTGGAGGCCGTCTCGGTCTCCCGCCCGCTCGTCGCCGAGGTGACCGCGCTGCGCGAGTCGCTCCGTGCCGAAGGGGTCGACCACGTCGTCCTCGCCGGCATGGGCGGCTCGTCCCTCGCACCCGAGGTCATCACGCGCACCGCCGGCGTGCCCCTCACGGTCCTCGACTCGACCGACCCCGCACAGGTCCGCGCGGCCGTGACGACCGACCTCGAGCGCACCGTGCTCGTGGTCTCGTCGAAGTCCGGCTCGACGCTCGAGACCGATTCGCAGCGCCGTGTCTACGAGCAGGCCTTCCGCGACGCCGGCATCGACCCGGCCCGCCGCATCGTCGTCGTCACCGACCCGGGCTCCGCGCTCGAGGCCGCTGCGATCGACGCCGGCTACCGTGTCTTCACCGCCGACCCCGCGGTCGGCGGCCGTTACTCGGCGCTCACCGCCTTCGGCCTCGTGCCGTCCGGGCTCGCGGGAGCGGACATCGCCGAGCTCCTCGACGAGGCCGACGCGATCTCCGCACTGCTCTCGGTCGACCTGGACGAGAACCCCGGGCTCGTGCTCGGTGCGGTCCTCGCGGGCACCGAGCCGCTGCGCGACAAGATCGCCATCGTGCCCGACGGCACGCACATCGTCGGTTTCGGCGACTGGGTCGAACAGCTGATCGCGGAGTCGACCGGCAAGGACGGCCGCGGCCTGCTGCCCGTCGTGCTGCACGCGGACTCCCCCGAGGTCACCGCCGGCCTGCCCGACGTCCAGGTCATCCGCCTGGTCGGTTCGCGCGAGGACGAGCGTCACGTGGCCGAGGGCGAGGTCGAGATCACCGGCACGCTCGGTGGCCAGATCCTCGTCTGGGAGTACGCCGTCGCGGTCGCCGGTCGCCTGCTCGGCATCAACCCGTTCGACCAGCCCGACGTCGAGGCCGCCAAGGTCGCGACCCGCGCGCTGCTCGACGACCGCCCCGTTCCTGCCGAGCCGGCGTTCTCCGAGGACGGCATCGCCGTCCACGCGACGCCCGGACTCGCGGTCGGTGCGACGCTCTCGGAAGCCGTGTCGGGCCTCCTGTCCGCACTCGACCCGACCGGCTACGTGTCGGTGCAGGCGTACGTCGACCGCACCACCAACAGCGGTCTGGAGTCGCTGCGCGACGCGATCGCGGCGCGCACGGAGCGCCCCGTCACCTTCGGGTACGGCCCCCGGTTCTTGCACTCGACCGGCCAGTACCACAAGGGCGGCCCTGCCACGGGAGTGTTCCTGCAGATCGTGGCCGACGAAGCGGAGGACCTGGCGATCCCGGGTCGGCCGTTCACGTTCGGGCAGCTCCTCCGGGCCCAGGCAGCCGGCGACGCGAGCGTCCTCGCCGAGCACGGCCGGCCGGTCCTCACCCTCACGACGTCGGACGTCCACGCCGCCACCGCGGCGATCGCGTCTGCCGTCTCCCACTGACTCGTAAGGAGTTCACCGACTCATGTCACCGGTGGCAATCACCCCGGAGCACAACCCGCTCCGGCTGCCGACGGATCGTCGACTGAACCGGATCGCGGGACCGAGCACGCTCATCATCTTCGGCGTGACGGGCGACCTGTCACGCAAGAAGCTGATGCCCGCGGTCTACGACCTGGCCAACCGGGGGCTCCTGCCCCCGGGGTTCGCGCTCGTCGGGTTCGCTCGTCGCGACTGGGAGGACCAAGACTTCTCCCAGCTCGTCCACGACGCCGTCAAGGAGCACTCGCGCACCCCGTTCGACGAGGACGTCTGGCGTCAGCTCGAACAGGGCATCCGCTTCGTCCAGGGCTCGTTCGACGACCCCGAGGCGTTCCGCGAGCTCAAGCGCACCGTCGACGACCTCGACGCCGAGCGCGGGACGCTGGGCAACCACGCGTTCTACCTGTCCATCCCACCGAAGATGTTCCCGGTCGTCACCGAGCAGCTGAAGCTGTCCGGGCTGACCGAGAAGCGCGAGGGCTCCTGGAGCCGCGTGGTCGTCGAGAAGCCGTTCGGCTCCGACCTCCGCACCGCGCGCGAGCTCAACGCGATCGTCGAGAGCGTCTTCGCGCCCGACGACGTGTTCCGCATCGACCACTACCTCGGCAAGGAGACCGTCCAGAACCTCCTGACGCTCCGGTTCGCGAACCAGATGTACGAACCCATCTGGAACTCGAACTACGTCGACCACGTGCAGATCACGATGGCCGAGGACATCGGCGTCGCCGGGCGTGCCGCGTACTACGACGGCATCGGTGCGGCGCGCGACGTCATCCAGAACCACCTGCTGCAGCTCCTCGCGCTCACCGCGATGGAGGAACCCGTCTCGTTCAAGGCCGCCGACCTGCGTGCCGAGAAGGAGAAGGTGCTCTCCGCCGTCCGTCTGCCCGAGGACCTGTCGACCGCCACTGCCCGCGGGCAGTACGACGGCGGCTGGCAGGGCGGCGAGAAGGTGCTCGGCTTCCTCGAAGAGGCCGGGATGAACCCGGAGTCCGGCACCGAGACGTACGCGGCGATCAAGCTCGACATCGCCACGCGTCGCTGGCAGGGCGTCCCGTTCTACCTGCGGGCCGGCAAACGTCTGGGTCGTCGTGTGACCGAGATCGCGATCGTGTTCAAGCGCGTCCCCGAGGACGTCTACGGCAACACGCAGTCCCCGCTCGGCCAGAACGCGCTCGTCATCCGTGTCCAGCCGGACGAGGGCGTCACGCTGCGCTTCGGCTCGAAGGTCCCCGGCGTCGGCACCCAGGTGCGCGACGTGACGATGGACTTCGGCTACGGCCACGCGTTCACCGAAGCATCCCCCGAGGCGTACGAGCGACTCATCCTCGACGTGCTCCTCGGTGATCCGCCGCTGTTCCCGCGGCACCAGGAGGTCGAGCTGTCCTGGA
This sequence comes from Curtobacterium flaccumfaciens, assembly GCF_013359815.1. Taxonomy (GTDB): domain Bacteria; phylum Actinomycetota; class Actinomycetes; order Actinomycetales; family Microbacteriaceae; genus Curtobacterium; species Curtobacterium flaccumfaciens. Next base: position 60,236 of record NZ_JABMCF010000038.1, on the reverse strand, counting down.
AGATCCTCGACCCCATCGAGGAGTTCTGGGCCACGCAGGGCCAGCCCGAGCAGTACCGTCCCGGCACGTGGGGTCCGGCATCCGCCGACGCCCTGCTCGCCCGCGACGGTCGGACCTGGAGGCGTCCGTGAAGATCGACATGCCCGACACCACGGTGTCGAAGATCCAGAAGAAGCTCGTCCGCATCCGCGAGGAGGGCGGCGCCGTCGCCCTCGGCCGTGTGCTGACCCTCATCATCTCGACGGCCCTCGGTCACGAGGAAGAGGCGATCGAGGCGGCCAACGAGGCGTCCCGCGAGCACCCGATGCGCGTGATCATCGTCTCGAAGAACAGCGGTGACACGAAGTCCCCCGGGCGCCTCGACGCGCAGATCCGTGTCGGCAGCGACGCGGGTGCGAGCGAGGTCATCGTCCTCCGGGCGTACGGCGAGACCGCGACCGACGAGGAGAGCCTGGTCACCGGCCTCCTGCTGCCGGACGCACCCGTCGTGGCCTGGTGGCCGCAGACCGCTCCCGAGCAGCCCGCGGCGTCGGCCCTCGGCCGCATCGCGCAGCGACGGATCACCGACGCGGCCGCGCAGAAGGACCCCAACGGCGCGATCGAGGCACTCGGTGCGTCCTACGTACCGGGTGACACCGACTTCGCGTGGACCCGTCTGACCCTGTGGCGGAACCAGCTCGCCGCGGCGCTCGACCAGCCGCCGTACGAGCCGATCACCGCCGTCGAGGTCTCCGGCGCGTCCGACAGCCCGTCGACGATCCTCCTCGCCGCCTGGCTGCAGCTGCAGCTCCAGGTGCCGGTGTCCGTCGTCACGTCGCCGCGCGCGACGGGGTCGAGCGGCATCCACGGTGTGAAGCTCGTCCGCGAGTCCGGCACCATCGAGCTCGAGCGTTCCCTGGTGGACGTCGCCACGCTCTCGATGCCCGGGCAGCCGACGCACGACCTGTCGCTGCCACGCCGCAACCTGCGCGACTGCCTGGCCGAGGAACTCCGTAGACTCGACCCGGACGTCCTCTTCGGAGACGTCGTCAAGCACGGGGTGCCCCAGCTGCGCGAGACCATCGCCCGCTGATCAACACCCCACACGGTCGGGCCGCCTGTCTGGTGCAGGCGGCCCGACCGGACCGAAGGCGGTCGGACGACCGGTCGGCCGCCACGAACACGGGAGTCACGTGACCAACGAACGGCGGGTGCTCGTGCACCCGGACAAGCAGGCCCTCGGCGCTTCGGTCGCCGCACGCTTCATCACCAAGATCATCGACGTGCTCGACGAGCAGGAGCGTGCCGACATCGCGATCAGCGGTGGATCGGTCTCCTCCCTCGTCCTCGCTGCGATCGGCCAGTCGCCGGCGCGCGAGAGCGTCGACTGGTCGAAGGTGCACGTCTGGTGGGTCGACGAGCGCTGGGTCCCGTCGGACGACGCCGACCGCAACACGATCGGCACGCAGACCGACTTCTTCGACCACGTCGACATCCCCGCGTCGAACATCCACCCGATGCCGGCGTCGGACGGCGGGCTCGACATCGAGGCCGCGGCGACCCAGTACGAGCGCGAGCTGCAGGACGCCGCGCCCGAGGGTGCCGTCGCGCCGCGCTTCGACATCACGCTGCTCGGCGTCGGCCCCGACGGGCACACCGCCTCGCTCTTCCCGGAGTTCCCGCAGCTCACCGTCACCGACCGCGCCGTCGTGTCGGTCGACGACTCCCCCAAGCCGCCGCCGCAGCGTCTGACCGTCACCTTCCCGGTGATCAACGCCTCGCAGCGCGTCTGGGTGATCCTCTCCGGTGCCGAGAAGGCTTCGGTCCTCGGGCTGGCCCTCGCGGGTGCGTCGATCGAGGACGTCCCCGTCGGTGGCGTACAGGGTCGCAAGCGCACCGTCTTCTTCGTGGACCAGGACGCCGCGCGCGACGTCCCCGAGAACCTGATCGCGTCGACGTACTAGACGCGCGTTCCTGACGGACGGGAGGCCCGGTGCCAGCTGGCACCGGGCCTCCCGTCCGTCTGTGGTCGCGCCCACTGCGCGCCGCGCCGCGACCCGACGCCGGGTGGTCACGAACTGTCGGCCGCGGGCGCCGCAGGCGACAGTTCACGCCACCACCGCGCACCGCACGCGGCGTGTCATGACCACTCGGCGAACCGCCGCTCCGCGCGGCACCTCGGCGCCGAGCGGTCACGACTCCCCGCCGATCCGACGCCGAATGGTCACGAACTGTCGGCCGCGGGCGCCGCAGGCGACGGTTCGTGCCACCACAGCGCACCACACGCGGCGTGTCGTGACCCCTCGGCGAGCGAGCCACCCCTTCCCCGGGACACACGAAGGCCCCCGCACCATCGGTGCAGGGGCCTTCGTCAGCGTGTGTGCGCTAGCTCTTCTTCGCCGCGGTGCCGCGACGCTCTCGGAGCTGCTGGAGCGCGTCCTCGAGGAGCTGCGCTGCCTCTTCCTCGGTGCGGCGTTCCTTCACGTATGCGAGGTGCGTCTTGTAGGGCTCCGTCTTGGAGACCACGGGAGGGTTCTCCTTGTCGCGCCCAGCCGGCAAACCACTCGACGGGGAGTCCACCGTCTCGGGGATCTCTTCATCGGGCAGGTTCGCGGCGAAGTACCGCACGACCTCGTTGCCGAGGGCGTCCCAGTACGAGATCGCCACGCGCTCTGCCTGGACCCCGCGGTCCTGTTCGCCCATGGGCCCCGCGCCGACGCGAGACCCTCGGATTGCACTGCCTCCGCTTGCCATGGATCAGACCCCCGCCGTGAACTTGTTGATGAGACCGAGCACGATGATGGAGACGATCCAGACCAGACCGAGGATCACCGTGATGCGGTTGAGGTTGCGCTCGGCCACGCCGGACGCACCGAGGTTGCTCGTGACCCCACCGCCGAACATGTCGGAGAGGCCACCACCGCGGCCCTTGTGCAGCAGGATGAGGAGCGTGAGCAGGAGGCTCGTGATTGCGAGCAGGACCTGCAGCACGACGGAGAGTATCGCCACGACGTACCTTTCGTGTCAGTCAGCCGTACCAGTGTACCGGCCGCGCGGAGCACGGCCGGTACCTGGACGGGAGTGGTGCGGACGACTGCCCGCGACGACGCCTGTGGACTACAGCCCGACGTGCTGACGGAACCGGGCGATGGCCGCGAACTCCTGCACGTCGAGCGAAGCGCCACCGACGAGCGCGCCGTCGATGTCGGGCTCACGGAGGAACCCCGCGATGTTGCCCGACTTGACCGAGCCGCCGTAGAGCACCCGGGTGTCGGCAGCAGCCTGGTCGCCCCAGGCTGCGGCGATGCCACGACGGATCGCCGCGCACTCGTCCTGCGCCTGCTCGGCCGTGGCGGCCTGTCCGGAGCCGATGGCCCAGACGGGCTCGTACGCCACGACGATGTCGGCGGGCTTGACCGCGTCGAGCACGACGCGCAGCTGCTCGACCGGCACGACACCGGCGCCGCGCTCCTCGCGCTGCTCGCCGGTCTCGCCGACGCACACCACGGGGACGAGGCCGTGCTTGACGGCCGCCGCGGTCTTCGCCGCGACGACCTCGTCGGTCTCACCGTGCAGCGTGCGCCGCTCGGAGTGGCCGACGATGACGTACTGGGCGTCGAGCGCGGCGAGGAACGCGCCGGAGACGTCACCGGTGTAGGCACCGGAGTCGAACTGCGACAGGTCCTGCGCACCGAAGTGGATCGGCAGCTTGTCGGCCGAGATGAGCGTCTGCACGCTCCGCAGGTCGGTGAACGGCGGGAACACCGCGACCTCGACGTCGTCGAAGTCGTGCCGGGCGTCCTTGAGCGTCCACGCGAGCTTCTGCACGGTGGCGATGGCCTGGAGGTGGTCCAGGTTCATCTTCCAGTTGCCCGCGATCAACGGCGTGCGGCTCATGCGGTCCACCCCAGTGCTTCGAGACCGGGCAGCGACTTGCCCTCGAGGAACTCGAGGCTCGCACCGCCACCGGTCGAGATGTGGCCGAACTGGTCGTCCGAGAATCCGAGCGACCGCACGGCGGCAGCGGAGTCGCCACCACCGACGACGCCGAGGCCGTCGACCTCGGTGAGCGCCTGCGCGACGGTCTTCGTGCCGGCGGCGAAGGCCGGGAACTCGAACACGCCCATCGGGCCGTTCCAGAACACGGTCTTCGAACCCGAGACGGCCGAGGCGAACCGCGCAGCGGTCTCCGGGCCGATGTCGAGGCCGATGCCGTCCGTACCGAACGACGAGGACTCGATGGCGTCGGCCGCCACGGTCTCGTGGTCGGCGTCGGCCGCGAAGGCGGAGGCCACCACGACGTCGGTCGGCAGGTCGATGGTGACACCGAGCTCCTTCGCCCGCGAGAGGTACTCGCGGACGACGTCGAGCTGGTCCGCCTCGAGCAGCGACTTCGCGACCCCGTGGCCCTGGGCCGCGAGGAACGTGAAGAGCATGCCGCCACCGATGCAGAGGGTGTCGACCTTCGGCAGGATGTGGTCGATGACACCGAGCTTGTCGCTGACCTTCGACCCGCCGAGCACGACCGTGTACGGCCGCTCCGGCGAGGTGGTCAGACGCTCGAGCACGCGCAGCTCGGTCTCGATCAACGAACCGGCCGCACTGGGCAGTGCGGACGCGAGCTCGTAGACCGAGGCCTGCTTGCGGTGCACGACACCGAAGCCGTCGGAGACGAAGGCGTCACCGAGGGCGGCGATGCGGTCCGCGAAGGCACCGCGCTCGGCGGCGTCCTTCGAGGTCTCCTCCGGGTTGAAGCGGAGGTTCTCGAGCAGCAGGACGTCGCCGTCCTCGAGGGCCTCGGCCGCGGCGGTCGCTTCGTCACCGACGGTCTCGCCGACGAACGTGACCTCTTTGCCGAGCAGCTCGGAGAGCCGCTGGGCCACCGGTGCGAGCGAGAACTCGGGCTTGGGCTCCCCGTCGGGGCGGCCCAGGTGCGAGATCACGATGACGCGTGCGCCGGCGTTGACGAGGGTGTTCAGCGTGGTCAGCGACGCGCGGACGCGGCCGTCGTCCGTGATGGTGCCGTCCTTGAGCGGGACGTTCAGGTCACAGCGGACGACGACGCGCTTGCCGGCGAGGTCGCCGAGGTCCTCGAGGGTGCGGAGGGCCATGTGTTACAGACGCTCGCCGACGTACTCGGTGAGGTCGACGAGGCGGTTCGAGTAGCCCCACTCGTTGTCGTACCACGAGGTGATCTTCACGAGGCCGCCGATGACCTTGGTCAGGCCGGAGTCGTAGATCGAGGAGTGCGGGTCCGTGGTGATGTCGGTCGACACCAGCGGGTCCTCGCTGTAGAGCAGGATGCCCTTGAGGGGGCCTTCCGCGGCCTCCTTGTAGGCGGCGTTGATCTCGTCGACGGTGACCTCGGACTTGGTCTCGAGGGTGAGGTCGGTGATCGAGCCGGTGGGGACCGGGACGCGCAGCGCGAAGCCGTCGAGCTTGCCGGCGAGCTCCGGCATGACCTGACCGATGGCCTTGGCGGCACCGGTCGAGGTCGGGACGATGTTCAGTGCGGCAGCACGGGCACGACGGGGGTCCTTGTGCGGGCCGTCCTGCAGGTTCTGGTCGGCGGTGTAGGCGTGCACCGTCGTCATGAGGCCACGCTCGATGCCGAACTTGTCGTGGAACACCTTGGCGAGCGGCGCGAGGCTGTTCGTGGTGCAGGACGCGTTCGAGATGATGTGGTGGTTCGCCGCGTCGTACTGGTCCTCGTTCACGCCGAGCACGATGGTGACGTCGTCACCCGTGGCCGGGGCGGAGATGATGACCTTCTTGGCGCCGGCGTCGATGTGCTTCTGCGCATCGGCGGCCTTGGTGAAGAACCCGGTCGACTCGATGACGATGTCGACACCCAGCTCGCCCCAGGGGAGGTTGGCGGGGTCGCGCTCGGCGAGGACCTTGATGGCCTTGCCGTCGACGACGATGTTGTCGCCGTCGAGCTCGACGGAGACACCGAGACGGCCCGTGATGGAGTCGAACTTCAGCAGGTTGGCGAGCGACGCGTTGTCGGTGAGGTCGTTCACCGCCACGATCTCGAGGTCGGAGCCCTTCGCGAGGGCGGCCCGGAAGAAGTTACGGCCGATGCGGCCGAAGCCGTTGATACCGATCTTGACGGTCAATGGATCTCCTGGTGAGTGTGGAGCGCCCAGGGGGCGCTGCTTTCGGGAGTCGCGCACCCTGGCGGGCCCGCGTGTGGTGGACGATACGCCCCGTAACGTCGCCGTAACGACCCTAGCAGTCGGACACTGCGTGCCCGAGCGGGATGACGGTCCGTCCGGACGGTCGCCGACCAGGCCGGGAACGGGTCCGAGAACGGGCCGGGAAACGGACGGGAGGCGCGGTGCCAGCTGGCACCGCGCCTCCCGTCCGTGGGGTCGACAGACCGCTCTCAGGCCCCTTCGAGCTCCTCGGGAACGCTCGCTTCGGTGCCCGGGATGCCGAGGTCGGAGGCCCGCTTGTCGGCCATCGCCAGCAGGCGCCGGATGCGGCCGGCGATGGCGTCCTTGGTCATGGGCGGGTCCGCGTGCTGGCCGAGCTCGTCGAGCGAGGCGTCGCGGTGCTGCAGGCGCAGCGTGCCGGCGTACTGCAGGTGGTCGGGGACCTCGTCGCCGAGGATCTCGAGCGCACGCTCGACCCGGGCGCAGGCGGCCACGGCGGCCTGCGCGGAACGGCGGAGATTCGCGTCGTCGAAGTTGACCAGGCGGTTCGCGGTCGCACGGACCTCGCGACGCTGGCGCATCTCCTCCCAGTCGGCGGTGGTGCGCGCTGCACCCATGACGGTCAGCATCTGGCCGATGGCCTCACCGTCGCGGATGACGACGCGGTGCACCCCGCGGACCTCGCGGCCCTTCGCGGCGACCCCGAGACGCGACGCGGCACCGACGAGGGCCATCGCGGCCTCGTTGCCGGGGCAGGTGACCTCGAGCGCTGCGGCCCGACCCGGGTCGGTCAGGGTGCCGGAGGCGAGGAAGGCGCCGCGCCAGATGGCCGCGAGGTCCTCACGGTTGCCCGTGGTGAGGCGGTTCGGCAGGCCGCGGACCGGGCGGCGACGGGCGTCCATCAGGCCGGTCTGGCGGGCGAGGGTCTCCCCCGCCTCGAGCACGCGGACCAGGTAGCGGGTCCCGCGGCGGGCGGACGCGGACGAGCCCACCGACGCCTCGCTGCGCACGCCGTAGAGCTCGGCGAGGTCCTTGCGGACCCGGTGCACGATGATCCGGGTGTCGAGCTCGACCTCGACCGCGATGCGGCCCGAGATGACGTGCAGACCACCAGCGAACCGGAGGATCGTGGCCAGTTCGGCGGCGCGGACCGTGTTGCGGTTCACGGCGACCCTGGCCAGTTCGTCCTTGACCTCGGCAGTCAACGGCACAGCATCATTCCTAACGTTCGTTCAGTGGTTCCCGCAGATCCGGCGGCACGGGCGTGGGAGCGGCCGGAGGGACGGTCACTCCCGGCCGAGATCTCGGTTCTTCACACGCACGGCGACGCCAGGCATCCCGCGGAGGAGGTTCGCCAACTCGGCGACGATGGCGACCGAGCGGTGCTTCCCGCCGGTACAGCCGATGGCGATCGTAGCGTGTCTTTTGTTCTCGCGCTGGTACCCCTCGAACACCGGCTCGAGGACGGAGGCGTAGCGATCGACGAACGGACGGGCTCCGGCCTGGGCCAGCACGTAGTCCGAGACCGGCTGGTCCAGCCCGGTGTGGGGCCGCAGTTCCGGCACCCAGTAGGGGTTCGGGAGGAACCGCACGTCGGCCACCATGTCGGCGTCGGCGGGCAGTCCGTACTTGAAGCCGAAGCTCATCAGCGTGACCTGTACGCCCACGAAGTGCTCGTCGGCGAAGTGCTCGATCACGGTGTTCGCGAGCTGGTGGATGTTGAGGTCGGAGGTGTCGATCACCACGTCGGACGCCTCGCGGAGGCCTGCGAGACGCGCCCGTTCGCGGGCGATGCCGTCGAGCAGGGTGTCCTCGCCCTGGAGCGGGTGGGGTCGACGGACCTGCTCGAAGCGCCGGACCAGCACGGCGTCGGTGGCTTCGAGGAACAGCACCCGGACCCGCGCGGAGGTGCTCGAGCGGACCTGCTCGACCGCGTGCTCGGGGTCGGTGAAGAACCGTCCGCCGCGAACGTCGACCACCGTGGCGATCTTCGGGATCTTCTCCCCCGCGCGGTCGGCCAGTTCGGTCAGCGGGGCCAGCATCTGCGTGGGCAGGTTGTCGACGACGTACCAGCCCAGGTCTTCGAGGGCCTTGCCGACGGTGGACCGCCCGGCCCCGGACATGCCGGTGACGATGAGGATGTCGTGCTGCGACGCGTGGGTGGTCGCGGTGGCGCTGTCGGTCATCTGGGAGTGGGCTCCGTCGTGGCGGCCCGGGCGCGTCGCCCGGGGAGGTCTCGGCTGCCGGACCAGGCTACCGCCCGGTGGCGGCCGGGAGGCGCGGGGTTCGTCACGACGGTCGCTGCGGACCGTCGTCGGTCACCTCGGGGACCCGCACCGGGCCTCCGGAGGGGGTGGCGGTCTGCTGGGTGGCGGTCTGCTGGGTGGCTGCGTTCTCGGTCACGGTGTCCGCGATCGCGTCGGCGTCCGGTTCGGGGGCGCTGGACGCGCTCGTCGCCGGCGCGCTCGTCGGCGTCTGGGCCAGCTTCGAGACCACCGCAGCAGCGGTCGCCGGACCGATGCCGTTCACCTCACCGATGTCCTCGGCCGTGGCTTCACGCAGCCGGGCGACCGAGCCGAAGTGCTTCAGCAGGGCGTTGACGCGGCTCGGGCCGAGACCGGGGATCTCGGACAACCGCGACCGGACGTCGCGCTTCCGCTTGCTGCGCTGGTGGGTGATCGCGAACCGGTGCGCCTCGTCGCGGATGCGCTGGATGAGGAAGAGCGCCTCGGAGTTGCGGGGCAGGATGACCGGGAAGTCGTCGTCGGGGAGCCAGAGCTCCTCGAGTCGCTTGGCGATGCCGACCAGGGCGATGTCGTGCACGCCGGCTTCGTCCATCGCGCGCTTCGCGGCCTGCACCTGGGGCTGGCCGCCGTCGACGATGAGCAGCTGCGGGCGGTAGGCGAACCGCTTCGTCGGCTTCGACCCCTCGACGACCTCGTCGGTCGTGACGTCGGGGACGTCCGGCAGCTCGGCGTCCTCGTCCAGCCGCGCCAGGCGCCGCGAGAGCACCTGGTACATGCTGTCGGTGTCGTCGGTGGTCTCGGCGATCGAGTACCGGCGGTACTGGTCCTTGCGCGGCAGGCCGTCCTCGAACACCACCATCGACGCGACGACGTTCGTGCCCTGCAGGTGCGAGATGTCGTAGCACTCCATGCGGAGCGGCGCCTCGGTCATGCCGAGGGCATCCTGGATGTCGGCCAGTGCTGCGGCCCGGGTGGTGTAGTCGGCCGAACGCTTGGTCTTGTACAGCATGAGCGCCTGCCCGGCGTTCTGCGCGGCCGTCCGCGCGAGACCGGCACGATCGCCGCGCTGTGCCGTACTGAGCTTCGTGCCGCGCCCGTTCCGGCGCTTGCTGAGCCACTCCTGGAGCGCGTCGGCGTCCTCCGGCAGCTCGGGGACGACGACCTCGCGCGGGGGCTCGTCGGTGACGTAGACGCCCTGCACGATCTGCTCGACGAGGTCGCCCGTGGCGATGTCGAGCTCCTTGTCGACCACCCAGCCGCGGACACCGCGGATGCGGCCGCCACGGACCGAGAACAGCTGCACGGCAGCGGCGAGCTCGTCCTCCGCGATGCCGAACAGGTCGAGGTCGACCGAGTCGCGGAGCACCACAGCGGACTTCTCGAGCACGGCCTCGAGCGCTTCGACCTGGTCGCGGTACTTCGCGGCCTGCTCGTACTGCATCGCGTCGGCCGAGGCCCCCATGCGCTGCCGGAGCTCGGTGATGACCCGGCGGTCGTAGGAGTTCATGAAGCGCACGAACTCCTCGACGAGCGCGCGGTGCTCCTCGATCGTGACCTTCTGCGAGCACGGGCCACCGCACTTGCCGATCTGCCCCGGGAAGCACGGACGGCCCGTCTGCATCGCCTTCTTGTACGACGAGTCCGAACAGGTGCGGATCGGGAACACCTTGATCATCAGGTCGATGGTGTCGTGCACCGCCCAGATCTTCGGGTACGGACCGAAGTACTTCGCGCCCTTGATCTTGCGGTTGCGTGTCACCATCACCCGCGGCGCTTCGTCACCCAGGGTGACCGCCATGTACGGGTACGACTTGTCGTCGCGGAACTTGACGTTGAACGGCGGGTCGAACTCCTTGATCCAGGTGTACTCCAGCTGGAGCGCCTCGATCTCGGAGCCGACCGTCGTCCACTCGACACTGCGTGCCGTGAGGACCATGCGCCGCGTGCGCTCGTGCAGCGTCGGCAACGGCGCGAAGTAGTTGCTCAGCCGGGCGCGGAGGTTCTTCGCCTTGCCGACGTAGAGCACCCGACCGGCTTCGTCACGCCAACGGTAGACGCCCGGGTCGGTCGGGATCTCCCCCGCCTTCGGACGCCACGGGACGGTGTCCGCCACCTACCGAGCACCCGCCTTCTGCTTGCTCGCCTGCTTGGTCGTGCCCTGCTGCTTGCCGCCCTGCTGCTTCTGGGTGGCCTGGCGTGCGCCGACCGCCTGCTGCTTGCCGACCCGGGCGTCCTGCGCGTCGAAGATCTCGCGCAGGAAGACACCGGTGTGGCTCTCCGGCACGGTCGCCACGTGCTCCGGGGTGCCCGTCGCCAGGACCGTGCCACCACCGGAACCGCCCTCGGGTCCCATGTCGATCAGCCAGTCGGCGGACTTGATGACGTCGAGGTTGTGCTCGATCGTGATGACGGTGTTGCCCTTGTCGACCAGGCTCTGCAGCACGAGGAGCAGCTTGCGGACGTCCTCGAAGTGCAGACCGGTCGTCGGCTCGTCGAGCACGTAGACCGTGCGGCCGTTCGAGCGACGCTGCAGCTCGGTGGCGAGCTTGACGCGCTGCGCCTCGCCGCCGGAGAGCGTGGTCGCGCTCTGGCCGAGGCGCACGTAGCCGAGGCCCACGTCGACCAGGGTCGCCATGTAGCGGTGGATCGCCGAGATCGGCTCGAAGAACTCGGCCGCCTCGCTGATCGGCATGTCGAGGACCTCGGAGATGTTCTTGCCCTTGTAGTGCACCTGGAGCGTCTCGCGGTTGTAGCGCGCACCACCGCAGACCTCGCACGCGACGTAGACGTCCGGCAGGAAGTTCATCTCGATCTTGATCGTGCCGTCGCCCGCGCAGTTCTCGCAGCGGCCGCCCTTGACGTTGAAGCTGAAGCGACCGGGCTGGTAGCCGCGGGTCTTGGCCTCTTGCGTCTCGGCGAACAGCTGGCGGATGCGGTCGAACACGCCCGTGTAGGTCGCCGGGTTCGAGCGCGGCGTGCGGCCGATCGGTGCCTGGTCGACGTGCACGACCTTGTCGAGCTGGTCGAGGCCCTTCACCCGGGTGTGCTTGCCCGCGATGTGCCGGGCGCCGTTGAGCTGGTTGGCGAGCACCTTGTACAGGATGTCGTTCACCAGCGTCGACTTGCCGGACCCGCTGACGCCCGTCACCGCGGTGAACACACCGAGGGGGAAGTCCGCGTCGATCGACTTGAGGTTGTTCGCCCGGGCGCCCTGCACGGTGATGGCGCGCTTGAGGTTGACCTTGCGACGCTCGGCCGGCACCTCGATCGCGCGTCGACCGGCGAGGTAGTCACCGGTGATCGACTCGCGGTTCTCGATGATGCCCTCGTACGAACCGGAGTGCACGACGTTGCCGCCGTTCACACCGGCACCGGGGCCGATGTCGACGACCCAGTCGGCCGTGCGGATCGTGTCCTCGTCGTGCTCGACGACGATGAGCGTGTTGCCGAGGTCCTTGAGCTTGACCAGGGTGTCGATGAGTCGACGGTTGTCGCGCTGGTGCAGGCCGATGCTCGGCTCGTCGAGCACGTAGAGCACGCCGGTCAGCCCGGAGCCGATCTGCGTCGCCAGGCGGATGCGCTGCGCCTCACCGCCGGAGAGACCGCCGGCACCACGTGCCAGCGTGAGGTAGTTCAGGCCGACCTCGAGCAGGAACTCGAGGCGTGCGCGGATCTCACGGAGGACCGCTGCGGCGATGTGCGCTTCGCGGTCGGTCAGCGTCAGCTCGTCCATGAACGAGTACGCGTTGTCGAGCGACATGTCGGTGACGTCCGCGATGCTGCGGTCGTTGACCGTCACCGCGAGCACCTCGGGCTTGAGGCGGGTTCCCTCGCACACCGGGCACGGGACCTCGCGCAGGTACCCCTGGAAGCGCTGCCGCTGCGAGTCCGACTCGGCCTCGGCGAACTTGCGCTCGATGTAGGGCATGACGCCTTCGAACCCGCTCGTGTACCGCATCTCGCGGCCGAAGCGGTTGCGCCAGGAAACCGACACCTGGAAGTCCTTGCCGGTCAGGATCGACGCCTGCACCGCGGGGTCGAGCTGGTTCCACGGGGTGTCGAGCGAGAAGCCGAGCTCCTTGCCGAGACCGCCGAGCAGCTTCTCGAAGTAGGAGTACAGCCCACTCGTCCCGGTCCAGGGCAGCAGGACGCCGTCACGCAACGAGGCCTCGGGGTCGCCGAGCACCAGGTCGGGGTCGACCGACATGCGGGTGCCGAGGCCGGAGCACTCGGGGCAGGCACCGAACGGCGCGTTGAACGAGAACGTCCGCGGCTCGATCTCGGTGAGTGCGAGCGGGTGGTTGTTCGGGCACGAGAGGTTCTCGGAGTAGTTCCGGACCGCTCCGGGCCCCTCGTGGTCCACCAGGTCGATGCCGACGGTGCCGTCGGTCAGGCGCAGGGCGGTCTCGAGCGAGTCGGTGAGACGACCGAGGATGTCGTCGCTCGCCACCAGGCGGTCGACGATGACCGAGATGTCGTGCTTGACCTGCTTCTTGAGCTTGGGCGGGTCGCTGAGCTGGATGCGCTCCCCGTCCACGATCGCGCGGGCGTAGCCGGACGCCGCGAGCTCCTGGAAGAGGTCGACGAACTCGCCCTTCTTCTTCGAGATCACGGGTGCGAGGACCTGGAAGCGGGTGCCGGTCTCGAACTGCATGAGCTGGTCGGCGATCTGCTGCACGGTCTGCTTGCTGATCACCTCGCCACACGTCGGGCAGTGCGGGACCCCGATGCGCGCCCAGAGCAGACGCATGTAGTCGTAGACCTCGGTGATCGTGCCGACCGTCGACCGCGGGTTGCGGTTGGTCGACTTCTGGTCGATCGACACCGCCGGCGAGAGCCCCTCGATGAAGTCGACGTCGGGGCGGTCGACCTGCCCGAGGAACTGGCGCGCGTAGGCGGACAGCGACTCGACGTACCGGCGCTGCCCCTCGGCGAAGATCGTGTCGAACGCCAGCGAGGACTTGCCCGAGCCGGACAGGCCGGTGAACACGACGAGCGAGTCGCGCGGGATCTCGAGGTCGACGTCACGGAGGTTGTGCACGCGCGCGCCCCGCACGCTGAGCGTGGAGGTGCTGTGCGGAGCGGTCCCGCCGGGGAGGTGGAGGTCAGCGGGCTCGCCGAAGGCGTTCCGGCCCGACGTCGAGGTACCGGGGTCAGAGGTGATGGTCATCGTCGTCGATTCTACGAAGCGGCACCGACATTCGGCCGGGATGGAGGGTCAGACGAGTGCGTCGAGAGCGAACGCGACGCCGGATGCACGCTCACTCGCGGCCCAGAGCTGTGCTGCGACCGTGCGGTCGTGCGCCCGTGGTTCGGCCGCGACCACCGTGGCCGGGCCACGGAGCTGCATCCAGCCGGCCGGGCCCCAGTACTCCCCCGAGTGCACGTCAGCACCGACGGCCGCGTGCACGAGCGGCTGGGCGCCGACGTCCTTGCCCTGGGCGACGATGCGCTGCGCCGGGCGGATCCACTCGGGTTCGGGTCGTGCCGGGCTGATGTCCGGGCGTGCCGGCGACAGGCGGTCGAGCGACAGGCCGGGGTGCGCGACGACGCTCGACACGGACGACCCCGAGTCGGCCAGTCGCTCGGCGAGCTCGAAGCCGAACAGCATCACGGCGAGCTTGCTCCTGGCGTACTGGCGGTGGCTCGAGTACCGACCGACGCCGAGCGGATCGGTCGCGTCGAGCTGGGCGAATCGATGGGCGATCGACCCGAGGTGCACGACCCGGCCGGCTCGTCGTTCGAGCAGGGGCAGGACCCGGGCGGTCCACGCGAAGTGCCCGAGGTGGTTCGTACCGATCTGCAGTTCGGTGCCCTGTGCCGTGCTCCCCCGCGTCGACGCCCCGACGACCCCGGCGTTGTTCACGACCGCGTCGACGCCGTCGGGTTCCAGCGCGGCGAGTTCGACGGCAGCGGCACTGACCGAGTCGAGGTCGGCGAGGTCGAGGTGGACGTGGGCGAGCGAGGCGCCGTCGACGTGCCGACGGATGCTGCGCTCGGCGGCGTCCGCCCGGCCGCGGTCGCGCGTCGCCAGCACCACACGGTGCCCCGCTGCGGCGAGCTGCTCGGCGGCGTGGTACCCGAGCCCGGCGCTCGCACCGGTGACGACGACCGTGCGGGCGCCGTCAGCTGACATGTCCGGCCGACTCCATCTGGCGCAGGGCCTTCTTCAGGTCCTGCACCTCGTCGCGCAGTCGCGCCGCGAGCTCGAACTTCAGCTCCGCCGCAGCCTGCAGCATCTGGTCGTTCAGGTCGGCGATGGTGGCACCGAGCTGCGTCGCGCCCTCGCCCGCGATGCCGCCGCGCTTGAGGTTCGGCGTGGGCGACCGACGGCCGTCGGTGCCGGGCCGACCCTGCAGGAGCGCCTTCGTGTCGTCGTTCTCGCGCTGCAGGACCTCGGTGATGTCCGCGATCTTCTTGCGCAGCGGCTGGGGGTCGATGCCGCGCTCCAGGTTGTAGGCGACCTGCTTCTCACGACGGCGATCGGTCTCCTCGATCGCGATCTTCATCGAGTCGGTCATCTTGTCGGCGTACATGAGCACCTGGCCCGACACGTTGCGGGCAGCACGACCGATCGTCTGGATGAGCGACGTCGACGAGCGGAGGAAGCCTTCCTTGTCGGCGTCGAGGATCGCGACGAGCGACACCTCGGGCAGGTCGAGGCCCTCGCGCAGCAGGTTGATGCCGACGAGCACGTCGTAGACACCCTGCCGCAGCTCGGTCAGCAGCTCGACGCGCTTCAGGGTGTCGACGTCGGAGTGCAGGTACCGGACGCGCACACCGGCGTTGCCGAGGAAGTCGGTGAGTTCCTCCGCCATGCGCTTGGTCAGCGTGGTGACGAGGACGCGTTCGTCCTTCTCCACCCGCTGCTTGATCTCCTCGAGCAGGTCGTCGATCTGGCCGTCGCTCGGCTTGACCACGATCTCGGGGTCGATCAGGCCGGTCGGGCGGATGATCTGCTCGACCACGCTGTCGGTGACCCCGAGCTCGTAGCGCCCCGGGGTGGCCGACAGGTAGACCTTCTGCCCGACGCGCTCGAGGAACTCCTCCCACTTCAGCGGGCGGTTGTCCATCGCGCTCGGCAGGCGGAACCCGTGCTCGACGAGGGTGCGCTTGCGCGAGGCGTCACCCTCGTACATCGCGCCGATCTGCGGCACGGTGACGTGCGACTCGTCGATGACGATCAGGAAGTCGTCGGGGAAGTAGTCGATGAGGCAGTGCGGCGCTTCGCCCGGACCACGGCCGTCCATGTGCCGCGAGTAGTTCTCGATGCCCGAGCAGAACCCGATCTGCTCCATCATCTCGATGTCGAACGTGGTGCGCATCCGGAGGCGCTGGGCCTCGAGCAGCTTGCCCTGGCCCTCGAGCTCGGCGAGCCGTTCCGCGAGTTCTTCCTTGATGGAGGCGATCGCACGGTGCATCACGTCGGTGTCCGCGACGTAGTGCGAGGCCGGGAAGATCGACACGGCGGGCAGGTCGTCGATGACGTTGCCGGTGAGCGGGTGCAGCGAGGAGAGCGCTTCGATCTCGTCACCGAACATCTCGATGCGGATCGCGTGCTCTTCGTACATCGGGATGATCTCGATCGTGTCGCCGCGCACCCGGAACGTGCCCCGGGCGAAGTCGACGTCGTTGCGCTGGTACTGCATGGCGACGAACTTGCGGACGAGCTGGTCGCGCGAGATCGTCTGGCCCACGTGGAGCGCGACCGAAGCGTTCATGTACTGCTCGGGGGTGCCGAGACCGTAGATGCAGGAGACGGTGGACACCACCACGGTGTCGCGACGGCTGAGCAGCGAGTTCGTCGTGGAGTGCCGGAGTCGTTCGACCTCGGCGTTGACCGAGGAGTCCTTCTCGATGAAGGTGTCCGTCTGCGGGACGTAGGCCTCTGGCTGGTAGTAGTCGTAGTAGGAGACGAAGTACTCGACCGCGTTGTTCGGCATCAGGCTGCGGAACTCGTTGGCGAGCTGGGCCGCGAGGGTCTTGTTGTGCGCGAGCACGAGCGTCGGTCGCTGCACCTGCTCGATGAGCCACGCGGTCGTCGCCGACTTGCCGGTACCGGTCGCACCCAGCAGCACGACGTCGGTTTCACCGGCGTTGATCCGCCCGGCGAGTTCCGCGATGGCCGCGGGCTGGTCGCCACTCGGCGAGTACTCGCTGATGACCTCGAACGGACGCACCGCTCGGGTCGGTTCGATCGCAACACCCATGGGGACAACGGTAGTCGGCACCCCTGACACCGAGGGCTCCTGCTCGCCCTCGGCGTACTGTCCGCTGCAAGCAGGCTCCAAGTCGACTGATGGTCAACGGGCATACCGTCCGATCCGTCCAGTCACCCGACTCCTTCCCACTCCCCCGAAGAGGCCTCATGACCACGGCGAACCCGGCCGCACCGATCAAGGGCACTCCGTTCCGCGGACGCATCCGCGGACGCGTGCTCGTCCTGCTCTGCTGCATGTACGCGATCTCGTACATCGACCGGACGAACATCTCGACGGCGCTGCCGCACATCACCGAGGAGTTCGGGTTCAACGAGGCGACCGCCGGCCTCATCGTCTCCGCGTTCTCGTTGCCGTACGCCCTGCTGCAGGTGTTCGGCGGCACGATCAGCGAGAAGTTCGGCCCGCGCCGGGCGCTCTTCGTCATCACGGTGATCTGGGGCGTCGCGACGCTCTGGACCGGGTTCGCGGTCGGCTTCTGGACCCTCTTCGCCGCACGGGCCCTGCTCGGGCTGAGCGAGGCCGCCGCGTTCCCGACCGCCACGCAGGCGATGAGCCGCTGGATCCCCCGCGACCGGAACGGCTTCGCCCAGGGGGTGGTGCACTCCGCGGCACGGCTCGGGAACGCCCTGGCCCCGCTCATCGTCGCGTGGGTGATCGGCGCGACGGGCAGCTGGCGCTGGGCGTTCTTCGCCACCGCGGTGCTGTCCCTGGCGTGGGCCGTCGTCTGGTTCGTCTGGTTCCGCGACAAGCCGGAGTCCGCGAAGGGCATCACGCAGGTCGAGCTCGCCGAGCTCCCGCCGGTCGAGACCCGCGCGACCCGTCCCCCGGTGCCGTGGCGGCAGATGGCGAAGCAGATCCTGCCGGTCACCTTCGTCGACTTCGGGTACGGCTGGACCCTCTGGGTGTTCCTCACGTGGCTCCCGACGTTCCTCAGCTCGACCTACGGCCTGGAGATCGGCGACTTCGCCCTGTTCACCACCCTCATCCTGCTGGCCGGTGTCGTCGGGGACACCGTCGGCGGGATGCTCAGCGACCGCATCATCCACCGCGGCGGGGACACCCGGAACGCCCGCCGGATCATCCTGGTGATCGGCCTCGGCGGCTCGCTCCTCTGCCTCATCCCGCTCGTGGTCGGGCAGGGGCTGCTCGTCGCGACGATCTCGCTGGCCCTGTCGTTCTTCTTCCTCGAGCTCTGCAACGCCAACCTCTGGGCGATCCCGATGGACGTGGCGCCGCAGTGGTCCGGCACGGCCTCGGGCTTCATGAACACCGGGTTCGGCATCGCCGGTGTCGTCTCGCCCATCGTGTTCGGTCTGCTCATCGACGCCTCCGGCTGGCAGGTGCCCTTCGCGCTCTCCTGCGTCCTGCTCGGAGCCGCGGCCGTCGTCGCGTGGTTCATGAAGCCCCAGCGGCTGACCTCCACCGACGGCGTGCTCGAGATCGGCACCCCGAAGGCCGAGCAGCGCTCGGCTTGACGGCCGGCAGCCGGTGCGCGGGACGTGCGCCGGCCCTGGTGGTCCGCACGCGACGGCCGGGAGGCGCGGGTCGGGCCCGCCACGTGCCTCCCGGCCGGCGTGCCCCGCGCCCACCGCCCCGAACGGCTGGTGCGAGGTTCCGGACCCCGTGGGACGGCGTCACCATCGCACCACGGACGGAACCTCGCACGAGAGCTGCGCCGTGCGGGCGAGCGCTCAGCGCGCGGCGCGCCGCCCGACGTCGTCGGTCTCGCCGACGAGGGCGTCGTCCGGCTCCACCGGTTCCGGCGACCGCTGCGGCACGCTCGCGCCGGCGGACCGACGCACCCGCGCCGCTCGCGACGCCCGAGAGGACAACGACGGCCGCCCGGTCAGCGGCACGCTGAGGGGCGTCCACCGGAACAGCTCGGTCACCGCGACGGACAGCACCAGCACGAGCACGTAGGTGACGAGCGTGAGCCACGGTCGTGGCACGACGGCCTCGAGCCAGCTGTCGCCGTAGAGCAGGATCCAGATGACGAACGGGTGGCTCAGGAAGATGCCGAACGAGCGGTCGGACGCGTAGTCGACGAACCGGGCGGTCCGGCTTCGGGGTCGCCGGCGGTCCGCCCAGGCGGCACCGATCGCCAGGAACCCGACGAACACCGCGGTGCTCCAGACCACCTGGATCGGCTGCAGCGGCGTCCCCGCGGCGTAGAGGGACTGGCCGAGGCCCACCTGGAGCGCCCACACGCCGAGTATCACCCCTCCGACGCCGGCGAACGCCCACAGGACCGAGCGGCGGTGGACCCGGATGAACCGCAGGAAGGCGTCGGCGTGGTCAGCGGCGATCGCCCCCGAGACGATGAAGAAGACGTACGAGAAGAAGAACTGCTTCTGGTACCCCTGCATCCACGCGTCGCTCGCCGGGAAGTACTTGTACCCGGCGAACACCACCAGCTGGACCAGGAGCGCCACGACCAGCACGGTCACGTGGTGCCCGCGGGTCCGGCGCACCAGCCAGACGATCACCGGCAGGAGCAGGTACACCTGCATCGTCACGAGCAGGAAGTACAGGTGGTACCACGAGGTGCCGGTGACGATGCCCTCGGCCGCGGTGCGCACCAGGTCGGGGAGGTCACCACGGCGAGTGGGGCTCAGCAGCCAGGCCGCCGCGACGTAGACGAACGACCACGCCAGGTACGGCACGCCCACGAGCAGGAACCGCTTCGGCCAGAACTGCGCCATCGGCCTCGGGCGCAAGGTGTAGCTGTACACGAGCACGAACGCGGTCAGCGAGAAGAAGACCAGCCGGGTGAAGTGCAGCAGGGCGAGCAGCGCGTTCAGCCCGACGTCGTCGGTGGCGGCGGTGTGGCTCGTGGTGTGCACCCCGATCACGCACGCGAACGTGAGGATGCGGAGCACGTCGACCTCGTACAGGTGCCGGGGCTTGCCCTCGGCCGTGCGTGTCGGCGTCTGCACCCCCGGCTCGTCGCCGGTCGATGCCGGGGACACGCGTGACGCCCCGTTCACGAGGGTCGGGCCATGGTCCGGACCTTCGCGCGCTGCACCTTGCCGGTGGGCGCACGCGGCAGGTCGGGCACGACGATGACCTCGATCGGTCGGCGGAACCGGGTCAGGTGTGCCTCGGCCCGGGCAACGAGATCGGCCACGAGGGCTGCGTGGTCGACGGGTTCGTCGGGCTGCGGGATCACGTAGGCGATCGGGACGGCACCGAGCACGTCGTCGGGGCGGCCGACGACGACCGCCTCGAGCACGCGGGGGTCGCCGAGCAGGACGTCCTCGACCTCGGACGGGTAGACCTTCTCGCCACCGCGGTTGATGACGTCGTCGGAGCGTCCGGCCAGGGACACCCAGCCGTCGGTGCTGACGGACCCGACGTCACCGGTGTGCAGCCACCCGTCGGCGTCGAACCGCTCGGACGCGCGGCCACCCAGGTAGCCCTGGACGATCCCCTCGCCCCGCACCCACAGCGCACCGATCTCGCCGGCGGGCAGCACCGAGCCGTCCTCGCCGCGGACCTGCACCTCGGACCCGACCGGCACCCCGACGGTGCCGGGCCGGGCGGGTTCGTCGAGCGGCGTCGCCGTGATCTGCGAGGCGCCTTCGGTCATGCCCCAGCTCACGACGAGCGGCACGTCTCCGAGGGCGGCGCGCACCGGATCGGGCAGCGGCGCCGACGCGCTGCGCACGAACCGCAGGCCCGGCGGGAAATCGAGCGGCCCGGTCTTCGCCAATACGGCCAGGACGGCCGGGACGGCGTTCAGCCACGTGATCCGTCGTTCGGCGAGCAGGTCCCAGAACCCGGTACGACGGAAGCGCCGGTCGAGCACGAGGGTCGCGCCGGCGACGAGCGTCGCGAGCAGTCCGACCACCTCGGCGTTCACGTGGAACAGCGGCAAGGAGTTGAACCCGCGGTCGTCCGGCACGAGCCGGTTGTGCCGTGCGACGGCCCGGGCGACGAACAGCAGCTGCGTCTCGGGCAGCTCGACGCCCTTCGGCGTGCCGGTCGACCCGGAGGTGAAGAGCACGACGGACCCCTGGCCCGGCGCGTGCGGGCTGTCGGCGGGCAGGTCGCCGTCACGGACGGCGGTCGGGAGGAACGTGGCCGGGTCGATCCCGCTCGCCGGTGCCCCGGGGACGGTCGCGTCCACCGCGCGGTCCGACACGACGATGGACGCGCCGCCGATCAGGTCGGCGAGACGGCCGGGCTCGGTGGCCGGCTGGCCGGTGTCGACGGGGATCGCCCGGCGACCGGAGGCGACGGCGCTCAGGTGCACGACCGTGAACGCGAGCGGGTCACCCACGTCGACCAGGACGGCACCCGACGGGGCGATGCCGATCGCGTCGAAGGTCCGCGACCAGGCGGTCACCGCGTCGTCGAGCGCGCGGTAGGTGAGGACGCGCTCGGAGCGGGCGTCCTCGAGGAAGTGGCGCACGCCCCCGTCGGCCGCACGGGCCCGGATGAGCGAGCGCAGGTCGGGTTCATCACGAACGGGCTGCACGCAGGAAGGCTATTGCGCGACGCTATGAGCGGTCAGAGGGAACAGCGGGATCTGTGGAGAACCGGTGCAGCATCCACTGCCACAGCGGGAGCATCCGGGGGACGCCGTCACGGGTGAGCGGCGTCGAGTCCTTGATGATCAGGGAGTGCGCCTTGCCGTCGCCGCCGAGGTCGGTGAGGATCGCGTGCGGGTCTGCTCCAGCGAGTGGCGGTGCGGTGTCCGTCTCGAACGGCCCGGATACACCGCTCAACCCGAGGACGTCCCACGAACCGGTGATGCGGGGGCCGAACGTGTCTCGGACGTCGTCGATGGCGTACATCCGGTCGACCGGTGTCCGGCCCGGGCGGTCCATCCACGCTGCGTGCGCCGGCCCGCGGGACTCCACGGGCGACGAGAACATCAGCGCGCCGTGGACACTGCGGATGTGGGCGATGTACGCCGCCTCTCCGCCGCCCTGCGAGTGCCCGGCCACGACGATGTCGTTCCAGACGATGCGGTCGTCGCCCTGGACGAACCGCCCCCAGCCGCCGTCGGGGTCGTGGTCGTCGAGGTACGCGACGGCGTCCCGGAAGCGCGAGACGATCGACCCGGCCGGACTCACCGCACTGAACGCCGAGGGCCGCGTGCCGTCGAAGCGGTTCCGCTGCACCATGCCGTAGCAGCGTGCGTTCGCCTCACACGTGCCGGACAGGGTGCGGCCCAGGTTCCAGTAGTCGAGGCCGAGCACGTGGTAGCCGTCGGCCAGAGCTGCTCCGAGGAACCGCTGGTACTCCGCGGGACGGGAGCGGGTCGCCGGCAGGAACAGCAGGAGCGGACCGTCAGCCGAGGTGCGTGCGGCGAAGTCGTCGCGGTTCGGGGTGAGCCGCTCACCGTTCACCGTTCCGAGCCGGAACCGGTGGAACTCCCCCTCGGGCCCGTGTTCGTCACCCGACGGCCGTTCGTGCACCGCGACGCGGCCGTTGTCCGTCACACGCTGGGCACCGAGGACGTTCGCGGCGACGAGCGAGGCGGCCCCGATCGCCACGAGGACGATCGCGGCGAGGATCAGCACGAGGCGGTGGTTCATGGAGTGATCCGCGCCCACACCTCGTCAGCGGAGTGGATCGTCTGCTCGAGCGTCCCGGTGGCGTCGACGACGTGGTCGGCGAGGGCGAGACGATCGGCATCGCTCGCCTGGGCGGCGACGCGGCGCTCGGCCTCGTCACGGGGCATCCCGCGGTGCTCGACGAGCCGTTCGATGCGCTGCGCCGCGGGGGCGTCGACCACCACCACGGCGTCGAACCGGAGCGGACGCGAGCCGCGGGCCTCGGCGAGCAACGGCACGTCGTAGACCACCACGCCGTCGGGGTCGGCGGCCTCGGCGGCGTCGAAGGCCTGCTGCGCGAGCCGCCAGACCTCGGGGTGCGTGATGGCTTCGAGGTCCTTCCGCGCCGCGGGGTCCGCGAACACGATCGACCCGAGCGCCGGCCGGTCGAGGGAACCGTCGGCAGCGATCACCGACGGACCGAACCGCTCGGCGACCTGCGCCAGGCCCGGGCTGCCCGGTGCCACGGCGTCCCGAGCCAGTCGGTCGGCGTCGACGACGACGGCCCCGTGCTCGGCCCAGCGCCGGGAGACCGTCGACTTGCCCGCGGCGATGCCGCCCGTGAGTCCGATGATGTGCACGGCAACAGGGTAACGACCCCGATGCCCGGAAACGCCGGAAGCCCGGCACCCTGTCAGGGGTGCCGGGCTTCCGGTCGGGACGAACCGCTCGATCAGTTGTTGGTCGAGCTGAGCTTCTCGCGGAGTGCAGCGAGCGACGCGTCGTCGGCCAGGGGGCTCGCGCCACCCGTCTCGCCGGCGAACGACGAGGTCGACGACGACGAGGAAGCCGTGGCCGGGAGGTCGAAGCCACCCTGCGCCTCGTCGGCGATGGTCTTCGCGACCTGCGCCTTGTGGGCTTCCCAACGCCCCTGGGCGGCCGCGTACTGGCCCTCCCACTCGGTGCGCTGCGTGTCGTAGCCCTCGAGCCACTCGTTGGTCTCCGGGTCGAAGCCCTCGGGGTACTTGTAGTCACCCTTGTCGTCGTACTCGGTCGGCATGCCGTAGAGCGCCGGGTCGAACTCGTCGCTCTCCGGGTCGACGCCCTCGTTCGCCTGCTTGAGGCTGAGCGAGATGCGGCGACGGTCGAGGTCGATGTCGATGATCTTGACGAAGACCTCGTCGTTGACCGAGACGACCTGCTCGGCGAGCTCGACGTGCTTGTTCGAGAGCTCCGAGATGTGCACGAGGCCCTCGATGCCGTCGGCAACGCGGACGAAGGCACCGAACGGGACGAGCTTCGTGACCTTGCCCGGTGCGATCTGACCGATCGCGTGGGTGCGGGCGAAGACCTGCCACGGGTCCTCCTGCGTCGCCTTGAGCGAGAGCGACACGCGCTCGCGGTCCAGGTCGACCTCGAGGATCTCGACGGTGACTTCCTGACCGACCTCGACGACCTCGCTGGCGTGCTCGATGTGCTTCCAGCTGAGCTCGGAGACGTGGACGAGACCGTCGACGCCACCGAGGTCCACGAACGCACCGAAGTTGACGATCGAGGACACGATGCCCTTGCGGACCTGGCCCTTGTGGAGGTTGTTGAGGAACGTCGTCCGGGACTCGGACTGCGTCTGCTCGAGGAGTGCACGGCGCGACAGGACCACGTTGTTGCGGTTCTTGTCGAGCTCGAGGATCTTCGCCTCGATCTCCTGGCCGAGGTACGGCGTCAGGTCGCGGACACGACGGAGCTCGATGAGCGAGGCGGGGAGGAAGCCACGGAGGCCGATGTCGACGATGAGACCGCCCTTGACGACCTCGATGACCGTCCCGGTCACGACGCCGTCGGACTCCTTGATCTTCTCGACGTCGCCCCACGCACGCTCGTACTGCGCGCGCTTCTTCGACAGGATGAGACGGCCTTCCTTGTCCTCCTTCTGGAGAACCAGGGCCTCGACCTCGTCGCCGACCTCGACGACCTCGTTGGGGTCGACGTCGTGCTTGATCGAGAGCTCGCGCGAGGGGATGACGCCCTCGGTCTTGTAACCGACGTCGAGGAGGACCTCGTCGCGGTCGATCTTCACGACGGTGCCGGAGATGAGATCACCGTCGTTGAAGAACTTCAGGGTCTTCTCGACCTCGGCCAGGAAGTCATCAGCCGAACCGATGTCGTTGATGGCGACCTGCTTAGGAGCCTTGGTCGTAGTGGTTGTCATGTAGAGATTGCTCCGAACGGACATGAGTCGGGCCATGGCGTGCGGGGACTCGGCCCCCGTGGTGCACCGCCGTGGCGATTGATTGAGTGGCGCGGATTGCGCCGAACAAGTCTAACCGCACCGGCGGAGGCCCCACAACCGGGCGTGTCGACGGCGCGTCACCCGACCAGGGCGGTCCGCAGGGTGTCGAGGCCGATGCTGCCGAGGGAGAGCGCACGGTGGTGGAACGCCTTCAGGTCGAAGTCGGCTCCCTCGCGGGCAGCGACCTCGTCGCGGATGGACTCCCAGACGCGCTGACCCACCTTGTACGAGGGGGCCTGCCCCGGCCACCCGAAGTACCGGGCGACCTCGAACCGGACGAACGCGGGGTCCATGTTCACGTTCTGCCCCATGAAGTCGAGCGCGTACTCCCACGTCCAGCCGCCGCCGTCAGGGTTCGTCTTCTGCAGGTGCACGCCGATGTCCAGCACGACGCGGGCCGCACGCATCCGCTGCCCGTCGAGCATGCCGAGGCGGTCCCCGTCGTCGTCGAGGAACCCGAGCTGCTCCATCAGCCGTTCGGCGTACAGCGCCCAGCCCTCGACGTGGCCGGAGGACCCGGACAGCTGCCGGCGCCACGTGTTCAGTTCGCCGCGGTTGTAGACGCCCTGGCTGATCTGCAGGTGGTGTCCGGGGACGCCCTCGTGGTAGACCGTCGTCTTCTCGCGCCAGGTGCCGAACTCGGTGACGCCCTCGGGGACGGACCACCACATGCGGCCGGCACGGGAGAAGTCATCGGAGGGGCCGCTGTAGTAGATGCCGCCCTCCTGCGTGGGGGCGATCCGGCACTCGAGGCGACGGATCGGGTCCGGGATGTCGAAGTACGTCCCGGCCATCGCGGCGATCGACGCGTCGCTCGTCTCCTGCATCCACCGCTGCAGCGCGTCGGTGCCGTGCAGGATCCGGGACGGGTCGGTGTCGAGCACCTCGATCGCCCGGGCGACGCTCGCGCCGGACTCGATGCGGTCGGCGATGCGCTCCTGCTCGTCCCGCATGCGCGCGAGTTCCTCGAGGCCCCACTCGTACGTCTCGTCGAGGTCGACGACCGCGCCGAGGAACCGGCGCGAGTGCAGCTCGTAGGCCTCGCGACCGACGGCATCGACGGGGGTGGCGAGCGGCAGCAGCTCGTGCTCCAGGAACTGGCCGAACGAGCGGTAGGCCGCCGCGGCGACCTCGGCACCACGGTGCAGGTCTGCTCGGAGCGTCTCCGGCACGGGGCCGTCGCCCTCGAACGCCGCGGAGTCGGCCAGCTGACGGAACATCCCGCCCTCGGCGCCGGTTCGCGCCGCCTGCTCGGCGATGAGCGCGACCTGGCGCTTCGCCGGGGTGACGTCCTCGCGGGTGCCCTCGAGCAGGGTCTCGCGGATGCCCTCGAGCGCGTCGGGCAGCGCGTGCAGTCGGCTCGCGATGTCCTGCCAGTCGCCCTCGGTCGCGGTCGGCATCAGGTCGATGATCTCGCGGACCGACTGCGCCGGGCTCGCGATGACGTTCAGGTCGCGGAGGTGCAGCTTGCGCTCGTACGACTCCTGCACCAGGTCCAGCTCGGCTCCGAGGTCGGCCTTCGTCACCTGGTCCACGGAGTCGACGGCGGGAGCGGCGTCGAGCGCACGCTTCGCACCGCGCGCGGCCTCGGCCATCGCGGCTGCGCCGGCGGGCGAGGTGTCGCCGTACTCCCCCGTGCGCCCCGGGACGCCGATGTACGTGGCGGTCGTCGGGTCGAGGTCGACGAGGGTGGTGACCCAGTCCTCGGCGACGCGGTCGACGGCGGACGGCTGGCGGACAGGACGCTCTTCGCTCATGCCCCGACCCTACCGACCCTCGGGTCGACAGGACCCCCGGGCCGCCCGGGTCAGTGGGCGGCGCTCTCCCAGTTCGGCCCCACGCCGACCGAGACGTCGAGCGGGACACTCAGCTCGGCAGCGCTGCCCATCCGGGTGCGGAGGATCTCCTCGACACGCTCCTGCTCACCGGGCGCGACCTCGAGGATGAGCTCGTCGTGCACCTGGAGCAGCAGGTGCGACTGCAGCTCGCCTTCGCGCAGGTCGTCGGCGACCCCGAGCATCGCGATCTTGATGATGTCGGCGGCCGAACCCTGGATCGGGGCGTTCAGCGCGGCGCGTTCGGCGTTCTCGCGCAGGACCCGGTTCGGGCTCTTCAGGTCGGGGAACGGGCGACGGCGACCGAAGATCGTCTCGGTGTAGCCGTCCTCGCGCGCCTGCTTGACGACGTTGCGCAGGTAGTCGCGCACAGCGCCGAAGCGAGCGAAGTACTCGGTCATCAGGGTGCGGGCCTCGGACTGCTCGATGCGCAGCTGCTTCGACAGACCGAAGGCGCTCAGCCCGTAGGCCAGGCCGTAGGACATCGCCTTGACCTTGGTGCGCATCTCGTTGGAGACCTCGGACGGGTCGACGCCGAACACCCGGGCGCCGACGAAGCGGTGCAGGTCCTCGCCCTCGTTGAAGGCCTGGATGAGCCCCGGGTCGCCGGAGAGGTGCGCCATGATCCGCATCTCGATCTGTGAGTAGTCGGCGGTGACGAGCGTCGTGTACGGCTCGGCCACCGCGAACGCCGACCGGATCCGGCGACCGACGGCCGTCTTCACCGGGATGTTCTGCAGGTTCGGGTCGGTCGACGAGACCCGGCCGGTGCTCGTACCGGTCTGCTCGTAGCGGGTGTGGATGCGCCCGTCGACCACGGCGGCGTCGAGCGTGTCGACGATCTGCCGGAGCTTCGTGGCGTCGCGGTGCTGCAGCAGGAGCCCGAGGAACGGGTGCGGGTGCTGTTCCTGCAGGTCGGCCAGGCTCGCGGCGTCGGTCGAGAACCCGGTCTTGGTCTTGCGGGTCTTCGGCATCGCGAGCTCGGTGAACAGGACTTCCTGCAGCTGCTTCGGCGATCCGAGGTTGACCTCGTGCCCGATCTCGGCGAAGGCCTGCTGCGCGAGGTCGGCGGCGCGCTCCCCGAGTTCCTTCGACAGGCCGGTGAGCACCGGGCGGTCGATGCCGACGCCGATGGTCTCCATGCCCGCGAGCACCGAGACGAGCGGCAGCTCGATGTCGTCGAGGACCTGCAGCGAGGACGCGTCGATCCGGGCGCGCAGGGCCGTGGTGACGCGGAGCACGAACCACGCGTGCACCCCGACGTTGACCGGGTCGGTCTCGGGGACCAGCTGGTTCGGGTCGGCCGTCGGCAGTTCTTCGCCGAGCTCCTGGTAGACGAGGTCGGACAGTGGCTGTCCCTGCTTGCCGGGCTGCGCGAGCCACCCCATGATCCGGGCGTCGCCGGCGATGCCGTTCACGACGAAGCCGGCGGTGCCGAGCGCCTTGATCGCGGCCTTGGCGTCGTGGAAGTGCTTCGGGGCGTCGGAGGCGAACCAGGCCGAGAGCTGCTCGTAGTCCTGCGCGCCGCTGCCGCCCGGTACCAGCACGGCGTCGTCGTGGGTCGCGATGCCGATGGCGCTGAGGCGTCCGTCGATGACCTCGACCGCGACGCCGTAGCCGTTCGCCGCCTCGGTCGCGTTTCGGCGCTCGAGCCAGTAGCCGAGCTCTTCGTCGATCAGGGTCTTGACGGGCGGCGGCGTCGGCGCGCCGTCGTCGACGGTTCCCTCGGCCGCGGGCTCCGCGGGGTCGCCCGACCCGGCCACCTTGAAGACGCGGTCGAGCAGCGTGCGGAACTGCAGCTTGGCGAAGAGCTCGCGCACCGCGGTCTCGTCGACCGGGCGGAGCGCGACGTCGGCGGGACCGACGGGCAGCTCGACGTCGGTGACCAGGCGGTTGAGCCGGCGGTTCCGGATCGCCCGGTCCTGCTGCTCGCGCAGGTTGTTGCCGACGACGCCCTTGATCTCGTCGGCGTGCTCGAGGACGCCGTCGAGCGACCCGTACTGGGTCACCCACTTGACCGCGGTCTTCTCGCCGACCTTGTCGATGCCGATCAGGTTGTCGCTGGTCTCGCCGACGAGTGCGGCGATGTCCGGGTACTGGTGGGGCTCGATGCCGTAGCGCTCGTAGACCTTGTCGCGGTCGTAGCGGGTGAGTTCGGAGACACCGCGGACGGACGGGTAGAGCAGCGTGACGTCGTCGTTGACGAGCTGGATCGAGTCGCGGTCACCGGAGACCACGTAGACCGTGAAGCCCTGGTCGGCACCCTGCTTGGAGAGGGTCGCGAGGATGTCGTCGGCCTCGTAGTCCTCTTTCGTGACGGTGGTGATGCCCATCGCCTCGAGCGCCTGCTGCAGGAGCGGGATCTGCCCCTTGAACTCGGCCGGGGTCTCAGAGCGGGTGCCCTTGTACTCGGCGTACTCGCGGGTGCGGAACGAGAACCGGGAGATGTCGAACGCCACCGCCAGGTGGGTGGGCTTCTCGCGCTGCAGCAGCATCAGCAGCATCGAGATGAAGCCGTGGATCGCGTTGGTGTGCTGCCCCTCGCGGTTCACGAAGCTGTCGACCGGCAGCGCGTAGAAGGCCCGGAAGGCGAGCGAGTGGCCGTCGATGACCATGAGGGTAGGCTTTGCGGAGTCCGACACCCGGACAGCCTACCGACGCCCGCTGACACGGAAGGTCGACGCAGACCGTGACCGACGACACCGCATCGACCACGATCGATCCCCGCCTCGATGAACGCGGCATGGGTGAGCTGGCCGAGAAGATGGGCATGGTCATCACCGAGCTCTCGGCCGAGCGGGCGGTCGGTTCGATCCCCGTCGAGGGCAACCGCCAGCCGGTCGGCCTGCTGCACGGCGGCGCCTACGTCGTCCTCGCGGAGAGCCTCGGTTCGATGGCCGCGAACGTGCACGCCGGGCCCGGCCGCTACGCCGTCGGCATCGAGCTCAGCGCCTCGCACTCCCGCAGCGCCACGAGCGGCATCGTCACGGGCACGTGCACCGCCATCCACCTGGGCGGCACGCTCACCACCCACGAGATCGTCCTGACCGACGACCAGGGTCGTCGCTGCTCCACCGTGCGGATCACGAACATGATCCGCGAGCGTCGCTGACCGACGGACCGACGGCTCAGTCCTCCGGCGGCCGCTGCAGCAGCAGGCGGGCGTCGCCGAACCCGAGCCTCCGGTAGAGCCGCTCGCCGTCCACGCTCGAGTGCACCGACGTCCGCTCCACGCCGAGTTCGTCGGCGACCGCGAGCAGCGCCGTCACGAGGCGTCCGGCGACGCCGGAACCGCGCAGCTCCGGGTGCACGTAGACCGTCTGCAGCTCAGCGGCGAACCGGTCACCGTCGACGTGCGGCGCCGGCGGTCGCGGGTGGACCGCAAGCCACGCCATGCCGAGCACCACGCCGTCCCGCTCGGCGACCACGCACCGGTGCGACTCACGGTGACGGGCGGCGAAGTCCGTCATCGCCCTGCGGTACTCCCCCGGCGTCTGCACCGGC
This sequence comes from Curtobacterium flaccumfaciens, assembly GCF_013359815.1. Classification (GTDB taxonomy): domain Bacteria; phylum Actinomycetota; class Actinomycetes; order Actinomycetales; family Microbacteriaceae; genus Curtobacterium; species Curtobacterium flaccumfaciens. The sequence goes on along the minus strand of NZ_JABMCF010000038.1, from coordinate 30,498 downwards.
GAGCGGCCGTCCTCGTCGACGCTCCACCGCCACCGCAGGTCCGCCACCGCCGGCATGTCGTCAGGCCGGGAGGCCCGGATCACCACGTCGTCCAGGGCTCCAGCCTGCCAGGTGGTCGCGGCACACGCCCCGCCCCCGGACGCAGGAACGCCGCCGACCCCAGGGGGTCCGGCGGCGTTCCGTGAGCGACGGTGGTGCGCTGACTACTTCTTGGCGCTGAGCTGCTCGATGATCGCCTTCGCGACGTCGTGCATGGTCAGGCGGCGGTCCATCGAGGCCTTCTGGATCCAGCGGAACGCCTCGGGCTCGGTGAGGCCCATCTTCTCGTTCAGCAGGCCCTTGGCACGGTCGACGAGCTTGCGGGTCTCGAAGCGCTCGACGAGGTCGGCGACCTCGGCCTCGAGCGTGATGATCTGCTGGTACCGCGAGAGGGCGATCTCGATCGCGGGGAGCAGGTCGTTCGGGGTGAAGGGCTTGACCACGTAGGCCAGCGCACCGGCCTCGGTGGCACGCTCGACGAGGTCCTTCTGGCTGAACGCGGTCAGCAGGACGACGGGTGCGATGTGGTTCTTGGACAGCTTCTCGGCTGCGGAGATGCCGTCGAGCTGGGGCATCTTGACGTCCATCACGACGAGGTCGGGGCGGAGGTCGGTCGCGAGCTGGACGGCGGTCTCACCGTCACCGGCTTCACCGACCACGTCGAACCCGTTGTCGCGGAGGATCTCCACGATGTCGAGGCGGATGAGCGACTCGTCCTCGGCGACGACGACGCGACGGGGTGCTGGTGCTGTTGCTTCTGTGTCACTCACGGACGAAAGCCTACTAGACGACGGAAGTGCCGGATCCCAGACCACGCAGATCGATCAGTCGCAGATCGATGCTTGGTACGAGTGGCGGGACTTGAACCCGCACGCCGTGAGGCAGAGCATTTTGAGTGCCCCGTGTCTGCCGATTCCACCACACTCGCGAGGAGGCCAACACTACCAGCCCGACCCGCGCCTCCCGGCCCGTCGTCGACCGTCTCAGGAGCCCTCGAGCGCCTCGATCGCCGCCACGAGACCGGCCCGTCGCGGCGACCGCCGCGGCAGCACCGTGAGCAGCGCGCGCAGCACGAGCGCGTCGGTCGCACCGTCCGGGGTGCGCGCCCACGCGAGCAGGGCGTCGACGCCGCCGTCGGCGACGACCGACTCGCGGAACCGCAGCCGCACCAGGTCACGGACCGCGTCGACGCCGGGTGCGGCGGAGCCCGGCAGGACCGGTCCGGCGTACCGGTCGACGGCCTGGAGGCGCGCGCCGCGTTCGAGGGCGGACAGCACGCCGTCGACGTCGGTCCGGACCCCGGTCACCCGGTACGGCCGCGACGTCACGGTCACGTCCGGCGCGTGCTGCGCGAGGACCCGGCGCAGCCGGACGACCTCGGCGCGCAGGGTGACGACCGCGCCCGGGTCACCGTAGACGGCGGCGGCGAGGTCGGTCGCCGCGAGGCCGGCGGGGTGCGCGGCGAGCACGACGAGCAGTTCGGAGTGCCGCGCGGACAGCTCGACCCGACGGTCGGCGATCCTGAGCACGGCGGTGTCGGTCCCGAGCACGGTCAGCTCGGCCGACGGCACACGCGGTGTCCGCGCGCGGGGGCGGACCGCGGCGAGGGCGAGCTGGGCCTCGGCGGCGGCGACCGTGGCGGCGAGCAGCGACAGCGTGTGCCGCTCGACAGCGCGGTCGTCGCCCGTCAGGTCGAGCACCCCGACGGTGGCACCGCTCACGTCGTGCACCGGGACGGCCGTGCACGAGAACGGCTTGACGGCGTTCGCGTAGTGCTCGTCGGAGCGGATCTGCACCGGACGGTCCAGACGCAGTGCCGTGCCGGGCGCGCTGGTGCCGACGCGGTCCTCCGACCAGTCGGCCCCGGGGACGAAGCCCATGTCCTCGGCGGCGCGACGCGTGGAGCGGGCGCCGTCGACCCAGACGAGACGACCCGCGGCGTCCGCGACGGCGACGACGCACCCGGCCGAGCGGGAGTCATCGAGCAGCAGCCGGCGGACCACCGGCAGCAGGGTGGCGAGGGGGCCGTCGTGCCGGACGGCGTCGAGTTCGTCGTCGCCGAGGGCGAGGACCGGGGCGGCGTCGGGGTCGACCCGGGCGGACCGCTGCCACGACGCGGCGACGAGCGGGCGGAGCCGACCGGGTGCGCGCATGCGTCCTCCGATCGACCCCACCCGCCGCTCCGTCGCGACGCGTGCGGTCAGCCTACGTCCGGGCCACCCGCGGGACCAGGCCGAGATCGGCGAGCTCGGCGTCGTCGAACATCCTCGACCGGGTGAGGAACCGTTTGCCCTCGGGGACCTCGACCGAGAACCCGCCGCCCCGACCGTCGACGACGTCGATCGTCAGGTGCGTGTACTTCCAGTACTCGAACTGCGACACCGACATGTAGACCTCGACCGGCTCGAGGCCGTCCACCTGCAACGCGCCGAGCAGGACGTCCCCCGGGCCGGTCCGGAACATGCCGACCGGGTAGCACATCGGACTCGAGCCGTCGCAGCAGCCGCCGGACTGGTGGAACATCAGCGGGCCGTGCCGGGCGGTGAGGGTGTGCAGGAGCTCCCCCGCCGCCGGCGTCACCGCGACGCGTGCGGTGTCGGGCATCAGAAGAAGCCCATCGGTCCATCGGCGTACGAGACGAGCAGGTTCTTCGTCTGCTGGTAGTGGTCGAGCATCATCTTGTGGTTCTCGCGCCCGATGCCGGACTGCTTGTAGCCGCCGAAGGCCGCACCCGCCGGGTACTGGTGGTACGTGTTCGACCACACGCGCCCGGCCTGGATGTCCCGTCCGGCGCGGTACAGGGTCGTGACGTCCCGGCTCCACACCCCGGCGCCGAGCCCGTACAGGGTGTCGTTGGCCGTGGCGATCGCGTCGTCGTAGCCGCTGAAGGACGTCAGCGCGAGCACGGGCCCGAAGATCTCCTCCTGGAAGATCCGCATCGAGTTGTCACCCTCGAACACCGTCGGCGTGACGTAGTAGCCACCCGAGAGTTCGCCGCCCAGGTCGGCGCGCTCGCCACCGGTCAGGAGCTTCGCGCCCTCCTGCTTGCCGATGTCGATGTAGCTCAGGATCTTCTCGAGCTGGTCGTTGGACGCCTGGGCGCCGATCATCGTCGACAGGTCGAGCGGGTGTCCCTGCTTGACGGCACGGACGCGTTCCAGGCCGTCGGCGACGAACCCGTCGTAGATCTCCTTCGCCACGAGTGCCCGGGACGGACACGTGCAGACCTCGCCCTGGTTCAGGTTGAAGAACGTGAAGCCCTCGAGCGCCTTGTCGTAGAAGGAGTCCTTCTCGGCCGCCACGTCGGGGAAGAACACGTTCGGGCTCTTGCCGCCGAGCTCGAGCGTCACCGGGATGAGGCTCTGCGACGCGTACTGCATGATGAGCCGCCCGGTGGTGGTCTCGCCCGTGAAGGCGATCTTCCGGATGTCGGGGTGCTGCGCGAGCGGTGCGCCGACCTCGATGCCGAAGCCGTTGACGACGTTGAGCACCCCGGCGGGCAGCAGGTCGCGGATGAGCTCGACGAGCACGTGGATGGACGCCGGGGTCTGCTCGGCGGGCTTCAGCACGACGCAGTTGCCGGCGGCGAGGGCCGGCGCGAGCTTCCACACCGCCATCAGGATCGGGAAGTTCCACGGGATGATCTGCCCGACGACGCCGAGCGGTTCGTGGAAGTGGTACGCCACGGTGTCGTGGTCGATCTCGCCGGCGGAGCCCTCCTGCGCACGGATCGCCCCGGCGAAGTACCGGAAGTGGTCGATCGCGAGCGGGATGTCGGCGCCGAGGGTCTCGCGGATCGGCTTGCCGTTCTCCCACGTCTCGGCGACGGCGAGCATCTCGAGGTGCTCCTCCATGCGGTCCGCGATCTTGTTGAGGATGACGGCACGTTCGGCCGCGCTCGTCCGCCCCCAGGCCGGGAACGCCTTCCATCCGGCGGCGACGGCCCGGTCGACGTCCGTGGAGTCACCGCGGGCGACCTCGGTGAACACCTTGCCGGTGACGGGCGTCGGGTTCTCGAAGTACTGCCCGCTGGCTGACGGCACGTACTCGCCGCCGATGAAGTGATCGTACCGGGATCGGTACTCGACCAGGGAGCCGGGCTCGCCGGGTGCGGCGTAGCTGGTGGGCGAGGGTGCGATGGTCATGGTGGTGCCCTTTCGACGACGCTGTCGGGGCGCACGGGTCGCGCGCCTGCTCCGCACGGTACGACCGCGGGGGTTGCAGGTCGTTGCACGGTCCGGAGCTCCGACGGGTAGCGTGCTGGACACCAGCGCTGGCGATCAGGGAGGAGCGCTCGTGGATTCTCGTGCCGTCAGGACGTTCCGGGTGTTCGTCGTCGTCACCGCCGTCGTCGCCATCGCACTGGGCATCGTGGCCATCGTCTGGCCCCGCCCGTCGCTCGTGCTCGTGGCGCTGCTGTTCGGCGTGTACCTCGTCGTGGCCGGAGCGCTCCGGGTCTTCGCCGCGGTGCGTGGGCACGGCACCCGTCCGGTGTGGCGGTGGACGTCCGGCATCGTCGGCGGCCTGGTCGCGGTCGCGGGGCTCGTGACCCTGCTCGACCCGGCGATCCCGCTCGTCGTCTACGCCGTGCTCGCCGGGGTCGGGTTCCTGACCGAGGGGGTCGCCGCGATCGTCGGCGGGTTCGTCGGCCACCCGGGGTCGTCACGCGTCCCGACGGTCGTCAGCGGCGTGCTGTCGATCATCGGGGGCATCGTCGTGCTCGTCGCTCCCGGACTCGCGCTGACCGTCTTCATGGTCTTCGCCGGCATCGCGCTCATCGTCGTCGGGGCCGCTGCCCTGCTGCTCCTGCCGCCGCGCGCCGCCGTCCGCCGCTAGCCGCCGCTCGCCGGCCGCGCGCCGCCGTCCTCCGCTAGGCCGACCCGGTGCCGAAGAGCAGCCCGAGGGCGTAGGTGACGATCGCCGCGCCGAACCCGATGGCGAGCTGCCGGAAGGCCCGCTTGCCCGGCGAGGCTCCGCTGAGCACGCCGACGACGGCTCCGGTGCCGAGCAGCGCGATGCCCACCAGGCCGCCGGCCACCGCGATCGCCGGCCAGCCCTGCATGCCGAACAGGAACGGCAGCACCGGGATGATCGCGCCCGAGGCGAAGAAGCAGAAGCTCGACACCGCGGCGCTCAGCCCGGTACCGACCGCCTCGTGGTCGTCCGCGACCGCGGTCGAACCGGTCGCCGGCCGCCGCTCACCGATGCCGGACAGCACCTGCGCGGCGTGCTCGGTCGCCTCGGCCTCGGACATCCCGCGCGCCCGGTAGACCAGCGCGAGCTCGTTCGCGTCGACGTCGAGGTCCGACACCGCCTTGCCTGCCTCGGGGTGCGGCGCGGACGCCTCGAGCAGTTCGCGCTGCGACCGGACGGAGACGTACTCCCCCGCCCCCATCGACAACGCGCCGGCGAGCAGGCCGGCGATGCCGCTCAGCAGCACGAAGTGCCGGTCGGCCCCGGAAGCACTGATGCCGATGATGAGCGCCAGGTTGGACACCAGGCCGTCGTTCGCGCCGAACACCGCCGCCCGGAACGTGCCGGACAGCCGCATCCGGCCCCGGTTCGCGAGCCCGCGTACGACCTCGCCGTGGATCCGCTCGTCGGCGGCCATCCGCGCGGTCGCGTCCGAGTCGTCGGCGTACGGGGAGCGGTCCTCGGCGCGCTGCATGAGCGCGAGGACGAAGACTGACCCGAACCGCTTGGCGAGCACGGCGAGCACCCGGGTGCGCAGGCTCCCCCGCTGCGGCCGTCCGACGTCGTCGCCGAGCAGGTCGAGCCAGTGGTCGGCGTGCCGTCCCTCGGCCTCGGCCAGCGCGGCGAGGATCTCGCGCTCCTCGCCGGAACGGCGGGCAGCGAGGTTGCGGTACACGGCCGCCTCGGCACGTTCGTCGGCCAGGTAGCGACGCCAGCGGCGGACGTCGGCGCGCGGCGCCGGGGTGTCGGATCGGAGGCTCACAGCGACCATCCTGCCGCCTGCGGCCGACGTCCGGTCACCACCAGGGCCGTGGAGACGCGGCAGGGCGCGGACCGGAAGCGGTCGGTGCTGCGCGCACCGTGCCTCCTGTCCGCGCCCTGGTGGCGACGGATCCCGCGGATCAGTCGCGGACGTAGGCCGGGGCGGCCTCGGCGTGGGCGTCGCCCACCCGGTGCACGCGCAGGTCGTTCGTCGAGCCCTCGATGCCGGGAGGGGACCCGGCCGTCACGATGACGCGGTCGCCGGGGGCGGCCAGGCCGTTCTCGAGGAGGACGTCGTCCACCTGCGAGAAGAGCTCGTCGGTGTGGGTCTTCCGCTCCACCAGGAACGAACGGACACCCCAGGTGAGGGCCATCCGGCGGCGCGTGGCCTCGTTCGGGGTGAAGGCGATGATCGGCAGACCGTGGCGCAGGCGCGACATGCGGCGGGCCGAGTCGCCGGACTCGGTGAAGACGCAGAGGTACGACGCCTCGGTGAACTCGGCGATCTCGACGGCGGCGAGGGTGATCGCACCACCGAGGGTGCGCGGCTTGGTGCCGAGCGGGGCGATGCGCTCGAGACCGTGGTCCTCGGTGGACTCGACGATGCGGGCCATGGTGCGGACGGTCTGCACCGGATACTCACCGACGCTCGTCTCACCGGACAGCATGACCGCGTCGGCACCGTCGAGGACGGCGTTCGCGACGTCGGAGGTCTCGGCGCGGGTGGGGATCGGCGACGAGATCATCGACTCGAGCATCTGCGTCGCGACGATGACCGGCTTCGCCATGCGGCGGGACAGCTCGACGGCGCGCTTCTGCACGATCGGGACGGCCTCGAGCGGGAGCTCGACGCCGAGGTCACCGCGGGCGACCATGATGCTGTCGAAGGCGTCGATGATCTCCTCGAGCGCGTCGACGGCCTGGGGCTTCTCGACCTTGGCGATGACCGGCAGGCGCTTGCCTTCTTCGTCCATGATCTCGTGGGCACGCACGACGTCGCTCGCGTTGCGCACGAACGACAGCGCGATGAGGTCGGCGCCCTGACGGATCGCCCAGCGCAGGTCGGCTTCGTCCTTCTCGCTCAGCGCGGGGACGTTGACGGCGACACCGGGCAGGTTGATGCCCTTGTTGTTGGACACCGTGCCGGGGACGACCACCTCGGTGCGGACCCGCACGCCGTCGGTGTCGAGGACACGGAGGCGGACACGGCCGTCGTCGATGAGCAGCGGGTCGCCGGGCTTGACGTCCTGCGGCAGGCCCTTGAACGTCGTGCCGCAGATCTCCTTCGAGCCGGGGACGTCCTCGGTCGTGATGGTGAAGATGTCACCGACCGCCAGGTCGTGCGGGCCGTCGGCGAACCGTGCCAGACGGATCTTCGGACCCTGCAGGTCGACGAGGATCGCGACGGGCTTGCCGAGTTCTTCGGCGGCACGACGGACGTTGACGTAGTTGGCCTCGTGGACGCTGTAGTCACCGTGGCTGAGGTTGAGGCGGGCGACGTCGACGCCCGCTTCGATGATCTCCTTGACGGTCTCGTAGTCCGACGTTGCCGGTCCGAGCGTCGAAACGATCTTTGCGCGTCTCAATGGATTCCTTCGTGGTGGTGGATGGAGCTTGGGTTTCCGCGCTGTGGGGCCGCGCGGAACGAAGCGAGGCCACCAGCACCCTACCGAGTGCTGGTGGCCTCACGCTCACGGGAGCGTGAGCATCTGGTGGAGACGGTCCGCCGTCTGGCGGCGGTCCGACATCTGGTGCGCGTCCGACATCAGACGGAGATCGCCCGGTCGGTCGCCTTGACCGGTGCCGGCAGGATCGTGGAGCCCTCGAGGTACTCGTCGACCTGCGCGGCCGCGGCACGGCCCTCGGCGATCGCCCACACGATGAGCGACTGCCCGCGACCCGCGTCGCCGGCGACGAACACGCCGGCCTCGTTGGTCGCGTAGTCGGCACGGCGGTCGAGCGCCCCGGAGACCGTGGTCGGCAGACCGAGCTGCGGCTCGATGGTGTCCGACTCGGGGCCGGTGAAGCCCATCGCGATGAGGACGAGGTCGGCCGGGATCTCCCGCTCGCTGCCCGCCTTCGGGACCCGCCGGCCGTCGAGGTACTCGGTCTCGGCGACCCGCAGTGCGCGGACCTCGCCGGCGTCGTTCGACAGGAACTCGACGGTGGAGGCGAGGAAGTGCCGCTCGCCGCCCTCTTCATGGGCGCTCGTGATCTCGAACACGGTCGGGAACATCGGCCACGGCTGGTCGGACGGACGCTCGAGCGGCGGCTGCTTGCCGATCGCCAGGTTCGTCACGCTCAACGCGCCCTGGCGGTGGGCGGTACCGATGCAGTCCGCGCCGGTGTCGCCGCCGCCGATGACGACGACGTGCTTGCCCTCTGCCGTGATCTGGTTGTCGACCGTCGTGCCCGCGTTCGCCTTGTTCTGCTGGACCAGGTAGTCCATGGCGAAGTGCACGCCCTCGAGGTCGCGCCCCGGGATCGGCAGGTCGCGCGGCACCGTGGCACCGGTGGCGACGACGACCGCGTCGTAGCGCGACTTCAGGTCGTCCCAGGTGATGTCCTTGCCGATCTCGACCCCGGCACGGAACCGGGTACCCTCGGCCTGCATCTGGGCGAGGCGCGCGTCGATCTGGCGCTTCTCCATCTTGAAGTCCGGGATGCCGTAGCGGAGCAGGCCGCCGATGCGGTCGTCCCGCTCGTAGACGGCGACCGTGTGGCCGGCACGCGTGAGCTGCTGCGCGGCGGCGAGCCCGGCGGGACCGGAGCCCACGACGGCGACGGTCTTGCCCGTCAGGCGCTCCGGCGGGTGCGGGGTGACCCAGCCGTTCTGGAACGCCTGGTCGATGATCGAGACCTCGACCTGCTTGATCGTCACCGGGGGCTGGTTGATGCCGAGCACGCACGACGACTCGCACGGGGCCGGGCAGAGCCGACCCGTGAACTCCGGGAAGTTGTTCGTCTCGTGCAGCCGCTCGATCGCCTGGCGGCCCTCACCGCGCCACGTCAGGTCGTTCCACTCCGGGATCAGGTTGCCGAGCGGGCAGCCCTGGTGGCAGAACGGCACGCCGCAGTCCATGCAGCGGCCGGCCTGGCGCTTCAGGACACCCGACTCCTGCTGCTCGTAGACCTCTTTCCAGTCCATGAGCCGCACGGGCACGGGTCGCCGGGGCGGGAGTTCGCGTTCCTGGACCTTCAGGAATCCCTTGGGGTCAGCCACCGGTCACCTCCGAGGTCGTGTCGGGCACTGCCTGTTCCGGACGTGCGTGACGCTCAGCCACCGGTCACCTCCATGATCCTGTTCCAAACGATGTCACCGTCGGGGTCGAGCCCCTCGTCGACGGCCTGTCTGCGCGTCTCGAGCACCGCCGCGTAGTCGCGCGGCAGCACCTTGACGAAGTCGCTCAGGTCTCCGGACGCCAGCAGGTCGGACGCGAGCGTCGACCCCGTCTCGTCGGCGTGCCGGGTGAGCAGGTCGGTGACGATCTCGACGTCGGCGCTGTCGAGCGCCTCGAGCCGGAGTTCGCCGGATGCCAGGGCGTCGGTGTTCACGTGCTCCTCGCGGAGCCCACGGACGTACGCCGTCCCACCGGACATGCCGGCACCGAGGTTCCGGCCGGTCTCGCCGAGGATGAGCGCGAGCCCGCCCGTCATGTACTCGAGCGCGTGGTCGCCCACGCCCTCGACGACGGCCGTGGCACCGGAGTTCCGCACCAGGAACCGCTCGCCCACGATGCCGCGGATGAACATGCTGCCCTGGGTGGCGCCGTACCCGATGACGTTGCCGGCGATGACGTTCTCGGCCGGGTCGAAGCCCGAGCCGGCGTCGGGCCGGACGACGATCTGGCCGCCGGAGAGCCCCTTGCCGACGTAGTCGTTGCTGTCGCCGATGAGCCGCAGCGTGATGCCCGCCGGCAGGAACGCACCGAGCGACTGGCCGGCGGAACCGCGCAGCGTCACGTCGATCGAACCGTTCGGCAGGCCGTGCTCGCCGTACCGCAGGGTCACCTGGTGGCCGAGCATGGTGCCGACGGCGCGCTCGGTGTTGCGGATGGGCAGGTCGAGCGCGATCGAACCGCCGTGGTCGAGCACGTCCGCGGTCTGCTGGATGAGCTGCACGTCGAAGTGCTGGTCCAGCTCGTGGTCCTGCTCGCGGTGGTGGCGGCGCGGTTCGGCGTCGTCGAAGTGCGGTCCCTTGAGCACGGGCGCGAGGTCGAGCCCGGAGGCCTTCCAGTGCTCGACGGCACGGTCGACGTCGAGCGCGTCGGTCTGCCCGATCGCCTCGTCGAGGCTGCGGAAGCCGAGCTCGGCGAGGAGCTCGCGGACCTCTTGCGCGATGAACTCGAAGAAGTTCACGACGAACTCGGGCTTGCCGGAGAAGCGCTTGCGGAGCTCCGGGTTCTGCGTGGCGACGCCGACCGGGCAGGTGTCCAGGTGGCAGACGCGCATCAGGATGCAGCCCTCGACCACGAGCGGCGCGGTCGCGAAGCCGTACTCCTCTGCCCCGAGCAACGCAGCCACGACCACGTCCCGTCCGGTCTTCATCTGTCCGTCCACCTGCACGACGACCCGGTCGCGCATGCCGTTCAGCATGAGCGTCTGCTGGGTCTCGGCCAGGCCGATCTCCCACGGGGTGCCGGCGTGCTTGAGCGAGTTGAGCGGACTCGCGCCGGTGCCGCCGTCGTGGCCGGACACGAGCACGACGTCGGCCAGGGCCTTCGTCACGCCGGCCGCGACCGCACCGATGCCGGACTGGCTCACGAGCTTCACGTGGACGCGGGCGGCCGGGTTGGCGCGCTTGACGTCGAAGATCAGCTGCTTGAGGTCCTCGATGGAGTAGATGTCGTGGTGCGGCGGCGGCGAGATGAGGCCGACGCCCGCGGTGGCGTGCCGCGTCCGGGCCACCCAGGGGTAGACCTTCGCCGGGGGCAGCTGCCCGCCCTCGCCGGGCTTCGCGCCCTGCGCCATCTTGAGCTGGATGTCGGTGGCGTGCGTCAGGTACATGCTCGTCACGCCGAACCGGCCGGAGGCGACCTGCTTGATCGCGCTGCGGCGCTCGGGGTCGAGCAGCCGGTCGACGTCCTCGCCGCCCTCACCCGTGTTCGAACGGCCACCGAGTCGGTTCATCGCGATGGCGAGCGTCTCGTGGGCCTCCTTCGAGATGGACCCGTAGGACATCGCACCGGTGTTGAACCGCTTGACGATCGACTCGATCGACTCGACCTCGTCGAGCGCGATGGGCTTCCGAGCGCCCTGCTTGAACCGGAACAGCCCGCGGAGCGTCATGAGCTGTTCGGACTGGTCGTCCACGGCGCTCGAGTACTCGCGGAAGATGTCGTAGCGGCGGGCACGGGTGGCGTGCTGGAGGCGGAACACCGTGTCCGGGTTGAACAGGTGCGGCGGGCCCTGACGGCGCCACTGGTACTCGCCACCGATCTGCAGTCGCTCGTGCGAGAGCACCGCGCCGTCCTGCGGGTACGCCTGGGCGTGCCGCTCGGCGTTCTCCTTGGCGATGACGTCGATGTCGACGCCGCCCAGGATCGACGAGGTGCCCGTGAAGTACTTGTCGACGAACTCCTGGCTGAGCCCGACGGCCTCGAACGCCTGCGCACCGGCGTAGCTGGACACCGTGGAGATGCCCATCTTCGACATGATCTTCAGCACGCCCTTGCCGAGCGCCTTGATGACGTTCTTGACCGCCTGCTCCGGGGTTATCCCGGGGATCATGCCGGCGCGGACCAGGTTCTCGCAGGTCTCCATCGCCAGGTACGGGTTGATCGCCGAGGCGCCGTACCCGATGAGGGTGGCCACGTGGTGGACCTCGCGCACGTCGCCGGCCTCGACGATCAGCCCGACCTTCATGCGCTGCTCGGTGCGGATCAGGTGGTGGTGGACCGCGGCGAGGAGCAGGAGGCTCGGCACCGGTGCCTGCTCGGAGTTGCCGTCGCGGTCGGACAGCACGATGAACTGCTTGCCGGACTCGATCGCGGCGTCGACCTCGTCGCACACGGCGGCGATGCGCTTCTGCATCGCCTTCTTGCCCGCGTCGACGCGGTACAGGCCCTTGATCGTGACGGTCAGGTGGCGACCCGACTCGGTCTCGAAGTGCTGGACCTTGGCGAGCTGGTCGTTGTCGATCACCGGGAAGTCGAGCGTGATCTGCTTCGCGTGCTCGGGACCGGCGGAGAGCAGGTTGCGCTCCGGACCGAGTCCCATCCCCATCGAGGTGATGACCTGCTCGCGGATCGAGTCGAGCGGAGGGTTGGTCACCTGCGCGAACTGCTGGGTGAAGTAGTCGAAGAGCAGGCGCGGACGCTCCGACAGCACGGCGATCGGGGTGTCCGAGCCCATCGCGCCGAGGGGCTCGGCACCCGCTGCCGCCATCGGGCGCAGCAGGATCCGGACTTCTTCCTCGGTGTACCCGAACGCGCGCTGCCGGCGGGTGACCGAGGCCGGGGTGTGCACGATGTGCTCGCGCTCCGGCAGGTCGTTGAGGTTGATGCGGCCGGCTTCGAGCCAGTCGCCCCAGGGCCCCGAGGCGGCGAGCCCGCGCTTGACCTCGTCGTCCTCGATGATGCGGCCGGCCTCGGTGTCCACCAGGAACATCCGGCCCGGACGCAGACGGCCCTTGCGCACGACCTTGGCGGCCGGCACGTCGATGACCCCGGTCTCGGAGCCCATCACGATGAGGCCGTCGTCGGTGACCAGGAAGCGTCCGGGGCGCAGGCCGTTGCGGTCGAGGGTGGCGCCGACGAGCGAGCCGTCGGTGAAGGTGATCGCGGCGGGGCCGTCCCACGGCTCCATGAGCATCGAGTGGTACTCGTAGAACGCGCGGAGGTCCGGGTCCATCCCGACCTGGTTCTCCCACGCCTCTGGAACCATCATCGACACGGCGTGCGGCAGGGTCCGGCCGGTCAGGGTCAGCAGCTCGAGGACCTCGTCGAACGAGGCGGAGTCGCTCGCCCCCGGGCTCACGATGGGCAGCAGCGGGGCCATGTCGCCGAGCAGTTCGCTCTCGAGCTGCGACTGGCGGGCGCGCATCCAGTTGCGGTTGCCGCGCACGGTGTTGATCTCACCGTTGTGGGCGATCGTCCGGAACGGCTGCGCGAGGGGCCACGACGGGAACGTGTTGGTGGAGTAGCGCGAGTGCACGATCGCGAGCTTCGACGCGAAGCGCTCGTCGCTGAGGTCCGGGTAGAACGGCTCCAGCTGGAGCGTCGTGACCATGCCCTTGTAGACCATGGTGCGGCTCGACAGCGACATGAAGTACAGGTCGTTGTCGTGCTCGGCGCGCTTGCGGAGCCGGAAGGCCTGGCGGTCGAGCGCGATGCCGCTCCACGAGGCTCCGTGCACGTCGTGCCGGATGGAGGCGACGAACAGCTGCTCGAACGCCGGCATCGCGGCACGGGCGAGCGTTCCGAGGACCTCCGGACGCACCGGGACCTCGCGCCACCCGAGGACCTTCAGGCCCTCTTCGCGGGCGAGCCGCTCGACGGCGCCCTTCACCGCGTGGCGCGCGTCGTCGTCCAGGGGCAGGTAGGCGGTACCGACGGCGTACTCCCCCGCTGCCGGCAGCTCGAAGGGCACGACGGCCCGGAGGAACTCGTCGGGCACCTGGCACAGGATGCCCGCGCCGTCACCGGTGCCCGCGTCGGACCCCACGGCACCGCGGTGCTCGAGGTTCCGGAGCGCACCGAGGGCCGCGTCGACGATGTCGTGCCCGGGCGTGCCGCGCAGGGTCGCGACCATCGCGAGACCGCAGGCGTCCTTATCGTTCGCCGGGTCGTACATGCCCGTCGCGTCCGGGATCGCGGAGAAGCGGCGGTGCGGCGGCACGAGGCTCGTCGGTGCCGAGGGCTGGGTTGGCTGGAGCGCCATGGGGAACCGTCCTCACGAGGAAGTGGAACAGGGACAGCGGTGGCCCGGTGGTGCGTTCCGCCCGAGCGGGCGGGACTGGTGCCCGTGCCCGCCGTCAGTGAGTTGCCCTGCCGGCCGGCGAGGTTGCTGGGCCCCGCTTGTGGCGGAGACCGTCTGGTGCTGCTGCTGGTGGTGCTGCACGTGACCGGTGGTCGTCGGGAGCGGGTGCTCCCACCTCGGGATCAGCGAGTGGTCGTGACCGGTTCGTCGCTCGTGACGCCGTCTGCTGCGTCGTCATCGTGCTCCGAGAAGGTGTCCTCGGAGTCTACAACGGAGGTCGGACGGGGCCCGCGACCCGGCAGGTACGGGCTCGGCTCCTTGCCGGTGTGGCGACGGCTCTGCACCACGAAGATCAGGATGCCGATCACGACCGCGGCGAGGGCCACCCACACGTTGGTGCGGACCCCGAAGAAGGTCTCACTCGTGTCGACGCGGATGGACTCGAGCACCGAGCGTCCGGCGCCGTACCAGATCAGGTACAGGCCGAGGACCTTGCCCCACTGCAGCGTGAACTTGCGCGCCAGGAAGAGGATGACGACGACGCCGAGGACGTTCCAGATGATCTCGTACAGGAACGTCGGGTGGAACAGCGTGCCCTCGGGCAGGCCCTTCGGGAACGCGGCGTTGCTCGAGTCGATCTCGAGGCCCCAGGGCAGGCTCGTCGGCATGCCGAAGAGCTCCTGGTTGAAGTAGTTGCCCAGTCGGCCGAAGGCCTGTGCGAGCAGGACGCCCGGCACGACGGCGTCGATGAACGACGTGAACCGGAGGCCCACCTGACGGCAGCCGATCCACGCGCCGACCGACCCGAGGATGAGCGCACCGAAGATGGCGAGCCCGCCCTCCCAGATGTACAGGAAGGACAGCGGGTCGATGCCGGGGCCGAAGTAGTCGGACACGTGGGTGAACACGTGGAAGAGACGACCGCCGATGATGCCGGCGGGCACGGCCCAGATCGCGATGTCGATGATGATCCAGCGCTCGACGCCACGGGCGTTGAGTCGTCGGTTCGCCAGGACGACCGCGGCCACGATCCCGATCAGGATGCAGATCGCGTACGCGTGGATGCGGAAGTCGAGGGGCAGCGACCAGCCGAACGCGTCGCGCAGCCAGGCGGTCAGGTCGAAGTACTGCCAGGCGGTGCTCGGGCTCGGGATGCTCAGGAGGGGCATGGAGGTGCTGTCGCCTTTCGGAACTGACGGGGCGCGGTCGACGTGGCGTCGGCCTCGCTCACTGTAGCGCGGCTCGCGGGCCGGACAGGAACTGGACTAGCGGCGGCGGGCGCCGGTGGCGAGGTCGGCGGCACGGTCGGCCACACCCTGCACACCGAGGTCGGCCAGCGCACGGACGAACGCGGACCCGACGATGGCGCCGTCGGCGTACTCGAGCACTTCGCCGACCTGCTCGGCCGTCGAGATCCCGAGACCGACGCAGGTGCGCTCGACCCCGGCGTCACGCAGTCGCGACACCACCGTGCGTGCGGCGACGTCGACGCCGACCCGGGCACCGGTCACACCCATCGTCGAGACGGCGTACACGAACCCACGGCTGGCCTCGACCGCCTGGCGCATGCGCTCGTCCGACGAGGACGGTGCGGCGAGGAAGACCCGGTCGAGCCCGGTCCGCTCGGAGGCCTCGGTCCACGCGGAGGCCTCGTCGGGGATGAGGTCGGGCGTGATGAGGCCGGCTGCACCGGCGGCGACGAGGTCGTCGGCGAAGCGGTCCACGCCGTAGCGCAGCACCGGGTTCCAGTAGGTCATGACGAGGACCGGCACGTCGGCCCGTTCGGTGATCTGCTGCACGGCGTCGAAGACCTGTGCGACCCGGAAGCCGTTCGCCAGGCTCTCCTCGGCTGCCCGCTGGATCACGGGGCCGTCCATCACGGGGTCGGAGTACGGCAGACCGAACTCGATGACGTCCACGCCGTTCTCGGCGAGGGCGACGGCGGCGTCGACGCTGGTCTGCAGGTTCGGGTACCCAGCAGGCAGGTAGCCGACGACGGCTCCGGCGCGCTCGGCGTTGGCGGCGTCGATCGTCTGGGCGACGGTCTTGTTCGTGGTCACAGCTGCACCGCGTTCTCGTCGAGGATGCCGAAGTAGCGACTGGCGGACGCGACGTCCTTGTCACCGCGGCCGGACAGGTTCACGAGCACGACGCCCTCGGGGCCGAGCTCCTTGCCGAGCTTCATCGCACCGGCGAGGGCGTGGGACGACTCGATCGCCGGGATGATGCCCTCGGTCTGGCTCAGCAGGCGGAACGCCTCCATGGCCTCGGTGTCGGTGATCGGCTGGTACTTCGCGCGGCCGATCGACGCCAGGTACGCGTGCTCCGGTCCGACGCTCGGGTAGTCGAGTCCGGCGGAGATGCTGTGGCTCTCGATCGTCTGGCCGTCCTCGTCCTGCATCAGGTACGACTTCGCGCCCTGCAGCACGCCCTCGCGACCGAGCGTGATGCTCGCCGCGTGCCGACCGGTCTCGACGCCGTCGCCGCCGGCCTCGAACCCGTGCAGTGCGACGGACTCGTCGTCGAGGAACGCCTCGAAGATGCCCATCGCGTTCGAGCCGCCGCCGACGCACGCCGCGACGGCGTCCGGCAGGCGACCGACGCGGTCGAGGACCTGCTGGCGCGCTTCCTCGCCGATGACCTTGTGGAACTCGCGCACCATCTCGGGGAACGGATGTGGACCGGCGACCGTGCCGAGCAGGTAGTGCGTCGACTCGACGTTGGCGACCCAGTCGCGCAGGGCGTCGTTGATGGCGTCCTTCAGGGTGCGCGAACCGGTCTCGACCGGGATCACCTCGGCACCGAGCAGGCGCATCCGGGCCACGTTGAGTGCCTGTCGCTCGGTGTCCACGGCGCCCATGTAGACGACGCACTCCATGCCGAACAGGGCTGCGGCGGTCGCCGTGGCGACGCCGTGCTGGCCGGCACCGGTCTCCGCGATCAGGCGGGTCTTGCCGAGCCGACGGGCGACGAGTGCCTGGCCGAGGACGTTGTTGATCTTGTGGGACCCGGTGTGGTTCAGGTCCTCGCGCTTCAGGATGACCCGGGCGCCACCGGCGTGCTTCGCGAAGCGCGGCACCTCGGTGATGATCGAGGGGCGCCCGGTGTAGTCGCGCTGCAGCTCGTCGAGCTCCGCACGGAACGCCGGGTCCGCCCAGGCCTGGCGGAAGGCGGCCTCGAGCTCGTCGAGCGCGAGGACGAGGGACTCGGGGACGAAGCGTCCGCCGAAGTCACCGAAGTAGGGGCCGTGCAGGTCGCGGAGTGAGGTCACGATGTGTCTCCCGGGACGAGTCCGACGCGGCTGGTCGGCCGCGGCGGACGGGTGGAACGTGCGGCCGCGGTCGGCGGCCTCGATACGTGGGCGGAGCCGGTCAGGCCCGGTCGGCGGCGTCGACGAACGACGCCAGGGTCGCGGCGGGGTCGTCACCCGTCACGAGCGCTTCGCCGACCAGCACGACGTCGGCGCCCGCCGCACGGTAGTGGGCGACGTCGGCCGGACCGGAGACCGCGGACTCGGCGACGCGCACGACCCCGTCGGGGATGCGGTCGGCGAGCGACCCGAACAGGTCGCGGTCGAGCGAGAAGTCGGTGAGGTCGCGGGCGTTGACGCCGAGGATGCGAGCACCGGCGTCGAGGCCACGCGTGACCTCGTCACCGGAGTGCGCCTCGACCAGCACGCGCATGCCGAGTTCTTCGGCCAGGGTGTGCAGCTCGACCAGGCGGGCCTGCTCGAGCGCCGCCACGATGAGCAGCACGACGTCGGCTCCGGATGCCCGGGCCTCGATCACCTGGTACGGGTCCGCGATGAAGTCCTTGCGGAGCACGGGGACCCCGACGCGGGCCTTCACGGCCTCGAGGTCGGCGAGGCTGCCGAGGAACTTGCGGCCCTCGGTCAGGACGCTGATCGTCGAGGCTCCGCCACGCTCGTAGTCGGCGGCGAGGGCGGCCGGGTCGGCGATCGCGGCCATCGACCCGCGGGACGGGCTGGCGCGCTTGACCTCGGCGATGATCTTCACCCGGTCGCCCGGGCTGAGGAACGCGAGGGCGTCGAGCGGCGACGCCACCCGGTCGAGGTCGCGTTCGACGTCCGAGTACGGACGGTCGACACGACGGGCGGCGGCGTCCTCGAGCGCGCCCGCGACGAGGGACTCGAGCACGTTCGGCATCGGGAGAGCCCTACTCGCCGTGGTGCTTGGGGACGAACTTCGGACCGTCGACGCCGTAGCCGGCCTTCTTCATCACGCCACCGACGATGAGGCCGATGAGGACGACGCCAGCGGAGGCCCAGACGCCCCACGGCTGGTCGAACCAGAAGAACAGCGTGCCTGCCGCGAATCCGATCAGCATGATCACGACGGCGGTCCAGGCGGCCGGCGAGTGGCCTTCGCCGAGTTCTGCGGGCTCAGTGTTGCTCACGGTGCTCCTCGTTCTGCTCCGGCGTCGTCGGTCGAGCGACGCCCTGTCGATCCTACCGTGTCGTCACTCGGCGCCCCCGCGCCCGCGCCGTCGGCGGTGGTCGGGTCCACGCCCGCGCTCAGGTCGTCCCAGTCGACGACCGCGTCGCGCTGGACGGGTGCTGCTGCACGTGCTGCTGCGGCTGCTCCGGCGGTGGCGGCACCGTACTTCCGGCTCGGGCCGGGCCAGGCCCGCTGGACCACGATGACGACCACGCCGAGCAGCACGGCGAGTACGCCGCCCGCGATCCCGACGGCGGGCCACGGGCTCACGGAGACGCTCGACACGACACCGCGGACGGCACCGAGGTCACTGACCCCGGCGACCTCGCCGACGGCACCGCGTGCAGCGGCGATCGGGTCGCCGAGGGCGGTGATGCCGCTGACGACCACGCCGAGGCCGAGCAGGATCTCGACGGCGGCGAGCACGATGCGCAGCACCCGTCCCGCGATGGTCATCGCCAGGAAGAGCGCGAGGCTCGCGATCGCCAGCGCGGTGTACTGCGGCACGACCGCCGCCCCGTCGGCCGAGACCGTCGAGGTGACGGCGGCACCCGCGTGCAGGCGGACGGTGAACCAGGTCTGGGTCCAGGCGAGCATGATGACGCCGGCGACCAGGAGCCCGGCGACGACGACGATCGGACGAGAACGCTTCACGAGCGGACCTCGCGCATCCGGTTGGCCGTGGCGACGGCACGCAGCGGAGCCGCGGCCTTGTTGACCGCCTCGACGTGCTCGGTCTCCGGGTCGGAGTCCGCCACGAGTCCGGCCCCGGCCTGCACGCGGGCCACGCCGTCCTTGATCAGGGCGGTGCGGATCGCGATCGCCAGGTCGGCGTCACCGGCGAAGTCGAAGTACCCGACGACTCCGGCGTACGCACCGCGCTTCGCCGGTTCGAGCTCGTCGATGATCTGCAGCGCACGCGGTTTCGGCGCGCCCGAGAGCGTGCCTGCCGGGAACGTCGCGCGGAACACGTCGATCGCCGAGGCGTCGGGACGCACCCGCCCCTCGACGCTCGACACCAGGTGCATGATGTGGCTGAACCGCTCGACGGTCATGAACTCGGTGACGCTGACGGTGCCGGGCTCGCACACCTTCTGCAGGTCGTTGCGCGCGAGGTCGACGAGCATCAGGTGCTCGGCGCGCTCCTTCGGGTCGCCGAGCAGGTCCTCGCCGAGGTGGACGTCCGCTTCCGGGGTGGCACCGCGCGGGCGGGACCCGGCGATCGGGTGCGTGATGGCGCGGTCGCCCTGCACCTTCACCAGCGCCTCCGGCGATGCGCCGACGATCCAGAACCGCTCGTCGGCGGTGTCCGCGAGGGCGAGGAAGTACATGTACGGGCTCGGGTTCAGCGTCCGGAGCACCCGGTAGACGTCGAGCGGGTCGGCCGTGACCTCGTGGTCGAACCGCTGCGAGATGACGACCTGGAACACGTCACCGTCGCGGATGAAGTCCTTCGAGCGCTCGACGGCCGCCATGTAGTCGGCCGGGCTCGTGCGATGGGTCGGGGTCGGCTCGGCGATCTCGAACGCCTCGGCCACGGTCGCGACGCTCGGCTGCACCAGGTCGCCCTGCATGCGGTCGAGTCGCTGCTGCGCGTCCGCCCAGAGCGTGTCCGCGTCGTCGGTGCCGTCGTTCAGCACGCTCGCGACGAGCAGCACGAGACCGGTGCGGTGGTCGAGCGCGGCGAGTTCGGAGACGAAGGACAGCGCCTGTCCGGGGACGTCGAAGTCGGCCGGCGGAACGTTCGGCAGGTGCTCGAGCTGTCGCACGGCCTCCCACCCGATGAAGCCGACGGTGCCGCCGACGAGCGGCGGCGAGCCGGGCACGCGGGGCGTCGCCCAGCGTTCGTGCAACCGTGCGAGGACCTCGAGCGGGGCACCGTCGAGCGACCCGACGGCGCGCTCGGCGTCGATGCCGGTGTCGATCCAGGCCGCGCGGTCGCCGTCCTGGGTGAGGACGCCGAAGCTCCGCACGCCGACGAACGACCAGCGCGACCACAGGCCACCCTGGCCGGCGGACTCGAGCAGGAAGGACCCGGGGCGGCCGTCGGCGAGCTTGCGGTAGACGCCGACCGGCGTCTCGCTGTCGCCGTACAGCGCACGGACGACCGGCAGGACACGGTGGTCGCCGAGCAGGCCGTCGAACTCCGGTCGGGAGGTCGTGTGCGGGGTCTCGGAGATCGTCGCGGTGGTCATCGGGTCGGCTCCACGGCCGTGTCCGCCGGGGCGGACATGGTCACGGGCGCGAGCGGGTCGACGTCGAAGCACCGGTGCGCACCGGTGTGGCACGCCGCCCCGACCTGCTGCACCGTGACGAGGAGCGTGTCGTCGTCGCAGTCCAGCGCGGCACCGCGGACGTACTGGGCGTGTCCCGACGTGTCGCCCTTCCGCCAGTACTCGTTCCGCGACCGCGACCAGAAGGTCACACGGCCTTCGGTGAGGGTGCGGCGGAGGGCTTCCCGGTCCATGTAGCCGAGCATGAGGACGTCCTTCGACGATTCCTCCTGCACGATGGCGGGGAGCAGGCCGTCCGCACCGAAGTGTGCGCGGTCGAGGACCGCCTCGGTGTCGGTGCTGGTGCTGTCGGTCATGAGGCTCCTAGCCTACGGCGGCGGATCAGCGGACGGCGTGACCGGTCGCGCGGAGCGCGGCCTTGACGTCCCCCACGGTCATCTCGCCACGGTGGAAGACGCTGGCGGCGAGGACTGCATCCGCACCCGCGTCGACGGCCGGGGCGAAGTGCTCGACGCGACCCGCGCCTCCCGAGGCGATCACCGGGACGGACGAGACGGCGCGCACCGCGGCCACGAGTTCGAGGTCGAACCCGTTCTTCGTGCCGTCGGCGTCGATGGAGTTGACGAGCAGCTCCCCCGCGCCGCGCTCGACGGCCTCGCGTGCCCACGCGATGGCGTCGAGGTCGGACTCGGTCCGCCCGCCGTGGGTGGTGACCACGAAGCCCGAGGGCATCCGGTCGGACCGCTTGACGTCGAGCGACAGCACGACGGCCTGGGCACCGAACCGGTCGGCGATCTCACCGATGAGCTCGTGCCGGGCGATCGCTGCGCTGTTCACGCCGATCTTGTCCGCGCCGCACTGCTGCAGCCGCGAGACGTCGTCGACGCTGCGCACCCCGCCGCCGACGGTGAGCGGGATGAAGACCTGCTCGGCCGTCCGGGTCACGGTGTCGTACATCGTCGCCCGGTTCTCGACCGTGGCACCGACGTCCAGGAAGGTCAGCTCGTCGGCACCCTGCTCGTAGTACCGAGCCGCGAGCTCCACGGGGTCACCGGCGTCCTGCAGGTCCAGGAAGTTGACGCCCTTGACGACGCGTCCGCCCTTGACGTCGAGGCACGGGATGACCCGGACCGACACGCCACCGGGGGTCACAGGCGTGCGGCGTGGATCGGGCTGACGAGGATCGCCCGGGCGCCGAGGTCGTAGAGCGCGTCCATGATGAGGTTCGCGTCGTCGCGCGGGATCATCACGCGGACCGCGGCCCAGTCGCGGTCGTGCAGCGGTGAGACCGTGGGCGACTCGATGCCGGACGCCACCGCGGTCGCCTGCTCGAGCAGGGCCGTGGGGACGTCGTAGTCGAGCATCACGTAGCCACGGGCGACGAGGACGCCCTGCAGGCGTCGGCGGAGCACGTCGATACCCGGGATGGTCTCGTCGGTGGAGACGAGCACCGCGGTCGACTCGAGGATCACCGGGCCGAAGATCTCGAGGCCCGCCTGCCGGAGCGTGCTGCCCGTCGACACGACGTCGGCCACGGCGTCGGCGACCCCGAGCCGCACGGCGCTCTCGACGGCGCCGTCGAGCTTCACGAGCGTGGAGCTGACCCCGTGCTCGGCGAGGAACGCACCGACCAGTCCGGGGTAGCTCGTGGCCACACGCACGCCGTCGAGGTCCTGCAGCGAGGCGAACCGACCCGGGGTGCCGGCGAACCGGAAGGTGGAGTCGGCGAAGCCGAGCGCGTCGACCTCGTGCGCCTCGGACCCGGAGTCGAGCAGGAGGTCGCGGCCGGTGATGCCGACGTCGAGCGCGCCGGACCCCACGTACGTGGCGATGTCCCGCGGGCGGAGGAAGAAGAACTCGACGCCGTTGCGCTCGTCGAGCAGGTGCAGCGCCTTCGGGTCGCGGCGGCCGGCGTACCCGGCCTCCCGCAGCATGTCGGACGCGGTCTCGGACAGGGAGCCCTTGTTGGGCACGGCGATGCGGAGCATCAGTAGGTCTGCTTTCTGTGGGGTCGTCGGCGGTCGTCGGTGCGCCGGGCGGCGCTTCCTACAGATGTCGCCAGACGTCCGCCGGGGTGAGCCCCTTGGCGACCATGAGGACCTGGAGGTGGTAGATCAGCTGCGAGATCTCCTCCGAGGTGCGCTCGTCGCCCTCGTACTCGGCCGCCATCCAGACCTCGGCGGCTTCTTCCACGATCTTCTTGCCGATCTGGTGCACGCCGGCGTCCAGTTCGGCGACGGTGCCGGAGCCATCGGGGCGCGTGCGCGCCTTCTCGGTGAGCTCCTGGAACAGGTCGTCGAACGTCTTCACGGGGTCCAGGCTACCGGTCTCCGCTGACGCTGCCGACGCACCGTCCGGACGGGAGGCGGCGGTCGCCTCGCTCACGCCGGTACCGTCCGGCGCTCCCCCGGTCACGAGCGTGCCCGAGCGGCGGCCTCGCGCAGGTCGGCGATGCGCGCGGCGGGTTCGCCGCCGTAGACCGCGGAGCCCGCGACCAGCGTGTCGGCACCGCTCCGCACGGCCTCGGGCACGGTGTCCACGGCGATCCCGCCGTCCACCTCGAGCCAGACGTCGAGCCCCGAGGCGTCGACCGCCGCGCGCGCGTCGGCGAGCTTCGGCATCACGGACGGCATGAACGACTGCCCGCCGAACCCGGGCTCGACCGTCATCAGCAGGATCATGTCGTAGGCGTCGAGGTGGTGCAGCACCTGCGTGATCGGGGTGCCGGGCTTCACGGCGACGGCCGCGCGGGCACCGTTCGACCGGATCGCCGCGGCGGTCGCCACCGGGTCGTCGGCGGCCTCGAAGTGGAACGTGACGCTCGACGCACCGGTCTCGGCGTACTTCGGCGCGTTGCGGTCGGCATCGGTGATCATCAGGTGCACATCGAGCGGCACCGGCGACACCTGCTGCAGGCGCTGCACGATCGGCAGCCCGAGGGTCAGGTTCGGCACGAAGTGGTTGTCCATCACGTCGACGTGCACCAGGTCGGCGGTCTCGATGCGCTGGAGTTCGCGTTCGAGGTTCGCGAAGTCGGCGGACAGGATGCTCGGCGAGATGCGGATCGTCACCGGGCAAGCCTACCGGCGTGCGCCTGCCTGGCTGCGCTGCCCGGGTGCGCGCGGCGCCGTCCGGGGGCGGGGTCAGCCGTCGCCGAGGGCGCGCGTGCCGAGGTCGGACCGGAGCATCGTCCCGAGTGCTGCTTCGACCAGCCGCTCGCCCTGCGGGCGGTCGATCCGGCGCGACACGACGAGGCCCGCGATCCCCTGCATGGTCGCGGCGAACAGGAGCTTGAAGGTGGCCCGGGCGTCCTCGCCGGGCTCCGGCGCGGACGCTCCGAGCGCGCCGTCGAGCACGGCGAACAGCGATTCGGCGGCGGTCTGCACGGGGCCGGACCGGCCGGCCGTCGACGCCTGGAACATGAGGTCCATGAGCGCCGCGTCGTCGATGGCGAAGTCGACGTACGCCATGGCGACCCGACGGAACCGGTCGTCGAGGTCGCCCGAGCCGGAGAGGGCCCGGCGCACCGCGGTGGTCAGTCGCTCGAAACCGAGCACGGCGAGGGCGTCGAGGAGTGCCTGGCGGTCGACGAAGTGGCTCCGCGGCGCACCGTGGCTGACCCCGGCGCGGCGCGCCAGGTCACGGAGGGACAACCCGTCGACGCCGTCCTCGCGCAGGACCTGGACGGCCTCGTCGAGCAGCACGGCCCGCAGGTTCCCGTGGTGGAAGGGACGCTCCGGCATGGGGAGAGCCTATCGCGGTACTAGGCATTGCCTATTTTCTAGTCACTGCCTAGATTGGGTGGATGACACCTCGACAGCACCTGCTCGTGTTCGGCGCGACCGGACAGACCGGCCAGCACTTCACCCGGCTCGCACTCGATGCCGGACACCGTGTCCGCGCCGTCGTCCGGACACCGTCGAAGCTGGCGGTCCAGCACGACGACCTGCAGGTCGTGCAGGGCTCGGTCACCGACGGCCTCGACCTCGACGCGCTGCTCGAGGGCGTGACGGGCGTGGTCGTGATGCTCGGGGACGTCGCCGCGCAGCGCGAGCGACCGGTCAACACCGCGTTCGTCCGCACGCTCGTGCTGGCCATGCGCCGGAGCGGCACCCGGCGGCTGCTCTACCAGGCCGGTGGGCTGAGTGCGCCTCCCGGCAAGCGGCTCGCGCCCGTGCTCCGCCTCGTCCGGTCGACGCTCGCGCGGGAGTACATCGGACAGCACGCGGACAACGAGTCGGTGATGCGCTACCTCGACGCCGAGGCGCAGGACATCGCCTGGACGGTCCACCGCGCCGGCATCGGTTCGGACGGCCCATCCAAGGGCGAGCTGCGCCGCTCGGCGCGGTGGATCAGCATCGGTACCTTCCGGGACTGCGCCGCGTACAACCTGCGCACCTTGTTCGACGACACGGCCGTGCACACGTGCGACGGCAGTGCCTACCGACGGTCGCGCTGAGCCCGATCCCGGTCGGCGGGGTGGTCAGTCGACTCGACGGAACAGCGCGATGAACATCGCGTCCGTCCCGATGCGGTGCGGCCACAGCTGCGCCGTGGCACCGTCGGCGATCTCGGGGTCACGTGCGGCGACACCCCGGACGATCGTGGCAGTGTCGAGCTGCTCGAGCCGGTCGCCGTGCCGCCCCATCAGCGCGTCGACCTGCCCGCGGGTCTCCGCCAGGTGCGGCGAGCACGTCACGTACGCCAGGGTCCCGCCCGGTGCGAGCACCCGGACGGCGGCGTCGAGCAGTTCGGTCTGCAGGGCAGCGAGCTCCTCGACGTCCTCGGGGAGCTTCCGCCAACGTGCCTCCGGTCGGCGACGCAGCGCGCCGAGCCCGGTGCACGGGGCGTCGAGCAGGATGCGGTCGAAGGTCATCCCGGTGCCGTCGCGGCCGTACCGACGGGCGTCGCCCTCGACGACCCGCACGTGGTCGCCGAACACGCCGAGGGCGTTCCGCACGAGTCCGGCGCGGGCGGGCACGAGTTCGTTGGCGACGAGGGTCGCCCCGCCCTGCTGCGCCTCGGCGGCGAGCAGCGCGGCCTTGCCGCCGGGCCCGGCGCACATGTCGAGCCACCGCTCCCCCGCACGCACGTCCGACGAGCGGCTCAGCGCCAGCGCGGCGAGCTGCGACCCCTCGTCCTGCACGCGCAGGCGTCCGGCGGCGACGCCCGGCACGCGCGCCGGGTCGCCGCTGATGCCGCGGATGCCGACGGGCGACACCGGCGCGGCGTCCGCCTGCACGACGGGCTCGTCGGCCCGGACGGGAGGCACGGTGCCGGTCGCACCGTCGGCCTCCGGTTCGTCGTCGGCGGGCACCAGGGCCGCGGGCACGTCGTCCGCACCGGTCGCGTCGGCGAACGCGGCGTCGGTGTCGTCGTCCGGGGCGGTGCGGGCGGTCGCGGTGGCGATGTCCTCGTCGGTGGCGAGGCCGGGCAGGGCCGCGAGCTGCACCCGGGGTGCGGCGTTGTCGGCGGCGAGCAGGGCGGCGAGCTCGTCGCGGGAGCGTTCGGCGGCCAGGGCGTCGCGGAGCGCCGAGACGACCCAGACCGGGTGCGACCAGCGGGTGGCGAGCAGGGCGTCCCCGGCACGGCCCTCGGTGATCAGGGCGTCCCACTCCTGGTCGGTGCGGGCGGCGATCTTGCGCATCACGGCGTTCACGAACCCGGTGGCGCGGCGGGCACCGACCTCGCGGGCGAGCTCGACCGTGGCGTCGACGGCGGCGTGCGTCGGCGTGCGCATGGCGAGCAGCTGGTGCGCACCGAGACGCATCACGTCGAGGACGTCCGCCTCGATGTTCTCGGCCCGGCGACCGGATGCCAGCGCGATGATCACGTCGTAGCGGCCGAGCATCCGGATCGACCCGTAGGTGAGCTCGGTCGCGAACCCGGCGTCGCGGGCGGTGAGCCCGGCGCGGCGGATGCGCGTCGGCAGCAGCAGGTTCGCGTAGGCGTCGTCGACCTGCACGGCGCGGAGCACGTCGAACGCCACGCGGCGGGCACTGGCCGGACGCGGGCCGCGGCGGGCACCCTGGGGCTTCGTCTGGGGGCTCATGCGAGGACCTTCCCGTCCAGTTCGCCGAGGCCACGGGCCCAGGCGGCGGCGTCCATCACCTTCTTGCCCGCCGGCTGCACCTCGAGCAGCACCAGCGGGGTGTCGGCGGTCCCGACCAGCAGCCGACCGCCGTGGAGTGCGAGCGCACCCGGCGCGAGCGACGGGGCGGGGTCCTGCGTGCCTCCTGGCCGGAGCGTGCTGCGGAGCAGCTTCACGCGGGTCTCGCCCAGGTGGGCGTACGCGCCGGGCTCGGGCGTGACCCCGCGCAGCCGCGCGTGCACGGCGGCGGCGGGCGCGGCGAAGTCGATGCGGCCGTCGTCGATCGTGAGCTTCGGGGCGAGCGTGGGCTCGCCGGACTGCTCGGTCGCGACGGCGGTGCCGGCGGCGATGGCGTCCACGACGTCCGCCACCACGTCGGCGCCGACCTCGGCCATCGCGGCGAGGACCTCACCCGAAGTCGCCTCGGGGTCGATCTCGAAGGGCAGGGCGGCGTAGACCGGGCCGGCGTCGAGCGCCTCGACCAGCTGGAAGACCGTGGCGGCGGTCCGGGTGTCGCCGGCCATCACCGCACGCTGCACGGGAGCCGCACCGCGGTACGCCGGCAGGTCGGAGAAGTGCAGGTTGATCCACCCGTGCCGCGGGGCGTCGAGCGCCGGGCGGCGGAGCAGTGCGCCGTAGGCGACGATCACGCCGAGGTCGACGTCGAGGTCCGCGATCCGGGCGGTGACGGCGTCGTCGACACGCGAGGCCTCGATGACTGGCAGGCCGAGCTCCGCGGCGACGACGGCCACCGGGGTCGGCGTGAGGACGCGCTTGCGGCCCTGCGGGGTGGCCGGCCGCGTGAGCACCGCGACGATCTCGTGGTCGGACGCCGCCAGACGGCGGAGGGTGGGGACGGCCGCAGCGGGGCTGCCGGCGACGACGAGACGCATGGGTTCGATCCTCCCACGGGCGAGCCACTGCGCCGTGCCCGGTCGACAGCGCCACGGTGCGCGTTCCGGCTCACCTTGGGGACAGCAGAGCATCGGCTGCGTACGGTCTGAACCACATCAGGAGAGGAACCACCATGAGCGACGTCACCACCGCCACCAACCGCTACGCCGGATCGTCCGTCCAGAAGGCCACCCTCGTGGTCGGCATCGTGTTCCTGCTCGTCGGGATCGCCGGGTTCGTCCCCGGCATCACGACCGGCGACCTGGCCGGGGCCGGACACGAGTCGATGGGCATGCTGCTCGGCATCTTCCAGGTGTCCGTGCTGCACAACATCGTGCACCTGCTGTTCGGCGTCGTCGGACTGCTCGCCGCCAACCGCGCTTCCGGCTCGCGGATGTACCTGGTGATCGGCGGGATCGTCTACTTCGTGCTGTGGATCTACGGCCTGTTCACCGCCGGCCACAGCTCGGGTGCGAACTTCGTCCCGCTGAACAACGCCGACAACTGGCTGCACCTCGTGCTCGCCATCGGCATGGTCGCCCTCGGCGTCGTGCTGCCGCGCGAGCGTCGTCGGCCCGCCAACGCCTGACCGACCCGCACCAGCCGGTCGCCACCCGGCGGCAGACCCCGAACGACACCGCCGACGTCGCACGACGTCGGCGGTGTCGTTCTGCGTCGTGCAGCGCCCGGGCCCACACGGACCCGGGCGCGGTCAGACCTCGGAGAACGGCTCCGCGTCGTCCAATCGCACCCGCAGCGTCGGAGCGGCCCGTCGTCGGTTGCCACCCTTGAGCACCCGCCGGGTCGACGAGCGCCGGATCACCTCGGCCTTGAGCGTCGCGGCGACCTCGGCCCCGTGCGCGTACGGGAACCGCACGATGGCCCGGACCGTGCCCGGCAACGTGTCGTCCTCGACCGGGACCGGGCCGAGCACCGGACCGACGACAGCGTCGCCGAGGGCCTCGACCGCAGCGGTGACGGCCTCGTCGGTACCGGTCATCGTCGCCACCCGCACCGCCGGGGGGAAGTGCAGTTCGCGGCGGTCGGTGAGCTCGTCGTGTGCGGGACCGTCGAGCCGCCACAGGGCCATCGCCGACGCCAGCCGCCCGCCGATCCCGACCAGGTACACCTCGGCACCGGGGGCCGACTTCGCGGCGGCGTTCGTCCAGAAGCGCAGCACGTCCTCCTGCACGCGCAGCCCTTCGCGGGCGAGCATCTTCTCGCCGTCGAGCAGCAGCACGCAGGCGTAGCCCCCCGGCACCGACGGCTCGGCCCCACGGGTGGCGACGACGACCGATGGCTTGGCGGGAACCTCGTCGAGCGGACGCGAGCCGTCCGCGACGATGATCCGGGTGCCGGGGAACGCCCGCCCGAGCTCCTCCGCGGTGCGCTGTGCGCCCTGGCCGACCGGCTTCACGGTGCCGTTGCCGCACGTCGGGCAGCGGAAGCCGACGGCCAGGGCGCCGCAGAACCGGCACTGGGGCGTGGCGCCGCGGTGCGGGCTGCCGAGCGGCCCGCCGCAGACGCGGCAGTGCGCGCGTTCGCCGCACTCGGCGCAGACGAGCCCCGTGCCGAAGCCCGGGCTCGCAACCTGCACCAGGACGGCACCGTGCTGGCTGGCCCCGCGCGCGGCACGCCAGGCGGAGCTCGGGATGCGCGCCTGTGCGGCGAACCCCTCGGCCCCGGTCTGCTGCACGGTGGGGATGACCTTCGGGGTCTTCACGCGGTAGGGCACGACGTCCTGCAGCCAGTGCAGCTCCACCAGCCGTTGCACGTCGGTGCTACGCGCGTGCGAAACGAACAGCAGCGCGGCCCCGGACTGGGCGGCCCGCACCAGGGCCACGTCACGCGTGTGCACGTAGGGGGCCCGCTGCTCGATGAACGAGGCGTCGCCGTCGTCCCACATCGCGATCAGCCCGAGGTCGGTCGCCGGCGCGTACATCGCCGTACGGTTGCCGATCGCGACCACCGGGTGCGTGCGCGCCTGCAGCAGGGCCTTCGCGCGCTGCCCGTTCGTCTGCTTGGCGTCGAACCGCACCACCCGTTCCGGCGGCAGCACGGCGAGCAGGGCGCGCTCGAGGTCGATGACGTCGCGGAAGTCCGGCACGGCGATCACCGCGGACTGCTCGGCCGCCACCGTGTGTGCGGCGGCCTGGGCGAGCGTCGCGGCCCACCCCGGCACCCAGACCGGTGCGTCCGCGTCACCCACCGCCACGGGCTGGGGCACGGCGGCGACCGCGGCGCGCCCGTGCTCCGTCACCACGGCCTCCAGGACGCCGTCGGCGTAGCCGGTGACGGGCGGGGCGGTCACCGGCGGCGGCGACCACGCGGTGTCCCGGGCGAGCCAGGCCTTCTCGGCGCGCACCTGCCGCGGCGGCACGGCCAGGCGCAGGACGTCCGAGGCGACACCCGCGGCACGGTCGGCGACGGCGCGCGCGAGGGTCCAGATCTCCGGCGCCAGGACGGGCACCGGGGACAGGACGGCCTCGATCTGGCTGAGCTCACCGGGGTACTCACCCTCGGTGACGATCTCGATCACGTACCCGTCGGACATCCGTGCCCCGGTGCGCAGCGGCACCTTGACGCGGACCCCCGCGACGCAGTCGTCCTCGAGCTCGGCCGGCACCCGGTAGTCGAACAAACGGTCCAACTGCGGGAGCGGCGAGTCGAGGACGACGCGCGCGACGGTGGTCACGCGGTGCTTCAGACGGTCGCGGCGACGAGTCCTGCGGCGGCGCGGAGTTCCTCGACACGGTCGAGCTGCTCCCACGTGAACCCGGGGAGCTCGCGGCCGAAGTGGCCGTAGGTCGCGGTCTGCGCGTAGATCGGTCGGAGCAGGTCGAGGTCGCGGATGATCGCGGCCGGACGCAGGTCGAAGACCTGGCGGATGGCGGCCTCGATCGTGGCG
>NZ_JABMCF010000037.1 GCF_013359815.1 Curtobacterium flaccumfaciens | reverse complement strand
GCCCGTGACCTCTCGGCGCCCTGCCCACGACGAGTCGTGACCACTCGGCGGCGCGCGGCCAGGCGACGGGACGCGACCGGTCGACGGCCTGGAGGCGCGTGCCGGCGCCGCCCCTAGCCTCCAGGCCGCAGCGCCCCACGCCCACCGCGCCCGCCCGCCGGTCGCAACACCACGCCTACCCCGCGCCGGCCCGTCGCAGACCGTCGCCTGCGGCCCCGCCAGCCGACAGTCCGTGACCCCTCGGCACCCCTCCTACGACGAGTCGCCACCACTCGGCGGCGCGCGGCCAGGCGACGGGACGCGACCGGTCGACGGCCTGGAGGCGCGTGCCGGCGCCGCCCCGAGCCTCCAGGCCGCCGCGCCCCACGCCCACCGCGCCCGCCCGCCGGTCGCAACACCACGCCTACCCCGCGGCGGGCGGTCGCAGACCGTCGCCTGCGGCGCCGCCAGCCGACAGTTCGTGACCACTCGGCACCCCTCCGACGACGAGTCGCGACCACTCGGCGGTGGGCCGGCCAGGCGACGGGACGCGAGCGGTCGACGGCCTGGAGGCGCGTGGCGGCGCCGCCCCGGCCCTCCAGGCCGCTGCGCCCCACCCGACCCCACCCGCCCGCCGGTCGCAACACCCCGCCTACCCCGCGGCGAGCGGTCGCAGACCGTCGCCTGCGGCGCCGCCAACCGACAGTCCGTGACCACTCGGCGCCCCTCCGACGACGAGTCGCGACCACTCGGCGACGGCACGTAACCGAAGTCGCGCGACACGCCGCGTCCACGTCGCCGCGGTCGCGCGAACCGTCGTCCCGACGCCGGGCAGGCGGCAGATCGTGCGACCTCGGCCCGGCCCGGCGCCAGCCGGCCCGCGCGTCAGGCCGCGCGCCGCCGCGGCACCACGAGGGGCGTGCCGGTCTCGGGATCGGGGACGACGACGCACGGCAGGCCGAAGACGTCCTCGACGAGGTCCGCGGTGAGCACCGACGACGGCTTCCCCGCCGAGACGATCGCCCCGTCGCGCATCGCGATGACGTGGGTGGCGTAGCGCGCAGCCTGGTTCAGGTCGTGCAGCACCGCGACGACCGTGCGACCGGCCGCGTGCAGCGTGGAGGCCAGTTCGAGCACGTCGTACTGGTGCGCGATGTCGAGGAACGTCGTCGGCTCGTCGAGCAGCACGATGTCGGTCTGCTGCGCGAGCACCATCGCGATCCACACCCGCTGCCGCTGCCCGCCGGAGAGCTCGTCGACGCTCCGCTCCGCCAGTTCCACCGTCGACGTCTGCTCGAGTGCAGCCTGCACCGCCTGCCGGTCGGAGCCGGACGACGGGTGCAGCAGGTCCTGGTGCGGGAACCGGCCCCGGGACACCAGGTCACGC
Organism: Curtobacterium flaccumfaciens; assembly: GCF_013359815.1. Taxonomy (GTDB): domain Bacteria; phylum Actinomycetota; class Actinomycetes; order Actinomycetales; family Microbacteriaceae; genus Curtobacterium; species Curtobacterium flaccumfaciens. The sequence continues at coordinate 173,882 of NZ_JABMCF010000037.1, read as the reverse complement.
ACGGTGATGCCGTCGGGGGCGATCGGGGTCTGCGGGAGCATGCCGACCCGCCGGGCGACGGCCTTCGGGCGGTACGAGTCGATCGGCGCCCCGTCGAGGAAGACCCTGCCGGCGCGCGGCTTCAGGGTGCGGGCGAAGGACTTCAGGAGCGTCGACTTGCCGCAGGCATTGGGCCCGACGATGACCGTGAGTTCGCCGTCGGGGATGTCGACGTCGAGCGTGTCCACCACGACCCGGTCGTCGTACGCCAGGGTCAGCCCACGGGCCCCCAGCGCGGTGGTCGGGACCGGACCGAGCGCGGTGCCCGCGGTCGGCATCAGTGCTCGGCCTTGCCGTGCCGCCAGTAGCCCATGAACGCGACCTGCTTGCGGTCGATGCCGACGCCGCGCACCAGGTGGCGGCGGAGTTCCTTGACGCAGCCGGCCTCGCCCGCGATCCACGCGTAGACGGGGCGCTCGTCGACGGGCGCGGGCACGTCCCACAGCACCTGCTCGTCGACGTCGACGTCGGTGAGCTCGGCGGCCGGCTCGCACGCGGCGGCGGACGACGGCGCGACGGTGGAGGCCCAGGCGTGCACCTGGTCGGTCATCCGGACCCCGTGGGTGGCGCCGTTCCGGGCGATCCAGCGGACCTCGACCCCGGCCGGCGCGGTGACCGGCAGCCGGTCGGCGTCGGTGGGCACCTCGATGAAGACGTGGCCGACGGTCGAGACGTCGAGGGCTTCGAGGATGGCGCAGATGGCCGGTGCAGCCGTCTCGTCCCCGGCGAGCAGGATCCGGTTCGCGTGCCCGGGAGCGAACTCGGCCGCCCCGGTCGGCAGGTCCTCCGGCGACTCGGGAACCCGCGGCCCGACGATGCGCAGCTCGTCACCGACGCGGCAGGCCGACACCCAGCGCGACGCCGGACCGGTGTCGCCGTGCGCGACGAAGTCGATGTCGAGTTCGCGGGCGTCCGGCCGGAACGAGCGGACCGTGTACGTGCGGAGCGGGTTGCGGGCGTCGTCCGGCAGCGCGCGCCAGGCGGTGTACCAGTCCTCGTCCTCCGGCAGTTCGGAGAAGCCGATGCCGGGCAGGGGCAGCACGATCTTGATCCGCTGGTCGAGACCGACCGAGGAGAAGTCGGCGAGCGCGTCGCCCGTCAGCGTCACCCGGACGAAGTTCGGGGTGAGCGACGTGACGGCGGCCACACGGACGGAGAAGACGCGATACCGGGTTGCCACGAACCGAGTATGGCATGCCTTACCTAACGTCTCCAGGCCCCCGGAACGGTGCGAGGATCGTCCCCGTGTCCGAAGCCCCCGACGACGAATTCGCCGACCTGCCCGCCCTCGCCAGCGCGAGCGGCGTGACCACGCCGCTCCGCGCCTCCAGGCAGGTGGTCCGCACCGCGGACGGACAGGAGACCTCCGCGATCCGGTGGGGCGACGACGGCCAGGAGGCCCGGATCACCTACCTGCACGGGCTCGGCATCGACGCCCACAGCTTCGACACCACGGCACTCGCCGTGGGCGAGCCGGCGGTCGCCCTCGACCTGCCCGGCCACGGCCGGTCGTCGTGGCGGGAGGACGCCGACTACGCGGCGGCCGCGACGGCGCCGAGCGTGCTCGCCGCGCTCGACGCGCTCGCGGTGCCGCCCGGGATCGTCGTCGGGCACTCGCTCGGTGCGATCCTGTCCGCTCGACTCGCGGCCACCGCGCCGGAGCGGGTCACCGGACTCGTGCTCGTCGACATGTCGCCGGACTTCGCGCAGCGTGCGGTGGACCGGATCGCCCGCGCGCTCGAGGCCGAGGAGCCGTTCGAGTCCCTCGAGCAGGTCGTCGACCGGGCGATCGAGGCGCGGGTCGGCGACGACCGGCAGGTGCTGCTCCGTGAGGCCCGGCACACGACGGCCCTCGGTGCGGACGGGCGACTCGTGCGCCGGCACCACTTCCCGCACCTGCCCGCCGGGCGGACGTCATCGGTGGGACGCTTCGCCGATGCGTGGCCGGACCTCGAGGCCCTGCGCGTGCCGATCCTGCTCGTCCGGGGTGACCGCGGGTACGTCTCCCCGAAGCTGCACACCGGGTTCGCCGAACGCCTCCCGGATGCCGAGATCGTGACGGTCACCTCGCGGCACGCGGTGCAGAACCAGGCACCCCTCGAACTGGCTTCGGCGATCCGGGCATGGGCGGAGCGGCACGGATTGTTGCACCCGATCGAAGAACCGTCGCCGGACGGCACCAGCCGCCGGTACCCTCGTGCGAGCGCGAGGCCCGATCCCAGCCCTCGCGCCCGGAAGGAACCCACCACCCCATGAGTCCGCTCCTGCCCCGTCGCACCGCGCGCACCTCGCGCATCGGGCGCGCTGCCCTCGCCGTCACCGCGGTCGCCGTCGTCTCCGCCCTGGCGCTGACCGGCTGCTCCGGCTCGTCCGACACCACCGGGGGCAAGGACGCCACGGTGCGCGTCGGGCTGGTGCTCGAGCCGACGAGTCTCGACATCCGCACCCAGTCCGGGGCGGCGCTCGACCAGGTGCTCATCGACAACGTGTACCAGGGGCTCGTCGGCCGGACCGCCGACGGCGAGATCCGTGACGTGCTGGCCTCGTCGCACGAGGTCTCGAAGGACGGCCTGACCTACACGTTCACGCTGCGGGACGGCACGACGTTCCAGGACGGCAAGCCGGTCACCGCGGCCGACGTCGTGTGGTCGCTCGAGCAGGTCAAGTCGAACGACTCGTACGTCGACTCGGCCAAGCTCGCGGGCGTCACGTCGATCACCTCGCCGTCGGACGACTCCGTCGTGCTGCAACTGGCGAAGCCGGACTCCGACCTGCTCTGGAACCTGACCGGCCGCTCGGGCCTGGTGCTCGAGAAGGCCGCGGACAACGACCTGTCCGACAGCGCCAACGGCACCGGTCCGTTCGAGGTCGCGAGCTGGAAGCAGGGCGACTCGCTCACCTTCGACCGCAACGAGGACTACTGGGGCACGAAGGCGAAGGTCGCGAAGATCGTCTTCCGGTACATCACGGACCCGTCGACCGCCGTCAACGCGATGGCGAACGGTGACCTCGACGTCCTGAACCCCGTCGACGGCACGCTCAAGAGCCAGCTGCAGGGCAACGCCGACATCGCGCTGCACAGCGGCAAGACGACCGACAAGTACACGCTCGCGTTCAACGACCTCAAGGAACCCTTCACCGACGAGCGCGTGCGCCGGGCCATCCGGCAGGCGATCGACGCGAAGGCGCTCATCAAGGCGATCGGCGGCACCGGCGTGGAGCAGGGCGGCCCCATCCCGGAGCTCGACCCCGGCTACGAGGACCTGACCGACATCGACGCGTACGACCCCGCGAACGCGAAGAAGCTCCTGGCCGCCGCCGGCCAGCAGGACCTGAAGCTGACGCTCACCTACGCGAACATCTACCCGACGACGATCGGCGACGTGCTGAAGTCGCAGCTCGCCGACGTCGGGATCACCCTGACCGTCAAGCGCGTCGACTTCGCCACCTGGCTGTCCTCCGTGTTCCAGGCACCGAAGTCCGGCGAGCGGGACTTCGACCTGTCGATGGTCGACCACGTCGAGGCCCGTGACTTCGGCAACTGGGCGAACCCGGACTACTACTTCGGCTACGACAACCCGAAGGTGCAGGCCCTCTACGCCCAGTCGATCGCGGCGACCGACGAGGCCACGAAGACCGAGGCACTCCGCAAGGCTGCACGCATCGTCAGCGAGGACGCGGCCGGCGAGTGGCTCTACACGGCGACCGAGATCACCGCGGTGCGCTCCGGCGTGACGGGCTTCCCGGTCGACGGCGGCAACTCGCGCCTCGACCTGGCGAAGCTCGCGGTCAAGTGACCCGGGGCGGCCGCGGCGGGGTGTCCGTCCCCGTAGCATCGGTGTCGTGACCCGGTTCCTCATCGGGCGGGTGCTCCTGCTCGTCGTCGGCCTGCTCGTGGCGAGCGTCATCATCTTCGCCACGCTCCGCGTGCTGCCCGGTGACGTCGCCCAGGTCGTCGCCGGCACGCAGTCGACCCCCGCGCAGGTGGAGCAGCTCCGGCAGCAGCTCGGACTCGACCGGCCCGTCGTGGTGCAGTACCTCGACTGGATCGGCGGGGTGTTCCGTGGTGACCTCGGGCGCTCCCTGGTGACGAACGGTGCCGTCGCACCGGAGATCGCGCAGAAGCTCGCGATCACCCTGCCGCTCGCCGCGATGTCGCTGGCGACCGCCCTGGTGATCGGCGTCCCGCTCGGGGTGGTCGCCGCGGTGCTCCGTCGCCGCCCGGGTGGCGCGGTGATCGGCTTCGCGGCGCAGGCCGTCGCCGCCGTGCCCATCGTGTGGGCCGGCATGCTCCTCGTCGCCCTGTTCGCGGTGACGCTGCACTGGCTGCCGACGCAGGGCTTCCCGCTCGACGGCTGGTCGGAACCCGGGCGGGCGTTCGCGTCGCTCGTGCTGCCCGCGCTGACGATCGGTGCCGTCGAGGGCGCCGTGATCCTCCGGTTCACCCGGTCCGCCACGTTGTCCGTCCTCGATGCCGACCACCTGCGCACCGCCGCCGCCGTCGGGCTGACCCGCACGCAGGCGCTGCTCCGCCACGGCCTGCCGAGCGTCGCCCTCACGGTGCTCGCCGTGCTCGGGGTCCAGATCGCCGGGCTGCTCGTCGGTGCCGTCGTCGTCGAGCAGCTGTTCTCGTTGCCCGGGGTCGGTCGGATGCTCGTGACCGATGTCGGCCGCCGCGACATCACGAAGGTGCAGTCGGAACTGCTCGTGCTCACCGGACTCGTGCTGCTCGTCGGGTTCGCCGTCGACGTCGTGCACCGCACCCTCGACCCCCGACAGCGCGAGGTGCAGGGATGATCCGCCGCCTGGTGTCCCGCCCGACCGGGGTCTTCGCCGTCGTCGTGCTGGGCCTGCTGCTCGTGCTCGCCGCCGTGTCGCTCGTCTGGACACCGCAGAACCCGTTCCGCGCCGACCCGTTCCACCAGTGGGAGGGGCCGAGCGCCGCGCACTGGTTCGGCACCGACGCCGCCGGCCGCGACATCGCGAGCTACCTGCTCGCCGGCACCCGCACCACCGTGCTCGTCGCCGTCGGCTCCGGGGTGATCGCGAGCGTCGTCGGCATCGTCCTCACCGCGATCGGTTCGCTCACCGCCCGCTGGGTGCGCGAGGGCACCGCGGTCCTGCTCGACATCCTGGTGGCGTTCCCGACCCTGCTCACCGCGATGCTCCTGACCGCGGTGTTCGGCGGGTCGCTCGGCGTCGTCATCGTCAGCGTCGGGCTGTCCTTCGGCGTGACGATCGCCCGCGTGGCCCGCGGCGAGATCCGGCGGATCGCCCGCAGCGACTACGTGACCGCGGCCCGGGCGTCCGGCGTCGGCGGTGCCGGGGTGCTCTTCCGTCACCTGGTGCCGAACGCGGCGCCGCTGTTCACCGTGCAGCTGTCGCTCGCGATGGCCACGGCCGTCCTCGCCGAGGCCGGGCTGTCCTACCTGGGCTACGGCGCCGGATCGGACACCGCGTCCTGGGGCAGCCTGCTGTCCGACCTGCAGACCTACATCGGTGTCCACCCGTGGAGTGCGACCTGGCCGGGCGCCGCCATCGCGATCGTCGTCGCAGCACTGTCGTTGCTCGGCGACGCGGTGCGGGACGCCTCGGACCCGCGGCTGACGACGAGCGACCGGAGCGCCGACCCGGCGACGACCGACGGCACCGCGCGCGACCGGAACGCCGACCCGGCGACGACAACGCCGGGGGTGACCGCATGACCGACCACGCACGCGACGGATCCGGCCGCACCGACGCAGCCGGCACCGCCCACGCAACCGCAGCCTCCGGACTCGAGGTGCGCGGGTTGTCGGTCCGCATCACGGGGCGGACGATCCTCGACGACGTCACCTTCACCGTGCCTCCCGGCCATCGCGTCGGCGTGATCGGCGCGAGCGGATCCGGCAAGTCGATGACCTCGCTCGCCCTGATGGGTCTGGAGCCCACCGGCGCCGTCGTGACCGGCAGCGTCCGCCTGGACGGCACCGAACTCGTCGGCCTGCCCGACCGCGAGCGCGCGCGACACCGCGGATCGGGCATCGCGATGGTGTTCCAGGAGCCGGGCACCGCGCTCGACCCGCTGCGCCGGGTCGGCGCGCAGATCGCGGAGCCGCTCCGGCTGCACCGCGGGCTCGACCGGCGTGCGGCACGCGCGGCAGCCGTCGACCTGGCGGCGTCCGTGGGCCTGCCCGACCCGGAATCGATGCTGCGGCAGTACCCGCACCAGCTGTCGGGCGGACAGCGGCAGCGGATCTGCATCGCGATGGCGATGGCGGGCGAGCCGTCGTACCTGGTCGCCGACGAGCCGACGACGGCGCTCGACGTCACCACCGAGGCCCGCATCCTCGACCTGTTCGAGCACCTGCCGGCGGGCATGGTGTTCGTCACCCACGACCTCGCCGTGCTCGCGCGCATCGCCGACACCGCCGTGGTGCTCGACGCCGGCCGGGTGGTCGAGCAGGGGCGCGTCGCGGACCTGCTCGCCGCACCGCAGCACCCCGCCACCGCTGCGCTCGTCGACGCCGCACGTGCAACCGCCAGGAGGACCGCCCCGTGACCCTCCCCGTCCTCGAGGCCACCGGTCTCCACCGCACCTACCGACTCCCCCGCCGCGGCCCGTTCGAGCCCGGGCCGGTCCGCACCGCCGTCGACGGTGTCGACCTGACGGTCGCCCCCGGCGCACGGCTCGGCATCGTCGGCGAATCGGGATCCGGCAAGTCCACGCTGGTCCGGCTGCTCGCCGGCCTGGAGGTCCCTTCCGCCGGCACCGTCGCCGCATCCGGCCGTCCGGTGGTCGCGTCCCGGTCCGCGCGTGCGTTGCGCTGGTTCCGTCGCGAGACCGGGGTGGTGTTCCAGGACCCGTACGCGTCCCTCGACCCGCGGATGCGCGTCGGCGCGATCGTCGCCGAGCCGCTGCGGGCCCTGCAGGTCCTGGGGTCGCACGACGACCTGGTCCGTGCCGTGCTGGAGCGCGTCGACCTGCCCGCCGACACGGTCGACCGGTACCCGCACGAGTTCTCCGGCGGGCAACGGCAGCGGATCGCGATCGCGCGCGCCGTGGTGCACTCGCCGCGGATCCTGTTCGGCGACGAGCCGATGAGCGCCCTCGACGTGGTGGTCCGTGCCCGGGTGATCGAGCTGTTCCGGTCGCTCGCCGACGACCTCGGGCTGACGCTCGTGCTGGTGTCGCACGACATCGGCGTCGTGCAGCGGCTGTGCGACACGGTCGCGGTGATGTCCGACGGCCGCATCGTCGAGCACGGGCCGGTGTCGCTCCTCGACGCGCCGCAGCACCCGGTGACGCGGGCGTTGGTGGCGGCGGCGCCGACGCTGCCGTAGGCGGCGGACGGCGGGCGGCGGGGGCGGGAAACGCGTGCAGACGTCGAACGACACCGTCGACGTCGTACGACACCGACATCGTCGCCCGCCCGCGCGTGCAACCGTTGCGGACGCGTTGGTGCGACAGGATCGCTGTCGTACGACGACGACTTCGTCGCACCGGTTCGACGCACCTGACGCACGAGCACGCAGCGCGCGTCGGGCGGGACCCTCGCGACGACCCGGCCCCCCGGGCCTCCCGTCAGGCGGTCCAGGCGGCCGGGTGCCGCCGCTGCCAGCGCAACCGGCGCTCGAGCTGCGCGCCGATCGCGAGCAGGACGCGCTCGCCGCCGGGCCGCCCGATCAGCTGCACGCCCATCGGCAGCCCGCCACCGTCGGGGTGGTCGTCGTCGGTCACGCCGACCGGCAGGGTGATCGCGGGGAGCCCGGACACGTTCGCCATCGACGTCCACGGCGAGTAGGCGCACTGGCGGCGGAAGTCCTCGTCGGGGTCGTCGCCGTACCAGCCGAGGGGCCGCGGCGTCATCGCGAGGGTCGGCGTGAGCACCGCGTCGAACCGGTCGAACGCACCGATGAGCGTCGTCGAGAAGGTGTCGAGCGTCGACATCGCCTCGAGGACCTGCGTGCCGGACAATGCCTGCCCCCGGGCCACGAGCCACGCCACGAGCGGGGTCAGCGACGACAGGTCGATGCCGGGCACCTGCGGCAGGCGGGCGGCGGAGCTCTCCCACGCCACCCGGAACGCGTCGGCGTACGGCACGCGGGGCATCCGGACGTCCTCGACGCCGTGCCCGACCTCGCCGAGCACGCGCACGGCGGTCTCCACGGCAGCCCGGGCCGCGGGGTCGACGACCACGTCGACGGTGTCGTCCCACGGCGAGCCGTCGAGCACCCCGACGACGAACCGGCCCTCGCCGCGGACGGCGGCCGCGGTGAACGGCCCCTCGCCGACGTCGGGGGTGACGAGGGCGTACGGCGACGGTTCCGGCAGCCCGGTCGGCGCGACCAGCGCGTCGAGCAGCATGCCCGCGTCGGCGACGGACCGGGTGAGCGGCCCGGCCACGGACAGGCCGCCGACGCCGGAGCGGCCGGGCATCGACGGCACGCGGCCGCGGCTCGGCTTCAGGCCGACGAGTCCGGTCGCCGCGGCGGGGATCCGCACCGATCCGCCGCCGTCCGAACCGACTGCAGCCGGCACGAGTCCGGCGGCGACGGCCACGGCCGCACCGCTCGACGACCCGCCCGGCGCGCGCGCGGTGTCGTAGGGGTTCCGCGTCACGCCGAGCCGGGTCTCGGACGACGAGGACATGCCGAACTCCGGTGACGCGGTCTTGCCGAGGCTGACGGTGCCGGCCGCGTCGAGCGCGGCGACGAGCGGGTGGTCGGCCGACGCGGGCCGCTCCGGCAGGCTCGCGGTGCCGTTCCGCGTGGGGACCCCGGCGCGGTCGTACAGGTCCTTGTCGGCGGACGGGAGGCCCCACAACGGTCTCGACGTCGGCACCAGGTGGCCGAGGCGTTCGGCTCGGGCCCGGGCCGCGTCCGCGGTGACCGTCACGAAAGCGCCGAGTCCGGCGTCCAGGCGTTCCACGCGGGCCATGTAGTGCTCGGTGACCTCGAGGGCGGTCACCTCGCCCCGGCGGATCCAGTCCCAGAGTTCCTGCGCGGAGAGGTGGTGGAGTTCGAACACGGCTCCGAGCCTAGGCGGCGGTGGCCCGTATCCTTCGACGGTGGACACCACTCTCCCGTCCGGCACGACGAAGCGCCGGATCGAACTCCGGCTCGTCCGGCCCCCGTTCGCCTGGTTCGCCCGGCCGACCGTCACCGTCGACGGTGTGGGGCACCCGGCCCAGTGGGGTACCGGCACGTGGGCGGTGCCGGACGACGGCGACACGGTGATCGGTGTGTACCTGTTCAACCGCGCGTGGCGGTTCGGGGCGGCCTCGGTGTCGGTCGGCGGCGCGACGGCGCTCGAGTACCGGGGCGGGCTGCTGCCGGTGGGTGCGGGTCGGCTGGTGCCCCAGGGCTGAGGGTCGCGCCGGGCCGGGCAGGGTCTGCTCGGGCGGCTACTCGAACATCGCGGCGAGGAGCGCGTGCGGGTCACCGTCGACCACGTGCGCCGATCGTCGCTCCGGCCAGTGCGTCGTGGCGTCGTCCGGCCAGCACGGCACGACGTGGAGGTGCAGGTGCGGCACGCTCTGGCCGGCGTCTGCACCCGATGCCTGCAGCACGACGGTCCCGGTCGCGCCGAGGGCCCCCTTCATTGCACGGGCGACACGCTGCGCCAGTGCCGTGGTGGCGGCGAGCGCCGTGGGTCCTGCACTGAGCAGGTCGGCGGTGTGCTCGACCGGCACGACCAGGGTGTGGCCGGGAGCCAGCGCCGAGTCGGGCAGGGGTGCGAAGGCCACGGCGTGCTCCTCGCGTTCCACCCACACGGCGGGTTCGTCACCGGCGATCACGGCACAGAAGACGCAGGAGTCCATCGGCCCAGTCTGCTGCACGTGGGGTGCCGCTCCCGCGTGGGACGATGGGCGCATGACCGCCACGCTCGTCGCCAAGGGCCTGTCCGGCGGGTACGCCGCTCGCACGCTGTTCGACTCCCTCGACCTGACGGTGGCGCCCGGTGACGTGATCGGGGTCGTCGGCGTGAACGGTGCCGGCAAGTCCACCCTGCTCCGACTGCTGGCCGGTGTCGACGAGCCGCTGGCCGGCACGGTGTCCCTGGCACCGACGGACGCGTTCGTGGGGTGGCTCCCCCAGGAGCACGAGCGCATCGCTGGTGAAACCGTCGCGGCGTACCTCGGGCGACGGACCGGCTGCACCGAGGCGACCGGGACGATGGACGCAGCGGCGGCGGCGCTCGGGGACCCCGACGCCGGCGACGCAGCGGCCGACCGGTACTCGGCGGCGCTCGACCGCTGGCTCGCCGCGGGGGCCGCCGACCTGGAGGACCGGATCCCGGCGGTGCTCGCCGACCTCGGGCTCGAGCCCGGCACGGGCGACTCCGGTGCGGACGGCGTCGGCCCGGACTCCCTGATGACCGCGCTGTCCGGTGGGCAGGTCGCCCGCGTCGGGCTCGCCGCGCTGCTGCTCTCGCGGTTCGACATCGTCCTGCTCGACGAGCCGACCAACGACCTCGACCTGGACGGCCTCGACCGGCTCGAGGCGTTCGTGCGCGGGCTGCGCGGCGGGGTGGTGCTCGTCAGCCACGACCGTGAGTTCCTGGCGCGCTCGGTGACCTCCGTGCTCGAACTCGACCTGGCGCAGTCGTCGAACCGGCTGTTCGGCGGCGGGTACGACTCGTTCCTCGAGGAGCGCGAGATCGCCCGGCAGCACAAGCGTGACGCATACGACGAGTTCGCGTCGACCAAGGCCGACCTGGTCTCGCGGGCACGGACGCAGCGCGAGTGGTCGAGCCAGGGTGTGCGGAACGCCATGAAGAAGAGCCCGGACAACGACAAGATCCGCCGTCGTGCCGCCTCGGAGTCGAGCGAGAAGCAGGCGCAGAAGGTCCGGCAGATGGAGTCCCGCATCGCCCGGCTCGACGAGGTCGAGGAGCCGCGCAAGGAGTGGCAGCTCGAGTTCACCATCGGCAGCGCACCCCGGTCGTCGGCCGTCGTCGCGACGTTGTCGAACGCCACGTTCACCCAGGGCGACTTCACCCTCGGCCCGGTCTCGCTGCAGGTCGACGGCGGTGACCGGATCGGCATCACCGGCCCGAACGGCGCCGGCAAGTCCACCCTGCTGCGGGCGCTGCTCGGCAAGCAGGCGCCGACGACGGGCACGGCCTCGCTCGGGTCCAGCGTCGCGGTCGGCGAGGTCGACCAGGCGCGTGCGGCGTTCACCGGTGACCAGCCCCTGGCAGCGGCGTTCGAGGCGATCGTCCCCGAGTACACGACCGCCGACGTCCGGACGCTGCTCGCGAAGTTCGGGCTGAAGGCGGACCACGTCGGCCGACCTGCCTCGGCGCTCTCCCCCGGTGAGCGCACCCGGGCCGGACTCGCGCTGCTGCAGGCCCGCGGGGTGAACGTGCTCGTCCTCGACGAACCGACCAACCACCTGGACCTCACCGCGATCGAGCAGCTCGAGCAGGCGCTGGAGTCCTACGACGGGACCCTGCTGCTCGTCACACACGACCGGCGCATGCTGAAGACCGTCCGACTCGACCGGCAGTGGCGGGTCGAGGGCGGCACCGTCACCGAACGCTGACGGATCGACCGAGGGGGAAGCACCATGCGACGCAACACCTGGATCGCGACGACCGCCGGGGTGGTGGTGCTCGCCGTCGCAGCCGTCGTGGTGGGGGTGACCGTGGGGTCGCCGGCACCGGAGCCGACCCGTGCGGCCCGGGCCACGACGACACCGACCCCGAGCCCCACGCCGACCGCGTCCCCGAAGCCGACGCTCGCGGCCGTCCCCGCCGCACCGTCCGACGCGACCCTGGCCGCGCTGCCGTTGGCGTTCCACGACGCCGTCGTGCCGCAGTTGCTCGACGGCGGGGACGTGGAGCCCGAGGACACGTGGCAGATCGCGACCCCGCGCACGCAGCTCGTCGCCCTGTACGCGAGCCCGTCGAGCCGCGCCCGGCCGGTGGCGACCCTGTCCCACCTGGTGTCGACGATCAACCGACCCGCGGCGACCGCGGTGTGGGGTCGCTCCCCCGGCCGGGACGGCGGGATGCTCCTGGTGTCGACGCCGTCCCGCAACCGCACCCCCGGTGACGGCGGCGACCCGGACGCCCCGAGCGCGACGTTCGCCTGGGCCCGGGCCGCCGACTTCACCGTGACGCGCACCGACCGGATGATCACGGTCGACGTCGCGGCGAGCACCGTGTCCGTCGTCACCCGGAAGGGGAAGGTCACCGCCACCGAGGCCGCGCGGCTCGGGACGCCGGAGGACCCGACACCGACCGACACCGCCACCTACGTCGAGGCGGCGTACGTCGACACCCGCGTCGCGTACACGCAGGGCAACCCGATCATCCTGACCGGGGCGCACTCGTCGCGGATCCCGTCGTACGGCGGCAACGCTGCGCTGACCGCGTTGCACTACTACCCGGACCCGACCGGCAGCTCGCACGGCTGCGTCCGGGTCTCGGCGGAGATGACGAAGACGCTCGCGGCGCTGCCCGTCGGCACCCCGATCCGGTTCAGCTGAGCCCGGGTCAGCTGAGACCGGGTCAGTGGAAGGGGCAGCGGCCCCGGACCTCGCCGCCTGATGCCGGCTTCGTCGGCAGTCGGCGGCGGTCGACCTGGAGCCCGTCGTCGAGGATCGTCAGCCGCGGGTCGCTCAGCACCGAGACCGCGGCCGCGAGTGCGGCGACGGCGACCTTCTCGCCGGGGCACCGGTGTCCCGTGGCGACGTCGGCGCCGCCGTGCGGGACGAACGTCGTGATCCCCTCGAAGTCGTCCACGCCGAGGAACCGCGACGGGTCGAAGTCGCCCGCACGGTCCCACGAGCGCTCGTCGGTGTCGGTCCCGGTGATGTCGAGCACCACGCGCCCGCCGGCGGGCAGGTGCTGGCCGTCCAGTTCGACGTCCGTGGTGGCCCAGGCGGGCAGCATCGGCACGAACGGCGCCGTCCGGCGGATCTCCTGCGCGAAGGCGACGGCGAGCGGGCCGTCGACGCGCGGCCCGTCAGCGGCGTCGGCCGCCGCGCTCTCGGCCGCGATCCGTGCCCGCCACTCCGGCCGGTCGTGCAACTCCTTCGCCGCGAACGCCACGAACCGGGCCACCGCGATGGCCGGCCGGATGCTGTTCTGGAGTTCGATGCCGGCCAGCCGCGCCGGCAGCAGCGCCCCGGAGGGGTCCCGGTGCCATGCCCACTCGTGCAGGGCGGTGTGTGGCTCGGGGGTCAACCGGCCACCGCGCACGGCCTCGACCAGCCGCCGGGCGTGCCGGTCCGACCAGTGCCGGTTCAGGACGGCCTGCAGGTACTCCGGTGAGTACGGCACCCCGAAGCCGTCGACGACCTGGGCGAGCCGTGCCGCCCACCGGGTCTTCGCCGCCGGCGTCCCCGGCAGTCCGGCCCACCGCATGACGGCGCGGCCGATCGCACCGACGGCCGCGTCGTACGCCGACCGGGTGCCACCGGCGAGCCAGGCGTCGCGTTCGGTCGCCCACTCCCGGGTCAGCAGGGGTGCGAGCCGCCGGACCTGCTCGTCCTCGTACGCGACGTCGACGAAGGTGGCCTTGCGGTGGTGGTGCTCCGCCCCGTCGAGACTGTGCACCGAACCGACGCCGAACAGCGTCCGCTGGACGATCGCCGGCATCGCGCCGTGGCGTGCCGTGCGGTCGCCGTCGTAGAACAGCCCGACGCCCTCGGCACCACGCACGAGCAGCGCCGGACGTCCGAGCAGTCGGAAGCCCACCGCCCGCGCTCCCGGACGGGTCCGGCGCCACAGGTGGGCACCGAACCCGTAGCCGCGGGTCAGGAGCGAGAGGGAGTCGTCGATCGCCATGCGGCCATGCTGCCGAGCGCCGCCCGATCAGGCTCTCGGGATCCGCACCAGTCCGAGCCGCGCCACGACCTCGGCGCTCTCCTCTTCCGGGGTGCGGTCGGCGGCGATCGTCAGGTGGGCCTCGTCGGACTGCGGCGGCTCGAGCGTGGCGAGCTGCGACTGCAGCAGCGACGTCGGCATGAAGTGCCCGGAACGCTGCGACATCCGCTCCTCGATGAGCGCGCCGTCACCGGCCACGTGCACGAACACCACCCCGGGGGCCCGCAGCACGTCGCGGTACGAGCGCTTCAGGGCCGAGCAGGTCACGACGCCGTTCGTCCCGGCGCCCAGGTGTCCGCGGATCCAGCCGGCGACGACGTCGAGCCACGGCCAGCGGTCCTCGTCGGTGAGCGGGGTGCCGGCGTGCATCTTGTCGACGTTCGCCGGCGGGTGCATCGCGTCGCCCTCGGCGAACTCCCACCCGACCTGCTCCGCCACCATGGCGGCGACGGTCGACTTGCCGGACCCGGAGACCCCCATCACCACCAGGACGCGGGCGTCCAGCCCGGCGTCGGACGCACCGGCAGCAGCAACTCCTCCTGCGCCGCTCATCGGATGAACACCCCGGCCAGCAGGACCCCGAGCAGACCGAACACCGAGATGAGGCACTCGAGCACCGTCCACGTCTTGAACGTCTGCCCCACCGTGGTGCCGAGGTACCCCTTCACCAGCCAGAACCCGGCGTCGTTCACGTGCGACAGGAACACCGAGCCGGCACCGATCGCGAGCACGAGCAGGGAGGTCATCGGCGTCGACAGGTCGGCGGCGATCGGCGCCATGATGCCGGCGGCGGTCACGGTGGCGACCGTGGCCGACCCGGTCGCCACGCGGACCAGGGCCGAGACGACCCAGGCGACGAGCAGCACCGAGACGCCGGAGTCCTTGACGGCGTCGGCGATCACGCCGCCGATCCCGGTGTCGATGAGCACCTGCTTGAAGCCACCGCCGGCACCGACGATGAGCAGCACCCCGGCGATCGGGGGCAGCGCGCTCTCGAGCGACTTCGACACCGCCGAGCGGTCCATGCCGCCGCCGATCGCGAAGAAGACCATCGCGTAGACGGCCGCGATGCCGATGGCGATCATCGGCGAGCCGAGGAAGTCGAGCAGGCTCACCCACGAGCCGGCGGCGTCGGGGGCGGTGGCCTCACGGATCGCCTGGGCGAGCATGAGCACGACCGGCAGCAGGATGCCGATCAGGGCGACGGTGAACGACGGGCTGCGCGGCTCGCTGATCACGCGCGTGAAGTCGCTCTTGCCGTTGGGCAGGGACGCGGTGTCCTGCGTGGCGGGGCCGCGCCGGGCCTCCCGTCCGGGGTGTGCCGGGTCGTCGGCGAAGGCGGCGGACCCGGAACCCGACCCCGGGCCGGCGGTCGCGACCGCCCCACGCGACCCGAAGATGTCGGGGACGGGGATGTCGACCCAGCGGGCCGCGAAGCGGGCGAAGAGCGGCCCGGCCAGGATGATCACCGGGATCGCCAGCACGATGCCGAAGGCGAGCGTGGTGCCGAGGTTCGCACCGACGGTGGAGATCGCGACGAGCGGGCCGGGGTGCGGCGGGACGAACGCGTGCATCGTCGACAGGCCGACCAGCGCGGGGACGGCGATCTTCATGATCGGCACCTCGCTCCGCTTGGCGACCAGCACGATGATCGGGATGAGCAGGACGAGGCCGACCTCGAAGAACATCGGCAGCCCGATGAGCGCACCGATCAGGGCCATCGTCCACGGCAGCGCCGCCTTCGACGACTTCCGCACCAGGGTGTCCACCACGCGGTCCGCTGCGCCGGAGTCGACGAGCATCTTGCCGAACATCGCCCCGAGCCCGACCAGGATGCCGACGCTCGTCATGGTCGCGCCGAAGCCGTCACCGAAGCTGGTGACCGCCTTGTCGGGAGCGAGCCCCGCGCCGATGCCGACGCCGAGCGCGCCGATCGTGAGCGCGATGAACGGGTGCACCTTGAGCCAGGTGATGAGCGCGATGATCACCACGATGCCGACGAGCGCCGCGATGATCAGCTGCGGGATCGAACCGGACGGGTCGACCGTCTCGGTGGTGCCACCCGCGGCGAGCAGGTGGTCCGGGAGAGCGTGAGGCATCAGCGCCCCTTCCTGGAGTCGCTGCTGCGCGGCTCCGTCGCCTTCGTGTCGAGGGTGGACTGGCGCGACGAACGCCGACCCTCAATAATCTGATTAATCAGACTATACGACGTCGTCCCGCGCGCCAACCGCCCGTCCCCGGAGTCTGCCGCTTCGATGGGACCGGCGTCACGACGACCGCGTGACCCGTACTGCACGGAGGAAACGATGCCCACCGCACGCGGACTGCACGCCCACGTGCTCGACACCCTGGGCCAGCGGATCGTCGACGGCGACCTGGCCACGGGTTCCGTCGTGCGACCCGAACTGGTCGCCGACGAGTTCGGGGTGTCCCGCTCGGTCGTCCGCGAGGCCCTGCGCGTCCTGCAGTCCCTCGGCCTGGTCGAGCCCCGGCAGCGGGTCGGCACGCTCGTCCGCGACATCACCGCGTGGGAGCTGCTCGCCCCCACCGTGATCCGGTGGCGCGGTACCTCACCGGCGTACTTCGTGCAGCAGCGCGAGCTCGTCGAGCTCCGGCTCGGCGTCGAACCCGTCGCGGCATCCCTGACCGCCGGCTCCGCGGGCGCGGACGCCGTGCTCACCGCCGCCGAGGACATGCTCGACGCCTGCGGGCGCGAGGACAGCCGCGCCTACCTGGAGGCCGACGTCCGCTTCCACCGTGCCCTGCTCACCGGGTCCGGGAACGCCGTGTTCGCGCACTTCGCCGGCACGGTCGAGGCGCTGCTCCGCACCCGCACGTCGGAGTCGCGGGACCCCATCACGCGCTGGACGCGCGAGGCGGCACTCCGGCACCAGGCGGTCGGGCGCGCAGCGGTCGACGGTGACGCGGACGCCGCCGCGGCGGCGGCCACCGCGCTGCTCCGCGTGACGCGCGACGAGTTCATCACCGAGGCGCCGGCGGGCTGACGCGACCGGGCGACGGCCTGGAGGCGCGTGCCGGGGCCGCCACGAGCCTCCCGTCCGCCCCGCGGCCGCGTCTCGAGCGTGACGGACGCCCGTCAGGTTCGTCGCGTCGGTATCTGTGCCGCTGCCGGTGCCGTCAGCGGCGGCGTGCGAACAGCCGCGGGCCGCGCAGGCGGAGCCGCATCGTGACCGTGCCGAGCCAGCGGTCGTACTTGTAGCCGACCTTGCCCATCCGGCCCACTTCCTCGAAGCCGAGCCGCTCGTGCAGCCGGATCGACGCCTCGGCCTGCCGGTCCGCGATGACCGCGACGACCTCGCGCACACCGGCCGAGCGGCACTCGTCGAGCAGTGCCTCCATCAGCGCGCGGCCGAGCCCCTTGCCACCGGACGCGGCGCCGAGGTAGATCGAGTCCTCGACGACGTGGTTCGAGCGGTCCCGCGGGTTCCACGCGTCGACCAGGGCGTACCCGAGGATCTGCCCGGCGGGGTTCTCCGCCACCAGGAACGGCAGGCGGCGCTTCCGGATGTCGTCGTAGCGCTTCTTCCACGCGGCGTACGTGAACGCCGCCGGGTCGAAGGTCACCGACGAGTTGCGGACGTAGTGCGTGTGGATCTCGCGCACGTGGGGCAGGTCCCCCACCTCGGCCGCACGGATGCGGTACTCGAAGGCCGTCTCGGTCGCCGCCGGGGCACGCAGGTGCCGCGGCAGGACCCGCCGTCGCTGGTATTCCTCCTCGAGCACGTGCCGAGCCTACTGAGCGGGCAGCGTCCAGTCGACGGGCGGTGCGCCCTGCGACTCGAGCAGCGCGTTCACCTGCGAGAACGGGCGGCTGCCGAAGAACCCGCGCGACGCGCTGAGCGGGCTCGGGTGGGCCGACGCGACGACCGGGGTGTCGCCGAGGAGCGGTCGCACCGAACCGGCCTGCGCGCCCCAGAGCACGGTGACGAGCGGGGTGCCACGGGCGACCAGGGCACGGACGGCCTGGTCGGTCACCGATTCCCAGCCCTTGCCGCGGTGGCTGCCGGCCTCGCCCGCCTGCACGGTGAGCACCCGGTTGAGCAGCAGGACGCCCTGGTCGGACCACGCCCGCAGGTCACCGTGTTGCGGGGGCGTCACGCCGAGGTCGTCGGCGAGCTCGCGGTAGATGTTCGCCAGGCTCCGCGGCACCGGACGGACGGCCGGGTCGACGGCGAAGGACAGCCCGATCGGGTGGCCGGGCGTCGGGTACGGGTCCTGCCCGACGACCAGCACCTTGACGGCGTCGAACGGGGTCGTGAACGCGCGCAGCACGTCGCCGCCCGCGGGCAGGTAGTGACGGCCCGCAGCGGTCTCGTCCCGCAGCCACGCGCCGATCCGGTGCACGTCGGGCTCGACCGGCGCGAGGGCATCGGCCCAGCCGGGGTCGACCAGGTCGGCGAGCGGCCGTGGTTCCACGTCGGCTACGCGCCCATGGTGGCGACGGCCACCGACTCCTCGCCGGCCATCACACGCCAGACGCTGCCGGTCCCGCGGACCTCGAGCGCGCCCTCGCCGACGACGAGCGTGGTGTCCTCGTCGATCGCGAGTCCGGCGGTGACGAACTCGGCCTCGGCGCTGGCGATGAGCCGCGCGAGCGTGCCGGCCTGCACCGCGTGCACGTCGATGGTCAGGTCGACCAGGCCGAGGCCCTCGCGGAGCTCGACCTCGTCCAGCCCCTCGGACGCCGCCTCGGGGCAGATCTCGACGCCGCCGATGCGCCAGCCACCCACCAGGGCACGGTCGGCGGCGATCATCGCACCGGCCGAGTAGCCGAGGTAGGGCAGCCCGTCGGCGACGAGCAGCCGGAGCTGGTCGACGAGCGGGGCGATCGCCGCCAGGTAGTCGGGGGTGACGCCGCCACCGATCACCAGGGCGTCGACGTCGCTCAGGACGGTGGTGTCGAAGACCTGACCGGCCGCGACCTCGGTGACGAGCACCTCGGCCGTGCGCGGGCCCCCGAGGACCTCGGCGATGTCGGCCGTCGACGACGGGCTGCCGCCGTCCGGGCCCGCCACGGAGAGCAGGGCGATGCGCGGGACGCTCCGGCCGACCGCTGCCGAACGGGCGGTCGCCTCGGCGAGGAACGGTGCTGCGGCGTCCGAGGCGGCGAAGAGACCGCCGCCGACCAGGTGGATGCTCACGACTCGGCCGTCACGGGGGCGAGGGCGCTCCACGGGAACGTGATCCAGCCGTCGACCCGGCGCCACACGTGGTCGGGCTCGAGGACGGTGCCGGGCTTCGAGTACAGGCAGGCGCTCCGGACGTCGGCACCCGCGTTCCGGATGATGTCGACCACCAGGCGCAGGGTGCGGCCGGAGTCCGACACGTCGTCGACGACGAGGACCCGCTTGCCGGCCAGGCTCGGGGCGTCGAGGGCGGGGGCGAGCACGACCGGCTCCTCCAGCCGCTGCTCGACGTCGGTGTAGAACTCGACGTTGATCGAGCCGCACTCCTTGGTGCCGAGGGCGTACGCCACGGCGCCGGCGATGATCAGTCCGCCGCGGGCGACGGCGACGACGACCTCGGGCTCGAAGCCGCTGGACAGGACGTCCTTGGCGAGCAGGCGTGCGGCGTCACCGAACTCGAGCCAGCCGAGTACCTCGGGCCCGCTCGTCACGGTCACGGTGGACGGAGCCGCGGGCTCGGGTTCGCTGCTGATCGGCATCCGACCACGGTACCGGCAGGGAGCCCGCGCCCGCGACCCGCGGCAGCAGCCCGGGCGCTGCGCGGGTGCGGCGCGGGTCGGCTCAGCGGGGCGTCAGCGGGCCGCGCGCCAGCTTGTGCTGCGCCGACTGCGCCACCGGCCGGATCGTCACGAGGTCGAGGTTCACGTGCGCCGGCAGCTCCACCGCGTGCACGATCGCCTCGGCGACGTCATCGGCCACGAGCGGCTCCGGCACGTCGTCGTACACGGCGGCAGCCTTCTGCTCGTCCCCGCCGAACCGGGTGAGCGCGAACTCGTCGGTCTTCACCATGCCCGGCGCGATCTCGACGACACGGATCGGCTCGCCGTTCAGCTCGAGCCGGAGTGCGCCGACCAGGGCGTGCTCGGCGAACTTCGCGGCGTTGTAGCCGCCACCGTTCTCGTACGCGACGAACCCGGCGGTGCTGGTCACCGTGACGATGTCGGCGCTCCCGGACTCCCGGGCCCGGTCGCGCAGGTGCGGCAGCAGCGCGGAGACGACCCGCTTCGTGCCGATCACGTTGACCTCGAACATGGCGCGCCAGTCGTCGACGTCGGACTCCTCGACGCTGGCCGAACCGAACGCCCCACCGGCGTTGTTCACGAGCACGTCGGCGCCACCGAGGTCCGCGACCCGCGCGGCGAGCGCCGCCACGTCGTCGGCGTCCGTGATGTCGGCGACCAGGGTGTCGGCACCGGTCTCCGCGGCGAGCGCCTCGAGCTTCGCGGCGCGGCGGGCCACGGCGAGCACGTCCCAGCCCCGCGACCGGAACAGCCGGACGGTGGCCGCCCCGATGCCCGAGCTCGCTCCGGTGACGACTGCGCGCCGTGCTGCCATGTGATCTGCCTCCTGCGTCGGTGACCGGGGCACGTGGTTGCCCGGTCCGCCCACCGTACCGAGCGGGACGGTTCCGGCACCGCACCGGGCCGTCCAGATCACGATCCGGTAACGTGACCGGCGATGACGACGGATGCCGCCCCTCCCGCCCCCTCGGCCCCGGCGACGCAGCTCGAGCCCGGTCGAGCCCCGCGCCGGATCCCGATGTGGGACACCGCGCGGTTCGTCGCGGTCACGCTCGTGGTCATCGGCCACGCGATCCAGCGGCAGACGCCGGCGAGCGAGCACGCCCTGGCGCTCTACACGTTCATCTACGCGTTCCACATGCCGGCGTTCGGCGTGATCAGCGGCTACTTCTCGTCGGCGGACACCCCGACGGCGAGGCGGATGCGGCGGACGATCACGGACATCGTCGTGCCGTACATCATCATGCAGACGATCTGGACCGTGGTGCAGGGCATCGTCGAGGGCGGCAAGGACTTCAACCCGACGAAGCCGACGTGGACCCTGTGGTTCCTGCTGGCCCTGGGCATCTTCAAGCTGATCCTGCCGTACCTGGCGCAGCTGCGGTGGCCGCTGTTCTGGGCGGTCGTGTTCAGCATCGGCGTCGGCTACTTCGACAACGTCGACTCGACGCTCTCGCTGTCCCGCGCGATCAGCCTGCTGCCGTTCTTCCTGCTCGGGTGGCAGGTCAAGCAGTGGGGCGTCTTCGACCGCTGGTACGAGGCGTCCCGTCGCGCGGTCGTCCGGGTGCGGATCGCCGCCGTCGTGGTGTTCGCCGCGTGGGCGGTGTCGTGCGCGGTCTGGATCCCGCAGTTCAAGGAGTTCGACCTGCACCACTGGTTCTTCTACGACGACTCCTACTCGGGGCTCGGCGAGGACGCCTGGTGGGCGGGTGCGGTGCGCTTCGGCCTGATGCTGCTCGCGACCCTGCTGACGGCGTCGTTCCTGGTGCTCATCCCCCGTCGGAACGTCTGGATCACCCGGTTCGGCGCGGCGACGATGTACGTCTACCTGCTCCACACGTTCGTGCTCTACCCGATCCGGGAGTCCGGCGTCCTGGCGGGCGAGCACTCGGCCTGGCCGTTCGTGCTCCTGATGGTCGTCATCGCCTGCGCCGTGAGCCTCTTCCTGGCGCAGCCCTTCGTGCGGCGCGGGATGCGGTGGCTGCTCGAGCCGAAGGTCGACTGGCTGTTCCGCCGCGACGCGTGACATTTCCGCGCAAGCAGTCGTCTTCGCTGCGCTCAGTCGGCAGCGCGCGACGTCGCGGCAGGCCGCGACCGATCCCCGTGGTCGCCGCCGTCAGCCACGGGCACCATCCTGGCCGGGAGGCGCGGGGCGGGCCCGGCGCGCGCGTTACGTCCCGAGGCGGGTGCGGTGGTGCGGGCCCGGCCACCTGCGTACCGTGACACCCGACGCACAGCCGCGCCGCGCCTCCAGGCCGAGCGCAGGGCGACCCGACGACCAGCCGCACCGGACAGGAGCACCAAGATGACCGAGCACGACGCCGCGCAGTGGCAGTTCGAGACCACCCAGGTCCACGCCGGCGCACAGCCGGACCCGACCACCGGGGCCCGAGCGACGCCGATCTACAAGACGACCTCGTACGTCTTCGCGAACTCGGACGAAGCGCGCGACCTGTTCGCGCTCGCCAAGCCGGGCAACATCTACTCCCGGATCATGAACCCGACGAACGACGTCGTCGAGCAGCGGATCGCCGCGCTCGAGGGCGGCTCCGGGGCCCTGCTCGTCGCCTCCGGCCAGGCTGCCGAGACCTACGCCGTGCTGA
The DNA here is from genome assembly GCF_013359815.1 of Curtobacterium flaccumfaciens. Taxonomy (GTDB): domain Bacteria; phylum Actinomycetota; class Actinomycetes; order Actinomycetales; family Microbacteriaceae; genus Curtobacterium; species Curtobacterium flaccumfaciens. The sequence goes on along the minus strand of NZ_JABMCF010000037.1, from coordinate 151,693 downwards.
ACATCGCCGGGGCGGGTGACCACATCGTCTCGTCGTCGTCGATCTACGGCGGCACGTACAACCTGTTCAAGTACACGCTGGCGAAGCTCGGCATCGAGACGACGTTCGTCGAGGACCAGGACGACCTCGAGGAATGGCGCCGCGCCGTCCGACCGAACACGAAGCTGTTCTTCGCCGAGACCATCGGCAACCCGAAGATCAACGTCCTCGACATCACGGGCGTCAGCGACGTCGCCCACGAGTCCGGCGTCCCGCTGATCGTCGACAACACGATCGCGACGCCGTACCTGATCCGTCCGTTCGAGCACGGTGCCGACATCGTGGTGCACTCGGCCACGAAGTTCCTCGGTGGCCACGGCACGGTCATCGGCGGGATCATCGTCGACGGCGGGAAGTTCGCCTGGTCGCAGCACGCCGACCGGTTCCCGGAGTTCAACACGCCCGACCCGTCTTACCACGGCGCGGTCTTCGCCGAGGCGGTCGGCAACGAGCTCGCCTACATCGTGAAGGCCCGGGTGCAGCTGCTCCGCGACCTCGGTGCCTCGAACTCTGCGGACACGGCGTTCGCGCTGCTGCAGGGCATCGAGACCCTGTCGCTCCGCATCGAGCGGCACGTGTCGAACGCGCAGGAGATCGCGGAGTGGCTCGACCAGCACCCCGACGTCGCCACGGTCGCCTACGCCGGGCTGCCGACGTCGCCCTGGTACGCGGCCGCGAACCGGTACGCGCCGAAGGGTGTCGGTGCCGTGCTGTCGTTCGAGCTCAAGGGCGGGGTCACCGCGGGCAAGGCGTTCGTCGACAACCTGCAGCTGTTCTCGCACCTGGCGAACATCGGCGACGTCCGCTCGCTCGTCATCCACCCGGCGTCGACCACGCACTCGCAGCTCACCCCCGAGCAGCAGCTCACCACCGGGGTGACGCCCGGCCTGGTGCGCCTGTCGGTCGGCATCGAGAACATCGCCGACCTGAAGGCCGACCTCGAGGCCGGGCTCGCCGCGGCCCGGGCGATCGCGCAGGAGAGCCAGCGCGCGTAGCGTTCGCCCGTCCTGGGGCACCGGCTCGGAACGACAAGGTCGACGTCGCACGACGTCGACCTTGTCGTTTGCCCGCCCGTGCAACAGTTGCCGACGCGGCGGTGCGACTTCCTCGATGTCGTACGACGTCGACGTTGTCGCACCCGCCCACGCACCAACCCGCAGACGCCCGGACCAGGACGACGCGAGCACGGCCCGAAGGCCGGCCACGCGCCGGGCGTGACGTAACACGGCGGCGGCGACCCGCGCCTCCCGGCAGACTGGACGCACGATGGACTGGCAGACGACCCCCGAGGACTCCGTGCCGTCCACCCTGGTGCCCGGCACCGAACTCGGCACCCTCGGCAAGCCGCCCGTGACCGGTGCCTGGCGTCCTGGTGACCACCCGGGTGCGCGCCACTTCGAATCCCTCGGCGAGCAGTGGGTGCGCGGCGGTCGCCTGCCGTCCGTGCGCGTGGCGTACGAGACGTGGGGCACGCTCAACGCCGCCCGTGACAACGCGGTGCTCGTCCTGCACGCACTGACCGGGGACTCGCACGTGACGGGTGCCGCCGGCCCGGGCCACCGCACCGCCGGCTGGTGGGGCGACGTCGTCGGACCCGGCCGGGCGATCGACACCGACCGGTGGTTCGTGATCGCGCCGAACATGCTCGGCGGCTGCCAGGGCACCACCGGGCCGTCGTCGGTGTCGCCGTCGGGCGCGGAGTGGGGCTCGCGGTTCCCGTTCGTGACGGTGCGCGACCAGGTCGAGGTGCAGGCGCAGCTCGCCGACCGGCTCGGCATCGACGCCTTCGCGGCCGTCGTCGGCGGGTCCATGGGTGGCATGCACGCCCTCGAGTTCGCGGTCTCGCACCCCGCGCGCGTGCGGCGGCTGGCGGTCCTCGCGTCGACGGCGCAGACCACCGCCGACCAGATCGCGGCGAACTCGCTGCAGCGGGCGGCGATCCAGATGGACCCGGCGTTCGCGGGCGGCGACTACTTCGAGGCGGAGGCCGGCGAGGGCCCGCACCGCGGACTCTCGCTGGCCAGGCGGATGGCGCTCATGACCTACCGGGCGTCGGACGAGCTGAACAGCCGCTTTGCGCGGTCCTGGCAGAGCGACGTCTCCCCGCTCGGCGACGACGGCCGGTTCTCGGTGGAGAGCTACCTCGACTTCCACGGCAACAAGTTCACCCGGCGGTTCGACGCCTCGAGCTACGTGACGCTGACGTACGCGATGGACTCGCACGACGTCGGCGCCGGGCGCGGCGGGGTGTCGGCGGCACTCGGGCTGGTGACCGCGCGGACCCTGGTCGTGGGGATCTCCAGCGACCGGCTGTTCCCCGTCGAGGACCAGCACCGGATCGCCGCGGGCGTGCCGGACGCGCTCGACGGGGACTCCGCAGCGGTGATCGAGAGCGAGTTCGGACACGACGGGTTCCTCATCGAGCACGAGCAGGTCGGGGCACACCTGCGACGGCTGCTCGAGTCCTGAGCGGGCCCACCAGCCACCGCGGCGCGCCGAAGACCCCCCAACGGGTGGCGCGCGTGGAATGATGGCGTGGAGCTCGGCACTGACCGACGCTCGGTTTCCCGCACCGCCAGATCGTCACCAACCAGGACATCGATGGACTTCATCGCACAGGAACGCGACCGCTTGCTGCGGTCGGCGACCCGTGTCGTGGGCATCGTCTGCGCGCTCGTCAGCGTCGTGGGCATCCTCTCCGCCGCCGCCGTGCCCACGCCGCCCCTCATCGGCGCACTCCTCTGCATCGCCGCGATGATCACCGCGCTCGTGTGCTTCGGCCGCGGCGGTGAAGTGTGGTGGACCGCCGCCATCGTCGTCGCCGGGCTCGCCACGATGGTGCTGCTCTTCACCGGCGTCGAGGACTCGGCGCGACCCCTCGTGGCCAGCGCCGTCATGCCCCTGGCCGCCGGCGGGCTCTCGGCACCGCTGATGGCCCAGCGCGGGCACCCGGTCGGTCTCGGCATCACCATCGCCGGGGGCGGCGCCGTGGTGGTGCTCATGGTGTGGGGATCGGGCTCGCTCCTGTCGACCCCGGTCAGCGGCGCACTGCTCGGGTGGATCCTGATGGCCGTCGTGGCGATCTGGATCTCACGCAGCATCCCCCGCGTCGCCCGCCGCATCTACAGCATCGGCACCGCCCACCGCGCCGAACGGCAGGCCAGCGAGACCGAGGCCCAGCGCCGCCAGGGTGCCCGCCTGCTGCACGACACCGTGCTCGCGACCCTGACGCTGCTGGCGCACTCCGGCGTCGGCGTCTCCGAGCAGGCGATGCGCGAGCAGGCCGCCGAGGACGCCCGACTGCTGCGGCACCTGCGCCTCGGTGCGACCCCGCAGCCCTCGCAGTCCGGTGACTACTCGCTCACCCGCGAAGAGGAATCACCGCTCGGGCAGACCCTCGAGTCGGTCAAGCAGCGCTTCGGCCGGATGGGGCTCGAGGTCAGCTGGCACGGCACCGGGCAGGTCCTGCTGCCGTCGAACGTGCTCGACGCGTTCCTCCTCGCGCTCGGCGAGTGCCTCGAGAACGTCCGTCGGCACGCCGGCGTCGGCGAGGCGCACGTCACGATCGTCCACGACAACGAGGTCGTCCGTGCGATGGTCACCGACTCCGGCGTCGGCTTCGACCTCACCACCGTCAGTGCCGAGCGACTCGGCTTCAAGGAGAGCGTCGTGAACCGCCTGCGCGAGGTCGGCGGCGACGCCAAGCTCTTCTCCGCGCCGGGCTCCGGCACCACCGTCGTCCTGGAGGCACCGCGATGACCCGGGTCCCAGAGGACACCATCGGCCGCAGCCTGCCCGGCGAGACCGCTCCGCCTGCACCCCGCACCCGCCGCGAGGCGCGCGAGCGGTACCGGACGAGTGAACGTCGCCAGGCCCGAGGGCTCCCGTCCACGTCGACCGGCGCCCGGTCGCTGCGCCAGGCCGCCAAGCCCGGTGCCTCGCTCGGTGCCGGCTACCTCGGCCTCGGCGCCGCGGTCCTCACCGCGATCGAGGCCGTCGCCGGCATCGCGTTCTTCCTGGTGCGCTGGAACGAGTACTCCGACCCGTGGTTGCCCGCGGTCGCCTGGGGGCTCTACGTCGTCGCCGCCGTCGGGGTCGGACTCAGCGTCCTGACCTACGGCGAACGGCTGACTGGTCCGGCCTTCGCGCTGATCTGCGTCGTGCTGGCCTGCGTGGTCACGCTCGACTTCATCGGCATCTGGCCCGAGCACGACATCGCGCACACCGCGACCGCGTCGATGGCCGCCGGGTTCGCCCTGTTGCCGATCGCCACGCTCCGACCCGCCCGCGAGGTCGCCGTCGCCATCGGTGCGCTCGGCATCGCGTTCATCGTGATGGCCGTCGCGTCGACGCCGATCACGCACGACACCATGCCCGGCATCGTGTCCCTGCTGTCGCTCGTCGTCGTGCCGCCGGCGCTCGCGCTGTACGTCGTGCAGCGGTTCCGCCAGCTCGTGCAGCGCGAACTCGACCGGGTGCTCGTGCAGAGCAACGTGCAGGCGCCGCAGTTCGCCGTCGGCATGCTCGCCTCGGACGAGCTCGCCCGGCTCGACCTGGCCGCCGAGAAGCTGCTCGACGCCGTCGCCAACGGCACCGACCCGCTGCCGCTGTCCGACGCCTCGAGCTCCGTCGCCGCGTCGCTCGCCACCGAGCTCCGCCTGCACCTGATCGAGGGCCGTCGCGAGACCTGGCTCTACCACGCGATCACCGAGTCCGACCACCTCGGTCGCTCGGTGAGCGTCGCCGACCCGACCGCCCTGGCGGGGCACCTCTCCCCCACCCAGCGCGACGGGCTGCTGCAGGCGATCTGGCAGATGGTCGGCGACGGCCGCACCGCGCAGCCCGGCATGCCCGTCGTCTCCGTCACCCTCGGCCCCATCGGTTCCGACGGTCACCCGGTCAGCGACGACACCATGGACGTGCCCGTCGTCATCGAGTCCCGCGGGGTGCCCCGCCGCAGCCTCGGCCCGACGGCGTGGAGCGCCCTGCAGCGCATCGGCCCGTACACCGAGACCGTCCGCGACGGCGCGCTGCACATCGTCGCGCACTGCGTCGTGAACCGACATCCGTCGATGTAGCTGCCGGACACCCGCACGCCTGACCGACTTCCGGCCCGTATCCTCCTAGGATCGGCCGAGCAATCCGCACCGAGAAAGGACGCCAGCATGGCGACTCCAGAGGAACCGATCCGACTCGCACTGGTCGACGACCACAGGATGCTCCTCGGCGCGCTCACGGAGTGGATCCGGAACGCGGCCGACGACATCACCCTGGTGGCCGCCGTCACGACCTGGCCCGAGCTCCTGACGAGCCCGGCGTTCCCGGTCGACGTGGTGCTGCTGGACCTGGACCTCAAGGACTCCATCCCGGTGTCGCTGAAGATCTCGACGCTCAAGACCGCGGGCGTCAAGACCGTCGTGATGAGCACGTACTCGGAGCCGAACGTCGTGCGCGAGGCCCTCGGCGCCGGTGCCCTCGGGTACCTCGTCAAGAGCGAGGACGCCGACATGATCGTCGAGGCGATCCGCTCCGCCCAGCGCGGCGAGCAGTACGTCTCGGCCGAGCTCGACCTCGCCATCAACAGCGGCGACGTCGGCGGCGTCCCGAAGCTCAGCGCCCAGGAGCGTCGCGTGATGGCCCTGTACGGCGGTGGCGAGCCCGTCAAGAGCGTCGCCTACCAGCTCGGCATCTCCGAGGAGACCGCGAAGAGCTACCTCAAGCGCATCCGCGAGAAGTACCGCGTCGCCGGCTTCGACGTGGGCACGAAGGTCGCGCTGCGGAAGCGTGCGATCACCGACGGCATCATCGTGCAGGACGGCAGCCCCCTGGGGCTCTAGCGCGCGTGCGTCGCGCATCGAGTGAGCAGAAGACGTCGGGTCCCGTCACGGGACCCGACGTCTTCTGCTCACTCGGGGCGGTCTTCCGCGCCATGTGACGGACGGGAGGCCCGTGGCGGCGTCGCCACGGGCCTCCCGTCCGGTGGGTGCATGCGCGCACCCCGCGTGTCAGGCCGTCGGGACCGGTGCGGTGATCGGGCCGGTGGACGGTGACGAGGAGCGGACCGCGGCACGACGGGTGCTCCGCCGCTCGACCGCGTAGCTGACCATCGTCACCAGGACGCCGAGCAGCGCGAGGCCGATGCCGAGCCAGCCCGGTGCGAGGAACCCGAAGCCGGCGGCGATGACCGCGCCGCCCAGGGCCGCACCGATCGAGTTGCCGATGTTGAACGCCGAGTGGTTCAGCGCCGCCGCGATCGTGCGGGCATCCCCCGCGACGTCCATCAGGCGCGACTGCACCGCCGGCGGGATCGCCGACGAGGTCGCACCGAGCAGGAACGCGCCGAGCAACATGCCCCAGAGCCACTGCGCCGTCAGGACGGTGATGAGCAGGGCTCCGATGAGCGAGAACATGCCGACGTAGATCGTGCGCTTCACGCTGTGGTCGGCCAGGTGTCCGCCGAGCACCCCGCCGACGACCATGCCGATGCCCACGACGACGAGCACGATCGGCACGAACGACTCGGGCATGCCGGTGACGTTCTGCACGAGCGGCGAGATGTACGAGTACACCGCGAAGAAGCCGCCGAACCCGACGGCGCCGAGGCCCATCACGATCCACACCTGCGGCACGCGGAACGCCCGGAGCTCACGGCCGATCGTGGCGTGCTCGTCGCGGGCGCTCTTCGGCACGAAGGCCGCGACGGCCAGGAACGTCAGGGCGAACAGCGCGGCGACGACACCGTAGGCGACCCGCCACCCGGCGACCTGCCCGACCCACGTGATCGCCGGGACCCCGACGACGTTGGCGACCGACAGGCCGAGCAGCACCATCGCGATGCCCTTGCCGCGCTTGCCCGGGCCCATCATGTCCCCCGCGACGATCGACGCGATGCCGAAGTAGGCGCCGTGCGGCAGCCCCGCGACGAAGCGGGCCACGAGCACCAGGCCGAACGAGGGCAGCAGCGCGCTCGCGATCGTCGCGACGACGAACCCGACGAGCAGCACGAGGATCAGGCCCTTGCGCGGGAACCGGGCGGACATCGCCGCGATGGTCGGCGCGCCGACCACCACCCCGAGGGCGTACGCGCTGACGAGCCAGCCAGCATGGGCGATCCCGGCGTCGGGGTCGATGCCGTACTGCTCGGGGAGCAGGGCCTGCGCGATGTTCGGCAGCAGCCCCATCGCGACGAACTCGGTCGAGCCGATGGCGAACCCGCCGAGGGCGAGCGAGATGAGCGCGAGGGTGCGACGCGCAGGCGTGAGCTGTGACATGGGGCCTGTTCTCGTGCGGGCGGAGCGGGACGACGGTGCAGCACCCCACCGGACGGGGCGGCCGTGATGTCCTGGTCCATCGAGTGTAGACCGCTCCAACGGACCAGCGAAAGCCCGCGGGAGCTCAGGCCGCCTGGCGCTCCGGGGTGCGGGTCCGTGCCGGGGCCTGCTCGGGCAGCTCGTCGCGGTGCACCCATCCGGTGCCGCACTCCGCGCAGGTCGCCCAGGCGTTCTCGCCCTGTTCGTCCGTGTCGATGACGACCGTTCGCAGGTCGCAGTCGGGGCACCAGCCGTCGTGCATCATCACGCGCTCCTCGTCGTCTCGCAGGCCGCCACCGGAAGTGGCTCGATGCAGACCATGAGACACCCGACCACCGACATCCGAGGGACCGATACGGCGTGTCGTCGGCGCCGCCGCGGGCTACTCGCCGAGCGCGGCCTCGAGCCGTTCGAGCTTGCCGTCGATCTCGCCGGTGTGCCCGGGTCGGATGTCGGCCTTGAGCACGAGCGACACCCGCGTGCCGTACGCACCGACGGCCTCGGTGGCGCGCTTGACGACGTCCATGACCTCGTCCCACTCCCCCTCGACCTCGGTGAACATCGACGAGGTGCGGTTCGGCAACCCGCTCTCGCGCACCACGCGCACAGCGGCCGCGACGGCGTCGTGCACGGACCCGTCGGACGTTGCAGCGGGACCACCGGACGGAGCGACGGAGAAGGCGACGATCATGCGTCCATCCTGCCCGGCTCGGGCTGGTCGCGCACGGACGGCGACGAGCGCGCCGACACCCGTCCGGACCCCGCAGCCCGCCCCATCCGCACCAGCACGACCACGCTCCACACCAGGATCGCCACCTCGAGCACGTTCCGCACCGTGAGCACCACGAGGATCCACGGCTGCACGCCGAGCAACTGGTCGTAGTAGCCCGGGTAGATCACCTGCGTGAGCAGGGCCATCGGCAGCGCGAGCACCGCGATCGGCACGAACCGACGCGCACTCGGGGCGCCCGCGGCGAGCCCCCAGACGATCGGCACCGCCAACCAGCCGATGTACTGCGGCGACCCCACCTTGTTCGTCGCGATGAGCGCCGCCACGAACAACAGCGCCAGGACCGGCGCGAGCTCGGCCCGACGGGCACCTCGGCGCGCGGCCCAGAGCGCGAGCACGACCCCGGCCACCACGACGACGGCCATCAGCGGCGTCGACACCGCGGCGGCGGCGGACGTGCCGGCACCGGACACCTCGAAGGTCAGGATCTCCTGGTCGTAGAACACCGCCGCTCCGGGGACGCCGAAGGCTGCGGCCCACATGAAGGGCGTCGCGAGCGGTGACTCGATCTGCAGCCCACGGCCGGTCTGCTCACCGACGAAGGACAGCAGGTACGGCGCACCGCCCCACAGCACGTCGACGAGCACGATCAGGGCGCTCAGCACCAGGGCTCCGGCGAGCACACCCCGGCGGTGTCCGCGACGCAGGAGCAGCAGCACCGCGACGAGCGCCGCGGGCCACACCTTCGTCCACGCGCCGGCGGTGAAGAGCGCGGACGCGACGGCCGGCCTCGAGGCCACGAACGCCACGCCCACCAGCGCGAACACCGTCGCGACGGTGTCGATCCGACCGAGCGCGATCGGGCCGAGCGCGAGCAGGAAAAGAAGCCACCACCAGACGACCCGCACGCCGTGCACGCCGAAGCGGGCGGACGACCCCACGCGCGCCCGGAACCGCCACAGGAACGCGCACGCCGCGGCGTCGAGCAGCACCATCAGCAGCAGCCAACCGGTGCCGATCGACGCGACGCCCCCGAGCGCCGCGGCCGCCATCGGCACGATCGCCAGGATCGGGTACACCCAGGCGCCGTCGATGCCGACCCAGAAGTCCGCGGTCCGCCCGGTCTCGATCCAGCGACTGTAGGTGATGGTCACGTCACCGAGCGGCAGGTTCGCCGACAAGAGGGTCAGCCACCACAGGAACCCGTGCACGGCGACGAACGCCAGGACGAAGCCGGCGAGTTCGAGCCACCGGGTCGAGGTCCTCTGCACCGGACGAGCGTAGCGGCCGGACCGAGGGCGATCGCCGCCACGGACTCAGGGTCTCCCGAGCATGACGTGTCACCGTTCTGCTCGTGACCTCCGACACCCCGCGCAAGCGCCGCAAGGCCGTCATCTGGATCTCCGTCATCGCCGCCGTCGTCGTCCTCGGCGTCGTGGGCGCGGTGGTCTTCACGAACGTCTACACGAGCACCGAGAACGCGAAGGCCTCGGCCGCGCCGTCCGTCGCCGCTACCCGCCAGGCCTCCACCCTCGACGCCACGGACCTGTCCGGCGAGTGGACGGTCGGCGGCGACTCCGAGGCCGGGTACCGGGTCCACGAGGTCCTGAACGGCTCCGACGTCACCGTCACCGGCCGCACCGACAGCGTCTCCGGCACCGCGACCGTCGACGGAACGAGCATCACCGCCGCGAAGATCACGGTGCAGGTCGCCGACATCACCACCGACTCCGACCAGCGCGACGCCTACTTCCGCGACTCCGCGATGGACGCGGCGGCCTTCCCCGAGGCCACCTTCGAACTCACCGGACCGATCGCCGACGCGGTCCCGAGCGGCTCCGACACGACGACCGTGACGGCTCCGGGGAAGCTCACCCTGCACGGCGTCACGAAGGACGTCACCGCGAAGCTGCAGGTCGGCCTGAACGGCGACGGCGTCGACATCTCCGGCTCGGTCCCGATCACCTTCTCGGACTACGGCGTGCAGGCCCCGGGCCTGGGGTTCGTCAAGGTCGACGACGCCGGTTCCGTCGAGTTCCTGGTGCACGCGACCCCCGCGAGCTGACGTCCGCGACGCGCGTCACGCCCGTGACGTGCCCGCCGACGGCCTGGAGGCGCGGTGCCAGCTGGCACCGGGCCTCCCGTCCGTCCGTCGCCGCGTCCTGGTGCCGCACCCGCTCGCTGATGCGTGCGCATGTTGCGACCTGCACCTGTCGAACCCGTGGTGTCCCGTCGGAACATGCGCACGAACCCATTGCGTGCGCATCCTTCGACAGAACACGCGTCGATCACCTCGTGGATCGTCGGAAGGTGCACGCGCACCGACCGCTAGCCGCGCGCGTCCCCGTCCACGACCAGGTCCCGCACGACCCCCGGCAGCTCGGCGATGAGCGTCGTCATCGGGAACGGCCCGCCGCCGGAGGCCCGCCGCGCCGCGAGCCCGTGCACCACCGCGGCCGACGCGGCCAGGTGCGCGAGGTCCGACGGCGTGAGCGACGAACCGGCCGCCTCGACGGAGCCCTGCCGCGCGGCGACGAGCGCCCCGAGGACCCCGCCCAGCACGTCCCCGGCACCGGCCGCCGCGAGCCACGGCGTCGCCGAGGACGCCACGAGCCGCACCGACCCGTCCGGGGTGACCACGTGGGTCCGCTCCCCCTTGAGCAGCACGACGCTGCCGGTCTGCTCGGCCGCACGGAGCGCCGCGGCGGCCGGGTCCTGCTCGATCTCGGCACGATCGACCCCGAGGAACGACGCGAGTTCACCGGCGTGCGGGGTGAGCACGGCGAGCGGCCCGAGGTCGACGAGCGGGATCACCCCGGCGTCGACGACGACCGGGACGCCGTCGTCGGAGGCGTGCGAGAAGCCCGACGCCGTCGTCGCGTCCAGGTCACCGAGCGTCGGCGCCGAGATCCCGGAGCCGACGAGCCAGGCCTGCACGCGTCCGACGCCGGACACGACCTCGGGGCGGCGGGTGAGCACGTGGTCGGTGGCGCGTGCGGGTCCGACGTACCGGACCATGCCGACGCCGGTGTGCACGGCGGCGTCGACCCCGAGCACCGCGGCGCCGGGGTACTGGTCGGACCCGGTCGCGATGCCGAGCACCCCGCGGCGGTACTTGGTGGACTCCCCCGTCGGCGCGGTGACCCACGCGGCGGCATCGGACGGTCGGACGGGCACGAAGTCGTTCACCGGCCCCACGTTACGGTGGAGCACATGAGCCTGTTCCTGCCTGGTCGCGTGGTGGTCTTCGACTACGGCGAGGTGATCAGCCGGACGCCGCACGCCTCGCGGGACGCCCTCGTGGCCGCCACCGCGGTCCCGGCCGACGAGCTGTTCCCGGTGTACCAGGAGCTCCGCCACGACCTGGACCGCGGCGACCTGTCCGTCGTGGCGTACTGGCGTGCGATCGCGGAACGGACCGGACGGACCTGGAGCATCTCCGAGATCCACCGGTTCTGGGCGATCGACTTCACCGGGTGGTTCGAGGTCGAGCCGGAGACCCTCGAGATCGTCGAGGAGTTGCACGACGCGGGCACCCGTGTGGCCCTGCTCTCGAACGCGGGCTTCGACTTCGGTGACCCGTACCGCCGCTCCCCGATGGGCTCGCTGTTCGAGACCGTCGTGGTGAGCGCCGAGGAGCACGTCCTGAAGCCCGCGGCATCCATCTACCGCGACACCTGTGCGCGCTTGGGAATCGACCCGGGTCAGATGGTGTTCGTGGACAACAGGGCCGAGAACGCCACCGGTGCGGAAGCGATCGGGGCGGTCGGCCACCACTACACGTCGCCGGCGTCGCTGCGGTCGTTCCTGACGGAACTGGCCGAGGCGCCGGCACCCGTCCTCTGAGGAGCCCGCGTGACGCACGCCCTGTTCGACCCGATCACCGTCCGTGACCTGACCGTCCGCAACCGCATCTGGGTCTCCCCGATGTGCCAGTACTCGGTGGACCAGCAGGACGGCGTCCCGACGCCGTGGCACCTCGTGCACCTGGGCGGGTTCGCCAAGGGCGGCGCCGGCGCGGTCGTCGTCGAGGCGACGGGCGTCGTGCCCGAGGGACGGATCACCCCGCAGGACCTCGGGCTGTGGAACGACCAGCAGCGCGACGCGTTCAAGCCGATCGTCGACTTCCTGCACGAGCAGGGTGCCGCGGCGGGCATCCAGCTCGCACACGCCGGGCGCAAGGCGTCGACCTACCGCCCCTGGGACACCACGCACGGCACCGTCCCCGCCGACCAGGGCGGCTGGACCACGGTCGCGCCGTCGGCCGTGGCCTTCGACGGCTACGACGTCCCGCGCGAGCTCGCGGTGGAGGACATCCGCGTCGTCGCCCTCGCCTTCGCGCAGTCCGCCCGCCGCGCGGTGGAGGCCGGGTTCGACCTGGTGGAGATCCACGCGGCCCACGGCTACCTGCTGCACCAGTTCCTCTCGCCGCTGAGCAACCAGCGCACCGACCAGTACGGCGGCTCGCTCGAGAACCGTGCCCGCGCGCTGCTCGAGGTCGTCGACGCCGTGCGCGCCGAAGTCGGCGAGGGCTTCCCGATCGTCGTCCGCTTCTCGGCCACCGACTGGGTCGACGGCGGGCTCACGCTCGACGAGACCACCGTCGTCGCCCGCTGGGCCGCCGAGCACGGTGCCGACCTGGCCGACGTGTCGACCGGCGGCAACGTCGCGAGCGCGCCGATCCCGGTCGGCCCCGGCTACCAGGTGCCGCACGCCGCGGCGATCAAGCGCGACGCCGGCATCCCGACGATCGCCGTGGGCATGATCTCCGAGGCGTTCCAGGCCGAGCAGATCGTCGCGACCGGCCTCGCCGACGTCGTGATGATCGGTCGCGAGATGCTCCGCGACCCGTCGTTCGCGCTCCGTGCCGCGCTGGAACTCCGCGTGCCCGTCGACTACGAGCCGCAGCAGTACCACCGCGCGCGGATCACGGCCTAGGCGCGGCCGGTTCTGTACGGATTCACGGTCCGGCGACCGCGCAGGCAGTACGATTAGCAGCACTGTGGACGATCCCCCGAATAGTTCTTCGCCTCACTCATCCGCCGCTCACTCGGTGAGCTGCACGTCATCCCTGTGCGCGAACGGGGGTGAATCATGAGTCCGATCGACATCGTCATGCTGATCGGCGGCATACTGCTGACCCTCGGCACGGGTGTCTTCGTCGCGTCCGAGTTCGCGCTGGTCAACCTCGACCGCGCCGACGTCGAAGCGCGGCGCGACCGCGGTGAAGCCGGCCTCGCACCGGTCATCGGCGCGCTGAAGGTCACCTCGACGCACCTGTCCAGCGCACAGCTCGGCATCACGCTGACCACACTGCTGACCGGCTACCTGCTCGAACCCTCGATCGCGAAGCTGCTGGAGGCACCGTTCCTGGCGATGAACCTGCCGGAGGGCATCGTCGAGACCGTCGGCTCGATCGTGGCGCTCGTCATCGCGACCCTGCTGTCGATGATCCTCGGCGAGCTCGTGCCGAAGAACTTCGCGCTGGCGCTGCCCCTGCAGACCGCCAGGCTCGTGGTCCCGCTGCAGATCGCGTTCACGACGGTCTTCAAGCCCGCCGTCGCGCTGCTGAACGGTACCGCGAACGCCGTGCTCCGGTCGCTGGGCATCGAGCCGCAGGAGGAACTCTCCGGTGCCCGCAGCGCCGAGGAACTCACCTCGCTGCTGCGCCGCTCGGCGTCCGAGGGCTCGCTCGAACAGGACACCGCGACGCTCCTCGAGCGCACCATCTCGTTCTCCGAGCTGAGCGCCAGCGACGTGATGACCCCGCGCCCGCGGCTCTCCACCATCCGCGTGTCCGAGTCCGCCGAGGACGTCATCGCCCTCGCCCGCAAGACCGGCTTCAGCCGCTTCCCCGTCATCGAGGAGGACGCGGACGACGTCGTCGGCATCGTGCACGTCAAGCAGGCCGTCGCCGTGCCACGCGAGAAGCGTCCGGAGGTCCCCGTCGGGGCCCTCATGACCGACGCCGAACGCGTGCCGGAGACCATGCCCGGCGACACCCTGCTCGCCGAGGTCCGCGGCCGCGGCTACCAGATGGTCATCGTCGTCGACGAGTACGGCGGCACCGCCGGGGTCGTCACGCTCGAGGACCTGATCGAGGAGATCGTCGGCGAGGTCTCCGACGAGCACGACCGTGCCCGCATCGACGTGGTCCGCTCCCGCGACTGGCTGACCTTCCCCGGTCTGCTGCGTCCCGACGAGCTCGAGGACCGCGCCGGCGTGAAGGTGCCCGAGGAGGGCCCGTACGAGACCGTCGGCGGGTTCGTCATGTCGACGCTGGGCCGCCTGCCCGTCGTCGGCGACGAGGTGCCCCTGGACGGCGGCGTGTTCCGCGTCGAGCGGCTGGACGGCCGTCGGATCGACCGCATCCGCTGGACCCCGACGCGCCCGTCGACCGACACGGCGGCGACCGCGATCATCATCCCGTCCACCAAGAGCACCCCGACCACCACGAAGGCCTCGGCCACCACGACGAAGGGCAGCACCCGATGAGCTCTGACTGGTGGGGGATCTTCTGGCTCGTCGTCCTCTTGATGGGCAACGCGTACTTCGTCGCGGCCGAGTTCGCCGTCATCTCCGCACGCCGCTCGCAGATCGAGCCCCGCGCGGAAGAGGGCTCGAAGGCCGCGCAGATGACGCTCTGGGCGATGGAGCACGCCACCCGCATGCTGGCGACGACCCAGCTCGGCATCACGGTCTGCTCGCTGCTCATCCTGAACGTGTCCGAGCCGGCGATCCACCACCTGCTCGAGGTCCCGCTGCACCTGACCGGCTGGAGTGCCGAGGTGATCGGCACCGTGGCCTTCGTGTTCACGCTGCTGCTCGTCTCGTTCCTGCACGTGGTGTTCGGCGAGATGGTGCCGAAGAACATCTCGTTCTCGATGCCGGACCGCGCCGCACTGCTGCTCGTGCCGACGCTCTGGTACATCGGCCACGGCCTGCACTGGGTCATCGTCGGCCTGAACGAGGTCGCGAACGCCGTGCTGCGGCTGTTCCGCGTCGAGCCCAAGGACGAAGCGGTGAGCGCGTTCACGGTGGAGGAGGTGCAGACCATCGTGGAGCAGTCCCGCCGCGAGGGCACCCTGACCGACGACGGCAAGCTCGCCCTGGCGTTCGAGTTCACCGAGAAGAAGGTCCGTGACGTCGCCGTGCCGATGGCCGAGCTCGTCACGTTGCCCGACGACGCCACCCCGGCCGACGTCGAGCACGCCGTGGCGCAGCGCGGGTTCTCCCGCTACGTGCTCGTCGGCGAGGACGGCTCCCCCACGGGCTACGTGCACGTGAAGGACGTCATCGACCTGCGTCCGGACGAGTTCGACGACCCGGTGCCGCCGAAGCGCATCCGTCAGCTCATCTCGCTCTACACCGAGATGGACCTCGAGGACGCGCTCGCGACCATGCGGGCCGCCGGGCGCCACGTGGCCCGCGCCTTCGACGCGGACGGCCGCACGATCGGCGTGCTGTTCCTCGAGGACATCCTCGAGGAGCTGGTGGGCGAGGTCGAGGACGCGACCCGACGCCGGTAGACGCAGCGGAAGGACGGACTGGAGGCGCGGTGCCAGCTGGCACCGCGCCTCCCGTCCGTCCTTGGTCGCGACCAGGGCGACGCGCGCCCCGTCCGCGCTACCAGCTGACGGGCAGGGGCTTGCCCTCCTCGTACCCGGCGGCGGACTGGATGCCGACCAGGGCTCGCTCGGAGAACTCGGCGAGGGACGATGCGCCCGCGTAGGTCGCGGAGCTGCGCACGCCGGTGGTGATCATGTCGAGCAGGTCCTCGACGCTCGGGCGCTCCGGGTCGAGGTAGATCGTGGACGACGAGATCCCCTCGGCGAAGAGCGCCTTGCGTGCCCGCTCGTACGGGTCGAGCCGCTCGAAGCGCTCGCGGACGGCCTTCGCCGAGGCCATGCCCCAGCTCTCCTTGTACGCCTTGCCGGCGGCGTCGCGACGCAGGACGCCCGGGGCCTCGAGCGTGCCGGCGAACCACGAGCCGATCATGACGGCGGACGCCCCGGCTGCCAGCGCGAGGGCGACGTCGCGCGGGTAGCGCACCCCGCCGTCCGCCCAGACGTGTGCGCCCAGCGAGCGGGCCGCCGCGGCGGTCTCGAGCACGGCGGAGAACTGCGGACGACCGACAGCCGTCATCATGCGGGTGGTGCACATGGCACCAGGGCCGACGCCGACCTTGATGATGTCCGCTCCGGCCCCGACCAGGTGCGCGACGGCGTCGGCGGTGACGACGTTGCCGGCGACGAGCGGGATGCCGAGCTGCAGCGACGCGACCGTGCGGAGTGCGCGGAGCATGCCGTCCTGGTGACCGTGCGCGGTGTCGAGGACCAGGACGTCCACGCCCGCGGCGGCCAGCGCCTTGGCCTTGGCGGCGACGTCGCCGTTGATGCCGAGCGCGGCGGCGACCCGGAGCCGGCCGGAGGCGTCGAC
This sequence comes from Curtobacterium flaccumfaciens, assembly GCF_013359815.1. Taxonomy (GTDB): domain Bacteria; phylum Actinomycetota; class Actinomycetes; order Actinomycetales; family Microbacteriaceae; genus Curtobacterium; species Curtobacterium flaccumfaciens. The sequence continues at coordinate 135,175 of NZ_JABMCF010000037.1, read as the reverse complement.
GGCGGGCGTGTAGATGTCGGAGCGGATCGCGCTCGTCTGGCTCGTGGTCCCGACGACCCGGCCGTGCCGCATGACCGGCGCGAAGTCGACCTCGGCGGCCGAGAGCACGTCGTACACGTGGCGGGGTGTGCCGGCGTCCTCGGCGTCGATCGCGGTCGAGGCGCCGTGCAGCAGGTCACCGAGGACGGCGTCGGGGCCGGCGGTGCCGAGGCGGGTCGCGGGCACGCAGCCGAGGTACTCGCCGTCGGCGTCGCGGACGACCACACCACGGCCGGCCACCGGCAGGAGCTGTTCGAGGGCCTCGGCGACGGTGGTCTGCGCACCCATGTCGTAGGCGGTGTCGAAGTCGACCGGCTGGTCCTTCACCCAGCGGATCGCGGCGTCGAGGTCCTGCAGGTGCATGTCCTGCGGCAGCACGCCCAGACCACCGCGGCGGGCCAGGGTGGCGGCGAGCCGGGGGCCGGTGACGGAGTTCATGTTGGCGCTGACGATCGGGATCGTGGCACCGCTGCCGTCGTTCGCCGCCAGGTCGACGTCGAAGCGGCTCGTCACGCCCGAACGGCTCGGGACGAGGAAGACGTCGGAGTAGGTCAGGTCGTGCGTCGGCCGCGTCTCGTAGAACCTCATGCGCTCCACTGTACGGCTCCCGTCAGGCCCCCGACCGGGTGCTCGGGGGCTGCCGACTCGCGCCGCGGCTGACACGGAACGGACATGTCGGAGCGGCTAGGCTTGGCACCTGTGCGGCGCAGGGTTGCTCCGCACGACACACACGAGCATCTATCGACGGAGAGTGGGCGATCGGCTGTGTCGAGCCATCTGACCGGAACGGACGAGACCGCGGGCGAATTCGGGGCGAACGAGTGGCTCGTCGACGAGCTCTACGAGCAGTTCGTCGCGGACAAGGAGTCGGTCGACAAGTCCTGGTGGCCGGTCCTCGAGAGCTACCACCGCACGCAGGTCGGTGACGCTCCGACTCCGGCGGGCTCCCCCGCGCAGCAGGTGCCGGCTGGGCAGCAGGCGCCGGTTTCGCAGCAGGCACCCGCCCAGCAGCAGTCGTCGACGCAGCAGCCGGCCACCGGGGACACCCCGGGCGAGGCGAAGTCGGGCCCGATCCAGGCGAAGACCACCTCGCGCCAGCCGGCACCGCAGCCGATCCCGGCCGAGGCGAACGACGCCGCCGACGACCACGAGGAGACCCACGAGGACGTGGCGACCCCGCTCCGGGGCATGGCGAAGACGCTGGCGTCGAACATGGACGCCTCGCTGACGGTCCCGACCGCCACGAGCGTCCGGACCATCCCGGCGAAGCTGATGATCGACAACCGGATCGTCATCAACAACCACCTGCGACGCGCCCGCGGCGGCAAGATCTCCTTCACGCACCTGATCGGGTGGGCGATGGTGCAGGCGCTCAAGGACTTCCCGAGCCAGAACGTCTTCTACGAGGAGCGCGACGGCAAGCCGTTCGTCGTCGCCCCGGCGCACGTGAACCTCGGCATCGCGATCGACGTCCCGAAGAAGGACGGCACCCGCTCGCTCCTGGTGCCGAGCATCAAGCGCGCGGAGACCCTGACGTTCGGCCAGTTCCTCTCCGCCTACGAGGATCTCGTCAAGCGTGCCCGCGACAACAAGCTCACCCCGGCGGACTTCCAGGGCACGACGATCTCGCTCACCAACCCGGGCGGCATCGGCACCGTGCACTCGGTCCCCCGTCTGACGAAGGGGCAGGGTTCGATCATCGGTGCCGGCGCCCTCGAGTACCCGGCGCAGTTCCAGGGCTCGGCGTCGAAGACCCTGGTCGAGCTCGGCATCGGCAAGACCATCACCCTGACGAGCACCTACGACCACCGTGTCATCCAGGGCGCCGGTTCGGGCGAGTACCTCAAGCACGTGCACGAGCGCCTGATCGGCGAGCACGGCTTCTACGACGGCATCTTCGCCGCGCTCCGGATCCCCTACAAGCCGATCCAGTGGGCGAACGACATCAACGTCGACCTGGCGCACCGGGTGAACAAGACCGCGCGCGTGCAGGAGCTCATCAACAGCTACCGCGTCCGTGGGCACCTGATGGCCGACATCGACCCGCTCGAGTACCGCCAGCGCACGCACCCCGACCTCGAGATCGAGAGCCACGGGCTGACCTTCTGGGACCTCGACCGCGAGTTCGTCACCGGCGGCCTCGCCGGCACCACCTCGGCACCGCTCCGCGACGTCCTGGGGATCCTGCGCGATGCCTACTGCCGCACGGTCGGCATCGAGTACATGCACATCCAGGACCCGGAACAGCGTCGCTGGGTGCAGGAGCGCATCGAGGTGCCGTACTCGAAGCCCTCGAAGGAAGAGCAGCTCCGCGTCCTCGGCAAGCTCAACGAGGCCGAGGCGTTCGAGACCTTCCTGCAGACCAAGTACGTCGGCCAGAAGCGCTTCTCGCTCGAGGGCGGCGAGTCCACCATCGCCTTCCTCGACACCCTGATCCAGCACTCCGCCGGAGCCGGGCTGGCCGAGGTCGCGATCGGCATGGCCCACCGCGGCCGCCTGAACGTGCTGACGAACATCGCCGGCAAGACCTACGGGCAGATCTTCCGTGAGTTCGAGGGGTCCTCGCTGCCGGGCACGGTGTCCGGTCAGGGCTCCGGCGACGTGAAGTACCACGTCGGCACCGAGGGCGTGTTCCGCACGTCCGACGGCTCGAGCATCCCGGTGACGATCGCCGCGAACCCGTCCCACCTCGAAGCCGTCGACGGCGTGCTCGAGGGGATCGTCCGCGCCAAGCAGGACCGCGAGGCCCCCGGCAGCTTCGGTGTGCTCCCCGTGCTCGTGCACGGCGACGCGGCGATGGCCGGCCAGGGCGTGGTCGTCGAGACGCTGCAGATGTCGCAGCTCCGCGGCTACCGCACCGGCGGCACGGTCCACCTCGTCATCAACAACCAGGTCGGGTTCACCACCCCGCCCGAGTCGGCGCGCAGCTCGGTGTACTCCACCGACGTCGCGAAGACGATCCAGGCACCGATCTTCCACGTGAACGGTGACGACCCCGAGGCCGTCGCCCGGGTCGCCGAACTCGCCTTCGCGTACCGCGAGGAGTTCCACCGCGACGTCGTGATCGACCTGATCTGCTACCGCCGTCGTGGGCACAACGAGGGCGACGACCCCTCGATGACGCAGCCGCTGATGTACAACCTCATCGAGGCGAAGCGCTCCGTCCGCACGCTGTACACCGAGGCCCTCGTCGGCCGTGGTGACATCACGCAAGAGGAGTACGACGAGGCGCACCGCGACTTCCAGGACCGCCTGGAACGCGCCTTCGCCGAGACGCACGAGGCACAGACCGGCACCATCCCGGTCATCGAGGTCGACGACGACGGTGCGGTGCAGGGGCTCGAACGCCCGGCCGCACAGCGCGACGACTCCGAGGTCGAGGTGCACGAGACCGCCGTGTCCGAGGAGCTCGTCCGGGCGATCGGCGACGCGCACAGCAACCCGCCCGCCGGGTTCTCGATCCACCCGAAGCTGCAGCAGCTGCTGACCAAGCGCACCGAGATGACGCGCAACGGCGGCATCGACTGGGCGATGGCCGAGCTCATGGCGATCGGGTCGATCCTGGTCGAGGGCAAGCCCGTCCGCCTCGCCGGACAGGACGCCCGCCGCGGCACGTTCGTCCAGCGCCAGTCGGTGTTCCACGACCGGGTGAACGGCCAGGAATGGCTGCCGCTGTCGAACCTCACCGAGGACCAGGCCCGGTTCTACGTGTACGACTCCCTGCTGAGCGAGTACGCGGCGATGGCCTTCGAGTACGGCTACTCGGTGGAGCGCCCCGAGTCCCTCGTGCTCTGGGAGGCGCAGTTCGGCGACTTCGCGAACGGTGCCCAGATCGTCATCGACGAGTTCATCTCCTCCGCCGAGCAGAAGTGGGGACAGCGCTCCGGCCTCGTCCTGCTGCTGCCGCACGGGTACGAGGGTCAGGGGCCGGACCACTCGTCGGCACGCATCGAGCGCTACCTGCAGCTGTGCGCCGAGGACAACATGATCGTCGCGCGCCCGTCGACCCCGGCGTCGTACTTCCACCTGCTCCGCCGGCAGGCCTGGGCCCGTCCGCAGAAGCCGCTCATCGTGTTCTCCCCGAAGGCGATGCTCCGGCTCCGCCAGGCGACGAGCGCGGTCGAGGACTTCACGACGGGCACGTTCGAGCCCGTGCTGGACGACGCACGGATCACCGACAAGGGCGCCGTGCGTCGCGTGGTGCTGCACTCCGGCAAGGTGCACCACGACCTGCGTGCCGAGGTCGACAAGCGCGGCGTCACCGACGTCGCACTCGTCCGCCTCGAGCAGCTCGCCCCGCTCCCCCTCGACCGCATCCTCGAGGTCCTCGCGGGCTACCCGGACGCCGACGTCGTGTGGGCGCAGGAGGAGCCGGAGAACCAGGGCGCCTGGCCGTTCGTCTGCATGAACCTGTCGCCGCACCTGGGCGGTCGGCCGTTGTCCGTCGCGGCCCGCTCGGCGAGTGCTGCACCGGCCACGGGTTCCTCGAAGCGCTCCGCGCACGAGGCCGCCGACGTCATCAACACGGCGCTGAGCGCGTCGGCCTAGTCACGGGGAAGCGCCCCGTGCGGGAGTCCGAGGGACTCCTGCACGGGGCGCTTCGACGTTCGCGGGGAAGGCGGCGCTACGCGATCTTCGTGTACCGCACCCCGGCGTCGTGGTACCCGCGCTTCTGGTAGAAGCGGTGCGCGCTGTCCGTCGCGGCCGCACTGACGGCGCTGAGGCGACGTGCGCCCTGCTCGACCGCCCATGCTTCGAACGTGCCGATGAGCGCGGAACCGGTGCCGAGCCTCCTGGCCGTGTCGTCGACGACCAGCAGCAGCAGCTGCGCCGTCGGCTCGTCGCTGGCGTACGCCCACGTGACCTGGGCGCCGGCGACCGCGACGACCCGGCCGTCGTCACCGCGGACCACCCACGTGCGGTGCCCGGCTTCGGGGGTGAGCCGGTCGAGGCGGGCGCGCATCGACGCGTCGTCGACGTCGTGACCGAGCAGGCGGACGAGGGCGGCGACGTCGGCGACGTCCGTGTCGGACCAGGTGGTGGTCGACTCGACGGAGAGGGTCATGTCGGCCAACCTACCCGGGCCGTCGGTCGTGTTGCGACGGGGTTCCATAACAACTGATATTCATATACGCTGCTGTCATATCACCCGCCGGGTGAACCGACCGACAGGACAGCCATGCACATCACCTCCCGCCACGGCCGCACCGCCGCCTGGATCGCCTTCCCGCTCGCCGTCGTCGCGAGCGGTGCCCTCATCGCAACCGCCTCGTACGCCGCCTTCTCGAGCAGCACCGACAACGCCGCGAACAGCTGGCGCACCGGCGCCGTCTCCCTCACCGACGACGACCAGGGCGTCGCGCTGTTCGACGTCGACGACCTGGTACCCGGCTCCGCCGGCTCGAACTGCATCACCGTGACGGCGAACACGACCAACGCCTCGACCGTGAAACTCTTCACCGCCGACGCGGCCGACGACGACGCACTCGCCGAGCACGTCGGACTGACGGTCGAGCGCGGCAGCCTCGGCACCCCCGACGACTGCAGCACGTTCACCACGACGACGACCGTGCACGACGGGACGCTCGCCGGCCTCATGGAGTCCGAGTCCTTCGGCACCGGCGTCGACGCGTGGAAGCCGGCGACGGGTACGGCGAGCACGACCTACCGAGTCAGCTACGACCTGAGCGAGGGCGCCCCGAACACCGTGCAGTCGTCCGAGGCCGGCACCACGTTCGTGTGGGAAGCGCAGACGGACTGATCCCCGTCCCCACCCTGATCCGCCCCACCCGAACCATCCGTCCCGCCCGTCCCGCCCGATCCGAGGAGCAGCCGATGCCGAACGTCGCCACCCGCCGTCACGTCCGATGCGTCGGCGACCTGCCCCGGCTGCTCCTCACGGTCTCGGCGCGGACGGTCCTCTGGTCGGTGCTGCTGCTCGCACTGTGGGCGTCGCTCCCCGCGGCGCTCGGGTGGCACGTCACGACGGTCGTCTCCGACTCGATGGCCCCCGGCATCCGGACCGGGGACGTCGTCGCCGCGATGCCCGTCGACACGGACGACCTCGAGGCCGGACGGGTGCTGCTCGTCGAGGACCCCGACCACCGGGATCGTCTCCGTCTGCACCGGCTCGAGCGCATCGAACCGGACGGGGGCCTGCGCCTGCGCGGGGACGCGAACCCGACGGCCGACCGCACCGCCGTCGAACCCGCGGCGGTCCTCGGTGTCGGGGTGCTGCGGTTCCCGTGGATCGGACTGCCGGGGGTCTGGATCCGCGGGGGCGACTGGACGTCCCTGCTGCTGGCCGGGGTCGTCGCCGCCGTGCTCGTCGTCGCCGGGCGGGCCGATCGGGACATCATCGCCGGTCGCCCGTGCCACACCTGCGGCACGCCGCGCCGCGACCTCCACTCGCCCGTCGTCGCGGAGCCCCGGACGGCGACCGTCGCCGCCCCGACGGCGACCACGGCGCCGGTCGCGGTGTTCACGGCGGCGGCCATCACCCTCACTCTGCTCGCCGGAGCAGGCGCCGGTGCCGGTGCCGGCGCCGGCGCCGGCGCCGGGTTCAGCGGCTCGACCGGGACCGCCTCGGCGCTCGGCACCGGCCGCTTCGGGTGCTTCCACCAGCCCGCACCCGGCACGTCACTCGCGTGGGACTTCGCCGAGAAGAACGGCCCCACCGTGCTGGACACGTCGGGCCTCGGGCGGGACGGGACGCTCGGCGCCGGCGTCACCCGGGTCGACGGCTCGTGTGACCAGAACCCGTTCATCAGCTTCGGGTCGGGCTCCGGTGCCGACGGGGTGGTCCACACGAAGGCCGCGGGAGCGGGGCCGCAGGTCTTCGCGCTCGAACTGTGGTTCCGGACCGACCGACAGGGCCGGATCATCGGCTTCGCCCAGCGGGCGACGGGCGCCACGAGCGCCTACGACCGGAACTTCTACACCGGACCGGACGGACGCCTGGTGTTCGGGGTCTGGGACGGCACGGTCGCGAAGGTCGTGCAGAGCACCGCCAGGGTCGACGACTCGTCGTGGCACCACGCCGTCGGACAGTTCCGCACGGGTCAGCTCGAGCTGTGGCTGGACGGTGCCCTGGTCGCTGCACGGACGGACGTCGCATCCGCAGCGTCGTACAACGGGTTCTGGCGAGCCGGCCACGGGCTCATCGACCCCACCTGGCCGAACACACCGACCGTCGACACCTTCGTCGGGTCGATCGACACCGTACGGGTCCACCCGACCGTGCTGACACCCGCAGCCGTCCGCGAGCACCACGCCCGAGGGAGGTGATCCCGCAGACCCGCTCGCCCCGGACGGGCGCGGCGTCAGTGCGTCGCCTGCTCCACCCGGATGCGCGCCAGGATCTCGCTGCGCAGCTGGTCGGGAGCGGTCTCCTTGCAGGCACGGCGCACGGTCTCCATGAGCACGACGCCGACGCGGTGCTCGGTCTGGCAGTCCTCGCAGCCGTCCATGTGCTCGCGGATGTCCGCGGCGTCCTCGTGGCGGAGCTCGTCGTGCAGGAACTCCTCGAGCTCGGCCTTCGCCTTCGAGCAGTCGCAGCCGCTCATCGTGCGTCCTTCCGTCCGGTGCGACCCGTGGCCGCGGTTGCCTTCGTCGTCTGTGCCGCGCCTCGTCCCCGTCCACGCATCGTCGCCGTCGACGCTGCGTCCGGGACGATGCCGGTCTCACGGGCGTGGTCCGCCAGGAGCCCACGGAGGAGCCGGCGGCCACGGTGGAGGCGGCTCATGACCGTCCCCACGGGGGTCTTCATGATGTCGGCGATCTCCTGGTACGAGAAGCCTTCGACATCGGCGAAGTACACGGCCATCCGGAAGTCCTCCGGGATGGCCTGCAGCGCGTCCTTCACGGCGGAGGACGGCAGGTGGTCGATCGCGTCGGCCTCGGCGGACCGGGCGGAGATCGACTGGGTGACGCTCTCGGCGCCACCGAGCTGCCAGTCCTCGAGCTCGTCGATGGTGCCCTGGTACGGGTTCCGCTGGTTCTTGCGGTACGTGTTGATGAACGTGTTCGTCAGGATCCGGTACAGCCAGGCCTTCAGGTTCGTGCCCTGCTTGAACTGGCGGAACGCGGCGAAGGCCTTGACGAAGGTCTCCTGCACCAGGTCCGACGCGTCGGCCGGGTTGCGGGTCATCCGCATGGCCGCACCGTAGAGCTGGTCCATGAAGGGCAGGGCCTGGTCCTCGAAGAGGGACCGCAGCTCCGCCTCGGAGACGGTCTTCGCGTCCACCGGCTCGTCTGCGGCGTCGTCGAGGGCTTCGTGCTCCTCTTCGACGGCATCGAGCTGCACCTCGGTCTCGTCGACCAGGTGGTGCGGAGCTGCCTGCGGTTCGTCGGTCGTCATCGCCGCCAAGTCTAGGCCGAGCGTGCCGAGCGTCGTCGGCACCGCGGTCAGCACGGTCGCCGTGCTGGTCCGCTCTCGTGCGAGTGTTGCTGTCGCCACTGATCCTCCCGGTGCGTTCAGTACCCTGGTGAACCGATGGCAGACACGACGCATTCCCACAGCGGGGCCCAGCCCGCCGACCCCTGGATCGCCCCGGTCGCAGGGGGTCCGCTGCGCGGCGACGTCGCGCTGCCCGGGTCGAAGTCGCTGACGAACCGGGAGCTCGTGCTCGCGGCCCTCGCGGACGGCCCCTCGACGATCCGGCTCCCGCTGCACTCCCGTGACTCGGCGCTGATGATCGCGGGCCTCCGTGCGCTCGGCGTCGGCATCGAGGAGCTCGAGCCGGCGGCCGGCACCGCCCCGACCCCCTACGGCCCGGACCTCCGGATCACGCCCGCCCCGATGCACGGCGACGTCCGCCTGGACTGCGGGCTGGCCGGCACCGTGATGCGCTTCCTGCCGCCGCTCGCCGCCCTGGCCGTCGGTCCCGTCACGGTCGACGGCGACCCCTACGCCCGCAAGCGACCGATGCACGCCATCGTGCAGGGACTCGTGGACCTCGGTGTCGACGTCACGGACGACGGCGGCGGTTCGATGCCGTTCTCGTTCACCGGCACCGGCTCGGTCCGCGGTGGCGCCCTGACCATCGACGCCTCGGCGTCCTCGCAGTTCGTCTCCGGCCTGCTGCTGTCGGCGCCCCGCTTCGACGAGGGCCTGCACCTCACCCACGTCGGCGAACGCCTGCCGAGCATGCCGCACATCGAGATGACCGTCGCGGCGCTCCGTGCCCGCGGCGTCCGGGTCGACGAGCCGTCGGTCGGCGAGTGGGTCGTGCACCCCGGCCCGATCGGCGCGCGTGACGTCACGATCGAGCCCGACCTGTCGAACGCCGCGCCGTTCGCGGTCGCCGCGCTCGTCGCCGGCGGCACGGTCCGCATCCGCACCTGGCCGACCGAGACGACGCAGGTCGGCGCCGACCTCGAGACGCTCCTGCCCCTGTGGGGGGCGAGCGTGGCCCGTGACGGTGACGACCTGGTCGTCGACGGCGGCGTCGGGATCCGGGGTGGGGCCTCCTTGCCGGGTCTCGAACTCGACCTGAGCCGCGGCGGCGAACTCGCCCCGGCGCTCGTCGCGCTGGCCGCGCTGGCGGACGGCCCGAGCGAGATCACCGGGATCGGTCACCTGCGGGGGCACGAGACGGACCGCCTGGCCGCGCTGGCGGCGGACCTCAACCGGTCTGGAGGCGCGGTGCACGAACTCGACGACGGCCTGCGGATCGAGCCGGCGCCGCTCCACGGCAGCGCCTGGGGCGCGTACGACGACCACCGGATGGCGACCGCGGGGGCGATCGTGGGCCTCGTCGTCGACGGCGTCGCCGTCGACGACATCGGGTCGACCGCGAAGACGCTGCCGCAGTTCCCGGAGCTGTGGGCCGCGCTCGTGGCGTCCTCGGTGACCGCTGCACCGGTGAGTGGGGACTGACGCATGAGCTGGTGGGACGACGTCGACGGTGACGACTCCGACGCGGACGAGCCGTACGGGCAGTACGACGAGTCGAGCGTCCGGGTGCGTCCGAACCCGAAGGGCAACCGACCGCGCACGAAGACCCGGCCGACGTACGACGACGCCCCCGTCGGGTGGGTGACGAACGTCGACCGCGGGCGGTTCGGCGTGCTGATCGACGACCACGTCATCACCGCGACCAAGGCCCGCGAGCTCGGCAAGAAGTCCGTCGTCACGGGCGACCACGTGTCGCTCGTCGGGGACGTCTCCGGCGACCCGGGCTCGCTGGCACGCATCGTGAAGGTCGCCGAGCGCACCACACTGCTGCGACGGAGTGCCGACGACTCCGACGAGGTCGAGCGCGTCATCGTGGCGAACGCCGACCAGATGCTCATCGTGGTGGCCGCCGCCGACCCCGAGCCGCGCACCCGCTTGATCGACCGGTACCTGGTGGCCGCGTTCGACGCCGGCCTCGACCCGATCCTCTGCATCACGAAGACCGACCTCGCCGACCCGGCTGCGTTCCTGGCGCACTTCGCGTGCCTGGATCTGCGGATCGTGACGAGCCGATCGGACGACGTCCCGTTCGAGGCGCTGCACGAGCTCCTGGACGAAAAGGTGACCGTGACCGTCGGGCACTCCGGCGTGGGCAAGTCGACCCTGGTGAACGCCCTGACCGGGTCGACGCGCGCGATCGGCGTCGTGAACTCCGTGACGGGTCGCGGGCGGCACACGTCGTCGTCGTCGATCGCGCTGCAGGTCCGCGACGGCGGGTGGATCATCGACACGCCGGGTGTGCGGTCGTTCGGCCTGGGGCACGTCGACCCCGCGAACGTCTTCCGGGCGTTCGCGTCGCACGCCGTGCCGGTGCGGCCCGCGCGGGACGGCATCCCGCTGGCGCAGGCGCACGACTGGGAGATCGTCGACCGGGTGCAGGACGGGGAGCTCGGGCCGACCGGCGTCGAGCGGCTCGACTCGTTCCGGGCGCTGCTGACCGGGATGGGCGCGTCCGACCCCGGTTCCGAGTAGCCCGGCGGGCGGTGCCGGGGTGGCGGCCGGTGGTCGGCGGCTGGTGGCTTGTCGGCGGCTGCGGCTGGTCGGCGGCGGCGGCTGGTCACGACACCCCGCGGTGTGTGCGTCGAGGGGTCACGAACTGTCGAATGGCCAGGCGGCAACCGACAGTTCGTGACCACTCGAGCGCCGGCGCGCGGTGGGTCGTGACTACTCCGGCGCCTGCTCGCACCATGCCCCCTCGCACCGTGCAGACCTCGCACCGTGCAGACCTCGCACCGTGCGAGGGGCGCACGAATGGTGCGAGGTTGTGCACTCCGTGCGGGTTCGCGGGCCTCGCACGGAGTGGGCAAGCTCGCACCGGACGGCGCCTCGGCACCAGCCTGGCGTCGACAAGCACGCATCGGGGTTGTACAGTTGCGGTCGTGTCTGAAGTTGCAAAGTACAACTTTGCGCCGACCCCCGCTGTCGACGCCCCGTCCCCGAGCACGACGACGACGTCGCACGCGCACCACTCCCCCACCCACAAGTCCCCTCGAGCCCCGAAGCCACAGCGGTCCGACAGTGTCCTGCGCCCCGCCGGCCTCGGTCGCGTGCTGCTGACGTTCGCCTCGCACATCCTCGTGCCGCTCTTCCTGGCCGCCGGCATGGGCCTGGCCTACCTCGGCGCCTTCCATGCCCCGGCCCCGCAGGAACTGCCCGTCGGCATCGTCGGCCAGGGCGCGGCCACCCAGGTGTTCGCCCAGACCGTGACCGACCAGTCCGACGGCGCCCTCGTGGCCCACGTCGTCGCCTCGACCAAGGCGGCCGAGCAGCAGGTGCGCGACCGCGACCTCGCCGCCGTGTACGCGCCGACGGCGACGGGTGCCACGCTCTACGTCTCGACCGCCGCGTCGGAGACCACCGCGAGCGCCGCGCAGAAGGTGTTCCTGCCGATCGCCTACGACCAGCACGTGCCGTTCCGGGTCGTCGACGTCGTGCCCACGGGCGACCAGGACACCACCGGCCAAGGGCTGTTCTTCCTGCTCGTGGCCCTGAGCGTCGGCGGGTACGCGTCCGCGATCGCCGTGGCCTCGGTCGCGACGAAGCTCCGCGCCGTGTGGACCGCGGTCATCGGGCTCGCCACCGCGGGGGTCGTCGCCGGCATCGGTGTGATCGTCGCCGGACCGATCTACGGCGTCATCACCACCCACCACTGGCAGGTGTTCCTGTTCGCCTGGCTCTACGACGCGATCATCGTCGCGCTCGGCGTCGGGCTGCACCCCGTGCTCGGCCGGTGGACCACCCCGATCCTCACGATGCTGTTCGTGATGCTGAACTTCACGTCGTCCGGCGGGATCTTCCAGCCGGCGTTCCAGCCCGGGTTCTTCGCCGCCCTGCACACCTTCTGGAGCGGTGCCGCGTGGCTGCAGGCCGCGCAGGACCTGCAGTACTTCCCGGACGCCTCGCTCGGCCGGTCGTCGCTCGCGCTCGCCCTCTGGCTGGCCGCCGCGCTCCTGCTCTGCGTCGTCGTGCACGGGCTCGTCGCCCGCCGCACCCGCATCGCCCGCGAGCGCGAGGTCACCCGGCTCGAGGAAGAAGAGGTCGTCGCCGCGTAGCGACGGTAGGTTGGGCGACGTGGACCTCAGCGCCGACCTGGACTTCGCCCGCTCCCTCGCCGACACCGCCGACGCGATCAGCCTCGAGCGCTTCCGTGCCGCCGACCTGCACGTGACGAAGAAGGTCGACAGCACGCACGTCACCGACGCCGACCAGGCCGTCGAACGAGCCCTGCGCGAGCGGCTCGCCGCCGAGCGACCGGACGACGCGTTCCTCGGCGAGGAGACGACGGCGGACACCGGGGCCGAGGCCGTCAGCGAAGGACACCGCCAGTGGGTGGTCGACCCGATCGACGGCACCGCCAACTACCTGCGCGGCGTGCCGGTGTGGGCGACCCTCATCGCGCTCGCGGTCGACGGCCGCCCGGTGCTCGGCGTCGTCAGCGCCCCCGCCCTCGGCAAGCGCTGGTGGGCGGCCGAGGGCTCCGGCGCGTTCTCGCTGGACGGACCGCTCCGGGTCTCCGGGGTGTCCGAGCTCGCCGACGTGAGCCTGAGCTACAACAGCATCCAGCAGTGGGACGACGACGACCGCCTCGAGCCGCTCGTCGACCTGTCGCGTCGGGTCTGGCGGACCCGGGCCTACGGCGACATGTGGTCGTACATGATGGTGGCCGAGGGCGTCCTCGACGTCGCCGGCGAACCGGACCTGAAGCCCTGGGACATCGCAGCCCTCGTCCCCATCGTCGAAGAGGCCGGTGGCCGCTTCACCTCGCTCGACGGCGATCCCGGGCCGTGGCACGGCAGCGCCCTCGCCTCGAACGGCCTGGTGCACGACGCCGTCGTCGAGGTCATCCGCCGCGACTCGTAGGCACGGTCGGCGGGCCGGTCAGCCCCGCTCGGCGGATCCGGACGCCCCGGTGCGCTCGGCGGACCCCGCAGCCGCGTCCGAGTGCTCGGCGTCCCCGTCCGACCGCCGCGCCGCCCGACGTCGCGCCACCAGGTCCGCACCGGCCAGCACCAGTGCGAGCGCCATCAGCGACACCGTGAACGTCGTGCCGCTGCGGAACGCGTCGTGGTACGCGTCGAGACGAGCGCCGGACCCACCGGAACCCGAGCCCGCCGCCTCGCTCCGCACGATCCCGTAGAAGATGCTCGTCGCGACCGCGGTGCCGATCGCGGTGCCGACACGCTGCCCGAGCTGTTGCATCGACCCCGCCACCCCGGACTGCTCGACGGGGATCTCGGCCAGGGTCAGGGTCTGGTTCGGCGACACCACGAACCCGCCACCGAGTCCGCCGACCAGGAACGCGCCCGCCATCGCCCACGGGGTGACCTCCGGCGGGGTGGCGACGGCGGCGACCATGAGCAGCAGGAAACCGACGACGACCATCCCGAGCCCGGCGACGACCAGCGCCCGCCCGACCCGGTCGACGATCCGTCCGCCGATGTAGGAGCCCACAGCACTCGTCGCGGCGAAGGGGATGCTGACCATGCCGGCGAACAGCGGCGAGAGCCCGAGGCCCTCCTGCAGGTACAGCGTCACCATGAGGAACGACGCCGGCAGCGCCGCGAAGTAGACGGCGACGATCGACAGCCCGTTGCGGTACGACGACAGCCGGAACAGCTCGAAGTGCACCACGGGCGACTTGCCCTGCCGCTTGAACCGCTGCTCCCAGAGCACGAACAGCACGAGGAACACCGCGAAGCCGACGAGCCAGAACCAGCGGGTCGCGGAACCTCCACCACCGCTGGTCAGGACGAACGGCAGCATCAGGGTGATGATCGCGGCGCCGAGCAGCAGGATGCCGACGACGTCCAGTTCACGGTCCTGCGCCTTCCCCTGGGCGCCCTTCGGCAGCAGGCGGACGGCGAAGAGCAGTGCGGCGATCCCGAGGGGCACGTTCATCCAGAACAGCAGCCGCCAGCCGGACTCCTCGCCGCCGATCGCGATGAGGCCACCGCCGATGGTCGGCCCGAGGGCGGTGGAGATGCCGATCATCGCCCCGAAGAGCCCGAACGCGCGGCCCCGCTCCGGCCCGCGGAACAGCTGCTGCACGAGTCCGATGACCTGGGGCATCTGGATCCCGGCGGCGAAGCCCTGCAAGATCCGCGTGACGATCAGGACCTCGATGTTCGGTGCGACGGCGCACAGCAGGCTCGATCCGGTGAACGCGCTGAGCCCCACGATGAACATGACGCGCCGGCTCTTCAGGTCCCCGAGCCGACCAGCGGGCACGAGGGCGAGACCGAACGCCAGCGCGTACCCCGCCACGATGAGCTGGAGCGACGAACTGGTGGCCCCGAGGGACTGCTCGATCGAGGGCAGCCCGACGTTCACCTTGGACAGGTCGAGGATCGTCAGGGCCGCCACCGCCACGCACACGGCGAAGGCCCGCCACCGGGTGCGGTCATCGAGGCGGGCATCGGTCGGTTCGGCGTTGGACATCCCGTCCTGGCTACACCTGCGACGACGAACGAGGTCCGGACAGAGCTGTACCCCGGTCGACTCCGACGGTCCCGACCGGCACGCGTCGAAGCCCGGCGGTGAGCGGGAGCGGTCCCCCCTCGTGGCCCCCCGTACTGGGGGCACGGTTCTGGACATCCGTCGACGCGAGTCCGCTCGGCGGGCCGGTACCTGAGTTATCGTGCTCCAGACGGCAGGTCACGTGACGCTCTCGGATTCCCTAGATCCGGACGGCGGAACAGACCGGTCGTGTTCGTCCGAAGACCCTAACCCGAGGGGTGATACAGACGATGACATCATCGTTCCCGAGCGGAACCGAGTGCACCCACACTCGTCGACCGCATCCAATCCACGACAGTTCCGGCGCGCGCTCAGTCGCCGCCGCTCGTCCGCACTCCGCCACGGTCACCCGCCGTGCGGCAGTCCGGTCCGCCTCAGTGCGCCCCGTCGCAGCGACCCCCGTGTTCGCCGACGCCCTCCTCGCAGCATCCGCCTCCGGACCCGGAGGCCGGTGAGTCATGGCACTCACCGGTCGACGTCTCGAGGTCGACCGGATCGCGACCCTCGCAGTGCTCCCACGGGAGTCCGCGATGGTCGTGGTCGGCGACCCTGGTTCCGGACGCAGCAGCGTCCTCGACGCGGTCTCGAACCGCGTTTCCCTCCCCGTCGTCCGGGTCGGTGTCAACGGGAGTGAATCCCGCTGGCCACTGGCCGGGGTGACCTCCCTGTTCACCGCGCTCGACGACCCCCGAGCGACCGCGCACATCGCCCACCTGCTGCAGGCCGGCGGGACCGCGGCCGCCGTGACGGCCGGGCTGGCGGCGGCGCACGACTTCCTCGACGCCGTGCACGCCCTCACCCTCCCGCCGACGCTCGTCCTCATCGACGACCTCGACCGGATGGACGCGGAGAGCCAGGAACTCATCGCGTTCCTCGCCGGACGACTCGCGGGCACCGCCCTGCGCGTCGTGGCGACGGTCCGCTCGGTGCCCTCGGACGGTCCGCTCGCGGCCCTGCCGATCCTGCGCATCGAACCGCTGCCGTCGGACGAGGCCCTGGTCCTCGCCCGGGCCATGGCACCGGCAGAGGCGAACGACGGCGTCCTCGCCGTCCTCGCCGAGGAGACCGGTGGCAACCCCGGCGCGCTCCGCGAACAGCTCGCGGTGCTCACCCGGGAGCAGCTCACCGGCGCGGAGCCGATCGTGCTCCCGCTCCGACCCACTCCGACGACCGAGGCCATCGCGGCACTCGCACTCGGGCCCGCCGCGGGACGCGATCTGGACGTCCTCGCGAAGCTCGCCCTGGTGCCCGTCGCGAAGACCACGGCGTGGGACCGCGACGAGCTGGACGACCTGGTCGGGGCCGGTCTCGCGACCGTCCGCGGGCAGAGCGTCACCGTCCGGCACCCGCTCGTGCGTTCCGCGCTCTACTGGCGGATGCCCGCCCGTGACCGTCGTGCGGCACACGCCGAACTGGCGACGGCGAGCGCGGAGACCGACCCGCGGTCGGCCGCGTGGCACCGGAGCTTCGTCGACGACGTCCCCGACGTGGTCGCACTGCTCCAGGCCGCACGGTCGTACGTCGTGGACGGCAACGTGCACGCCGCGATCGCGCTGACCGAGCGTGCCCTGCACATCGGTGGCGGGACCGAGGACGAGCACGTCGCGCTCCTCGGGGTCGCGGAGGCCATGCTCGGCAAGCGCCTGCTCGGCTTCGCCGCGCGGTACCTCGCGGCGCTCCGTCCGTTCCGGACGACGCCGAACGAGGTCCGCCGGCTCCGCCTGCAGTACTCGGCCGAGTACCTCAGCGGTGACGCCGTGCACGCGGACGAGCTGCTCGTCCCCGTCGACGCGACCGACCCGGCCGAGGTGGACGCCGTCGCCGGGCTGATGGCCATGGTGGCGTGCTTCCGTGCCGAGGCGTGGGAGCTCGACCAGGCGAAGGACCTGCTGCACCGGATCGAACCGCTCGAGGGGTCGGCGTCCGCGCACACCCTCGAGATCGCGACGACCGCGCGGGAGCTCATCGCCGCCGTGGACGGCATGCTGCCGCCGGACACCGAGCTGCACGACGGGCTCGCGACGTCGGAGCTCGTGGCGATGTCGGACCCGGCCCTGCTGCTCCTCGCCCACGCGCTCAGCATCAGCGAGCGCTACCGGAGCGCGCGACGCGTGTTCGCACTCGTGCTCGCCCGGGGGCAGGAGACCGCGGCGGTGTGGACCGAGGCGGCCCGCTACCTGACGTCCGAGAACGAGGTGCGCTCCGGCAACTTCCGGCAGGCGCTCCGCGCGATCGACGTGTGGGAGTCCGGTTCGTCCGTCGCCGAGCGGTTGCGTGAGCCCTCCCGGGCGATCGCCGTCGCGTGGCGGCACTTCGCCGAGGGCCGTTCCGCCGAGGCGCTCGACGTCGTGGACCGGTGCCTCGCGCACCGTTCGACGAGTCGGCTCTGGGGTGCGACGGCGAAGCTGCACGCACTCCGCGGCAAGGTCCTGCTGCTCGACGGCCGCCTCGACGAGGCAGCCACCGCGCTCGAGGCAGCCGACGCCATCGGTCGGTCGCTCCGGAACCCCGCGGTGCTCCGGCACCTCGGCGACCTGGTCGAGGCGTACGTGCGACTCGGACGGATCGACGACGCCCGGACGATCACGGCCCGCCTGGCGGCGGACCACCACGCCCGGCCCGGGCGCTGGGGTGCCCTGGTCCTGGCGCGGAGCCTCGCGCTCGTCGCCGACGACACCACCCGCGAGCCGGCCCGTCGCCGTGCGCTGGAGCTGTTCCAGCCGCACGACTCGCAGTACGAGCGAGCTCGCACGTTCGCGGCGCTGGCCGCGGTCGGCAACCCGGCGGAACGGCCGCGTCTCGGCGCGGCGGCCGCGGCGGCGTACGAGGCGGCCGGCCTGCGTCGACCGCTGGTGACGCCGGCGCCGGCTGCGGCGATGCCGCAGTTCGGCACGGGCTCGTCGTCGATCCGGTCCGCACCGGTGCTCTCGCCGGCGTTCCCCGGGACGCCGCGCAGCGCTCCCGACGCGTCAGCGGTGCTCACGTCGCTGACCGCCGAGGAGCGTGCGGTGGTGCAGAAGGTCACCGAGGGCTACCGCAACCGCGAGATCGCCTCGTCGCTGTTCATGTCGCAGCGCACGGTGGAGCTGCGGCTCACGCAGATCTACCGCAAGGTCGGCGCGCGGTCGCGATCGCACCTGGTCGCGCTCCTCACGTAGGAGACGCACCACAGGACGGAGGGGAGGCCCGGTACCAGCTGGTACCGGGCCTCCTGTCTGCGCGCGGTTGCGGGAGTCCGCACGCGACCGCAGCGCGGTGTGCCCCCGCACGCGGGGAACCGCAAGAGCGTCCGACGGGTGTTGCCGTGTGGTCCGCGGCGGGTGAGGCTTCTCCTGCACCGACCGCCGTGCCCCTCCCCCGGGGGCCAGCCCGCGGTACCCCGTCCGGTACCCGAACCCCTCGGCCCAACGACACCGACGTCCGTCCTCGCCTGATCCGAGGACGGGCGTCGGTTCCCGGGCCGGGAGGCCCTGGACGCGCGGCAGACCCGACGGCGGTCGGTGCCGCACCAGTTCCACCGCCCCGTTCCACCCACCCTCGTTCCCCCGAAGGGACAGCCGATGTGCGGCATCATCGCGGCCCGCGTGTCTGACGACGCGACCCCCTACCTGCTCGACGGACTCGAACGACTCGAGTACCGCGGGTACGACTCCGCCGGCATCGCCGTCCGGACGGCCGTCGGCCGCACCGAGACTATCCGCTCGGTCTCCCGCATCGGCGACCTGCGCACGCTCGTCGCGGCACGCTCCGGTGACGCGCTCACCGGCGTCGGCATCGGTCACACCCGCTGGGCCACGCACGGTGCCGTGCGCGAGGCGAACGCACACCCGCACGCCGACTGCACCGGCCGGATCTCGATCGTGCACAACGGCATCATCGAGAACGCGGACCGGCTGCGGCAGACGCTCGAGGCACAGGGCCACCGCTTCCGGTCCGACGTCGACTCCGAGGTCATCGCGCACCTGGTCGAGCGGGCGCTGGCGGTCGACCCGGACCTGATGCTCGCGGTGCAGATCGCGACGGCGCAGCTCGAGGGCTCGTGGGCGGTTGTGGTCCTGGACGCCCGGGACGGCCGCATGGTCGTGGCGGCGGACCGTTCGCCGCTCGTCGTCGCCCGCTCCAGCCGCGGTGACTTCGTGGCGAGCGACATCGGTGCGATCGCCGAGTGGTGCGAGACGTTCGTGGCGCTGCGCGACGGCGACGTCGTCGAGCTCGGCGAGGCCTGGACCTGGTCGTCCGACGGCATCACGGTGCCCGTGCCGTTCCCCACGCCGTCCCCGTTCGCCGCCGCCGCGCTCGACCTCGGCGACCACACCGACCACATGGCGAAGGAGATCGACGAGCAGGCCGACGTCGTCGCGACGATCCTGGACCGGGTGACCCGCCGCACCGCCGACGGCAGCATGTGGGTGGGCCTCGGCCTGGCCGGCTTCCACCGGCTGGCGGTCGTCGCCTGCGGCACGTCGCTGAACGCCGGCCAGGTGATCGCGACCGCACTGCGCGGGATCGGTGGTGTGCCGACCGACATCGTCGTCGCGAGCGAGGCCGACCAGGCAGTGCTCGGTCCGGGCACCCTGGTCGTCGCGATCAGCCAGTCCGGTGAGACGGCTGACGTGCTCCGCGCCCTGGACCGGTTCGAGGACCGCCACCCGGTGCTCGCGCTGACGAACAACATGCACTCCTCGCTCGCCCGACGGGCCGACGCGGTGCTCGACTGCCACGCCGGCCCGGAGATCGGGGTCGCCGCCACGAAGACGTTCACGGCGCAGGTCGTCGTCGGCGTCGCGGCGATGATCTCGGCGATGGTGGCCTCCGGCCGCATCGAACCGTCGCGCGCGCAGGTGCTCGTCGACGAACTGCTCGACCTGCCGGCACGGATCGAGCACGCCGCGCGGGTGTCCGCCGAGCGGATGCCGCTGCTGGTGTCGAGCGTCAAGGAGGCGACCGGCTTCCTGTTCCTCGGCCGCGGCGCCGGACTGCCGTACGCCGCCGAGGGCGCCCTGAAGCTCAAGGAGCTCAGCTACCGCTGGGCCGAGGCGTACCCCGCCGGCGAACTCAAGCACGGGCCGCTCGCGCTGGTGGACGACGGCACCCCGGTGGTCGTCATCGACCACGGTGAGCCGAAGATCCAGTCGGCGATCGCCGAGGTCCGGGCACGCGGTGGCTTCGTCATCACGATCGGCGGCGAGTCCGCGGACATCCCCGCCCTCGGCCGCCGTGGCACCGGTGACCTGGCCTGGGGTGCGATGACCGCGCCGTGGGGTCCGCTCGAGGCCGTCGTGCCGCTGCAGATGCTGGCTCGTGAACTGGCCCTGCAGCTCGGGTGCGACGTCGACAAACCCCGGAACCTGGCGAAGTCGGTGACGGTCGAATAGCCGGGCGCCGACGCGTGAACCGTCTGACGGTCTTCCTCGCCGTCCTCACCGCCCTGGCGATCGCCGGCACCGTGGTCCTGGTCACGGTGGTGCTGACGACGCCCGGGCTCCCCTGACGCCGATCCCGCAGGGTCTTCCTGGGCGGGGCTGCGATGCTGGTCACTTGACCACCGCAGCCCCGCCCCTCGTCTTCGTCGCGCTCCTCGTCGGCGCCGTCCTGCCGTTCGTGCCGTTCGTCGGCCGCGTGGCCCGCATCGCCGCGACCATCGCGCACGAGGTCGGGCACGCGATCGTCGTCGTGCCGTTCGGCGGGCGGATCCAGCGGATCGAGCTGCACCCGGACGGGTCCGGCGAGGCCTGGGTCCAGCTCGGCCGGGTGCCCGGCAGCATGCGGTGGCTCGTCCGGATCCTGAACCTGTACGCCGGCTACAGCGCACCCCTGTGGGCGGGCGTGCTCCTGGTGACCGGGGTGCTGCACGGCTCCCGCTGGCTGCCCGTGGTGGTGCTCGCGGTCATCGGGCTCGTCGCGCTGGCGTTCGTCCGGAACTGGTTCGGCCTGCTCGTCGTGCTCGGCTTCGACGCGCTCGCCCTGTGGGTGGCCGTCCGCCCGTCCGAGGCAACCGTCCTGGTGGTCGCCGCCGTCGGGGCCTTCTTCGTCGTCGACGGCCTGCGCTCGGTGGTGCAGGTCGGCCGCTGGCTGGTCACCGGCGCCCGGGTGCAGACCGACTTCCACATCGCCGCGGCCGAGATGCGGGTGCCGGCGTCCCTGTGGTTCGTGCTGTTCGTCGCCGTGAACGCCGTCGCGGTGTGGCTGGCGCGCGAGCCGCTGCTCCAGGTCTGGGACACCGTCGTCACCGGGGTCCGCGCGCTCGTCTGAGGCTGCGCGCGCGTAACCGGGGGCCGCAATCGCCTGTCCGCGCCGAGTGGCTGCGAGGCTACCGCCAGACGACCCCCGGAGGTGTCCCATGGCGACCGACGACCACGGCTTCGCGACCGAACAGGTACACGGCGGCTTCGTGCCCGACGCCGGGCACGGCGCCCGGGTCCCCGCGATCCACATGTCCTCCGGGTTCCTGTTCGACGACTTCGACCAGGCCCGTGACCGCTTCGCCGACACCGACGACGGCTACACCTACACGCGCCTCGGCAACCCCACGAACGCCGACGTCGAGCGTCGCGTGGCGCTGCTCGAACGCGGTGTGCAGGCGATCCTGGTCGGCAGCGGTCAGGCGGCGGCGACCGTGGCGTTCCTCGGCCTGCTGCAGGCCGGCGACCACGTCGTCAGCGCCCGGAGCATCTACGAGGGCACGCGCGGGCTGCTGCTGCAGAACCTCGGTCGGCTCGGCATCGAGGTCGACTTCGTCGCCGACGCCCGTGACCTCGACGCCTGGGCCGCCGCGGTCCGACCGAACACGAAGGCGTTCTTCGCCGAGACGATCCCGAACCCGAAGAACGACGTCCTCGACATCACCGGCGTCGCCGAGACCGCGCACCGCGCCGGCGTCCCGCTGATCGTCGACAACACCCTCGCCACGCCGTACCTGGTGCGCCCGGTCGAGCACGGCGCGGACATCGTCGTGCACTCGGCGTCGAAGTTCCTGTCCGGCCACGGTGCCGGACTCGGCGGTGTGGTCGTCGACGGTGGCCGGTTCGACTGGTCCGCCGCCCCCGAGCGCTGGACCCACCTGACCAGCCCCGAACGGTCCCTCGGCGGCGAGAGCTACGCCGAGCGGTACGGCAACCGGGCCTTCGCCGTGTTCGCCCGCGACGTCGTCGCCGCACGCATCGGCCCGGCACCGTCGCCGTTCAACGCGTTCCTGCTCCGCCAGGGCATCGAGACGCTGTCGCTGCGGGTGGAACGCCACTGCGCGAACGCGCTGGCCGTCGCGTCCTGGCTGGACCAGCAGCCGGAGGTGACGAGCGTCGACCACGCGGGCCTGGCCTCCAGTCCGTTCCACGACCTCGCCCAGCGCTACCTGCCCCGCGGGGCCGGGTCCGTCTTCGCCTTCACGCTCGCCGGTGGCGAAGCCGCCGCGCGGGCGTTCATCGACGCCGTGCAGCTGTTCAGCCGGATGACCCACCTGGGCGACGTCCGCTCGCTGATCCTGCACCCGGCGACCACCACGCACGCCGGCCGCACGCCGGAGGAGCGAGCCGAGCAGGGCATCGACGACGGCCTGATCCGGCTGTCGGTCGGCATCGAGGACGTCGCGGACCTGCTCCGCGACCTGGAACGCGGGCTCGTCGCGGTGCGATCCGCAGACGCCGCCGCCGGCCTGGAGGCACGTGGAGCGTCCGACGCGCAGCGCACGGCCGCCGGTGGGCCGGCCCTCGACCGGCAGGAGCGCTGAATGGCCGAGCTGCAGCACTTCGGGTACTTCTTCTCACGCGGCTTCGGCCCGCAGGCGTGGGGACGGTCCGACTGGGACTGGGGCCACGACTGGACGAAGCCGGACCTGTACCAGGAGTCCGTCCGGACGCTCGAGCAGGCCGGCATGGACCTGGTCATCGCCGAGGACGCCGTCTCGCTCGGCTCCCCCGCCACCCTCGACCTGCGCATTTGGCAGGCGTACGGCGGCCCGAAGCACGACCCGCTGCTGCTCGCCCCGTACCTGTTCGCCGCCACCTCGCACATCGGCATCGCTCCGACCGTCAACGCGGGGATCACCCCGCCGTACCTGGCGGCACGGCAGTTCGCGACCCTGGCGCACCTGTCCTCGGACCGTCTGGGCATCAACGTCGTCACCGACGTCGGCAGTGCACGCCACGCCGGCCTGCCGCCGCTGCCGCACGACCAGGCGTACGACCGCGCCGAGGAGTGGATCACGCTGCTCCGCCGGCTCTGGCACTCGTGGGGCGACGCGTACGTCGGCGCACCGGACTCGTGGCACTTCGCGGACGGCGACGCGCTCGACGCGTTCCACCACGAGGGCGCCCACTTCACCGCCGACGGTCCGCTCAACGCCCTGCCGCTGGCGTCGGACCCCGTGGTCGTCTCCCCCGGTGGTTCGGGTCGAGGGCTCGCGTTCGCCGGGACCCACTCGGACGTGCAGCTCGCACTCGCACCGCTGTCCGCCGCCGCGGTCACGGAGTACCGCGCCCGGGTGATCGCGGCAGCCGAGGCCGCAGGGCGGTCCACCGCGGACCTGCGGATCCTGTTCGTGCTCAAGCCTGTGATCGTGTCCTCACCGGAGGAGGCCGACCGTATCGTCGCGGCGTCCGAGCACCCCACCGACGAAGCCCTGCGTGCGGCGGCCATCGCGTGGTCGAGCGACTCCGAGACCGACCTGCTCGCGCTCGACCTGGACGCCCCGGTGCCCGACGGGACCTTCGGTGAGCACGTCTCGGCCGGCACGATCCGCGGGCTGCTCGGGGACACCCCGGACGCACCGCTGCGGGAGCTGCTCACCCGCAAGGCGCGGCAGGGGCGGATCGCGCCGGGGTCCGGATCGCGGTCCGGGTTCGTCGGGACGGCGGACGAGTTCGCGGACTTCATCGAGGAGCTCGGCAGCGACGCCGACAACGACGGGATCATCTTCTCGGGCGACCTGCACCCGGCGCAGATCCACCGGATGTTCGGCGACCTGGTGCCGGTGCTCCGGCGCCGTGGGCTCCTGCGACGGGAGTACGGCGCCGGAGGGATCCGGGCGAACCTGTTCGACTTCTAGCGGGAGCGGCTGCGAGCTACTTCTTCTTCTTGGACTTCTTCTTCGCGTCGTCGTCCTTCTTCGACTTCTTCTTGCCGTCGTCGTCCTTCTTCGACTTCTTCTTCCCGTCGTCCTTCTTGGACTTCTTCTTGTCGTCGTCCTTCTTCGACTTCTTCTTGTCGTCGTCCTTCTTCGACTTCTTCTTGTCGTCGTCCTTCTTCGACTTGGCCTTGCTCGCACCCGTCGGCAGCGGCAGGACGGCCGACACGGCCTCCGGCTCCGCCTGCGAAGCGTCAGCGTCAGCGTCAGCAGCCTCGGTCTCCGGAGACTCCACCCCGTCGATCGGCTCGACGACCACGGCCGACCCGGTGTCCAGCTCGACGTCGACCGCGTGCTCCTCGAGCACCGGTGCCAAGGCGTCGGCAACCCGCTCGACCGTCAGGACGGCGTCTGCTTCGGCGAGCCGGAGCAACGCCTGCGCGGTCCGGACCCGGGTGGTCGTCTTGCGCTCGAGGACGTCGGACCGTGCCCCCTCGAGGAACGTGCGCAGGGCGCGTTCCACGGCGGAGCGTCCGCGCGGGGCAGCGCGGTCGAGCCGATCGAGTTCCCCGGCGACCCCGGAGACGTCGTCGGCGACGTGCTCGTGGCGGACCGACTCGATGAGCGCGGCGATGGCTGCGGCGGCACGCTCGACCGCGGCGGAGCGCTGGTCGAGCACGACGAGCATCTCGACCACCGAGCCGTAGGTGACGGTCTCGAGGCGAACCGGCTCCGCGCCGCGGCCGCGAACGACCAGACGGGTGTCGGGGTTCGGCAGCCATGCGGCGAGAGCGGTGACCGTGGCGACGGAGCCCACGATCCGCTCGTACTCGCTGAGCACCACTCGTTCCTGCTCCCGCAGACGGACACGGATCGCGATCTCCTGCACCACGTGCTGACCTCTCGTTCGGGTTCGACGCGAGCGTGTTCTGCGCGCCTGCTCCGGAGCGTAGTCCTCGGACGTGGCGGAACAGCGAACGCCCCGGCACTGTCCAGGGGACGGTGTCGGGGCGTTCAGGTGGCGCAGCGTGACAGCGGTCGTCGTTCGGCGAATGGTGGAGATGGGGGGAATCGAACCCCCGTCCATCGCTGCAATTCGACGTCTTCTACGGGCGTATCCGGATAGTTCGTTCTGCTCGGCCCCGTCCTTTGCTACCGGCTTCTAGGACGACGGGCCCAGTCTCAGTGCAAGTCCCGCACGGCCCTGAGGCGCAACCGTGCAGCAAGTCCTCTGGATGACGTCGGGATCAGGTTAGAAGACGGTCACCTGGCCGACGGACTTCATGTGCTGGGCTGCTTACGCAGCGAGAGCGAAGTCAGTGCGCTTGGAATTGGCACTTGTTGTTTTCCACGGATCGTTTACGAGATAACCGTGGGTCCTCGGCCCGCTTCCCGTCGGCACACAGGCAATGTCGAAACCGATCATCCCCATGCGGGCCGGACGTGCGAGCCGCTGTCACGCTGTTGAGTTGCCAATGCCCCTGTCGGAGCAGTCCCTCAGCCTAGCCGAGGAGGTGCGTCGGCGCTACTCTCCGACGCGGTTCCGGGTGCGCATGGCCCGCTCGGCCTCACGCTTGTCGGTCTTCTCGCGCAGGGCCTGGCGCTTGTCGAACTCGCGCTTGCCCTTCGCCACGGCGATCTCGATCTTGGCCCGACCGTCGTGGAAGTAGATCTGCAGCGGCACGAGGGTGTAGCCGCCCTGAGCCGTCTTGTGCGAGATCTTCACGATCTGCTGCTTGTGCAGGAGCAGCTTGCGCTTCCGACGGGGCGAGTGGTTGTTCCACGTGCCCTCGGTGTACTCCGGGATGTGCACGGCGTCGATCCACGCTTCGCCACCGTCGATGTAGGCGTACCCGTCGACCAGGGACGCCCGCCCCATCCGCAGGGACTTCACCTCGGTGCCGGACAGGACCATGCCCGCTTCGTACGTGTCCTCGATGAGGTAGTCGTGCCGGGCGCGACGGTTCGTCGCGACGATCTTCTCCCCGCGTTCCTTCGCCATGACGACTCCTCTCGATGGTGACCGGTGCAGTGCGCTGCGTGGGTGGTTCCGCGCAGCCCTACAGACTACTCAACACGAAGCGGGCGGCGCACCTTCCCGGCGCGCCGCCCGTTCGCGGATGCTGTGCTGCGTCAGACCTTCAGGTACCGGCGGATGGCGATCGACGCCGACGCCGCGGCGAGGAGCACCCCGATCACGATCACCGCGGGGACCACGATGGCCGCGTCCCCCATGCCGATGAACGCCGTGCCGGTGAAGCGCTCCGCCAGGAAGTTCCGGACGAAGAACCAGACCACGGCGGTGATGGCGCCACCGGCCAGGACGGCTCCGATGGCGGCGGCGATCACCCCCTCGAGCACGAACGGTGTCTGGATGAACCGGTTCGATGCACCGACGAGCCGCATGATGCCGAGCTCTCGCCGTCGACTGAACGCCGACAGGCGGATCGTCGTCGCGATGAGCAGCACCGCCGCCACGAGCATGAGCGCCGCGATGCCGATCGCCGTGTACGACGAGGCGTTGAGCAGGTTGAAGATCGGCTGCAGGTACCCGCGTTGATCGACGACGCTCTGCACGCCGGCGACCTTCGACAAGCTCTCGACCAGAACGTCTGCCTGCGACGGGTTCTTCAGGTTCACCCAGAAGGTCTCGTTCAGGTACTCCGGCTTGACGAACTCCGTCGCGGCCGAGTCCTTGAACTGCTCCTTGAACCGGGTGAAGGCCTGGTCCTGGTTCTCGTAGTAGGTCTTCTCGATGTACGGCTTGAGCGTCGACGAGTCGAGCTGCGCCTGGACCTGCTCGCGCTGATCGGCGGTGGCCTTCGCGCCGGTGCAGTTGCCCGTGGTGTCGGTGTCGGTGCACAGGTAGACGGCGACCTGCGCCCGGTCGTACCAGTACCCCTTCATCTGGTTGATCTGCATCTGGAGCAGGATCGCGGTGCCGACGAAGGTCAGGGAGATGAAGGTCACGAGGACGACGGAGACGACCATCGACGCATTGCGCCGCAGGCCCGAGCCGACCTCGGACATGACGAGTCCGAGCCTCATCGGATGAGCCCCGGGATCGTCTGGATGCCGGTGGTGTTGGACACGGTGCCTCGCTGGATCGGGACGGCCTGGGTCTGGTAGCCGCCGGACTGCTCGTCGCGCAGGACGGTGCCGTTCGAGAGCTCGATGACCCGACGCTGCATCTGGTTCACGATGCTGGCGTCGTGCGTCGCCATCAGCACGGTGGTGCCTCCCTGGTTGATGCGTTCGAGGAGCGCCATGATGCCGGCGGACGTGGTGGGGTCCAGGTTCCCGGTGGGCTCGTCGGCCAGCAGGATCGCCGGCTTGTTCACGACGGCGCGGGCGATGGCCACACGCTGCTGCTCACCACCGGAGAGTTCGTTCGGCATGCGGGAGGCCTTGCCGGCGAGACCGACGAGCTTCAGCACGTCGGTCACGGCCTCGCTGATGAAGCCCTTGCTCTTGCCGATGACCTGCAGCGAGAACGCCACGTTGTCGAACACGTTCTTGTTCGGCAGCAGACGGAAGTCCTGGAAGACCACCCCGAGGTTGCGGCGGAAGTACGGGACCTTCCGCGATGCCAGGGACCCGAGGCGCTGCCCGAGCACGTGGATCTGCCCGCTCGTGGGCTTCTCCTCCTTGAGCACGAGGCGCAGGAAGCTGGACTTGCCGGAACCGGACGCGCCCACGAGGAACACGAACTCGCCCTTGAGGATCTCGAGGGTGAGGTTGTCGAGCGCCGGACTCGGGTTGCCCGAGTAGACCTTGGTGACCTGGTCGAATTTGATCATGACCGGATCAGGGTAGGTCGCCCCGCTTGGAAAGCAAGCGAGGCGCGCGGCTCAGGAACCCCTACTCGGCAGCGGATTGCTTGCGCCAGCGGATGCCCGCGTTGATGAAGCCGTCCAGATCGCCGTCGAACACGGCTGAGGGGTTGTTCACCTCGTGCTCCGTCCGGAGGTCCTTGACCATCTGGTACGGCGCCAGGACGTAGGAGCGGATCTGGTCGCCCCAGCTCGCCGTGATGTTGCCGGCGAGTTCCTTCTTCTTCGCGTTCTCCTCTTCCTTCTTCAGGAGGAGCAGGCGCGACTGCAGCACGCGCATGGCGGCCGCACGGTTCTGGATCTGCGACTTCTCGTTCTGCATCGAGACGACGGTGCCGGTCGGGATGTGCGTCAGGCGCACCGCGGAGTCGGTCGTGTTGACGGACTGCCCGCCGGGGCCCGACGAGCGGAACACGTCGACGCGGATGTCGTTCTCGGGGATGTCGATGACGGCGGTCTCCGGCATGAGCGGGATGACCTCGACCGCGGCGAAGGACGTCTGGCGCTTGCCGGCGGCACCGAACGGCGACATCCGCACCAGGCGGTGGGTGCCGGCCTCGACCGACAGCGTGCCGAACGCGTGCGGGGCGTCGATCTCGAACGTCGCGGACTTGATGCCCGCCTCTTCGGCGTACGAGGTGTCCATCACCGTGGTCTTGAAGTTGTGCTGCTCGGCGTACCGGAGGTACATCCGGAGGAGCATCTCGGCGAAGTCCGCCGCGTCGACCCCACCCGCGCCGGCGCGGATCGTGATGACCGCCGGACGGTCGTCGTACTCACCGTCGAGGAGCGTCTGCACCTCGAAGTCGCCGATCATCTTCTGAATCGCCTTGAGCTCGGCGAGCGCTTCGTCGGCGGACTCCTGGTCGTCACCCTCGTTCGCCATCTCGACCAGCACCTCGAGGTCGTCGATGCGCTGCTCGGTGTCGGTGATCTTCTTCAGCTCCGACTGGCGGTGCGAGAGCGCGCTCGTCACCTGCTGCGCGTGGTCGACGTCGTCCCAGAGGTCCTGGGCCCCGGCCTGCTCGCTGAGGTCGGCGATCTCACGCTGCAGGCGGTCGACGTCGACCACCGAGCGGATGTTGCCGAAGGTCTCGCGAAGGGCGGAGAGCTGCTCGGTGAAGTCCAGTTCGACCATGGTCATCGATCCTACCGGCGCGAGTCCGACTCGGCCGACCGGGAGGCCCGGTGCGGGTCCGTCCCGCTGGCGGCGGTGCTCCTCCACTCACCCGCCAAGAGACCATTCAGGACATCCGGGACATCCACTGAACGCATCGCAGGATCGGACAGGTTCTGTACATGTACGATCACCACATGCCAGTCACATCGAAGCGACGTCTCGTCGCCGACGCGCTCCGCGACGAGATCGCGACGGGGCGGTACCGAGCGGGCGAGCGCCTGCCCGGTGAGAACGACCTGGCCGTGCGCTTCGCGGTCAGTCGCGGCACCGTCCGAGCCGCCCTCGCCGACCTCGCCGACGACGAGTACATCGCCACCCGTGGCGGTGTCGGCTCGGTCGTCACCTTCGACGGGGCGTCCCTCGACCCACGCGGTGGCTGGGCACGGTCGATCGCCGCCTCGGGGACCGAGGTGTCGACCCGAACTCTGCGCATCGAGCGGTTCGACGATGCGGAACTGCAAGCCGAGGTCGACGCCGCCGGAGCGACCTTCGTCGCAGTCGATCGGATCCGCGTCGTCGTCGGCGGCAGCCCGGTGTCCCTGGAGCGAAGCGTCGTACCGCACCTGGGACGACTGGCGGCCTCGACCACCGACGGACTCGTCGACGGCTCCCTCACCGCCACGATCGCGGAAACCGGTCTGGTGCCGGCGAGCGCCGAGCAGTGGATCGACGTCGTCCCGCTCGACATCGACGACGCAGCCTTGCTCGACCGCACCGCGGGCACGCCGTTCCTGCGCAGCCGCCGCGTCACACGCACGGCCGAAGGCGCGTTCGTCGAGCGCGTCGACAGTCTCCTCGATCCCGACCGCTTCCGACTGCACATGCGCTTCGGGACCACGTCATGACCCCGCGACAGGACCCCGTGAACCAGCACCCCCTCCGAGACCACGCCCTCGCTGCCCTCACCGGCCTGGCCATCGGTGACGCCCTCGGCATGCCGACCCAGTCGATGTCCCGCGCGCAGATCCTCGCCGACCACGGGGCCATCACCGGATTCGTCGACGCCGGACCGCACCAGCGTATCGCCACCGGCATGCCCGCGGGCACGATCACTGACGACACCGAACAGGCCCTGATGCTCGCCGAGCTGCTGCTCGAGGGCAACGGACGACTGGACCCCGTCCGCTTCGCCGAGGCACTCATCGCCTGGGAGCGCGGGATGGAGGCGAAGGGCTCGCTCGACCTGCTCGGCCCGAGCACGAAGACCGCGGTGCAGCGGATCCTCGCTGGCGTCCCCGCGTCCGAGGCGGGCTCGACCGGCACGACGAACGGGGCCGCCATGCGCATCGCACCGGTTGGTGTCGCGGTGCCGTCGAGTGACCTCGTCCACCTGGTCGACGCCGTCCAGGACGCCAGCCGCGTCACGCACGACACCGGACTCGGCATCGCCGGAGCGAGCGCGATCGCCGCGGCCGTGAGCGCGGGCATCGACGGGGCGACCCGCGCCGGAGCGCTCGACGCCGCGGTCGCCGCCGCCACCGTCGGCGCGGAGCGCGGCCACTGGGTCGCCGGCGCGGACATCGCCGCGAGGACGACGTGGGCACGTGAGCACCTGCCGACCGTGCCTGCGTCCGCGCAGGTCGACACGATCACGCGACTCATCGGCACGAGCGTGGCCAGCCAGGAGTCCGTCGTCGCCGCACTCGCCCTCGTCGCCCTCGACCTCGACCCGTGGCAGACCCTCTGCTCGGCGGCATCACTCGGGGGCGACACCGACACGATCGCCGCGATGGCCGGTGCGGTGCTCGGCGCCGTCCACGGACCCGTCGCCTGGCCCAGCGACGCCGTCGTCACTGTGACCACCGTCAACGACCTCCGGCTCGACCAGGTCGTCGACGGACTCCTCACCCTCCGCACGGGCAGCTGACCCCCCCCCTCCTCCCCCACGCTGGGGCGTCGTCCCGACAGGCCGACGCCCGGTTTCGCGCACCATCCTTCCGACGACGTAAGAGGAACCGAACCATGTCCGACATGCCCACCACCCTCAGCAGCGGCACGCTGACGACGATCGAGCAGCGGGGCATCGAGCCCGTGCCCCGGGAAGAACGAACCGGCACGCCCGGCGCGCTGTTCTGGGTCTGGTTCGCCGCCAACATCTCCATCCTCGGCCTCCCACTCGGTGCGACCCTGGTCGCGTTCCAGGGTCTGACCATCTGGCAGGCGTTGCTCGTCGCGGTCATCGGCGCCGCAGGGTCCTTCGCGGTCGTCGGCGTGATCTCCGTCGCCGGCCGTCGCGGCGGCGCTCCGGGCCTCACGCTCAGTCGAGCGGTGTTCGGCGTCCGTGGCAACATCGGGCCGACGTTCGTGTCACTGCTGTCCCGGCTCGGCTGGGAGACGGTGAACACCACCACGGCGGCGTTCGTGCTGCTGTCGCTGTTCACGATCCTGTTCGGCACGGGCGGTGACGCGAAGGCAAACCCGGTGCTGACGATCGTCGCGATCCTGGTGTTCGTCGTCGCCACGGTGCTCGTCTCCGGCCTCGGGCACGCGTTCATCGTCGCCGTCCAGAAGTGGGCGACGTGGGTGTTCGGCGCGCTCAACGTGTTCGTCGCCGTCTTCCTCGTGCTCCGCGTCGACTGGGGCGTCGTCGGGTCCCAGCCCGCGGGCCCCGTCGCCGCGATGGTCATCGGCATCGGCACCATCGCGGCCGGTACCGGCATCGGATGGGCCACGGCCGGAGCGGACATCGCCCGCTACACCCGCACCTCGTCGAAGGCCGGCGCACTGATCGCGTCGAGCGCCGCCGGTGCGGGCATCCCGCTCGTCGTCCTGGTCGGTCTCGGTGCGCTCGTCTCCGCCGGCGACCCGACCCTGGCGCAGGCCGGCGACCCGGTCGCCGCGATCCGCGACCTGCTGCCCAGCTGGATGGCGATCCCCTACCTCATCGCGGCGTTCGGTGGCCTCCTGCTGTCGAACCACCTGTCTGTGTACTCGGCGAGCCTCACCACGCTGACGCTCGGCATCAAGGTCCCGCGCGTCTGGGCGGTCGCGGTCGACGTGGTCGTCACAACGCTCGGCGCGATGTACTTCATGCTCGTCGCCGACGGCTTCTACGCGCCCTTCATCACGTTCATCTCCGTCCTCGCCGTCCCGATCACCGCGTGGCTCGGCGTCTTCATGGCCGACATGGTGCGGCGACGCTGGTACGACCCTGCCGCGCTCCTCGACCTGCGCGCTGGCGGCCGGTACTGGTACCGCGGCGGTGTCGCCTGGGGCGCCCTCGCCGCCTGGATCGTCGCGATCGTGATCGGCTTCCTGTTCACCGAGGTGCAGGTCGGTGATGCGGACCCCGTCTTCGTCGGTGCGTTCTCCGGAACGTGGATCGGTGCGAACGGCCTCGGCTGGGTCGTCACGTTCATCGTCGCCGCCGCCGTCTACCTGCTGACCGGCGGAGCACGCGGCCGGCTCACCGAGCAAGAGTCGGCCACCGCCACGGACGCCGAGGCGCGCGCCTGATGCCCCGCCTCGTCTCGGTCGGCAACGTCATCGTCGACATCGTCATGCGCATCGACGCGATCCCGGATCCGGGCGGCGACGTCATCGCCTCCGCGTCGGAGATCACCGCGGGCGGCGGCCTGAACACGATGGTCGCCGCCGCCCGGGACGGGCTCGACGTCGCGTTCGGGGGCCAGTACGGCAGCGGGCCGTTCGGCGACGTGGTGCGTCGCGCACTCGCCGCGTCGGGCGTGGACGTCCTGCAATCGGGTCTCGACGACGTCGACAGCGGGTACTGCGTCGCGCTGGTGGACGCATCCACGGAGCGGACGTTCGTCACGAGCGTCGGCGCGGAGGGCCGGCTCGACCGCGCCGCCCTCGACCGGATCACCCTCGTCGCCGACGACACGGTGTTCGTGTCCGGCTACGGCCTCGCGCACGCCGTCAACGGGGAGGCGATCGCCGATTGGCTGCAGACCGTCCCCGACTCCGTCCGCGTCGTCCTGGACCCGTCGCCGTTGGTCAGCACGCTGCCCCCAGCGGTGCTCGGTCCCGTCATGGCGCGTGCGGACGTGGTCAGCGCCAACGGACGGGAGGCGCGGCTCATGGCTCCCACGTCCGCGGGACTCCCCGAGGCGGTCGCCACGATCGCCGCGGCCGCCCGCGGGACCGCCTTGGCCCGCGACGGCGCAGCCGGCTGCTGGGTCGTCGAGCCCGGCCTGGAACCAGTGCTGGTGCCAGGCTTCCAGGTCGCTGCGGTGGACTCGAACGGCGCGGGAGACGCCCACGGCGGAGTGCTCGTGGCTGCGCTGTCCCGAGGTGCGGTCCTCGTCGACGCCGTCCGACGGGCGAACGCCGCGGCAGCCCTCGCGGTCACCAGGAACGGTCCGGCGACAGCACCGACCGCATTTGAGACGGACGCGCTCCTCGCCCAGCTCGCGTGACGCGCCGACACGTATTCCTCGGGGTGGCCGTGCGCTCGGTCGGCTACCCGGGCCTCCGGTGCGACCTGGCGATCGCGTACCGTCGCAGCCGCACACCGCCGCGGCGCTCGGTCGACAGCAGGACGGCGTCGTAGTGCTCCAACACCCCGATGGAGCCGTCGTTGTCATCACGGCAGACGGCGATCACCGGGTCGATCCCGACGCGCGATGCGTGCGCGAGCACCTGGCCCAGCGCCCAGGTCGCCACGCCTCGGCCCCGCGCCGACGGGCGGATCCCGTACCCGACGTGGCCGAACCGCTGCACGCCGGCCGCGTCTCCCGGCGCCCGGAGTGCGGTCCCGCCCAGGACGCGGCCGTCCTCGACGATCCACCAGAGCGCCCCGGGTCTGGCGTGCAGTCGGCCGACCCAGGTGCGGAACCCGTCCTCGTCACCGACGTCGTCGTGGGCGGTGATCCCGAATCCGTCCTCGTGCGCGCCCGGCCCCCACTCGGCATGCGCTTCAGCCCACGCCTCGTACAACGCCGTCTGCGGTCTCACCAACTCGAGCATGTCCAAGTATCACAACGATGCGCGTCGGTGGCGATCCCCTCGTGCGGATTCAAACGGCAGTCGCTTCCGGAGTCGCACGCACGACCCGCACCGACCGTGACCCGTAGAGTCGAGAGACTCTCGACGTCAGGACCCGAACGATGACCAGCCCCCCAACCGACCCAGCCGGAGCCGAGCGCTGGGCAGCCGCCGCCCGGCTCGCCGACGGTCAGAGCGACGACGGGCTCCGCCGTCGCCGGACCCGCGTGTTCGTGTGGCTGGGGGCACTCGTCCTGGTGTCGTGGGCGGTCGGGGTGGTCCTGGCACTGGTGCTGGCGCCGGGCACCGGGAGCAGCCACGCGAGTGGCGGCGATGGCGTGCAGCTGCTCGTCCAGCTCCTGCTGTTGCTGCTCGGGCTGGTCGTCGGCATCGTCGGTTTCGTGTGGGCCTACCGCTCCGGTCACTACGTCACTCGCTGGCGTTCAGTGAGCAGCCCGCTCTCCCGCGCGGAGCAGCGGTCGGTGCGGCGTCAGATCGCCGGCCAGGAGCCGATCGACGACGAGCACGCGGACATCGTCTTCGCGGTGGCCGTGCAGAACCGTCGAGCCACGCTCGGGATCCTGCCGATCTTCGGCGCCGTGATGCTGTTCGCCGCCTCGACAGCGGTGAGCACGGACAGTCTGCCCATCAAGCTGATCGAGCTCGTCGCGTCGTTCACGGTGGTGCTCGGGCTCGTACAACTGGCCCTGCAGTACCGACGAGCCGGGCGGTTCCTCTCGGAGCGCCCAGTCAGCTGACGTCGTCCGGCTGGCCGCCCGCACCGCTCGACCGTCGGCGGCGTCGGCTCCTCAGGACCAGCAGGAGACCGACCAAGGACGCGGCGCTCCCGAGGAACACCCCCGCACCGACCCACGTCGTGACGGACGTGCCGTGCCCGAAGAGCGCGTTGATGAGCATGCCGAGTCCGACGGCCACGCCGCTGAGTAACACCGCGCAGGTCGGTTCGAGCCACGGAGGCGACAGGAGCGACCGTCGGTCGACCGGGAGGCCGCGGTCCAGTCGAGCACGCGCAGCTCGCTCGCGGTCCTGGATCGTGATCCCGATCATCGGCCCCCAGAACGCCACCGTGGCCTGGCTGCCGCCGGGATCGACCAGGAACAGGATCGCCAGCGTCGCCACCGCACCGCCGAGATACCACCAGGGGAAGACCCGACATATTGGGACGGCCCAGCGGCTGTCCCGCCGGGTGCCGTTCCGCGGACGGTGCTCACCGCTGGTCGTGGCCACGGTCAGCGCTCCCGGCGCAGCCCTCGGATGAGCAGGGCGGTGCACACCAGCATGGTGCCGGAGACCAGCACCGCGGCCCCGAGGACGGCCGTCGGCGTACTTCCTGCGGACACGAGCAGCACGATCCCGATGAGCGCGAGCGGAGCACCGACGAGCAGACCCACCAGGTCGGCACTGCCCTGCGGTTTCGGAGTGGTCACGGGCTCAGGCTACCGACGGACGTCCGTCCACGTCGCCGCTGCCGGTGAGCACGTCCGCTATGCCGCCACCTGGCCGAGACCGCGCGACCGCCAGCGCCTGCTCGGCCGAAGCGAGGAGCACCGGATCACTGGCCTGTCTGAGCGCGACGACGAGTGTGAAGTCCTCGACGGCGCGGTCGACGCTCCCGGCTGCGAGCAGCGCCTTGCCCCGGTGTTGCCGCATCACGGCCTCGCGAGTCGTACCGATGCACTCGGCGACGAGGAGGTCGTACTCGCGCACAGCGGTGCGGGTGTCACCCAGGTCACGGTGGCAGTCGGCCCGCAGTGCTCGGACACGCTGCGTCGAGGCAACCCGTTCGAGACGACGAAGCGCATCACCCGCCGTGCCGGTCCACAGCAACTCGATTTCCTCACGGAGTGGGTCGTCTGCCAATCCTGTGCGGAACGCAGCGAGGTCGGTGATGACCGGACGGAGATCGGTGGACCGGATTCGCCATCCGGGGCCGCCCTCGACGTCGTGCGTGGTGGCCCCCCGGGTGTGCGGCGTTCGAGGTCCCGGGATGCACGCCGTCACGGGCGTGCCTTGCGGAACCGAAATCGGAACGGCCGTCGCCGAGCCGCCACGGGCCGAAGCCCGTGCGCCAAGCGCGTCAGCTCCGCTCGCAGTTCCGCATCAACGGTCGGCACCCCGACACCCGGGTGCCGAGGGAACGGATTGCCCTCGACCCCGATCACGGTCAGTGCGGCGTGGGCGTGCCCGGATGCCGATTCCGGGTCTCCGAGCCGGCTCGCGACGCGGGCGCGCGCTGTCAGGTACCGGACGACGCGGTCGCGGAAGAACGCCGTCCTCCGGATCGAGTCCTCGGCGCCGGCGAGCAGCGCGTCCGCCTCGGCGAGCGACGAGGGATCGCCGAGCTGTAGGAGCACCTCGGCCAGGAGGACCTCCGACATGCCGGTGGTGAACGAGTCGGAGCCGCACTCGGCGATCCGCCGGAGGACCCTCCGGTACTCGTCAGCGGCGTCACGCAGACGTCCGGACAACGCCAGTGACATCGCGAGTTCCTCCCCGCCGCCGTTCACGCGCGCCTGCGACCCGCCGACGGCCTCGATCTCCGCCATGAACCGGACGAGCAGCCCCCGACCGACCTCTCGGACGCCCTCGTCTGCGTCGCCCTGCAGGGCGAGGGTCACCCCCTGGATACGGATGTACTCGAGCCTGGACGATCTCGCACGTGCGA
This sequence comes from Curtobacterium flaccumfaciens, assembly GCF_013359815.1. Taxonomy (GTDB): domain Bacteria; phylum Actinomycetota; class Actinomycetes; order Actinomycetales; family Microbacteriaceae; genus Curtobacterium; species Curtobacterium flaccumfaciens. Next base: position 98,455 of record NZ_JABMCF010000037.1, on the reverse strand, counting down.
GCTTCGCTTCGAACGCCGCAGCGATCTCGTCGTTCCACTCGGTCGAGCGGTACCAGTTGTCGTCCCGCGGCGGTCGGACGCGCGCTGGACGGCGGACGTCCCCTGCGTCCTGTCCGTCTTCCGGCCCCGGCACCACGAGCAGCAGTATGCCCTGGAAGGGGGCCGGCGTCAGCGTCGCAGCCGAGATCGCCGGTGTCCCACCCAGGCGCAAGCCGAATTGACTGCGCCGGAGTCAACCACTACCGCCCGAGCAGCGGCTCCCTCGATGCCATCCCCGCGGCACCGGCCCGTGCGACAGCGTCGGGCAGCGCCGTCAGGAACGCGTCGACGTCGGCATCGGTCGTCGTGTGGCCGAGCGTGATCCGGAGCGCACCACGGGCGTCCTGCTCCGACAGCCCCATCGCGAGCAGCACGTGCGACGCCTCGGGCACACCGGCCTGGCACGCCGACCCGGTCGACACCGCGACCCCGGCGGCGTCGAGCAGGAACAGGAGCGAATCGCCCTCGCAGCCGGGGAACGTGAAGTGGGCGTTGCCCGGCAGCCGGTCGACCGGGTCCCCCATCAGCACCGCAGACGGCACGGCCGCACGGACCCCGGCGACCAGGCGGTCCCGCAGGGCGACGAGCGATGGGTGCGGCATCGGCTCGGCGACGACCGCGCTGGCCGCGACACCGAAGGCCGCAGCCGCCGGGGCGTCCTGCGTCCCGCTCCGCACCTGCCGCTGCTGCCCACCACCGTGGATGAGGGGCTCGACGGTGGCCTTCCGCCCGAGCACGAGCGCGCCGATGCCGACGGGGCCGCCGATCTTGTGCGCGGAGACGCTGAGGGCGTCGAGGCCGGACCCGGCGAACGACACCGGCACCTGCCCGTAGGCGGCGACCGCGTCGCTGTGCACGGGCACGCCGGCGGCGTGGGCGAGCTCGACGATCCGTGACACGGGCTGGATGGTGCCCACCTCGTTGTTCGCCCACAGGAACGTGACCAGGGCGACGTCCGAGGCGTCGGCGAGCCGCGCCTCCAGTCCGGCGAGGTCGACGCGACCCTGCGCGTCCAACGGGACCACGTCGATGACGGCGCCCTCGTGCGTCTCCAGCCAGGTCAGGGTGTCGACGGTGGCGTGGTGCTCGCCGCCCGGGACGACGATGCGGGGCCGCTGGCGGTCGCGCTGGCGAGCCCAGAACAGGCCCTTCACGGCGAGGTTGATGCTCTCGGTGCCGCCGGAGGTGAACACGACCTCCACCGGATCGGCGTCGAGCGAGCGGGCGACGGCGGCGCGGCCGTCCTCGAGCAGCATCTTGGCGCGCTGACCGGCGCTGTGGATGGACGACGGGTTGCCGACGGCGCCCAGGGCATCGGTGAAGGCGGCGAGCGCCTCCGGCAGGATCGGCGTCGTCGCGGCGTGGTCGAGGTAGACCGACAAATGCACCCCCTGGATCGAGCAGTGTCCAGGATACGCGCCGGTCCTCGTACCCTTGTCGCGTGCACGAGACAGCGATCGACCTGACGCCGGGGTTCTCCCTGGGCGGGACCGTCCCCCGGTTCACCCTGCGGTCCGCGACGGCGACGGGCGTCGTCCTGGTCGTGGCGAGCGCGGGGAGCGCCGACGGAGCCGACCCCTCCGACGTGCGGCCGACGCGGTACGCGCTCGAGCGGGTGCCGGACACGGACGTGTGGACCGGCGAGGTCCCCGGGGTCGTGCCCGGCGACCGCTACCACCTGCTCGTCGACGGGCCGGTCGGCCCGCGGCACGAGTTCGACCCGACGCGTCCGTTGCTCGACCCGTACGCGCGGGGCATCCTGCCGACCGGCGACGACGAAGCGGTCGGCCCCCGCTGGACCAGCGTGGTCGTCGACGACGCGTTCGACTGGGGCGGCGTCGTGAAGCCGCAGGTCCCGCTCGACCGTGCCGTCGTCTACGAGGCGAACGTCCGCACCCTGACGGCCGCGAACCCGCACCTGCCGGAGCACCTGCGCGGCACGTACGCCGGGGTCGCCCACGAAAGCACGATCGCGCACCTGCACCGCATCGGCGTCACGACGCTCGAACTGCTGCCCGTGCAGGCGTTCGACACCGAGCGGTGGCTCCGCGACGCCGGCCGGCAGAACGCCTGGGGCTACAACACGCTCGGGTTCTTCGCCCCGCACGCCGCGCACGCCTCGGCACCGGCGCAGCAGGAGGGCGCCGACGCCGTCCTGCGCGAGTTCAAGGGCATGGTCCGGCTGCTGCACGAGGCCGGCATCCAGGTCGTCCTCGACGTCGTCTACAACCACACCGCGGAAGAGGGCCTGGGTGGTCCGACGACGAGCCTGCGCGGCATCGACGGCGCGAACCGCTACCGCTGGGCGCAGACCGACCCTCCCCGTCGTGACACCTACTACGACACCACCGGGTGCGGGAACACGCTCGACACCTCGGTCGAGGCGACGGCGGACCTCATCGTCGACAGCCTGGTGTACTGGGCGCGCGAGGTGCAGGTCGACGGGTTCCGCTTCGACCTGATGGCCGCCCTGGCCCGCGACGGCGAACACCGGTTCGACCCGTCGCACCCACTGCTCGAGCGCATCCGGAACCACCCCGACCTGCAGGACACCCTGGTGATCGCCGAGCCGTGGGACGTCGGCCCGGACGGCTGGAAGACCGGGGAGTTCGGCGCAGCCGGGCACCGCACGAGCGAGTGGAACGACGGGTTCCGCAACACGGTCCGCCAGTTCTGGCTCACCGACATCGCCGAGGAGCGCCGCACCGGCCTGCCGCAGACCGGGATCGGCGCGCTCGCCGGAGCCCTGACCGGGTCGCGTCACCTCTTCGGCGCCGACCGCGGCCCGCTGGCGAGCGTCAACTTCGTCACCGCGCACGACGGCTTCACCCTGCTCGACCTGGTGTCGTACGACGGCAAGCACAACGAGGCCAACGGCGAGGACAACCGCGACGGCTCGAACGACAACCGCTCGTTCAACCACGGCATCGAGGGCGACACCGCCGACCGCGGGGTCCGCGCCGCGCGCGGCCGGTCGATGCGCAACCTGGTGGCGACCCTGATGCTCTCCGCCGGGGTGCCGATGCTCACCGCCGGCGACGAGCGGAGCCGCACGCAGCACGGCAACAACAACGCCTACGTGGTGTCCGACGACCTGACCGCGGTGGACTGGTCCGACGACGAGGACGCCGAGACGATGACCGAGGCCGTCGCCGCGCTGGCCCGGTTCCGGCAGGCGCACCCGTCGCTCCGCCCCACCCGCTTCGGCGTCGAGGGGCAGGAGACCCCCGGGGCCTCGCGGATGTCCTGGTACGGGCCGGACGGGCACCCGATGACGATCGAGGGCTGGGACCAGCCGGTGCACCGCGCCCTGCAGTACTTCGTCGAGTCGACGCCGGAGCACGAGCCCTTCGACCGCGTCCTGGTGGTCGTGCACGGCAGCGGCCGCACCCGCGACCTGACCCTGCCGGTACGCGAGGACGTCCTCGGGTACCGCCTGGCCTGGTCGAGCGAGAAGCACCGCGACCACGAGCGCCTCCGTCCCGCCGGGCAGGTCTTCACCGCCTACGGCCCCGGCATCCACCTGTTCGAGGTGGCGTAGCGCCGAGCAGGCGGGTGCGGCCCAGCGTCGCGACCGAGTGGCGGACGGGAGGCCCGTGGCGGCCCCGCCACGGGCCTCCCGTCCGGTCCTCAACAGGCTCCACGGCGCGCCCGGCCCTCCACAGCGGGCCGATTCCGGGGAACGCGGAGCCGCTCGCCGGGTAGCGTCGCTTCCGTGGCCACCGCAGACCGACCCCGCCGCCCGAAGATCGGGCGCATCCCGATCACCGAGCTCGCCCCGAGGACGCCGAACGGTTTCCCCGGCAAGGCATTCGACGGCGAGGTGATCACGTTCGGTGCAACCGTCTTCCGAGAAGGACACGGCATCATCGGCGCCGACCTCGTCCTCGAACGCCCAGACGGTGGAACCCGCACCGTCCCCATGACCCTCGGTGCCCCCGGCACCGACCGCTACGAAGCCACGGTGCAGGTCGACCACGTCGGCGTCTGGACGTGGCACGTCGAGTCGTACTCCGACGACTGGGCGAGCTGGCTCCACGGCGCACGCCTGAAGATCGCGGCCGGCGTCGACACCGAGGCGACCCTGCTCGACGGTGCCGTGCTGCTCGACCGGCTGGCCGAGGAGACCGACTCCCCCGCCGCGACCCGTGCCGCCGCACGTGTCCGCGACACCGACCTCGACCCGGCCGAACGCCTGGCCGCCGTCGACGACCCGCGGATCGTCGCCGAGGTCGAGGAAGCCCCGCTCACCTCGCTCCGGACCCACTCCGCCACCCAGCTGCTCGACGTCGAACGCACCCGCGCCGGCGTCGGTGCCTGGTACGAGTTCTTCCCCCGCTCCGAAGGTGCGAAGAAGAACCCCGACGGCTCCTGGAAGAGCGGCGACTTCCGCACCGCGGCCCGACGGCTGCCCGCCGTCGCCCGGATGGGCTTCGACGTCATCTACCTGCCGCCGATCCACCCCATCGGCACCACCGCCCGCAAGGGGCCGAACAACACGCTCACGCCCGGGCCGAACGACCCCGGCAGCCCCTGGGCGATCGGCTCCCCCGCGGGCGGGCACGACGCGATCCACCCCGACCTCGGCACCGAGGACGACTTCCGCGACTTCGTCGAGACGGCGAAGAACACCGGCATGGAGGTCGCGCTCGACTTCGCGCTGCAGTGCTCCCCCGACCACCCCTGGGTCACCCAGCACCCGGAGTGGTTCACGCAGCGGGCCGACGGCTCCATCGCGACCGCCGAGAACCCGCCGAAGCGCTACCAGGACATCTACCCGATCCAGTTCGACACCGACCCCGAGGGCCTGGTCACCGAGGTCGAGCGTGTCCTGCGCCACTGGATCGACTTCGGCATCCGGATCTTCCGCGTCGACAACCCGCACACCAAGCCGCTCTGGTTCTGGGAACGCGTCATCCGTGAGATCCGCGACGAGCACCCCGACACCGTGTTCCTCGCCGAGGCGTTCACCCGCCCGGCGATGATGCGCGCGCTCGCCGAGGCCGGGTTCCAGCAGTCGTACTCGTACTTCACCTGGCGCAACACGAAGGACGAGATCGAGGACTACTTCACGGAGCTCTCGCACGAGACGAGCGACTACCTGCGCCCGAACCTCTTCGTGAACACGCCCGACATCCTCACCGAGTACCTGCAGTTCGGCGGCCGTGCCGGCTACAAGGTGCGCGCGGCACTCGCCGCCACCGGTGCGCCGACGTGGGGCATGTACGCCGGGTACGAGCTGTTCGAGGACGTCGCCCGTCCGGGCTCGGAAGAGAACATCGACAACGAGAAGTACGAGTACAAGCCGCGCGACTTCGCCCTGGCCGAGGCCGAGGGTGCGTCCCTGGCGCCGTACGTGACGATGCTCAACCGCCTCCGTGCGGCGCACCCCGCGCTGCGACAGCTGCGGAACCTGCACGTGCACGCCGCCGACGACCCGGCGATCGTCGTCTACTCGAAGCACCTGTCGGGCGAGTACATCCGGTCAGGGCGCCCCGACACCGTGATCGTGGTCGCCAACGTCGACCCGCACTCCGCCCGTGAGACCACCGTGCACCTGGACCTCGCCGCACTCGGTCTGCCGACCGAGGGCCTGTTCGACGTCCGTGACGTCGTGACCGGTCAGCGCTGGACCTGGGGCGCGTCGAACTACGTCCGCCTGGACGCGTTCCAGGAGCCCGTGCACCTGCTCGTCGTGGAAGGACCCCACCGATGACCCCCGAACCGACCGACCCCACGAAGCGCGGACCGGCCGTCCCGCCGGTGCCGCCTCCGCCGCCGGCCGTGCCGCGGTACGAGCCGAAGGTGTCCGCGCCCGACGAGGACCTGCCCGGCGCTCCGCCGGCGCAGCGCGAGGCGCCCGACCGCGGCGTGGCGGAGTCCGCCACGCTCGCCGGGCACCCCGCCGACCCGACGCACCCGCGGCAGCCGCCCGTCGCAGCCGCCTCGACTTCCGACTCCCCGACGGCCCCGACCGGCGGCGCTGCACCCGTGGTCCGTCCGGCCTCCGTCGACGCGCCGGTCGCCCCCAGCGCCGCTGCTTCGGTGCCGGCTGCTGCCTCGGCTCCGGTCGCCACCGGTGCGGCCACGGCTCCGCGTCCGGCTCCGATCGAGGACTGGCTGCGTCTGCAGGTGGCAGAGGGCCGCTGGTCCCAGCCGCACGACGTGCTCGGCCCGCACCCGGTCGACGGTGGCACCAGCGTCCGCGTCGTCCGGCACCTGGCCCGCGCGGTGCGCCTCGTGCGCCCCGACGGCGACGACATCGAACTCACGCACGAGGGCGACGGGCTCTGGGCCGGCGCCACTGCCGAGACCCTCGGTCGCTACCGCGTCGAGTCGGAGTACGACTACGACGAGTCCACGGACGAAGACGACGCCACCTGGACCACCGACGACGCGTACCGGTTCGCCCCGACGCTCGGCGAGCTCGACCTGCACCTGTTCGGTGAGGGCCGTGACGAGCAGCTCTGGCACCACCTCGGCGCACACGCCCGCACGGTCGACGGTGTCGACGGTGTCGCGTTCGCCGTCTGGGCGCCCAGGGCCACCGCCGTCCGCGTGATCGGCGACTTCGAGGGCTGGGAAGGCCGCACCACCGCGATGCGCCGTCTGAGCGACCTCGGCGTCTGGGAGCTGTTCTGGCCCGGCGCCGTCGTCGGGCAGCGCTACAAGTTCCAGATCCTCACCGACTCCGGCTGGGTGGAGCGGGCCGACCCCTTCGCCCGCGAGGCCGAGATCGCGCCCGCCACGGCCTCCGTCATCACCGAGTCCACGTACACGTGGTCCGAGGGCGACGCCGCGTGGATGGAGCGCCGCGCACAGACCACCACGCACGACGCCCCGATGAGCGTCTACGAGGTGCACCTCGGCTCGTGGCGCCCCGGCCTGTCGTACCGCGAGGTCGCCGACCAGCTCATCGGGCACATGGAGTACACCGGCTTCACGCACGTGGAGTTCCTGCCGCTCGCCGAGCACCCGTTCGGCGGCTCGTGGGGCTACCAGGTCACCGGGTACTACGCGCCGACCGCGCGCTTCGGTTCGCCGGACGACCTGCGCTACCTGATCGACCGCCTGCACTCCGCGGGCATCGGCGTGATCATGGACTGGGTCCCCGGGCACTTCCCGAAGGACGAATGGGCCCTCGGTCGCTTCGACGGCTACGCGCTGTTCGAGCACCCGGACCCCCGCCGCGGCGAGCAGCTCGACTGGGGCACCTACGTGTTCGACTTCGGGCAGCCGCAGGTGCGCAACTTCCTGGTCGCGAACGCGCTGTACTGGTTCGAGGAGTTCCACATCGACGGCCTGCGGGTCGACGCGGTGGCCTCGATGCTGTACCTCGACTACTCCCGCACCGACTGGCTGCCGAACATCCACGGCGGCCGCGAGAACCTCGACGCGATCTCGTTCCTGCAGGAGACGAACGCGACGGCGTACAAGCGCTATCCCGGCATCGTGATGATCGCGGAGGAGAGCACTTCGTGGCCGGGCGTGACCCAGCCGACGAGCGCCGGCGGACTCGGCTTCGGGCAGAAGTGGAACATGGGCTGGATGCATGACTCGCTCGAGTACGTGCAGCGCGACCCCGCGTACCGCAGCTACCACCACGACGAGATCACGTTCTCGTTCGTCTACGCGTTCAGCGAGCAGTTCACGCTGCCGATCAGCCACGACGAGGTCGTGCACGGTAAAGGCTCCCTGTACGGCAAGATGCCCGGCGACGAGTGGCAGAAGCTCGCCAACGTGCGCGCCTACCTGGCGTTCATGTGGGCGCACCCCGGCAAGCAGCTGCTCTTCATGGGCCAGGAGTTCGCCCAGCCCGCCGAGTGGTCCGAGGCGAAGGGCCTCGACTGGTGGCTCCTCGACCAGCCCGGCCACCGCGGTGTGCAGGACCTCGTCGCGGAGCTGAACCGCGTGTACAAGGACTCCCCGGCGCTCTGGACACACGACTCGACGGCCGACGGCTTCGAGTGGCTCGAGGGTGGCGACGCACCGCACTCGACCCTCGGGTTCCTGCGGAAGGACGGCGACGACCGGGTCGCGGTGTTCGTGAACTTCTCCGGCGTGCCGGTGGAGCGTCGCTTCGGGCTGCCGACCGCCGGCGAGTGGCACGAGGTCCTCAACACCGATGCTGCCGAGTACGGCGGCTCAGGAGTCGGCAACCTCGGCGTCGTCACCGCAGAGGACACCCCGTGGGCGGGCCGCCCGGCCTCGGCACACCTCGTGGTGCCGCCGCTCGGTGCCGTCTGGCTGAAGCTCGCCCAGTAGCCCGGCCAGCGTCCGCGACGCGACCGACGGACAGACGGGAGGCCCGGTGCCAGCTGGCACCGGGCCTCCCGTCTGTCTCATCCCGGGTCTAGTACAGGGCGTTCGCCAGGCGGCGACGCGCCGCGACGACGCGCGGGTCCTCGCTGCCGATGAGCTCGAAGTACTCGACGAGCCGGACGCGCAGGGCCTCACGGTCCTCGCCGAACACCGTCGGCACCAGGTCCAGGAGACGTCCGAAGGCGTCGTCGACGTGCCCGCCGGAGATGTCGAGGTCGGCGACCGCGAGCTGTGCATGGACGTCCTGGGGGCCCGCGGCTGCTGCCGCACGGATCTCGTCGGCCGTCCGGCCGTTCAGCCGGTCGAGCAGCGACACCTGTGCGAGTCCCGCGACGGCCATCTGGTCGTGCGGGTCCTGCAGGATGGCGGTCTTGTACTCCTCGATCGCGGTGGCGTAGTCGCCCTGCTCGATCGCGTCGTACGCGGCCTGGTGGTGCGGCGGGAGCGGCTCCGGCTCCGGTTCGCCCTGCTCAGCGTCGACCTCGGTCGCAGCGCCGTCGACGGTCACGCGACCGGCCACGCCGTTCTGCTCGGCGGCCTGGAGCACCTGCTCGTAGACGTCGCGGACCTGCGCCTCGGGCAGTGCCCCGACGAAGAGCCCGAGCGGGCGTCCGCCGATCACGGCTGCGACGGTCGGGATCGACTGCGCCTGGAACGCCTGCACGAGCTGGGGGTTCGTGTCGGCGTCCACCTTGGCGAGCACCACGCGGCCGTCGTACTCCGCGGTGAGCTGCTCGAGGATCGGCGAGAGCTGCTTGCACGGCCCGCACCACTCGGCCCAGATGTCCACGATGACCGGGACGACGTTCGACAGCTCCAGGACGTCCTGGAACGTCGCGTCCGTGACGTCGATCACGAGCGACGGGACGGTCAGGTCGGCACCGTTCCCGGCGCCGGCCTCGGTGCCGGGAACGGCTCCGCCGGCGGAACCCGCCGGGGCGGGAGCACCGGACGGCTGGGGCGGCCGCTGTGCGCGGTCGACGAGGGACGACAGGTCCACGGCTCCGCGGAGCCCGGACGGGGTCGGGGGGATGTTGCTCATTGCACCTCACTCGCTGCGGTCAGGCCCTGTGTGAACCCGAGCAGGACCACTTTGCCATCCGAGGCGACCGGCGGCACGTAGAAGAGCAGCTGGACGCTGTAGGTCGCGCTGATGCCCTTCTTGCTCGTGTCCACGCCGGACAGTGCCTTGACGGCACCCTCGGTGTTCACCTCGGCGCCCGACGCGGTCGGGGTCACCTTCTCGATCTCGTCCAGGTCCGCGGAGACCAGGGCGCCGGCGTCGTCGGTCGCGATCGCGACCGCGGAGTCGGCGGGCACCTCGGACGAGTACTCGATCTTCGCCGTGTCCGGCAGGGCCTTGGCCTTCTTGTCCTTGTACGCCTTGCCGATGGTGGTGCGGAGCGCATCGCCCTCGGTCGCGAACAGGTCGGCGTACTCGCTGGCGGTGTCCTTCGACAGGATGTCGCCGTAGGCGGTCGCGACCTGGTCGGGCTGGATCGTCAGGAGCTTCGACTCCGGCGCGAGCAGGGCGGCACCGATCGTCGTCGGGGCGAGGCTCGGGATCTTCGCGTCGGCCTCGAGCGAGACGTCGTACGCCACCTTGTAGGGATCGCGGGCGGTGTCCTGCACCAGGGTCAGGGCCTGCGGCGCAGACTTGGCGTCACAGTCCTCGGCGACGATCGTGAAGACCGTTCGGGGCCAGGTGTCGGTCTGCTGCGGCAGCGCGACGCACACCTGCGCGGCCGAGATCGCCGGCGGTGCCTTGACGTCCGAGTCCTTGCCGCGGATCGAGTAGTTCGCCAGACGGAGGTCGAGCGCCGCTCCGGAGAACCGGGTCCGGACCAGGTCACGGTCGCGCGCCCCGTCGGCCTGCTCGGCGACGGCGGCGGTGCGCTGCACGATGCGGGTGATCTGCTGCTTGGTCGCAGCCGTCGGCTCGGTCGTCTCCGCAGCCCCCGTGGCGGTGGCCGTCGGGGTCGGCGTGGCGAGCGACGGGTCGCCGCCCTGCGGCCAGTAGTCCGAGGAACAGCCGGCCAGGGTCAGGGCACCGACGAGCAGCACCGGGACGCCGACGAGGGCGCGCGTGCCGCGACGACCGCGGCGCGGTACCTGCGCTCCGGCGGCGGCGGCTCGACGGGACGCACGCACCCGCGGCGGGCGGCTGCCACCACTGCGACGGCGGGGACCGCGGCCACGGCGCTGGTGCAGGAAGGCGAGGACGAGCAGCACGAGGCCTCCGAGGACGAACACGCCGCCGGCCACGAGCAGCGGACCGACCGCCGGCGTCGCGGTGTCCTGCGGCCAGGTGACGGACACGTCGCTCGGCGCCGCGGCCTTGCCGTCGCTCACGACGAGGACCGAGACGTCCTGCGGCAGGCGGACGGTGAACTGTCCGGCACCGTCGTACTCCTGGTACCAGAGGTCGCTGCCCTTCGGCGACGGGACGCTGGTCTCGCTGCCCGAGGTCGACCCGACCAGCGAGCCCTTCTCGGCGTCGAAGCGGAGCGTGGTGTGCTCGGCGTCACCGATCCAGGCGTCGACGTCGGCGGTCTTGCCGTAGGCAGCGAAGACCTTGCCGGAGCCGGACACGTTGATGCGCTGGTAGCCGGGGTTGGCGTTGAGCGTCGTCCCCGGGATCACGGTCACCGGGGCGGAACTGGTCATCGAGCTCTCGGCCACGAGCGAGGACGGCGGCGCGAACACGGTCCGCTGTCCCACCGCCAGCGCCACGAGCAGCAGACCGATGACGAAACTGACGATCGCCAGGACGAATCGCACGAACTCTCTCCCTACCGCGCCGGGGTGGGGATGTCGGCGCGCGAATCAGCGACTCAGGATAGCGAGCAACGCTGGACAGCGCATCAATCCGCGCTGTCGCCGGACTCAGACGACCCGCTCCGGCCGCCACTACAATCGACCGCGGGCCGATCCAGGCCCTCCGCCGAGCACCCAGGAGCGACACGTGGCGAACGACGAGGCCGAGTTCGGGACCGAGCTGCGGGGGTACCGCCGCGACGAGGTGGAGCGTTCGCTGAACGACCTGCGCCGCGAGCTCATCAAGTCGAACAACGACCGCGCCGACGCCGCGAAGGAGATCCGTCTCCTGCAGGCCCGGGTCTCCGAACTGCAGGGTGAGCTCGACGAAGCCGGCACCCCCACGTACAGCGGACTGGGCACCCGCCTCGAGTCCACCCTGCGTGTGGCCGAGGAACAGTCGACCCGCCTCATCAGCCAGGCGGACATCGACGCCCAGCGGCTCCGTGCCTCGAGCCGCGCCGAAGCCGAGCGCACCGTCCGCGAGGCCCAGGAGGAAGCGCGCGACACCCTCGAGGACGCCCGCACCCGCGCCACCAACGAACTGACCCGCGCCCGCGCCGAGGCAGCCGACACCGTCGAACGTGCCCGCGCCGAGGCCGGTCTCCTCACGCAGGACGCCCGCAACGAAGCCGCCGCGATCCGCGGGGCAGCCGTGACCGAGGCCGCCGAGGTCCGTTCCGTCGCCATCCGCGAGACGAACGCACTGCGCGCCCAGGTCGAGCACGAGGTCGCCGAGCTGCGCGAGATCGCCCAGCGCGAGTCCGCCGACGCCCGCACCGCTGCCGCCGAGCTCGACCGCGAGACCGAGCACCGCCGTTCGGTCTTCGAGGCCGACCACGCCCGCCGCACCGAGGACCTCGACCGCGAGGAGACGACCCGGCGAGAGGCCCTGGAGCGCGAGGTCACCGAGGGCCGTGCCGCCTGGCACCGTGAGCGTGACGAAGAGCAGCAGGCACACGCGCTGGCACTCGAGACCGGTCGCGCCGAACTCGAGTCCGAGGTCACGCGCCGACGCGCCGAGCTCGACTCCGAGGTCGCGGACCGCCGCCGCGAGCTCGACGAGGAACTCGCTGCGGCCCGCGCCCAGTGGGACCGCGAACTCGCCGCAGCCCGCACCGCACTCGAGCAGGAGATCGAGGCGGCCCAGGCGCAGCTCCGCGTCGACGAGGAGCAGACCCGCGTCGAGAACGCGCGCCTGGTGCAGGAGACCGCCGACCGGATCGCCCGTGAGCTCGAGGAGCACGACGCCCGGATCGCGCAGGAGCGCGCCGAGGCCGATGCGGCAGCCGAGCGTGCCGTCCGGGAGCACGAGAACGCCATCGCCGCCCGACGCGAGCGCGAGCACGCCGAGGTCGACACCGAGATCGCCGACCGCCGCACCGCCGAGCTCGGGGTGCTCGAGGCCGAGCGCACCGCCCTGCGGCAGGAGATCGACACCGCACGCGCCGCCCTGGTCAAGGAGCGCGACGAGGTCCGTGCCGAGATCGCCCGGGAGCGCGACGAGGCCCGCACGACGCTCGAGTCGGAACTCGCGTCCCGCCGCGACGACGCCGAGCAGGACTACCTGCGGAAGCACCACGAGACGGTGACCGAGACGCAGAAGTACCTGGACGAGGCCAACCTGCAGCTCGCCGAGGCCACGCGCCGCGCGACCGAGGCCCGCGAACGCGCCGAACGCCTGCAGCAGGAGGCCGACGACCTCGAGCGCACCAGCACGGCCGAGGCCCAGGAGCACGCCCGCACCATCGTCGCCGACGCGCAGGACCGCGTGCACCGGATGGTCGCCGACGCCGAGGAGCGCACCGCCGGCGTGATCGCCGAGGCCGAGGACCGCCTGGCGGCGATCCGCACCGAACGCGAAGCCGTCGCGGGCTACCTCGAGAACCTCCGCGGGGTCCTCACGAACGCCACGGGCCTGCTCGGCACGGCACCCGCCGCAGCGTCCGCTGCGGACGCTGACGACGACGTGGACGCGACCGACCGCTGACGATCCACGACCTGGAGGCGCGCCCCCGCGCCTCCAGGCCGTCCCACCTGGTGCAGGTGGCAGGCCGCAGGGCGTCGTGCGGACGTGCTCAGACGGGCCAGTGGGTCGGCAGCGGGGCGCTGCCCGGCACGACGAGGTCGGCGATCGCGTCGAGGACGATCCGCACGTACCGCTCCCCCACCCACAGGTGCTTCGCACCGTCGACGGGCACGACCCGGACGTTCGGGGCGAGCGCGAACCGTGCCGCCGCGGCCTCGGGCTGCAGGAAGTCGTCGTGCTCGGGGACGAGCGCCACGACCGGGACCCCGACGGCAGCCCAGCGGGCGAGCTCCTCGTCCGAGGTGCGGTGCAGCGGCGGGGACAGCAGGACGACACCGGCGACCGTGCCGGCCTCGACGTGTTCGAGCGCGTGCTTGAGGATCACCTCGGTGCCGAAGGACCACCCCACCAGCCACGGCGTCGGCAGGCCGCGGTCGACGACCTCGGCGACGGCGGCGCGCAGGTCGAAGCCCTCGGACACACCCTCGCCGAAGACGCCCTCGGACGTGCCGCGCGGGGACGTGACGGACCGGAAGTTGAACCGCAGCACCGCGATGTCGGCGAGGGCGGGCAACCGTGCCGCGGCCTTCTTGAGGACGTGCGAGTCCATGAACCCGTGCGCGGTCGGCAGGGGGTGGAGCGTCACGATGGTCCCGCGGGCCGGGGCGTCGGCCGGCTCGGCGAGCTCACCGACGAGCGTCAGGTGGTCGTCCGTGACGAGCTCGACCTCGGTGCGACGGGCCGGCAACACGGTGGCGGACCGGATCTCGGTGTCGTGCGGCACGTCGTGCTCGGTCATGCGATGCTCCAGCAGTGGTTGTGCCAGTGCCGGCGCGACGCCAGGTCGGCGGCGTCGCCGAGCACGCCGTCCGCACGCCAGACCACCACGTGGGCGGTGCCGGGCAGGACGCTTCCGCCGCATCCCGGGCAGATGTACTCCTTCTGCGCCGACGCGGCCGAGATCGGCTGCACCTGGTACTCGCGACCGTGGCGGACCTCGGTGCGCTTCCACGAGCTCATCAGCCGGTCGAGGGTGGTCTCCTCGTCAGGCTCGACGTCGCGACCACGGGGACGCCGCGGCCGGTTGCTGCGCGGCACCCGAGCAGCCGATCAGTACCAGTTGTTGGCCTGGCTGTGTCCCCAGGCACCGCAGGGGGTGCCGTAGACGCCGGCGATGTAGTTGAGACCCCAGGTGATCTGCGTCGCCGGGTTGGTCTGCCAGTCGGCGCCGGCCGTGGCCATCTTGCTGCCGGGGAGGGCCTGCGGGATGCCGTACGCACCGCTGGGGTTGTAGGCGTTCACCCGCCAGCCGGACTCCTTGTTCCACAGCGAGACCAGGCAGTTGTACTGGTCGGTCCCCCAGCCACGAGCCGTGACCTGCTGCAGGGCGATCGCCTGCGCGCTGCCCGGGTCGGGCGTCGCGGCGGTGGCGGCGAGCGTGTTGGCGGCCGAGACCGGCTGGGTCTCGGTGGCCGCGGCGTCCGCGCTGTCGTCGGTGGTCTCGGCGTCGGCGTCGGCCTCGTCCTCTTCGACGACGGGCTTGACGACCTTCGGGGCCGGGACGGTGACGTCGTAGCCGTCACGGTCGGCGGCGGCCACGGCGTAGGTGCCGTGCGCGGTGTACTGCTGCGGCGCCGGCGGCGTCTTCACGAGCACCGGGGTGTCGACGGCGGCCTGTGCCACGTCGGCCTGCAGCGGGTTGAACAGCGAGCCGCCGACGAACAGGAACACGCCGACGAAGGACATCATCGGGGCGATCGCGCGCTTGCGGGCGACGGCGTTCACCGACGACGCGGTGGGCTTCGCGAGCTTCGGCGTCGCACGGCGCTGCACCGTCGCGGTGCGCTCCTTCGCGGGACGCTGGTCGGCCTCGACCAGGGCATCGTGGGCGAAGGACGCCACACGCTCGTCGGAGACGCGGTTCGCCGCCACCGACTTCGGCGTGGCGACCGGACCCGTCGTCGCGGGCGCTACCTGCGGGGTCACCCCGAACGCCGACGTCTCCGTCGTGCGGGTTCGCTGCATTGCCGCGCGGCGCTCACCGGAAGCCTGGAGGCTGAGGTGCTCGCGGGTATCGCGGTCGGAGCTTGAGTCTGCCGTGTGCCTGCCCATGAGTAGGACCAGGGTAACGGAACGATCACGGAAAGCGAAGCACCTGGGGACAGCGCGTCGTCACCGGACAGCGAGCATCACTTCGACGACGGCGTCGAGCAGGGCGTCGACCTGCGCCTCGCGGTACCCGCCGTGCTTCGGGCGGAAGACGATCGAGCGGACCTCGGTGAGGCTGAGCGGCTTGCCCTCGCGGAAGTACCCGGCGAGCCGGGCGGCGAACGCGTCCACGTCCTTCGGGTGGTAGCCGGTGCCGAGCACGCTGACCCGGCTGAACCGCTGCCCGTCGGGCCGTTCGAGCCGCGCCACGACGTCGGAGGCCTTCGTCCGCGCCTCGGCGTACCAGGCCTTCTTGCCGACCTCGCTCATCTCCCGCTCACGCTCGCGGGCCGCGAAGGCGTCCTCGAGTCGCTCGAGTGCGGCGTCGACGTGCGACGTGGAGTAGCCGCCCTTGCGCATCGAGAACGCCGTGGCGCGGATCTTCGCGGCCTCGATGCCGGGGGCGCTGTCGTCGGCGGAGTACGCGCGCCGGGCGTCCTCGAGGAAACGCTCGACTTCGTCGACGTCGTAACCGAGGGCGGAGCGGGCTGCGGTCGGGAAGGTGGTGGCCACGGCGTCATTCTGCCAGTCCCCGACCGTGGCACAACCTGAACGCGCTGAGTGCGGCGTTCAGCCGGGCCCGACAGCGGTCAGTGGTTGACGATCAGGTACAGCACGTAGGCGACTGCGGCGGACGGCAGGATGCTGTCGATGCGGTCGAGCAGGCCGCCGTGTCCGGGCAGGAACGACGAGATGTCCTTGATGCCGAGGTCGCGCTTGATCATCGACTCGGTCAGGTCGCCGAGCGTGGCCGAACCGGAGATGAGCACACCGAGCAGGACACCGGTCCACCAGGGCAGCCCGAGCATGAACACGGCCACCAGGATGCCGACGACGATGCTCGCCGCCACGGACCCGGCGAAGCCCTCCCACGTCTTCTTGGGGCTGATGCGCGGTGCCATCGGGTGCTTGCCGAGGTTCAGCCCGGTGGCGTACGCGCCGGTGTCGACCGCGACGACGACGAGGATGAACCCGATCACCCAGAGGTTGCCGTCCGGCTGGGCGGAGAGCAGCACCACGCAGGCGCCGAGCAGCGAGATGTATGCCTGCACGAACAACCCGTTCGTGAGGTCTCGGGCGACGTTGCCGGCCGGGGGCTTCTGCCGCGCGACGGCGACCTCGAGCAGTCGCCAGACGCTGATCAGGACGATGCCGCCGAGCAGGGTGAACAGCGCCGCGACCTGGCCGAGCAGGAACGCCGCCGGCACGATCGCGATCGCGACGGCGACGCTCGGGATCCGCGGGACGTCGCGGCCGGCGAACCGCATGGCGCTCGTGAGTTCGTAGACGCCGACGCCCAGCAGGAACGCCGCGACGACCATGAAGGACGGCGGCCAGAGGAGCAGCGTGCCGAGCATCACGACCGCGAACGCGAGCGCGATGCCGATCGCCGCCGGCAGGTTGCGCCCGGTCCGCGCGGTCAGCGCTTCGTTGCGCGCGCCGAAGTCGGCCTTGCGCTGGCGGAGCTGCGCCTCGAAGTCGGTGCGCGCCGCTCGTGCGCGCGCATCGAAGTCCTGACGGAGCCCCTTCTTCACGGGCCCGCTCGACGCGGGCCCGTGCTCTGCTGTGGGGCGGTCATCGCCCTGGTCGGAGCGACGCATCAGACCTCGAGGAGTTCGGCTTCCTTCTTCTTCAGCGACTCGTCGATCTGGTCGACGTGCTTCTTCGTCAGGGCCTCGAGGTCCTTGTCGCCGCGCGAGATCTCGTCGTCGGAGATCTCACCCTTGAGTGCGTCGAGGTCGTCCTTGGCCTTGCGGCGGATGTTCCGGACGACGACCTTGTGGTCTTCGCCCTTCGTCCGCACGAGCTTGACGAACTCCTTGCGGCGGTCCTTCGTGAGCTCCGGGATCGTCACGCGGACGATGTCGCCGTCGTTCGTCGGGCTGGCGCCGAGGTTCGGGAACGTCGCGATCGCGCGCTCGATCTCCTTGAGCGCCGTCTTGTCGTACGGCGTCACGATGAGCGTGCGGGCCTCGGGCGTCTGCAGCGACGCGAGCTGCGCGAGCGGCGTCGGCGTGCCGTAGTACTCGACCGGGATCTTCTGGAAGAGCGCCGCGTTGATGCGGCCGGTGCGGACGGTCGAGAAGTCGTCCTTGGCGACCTCGACAGCCTTCGCCATCTTCTCGGTGGCTTCGGTCAGGACATCACTGATCACGGTGTTACTCCTTCGGTACTGGCGTCGAGTCTAGTCAGCGCCGGGGGTCAGTTGCTGACGACGGTGCCGATGCGCTCGCCACGGATCGCGGCCTGGACGTTGCCGTCGCCCTCCATGCCGAAGACGTGCATCGGCATGCCGTTGTCCATGCAGAGCGAGAACGCGGTGGCGTCGACGACCTTGAGGCCCTTGAGCAGGGCGTCCTGGTAGGTCACGTGGTGCAGCTTCTCGGCGGTGGCGTCCTTCTTCGGGTCGGCGGTGTACACGCCGTCGACGCCGTTCTTGGCGACGAGGACCTCGTCCGCCTTGATCTCGAGCGCACGCTGCGCCGCCACCGTGTCGGTGGAGAAGTACGGCAGTCCGGCACCGGCGCCGAAGATGACGACCCGACCCTTCTCGAGGTGCCGCTCGGCGCGCCGCGGGATGTACGGCTCCGCGACCTGGGTCATCGCGATCGCGGACTGCACGCGGGTCGCAGCGCCCGCCTGCTCAAGGAAGTCCTGCAGCGCGAGTGCGTTCATCACCGTGCCGAGCATGCCCATGTAGTCGGCGCGCCCGCGGTCCATGCCGCGCTGCGAGAGCTCGGCTCCGCGGAAGAAGTTGCCCCCGCCGACGACGATCGCGATCTCGACCTCGCGCGCGGCGACGGCGATCTCCTTGGCGATGGTGCCGATCACGTCGGGGTTCACCCCGAGGGAGCCGGCGCCGAACGCCTCTCCCGACAGCTTCAGCAGAACGCGGCGTCGTCCGGTCTTCTCGTCGGTCATCTGGTCCGCACCCTTCGTCGTGGTCTCGTGGAAATGTACTCGCGGATGTGTCGCGCGCGTGTCGTGCCGGCGCGCGCGAAAAACGGGGCCAGGAACCTGGTTGGTTCCTGACCCCGTCACGGGTTCGTTACGCGCCGACCTTGACGCGGGCGAAGCCCTGGATCGTGATGCCGGCGTTCTCGGCGGCCTTCGCGACGGAGATCTTGTTGTCCTTCGCGTAGTCCTGGTCGAGGAGCGACACCTGCTTGATGTAGGCGTTCACCCGGCCCTCGACGATCTTCGGGAGCGCAGCCTCGGGCTTGCCCTCTTCGCGCGTGATCGCCTCGACGGTCGCACGCTCCTTCTCGATGGCCTCGGCCGGGACCTCGTCGCGGGTCAGGTACGTCGGGTTCGCGAACGCGACGTGCTGTGCGATCGAACGTGCCTCGGCGGCGTTGTCACCCTCGTACGCGATGACGACGGCGATCTGCGGCGGCAGGTCCTGGCTGGTCTTGTGCAGGTAGATCTCGAAGGCCGAGCCCTCGACACGGCGGACCGTGCGGACCTCGAGCTTCTCGCCCAGCGCGGCAGCCGACTCGTTGACGACCTCGAGGACGGTCTTGCCGTCCAGCGGTGCGGCGTTGGCAGCAGCGACGTCGGCGGCACCGGCAGCGGCGACCGCGCCCAGCACCTTGTCGGCGAGGGTCGTGAACTTCTCGTTCTTCGCGACGAAGTCGGTCTCGCTCGCGAGCTCGACGACCGTGGCGGCGCCGTTCTCGGAGGTCGCGACGACGACGCCCTCGGAGGTGGCACGGTCGTCGCGCTTGGCGACGGCCTTGGCACCCTTGATGCGGAGCAGCTCGACGGCCTTGTCGTAGTCGCCGTCAGCCTCGACGAGCGCGTTCTTCGCGTCCATCATGCCGGCGCCGAGGTCCTCGCGGAGCTTCTTCACGTCAGCAGCGGTGAAGTTTGCCATTGACTGGAGTCCTTTCTGGACTGTACGTGTGTGGAGAGTGGAGTGCAGTCGGGGCGCCGGACCCGGTGGGGTCCGGCGCCCCGGCGACTCACTCGGCGGGGGTGGTCTCCGCGGCTGCCTCGGCCTCGGCCGTCGGCTCCGCGTTCTTCGCCTCGTCGGCGATCGGCTCGCCGATCTCCTTCGCGGCGACCTGCGCGTCAGCGTCGTTCTCCTCGACCGGGGCGGCGGGCGCCTCGGTCGTGGCGGCGGTCTCGCCACCGAGGAGCTCCTGCTCCCACTCGGCGAGGGGCTCGCTGGCCTCGTCCTCGTCGCCACCGTTGTGGCGGGTCTTCAGGCCCTCGGCCGCGGCGTCGGCGACGATGCGGGTCAGCAGACCGACGGAGCGGATCGCGTCGTCGTTGCCCGGGATCGGGTACGTGATCTCGTCGGGGTCGCAGTTGGTGTCGAGGATGCCGATGATCGGGATACCGAGCTTCTGCGCCTCGTCGACGGCGAGGTGCTCCTTCTTGGTGTCGACGATCCAGAGCGCGCTCGGGGTCCGCGTGAGGTTGCGGATACCACCGAGGGTCTTGTGGAGCTTGTCCAGCTCGCGCTTCTTGATGAGGAGCTCCTTCTTGGTGAAGCCCTTCGTCGTGTCGTCGAAGTCGATCTCCTCGAGCTCCTTCATGCGCGCGAGGCGCTTGGAGACCGTCTGGAAGTTCGTGAGCAGACCGCCGAGCCAACGCTGGTTGACGTACGGCTGGCCGACGCGGGTCGCCTGCTCGGCGATGGAGCCCTGCGCCTGCTTCTTGGTGCCCACGAAGAGGATCGTGCCACCGTGCGCGACCGTCTCCTTGACGAAGTCGTACGCGCGGTCGATGAAGGCCAGTGACTGCTGCAGGTCGATGATGTGGATGCCCGAGCGCTCGGCGAGGATGAAGCGCTTCACCTTCGGGTTCCACCGACGGGTCTGGTGTCCGAAGTGGACGCCGCTGTCGAGCAGCTGGCGGATGGTGACGACGGCCATGTGCCGTCCTCCTTCTGTGTTCTCGGCGCGCAGCCGTGCTCTCGCACGTCGCTGCGGACCTGTTGCGGTTGTGTCGATCACGACCGTCGGTCGTGGTCCCTGGTGTCCTGGCACGCGACCGCCCGCTCGTGAGAGCAGGACCGGTGGTCGGGTACCGAGCCCGTGAGGGCTTGGTGGACACGCGAAGTCAGCGCGCATCAGCACGCTGCTGGATAGATGCTAACAGAAGGGAGGCCCGGATCACGCGCGCCTCGCGGCTGACGTGATCCGGGCCTCCTGTCCGGCGATCCGTGCGGAACGGACGCGGTGCGCGACCGGCCGATCAGGCCTTGGCGTCCACCGTGTCACCGTCGGCGGAGATGCCCATCTCCTCGAGCGAGCGGCCCTTGGTCTCCGGGATCTTGGCGATGACGAAGAACAGCGACAGCAGCGCGAACAGCGCGTAGATGCCGTAGGTGACCGTCAGGTTGAAGCCCGAGAGCACCGGGAACGAGATCGTCACGATGAAGTTCGCGATCCAGTTGGCGGCCGAGCCGATGCCGAGCGCCGTGGCGCGGATGCGGTTCGGGAACATCTCGCCGAGCAGGACCCACATGAGCGGACCCCACGTGGCGCCGAAGGACACCACGAAGAGGTTCGCGAAGATCAGCGCGATGACGCCCCACGAGCCGGGGAGGCTCGGGCTGCCGTCGACGATCGTCGCCTGCGAGAACGCGACGGCGACCATGGTGAGCGAGACGAACATGCCCGCGGAACCGGCGACGAGCAGCGGCTTGCGGCCGACCTTGTCGACCAGGAAGATCGCCACGAAGGTGACGGCGACGTTGACCACCGAGGTGATCGTGGAGATGAGGAACGAGTCTTCTTCCTTGAAGCCGACGGCCTGCCAGAGCGTCGTCGAGTAGTAGAAGATCACGTTGATGCCGACGAACTGCTGCAGCACGGCCAGGATGATGCCCACCCAGACGATCGGCTGGAGCCCGAAGCGGTTGCCCCGGATGGAGCCCTTCTTCTCGTTGGCTTCCTTCTTGATGCCGTCCTGGATCTCCTCCAGGCTCGTGTTCACGGTGTCGCGCGGGACGATCTTGCCCATCACGACGCGCGCATCGTCAGCACGGCCCTTGGTGAGCAGGTAGCGCGGGGACTCCGGCAGCGTGATCGCCAGGACGCCGTAGACGACCGAGGGGATCACCCCGACCAGGAACATCCAGCGCCAGGCCGCGAGACCCCAGACCTCGGCCGAGGCGCTGCCCGCGGTGACGGCGAAGAGCTGGTCGGACAGGAGCGCGGCGAAGATACCGAGCGTGATCGCCAGCTGCTGGAACGAGGCCAGCCGCCCGCGGATCGCCTTCGGGGAGACCTCGGAGATGTACGCCGGTGCGATGACCGAGGCGGTACCGATGCCGAGACCGCCGACGAGACGCCAGATCACGAGGTCCCACGTCGCGAACGCGAACGCCGAACCGATCGACGAGACGAAGAACAGCACCGCGGCCCAGAACATGATCCGGGTGCGGCCGTAGCGGTCGGCGAGGCGGCCGGCGAAGTAGGCGCCGAACGCACAACCGATCAGGGCCGAGGCGACGGCGAAACCGCTGGCCGCGTCGGAGAGGTTGAACTCACCCTTGATCGCGTCGACGGCGCCGTTGATGACGGACGAGTCGAAGCCGAACAGGAAGCCACCGACCGCCGCCGCGATGGCGAACAGGGTGACCTTCCCCTTGAACGCACGGTCTTCGCCGTGCCCGGTGGTCGTGGTGGACACGATGCTCCTGGGTTCTGCCGCCGTGCCGGTGTGCAGCACGGTGCCCCGGCGGTCGGCTGGTTCGCCGTCCGAGCGGCGTTGCGTGTTCCGGAGCGGCCCCGACTGTACTCCTCGCTCGGGATCTGGTCATAACCGGGGGCGTGATCGGGACGGCGCGGGGTCGGGCGGGCTCGCTTGGGTGCCGACGCGGAACGACACTGTCGCCGTCGTACGACGTCGGTTCTGTCGTTTCCGTCCTCGGCACGTTCCTCCCCAGGCCAGGAGGCGCGGCTCCCCCTCCACGGATCGCCCCCGCCCGCCCCGGGCCCGGGTTCCACTGCCCAGGCTGGGGACATGCAATCGAGCGCACGTCCCGTCCTGCTGTCCGTGGTGTGCGCAGCGGTGCTGAGCGGGACGGCGGTGTTCGGTGCCGCGGTGTTCGGTGCCGCGCCGTCGACGGGAGCCGGGGCGTCGGTGGGGTCCGGGGCGACGGTGGGCACTGCGACCGACTCGGGCTGGGTCGAGGCTCGCTGGGTCTGGCCCACCGGGTCGCGGGTGGTCGAGCGCGCCTGGGAGGCACCGTCCTCGGACTACGCCGCCGGCCACCGGGGCCTCGACGTCCCGGCGGCCCTCGGCAGCACTGCCTCGGCGGTGGACGACGGCACCGTGGCGTTCGCCGGCGCGGTCGGTGGTCGCACCGTCGTGACGATCGACCACGGCGACGGACTGGTCAGCACCCTTGACTCGGTGACACCCCTGGTCGCCGCAGGGGACGAGGTCGTGCAGGGCACGCCGGTCGGCCGTGTCTCGGTCGGGCACTGTCCGGCGTCGGCACCGTGCCTGCACCTCGGTGCTCGCGTCGACGGTCGCTACGTCGACCCGATGGCGTACCTGCCACCCGCCGAGTGGCCGGTGCTCCTGCCCGAGTCGGCCTGGCCCGGGTGAGCGGAGCCGACCGGAAGCCGATCGGAAGCTGACCGGGAACTGACCGGAACGCACGTCGCCCCCCCCGTCAGGCGCGCGGGTGCGCCGTCCGGTAGACCTCGCGCAGCCGCGCCGACGACACGTGCGTGTAGATCTGCGTCGTGCCGAGGCTGGCGTGGCCGAGGAGTTCCTGCACCGCGCGCAGGTCCGCTCCCCCGTCGAGCAGGTGCGTCGCCGCGGTGTGGCGGAAGGTGTGCGGCCCGCTCGGGCCCTCGCCCGGCAGGTCGCCGAGCAACCGCGCCACCACGCGGTAGGCACTGCGGACGCCGAGCCGGGCGCCACGGTCGCCGAGGAACAGCGCCGTGCCTGCCGGTCCCTCGGCCCGTGCGACGAGGGCGGGCCGTCCGCGCTCGAGCCACGCCTCGAGTGCGTCCCGCGCCGGAACCCCGAACGGCACCACGCGTTCCTTGCCGCCCTTGCCGAGCACCCGCACGGTCAAGCGTCCGCGATCGACGTCGGTCACGTCGATCCCGACGAGTTCGCTGACCCGGATCGCCGCCGCGTACAGGAGCTCGACGAGGGCCAGGTCCCGCAGCGCCGTCGGGTCGTCCGTCGCCGCCCGGGCACCGAGCCCGTCGAGCAGGACGCGCACCTGATCGGCCGACACGACGCGGGGAAGGTGCGCCCCGCCCTTCGGTGCACGGAGCCGGACCCCCGCGTCGGTCGTCGTCACCCCGGTCTCGCTCGCCCACCGCGTGAACGCCCGTACGGACGAAGACCGCCGAGCGATCGTCGACCGGGCGAGCCCCCGGTGGTCGGCGTCCCACAGCCAGTCACGCAGGAGCTCGAGCTCGAGGTCGGCGACGCGGTCGACCCCTCGGGCGTCCGCGAACGCCGCGAGCTGCTCGAGGTCGTTGGCGTACGCGCGCAGGGTCTGCTCGCTGAGGCCCCGTGCGTGCCGGGCGTGCCCGAGGAAGGCGTCCACCGCCACCACCAGTCGACCGTCCGTCCGCGCAACCACGACGTCAGCGTACGGCTGTCGACCGTCATGCCCGCCCCCACCCGCCGCCGCTCGCGACGACGAGTCCCTGCAGCTGCGCCAGGGCGAGCGCGTCGGCGACGTCGGCCGCCGACATGCCCGCCCGACGGGCGATCTCGGCCTCGGGCAGAGCGCGACGACCGAGCGCATCGAGCACCCGGAGCACCTCGGGGTCCTGCCGACCGGACAGGAGCGGTTCGTCCGGCACCGCTCCCCCGCTCGTCCCGGTCGCCGGTCTCGCCGCCGCGACCGGATCGCCGGGGTGCACGACGATCTGCGCCCGCCCTTGTGCGATGAGTCGATGGCACCCAACCGATGCCGAGGACGCGAACGCTCCCGGTACCGCGAACACCGGCCGGCCGAGCTGCGCGGCGTGGTGGGCGGTGTTGAGCGCCCCGGACCGTGCGCCGGCCTCGACCACGACCGTCACGTCGGCCAGCGCCGCGATCAGTCGGTTCCGGGCGAGGAAACGCCACCGCGTCGGTCGCGTCCCCGGAGCCGACTCGGCGAGCAACGCCCCCTGCCGCGCCACGTTGTGGAGCAGCTGCGCGTTGCCCACCGGGTAGAGCTGGTCGATCCCACCCGCCAGGACGGCGACCGTGGGCGTCCCCGCGGCGACGGCGACACGGTGCGCCACCGCGTCGATGCCGTAGGCACCCCCGCTCACGATGAGGCATCCCGCGTCCGCCGCCGTCGAGGTGATCTCCGCCGCGGCCTCGGCACCGGCCACCGTGTTCGCGCGGGACCCCACGACCCCGAGCGCCGGTATCCCGTCACCGAGGCGTGCACCCGTGCTGCGCGTCCAGAGGACCACCGGGGCGTGCGGCCCGAGGTCGTCCATCGCGGGCGGCCACCCGTCGCTCTCGGGGACCAGCAGTCCGGCACCGACCGCACCGGCCGCCGCGAGCACGTCGCCCACCTCGACGGCGGCCAATCGAGGCCGCCAGCGTTCCACCGCGGTCTGCAGCACGCCGAGCAGCACCGCTGGGTCCTCGGCGCCCGGCACCTCGGCGTCGACGCAGCATCCCAGCAGCGAATCGAAGTCTCCGTCGGCGGCGAGCAGCACCGCACCGAGCGCGCGCTCGGGTCCGAGGCCGTTGACGAGCTCTCCGGCGACGGAGTCCCCCGGTTCGACGATGGCCGACCAGGCAACCCGTGCCGTGGCCTGCACCGGGTCCACCGCGGCACCGCTGGGCCCGAGCAGGCGCGCCACGGTGTCGAGGAGCTCCGTGCCCGCCGGCATCACAGCGCGCTCCGCAGGGCCAGGGCGCCGCGGACGTGCGCGCCCGTGGGCCGCTCCACCGCGTCGAGGTCGGCGAGCGTCCACGCCAGTCGCATCACACGGTCCCACCCGCGCATCGTCAGGGTCCCGAGGTCGAGTGCGCGGTCGAGGTCCGCCGTCGACCCGGGTTCGATGCGTCCCTCGGCTCGGAGCCACGTCCCGGTGACCTCGGCATTGCGCGTCCATCCTGTGCCGTGCAGTCGCTCCGCCATGCGGGCTCGTGCTGCCGCGACCGCCGCACGCGCGACCGCCGTCGTCGGGGTGCTGCCGTCCGCATCCCGCATCCGACCCGTCGTCACCCGGGGCACCAGCACCCGGATGTCCATCCGGTCGAGCAGCGGCCCGGACATGCGGCCGAGGTACCGGCGGACGGTGCTCGGCGTGCACTCGCACGGCTGCCCGTGCGCACCACCGGCGTTGCCGCACGGACAGGGGTTCGCCGCCAGGACGACCTGGCAGCGTGCGGGGAACTCGGCCGCTCCCGCCGCACGGTGGATCGTGATCCGCCCGGACTCGAGCGGTTGCCGGAGCGCGTCGAGCACGGCCCGCGGGAACTCCGGCGCCTCGTCGAGGAACAGGATGCCCCCGGTGGCGCGCGACACGGCTCCGGGGCGCAGGACCCCGGATCCGCCGCCGATGAGCGACACCGCCGACGCGGAGTGGTGCGGGGCTTCCCACGGTGGCTTCGTACTCCACGACGCGGGGCCCAGCCCGGCGACGGACCGGACCGCAGCGACCTCGAGCGCGGTCTCGTCGTCGAGGTCGGGCAGCAGCCCGGGCAGCCGTTCGGCGAGCATGGTCTTGCCGGCACCCGGCGGCCCGAGCAGCAGGGCATGGTGTCCACCGGCCGCCGCCGCGATGAGCGCTCGGACGCCGACCGGGTTCCCCACGACGTCCGACAGCTCGGCCACGGGACGCGGCACGGCCGTGACCGGGACCGGCAGCACCGGGTCGACCTCGACCGTCGGCAGGAGTGCCCCGGCGTCGATCGCCGCCGCCCGCAACGAGTCCACGCCCCGGATCCGGACCCCGCCGACCACACGGGCCTCGGTCAGGTTGCCGACGGGCAGCACGACGCGGTCCACACCGGCGTCGCGCGCGGCGATCAGCATCGGGATCACGCCGGGGACCGGACGCACCCTGCCGTCGAGGCCGAGTTCGCCGATGTAGACGATGCGCTCCGAGACGTCCGGCGCGAGACCGGCACCGGCGAGCACGGCCATCGCGATGGCGAGGTCGAACCCCGAACCGCGTTTCGGGATCGCCGCCGGGGTCAGGTTCACGGTGATGCGGCGGGCGGGCAGCGGACACCCCGCGTTGGCCGCCGCGGATCGCACACGTTCCCGTGCCTCGCCCAACGAGGTGTCGGGCAGCCCGATGATGCTGAACGCCGGCAGCTGGCTGGTCAGGTGCGCTTCGACCTCGATGCGCCGACCGGTGACCCCGAGGAGCGCGACCGCGGCAGCGCGTCCGATGCCGGTCACAGCACACCCGGCAGGTGCTCGACGACGGTGCGGGGACCGTCGACGTGGACCGCGACGACGTCCACCCGGACCGCGCGCGCCGAGACCTGGGGATGCGCGTCGAACCACTCGGGCACGAGTCGTCGCATCCGGGTGAGCTTCGCCGCCGTGATCGCCTCGAACGGGTGACCGGTGGCGGCGCCGGAACGGGTCTTCACCTCGATGAAGGCGAGCGTGCAGGAATCCCACGCGACGATGTCGATCTCACCGCGCGCACATCGCCAGTTCCGCTCGAGCACGCGGAATCCCCGGGCTTCGAGCCAGGCCACCGCTCGCTCTTCACCGAATCGTCCGAGTCGGCCGTTCCGGAGCGACCGCCCCGGTGCTCGTTGCACGTCTTGTTCCATGTCGTTGCCTCCACGACAACGATCTTCGGAA
Source organism: Curtobacterium flaccumfaciens (assembly GCF_013359815.1). Taxonomy (GTDB): domain Bacteria; phylum Actinomycetota; class Actinomycetes; order Actinomycetales; family Microbacteriaceae; genus Curtobacterium; species Curtobacterium flaccumfaciens. The sequence continues at coordinate 71,267 of NZ_JABMCF010000037.1, read as the reverse complement.
CGAACACACCGATCGGCGAACTCGGAGACTCTGTGGAATCAGTGCGGACGAATTGCCCCTGTGGAGGAAAGAAGAAGGACCCGGGCGATCGAGATCACCCGGGTCCTGCTGCGACGAGCGTCAGTGCGCTGCTGCGTAGGCTTCCTGCACCTGCGTCGAGATGCGCCCGCGGGAGGAGACCTCGTACCCGTTCTCCTTGGCCCACTCGCGGATCTTGCCGAGTTCTTCGGAGTTGCCGCGCTTCGGGGCGGACTTCGGCGCGGAACCGCCGCCGGTGCGACGACCGGAGACCTTGCGCGCTGCGGCGATGTAGTCGGAGATCGCCTCGCGGAACTTGTCGACGTTGTCGTTCGACAGGTCGATCTCGTACGACGAGCCGTCGAACGCGAATTCGACCGTCCGGCCTTCACCGGTGGTGATGGGGGAATCGTCGAGGTCGTCGACGAGCTGGACGGTGACCTTCTGTGCCATGGGGTGCTCCTGTTCGTGGGGCGGTTATTTCCCCATCAGAATAGCGCGCACATTTCCCTGACGGTCCGGATCAGCGGCGATTCACCGAGAAAGAAGCAGGAGAAAGGAAATTGACGATCACTCGTCGAGTGCGAGTTCCTTCGGCAGTTCGAGTTCCCGCGTCGTGAGTTCCTCGACATTCACGTCCTTGAACGTGAGTACCCGGACACCCTTGACGAACCGGTCGGAACGGTAGACATCCCAGACCCAGACATCGTTCATCGTCAGTTCGAAGTAGAAGTCGTGCTCCGTGTCACGGCGCACGAGTTCGACCTCGTTCGCCAGGTAGAAACGGCGCTCCGTCTCGACCACGTAACGGAACTGCGACACCACGTCGCGGTACTCGCGGTACAGGGCCAGCTCGACCTCGCGGTCGTAGTCGTCGAATTCGTCCTCATCCATTGCGCCCACAGTCTACGGCGACGGAGGCCCGTGCGGACGACGGGCTCAACCGGCGAGGGCGTCGAGTTCGTCGAACCCGTCCAGCGCGACGCTCGAGGCCTGGTGCAGCCACGACTTCCGGTGCAGCGCGTGCGCCCCGATCGCCCGGATCGCGTCGTAGTGCGCCGTCGACCCGTAGCCCTTGTTCGACACCCACCCGTAGTGCGGAGCCTCGTCGTGCGCGGAGATCATGAGCGCGTCACGGGCGACCTTGGCCACCACGGACGCCGCGGCCACCGAGGCGCAGTCGCGGTCGGCCTTGACCCGGACGACGACCTCGAGCGGATCAGTGGCCGGACGGAGCGACGCGGGCAGAGCACGGCTCAACCAGTCGAACGAGCCGTCGAGCACGACCACCGCGCCGTCGAGGGACACCCCGTCGGCGACCAGGGAGCCGAGCGCCTGGGCACCGGCTGCACCGAGGGCGGGCACGATGCCCTGCTGGTCGACGAACTCCGCCGACGCCATGCCGACCGCCGTGCGCGCCCAGCGCTGCACGACGGGCACGAGGTCGGTCCGGCGCGCCTCCGACAGCAGCTTCGAGTCCGCGAGCCCCTGGGGCACACGACCGATGTCGAGCGTCACCGCGGCCACACCGACGCCGACCGGACCGGCGATGGCGCCACGGCCGACCTCGTCCATGCCGATGACCGTCACGCGGCCCTCGGCGAGCAGACGTTTCTCGACCCGGAGCGACGGACGGACGGCGGTCACTCGTCGCGCTCCTCCACGCCGGCGAACACCTCGGGGTGGTCGTCGAGCCACGTCCAGCGGCTCGCCGGCCACGAGATGACGAACGCGCGACCCGTGACGTCGGACATCGGGACGAAGCCCTTCGACGGGGTGTCGCCGTTGTACCGGGAGTCCTTCGAGTCGTTCCGGTTGTCGCCCATCACCCAGATGGTGCCCTTCGGCACGGTGACCGAGAAGTCGGTCGCCGAGGCCGGGGCGCCGGCGGGGAGCTTCAGGTACGGCTCCTTGATCGGCACACCGTTCACCGACATCTGCCCGAGGTCGTTGCAGCAGGACACCTTGTCACCGGGCAGACCGATGACGCGCTTGATCAGGTGGTCGTCGCTGTCACCGGTGCCGAGACCGACCTGGGTCAGTGCCCAGTCGATGGCCTTCGCGGGCTGGGTGTCCGGCGTGACGCTCGGCACCTCGGACCCGGTGAGCCAACCGCCCGGGTCCTTGAAGACGACGACGTCTCCCCGCTTCAGCGCCACGGCGCCGGGGACGAGCTCGTTCACGATGACGCGGTCGTTGATCTGGAGCGTGTTCTCCATCGACGCCGACGGGATGTAGAACGACCGGATCAGGAACGTCTTCACCAGGAACGACACGAGCAGTGCCGCGATGAAGATGATGACGAGGTCGCGGAGGAATGTGAGGACACCGTTCCGTTGCTTCTCGGCACGTGGCCTGCGCCCGGAATCCTCTGTCGTGTCCGTCATTTCCGCTCTCGTTCGAACCACTGACTCCCCGCAAATGGGAAGAGCCCCCCGTCGATGCACAACCGTACATGGACGAGGGGCTCGCAGCGGCGTCCGGCTCGCGGACGTTCACTGTGAAGGCGATCAGGCGTCGCGCTTCTCCTTGATCTTGCGGCGGGCCGCCTTGCCGCGGAGCTCGCGCAGGTAGTAGAGCTTCGCACGACGGACGTCACCCTTGGTGACGATCTCGATGTGATCGATGATCGGCGAGTGCACCGGGAACCAGCGCTCGACGCCGACCTGGAAGCTCACCTTGCGGACCTTGAAGGTCTCGCCAATGCCGTGGCCCTGACGGCCGATGACGACTCCCTGGAAGACCTGGATACGCGAGCGCGTGCCTTCGATGATGTTGACGTGCACCTTGATGGTGTCGCCGGGACGGAAGTCCGGGACATCGGTACGCAGCGATGCTGCGTCGACGTTGTCGAGGAGCTGGCTCATGGTGGGTTTCACTCTCTGCGGACGCGCACGGGTCGCCGCGGATCGAAGGTTCGGAAAGTGGTGGTGCGTGCCCGGTGTCGGCGACTCCCCCGTGGCAGAGTCCAGCCAGGGCACAGCGTTCAATAATGCCACACAGAGCGCGGGAGACAAAACGACGAGGATGGACCCATGATCGAACTCCGCACCCCCGCCGAGCTGGACGGACTGCGCGTCGCCGGCCGGTTCGTGGCCGACGTCCTCGACGAGCTGCTCGAGACCGTCGACGTCGGCGTCAACCTGCTCGACCTCGACCGCGTCGCAGCCCGGATGATCGCCGAACGCGGGGCGGAGAGCTGCTACGTCGACTACCACCCGTCGTTCGGCATGTCGCCGTTCGGCAAGAACCTCTGCACCTCGGTCAACGACGCCGCCCTGCACGGCCTGCCGCACGACCACGTGCTGCAGGACGGCGACCTCGTGAGCCTCGACTTCGCCGCGAGCGTGGACGGCTGGGTCGCGGACTCCGCCGTCAGCGTCCAGGTCGGCACACCGCGCGACGAGGACCAGGCCCTGATCGCCACGGTCGAACGAGCACTGGCCGCCGGCATCGCTCAGGCGGCTCCCGGCAACAAGCTCGGCGACGTCTCGCACGCCATCGGTCACGTGGCGCACCAGGCCGGTCACGACGTGAACCTGCAGTTCGGTGGGCACGGCGTCGGTCGCACGATGCACGGGGACCCGCACGTGCCGAACGACGGCCGTCCGGGTCGCGGCCTGAAGCTCCGGCCGGGTCTGGTCGTCGCGATCGAGCCGTGGCTCATGCAGACCACCGACGAGCTCTACCAGGACGACGACGGCTGGACGCTGCGCAGTGTCGACGGCTCACGTGCCGCGCACGTCGAGCACACCGTGGCGGTCACCGAGGCCGGCCCCGAGGTCCTGACCCTGCGTCGCGCCCAGCGCGCCGACCCGACCGTCTGACGGGCTGGAGGCACGGTGCGGGCCCGCCCCGTGCCTCCAGGCAGACACGGCGGGGCCGGGTTTCGTGCTCAGCGACAGTTCACGCGGAACGAACCGCGAGGAGTGTCGCTCAGCCCGAAACTCGTCCAGCCGGCAGACGCGCCAGCAGGTCAGGCAGGCGGCAGCAGGTCCGGACGGACGCGCCGCGTTCGCTCCAGCTGCTGCTCGTGCCGCCAGGCACCGACGCGGGCGTGGTGCCCGCTGAGCAGGACGTCAGGGACGTCGAGGCCGCGCCACGACGCGGGCTTGGTGTACGAGGGGTACTCGAGCAGGCCGTCCTCGTGGGACTCCTCGACCAGCGACTCGGGGTTGCCGACGACGCCGGGGACGAGTCGTCCGACGGCCTCGATCATCGCCATCGCGGCGACCTCGCCGCCGTTCAGCACGTAGTCGCCGAGCGAGAGCTCGACGACGGTGGCGCGCGACGACGCCCACTCGAAGACGCGGGCGTCGATGCCCTCGTACCGCCCGCAGGCGAACACGAGGTGCTCCGACGTCGACGCGAGCGACCGCGCGATCGACTGCGTGAAAGGCGTGCCGGCCGGCGTCGGGACCACCAGGGTCGACGAGCCGTCGGGGCGGAAGAGCGCCTCGAGCGCCTGCGCCCACGGCTCCGGCTTCATCACCATGCCGGCGCCACCGCCGTACGGGGTGTCGTCGACGGTGCGGTGTCGGTCGGTGGTCCACGACCGCAGGTCGTGCACGTGCAGGTCGAGCAGACCGCCGGAGCGGGCCTTGCCCAGCAGGGACACGTCGAGCACGGAGAAGAACTCCGGGAAGATCGTGACGATGTCGATCCGCACGGGGACTAGTCCGTGACCGTCTCGGGGCGCGAGGTGTCCTCGGGATCCTCGAACAGGCCCTGCGGGGGCGTGACCGTGACGGTGCCGGCCGCGATGTCGACCGCGGGCACGATGGCCGAGACGAACGGCACGAGGACCTCGCCGCGGGACGGCGTGTCGATCGCGAGCAGGTCCTGTGCGGGCATGTGGTCCACGCGGGCGACGGTGCCGACCTCGACGCCGTCACGCAGGACCTTGAGCCCGACGAGCTGGTGGTCGTACCAGGCGTCGTCCTCACCGGTCTCGGCGTCGGCGTCCTGCTCGACCCAGAGGATGATGCGCGCCAGGGACTCGGCCGCGGTGCGGTCGTCGATCCCGGCGAAGAACGCGACGGGGTGACCGTTGTACCAGCGGAGTTCATCCAGCTCGAGGGTCTTGCCCGACCACGGTGAGTCGTCGGGGACCTGGAGCGTGAAGGTGGCGCCCGGGGTGAACCGACGATCCGGGTCGTCGGTGTAGAGCTCGAGCTTGATGCCGCCCTTGAGCCCGTGCGCCTTCGTGATTCGACCCACCCGGAGCTGGGTCGTCTCCCTAGGAATCGGTGTCCACCACGTCGACCCGCACGCGCTTGCCGTCGGCCAGGGCCGTGACGAGGGTGCGGAGCGCCTTGGCGGTGCGCCCGGCGCGACCGATCACGCGGCCGAGGTCCTCGGGGTGCACGCGCACCTCGAGGACCTCGCCGCGTGGGGAGGTGGAGCTGGCGACGCGCACGTCGTCAGGGTGATCGACGATCCCCTTGACGAGGTGCGTCAGCGCGGATTCGAGCAAGGACTACGCCTCGGTCGTCTCGTCGGCGGTCTCGGCGTCGTCGGCCTTGGCGGCGGGAGCCGTCTTCTCCGACTTCGGCTTGAGCACGGCCTTCTTCGAGGAGTCGACCTGGAAGGCCGGCTTCGGCTCGGCGACCTTGACCTTGGACTCGGTGTCCTTCTCGCCCTTGAACTTGGCCCAGTCGCCGGTCAGCTTGAGGAGGGCCGCGACCTGCTCGGTCGGCTGCGCGCCGACGCCGAGCCAGTAGAGCGCACGCTCGGACTCGATCTTGATGACCGAGGGCTCCTCGGTCGGGTGGTACTGACCGATCTCCTCGAGGACACGACCATCGCGCTTGGTGCGCGAGTCGGCGACGACGATGCGGTAGTAGGGCGCACGGATCTTACCGAGACGCTTCAGACGGATCTTGACAGCCACAATTGCTCCTGTTTGCTTTCGTTGTGGTTGAACTGGAACCGCGGGCGTGGGGGCACACACGGCGAAAGCTCGAGAGAGATCGCTCACAGCTGGATAGAGGGTCGAGCTGCGGCGATTCGACCGTTCATTCTTGCAGATTCCCGGCCGTGATGCGAGCCGACTCGCTACGGCGCGAGCCGCCGCACCGCTTCGAGGGCTTCGGACGTCGCCCGGACCGCGTCCACGCTCCGTGCGTCACGCGCGCCGCCGACGACGGCGTACGGCACGCCGGCGGCCTGGAGGCCCGTGGCGAGTCCGTCGGGCGCGTCACCCCCGGCGTCGGTCGCGCGCTCCTGCCCGGCGCAGACCACGACGGTGTCCGCCGGGACGCCGACCTCGTCCCCGTGCTCGTCGCGGATCCAGAGCACCCCGGGTTCGATGCGCAGGTACTCCTGCACGCCGCCGACCATCCGCACCCCGGCATCCCGCAGCCGGCCGATCGCGACCCAGCGCGAGGTGATGCCGATCCCCTGGCCGAACTTGCCCGAACGCCGGAGCACCGTCACCTGGGACCCCGGCCGGGTGGTGCGCCGTGCCGCGGGGAGCCGCTGCGGCACGTCGCCGACGAGCTCCTCGGACACGTCGAGGTCCCAGCGGGCCGCGAACTCGCCGGCACGGACGACCTCGTCGGGCGACTCGGTCAGGAACGCCGCGGTGTCCACGCCGATGCCGCCACCGCCGATGATCGCGACGGTGCCCTCGGGTACGCCGTTCCGCAGGGCCTGCTCGTAGGACAGCACGTGCGGCAGGTCGCTGCCCGGGACGTCGATGCTCCGCGGGACCACCCCGGCCGCGAGCACGACGGCGTCGCTGTCGACGAGGTCCGCAGCCGTCGCCGGGCGTCCGAGGTGGATCGTGGCGCCCCGCTCCGCGAGCTCGGCGCGGGCAGAGCGCACCGTGGCGGCGTAGTCCTCCTTGCCCGGGACGAGTGCGGCGAGGCCGAACTGGCCGCCGAGGCGGTCGGACGCCTCCCAGACGGTGACGTCGTGGCCCCGGCGTGCGGCGTCCACCGCGGCGGCGAGCCCGGCCGGTCCGCCACCGACGACGTCGACGCGCTTCGGGTCGGTGGTCGGGCGGGCGGGGAACGCGACCTCGCGGGCGGCACGGGGGTTCACCAGGCAGGACACCGGTGCGCCGATGATCGAACGGTCGAGGCACGCCTGGTTGCAGCCGATGCAGGTGTTCACCAGGGCGAACCCGCCCGCGAGCGAGCGCGACACGATGGCGGGGTCGGCGAGGAACGGCCGGGCGAGGGCGACGGCGTCGATCAGTCCGTCGCTGAGCACGGCCTCGCCGTCGCGCAGGTCCGTCATCCGGTTCGACGCGATCACGCGGACGTCCGGGTGCGGGGACGCGCGCACCACCGCGGCGATCCGTGTCGCGTACGCCAACCAGGCCCCGTGCGGCACCGAGGCCTGCACGGTCGGGGTGCGGGACTCGTGCCAGCCGATGCCGACCGAGATGCCGTCGAGCCCGAGCGGCAGCAGGTCGTGCACGAGCGCGTCGACCTCGTCCTCGGTCGACGAGCCGGGCATCAGGTCGGCGCCGGACAGCCGGATGGTCACGGCGAGCTCGGGCACCGCGGCGCGCACGGCCCGGACGACCTCGATCGCGAAGCGCCGACGCCGTTCCGCATCGCCGCCCCACTCGTCGTCGCGCAGGTTCGTCAGCGGCGACTGGAACTGGTTGATCAGGTACCCCTCGGACGCCATGATCTCGACGCCGTCGAACCCGATCGCGCGGGCGGTGCGGGCCGCGGCGGCGAAGTCCTCGATGGTCCGCTCGACCTCGGTCGACGTCAGCTCGGTCGGCACCACACCGCGAGCGGCCGCCCACGGCAGGGCCGAGGGCGCCACGACGCGCTGCGGGTCACCGTGCCGGTCGACCATGCCCGACGCGAGCGCGTACCGCCCGGCGTGAAACAGCTGCGCGAGGATCGTCCCGCCCTCGTCGTGCACGGCGTCGACCGCCACCCGGAACCGCTCGTCGGCTCCCCCGACGCCGAACACCGCGAAGTCCGGACCGCCGCGGGCCTCGTCGTTCACCGCGATGCCGCCGGTGATGATGCACGCCGCGCCGCCGGCCGCCCGTTCGCGGTAGAAGGCGGCCATGCCGGCTCCGCCGTCGTCGTGCACCTCGAGCCCGGTGTGCATCGACCCCATCACCACCCGGTTCGCCAGGTGCAGGGGGCCGAGGGTCCAGGGTGACGCGACGGTCCGGAGGGACTCCGGCACGACGGGGGCGGAAGCGACGCTGCTCATGCGCCTATTCTGCGGTGTCCGCGCCCGGAGCGTCGGCTGGCAGCACCGCGTCGCGGAGGGGCGACGTCGTGTCCGACCAGTACGGCGGGGCGATGACCGTCAGCCCGCCGTCGACCGAGAGCACCTGCCCGGTGATGTACCCGGCCTTGTCCGACAGCAGGAAGTCGACGGCGTCGGCCATGTCGTCGGCCGTCCCGGGGCGCTGCAGCGGGAGCTTCTCGAGGACGGTGTCCATCGGCGCCTGCCCGGGGACCTTCGTGTAGAAGTACTCGAGCGAGTCGGTGTCGATGAGGCCGCCGTTCACCGCGTTGACCGTGATCTGACGCGGACCGAACTCCACCGCCATGTACTTCATGTACGCCTCGCTCATGGCCTTGGCGGCACCGAGTGCGGCGTAGGTCGGGAATGCCCGGAGTGATCCGTACGAGGTCACGACGACGATGCGGCCACCCCGGTCCATGAGCTCCGCGGCGCGCTGGGCGCCGAGCACGAACGAGCGGGCGTTCGTGGCGTAGCTGCGGTCGAGATGGTGCAGCTTGAGGTCGGCGACGGGCTTGAACGCACTCGCGGCGGCGTTCGCGACGAACATGTCGAGGCGTCCGTAGGTGTCGCGCACCAGGTCGAACAGGGCGTCGATCGACTCCGGCTGCTCGATGTCGACCTGCGCCGTGATGCCGTCGCCGCCTGCCGCCTTGACGTCGGCCAGGGACTCCTCGGCCAGGTCGGCGTTGCCCTTGTACGTCACCACGACGGTGACGCCGCGCTGGCCGAGCTTCTGCGCGAGCAGGCGGCCGATGCCGCGCGAAGCGCCGGTGATCAGTGCGATGGGTGCGTTGGTGCTGTCGGTCACTGCGGTCCTTTGCGTGCGTGGGGACGGACGGGAGGCGCGGGGCGGGCCCGCCACGGGCCTCCAGTCCGGTGGTTGGTTGTGGTCTAGAACCCGGCCTTGCCGGTCACGACGGCGCGGCCGACGATCAGCTTCTGGATCTCGTTGGTGCCCTCTTCGAAGCGCTGCGCGCGTGCGTCGCGGTAGACGCGCTCGATGGCGTTGCGCTTCCAGTAGCCCTGCCCGCCGTGCACCTGCAGGGCCTTGTCGGTGACCCGGGCGAGCATGTCGACGGCGACCATCTTCGAGGCGCTGGACAGGGTGCCGGCGTCGGGACGGTCGTCCTCGTAGGCGCGAGCGGCCTCGAGCACCAGGGCGCGTGCTGCGGCGATGTCGGCGTAGTTCTCGGCCAGGTAGAACTGGATCGCCTGCCGTCTGGAGAGCCGCTTGCCGAACGTCTCGCGCTTGTTCGCGTACTCGACGGCGAGCTCGTTCGCACGCTCGGCCAGGCCGACGGCGCTCATCGCGACGGACACGCGACTCGGCAGCAGGAAGCCGCCGAGCGCGACCTCGAGACCCTGGCCCTCGGCGCCGAGCAGGGCGCTCGCCGGCACGGGCACGTCGGTGAAGCGCAGGATCGCGTGGTCGGTGCCGCGGATGCCCATGGTGTCGGAGTCGTCGATCACCTCGGCACCCGGCAGCCCGCTGTTCGGCATGAGGAACGCGACCGTGCCGTCCTGGCCGCTCGTCCCCTCGAGGCGGGCGGCGATGAGCCAGTGGTCGGCCTTGACGCCGAAGGTGATGAGGTGCTTCTCGCCGTTCATCACGTAGGTGTCGCCCTCGCGCCGGACGGTCGTGCGGATGTCCGCTCCGGTGCCCGCGGTGGCCTCGGTCAGGGTGAACGCGACGAGCGTGTCACCGGCGACGGACGGCTTGACGACCTGCTCGATCTGCTCCGGCGTCGCGTAGGGGGCCATCGCGCGCCAGGTGCCGTTGATGACGTGCACGAGCATGCGGATGGAGGCGTGCGAGCGGGAGACGACCTCCATGATCTCGAGGTAGCGCGAGAACGGGATCGCCCGTCCGCCGAGCTCCGTCGGGGCGGCGAGGCTGAGCCACCCGTTCTCCTTGAGCTCCTGGAACAGCTCCGGGGCGACCCGGCCGGTGCGCTCGATCTCGTCCGCCCACTCCTCGCCGGGGCCGCGGACCCACTCGGTGACCTCGGCCTTGAGCTGCTGGAAGGCGGCTTCGTCGAAGCCCGTGCTCGTCTGCTCGACGATCGTCATCGTGTCTCGTTCTCCTTCGTCGCGACGAGCGCGGCCGCCTGCTCGCGCAGGATGTTCTTCTGGACCTTGCCGACCGCGTTGCGCGGCAGCTCGGTGGTGTACTCGAGTCGCTCCGGCCAGTAGTACTTGCTCACGCCGGCCGTGTCGAGGTACTGCTGCATCCCGGCGAAGTCGAGCGGCTCGTCCGCGCGGGCGTTCACGACCCACGCGCAGGCACGCTCACCGAGCCGCTCGTCCGGCATCGCCACGATCGCGACGTCCGTGACCAGCGGGTGCTGGTACAGCAGGTTCTCGATCTCGACGACGGGGATCTTCTCGCCGCCGCGGTTGATGACGTCCTTCACCCGTCCGGTGATCGACAGGAAGCCCTTCTCGTCGACCTTCGCCAGGTCGCCGGTCCGGTACCAGCCGTCCGCGGTGAACACGTCGTCGGTCAGGTCCGGACGGTCGAGGTAGCCCGCGAACATCGTCGGCGAGTGCAGCTCGAAGTTGCCCTCGGTCCCGGCGGGCAGCTCGATCCCCGCGTCGTCGACGATGCGGATCGCGATGCCCGGCAGCGCCCGGCCGTCGTGACCGTACGCGTCGGCGGGGTCGTCGCTCGGGCTGGACAGGGCCCCGAGACACGTCTCGCTCGTCCCGAAGGCGCCCAGGATGGCACTGCCGAGCACCGTGCTCGCCCGCTGGGCCAGTGCGCGGGGCACCGCGGCGCCCGTCGGCACGAAGATCCGGAGCGACTCCGGCTGCGGAGCACCGGCCTCGACCAGGTCGACGAGGTCGGTCAGGAACGGCGTCGCGCACTGCACGAAGGACGCCCGGGCGACGCCGAACGCCTGCTCGAGTGCGACGCGGCCGTCCCACACCGGTTGGATGACCTGCGGGGCACCGAGCCGGAACGCCAGCAGCATGCCGTACAGGAACCCGGTCTGGTGGGCGAGCGGCGACGGGATGTAGATGCGGTCGGCGCTGGTCAGCCCGGACTGCGCCACGTGCATGGCGGTCGCGAGCCCGAGCGTGCGGTGCGGGTGCTGCACGCCCTTCGGCTCCCCCGTGGTGCCGGAGGTGAAGAGCAGCTGGCAGACGTCGTCCGGCCCGGGAGCGTGCGACACGATCTCGTCGACGTCGACGTGCACGGCGGCGAGGGCGTTCTCGAAGTAGCGCCAGTGCCAGTCGCTCGCCACGACCCGTTCCAGGGCGTCGGCGGGCAGCGGCGGCTGGTTCGTCGGGGTGTCCCCCTGCCCGCGGGCCTCGGCGCGGAGCACGATGACGTGCTCGAGCGACAGGCGGCGGTCCTGCGCGGCGGCCTCGTCGATGACGTCGAGGAGTTCGAGCGCGGGACGGCGCTTCCGGAACACGTTCGGCAGGAAGACCACGCGGGCCTTCGAACGCGCCAGCGTCATCGTGGTCTCCCGGGGGCCGAACACCGGCATGATCGGGGTCGCGACGGCGCCGATCTGGATCGCACCGAGGGTGATCGACACGAACTCGCGCCAGTTCGGCAGCTGCATCGCGACGGATTCACCCGTGCGCACGCCGAGTTCGAGCAGCAGGGCGGAGACCCGGTCGGCCTCGTCCTGCAGCTCCTTCCACGTGGTGTTCACGGGCGTCGCACCGCCGACCTCGATCACGGCGAGGCCGTCGGGGTCGGTCTGGGACAGGGCGCGGACCCGCTCGCTCAGGACGAGCGGGTCGGCGTCGACGCCGGCGAGCTCGGGCACGGCGACGGCGGGCTGCGGGACGGTGGGCTGCGCGGCGGCGGCGGGCTGCGCGACCGGCTGGTCGGCGGGCTCGGCTGCCGCCGACGTCTCGAGGTCCTCGGCTGCCGCGCTGACCGGGGGCGTGCCCAGGTGCGTGCGGACCCCGTCGGCCTCGGCGGCGTCGATCCGGTCGTCCCGCGCGACCTGGGCTGCGAGCCGGTCGCCGACGGACATGTCGAGCCCGACGGAGTTCATCGCCTCGAGGAACGTCGGGTAGGAGATCCGGTAGGCACGCGGGTAGGTCAGGCCGGACACCCCGTCGGCACTCGAGGCCGCGACCGCGAGCGACATCAGCACGCGGTGGTCGTTGAACGAGGACATCGGCGCTCCGTGCAGCCCGGCCGCACCGACACCGGTGACCCGCAGCTCGTCCGCGCCCTGCTCGGCACGGCCGCCCATCCGGTTCAGCTGGAGCATCGCCGCCACGCGGTCAGACTCCTTCAGCCGGATGTGCGCCACGTTCCACAGTCGGCTCGTGCCCTCGGCGAACGTGGCCATCGTGGACAGCACGGGCAGCAGGTCCGGGATCGGACGGCAGTCGACGTCGAGCGGCCGGAGGGGGGACCCGTCGTGCTCGATCCGGACGAAGCCGGTCTCCTCGTCGATCCGCATCGGGACACCCATCGCGGTCGCGAGGTCCAGGAACTCGCTCTCCGGGTGGTCGGTCTCGGCCGTCGTCGTGGCCGTCATGCCCCGCAGCAGCACGTTCGACTCGCGGGTGCCGGCCGCCGCGATGCCGAACGCTGCGGAGCCGATGTCGGGCGGGATGACGTAGTCGTGCGGGGTGGCCTGCTGGCCCGCCGGGATCCGGTACTCGAGCCAGTCGTCGGAGACCTCGACCGTCAGGCCGAACTGCCGCATCATCCGCACGGTGAGCTCGACGTAGGGCTGCTCGTTGAGCCGCCCGCCGGTGATGTGGATCCGGGTCTCGTGCTCGGCGAACGGTGCCACCAGCAGCAGCCCGGACACCCACTGCGACAGGGTGCCGGCGATCGTCACGTCACCGCCACGCGGACGCTTCGGCTGCACGGTGACGGGCGGGCAGTCGTTCGTCGCCTCGAGCTCCACCCCCATCTGCGTCAGCGAGGTGAGGAGCGCCTTGATCGGGCGGCGCTGGAAGTACTTCATGCCCGACAGGGTCATCGGACGGTCGGCCAGCGAAGCGAGCCCGGTCATGAAGTAGAGCGTGGTGCCCGAGGACCCCATGTTGAGCAGTCCGTCGGCACCGCGCGAGCCGTGGTCCACGACGTCGGTGGCCTGGTACCGGCCGCCCAGTCCGGTCACGTGGTACGCGTTCCCACGACGCTTGACGTCGACGCCGAGCGCGCGGAGCGTGCCCACGGTCCACTCCACCTGTCGCGTCGCGCTCACCCCGGAGACGACACTCGTCCCCTTCGCGAGCGACGCGAGCACCAGCGCGCGGTGCGCGTGGTACTTCGAGACCGGGATGTCGAGTTCTCCGACGAGCGGGGCGTTCGTCCCGCGCACCACCAACTGCATGCGTACCTCTTCCCTGTAGGAACATTTCAACGGTACGCCCACAGTGGAACTAGTTGCAGGACGATCCGCACGATCGGGACAACGCTTCGTTGTGCGTGTCCGACAAGGACCCGGGCAGGATGGACGGCATGGACATCCGCTTCACCGAGTCCCGCCCGTCGACCATCGGCGTCGAGTGGGAACTCCCCCTGGTCGACCGGTCGACCGGCGACCTCGCTCCCCGCGCCCCCGCCGTCATCGCCGCCGTGCACGAGCGGCTCGGTGACCACGACCGCGTCACCGAGGAGCTGCTGACCAACACGGTCGAGGTCGTCTCGAGCGTCCACGACCGCGTGGGGGCGGCGACGAGCGAGCTGTCCGGCATCATCGGCGAGGTCATCGACGCCGCCGAGCCGCTCGACGCCCAGGTGATGTGCTCGGGCACGCACCCGTTCGCGGTGTGGGACCAGCAGGAGATCACCCCGGACAGCGAGCACTACACGACCCTCATCGACCGCACCCGCTGGTGGGGACGCCAGATGCTCATCTGGGGCGTGCACGTGCACGTCGGCATCGACGACCGCGACAAGGCGGTCCCGATCATGAACGCGATGCTCGCCTACGTCCCGCACCTGCAGGCGTTCACCGCGTCGAGCCCGTTCTGGGGCGGCACCGACACCGGGTACGCCTCGAACCGCGCCCTCATGTTCCAGCAGCTCCCGACCGGCGGGCTCCCGCCGCAGCTCGGCGCCTGGGCGAACTTCGAAGAGGTCGTCGGCGACCTCACGCACACCGGCGTCATCGACGGCGTGAAGGACCTCCGCTGGGACATCCGCCCCTCGCCCGGCTGGGGCACCCTCGAGAACCGGGTGTCCGACGGCATCTCGACCCTGCACGAGGTCGGCGCCGTCACCGCACTCGTGCAGTGCCTGGTCACCGCCTGCTCGGACCGGCTCGACGCCGGTGAGACCCTGCCCACCATGCAGCCGTGGTTCATCCGCGAGAACAAGTGGCGTGCGGCCCGCTACGGCATGGAGGCCGAGATCATCACGAACGTCGCCGGCGACGAGCGGCTCGTGACCGACGAGGTGCACGACCTGGTGCAGCGGCTCGACCCGATCGCCGAGCGGCTCGGCTGCCAGGACGAACTGCACCACCTCGACACGATGATCGAGCGCGGCGCCTCGTACCAGCGGCAGCTGCAGGTCGCGCAGGAGAACGGCGGCGACCTGCGCGCCGTGGTCCGCCACCTGGTGACCGAGTTCCGCGAAGCGCTCTAGCCGCGACCGGCCCGCCCCCGAATCGGGCGCACCTGGTCGAATCGGGCGTACCTGGTCGTTCCTCCCGACCAGGTACGCCCGATTCCACTTTCCACCGCGCGTGCGATGGGAAGGAACGTCGCGGCGCGACCCCCGCGTCCAGTCCGCGCCCACCCACCTGATCGATCCGGGCGTACCTGGTCGAATCGGGCGTACCTGGTCGTTCCTTTCGACCAGGTACGCCCGATTCCTCTTTCCATCGCGCGTGCGATGGGAAGGAACGTCGCGCCGCGACCGGACGACGGACGGGAGGCCCGGTGCCAGCTGGCACCGGGCCTCCCGTCCGTCAGGTGGTCGCGATCGAGAGCCGCGTCAGCGACCCAGGAACTTCTGCAGGGACGCGAGCTCTTCCTCGGTCGGTGCCTTGCCGCCCTTGGCGCCCCCGAGGCCGAGGCCGGACCCCTGCGGGGCCTGCTGCGGCGCAGCCGCCGCGCCGGCCGCGAGGGCCGCGCGCTTGGCGGGGTTGCCCACCTTCGACTTCTTCTTGCCGCCCTGCTGCTGCTTCTTGCCGCCGTGCATGCCCGGGATCGGACCCATGCCCGGCATCTGCGGCACACCACCGCGGGCCACGGTCTTCATCATCTTGGCGGCCTGCTCGAAGCGGTTGACCAGCGCGTTGACCTCGGTGACCGTCGATCCGGCACCGCGGGCGATGCGCAGACGGCGCGAACCGTTCAGGAGCTTCGGGAGCTCGCGCTCCTGGGGCGTCATCGACTGGATGATCGCCTCGGTGCGGACGATCTCGCGCTCGTCGAAGTTGTCGAGCGCCTCGCGCATGCCCTTCGCTCCGGGGAGCATGCCGAGCATGCCCTTGATGGAGCCGGCCTTGCGGAGCTGCTGCATCTGCTGCAGGAAGTCGTTCAGCGTGAAGTTGTCGGTCGCGATCTTGTCCGCGACCTTGCGCGCCTCTTCCTCGTCGAAGGCGCCCTGCGCCTGCTCGATGAGGGACAGGATGTCGCCGAGGTCGAGGATGCGGCTCGCCATGCGGTCCGGGTGGAACGGCTCGAAGTCGTCGAGCGACTCACCCGTCGACGCGAACATGATCGGCCGGCCGGTCACGCTGGCCACCGACAGGGCTGCACCACCGCGGGCGTCACCGTCGAGCTTGGAGAGCACGACACCGGTGAAGTCGACGCCTTCCTGGAACGCACGCGCCGTGTTGACGGCGTCCTGACCGATCATCGCGTCGATGACGAACAGGACCTCGTCGGGGTCGACAGCCTTGCGGATGTTCGCGGCCTGCTTCATCAGCTCGGCATCGACACCGAGTCGACCGGCGGTGTCGACGATGACGGTGTCGTACTGCTGGTCGATCGCGGCCTTGATGGCGTTCTTGGCGACCTTGACCGGGTCGCCGACACCGTTGCCGGGCTCGGGCGCGAAGACGTGCACGCCGGCCTGCTCGCCGACGACCTGCAGCTGCTGCACGGCGTTCGGACGCTGGAGGTCCGCCGCGACGAGCATCGGGGTGTGGCCGTCCTTCTTGAGCCACTTGCCGAGCTTGCCCGCGAGCGTGGTCTTACCGGCACCCTGCAGACCCGCGAGCATGATGACCGTCGGCGGCTTCTTCGCGAACTCGAGCCGTCGCTGCTGCCCACCCAGGATGCCGACGAGTTCCTCGTTGACGATCTGGACGACCTGCTGTGCCGGGTTGAGCGCGCGGTTGACCTCGTCGGAGAGGGCACGCTCGCGCACCGATGCGGTGAACGCCTTGACGACCTCGAGCGCGACGTCGGCGTCGAGGAGCGCCCGCCGGATCTCGCGGACGGTGCCGTCGACGTCGGACGGAGTCAGCCGACCCTTGCTCCGCAGATTGCGGAAGGTCTCGGTCAGCCGATCGGAGAGTGAACCGAATTGCGCCATGATCCGACGATTCTACAAGGCTTCCGCCGACGACACCGGCCCGTTCACCGCAGGAGGACACCCTCGGTCAGTTCGAGCGATGCCCCGAGCCCCACGTCGATGACCACCGGCGCGCTCGACGGGCTCCGGTCACCGGTCGGGAACCAGCGCCGGTCGGGCGACACCAGGATCACGAGACCGTCCACGTCGCCCACCGCCGCGAACGACTCCCCCGGCGGGTTGGCGTACGGCTCGAGACCGGCGCGTCGGAGGGCCTCGACAGCGCCGAGGACGTCGGGGACGGGGACGCCGACCTCGCTGACGGAGACGAGCGGGACGACGGCGCCGGTGCCGGTGCCGGAACCGGTGCCGGAACCGTCGCCGGCGCGCCGGGCGCCCGACTCGAGGTCCCGCCGCTCGATGAGCTCGAGGAGCTGCTGGTCGGGCCCCTCGAAGTAGACCGACCGCGAGTTCCAGTTCGGCGGCCCCTCGAACTCGTCCTGGTCATCGGTACCGAGCACCGTCGTCAGTCCGACGATCCAGGCCTTGGCCGCGTCGAACGTCCCCGTGGGGATCGTGATCGCCAGGTGCAGGGCCCCGGTCATCTCCGGCAGTTCGCGGAACACGAGGAGCGTCGACCCCACCACGATGCGCACCGTGGCGTCGACGATCTCGACCGAGCACCCCAGTCGTTCGTAGAAGCGGGCGGTGTCGGCGAGCGATCGGGTGGCGAGCTGTACCTGTCGGATGTCCATGACTTCATCGGACCATCTCAATCATTGTTGAGGTCAAGCACCCGGTTGTTGGACGCCGTCCAGAAACTGTCGTACGCTCGCCGCATGCCGGAACTCGAGATCGTCCGCCACCACGGCCTGCTCGACTACGCGGACGGCCTCGCCCTGCAGCGAGACCTGCACGCCGACGTCGTCGCCGGCCGCTCCCCCGGGGCCGTCGTCCTCTGCGAGCACCCGTCCGTGTACACCGCCGGACGCCGCACCGAACCGTCCGACCTGCCGACGAACGGCGCCCCGGTCGTCGACACCGACCGTGGTGGACGCATCACCTGGCACGGGCCGGGGCAACTGGTCGCCTACCCGATCGTCCGGCTCGCCGAACCGCTCGACGTCGTCGCCTGGGTGCGCGACCTGGAGCAGGTCGTCATCGACGCCGCGGCTGCCGTCGGCGTGCACGCCGAACGGGTCGCGGGTCGCAGCGGCGCCTGGGTGCCGGGGACGGACGCGTCCCCCGCCGCCAAGGTCGGCGCGATCGGCCTGCACGTCGCCGAGGGCGTGACGAGCCACGGCATCGCGATCAACTGCGACAACGCCCTCGACGCCTACGCCGCGATCGTCCCGTGCGGCATCGCGGACGCCGGGGTCACGACGCTGAGCGCCGCGGCGGCGCACGTGGGGCTCGCTCCCGTGACCGTCGACGACCTCGCACCCCTGGTAGCGCACGGCGTCCAACAGGCCGTCGACGGCATGCACAGCGGCCACCGGATCAGCACGACGACCCCCAGCACCAGCACGAGCACCAGCACCGCGCCCGCCCGACAGGAGACCCTCGTATGACCCTCGCCCCCGAAGGCCGCCGCATGCTCCGGGTCGAGGCCCGGAACGCCGAGACCCCGATCGAGACGAAGCCCGCGTGGATCAAGACCCGTGCCACGCAGGGCCCGGAGTTCCGCGAGCTGTCGAGCCTGGTGCGCGACAAGCAGCTGCACACCGTCTGCCAGGAGGCCGGGTGCCCGAACATCTTCGAGTGCTGGGAAGACCGCGAGGCCACCTTCCTGATCGGCGGCTCGCAGTGCACCCGTCGCTGCGACTTCTGCCAGATCGACACCGGCAAGCCGGAACCGCTCGACCGCGACGAGCCCCGCCGGGTCGCGGACTCCGTCGCGGAGATGGGCCTGCGGTACGCGACCGTGACCGGCGTCGCGCGGGACGACCTGCCCGACGGCGGCTCCTGGCTCTACGCCGAGACCATCCGGGCGATCCACGAACACTCCCCCGGCACCGGCGTCGAGATCCTGGTGCCGGACTTCAACGGGCGTCCGGACCAGCTGGGCCCGGTGTTCGACGCCCGTCCCGAGGTCTTCGCCCACAACGTCGAGACCGTCCCGCGGATCTTCAAGCGGATCCGGCCGGCGTTCACGTTCGAACGGTCCCTGGACGTCATCACCCAGGGCCGCGACGCCGGACTGGTCACGAAGTCGAACCTGATCCTCGGCATGGGCGAGGAGCGCATCGAGATCGAGGACGCCCTGCAGCGCCTCTACGACGCGGGCACGGACATCATCACGCTGACGCAGTACCTCCGACCGTCGCCCCGGCACCTGCCGGTCGCGCGCTGGGTCAAGCCGGAGGAGTTCGTCGAGCTCCGCCAGGTCGCCGAGCAGATGGGCTTCGCCGGAGTGCTGGCCGGACCGCTGGTCCGGTCGTCGTACCGGGCGGGCCGGCTCTGGGCGCGGGCGACGGTGGCCCGCGGCGGTTCGGTTCCCGAGCACCTGGCCCACCTGCTCGACGCGACCCCTGGTCGCCAGGCCGTCTGACGCTCCGGACGACACCCGGACAGACGGGAGGCGCGGTGCCAGCTGGCACCGCGCCTCCTGTCCGTCAGGTGGTGACGACTACTTCGCGTCGGCCTCGACCGACTCCTTCGGCTGGCCGGTCGGGGTGAGCCCGCGCTCCTGGCGGCGCTTCGAGACCACCAGCGACGCGGTCGTGGCGACGGCGATCGTCAGCGCGATGAAGCCCAGCGAGAACCAGATCGGGATCTCCGGCGCCCACTCGATGTGCTCGCCACCGTTGATGAAGGGCAGCTCGTTGACGTGCATGGCGTGGAAGACGAGCTTCACACCGATGAACGCCAGGATGACGGCCAGGCCCTGACCCAGGTAGATGAGGCGCTCGAGCAGCCCGGCGATCAGGAAGTACAGCTGCCGGAGGCCGAGCAGCGAGAACGCGTTCGCCGTGAACACGATGAAGGCGTCCTGCGTCAGCCCGAAGATCGCGGGGATCGAGTCGAGCGCGAACAGCACGTCGGTCAGGCCGATGGCGACCATGACGAGCAGCATCGGGGTGAACAGCCGCTTGCCGTCGACGCGGGTGGTCAGGCGGTCGCCGTCGTAGTGGTCCGAGGTCGGGATGATGCGCTTGAGGATCCGGATGAGCCGGGATTCACCCTCGCTGCCGTGGTCGTTGCCGCTGCGGGCCTGCGACCAGGCGAGCCAGAACAGCAGCGCACCGAACAGGTAGAAGACCCACGAGAAGTTCTCGATGATCGTGACGCCGAGGGCGATGAACACACCGCGGGCGACGAGCGCGATCGCGACGCCGACCAGCAGGACCTTCTGCTGGAACTCCTTCGGCACGGCGAAGCTCGACATGATGATGAGGAAGACGAAGAGGTTGTCGACCGACAACGCCTTCTCGGTCAGCCAGCCGGCGAAGTACTCGCCACCGGCCTGCCCGCCGCCGAACACCAGGATCCCGATGCCGAACAGGATCGCCAGCCCGATGTAGAAGGCCGACCAGAACGCGGATTCGCGGATGTGGGGCACGTGCGGCGTCCGGACGTGCGAGTAGAAGTCGAACACCAGCAGCGCGAGGATGCCGGCGATCGTGATGAGCCAGACGAAGAGTGGGACGTCCACGGTTTCCTTCAGGTAGGGCGCGCCGCTGATGTGTGGGTACGCCGAGGCCTGAAGGTCTCTTCCGTCGTCCCGCACCGGAACCGGTGCCGCACGACCGGCGCCCCGGGGCCGGATCGTTCCGGACCGTACTGACGGGGTCACCGAGAGGGAATACTCCCCTTCGTGATCCCGAGCATACCGGGCACAGCGGACATGTGCCGCGCTCTAAGCTGGGAGCATGGCGAGTTCTTGGTCACTGTCCACACGGCTGCGCGGCCTCTTCCAGCGCAAGACGATCGACGAGACCACGTGGGAGGACCTCGAGACCGCCCTCATCGGCGCCGACTTCGGGCCCGACATCTCCGAGGAGATCATCGAGGACCTGCACGCCCGCGTCGACCGGTACGGCACGACCGACCCCGCCGACCTGCAGCGCATGCTCCGCGAGGTCCTGGAGGAACGGCTCTCGAAGCTCGACACCACCCTGAAGCTCAGCGCGCGGCCCGCCGTGGTGCTCGTCGTCGGGGTGAACGGCGTCGGCAAGACCACGACGATCGGCAAGTTCGCCAAGTTCCTGAAGACCTACGACCGCACGGTGCTCGTCGGGGCGGCGGACACGTTCCGCGCCGCGGCGGTCGAGCAGGTCGCCACCTGGGCCCAGCGCGCCGGGGTCGACGTCGTCCGTCCGTCGCAGCCCGGGCAGGACCCGGCGTCGGTGGCGTACCAGACCGTCGAGAAGGCGATCCGCGACCAGACCGAGATCGTCGTCATCGACACCGCCGGGCGTCTGCACACCAAGGCCGGCCTGATGGACGAGCTCACGAAGATCAAGCGCGTGGTCGAGAAGCAGACCGAGATCAGCGAGGTTCTGCTCGTCCTCGACGCGACGACCGGCCAGAACGGCCTCGCCCAGGCCCAGGCCTTCATCGAGGGCGCCGGTGTGACCGGCCTCGTCATCACGAAGCTCGACGGCTCGGCCAAGGCCGGGTTCGTGCTGAGCGTGCAGGAGAAGACCGGCATCCCGATCAAGCTCATCGGGCAGGGCGAGGGCATCAACGACCTCACGGGCTTCACCCCGCACGTGTTCGTGCAGAACCTCGTCGGCTGAGCGAACGCGATCTCGTCGGCTGAGCGAACGCGTCGGCACGCCGAGGAGTAGCGTCCCTGACGGTCCGGGCATCTGCTCGGTCTCGTTCCAGGGATAGGAGACCCTCATGCCCGCACTGCTGATCATCGCGATCATCGTCGGCCTCGTCCTGCTCTTCAGCGGCATCTTCGTCGGTGCGCTGAAGCTCCTGCTCTGGGTGGGCATCGTGCTCATCCTGCTCGGGATCATCGGCTGGCTGCTCCGGACGATCCGCGGTCGCGCGTAGCGACCCGGCGTCCTGTCCGGACGCACCTGACAGAACGGGAGGCGCGGTGCCAGCTGGCACCGCGCCTCCCGTCTGTCGTGGTCGCGACCAGGGCGCCTACGCGACCGCGTCCGCCGGCTCGCGCTTCTGCACCCGCTGCCCGACGACGGCGGAGACGCCGTCCTGCCGCATCGACACCCCGTACAGGGCGTCGGCGATCTCCATCGTCCGCTTCTGGTGCGTGATGACGATGAGCTGGGACGACTCGCGGAGCCGCTCGAACACGGTCAGCAGGCGGCCGAGGTTGGCGTCGTCGAGTGCCGCCTCGACCTCGTCCATGATGTAGAAAGGCGACGGCCGCGCGGTGAAGATCGCGACGAGGAGCGCCACCGCCGCCAGGGAGCGCTCGCCGCCGGACAGCAGGGTCAGGCGGTCGATCTTCTTGCCGGCGGGCTTCACCTGCACGTCGATCCCGGTGCCGAGCAGGTCGGTCGGGTCGGTCAGGTTGATGGACCCCGAGCCGCCCGGGAACAGGATCGGGAAGATGACGTCGAACGCTTCCTTCGTGTCGTTGAACGCGGACTCGAAGATCGTCTGCATCTTCGTGTCGAGCTCGTCGATGATCGTCAGCAGGTCCGTCCGGGTCTTCTGCAGGTCCTCGAGCTGCTCGGCGAGGAACGCGTGCCGCTGCTCGAGCGCCTGGAACTCCTCGAGCGCGAGCGGGTTCACCTTGCCGAGCTGTCCGAGGTCGCGCTCGGCGGCCTTGAGTCGGCGCTCCTGCTCGGCACGGACGTAGGGCACGGTCCCGACGTCGGCGGGGTCGACCTCGTCGGTGGTGTCGAACTCGGGCAGGGCGGGGCCGCCGGGCAGCGTGGACTCGGCGTCGACGAGGGCCATGTCGTCGTTGCTCGTCTCGGCGTCTTCGTCTGCGTGCGCGTCCGTGTCGGTGTCCGCGCGGTCCGGCTCGGTCACGCCCGCGACTTCGGCCGCGGCGGCCGCGGCTGCGCGCTCCGCCTCGCGGTGCTTCCGCGCGCGCACCCGCGGGTCCACGAGCACGTCGACCGGCACGGGGACGTGCGGCCCGTACTCGGCCACCAGCACTGCTTCCGTCAGCCCGAGCTCGCTCTGCGCCCGGTCGAGGACGCCGGACACGTGCAGCTTCTTCTCGTAGATCTCCATCTCGAGCGAGTGCACGCCGTCGGTGATGGTCTGCAGGCGGTCCCGGAGTTCGCGCTCCTCGTTGCGGATGGTCTGCAGCTCGGTGTTGCGCTTCGACCGCTCGGCTTCTTCCGTCGCCAGCTGCACCCGGGCCTCGGCCAGCGAACGGTCGACCGCACCGAGCACCCCGGGCAGGTCGGCGAGCACGGCTTCCGCGGTCCGGATCTGGCCGCGTCGGATGACGGCGAGCCGCGCGGCCTCCTCGGCGGCGGCGCGCTCCGCCTCGAGCTGGCGTTCGAGCTGGTCGGCGCGGTTCCGTTCGGCGCGCACCCGCTCGCGCACGGTCTCGACCTGGATCCGCTGCTCGACCTCGGCGGCACGTGCGGCTTCGAGCGCGTCCTGCAGCGCGGGACGCTCGGACGCGTCGACCACGGGACGCTCCTGCTCGGTGAAGGCCCGGTGCGCCGACTCGGCCTCGGCCAGCACCGCCTCGGCGGTCTCGACGGCGCCGTCGGTCTCGGCCAGCGCGGCACGCAGCCGTTCGACCTCGGCCGCGGCGTTCTCCGCCTTCGCCCGCGTCGACGCACTCGTGCGGTCGTACTCGGCCTTCGCCCGCGTGTACGCGCGGGATGCTGCGTCGGCCTCGTCCGCACGGCGGCGTGCGTCCTCGACGGCACTGCGTGCGGCCTGGAGGCCCGTGGCCGCGTCCTCGGCGTCGGTCGCGATCGCGTCGCGGCGCGTCACGGCGTCGTCGCGCTCCGCGACGAGCTCGATGCGCGAGGTCACGCGCTCCCCGCCGCCGGTCACGCGGACCGCGCGGACGAGGTCTCCGGACCGCGTGACCACCGTGGCGTGCGGGGCGGCCGTGAGCACCGCCTCCAGGTCGAGGTCGTCGGTCTCCGCGACCAGCGTGTCCCGCAGGATCGACGCGAGCGCCGGCGGTCCCTGCACCAGGTCCGTGGCACGGCGGACGCCGGTCGGCAGGGTCTCGGGCAGGGCGGTGGTGACGGCTGCGGCATCCGCGACGACGACGTCGATCCGGCCGAGGTCAGCAGCACGGGCGTGGTCGACCGCGTCGAGCGCCGCACCGCGGTCGTCGGCGAGGACGGCGTCGGCGAGTCCCTCGAGCGCGGTGGCGATCGCGGCCTCGAACCCGGGCGACACCGTCAGGCTGTCGGCCAGGCGACCGACGATGCCCGCGCGACCGGCGTCGATCAGGGCCTGCGAACCGTCGCGGACCTCGATCGACATGCCGAGCGCGGTGACCCTGGCGTCGAGGGCGTCCCGCTCGCGTTCGAGGGCGTGGAGGCGGTCGCGCTGCTCGTCGCGCGTGGTCTGGGCCCGTTCGAGCTCGGCGCGCGCCTGCTCCAGGGTCTGCGCGAGCGCGGTCTCGTCGACGCCCTCGGACGGATCGACACCGAGTTCGGCGAGGGCCGCCGCGGCACGCTCGGCACGCTCCCCTGCCTCGGCCAGAGCCCGCTCCCGGCGCTCGCGGTCGGCGACGGCGGAACCGCGCTTCGACCGGGCGACGTCGACGGCGCTGGCGAGCCGCTGCGCCTCGAGGTCGTGCTGCGAGACCCGGGCTGCCTGGGCGGCGATGCGTTCGTCGAGGGTGTCCAGCGCGGCGCGGGCGTCCTGCACCGCGCGGGCGGTCGTCGCCGAGCCGCCCTGCATCTCGTCGGCGCGGGCGGCGAGGCGGTCGGCCTCGGCACGGACCCCGGCGACCTGCTCCTGGGTGACGGTGGGCCCCTGCTGCGGGGCGTCGGCCTGCTGCGCGAGGAACATCAGGCGCTGGTTCGCCAGGCTCGACAGGCCACGGAGGCGCTCCTGCACGCTCTCGAGCCGGTGCACGACGGTGCGGGCACGGTCGACGTCGTCGCCGACCATGCTCTGCTCGACGTGCTGCTGGCGCACCCGGGTCTGGTCGAGCCGCTCGGTCAGGACGATGCGCTCGGACTTGCGGCCCGCCTCGACCTCCTGGTGGTCGTGCAGCTCGCGGCGCAGGCGCACCACGTCGTCGGCCAGGATTCGGGCCTTGGCGTCGCGGAAGACCGCGGCCACCGACTGGGCCTTGCGCGCGACCTCGGCCTGGCGCCCGAGGGGCTTCAGCTGCCGCCGGATCTCACCGGCCAGGTCGGACAGGCGGGTCAGGTTCGTCTGCATCGCGTCGAGCTTGCGGAGGGTCTTCTCCTTGCGGCGACGGTGCTTCAGGATCCCCGCGGCCTCCTCGATGAAGCCGCGGCGGTCCTCGGGGGTGGCGTGCAGCACCTTGTCGAGCTGCCCCTGCCCGACGATGACGTGCATCTCACGGCCGAGGCCGGTGTCGCTCAGCAGCTCCTGCACGTCGAGCAGCCGGCAGTTCTCGCCGTTGATGGCGTACTCGCTGCCACCGTTGCGGAACAGCGTGCGCGCGATCGTCACCTCGGAGTACTCGATCGGCAGCAGACCGTCGCTGTTGTCGATGGTCAGCAGCACCTGGGCCCGACCGAGCGGACCGCGGGTCGAGGTGCCGGCGAAGATGACGTCCTCCATCTTGCCGCCGCGCAGGGTCTTCGCACCCTGCTCCCCCATCACCCAGGCCAGGGCGTCCACCACGTTCGACTTGCCGGAGCCGTTCGGGCCGACGATGCACGTCACGCCCGGCTCGAACGCGAACGTCGTCGGCTGCGCGAAGGACTTGAACCCCTTGATGGTCAGGCTCTTCAAGTACATGCGGTCTCCGGATGCTCTGGTTGGCGTCAGGCTAACGCGTGCGGGCGCGGGGACGGGGTTGGCACACGGGGCAGATGTGGCTCGACCGGTTCATGAAGGCCTCGCGCACGATCGTCGTGCCGCAGCGTGGACACGGCTTCCCCTGCTGCCCGTAGACGTTCAGGCGCTGCGAGAAGTACCCGGACTGCCCGTTGACGTTGACGTACTGGGCATCGAAGCTCGTGCCGCCGTCCTCGAGCGCCCGGCGCAGGATGGCGCGGACCTCGTCGAGCAGGCGTCGCAGGTCGGCACGGGTGAGGCGGTCGGCGGCGCGGTCGTAGTGCAGCTTCGCGGCCCAGAGCGACTCGTCGGCGTAGATGTTGCCGATGCCGCTCACGACGCCCTGGTCGAGCAGCACCCGCTTGATGCCGCTCGAACGCTTCCGGGCCATCGCGGTGAACCGGTCGTCGTCGAACGCGGGGTCGAGCGGGTCACGGGCGATGTGCGACACCTGCCCGGGCACCCACCGGCGCCACACGGCATCGGGGTCGATCGCGTCGACCTGCCCGCCGAACCCGGCCGGAGCACCGTCGATCGTCGGCACCATCGCGTCGATCGCCATCGAGCCGAACGTGCGCTGGTCGACGAACTCGAGTTCCACCGGGGGCTCCGCCGCACCCGAGCGGTCGGTGCCCGCGGGCTGCACGTCGATGAGGATCCGACGGTGCTTGGCCGCCGGTCGACCACGGCCGAGCAGGATCTGCCCGCTCATGCCGAGGTGGGCGACGAGTGCCTCGGGGCGGTCCCCGTCGTGCTCGGGCTGCAGCGGCATCCAGAGGAACTTGCCCCGGCGGACGGCAGCGGCGATCGTGCGACCGGTCAGTCGGTCGGCGAAGTCCTCGGCGGGGCCGTCGTGCCGGGTGAGGGCACGGTCGTCGACCACGTCGACGTGCAGGACCCGCGCGCCGCCGACGGCGGGTTCGAGGCCGGCGCGGACGACCTCGACCTCGGGGAGTTCGGGCACGCGGTCAGGCCGCTCGGCCGGACAGCCGGGTCCAGGCGTCGAGCGCGGCGGCCATCTCGGCGGCCTTCTTGCTCGACCCGGTGCCGGTGGCGATGTCCTCGCCCTGCAGGACGACCGTCGCCATGAAGGTCTTGTCGTGGTCCGGGCCGGTCTCGGTGACGCGGTACGCCGGGTTGCCGAGCGAGCGGCTCGAGGCGAGCTCCTGCAGGCTCGTCTTCGGGTCCATCGCGGCGCCGAAGCGGTCCGGGTCGATCATGAGCGGTTCGACCAGGCGGAGCACGAGCTCGGTGGCCGGGTCGGGGCCTGCCGACAGGTACGTCGCGCCGATGACGGCTTCGACGGTGTCGGCCAGGATCGACGACTTGTCGCGCCCGCCGGTCTGTTCCTCGCCCTTGCCGAGGCGCAGGTAGCGGCCGAGCCCGATCATCCGGGCGATCTCGGCCAGCGCCACGGTCGACACCAGGCTCGCTCGACGCTTGGCGAGGTCACCCTCGTCGAGGTCGGGGAACGACCGGTAGAGCTTCACAGTCACGGCCTGGCCGAGGATCGAGTCCCCGAGGAACTCGAGGCGCTCGTTGTGCTTGATGCCCCCGTGCTCGTAGGCGTAGGAGCGGTGCGTCAGGGCGAGCTGGAGCAGCTCGAGGTCGATGTCGGCCCCGAGGATGCCCTGCAGACGAACGACGTCCGGCCCCGCGGGGCGAGACCCCGCAGCGCCGGACGTTGTCGTCATGCGTTCGGTCCGATCAGACGTCGGCGACCTTGCGGCCCTTGTACTCCATGTACAGGGGCGTGCCGGCCGAGTCCTCGACGACCTTCGCGCGGTGCGGGAGGCTGTAGGTGACCTGACCGTTCTCGATCGTCTTCACGAGCTGGATCGGCGTGGCCTTCCACTGCGAACGACGGGCGTGCGTGTTCGCACGGGACTGCTTGCGCTTGGGAACGGCCATGGTGAATCTCTTTCGGTTGGTCGGTGGTCGGTACGGGGGCTGGCGGTGTCGGGACCTACTCGGTCTCGGCCCGCTCCTCGCCCTCGGTGGTCTTCGGTGCGGTGGTGTCACCGTCGGTGCTGTCGTCGAGCTCGATCGCGCTGAGCGCTGCCCAGCGGGGATCCAGCACCTGACGAGCGGGCTGCTCGCCGAGGTCGGCCAGACGCTCGCCCGTCACCGGGTCGAGTCCTGGGCAGTCCGGTCGGCAGACCGGCTGGAACGGCAGCGACAGCACCACCGCATCTCGAACGACCTGTTCGGTGTCCACGTGGTCATCGCGAACGAAGAAGTCGAAATCCTCCGAGGCATCATACGCGAACAGCTCGGCGAAATCGACCTCGATCGGTTCGCTGATGTCGATGAGGCAGCGCGAGCACTCCCCCGTGGCGTCGGCCGAAGCGTGTCCGGACACGAGGACGCCCTCGTGCAGGCCTTCGAGCTTGACGTCGATGTGCAGTTCGGCACCCTGTCGGACGCCGATCAGACCGGCCCCCATCGCGTCGGGCACCTCGATGTCGAGCGAGTGCTCGCGCATCTCACCCGGCCGGTGCGCGAGGTCGCGCACGCGCAGGGCGTAGGGGCTGTTCACGGGGGAAGACACGATCGACAAGCCTAGCGCGATCGGGGCCGAGAGTCGAGGTGGGGACAGGCGTGTCCGGACGCGGTGGGGCGCAGTGCGCGTGCTGGGCGGACTGGGCGGGCGTTCTCAGCGGGTGTGCTCAGCGGGCCGCGAGCGCTTCGGCGACCGTCTTCGGCACGTAGGGCGTGACGTCACCGCCGAGGGACGACACCTGGCGGATCAGCGAGCTCGACACGTGCGCCCGCGACGCCTCGGGCAGCAGGAACACCGTCTCGACGTCGGCCAGGTGCCGGTTCATGATGGCCATCGGCGTCTCGTACGCGACGTCCTCGCCGGACCGCACGCCCTTCACCAGGACCTTCGCCCCGACCTGCCGGCAGTAGTCGACCAGCAGCCCGGACGTCCACTCGCCCACCGTGACCGTCGCAGGCGCGCCGACCTCGACCAGCGAGTCCCTGATGAGCCGCACCCGGTCGACCGCCTCGAACATCGCCGGCTTCTTGTCGGGGTTGTGCACCACGAGGACGTGCACCTCGTCGAAGAGCCCGGCCGCGCGGCCGATGACGTCGAGGTGCCCGAGGGTGACGGGGTCGAAGGAACCGGGGACCACCGCGATCTGCGCCATGGCAGCGACGATACCGCCCTCGAGGCTGTGCCCCGGGGTCAGTTCTTGCCGAGGAACGCCGCGTCGGACTCGTCGAGACGCCGGGCGAGGGCGTCGCGGAGGGCCGGGGACCCCTCGAGCTCGGGATCGGGTTCGAGCACGCGCTCCGCTTCTTCCCGCGCGTCGACGATGAGGTCGGCGTGCTCGACCACCCGGAGCAGGTTGAGCGAGGACCGCCCACCGGACTGCCGTTCACCCAGGACGTCGCCCTCGCGCCGGAGCTCGAGGTCGACCCGGGCGAGCTCGAACCCGTCGTCCGAGGCGGCCACGGCGTCCACGCGCTCGCGCGAGGTCGTCTCGAGCTCGGCCGTGGTGACGAGCAGGCAGACACCGGCCCACTGCCCGCGGCCGATGCGACCGCGCAGCTGGTGGAGCTGCGAGACCCCGAACCGGTCGGCGTCGAGGACGGCCATCATCGCCGCGTTCGGCACGTCGACGCCGACCTCGATCACGGTGGTCGCCACGACCACGTCGAGGTCGCCAGCGGCGAAGGAGGTCATCACGCGGTCCTTCTCGTCGGCGGTCATCCGGCCGTGCAGGACCGCGATCGAGCGCCCTTCGAGCACGGGCATGGTGCGCATCCGCTCGGCGGTGGCGAGCACGGTCGCCGGGGCACGCTTCGGGGTGTCGTCCTCGCCCTCGGCCGGCTCCGGCTCGCCGTCGTCCTCGGTGTGGGCGTCGTCGATGGCCGGGCAGACGACGAACGCCTGGCGGCCCTTAGCCAGTTCCTCGGCCATGCGGGACCAGATCCGGGGTTCCCACCCGGGGTGCTCCGCCAGCGGGACCGTGAAGGTCTCGACGCCGGCGCGCCCCGACGGCATGCCCGTGATGGTCGAGACGTCGAGGTCGCCGAACACCGTCATCGCGACGGTGCGCGGGATCGGCGTCGCGGTGAGCACGAGCACGTGCGGCGGGGTCGTGCCCTTGGTGCGGAGGGCCTCGCGCTGCTCGACACCGAAGCGGTGCTGTTCGTCGACCACCACGAGCCCCAGCTCGGCGAAGTCCACCCGGTCGCCCAGGAGCGCGTGGGTGCCGACGACCAGCCGTGAGCTGCCCGACACCGCCGCGAGCAAGGCACGGCGACGTTCGTCGGTGGACTGCGACCCGGTCAGGATCACCGGTCGGAGCTCGGCGGCCAGGTCCGGACCGAGGAACTTCACGATGGAGCGCAGGTGCTGGGCAGCCAGCACCTCGGTCGGGGCGATGAGCGCGGACTGGCCGCCTGACTCGGCCACCGTGAGCATCGCCCGGATCGCCACGAGGGTCTTACCGGACCCGACCTCGCCCTGGACCAACCGGTGCATGGGCCAGGTGCGGGCGAGGTCCTGGTCGATGTCGGCACCGACGGCCCGCTGGTCGTCCGTCAGCGTGAAGGGCAGGGTGGCGTCGAAGCGCTCGAGGATGCCACCGGGGGCGGCCACACGCGGGGTGGCAGCGGTGCGACGGGCCGCGATCCGGCGCTGCACCAGGGCGGTCTGCAGCACGAACGCCTCGCGGTAGCGCAGGGCGTCCTGCGCGCGCTTGAAGTCCGCGACCTTCTCGGGGCGGTGCAGCAGCTCGAGGGCACGGCGGAACGGCACGAGGTCGAGCCGGGACCGCGCGGACGCCGGCACCGGGTCGGGCAGGTCCGGCAGGGTGTCGAGGACGATCCCGATGGACTTCGCGATCTGCCAGGACGTGAGCGAGGCCGTCGCCGGGTAGATCGGGATCGGCTGGCGCGACCACCGGATCGCTTCGTCGGAACCGGGCTCCGCCGTGGCGCGGGGGTCGTCGGGGTCGAACAGCTCGTAGTCGGGGTGGGCGAGCTGCCGGGCACCCCGGTAGTCGCTGACCTTGCCGGAGAAGATGCCCCGCGCGCCGGGGACGAGGTCCTTCGTGCGCCACCCCTGGTTGAAGAACGTGAGGGTGAGCAGGCCCTTGCCGTCGCCGATCTTCGCTTCGAGGATCGAGCCGCGGCGCGCGCGCATGGTGCGTTCACGGACGTCGACCACCTCGGCCACGATGGTGACCGGTTCGCCGATCGCGAGCGAGTCGAGGGCGGTCAGTGCCCCACGCTCGGCGTAGCGGCGGGGCGCGTGCTCGAGGAACTCCCCCACCGTGCGGTAGCCGAAGGCCTTCTCGATCGCGGTCGCCGTCCGACCGCCGAGCACGTTCGCGAGCCGCGCGTCGAGCGGCGCCGGACCGAGGTCGGGCGCGGCCGGCGCAGCGGGGGTTCCGGAGGTGACCACGCTCCAACGGTACCGGGCACGACCGACCCCACCCGTGCCTCCCGAGCGGCCTGTGGAGAACACCGGACCGCACCCGTCGGGCCGATACGGTGGCTGCATGACCCGCATCATCGCCGGCGCCGCCGGCTCCCTGACGCTCCGGGTGCCGAAGTCCGGCACCCGCCCGACGAGCGACCGCGTGCGCGAGGCGCTGTTCTCGTCGCTCGAGGCACGGGGGCTCGTCGAGGCCACGTCGGTGGCCGACCTGTACGCGGGCACGGGCGCGCTCGGGCTCGAGGCGGCGTCCCGCGGTGCGGCCGAGGTGGTCCTGGTCGACCGGGCGTCCGCCGCCGCGCAGGCCTGCCGGGCGAACGCGAAGGCCGTGCAGCAGCGGGTGCCGGGCGTCCGGATCGACGTGCAGCCGCAGCCGGTGCTCGGGTACCTGCGCGGGACCGTCCGTACCTTCGACCTGGTGTTCATCGACCCGCCCTACGACGTCACCGAGCACGAGCTCGCCGAGGTGCTCGAGGCCCTGGCGCCGAAGCTGACGCCGGATGCCGTCGTGGTGGTGGAGCGGAGCAAGCGCTCCCCTGAGCCCACCTGGCCGGCGGGGCTCGCGCCGTTCAGCAAGCGCAGCTACGGCGAGACCGTCGCGTGGGAGGCCGTCGCCGCCGGCTGAGGCAGCCGGTAAGCCGGGTCAGCCGGGTCAGCCGGCGGCACCGTCCCAGTCGGCGTAGGGGTCCCAGCCGGTCGTCGGCACCGCGGCACCGGCGCGCAGCAGGTCCGCGTCGCCGCGCTCCCGCACGACACCGATGCGCCGGAAGCCCCCGGGCAGGACCGCGTCGGCCGGGAACGTGGCGAGCAGTCCGTGGTCTTCGCCACCGTGCAGCGCGACCTCGTCGAGGTCGGTGGCGGCATCGAGTTCGAGCGTCACCCGGCTGGCACGGGCGAGCCGACCGGCGTCGATCGCCAGGCCGTCGGACAGGTCGAGCATCGCGGTGGCCCCGGCCCCGGCCGCGAGCGGCCCGTCGGCGATCGGGGGCACCGGGCGGCGCTGGCGTCCGACGTCGGGGTCGACGTCCGCGCCGCTCGCGACCGTCGCGGCGCGGTCCGGCTCGCCCCGGTCGTCGACGCCGTCGCGGAACAGCCGGGACAGCCCGCGCGCGGCACGTCCGAGCTCGCCGGACACCGCGAGCACGTCACCGACGCCCGCGCCCGACCGCAGCACGGGCGCGCGGCCCAGCAGGTCACCGAAGGCGGTGACGGCCACCGTGAACGTCGCCGACGTGGAGAGGTCTCCCCCGACGACCCCGCACCCCGGCGCGAGTGCGTCGACGGCGAGCCGGAAGCCGTCGGCGATGCCCTCGAGGACGGCGACGGGGGTGTCCTGCGGCGCGGCGAGGGCGATCACGAGGCCGCTCGGCACGGCACCCATCGCGGCGACGTCGGAGAGGTTCGTGGCGGCCGCCTTCCACCCGATGTCCGTCGGCGACGACCACGCCCACCGGAAGTCCGGACCGTGCACCATCATGTCGGTCGTGACGACGAACCGGCCGTCCGGAGCGGCGACGACGGCGCAGTCGTCACCGGGGCCGAGGATCGGCGTGCCCACGGGCAGACGGCTCGTGATCCGGTCGAGGACGACGAGTTCGCCGAGCTCCCCCACCGTCGGTCCGGCCCAGGCGTCGTCCGTCGCATCCACACGAGAACGGTAGCCTGGACGGCGATGGACACCGCGCGCCGCACCCCTCGGACCCTCGCGATCGTGGGGGCCGTGATCACCCTCGCCGCCGGGCTGACCGGGTGCACGAACGCCGTGTCGATGTCCGCCGCCCCGTCGGCCAACGCAGCGGCGTGCGCGGCCGTGCAGGTCCGACTGCCCGCGACCGTCGACTCGAAGTTCGACCTGCGGAACACGAACGCGCAGGCCACAGCGGCCTGGGGCGACCCCGAGGTGGCGATCTACCACTGCGGTGTCGCCGTCCCCACCGTGTCCGACCTGCCGTGCTTCTCGCAGGGCGGCGTCGACTGGATCCGCGACGACCGCGGCGACCAGGTCGTCTACACGACGTTCGGTCGGTCACCGGCCGTGCAGGTCGTGGTCGACTCGACGAAGACCACGTCATCGGTCGTGCAGGAGCTGTCCGACGCCGTGTCGTCACTGCCGAAGGACGGGCACGAGTGCCTCGACCCTGACGACGTGCAGGGCTGACCCAGCGGACGGGGCAGCGCAAACCCAACCAGTGCCTCGACCCCGCCGACGTGCAGGGCTGACCGAACTGGTCAGCGGACGGCGGCGCGACCCAGCTCGATGAGCTCCGTGATCAGCTCGCCGTAGGAAACCCCCGACGCCGCCCAGCAGCGCGGGTACATCGACAGCGGCGTGAAGCCCGGCATCGTGTTGACCTCGTTCACGACGAAACCGTCGTCGGTCAGGAAGCAGTCGACACGGGCGAGCCCCGAACCACCGATGGCCTCGAACGCGCGGGCTCCGATGGAGCGGATCTCGTCGGTCTGCTCCTCGGTCAGCGGTGCCGGGCAGAGCAGCGACTCGTCGCCGCCCAGGTACTTCGAGGCGAAGTCGTAGAAGCCGTCCTCGGCCACCACGATCTCGCCCGGCAGGCTCGTGCGCGGCACACCGTCACGGCCCTCGAGCACGGCGACCTCGACCTCGCGGCCGACCACACGGGGCTCGACGATCACCTTGGAGTCGTGCTCGAACGCCAGGTCCATGGCGGCACCCAGCTGCGAGGGCTCGTCGACGCGCGAGACGCCCATGCTCGACCCGGCGCGGGCCGGCTTGACGAACAGCGGCCAGCCGTGGGCGGCGATCGTCTCGGCGACGTCCACCGGGTCGGCCGCCCACTGCCGACGGAGCACCGTGGTCCACGGTGCGACCCGCAGCCCGGCGTGCTCGAGCACGGCCTTGGCGACGTGCTTGTCCATCGCCAGGGCGCTCGCGAGCACGCCGTCGCCGACGTACGGCAGCCCGGCGATCTCGAGCAGGCCCTGGATCGTGCCGTCCTCGCCGAAGGGGCCGTGCAGGATCGGGAACACCACGTCGACCGGGATCGCGGTGACCGTGCCGTCGGGGTGGGACACGACGAGTTCGTTGGTGGCCGGCGAGGTCGGGAACGCGATCCGCGTGCCGTTGTCGGGCACCGTCGGCAGCGCGCCGTCGCGGATCGTCCACTGCCCCGGGTCGTCCGACTGCAGCGTGAAGGCACCGTCCTGGGTGATCCCGATCGGCACGAGGTCGTACTCGGCCCGGTCGACGACGTCCATGATGCCGCCGGCGGTCACGCAGCTGATCTCGTGCTCGCTCGAGCGACCGCCGAAGAGCACGGCGACGGTTGTCCTGGGCATGGGGGTTCCCTCGGGGATCGTGGGCACGGGAGTCCCTTCGTGACTCGGTGCGGGACCGGTCACTCGCCCTGCGGCTCGTCGGTCTCGGTGAGGTGCGGCGCGATGTTGCGCGGATCGAGCCTACCGGCGAGGACCTCGCCGACCTGGCTGACGATGGGCATGTCGACGCCGTTCGCCGCGGCCAGCTCGAGGATCGGGGCGACCGAGGCCAGCCCCTCCGCCGTCTGGTTCATCTGGCGGACGACCTCGTCGAACCGGTAGCCCTGGCCGAGCAACCGCCCGGCGGTGTTGTTCCGCGACAGCGGCGACTGGCACGTGGCGATGAGGTCGCCGAGGCCCGCGAGCCCGGACAGCGTGGACGACTGCGCGCCGAGCGACACCGCGAAGTCGGTCATCTCGGCGAGGCCGCGCGTGATGATCGAGGCCTTGGTGTTCTCGCCGTAGCCGACCCCGTCGACGATGCCGATCGCGACGGCGATGAGGTTCTTCAGCACGCCGCCGAACTCGGTACCGATGACGTCGGTGTTGATGAACGACCGGAAGTACGGGTTCGTCGCGACGGCGGCGACGTCGGTGGCGGTCTCCAACGAGGACGACGACACCACGGCGGCGGTCGGCTGCCGACGGGCGATCTCGAGCGCCAGGTTCGGGCCGCTGGCCACGGCGATGCGGTCCTGGTCGATGCCGAGGCCCTGCAGCAGGACCTCGCTCATCCGCAGGCCCGTGCTCTTCTCGACGCCCTTCATCAGGCTGACGACCGGCACGTCGGCCGGCAGCAGCTCGCGGATCGCGGCGAGGTTGGAGCGCAGGGTCTGCGAGGGCACCGAGACGTACACCTGCGAGGCGCCGTCGAGCACGCGCTCGAGGGACGTCGACGCGGTCAGGGTGCGGGGCAGGTTGATGCCGGGCAGGTAGTCCGAGTTGCGCTTGGTCTCGGTGATCTCGCGGGCGACCTCGGGGCGTCGTGCCCACACCACGGTGGAGGCACCGCCCTCGGCCAGCACCTTCGCGAACGTGGTACCCCAGCTGCCGGCACCGATCACGGCCACCCGGGGCTTGTCGGTCGACTGCATGACCACCCGGATCGCGGCGGTGTCGAAGGCCCCCGGAGCCGCGGCGGCGGGGTCGGGTCGGTCGTCGTGGGGTCGGAGGTCACTCAAACCGGCCGGTCTCCTTCTGGTTGTTCGCCGCCGGGTCCCAGCGGGTCGCGGGTGCCCGTTCGCCACGGAGCACCTCGAGCAGCGCGGTGATCTCGCGCATG
The DNA here is from genome assembly GCF_013359815.1 of Curtobacterium flaccumfaciens. Classification (GTDB taxonomy): domain Bacteria; phylum Actinomycetota; class Actinomycetes; order Actinomycetales; family Microbacteriaceae; genus Curtobacterium; species Curtobacterium flaccumfaciens. The sequence continues at coordinate 35,627 of NZ_JABMCF010000037.1, read as the reverse complement.
ACGAGTTCGGTGGCCTCGCCGAGCATCTGCTGGTCGATCTGCCGACCGCGGTACGCCGACAGGTCGACCGGGTCACCGATGATGACGTCGACGCGGGACGGCGGGAACAGCCGGAGCTTCTTGCCGTACCTGGCCATGATGTTCTGCGTGCCCCAGTGAGCCATCGGGATGAGCGGCACGTCGTTCTCGAGCGCGATCCGCACCGCACCCGTCTTGCCGCGCATCGGCCACAGGTCGGGGTCGCGGGTGAGCGTGCCCTCGGGGTAGACGATGATCGCCCCGCCCTGCTCGACCAGGGACCGGCCGCCACCGAGCGGGTCGCTCAGGCGCGTCCGGCCGGAGCGCTCGACCGGGATCTGCCCCATGCCGGACATGAGCTTGCCGACCACCGGCACCTTGAACAGCGACGCCTTCGCGAGGAACCGCGGCGCCCGCTTCGAGATGTACACGGCGGTGCCCACGACCAGGGGGTCGATGTTCGTGAAGTGGTTCGGTGCGAGCACGAACGCGCCCTCCGCCGGCAGGCGGTTCGGGCCGTGCCAGTGGTAGCGCGCCGAGAACCGGAACGTCGGGATGACGATCGAGGCGACGATCCGGAACGCGGTGTTCAGCTCACCGCGGCGCCACCGGCGCCCACGCACGGGGAGACCGGTCGCGACCTGCGCGTCGGAGCCGCCACGGGCCTCCAGACCGTCGCCTCTTCCTTCTGCCGGCACTGTGCCTACCCAGCGAAGTCGAAGTCGGCGCCGAGCTTGCGCAGCTTCGGGATGAAGTGCTCGTAGCCGCGGCTGATGATGCCGACGTTGGTGATGTGCGACTCCCCGTCGGCGGTCAGCGCCGCGATGAGGTGGCTGAACCCGCCGCGCAGGTCGGGGACGCGGACGTTCGCGGCGTGCAGCTTCGTCGGACCGGTGATGACGGCGGCCTGCTCGAACGGGCGGCGGGCGACACGGCGGTCGTGCCCGGGCAGCCCCTCCTTGTGCACGACGATGTCGGCACCCATCTCGTTCAGCGCGTCGGTGAAGCCGAAGCGGTTCTCGTAGACGGTCTCGTGCACGATGCTCTGACCGTCGGCCTGGGTCAGCGCGACGATGAGCGGCTGCTGCCAGTCCGTCATGAAGCCGGGGTGCACGTCGGTCTCGATGACGACGGGCTTCAGGGTGTCCAGCTCGCGGTAGAACCGGATGCCGTCCTCCTGGATGTCGAACCCGCCGCCGACCTTGCGGAAGACGTTGAGGAACGTCATGAGCTCCTGCTGGTTCGCGCCCTCGACGAAGATGTCGCCGTTGGTGGCGAGCGCGGCGGAGGCCCAGCTCGCGGCCTCGTTGCGGTCGTTGATCGCGCGGTGCGTGTAGCCGCGGAGCGACTCGACGCCCTCGATGAAGATGACGCGGTTCGGCTCGACCGAGACGATGGCGCCCATCTTCTGCAGGATCGCGATGAGGTCCATGATCTCGGGCTCGATCGCGGCGTTCCGCAGCTCCGTGACGCCCTTGGCGAGGGTCGCGGAGAGCAGGACCTGCTCGGTGGCACCGACGCTCGGGTACGGCAGCTCGATCGAGGCACCCTTCAGGCCGTCCGGGGCAGTCAGGTGGATGCCGTTGACCTGCTTGTCGACGACCGCACCCATGGCGCGCAGGGCGTCGAGGTGGAAGTCGATCGGGCGGTCGCCGATGCGGCAGCCGCCGAGGTCGGGGATGAACGCCTCGCCGAGCTTGTGCAGCAGCGGACCGCAGAACAGGATCGGGATGCGGCTCGAACCGGCGTGTGCATCGATCTCGGCGAAGTGCGCCGACTCGACCCGCGACGGGTCGAGGATGAGTTCGCCTCGTGCAGGATCGGTGATGCGCACGCCGTGCACCTCGAGCAGCCCGCGGACCACCTTGACGTCGGAGATGTCCGGCACGTCACGGAGGATCGACGGGGTGTCACCGAGCAGCGACGCCACCATGGCCTTGGTCGCGAGGTTCTTCGCCCCACGGACCTCGATGCGTCCCACGAGCGGCTTGCCCCCGCGGATGACGATCTCGTCCGACTTGAGGCCCACGCGCGCCCCTGCGGCCGCTGCGTCCTGTACGAGAGAGTTCACTACTTCACCGGCAATGTCTTCGGCCGCCAACTGGAGCGGCGGGATTCGAACTCCGTGATCGAGGTCTCGTCACGGAGGGTGAGCCCGATGTCGTCGAGCCCTTCCATCAACCGCCAACGAGTGTAAGCGTCGATCTCGAAGGGGACGTCCACATCCCCCAGCGACACGCGCTGCGTCACGAGGTCGACCGTCGCCTCGATGCCCGGGTTCGCCTCGATGACGGCCCACAGCCGCTCGACCTCCGGTTCGGTCACGATCGCGGTGACCAGGCCCTGCTTGCCGGCGTTGCCCCGGAAGATGTCCGCGAACCGGGGCGAGATCACGACCGAGAAGCCGAAGTCACGGAGCGCCCAGACGGCATGCTCGCGGGACGAGCCGGTGCCGAAGTCGGGGCCGGCGATCAGGACGCGGGCGCCCTGGTAGCGCTCCTGGTTCAGCACGAAGTCGGGGTCCTGCCGCCACCCGGAGAACAGGGCGTCCTCGAAGCCGGTCTTGGTGACGCGCTTCAGGTAGACGGCGGGGATGATCTGGTCGGTGTCGACGTTCGACCGCTTGAGCGGCGCGGCGATGCCGGTGACGGTGGTGATCTTGTCCATCAGAAGGTCCCCTCGGTGGCGGTGGCGGACGTCGCCGCCGCGATCTCGTCGTCGGTCTCCAGGTCCCACGGGCTGGACAGCGTGCCGCGCACCGCGGTGGCCGCGGCGACGAGCGGCGACACCAGGTGCGTGCGGCCGCCCTTGCCCTGGCGGCCCTCGAAGTTGCGGTTCGAGGTGCTCGCACAGCGCTCCCCCGGGGCCAGCTGGTCCGGGTTCATGCCGAGGCACATCGAGCAGCCGGCGAACCGCCACTCGGCCCCGAAGTCGGTGAACACCTTGTCGAGCCCCTCGGCCTCGGCCTCGAGCCGGACCCGCGCGGAGCCGGGCACGACCATCACCCGGACGCCGTCGGCCTTGGTGCGGCCCTTGATGATCGACGCGAAGGCCCGCAGGTCCTCGATGCGCGAGTTCGTGCAGGACCCCATGAACACCGCGTCGACGGCGATGTCCTTCATCGGGGTGCCGGCGGTGATGTCCATGTACTCCAGGGCGCGGCGTGCGGCGGCCTGGTCGTTGGGGTCGCTGTAGGTGGCCGGGTCCGGCACGCTCTCGGACAGCGAGACGCCCTGGCCGGGGTTCGTGCCCCAGGTGACGAAGGGCTCGAGCTCGTCCGCGTCGATGAACACCTCGGCGTCGAACACGGCGTCGTCGTCGGTGGCGAGGGTCTCCCAGTACGCGACGGCGTCGTCCCAGTCCTGGCCGGTGGGCGCGTGGTCGCGGCCCTGCACGTAGTCGTAGGTGGTCTGGTCGGGGGCGACCATGCCGGCGCGGGCGCCGGCCTCGATCGACATGTTGCAGATCGTCATGCGGCCCTCCATCGAGAGCGCACGGATGGCGGAGCCGCGGTACTCGAGCACGTAGCCCTGCCCGCCGCCGGTGCCGATCTTCGCGATGACGGCCAGGATGATGTCCTTCGCCGTCACCCCCGGGCGCAGCGTGCCCTCGACCGTGATCGCCATCGTCTTGAAGGGCTTGAGCGGCAGGGTCTGCGTCGCCAGGACGTGCTCGACCTCGGACGTGCCGATGCCGAACGCCATCGCACCGAAGGCCCCGTGGGTGCTGGTGTGCGAGTCGCCGCAGACGACGGTGATGCCGGGCATGGTCAGGCCGAGCTGCGGGCCGACCACGTGGACGATGCCCTGCTCCTTGTCGCCCAGGGAGTGCAGCCGGACGCCGAACTCCTCGCAGTTGCGACGGAGGGTCTCGATCTGGATCCGGCTCGTCGGGTCCGCGATGGGGCGGTCGATGGCGAGCGTCGGGGTGTTGTGGTCCTCGGTCGCGATCGTCAGGTCGAGGCGACGCACCGGTCGCCCGGCCTGCCGCAGGCCGTCGAACGCCTGCGGACTCGTCACCTCGTGCACGAGGTGGAGGTCGATGTAGAGGAGGTCGGGGTTGCCGTCCTCGCCCTTGACCACGACGTGGTCGTCCCACACCTTCTCGGCGAGCGTCTTTCCCATGAGCTCAGCCCTCCTCGTCCTCGTCGTTGCGCCGCGACCGCGGCGCGATCAGGCGACTCTACCATTGGTATACCAACGCGCGGCACCCCGCCCGCCGCGGGTCCGTCACCCCGCCGTCGCACGCCCGTCACCCCGTGACGGCACGGCCTGGAGGCCCGTGGCGACTCCCCGACACCTGTCGCGGTGGGAAGATGGTGACGACATGACGACACCTGCGCACTCGACCCGGACCATCAACCTCGAGGGCGCGGCACGCGCCGCGATCGCCGGTGGCGCACCGCTCGCGCTGCTCATCGCCCTCGGCATGCCGGGGTACGCCGCCTTCGCCATGTTCGCCGGGTTCACCGCCATCTTCGGTGCGACCGAGCCCTACCGGCAGCGTGCCGTCACCACCGGCGTCGCGGGTGCACTGCAGGCACTCTGCATGTTCGCCGGCATCGGGGTCGGGCTCGTCGGGTCGCCGCTCTGGCTGCAGGCCGTGGGCCTCGTCGTCGTCCTGGTGGTCGCGGTCTGCACCCTCTCCACGCTCCGGGCGATCCCCGCGCAGCCGATCTTCCCGGTGTTCGCGTTCGTCGTGTCCGCACTCGTGCCGATGCGCCCGGCCGACGTCCCGCTCGTCACGACGATCATCGTCTGCTCGGTGGTGTGGGCGTGGCTCGTCGCGATGTCCGGTGCGGTGCTCCGCCGGGTGCTCCACCCGCACGCCCCGCACCGGTTCCGCCCGCTGGCCGACCGCAAGCACCGCTCGCTCGCGGTCCTGCGCACGCCGGCGCTCTGGGAGACCGTCGCGCTCAACGTCGTCGGGTCCCTCGTCGCCGGTGCGGTCGCGGAGTCGATCCCCGGGCTCGGGCACCCCTACTGGGCGGTCATCGCGGTGGTCTCGACCCTGCCGGCGATCCGGCAGCGGCACACCGTGGTCCGCGCCGGGCAGCGTGTGGTCGGCACGATCGGCGGCACCGTGATCGCGGTCGGCATCCTGCTGCTCGAGCCGTCGGCGTGGTGGATCGTCGTGCTGGCCGTCGTCGGGCAGTTCTTCGCCGAGATCTTCGTCGCCCGGAACTACGCCGTGTGCCTGCTGTTCCTCACCCCGCTCGCCCTGGCGGTGTCGTGGCTGAGCCTGCCCGAGGCGCCGCAGCTGCTGGCGCTCGACCGCATCGCGCAGACCGTGCTCGGTGCCGTGGTCAGCGTGGGGCTGCTGCTCGTCGGGCGCGCGATCGAGCGCCGGCGCGGCCGTGCCCTCGGTGCGACGAGCGCGATCCGCACCGTCTGACGCGCCCGGTCGAACCGGGCGTACCTCGTCGAACCGGGCGTCCCTGGTCGAACCGGGCGTACCGGTTCGAACCGGGCGTACCTCGTCGAATCGGGCGTACCTGGTGGAACCGGGCGTACCTGGTCGAATCGGGCGTACCTGGTCGAACCGGGCGTACCTGGTCGTTCCTTTCGACCAGGTATGCCCGATTCCGCCTGCCATCGCGCGTGACAGGGGAAGGAACGTGCGCGGACGGCGGACGGGAGGCCCGTGGCGGCGCCGCAACGGGCCTCCCGTCCGGCCGTGGTCGCGACCACCGCGTCCTGCGGGAGCGACAGATCGCTGCGGAACAACCGCGGGGGTCTGTCGCTTTCGCGAGCCCGTCCGACCCACCACAGCGTCAGTCGCGCGGCTGGATGTTCCAGGCGTCGATGACGGGGCGGCCGTGCTCGTAGCCGAGGATGCTGACCGAGGCGGTGCCGAGCTTCAGCACGGCGCCGTCCTGCGGCGCGAGTCGGATCCATGCGGCACCGAGCGCCCGCAGCACGTGGCCGTGGGCGATGAACACCGCGTCGTGGCCCTCGGCGAGCACCGGACGGGCGCGGTTCAGGATGCGCTCGACGCGGACCCGGACCTCGGCGGCGTTCTCACCGGGGGTGTCGCCAGCGGGGACCCCGTCGGTCCAGAGGTCCCACGGCCCGTGGCGCAGCACCTTGATCTGCGGGGTGGTGAGGCCCTCGTACGCGCCGTAGTCCCACTCGTACAGGTCCTCGTCGAGCTCCGGCTCGACGCCGATCAGGTGCGCGGTGTCGCGGGCGCGCTGCAGCGGGCTCGACAGCGCCAGCGCGAACGACCGGTCCCCGAGGTACCGGCCTGCGCGCTTCGCCTGCTCGACACCGTTGTCGGTGAGCGGGATGTCGGTGCGGCCGGTGTGCTGCCCGCTCTTCGACCACTCCGTCTCTCCGTGACGGACGAGGACGAGTTCGCCGGGGCGTTCCGAGGTCATGAGTTCCTTCCGATCCAGAGGCCGAGCGCAGCTGCGCCGACCGAGACGACGAGCATCCCGAGGCCGTTCAGGACGGCGAGCCGGGTCTTGCCGGATCGGAGGAGCTGTACGGTCTCGACGCTCGCCGTCGAGAACGTCGTGTAACCACCCATCATGCCCGTCCCGAGCACAGCGACCGTCGAGGCGGGGATGGTGCCGGCCTGCCCGAGGCCCGTCAGGACCCCGAGCACGAGCGATCCGGACACGTTGATGAGCAGGGTCCCGACCGGGAACCCGGAGAACCGCGACCCGGCGACGCGGCCCTTGACGAGCCCGTCGAGCACGAAGCGGAGCGCGGCGCCGGCTCCGCCGCCGACGGCGACCAGGACCAGTTCCACCGGGGTCATCGGGCGTCCTCTCGGGGTTCGGGGCGGGTGCGGGGCCGGGTGGCTGCAGCGACCCACAGACCGAGGACGACCGCGACGAGTCCGAGCACGACCGACAGCAGCGCGTACCCGGTGCCCGCCGTCCAGCGCCCGAGGTCGAGCAGCTGCGCGGTGTCGTCCGCGAGCGTGCTGTAGGTCGTGAAACCGCCGAGGACGCCGGTGCCGACGAACAGCCGGACCGCGCGACGACGACCGACGTCCGGGCCGCGGCGTGCGAGCGCGTCGAGCAGGAACCCGAGGCAGAACGCCCCGACGACGTTGATCGCCAGGATGGCCCAGCTGATCCCGTCGTGCGCGGGGAACGCTGCGGCGAGCAGAGCTCGGACAGCCGTCCCGATCGCGCCGCCGAGGGCGACCAGGGCGATGAAGCCCCATCGCAGGTGTGGTGGGCGCTCATCAGTCATCGGTACTCCTATCGCCGAGCACGCCGGATCGTCTCCGTGCGTGCGGTGTTCGGGATAGGGACCGTTGGCGGCTGGTGCGCGGTTGGGTCCGGCAGGCCCCACTGCCGGGTCTGGCGACGTCGACAGCGTACCGCCCCACCCGCGGCGCCCGCGATCGCCCGCACCTGGACGGTGTGTGGATGCGCACATGTGCCGAGCCGGGTCGACACCGTCGGTCGGACGGGACGACGAAACCCCCGCAGAGCAGGAGCTCGGCGGGGGTTTCGTGTGCTGGTGACCCCAGCGGGATTCGAACCCGCGTTACCGCCGTGAGAGGGCAGCGTACTAGGCCGCTATACGATGGGGCCGCGGCTGTTGTCGAACTCGGAGCATGTCACCTGTGGTGACCCCAGCGGGATTCGAACCCGCGTTACCGCCGTGAGAGGGCAGCGTACTAGGCCGCTATACGATGGGGCCGTTCCGACAACTCGACAAGTATTGCACAAGCCCTGCATCCGTACCAAAACGGGGCGTGTCGCCCGGGTGCGCCGTCGTGCTGCGCCCGGCATACGGCGCTCGCTGCGCGTGCAGATTCCGACGGAACACCGGTCGAACGACGCGCGTTCTGTCGCATCCTGCACACGCATCCGTTGCGTGCGCATCGAGCGACGAAACACCCGTCGAACGACGCGCATTCTGTCGCAACATGCACACGCATCGGTCGCGCGGCCGTGGACGCGACCGCCCCTCGGACGGGAGGCGCGTGGCGGGCCCGCCACGGGCCTCCCGTCCGACCGCGCGCACATCCGGAGCCGCACTTCGTGAGCAGGAACGGTCGCGTCGGTCACGCCCACCCGACCCGTTCTGCTCACGAAGCGAGCAGGGAGCCGCCCCACGCCGCCCCGCGCGGTCAGAGCGTCAGCGACTCCCCCGGACGCAGCACGACGAGCGACCCGGCGGGCTCGACGGCCTCGCGGAGTCGCCCCGTGTGCATGCCGAGGCCGACCTCGGACAGGGTGGCCTCGTGGATCGGGTACGCCCGGGACGGCGCGATCGCGGCGACGTAGTCCATCATCTCGGCGACCTTGAGCCACGGTGCCCCGACGGGTGCCGCGAGGACCTCGACCGGGACGCCCGGGTCCGTGTACGAGTCCCCCGGGTGGAACAGCCGGCCGTTCACGAGCACGCCGGTGTTGTCGACGATCGGCACGGACGAGTGGATCAGCTGGTGCCGCGTGCCGTGGAAGGTGAGCGTGAAGGGGCCGACCGTCCGGTGGTCACCGTCCGTGACGACGTCCACCGTGACACCCGCCTCGGCGAGCGCCGCGCGGACCCCCTCCGGTCCGATGACGACCGCACGGGGGTTGGCGTCGAGGATGCGCCGGACCTGCTCGGGGGTGACGTGGTCCGGGTGTTCGTGCGTGACGACGACGGCGACGACCCCGGACGCGTCGACCGGTCGGGTGAAGTTCCCCGGGTCGAGGACCAGGCGGGCGTCCCCCTCGGTGATGACCTGGCAGGCGTGTTCGAGTTTGGTGACCTCCATGCGGGCGACCCTACGCGGGACCGTGCGGGCGGGGTCCCGTGGTCGCGCGGACGACCAGGTGCGCTGGTGCCGCCGCGATCGGGCCGGCGACGCCGCCGTCGACCTCGGCGAGCACCGCCCGTGCAGCGGTGCGTCCCTGGGCCACCGGGTCCTGCGCGACGGTGGTGAGTCCGACGGTCGAGCCGTACTCGTGACCGTCGATCCCCATCACGGACACGTCCTCCGGGACCGCGAGTCCGGCTCGGCGTGCGGCGAGCAGGACACCGAGGGCCATCTCGTCCGAGGCGCAGAGCACCGCCGTCGGTCGCTCCGACGCCGGCTCGGCGAACAGCACGGCCCCGGCGGCGGTCCCGCCGGCGAACGAGAACCGGCCGTCGAGGGACCACCGTTCCGGCACGGCCTGTCCCGACGACCGCACGGCGTCGAGGAACCCGTCCCGTCGCAGGTGCGGCACGGCGACGTTCATGCCGGCCTCGTCCTGCCCGCCGACGTAGGCGATGCGCCGGTGGCCGAGGCCGTGCAGGTGCTCGACCGCGATCCGGGTGACCTCGCGGTCGTCGACGCCCACGTTCCGCAGGCCCGGTGCCGGGCCGCCGATGACGACCATGGGGTGCCGGCTGAGTTCGAGCTCGGCCCGTTCGGTGGCGTCGAGCACCAGGGAGAGCAGGACGAGGCCGTCGACGCGGTGCCGCAGCATCGAGCGTCGGAACGCCCGGTCGCGGTCGCCGCCCGGGCCGCCGAGGTTGTAGAGGACCAGGTCGTACCCGGCCTGGCGGAGCTCCGCGTCGACACCGCCGAGCGCCTTCACGTAGAACCAGCGGTCGATGACGGGCACGACCACCCCGACGGCGCGCTGACGCCCGGTGGCGAGGCCGGCCGCCGCCGAGCTCGGGACGTACCCGAGTTCGTCGGCGACCCGCTGCACCTGCTCGATCGTGGTGTCGGCCACGTTCGACATGCCGCGGAGCGCCCGCGACACCGTGGACTTCGACAGCCCCGTGACGGTCGCGATCTCCTGGATCCCCATCGGTGCGACCCGGGAGGCCCGTCAGCCGTCCGTGCCGTGCGTCACGTCCGCCGGTGCGTCGGGTCCACCCCGTCGGGCCGCCACCGCGGGCACACCGCGGTCCGCCCGGCGTTGCGGCACCCGTGGGGGGCGCGCCGGCCGTCGTGCAGCCGGTGCGACCTCGTCCCAGCCGGCGTGCTGGTGCACCCGTCCGTCCGCGCCGGGTCGGGGTCGGCGACCGGTGGGGTCGGTGACCGACGTGTGCACCGGGGCGACCGCCGGCGCAGCACCGACGCCCCGGGGCACGGACGCACCCGTGCCGTCCTGCGGTGCGGTCCGGCGGAGGACGGCGACCCGCCACCGGTCGAGCGCGACGACGCCGAGCACGCACACGAGCAGGGTGAGCGCCCAGCCGAGCGCCGGTCGCCCGGTGAGCTCGCAGAACACCGTGACGCCGAGGAACAGGACGCCGAACATCCCGACGAAGCCGATCGACTCCTCGATGTGGGCGGTGGGACGGGTGGGTCCGCGCTGGGCCATGGTCGTCAGCCCTTCACGCCGCCGGCGGTGAGCCCCGCCACGATGCGCCGCTGGAAGATCAGCACGAGGATGACCAGCGGGATCGTGACGATCGTGCCGGCGGCCATCACCGCCGTGTAGGGCTCCTGGTGCGGCTGCGACCCGGCGAACGAGGCAATCGCCACGGTCACCGGCTGGGTCGCGTCACTCGACAGCTGCGACGAGATGAGGTACTCGTTCCAGCTCGAGATGAACGCCAGGATCGCCGTGGTGAACACGGCCGGCGCCGCGAGCGGCAGGATGATCCGCCGGAACGCCTGCACCCGGGTGCACCCGTCGATGCGGGCTGCCTCTTCGAGGTCCCACGGCATCTCGCGGAAGAACGACGCGAGCGTGTACACGGTCAGCGGCAGCACGAACGAGATGCTCGGCAGGATGAGCGCCTGGTACGACCCCATCCACCCGATGTCGGTGAACAGCTGGAACAGCGGCGAGATGAGGGCGACGCCGGGGAACATCGACGCGGCCAGGATCGCGCCGGCGATGAGCGACTTGCCGCGGAACTCGAGCCGGGCGAGCGCGTACGCCGCCGTGGTGCCGACGAGCAGGGCGATGATCGTCACGACCCCACCGATGAGCAGGCTGTTCGCGAGCGCCCGACCGAGGTGGTTGCCGAGCGACGTGGAGAACGCCGTCGCGTAGTTGTCGAGTGTGACGTGCGTCGGCCACGGGGTGGCGTCGAACGTGAACCCGACGTCGCGGAAGCTCGTCACCACCATCCAGTAGAACGGCAGGAGGCACCACACGGCGATGACGATCGCCTGCACGGCCGTGCGGATGCGCGGCCCGGTGTCGCGGCGGACGCGCACCTCGGTGCGGTCGACGGCGCGGTCGCGTGCTGCTGCGGAGGACCGCGGGCGGTCTGCTGCGAGGGTCACTTGAGTTCACCCTTCTGCTGGGCGGCCTGCGTCTGCACGACGTTGGCGCCGAGGAACCGGACGAAGACGAACGCCACGATGAAGATCACCAGGAAGGTGATGGTCGACAGGGCCGACGCGGAGTTGAATCCCTGCCGGATCTGTTCGACGACCAGGATCGACAGGGTCGTGGTGGCGTTGCCGGAACCACCGCCACCGCCGGTGAGGATCGCGGGCAGGTCGTACATGCGCAGCGCGTCGAGCACGCGGAACAGGATCGCGACCATCAGCGCTGGCTTGATCAGCGGCAGGGTGATGAGCACGAAGCGCTGGAACGTCGACGCGCCGTCCATCTTGCCGGCCTCGTAGACCTCCTCCGGGATCAGCTGCAGTCCCGCCAGGATGAGCAGCGCCATGAACGGCGTGGTCTTCCAGGTGTCGGCGATGATGACCGCCCACCGGGACGCCCACTCGCCGCTCGTCCACAGGATCTGCTGCCCGAGGACGTGGTTCAGCACGCCGTTCGCGTCGAAGATGAAGTACCAGAGCTTCGCGGTGACGGCCGTCGGGATCGCCCACGGCACCAGGATCGCGGCACGGACGAGCGCGCGGCCCTTGAAGTTGCGGTTCATGATGATGGCCATCCACACGCCGATGACCGTCTCTGCGAGCACGGTGACGACGGTGAAGAAGAACGTGTTGCCCATCGACACCCAGAACTGCGAGCCGAGGCTGCCGGGCGGGCACGTGACGTTGCCGCACTGCTGGCCGAGCCAGTGCGCGTAGTTCGTGATGCCGGCGAACCCGCCCTGCACGAACAGGCCGGTGGCCTTGTCGAGGCCCTGGTCGAGCTGGAACGACTGGATGATCGCACTGACGACCGGGTAGCCGATGACGATCGCGAGGAGCAGGATCGTCGGGCCGATGAGGTACACGGCCCACCGGCCGTGCTCGGCGTTGAGTCCGCCCTTGCGCCGTCGGCGCTTCGGTTCCGTGCCCGTCGGGTTGGGGATGGCTGCGGGGATCTCAGTTGCTGCTGACACGTGTCGGCCTCCTTGCCGGGGGTGTCGGAACGCAAGTAGGGGGCGGACGGGAGGCCCGTGGCGGACCCGCCACGGGCCTCCCGTCCATCAAGCGGTGTTAGCCGCTAGCTGCTGGTCGCCGACTTGAGGGCGTCCTGCATGTCCTTCATGGCTTCGTCGACCGACTTCGATCCCTTGAGCGCCGCGTAGGTGTTGTCCTGGATCGCCTTCGTGACCGCCGGGTAGAACGGCGTGACCGGGCGCGGCTCCGCCGACTCGATCGACTTCAGGAGCGTCGGCAGGTAGGGCAGCTGCTTCGTCAGCTCGGGGTCGGTGTACAGGTCACCGACGACCGGCGCGAGCGAGCCCTGGGTCGCGAAGAACTTCTGCGTCTCGTCCGAGGTCAGGAACTCGAGGAAGTCGTGCGCCGTGGCCTTGTGCTTCGAGTACACGCTGATCGCGGCGTTGTGTCCGCCGAGCGTGGAGGCACCGACGCCGTCGGCACCGGGGATCGGCGCGATGCCAAAGGTGTCCTTGACCTTCGACGAGCCGTCGGTCTTGGCGAGGCTGTAGACGTACGGCCAGTTGCGCAGGAACAGCAGCTTGCCGGCTTCGAACGCGGTGCGGCCCTGCTCCTCCTGGTAGGTGATCGCCTCGGCCGGGATGTTCCCGTCCTCGAACGCGTCCACCAGGTTCTGCAGGCCGGCCTTCGCCTTGTCGGTGTCGACGTCGGGCGCACCGTCGCTGCCGAGCACAGAACCGCCGGAGCCGTTGATCGCCTCGGAGGCGTTCACGGTCAGGCCCTCGTACTTCGCGAACTGCCCCGCGTAGCAACCGATGCCGGCGTCCTTCGCGATCTTGCAGTCGTCCATCATCTCCTTCCACGTGGTGGGAGGCGTCTTGACGAGGTCCTTGCGGTAGTAGAGCAGTGCGCCGTCCGAGGTCTGCGGGGCGGCGTAGAGGGTGTCGTTGTAGGTCGCGGTCTTCACGGTCGACGGCAGGAGCTTCGAGGTGTCGATCTCCATGTCGCCGGTCAGCGGCGTCAGCCAGCTCTTCGCGGCGAACTCGGCGGTCCAGACGACGTCCACGTCGACGACGTCGTAGTTCTCGTCCTTCGCCTGGAAGTGCTGCACGAGGTCGTCGTGCTGCTGGTCGGCTTGGTCGGACTGTTCCTTGAAGGTGACCTTCTCGTCCGGGTGGGCCTTGTTCCACTTCGCGATGAGCGGGCGGACGACGTTCGAGTTGTCCTTGCCCTGCACGTAGGTGATGGGGCCGCGGCTGTCCTGGCCGCTCTTGGCGTCGTCCGAGCCGGTGCCGGAGCTCCCGCTCGAGCAGCCGGTGAGCACGAGGCCGATGACGGCGACCCCGGCAACGGATGCGAACCGCACCCTGGAGCGTGTTGTCTTCACAGCGTTGTCTCCTCATTGAGATCACCAGGGGGCATCGACCGGGTTCGACGACACTGCCCTGGAGCAGGCGCCGCTGCCTGCTGGTGGAGGAAGCTACGCCCGGTCCAGCGGGAGCGCAACCGGTTGCATCGGTTCCGTGACCTGAGCGTGACCCATGAGGTTCCCGTGGCTTCCTGGGTGAGCGCTCACCCTCGTCCGGGGCACACGCACCGCACTGCGGAACCCCGCACGAACCCCGCCACTGCTGGTCCGCTCCGTTGTCCGGACACCGCGGGCGGTCGTAGCGTCCCGACCATGACCCTGCACTCCTCCGTCACCGTGCCCGGCCCCCGTCGGGTCGTCAGCGTCGACCTCGACGCTCCGCTGCCGCGCCTGGTCGCCGACGAGTCGGGTTCCTCCGCGCTCGTCGTCGGCTACCGCGACGGCTTCCCCGTCACCACGCTCGACGTGCTGCTCACCGCGGACCCGGCCGACGCCGCCCGCGCGATGGCGCCCCTGGTCGACGGCCTCGCACGGACCTCCGGTAGGACGGAGACCCCGATCCCCGACCTCGAGCTCCCGCTCATCTCGATCGTCGTGTCGACCATCGTCACCCGGGTCGAGGACATCCGGAAGCTGCTCGACTTCCTCGAGCACCTCGACTACCCGCGGTACGAGGTCATCCTCGTCGACAACCGCGTGAAGTTGCCCGAGGTCGACGCCCTGCCCGGGCTGCTCGAGGGCCGCGACGTCCGGCTGGTCACCGAACGCCGTCCGGGCTGCTCCGCCGGCCGCAACGCCGGGGTCGCAGCGGCGCACGGCGAGATCATCGCGTTCACGGACGACGACGTCCGGGTGGACGCACAGTGGCTCCGGTCCATCGGCACGCGCTTCGTCCGCGAGCCCGAGGTGGCCGCGGTCACCGGGATGATCCTGCCCGTCGAGCTCGAGACCCCCGCGCAGATCTGGTACGAGGCGTACTACGGCGGCTTCAGCGGCGAGCGCACCTTCCAGCCGGTGACGATCGTGCCGGACGACGTCCCCGGGGTCATGCGGCACGCGCAGGCCCGGGCCGTCCGACCCGACGGCTCGGTGCAGAAGCACTTCGCCGTGTACGGCATCGGCGGCTACGGCGCCGGCGCGAACTGGGCGGTCCGACGGTCGGCGTTCGACGCCGTCGGCGGGTTCGACCCCGTGCTCGGTGCCGGTGTGCCCGCCCGCGGTGGCGAGGACCTGGCGATCTTCATCGACATCCTGTGGAGCGGTGGCCGGATCGGCTTCGAACCCCGTGCGGTCGTCCACCACCGGCACCGGCAGGACCTCGCCGGGCTGCACGGGCAGCTCCACTCGAACGGCGTCGGGTTCACGGCGCTGATGTGCGAGCTCATCGCGAAGGACCGCCGGCACGCGATCGTGCTCGCGCGGCTGATGCCCCGCGCCGGCAAGATCAAGCTGAAGCAGCTCGTGTCGCGACTGGCCGGCCGGCGTGACGCCGCGGCCGAGAGCATCACCGAGGCCTCCACGACCCGGATCCCGCGCTCGCTGGCCTACCACGAGTTCCGCGGCTTCCCGGCGGGTCCGGCGGCGTACTTCCGCAGCCGTCGGTTCTGGCGCGAGGTCGAAGAGGGCCGCTTCCGCCCGTAGGCGGCGTGCAGGAGACGTCCGCACCGGACGGACGGGAGGCCCGTGGCAGCGTCGCCACGGGCCTCCCGTCCGTCCGGTGCGTGCGGTGCACGCGGTGTCTGCCGTGCGCACCGCGCACGCGGAGCGCGGTCGCCCGCGCCGCGGTCACCCGCGCCGCGACCGCCCGACGACGTACCGCCACGGGCCACCGAGCGCCGCCACGAGCTCGACACGCTTGAGGCCGGCCGTCGCCTCGCGGAACGCGTCGTCGACCGGCCACCCGCCCACGGCGTCCACCGCGGCGGACACCTGGTCGGCGTCGGCACCGGTGCCCTGTCCGAGCGCGCCGAGCTGCCGCAGCGCCCCGACCGCCCGACGCAACACGGCCAGTGCGGTGCGCGGGCGCAGCATGAGCTTCGCGACCCACGCGCCGAGGCCCGTGCCGTAGCCGAGCGCCTGCGAGCGCAGCGCCGCACGGTCCGGCCGGTGCTTGTGCCAGACGACGGCCGAGGGCTCCACGGCCAGCGCGCCGCCGGAGAACAGCACCCGGGTGAACAGGTCGGGATCCTCGCCGGCGCGGGCCAGGGTGCCCGGGCCGAGTGCGACGTCGAACCCGCCCAGGGCGAGCGCGGCCGAGCGGCGGAGCGACATGTTGGCCCCCGTGCCGAACGCGCCCACGGAGAACGGGAACAGCGGCAGGTCGGCCGGCGGCGCCGACGTCCGGAACACCCGGCGGTCGGTGTTGCGCGCCCAGGTGACGCGCTCGTCGAAGTACCGCTGCGTGGGGGTCCGGAGTTCGCCGCTGGGCACGAGGCCGGTCACGCAGACGACGTCCGCGTCGCGGGCGTACGCGTCAGCGAGCGCTGCGAGCCAGTGCCGGTCGACGACCACGTCGTCGTCGACGAAGGCGACCACGGCTCCGGACGCGAGGGCGAGTCCGGCGTTCCGTGCGCGCGAGACGCCGGGTCGGGCCTCCAGGACGTACCGCAGCCGCGGGTCCGCGAGCGACGTGACCACGTCGCGGGTCGCGGTGGTGGTGGGCGCGTTGTCGACGACCAGGACCTCGAAGTCGTCGTGCTCGGACGCGAGCACCGAGCGCACGCAGCGGCGCAGGTCGTCCGGCCGGTCGCGGGTGCCGATGACGACGGAGATGCGCCCGACCGGCGTCCCCGCGGGGGCGTCCGGGAGGCCCGTGGTGCGCAGCGCGCGCAGGGCCGGTCCCAGCTCGGCCGGGTCCACGCCGCCGTCCGCGTCGACGCTGATGTCGACGAACCCGGCGATCTCGCGTCCGTCACGGACGAGCAGGCGGGCGCGGCGGAAGCCGGTGGCGCCGGCGAGTTCGACGGTGGACGCGGCGAGCGCCTCCCGTCGGTCGACGGCGCCGACCCAGGCCGCGCCGGCCCAGGCGGGTACGTCCGGGGACGGCATCGCGGGCGTGAGCGTGAGCACGCGGGTGGTGGTGGCCTGCTGGTCGGTCATGGTCCGATGCTCCGGTGGGCCTGCTGCGGGGTCAACGGCGGCCGCCCGCGGTTGCGGCGACGGTCGTCCGACTTGCGGTTTGCCGCCAGTGGACACCCCCGGACGGTAGGATCGTGAGGACGACTCGGCGGCAGCACGCCGGGCACGAGGAGGACGCATGTCGATGGGCCCCACCGACGAGCTCGGCGCCGTGCTCCCCTCGGAACAGAGCGTCTTCGTGGTCGACGCCGTGACCTGCGTCTGCGGCCACGTGCAGGACGCCCACGAGCACTACCGTCCGGGCACGGACTGCGCACTCTGCGACTGCCAGAAGTTCCGGAAGAAGCGCTGATCCGGCGCTTTCGAGCACTGACCGATCGGGGGTGGTGCGGGAAACCGCCGCTTCCCCGCAGACGGGCACGGGTCGCCTTGTCGGCCCCGGAACGCCGCGGTTAGCGTCGCGTCCATGGCCATCTCCCCCGCGGTCCCCGCGTGCATCGTCCTCGCCCACGAGGACCCGGCACACGTGCGCCGGCTCGTCGAGGCGCTCGACCCGTTCCCGGTGTTCCTGCACTGCGACGCGCGCACCCCCGAGACGGTGTTCCGCGCCATGACCGACGGGCTGCCGGACCGCGTCCGGCTGCTCCCCCGCATCCGGACCGGCTGGGCACGCTGGGAGAACGTCGCCGCCGAGGTGTCCGGCTACCGGGCCGCCCTGGCCGAGACCGACGCCTCGCACGTGGCCGTCCTGACCGGCAGCGACTACCCGCTCGCGAACCCCGCCGAGATCACGGCCCTGCTCGAGGCCCACCGCGAGGAGTCGTTCATCTCGGTCAACCCGCTGCCGTTCGCACCGTGGGGCCGCGACGGCGGCATCTCCCGCATCCGGTTCCGGCACTGGGCATGGCGGAAGCACATGCTCCGGCTGCCGGTCCCCCGCCGCGTGCCGGCGAAGGTCTCCTTCGCCGGGGGCTCACAGCTCAAGGTCCTCGCCCGCCGGCACGCCGCCGCGGTCGTGGACACCGTCGACCAGCGCCCCGACCTGGTCCGGTTCTGGCAGCGCACCTGGGTCGCCGACGAGACCTTCGTGCCGTCGGTGCTCAACTCGCCGTCGCTGACACCGGGGTTCGCCGACGAGCACGTCTCCCAGCCGCTCTGGTGGATCGGGTGGGACGGCACCGCGCGGAAGAGCCCGCCGTGGTTGACCGTCGCCGACGCGGGGCAGCTGCTCGAGCGTCGGACGGACGCGGACGTCGAGGTGCAGCACCTGTTCGCGCGGAAGTTCTCGACCGACCGGAGCGGTGACCTGCTCGACGTCGTGGACGCGGCCTTCGGGCTGCGCCAGGGCGCGGGCGCGGCGACGGGGTCGGCGTCGGCGTCGGCGTCGGCGTCGGCGTCCGCGTCCGCGTCCGCGTCCGCGTCCGCGCGGCAGGATGCGGCAGCGGTGGTCGCACCGTGAGCTTCCCCCCGCAGACCCGCCGTGAGGCCCGCGCAGCGCGCGAGGCGCCCGTCCCCGTCGCCGCCGCCGTGCCCGAGTCGCTCGACACCGGGTCGGTCGCGGTGCGGAAGGGCGCCTCCGTCCTGTTCGGCCGCGGCCTGCTGTACGTCGTCGTCTGGTCGATGCAGCTCGTCGTCTCGTCGCTCATCTCCCCGGTGCTCGCGCACCTCATGCCGCCGGCCGAGTTCGGCGTCCTCGCCTCGGCGATCGCCCTGTACCAGGCGCTCGTCGTCCTGGCAGTCCTCGGCATCGACCAGGCGTCGGTGCTGCAGCGCGCCGAGGACGGCGACGACCGCCGGGCGCGCGGCCTGCTCGCCGTCGGCATGGTCACCGCGGTCGTCGTCACCGTCGCCGCGCTCACCACGATCCCGGTCTGGGCCGACGCCGCCGGCTTCGTCGGCAACCACCCGCTGCTCCTCGTCGCGGTGCTCTGGACCGGCCCGGCCGCCATCGTGCAGATCTCCCTCGCGCTGCTCGTCGCCCAGGACCGCATCCGGGTCTTCGCGGTCACGAGCCTGCTGTCCTCGATCGGCGGCTCGGTCATCGGCCTCGGGCTCCTCACCTGGGTGCAGGCCGACGCGACCACCTACGCGTGGGGCGGCGTCGTCGCCCAGGGCGTGGCGATGGTCATCGGCATCGCGGCGACCCGCCCGCGTCTCGCCGGCCTGTTCGACCGCAGGACCACCGCCCGGGCGTTCCGCCTCGGCGTGCCGATCGCCCTCGGCAACCTGTCGTACTTCGTGCTGAACGCCGGCGACCGGATCGTCGTCCAGCGGCTGCTCGGCCCGGACGAGGTGGCCCGCTACCAGATCGCCTACGTCGTCGGCTCGGCCGTCATCCTCCTCCTGACCTTCACGAACCAGGCCTGGGCGCCGCACTTCGCCGCCCTCCGCGACCCGGTCGCCCGCCGACAGCTCGCGATGCACTCCCGCGACGAGCTGTACAAGATGCTCGGACCGGTCCTGCTCGCCGTGACCCTGGTGTCACCGGTCGCGCTGCCGATCCTCGCCCCGGCGTCGTACCGCGTGCAGGAGCTCTCGGTCGTCGTCTTCGTCGTCGCGATCACCGCGTTCCCCGTCGTCGCCAGCGGCGCGACCGGACGCCTGCTCCTAGTGGAACGCCGCGGTGTCGCCGTCGGGGTGATCGCCGCGATCGCCGGCGCCGTGAACATCGGCGCGAACCTGGTGCTCGTGCCCGTGCTCGGCATCGCCGGCGCGGGTCTCGCCACCGTCGTCGCCTACGCGATCCTGGCCGCCATGCAGCTGCTGGCCCTGCCCGATCGCCGCGAGTGGCGCGGACCGGGAGCCCGGATCGTCCTGACGACCCTCGCCGCGCTCGTCGTGGCCGCCGCGTCCCTGCTCCTGCCGCAGGACGTGCTCTGGAACTGGGTCCGCATCGCCGGGGTGGTCGCCTGCCTCCCCTGGTTCCTCCGCCGACTGAAGACCGCAAGGGGTGGTGTCTCGTGAGACCGCGACAGACTGCACACGACGGCACCCGCCGACTCCGCGTCGGCGTGCTGGTGACCGGACTCGCCATCACCGGCGGACTCGAACGCTGCGTGCTCGAGGACACCCGCGAGCTCGTCGCCGCCGGCCACGAGGTCGAGGTCTGGCACCGGAACGCCCAGTCCCCGCGCGCCGCCGAGGGCCCGCCGCCCTACGAGGCGATGGGCGTGCGCCTGGTGGAGGCCACCGACTACCGGTTCGGCATCACCACCACGCTCCGCGACGCCTGGCGGTTCGCCCGCGAGGGGCTGCGGATCCGTCGATCGCACCTCGACGTCCTCTGGCTGAACCGCCCCGAGTACCTGCCGTTCGGTCGCGTCGCGTCGCTCGTCTCCGGGGTCCCGCTCGCGGTGCACCTGCACCACGCCCCGAACTACCGGCGGCTCGGACCGATCGCCGGCGGCCGCACCCGTTACTTCGCCGTCTCGCACGCGATGGCGCGTGCGTGGGCGGCCTCCGGCGTGCCGACGGACCGCATCACGATCGTACCGAACGGCGTCGACCCCGACGCGTTCCCGGCCGCGACCCCGGCGTCCGTGCACGACGCCCGCGCGGCACTCGGCATCGCCGAGGACACCCCGACGGTGCTCTACTACGGTCGGCTCACCCGGTCGAAGGGCGTGCTCGCCCTCCTGGAGGCGTGGGGTCGCGTCCGCACGACCGCCGCGGCACGCGTGCCGGTCACCACTCCCCCCGTGGCCGGTCACACGGCGCCCGCACCGCTCCTCGTGCTGGCCGGTGCCCTCTACCCGGAGGAAGCCGACGCCGTGCACGCCGCGATCGACGCGCTCCCCGCCGGTTCCGTGCTCGTGCTCCCCGAGCGGGACGACGTCGTCCCGCTCCTGCACGCCGCCGACGTCGTGGTGGCGCCGTCCATCGAGCCCGAGGGCTTCGGCCGGGTCGTGGTCGAGGCGATGTCCGCCGGCCGTCCCGTCGTCGCGGCCGCATCGGGCGGCACCGGAGAGATCCTGTCCGGTGATTGGGCGCGGTACACCGTCGACCCGGCCGACCCGGACGCACTGGCGGAGAAGCTGCTCGACACCCTCGACGACGCCGAGCTCGACCCGTCCCTCGCCGCCCGGTGCCGCGCGTGGGTGCGTGACCGCTACGGGCGCGAGCCGCACGTGCGCGCGCTGCTGCAGGCGCTGCTGGCACACGCCCGGCGCTGACCGGGCCGCCGGGCTCGACGGCGCCGGTGCGTGCCGGGCTGCAGCGGGATGCGGCGGCGTCAGCCGGCGGTGGGTTCCGTGGACGGCAGCGTGGCCCGGGGGCTCTCGCCGTCCGCAGGCACGTCGATCGTCATCCAGTCGACCAGCAACGACCCGGCGGCGTCCCGGGGCGGCAGGCCCTCGAGGGATCCCGTCTGCACGACCAGGTGCATGCGCTCCACGGGGATGTCCTGGGTGGTGCTCCCGACGACCTCGTCGTCGACCAGGAACGACATCCGTGAGGGCGTCCACTCGATCGTGTACGTGTGCCAGTCGGCCAGCGACGCGTCGGTCTCGTGGTGGATGCACTTCTCGGCCGGGTCGACCAGGCAGTGCACGTTGAGCCAGGCGGGCGCACCGAGCGCACCCTCGGGGAAGTCGATCTCGCCGTGCGCCCAGACGTTCTCGTCGCTCCAGAGCAGCACCGCCACCCCGTAGCCGTCGACCTCGTCGCTCTTCATCCGGATGCTGTACCGGCCGGAGGTCTGTCCGCCCCATCGTCCGTCGACGAGCGGCACGACCCCGCCGGCGAGCGGGGTGCCCGCCTTCGTCGTGCGGAGGTGCATGTCGAGCATCCCGTCGTGGGCGCTCAGCGTGGACGCCTGGTACCGACCGGTCCCCGCGGTGTCCGCGAAGCCGTGGTAGACGGTGAACCGGTCGTCGTAGGCCGCCTCGAACCCGCCAGACGGGGCGGACTCGTCGAAGTCCTCGGAGAACACCCGCTTCCAGCCGTCCCCGTCGCCGGTCGGCATCGCGACCCCGCTGGGTCCGGGGCCGACGGACGTCGTGCCGGTGGTCGCCGCGGCGACGGCACCGACCGCGACCACCAGGGCGGCGGCCACGATCGCGACCCGTCGTCCCCGTGTCCGGAGCGGCGTGCGGTGACGGGAGGTGCCGAAGCCGTGCGCGGGTGGGGCGCCGTGCGCGGCGGCCGACTGCTCGGCGACGGGGCGGGGGCCGTCATCGTCCGGGGTCATCCAGCTGTCCATGCGCGGACCTCCGAGAGACCGACGTTGATCGTGCTGTTCGACACCCCGGTGGTGGTGAACCGCACCCAGGTGACGTTGCGGGCGGTGAAGTCGACCGTCCGGGCGCTGCCGTCGTTCGGGAGCTCGCCCACGGCGACCTGGCTGCCGTCCGAGAACGTCAGCGTGCCGCTCGTGATCTGGTCGTCGCTGTTCGGACGGTCGTGCAGGACGATGCGCTGGAGCGCGACCGGGGTGGCCCAGTCGAGCTGGATCCAGATGCCGGTCCGTCCCCAGGGCACGGCCCACTCGGCGGTGTGGTCGACCGGGTGGCCGGACACGACGCCGTCGACGGCCTTCGCGACGGTCTGGCCATCGGCCGGGTTGTCGGCGATCGCCGTCGGGGTCGCCGAGCCGGTGACGTCCCGCAGGCCCGGAGTGGGCGTCGGCGTCGGCGTGGGTGTCGGGGTCGGCGTGGGTGTCGGGGTCGGGGTCGGCGTCGGCGTCGTACCGCCGCTGCTCGCCGGGGAGAACGCGCGGATCTCGGCGAGTCCGACGTTCTGCGTCCCGCCACTGACCGAGGTCACCGTGAACCGCACCCACGTGACACTGCGCGCCGCGAACGTGATCCGCTGCACCGCACCACCGTTGTGCAACGCCGGCACCGTCACACTCGAGCCGTCCGAGAACGTCAACGTCCCACCCAGCACCTGGTCCACCGCGTTCGGCCGATCAGCGAGGTCGACCGCGTCCAACGTCGTCGCCCCCGCCCACCCGAGCTGGATCCACGTCCCCGCACGACCAGACGGCGCAACCCACTCCGCCGTCGGCGCATCCGGGTACCCGCTCACCACACCGTCGACCGCCTTCACGGCCGTCTGACCGTCAGCCGGGTTCTCCGCACTCGCCGTCACCGACGCCGAACCCGTCACGTCCGTGTGGGCGGGGGTCGGGTCGGTGGGGTCGGTCGGGTCGGTGGGGTCCGTCGGCACCGGCGAGCCAGCGGTGTACTGCCGACTGAGCCACGAGGTCTCGGGTCGCGCCGAGCAGGCCTCGTACGAGGCGCAGGTCTCACTGTCGTGCGCGGCGTAGGTGAAGAACGCGTCGGCCTTCGCCTGGGTCTCGGCCGTCGTCAGGTTCGCCGGACGGTCGGCGATCGGGTACCCCATGTACCCGGTGAAGCCGTGCGCGCCGGTGTACTGCTGTTGCACCTGGTCGGTCAGGTACGCGACCGTGTGGTGGTCGCTGTGGTCACCGTCGCCGTACTCGCCCTCGTGGTCGAGGGTGTGGATGTCCGTCGGTGCGAAGTCCTGCACGATCCCCTGCAGCGTCGCCCGGAGCTGCGCGAGCGTGTACGTGGCGGCGTGCGGGGCATCGGCGACGGTGTGCAGCGTGTCCATGTCGCCCGTGTACAGGCGCTGGAGGCTCTCGTAGCCGTTCGCCCAGAAGCCGTTGCCCTCGACGTTGCCGTCCGGCAGGTCCATGAAGACCAGACTGATCCGCGGGTCGGCGGTCAGGGTCTCGGTGAGCAGGGTCCGTCCGGCGACCGTCGTGGAGCCGGTCGTCGACGCCGGGTCGACGCCCGCCATGCTCGCGTAGGCGGCCATCAGCCCGACCTGGCGTTCCTGCCAGTACCAGTCGGGCTTGCCGGCGTCGCCGGCCGTGACGATGACGGAGCGCACGCAGCGCCCCGCCTCGATGTCCTTCCGCAGGTCCGTGCCCTGGAAGAGCAGGTCGTCGTCGGGGTGGGCGACGACGTTGAGCACCCGCCCGGCGCTGCAGTCCGCAGCCGCGGCCACGGCGGGCTGGACGGCGAGGTTCGGCGCGACCAGCACGGCGAGCACCGTGGCGACCACGCCCGCGACGGACGCGACGGTGGCCCGTCGCGTCCGTCGCGGTCTGTCGGAGGTCGGTTCAGTCGGTCGCATGGCGCAGGCCCTCCGTCGTCAGTTCGTACATCGCGGTCGTCCCCGACGACCAGACCCGCTTCCAGTAGGGCGAGGACGCCATGGCGGCGGCGAGCTCCTGGTAGTCGGCGTCGCTCTGGTAGCCGTACCGCTCGTCGTAGGCGCCGAAGGGCTCCGCGACCAGGGCGTAGTAGCCGGTGGCCGACCAGTTCACGACGAGCTCCCGCGTCACGTTCGACAGGTCCTCTTCGGCGTCGTAGCCGCCGGTCGGGTCCGGGTACGGGCCGAGTGCTTCGCGGGACAGGTAGCCCACGTCGAAGTACCGTGCGCCGGTGTTGCTCGGGACGGCGTTGGCCGACCCGGTGAGCAGCATCACGGAGCCCGCGGGTGCCGTGCGGTCGTAGTACTGCGTCGCCGCGGACTGGCTCCGGGTCATGACGCGGTTCCAGTCGAGCGAGGTCTGCCCGAACGCACCGATCGCGACGAGTGCCGCCACCGCTGCTCCGGCGACCGCGAACCGGACGGCGGACGGGCGCATCCCCCGCTGCAGGACCGCCCCGACCGGGGCGAACCGACCGGCGGGCATCGGGAGCGCCGCCGCCAGGATCGCGATCCACGGCGTCGCGAAGAGCACGACGCGGAAGACGCCCTCCTGGCCGTAGTTCGTGGCGACGAGCAGCGAGATCGGGCTCGCGGCGGTGGCGAGGAGCGCCCAGTGCGTCCGGTCGCGCCGCATCAGCACGGTCACCAGGGCGATGAGTCCGAGCACCACGAGCGCGGCTGCGGGGATGTCGAACGCCAGACGCGTGACGAGCGGCTTCGGCAGGACCGTCATGTCGTGCGCGGGCGGCTGCACGTTGTCGAGCACGCGTCCGACCGCCGCGAGCGACAGGAACCGCCCGAGGATGTCACCGTTCAGCGCGGCGAAGACCACCGCCGGCACGAGCACGACGACGGGCAGCCACCAGGGGCGGAGCATCCGGAAGACGATGAGCGTGACGAGTGCGGCGACCGTCAGGTACGGCGAGATCTGGTGCGTCACGGCGAGCACGACGCCGATGAGGGTGATCGCGACGATCCGCGAGAGCCCCACCCGCCGTGCTCGCGGCTTGGCGGCGACGGAGCCGTCGGCGGCGGTGACGGGGGCGTCGCGCAGCGGCCCGGTGGCGAGCACGAGGATCACGATCGACATCAGGATGCCGGTCGACTGCGGCGAGAAGTACGTGGTGTTGAGCGAACCGGTCATCGCGGTCAGCAGCGCCGCGATCCACGGGCGACGGGCACCGGGCAGCCAGTGCGCCGCCAGGACCCCGACCGCGATGGTCGTGCTGAAGGCGAGCAGGACCGGCACCCACGCGGCGATGAGGATCGTGTTGACGATGCCCCCGACGTCGGCGACCCAGGCCGCGCCGGCGAACAGGCCGGACCAGGTCTGGAAGATGTCGGCCGACGGGTTGGTCCCACCGAACTGGCGGATGTACTCGACGACACCGATGTGCCGCGCGGCGGCGGTCACGGTGGGCACGCCGTACGTGATGGCCTGGGCGAGCTGCACGACGCCGCCGAGCACGACGACGGGCACGGCGAGCGCGCGGCCGCGGACCAGGGCGATGACCGCCGCGGCGACGACGAGCACGAGACCGACGACCAGGCCGGGGCCGAGCGAGCCGAACAGGCCGGCGGGCACCGGGTCGCCCATGTGGGTGAGCGCGGCGACGACCACGACGACGAGCCCGCCGAGCGAGAGCGCCGTCACCGTGGCGGTCGTGCTCCACCGGGGCCGGGCGGTCTCGCGGCGCACGAGGCCGGCGCGACGGAGCTCCGCCAGGTCACGCGGCACCGAGACGGCGAGCGCCGCCGCGGTGAGCACGACGACACCGACGAAGGGGACCGTCGGCGCCCAGATGTGGAAGGTCGCCATGGTGTAGCCGATGCCGATCGTGCCGACGAGCGACCCGGTGACGGCGAGGACGGCGAACCGTGCGAGGGACATCGGACGGACGAGCAGCATCGGGGCGACCCCGAGCAGCGCGAACAGGAAGACCGCGACGGCGCTCGCCCGCAGGGTGGGCAGCTCGACGACGCTGCCGACGGCGGCCAGCACGAGCGTCAGCACGACGATCGCGGCGGCACCGAGTCGCGCCGACGGGCTCATCGCGCCACCGGGGGTCGGTCGTGCCGGCCCCGCGGTGTCGAGGCCGCGCTGCAGCTCGTGGCGACCGTGCGCCGTCCGGTCGATCGTCCCCGCGCCGCCCATGCGTTCGCGGAGCGCCAGGACCGGTGCGGTGAGCACGGATCGCCGCTCGACGCGACGCAACCGGCGCTTCGTCGCCGCGAACTCCGCGTCGACGGCGTCGACGGTGTCCGCGTCACGCGCGGCGCCCGTCCCGTGGCCGTTCGCCGGAGCAGCGTCGGCAGCGTCGTCGCCCTGCTCGAGGCCGAGGCGTGCGAAGGCGCTGATGGCCTCCGGCGCCGCGTCCACCGAAGCGGTCAGCGTGTCGCGGTCGAGTGCGTTCTTGGTCATCCAGGCTCCGAGTCCGTGGCCGTGCGCGGCAGCGGCGGCGCGGAGCGACGCGACGTCGTCCGCCGATCGCTGCCACGCGATCGCGGCCGGTTCGACGGCGATCGCGGATCCGGCGAACAGCAGTCGTGTGAAGAGGTCGAGGTCGTCGCCACCGCCGACGCGCGTGCCGGGGCCGAAGGCGGTGTCGAACCCGCCGATCCGGAGCGCGGTCGCGCGGTGCACGGCGAGGTTCGCGCCGGTGCCGTAGGCCGAGGCGGCGAAGGGGTGCAGCGGGAGGTCGTCGACCGGGTCGTCGAGCCGGAAGACCCGCCGGCGGACGGTCCGCCCGCCGGGGGTGCGGTCGTCGTGCCAGCGCTGCGCCGGCGTCCGGAGCTCGGCACTCGGCACGAGCCCGGTGACGCAGGCCACGTCGGGGTCGGCCGCGAAGGCGCTGGCGATCGCGGCGATCCAGTCGCCGTCCACGACGGCGCCCTCGTCCACGAACGCGACGACGTCGCCGGTCGCGACGAGCAGACCGGCGTTCCGCGCGGCGGCGAGGCCGCCCTCGGGTGCCGGGATGGTGGTGACGCGGCGTCCGCCGATGTCGACCGTCGCCACACCGCCGTCGTCGGCGCCGTGCGAGACGACGACGACGTCGAAGTCGGGGTGCCCGTTCGCGAGCACCGACCGCATGGTCGTGCCGGCGGCGCCGTCCGTGCAGAGCACCACGGTGACGGACGGCAGCACCAGACCTGCTGCCGGCCGACGCTCGGGTGCCGGCATGGGCCGGATCGCGCGCAGGAGCGCACGGACGTCGATGGTGCCGCCGATGCGACGGCGTTCGGTGATCTCGGCCTCGACGAAGCCGAGGGGCTCGCCGTGGTCGCGGACGAGCAGGCGGGCACGCCCGTACCCGGCAGATCCCTGCAGGGCGATGACGTCCCGGTGGCTCGTCGCGTGCACGTCGGCACGGTCCACCTCGCCGACCCAGAGCGCGCCGTCCCAGGTGGGGACGAGCGGCCCGGTCACGACCGGCGAGAGGACCATCGCCAGGGTCGCGCGGGTCACGGTGTGCCCACCGGCTGCGGGAGCGGTGCGGGTGCGGGCGGGGTCCGCACGACGACGGTGCCGAGGACCCGGCCGACGGCGTAGCCCGCGACCGTCGAGACGACGGAGAGCGCGATGGCGTACGCCCGCAGGCCTCCGCCACGACCGACGTGGCGCAGTTCGCGCAGCACGGCGCCCGGGATCACCCGGGTCAGGTAGGTCGACTCGCTGGCGAGCGAGTCGCCGGTGCCGACCCGACGGCTCAGCACGGCCTTCGAGATGCCCTCGTAGTAGCTGCGGCGGCGCAGGTAGCGCATCGTCACACGGTCCGGCGAGACCCGGTGCGAGACGTTCGAGCGCGGTTCGTGCCGGATCCGCGCGCCGGGACGGGCCTGGGCGATGCGGATGCAGAGTTCGGTCTCCTCGCAGCCGAGCGGCTGGTTGCCGACGCGGCCGATGCCGGAGCGGAAACCGCCGGCGAGCAGGATCGCGTCGCGGCGGAACGCCATGCTCGACCCGATGACGTTGCGGACGTCGCCCGGGGTCTCGGGCAGCCCGCGGTACGAGCACCCGACGATCCAGAGCAGTTCGTCGGCGTACGGGCCGGGGCCGGTCGCGGTCGGCCAGGACGGCGTGGCACGACCGCCGACACCGACGACGTCGGGGTCCTCGAGCGCGGTGAGCATGTGCCCGAGCCAGTCGGGGTCCGCGGTGGCGTCGTCGTCCAGGAACGCGACGACATCGGCGTCGGTCAGAGCGACACCGGTGTTCCGGGCCCCGGAGAGTCCGCGGTCCTCGGTGTTCGGGACGACCCGGAGTTCCGGCCAGCGCGCGGCGGCGCGGACCAGGAGCTCGGGCTCGTGGTCGATGACGACGACGACCTCGGAGCCCTCGGGCTGGCGCTTGGCCGACTCGACGCTGTCCTGCAGGTCGCCCCAGCGCTGCTGGGTGTAGGCGCAGATGACGACCGCGACGGTCGTCACGCGACGTCCTCCTCGAGGGCGACGACGGACGCGACGACGGCAGCCCCGGCGACGGACGCCCCGGCGACGGCGGACGCGGCGACGGATGCAGCGACCGGCGTCGCGGCGACGGGAGCAGCGGCAACCGGCGCAGCGACGTGCGCAGCAGCCGGCGCGGCCAGCTGCTCGGCCGGCGGCACGACACTCATCGCCGCGCGACGGACCTCGGCACGGCCGATCGCGGCACGACGACGCTCGTGCATGATCGACTTCAGCACGCGGATGCCGTCGGTCACGGCGTTGAGGTTGCTCGAACCGTGCACGCGGAGCTTCTCGTGGCTCGGCACCTCGGTGATCGCGAGCTCGGCGGCCGACCAGCGGCAGGTCAGGACGGTCTCGATCTCGAACCCGTCGCCCCACAGCATCGAACCGTCGGCCGGCTTCGGCAGCTCGGACGACAGCAGACCGATCTCCGGCAGGACGTCCGCCCAGAAGGCGTTGTAGCCGTAGCAGAGGTCGCTGTAGCGGGTGCCGAGGATGATGTTGCAGAGCATGTTCAGGCCGCGGTTGCCCATGTTCCGGACGATCGTGATGTCGTCGCTGCCACCGCCGAGCGAGTACCGGGTGCCCTTCGCGACGTCGGCGCCGTCGACGAGTGCCTGCACGAACCGCGGGATCTCGT
The DNA here is from genome assembly GCF_013359815.1 of Curtobacterium flaccumfaciens. Taxonomy (GTDB): domain Bacteria; phylum Actinomycetota; class Actinomycetes; order Actinomycetales; family Microbacteriaceae; genus Curtobacterium; species Curtobacterium flaccumfaciens. The sequence goes on along the minus strand of NZ_JABMCF010000037.1, from coordinate 6,666 downwards.
CGGGGTCCGCGGAGCAGTCGGCGTCGAACATGACGACGATGTCGCCGGTGACGGCCTCGAAGCCGCAGGCCAGGGCGTTGCCCTTGCCCTTGCGGGTCTGGTGCACGACGCGGATGTCGGGCATCACGCGCTGGGCGGCGGCGATGGTGTCGTCGACGGAGTTGCCGTCGACCAGGATCACCTCGTACACGGGCGGGAGCTTCGGGAGGATGATCTCGAGGTTGCGGGCCTCGTTCCGTGCCGGGATGACGACGGAGACCCTCGGGTCTGCAGGGCGAACGGTACGTGCGGGCATGGCGCGGTCCTGTCGGGTCAGGGTTGCTGTCGGGTGGTGGCTCGTCGAGACGAGCGGCGCGTCCTCGGATGACGCACCGACGACGGTGACCGTCGTCGGTCGAGCAGCGGGACGCGGGTACGACGCCGCCTGCTTGCCGCGGGTGAGTGGGTACTCTCCCCCGCGGTTCCAACCATCGCCGTGGCCAGCGGGAGGGTCAATGCGCGGTGCGGTCCCTTGCGGACACCCGGGTGCGGATACGGAAACCCGCAACGGTCGTGCAGGTTCGCGGTCCGGCGCGGCGGCCGTCGGGTGGTGGACGCAGGACGAGCGGACGGGCGCGCCCCGCAGAGCGGCAACGCGAAGCGTTGCGCGGGGCGCGCTGACCGAGCCTGCGAGGGAGGTGTGCCAGCCGGCACCGCGCCTCCCGTCCGCTCGTGGGCCGGTCTCAGACCTGCGGCACGTCCGCCGTCTCGAAGGCGGCCCGCAGCGCGACCGCCAGCTCCGCGACGTGCGGTTCCCGCAGCAGCGACGTGTGCTCGCTCGCGATCCGCACCATCTCGGTGGGCCCGCGCAGCAGGGCGGACCACCCGGCGGCATCGGGGTTGGCGTCGGCGAGGACGTAGGTGGCGCGCCCGTGGAACGGCGTCGGGTGGTGGCGCCTGGTGACGATCTCGGCCTGGTCGAAGAAGGCGTCGAAGTCCTTCTGCCCACCGTGCCGCAGCACGCCGGCGGAGTACGCGCGGAGCCGCTTGGCGAACAGCGCCCCGTACGGCACACCCGCGGGCAGGACCCGCCGGACGGCACGGTCGAGCCCCCGCTGCACGGCGCGGACGGCGGAGTTCGGCTGGTCGCGCGGCTCCATCCGGCCGAAGTGCAGGCGGGCCTGTTCGGACTTCGTGCGGGGCAGGTAGGTGTCGAGCAGGACGACGTGCTCCACCTGCTCGCCGCTCTCGGTCAGGAGCCGGGCGATCTCGAGCGCGACGAGTCCGCCGAGCGAGTGCCCGACGAGCAGGTAGGGGCCGCGGGGCTGCACGATGCGCATCAGGGCGAGGTAGCGGCGAGCGCTCCGCTCTATGTTCCAGTCCGGCACCCCGCGGCGTTCGAGGGCATGCTGCTGGAACGCGTACAGGTCGTGCGCGGGCAGGTGCCGCGAGAGCGGCAGGAACGTCAGCGCCAGGGCACCGCCACCGGCGAAGCAGAACACCGGCGGACGGCCGCCCTCGCGCGCCTCGGACACCTTCACGACGTCGGGGTGGCTCGGCAGCGCGCTCGTCCCGCTCCGCACCCGTCGGGCGAAGGCGCGGAGCGTCGGGTGCTCGAGCACGTCCGAGGAGCGCAGGTCGACCCCGAGCCGGTCCTGCACGACGGCGAGCATCTCCTCGGCGGACAGCGAGTCGCCGCCGAGCGCGGAGAAGTCCTCGTCCAGGTGCACGCCCCGGAGCCCGAGCACCTCGGCCCAGATCTGCCCGACGACGAGCTCCCACTGGTCGTACTCGCCCTCGACCATCTCGGTCTCGACGCTCGGCGCACCGGGGAGTTCGGCCCGGTCGACCTTGCCGCGCTCGTTCCGCGGCAGCTCGGTCATCGGCACGATCGACGCCGGCACCATGTACTCGGGCAGCCGCTCACGGAGCGCCCGTCGGAGCGCACCCGGTGCTGGGGTGCGGTGCCCCGGGCGACCGACCACGTAGGCGACGAGCCGGGTGACGGAACCGGGGTCGACCTGTGCCGTCACGACCGCGTCGTGCACCTCGGGGACCGCGCGGAGCGCCGCCTCGACCTCACTCGGCTCGACCAGGTAGCCGCGGACCTTCACGGCGTCGTCGGATCGGCCGAGCAGCACGAGCCGGCCGTCGGGGTCGACGCGTGCCAGGTCGCCCTGCCGCCAGCTCGGGGTCCCGACGGGGATGCCGGCGGCGGCCTCGGCCTCGCCGGTGCGTCCGGCCCGTTCGGCGGTCTTCTCCGGCGCGCCCCAGTAGCCCGCGGTCAGGGCGTCGGAGACGACGACGAGCTCACCGGTCTCCCCCGGGTCGGCAGGGCTGCCGTCCTCGCGGAGCACGAGGACCGTCTTGCCGGGCAACGGCCACCCGGCGGGCACGACGCCCTCGGGCACCGGCTCCCCCGGGGCCACCGGGCAGTACGCGACGCACGCGGTCTCGCTCGAGCCGAAGGCGTTCAGGAGCAGCGTGTCCGGGTCCAGGTGGGGTCGGGCCGCGGCGAGGTCGGCCCCGGTGACGGACTCGCCCGTGGTCATCAGGAAGCGCAGCCCGCCGAGCACCGGTGCGGTCCCGGCGGCCGTCCCGTGCGACCCGGGGGCGTTCTGCGACCCGATGATCGAGCGCAGCAGGTGCGGGGTGCAGACGAGCACGTTCACGTCGTCGTCCCGGAACCGCCCGAGCAGCCGCTCGACACCGAGCTCACGCGGCTCGAGCAGCACGATGGTGCCGCCACAGAGCAACGTGTCGAACGAGAACAGGAGCCCGGCCGCGAAGGAGAGCGGCAGGACGACACCGAGCCGGTCGCCGGGGCCGAGGCCGAGCGCGACCGCGTCCTGCTCGGCGTCGGCGATCTGCTGCCGGTGCGTCAGGACGACGCCCTTCGGCATGCCGGTCGAGCCGGAGGTGAAGACGATGGCGAAGGGGTCCCGCCCGCCGGGGCGCACGCCGACGGTGTCCGCCGACGGGGCCGCGCCCGGTTCGCCCGCGTCCAGCAGTTCGCCGAGTGCGTGCACCCGGCCGCCCCGTTCCGCGACGACGTCGGCGGCCAGCGCTGCACGCTCGGTGTCGGCGACGATCTCGTCGACGCCGGCGAGCCGGGCCACGTGTGCCAGCCGTGCTGCGGGCAGGTGGTCGTCGAGCACCACCACGGTCCGTCCGGCACGCACCAGCGCCAGGATCCCGATCACGGCCTCGGTCGACTGTCCCGCCATCAGCCCGACCGGCTTCGATGCCCCGCCCGGGGTGTCGCCGACACCGGCGCCGCTGTGGTCGTCGGGTCGGAGCGTCACGGCCAGGGCTGCGGCCAGCGTGCGCGAGGCCCGGTCCGCTTCGGCGTAGGTGTACGGACGGCCGTCCCCCGCGAGGGCGACGGCGTCGCCCCGGAGCGCCACCACGCGGTCCCAGCGGTCCAGTACGGAGTGGTCGGCCGCCGCGGGCACGGCTGCGGGGTGGTTCCAGGGATCGACGGTCGTCAGCGGGTCGACGGAGGTCACGATGACACCTCGGGTGCTCAGCAGCGGACCGCCACGACTCCCGCGACGGTCCTCCGACCGTAGGTCCGCGTTCCCCCGGCCCGCGAGCAGGCGTCGGCCCGGTGCGGGGAACCGCAACCGGCCTGGAGGCGCGGCCTGCGTCCGCCACGGACGGTACGACTCCGGAACGACCGGTCCACCGCCGTGGGCGCCTCCCGCACGGCGGCTCGCCCGGCTCGGGGATCGTGCGGTTCCGCGCAACCTCCGGATCAGCCGTGGCGCGACCGTGGATGCGCCGTGCATCGCCGATGAGGACGCTCGGAACGAGAAGGTCCCGGAAACGAGAACAGCCCCCGGGATGTCCCGGGGGCTGTTCGTCGAGTGCTGGGGTACCTGGACTCGAACCAAGAACGACGGTACCAGAAACCGCTGTGTTGCCAATTACACCATACCCCAAAAGGCCTGTCGGCCTTCTGGCCCGGTCACCCGGGGCACGATCAACTACTGTACAGCATCCCGGAGGTCCGCAAGACCACCCACCAGGTCTCGGTGCACGGCGGCGGCGGTCGCGGCTCCGTGTCCGGCCGCGACGATGAGCTGCTCCGGCCCGGGAGGTGTGACGTCTCCCACGGCGTAGAGCCCCGGGACGGACGTCCGGCCCACCCGGTCGACCACGAGGAGTCCCTGCGTGTCGCGCTGGAGTCCCTCGAGCGCTCCGGGCGTGTCGCTCGCGGGGTCCGTGATCCCGCTCGTGCGCAGCCAGTCGAGGTCGGCGTGCCACACCGGTCGGACGAACCCGCCGGACCGTGGCTCGACGTGGCCGTCGGCGAGCCGGACACCGGTCATCCCGGTGCGATCGCCCTCGAGGTCCTCGACGACTCGCGCGTCCACGACGACCCCCTCGGCCGCCAGTCGAGCGCGGCCGGCGTCGTCGAGCGGCGCCACCCCGTTCGTGTAGACGATCAGGTCGTCGGTCCACGCGGCGATGAGCAGAGCGCGGTCGACGACGTCGTCGGTCTCGCAGATGAACGCGAGCGGCTGCCCGGCCTTGTCGTACGCATCGCACTCGACGCAGCTGTGCACCGCCGTGCCGTAGAACGCACGCAGCATCGGCAGCGCCGGGAACTCCTCACGCAACCCCGTCGCCACGACGACCGTCCGGGCGCGGGCCTCGAGCTCGGTGCCGCGCCACGAACCGTGCGCCCGCCAGGTGTCCGTGTCGGGGTCCGGGGCCACCAGGTCGACGACGGACTGCACGACCGTTGCTTCCGGGTACGCCTCGACCTCGGTCCGCCCGAGCTTGCGGAGCTCGAGCGGCGAGATGCCGTCCCGTGTCAGGAACCCGTGCGACCGCAGCGTCGCGGCGTTCCGGGGGCGGTTGGCGTCGACGAGCAGCACGGTGCGCTTCGCCCGGACCAGGTTGAGCGCAGCGCTCAGGCCGGCCGGCCCGGCGCCGATGACCGCGACGTCGTACACGACCTGGTCGGCGTGCTCCGTACTGCTCACGGTCGGTCAGCGCGCCGCGAGGGCGCGGAGCCGGGTCAGGGTGGACTCCTTGCCCAGGATCTCCATCGACTCGAACAGCGGCGGGCTGATCCGGCGTCCGGACACTGCCACGCGCAGCGGGCCGAAGGCGACGCGGGGCTTCAGGCCGAGCTCGTCGATGAGGGCCGCACGGAGCGCACCCTCGATGGCCTCGGTGGTCCAGTCCTGGACGCCCTCGAGCGCGGCGGTGCTCGCGGTCAGGACCGTCGCCGTGTCGCCCTTGAGCGAGGCCAGTGCGTCGTCCTCGACCACGAGGTCGGCGTCGGAGGTGAACAGGAACCCGAGCATCGCCGGCGACTCGCCGAGCAGCTGCATGCGCTCCTGCACGAGCGGAGCCGCCTTGGTCAGGATCTCGAGCTGCTCCGGCGTCGCCGGGTCGCTGATGAACTCCGACAGGTACGGCAGCAGACGCGACCGGAAGTCTTCGGGCGCCAGCAGACGAATGTGGTCCCCGTTGATCGCCTCGGCCTTCTTGTGGTCGAAGCGGGCCGGGTTCGGGTTCACGTCGGTGACGTCGAACGCCGCGACCATCTCATCGATCGAGAACACGTCGCGGTCGGGGCCGATCGACCAGCCGAGCAGCGCCAGGTAGTTGACGAGCCCCTCCGGGATCATGCCGGCGGCGCGGTGGTGGAACAGGTTCGACTCGGGGTCACGCTTCGAGAGCTTCTTGTTGCCCTCCCCCATCACGTACGGCAGGTGTCCGAACACGGGGATGGAGGGCGCGAGGCCGATCTCGTACAGCGCCTCGTACAGGGCGATCTGGCGCGGGGTCGACGACAGCAGGTCCTCGCCCCGGAGCACGTGCGTGATGCCCATCAGGGCGTCGTCGACCGGGTTGGTGAACGTGTACAGCGGCTTGCCGTTCGGGCGGACCACCACGAAGTCGGGGAACGTGCCCTGCTTGAAGGTGATCTCCCCGCGCACCAGGTCGTCGAAGCTCAGGTCACGGTCGGGGACCCGCAGGCGAAGCGCCGGCTCGCGGCCCTCGTCGCGGAACGCCTGGCGCTCGGCATCGGTCAGGTCGCGCTCGTGGTTGTCGTAGCCCTGCTTGGGGTCACGACCGGCCGCCTTGTTCCGGGCTTCCATCTCGTCCGGCGTGACGAAGGACTCGTAGATGTGACCCGACTCCTTGAGCTTCGCGATCACGTCGTCGTAGATCGCGGTGCGCTCGGACTGCCGGTACGGTCCGTGCTCGCCGCCGGCGTCCACACCCTCGTCCCAGTCGAGCCGCAGCCAGCGGAGCGCGTCGAGGATCTGCGCGTACGACTCCTCGCTGTCGCGGGCGGCGTCGGTGTCCTCGATGCGGAACACGAGCTTGCCGCCGGCGTGGCGGGCGTAGGCCCAGTTGAAGAGCGCGGTGCGGATGAGCCCCACGTGCGGGGTCCCCGTCGGGCTCGGGCAGAAGCGGACGCGGATGTCGGAGCCGGAGGCAGTGGTGAATGGCGCAGTCATGACCCGACAACCCTACCGCGGGGTCTGTCCCTCCTACCTGCCCTGTGGAGGGGCCGTGAACGCAGAAAACCCCTGACCACGAATGGTCAGGGGTTCCCTGTTCTTACTACGTTAAGTCCGGCGGCGTCCTACTCTCCCACAAGGTCCCCCTTGCAGTACCATCGGCGCTGAGAGGCTTAGCTTCCGGGTTCGGAATGTG
>NZ_JABMCF010000036.1 GCF_013359815.1 Curtobacterium flaccumfaciens | reverse complement strand
GGTCGCGGCGTGCGATCTCGGCGGTGCCGGTGCTGGTGCTGGTGCTCGTGGTCGAGCGGTCACAACACCCCGTCCGCCGTGGTCGAGCGGTCACGCTTCGTCGCTCGGCGCGCCTCCAGCCGACAGTTCGTGACCGCGCGGTGGGGAGGTAGCGGGGTGTCGTGACCGTCCCGAGCGCCGCCGTTCGGGGTGTCGCGGTTCGGGGGTGTCGTGGTGCGGAGGATCGGCGTTCGCGGGTGTGGGGCGGCGGGCGGTCAGGACGTGCGCGGGTGCGGGGTGGTCGGTGGTCGGGACTTGCGCGAGTGCGGGGCAGCGAGTGGTCAGGACTTGCGCGGGTGCGGGGTGACCGGTGGTCGGGACGTGCGCGGGTGCGGGGCAGCGAGTGGTCGGGACGTGCGTGGGTGCGGGGTGACCGGTGGTCGGGACGTGCGCGGGTGCGGGGTAGCCGGTGGTCGGGACGTGCGCGGGTGTTGCGTTGCGGTGGTCGCACGTCGTCGCCGGCCTCGTTCGTCGCGCGGTCACGACCCGTCGTGAGTCGGACCTCGAGTGGTCAGGAATCGTCGGCAGCGGGTATGCCGGACGACGGTTCGTGACCGTTCGGAGGAACTGAGCGGGGTGTCTCGACCGCTGGCGGGACGGGCGGACCGGCGGCGCGCCGCGGCGTTGCACGAGTGAGCGCTCACGTGCCAGGATGTGAGCGCTCACTGAGGACGACGAGGTTCTGGAGGAACACATGGGTGACGACCGCCGACAGCGGATCGTGGACGGCCGCACCACACTCGGGATCGAGCTCGGTTCCACCCGCATCAAGGCCTGCCTGGTGGACGAGGACCTCGTGCCCATCGCTGCCGGTTCCCACGAGTGGGAGAACGAGTACGTCGACGGCCGCTGGACCTACTCGCTCGAGGCCGTCGAGACCGGACTCCGCGCCGCGTACGCCGCCCTGGTGGCCGACGTCGAGGCGCAGTACGGCGTCGCCCCGAGCACCTACCGCGCGGTCGGCGTGAGCGCGATGATGCACGGCTACCTGGCGTTCGACGCCGCGGGCGAGCTGCTCGTGCCGTTCCGCACCTGGCGCAACACCTCGACCGGCCCCGCGGCGGAACGCCTGAGCGAGGCCCTCGGGTTCAACATCCCGCTGCGCTGGTCGATCGCGCACCTGTACCAGGCGGTCCTCGACGACGAGCCGCACGTGGCCGAGATCGCCGGCGTCACGACCCTGGCGGGCTACGTGCACCGCCGCCTGACCGGCCGGAACGTGCTGGGCGTCGGTGACGCGAGCGGCATGTTCCCGATCGAGGGCGGCCCCGTCGACAGCGGCCCCGGCGACCCGGGCGCGAAGGACTTCGACCACGCCATGCTCGCCACCGCGCAGGACCTGATCGGCGTGCCGGACCTGCGGTCCCTGCTGCCCGAGGTCCTCGTCGCCGGTGCCGAAGCCGGTGAGCTGACCCCCGAGGGCGCGGCCTGGCTCGACCCGACCGGCACGCTCGAACCCGGCGCACCGCTCTGCCCGCCCGAGGGCGACGCCGGCACCGGCATGGTCGCGACGAACGCCGTCGCCCCGCGCACCGGCAACGTCAGCGTCGGCACGAGCATCTTCGCGATGGTCGTGCTCGAGCAGCCGCTGACCACCGCGCACGAGGAACTCGACGTCGTCACCACCCCGGCCGGCGACGCCGTGGCGATGGTGCACTGCAACAACGGCGCGAGCGAGATCGCGAGCTGGGCCCGGGTGTTCGGGCGCTTCGCCGAGGCCTCGAGCGAGCGGGCCGGCGCGACCCCGATCGGCATCGACGACGTCTACGCCACGCTCCTCGCCGAGGCCGTCGCCGACGACACCGACCCCGACGCCGGCGGCCTGCTCTCCTTCAACTACCTGGCCGGCGAACCCGTCACCCACGTCGAGGACGGCCGGCCCCTGCTGCTCCGCACCCCCGGCGCACGCTTCACCCTCGGCAACCTGGTGCGCTCCGAGGTGCACGGCGCCTTCGCGACCCTGGCCATCGGCATGGACGTGCTGCACGGCGAACAGGTGCAGGTGGACCGGATGACCGCGCACGGCGGGCTCTTCCGCACGCCCGGCAGCCCGCAGCGTCTGCTCGCGGCGGCCCTGCGGGTGCCGATCGCGCTCGAGGAGACCGCGGGCGAAGGCGGCGCGTGGGGGATCGCGGTGTTGGCCGCCTACCTCGAGCACACCGACCAGCAGCTCGCCGACTACCTGTCCGACACCGTGTTCGGCGGGGACGCCGTGCACGTGGCCGAACCCGAGCCGGCGGACGTCGCCGGGTTCCAGACGTACCTGGACCGCTACCGAGCCGCACTGCCCGTGCAGGACGTCGCCGCCGCGGCGACCCGCCCCAGCGCGACCACAGGACCGACCGAAGACACCGACGGCGCCGACCCGCGCCTCCAGACAGAGGAAGTGACCCGATGACGGACGCGATCGACGAGACCACACGCCAGGCGGTGGCGACGACGCGGGAGCGCGTCGCGCGCCTGCACGGCGAACTCGTCCGCTACGGCCTCGTGATCTGGACCGGCGGCAACGTCTCCGAGCGCGTGCCCGGCACGGACCTGTTCGTCATCAAGCCGAGCGGGGTGTCGAGCGACGACCTGACGCCGGAGAACCAGGTCGTCTGCACCCTCGACGGCGTGCCGGCCGAGGGCTGGGGCAACGAGCACGGCCCGTCCAGCGACACCGCCGCGCACGCCTACGTGTACCGGAACATGCCCGAGGTCGGCGGTGTCGTGCACACCCACTCGACGTACGCGACCGCCTGGGCCGCCCGCGCCGAGGCGATCCCGTGCGTGATCACGGCGATGGCCGACGAGTTCGGCGGACCCATCCCGGTCGGCCCGTTCGCCATCATCGGCGACGACTCGATCGGCCACGGCATCGTCGACACGCTGAGCGGCCACCGCAGCCGCGCGGTCCTGATGCAGAACCACGGTGTCTTCACAATCGGCAAGGACGCGAAGGACGCCGTCAAGGCGGCCGTGATGTGCGAGGACGTGGCACGGACCGTCCACATCGCGAAGCAGGGCGGCGAGGTCGTCCCGATCCCCGAAGCAGACATCGATCGACTCTTCGATCGCTACCAGAACGTCTACGGACAGAACCCCGAAGGAGCCATGCGATGACGCAGGACACCACCGTCGCCCCCCAGGCCACGCTCGACAGCTACGAGGTCTGGTTCCTCACCGGCTCCCAGGGGCTGTACGGCGAGGAGACCCTGCGCCAGGTCGAGGAGCAGAGCAAGGCCGTCCACGCAGAGCTCGCCGGACACCTGCCGGTGAAGCTGGTCTGGAAGCCCGTGCTCAAGGACGCCGACGGCATCCGCCGTGCGCTCATCGAGGCGAGCGCCGACGACAAGGTCATCGGCGTCACCACGTGGATGCACACGTTCAGCCCGGCCAAGATGTGGATCGGCGGCCTGCAGGCGCTGACCAAGCCGCTGCTGCACCTGCACACGCAGGCGAACGTCACGCTGCCCTGGGCGGACATCGACTTCGACTTCATGAACCTCAACCAGGCCGCGCACGGCGACCGTGAGTTCGGCTACGCCCTGGCTCGCCTGGGCGTCCGGCACGCGACGGCCGTCGGCCACGTCTCGGACCCCCGCGTCCAGCAGCGCGTCGCGAACTGGACCCGTGCCGCCGCCGGCGCCGCGGCCGTCCGCGAGCTGAAGCTCACCCGCTTCGGCGACAACATGCGCTACGTCGCCGTCACCGAGGGCGACAAGACCGAGGCCGAGATCGAGCTGGGCGTGCAGGTCAACACGTGGGCCGTCAACGAGCTCGCGGCAGCGGTGGACGCCGCAGCAGCGGACACGGCAGCGGTCGACGCGCTCGTGGCGACCTACGAGCGCGACTACGACGTGGACCCGTCACTCCGCAGCGCCGGCGGCGAACGGCACGCCGCGCTCCGCGACGGTGCCGCCATCGAGATCGGCCTGCGCACCCTGCTCGCGCAGAACGGCAGCGCCGCGTTCACCACCAACTTCGAGGACCTCGGCTCGCTCAAGCAGCTGCCGGGTCTGGCGGTACAGCGCCTGATGGCCGACGGCTACGGCTTCGGTGCCGAGGGCGACTGGAAGACGGCAGTCCTGGTCCGCGCGATGAACGTCGCCGGCGCCGGCCTGCCCGGTGGTGCCTCCCTGATGGAGGACTACACCTACGACCTCACCCCGGGCGCCGAGAAGATCCTCGGGGCACACATGCTCGAGGTCTCGCCGACGCTCACCACCACGAAGCCGACGCTCGAGATCCACCCCCTCGGCATCGGCGGCAAGGACGACCCGGTCCGCCTGGTCTTCACCGCCGACTCCGGCGAGGCCGTCGTCGTCGCGCTGTCCGACACCCGTGACGGCTTCCGCCTCACGGCGAACGTCGTCGACGTCGTGCCCCCGACCGAGGCCCTGCCGAAGCTGCCCGTGGGCCGCGCGGTCTGGGAGCCCCGGCCGTCGTTCCCCGTCGCCGCCGAGGCCTGGCTCACCGCCGGCGCCGCCCACCACACCGTCATGACGACGGCGGTCGGCCTGCAGGTCGTCGAGGACTTCGCGACCATGGTCGGCACCGAGTTCCTGGTCATCGACGAGCACACCACCGCACGCGGGTTCCGCGACGAGCTGCGTCTCCAGCAGACGTGGCACCGTCTCGACCGCGGCTTCTAGAGGAGTCAGGACCCACGATGGACGACGTGATCGCGGCCGAGCGCACCCGCACCAACTGGGCGGGCAACGTCACCTACCGCGCCTCGGCGCTGGCCCGGCCGACGTCGGTGGACGAGCTCCAGCAGCTCGTCGCCTCGACGCCGCGCCTGACGGCGCTCGGCTCGCGACACTCGTTCAACACCATCGCCGACACCGATGCCGTCCAGGTGTCGCTGTCGGACCTGCCGCCCGTGCTCGACATCGACACGTCGCGTCGCGTCGTGCGGGTCGCTGCCGGCATGACGCACAGCCAGGTCGCGGCCGGTCTGGAGGCCCGTGGCTGGGCACTCGGGAACCTCGCGTCCCTGCCGCACATCTCCACGGCCGGGGCCGTCGCCACGGGGACGCACGGCTCCGGTGTGCGGAACCCGTCGCTCGCGCAGGCGGTGGTCGGCCTCGACGTCGTCCGCGCCTCCGGTGAGATCGCCCACGTCGATGCCTCGTCGCCGGACGGGCTGCTCGACGCCCACCGGGTCGGGATCGGCGCGCTCGGTGTCGTCACCGCGGTGGAGCTCGCGATCGAGCCGACGTTCCAGGTCGCCACGACGGTGCACCTCGACCTGCCGTGGGACGCCGTCGCAGCGCAGTTCGACCAGGTGATGTCCGACGCGTACTCCGTGTCGATGTTCACGTCGTTCGACGACCGCGGTGCTCGGCAGGTCTGGGTCAAGCACCGCGTCGACGAGGCCGCACCGACCGTCGACCTCGTGGCCCTCGGAGCCCGTGCGGCCTCGGGTCCGGTGCACCCGGGTGAGAACGACCCGGCCGGGGTCACCGAGCAGGGCGGCGTGCCGGGGCCCTGGTCGGAGCGGCTGCCGCACTTCCGGTCCTCGTTCACCCCGTCGACCGGGGCCGAGATCCAGGCGGAGTACCTGATCCCCGCTGCCTCGGCGGTGGCGGCGCTCGAGGCGCTCCGACCGCTGGCGTCGCTGTTCGCCCCGATCCTCATCGCCGCCGAGGTCCGCACCATCGCGGCCGACACCGCCTGGCTCGCGCCGTCGTCCGGTCGGCAGTCGGTCGGCCTGCACTTCACGTTCCGCCGGGACGCCACCGCCGTGGCCGCGGCGGTGGCCCGGATCGAGGACGTGCTGGCACCGTTCGACCCGCGGCCGCACTGGGGCAAGGTCTCCGCGGCCAGTGCCGAGCGGCTGCACGAGGCGTACCCGCGGCTGTCCGACTTCGCCGCACTCGCCCGTGACCTCGACCCCACGGGGCGGTTCCGGAACGCGTTCCTGGCCCGCATCCTGTCCTGACGCGATGGACAGGTGTCCCGCACCACCGGCTGTGGTGCGGGACACCCGGGTCCTCAGTCCTTGCGGGACAGGTCGATCAGGAGCCTGACCACGGTCACGAGCAAGCTCGCGATCCCCAGCCAGGGCACCCGACGCCTGGACCGATCATCGGTGTCGTTCGACATCGCTGACCTCCTGGTGTCGTCGCCGGCTGACACGAGGAGCTTCGGCCGAGGGATGCGTCGCCGAGCGGGCTCGGCTACCATCGGTTCCGAGCGTTGGACTCGGGATGGTTCACGCATCCCTTGGCTTTCCACTCGGAAGGCGAATCGAGGCCCGGAACTGTTGTCGCAGTCCCGGGCCTCACGCTTTCGCCCAGGTCGCGCTCCGGCGGTGACGCGACCGGAGCCAGCCTCCGTGTATGTGTCCGCTGAAATGCAGCCGGAATCTCACAGGGGATCCCCATCGGATGCCCTGGCGAACCCCCGCCTCGGTGCCGGTCTTCCACATGTGAGGACGCAAAGGTGGCGACATGGCGAACCTCAACCGCATCATCGGCATGGCCTCCAAGGTCATCGACAAGCAGCTCCAGAAGCGTGGGCAGGGGGGAACCGCGCCCGGCGCCGGATCGCACCAGGGCGGAACCGACTGGCGCGGCATCGTGCGCAGCGCCGCGGACAAGCTGACCGGCGACGACCGGAACCAGCAGCAGCAGCCGCAGCAGCAGTACGGCCAGCAGCCGTCGCAGCAGTACGGCCAGCCACAGCAGCACGCCGGCACGCCGCAGCACGCCGGCACGCCGCAGCACGGGGCCGACGCCGACAAGGTCGCCCTGGCGAAGTACGACTACCTGCTCCGCACCTCGTCGCCGGAGCAGCTCGAACAGGTCCACCACGACGCCTTCGCGCGGCTCACCCCGGCGCAGCGCCAGCAGGTCCGCGACCGCCTGAACTCCGAGCTCCCGCCCCACGAGCACCTGCGCGACGACTCGGCGGGCGGCATGGCCCGTGCGATGACCCGCGGAGAGATGTCGCGTCCGGGTCTGGTCCGACGGGTCCTCGGCGGTTCCGGCCGCTCGGGCAACGGCAACGGCCGCGGACGCGCCGGGGCGTTCGCCGGTGGTGCAGCGGTCGGTGCCGGCGCGATGGCGTTCGGTGGCCTCGCCGCCGCGGTGGCCGGGGGAGCGGTGCTCAGTGCTGCCGCCGGTCCGGTCCTGGCAGGGGCGGCCGACCTCGGCGTCGACTTCGAGGGCATCGCCTCGGGCATGGGCGACCTCGGACTCGGTGACCTCGGCGGCGGCGTCGAAGGACTCCTCGGCGAGGGCGAGCAGCTCCTCGGCGGGTTCGGTGAGCAGGCCGCGGGGTTCGGAGAGCAGGCGTCCGGGCTCGGCGAGCAGGCGTCGAACCTCGGCAACGACTTCCTCGGTGGGCTCTTCGACCGCTGACGCACTGCGGTGCGAACGCATCGGGAATAGCGGGACGGCGTCCGGCGCTTGCAATGTTTCGTCGTGCGTCGTCCGACGCACGCGAGATTCGGACGGGCCACCGTCGCGGTGTCAGGATGGACGCCGCCCGGCGGGTGAACCGTTCCGCCGTCGCAGCGACCGCCACCGCGATCGCGACCCCCTTCCCCGAGGAGCAGCACCGTCATGAGACGCCCCAACCGCCTGACGATCACCGCGGCCGTCGCCGTAGCAGCAGCCCTGGTCCTGACCGGCTGCTCGGGTGGGGGTTCGTCCGACGACGGCGCCGAGGGCACGGCCAAGGGCGGCACGCTCAACATCCTGACGCCGCAGACCTCGTTCCACCTCGACCCCGCGACCAGCCAGAGCCTCGGCATCACGTCGATGGGCCTCGTCGCCCGACGGCTCACCACGTGGGACGTCGAGCCGGGCAAGACGGCGAAGGTCGTCCCCGACCTGGCGACCAACACCGGGGTCTCGAGCGACGACGGCAAGACCTGGACCTACACGCTGAAGGACGGCGTCGAGTTCCAGGACGGCACGCCGATCACCACGAAGGACATCAAGTGGGGCATCGAGCGCTCGTTCGCGCCGACCCTCAGCGGTGGCCTGAGCTACCACAAGTCGCTCCTGGTCGGTGGTGACTCCTACAAGGGCCCGTTCGACGGCAAGTCGCTCGACAGCATCGAGACCCCGAACGACAAGACCATCGTCTTCAAGCTGAACGACGCGTACGGTGACTGGCCGTGGCTCGCGTCGATGCCCGCGTTCACCCCGGTGCCCGAGGGCGACGGCAAGGACACCGGCGCCTACGACCTGAAGCCGGTCGCATCCGGTCCGTACCAGGTGCAGTCGAACACGCAGGGCTCTCAGGTCACGCTCGTCCGCAACAAGAACTGGAGCGCGAAGACCGACGAGGTCCGCACCGCCGGCCCGTCGAAGATCGTCTTCAAGGAGAGCCAGGACCAGTCCACGGCGACGCAGACGCTCATCGCGGACAACGGGGACGCCAAGAACTCGTTCGGCGCCATCTACCTGGGTGCCGCCGAGCTCAACCAGGTGCGCAGCAACCCGGCCGCCCAGGACCGCCTCGCCACCTCGAAGGCCGGCCCGATCAGCTACATGGCGATCAACACGCAGCGCGGTGAGCTCAAGGACCTCAAGGTCCGCCAGGCGCTGCAGTACGCGGTCGACCGCAAGTCCTTCCGGATCGCCGCCGGCGGCGCGATCGCCGGTTCGTACGCCTCGACGCTCATCACCCCGGGCATCGCGGGGCGCCAGGACTACGACCTGTACAAGACGAAGGCCACCGGCGACGTCGACAAGGCGAAGGAGCTGCTCAAGGAGGCCGGCGTCAGCAACCTGAAGCTGACCCTGGTCACGCAGAACGACCCGACGTACCTCGCGCAGGCGCAGGCGCTGCAGTCCGGCCTGAAGCGTGCCGGCATCGCCGTGACGCTCAAGCCGCTCGACTACGACTCCTTCACGCAGGCGACCACCAACGGCACCGACTTCGACCTGTCGCTGTCGAGCTGGCAGCCGGACTTCCCGAGCGCGAACGCCAACCTGCAGCCCCTGTACGACTCGTCGCAGATCGGTGGCGGCGGCTACAACGTCTCGAAGTACAGCAACCCCGAGGTCGACGCCCTCATCGCGAAGGCCAGCTCCACGGTCGACCAGGACGACGCGCAGAAGCTCTGGGCCCAGGCGGACCAGAAGATCATGGCCGACGCCCCGGTCGTGCCGCTGATCTACGCGAAGCAGTCCTTCCTCGCCGGTTCGAACGTGCAGAACTTCCAGATCGCGGACTTCCCGGCGTACCCGAACTACCTCAAGGTCTCGCTCAAGCAGTGACCGAACCGATCCTGCAGGTCGAGGGGCTCCGCGTCGCGTTCGGCGACGCGGAGCCCGTCGTCCGTGACGTCTCCTTCGACCTGACGCCCGGCCGGGTCCTCGCCCTGGTGGGGGAGTCCGGCTCGGGCAAGTCCGTCAGCGCCATGAGCGTGCTCGGGCTCCTGCCGCAGCAGGCCTCGGTGTCGGGCAGCGCCCGGTTCCGTGGTGAGGAACTCATCGGTGCCCCCGTCGAGACGGTCCGCGCCGTCCGGGGTGCGGGCATCGGCGTGGTGTTCCAGGAGCCGATGAACTCGTTCACGCCGGTCCTGTCGATCGGCACGCAGATCGCCGAGGCCGTCCGAGCGCACCCGACCGGGCTCGACCGCGCCGGGGTCCGGGCACGCGTCGACGAACTGCTCCGTGACGCCGGGCTCCACGACCCGGAACGCATCCGGAAGGCCTACCCGCACGAACTGTCCGGCGGTCAGCTCCAGCGCGCGATGATCGCGATGGCCCTGGCCGGCGACCCGGTCGCACTCTTCGCCGACGAGCCCACGACCGCGCTCGACGTCACCGTGCAGGCGGGCATCCTCGACCTGCTGCGGCGGCTCGGCCGCGAGCGCTCCCTCGCCGTGCTGCTCATCACCCACGACATGGGCGTGGTCGCCGACGTCGCGGACGACCTGCTGGTGCTGCGCCGCGGGGACCCGGTCGAGCACGGGACCGTCTCCGAGGTCTTCGCCCACCCGACCGCCGACTACACGCGCGAGCTCCTCGCGGCCGTCCCCAGCCTGGAGGCGCGCCCCGCGTCCGCAGCGCCGGCTGCGGACCCGGACGCCCGGGCCGGCGATCCCGGCTCACGCGCCCAGCGACAGCTCACGGCTCCGGGCGCGCGTGAGGTGTCGCCCGGCGCGAAGACCGCTGCGGTGAACGGCGAGGCGGACGCGAGTCGCGCCTCCCGGTCGCTAGTGGCGCGCCTGCGCGACGTCGCCGTGCGGTACTCGCGCCGAGGCGGGCCGACCGTGTCCGGCATCGACCTCGACCTGCACGCCGGCGAGACCGTCGGCCTGGTGGGCGAATCCGGTTCCGGCAAGTCCACGATCGGGCGCGCGCTCGCGGGCCTGGTGCCCGTCGTTGCCGGCTCGGTCGAGGTGGACGGCAGCGACCTGCGCACCGCTCGTGGACGACGACTGCGCGAGCTGCGCAGTCGGGTCGGCATCGTGTTCCAGGACCCGGCGTCGTCGCTCAACCCGCGGCAGACCATCGGCTGGAGCATCGCGGAACCGCTGCTCGTGCACGGCACCGACTCCGCAGCGGACCGCGCCGAGCGGGTCCGTGAACTGCTGACCGCCGTGCAGCTCGACCCGACGTGGGCCGAGCGGTTCCCGCACCAGCTGTCCGGCGGCCAGCGGCAGCGCGTCGCCGTCGCGCGTGCGCTCGCGCTGCGGCCGGCACTCGTCATCGCCGACGAACCGACCTCGGCACTCGACGTGACGGTGCAGGCCGCCGTGCTCGACCTGCTCGCCGGGCTGCAGCGGGAGTTCGGCTTCGGCATGCTGCTCATCAGCCACGACCTCGCCGTCGTCCGCCAGCTCGCCGACCAGGTGATCGTGCTGCGCGACGGCCGGATCGTCGAACGGGGGAGCACCGACGCCGTGCTCGACGACCCGCAACAGGACTACACGCGCATGCTCCTCGCCGCAGCGCCCGTCGCCGATCCCGTGCGACAGGCCGCTCGCCGCGAGGCGTGGCGCGCGTGGGAAGGAGTGGCCTCGTGACGGCCAACGTCGTCGACCGACCGGTCGCACCGTCCGGCCGGACCACCGGCTTCCGGGCCGTGGTGCGACGCGTCCGGCAGGACCGCTGGGCGGTGGCTTCAGCTGTCGTCATCGCGGTGTTCCTGGTGGTCGCCGTGGCGGCCCCGCTGATCGCGAAGGCGTCCGGGCAGGACCCGTACGCGTACGACATCGACGCGCTCAACTCGTTCGGTGCGCCCCGGGGTGCGGGTGGTGGCATCAGCGGCGAGCACTGGTTCGGTGTCGAGCCCCTGACCGGGCGCGACCTGTTCTCGATCGTCACGTACGGTGCGCGGACGTCGCTCGGCATCGGACTCGCCGCGACCCTGGTGTCGATCGTCATCGGCGTGCTCGTCGGCGTCACGACCGGGTTCTTCGGTGGCTGGTACGACCGGGTGCTCTCGCGGGTCGTCGACGTGATCTTCGGGTTCCCGTCGCTCGTCTTCATGATCGCCCTCACCGCGATCGTGCCCTCGACGTTCCCGAAGCCCGTGCTCGTCGTGCTCGTCATCGGGTTCTTCGGCTGGCCGGCCGTGGCCCGTGTCGTGCGGGGGCAGACGCTGTCGCTCGTCAGCCGCAACTACGTCGTCGCCTCCACCGCGATGGGCGCCGGACGGTGGCACGTCATCCGCACGCAGCTGCTGCCGAACCTCGCCGCGACGATCACCGTCTACGCCACCATCTCGATCCCGTCGATGATCGGTGCCGAGGCCGCGCTCTCGTTCCTGGCCGTCGGGGTCAACCCGCCGACGCCGTCGTGGGGTCGCAGCATCGGCGACGCCATCGGCTGGGTGCAGACCGATCCCATGTACCTCGTGTTCCCCGGAGCCGCACTGTTCCTCATCACCCTCGCCTTCAACGTGCTCGGTGACGCCCTGCGCGACGCCCTCGACCCGCGAGGGGGCACCGCGTGAACGCCGCCACCCTGCGGTTCCTCGCGATCCGCGTGCTCGGGGCCGCCGTCGTGCTGCTCGTCGTCGCGGCCATCACGTACGCGCTCTTCATGCTCCTGCCGACCAACCCGGCCCGGGCGATCTGCGACAAGCCCTGCACCCCCGACCGGCTGCGAGAGGTCCAGGCGTTCCTCGGCACCGACAAGCCCTGGCTCGCACAGTTCGGCGCCTACCTGGCCGGCATCTTCACCGGCCGGACATTCGGCAGCGGCAACAGCGTCATCGAGTGCGCGGCACCGTGCTTCGGGTACTCGTTCCAGCTGCACGAGAGCGTCACCGAGCTGATCCTCGCGCGCCTGCCCGTCACGGCCTCGATCGCTGTGGGTGCCGCCGTGCTGTGGCTCGTCGCCGGGGTGTTCGGCGGCACCGTCTCGGCGTTGCGCCGCGGCACCTTCGTCGACCGGGCCGTGATGACGGTCGCGGTCGCGGGTGTCTCGTCCCCGGCGTACCTGGTCGGGCTGCTCGGCATCCTGCTGTTCGGGTTCGTGCTGGGGATCCTGCCGACGAGCGGGTACGTGGCCTTCGGTGACGACCCGGTTGGCTGGTTCACCCACCTGATCCTGCCGTGGTGCGTGCTCGCGTTCATCAGCGCTGCGATCTACGCCCGGTTGACCCGCGGCGAGATGCTCGAGTCGATGTCGCAGGACTTCGTCCGGACCGCCCGGGCCAAGGGGCTGCGGGAGCGCCAGGTCGTCGTGCGGCACGGGCTCCGGACGGCGATCCTGCCCGTCGTGACGCTGTTCGGGCTCGACCTCGGGTCACTGCTCGGTGGTGCGGTCATCACCGAGAAGGTGTTCTCGATGCAGGGCCTCGGCGCGCTGCTCATCGACGCGGTGCACACGCTCGACCTGCAGGTGGTCGTCGGCTTCACGCTGTTCTCGGCGCTGCTGATCGTCACGGCGAACGTGATCGTCGACGTGGTCTACGCGTTCGTCGACCCGCGGGTGCGGCGCCGGGCGTAGGGCAGCGGCACCGCCGCTCGAGTGGTGCGAGGTTCCGTACTCCGTGCGAGCGCGTCCGCCGGCCACGGAATCGGGAACCTCGCACCAGAGCGCTCGCCCTCGCACGAGGCGGAACGGCCAGCAGCTTCAGGCCGGGCGGTCGACCCTCAACCGGTAGACCGAACCGTCGTCGGCGCGGGTCAGGACGCCGAGGTCCACGGCATCCCGGCGCACGACGGAGACATCGGTCGCGAACATGCCGACGGCCGCGTTCAGGACGGCCTCCGGAACGGCTCGGTCCGGTCCGAGTCGCTCGAACACGAGCTCGACGATCCGGACGGACAGCGCACGTCGTTCGACGTCCTTCACCGGCATCCGCTCGATCCGGTCGAACTCGAGCACCGCGGCCGGCGACTGCAGTCGCTGGAGTTCGCGTGACGTCCAGCCGAGCACCGACGCGTCCGGGCCGTCGTCGGTGACCCAGTCGAACGAGCCGACGGCCGCCCGGGTGCGGTCGTCGGCCGGGGCTCCGCAGAACACGGCCGCTCGCAGGGTGGGGGACGCCAGGACGGAGACGACCTGACGTGCGCGCCCCACCACGCGGGCGACGTCCATCAGAAGTACGTGATGCCGTGCGGCGTCCGCGGCGGCAGCAGCATCGCGCGGAGCAGCTCCACCGACGCCGGGTCCGCAGCGCGGACGAGCCCCGAGGCCGCCAACGTGACGGGGGAGACCGAGCCGATCAGCAACGCACCGAGTTCCGCGACGTCGAGCTGGAGGTCAGACCCGGCCACGTCGACGTCGTCGGCGATGCGTGTGACGGTGCCACGGGCCTCCTGGACGTCGAGGCGGTACGCGCCGGTGGTGAAGCCGAGCGCGTCGGTGACCCCGAGTGTCAGGGACCCGTCGACGGCGAACGGCCGCGAGGTCAGCACCGCCGGCACGTCGAGCACGCGCAGCCAGACGTGGTCCTCTTCGTGGTCGACGTCGTACGCACGGTTGTCACCGAGCGCCGCGACGATGGGGTCGTCGAGGCGTGAGCGGTTGTACTTCACGACGTCGTTGAGGTCGATCGAGAGCAGGAACTCCCACAGGGCGGTGTAGGCCTGGTCGTCCGCGTAGACCAGGTCGACGATCTCGAGCGCGGTGTCGGAACCGCGGTCCTCCTTGACGCGCCAGGTCACGTAGCCGTCGATCTCGTCGGAGCCGTCGGGACGGTGCACCGCCGCACGGACGTCCTTCGCCTTCTGCCCGTCGTGGCCGAGCAGGCCGAATGCGATCGGCCAGGTGCCGGTGTTGCGGACCATCGAGCCCGGGGTGCGGACGTGGAACCGGTCGAAGACCGCCTTGCCCGGGCCGTCGGCCAGCCACTGCGGCGTGACGACCGACACCGTGCCGGAGGTCGGGGCGAGCAGGGGGAGCGCGCGCTCGCGGCGGACGTGCACGGCACGCTCGCGGATGGCGCAGCCGAAGCCGAAGCGGCGGTAGATGGTGCCCTCGGACGCGGTCAGCGACGCGACGGCGTAGCCCTCGGCGACCCCGCGCTCGAGCGCGTGCGTCATCATCCGGCGCAGGATGCCGCGGCGACGCTCGGTCGGGCGGACGGTGACCGCGGAGATCGCCTGCGTGTCGACGGAGGTCCCGTCGCCCCAGCTCAGCGCCTTGCGGAACCACGTGAAGGTGCCGGCCGGCCACGTCTCGTCGACGGACCCCGGGAACGGCTCGCGCACGTAGACCCCGAGGAACGTCTCTTCGTCGGCGATGAAGTGCGACGCCATGCGGGCTGCGCCCTCGGCGTCGGGGTCGGCTTCGTGGAAGCCCATCCCGACGGCCTGCATCCACGCTGCCGTCTCGGCGTTCGGTGCCCCCTTGTCGTCCGTCCCGGGCGCGAACTCGCGCAGCTCGTAGCGGTCGTCGAATGCCTCGTTGCTCACGTTCCGACACTATCGGGACCGGGTGACGTCACGACAGACGCGTGGTCGGTCCGGTCGGACTGGAGGCCCGGATCGCGTCCGGCGGACGGGCTGCGGGGTGCGGGTGGCCGGTGGCGGGTGGCCGGTGGCGGGTTCGGGTGCCGGGACGCACGGTGCGGGATGCAGGGCGGGCCGCACGGTGCTGGGTTCGTCAGTGGGGGCGGTGGAGGTGGCTCGGTGCGGGGTCGTGGTGGGGCACGGGGCGGGCAAGCTCGCACGGGTCAGGAGATCCGGCACGGTGCGGTTGCGAGGCTCTGGGCACGAGCTCGCACCGGGAGCGGGAACGCGCACGGAGTCGCCGCCGCTGCACCGTGCGCATGCGCGGGGAGCCGGCACGCATGACGAACCCGGCACGGTGCGGCTCCGTGGTCGCGTCCTTGGGGCTCGCCCGGAGCCGCACGGTGCGGGGTTCGTGGGTCGGGGTGGCGGAGGTGGCTCGGTGCGAGGTCGTGGCGGGGCACGGTGCGGGCAAGTTCGCACGGGTGGGGTGAACCGGCACCGCATGACGAACCCCCGCACCGTGCGATTCCGTGGCCGCTGGCCGCCTCAGTCGGTCGCGCCCCGTGGGGGATCGACGAGCAGCCCGACGCGGTCGTCCAGGTAGTCGGCGAGGGGGACCGCGGCGCCGGCGGTCGGGGACCACCGGACCAACGGCACGTCGTCGATGACGACGAGCACGCCCTCGGCGCCGACCAGGGAGTCGTCGACGGGGATCGGGACGGCGCCGTGGTTCACCGTGTCACCGGCGCTGAAGTGCCCCTTCGCGGCGGCGGCGCGGTAGGCGCGACGGACCTCGGCGGAGACCGACTGGTACTGCGACCGACCGGGTTCGGTGACACGGGTGATCGACCCGGTGGCCCAGACACGGCCGGCGGTCTCGGGGGACGACCCGATCAGGAGTGCTCCGACCCGCCACACCCGGCCGAGGGGTCGCATGGTCGGGTCACGACGGATCCCGAGGACGGCCTTCGGCTGCACGTACTCGCCGAGTGCTTCGTCCGGGACGTCCGCGGCGCGGAGCCGTCGGGCCGCTGCGTCGAGGAGCTCCCGCGCCCGCTGCACTCCGTCCGTCACGTCCACTGAGCCTAGACCGGGTGGTGGTCGTGTTCTCGGTGGTGGTCCGCTCGACGTGGTGCGCTGCGCTGCGGCGTCCGTGGCTGGTGCCGGCGCGGCTCGTGCCGGCGCGGCTCGTGCCAGCGCGTCGACGACGTGCGGCGCTCACGAAGCCCGCCGTCATCATCACTGCCCCGTACGTCAGGAGCACGCCGGCGACCGCGGGGATGAGCCAGCTCCGCGACCCGTTGACGACCTGGTTGACGATGCCGATCTCCGGCACGGAGTACCAGACCACGCCACGGATCTGCACGGCGGTGACCGGTGCCGGGTCGGCCTCGGCGTTGTTGTCGCCCTTGAGCACGAAGGTCCGCTCGCCGTCCGACGACGACGACACCGAGACCACGCGGTGGCTGACGACCGCGGGCTGGCCGGACACGATCTGGTAGGTCACGACGTCGCCGACCCGGATGTCGTCGATCGGGGTCGGACGGACCACGAGCAGGGTCCCCGGCGGCAGTGTCGGCTCCATCGACTGCGTCAGGACGGTGAGTGGCATCGAGCCGGTGGCCTTCGGCACGACGATCAGCACGACCGCCAGGGCCGCGACGAGCAGCAGGAGTCCGGTACTGAGACCGAGCACGACGGCGTGGACGACGGCGCGCCAGCCGGAGCGCGGGGTGGGGGTGCTCATGCGCCGCATCGGATCGCCGCTCCGTTGTCCTGCGTGAAGAGCGTGACCTTGCCGGTGCCCGCGACGGTGCTCGTGGGGTTGCCGGCGCTGTCGAGCACCTTGACGGTGACGGTCAGCGTGCCAGCGGTGCCGGCGCTCGCGGGGACGTCCGGCGGCGCGATCGTGATGAACGCGGAGTAGTCCTGCGCCTTCTGCCCGACCGGGGTCGAGCCGACGAACGCGCCGTACCAGGTGTCCATCGGCCGGTTCGCGGCGTCCCACCGGATCTCGACGTACCAGCCGCCGTGGTCGGTGCAGACCAGCGAGGGGGTGGTGTCGACGGTCGCTGCCGGCGTGGTCAGGGTGAAGCCGCCGGCGACGACACCCGAGGTCCAGGTGCCGCTCGTGACGGTGAGGTTGACGTTCACCTTGGCGGTCGAGCCGGCCGGGGCCGACGACTGCAGGGTGCTGCGGGTGCACCAGACGGCGGAGGCGCCAGCGGCCAGCTTCGCGCTCATGCTCGGCAGCGACGCCCAGGTGCCGGTGACGGACCCCGTGCCGACGGCCGTGCTCGTGGTGCAGCCCGCGGTCGAGGCGACCGGCCAGGCGACGACGGTGACCGCCTTGGCGAGTGCGGTCGAGCTGCCGGACACGACGGAGACCGTGGTGGTGGCGGTGCCGGCGAGGGTGCCCGTGTCGGTCAGGGTGATCGGCTTCGTCGTCGAGGTGACGCTCGACGAGAACGCCGTGGTGAGGGCGCTCGTGCCGCTGATCGACGCCGCCACCGTGCCGACCGTGGTGCTCGCCGCGGTGGTGCCCGACGCGCTCCACAGTGCCCACGCGGCGCTCGAGGTGCCGCCGACGAAGACGGCGGTGAGGAGCACGGCGACGAGGAGCCGGAGGCGGCGGTTCATGCGGAGACCTGCGTTCCGGTGACGGTGAGGGTGAAGTCGGTGGTGGCGCCGGCGACGGTCTGCGGGGCGTCGGCGTCGAGGGCCATCTCGAGGCACGCGATCCCGCTGCCCCCGGCCGGCAGGGTGAAGGAGCCGGAGCCGGTGTCGAAGGTGGCGAGCCGACCGCTCGTACCGGTGAGCCCGGGCACGCACTTCGCGGCCGAGGACACCATCGCGAGGTGGAGCGTCAGTTCACCGGTCGCCGCCGCGACGGACGACTTCGAGGCAGTCGTCGTGACGCGCATCGACATGGGGATCGACCCGGTGTTCCGCACCGTGAAGGTGCCGGTGGTGCTCGTGCCCGGCCCGAGGACCGCGGTGTTCATCGCCGTGGTGCTGCCGACCGTGATGGTCGCCGTGGCGGAGCGCACCGTTGTGCTGGCCGTGCTGGCGGTCCCGTTCCAGAGGGCGTACGTGCCGCCGGCGCCGAGGAGTGCTGTTCCGACCGCGACGACCAGGGCGATCGCGACCGGCCACACCCAGCGGTACCGTCGGGCTGCGCGGTGGCGTCCCGTCGTCCGCGGTGTGGCGGTCATGTGCGTGCTCCTGGTCGTCGTGGTCGGTGGGGTGCGATCGGGGGATCAGGAACCGATCGCGGTCTGGGTCAGCGTGAAGGCCAGCGCGCTGAGGTTGATCGAGCCGCCCTGACCGGTGGTCGCCGACGAGGGGAGCGTCACCGTGAAGACGACCTTGACGGTCGACGTGGACGAGGACGGCGAGACCACGAAGGTGTTCGAGTTCGACGAGGACTGCACGACCGAGGCGCTCGTCGACGTGACGGCCAGCGTCTTCGTCGTGGCGGCGAGCAGCGCGGCGTCACCGGTGATGCTCTGGTTGGCGTAGGTCAGGTTCGCCTTGAGGTCCTGGCCGGTCGCGCCGATGTTCAGCGTCTGGGTGAACTGGAACGTGTTGCCCGGGACCATCAGGGCCTTCGTCGGGTCGATCGCGGTGGCACGACCGTTCGTGATGTCCGTCCACGCGCCGTCGTTGTTGGCGCTCAGCGTCAGGGTGCCGGCGCTCACGGCGGACGCGGCGCTCGAGGCGCTGGCGTTCCAGAGGGCGAACGTGCCCGCACCGCCGAGGAGGAGTGCGACGCCTGCTGCGCCGGCGATGGCACCGGTGACGATCTTGTGCATGGGGTGGTTCCGTTCCTGCGTGCTCGGGGCACGCTGAAGCCCACCGGGGACATTCGGGCGTCGTGTCCGGTGGGGAGGTTGTCATCGACCCAGTGGTTGGAGGGGGTCGCGGCTGACCGGTGCCGAGAACGGTCGCCGGGCCTCGGAGCGCATGTGCTGCTGCTCGGGCGGGCTGGACTCGCTCTGGTGACGACGTTAGCTGTCCCCCAAAGTGCCGACAAGTGAGAACGAGCGTTCACCCGGACCCCAGAACAGGGGTCATTTTTGTCCCCGCTAGGGAGGACATGATTTGTACCCCTGTTTCTGGGTGTGCGCTTCGCGTGGGCGGAGCGATCCCAGAAGGAATGCCGGTACGCACCGAGTCGTTGCACCGTCCGGAAACGAGGAGGGCCCATGGACATCGTGCGCTGGTTGTTCGACGCGCAGATCGTCATCGGCGACCAGACGGTGCTCTGGCGCGAGGTGATCGGCAACGTCTTCGGGCTGCTCAGTGCCCTCGGTGGCATGCGCCGGAAGGTCTGGGCCTGGCCGGTCGGACTGGTTGGCAACGCCCTGCTCTTCACCGTCTTCATGGGTGCGCTCTTCGACACCCCGAACCCCGTCAACCTGCTCGGGCAGGCTGGCCGCCAGGTCATGTTCATCATCGTGAGCATCTACGGCTGGTACCGGTGGACGCACCGCCCCGAGGACGCGACGACCGTGATCGACCCGCGCTGGGCCTCCTGGCGGACCCGTCTGCTGCTCGTCGTCGGCATGGTCGGTGGCACCGCCCTGCTGACCCCCGTCTTCCGCGCGCTCGGGTCGTACGAGCCGGTGTGGAGCGACGCGTGGATCTTCGTCGGATCGCTGCTCGCCACGTACGGCATGGCGAAGGGGTGGGTCGAGTTCTGGCTCATCTGGGTGGCGGTCGACCTGGTCGGCGTGCCGCTGCTGTTCTCCGCCGGGTACTACGCCTCCGGGTTGATGTACGTCTTCTACGGCGTCTTCACCCTGACCGGGTTCTTCGTGTGGATGCGCCAGCGGGTCCGGCCTCCGGCGGCGCCCGTCACCGTCGGCTGACCGCTGTGATCACGACGCGCTGACGCGGCCGGGAGCACGGCCCCCGCTCTGGGACGAGACAAACGGCCGGGAATGCGCTGCAATGGTCGGATGGAACCCCTGCACGGCGAACGCGTCGAGGACGACGAGTCCCTCGCAGAGCGCACGGTGCGCGCGGCCATCCGTGCCTACCGGCTGCACCCGTTCGACACCGTGGACGCGGCGGTCGTCGCCGAGGTGGCCGGTATCCCGCTCGAGACCGTCGAGCGGCTGTTCCCGACCTGGCACGCCCTGCTCCTGGTCACCTACGACCGGTGGGCGCAGCTGCGGGGGACCCGGCGGAAGAACCCGCCCACGTGCACGATCGAGCACGTCCGTCTGACCCTGGCCGAGGACGTCGCCGACCCCGGGCTCGTCCGGGTGCTCGCCGGGCTGATCACCGTGGCCAGCTCGGAGTCGGGGTTTGCCGAACTGTTCCGCAAGCGGTTCGAGGAGTACGCCGAGCAGCTGACCGTCGGGCTGCAGCGCGACTTCGACAAGGGCTCGGAAGAGGCCGGCATCCCCGCGTACCAGGCTGCGACCCAGCTGCTCGCCGTGTACGAGGGGCTGCAGATCCAGATGCTGGTCCGCCCGTACATCGACGTCCTGGTGGAGTTCGACCGCGCGGCGAACACCCTGCGCCAGGGCTGGAAGCGGCATGCCGTCCCGTCGTGGGACCTCGACGAGGCACCCGTCCGCGTCTGAGCGCGGCGGCAATTTCTCCGGTTTGGAAAGTACTTGCCAAACTGGAAAGTACTTGCAACACTGGTGTCAACGAGAGGGGACACCATGGAGGACACCACCGCACGACCCGGACCCGCCGAGGCGGCCCGACTGCTCGACCAGGCGGACCGGATCGGCCGACGTGCGCACGACGCCGTCCGCTGGCCGTACGTCACGTTCATCACCGCGCTCGGCGTCGCGACGTCGCTCGGCACGCTCGGCATGGGGCTCACGACCGGGGACGCGTTCGCCGCCGTCTACGTCGGCACCCTCGTGGCCCTGTTCGCCCTGGTGGTGTTCTTCATGGTGAGCATCCGCGGCCGCTCGGCCTTCGCCCGGAGCCGCCGCTGGACCGTCTACATCGCAAGCTGGGCTGTCACCTACCTGGCGGCGATCGCCGTGGTCGGGTGGGTGCACGGCTCGGTGCTCTGGTCGGGCATCACCTCGGGGCTGGTGCTGCTGGTCGCCCTGATGTGTGCGGCGCGCGAGGCCCGCTCGTGAGCACCACCGACCGGGTGCACCCGCGGCACGAGCTCGACGACCTGCTGCAGCACCCCGTGCGCTTCTCGGTGATCGCCGCCCTGACCCGTGCCGGCACCCTGGGGTTCCGCGAGGTGCGGGACGCGGTCGAGGTCAGCGACTCGGTGCTGAGCAAGCAGGTCTCCGCGCTCGAGGCGGCCGGCTACGTGTCGGTGGGGAAGGGGTTCGTGGGCAAGACACCCCGCACGTCGATCACCCTGACGGCGTCGGGTCGGGCCGTCTGGGCCGCCCACCTGGACGCGCTCCGCCGCATCGCCGCCGGCTGATCGGCGGGGATCAGCGCCGCCGCCCCCGCCGCCACGACAACATCTGCCGCACCGTCACCTTCGACCCGTACTGCGCGACCGAGTGCCGGAACAGGTACTCCGCGAACCACAGCAGCAGCCCGGCGACGACGAACACCTCGACGATGCAGACCACCGACTCCGTCACGGTCAGGGCTCCGACGGCGTTCCGCACCATCGCGGTGATCGGCGTGAAGGTCGGGAAGTACGTGAAGAACTGCGCGACGGGCGACGTCGGCGTCGTCATCACGAAGAACGCCGCGTACAGGGGGATGATCAGCGCGAAGATCGCTGCCGACTGCAGGGCCGAGGCGTCCTTGATCGACGGGACGGCGGCCCCGACGGCGACGAACAGCCCGGACGCCAGCAGCACCCCGCCGACGAGCAGCAGCGCCCCGGTCACCATCCGCCACGGGTCGACGGTCAGCCCGCCGAGCTGCGACGACACCAGCGGCAGGGCGACGAGCAGCCCGACCAGGCCGGGCACGACGAACACGCTGACCTGCACGAAGCCGACGAGCAGCATCGCGATGACCTTGCCGCGGATCAGGTCACCCGCGGTCACCGTGGTCAGGATCATCTCGGAGATCCGGTTCTCCTTCTCCTCGACCACGACGGTGACCATCCGGGCGGCGAGCAGGATGACGAGCCCGAAGAACGCGGCGACGAACAGGAACGGCGGCACGACGGACAACCAGCCCGGGGCAACCCGGCCGTCGGTGTAGGTGGTGACGTCGGTGGCGGGCGGACTGCGGAGCAGCTGCACGGTCTCGGGGTCGTCGACCGAGGCGGCGACGCTCTGCTCGAGCACCCGCTCGGCCAGCGACGAGTAGACCCCGTTCGCGAAGAGGCCGCGGTCGGCGGCGTCGACCCGGATGGCCGTCGTGGACGGCGACGACGGGAACGCGATGAAGGCATCGAGGTCACCGGACCGGACGGCGGCGCGGTCGGCTGCGGCGTCGGTGGAGGGGGTCCCGCCCCACTTCGCGGCCACGGACTCCGACACCAGGCCGGACTCGTCGACGTAGTGGAACGGGGTCTTGGTGGCCGACGACCCGGACACCACGGAGTTGGTGCCGGCGGCCTGCCCGATGCCCACGAGCAACGAGACGACCACGATGACGACCGGCAGTGCGAGGGTGCCGATCCAGAACGCGGGCTTCTTGATCGCGCGGACGAACTCGAACCGGACGACCGTGCCGAGGTTGCTCATGCCGCTGCCCCGTCGGTCGACGCCGCAGCCAGGGCGTCGTGCCCGTAGACCTGCACGAAGATCTCGTCGAGCGGGATCCGGCGCATCTCGAACGCGGTGACGTGCACCCCGGCCGCGACGAGTTCTGCCAGGACGTCCGCACCGTCCGGAGCGGCCGCCTGGGTCGGGACGAGGTAGGCGACGTGCCCCTCGTGGCGGGCGAGCCGGTACAGCGGCGACTTCGGTACGGGGCCGTCGAGCCCCACGCGGGCGACGGCGCCGCCGAAGGCGTCCTGCACGTCGGGCACGGATCCGTACGCGGCGGCCCGGCCGTCCTTGAGTAGCAGGATGCGGTCGCAGAGTCGCTCGACCTCGTCCATGTGGTGCGTCACGAGGACCACGGTCGCCCCGTCGGCCTTCCGTTCGTCGACCAGGTCGAGCAGGAGCCGCCGGTTCACCGGGTCGAGCCCCTTGGTCGGTTCGTCGAGGATGAGCAGCCGGGGCTGGTCCATGATCGTGATGCCGAGCTGCACCTTCTGCTGCTGCCCGCCGGACAGTTTGTCGACGCGCAGCTTCGCGCGGTCGGCGAGCCCCACCCGGGCCAGGTAGTCCATGCTCCACGCGGTCGCCTCGGTACCGCGGAGCCCGCGCAGGCGCCCGAAGTAGGTCATCACGTCGATGACGGACTCCTTGCGGTACAGCCCGCGCTCCTCGGGCAGGTAGCCGATGCCGCCGGTGGCCGGCCGGTAGGGGCGGCCGTCGATCGTCAGCGTGCCCGCCGTCGGGGTGGTGATGCCGAGCAGGGCCCGGATCGTCGTGGTCTTGCCGGAGCCGTTGCTGCCGAGCAGCCCGAACGTCTCGCCGGGGGCGACGTCGAACGACAGCCCGTCGACCACGTTGCGGTCCCCGAACCGCATCACGAAGTCCTGCACGCTGATGCTCGCCCCGCTCATGCGGCGACCCTACCGGGACTTCCTTCCCAGAACGGCCGCGATGGAATGCGAGAACGGGCGTACCTGGTCGGAACTTTCGACCCGGTACGCCCCTTTCCGGCAGGTACGCCCGCTTCCGGCAGGTACGCCCGTTTCCGCCGGGTACGCCGCGTTCGGCGGGCAGACGCCGGGTTCCGCGGGCAGACGCGGGAGACGACGGACGGGAGGCGCGGTGCCAGCTGGCACCGCGCCTCCCGTCCGTCATCCGGTCGCGCGCACGGCGCGGGTCGCGTCAGGAACGCAACCAGGCCGTCCCCACGCCCGACAGGGCGCCGTCGACCACCGGGGCCGAGGCGAGCAGCAGCTCGCCGGCCGGCAGCGCGAAGGGCTCGTCGCCGAAGACCGTCACGCTGGTCCAGCCGTTCGGCCGACGGAACGCGAGCACGTCGTCGCGGCCGGTCTCGATCCACTCGAGCTGTTCCTCGGACTGCAGCTGGCCACGCAGGCCGAGCGCCTTCCGGTACAGGTTGAGCGTGGAGTCGGGGTCGGCGTCCTCGGCCTCGACGCTGGAGTCGGCGAACCACGCCGGCTGCGGCAGGTGCGAGCCGTCCGGACCGAAGCCGAACGACGAGCCGGTGCGCGTCCACGGGATCGGCACGCGGCAGCCGTCACGACCGACGTCGACGCCCGGGTTGCGGAAGAACGCCGGGTCCTGGCGGTCGGCGTCCGGGATGTCGCCGACCTCGTGCAGCCCGAGCTCCTCGCCCTGGTACAGGTAGGCCGAGCCGGGCAGGGCGAGCTCGAGCAGCGTGGCGGCCTGTGCGCGGCGCAGGCCGAGCGACCGGTCGAGTGCATCCTGCGAACCACCGGCGAGCAGCCAGGCGCCGCCCTGCTTGTTGGTGCCGCCGGCGCGGGGCGGCAGGGCGTAGCGGGTGGCGTGCCGGACGACGTCGTGGTTCGAGAACACCCACGTGGTCGACGAGCCGGACTGCTCGGCGAGGCCGAGGTTGAACTCGATGATCGTGCGGAACTGGCCGGCGTCGAAGTCGGCCTCGAGCAGGTCGAAGTTGAACGCCTGACCGAGTCCCTCGGCGCTGGCGTAGCGGGCGCGGCGGTGTGCGGGGACCCAGGCCTCGGCGACCGCGGTGCGGGCCGGCGTGTACTCGTTGAAGACCGTCCGCCACTCGGCGTAGATCTCGTGCACGTCGTCACGGTCCCAGAGCGGGTGCGTACCGTCCTTCGGCATCTCGGCGAGCTCGGCCCAGGTGGGCAGGGTCTCGCCCAGGTCCTTCGCCAGGCCGTGGGCCACGTCGATGCGGAACCCGTCGACGCCGCGGTCGGACCAGAAGCGCAGGGTGTGCAGGAAGTCGTCGCGGACCTCGCGGTTCGCCCAGTTCAGGTCGGGCTGCTCCTTCGCGAAGCTGTGCAGGTACCACTGACCGTCGCCGACGGCGGTCCAGGCCGGGCCGCCGAAGATCGAGATCCAGTCGGCGGGGGATTCCTCGCCGGACGGTCCGCTGCCGTCGCGGAACACGTAGCGGTCGCGGGCGGGGGAGCCCTTGGGCGCTGCGAGCGCCTCGCGGAACCACTCGTGCCGGTCGCTCGTGTGGTTCGGGACGACGTCGACGATCACCCGGATGCCGGCGGCGTGCAGTGCCTCGACCATCCGGTCGAAGTCGTCGAGGGTGCCGAGGCGCGGGTCGACGCCCCGGTAGTCGTCAACGTCGTAGCCGCCGTCGGCCAGGGCGGACGGGTAGAAGGGGCTGAGCCAGACGGCCTCGATGCCGAGTGAGGCCAGGTACGGCACCCGCTCGGTGATGCCGGGCAGGTCGCCGATGCCGTCGCCGTTCGCGTCGGCGAACGAGCGGGGGTAGATCTGGTAGACGCTGGCCTGGCGCCACCAGGTCTCGTCGTGCGAGGTGGTGGCGGGCTGGGCGAGGGTGTCGGTCACGTCGGGCCTTTCGTTCGAGGGGTGTGTGTCGGTCACTTGATGGCGCCCTGGGTCACGCCGGCCATCACCCACCGCTGGGTGACGAGGTAGACGATGATCGCCGGGGCCATCGCCATCAGGTACGAGGCGAACGACACGTTGTAGTTGTTGCTGAACTGCGTCTGGAACATCTGCTGCAGCACCGGCAGGGTCTGCAGCGCCGGGTCGGAGGTGATCAGCGACGGCATCACGAAGTCGTTCCAGGACGCGAGGAACGCGAAGATGCCGACGGTGGCGCTCATCGGTGCCAGCAGCGGGAACACGAGTCGCCAGAACACCTGCCCCGTGCTCGCACCGTCGATGCGTGCACTCTCCTCCAGCTCCGCCGGGATCGACCGCAGGAAGGCCGTGAAGAGCAGCACGCTGAAGGACAGCTGGAACATGACGTGCAGGATCGCGACGCCGAGCGGGTTGTCCAGGTGCGCGAGTCCGGTGAGCTTCACTTGCGACAGTGCAAGCACCGGGAACGGCAGGAACATCGCCGCGAGCAGGTAGAAGAACGACCAGCGGAACAGCCGGCGGTCCCAGTTCCGGGCGATCGCGTAGGCCGTGAACGAGGCGAGCAGGATCGTGCCGACGACGGTGATCGCGGCGACGAACACCGAGACCCCGAACGCGCGCGGGAAGTCGGTCAGCTGCCACGCCTGCACGAAGCCGTCGACGCTGAACGGTGCCGGCAGCGAGAACGCGTTGCCGTCGACTGCCTGGCCGGTGGTCTTGAACGCCATCGTCAGGGTGACGTACAGCGGCACGAGCACCGACAGCGCACACAGCACGAGGACGACGGTGACGGGCCAGTTGGAACGACCGCGGCCGGCCTTGCCCGAGCCGGAGGACCGGTCGGCGTCGACGGAACGGATGCTGCCGGTCGCGGTGGTCCCCGGTCGCAGGGGTGCTTGCAGGGACATCAGAGCGCTGCCTTCCCGCGGGTGGCCCGCAGCTGGATCACGGCGATGACGACCGCGATGACGAAGAAGATCGTGGCGTTCGCCATCTGGTAGGCGTAGTCGCCGCCGTTGAAGCCCTTGAAGATCGACATCGCGACACTGGTGGTCGAGGTGCCGGGGCCGCCGTCGGTCAGGCCGACGATGATGTCGTACGAGTTCAGGAAGTTCTTGAACCCGATGACCAGGTTGATCAGGATGTAGCCCGCCGTCAGCGGTGCGGTGATCGAGACGAGCTGCCGCCACGCGCTGGCACCGTCGAGGGCCGCCGCCTCGTACACCTCGCCGGGGATGGAGAGGACGCCGGCGATGTAGATGAGGAGCGTCGACGGGATCGCCTGCCACGCGGTGACGACCACGATCGCCAGCCAGGCCAGGTCGGGGTTCGCCAGGATGCTCTGCTCGAGCGGCCCGAAGCCGATCGCGGTGGCGAAGGCCGGCAGGCTGTTCGCGAACAGGAACGAGAACACGTAGGCGATGACGATGCCCGAGATCACCATCGGCAGCACGAACACCGCACGCAGCGCGATCTTGCCGCGGATCTTCGACGTCAGCGCGATGGCGAGCAGGAACGCGATCGCGTTCACGACGATCACGGTGACGAGCGAGAACCCGAGCGTGAACAGGTACGCCTGCAGGATCGCGGGGTCGGAGAACACCGCGATGTAGTTGGTGAGTCCGGTGAACCGGAACTCGCCGAAGCCGACGGAGTTCGTGAAGCTCAGCACGATGCCCATCACGGCCGGCAGCGTGATGGCGAGCGTGAAGAGCACCAGGGTGGGCAGCAGGAACGCCAGGAAGAGCGGGTCGACGCGGGGCTTGCGTCGTCCGTCCCGTCGTCCGGCCTGGAGGCCCGGTGCGGCTCCGCCACGGCGGCGGCGGTCCGCCGTCGTGATGGATTCGGTGGTCGTGGTTGCCATTCGGACGTCTCCTTACGCGGCCGTGCGGAGCGCGAGACGCGCCCAGTCGGCGTCGAGGGTGCGGAGCTGGCGCTGCGGGTCGCCGCCGAAGGCGATCGACTGCGCGTAGTTCGCGACCGGGATCTCGGCGGGGATGAGCTGCGAGGCGCCGAGGTAGAAGGCTGCGTCGTCGTAGTACGACTGCATGCCACGGAGGGCGGGGTTCGACGCCGGGGGAGCGTCCTTGCGCACCCCGAAGCCGTTGTTGTCCGCGTTGTACTTGTCGTTGACCTGCTTGGTCATCAGGAACGACAGGAACTCGCGGGCAGCCTCCTGCTTGCGCGACGCCTCCGGGATCCAGAGCGCCAGGTCGACGTTCACGCGGACCTTGCGGTCGGCCGGGTCGTCGGTGACGGGGAGCGGGAAGGTGCCGAGGTCCATGTCCTTCGTGGTCTTGGCGATCTCGCCGAGGGCCCACGGCCCCTGCAGGTACATGCCCGCCTTGCCCTGGGCGAAGGCTAGGTTGCCGTCGCCGTACCCCCGGCTCGCGGCGCCGTCCTGGTGCCAGGCGCGGAGCTGCACCATGCGCTCCATCGGCTTCCGCAGGTCGCGCTCGAACGAGACCGCGGACGCTTTTCCGACGTTCGTGCCCTCGCGCCGGAGTGCCTCGAAGGTCGCCGGGGTGTCGATCATCCCGCCGATCGAGTAGTCGAACATGCCCTGGGCGATCGTCCAGTTGTCCTTGAACGTGCCGTAGATCGGCGCGATGCCGGCCGTGGTCAGGCGCTCGCACACGTCGGCGAACTCGCTCCACGTCGTCGGGACCTCGAGCCCCTGCTGCGCGAAGAGCGCCTTGTTGTAGATCACCGACGCCGCCGTCACCGAGTACGGCAGGGCGCTCTTCCGGCCGGGGTAGTCGGCGGTCTGCTCCATGAGCGGCCACAGGTCGGGGTTGATGGTGTCGGCCTGCGGCAGGTCGGACAGGTCGGTCAGCGCGCCGTGCTCGACGAACGGCACGACCGAGAAGTTGTAGTTCCAGCAGCCGAGGTCCGGCGGCCGGTTCCGCACGAAGTTCGCGGACATGCTCGAGGTCGAGTCGCGCACGACCCGGACCTTCGACTGGCTCTGGTGGAACTGCGCGATGACGTCGTCGAAGTAGCCGATGACCTCGGGCTTCGACACGTAGAACGTGATGGTCTCCGGCTTGGCGCTCGAGGACCCGATCGGGGCGCATCCGGCGAGCGCGAGGCCCGCCCCGATGCCGCCCGCTCCCAGCAGGAACCCGCGTCGGCTGACCGATGCTGCGCTCCTGGCGGTGGCGTGTGCTTGCACGTCGTCTCCGTCCGTCCGGACCCGGCGTCCCTGCCGTTCCGTCCCGCGAGCGGCTCCGATGCTGCTCGCGAAACTAAATGTAGCGAGAAAATCTAATTCCGCAAGGAACTCGTCGCGCGATAGGGTCACGACATGCCGCCACCCCGTGGAACGAGCGCAGAGACGCTGCTCGCGTACGCCTTCGACTCGTCGGCGTTCACCGCGACCGAGGCGATCGACGCCACCGGGCTGACCCGGTCGACCGTGCTGGGCGCGGCCGAGGATCTCGTGCGGCTCGGCTGGCTCCGCGAACTCGACGATGCCCGGGCCGCGGGGGAGTACCGGATGGGACGCCCCGCCCGCCGCTACGAGCTCGACACGGTCGCCGGGGTCGTCGTCGGAGTGGACGCTGGCCAGCACCGGGTCACCGCCTTCGTCGCCGACCTGCGCGGCACGGTGCTCGGTCGCGCCGAGGGAGCGCTCGGCGCATCGGGCCTCGACGTACCCGTTCGGCTCGGGGTCCTCGCCGACACCGTGGCCGCCGCACTCGCCTCGGCCGACGTGGACCGCGCCCGGGTCCTGGTCACGGTCGTGGGCATCCCGGCGCCGGTCGACGCCGCCGGTGCCTCGCCCGACGACGGCGGCTTCTGGGTCCGGATGAACCCGGGGTTCGCCGACGCCGTGCCGGACGGGCGGGTGCTGGTCGAGAACGACGCGAACCTCGCCGCGCTCGCCGAACGGCCGTCCTCGGGTGACGCCTCGTTCGCGGCGCTGCTGTCCGGCGAACGCTTCGGCGCGGGCCTCGTCGTCGACGGGGTCCTGCTGCGCGGTGCCCACGGTGGTGCCGGGGAGATGCGGGTGCTCGAACTCGTCGAGGGTGTCGGCTCGTCCGACGGCATCGGCGCGGTCGCCCGCACCTTCGTGGCCGACGCCGTCGCCGCCGGGCACATCCCCGCGGACGCCGCGCTCGCCGGCGACGCCGCCCTGGTGTTCGAGGCCGCACGGAGCGGTGATCCGGTCGCGCGCACGATCGTCGACCGTCTGGGGGACCGCCTGGCCCGGGTCTGCATCCTGCTCGCGAGCCTGCTCGACATCGACCGCGTCGTGGTCGCCGGGGCGATCGCTCAGCCCGCGGTCGCCGTCATCGACCGCGCGCGCGACCTGCTCGCCAAGGGACACTTCGACCCGGTGCCCGAACTCGTCGCGTCGTCGCTCGGGGCCGACGTCGTCGTCATCGGGGCCGTGGCCCACGCGGTCGACGCGGTGCGGGCCGACCCGCTGTCGTTCGCGGTCCGGCCCGTGCTCGCGTCATGACGGTACGGCGCACCGGGTGCTCGCCAATCTGACAGAATCTCGTCGTGCACCGTCTCCGAGCCCTCCCGATGCCCGTGTTGTTGCCGGTGCTCTTCCTGTTCGCGGGCGGGACGTGGTTCGTGATCGGGCTGCTCGTCTCCCCTCGAGACATGTCCTTGCTCGGGCGAGTGGTCGCCACGGTCTTCTACGCCGGTGTGATGACGGCGTTCTTCGGCGTCTGGATCAGCCGCGCTCGTCGGCGAGCCGGCGGCGCGACGCAGTTGACGGACATGCGGCGCGGTCTGAAGCGCGGCGAGGTGCCCGAGGATGCCGATCTCGGCAGGTGGTCTGCCACGGTCGAG
The DNA here is from genome assembly GCF_013359815.1 of Curtobacterium flaccumfaciens. Classification (GTDB taxonomy): domain Bacteria; phylum Actinomycetota; class Actinomycetes; order Actinomycetales; family Microbacteriaceae; genus Curtobacterium; species Curtobacterium flaccumfaciens. The sequence goes on along the minus strand of NZ_JABMCF010000036.1, from coordinate 434,513 downwards.
GAGCACCACCGACAGTTACGGCAGAGCCTGTGGTCCGGGCCGGTCGTCTTCGGGGTGATGATCGTGCTCGCGCTCTGTCTCGCACTGACCTCGACCCCCTGGTGGTGGTTCGGGGTGGCAATCTTCGTCGCGTTCCTGCTGTTCTCGGTGATCACGACGCCCCGCGCGCTCGCGAAGGCCGAGGTCGTGCGCGAGGAGCTCCGTCGCCGGGCGAACAGGCGCTGACGCGAACCCGGCGCGTCAGCTCGGCAGTGGGATCTCCCGCTTGCGGTCCCACGGTTCCGTCCAGCCGAGTCGGTCGAACAGCGCATCCAGCAGCATCGCGGTGAAGCCCCACACCAGGTGCTCGTCCCCGTCGGCCTCGATCGTGAACGCCGGTCCGCGCCACTCCTGACCGCTGCGGCGGATCACGGTCACGCCGCGGTTCGCCGTGTCGAGCAGGTCGGCCACGGGGACCCGGAACACCGCCGCCGACTCGTGCTCGTCGACGACGCGGATCGGTGAGGGGTCGCGCCACCAGCCGATGACGGGCCGGACCAGGTGGTTCGAGAACGCCAGGGGCACGGCTGGCAGGGTGCCGAGCACCTCGACGCCGGCGGGGTCGAGCCCCGTCTCCTCCTGTGCCTCGCGGAGTGCGGCGGCGACGGCGTCCGCGTCACCGGGGTCGATGCGTCCACCGGGGAACGCGACCTCGCCGGCGTGCGCGCGCAGGGTCGTGGCCCGGGCGAGGAGCAGGACGTCGAGGTCCCGCGGGACACCGGGCGCTGCCGCCGGTCGGTCGCTCGGCGTGTGGTCGAGCGCGCCGAACAGCATCAGGACCGCGGCCCGACGTGGTGCAGCCGTGCCGCCGGGTTCGACGAGCGGCCCACCGTCACCCCAGCCGTCCGCTGCGACCGCCGCGAGGGCAGCCCGTACCGATCCGTCGTGCGTCACCCGTTCACCCTAGGTGCGCACCACCGAGCGGTCTGGCGGCAGCGTCGCACCGGACGCTTCGCTGGGTGTCGGTCGAGTGCCTTCTGGGAGCCGCACAGGTGGGAACTGTGCGAACCGGAAGCGCCTCGGTGCCCCGTTCGCAGCGGGCCGCCGCCACGATTGCACCGTCCGCCGGGAGGCCCCATGTTCCACGATCTGCTCCGTCCCCTGTTCCACGTCGCCGTCGTCGCACCGTCCGTGCTCGTCCCGGTGGACGTCGCCGCGGGGCTCCTCACCGTCGCCGCGCTCCTGCCGGCGTTCGGCCATCGCTCCCGCCATCCGGTCCGGGGCCTGCTCTGGCGGCTCGGCGCCGTGGCTGTCGGCGCCGTGATCGGCCTGGTCGCGGTGTGGTGGTTCGGGGACGTGCAGGACCTGTACGGGGTGTCGTTCACCCCGATCACCCGGATGTGGGTGGCCCTTGCGTTCGGCGGTGTCGGGCTCCTCGTCGTGACGGTCGTCCAGGGCGGCTGGCTCCGCCGCGTGCTCGGCGTGCTCGCGGCGGTGGCGGTGGCCCTGGCCGCCGTCCTCGGCGTCAACGTCGACTTCGGGGCGTACCGCACGATCGAGCAGGCCGTCACGACCGATCCGTACCCGTCGGGTCCGCTGGGACACGAGACGGGGGTGGGGCGAGCCTCCAGTCCGGTGGTCGACCCGGCCACCTGGCGGGCGCCCGCCGACATGCCGCGACGCGGGAAGGTGCTCTCGGTCACCATCCCGTCGACCGTCTCCCACTTCCACGCACGGCCGGCGGTGGTGTACCTGCCGCCGGCCGCCCTGACCGAGCGACCACCGACCCTGCCGGTCGTGATCAGCCTGGCCGGGCAACCCGGGCAGCCGAGCGACATGTTCCAGGCCGGTCGGCTCGGCGCGGTGATGGACGCGTTCGCCGAGGCCCACCACGGACTCGCCCCGATCGTCGTCGCGCCGGACCAACTCGGGGCACCGGACCGGAACCCGATGTGCGTCGACTCGTCCCTCGGCCGCTCCGCGACGTACATCATGACCGACACCACGAACTGGATCCGGCAGCACCTGCGCGTCGGGGCAGCGCCCTCGGCCTGGGGCATCGTCGGGTTCTCGCAGGGAGCCACCTGCGCCATGCAGTTCTCCACCGCGCACCCGGACGTGTTCGGCACGACCTTCGCGATCTCGAGCGAGCTGGCACCCCTGAACGGCTCCGTCCAGCACAGCATCCGGTACGGGTTCGGCGGCTCGGCCTCTCGGTACGCCGCGGCGGCACCACGGGCGATCATGCGGGCGCACGGGCCGTACCCCGGGCACCTGACCGTCTTCGCCTACGGCAGTGAGGACGAGCCCTACGTCGCCTCGACCACCGCGCTCCGCACGGCTGCGGAGGCCGCCGGCATGCAGACCCGGCTGTTCGTGTCCGAGGGCTCCGCCCATGACTGGAACACCGTCCGCTACGCCCTGCGCGTCGGGATGCCCGGCGTCATCGCGCACCTGGGCCTGCGGTGAGCGCGGTGGTCGCGGCCCTCGCGTGGGCGCATCCGAGACGGCTCGTGCCGGCAGCCCGTCGGTACCCGCTGACGAGCGTCGTCTCGGCCCTGACGATCGTCGCCGGCATCGCCGCCGTGGTGCTCCGATGCCTCGGCACGAAGGACGGTCGAACGCCCGACACGCTCGGCGGGACGATGGGCCCGCTCGGCGTGGTCGCGGTGACGAGCAGCGTCGTCGGGTTCCTCGTCACCTTCGTCGCGGTCGTGGTCTGCACCGCGGCGTCCGAACGGCTGCTCGGCTGGCGGCGCACCCTGCTCGCGATGGTCGTCACGACCGTGGTGGGGACCGGGCTCGGCGCCCTGCTGCAGCTGTTCGACGGCGCCCCGGCGAACCGTGGCTTCCTCGTACACCTGGGACACGTCGGCCCCTGGACCTGGATCGTCGGGACCATCGTCACCGCGAGCGCGTTCGCCGGCGCGCTGTGGCGACGCCGGATCCGGGTGGTGTCGATCGCCGTCGTCGCGGCGCTGCTGCTCTACGCCGGACACGCGTCCGACCTGCACGCGGCACTCGCTCTGCTCGTCGGCCTGGTGCTCGGCCGCGTGCTGCGACGGTCACCGGTACGGAGCGGCTGGACCCGGAGCTCCTCACGCGAGACCCGGGTGCTGCTCGTGGCCGCGGTGACCGTGTCGGCCGTCGGGCCCGTCCTCGCGCTCGTCACCGGTGCCCAGTTCGGGCTGCTCGCCCCGCTCGCCGTGGTGCTCGACACCGGGCCGACCGGACGGATGCCGCACTGCTCGGTGACCGGGGTGACCGCCAGCTGCGTCCGGGCGCTCGCCGAGGTGCACCCGCACGGCCTGTTCCACTCGCTGCTGGCCGTGATGCCGCTCGTGGTCCTGGCGGTCGGCGCCGTGGGTCTGCGGCGTGGGAGCCGGTTCGCACTGTGGCTCGTCGCGACCGTCGACCTGGTCTCCGGCGTCGCGACCGCCGTCTCGTACGGGGTGCTGCCCGAACGCCACCACGCCGTCGTGCAGCGCCTGGCGTCGGACCACCTCGCGGTCTCGCTCTCGATCGCCGCGTCGGTGCTGGTGCCGATCGCGACCGCCCTGGTGCTCGTCCTGCGCCGCGCGGACTTCCCGGTCCGGACCGACCGGCGACGTCTGCGGACCTTCGTCCTGACGGTCGCCGGCTCGGCCGTGGTGCTCGCGGTCGTCGTCGTCGGTGTCGCCGTGGCTTCGGGCGACAGCGTGCGCGAGCCCCTCCACCTGGCGCTCGCCGTGCTCGGCCCGATCGCGCCCGTGACGCTGCCGACACACCTGGCGCAGGCCGAGCCGGCGCTGCGGTTCGTCGTGGGCGTCTCCGGTCCGCTGCTGTGGCTCGCCGTGGCGATCGCCGCGGTCAGGCCGACCGGCGCCGGACGCTCGGACAGCGACCTCGACGGGCAGGACGCCGCCCGGGTGGCCGCTCGGGCGCTCCTGGTCGCGGGCGGTGGTGACACCTTCGGGTGGATGACCACCTGGCCCGGCAACGAGTACTGGTTCACCGAGGACGGCCGCGCCGGTGTCGCATACCACCGCACCGGCAGCGTCGCCGTGACGACCGGCGGACCCTTCGGACACGAGGACGCGCGGCTGGCGGCACTCGAGGGCTTCGCACGAGCCGCGGACGACCACGGCTGGACGCCCGTCTTCTACGGCATCGATGCCACCCTCGGCGCCGCGCTCGCCCGGCTCGGTTGGACGACGCTCCCCGTGGCCGAGGACGCCGACCTCGACCCGCGGACCTGGACGACCACGGGCAAGCGCAAGCAGGACGTCCGCACGGCCGTCAACAAGGCGGCCCGCTCCGGCACCACCGCGCTCTGGTCGGACTGGGCCTCGCTGCCCGGCTCGGTCACGCGCCAGATCGAGGCGATCTCGGAGGAGTGGGTCGCCGAGCGCGAACTGCCCGAGATGGGGTTCACCCTGGGCGGGATCGACGAGATGCGCGACCCCGCCGTCCGGACGCTCGTGGCCCTGGGCGAGGACGGCACGGTGCTCGCGGTCACCAGCTGGTTGCCCACGTACCGCGCCGGGCAGGTGGTCGGGTGGACGCTCGACGTGATGCGCCGCGCGCCGGACGCCCCGAACGGTGTGATGGAGTTCCTGGTCGCGAGTGCGGTCGACCGGATGCGCACCGACGGTGCCGAGCGGCTCAGCCTGTCCGCCGCACCGCTCGCGTCGTCGGCCGAACCGCAGGGTGCGGGCCGTGGTGGCGTCGAATCGGTCCTCGACGTCGTCGGCGGTGCGCTCGAGCCCGTCTACGGGTTCCGTTCCCTGCTGCGCTTCAAGGCGAAGTTCGGGCCCGACCTGCACCCCCTGGTGATGGCGTACCCGGACCCGGTAGCGCTGCCCACGATCGGCGTCGCGATCGTCCGTACCTACCTGCCCGGGTTGTCGCTGCGCCAGGCGGTGGCGATCGTGCGGGAGCGGCGTCCGGCACACGGGGTCCGGGCCGAGCAGCCGGCGGAACGGGTCGGCTGACCCGGACGGGTCCCCAGCGCCGTCGGTACGTTCGGAGCATGGGAACCGAACGGGCCGACGGACCGGCCGTGGACGAGCACGATCCGTACGAACGTCGCCCCGGTTACGTCACGAGTGCCGACGGCCGGACCGACCGGATGACCACGGACATGTTCGCGGGCGTCGTGGTCGGGTTCGTCCTGGTGCTCGTCTTCGGGTTCTTCCAGCTCGTCGAGTGGATCGCGATCGGAGCGGCCGTGGTCATCGGCGCGGCGGTGTGGTTGGTCCTGCGCAGCCGGCGACGGCGTGCAGATCGCCGCGCTGGTCGGTCGCCGGACGCCGTCCCGCGTGCTCGGGACCGGGCGATCGCCGAAGCGAACGGCGGTCGCCGGTTCTTCGTCGCCCAGAACCCGGTCGTCGTCATCGTGATGGGCGCGATCTTCATCGGTGTCGCGGTCGCCCCGCTGCTGTTCGGCGGGGTCTCCATCGGCCGGATCGTGACCGGGGTGATCGTCGTCGCGAGCGGCGTCGTCTGCATCGTGCAGGGGATCGGCACGCTGCGGGTGCGTCGTCGGGAGCGCAGCGGGGGCTGAACCCTGGTCGTCAAGCATCTGGGGGCCGGTGGAGGTCTGCGGCTCGACGAACGGCGGCCCCGAGACCTGCCAGACCTACTGGCCCTGGGAAGCCTGACGCGTCGTCTACGCGACCACAGGGCGGACGGGAGGCGCGGTGCCAGCTGGCACCGTCCCTCCAGGCACGGCCGCCTCGTGTGGTCTTCCGGGCGTCAGGGAGAAGGCTCGCGGGACCAGTAGTCCGCCTGGATCACGAGGAGGTCTCCCTGGACTTCTGACGTCAGGTTGACGACGCGTGGGTCCCACAGGGTCCCGGGCAGCCTCGCGAACGGTTCAGTGCCCAACGTCGTCGACAATTCGGTCGGGCTCATCCCCGACGGCGGCTGCACGGACACGAGCGACCAGCATCCACCGGATGCGCACTCCTCGTCCTCGTGGACCACCCTGCTTCCCGCAGGCAGGGGGATCGACGACGACGTCGGCACGTCGCCTTCCGTCGCCCCCGCGAACAGCAGTGCGGCGCGCAGACCGATGAACAGGACGGCCGCGGCAGCCACGACCAGAACGGTCACGACGATCGCTCGTCGGGTGTCCGTCCGGTGCCTGGTCACCTCCGCAGCCTAGGCGGCGGTTCGGGCGGACCACCGGACGTCAAGCCGCCGACACCGTGACCGACCGGCGTTCCATCAGCCGCCATGATCCGCCGAGCAGCGGCGTGAGCGTCACGACCGTGTACACGACCGCGACGACGGCGAAGGTGGCCTCGACCCCCACACCGTCGGCAGCGAGCCCGGCGAGCAGGCCGCCGACGGGGATGCCCGCCCACGCGCCGGCACCGAGCAGGCCGAACACCCGCGCGCGCATGTGCTCCGGGATCCGCTCGAGCTCGACGGCTCCGAGGATCGGGTTGATCGACCCGGCCGCCAGCCCGGAGAGCGCGGCGGACGCGAGCATCCACGGCAGGCCGAGCCCGAGGGCCGGAACGACCAGTGACGGCCCGCCGGCGAGCACGAAGCACAGGGCGAAGACCAACCGCCGTGGCACGCGGTGCGCCACGTACCCGAAGGCGACGGAGCCGAGGAACGCCGCACCCCCGAAGACACCGGTGACGAGCCCGAGCGCCTGCGCGCCGCCGAGCTGCTGGTCGGCGTAGAGCGGCAGGAGCGTGGTCGAGCGTGCGGCGTCGAGCAGGTTCGTCACGAGCACCAGCGCGACCACGAGCCGGAACAGGGGATCGCGGACGCAGAACCGGAACCCGTCGGCGATGTCGCGCCAGTACCCCTGCGACTCCACGGGCTCGCCGGACGCGACCGGCGCCACCGCACCGCGGACCGTCAGCGCCATGAGCATCGCGGCTGCCCCGAAGGCGATCGCCACGCAGGCGAGACCCGGCATCGGACCGAGGACGGCGACCAGGGTCCCGCCGAGGGGCGCACCGATCAGCACCGACAGCCGTGACGACGCCTCGAAGTGGCCGACGGCACGTTCGAGCGGCACGCCTGCCGCGGTCGCGAGCCCCGGCAGGAGCACCCGTCGGGCGGACTCACCCGGGGTGTCGAACAGCCCGCTGACGAACACGAGCGCGAGGAGCGCCCAGAACGGCAGACCGACGGTCCAGGCGAGCACCGGCATCGCGAGCAGGGTGAGCCCGCTGACGACGTCGGACGCGACACTCGAGCGGACGAAGCCGACCCGCTCCACGATGGCACCGCCGAACGGGCCGCCGAGCACGATCGGCACCGTCGCCATGAACGCGGCGATGCCGACGTCGGTGGCGGAGCCGCCACGCGCGAGGACGGCGAACGGCACGGTGATGGTGGTGATGACGTTCCCGATGCGCGACACCACCTGCACCGCGAGCAGTGCGCGCAGTTGCGCCCGGGGGCTCAGCCGCGAGGCCATCGGTATGCCTGGTTCAGCACGAAGACCTGCTCGGAGCCGTCGCCGGCGTGGTGCTCGGCAGCGACACCAGCCCAGCGGTCCACGACGCCGCGGAGTTCCTCGCCCATGTCCTGGAGCTCGGCTGCCGTCAGGCGGAGCACGCGGTCCGAGCTCGAGGACGCCGACACCCACTCGCGTCCGAACGTCGGCGCGAGGTCGACGAACGCCTCGTAGTTCGCGGCGTACACGCGGGCGACCGCGTGGTCGAGGGTGTTGGTGGCGAGCAACCGCTCCGGGTCGTCGAGCGCATCGGCGAGCTCCCACACGGAGGCGTCGTGCGCGGCTCGCCACCAGCGCTCACGTCGGTCCGTGCCCGCGTCGGGAGCGGGTTCGATGAAGCCCGCGGCGGCGAGTCGGGTGCAGTGGTAGCTGATCGTGCCGGGCGCTTCGTCGATCACCTCGCCGATCGTCGCGGCGGTTTGCGGGCCGTTCGCACGCAACAGGCCGAGGATGCGCAGGCGTGTCGGGTGAGCGAGGGCGCGCATCTGGGCGGGGTCGTCGATCCGTCCTTGGGTCATGGTGCGACCCTATACGCACAAGATGTCTTGTGGAATTGTTCCGATCAGGCGCCACCGCGGGGCGTCCGTACTCAGCGGCCGTGCAGCATCCTGTTGCGCGCATCGATCTGGTCCGCGGTCGCGGGGAAGTAGCTGCTGACACCGATGTGCTCGGCGTCGTGCTGTACCGCCTCGACGACCGGCCGGAGCGCGCGCTCGTAGTCAGCGAATGCCTGGTCGACGTCGCCGTCCGCGTCCCGGAAGGCGTCGTGGAGTGCGGTGGCGCCGATGATGGCGAGCGAGCCGCCCATCCCGGCGGCCGGGGAAGGGCAGTAACCGGCGTCGCCGACGAGTGCGACACGGCCGGAAGTCCACGCCGGCATCTTGATCTGGCTGAGCTTGTCGAAGTAGAAGGTCTCGGCGCCGATGGCCTCGTCGACGTGGTCCGAGAACGGCGAACCGGCCCGGAGCATGTGCTCGCGGAGGATGCGCTTCTGTGCCGCTTCGTCGTGGTGGTCGAAGGGGATCTCCTGCTCGGAGCGGAAGCCGAGGACGAGGTCGGTGGTGGTGTCGTACGAGTTGACCAGCATCGTGACGCCCGGTGCGTTGGTGATCCGGGTCGTCTGCGGTTCGATGACGAGGTCGTCGAGGATGGCGACGGAGAAGTACGTCCGCAGGAAGTGGCTGTACAGCGCTTCCTGCCCGAAGTGCAGTCGACGCACTGTGGAGTGGTTGCCGTCGCAACCGAACACCATGGAGAAGTGCCGTTCGGTTCCGTCGCGGAAGGTGACGTGCACGCCCTCCTCGTCGGTCTCGTGCAGGGATGTGACCGAGTTGTTCCACAGCATCTCCACCTCGCCCTCGGTCGCGGCGGCGAGGATGTCGAGCAGGTCGTCGCGGTGGATCTCGTAGCCGTCGCCCGTCGATCCGGCCGAGGGTGGCACGGGATCCATCCGCGCGATGCGGTCTCGCTCCGGCGTCGTGAACTCCGTCACCCGCGTCGCCAGCGCCTTCGCCGAGATCTGCTCGAGCAGGCCCATCCGATCGACGATCGCGATGGTGTCGTCGCGGATGTCGACCGGGGTGCCACCTCGCTTCAACCCGGGAGCGACCTCGACGATCGAGACGTCGTACCCGAGTCGACGCATCCACAGCGCAGTCGTGAGCCCAGCGAAACTCGCTCCTGCGATGAGGACCTGTTCCTGTGTCTGCGTGGTCATCGATCGTCCTCGTTCCTCGGCATCCGCCGAACTTGTAGTGACTCTAACTTTTGTCACTGTACCAGAACTTTGGGTCACTCAACGTTTCGTGCCAGACTCGGGGGATGGTGGAGTCGAGTACGGGCGTTCCGTCGGGGCTGCGAGAGCGCAAGAAACGGGAGACCCGCGAGCGCCTGGGTGACGTTGCTGCACGGCTGTTCGCTGAGCACGGGTACGACGAGGTGTCGATGTCAGACGTGGCCCGAGCTGCGGGCGTCTCGGATCAGACCGTCTACAACTACTTCCCGACCAAACCCGATCTGGTGTTCGACCGAGCCGACGAGGTGCTCGAGAAGATCCGAGCTGCGGTTGCGGACCGAGGTGCGCAGCAGTCGCCCGTGGAAGCGATGCGCTCCATCGTCCTCGAGGACGTCGATCGGTACGTCGCAGAGGACCCGGCCTTGGCACGAGGGGAGTTCCCGGCGCAGTGCCGGCTCAGCGCGGTGCTCCGGCGACGGGCGCTGGAGTTCTACGACGAGGTCACGTCCGCGGTGGCAGCAGAACTGGCGGACACGGGTTTCGACTCGATGACCCGGCGTGCTCAGGCTGCCGCCCTCGTGGCCGTCGTGCAGCAGACCACCGAGGCCATCGGCGACGCGGTCCTCGCGGATGCCGACCGGGAATCGACCCGCAAGCGCTTGGTGGACACGGCCGGAGCGGCGCTTGACCACCTGTCCACCTGGTGCGCGCTGGCCTGATCCGCGTCGAGGGACAGGGCGGGTGCTCGGAACGCATCCGATGCACCTTGTGGCCCTCTCATGGCGCGGGGCGTCCGACCGACCTACCGTCTACTTGTCAGACGATCGTCTGTCGAATAGGCCCTCTGGAAGGAACCTGCTCCATGCGTCACGCTCCTCGCCTCCGCCGGACCAACGCGCTGCTGATCACCAGTGGCGTCCTCACGGCGGCAGCGCTCGCTGTCGGGGCGGCCGGGCCCGTCTCCGCGGCCAACGCCGACGGCGCGGCGCCCACCCAGTCCGTGGCCGCCGCCAGCGGTGACAGCTACGTGGCCTTGGGCGACTCGTACGCGGGCGGCTTCGGCGTCGCCCCCTACAGCTCGGGTCCGGCGGCCGGCTGCTTCCAGTCCACCACCGACTGCCCGCACCAGGTCGCGTCATCACTGGGACTCCAGCTCGACGACCGTGCCTGCGCCGGTGCCACCACCGGCAACATCTCCCGGGTCGCGCAGAAGACCGGAGCCGGAAGTGCCACCGCGCCCGTCCAGGCCGACGCGCTGTCGAAGGACACGGACGTCGTCACGGTGTCGATCGGTGGCAACGACCTGGGGTTCACCGGAGTCATCAAGAACTGCGTCGCGCTGGACAAAGCCGGCCCGGTGTTCTCGGAGATCCACGGGAAGACCTACGACCACTGCAAGGACTACTACGCACCGGTCGTGCACGGCGTCACGCGGGATCGTCTCGCATCGCGCATCCGCACCGTCGTGGCACCTCGGCTCGCGTCGACGTTCCGCGTCATCGCGCAGCGTGCTCCGCAGGCGAAGGTGTTCGTCGTCGGCTACCCGATGCTCGCGCCGGGTGCGGCGCAGGCCCCGAAGGGATGCTTCTCGAGTCTCCTCGGTGACTCCGGTCTCGAGCCGCCGTTCCCGCAGAACGCGTTCCCCTTCACCGCCACCGACACCGCCTACTTCCACCGCACCCAGAACGCGCTCAACGCAGCGGTCAAGGCTGCGGCGAAAGCTCGTGGCTTCACCTACGTCTCGACGCTGCAGGGCTCTGCCACGCACACCCCCTGTGCTGCGTCGGGCTCCGCGTGGATGGCAGGACTCACCCTGACCGATCGCGGCACCGCTGCGGACAGCACCCCGCTGGCCGGGACGAAGTACTCCATCCTGTTCGGCGCACTCCACCCGAACGCCGCGGGCATCGCGTACCTGCGTGACCAGACCAAGGCCGCGATCGTCGGATCGCGCTGACGCACCAGCGCCTGCGGGTCGCGTCGTCGACGCGACCACGAGACGGACGGGAGGCCCGGTGCCAGCTGGCACCGTCCCTCCAGGCACGGCCGTCACCCCGCTGGCGCGGTGCGCCGGTATCGGCTGGTGGGGCCCACCTCCCGTCCGTCTCTCATGGACTTCCGGGCGGGGGCCGCGTTGCTGGTCGGCTTGCCACTCATCGTGCTCAGCGGCGGTTTCAGTCCTCATGAGGGCTGCGCGGATGCGGACGACGAATCGGCGTTGCTGGTTACCGCAAAATCGGTGAGGAACCGTCGTGTGGGCCGATGGTCCGGCAGTACGGTCCGGGAACAGCCTGACCCGAGGCTGCGAGAAGCCGACCCGAAGGCGACCCGATGGACAACTACGACGAGCGACGGCCTGGCGCCCTCGCGTTCAAGAAGCATCTCGGCGAGCAGTTCGGCGGTGATCTCCGGCGGACAAGAGCAGCTCCGGTCGCGCCACGACTCCACGGCGCGGTGCAGGCGACTGCCGTGCGAGCGCACACCGCCGGCGGCTCGAACGGCGGACTCCGTCAGGTCGTTGCTGCGCCAGTCCCGTTGCGGTTCGAGATGGCGAGCACGGGGCTGTCCCTCGCCGGCCTGGGTGTCGCGATCGGATGCGGAGTCGCGCGCACGATCGGCCCGCAGGCCCTGCCAGTCGCGAGGATCGCGGATCCCGAGGTGCGCGACGCGGAGCTCGACGAACGCGGCGGGTTCGAGGCACAGCTCGCCGACGTGCTCATGGAGTCCCGGCCTCTCGTCGTCGAACTCGCTGCAGAGGAGCTGGCGGCGGACACCATCGTCATGCCCGTCGTCGGTGATCGTGTCCACTACAGCCGGGGTTCCGGGCACCTCATCGGGCTGCAGGGAGTCGTCGTCGCGTCCGATGACGGATACGCCCTGCCGCGCGGGCTGCGGTACGTGCAGCTCGACGGTGAGGCGTGGCCGATCGTCGTCACGGTGGTGTCCCTGGACCGGATCTAGCTGATGCTGCGAGCCGGTCCCGGCACGAGCGCCGCGATGTGCTCGTGCCGGGACTGCCGTCAGACGGCCGTACTGAGGAGGCGCCCGGTGAACTCGCGCAGAGCCTGCACCGCCCGCTTCGACAGCGTCGCGTCGGGCATCATGCTCGTCGACCCGTGGAACGCTCCCGGCCACACGTGGAGTTCCGCCTGGACTCCTGCCGCCCACAGCGAGTCGGCGTAGGCGACGGTCTCGTCGCGGAACACCTCGGTGCTGCCGCAGTCGATGTACGCGGGCGGGAGCCCGGCGAGGTCGGTCGCGCGGCCGGGTGCGGCGTAGATCGACACGTCCTCGCCGCCCCGCCGGTCACCGAGGTAGGCGTCCCAGCCGAACCGTGTCATCTCCCGGTCGGCGACCCCGACACCGTCGAACTGCCGAGCCGACAGTGTCGCGTCGCGGTCGTCGAGCATCGGGCTCACGAGCACCTGGCCGATGACGGAGGGCCCCCGTCGGTCGCGGGCGAGGAGGGCGGTGCCGGCGGCGAGACCGGCACCGGCGCTCTGCCCGACGAGGACGATGCGCTCCGAGTCGATGCCGAGCTCGTCGGCGTGCTCGGCTGCCCAGACGAGACCGGCGTAGCAGTCCTCGACCGGGTACGGGTCCGGGTGTTCCGGCGCCAGGCGGTAGTCCGGGCTGACCAGGACCACGTCGTGCACCAGCAGCCACTCGTCGTAGGAGTCGAGGTTGCCGAGGTGGTGGCCGAACATCATCCCGCCGCCGTGGATCGCGTAGGCCAGGGCAGCCGTGCCGGTGCGGCCGGTGCGTTGGATCACGGCGAGGTCGATCGGGTCACCGCGGTGCCCCGGGATCGTGATGCTGCTGCGCTCGAGGCCGCGAGCATGCAGTCCTTCGTCGAGCTGCGCCTCGGTCATGTCCAGCTGTCGCATCTGCGGCAGCATCTGCGCCGTGAGGTGGACACGGCCGCGCGCATCCATGGCGGTGAGGAAGGGCACGAACTCGGGATCGAACGGCGGGCGGGGGAGGGCGATGGTGTCAGCCACGGGAGGTCTCCTCGGTGATGGTGGTCGGGTCGGTGTGTGCAGGGGTGGTGTCGGCAGGTTCGGACGGGGCCTCGTCCTCTGGTTCGACGGTGGGCCGGGCTCGGAGCATGCCGACCACGACGAGCAGTGCTGCGACCGTGGCGAGGCCGAGCCCGGCGACGGTGAGGGCGTCCTGGAAGCCCTCGAGCCGGGCGGTGGTCCAGGTGGTCGTGGTGATGCTCCCGGCGACGAAGGCGGCGACGATGGTCCCCGCAGCGGCCACGGCGGCACCGCCCGCGAGCTCGCTCGAGGTGTCGACGAGCGCCGCCCCGACGGAGGTGCGGTCCGCGGGCAGCCCCGTGAGGACCGAGGCGCCGGCGACGACGCCGACGACCCGCATGCCGGACGCGACGAGCACGAGCGCGACGAGCACCCACGGGTACCCGTACCGGCTCAGGGCGCCGAAGACCGCGAGACCGGAGACGACCGAGACGGCGCTCATCCAGGCGGCGCGGCCCAGGCCGACCCGCTGCACGAACGGCCCGACGAAGCGGCCGCCGACGAGCAGGACGACCACCTGCGGCAGCGTCCCGACGGCGGCCAGGGCCGGCGGCCAGCCCCAGGCGAACTGCAGCTGCAGGGTCACGAGGTACGACAGTCCGGCGACGGCCAGACCCGACGCGGCCTTGAACGCGAGGCCGCTCGAGACGAGTGGTCGGGCGAGCAGGTGCAGGTCGATCAGCGGGTGCCGCGCGGTCCGCTCACGGGCGACGAACCCCACCGCGCAGGAGGCGGCGAGGGCGAGGACGGCCCACCCCCACCAGCTGTGGACTCCGGACTCGACCAGGATCGTCGGCGCCACGAGCGCTCCAGCCGTGGTCCCGGTGCCGAGCAGCGCTCCGACCACGTCGACCGGATCACGATGGAGCCCTGAATCCTCGTCGCGGGCGACACCGAGCCGGATGCCGACGAGTGCGAGGACCGCGATGGGCACGTCGGCCAGCAGCAGCACCTGCCACGGGGCGACGGCGAGCACGAACCCGCCGACGGTCGGCCCGATGGCCAGCCCCACGAGCCCGGCCGTCGAGATGACGGTGAGCGCCCGGACCCGGAGACCTTCGTCGTCGAAGAGGCGGAACGCCAGCGCCATCGACCCGGGCGTCGTCATCGCCGCGGCGACGCCCATCGCGACGCGCACGGCGATCAGCTGCTCGGTCGACGTGACCACCGCCGTGGCGAGGCTCGCCAGGGCCAGCAGGACGAGCCCGGCGAGCATGACCCGACGGCGTCCGATGCGGTCGGCGACGGCGCCGAAGAGCAGCATCAGCCCTCCGAAGGCGACCGAGTAGGCACCTGAGACCCACTGCAGGCCCGTCGTCGACGAGCCCAGGTCGCGACCGATCGTCGGCAGGGCGACGTTGAGCACGGAGTTGTCGAGCATCTCGAACAGGAACACCGCGGACAGCCCGGCGAGGGCGATCCAGGCGTCGCGCAGACGAGGAGAAGGACCACCGCCGGGCGCGTGCCCGGTGGTGCGAGCGGGACTGGGGGACACGATGGCGCACTCCTTCGAGGGAAGAAGTGGCGACTCGTTCGATGCCGCGTGCGGGTGCGTCGCAGATCGCGGCGCCTTTTACCTCAGTGATCGAGACCATACACGGACTGCCCACTCGAGGAAAGTCCGCGGTGGACGTCCCGGTTGCTGCCGTCGCAGTTCGAGGTGGGAAGTGGCAGGACCTACCCTGGACGGATGCTCTCCCGCCGCGAAGCCGCCGTCCGGCTCGACATCCCCCTCGAGATGGCGACCCGCCACGGCATCCCGTCGCGCCTGAGCGAAGCGGAGCTCGACGCGATCGAGCAGGACCCGCCCGCCTGGCTCGTGCAGTCCCGCGCCAACCGCACCGGCACCAAGAAGGTCTGGACGCGCCTGGAGTGCGTGGTCTGCGGCTTCGACGAAGAGGCGCGCCCGAAGAAGTGGTGGCCCGAGTGGGACTACCTGATGTGCGACTACCACGCCCCGTACCAGGCGCCCGAGCCCACCGCCGGCCTGACGCGGCGCGAGGTCGAGGGCATCGGCAGCCGCTTCATCGCGCTCGTCGACGAGAAGCTCTGAGCAGCAGCACGATGCGCCTGCTGAGCGAGGCATCGCGGGGCGACTGGCTCGTCGCGCGTGCCGGGCGTTGGGCGAGCGTCGGTGGTGTCGCGGGCACCGGGTTCGAGGCGTACGCACGCCTGTTGCACCCGGTCGGCGCGCACCGGGCGGACCTCGACACCACGGACGAGTGGGGCGACCACCCGGACGTCGAACACACCCGCTGGCGGTGGTCGGAGGTCGCGCGCCGCAACGACCGCGTGATGCACCCCCTGGTGCAGTGGCAACGCCTGACCGACGACGAGCAGACGACGTCGTGGGCCGACGGCTGGCGCGTGGACCAGTCGGACGACGGGTGGTTCGACCCGCAGGACCTCGCCGTCCTCACCACGCACCTACGGAGCGCGACGTCGACCCCCGGGGACCTGGTCGTCGGAGCGTGGGAGGGGACGGGCGGGCCGCCGTCCGCTGAACGCCGGCACCGGATCCGCCGTGCGCGGGGCTTGATGGCCTGGCCCGCGCGGGACACCTGGCTCTTCAGTGCGACCCTGGACGAGCTCGTCGATCCGTCGTGGGCGCAGCGGGCGGTCCCGGGTTGGGAGAGCTTCGGGCTGCACGGCCAGGTGGCGCCGCACACGACGTTCATCTGGCCGGAGGACCACGCGTGGGTCGTCGCCGCCGAGGAGGACTGGGACTCGACGATCGTCGCCGGATCGCGCGCGCTCGTCGACCGCGTGCTCGACGACGGCCGGTTCGAGGCGTTCGAGGTCCGCGAGCACGACGACCTGTCGTGGGACGGAGACCTGCTGAACCCACGCAGGTCTCCTCGCCCCGAGGGCTGAGCGGCCCCACCGCGTCGTCCGGAACCCGCCAGCTCGTCCGCGCTCGGACCGATGGGATCGAAGGGTGAACACCACTTCGACCAGAGCCGCGACCTTCCACGGCCTCCACGACCACCGATCCCGGCCACTCGTCCTCGTCAACGTCTGGAACGCCGCGAGCGCCCGACTCGTCGAGGACGCCGGCGCGACCGCGATCGCCACGACCAGTGCGGGCGTCGCCTGGTCCCTCGGGCGACCGGACGGGAACACCCTGACCCGCGCGGAAGCGATGGACGCGGTCGCGCGGATCGCGGCTTCGGTGTCGGTGCCGGTCACCGTCGACATCGAGTCCGGGTACGCCGACGATGCGGACGGCGTTGCGCGCACGGTGGACGCGGTGCTCGAAGCGGGCGCCGTCGGGATCAACATCGAGGACGGCGGGTTGCATCCGGATGCGCTCGCCGACCGCATCGGGGCGGCCCGGCGCGCGGCGGAACGAGCCGGGGTACCCCTGTTCGTCAACGCACGGACCGACGTCCACCTCGCCGGTCTCGTCGATCCCGAACGGCTCCTGGCCGAGACGCTCGAGCGTGCTCGTCGCTACCGCGGAGCCGGCGCGGACGGTGTGTTCGTCCCCGGAGTCCGAGACGTCCAGACCATCCGTGCGCTGGTGGAGTCGATCGACGGCCCGGTGAACGTGATGGCCGGTCCGGGGTCGCCGACCGTGGCGGAACTCGCCCGGCTCGGTGTGGCCCGCATCAGTCTCGGTTCCGCCGTCGCGCAGGCCGCGTACGCCGTCGTTCGGCAGGCCACGGCCGAGCTGCGGACCACCGGCACCTACGACTCGCTGGCGGCCGGGGTGGACTACGCGGACCTCAACGCGCTCTTCTGAGCGGCGCGCGACGCCCTGAACGCGACCACACGGACGGACGGGAGGCCCGGTGCCAGCTGGCACCGGGCCTCCCGTCCGTCCGTGGTGCGGACCTGCGGACGCTACTCGGTCGTCGAGACCCAGTCGATGAGCAGGTTGCCCTGCTCGCCCCAGTTGCCGACCTGGAACATGAAGCGGTGCGGGGTCGTCGGCACGTCGTGCGTGACGGTGCCGAGGACCTTGCCGTCGACGCTGTAGGTCACGGACTCACCGGGGACCCAGTCGACCTTGTAGGTGTGCCAGTCGCGCCACGAGACGCCGGTGCCGAGCTGGACGCGCTCGGCTTCCTTGCCCGGGGTCATCGAGTGGTGGAACACCGAGGGGCTGTCCTCGAAGTTGCCCTCGGGGAAGTCGATCTCGCCATCGGCCCACACGTTCGACGTCGGCCACAGCATGAAGGCCGCGCCGTTGCCGTCGCCGCCGGTCGCCTTCGCGCGGACCGAGAACGAGCCGCCGACGTGGTCCCAGGCGCCGGCGGAGGAGCCGAAGGTGCCGGCTGCTCCGGCACCGGTGCCGAGGGCGACGTCCATCACGCCGTCGTGCACCGACACGGTCTTGCTCGGCGCGTAGATGCCCGAGGTGCCGTCGGGGTAGGGCTGCCACGACTGCGGGTACAGCGACTGGACGAGGCCGGTGACGGCGTTCGTGGTGAAGTCCTCGACGAACGGGGCGTCCGGTGCGATCGCGGACAGGTCCGCGGGGGAGGCCTCCGCCTCGGGTGCCGCTTCCGGCGCGACCTCGGACTCGGGCTCGGCCTCTGCGTCGGGCGCGGGCTCGGCGACGGGGGCCGAGTCCTCGATGGGCGCGGAGTCCTGCTCGGGCTCCGTGTCCGGGGTCCACTCGTCGGTGGGGGCCGGGGACTCCGTCTCGTCCGGGGCCGGCGTCGGAGTGGGGTTCACCGGGGCGTTGTGCCAGCGGCGTTCGCCGTCCCAACCCCACCAGGTGCGGGCGGAGGCGGCGGTGGGGACACCGAGGACCAGGGCGCCGGCGGTCGCGACCGCCAGGATCGCGCGGTGCCGGATCATCATCGGGTGCCCCCTCGGGTGACCGGGGGCGTGGACGTGGTGCGTGGGGTCGTGCCGCGCGAGGGCGTGCACGTGCTTCGGGTCGAGATGTCGGGCTCCTCGTGGATGCTCGGGCGCAGGATGCGGGGAGGGACGGACGCACCAGCCGGCCGGATGCCGAGGGTTTCGTTGACACGTCCACGGACATCTTGCATCATTTGTGACCCGTTCGGGGGGCGTCACGGAAATCGACCGACGAACGCCCGGTGTCCGCCGCCCGAACGTGCACGATGCAACGCGCGGGGAGCCGACCGCTCAGGCCCGGGGGATCGGCTGCAACCGCTGCAGCTGCGTCACGTGCCCCGGCTCGAGCTCGTCGAGCGAGGCCACCCCGAGCAGCCGCATGGTCCGCTCGATCTGCTCGGACAGGATCTGGATCATCCGGTCCACCCCGGCCTCGCCACCGGCCATCAGCCCGTACAGGTAGGCACGGCCGACCATCGTGAACCTCGCGCCGAGGGCCACGGCGGCCACGATGTCGGCGCCGGACATGATGCCCGTGTCGAGGTGCACCTCGGTGTCCTTCCCGACCTCCTTGACCACGGAGGGCAGCAGGTGGAAGGGCACCGGGGCGCGGTCGAGCTGCCGGCCGCCGTGGTTCGACAGCGTGATGCCGTCGACGCCCAGGTCGGCCAGGCGCTTGGCGTCCGCCAGGGACTGCACGCCCTTCACGACGATCTTGCCCTGCCACTGGTCGCGGATCCAGGCGAGGTCCTCGTAGGTGACGGTCGGGTCGAACATGTGGTCGAGCAGCTCGCCGACGGTGCCGGACCAGCGGTCGAGCGACGCGAACGCCAGCGGTTCGGTGGTCAGGAAGTCGAACCACCACCACGGCCGCGGGATCGCGTTCACCACGGTCCGGGCACTCAGCTGCGGCGGGATCGAGAACCCGTTCCGCTTGTCCCGCAGCCGCGCACCCGCGACGGGGACGTCCACGGTGACGAGCAGGGTGTCGAACCCGGCCTGCTGGGCGCGGGAGACCAGCGCCATCGACTTCTCGCGGTCCTTCCACATGTACAGCTGGAACCAGTTGCGCCCGTGCGGGTTGGCGTCGCGGACGTCCTCGATCGCGGTGGTGCCCATCGTGGAGAGCGAGAACGGGATGCCGGCACGTCCGGCGGCCCGGGCACCGGCCCGCTCGCCCTCGGTCTGCATCATCCGCGTGAAGCCCGTCGGCGCGATGCCGAACGGGTACGACACCGGCGCCCCGAGCACCTGGCGCGAGGTGTCCACCCGCGACACGTCCCGCAGGATCGCCGGGGTGAACTCGATGTCCTCGAACGCCTGCCGCGCGCGGGCCAGTGAGATCTCCGCCTCGGCCGCGCCCTCGGTGTAGTCGAACGCGGCCTTCGGGGTGCGCCGGGCGGCGATGTCCCGGAGGTCCCAGATGGTCAGGGCCTGTTCGAGGCGCTGACGTCGACCCGGCAGCGAGGGCTTCTTGAACTGCATGAGCGGCGCGAGGTCCCGCACCGTCGGCAGCTGCCGCTTGACCCGCGTGCGAGCTGCGGACGCGGACCCGGTCGCGGGTGCCGGTGCCCCGGTCGCGGGGTCGATCCGGTGCTGGTCGTCGGTCGTGGTCATGCGTGGCTCCTGACGGGGGATCGATCGGGATCGGCGCGCGACGACGCCGACGGGGTGTACCGCACGGGCTCGACGCTCCGTGCGACGATGCTGCGGAGTGCCTCCAGTGAAGCCCCTCCGAGGCCCGCGAGTCCAGCGGCGCGCGCCTGCACCAGCACGTTGCCGAGTGCGGTCGCCTCGACCGGTCCGGCCACGACCGGCAGGCCGGTGCGGTCCGCGGTCAGTTGGCAGAGCAGCCGGTTCTGCGAGCCGCCACCCACGACGTGCACGACCCGGATGGTCTTGCCGGTCACGTCGGCGATGGTGCGCAGCGTCTCGGCGTACGCCGTCGCGAGCGACTCGAGGATGCTCCGGACGAACTCCGCCCGCGACGCGGGGGCGCTCAGCCCGTGCGCCGCGCACCACGCGGCGATCCGCGCCGGCATGTCGCCGGGCGCCGTGAACGACTCGTCCGCGGGGTCGAAGACGGGGACCGGGGCGGTGACGGCCGCGGCGGAGGCGAGCAGGGCCTCCAGGTCGACCTGGTCGCCACCACGCTCCCAGGTGCGGACGCTCTCCGACAGCAACCACAGTCCGGACACGTTCTTCAGGAACCGGACGCGGCCGTCGACACCGCCCTCGTTCGTGCAGTTCGCGCGTCGTGCCGCGTCCGACAGGACGGGCGCGTCGAGCTCGACGCCGACGAGCGACCACGTGCCCGACGAGATGTAGGCGAAGTCCGGCTCCGTCGCGGGGACCGCGACGACGGCGCTCGCCGTGTCGTGCGACCCGACCAGCGTCACGTCGGCCTGGCCGCCGACGAGCTCGGCGACGGACGGCAACAGGGGGCCGAGTCGGTCGCCCGGGTCGCGCAGCGTGGGCAGCAGCCCGGCCGGGAGGCCCGCAGCAGCCCGCACCGCCGGGTCCCACCCACGGGTGGTCGCGTTCAGCGCCCCGGTCGTCGAGGCGTTCGTGCGCTCGGCCGCCTCGACCCCCGTCAGCCAGTACCCGAGCAGGTCGGGCACGAGCAGCGCACGCTGCGCGAGCTGCAGCGACGGGTCGGCGGCCCACTGGAACACCGTGTTGAACGGCAGGTGCTGCAGGCCGTTCCGGGCGTACAGCTCGGTGGCGGCCATCCGGTCGTGCACGGGGACGACACCGCCCTGGTGCCGGTCGTCGCGGTAGTGCGACGGCAGCCCGAGCAGTCGGCCGTCGCGGAGCAGGCCGTAGTCGACCGCCCACGAGTCGATGCCGATGCTGGCGATCGCGGGGTGCTCGGCGAACGCACGCCGCAGCCCCTCGGTCACCTGTCGGTACAGCTCGACGACGTCCCAGTGCAGGGCGTCGCGGCCGGTGTCGGCGTCGCCCTCGTGCAGGGTGACGGGGCCGTTCGGGAACCGGGCGACGTGGTCCATCCGGACCCCGTCCTGGTCGACGTGGCCGACGATCACCCGGCCGCTGGTCGCCCCGAGGTCGACCGCGGCGACGCTGCCGCTGGTGTGCATGCCGTGCTCCTGCTCGGTTCGTTGGTCGTCGCTCGTTGGTCGTCGGTCGTCGCTACCGCAGGAAGGCCGCGGCGACGCCGGCGTCGACGGGCACGTGCAGGCCGGTGGTGTGCGAGAAGTCGTCGGTGCAGATGGCGTAGACGGCGTTCGCGACGTTCTCGGGCACGACCTCGCGCTTCAGGATCGTGCGCTGCGCGTAGAACTTGCCGAGGTCCTGCTCCTCGATGCCGTACGTCTTGGCGCGGTTGGCGCCCCAGCCGCTCGCGAAGATGCCGGAGCCGCGCACGACACCGTCGGGGTTGATGCCGTTGACGCGGACGCCGTGCTCCCCGAGCTCGGCCGCGAGCAGCCGCACCTGGTGGGCCTGGTCGGCCTTCGTGGCGGAGTACGCGATGTTGTTCGGCCCGGCGAACACCGAGTTCTTCGACGAGATGTAGACGATGTCGCCGCCCAGGCCCTGCTCGATGAGCACCTTCGCCGCGGCCTTCGACACCAGGAACGACCCCTTCGCCATCACGTCGTGCTGCAGGTCCCAGTCCTGCTCGGTGGTCTCGAGCAGGCTCTTGGACAGCGAAAGACCCGCGTTGTTCACGACGAGGTCGAGGCCGCCGAAGTGCAGCAGCGTCTGCTGGATCGCCTGGTCGATCGCGGCGGCGTCCGTCACGTTCGCGGCGACGCCGATCGCGCGGTCGCTGTTGCCGATCTCGGCGGCGGTCTCCTGTGCCTTCGCCAGGTCGAGGTCGGCGATGACGACGGCGGCACCCTCGGCCGCCAGGCGCTTCGCGATCGCCTTGCCGATGCCCGATGCGGCCCCGGTGACCAGGGCGATGCGCGTCGCGAGCTTCTTGGGCGCGGGCATCCGCTGCAGCTTCGCCTCTTCGAGGGCCCAGTACTCGATCCGGAACTTCTCGGCTTCGTCGATGGGGGCGTAGGTGCTGACCGACTCGGCGCCGCGCATCACGTTGATCGCGTTGACGTAGAACTCGCCGGCGACGCGGGCGGTCTGGGCGTCCTTGCCGTACGAGAACATCCCGACGCCGGGCACCAGCACGATGAGCGGGTCGGCGCCGCGGATCGCGGGGGAGTCCGGCGTCGCGTGCCGGTCGTAGTACGCCTGGTAGTCCGCGCGGTACTGCTCGTGCAGGTCGTGCAGGCGGGCGGTCTGCTCGTCGACGGAGGCCGTTGCCGGCAGGTCGAGGATGAGCGGCTTGACCTTGGTGCGCAGGAAGTGGTCCGGGCAGCTCGTACCGAGGGCCGCGAGTGCTTCGGCGCGCTCGCTCGCCAGGAACTCGAGCACGACGTCCGAGTCGGTGACGTGCCCGACGACCGGCTTGTCGTGCCCGGCGATGCCGCGGATCGTGGGGGCGAGGGCGGCGGCGCGTGCGCGGCGTTCGTCGGTCGGCAGTGCTTCGAACCCCGCTCGGAGGCCGCCGAACGGGTCCGCCGTGCCGTGCTCCGCGAGGTACTGCTCGGTGGTGTCGATGATCCAGCGGGAGTTCGCCTCGGCCTCGTCGCTCGTGTCCCCCCACGCGGTGATGCCGTGGCCGCCCAAGATCGTGCCGATCGCCTGCGGGTGGTCACGCTTGACGCCTGCGAGGTCGAGCCCGAGCTGGAACCCGGGCCGTCGCCACGGCACCCAGACGACCCGGTCGCCGAAGATCCGCTCGGTCAGGGCCGGACCGTCCGCCGCGGTGGCGATCGCGATGCCGGCGTCGGGGTGCAGGTGGTCGACGTGGGCGGCGTCGACGAGGGCGTGCATCGCGGTGTCGATCGACGGCGCGGCACCGCCCTTGCCGTGCAGCGTGTAGTCGAACGCGGCGACCATCTCGTCCTCGCGCTCGACGCCGGGGTAGACGTCCTGGAGGGCACGGACGCGGTCGACGCGCAGGACCGCGAGGCCCGCCGGGGTGAGGGTGCCAAGGTCGCCCCCGGAGCCCTTCACCCAGAGCAGCTCGACCGGTTCGCCCGTGACGGGGTCCGTGTCGGTTCCCTTGGCGGAGGTGTTCCCGCCCGCGTAGTTCGTGATCCGCGGATCCGAGCCGAGCGCGTTCGAGCGCGCGACCAGCGCCCGGATCGTGGTGTCTGCGTCGGTGCCGTGCATTGCGGGGTCCACCCGTGCCTCCACTGTGTTCGTCATGTTCCTACGCGCCCCAGCCGGCCTGGACGCCGCCGACGCGGTCCTCGGCGATGGACTGCTGGTAGCCCGAATCGAGGTACGCACGCATCGGGTTCGCCGGCAGCCCGCGGGACTCGCGCCACTCGGCGAGGTCCTTCCGGACGTCGGTCTGGTACGCGTCCATGAAGACCTCGTTGGCGCCGAGGACGTCGTGTGCCTCCTGCGCCGCGGTCAGTGCGACGCGGTCGAGGAGCAGCGCGCGGGCCGTCATCTCCTGCACGTTGAGCACCGAGCGGATCTGGCCGGGGATCTTGTCCTCGATGTTGTGGCACTGGTCGAGCATGAACGCGACGTCGGGGTTGTCGTAGCCACCGCCGCGGATGACCTCGACCAGGATCCGGAAGAGCTGGAACGGGTCCGCTGCCCCGACGATCAGGTCGTCGTCGGCGTAGAAGCGCGAGTTGAAGTCGAAGGAGCCGAGCTTGCCGAGGCGCAGGAGCTGCATCACGATGAACTCGATGTTCGTGCCGGGGGCGTGGTGCCCGGTGTCGAGGCAGACCATCGCCTTCGGCCCGAGCGCCGCCGTCTGCACGTAGCTGGTGCCCCAGTCGGGAACGTCCGTGTGGTAGAACGACGGCTCGAAGAACTTGTACTCGAGCACGAGCCGCTGGTCGGCACCGAGGCGGTCGTAGATCGTGCTGAGCGACTCGTGCAGGCGGTCCTGGCGGGAGCGCATGTCCTCCTGCCCCGGGTAGTTCGAGCCCTCGGCGAGCCATATCTTCAGGTCGCGGCTGCCGGTGGCGTCCATCACGTCGATGCAGCGCAGGTGGTGGTCGATCGCCTTCTGCCGGATCGTCTCGTCGACGTGGGTCAGGGCGCCGAACTTGTAGTCGTCGTCCTGGAACGTGTTCGAGTTGACGGTGCCGAGCGACACCCCGTGCTCCTCGGCGTGGCGCTTGAGGTCGGCGAAGTCGTCCACCAGGTCCCACGGGATGTGCAGTGCGACGGTGGGCGCCAGGCCGGTGTACTGCTGCACCTGGGAGGCGTCGGCGATCTTCTCGTAGGGGTCGCGCGGGGTGCCCGGCGTGCTGAACACCTTGAAGCGGGTGCCGGAGTTGCCGAAGGCCCAGCTGGGCAGCTCGATCTGCTGTCGTGCCAGCTGGTCGGCGATGCCGGCGAAGCTCGGGGTCGATGTCATCGTGTCACTTCCTCGTGTGCGATTGAATCGTTTCATACGGTACGGCTTGCGCGGGGTTCGCGCAACCGCGGTGGTGCTGTGGGCGGGGCGGGGCGGGGCGGGGAACCAGGTTCCGGACACAGCACCACGCACTTCCGCGGTGTTGTGTCCGGAACCTGGTTCCGGCAGCCCCCTACCCGGCGGGGACGGCAGCGGGGGCGCGCAGGTCGTGCGTTCCGCCTGCGACGCGCTGCTCGGGGGCGCCCGGCAGGCGCACCACCGCGGTCACGCCCTCGGGCACGGTCGCCCGGACGCGCAACTCCCCGTCGACGAGCTCCCACCGCACCGCGACGTGCCCGTGCACGGTGTCGAGCGAGGTCTCCGCCCACGTCAGCCCACCGCCCGGCTGCGGCGCGATCAGGACGGCCGAGTATCCCGGCGACAGCGGCGACAGGCCGCCCACCACCCGGTGCATCCAGTCCGCCACGGCACCGAGTGCGTAGTGGTTGAACGAGGTCATCTCACCCGGGTTGATCGTGCCGTCCGGCAGCATCGAGTCCCACCGCTCCCACACCGTCGTCGCGCCCATCGTCACCGGGTACAGCCACGACGGGCACTCCGTCTGCAGCAGCAGCCGGTAGGCGTCCTCCAGGTGCCCCGTCTGCGTCAGCGCGTCGGTGATGAACGGCGTTCCCGCGAAGCCCGTCGAGATCCGGTACCCGGACGCCTCGACCAGCTCGGCGAGACGGTCGCCGGCCACGGCCTGCTCCTGCTCGGACAGGATCCCGAACACGATCGCCAGCGTGTACACCGTGGTCGCGTCCGACAGGATCCGCCCGTCGTCCTGCAGGTAGTGGGTGCGGAACCCGGCCTGGAGGCGCGTGGCGAGTTCCCGGAACTCCGCTGCTTCCGCCTCGTGACCGCCCAACAGCTCCGCCGCGTCCGCCACGATCGTCGCGGACCGGTAGGCGCAGATCGTCGCGACGACGCCCTTGTCGGCCTTCGCGTCGGCCGGGGCCTCGGGCGGGGCGTCCGGGTCGAGCCAGTCGCCGAACTGGAACACGGTGTCCCACAGGTCCTCCGGGGACAGATGGTCACGGACCCGGCGCAGGTGTGCGGCCATCGAGTCGAACTGCTCCTCGAGCACCGCGGTGTCGCCGTACGCCTGGTACAGCGTCCACGGCACCCAGACGCCGGCGTCCGACCAGACGGCGGTCGCGTCGGGCGTGCCGAAGTCCTCGGCGGGGGAGTACTTCAGCACGTCCGGCACCACGAACGGGATGATCCCGTCGGCGTGCTGCTGCTCGAGCCAGACGTCCCGCAGCCAGTCGGCCAGGAACGTCCGGGTGTCGAACAGGTACGAGGCGGTCGGGGCGAACGCGGCGATGTCGCCCGTCCAGCCGAGTCGCTCGTCGCGCTGCGGGCAGTCCGTCGGCACGCTCAGGAAGTTGCCCTGCATGCCCCGGACGACGTTGTCGTGGAAGGTGTTCAGCAGCTCGTGGCTCGACACGAACGTGCCGGTGCGGGTGAGGTCCGACCCGACCTGCACGGCGGTGATCGCGGCGCGGAGCTCGTCCTGCGTGCCCGGCCAGCCGTCGACCTGCGCGTACCGGAACCCGTGGAACGTGAACCGGGGCTCGAACGTCTCGGGCTCGTCGTCACCGCGCAGGGTGAAGTGGTCCGTCGCCTTCGCGGTACGCAGGGGGCGGGTGCCGAGCTCGTCGTGCTCGAGCACCTCGGCGTGCTGCAGGGTCAGCACGGTGCCGGCCGGGCCGGTCGCGGTGACCCGGAGCCACCCGACCAGGTTCACGCCGAAGTCGAGCAGGGTCGCTCCCGACGGGCTCGTCCAGATCGCCACCGGGGCGATCTCGGCCAGCGGGCGCACCGGCGGCACCGTGTCGGCGACGAGTTCGCGGTCGCCGATGTCGACCGCGTGCACCGTGCTCGTCCGTCCCTGGTGGCCGTCGACGCTCGGCACGGTGACCTCGCCGGGCGTCAGGAACGAGCCGTCGCGGAGTCGGGCGTCGATGTCCTGCCCGTCGTACAGCTGGTCGGCGGTGATGGCACTCGACAGCGCCTGCCAGTCGGTGTCGGTCGTGACGTGCTGCTCGTGCCCGTCGGCGAAGGTGATCCGGAGTTCGGCGAACCCGGCGCGCTCGTCGGCGTACCAGCCGCCACCGCCGCCCCAGGCCAGGCGTCCGGCGGCCCAGCCGTTCCCGACGACGAGCGCGAGGACCGCCGGCTGCCCGGGGACCGTGTCCGTCAGGTGCGCGGTGACGTCGTGCGAGACGACGCGGATGCGCCACTCGTAGCTCGTCCACCCCGGTTCGAGCAGGTGGTCGGAGACCCGCTGCCCGCCGAGCCAGGCCTCGACGACGCCGAGGGCGCTGACGTCGAGGGTGGCGGCGGTGACGGCGCCGTGGCCGTCGTCGAGGGGGAACTCCCGACGCAGGATCGGGGCGCTGCCGAGGTCGGTGTCGGCCGCGATGAACGGTGCGGTCCAGGTGGTCATGTGGTGGTCCTTTCACGCGACCGGTCGTCGTCGACCGGTGCGGGGGTCGTGGGTCCGGCCGTCCGCCCGGGTGGGCGGTGTGGCGGAGGCGGGTCGCGCCTCCAGGCCGGGGCGGGCGGTCAGCCCTTGACGGCGCCGCTGGTCATGCCGGCGACGATCTGACGGTTGAAGAAGACGTAGAGGATCAGCGGCGGGATCGTGATGAGCAGCACGTCGGTGAACAGCAGGTTCAGCTGGCTGACCGACTGGCTCTGGAACGCGTAGAGCGTCTGCTGCACCGTCGCGTTCTCGGACCCCGGCAGGAAGTACAGCGGGTTGGTGAAGTCGTTGAAGACCGTCACCGACTGCACGAGCACGACCGTGATGATCACGGGCTTGAGCAGCGGCAGCACCACCCCGAAGAACAGGCGGATCGGGCCGGCGCCGTCGAGCACGGCGGCCTCGTCGAGCTCCTTCGGGATCGTCGCGACGAACGCCCGGAACAGCAGAATGCAGAACGACAGCCCGAAGGTCGCCTCGATGAGGATCATCCCGCCCATGGTCTTGAACAGGTTGAGCCCCTGCAGCACCCAGATGGTCGGCACGATCGCCGGCGGCACGATGAGCCCCGCCAGCACGAAGAAGTTGATCAGGGCGTTCCACCGGCTCGGCCGCCGCTGCAGGACGTACCCGACCATCGCGGAGAACACCACCATGACGGTGACGCTGCCGACGGTGAGCAGGGCGCTGTTCCAGAACGCGCGGAGGATCCCGCCGTCGCCGCTCTGGAACACCGCCTGCAGGTTCTGCCACAGCTGCCAGTCGGTCGGCAGGCTGAAGCCGAGCTGGTTCGCCTCGGCGGGGTTCTTCGCCGCCTGGAGCAGGACGAAGACGAACGGCACCAGGAAGACGACGAAGCTGACGACGATGGCGATCGAGCCGATGATCCACCGGCGGGCACGGCCCGGGTGGCGGGACCGCGTCGGGGTGCTGACGCGGGGGCTGGTGAGCGTGGTCACAGCTCTGCCTCCTTGCGGTTGAGGAGCCACGAGATCGGCACCATGATCGCCGTGACGACGACGAACAGGACCACGTTGCCGGCGGTGGACAGGCCGTAGAACCCGGCCTGGTACTGCTTGTAGATCACGCTCGCGATCACGTCGCTCGTGAACCCCGGCCCGCCGCCGGTCATCGCCCAGATCAGGTCGAACGACCGCAGGCCGCCGATGAGCGACAGGATGATGACGGTGCCCATCGCGGGGCGGGACAGCGGCAACGTGATGTTCCGGAAGATCGACCACGCGCTCGCGCCGTCGACCCGTGCCGCCTCGAAGTACTCCTGCGGGATCGCCACGATGCCGGCGATGAAGATGAGCGTCGCGATGCCGACGCCCTTCCAGACGTCCACCGCGGCGACGCTCCACAGGGCGAGCGCCGGGTCGGTCAGCCACCCGGGGGTGGGCAGGCCGACCGAACCCAGCACGCCGTTGATGATCCCGTGGAACGGGTCCATCAGCGCCTTGAACGTGATGCCGATGCCGATGGTCGACACGAGCACCGGGAAGAACACGACCGCCCGCAGGTAGCCGCGCCCCAGCACGGGCGACGTGAGGAGCAGGGCGAGGGCGAGTCCGAGGACCACCTTCGCCGCGCTCGTCACGAAGCCGTACTGGAAGGTGTGCACGAACCCGGAGACGAGCTGCGGGTCCTGGAAGAACCGGACGAAGTTGTCGAAGCCGATGAAGGTCTGGTCGAACAGCGTCCAGCGGGTGAGCGAGAAGTAGAACCCGGCGAAGGTCGGGACCGCGAAGAACACGACGTACAGCGCGATCGCGGGGATGAAGAACCACGCGGGGTAGAACGAGCGCATCCGCTTGCGCGCTGGTCCGGGGCGGCCGGCCTTGCGTGTCTGCGGCGGGGCCACCGCCGTCGTGAGGGTCGCGGTCACGCCGATCACCAGCCCTTGATGCCGAGCTGCTGTGCCTGCTGGACGACGTCGTCGTCGTACTGGTCGGCGCCCTTGCTCGCGGTGGTGATGCCCGAGCCGACCTGCACGCAGATCTTCTCGAGGTTCGGGCCCTTGATCGGGGACAGGAACTCGAGCGCGGGGCTCGCCTTGCCGTCGTCCAGGTACTGCTGCAGGTCGTCGATCATCGGGGGCACGTCGTCCGGCAGCGAGCAGGTCGAGATGACGTACGGGCCGGCGGGGGTGCCGGTGTCGTTCTGCACCTGGCAGCCCTCGGTGGAGTTCGCGAAGGCGACGAACTTCTTCGCGGCCGCCAGCTCGTCACCGGTGGTCGTCTTCGGGATGTACAGGCCGTTCGGCTCCCAGATCGTCAGGTTCGTGTCCGCGGCGTCCTCGGCCGGCAGGGCGAACGCGCCGATGTCGTCGACGGCGTCGGGGGAGTCCTGCTGGATCGCCGAGATCGCGTTCGTGAGCATCGGGTACTGCGCGCCGGTGCCGTCGGCCAGCATCTTCAGGCCGTTCGCCTGCGTGGCCGAGGCGTAGTCCTCGTTGTAGAGGTCCTTGTCCTTGCCCTCGGCGAGGTGCTCGAACCCGGCGAGAGCGGGTTCGTCGGCGTAGGACTCCTTGTTGGCGGTGTAGTCGTCCGCCCACTTGTCGTCCTGTGCGGTGATGTTCGCGAAGTCGCCGAGGACGAACAGCTGGCTGGTCCAGGTGTCGCCGTAGGTCTGGATGATCGGGGCGACGTCGCCGGCGTCCTTGATCTTCTCGCTGTTGCTGATGAACTCGTCCCACGTGGTCGGGACCTTCAGGCCGAGGTCGTCGTAGACCTTCGTGTTGTAGAGCACCGCGCCGCCGAAACTCGTGCCGAACGGGGCGCCGTACATGCCCTTGTCGGTGCTGACGACCTTGGAGAACTGCGGGTCGACGTCACTCGCCCACTTCTCGTCGGACAGGTCCACCAGGGTGTTGTCCGGGTTGAGGGCCTGCATGAGCGAGCCGGAGTTGTAGTTGAAGACGTCGGCGGCCTCGCCGGTCGACAGCCGGGTCTTGATCAGGTTGTCGCCGTCGGTGCCCTGGGGGCGGGTGTCGAACTTGACGGTGATGTCGGGGTTGGCCTTCTCGAAGGCCTCGATGAGCGGCTTCGCGGTGGCCGCGGTGGCCGGGGCGTTGTCGGCCTGGTAGGTGATCTCGACCTTGCCGCCGCCTTCGTCGGCGGAGCCGCCGGACGAGCACGCTGCGAGCCCGCCGATCAGGACCGTCGCGCCGCCGATGGCGATCGCGCGCTTGGTCACGGAACGAACTGACATTCCTTACCTCCTCGTAAGGCCCGGGGCTGGGGTACCCCGGGTGAAACGAACCCGGATCCCGCGCCGTCGCGAGGTCCGGTTACTGCGTTTTAGAACGTTTCAATCAGGATGGAACCACGAGGATTGAAGCGTGTCAATCGCTGTGCCGATTTCGTTACGCGCGGCTCGTTCGCTCGCTCGTCGTTTGGCGTTCGGTGCGAGGTTCCACACTCGGTGACGGGCGCGCGGGCTCGCACGGAGTGCGCAACCTCGCACCGAGCCGACGCGCGGTGCTGCACCGTGCGGTGGTCGCGCCGCCCGCCGGCCGGGAGGCCCGTGCCGGCCCCGCCCCGCGCCTCCCGTCCGGCGCGCGGTCGCGTCACCGGCCCGCGTCGCCTCGTGCGCGCCGGCCCGGCCCGCAGCCAGCAGCCCGCTGCCCGCTGCCCGCTGCCCGCTGCCCGCGAAAGCGACACTGTGCCGCCGAACGTTCGCGCCGATCTGTCGCTCTCGCGGACCGGACGCAGCGACGACCCGCAGATGTGTCGCTTTCGCGAGTTGGTCCGCCGCCGGTCAGGCCTCGGTGCGCCTCGGGTCGCTCGGTGTCGTGCCCGCGACGGCTGCGGCGGCGGCTGCTGCGGCCGCGCCCTCCCGACCGAGCGTGCTCTCGCGCGGCACCAGCTCGCTGCTGAGCACGACGGCCCGGTGCACGTGCATCGGGTCGGTGAGCTCCTCGAGCAGCAGTTCCACCGCGGCCGCACCCATCTCGGAGCCGTGCATCGTCACCGAGGTCAGCGGCACCGCACCACCCCACGCCACGGAGTTGTGGTCGCAGCCGGACACGGGGATGTCCTCGGGGACGCGGATCCCGGCGGCTCGGAGCTCGGAGACGACCGCCATCGCGAGCAGGTCGGTCACACCCAGCACCCCGTCGGGGCGTTCGTCCTCGGGCATCCGGGCGATGCGGAGCCCGGCGTCGGTGCCTCCGGGCGGGTCGATGTCCCCGGCGTCGACGTCGACGAGCTCGACCCCCGGGTGCGCCGCGACGGCCCGCAGCACGCCGGCCCGTCGGCGGTCGACGGGCTGCAGGTCCGGACGGGCGCTCACGAACCCGATGCGTCGGCAGCCGCGGTCGATCAGGTGCTCGGTCGCCAGGAACCCGGCCTGCTCGTTGTCCACGACCACCGCGCACGCGTCGAGCTCGGTCGGTTCGTAGTTGACGTACACGACGGGTCGGCCGTGGCGCCGCGCGACCTCGACCTGGTCGCGCGACTCCGTCATCGAGGCGAGCAGGATCCCCGACACCCGGGCGCTCTCGAGGTAGGCCAGGTGTTCGCCCTGCGCCTGCAGGTCGTCCTCGCTGCTGGCGATCAGCAGGGTGAAGCCGCGTTCCCGGGCGGCCAGCTGCGCGCCGTTGACCATGTCGCTGAACAGGGAGTTCCGCAGCGACATCACGACCAGACCGATCGCGCGTGTGCTGCCGGACACCAGCGCCCGGGCGTTGCGGTTCGGCGTGTACCCGAGCGCGTCGATCGCGTCCCGCACCCGTGCGGCGGTGGCGTCGGCGACCCGCTCGGGGTGGTTCAGGACGTTCGAGACCGTGGCGAGCGAGACCCCGGCCCGGGCTGCGACGTGGTGCACGCTCGGCGGACCGTCGCGCCGGGGGACATGCACCATGCTCCGATCGTAGGCGGCGGGGGAGGCGTATCCGGACCGGGCCCTAGGCGTCGGCGACGGAGGACTGCCGCACCACGAGCTCAGGTGTGAACTCCACGTGCTCGAGGTCGATGTCCTGCCCCTGCTCGACCTGCTTCGTCAGGAGTTCGATCGCTCGGCGACCGAGGTCCTGCGCGGGCTGCCGCACCGACGTCAGCGGGACCACGGCGGACTCGGCGAACGCGATGTCGTCGTAGCCGACGATGGCGATCTGCTCGGGCACCGCGATGGTGCCGCGCATGATGAAGGCCTGTTCGAGCCCGACCGCGAGCAGGTCGTTGGCGGCGAAGACGGCGTCCGGGCGGTCGGCGGCCGGGCGGGCCTGGATCGCTTCGCCGATGCGGCGCCCTTCGAGCACGGACAGCGAGGTCGTCGGCAGGGCTTCGAGCCGGATGCCCGCGGCCTGTGCGGCGGCGAGTGCACCGGCGTGCCGGTCGGCGACCTGGCGGATGCCGAACGGCCCGCCGACGAAGGCGATGTGCGTGCGGCCGATCGCCGCGAGGTGCTCGACCGCGATGCGCCCACCGGCGATGTCGTCGACCGAGACCGAGGCGAAGTGCTCGTCGTCGGCGCGACGGTCCACCAGTACCACGGCGGTGCCCTGGTCGCGCAACCGTGCGAGCCGGGACAGGTCGTCGCCGGCGGGGGAGATCAGGAGTCCGGCGACCCGGCGTTCCTCGAACAGGTCGACGTAGGTGCGTTCGCGGTCGGTCGACTCGTCGGAGTTGCCGATCAGCACCGCGAGGCCGTTGTCCATCGCGGCGTCCTCGGCGCCCCGGGCGACGTCGGTGAAGAACGGGTTGCCGCCGTCGAGCACGATGAGGCCCACGGTGGAGCTGCGTCCGGCCCGGAGCTGCCGTGCGGAGTCGTTGCGGACGAACCCGAGCGTCGCGATCGCCGACTGCACGCGTTCCACCGTGCCGGGAGCGACCTTGTCGGGGCGGTTCAGCACGTTCGACACCGTGCCGAGGGACACGCCCGCGAGCGCTGCCACCTCTCGCACACTGACCGCCATGTGGCCATCCTGGCATCGGCGCGGTCCGCGCGGTCGGCCCGCGCCGTGATCTGTGGAAAACGCGGATGGGAGGCGCGGGGCGGGCCGGTGCCGGCCCTCCCGTCCGCGGGGTGGTCGCGTCGACTGCCCGCGCACGGTGCGAGCCGCGCGGCTGGTGCGATGCGTGCGGCTGGTGCGAGGTTCCGCACTCGGTGCGGGGTGGAAAGGCTCGCACGGAGTGCGCAACCTCGCACGGGGCGAACGCCCGCGCACGGTGCGAGGACCGGCCCGACGAACCCGCTCTTGCCAGCGCGCACACCGGAGCGCTATCGTCCTCGTCGTCCCGTTGAAACGATTCACTGACGAACACGCGAACGGAGGACCAATGGCGGTCCGCATCGGAGCCCGGAACACCACGGGCTGGAAGGCCACCGTCTCGGTGGCCATGTCGAACTACATCGAGTCGGGGTCGATCATCGCGATCGCCACGAGCCTCAGCCTGTGGCAGGCGGAGTTCCGGGTCGGCGACCTCGAGGTCGGCCTGCTCGCGAGCCTGTCGGCGAACGCCTTCGGTGCCGCCCTCGGCGCGATCGTCGGCGGACCGCTGTGCGA
The DNA here is from genome assembly GCF_013359815.1 of Curtobacterium flaccumfaciens. Classification (GTDB taxonomy): domain Bacteria; phylum Actinomycetota; class Actinomycetes; order Actinomycetales; family Microbacteriaceae; genus Curtobacterium; species Curtobacterium flaccumfaciens. The sequence continues at coordinate 401,026 of NZ_JABMCF010000036.1, read as the reverse complement.
CCGGTACGGCCGGAAGTTCATCTACACGTACGACCTGCTCCTCTACATGCTCGGCATCCTGCTCGCGGTGTTCGCCGGCAGCTACGGCATGCTCCTGGTCGGCTTCATCCTGACCGGCATCGCCGTCGGTGCGGGCGTGCCGGCGAGCTGGACCTACATCGCCGAGCAGGCCCCCGCGGACAAGCGCGCGGCCCACGTCGGCACGGCGCAGCTCGCGTGGTCGATCGGGCCGATGGTCGGGTTCGCCCTGGCGATCGCCGCGGCCCCGCTCGGCCTGCTCGGCAGCCGCCTCATCTTCGCCCACCTGTTCGTCGTCGCCGCGATCGTGTGGTGGCTCCGCCGCGGGCTGCCCGAGTCCGCGATCTGGAAGGACGAGCGTGCGGCCACCGGCACGGCGAACTTCTTCCACGGGATCACGCAGCTGTTCAGCCGCCGGAAGAACCTGACCGCGATGCTGTTCCTGTTCGGCGTCTACGCGCTCTGGAACACCGTCGCCGGGCAGGCCGGCATCTTCCAGCCCCGGGTGTACGCGGCGACCGGGGTCACGAGCGTCACCGAGCAGTACGGACTGCAGATCCTGGTCTGGGGCTGCACCGTGGCCGCGACGTACTTCGGCTTCATGCGGTACGCCGACCGGGTCAGCCGCCGCGCGCTCTACGCTGCCGGGGCCGTGCTGGCGATCATCGCGTGGGCCGTGCTCATCTACGCGCCCGCCAACCTCGGCACCCTGCTGTTCTTCGCCGTGGCGTGGGGCATCTCGTCGGGCATCGGCGCACAGGCGTTCTACGGCCTGTGGACGAGCGAGCTCTTCGCCACCCGGTACCGCGCCAGCGCCCAGGGCGTGCTGTTCCTGGCAGCCCGCGTCATGGTCGGCCTGCTGAGCATCTGGTTCCCGCTGCTGCTGTCGGACATCGGGCTGCGGGCACTCGGCGGCCTGATCCTGGGCCTCCTCGCGCTGTCGTTCCTGGTCGGCACGATCTGGGCACCGCGGACGCAGGGCAAGACCCTCGAGGCGATCGAGGCCGAGCGCTACGGCACCGTCACCACGGTCACCGGGACGGTCCGCACCGCCGACGAGCGCACCGTCCACGACGCCGAGCAGCGTCGCCGCGAACAGGCCGGCCGGTGACCCGCGTCTGCTTCCGGCTGCAGGTGCAGGTCGAACTGCTCGACGCCTACCGCGAGCGGCACGCCGCCGTGTGGCCGGCGATGCTCCGGGCGATCGCGGCGGCGGGGCGGCGGAACTACTCGTTGTTCCTCGACGACGACGGGCTGCTCATCGGGTACTACGAGACCGATTCGGTGGCCGATGCGGACGCGGCACTCGCCGCGTCCGAGGTGGCCGCGGCGTGGGAGGCGCACATGCAGGACCTCTTCGCCGGGGCCACCGGGCGCGCCGACCAGACGGCGCGGGTGCTGCCCGAGGTGTTCAACCTGGAGGACCAGTTGGCGGCCGCGCCGGACTGACGGGGGCCGTGGCTACCGTGGACGCATGCAGCCGCCAGCAGCCGGGACCCTCCGCATCCTCCACCTCTCCGACACCCACCTGACCGGCGACGGCGCCCTGCACCAGGGCGCGGTCGACACCACTGCTGCGCTCGAACAGCTGCTCGCCCACGTCGACGAGGTGCCCGGCATCGGGCTGGTGGTGGTCTCGGGTGACGTCTCCGAGGACGGCAGCCCCGAGTCCTACGCGATCGTGCGGGACCGCGTCGGCGGCTGGGCGGAGCGGCACGGAGCGGCCCTCGTCGCGGTGCCCGGCAACCACGACCTGCGTGAGGGCTTCCGGCGGGTCCTGGCGAACGGGCACGTCCTGGGCGAGGGCGGCACGGCGCTGCTGCACACGATGGAGTACCTGCCGCCGACGGTGCCCGTCTCCGGGCAGTCGGTCGTCGCCGGGCGCCGGATCGTGACCGTCGACACGAGCGTCCCCGGCGCCGGGTACGGCGAGCTCAGCGACACGGCGCTCGAGCACCTGCGCACGGCCCTCGCCGAAGGCGCAGCCGATGCCCCGCACGGCACCGTCGTCGTCCTGCACCACCCACCGCTGCCCGCCCCGACCGAGCTGCACGAAGCCCTCCGCCTGCAGAACCCCGAGGCGCTCGCCGACGTCATCCGCGGTTCCGACGTGCGGGTCGTCCTCGCAGGCCACTACCACCACCACTTCGCCGGGTCGCTCGCCGGCGTCCCGGTCCTCGTCGCCCCCGGCGTCGCGAACGACACCGACGTCGTCGGCCCGTACGACGAGGAATCCGCCGTCGTCGACAGCGGCGCGCTCGTCGTCGACATCGCCGCGGACGGATCCGTCTGGTCGACACCGGTCCGCGTGCCACGGGGCGACGCCGACCCGCGGGCGTTCCGCCTCGACCCCGAGACGGTCCGCGCCGTCATCGCGGCCGCCGGCAAGCACTGAGCCCGGTCCCCACGCGCGGTGGACGCGCGTGACGACGCACGGGAGGCCCGTGGCGGCGCCGCCACGGGCCTCCAGTCCGTCGCCTGGTGACGTCCACAGCCGCGGTACCCCACGTCTTCGGGTTGCGTGCGGGAACACCGAGTAGCACGGACGCACACCTGGAGCGAAGGAGCACCCATGCGAGTCGGCAGTGCAGTGCAGTACGACCGGTACGGCGACTTCGACGTCGTCGAGCTCGTCCCCCAGCAGAAGCCCGAGGCCGGACCGGGCGAGATCGTCGTCGAGATCGTGGCCGCGGGCCTGAACCACATCGAGCGGTTCCTGCGCGAGGGGAAGCTCCGCGACCACGTCGACCTCGAGTTCCCCGCACACCAGGGAGTCGACTTCGCCGGCATCGTGCGCGCGCGGGGCGACGGCGTGAAGGACCTCCGCATCGGCGACGAGGTGATGGGGCACGCGCCGACCGGCGGCGCCCACGCCACGTGGATCGCGGTGCCGCGCGGCGCCGTCATCAAGAAGCCGGAGCACGTCGGGTGGGAGGTCGCCGGCGGCCTGTACCTGGCGGGCTGCACCGCGGTGTCGGTCGTCCGGTCGCTCCGGCTCGGACCGCAGGACACCGTCGTGATCTCGGCCGCAGCCGGTGGCGTCGGACACATCGAGTGCCAGCTGGCGCACGACGCCGGCGCGACCGTGATCGCCCTCGGCAGCCCGCGCAACCACGACTACCTGCGGCAGATCGGCACGCTGCCCGTCGCCTACGGTGACGGCGAGGAAGACCGCATCCGCGACATCGCCGACGGCCGGCCGATCACCGCGTTCATCGACAACCACGGCGAGAGCAACGCCGAGCTCCTGGCCGAACGGCTCGGCGTCGGCCAGGAGCGGTTCGTGTCGTCCGAGGAGCGCCGGGACATCGAGGTCCGGTTCCTCCGCGCACCCGCCGAGGACGAGGAGACCCGCGAGCTGCTCACCCTGCTGGCGAAGGCCGTGCAGGACCGTCGCGTGCAGGTGCTGATCTCGGGCTTCTACCCGTTCGAGTACATCGTCGAGGCGTACGAGGACCTGGCGGAGATGAAGTCCCGCGGCAAGGTCGTGATCGGCATGCAGACCGTGGAGACCGGGGCGCGGCTCGACTGGTACCGCTCCGAGAAGGCCCGTGACCTGCGCGACCGGTACGCCGATGCGCGGGGGACCGACACGGAGACGATGGCCGGCGGATCGGCGTCGCCCGCGAGCTGATCCTCGCAGGGGCCCGGCACCTTCGTGCCGGGCCCCTGCCGCGTCAGCTCAGGATGTCCTTGGAGGCGAACCGGCTGTACGCCAGCGCCCCGAACACCACGACGTACCCGAGCTGCAACACCGCGTTCGACCCGAACGAGTCGAACGAGATCGGGTCGCGCAGCAGGTCGCCGAACCCGAGCCACTGGTGCGAGAACAGGAACGGGTGCAGCCAGTCGAGCTGGGGGAGCTGGTCGAGCACCTGCGACGCCCCGGCGAGCACGACCGTCGCGGCCATCGCCCCGACCGGCACGTTCGTCAGCGTCGAGGTGAACATGCCGATCGCCACGAGCCCGAGCATCGACATCGCGACGTACAGCGCGAGCAGCAGGGCGCGGCCGGCGTACGACCAGCCGCCGACCTGGGTGCCGGACAGCAGCGTGACGGGGCCGATCGGGAACAGCAGGGCGCCGATCGCCGCACCGACCAGCACCACCAGCAGCGTCGCGGCCAGGCAGAACGCGACGGCACCGGCGAACTTCACCAGGATGAACCGCACGCGGCCCGTCGGTGCGACGAGCAGGTAGCGGATCGTGCCGTGGCTGGCCTCGCCCGCGACGGTGTCCCCGGCGACCACGCCGACGGTCAGCGGCAGGAACAGCGGGATCGACACGGTCAGTGCGGTGAACGCGACGAACAGGCCGTTGTTGGTGATGTCGCCGAGGAACGCCGGACCGCCGTCGTCGCCGTCGGTCGTGAGCTTCACGGCGACCGCGATCAGGATCGGCACGAGCGCGAGCGCCCCGAGCATCGCCCAGGTGCGGCGACGCCGGAACACCAGCGCGAGTTCGGAACCGAGCAGTGCGAACGGGCGCTGCCGGCGGCGGACGGGCAGGTTGCGCACGGCCGCGTCAGGCTGCGACATCGAATCCCTCTCCGGTGAGTGCGACGAACAGGTCCTCGAGGGTGCCGCCGCCCACCGTCAGGCCGCGCACCCGGACGTCGGCGCGCACGAGCTCCGCGGTGATCGTCTCGGGCAGCAGCTCGTTCGGCAGGTCGGCCACCAGCACGTCGGCCCCGCCGTCGTGCCGCGGGGTGAGCCCGAGCCGGGTGAGGACGGCACCGGCCTGCCCGACGTCGGGCGTCCGCACGGTCACGGTCCGGGCCCCGGCTGCGCGCAGCTCGTCGAGGGGCCCCTGCGCGACGATCTTGCCCGTCCGCATGACGGCCGCGTGCGTGCAGACCTGCTCGATCTCGGCGAGCAGGTGGCTCGACACGAACACCGTGGTGCCGTCGTCGGCCAGGGAGCGGATGAGGTTGCGGACCTCGCGCGTGCCCTGCGGGTCGAGGCCGTTGGTCGGCTCGTCGAGCACCAGCAGGTCGCGCGGGGACAGCAGGGCGTTCGCGAGACCGAGTCGCTGCTTCATGCCGAGGGAGTACGCGTGCGCCTTCTTGTCGGCCGCGTGGGTCAACCCGACGCGGTCGAGGGCATCGGCGACGCGCGCCTTGCGGGAGCGCGGGTCCGACGTGGGGTCGGCGGCGTCGAAGCGCTGCAGGTTCGCCCGGCCGGACAGGTACGGGTAGAAGGCCGGACCCTCGACGAGTGCCCCGACGCGGGGCAGGACGTCGTGCAGCGCCTTCGGCATCGGTTCGCCGAGCAGCTCGATGGTGCCGCCGCTCGCGCTCGAGAGTCCGAGCAGCATCCGGATCGTGGTGGTCTTGCCGGAACCGTTCGGCCCGAGGAACCCGAACACCGCGCCGCGCGGCACCGCCAGGTCGATCCCGTCGACCGCACGCTGCTTGCGGAACACCTTCTGGAGGCCCGTGGTGCGGATCGCCAGGTCGGGTGCCGGCCCGGCCGTGCTCGCCCCGTGGTCGGCTGCGCTCGCCTGGTGGTCGGCTGAGCTCACCTCGTGGTCGTCCGCGCTCACTTCGCGGCGTCGACCAGGGAGGCGACCGGCACGGCACCCGCGAGCACGCGGCCGTCGTCGGTCAGGTAGACCGAGACGAGCGACGTCTGCACGGCACGGCCGCCGTCGACGGGCTTCGTCAGCTGGTCGAGCAGGCCGGAGGCCTCGCCCTCGAGCCCGGACCGGTCGACCGTACCCGCGGGGAGCTCGGCGATGGTGCTCCAGCCCGTGCCCGTGAAGGTCGGCTCGTCACCGCTCGGGGTGCCACGGCGGTCGCCGTGCTCGCCCTTCGCGTGGGATCCGGCGTCCGACAGGTCCTTCTCGGTCACCTTCGCGTTCGACGGCGGGGTGAAGTCGAAGAGCCCGGCCGCCGGGGCGCCGTAGTCGAGGCTCGTGAACCCGACCTGCACCGCGGGGTCGTCAGCGCCGGCGGCCTGGACGCTCGCGCGGAGCGGGAGCCCGGTCTGCTGGTCGACCGCCAACCGGACGGCTCCGACGAGGGTGTCGGACGACTTCGGCGTCAGGGTGATCTGCCAGGCGTCGTGTCCGGCGACGCTGACCTCGGTCGGCTTCGACACGGTGGTGGTCGGGGTGATCGCGTCGATGGCCTGCTTCGCGATGTCCGCCGGGGTCGTCGTGCCGCCCTGCGGGTCCTTCGCGGTGTCGCTCGGCAGGGTCACGTGCGTGGCCGTGCGCTCCTTCGAGTCCCAGGTCCAGACGTCCGAGCCGTTTCGGACGACGTCCTGCTCGGCGAGCTGCTGCGTCAGCTGGACGCGCTGCTTGTCGGGGCCGTCGACGTAGACACGGGCGGTGTGCGACGCGGTGAGCAACCCGAGCACGTCGGAGGCGTCGCCCTCGAGCGAGGAGCCGCCGGACCCGGTGGGCAGTTCGGGGAGCCCGAGTGCGCTCGTCTGCGAGAGCTTGCCCGAGTACTGGGCGTCCGACGACTTCGCGATGCTGGCGATGACGGCCGCCGCGCTGGGGTTCGTCCCCGCGATCGGGTCGTTCGCGGCGTTCGCGATCATCGGGGCGGCAACGGCGCCGGCGACGACGACCGGTGCGATGACGGCTGGCAGCCAGGCTGACTTCTTCATCGGGTTCCCCTCGTGGAGCATTGGAGTCGTCGGTACCGTACGTCCGGCCCCCGACAGGCAGCTGGGCGTCGCTCGTAGACTCGTGGCGCGACCGGCGGCGGTCGTGTGGCGGCGAAGGAGGCGGCATGCGAGCGGTGCTCGGTCTGGACATCGGGACGTCGAGCACGAAGGCGTTGCTGGCCCGGTTCGACGGCACCGTGCTCGCCGAGGTGAGCCGTCGCCACGAGGTCGACCGCCCCGAGCAGGGCCTCGTCGAGATGGACTCCGACGTCTGGTGGGAGGAGTTCACTGCCCTCACCCGCTCCCTGCTCGACCGCGTGCCCGACGTCGAGGTGCAGGCGGTCGGCGTGAGCGGCATCGGACCGTGCGTGCTGCTGACCGACGTCGACGGTGCGCCGCTCGGTCCGGCGATCCTGTACGGCATCGACACCCGCACGGCGGAGCTGCTCGACGACGTCACGGCCGAGCTCGGCGGCGAGGGCGCGATCCGTGCCCGCTGCGGGTCCGCCCTGAGTACCCAGGCCGCCGGCGTGAAGCTCGCCTGGCTCGCCCGGCACGAACCCGACGTCTGGGCGCGGGCCGTCCGGTTCACGATGCCGTCGTCCCGCGTGGTCGAGCGGCTGACGGGCGAGTACGTCCTCGACCACCACTCGGCCAGTCAGACGACACCCCTCTACGACGTGCACGCGAACGCGTGGATCCCGGAGTGGTGCGACCGGCTCGCACCCGGTCTCGCCATGCCGCGCCTGCTGTGGTCCGGTGACCAGGCGGGCGTCGTGACGCCCGAGGCGGCCGCGGCCACGGGCCTCCCGGCCGGCATCCCCGTGACGGCCGGGACCATCGACGCCTGGGCCGAGGGCGTGAGCGTCGGTGAGTCCGTGCCGGGCCGGATGTTCCTGCAGTACGGCACCACGATGTTCATGATCGTGCCGACGGCCGAACCCACGGCGGTGCCGGGGCTGTGGACGACCGTCGGCACGCACCCGGGCCAGCCGAGCGTGTCCGGGGGGATGGCGACCTCCGGGGCGATCACGGACTGGTTGCGACGGCTGGTCGACGGCGAGTGGTCGACCATGCTCGAGGAAGCGCGGTGCTCCGGCATCGGGGCGAACGGGCTGCTGATGCTGCCGTACTTCGCGGGGGAGCGGACGCCGATCGCCGACCCCGACGCCCGCGGAGTGCTCGCGGGGCTGACGGTCCGGCACACGCGCGGGGACATCTACCGGGCGACGCTCGAGGCGACGGCGTACGCGGTACGGCACCACCTCGAGGCCCTGCGCGACGCCGGGGTCGAGGTCCGTGAACTCGTCGGGGCCGGCGGCGGGCTGCTCGGACGGCTGTGGCCCACGATCGTGTCGGACGTCACCGGGCTGCGGCAGACGGTGCCGAGCGTGACGATCGGTGCGTGCTTCGGCTCGGCGTACCTGGCTGCCGAGCTCGTCGCGGGGCCGGGCGACACCGTGGACATCGGTGCGTGGAACCCGCCGGCGACGGTGATCGAACCGGACCCTGCGGCGACCGCGGCGTACGAGGCCGGCTACCGGGACTACCGCGAGCTGTACGAGGCGACGAAGGCCGTCGTGCACCGCCTGGCCGCGCGCGGGTGAGCGGCGGCGCTCGGCGGAACACCGGTGTTCGCGTGCCGAACACCCGAACGGGCGTGTTCAGCGCGCGAACACCGGTGTCGTGCGGAACCCTGCCTACGCCTGGGCGTCGACCCCGGTGGGCGCGCTGCCGTCGTACTCGCAGATGGCGTTGACCTTCTCGGCGCTGGCACTGGAACGGTCGAACTCGTAGCCGAGCCACTCCTTCGCCAGACGGCGGGCGAGCTCGATGCCGACGACGCGCTGCCCCATGCAGAGCACCTGGGCGTCGTTCGACAGGATCGACCGCTCCACGCTGTAGGAGTCGTGCGCGGTCACAGCGCGGATGCCCGGCACCTTGTTGGCGCTGATCGCCACACCGAGGCCGGTGCCGCAGATCAGGATCGCCCGGTCGGCTTCGCCGTTCGCCACCAGGCGCGCAGCGTCCACGGCGACGTGGGGGTAGGCGGTGTGGCCGTCCGCGTCGACGCCGACGTCGGTGACGTCCGACACCCGGTCGTCGGCGAGCAGGTCGGCCTTGATGATCTCCTTGTAGTCGAACCCGGCGTCGTCGGACCCGATCACGAGACGGTACGTCATGCGTGTGTTCCTTCCTTGTCAGCACGGGCGGCGAGGACCTCGCCGATCCGCGTGAGGATCATCCCCATCGAGGTGGCACCCGCGTCGGGTGTCCCCAGGCTCTTCTCGGCCAGCGGCCTGGCCCGTCCGACCTTCGGCGTGAGGTCGGCGGTGGCCTCGGCCTGCTCGACCGCGACCCGCGCCGCGGTCTCCCACGCTGCCACGAGCGGTGCGCCGGTGTCGACGGCCCCGCGCAGTTCGTCCACGAACGGCAGCAGCGCGTCGAGCAGCGTCTTGTCACCGCGGGACGCCCCGCCCAGGTGGCCGATCGAGTCGGCGAAGGCCTGCGCCGCGTCGACGACGTCGGCGGCCTGGTACGACTCGCGGTCGTCGCCGAGGGAGCGGCCGAACGCCTCGAGTGCGGCGCCCCACAGGACACCGGAGGTGCCGCCCGCGAACGCGGCCCACGCGTCACCGGCGCGTCCGAGGACGAAGGCGACCCCGGCCTCCGGGCCGAGCCCGTCGACCGCCTTGCGCGCCGCACCGATCCCCTTGACCATGCCGCGGCCGTGGTCGCCGTCCCCGGCGACCGCGTCGATGCGGCCGAGCGTCTCCTCGTGCTCGCGCAGGAGCGCGTCCATCGCCTCGACGGCGGCTCGCACCGTCTGCGCGGCCTGCCGGGAGGCATCGGTCGCCTCCGGCACGACCGTCGCCTCGTCCTCGGCGGCGTCCACCGCGTCGGCCGGCACGAGCGCCGCGACCGGCGCCGCCACCTTGCGGTACGCGGGCGTGTAGGCGTCGGCGCGCCAGAGGCGTTCGAGTTCGTCGTCGAGCCACTGCAGCGTCAGCGAGCAGCCGCCCATGTCGAGGCTCGTGACGAGTTCGCCGACCTCGGGTTCGACGACCTCGAGCCCCGCGTCCTGCAGCAGCGGCAGCACCCGGCCCCAGAGCAGGAAGAGTTCCTCGTACTTGGTGTCACCGAGCCCGTTGAGGATCGGGGCGACCCGGGAGCCGGCGGCTGCGGGGCGGTCGGTGAGCAGCCGTTCAGCGAGCAGGGACGCCAGGTCCGTCGCACGGAGCAACGGGACGTCCTGGATGCCCGGCTCGCCGTGGATGCCGAGCCCCAGGCCGAGGTGGCCGTCGGGGACGGTGAACAGCGGCTCGGTCGCGCCGGGCATGGTGCAGCCCGAGAACGCGACGCCGATGGTGCGGGTCGCGGCGTTCGACGCACGGCCGATCCGCTCGACCTCGTCGAGGTCGGCTCCCTCGGCAGCGGCGGCGCCCATCGCCTTGAAGACGGAGAAGTCGCCGGCGATGCCGCGCCGCTTCGTCTCGTCGTCGGCACTGGCGACGTCGTCGGTGACCACGACGATGCGGGTGTCGATGCCCTCGGCACGCAGCCGCTCGGCCGCGAGCCCGAAGTTCATGGTGTCGCCGGCGTAGTTGCCGAACGACAGCACGACACCGCGACCCTGGTCGGCGGCCTTGGCGACCGAGTAGACCTGCGCGGTCGACGGCGAGGTGAAGACGTTGCCGACGACGGCGCCGGTGGCGAAGCCCGGACCGACGACGCCGCAGAACGCGGGGTAGTGGCCGGAGCCGCCCCCGACGACGACGGCGACCTGCGGTGCGGCGCCCTCGGTGGGCAGGGTGACGACGCCGCCGTGGACGCCGCGGACCCGATCGGCGTAGAGCGCGAGCCAGCCGCTCAGCTGGTCTTCGGCGAACTCGTCCGGGTCGTCGTGGATCGTGGTCATGGTGCGGGTCCTCCGGGGATGGTGGTGGGTGGTGCACCGGGCGACGACGGGACGGCCGTCGTCGCCCGGAACTCAGTGTCCTCGGTCGCCCTGCGGGACCTTGAGGAAGTGGATCATCACGAACGCGCAGGCGTACAGGCCGACGAACGTCCACGTGGCGGCCTGGCCGCCGCCGCCCAGGGCGAAGACCGCGGCGACGACACCGGTGCCGAGGAACGCCGCGCCCCCGGCGGCCGTGGTGTACATCGCCATCGCGGCGCCCTTGTGCTCGGAAGCGAGCGCCGGCATGATCGCGCCCATCGGCACGAACCCGGCGAGCAGACAGCCGAACACGCACCCGGCGACGACGGAGAGCACGTAGCCCCAGTCCGAACCGGCGGGGACGAGCTGCGGCACGTACCACCAGGCGATGAGCCCGAGGGCGGAGCCGACGATGCCGAACCACTTGACGGTGCGCTGCCAGCCGATCTTGTCGCCCACCCAGCCGAACAGGGCGTTGACCAGGATGTTCGTCGCGTAGACGCAGACGGTCATGAGCAGCCAGCGGCTCTGGCCCCAGCCGCGCTCGTTCGCGATGACCGCGGGGAGCACGACGAACATGCCGAACTCCGGCGCGGTGTTGATCAGGCGGACGAGGAAGCCCATCAGGATCTTCGGTCGCGTGACCGTCAGGCGGATGCCGCTCGTCAGCACCTGCCAGGCGCTCTCGCCGGCGGGGGCGATGCGCGTGAACCCGTTCGGCAGCCGGACGCCGAACAGCATGATGAGGAACCCGATCACGACGAGACCGATCGAGGCGACCATCGCGCCGGTCTCACCGACCGTTCCGCCGCCGAACACCGGGATGGCACCGATCGCGAACAGCGAGCCGAGGGTCGGCAGGCCACCCGTGAAGGCGACGTAGAACCAGCCGACCGCCGAGCCGTTCCGTTCGACCGGGGTGGTGATGTTCACCCAGACCAGGAACGCGAAGGCGAACAGCGGGTAGCCGAACCCACGCAACGCGTAGGTGACGGCGGCGAACGGGACACTGCCGGCGCCGAGTGCCAGCAGGAACAGGACCTCGAACACGACCCAGACGGCGAAGCCGAGGATCATCACGCGGCGCGGGCCGACCAGGTCGGACAGAGCCCCCGAGATGTAGCTGCCGATCAGTGCGGCCAGGCTGTAGAACGTGACGATCGTCGCCACGGTGGCCTCGGGGCTGCCGAGGACCGCCACCATGTGCGGCGTGATGAAGTTCGACTCGACGCCGTTCCCGGTCATGAAGACCAGGACGGCGACGAACCCGAGGGCGAGCGGACGGGGGATGCCCATCCGGTCCAGGCGGCCCTCGGTGCGGGGCGCGGTCGTGCGGGCGCCGGTGGCGCGGGCTGTCGTCGCTGACATGCTCGTTCTCTCCCTGCTGGCGGAGTCGGTCAGGCCTGAGCGGCCTGTGCGGCCGTGGTGGGGGCGGTCAGGGACGGGATGATCGACACCTTGACGCTGGCACCGGCGGAGTCGCCGACCAGGTCGAGGGCCTCCTGGAACTGCTCGAGCGGGAACTGGTGCGTGCAGATCTCCGACATCGGCAGGGTCTCGGCCTCGAGCAGCTTGATCGCCGCCGGCCAGGTGTGCGGGCCGAGGTGGGCGCCGCGCACGTCGAGTTCCTTGTCGTCCGAGATGATCGACCAGTCCACGGACACGTCGTCCTTGAACACCGAGTACTCGACGAAGGTCCCGAGCTTGCGGAGCAGGTTCAGTCCCTGCGGCACCGCGGACGGGTGCCCGGTGGCCTCGATGTAGACGTCGGCGCCGTAGCCGTCGGTGAGCTCCTTGACCCGGGCGACCGCGTCCTCCTGGGCGATGTTGATCGTGAGGTCGGCGCCGACCTTGCGAGCCAGCTCGAGCTTCGCCTCGACCACGTCGAGCGCGATGATCCGGAGCGGGTTCTTCTGCCGCGCACCGGCGATGGCGGAGAGGCCGATGGGGCCGGCACCGGCGATCACCACGGTGTCGCCGAACTTGATGTCCCCGCGCTCGACGGCGTGGAACGCGCAGGACAACGGCTCCGAGAACGCGGCGACCTGGCCGGGCAGGGCCTTCGACACCGGGTGGGTCAGCGCCTTCGCCGGCACGAGCACGTACTCGGCCATCGCGCCGTCGTAGCCCTTGAAGCCGAACATGTCGTGCACGTTGCACATCCAGTAGGCGCCCTCGAGGCAGTAGCGGCACTCCCAGCACGGCACGATCTGCTCGCAGGCGATCCGGTCGCCCAGGTCGACGCCGCGCTTGGCCAGGGCGGCGTCGTCACCGGCGACGATCGTGCCGACGAACTCGTGTCCGGGGATGCGGTCGCGCTCCGCCCAGGCCGCACGGTTCTCGTCGCCCCAGAACTTCGCGGCACCGTGGTAGCACTTCAGGTCGCTCGCGCAGATGCCGACGGCGTCGGTGCGGAGCAGGAGTTCCCCGGGGCCGGGCGTCGGGACGGGACGCTCCTCGAGCCGGTAGTCACCGGGGCCGTGGACGACGACGGCGCGCATCGTCGTGGGGATCGTGGTGGGGGCGGTCGTGGCCGCGTTCTCGGTCGTCGTCGACATGAGCTGTTCCTCCGTTGGGTGGCTTCGGCGATGACTGTACACCTTCCAGAACGTTTGTCCAGAACACAATTTCTGATAGGTTCGGCACCGAACGCAAGGGAGCGAACATGACGACGGACTTCGCCGCGGCCCTCCGACCGGGCCCCGACACGATCGACCTGACCAACGACTTCAGCGGCCGTACGGCGGTGGTGACCGGCGGGGCGTCGGGCATCGGCAACGCCATCGCCCGGGCCCTGGCTGCACGGGGTGCCCGTGTCGCCGTCGTCGACGTCCGTGCTGACGGCGCCACGTCGGCCGCGGCCGACCTGCCCACGTCCGCGGCGCCCGTGACGGCCGGGCCGGACGTCGCCGCCGACGGGGCGGGCACGGCCACGGGCCTCCACGCCGGGTTCGCCTGCGACGTGACCGATGCCGACTCCGTGACCCGCACCGTCGCGGACGTCGTCCGGCACTTCGGCGGCGTCGACGTGCTGGTGAACTGCGCCGGCATCGCCGCGCTCGCCCCGGCGGAAGACCTGGCAGCCGACACCTGGGCGGCGACCATCGACGTCAACCTGACCGGCACGTTCCGTGTGGCGCAGGCCGTCGGCCGGCACATGCTCGACGCCGGGTACGGGCGGATCGTGAACATCGCGTCGCAGGCGGCCCACGTCGGCATCGACGGGCACGCCGCCTACTGCGCGTCGAAGGCCGGCGTCATCGGCCTGACGACGGTGCTCGCGCTCGAGTGGGGCGGACGCGGCGTCACCGTGAACACCGTGTCGCCGACCGTCGTCCTCACCGACCTCGGCCGTGCGGCCTGGGCGAACGAGAACGGCATCCGGCACCAGGACGAGATCCCCACCGGCCGCTTCGCGACCCCCGACGAGATCGCCGCGGCCGTGCTGTTCCTGGCGGGGGAGTCGAGCGCCATGGTGAACGGTGCGGACCTCCGTGTGGACGGCGGGTTCACGATCCGCTGAGCCCTGCTCGGACTACGATCGCGGTGTCCGATCGAGTCGAAGGGTCCTGCTCCATGTCGTCCGAGAGCACCGCTGGCCCCGGCCCCGCCGCCGACGCGTCGCGGACCCGGTTCCCGCTGGACACCGTCTACCAGGCGGCGCGGATGTACTACCTCGAGGACGCCACGCAGGTCGAGATCGCCTCGCGCCTCGGCGTCTCGCGCCCGACCGTCTCGCGGCTCGTCGCCGAGGCCCGCAAGGCCGGACTCGTCCGCATCGAGGTCGTCGACCCGTTCCAGGACGAGACCGTGGCGCTCGCCGAACGCCTGCAGGTCGTGCTCGGGCTGCGCGCGGTCCACCTCGCCGCGGTCACCCACGCCGCCACGCTCGGCGCCGACCTGGCCGCACCGCTGGCCGCCGCGGTCGAGGGCATGGGACTCGTCCCCGGCGACGCCGTCCTGATGTCGTCGGGGCGCACGGTGTACGACGTCGCACGGTCCGGCATGCCGACCATGCCCGGCGTGCAGCTCGTCCCGACCGTGGGCGGGCAGGCCGACCCGATGCCGTGGTTCCAGACGAACGAGATCACCCGGACGGCCGCGGAGCACTCCGGCGCGATCCCGGCGTTCCTGTTCGCCCAAGCGCTGCCGTCCCCGGCGATGCGGTCCACCCTCGACGAGGACCCGGCGTTCCAGCACGTCGTCGGGCTGTGGAGCCGGGCGAAGGGCGCGATCCTCGGCATCGGGGCACCGACCCACACGCGCGACGCCCTGGCCCGGGGCATCCCGGTCGAGGACGCCGCGTTCGACCGGGCGGCCGGCGACGTCTGCCTGAACTTCTACGCCGCGGACGGCTCGCCGATCGAGTTCCCCGGCAGCGACCGGATGGTGCGGACCTCGCGCGAGATCCTGTCGACCGTGCCGCACGCGGTCGGGGTCGCCGTGGGCAGCGCCAAGGTCACGAGCATCGTGGCCGCGGTGCGGGGTGGGCTGGTCAACGAGCTGGTGACCGACGCCGCGACGGCGCGCGCCGTGCTCGACGCACTCGCCTGAGCGCTCCGGCTCGGCGCCCGATCCTTCCCATCACGCATGCGATGGATGGTGCTTTCGGGCATACCTGGTCGATTCTTCGTGGCAGGTACGCCCGGTTTCGGTAGGTACGCCCGGTTCCGGTAGGGACGCCCGGTTCCGGCAGGTACGCCCGATTCCGGTAGGTACGCCCGGTTTCGGCAGGTACGCCCGGATTCGGTCGGTACGCCCGGTTTCGGCAGGTACGCCCGGTTTCGTGGGTGACCGCAGACGGCCTGGAGGCGCGGGGCGGCGCCGCACCGCGCCTCCAGGCCGGTGGTCCCCACGTCTAGAGCGCGCGCCGCACGTCCCACAGGTGGTGCACCGGGTCGTGCGCGTAGTAGGTGGCGAGCGTCGCGACGGTGAAGGCGCTGCCGTCGGACCGGAGCCCGGTGCGCTCGAGCACCTCGTCGGGCACCGCCGCGAAGGCCCGGGCCGCGCGGTCGGCCGACTCCCGCAGTTCCCGAGCGACGACCGCGGGGTCCTGCTCGCCGTAACGGTCCTCGACGGCGGTGGCGTCCTGGTCCCAGTTCGGGAACGTCGGTGCGTCCTCGGTGAGCATCAGCTCGAGGCGCTCCGCCATCTTCCGGTGCACGTCCCGCACGTGGGCGCCGTACTCGAGCGGGGACCACGTGTGGTCGTCGGGGCGGTCGCGGACGTCGTCGCGGTCGAGCACCGCTGGCCACCCGGTGGTGTTCTCGTCGATGATGCCCGGCACGTCGCGGACGGTGACCGCGCTGCCGTCGTAGCCGCACTCGGGACACGCGGACTCGATGACCCACGTCCAGTTCTTCGTCTCGGGTTCGATCGCCATGGGCCGATGTTATGGCCTCGTTACTCAGCTTCCGGGTTCGCCGGACTGGTGCGGATCGGCGGCGACCCCCGTTCGGGTGACACGCCGTTCCCTGAGAATCACCGGCCAATGACATTTCGGTTGCTCGGTAACGTCGCTCGCTGTTCTGGGCCGGTTCCCGACGGCCCACCGATCTTCTCGAGGAGCAAGGCATGGGTTCCGACCCCAGCAGTACCAACACCCGACCACACCGACGGCTGCGCGAGAGCGACGTCACCGTGGTCGACAAGAGCATGATGCGACGAGCCGTCAGCGGCATGGTCGTCGGCAACACCATGGAGTGGTACGACGTCGGTGTGTACGGCTACCTGGCCGTGACGATGGGGAAGGTCTTCCTGCCGACGGCCGAACCCTCGGTGCAGATCCTGTTCAGCCTCGGTGTCTTCGCGGCGACGTACATCGCACGGCCCCTGGGCGGCATCGTGTTCGGACGCCTGGGCGACAAGATCGGCCGGCAGAAGGTGCTCGCGACGACGCTGATCATGATGGCGGCGTCGACGTTCCTGATCGGGGCGCTCCCCGCGTACGCGACGATCGGCGTGTTCGGCCCGATCCTGCTCGTCGTGCTGAAGCTCGCGCAGGGCTTCTCGACCGGTGGTGAGTACGCCGGGGCGACGACGTTCGTCACGGAGTACGCCCCGGACCGCCGTCGCGGGTTCTTCGCGAGCATCCTGGACTTCGGCAGCTACCTGGGCTTCGCGCTCGGTGCCACGGTCGTGTCGGTGCTGCAGCTCACCCTGGGCGAAGAAGCGATGACCGCGTACGGCTGGCGCTTCCCGTTCCTGGCGGCCGGTGTGATCGGCGTCGTGGCGATCTACTTCCGGCTGCGCATCGAGGAGTCGCCGGTGTTCCAGGCGACCCAGGCCGCGCAGGAGGCCGCGACCGAGTCCCGTGCGTCCTTCGACGGTGAGCGTCCGGCCAACGTCGTCGCGATGGTCCGTCAGCACTGGCGCCCGATCGTCATCGCGATCATGCTCGTCGCCGCGTCGAACACCGTGGGCTACGCCCTGACCTCGTACATGCCGACGTACCTGACCGACTCGCTCGGGTACTCCGCCATCGACGGCACGCTGCTGACGATCCCGGTGCTCCTGCTGCTCGCGGTGATGCTCCCGCTGACCGGCAAGCTCTCCGACCGCCTCGGCCGCCGCGTCGTGATGTGGATCGGTGCCGCCACCACGGTCGTGCTCGTCGTGCCGGCCTTCATGCTCATCGGGCACGGGGCGCAGTGGTCGACGCTCGCCGGCCTCGGGCTGCTCGCGCTGATGACCGCGCTGTGGGTGTCGAACCAGGCTGCGTCGCTGCCGGCGCTGTTCCCGACCTCGACGCGGTACGGCGGCATGGGGTTCGCCTACAACATCGCGATCGCGGTGTTCGGTGGGACCTCGCCCCTGATCGTGCAGGCGCTGCTCACCGCGACGGGTGACGAGCTCGCGCCGGCGTACTTCCTGATGGCGATGAGCGTCGTCGGAGCGATCGGTGTCTTCTGCATGAAGGAGTCCTCGCAGCGCCCGCTGCCCGGGTCGATGCCGGCTGTGGAGACCGAGGACGAGGCGAAGGAGCTCGTGCTCACGCAGGACACGAACCCGCACCTGGACCTCGGTGACCTGCCGTTCGCGGCGCAGGACGCGGCGGCTGCCGCTGCGCGTGAGGCTGCTGCGCGGGAGGCGTCGCCGGTGCGGTGACGCGTGCGGGGGATCGGTCGGCGGGGTGTTTCCGACCGACGTCGAACGACGGGGTCGTTGTCGCACGACAACGACCCCGTCGTTCGTTGCGTGCGCGGGCTGTTGCACCGTTCTGGGAGCGACGATGTCGCCGTCGTACGACATCGACAGTGTCGTTCGGCGTCCGCACCCGCCCGCGCGCCCGCACCAGCACCCGCACGCCGCGCCGCACGCGCCGCGCCGCCCGCCCCCTCACTCGTGCCGGTGCTCCGACGCCGGGTCCACCGCGGGCCACACCGGGAACGGGTCCGGCCAGCCGCGCCACACGTCCGGCCCGGCGAGCAGCTCCGACGGCGTGAGCAGCGCCCCGTCGAGCGCCCGCTCGATCCCCCGGACGTCGAGCTGCTCGCCGACGAACCACAGCGCCTGCCCGATCGGGGCGTCGGCGTCCCACGACGGGTTCGCGGTGGGGTCGAGCGCGAGCATCGACCCGAAGCTCGACCACGAGCCGACGTGGTCCGGTCGGGAGGCCAGGCGGAAGAACCCCCGCGACCGCAGCACACGGCCGTTCACGCCGGCGGACAGGTCCTCGGCGATGACGGACGACAGCCGTCCGGGGTGGAACGGCAGCGGCTCCCGGTAGCGCATCGAGACCAGGGCGTCGCGGGCCTCGCGCCCGGTGTCCGCGCCGCTCGACAGCGCCCGCATCCAGCCGGCACCGGTGGCGAGCACCCGTGCGGCTCCACCGTTCGAGGCAGGCAGGTCGGCGGCGCTCCGGATCGCGGGCATGGCGACGATCACGGCCTGGGGCGCCATCCGGTGCAGTAGTGACACGAGCGCCCGTCGCCGACGGCCCGACAGCGGCTCGATGCGGTCCAGGGCGATCACCGTCGCGTACTCGACGAGTGCGGCCATCCGGTCCGCGGCCACGAAGGCGTCGTCGACGTCCGACCACAGCAGGTGCGCGACATCGTCGGCCCGCAGCACCCCGACGACGTGCCGCAGCACCCGGTCGTCGCCGGTCTCGGACCGTGCCGCGTTGGCGAGCAGCATGCCGACCGCTCGGGCATCGGCCCCGGGGTGCAGGGTGACGACGAGCCCGTGGCCCGCGTCGGGTCCGCAGACCCGGTCGAGCTGGTCGGCCCGGTCGGCCACGGCGCGGGCGGTGGCGAAGGCACTCCCGGCGACGTGCATCCGGTGTCCGTCCGAGATCCGGGCGGCGACGCGGTCGGCGTCGACCTGGTGCAGGGCGGTGACGAGGGTGATGGCAGCAGCACGCATGTCCGCTACTGTAACTGAAAACCGTTATCAACAAGGAGGCTCGTCGTGAAGGTCCGCAACTCCCTCAAGGCCCTGAAGAAGATCCCCGGCTCGCAGGTGGTCCGACGCCGGGGTCGCGTCTACGTCATCAACAAGAAGAACCCCCGCTGGAACACCCGGCAGGGCTGACGTCAGCGGCGGTCCGTAGGGTGGCGGCATGCGACTGCTGCTCATCCGCCACGGCCAGACCCCCGCGAACGTGCACGGCATCCTCGATGCTGTGGTGCCCGGACCGGGGCTGACCGAGCTCGGGCAGCAGCAGGCCGACGCCCTGCCCGCAGCGCTCGCCGACCGGGGGATCGAGCGACTGTTCGTGTCGTCGATGGTCCGCACGCAGATCACCGCGGCGCCCCTGGCGACCTCGCTCGGCCTCGAGCCCGTGGTGCTGCCGGGCCTGCGCGAGATCGAGGCGGGCGACACCCAGGGCAAGAGCGACAAGGTGTCCGTGCAGACCTACATCTCCACCGTGCACGGCTGGTCCGGCGGCGACCGGACGACCCGGATGCCCGGTGCCGAGAGCGGGGTCGAGTTCTTCGAGCGCTACGACGACGCCGTCCGGCAGATCGAGGCCACCGGGGTCGCGGTCGGCGCCGCCGTCAGCCACGGTGCCGCGATCCGCACGTGGGCGAGCGCAGCTGCGCAGAACACCCCGGACCACTTCGGCACGAAGCGTCACCTGGAGAACACCGGCATCGTCGAGCTCGAGGGCTCGTTCGCCGACGGCTGGCGCCTGGTCGACTGGGAAGGCGAACCGGTCGGCGGCGACCAGCTCATCGACCGCACGGCGCTCGACCCCACCGGCGAGCGTTTCTGACGCGACCAGCAGACAGACAGGAGGCGCGGTGCCAGCTGGCACCGCGCCTCCTGTCTGTGGTCGGTCGCGTCGACTACGCGAGCTGCGACGCGGACGTCAGCGGCACGATCACGCCGTGCGACTCACGCAGCACGTCGAGCGTGCGCTGGACCTCGTCCGCGCGCTCCTCGGTCGTCCAGCCGAGCGCACCGGCGAGCACGTCGGCCAGCTCGTCGAGCAGGTCGATCGTGACCCCGCCGACGAACGCCAGGTTCGTGCGGCGCAGGACGACGTCCACCAGGTGGACGGCCTGCTCGTGGCGGGCGAAGTACGCGACCTCGGCGCGGGTGAGCGACGGGTCGGACTCGAGCGGCTCGACCGGGCCGTCGGTCAGGACGTCCACGACCTCGGCGGCACGGGTGCCGTAGCGCTCGAGCAGCCCCTCGACCAGGGACTCGTCCAGGCCGTCGCGGTGCGACTTGATCCACAGGGCGCGCTGCGCGTCGGTGGTCGGGAACTCCTTGCCACCGCCGATCGGCATGCCCGTGGTGTCGACCTTGCGGCTCATGCCGAGCTTGGTCGTCGCCTCGGTGGACAGGTGTGCAGCGAGGGCCCGGAAGGTCGTCCACTTGCCACCGACGAGCGACAGCACGGTGGACTTCGGCAGGCCGGCGATCTGCGTGTCCACGATCCGGTAGTCACGGGACACGAAGCCGGGGGCGGTGTCCTCGTGGCGGGGGAGCGGACGGATGCCGGAGTAGCTGTAGACGATGTGGTCGCGGGTGACGTCGATCTGCGGGAACACGTGCTTGACGAGCCCGAAGAAGTAGTCGATCTCCTCGTCGGTCGTCGTGACCGGCTTCGCGGGGTCGGCGTCGATGTCGGTCGTGCCGATGAGCACCCGGCCCTTGAGCGGGTAGATGAGGACGATGCGGCCGTCGTCGTTCTCGAAGAACAGCTCGCGGCCCTTCGTGGCCTCGAGCAGCTCGTCGTTGTGCACGACGATGTGCGAGCCCTTCGTGCCGCCCATGAACTTCGTCTCGCCGCCGAACGCCTCGTTCGTCAGGTCGGTCCAGGGGCCGGAGGCGTTGATCACGACGTCGGCCGTGAAGACGAACTCGTCGCCGGTCTCGCGGTCACGCAGCAGGACGCCGCCGTCGCGGGTGCCGGCTGCCTCGACGTAGTTGACGGCGCGTGCCTTGTCGGCTCCCGCGGCCAGGCCGTCCTTCAGGACGTCGAGGGCCAGGCGCTCGGGCTCGTGCACGCTCGCGTCGTAGTAGGTGCCCGTGTACTTCAGGTCCTTGTTGAGGGCGGGCATGTCCTCGAGTGCGGCCTTCTTGGTGCGGAAGACGTGCTTCGGGACGGAGCCGCCGTCACGCGAGAAGGAGTCGTAGATCGTCATGCCGATCTTGATGAGCATCGCGCCGCGCTCCTTGGTGGAGCGCTGCTTGTGCGTCAGCATGCGCAGCGGGGCGTTCATGATGCCGGAGAACGTCGAGAAGATCGGCATGGTCGTCTGCAGCGGCTTGACGTAGTGCGGGGCGATGCGGATCAGGCCGTTGCGCTCCTGCACGCTCTCGCGCACCAGGCGGAACTCGCCGTTCTCCAGGTAGCGGATACCGCCGTGGATCATGTGGCTCGAGGCCGCGGAGGCGCCGGAGGCGTAGTCGCCACGCTCGACCAGGGCGACGTCGACGCCCTGGAGCGCCAGGTCGCGGAACGTCGCGATGCCGTTGATGCCGCCGCCGACGACGAGGACCTGCGCGTTCGGGCGCTCGGTGAGGGCGGTCACCGTGTTCCGGGGCTGTGTCTTCTTCGACATGGTTCGTCGCTTCCTTCGTCTGTTCGTGGGGTCAGGATCGATCGTGCGCTCGTTCGACAGGGCGGGCAACTCGCGTGCACGAACGTGCAGCACACGTGTCGTCCAGGCCCGACACGGCGGTCAGGAGGCGCGGCAGGGGTTGCAGAGGCCGTGCACGTCCGTGCATGGTTGCGTTCGACAGATCGGAGCACCATGAGTGATGCGGCTCAGCCCATGCGCACGCAGCAGGCGCTGCGCGCCGCCCACCTGTACTACCTACAGGACCTGACGATGGACGCGATCGCCGACGAACTCGGCACCTCGCGCTCGTCGGTGTCGCGGCTGCTGAAGTACGCGAGGGACACGGGGCTCGTCGACATCCAGATCCGTTCGCCCCTGGACCAGGCCGCTGCGCTGAGCCGGAGCATCCGCTCCCGCTTCGGGGTGCACGCGCACGTCGTCCCGGTGCCGGACCACACGAGCGACGTCGACCGGCTCGAGCGGGTGGCCCTGTCCGCCGCCCGGATCCTGACGCAGTACGTCGAGTCGAACATGGTCATCGGGATCTCGTGGGGCTCGACCGTGAGTGCGGTCAGCCGCTACCTGGTGCCGAAGACCACCCACGGCTCGACGATCGTGCAGATCAACGGCGCCGCGAACACCCGCACCACCGGCATCGTCTACGCGTCCGAGATCCTCCGCCGGTTCGGCGAGGCCTACGGCGCGTTCGTGCAGCAGTTCCCGGTGCCGGCGTTCTTCGACGACCCCGCGACGAAGGAGGCCCTGTTCCGGGAGCGTTCGATCCGCCGTGTGCTCGACCTGCACGAGCGGATGGACCTCGTCGTGTTCGGTGTCGGTGCCCCGCAGGCCCCGGTGCCCTCGCACGTGTACTCCGGCGGGTACCTCGACCCCGAGGACCGTGACGAGCTCACGCAGGCGGGGGTCGTCGGTGACGTCTCGACGGTGTTCTACCGGGCCGACGGCTCGTGGAAGGACATCGGGGTGAACGCCCGGGCCGGCGCTCCGGACCTCGACACGATCAAGCGCGCGCCGCGGCGGGTCTGCGTCGTCGCCGGGCGGTCGAAGGCGGCGTCGCTGCGCGGTGCACTGGCTGCCGGGCTCATCACGGACCTGATCCTGGACGAGAGCGTGGGGCAGGCGATCCTGCAGCCCTGAGTCAGGACCTGACGCACTTTGTCGGTGGTCTGTCCTAGGTTCTCGACCATGGTGCTTTCTCTCGAACAGCCCGGTCAGCGGTACTTCCGGCGGATGGTCGGCAGCGACGTCGACCAGGCGCTCGCGTTCTTCACGGGCGACTACGACTTCCGTGCTCCACTGGTCCGTCGCACCCACGAGAACGCCCACTGGGACTTCGCCGGCGTCGGTGACGAGCGGATGTCCCTGCGCTCGTCACGGTTCATGGTCGACCTGCGGAGCGAGAGCCAGGTCGACGACGAGTTCCTGGTCGCCTGGATGCGGAGCGGCTCGAGCCGGATCACCACGGGCGGCGAGACGTTCGAGCTCGAGGCCGGGGTGCCGGTCGTGCTGCCCTTCGCCGAGCCGTACGCGCTGCACCACCACGACATCGCCCTGAACCTGGTGCAGCTCGACCGCGACTTCGTCCGTGCCGTCGCCGGTGACGACGACTTCGCCTTCGAACCGATGCGCCGCCCGACCGCCGACGGCATCGCGCTGTGGCGGTCGGTGGTGCGGAAGTACTCGGCCGTCTGGCTCGACGTCGACCGGTCGATGAGTCCGATGGTGCAGTACGACATCGCCGAGGCCTTCGCGACCGCGGCGATCCGGGCGTTCCCGCGGCGCAACAAGTGGCGGGCGACGGTGTCCGGCAGCGGCCCGGAGCACGACCGTCTGCGCCGAGCGCTCGAGTTCGTGCACGAGCACGCGCGCGAAGCGATCGGCACGCCGGACATCGCGGCGGCTGCCGGGCTCAGCCCCCGCGGGTTGCAGCAGTCGCTCCGTCGGCACCTCGACCAGACGCCGGGGGAGCTCCTGCGCGGCGTGCGGCTCGACGGCGCCCGAACCGACCTGGTCGGCGGTGCGCTGGACGAGACGACGGTGGCCGAGATCGCGCGGACGTGGGGTTTCGGGCACCTCGGGCGCTTCTCGGCGACCTACCGCAGCCGTTTCGGGGAGCTGCCGAGCGAGTCGCTGCGCGGGCACTGACCGACTGCTGCTGCGGACCGCTCCGCCGAATCTGATGACACGGATCGCGCTGCGGCTGTCCGGATGTTCGGTTGAGCGCTGCTGTGGGCGAATCCGGTGCTGAATGGACGGGACGAACGCACCGCCCACGAAGGAGTCAGCATGCGCATCGGCGTCCCCACCGAGATCAAGAACAACGAGTACCGCGTCGCGGCCACGCCCGCCGGTGTCGCCGAGCTCGGGTCGCACGGCCACCAGGTGTTGGTGCAGGCCGGTGCCGGGTCCGGTTCGGCCTTCACCGACGACGAGTACCGCACCGCCGGCGCCACGATCGTCGACACCGCGGCCGAGGTGTGGGAGCGCGCCGAGCTGATCCTCAAGGTGAAGGAACCGGTCGCGTCGGAGTACCCCATGATCCGGCCGGGCCAGGTGCTCTTCACCTACCTGCACCTCGCCGCCGACCGACCGCTGACCGACGCGCTCATCGACTCGGGTGCGACGGCGATCGCCTACGAGACCGTGCAGCTGCCGGACCGCTCGCTGCCACTGCTGTCGCCGATGTCCGAGGTCGCCGGGCGACTGTCCTCCCAGGTCGGCGCGTTCCACCTGATGCGCACGAACGGTGGGCGCGGGCTGCTGCTCGGCGGGGTCCCCGGCACGCCGAAGGGTCGCGTGGTCGTCATCGGCGGTGGTGTCGCTGGGGAGCACGCCGCGACGATGGCGCTCGGGATGGGCGCCGACGTCACGGTGTTCGACATCAGCCTGCCGCGGCTCCGGGCACTGGACGCCCGGTTCGACGGCCGCGTCACGACCCTGCGCTCGTCGGCGCACGCCATCGCCGAGGCCCTGCGCGACGCGGACCTGGTGATCGGCTCCGTGCTCATCCCCGGGGCGTCAGCGCCGAAGCTCGTCACCGACGCGATGGTCGCCGACATGCGGCCGGGCTCGGTGCTGGTCGACATCGCGATCGACCAGGGCGGCTGCTTCGAGGGCTCGCACCCGACCACCCACGACGACCCCACCTTCGCCGTGCACGACACCGTCTACTACTGCGTGGCGAACATGCCCGGGGCCGTCCCGCGAACGAGCACGATCTCGCTGACGAACGCCACGCTGCCGTACGCCGTCGCGATCGCCGACCGTGGCTGGGAGGCCGCACTCGAAGCCGACCCCGCACTCGCCGCCGGCCTGAACGTGCACGACGGCCGGGTCACGAACGCCGCGGTCGCCGCCGCGCACGGCCTGGTCGCGTCCGCGCGCTGATTCTTCGCGCTGAGCGACACCTCACGGGCCAGCGGCCACGTGAGGTGTCGCTCAGCGCGAAACGACGCGCAGGTAGCCGCGCGTCAGGCGGCCATCGGGGCCGCCGCCCGATCGGCACGCCAGCCGACCCAGCCGGCGCGGGCACGCACCACCACGGTCACGACGACCACGGCCGCCGCAGCCACCACGGCCGCGACCGCCGTCGGCACGGAGACGAGCGGTCCCTCGAACCGGGCCACGGCGACCCACGCCAGACCCCACGCGACCGAGGCCATGGGTGCCAGGCGTCCCCGGCCCCACAGCGCGATGAGGACCCCGACGAGCCCGGCCACGGCGGCGACGAGCACGCCCCACGGGTCCTGCCCGAGTCCGAAGCCCCGGAAGCCCGCCGCCGTCAGCACCGCAGCGGTGTTCGCGGCCGTCGCGACGCAGACCCACCCGAGGTACAGACCGAACGTGCCGTCGGTCAGGATCGCCTCGACCACGCCGCGGGACGGGGTCCGGCGCAGGATCGTGAACGTCCAGATCAGCACGGCGAGCAGTGCGACGATGATCGGCTCGCTCGCCCACAGGAACCCGAACTGCACCGACAGGATCCACGCGGCGTTGAGCAGCAGGGAGAGCACCGCCGGCACCACCAGCCGCTCGTGCCGCTCGTCGTTCGCGGTGCGGAAGAGCTGCAGCACCGCGTAGCCGATGAGCCCGGCGTAGACGACACTCCAGATCGAGAAGGCCGGGCCGTCCGGGGCGATCGCGGTCGAGGACGCCGACAGGGCGCCACCGGCGGCGTCCTGGATGGGCGTGCCGCCGGCAGCGCCCGACCCCACGTACGCGCCGATGACGGCGACGACCGCGCTCACGGCCACCGCGATGCGCTTCCAGATCCTCTTCATGACAGTCCCTTTCGTCAGCATGCTGATGACCTGCACCGTAGGCGGCCGGTGTCGACGGCCGTGCAGCGCACGTTCAGGCAGGACGCGGGGCGTGTGGCGGGGCCGCCACGGGCCTCCAGGCCGGAGACCGGCCACCCTGCGTACGGTGGGCGCGTGAGCGTCGAACTGAACACCGTCTACATCGACCGGATCGCACCGATCGCGAGTCCGTCCCTCGACGACACCTTCCGGATGCTCGACGAGCAGGGCGCCAGCGCGTGCATCGTCCTGCACCAGCCCGACGCCGAGGAACTCGGCGACGTCGCGGTCGCCCTCGGCCTGCACGAACTCGCCGTCGAGGACTCCGCCGAGGGGCACCAGCGACCGAAGCTCGAGCGCTACGGCTCGACGCTGTTCGTGGTGCTCAAGCCCGCGCTGTACAACGACCAGCAGGAAGAGGTGGCGTTCGGCGAGGTGCACGCCTTCGTCGGTGAGACCTTCTTCCTCGCCGTCGTGAAGGCCGACCCCCGCGGCAAGCAGACCGTTCCCCGGGCGCTGCAGCGGTTGAGCGGCAAGCCGGGGCTGGTGACCGTCGGCCCGCAGGCGCAGCTCTGGGCGCTGATGGACTCCATCGTCGACGGCTACGTGCCCGTGATCGACGGACTCGAGGAGGACATCAACCAGATCGAGGACCAGCTGTTCTCGGGCGAGGCCGGGGTGTCCCGGCGCGCGTACGAGCTGTTCGGCGAGGTCGTCGACTTCCAGCGAGCGGCGCGTCCCCTGGTCTACATGATCGAGAACCTGCACCGCGGCGCCGAGAAGTACCACCTGCCGATCGAGATGCAGCGGCGGTTCCGTGACGTCCTCGACCACGCGATCCGGGTGGTGGAACGCCTCGACACGTTCCGGCAGCTGCTGCAGAACGCACTGACCGTCGACTCGACCCTGGCGGCGCAGAAGCAGAACGACGACACGAAGAAGATCTCCGGCTGGGCGGCGATCCTGTTCGCGCCGACGCTCATCGCCGCGATCTACGGGATGAACTTCACGCACATGCCCGAACTCGGCTGGACGTGGGGGTACCCGCTGTCGATCGTCGCGATGGTCCTGTTCGCCGCGATCCTGTACGTGGTGTTCAAGGTCAAGCGCTGGTTCTGAGCCACAACCGGAGCCGCGCTCGTTCTGAGCCGCAACCGGAGCCGCGCCGCAGCAGGATTTGCAGCGGACGGCTCCGGACCGGAAAGCTCTGACGTGCAACGACGCCGACTGGAGCCCGCATGCCGCACGAACTCGTCCACCTGACCGCCGGTGGCGTCTCGCTCGTCCTGGACTGCCGCGACGACGCGCTCCCCGCCGTCGTGCACTGGGGAGCGGCACTCGGCCCGCTCGACACCGACGCGCTGACGGCCCTCGCCGACGCCGACGTCACCCCGGTGTCCCCGAACGAGATGGACGACCCGGTCCGCCTGTCGATGCTGCCCGAGCCACACCGGGGCTGGAGCGGTCGTCCGGGGCTCGCCGGGCACCGTGACGGCGCCGACTGGTCGCCGGCGTTCACCGTGAGGTCGCTCGCCGTCACCGACTCCGCGGTCACCGCCGACGCCGAGGACACCACCGCCGGACTCACCGTCCGGGTCACCATCGAGATGCTCGGCTCCGGGCTGGTGCGGGCCCGCGCGAGCGTCACGAACACCGCCGACGGCGTCTACACCGTCGACGACCTGACGCTCGCGATGCCGATCCCGTCCGGGGCCCGCGAGATCCTGGACTTCGCCGGCCGCTGGGGCAAGGAGCGGACCCCGCAGCGCCGCGAACTCGTCGTGGGAACCCACCAGCGCGAGGGCCGGAAGGGTCGTACCGGCACCGACGCAGCGACCGTGCTGACGGTGGGGGAGCCGGGCTTCGGCTTCGCCCACGGTCAGGTCTGGGGCGTCCACACCGCCTGGAGCGGCAACCACCGGCACCACGCCGAACGGCTCGCCACCGGCCGCCAGGTCATCGGCGGCGGCGAACTCCTGCTGCCCGGCGAGGTCCGGCTCGGCACCGACGACACGTACGAGGGGCCGTGGGTGTACTTCGCCCACGGGGACGGCCTCGACGACCAGGCCCGACGGTTCCACCGCTGGCTCCGCAGCCGCCCGCAGCACCCGACGACGCCCCGCCCGATGACGATCAACGTGTGGGAGGCCGTGTACTTCGACCACGACCTGGCCCGCCTCGTCGACCTCGCCGAGCGTGCCGCGGCCCTCGGCGTCGAACGCTACGTGCTCGACGACGGCTGGTTCCGTGGCCGCCGCGACGACCACGCCGGCCTCGGTGACTGGTACGTCGACGAGGACGTCTGGCCGGACGGACTCGGCCCCCTGGTCGACCGGGTCCGTGCGCTCGGCATGGAGTTCGGCCTGTGGTTCGAACCCGAGATGGTGAACGAGGACAGCGACCTGGCGCGTGCCCACCCGGAGTGGATCCTGCAGGCCGACGGTCGGCTGCCCGCTCGGTCCCGCGACCAGCAGGTGCTCAACCTGGCGATCCCCGAGGCCTTCGACCACGTGCTCGAACGGATGACGGCGATCATCGGCGAGTACGCGGTCGACGCCGTGAAGTGGGACCACAACCGCGACCTCGTCGAGGCGGGGTTCCCGGGCGGCGGCGCAGCGGTCCACGAGCAGACCCTCGCCGCGTACCGGTTGATGGCGACGCTCGGCGAGCGCTTCCCGTCGCTGGAGATCGAGTCGTGCTCGTCGGGTGGCGGTCGGGTCGACCTCGGCGTCATCGAGCACACCGCGCGAGTGTGGGTGTCCGACGACATCGACCCGCTCGAGCGCCAGCAGATGCACCGGTGGACGCAGCAGCTCCTGCCGCCGGAGCTGCTCGGGTCGCACATCGCGAGCGGCCGGAACCACACGACCGGTCGCGTCCACGACCTCGCCTTCCGTGCCGGCACCGCCCTGGTCGGGCACCTCGGCATCGAGTGGGACCTGGCCGGCGCGACCGCCGACGAGTCCGCTGCACTGACCGAGTGGATCGCGCTGTACCGGGAGCTCCGCCCGCTCCTGCACGGCGGTGACCTGGTGCGCTCGGACGAGGTCGACGACGCACGGCTCGTGTACGGCACGGTCGCGTCGGACCGGCAGCAGGCCGTCTTCTTCCTCGCCAGCATCGGCCGCTCCGAGGTCTCCGGCACCGGCCGGGTCACCTTCCGCGACCTCGATCCCGACACGTCGTACCGCGTCGACCCGGTGGTCATCGGCGACGGCCACGACCTGGGGCGGCCGGACTGGTGGTCCGGCCCGCGGGTGTTCAGCGGCCGGGTGCTCGGCACCGTCGGCCTGCAGCCACCGCTCATGCCGGCCGACTGCGTGGTGCCGTTCCGGGTGACGGCCGTCTGACGGCGGGTGGTCGGGGCTCCCGGCCTGGAGGCTCGTCCCGCGTCCGGCGGGCCCGTCGCGGTCCGTCATCGGGTGCGTCCAGCCCGTTAGGCTTCCGGTCATGCCGCACTCCGGACACGCGACCCCGGTCTGGGCCCTCAAGCTCGCCGTCGTCACCGCCCTGGTGGGCGTCTCCGGCGGCATCGCCGGCATCGCGGTCTGGCTCGCGCTCCAGCTCATCCAGTTCGTCGCCTTCGGGTACGGGTTCGGCGGGCACCTCGAGGCCGCCGACGCATCGTCGGGCCTGAACCGGTTCCTCGCGCTCACCGCGGCCGGCGTCCTGACCGGGTTCGCCTGGTGGGCGCTCCGTCGGTGGGGGCGCTCGATCGTCTCGGTCACCGCGGCAGTCGACGGCAAGCGGATGCCGGCCCTGGCGACGCTCGCGAACGCCGGCATCCAGATCCTGGCCGTGGGGCTCGGCGCGTCCATCGGCAAGGAGGTCGCGCCGCGTGAGGTCGGAGCCTGGCTTGCTCAACTCGTCACCCGGCGTGCGGGGCTGACCGCACGCGAGACGAAGATCCTCGTCGCCTGCGGTGCTGCGGCCGGCCTCGCCGCCGTGTACGACGTACCCCTCGGTGGTGCGCTGTTCGCGGTCGAGGTCCTGCTCGGCGAGATCAGCTTCGCGACCGCCCTGCCCGCCTTCGCCACGAGTGCGGTCGCCGCCATCACCGCCCGGCTCGTGATCCCGGACGAGGTGCTCTACCACGTGCCCGCGATGCACCTGTCGCCGTCGCTGCTCGTCTGGGCGATCGTCGTCGGGCCTGTGCTGGGGCTCGCCGGGGTCGGGTTCGTCAAGCTGACCAACCGGCTGCAGGGCATCGCGCCGAAGGGCTGGCACCTGCTCGTCGTGCTGCCGGTGGTCTTCGCGATGGTGGGGCTCATCGCGATCCCGTTCCCGGAGATCCTCGGCAACGGTCGGGCGCTCGGCCTCGTCGCGATGAACACCACGCTCGACGACGCCTCGTTCGCCGGCCTCTCGCCGATCGTCCTGCTGCTGCTGCTCGGTGTCCTGCGGACCGTGACCACCTCGGCCACCATCGGAGCGGGTGCGGTCGGTGGCACGCTGACCCCCTCGATCGCGATCGGGTCGGCGATCGGTGGCGGGCTCGGCGGTGCGTGGCTGCTGCTGTGGCCGGCCGACGGCCCGAGCCTCGCGGCCTTCGCCTTCGTCGGGGCGGCGGCCTTCCTCGCCACCACCATGCGGGCGCCGTTCACCGCCCTCGTGCTCGTCGTCGAGTTCACCCAGCAGGGCACCGACATCCTCGTGCCGTCGTTGCTCGCGGTGTCCGGTGCGGTCGCCGTCGGGTACGTGCTCGCGCGCCGTCGCAGCGCCCAGATGGTGTGAAGACCCCGAACGTTCCGGTACGGACGACTACCCGGCGGCCTACTGTCGGCGCCAGGACGGAGCGACGGGCTCCGCACCGAGACGAGGAGCAGCCGATGGCGGGGTTCGACGACATCACGAAGAAGGCCCAGGAGTTCCTGAAGGACGGCAAGGTCCAGGACGCCCTGCAGAGCGAGAAGGCCGAGGGCGTCAGCGACAAGGTGCTCGGCGGTGTGGCCGACGCGGTCAAGAAGGCCACGGGCGGCAAGTACGACGACAAGATCGACGGTGCCCGCGACACAGCGGACAAGAAGATCGGCAACGAGTAGCGAACGACGTGCAACGGCCCAGGACCCGGCGTGGTCCTGGGCCGTCGCCGTGCCGACTGGACGTGGTCGGGAACAACGGACACCATGGACGGGTTGCTCCGGACAGCAGCACCAGGAGGACGAGACGTGACAGTCGTGGCGCCGAACCAGCCGCTCACCGAGACCGAGGTCGAGGCGATCAAGCGGGACTTCCCGATCCTCGCGCAGGACGTGAACGGGCAGCCGTTGGCGTACCTGGACTCCGGGGCGACGGCTGAACGCCCGCGCCAGGTCCTCGACGCCGAGCGCCGGTTCCTCGAACACGACAACGCCGCCGTCCACCGCGGTGCGCACACGCTCGCGGCGCTCAGCACCGACGCCTACGAGGACGCCCGCGCCACCGTCGCCGGCTTCATCGGTGCCGCCGCCCCGACCGAGGTCGTCTGGACCGCGAACGCCACCGACGCCCTCAACCTCGTCGCCTACGGCATGGCCAACGCCAGCCGCGGCCGCGGCGGTGCCGACGCGGAGCGCTTCCGCCTGGGCACCGGTGACGAGATCCTCGTGACCGAGGCCGAACACCACGCCAACCTCGTCCCGTGGCAGGAGCTCGCCGCACTGACCGGAGCGACCCTGCGCTGGGTCCCGGTCGCCGACGACGGCACCTGGACCGCCGACGACGCCGCGGCGCTGATCACCGACCGCACGAAGGTCGTCGCGTTCTCGCACGTCTCGAACGTCACCGGGATGATCGCCCCCGTCGAGCAGGTCGTCGGCCTCGCCCACGCGCGCGGCGCCCTCGTGGTGCTCGACGCCTGCCAGTCCGCGCCGCACCGTCCCCTCGACGTGCAGCAGCTCGGGGTCGACTTCGCCGCGTTCTCCGGGCACAAGATGCTCGGCCCGAACGGCATCGGCGTGCTCTGGGGCCGTGCGGAGCTGCTCGACGCCCTGCCGCCGTTCCGCACCGGTGGCTCGATGATCACCACCGTGACGATGGAGGGCTCCGAGTTCATGCCGGCGCCCGAGCGGTTCGAGGCGGGCACGCAGCCCGTGTCCCAGGCGGTCGCCCTCGCCGAGGCCGTCCGCTACCTGCAGGGCATCGGCATGGAACGCGTCCGCGCCCACGAGGAGCACCTCGCCCGCCGGATGCTCGACGGTCTCGCCGCCGTGCCCGGCATCCGCCTGGTCGGCCCGCCCGCCGGCGTCCCGCGCTCCGGCCTGGTCGCGTTCGACGTCGACGGCGTGCACGCCCACGACGTCTCGCAGTACCTCGACGCGCAGGGCATCGCCGTGCGCTCCGGCCACCACTGCGCCCAGCCCCTGCACCGCCGGCTCGGCCTCGTCGCCACGAGCCGGGCGAGCACGTACGTGTACACGACCGAGCACGACGTCGACCGGTTCCTCGCAGCCGTCGCCGAGATCCGCGACTACTTCGGAGCGACCGCGTGAACGCCCTCGACAGCCTGTACCAGCAGGTCATCCTCGACCACGCGAAGGCGCGGCACGGCGACGGTGCGATGCCCGACGCGGATGCTTCGCACTTCGAGCGGAACCCCACGTGCGGCGACGAGATCACGGTCAGCCTGCGGCTCGAACCCGGCACCGACCGTATCGCCGGACTCGCCTGGCAGGGTGACGGCTGCTCGATCTCGATGGCGTCGGCATCGGTCCTCACCGACATGGCCGTCGGCCGCACCGTGCCCGAGTTCCTCGCACTGACCGAGGAGTTCCGCACCATGATGCGCTCGCGCGGTGTCGGTGAGCCCGACGAGGACGTCCTCGAGGACCTCATCGCCTTCCACGGCGTCTCGAAGTTCGTCATGCGCGTCAAGTGCGGCATGCTCGCCTGGGTCGCGGCGGAAGCCGCCGCGCGTGAGGCGACCGCGGCCCGCTGAGCCAGCTGCGGCTCGCGATCGCGACCACCGACCGACCGGGAGGCCCGTTGCGGGCCCGCCCCGCGCCTCCCGTCCGCAGCT
This sequence comes from Curtobacterium flaccumfaciens, assembly GCF_013359815.1. Taxonomy (GTDB): domain Bacteria; phylum Actinomycetota; class Actinomycetes; order Actinomycetales; family Microbacteriaceae; genus Curtobacterium; species Curtobacterium flaccumfaciens. The sequence continues at coordinate 368,117 of NZ_JABMCF010000036.1, read as the reverse complement.
GGTCGCCGACCAGGCCCCGGAGGGCTTGAATGGTATGCCTGTTCAAGGGCGCGATGACCTTCGAGACGAAGCGACCCGGCGCAGGCCGGGCCGACGCGATCGTGCGGGCCTACCTGACGGAGGTCGCGTCGCGGTGGTACGGGCGGGCGGCGACGCCGGCCGAGGTCGACCGGGCGCTCGACGAGGAGCCGTACGACGACCTGCAGGGGGACTCCGGGGTGTTCGTCGTCGCGAGTGAAGGGGAAGCCGCTGTCGCCTGCGCCGGCGTGCGCTTCGTGGGTGCTGTCGGCGAGCTGACGAAGGTGTTCACGCTGCCGGAGCACCGCGGCCGAGGCGTCGGTTCGGCGCTCCTGCGCCACGTCGAGGACGTCTGCCGGGGACGCGGGATCACGTCGCTGCGGCTGGACACCCGCGCTGAGCTCGCCGAGGCCTGTGCGCTCTACGAACGGCTCGGCTTCGCCCGGGTGGCGCCGTTCAACGACGACCCGTACTCCGACCGCTGGTACGCGAAGTCGCTCAGGGGAGCGTGACGACGAGCTTCCGGGCGGAGACACCGGCGCGGAGTTCGGCGAGGGCGTCCGGGATCGCGGCGAGTCCCGATCCGACGACGGACGCGGTCGGGGTGGCGCGGTACCTCCCGGTGCGGAGCGCTTCGGGCAGGAAATCGCGGTAGATCGCGGGGCCGACCTCGGACTCAGTCGGGCGGCCGCCCCAGATCGCGGTGACGTGGACCCCGTGTCGGCGCTCGAGCCGCGCACGGATCGCCGTCACCGGTGTCGGGTACGCCGACGCGAGCCGACTGGAGCCGGTGGCTGCCCGGACGATCGGGAGCGTCCGGGTCAGTGAGCCCTGGCCGAAGGCGAGGGTGCCGACGAGCTCCCGGTCGGCGAGTGCCTCGAGGATGCGGCGTGCGGCACCGTCGTCGCGGTAGTCGAACACGGCCTCGGCCCCGAGGTCCTGCACGAACCCGTGGTTCTTCGGCGATGCGGTGCCGATCACGGCGTAGCCGGCGGCCCGGGCGAGCTGGACGGCGTTGGCGCCGACGCTCGTGGACGCGCCCCACACCAGGACGACCCCGGGGCGCTCGGACGTGTCGGCCGTCGGGAGCGACAGCGCGAGCTGATCCGGCTCGAAGAGCCCTGCCGCGGCGGTCGAGACGGCGAGTGGCAGGACCGCTGCCTGCTCGGCGGGCAGGGCATCCGGAACCGGGGTCGTCACACGGTCGAGCAGCAGGACCAGGTGCTGGAAGGCGCCTTCGGCAGCACTGTTCCGGTGCTGTTCCTGCCCCGCGGCGTGCCCGACGACCCGGTCGCCCACGCGGAAGCGCTCGACGTCCGGGCCGATCGCGACGACCGTGCCGGCGACGTCCGACCCGAGGACCGCGGGGAACCGCAGCTTCGGGAACACCAGGTGCCGGAAGAGCCCGCCGACGGCGTCGACCGGGTTGACGGCGACCGCCTCGGCGCGGACGACGAGTTCGCCGGGCCCGGGCTGGGGGACCGTGGCGGGCCCGACGGCGAACCGCCCGGTCGACGTGGTCCAGAGTGCTGCGTTGCCCGATGGCGACATGGTGTCCCGATCTCTTGCTCGAAGTGAGTCATGACACGACGTGTCATCGCCCAGTCAATCATGACACGACGTGTCATCACCACTACTGTGGACCCATGCGTTGGTCTCCGGATGCCCGAGGGCGACTCGAGCGAGCGGCGTTCGAGCTCTTCGCCGAGCAGGGCTACCAGGCGACGACCGTGCCGCAGATCACCGCACGGGCCGGCCTGACGACCCGCACCTTCTTCCGGTACTTCGCCGACAAGCGCGAGGTGATCTTCGCCGGTGACGAGATCCCCGACCTCGCCCGGGCCGCCATCCAGGGTGCACCGGCCGGGATCGACCCGCTCGACATCGTCGTGCACGGCCTCCGCGCCGTCGCCGACGAGCGGTTCGAGGGGCGGCACGCCGAGGTCGGCTCGGTGCGGCGGCTGGTGCTGTCCGAGTCGTCGCTCCGGGAGCGCGACGCCCGGAAGCGTGCCGACCTGACGGACGCGGTGCGCGAGGCCTTCGCCCACCGCGGGCTCGATCCGTCTGAGGCGGCGGTCATCGCCGAGACGACCGTGATGCTGTTCCACCTGGCCCTCGAGGCCTGGCTCACCGGACCGTCCGAGCGCCGGATGGCCGACGTGGTCGACGAGCAGCTCAGTGCACTCCGTGGGGTGCTCGATCGGCGGCCCGCAGCGTCATGAACACGTCGACGCCGTCGTCGGTGTCGAGCACGAAGCCGTGTCGTTCGTAGAGTCGGCGAGCCGGGCTGCCCACCAGCACGTTGAGCCGCGTCGGACCCTCGTGGGGCTCGTCGAGGACGGCGCGCAGCACGGTCGACCCGACTCCACGCCCCTGGACGTCGGGCGCGAGGTAGAAGTGTTCTACCCAGCGGACGTCGTCCTCGACCCGCACGGTGATCGACCCGACGTCGCGACCGTCGACCACGACGATGCGGGTCAGCTGCGGCTGGAACGCGTCGCGGAGGCGCTGTCGGACGCGCGTCTCGTCGAACACCCCGAGGCGCATCAGGTCGTCGCGCAGCACCACGGCTCGGAGCTCGACGAGCCACTCGAGGTCCTCGGTGGTGCTGTCCCGCAGTGCGACGTCCATCCGCTCAGCCTACGAACTCCGGTGCACCGTCATCGACCTCGTACGCTTGCCCGATGGACCGCGACGGCGTCATCGACCTTGTCGCGTCCCGCCGCGCCTCGGCCCGTGCACCGATCGTCGTCGGTGTCTCCGGCTACTGCGGATCCGGCAAGTCGACGCTGACGCGCACCCTCGTCGAGGGGCTCCCCGGCGCGGTCCGCATCCGCGGCGACGACTTCCTCGACCCCGTTCGGTCCCATCAGCGGTCGGCCGACTGGGACGGCGTCGATCGTCCCCGTCTGGTGTCGTCGGTGCTCGAACCGCACCGAGCCGGTCGTGCGAGCACGTTCCAGCGGTTCGACTGGTCGGTGCGAGCCCTCGGCCCGGCCGAGCCGCTGCCGCGGACGGACGTCCTGATCGTCGACCTGATCGGACTCTTCCACCCCGAGGCGCTCCCGCACCTCGACGTCAGCATCTGGTGTGACGTCGACCTCGACACGGCGGTGTGTCGGGGCACGGCTCGTGATCGTGCGCTCGGGCGCAGGCACGATGCGCTCTGGCGAGATGTGTGGGTCCCCAACGAGCGTGACTTCGAGGATCGGTACGCACCGAAGGACGCCGCTTCGGTGCGCTACGCGCCCTGACTGCGGAGCGACGTCACCATGCTCCGCAGGATCCGACGTGCCTCGGTCTGCTGGTCGGCGCTCAGATCGGCGAGCATCCGCTGCTCGACCCCGCGGATCGCCGCACTCGCCTGCGCCAGGCTCCGTCGCCCGCTGTCGGTCAGCTGCGTGGGGAGCGCCTTGCCGACCGACGGCTCGGTGGCGCGGGTGACGAAGCCGTCCCGCTCCAGGGTCTGCAGCAGCACGTTCATCGACTGCCGGGTGACGAAGGTTCCTCGTGCGAGCTCGGAGTTCGACAGGCCGGGGCGCTGTGCGAGCAGTTCGAGGCAGGAGTAGTGCGTCACCGTCATGCCGAGCGGGCGCAGCACGGCTTCCATCGACGCCCGGAGGGCGCTCGCCGTCTCCTTGAGCAGGTAGCCGATCGACGTCTCGAGGTGGATGCCGGTGTCGTCTTGACGCATGTCAGTAGTCTGACATAGCTTGTGCTGTGTCAGAAGACTGACACGAACCGAAGGAGCACCACATGCCCGTCACCGGCCCCGACTTCATCTCCCTGCAGACCCGCGACCTCGACGCCTCACAGGCGTTCTACGAGCGCTACCTCGGCCTCGTCCGCTCGCAGGCCGGCCCGCCCCACGCCGTCGTGTTCGAGACCACGCCGATCGCCTTCGCCCTGCGCGACCTGGTGCCCGGCACGGACCTCGACGCGGTGGCGCAGCCCGGCGTCGGCGCCGCGGTCTGGCTGCACGCAACGGACGTGCAGGCGATCCACGACGCGCTGGTCGCCGACGGCCACCGCATCGTCTCGGCGCCGATCGACGGTCCCTTCGGTCGGACGTTCACGTTCGCCGACCCCGACGGCTACCACGTCACGCTCCACGACCGCGCCTGAGCCCTGGAACCGGCCACGCGCCCGCCGCGGGTGACGTGACGGATGCGGGGCGGGCCTCCAGGCCGGTGCCGGAGGCGACCGTCACGCTTCGTCACGATCCGTGACGGTCGCAGGTGTCCGACGTAGCGTCTCGATCCGTGACCACCAGCAGCGAGCACCGGCAGATCCGCTTCAACGCGTTCGACATGAACTGCGTCGCGCACCAGTCCTCCGGACTGTGGCGGCACCCCCGCGACCGATCGCGGGACTACCGCGACCTGACCTACTGGACGGACCTGGCGAAGACGCTCGAGGGCGGGGCGTTCGACGGCATCTTCATCGCCGACGTCCTCGGCACCTACGACGTGTACGGCGGCTCGAACGAGGCCGCGCTCCGCACCGGGTCGCAGGTGCCGGTGAACGACCCGATCCTGCTCGTGTCGGCGATGGCGTCGGTGACCGAGCACCTGGGCTTCGGCATCACGGCCGGCACCGCGTACGAGCACCCGTACCCGTTCGCCCGACGCATGTCGACGCTCGATCACCTGACCAAGGGCCGGGTCGGCTGGAACGTCGTCACCGGGTACCTGCCGAGTGCCGCACGGAACATGGGCCAGACCGACCAGCTGTCGCACGACGACCGGTACGACGTGGCGGACGAGTACCTCGAGGTGCTCTACAAGCTGTGGGAGGGCTCGTGGGAGGACGACGCCGTCGTCGCCGACCGCGAAGCCGGGGTCTTCACGGACCCGGAGAAGGTGCACCCGATCGAGCACCACGGCACGCACTTCGACGTGCCGGGCATCCACCTGTCCGAACCGTCCGTGCAGCGCACGCCCGTCATCTACCAGGCGGGCGCGTCACCGCGCGGCATCCGCTTCGCCGCGGAGAACGCGGAAGCCGTCTTCGTGGGCGCACCGACCGTCGAGCAGCTCGCGTCGACCGTCGCGAAGGTCCGGGACGCCCTGGAGGCAGCTGGTCGCGACCGGTACGCCGCCCGCGTCTACACGCTGCTCACCGTGATCACGGACGCCACCGACGAGCTGGCCCAGGCGAAGTACGAGGACTACCTGTCGTACGCGTCGGAGCTCGGTGCGCTGGTGCTCAACTCCGGCTGGATGGGCGTCGACCTGTCGCAGTGGGACCCGGACCAGCCCCTCGGTGACGTCGAGTCGAACGCGATCCAGTCGGCGGCGGCGAACATCGCGGCAGCGACGGGGGAGGACGGGTCGAAGTGGACGATCCGTGACCTGGCACGGCAGACGGCGATCGGCGGACTCGGCCCGGTGGCGGTCGGCGGGGGAGCGACCATCGCCGACCGGCTGCAGGAGATCCAGGAGCTCACCGACGTCGACGGCTTCAACCTGGCGTACGCGGTGACCCCGGGCACGTGGGAGGACGTCATCGAGTTCGTGATCCCGGAGCTCCGTGCCCGTGGGGCCTACCCGGAGGAGTACGAGCCGGGGTCGCTCCGCCAGAAGCTGCACGGCCGCGGGGACCGGCTGCCCGACGAGCACCGTGGGGCGTCGTTCAGGATCGGGAGCCGGGCGGTCGTAGGCTGATCGGGTGATCGAGTCGTCCGTGGTCGTGCGTCCTGCGACCCCGGACGAGACCGACACCTGCATCGACCTGTGGGCCGCGGCCGTGGCTGCCCGTGACGGTGCCGCCGAGGACCCGGCGGTGCGGGAGCGCGCGCGGCAGAAGTTCGCGGCGGAGCACGTCGCCTGGCTGGTGGCCCCCGGCCCGGACGGTGCGGTCGACGGCTTCGTGCTCGTGACGGCACCGGGCACCGGCCGGTCGACGGACCCGGCGGACGCCGCCTACCTGTCGTTGCTCGCGGTGCGGCCCGGGGTGCAGGCTCGCGGGGTCGGACGGTCGCTGCTGTCCGAGGCGGTGCACGACGCCCGGGCTGGCGGACACCCCCGCGTCGTGCTGCACGTGCTCGGCGACAACGACCGGGCGGTGCGGCTGTACGAGGCGGGCGGCTTCGTGGCGACGGGCGACGAGTTCGCGCACGCGCTGAGCGGGGTCACCACCCGCGTGTACGTCGCGGGCTGACGCTGGCTACGCGTCCTGACCGCGCACCGGCGTCCACGTCGGGTAGGTCGCCGAGCGTCCGTCGCCCGACGATGTGCGGGTGATCCTGCGCTGGACCCACGGCAGGACGTACTCGCGGTAGTAGCGGAGTTCCTCGCCCAGACGGGTCCGAGCGGTACCGGGGTCCGCGGGCTCGACCGGCGCAGGGCCGTCCAGGACCGCGTGCAGCGCCAGGTCCGCGACGCGCTGGTGCCCGGTGGCGTTCATGTGCAGCCGGTCGTCCGACCAGAACTCCGCACGGCGCAGGTGCGGGTCGCGGGAGACGTCGACGAACGGCAGACCGCGGCGTCGGGCGAGGGTGCCGAGCGCCTCGGCCCAGGCGTCACCGCGGCGGTTGATCAGGGAACCGAGGGGCAGGCGGGCGCTCGGGTCGGCCGGGCTGAGGAGCGCCAGGCGCGCCCCGGTGGCCTCGACGCGGCCGGCGGCGGCCTCGACCTGCCCGATCAGCGCGTCCACCTCGAAGCGCGGGCGCAGCAGGTCGTTGCCGCCGGCGCAGAAGGTGATGAGGGTCGGCGCCGGGTCGAGCGCGAGCGCGGCCTCGAGTTGACCGTCGAGGACCCCGGCGAGCAGTCGGCCGCGCACCGCGAGGTTCGCGTACGAGACGTGGGCGTCCGAGGCTGCCGCCATCGCGCTCGCGAGTCGTCCAGTCCAGCCGGGGAACGGAGCGGGTCCGGCGTCGCCGATGCCCTCCGAGAAGCTGTCGCCGATCGCGACGTAGCGGATGGTGTCGTGCATGCGCCCATCATCGTGCACACGCCTGTGCAGGTTCCCGGCACGACAGCCGTACCGGGAACCCGCATCAATGAACCCTCACAGCACCGCCTTCGGCACCCGGTGCAGGGTGACCGCGCCGACGGCGGCGAAGGGGTGCAACGGGTCCGGGGCGGTGGAGCCGGTCGGCCCGCCGAGCTTCGAGTCACCGACCGCGCTGAGCACCGCGTAGGCGTCCTCGGCGGTCCAGCCGTGCTCGTCGACCAGGAACGCGAAGGCGTCCTCGTACCCGCGCCGGATGCTCTCCTGCACGGGGTCGCCGAGGCCGACGAACAGCCAGTCGTCGGCGGTCTCGATGCGGGGTGCGCGGAGCACCGGGCCGCCCTTGACCAGGTCGACGGAGACGATCGCGGTGCCCTGGGCCTCGATGGCGACGAACGACGACTCGCCCTCGGCCATGAGCGCGTGGATGTCGCCGATCGACAGCAGCGCACCGGGGACCCGGACGGGCAGGGACACCGTCGAGCCGGGGCGGGCCTCGGTGACGTCCATGTTGCCGCCCTCCGGGTAGGCCGGCATGATCGTCGAGTTCTCGCCCTCGGCCGGGGCCGTCCCGATGCACCCGATCATCGGCCGGACGGGGAACCGGTGCCGGTCGGACACCTGCACCGTGCCGTCCGAGATCGGGCAGCGGCGGGCGAAGACCCGGTCGCCCATGACGTGCTGCAGGGCCCCGGAGCCGGGCAGGGACACGGACCACCCGTGCGTGGTCAGCTCGATGGCGTGGATGGTCACCACGAGGGTGTCGCCGGGTTCGGCCCCCTCGACGAAGACCGGGCCGGTCACCGGGTTGATCGGTGCCTGCAGCTGCGCCATGTCGTGGTGCTGGTCGAGTTCGGCGTAGACGGCGTCGGTGGTCTCGAACCCGATGGTCTCGCCGGTGCCGGGACGGACCCGCAGCACGGGCTCCCGGTCGGCCGAGAACCCGGGGCGGCCGAGGGTGTTCGGCAGGAAGTGGTCCGGGGTCATCGGGCGTCCTCCGTCGTCGGTTCTGCTTCGGAGCCGACCTCGGTGGAACGGCCGGTGCGTCGGTAGTACAGGAACACGGCCGCGCCGACGATCAGCCAGATGATCCCGCCGACCTTCGCCTCGACCGCGGCGTTGAGCAGGACGTACCCGATGATCAGGAACCCGACCAGCGGCACGACCAGGTGCAGCAGCCAGTTGCGCGACTTCCCCTTGATGACGTGGTGCACGAAGACGGACACGTGCAGGAGCATGAAGCCGAACAGCGCGCCGAAGTTCACGAGCGACGAGATCGTGTCGATCTGCCCGACGAAGAACAGCACGAGGATCGCGGAGAGCACCGAGACGACGATGATCGCGTTCTGCGGCACCTGGCGCCCGTTGAGCTTGTGCAGGAACGCGGGCAGCTGACGGTCGCGGCTCATCGAGAAGAGCAGGCGGCTCGTCGCAGCCTGCGCGGCCATGGCGTTCGCGATGCCGACGGCGAGCACGTTGACCGCGAAGAACGCGGTGGCCCACCCGCTCGACGAGGCCTGCTCGACGATGGTGAAGAAGGCGTTGCCGGCCTCGCTGTCCGAGAACGAGTCCCGCCCCGCGGCCAGGGCGGATGCGAGCCAGGTCTGCAGGATGAACAGGAACGCCACGATGACGAGCGCCAGGATCATCGCCGTGCCGGCTCCGCCACGACGGCCGGTGGACTCCTCGGACAGGGTGGAGATGCCGTCGAAGCCCAGGAAGCTCAGCACCGCGATCGACAGGGCCGAGGCGATGAGCGGGGCCGACACCTTGGCCGGGTCCCAGATCTGCTCGGTGCCGAACGACGCGTCGGGGATCGTGCCACCGGTCAGCGCGACGATGGCGATGACGACGAAGATCGCGACGAAGACGAGCTCGATGAGCAGGAAGATGCGGTTCGCGAGCTTGAGCGAGGACACCCCGGCCAGGTTGATGACGGTGTTGATCGCGACGAACACGAGCGCCCACAGCCAGCGGGGCGTGCCCGGGAAGATGCCGACCATGCTCTCCGCGGCGAACACGTAGAGCAGCGTCGGGACGAGCAGGTAGTCGAGCAGGATCGCCCAGCCGGCGAAGAACCCGGCGGTGGGGTGGATGCCGCGGCCGACGTACGAGAACACGCTGCCGGCGAGGGGGATCGACTTCGCCATCTGCGCGTAGGCCAGGGCGGTGAAGATCATCGCGACGAGGCCGACGAGGTACACCAGCGGCACCATGCCGCTGGAGGCGTTGTAGACGGTCCCGAAGATCGCCCACGGGGCGATCGGGACCATGAAGACCAGGCCGTAGATGAGCAGGTCGGTGGTGGAGACGGAGCGCTTGAGCTCCTGCTTGTAGCCGTAGGCCTCGAGCTGCTGCTGTGCGGAGAGCTCGCTGTGCTGCTGCGACATGTCGGGTTCCGTTTCGGGTGGAGGGACGGGTGCGGCGGTGGGGGTGGGGATTGCTTGCCGGGAGGCGCGGGGCGGGCCCGTCCCGCGCCTCCAGACCGAAGGTGGCCGGGTCAGGCGTCGTCGTGCGCGGCCAGGAAGGCCGCGACGACCCGGCGGAACTCCGCCGGCTGCTCCAGGTGCGAGCAGTGGCTCGCGCCGGGGAAGACGTGCTGCCGGACGTCGGCGATCCGCTCGACGAACGGCGCCCAGGTGGCGGGCGTGGCCTCGTCGTGCTCGCCGGCGACGACGAGCGTCGGCACGGCGATGCGGTCGAGCCGGTCGACGATGGTCCAGTCGCGCATCGTGCCGATGACGTGGAACTCGTTCGGGCCGTTCATCGTGTGGTAGACCGTCGGCTCGCGCTCCATCTGCTCTTCGGAGTCGACGAAGTCCGGATGGCTCGGGACCACGCGGCAGACGTGCCGCTCGTAGAAGACCTGCGTCGCCGCCAGGTACTCGGGGTCGTCGACGGTGCCGGCCGTCTCGTGCCGGGTCAGGGCGTCCTGCACGTCGGCGGGCAGCTGCGCGCGGAGCTCGGCGGCGCCGTCGACCCAGAGCTGCATCGACGCGGGGGAGTTGCAGATCGCCAGCGAGCGGAGGCCCGCGGGCTGCCGCACGGCGATCTCGGCGCCGAGCATGCCGCCCCACGACTGCCCGAGGACGTGGTGGTCGCCGAGCCCGAGGTGCTCGACCAGGGCGGCGTACTCGTCGACGAAGAGCTGCGGCTGCCAGGTGTCGACCGGGGCGTCCGGGCGGTGGCTGCTCCGGCCGCAGCCGAACTGGTCGTGGTGGACGACGGTCCGGCCGGTCTCGTCGGCCAGGGCCGCGAGGTTCCGGAGGTAGTCGTGGGCCATGCCGGGCCCGCCGTGCAGAACGACGAGGGGCAGCGCGCCGGCGACCGGGGTGTCGGGTGTGGTGACCCGGTACCAGGTCTCGCCGTCGCGGAACGGCATCGTGGATTCGGTGATGCTGGACATGGGGGTCAGCATGGAGCGGAAGAAGGTCCCACGCAATACCTTTTCTGCTGCCTTAACGTGGTCTTAACACCGCGAAGGGGGTCCGTGTGTCCGATCGTGCGACCGAGACGCGCGTCGACGAGGTCGAGGACCGCCTCGTGACCGCCGTCGCCGTGGGCGAGTACCTGCCCGGCGCGAACCTGCCGCCGGAACGCGAACTCGCCGGCCTGCTCGGCGTCGCCCGGGTCACCGTGCGCGGTGCGATCGCCCGGCTCGTCGAACGGGGGCTGCTCGAGACCCGTCGAGGCCGGGGCGGTGGCACGTTCGTCCGCACCGAGTGGCCGGACAGCTCATCGGACGCGGTCGGGCGGGTGCTGCTCGCCCGGTGGGAGGCGATCCAGGACACCGCCGATGCCATCGCGCTGCTGCACGGGGCACTCGCGACGGCCGCCGCGGAACGGGTCACCCCGGAGGACGCCGCCCTGATCCGAGCACGGCTCGAGGTGTTCCGCGAGGCCACCTCAGGCCTCGAGAAGCAACAGGCCGACGCTGTGCTGCACCGGACGATCATCGACGCCGCGCGGAACGACGCCCTGCGGACGGCGCTCGCCGGGTTGGAGGCGCAGATCTCCATCGCCGCTCCGGCGCACCTGTGGGGCACGGCCGAGGGCATGGCGGAGATGGAGACCCGCGCGCTCCACGAGCACGAACTGCTGGTGGACGCGGTGTGTTCGGGGCGGGCGCCCGAGGCGGGCGTGATCGCCCGGCAGCACGTCGGGATCGACGTCGAACTGCTCGAACGGGCCGTGCGGCGGACGGGACAGGTGCCCCGCCACTGAGAGGCGGTCTGTCGGTCGGTGTGTTGGTCGGTCGGTGCGGCGGTTGGTCGTCAGTGCACGGCGGGTGCCGGCACCGGGTAGACGTCGTCGGGCATCGGCCACGGCGCCCACTTCGGCCGCGGCGCGTACACCAGGTACGGCTGCGGCGTCGGGTAGCTGACGAGCTCGAGCGTCGACCCCCACGGCGTGCGGGTGTAGACGAACCGGTTGCCGGCACCCGCCTCGTCACCACGCAGGTCGCGCGGGTCGGAGTTCCGGGTACCGCCGGCCGCCTCGACCCGAGCGAGCGTCGCGTCCAGGTCGTCGGCGTACATCGCCAGGTGCTGCCACCCCAGGTCGGACGGGTGTGCGGCGTTCCGCTGCTCGGGCCCCAGGTACTCGAACAGCTCGAGCCCCGGCCCCTCCGGCAGCGCGAGCATCCGCATGGCCCCCTGCGCCATGGAGCTCGGGATGCCGAGGTAGCCGTGCGCCTCGGAACTGCTGTTCGGCGTCTCGTCACGACGCCGCATGTCGTACAGGACGACGGCGTCGAACGCCGCCTCGAAGAACTGCGTGGCTGCGTCGATGTCCGGCACCGTGACGCCCACGTGGTCGATCCTGATTCCCCTGCTCATGGTCGATTCGTACCACCGGCGGTCCCCGCTGCTCGGGTCGGGGCGGGGTCCGTGCGGGGTCGGTGCCCATCGATGCGGCAAGCCGCACCGCGGCTCCGCGCGCGGCACCGGGAGTGGTCGGCGCCGGTCTCGACCACCGTCCCGGAACGGTCGTTCCAGGACGGGGTGCGGGACACACGACCGTTACACGAGGGAAACGGCGGGGGCGAAGTCGCTCCGTAGCTTCGTGCTCAAGCACGCACCGCCCCGCTTCCCACTCCCTCGGAGGACGCCATGGCTACCGACATCGCGACACCAGTCGCCGCGCCCCACGCCCCCACCACGACCGCCGCTCCCGCCCCAGCGGGCGCCGGTGTCGTCAAGCCCGGGTACGACCCGGCGCTCACGAACGAGGACCTCGCCCCGCTGCGCGAGCAGCGCTGGACGAGCTACAACTTCTTCGCCTTCTGGATGTCCGACGTGCACTCGGTCGGCGGCTACGTCACCGCCGGGTCGCTCTTCGCCCTCGGCATCGCGAGCTGGCAGGTGCTCATCGCCCTGGTGGTCGGCATCCTGATCGTGCAGGTCTTCGCCAACCTGGTCGCGAAGCCGTCGCAGCGCACCGGTGTGCCGTACCCGGTGATCAACCGCGCGGTGTTCGGGGTGCTCGGCGCGAACGTCCCCGCCATCATCCGCGGCCTGATCGCGATGGCCTGGTACGGCGTGCAGACCTTCCTCGCCGCCCAGTCGCTGAACATCATCTTCCTCAAGTTCATCCCGGCGTCGGCGGGGCTGCTCGACCACTCGTTCCTCGGGCTGTCGGCCCTGGGGTGGATCTCGTACGCGATCCTCTGGGTGGCACAGGGCGCGCTGTTCTGGATGGGCATGGAGGCGATCAAGCGGTTCATCGACTGGGCCGGTCCGGCGGTCTACGTGGTGATGATCGCGCTCGCGGTCTACCTGGTCAGCCAGGCGGGCATCGGCAACATCTCGTTCACCCTGTCGGTCGGCGAGCCGCTGTCGTTCGGGGCGTCGATCCCGGTGATGCTGTCCGCGGTCGCCCTGGTGGTCAGCTACTTCTCCGGCCCGATGCTGAACTTCGGGGACTTCTCGCGCTACGGCCGGTCGTTCCGCGCGGTCAAGCGCGGCAACTTCTGGGGACTGCCGATCAACTTCCTGTTCTTCTCGGTCCTGACGGTGCTCTGCGCCAGTGCGACGGTGCCGGTGTTCGGCAAGCTCATCACCGACCCGATCGAGACCGTGCAGGCCATCGGTGCCCCGTTCGCGATCCTGCTCGGCGGCCTGACGTTCGTCACCGCGACCGTCGGCATCAACATCGTGGCGAACTTCATCAGCCCCGCGTTCGACTTCTCGAACGTGGCACCCCGGAAGATCTCGTGGCGGGCCGGCGGCATGATCGCCGCGGTCGGCTCCGTGCTCCTCACCCCGTGGAACTGGTACGGCAACGACCAGGCGATCCTGTACACGCTCGGGGTGCTCGGTGCGCTGATCGGCCCGCTGTTCGGCATCCTCATCGCGGGCTACTACATCGTCGGCAAGCAGCGCATCGCGATCGACGACATGTACTCCACGAGCCGCACTGCCCGGTACTGGTACCGCGGCGGGTTCAACCCGAACGCCATCTGGACCCTCGTGGTCACCGGCGCGATCTCGGTCGCGAGCGCGGTCCTGCCCCCGGCACTCGGCGTGCTGCCGTGGCTGTCGAGCTACAGCTGGTTCATCGGGTGCGGCCTGGGCCTCGTCGTCTTCTGGGCGCTCGAGCGTGTCCGGCCGAGCATGCCCGTGCTCGACGCGGACGACCCCTCGGTCGACGACGGCGCGGCCGTCGGTCGCGCCTGACCCCCGGCGTCGCGGCTCGCCCTCCACAGGGCGGGTCGCGGCGCTCGGTCGTCCACAGATCAACACCACGGCCGGGAGGCCCGCCCCGCCTCCGCCACGATGGTCACCACCCAGCACCACCGGTTCCACCGCTCCACTCGCTCCACCGGAAGGACCCCGATGCGCATCCGCGTCGTCAACCCCAACACCACCGCGTCGATGACGCGGGCGATCGGCGTCGCGGCCCAGGCCGCCGCCGCTCCCGGCACGCTGGTCGAAGCGGTCGAACCCTCGATGGGGCCGGCCTCGATCGAGAGCCACTACGAAGAGGCCCTGGCCGTGCCCGGGCTGCTCGAGCAGATCGCCCGCGGCGAGCAGGACGGGGTGGACGCGTTCGTCGTCGCCTGCTTCGGGGACCCGGGGCTCGACGCCGCGCGGGAGCTCGCGACGGTGCCGGTGATCGGGATCGCCGAGGCCGGGTTCCACGCCGCCGCGATGCTCGGCCGCCGGTTCGGCGTCGTCACCACCCTGGCGCGGACGACCGGCCGCGCCCACGAGCTCGCCCAGCGCTACGGCTTCGCCCCGCTCGTCACGGAGATCCGGGCGTGCGAGGTCCCGGTGCTCGAGCTGGACGACCCCGAGTCCGGTGCACGGGCGCTCGTGATCGAGGAGTGCCGAGCGGTCATCGACGGGGGAGCCGATGCCGTCGTGCTCGGGTGCGCGGGCATGGCCGACTTCTGCGCCGAGGTCTCGCTGGCCATCGGGGCACCGGTCGTCGACGGCGTCGCGGCGGCCACGGTCCTGGCGGAGTCGCTCGTCCGGCTCGGGTTGTCCACGGGCAAGCGCGGCGAGTACGCCCTGCCGCCGGTGAAGGCGATGTCGGGGCTGCTGGCGGGCTTCGAACGCCACCCGGCGGCGGTCGCGACGGCCGGGGCGGGCGCGTGACGGGCCTCCCGGCGGGCGACACGGCAGACCTGGTCGTCCGCGCGCAGCGAGCTTGGGTCGACGGGACGTTCCGCTCGGCCGCGGTCGTCGTCCACGACGGCCGGGTCACCGGCGTCCTGCCCGTCGACGCGGTCGTCGACGCCGTGCAGGACCACACCGTGCCGGCCGGGCAGGTGCTGCTCCCCGGACTGGTCGACACCCACGTGCACGTCAACGAACCCGGCCGCACCGAGTGGGAGGGCTTCGCGTCCGCGACCCGGGCCGCTGCGATGGGCGGCGTCACCACGATCGTGGACATGCCGCTCAACTCCATCCCCGCGACGACCACGGTCGAGGCGCTCGCCGTCAAGCGTGCGAGTGCCGAGGGCCGAGTGGCGGTCGACGTCGGGTTCTGGGGCGGAGCGGTCCCCGCGAGTCTCGGCTCGCTCGACGCCCTGCACGATGCCGGCGTCTTCGGGTTCAAGTGCTTCACGGCGCCGAGCGGTGTCGACGAGTTCCCGCACCTCGACCCCGAGCAGCTCCGCGCCGCGATCGCCGAGGTCGCCCGGATCGACGCCCTGCTGATCGTGCACGCCGAGGACCCGGAACACCTCGTGCCGCACCGGGCGCTCGGTGGCCGGTACGCCGACTTCCTGGCCACCCGGCCCGTCGCCGCCGAACGGTCCGCGATCGCGCAGGTCATCGACGGCGCGCGGGCGACCGGTGCGCGGGTGCACGTGCTGCACCTGTCCGACGCGGGCGCGCTGCCGATGCTCCGCGCGGCGAAGGACGACGGCGTCCGGATCACGGTCGAGACGTGCCCGCACTACCTGTCGTTCGAGGCGGGCACGATCCCGGACGGCGCGACCGCCTACAAGTGCTGTCCGCCGATCCGTGACGACGCCAACCGCGACGCGCTGTGGGCCGGTGTGCTCGACGGCACGATCGACCTCGTCGTGTCGGACCACTCGCCCTCCACCGCCGACCTGAAGACCGACGACTGGGGTCTGGCCTGGGGCGGGGTCGCCGGCCTGCAGGTCGGGTTCCGGGCGGTGTGGACCGAGGCCGAGCGTCGCGGGATCCCGCTCGAGGCGCTGCTCCCGCTGTTCACGACCGGTCCGGCCGCCCTGGTCGGGCTGCGCGACCGCGGGGTGATCGCTCCCGGTGCCCTGGCGCACTTCGCCGTGTTCGACCCGTCCGCCGAGTCCGTCGTCGACGTCGCCGGGCTCGAGCACCGCAACCCGGTGTCCGCGTTCGACGGGCTCCGCGTGCGCGGCAGCGTCACCGAGACCTGGCTCCGCGGCCGTCGCATCGCCACGGCGGACGGCGGCGTGGTCGGCGTCGAGGGGCAGCTGGCCGGACGGCCCGTGCTCGCGGCGGAAACACCCCTGTAACGATCGTTCCGGTATCGTCGGATCAGGAACGGAAGGAACCACCATGCTCCCAGTGAACCCACCCGCCCGTCTCCTCATGGGGCCCGGCCCGATCGACGCCGACCCACGCGTGCTCCGTGCCCTGTCGACGCCGCTCGTCGGCCAGTACGACCCCTGGATGACCTCGACGATGAACGAGACGCAGGCGCTCTACCGCCGCGTGTTCGGCACTCGCAACGATGCGACGCTGCTCGTGGACGGCACCTCGCGCGCGGGGATCGAAGCGGTGCTGGTGTCACTGCTCGCCCCGGGTGACCGCGTGCTCGTGCCGGTGTTCGGTCGGTTCGGGCACCTGCTCGCCGAGATCGCAGGCCGTGCCGGGGCCGAGGTCCACACCATCGAGACCGACTGGGGTCAGGTCTTCACGCCGTCCGCGATCGAGTCGGCCATCGCCCGTGTCCGGCCGAAGGTGCTGGCGGTCGTGCAGGGCGACACCTCGACCACGATGAACCAGCCGCTCGACGAGCTCGGTGCGATCTGCGAGCGGTACGGCGTCCTGCTCTACACCGACGCCACGGCGACGGTCGGCGGCAACCCGCTCGAGGTCGACGCCTGGGGGATCGACGCCGTGAGCGCCGGGCTGCAGAAGTGCCTCGGCGGCCCGTCCGGCAGTGCGCCCGTCACGCTGTCGCCCAAGGCCGTGGCCGTGCTCGACGAGCGGCGAAGCGTCGAGGCCGGCATCCGCGAACCCGGTGACGACGTCGCCGACGAACCGATCCGCTCGAACTACCTCGACCTCGCGATGATCCTCGACTACTGGGGCCCCCGCCGCCTGAACCACCACACCGAGGCCGCTTCGATGCTCTACGCCGCGCACGAGTGCGCCCGCATCCTGCTCGAGGAAGGCCGCGACGCCGTCGTCGCCCGCCACGAGACCGCCGGGCGCGCGATGCTCGCCGGGGTGCAGGCCCTCGGGCTCCCGGTCTTCGGCGACGTCGCCCACAAGATGCACAACGTCGTCGCCGTCGAGATCCCGTCCGACGTCGTCGGCGACCAGGTGCGCGGCGCGATGCTCGACGACCACGGGATCGAGATCGGCACCTCGTTCGGGCCGCTGCACGGACGGGTCTGGCGCATCGGCACCATGGGCTACAACGCCCGGAAGGGCACCGTGGTCACGACCCTGGCCGCGCTCGAGCACACTCTGCGCCGGGCCGGGCACGCGGTCCCGCACGGCGGCGGTGTCGATGCCGCCCTCGACGTCTTCCGCGACGACCCCGCCGCGGTCGCTCCCGCCGGGGCGGAGGTGCTCGCGTGAGCGCCGTGCCCGTCCTGAACGCCACCGCCGTGGGCACCGCCGACGCCGAACTCGTCGCCCGCTGGTGCGACGAGCTCGCCGCCCTCAGCGCCGAACCGAGCCGGATCACCCGCGTCTACCTGTCGCCCGAGCACGCCCGGGCGAACGCCCTCGTCGCGGGCTGGATGCAGGACGCCGGACTGTCCACCTGGCAGGACGCCGCCGGCAACCTGCACGGCCGGGCCGCGGGCGCGACGCCCGACGCCCCCGTGCTGCTGCTCGGCTCGCACCTGGACACCGTGGTGGACGCCGGCCGGTACGACGGCGTCGTCGGGGTGCTCATGGCGATCCGCACGGTCGCCCGGCTCACCGCCGACGGTCCGCTGCCCGTCGCGCTCGAGGTCATCGCGTTCTCCGACGAAGAGGGCACGCGCTTCGGCAAGGCCCTGCTCGGGTCGTCCGCGGTGGCCGGGGTCTGGGACGACGCCTGGTGGGACCTGACCGACGGTGACGGCGTCACGCTCCGACAGGCCTTCACCGACTTCGGCCTCGACCCGGAGCGCGTCGGCGACGCCGCGGTCGACCCGGCCTCGGTGGTCGGCTACCTCGAGGCGCACATCGAGCAGGGGCCGTACCTCGAACAGGCCGGGCAGGCCCTCGGGGTCGTCACGAGCATCGCGAGTGCCCGCCGGTTCTCGGTCGAGGCCGTGGGAGAGGCCCGGCACGCCGGCGGCACCCCCTACGAACGCCGGCACGACGCCCTGCTCGCCGCTGCCGAGGCCGCGCTCGCGGTGGAACGGATCTGCCGGGCATCGCACCAGGTCGGCACCGTCGGCACGATGACCGTCGAACCCGGAGCCGTCAACGTCGTCCCCGGGCTCGCACGGTTCTCCGTCGACCTGCGCGGCGAGTTCGACGACGAGCGCGACGAGGTCTGGGACGAACTCACCAAGGCCTTCACGCTCATCGGTGAACGGCGCGGGGTGAGTGTCACCCCGACCGAGGTGCACCGTGCGCCCGCGGTGTTCTGCTCGCCCCGGCTGATGGACGCCGTCCGAGCAGGGATCGTGTCGACGGGCGAGACCGCGCCGATGGAGCTGTTCTCGCGTGCCGGCCACGACGCGATGTCGCTCGGACTCGTGACCGACGTCGCGATGCTGTTCCTCCGCAACCCCGACGGCATCAGCCACCACCCGGACGAGTTCGTGTCGACGCCGGACATCGCCCTCGGCCTCGATGCCCTGGCCGTCGCCGTCGACCGGGTGGCCCGCGCATGAGCACCGCCGGCCCCGACGTCCGCGCCCGGATCGACTCCGTGTGGGAACAGCTCTCGCCCGCCGAACGTCGGGTCGCCGCGATGGTCCGCCACGACCCGGAACTCCTGCTCGTCGGCACCTCCGCCGAACTCGCGGCCGAGTCGGGCACCTCGAAGGCCACGGTCTCGCGACTCGTGCGGTCGCTGGGCTTCCAGGACGCCGCCGAGGTCCGGCAGAACCTGATGTCCGCACGGGGCTCGGGCCTGCCGTGGGTCGCCGAGGACGCCGCCCACGTCGACCAGCGCGCGGTCGAGGCGCGCAACCTGGACGCGGCCTTCGCATCCCTCGGCCGAGCGGACCGCCCGCGCCTGGCCCGTCGGATCGTCCGGGCCCGCCGGGTGCTCGTCCTCGGTGAACGCGGCGCGTACCCGATCGCGCTGCAACTGCGGTCCCAGCTGGCGCAGGTGCGGTCCGACGTCCGCGTCGGTCCGTCGCCCGGGCAGCGGCTCGGCGAAGAGGTCGCCGACCTCGACCGGCACGACCTCGTGGTCCTGGTGACCGTGCGTCGGCACACCGCCGGGGTCGAACGGATCGTCCGGCACTGCGTCGACTCCGGGGCGGACGTCATCGTCCTCGGCGACCCGACGGCCGCGGTCATCGCCGCTCCCGCCGCCACCGCGATCCTCTGCCCGGTCGACTCACCGTCGGCGTTCGACTCGATGGCCGCGCTGTTCGCCGTCGTCGCCGCGATCACGAACGACGTCTACGACGCCTCGGGTCCCGGTGGCCGGGTGCGGGTCGACGCCGTCGCCACCGCCTACGACGCGCTGGGGGAGCTCGCTGCGCCCTGATCGCCGTCCGATCCGGCGCGCAGCTCGGCACGCAGTTCGGCGGCGAGCGAGGCGTTGCGGTCGGCGATGAGCTTCGGCATGTACCGGGCCAGGGCGAGCACCTCGGCCAGGCGCCCCAGCGGGCCGAGCGGTGCGCGGAACGTGATGGTGTCGACCATGCGCGTGCCGCCGGCCGACGGCTCGAACCGGTGCTCGTGGTGGAACCGGGCGAACGGCCCACGCACCTGTTCGTCGACGAACCGGTGGGGCGCCTCCAGGGCGGTGATCCTGCTCGTCATCCGCCAGACGATCCCGAAGTGCCGCGCACGCCAGGTGACGGTCTCGCCCAGGCCGATCGTGCCGGCCGTCGTGCCGGCGACGGCGCGTTCGTCGGTCGCGGCCATCGATCGCTCGTGCGCGCCGATGTCGAGCGACAGCGCGAAGGCGCGCTCCGGCGGAACCGGCAGGTCCGTCACGACCCGGAACGAGACGGTCACGACGCCGGCCAGACCGTCGGGGCGGACCGATCGTCGTCGTGCAACGCGGCGGCGAGCAACTGGTCGTGCCGGCTGCCGCGGTGCAGCACGCTCGACCGCGTACGTCCCTCGAACCGAAGACCGAGCCGCTGTGCGACCGCGGCCGACGCGGTGTTCGTGGCGATCGCGCGCCACTGCACCCGGACGAGACCGAGTCCCTCGGGCGGACCGGCGAAGGCCCACTGCAGCACGCGCTCGGCGGCCTCGGTCATGATGCCGGAGCCGCGACCGTCCGGGTGCATGGCGTACCCGATCTCGGCGGCCCCGTCGGCGAAGGCGAACAGGCCGACCGTGCCGAGCAGCCGGAGGTCGTCCGCGCGCCGGATGCCGAACTCGTACCGGGTGTCCGCGGCCCATCCGGCACCGACGACGTCCGAGATCCAGTACCGCGCCTCGGCGTGCCCGTACGGCACCGGCACCGGGGTGGACGTGATGACGTCGGGGTCGTTGGCGTAGGCCACCACGTCGTCGGCGTCGCCGAGCTCGGGGACCGAGAGCACCAGTCGCTCGGTGCGGAGGGTGACGGGCTGCACGGTTCGAGCCTAGCCACGACGGCGCGGGCGGTAGCGTCGGGGGATGACGTTCGACGCGCTCCCGTTCCCGGTCATCGACGGCCACAACGACCTGCCGTGGGAGCGTCGTGACAGCCACGACTCCGGTGTCGAGGGCATCGACACCGAGACCGACTCGCTGCACACCGACATCCCGAAGCTCCGCGCCGGCGGCGTCGTCGGGCAGTTCTGGTCGGTGTTCGTGCCCGCGGACGACCCGGACCCCGTCACGACGACGCTGCAGCAGGTCGACCTCGCACACCGGATCATTGAGCGCTACCCCGACGACCTCGCGCTCACCCGCACCGCCGCCGAGGTCCGTGCCGCCGTCGACTCCGGCCGGATCGCGTCGCTGCTGGGCGCCGAGGGCGGGCACTCGATCGGTGACGACCTCGCGGTCCTCCGCACCCTGGCCCGGCTCGGCGTCCGGTACATGACGCTCACCCACAACGACGACACCCCCTGGGCCGACTCCGCGACCGGGGAACGGGCGCACGGCGGCCTGACCGACCGCGGCCGTCAGGTCGTCGCCGAGATGGAGCGGATCGGCATGCTCGTCGACCTGTCCCACACCGCACCGGCCACCATGCGCGACACCCTCGACGTGGCGACCCGGCCCGTCGTGTTCAGCCACTCGTCGACCGTCGCGATCGACGACCACCCGCGGAACGTGCCCGACGACGTGCTCGCCCGGTTGGCCGACAACGGCGGCGTCCTGATGATCACCTTCGTGCCGAAGTTCGTGTCGCGGGCGTGGGCGGACTGGGAGGAGTCGGGCATGGCCGGCGAACCGCCCCTGGTCACGGTGTCGGAGGTCGCCGACCACGTCGAGCACGCCCGCGACGTCGCCGGTGTCGCGCACCTGGGCCTCGGCGGCGACTACGACGGCACCCCGGTGCTGCCGCCGGACCTGCGGGACGTGTCGCGGTACCCGGTGCTCGCGGTGGAGCTCGTCCGACGCGGTTGGGGCGAGTCGGACCTTCGTGCGCTGGCCGGCGGCAACGTGCTGCGGGTGCTCGAGGCGACCGACGAGCGGTTCGCCCGGACGGCGTTCGTGCGCTGACGCGGCGGGGCGAGCCGCGAAAGCGACTCTCCTCGGCGCTGGTCGTGCTCACTCCCGCGAAAGCGACAGAACCCTGCGAACCTTCCGCGGGCATCTGTCGCTCTCCCGGTGGTGCTCGGAGGCATGGCCCGAGGAAGCGGCAATTGGTCCACAGCGTGTGGACCAATTGCCGGGCGCGCACGCGCCGTCACGGACAGGACCGCCTGGGGTCCGGTCGCTAGGATCGGGCGCACACCGCGCCTCCCGGAAGAGCGATGCGCGACCTGAGCTGCGAAGGACGGACCGGATGAGCGGCACCATCTACGAGAACATCTCCCAGGCGTTCGGCAACACCCCCCTCGTCAAGCTGAACCGGCTGCCGAAGGCGGGCGGGGCCGAGGTGCTCGCCAAGCTCGAGTTCTACAACCCGGGCGCCAGCGTCAAGGACCGTCTGGGCGTCGCGATCATCGACGCCGCCGAGGCCTCCGGTGCGCTGCAGGCCGGTGGCACCATCGTCGAGGGCTCGTCCGGCAACACCGGCATCGCCCTCGCGCTGGTCGGCGCTGCTCGCGGGTACCGGGTCGTCATCACGATGCCCGAGACCATGAGTGTCGAGCGCCGTGCGGTCATCCGCGCGTACGGGGCCGAGATCGTCCTGACCCCCGGGCCCGAGGGCATGAAGGGCGCGGTCGCGAAGGCCGAGTCGATCGTCGCGGAGACGCCCGGCGCGATCCTCGCCCACCAGTTCGAGACGGCCGCGAACGCCGAGATCCACCGGAAGACCACGGCGGAGGAGATCCTCCGCGACACCGAGGAGCACGTCGACGTGTTCGTCGCGGGTGTCGGCACCGGCGGCACGATCACCGGTGTCGGGCAGGTGCTCAAGGAGCGCGTGCCCGGCGTGCAGATCGTCGCCGTGGAGCCGAAGGACTCGCCCCTGCTCACCGAGGGCAAGGCCGGTCCGCACAAGATCCAGGGCATCGGCGCGAACTTCGTGCCCGAGGTCCTCGACCAGAGCGTCATCGACGAGGTGTTCGACGTCGAGCTGGACGACGCGCTCCGGGTCGCCCGTGCCCTGGCGACGCAGGAGGGCATCCTGTCGGGCATCTCGTCCGGCGCGATCATCCACGCGGCCCTCGAGATCGCCGCACGCCCCGAGAACGCCGGCAAGCGGATCGTCGCCATCGTGTGCGACACCGGAGAGCGCTACCTGTCGACGGTGCTCTTCGAGGGGCTCACTGCGTGAGTCGTCCTCTTCGACGAGGCGTGCTGCGGACCATCCGGGAGGACCTGTCCGCAGCACGCCGCGGTGACCCCGCTGCCCGCGGCGACCTGGAGAACGCGATCGTCTACTCCGGGTTGCACGCCATCTGGACGTACCGCGTGACCCACCGTCTCTGGAACGCGCAGGGGCTGCCCGGGTCCCGGTTCGCGGCCCGCCTGCTCGGGCAGATCGCACGGTCGGTCACCGGCATCGAGATCCACCCCGGCGCGCGCATCGGCCGTCGGTTCTTCATCGACCACGGCATGGGCGTCGTGATCGGGGAGACCTCGGTGATCGGTGACGACGTGCTCGTGTTCCACGGCGTCACTCTCGGCGGACGCGGCGGAGACCACGGGCCGGGAGCCCGACGGCACCCGGTGGTGGGGGACCGCGTGGTGCTCGGCGCCGGGTCGTCACTGATCGGGGCGATCACGATCGGTCCGGACTCCGTCGTCGGTGCCAACACGGTGGTCACGAAGGACGTGCCGGCGGGGTCGGTCGTCACCGGCGTCGCCGGGACTCCGCGTCCCCGTTCCGGGCACGAGGGCGTCCCGACGCTCTGAACGCGCCGCGCCGCCCCGCGCCGCCCCGCGCCGCGCCGCGGGCGCACGCCGGGGCGTGCCGGGCGCACGCCGGGGCACGCCGGGCACGCAAAACACCGGTGTTCGCGCATCGCACCCCGGCGTGCGGGTGTTCAGGACGCGAACACCGGTGTCTTGGCGGTGTCACCGAGCGAGCGAGAGCGTCAGCTCTTCTCGCAGGCGACGCCGTCCTTGTCGCGGTCGAGCTTGGTGTTCGCCTTGTACAGGGCGTCGTCCTTCTTCACCGTGCCCTTGAGCGCACGGTAGGTGGTCTTGCCGCCGGAGACGACCTTGTTCTTCGTGACGGACTTCTTGGCGATGCCGCCGGAGTACACCTTGTGCACCGCGGTGCAGTTGGCGTAGGACTTCGGCGCGGCCTGCGCGGTCGAGGTCCCGCCGACGACGACGGTGGTCGCGAGGACGGCGGTGGCGGCGGCGATGCCGAGGGTACGGATGATGCGCACGGGTTCCCCCTGGAACTGGTGGTGATCGCGCGAGCGACCGTCGCGTCGGGTGCGCGGCGTGGTGATCATACGACGTGATCGACACTCACGACCTGCCCCCGAACGGGGTGCGCTGTCGGCGGCCTGCGGCATCCTGGTCACATGGACGGCGAGCAGCTGCACGACATCGCGAGCCGCACGGCGCTGGCGTTGCCGGCGGCCGTCGAGACCCAGCCGTTCGGCGAGGACTCCGTGGTCTACAAGGTCGTCGGCAAGATGTTCGTCATGGTGACCGACGTGCGTGGGACCCCGATCGTGAACCTCAAGTGCGCGCCGCCGCACGGGGCAGCGCTCGTGCGTGACCACGACGAGATCACGCCCGGGTGGCACATGAACAAGCGGCACTGGATCACGCTGACGCCGGGAGACGGTATCGACGAGACCCTGGTCGAGGACCTCGTGGCGAACGCCTACGACCTGGTGGTCGCCGGGCTGCCCGTGGCGAAGCGTCCGATCGACCCCTCGCGCGGCGTGCTGCCGAGCTGATCGGGCTCGAGGGGCCCGACCGGCTCGACCGGCTCAGGCCCGCGCCGCGACCTTCGACAGGTCGTGGACGACCTTCGGCGCCAGCCGTTCTCCCGACTCGAGCACGGCCCGCGCACGATCGGGCGCCAGGTCGCCGAAGATCTCGCCGATGGTCACCCCGTGCTCCGGCCGGTGGATCACCTCGACGGGGTCACCCGCGGCGACCGAACCGGACTTGACGACGCGGAAGTACGCCCCCGGCCGCCCCTCGTCGGCGAACCGCTTCACCCACCCGTCGATCCCCATGCGCCGGGCGAAGGTGCCGCAGGGTGTGCGGGGGACCGTCACCTCGAGCACGAGGGTGTCGCCGATCCGCCAGCGTTCCCCGGTCACGGCCCCGGTGACGTCGATGCCGCTGGTGCGGAGGTTCTCGCCGAACAGGCCGGGCGGGACCTCGCGCTCGAGCAGGTCGGCGAAGTACGCGGCGTCCTCGTCGGCGTAGGCGTACACGGCCTGGTCCACACCGCCGTGGTACTTGCGGTTCGCCTGCACGTCGGCGCGCAGGCCGAGCGGCCGGACCCGGACACTGCCGGTGACCGGACGCTTGTCGATGGCGGTGATGCCGATGATGCCGGAGTCGGGCAGCAGACGGTCGACGCGGCAGACGGCGGTGACGAGCGACATGGGATCAACTCTGGTGCACACACGCCCCCGCACCAAGCCGTGCCCGGCCCGGCCGGATCGGGATGAATGACCCAAGCGGTCGCCCGAGGGCCGGTCCTACGGTGAAGGGGCTTCGGTCTCCTGCCGAACGGGAGGCAGCGGCCAGTCCGCGTCACATGTGGAGCAGAAACTCACGGAGGTTCACGATGGCGTTCGTCACCACGAGCGATGGTGCAGAGATCTTCTACAAGGACTGGGGGCCGCGCGACGCGCAGCCGATCGTCTTCCACCACGGATGGCCCCTGTCGTCGGACGACTGGGACGCGCAGATGCTGTTCTTCCTGGGCAAGGGCTACCGGGTGATCGCGCACGACCGCCGCGGGCACGGGCGTTCGTCGCAGATCGGCACCGGTCACGACATGGACCACTACGCCAGCGACACGGATGCGGTCGTGCAGCACCTCGACCTGCAGAACGCGGTCCACATCGGGCACTCCACCGGTGGTGGCCAGGTCGCACGGTACGTCGCGCAGTACGGCGAGCCCCAGGGCCGCGTCGCCAAGGCCGTCCTGGTCTCGTCGGTGCCCCCGATCATGCTGCAGAGCGACACCAACCCGGAGGGCACGCCGATCTCGGTGCTCGACGGGTTCCGGAGCGCCCTCGCCGCGAACCGCGCCGAGTTCTTCCAGGCCGTCGCCGAGGGGCCGTTCTACGGCTTCAACCGACCCGGCGTGGAGGTCTCCGCCCCGGTGGTCGCGAACTGGTGGCGACAGGGCATGACGGGCAGCGCCCTGGCCCACTACGAGGGCATCAAGGCATTCTCCGAGACGGACCAGACCGAGGACCTCAAGGCGATCTCCGTCCCGGTCCTCGTCACGCAGGGCGACGACGACCAGGTCGTGCCGTACAAGGCCGCATCGCTCAAGCAGGCCGAGCTGCTCAGCAACGCCACGCTCAAGATCTACGAGGGGTACCCGCACGGCATGCTGACGACCCACGCGGACGTCATCAACCCCGACCTGCTCGCCTTCATCCAGCAGTAGGACGAGCCGACCGGCAGGAGGACGAGCCGACACGCAGTAGGGCGAGCCGACACGCACGACGTCAGGGGCGCGCACCGGAACCGTCCGGTGTGCGCCCCTTCGGTGTGTGACGAACGCGGTGCGTGATGCGTCCCACCAGTACCCGTCCGACGACGGTGGACGGACGCACCCAGCCGTTCACCATCCACCACCAGTAGAAGGAACGCGTGCACCACCAGTCCCTCGCCGAGCTCGACGACGCGGTCCTCGCCGGCCGGTCGTCCGACGGCGACGTCCGGGCCTTCGAGGTCCTGATCCGTCGCCACACCCCGCTGCTCCGCGCCTACGCCCGTCGGACCCTCGGTTCCACCGACGAACTCGACGACGTCGTGCAGGAGACCTTCATCACCGCGTGGGACCGCCTCGACTCCCTCGAGGACCTCGCACGCGTGAAGTCGTGGTTGATGCGCATCCTGAGCAGGAAGTGCCTCGACCGGATCCGCGCGCGGCGCATCCACGACGACGTCACCGAGCTCGAGGTCGCCGCGCCGGCCGACGACGCACCCGACCGGGTCGCCGAGGCGCGCTCGCGCGAGGACGCGGTCGAACGTGCGCTGGCCGAACTGCCCGAAGCCCAACGACGGTGCTGGATCATGAAGGAGGTGCTCGAGTACCGGTACGACGAGATCGCCGCCGAACTCGACCTGCCACCCTCGACGGTCCGGGGACTGCTGTCCCGAGCGAGGAAGAACATGATCCGACTCATGGAGGGATGGCGATGACCGATCACGACGGGATCCGGCCGGACCTGCCCGACAGCCCGGAAGCACTCGACGCCCTCGAACGCGGTGACCTCGACGGCCACTCGATCGACGAACTCGCCGACTACCTCGACGCCGGCATGCAGCCGGCGGACCCGAGCATCGACGACTCGCCCGCCTGCCAGAACGCCCTGGCCGCGATCATCCGCGTCCGCCACGCGTCGCTCCGCTCGCTCGAGGCGGCCGCCCGCGACGAGGCCCCGGCCGACGAGTCCTGGATCAGCGGTGTCCTGGCGAACATCTCGATCGAGTCCCGCTCCGGTCGCGACGTCCCGCTCCGCCCCCTGTCCGAGACCGAGCGCCCCGTGATGACCGAGGGCGCCATCCGGTCCCTCATCCGCCGCACCGGTGACGAGGTCCCCGGGGTCCTGGTGGCCCGCTGCCACCTCGACGGCGACGTCACCGAACTCGCGTCCCCGATCCGGGTGGTCGTCGAGATCGCGATCGCGTCCGGTCCGTCGATCCCCGCGACCGCCGAGCTGGTCCGCGCCGCCGTGGCCGGCGCCCTGGCCGAGCAGACCGACCTGCTCGTCGAGGCGATCGACGTCGTCGTCCGCGACCTGCTGCCGGACCCCGAGCCCGGCACCGACGAAACAGGCACCGACGAGCCCGGCACCGACCCGGAGGAGGCCCGATGAGCACCACCGACGAGACCCTCGCCACGATCGAGGCCGCCGTCCTCGAGGTCCCCGGGGTCACCGACCTGTACCGCTCCCGCCCGACGGTCGCGAGCGCCGTGCAAGCGGTCCGCAGCATCGCCACGAGCACCGGACCGCTCCGGATCGTCGTCGACGACGACGCCCTGCGCGTCGTCATCGGCACCGACGGCTTCCGCCCGGCCCCCGAGGTCGCCCGCGCCGTCCACGACGTCGCCCTGGCGACCGCCGCAGCACACGGCCTGGCGCTCAGCCGCGTCGACGTGCGTGTCGCGCGGGTGGGCTGACCGCGACCACAGACCGGACGGGAGGCCCGTGGCGACACCGCCACGGGCCTCCCGTCCGCCGTGGGCGCAGCTGACCCCGCCCGACGCGACCCGACGCCGCCTCCGGTACCGAAGGAGACCCTCGCAGGACCACGTGCAGCGCGCCGGCAGTCCGTAGCGTGCTCGTGAGGGAGCGGCAGCAGTTCCGCACCGATCGTCGTCGCACGGACCGGAGGAGCCATGGAGACCGACGCCGCCGTGGTCCCGTCACGTCGCGTCCGCGTGTACGGACGGCCGTTCGACGCGGACTCCTACGCCCTGCGGGACTTCCTGTCGCGCTCCGTGGTGCAGTTCGACTGGTTCCCGGTCGACGTCGGTGGGGCGGTACCCGACGACCAGGCCGCGGCCGCCGACCGGGTCGATCCGTCGCGGCTCCCGCTCGTGGTGTTCCCCGACGGCACGGAACTGGTCGCACCCACGCTGCGCGAGGTCGCCGACCGGCTCGGGTGGATCCACGCACCGCGCCGCCAGGAGTACGACCTGTCGATCTACGGTGCCGGACCCGCCGGGCTGTCCGCGGCCGTGTACGCCGCCTCCGAAGGGCTCGACGTGGTCCTGCTCGAGCGGGACGCCGTGGGCGGGCAGGCCGGTTCGAGCAGCCTCATCGAGAACTACCTGGGGTTCCCCGAGGGCATCGCCGGGGCGGACCTCGCCGAGCGTGCCCGGGAACAGGCGGTCCGGTTCGGCGCCGAGCTCCTGGTGATGCGCGAGGGGGTGCGCGGGGTCTTCCACGACGGCCGCATCCACGCCGACCTCGCCGACGGCGGCCACGTCGTCGCCCGCGCGAACATCTGCGCGACCGGTGTCGAGTGGCGTCGGCTCGGGCTGCAGCGCGAGCAGGAGCTGCTCGGCTGCGGTGTCTACTACGGTGCCGGGACGAGCGAGGCGGACGGCTGCGCCGGCGAACAGGTCTTCGTGGTCGGCGGGGCGAACTCGGCGGGCCAGGCGGCGATGAACCTGTCCCGCTCCGCGGCGCACGTCACGATGCTCGTCCGGGGAGCGTCACTGTCGGCCACGATGTCGGAGTACCTGAGCGCCAGGATCGCGGCCGCACCGAACGTCACGGTCCGGACGGGCTGCCAGGTCTCGGCGCTGCACGGGGACACCCGACTCGAGTCGATCGAGGTGATCGACGGCGCCGGCGCCGCGGTGCTGCTGCCGGCCACGCGGTTGTTCATCTGCATCGGCGGACGACCGGACACGAGCTGGGCCGAACAGACGCCCATGGTCCGCGACCGCCTCGGGTACCTGGTCACCGGCCCGGACCTCGACGCCGTCGACGGCTCACTCGACCAGTGGCCGCTCGAGCGTCGTCCGTTCTGGCTCGAGACGAACGTGCCCGGCTCCTTCGCCGCCGGGGACGTCCGCGCCGGGTCCGTCAAGCGCGTCGCCGCAGCGGTCGGCGAGGGCGCCATGGCCGTGACCTTCGTCCACCGCCACCTGGCGACGAGCGACTGACCGAGGAGTCCCGTGATGCCCGACGAACCCGACACGACACTGCCGACCGCCGCCGAGTCGATCACCTCCCTGGACCGGCCGACCGCCTTCTTCAACGCCCTGATGACCGAGCACTTCGTCCTCGAGAGCGCGCGGAGCATCACGGTCAGTGAGTCGAGCAGTCGCTCCTCGCTGTACCTCACCACGCTCTCGAGCTCGCTCGTCGCCTTCGGGTTCCTCGCGCACACGCCCTTCGCGCTCGGGTTCCTCGGCGCGATCATCCCGGTGATCGTCCTGCTCGGCGCGTTCACCTACGAACGCCTCGTCGAGACCTCGCTCGAGGACGTCGCCGCGCTCGCCGCGATGCAACGGATCCGCCGCTACTACGGTCGGCTGCTGCCCGAGGCCGACACGTACTTCCCGATGCCCCGCGGGCGGCACGCGGCGAACGAGCTGCTCGACATCGGCCGGGCCCCGTCGTGGTACCGGCTGCTGTTCACGATGTCGTCCGCGATCGCGGTGGTGAACTCGATCGTCGCCGGCGCCGGGGTCGCCATCCTGGTCGACCAGCTCGGCGTCGACGACCCGGGTTCGATCGCGTGGGGCGTCGGATCGGCGGTGGTGCTGGCCGTGGCACACCTGTCGTACCAGGTGCGGTCGCACACCACGATGCACGAGGTGATCGCCCGGTCGGAGGCGCTCGACACCGACCGCAGGCTGCCCTGACCGGTCGCGGGAGGCCGCGACCGGCCGCGACCGGCCGCGACCGGCGTCGGCGTCGCTCGGCCAGCTGCTCCGACCAGTCGCGGGGGAGTCGGTCGGCCGGACCCGGGACCGACTGGGTCGTCGGGTGCGCCTGCGGGTCGGCGAGGCGGGGTCCGTCCACGAAGTCCTGCGCGACGAAGTCCCAGAACCACCCCTCGCCCGGCTCGAACGACTGCATGACCTCGTGCCCGGTGACCGCGAAGTGCGCGGTGGCGTGCCGGTTCAGGGAGTCGTCGCAGCAGCCGACGTGGCCGCAGGCGGCGCACCGACGCAGGTGCACCCACCACGAGCCCGTCGCGTCGCACTCCACGCACCCCGTGCCGGACGGGGGGACGGACGGGGAGACCATGGTCGCGCGTGCACTCATGGTCCAACCGTGCGCCGCGCACCCACCGGAGCGCTTGAGTCAAACGGCGCTGGTACCGCGCGGGCGGACTTCCTACGGTCGAACCGAGGCCGGACGAGGAGTGCGTGGTGCGGGAGACGACGGATGACAGGACCACGTCCTTGACGACCCTCGCCACGTGGGCGCAGCAGGTCGTCGACGATCCTCGGCACCGACGACCGGCCGTCCACGTCCCGGTCGCCGTCGCGGACCTCGGTCGGCACGGCACCCTCGGGCTCGGCGCGCTCGCCGGTACCGGCACCGGCACCGCCGATGGCCTGGTCGTGTTCGACCGCCGGTGCTTCCGGATGCTGCCGGACGGCGCCGCAGCGGTCGCGGACACGGCCGACCCGGTCGCGTTCGCGGTCGTCTCGACGTTCTCGCCCGACCTGGTGGTGACGGTCGCGTCGGTCGCCTCCGTTGCCGACCTGGAGGCCCGGATCGCCGCCGTCCTGCCGCCGCGCGACTTCGCGGTGGCGGTCTCGGTCGACGGCGTCTTCGACGAGGTCCGGACCGAGGACGGCACGACCGGGACGACGGTGCACCGCGCGGTGACGGGGCGTCTCGTCGGCTTCCGGACGCCGGGCCCGGGCGGGGTCCGTGCCGACCTGCACCTCGGGTTCCTCGACGCCACCCGCACCCGCGCCGGAGCGCTCGCCGGGTTCGCGGGGTTCTCCGGGCGGATCGAGCTCGGCTTCTCCACCGCGCCGCACCTGGCGGTTCGTGCGCTCGGTGCCGGGTTCGACGGGGGACCGGTGTGACCCGAGCGGCGGTCAGCCGGAGCGGTGCTGCCGGAACCGCGCCGCGAGCTCCCGGCGGGACGCCACGCCCCACTTCGTGTAGACGTGGCGGACGTGGCTCGTCACCGTGTGGGTCGAGATGAACAGGTCGGACGCGATCTGCTGCGTCGTCAGGCCGGCGGCGACCCGTTCGACGACCTGGGCCTCGCGAGCGGTGAGCCCCGGGAGTCCCGAGGCGCCCGACGCAGCGGGGTCGGCGGTGGCCGCCCGGACGGTCACGCCGACGCCCCGCAGGTGCCGCCGCGACCGTTCGGCCTCGCGCAGGGCACCCGCACTGTCGAACAGCTCCGTCGCCTCCCGCCACACCTCGACGGCCGCGGGCACGGAGCGCCGCCGCAGGGCGCTCCCGAGGTCTTCGAGCGCCGCGGCCAGCACGAGCCGGCGGTCGACCCGGCGCAGCCGCTCCACCGCCGCGCCGAGGTGCTCCACGGAGTCGTGGACGAGTCCGTGCACGTGCAGCCAGGTCCCGCCGCACAGGTCGTTGTCCGGGTTCGCCGTGGCCCGGAGCCGTGCCACTCGTTCGATCCGCTCGAGCCGGTCCCGTCGGCCCCCACGGATCGCGATGCGCGCGAGGTGGACGTCGTCGGCGAAGTCGGCCGGGCTCGACATCGACGCGATCGGCTCCTCCAGGCTCCGCCACGCCACCTCGCTGCGGTCGACGGCGGCCCGGGCGTCGCCGTGTGCGTCCGCTTCGAGCGCCAGCAGCCACGAGCCGGAGCGTGCGAAGGCCGGATCGACGTGCAGGGCCTCGGCGAAGTGCCGCGTCCGGTCGGCCGCTGAGCGGTCGCCCTGCAGCAGCGCCGCACGGAAGAGGACCGTCCCGGCCGTGAGCGCCGCGAACTGACCGAGCTCCAGGTCCTCGGCCAGGTCGAGGACCGACTCGGCCGACGTCTTGGCGTCCTCCAGGCGGCCCTGGTCGAAGAGCACCCGCGTGCGCAGCATCATCCAGGCGGCGGTCGGACGGGCCAGGTGGTTGCGGCGGGTCTCGATGGCGTTCGCCTCGGCGATGCGTCCTGACCGTTCGGTGTCACCGAGTGCACCCGCGAGGAACGCCACCCAGAGCCCCTCGGGCAACCAGGTGCTCGACGAGCCCCCGGTGGCGGCGATCCGGCTCATCGCCGACGTGATCGCCTGCGTCGCGTCCGCGAACCGGCCCTCGTTGAAGGCGAGCACGGACGCGCTGGCCTCGAAGGTGGCGACGGCGACCGGGTCCGCGTCACCGTCGACCGTCGCCCGGGCCTCCCGCAGCGCGGTCGCGAGGTCCGCGTGCCGTCCGGCCTGGGCGAGGTTCAGCGCGCGGACGGCGAGCAGACGGGACCGCACACCGGCGCTCACGCCGGGCAGGGCCAGCGCGGACTCGACCGTCCGCAGCGCTTCCGGCGTCGAGCCCTCGGTCTGCAGCCGCGCCAGGGTGAGGTGCAGGCGTGCGTCGTCCTCCGGAGCGAGGCGCCCCTGCAGGTCGTCGAGCAGCGCACGGGCCTCGGCCGTCCGACCGCTGTGCCAGAGCAGCGGCAGGACGTCGACGACGATGCCGGGCAACGCCGGGGTGCCGTGCGCGACGTCTGCGGCGCGGAGGGCGAGCGCGCCCGCCTCGGTGGGATCCGTGCTCGCGAGGTCGATCGCCACCGTGCGCAGGACCTCGGCGGCCCGGACGTCCCCGCGCTGCGCCACGGTGGCGATGCGCGCGGCGATCGAGACCGGTGGGACACCCTGCCGCAGGAGTTCGTCCACCGCTTGCCGGAGCAGGTCGTCGCGGACGGCCGCGGGGATCATCGACTCCGCCGCCTCGCGGAGGACGTCGTGGCGGAACGACAGATCCGTGCCGTCGTCGACGAGCACCCCCGCCTCGAACGCCTCCTGCAGCCCGGGGAGCAGTCGCTGCACCGGCTGGTCGAGCATCGCCGACAACGACCGCACCGAGAACGAGCGTCCCAGGGTCGCTCCGACCTGCACGAGCTGCTGGGTGGGCTTCGACAGGCGTCGGAGGCCCTCGCGGATCGACGCACCGAACCTCGCCGGCACTGCGGCGCCCGGCATCGTGGCGACGCCGTCCACGATCTCCAGCAGGCCTTCGTCGACGAGCCCGCGGACGAGTTCGGCGACGAGGATCGGGATGTGCTCCGTCCGGCGCGCCGCACGGAGGACCGAGCCGTCCGGCGTCGCGCCGACCAGGTCGGCGATCATCGCGGCGGTGGCCTCTTCGTCGAGCGGGTCGAGGTCGAGGACCCGTCCCGTCGCGGCGAGCTCGTCGACGGTCGCCGTCACCGACGGGTCCTGGTGTTCGGTCCGGACCGCGACGACCCAGAGCACCGGGACGTCGGCGAGTCGACGCGACAGCGATCGGAGCACCGCCAGGGTCGTCGTGTCGCACCACTGCAGGTCGTCGACGACGACCACGACGCCGTCCGACGCCGCGGCCCGCTCCAGGTCGTCCTGGAGCTGCTGGAGGAGCCAGTACCGCGCCTCCGTCTCCAGCGTCACCGCGCTGAGCCGGACGCGGTCGGAGATCGGCCGGGGCCCGGCGCCGAGCGCGTCCATGATCGGTGCGAGCGGGATCAGGCGTGCGTCGCGGTCCGTGCGACCGACGGCCACGCGGAGGCCGGCCGCGGTCGCCTGGTCGACGACGTCCTCGAGCAGCCGCGATTTGCCGACCCCCGCTGCTCCGCGGACGACGAGCACGTCACCGGCACCCCGTGCCAGACCGGCCACGGCATCGGCGACGAGGGCCTGCTCGATGCTCCGGCCGCGGATCGGCAGCCGGTTGCTGGGCACGGCGGACACCGACACGGAGACCTCGTCTCCGCGGGGGAGCAACTCCTCGTCCGTCAACACGGCGGCCACCAGTCCTCGTCGGTGGCTGGAGTCTACGAACGGACCGCGGGCTCGCGACGGGCCCTGCCGTTACCCCGGCGACGGGTTCCGGTGACGTTCCCGGATCGTCCGCCCGGGGTGTCGCGGGTGGTGGCCGGGGCATCCGGGGCCCGCGGGGCGAGCGGCCGGCGAGGGTGTCCCTGACAGGGTCACGTCCGGACGTCGCCCGTCCCGTCGCCGCCCAGTCGCAGGAGCGCATCCCGGAGTCCGGCCCGTGTCGTCACGCCGAGCTTCGGGAACAGCCGGTACAGGTGCCCGCTCACGGTGCGCGGCGAGAGGTACAGCTGCCCGGCGATCTGCTTGTTGGTCAGCCCAGCCGCGGCGAGGGACGCCACACGGCGTTCCTGTTCGCTCAGGTCGACCGCCTCCAGCGCCGTCGGCACCGGACGGGCAGCACCGGCTGCGCGCAGCTCGCGTTCCGCGCGGGCCTGCCAGTCACCCGCACCGAGCACCTCGAAGGCGCGCGCCGCCATCCGGAACTGGCCCCGGGCCTCCAGGGCGTGCATCCCACGACGCAACCACTCGCCGTAGGCCAGGCGGACGCGGGCCACCTCGAACGGCGAGACGTCGCCGTCGACGCTGGCCAGCGCGTCCTCGAAGAGGGCGCGGGCACCGTGCGTCTCGTCGACGACCGCTCGGCAGGCGAGCAGCACCAGGGAGCGGCGCGGGGTCGGCTGGTCGGTGAACGCCCGTTCCGCCCGGGCCACCAGCGCGGCACCGTGGTCGGCCAGGCGGAGCCGCGCAGCCGACTCCACCGCGTCGAGCAGCTCGATCGGTCCGTAGCTGCTCTCGAGCCACCGCCCCGCCCTGCCCGGTCGCGTCGCCGAGCGGCTGTAGGCCTCCTCGAACCGTCCCGTCGCGACGTCGAGCGCGGAGCGGGCGTGCTCCGCAGCCCGGGCGACCAGCGGCGTGCCGTGCTGCGCCGCCCACCGTGCTGCGCGGTCGGCCTTCCGTGCCGCCTGCTCCGGCTCGCCCTGCACGGAGAGCACCAGTGCCTGCAGCGCCTCGGTCAGCGCGACGAGCGTCCCGGCCTGCCAGCGCTCGGCCGCTCGGTGCACGTGGTCGAACGCCGCCCGCGCCGCGTCGAGCCGCCCCGCCTGGTAGTGCGTCACGGCGGCACGGCACGAGCTGAAGTAGCCGAGGAGCCCGGCGTCGCCCGCTCGTCGGAGCGCGGCCTCCACGTGGTCCCGGCGCGGATCCGTCGAGTCGAGCAGCGTCCACGCGATGTGCAGTGCCACGGCCTTCCACGGTTGCGTGTCGGCAGCGGATGCCTGCACCTCGCGGTACAGCGTGGCACGCTCGTGCTCGGTCCGGCCGGATCCGTCGACACAGTCCTCGACGAGCCGCAGCACCGGGTCGAGGTCACGGTCGGCGGTCAGCGCCAGCGCCTCGTCCCACCAGGAGTCGTGCCCGCCGAGGTAGCAGAGCACGTGCAGCGTCGCGACCAGGACGTCGTCGGCGCGCACCCGGTCGGACTCCCGGAGCGCGGTCAGGACGGTCCGCCTGCCGGCGTGCACGTCACCGGACCGGACCGCCCGGACGAACTCGACCGCCGCCACCAGCGACGGATCCGGTCGGGTGCACCGGCGGACGGCCCGTTCGGCCTCGGTGTCGACGAGACCGAAGTCCCCGGTGAAGGCGGCCGAGACGGTGACGGAGACGTCGGCCGACGGCAGCCGGGTGCCCGATCCGGCCAGGGCCCGGCCCTCGCGCACCGCGACCACCACGACCGTCCCGAGGTCCCGCGCCAGTGCGGCGAGCAGGTCCTGCAGCACGGTCCTGGCGTCCTGGTCGAGTGCGTCGAAGTCCTCGACGAGCACGGCGCTGCGGGTGGGCCCCGGTGCCCCGGCGTCGTGCGCCCGGACGAGGGCGAGCCACGGGGCCAGCGACGCTGCCTCGATGACGGGGTCACCGCCCACCGCACGCCACCGGACGACCGTGTGGCCGTCCGCCCGGGCGGCGTCCGTGATGTCCGCGAGCGCCCGTGCCCGGGCGGAAGCGGCCGGTCCGGTGACGACCACGAAGGGATCGGTGCCACCGGACGGCGAGCGCAGCGCCCGCCCGGTGCCGTCGTCGTGCGCCGGTCGTGCGTCCGAGATGCTGATCGTCATCGTCGCTCCTGGATCGTCGGTCGTCCGCCGCCCGGGAGGCCCGTGGCGGCTGCTCCGGACGCTAGCG
Organism: Curtobacterium flaccumfaciens; assembly: GCF_013359815.1. Taxonomy (GTDB): domain Bacteria; phylum Actinomycetota; class Actinomycetes; order Actinomycetales; family Microbacteriaceae; genus Curtobacterium; species Curtobacterium flaccumfaciens. The sequence goes on along the minus strand of NZ_JABMCF010000036.1, from coordinate 331,943 downwards.
ACGACGACGCGGTCACCACATCACCCCGTGGTCGCGCGGGCATCCCCCCTTGCGGAGCGGGTCATCCGACTCAGGCATGACGGGGTGCCGGGTGGCGATGCTCGACGGGAGACACCCCACGGCACCGAACCGCACCGTCAGGACGGCTGCGGAGGAAAGGCGGACACCATGGCCTCCGTCCACGGCGCACCCTGATGCCCGGCGCACCGGGCAGCCGCGTCCCCATCGACGCGCAGAGCGTCGACGCACCGCTGTCCCGTTCGGCGGTGTTCCTGACCATCGACGTCGGGCCGGACGACGACGACCTCGATGCCGTCCGCGACGTGCTCAGCGACCTCGACGGCCTGCTGAAGACGGTCGGGTTCCGCGACCTCGACGCGCACCTGTCCTGCGTCGTCGGGATCGGGGCGGTGGCGTGGGACCGGTTCTCGCCGCATGCCCGCCCGGACGCGCTGCACCCGTTCCCCGCCCTGACCGGACCGGTCCACTCGGCGCCGTCCACCGGGGGAGACCTGCTCTTCCACATCCGGGGTGAACGCACCGACGTCTGCTTCGAGTTCGAGCGCCTGCTGCTCGCCGCGCTCGGGGACCACGTCACCGTGGTCGACGAGGTCAGCGGCTTCCGGTACTTCGACACCCGCGACCTGCTCGGCTTCGTGGACGGCACGGCGAACCCGGTCGCGCAGGACCTGGCAGCCTCCGCACTCGTCGGTGCGGACGACCCGGACTGGGCCGGCGGCAGCTACGTCGTCGTCCAGAAGTACCTGCACGACCTGCCGGCGTGGAACGCCCTCGGGACGGACGCGCAGGAACGCATCATCGGCCGGTCGAAGTCGGACAACGTGGAGCGGGACAGCGCCACCGAGGTCCGGCCGTCGCACAAGTCGCTCGCGACCATCGTCGACGACGACGGGGTCGAGCACGACGTCCTCCGCGACAACATGCCCTTCGGTCGACCCGGCAGCGGGGAGTACGGCACCTACTTCATCGGCTACAGCGGTGAGCTCTGGGTGCTCGAACGGATGCTGGAACGGATGTTCGTCGGCGATCCTCCCGGGACGTACGACCGGCTGCTCGACTTCTCGCGCGCGGTCACCGGAGCGACGTTCTTCGCCCCCGCACGCGATCGTCTGGTGGACCTCGCCGCGCTCGCGACACCACCGTCGCCGTCCGTGGTGGCGGCTCCCGACGCCACCGGTCCCGGTCTCGGCATCGGTTCACTCCGCAGCACGGAAGGGCACACGCCATGAACCACCTCCTCCGCGAACTCGCGCCGTTCGGTGCCGACACCTGGGCGGTGCTCGACGCCGAGGCCCGTGACCGGCTGGTCCCGGCGCTCGCCGCGCGGCGCATCGTCGACTTCGACGGCCCGCGCGGCTGGCAGTGGTCGTCGGTCGACCTCGGCCGCACCGACGCGGTGACCGGCGGGGTCGCCGACGGCATCACCGCACGGCGCCGCCGGGTCCTGCCGCTCTGCGAGGTCCGCGCGACCTTCACCGTCGCGCTCGAGGAACTCGTGGACTCCTCCCGCGGTGCCACCGACGTCGACCTGGGTGACCTCGACGCGGCCGTGCTGCGGCTCGCGGCCCACGAGAACCGGGCGACGCTCCGCGGGTGGCCGGAGGGCGGCATCACCGGAGCCGGACACGCGTCGACCCAGCCCGCGCATTCGCACGACGGCTCGCCGACATCGTTCCGGGCCGCGGTCACCGCTGCGGTCGCCGCACTCCGCGACGTCGGGGTCGCCGGGCCGTACGCCCTGGCGTGCAGCCCGCGTGACTGGGCGGACATCGTCGAGACCGACGACGCCGGCACACCCCTGCGTGAGCAGCTCGAGGGCATCACCGGCGGTCAGGTCGAGCGAGCGCCCGGCATCGACGAGTCGCTGCTGATCAGTCAGCGCGGCGGGGACTTCGTGTTCACCGTCGGCGAGGACCTGGCCCTCGGCTACCTGGGCCACGACGGCGTCGACGTCACGATGTACGTCGAGGAGACCTTCGCGTTCCAGGTGAACACCCCCGAGGCGTCCGTCGTCCTCCGCCGGTCACTCTGAGGAGCAGACACGACGAGCGGCCCTGCGGGCGGACCCGGTGCCCACCCGCACCGACGTGCGCGTCGCGCGGGTGGGCTGACCGCGACCACGCAACGCAACGGGAGGCCCGTGGCGGATCCGCCACGGGCCTCCCGTCCGTCTGCCGGTCGCCATCGCGACCCGCGCCGATCAGTAGAAGTTGTTCGCCTGCGAGTGCCCCCACGCCGCGCACGGGGTGCCGTACGCCGAGCTGATGTACTGCAGGCCCCAGGTGATCTGGGTGGTGGCGTTGGTGCGCCAGTCCGCGGCGATCGTGGCCATCTTCGAGCCGGGGAGCGCCTGCGGGATGCCGGTCGCGCCGCCGTTCGCGTTGACGGCCTGGTAGTTCCAGCCGGACTCCTTGGTCCACAGGTTGTCCAGGCACTGGAACTGGTCGGCACCCCAGCCGTACTCCGACGACGCGAGCGAGCTCGCCGTGGCCTTGGCACCGGCGACGGTGTTGCCGGCGGCGAGCTTCCGGGCGGCCTCCGCTGCCTCGGCGGCAGCCTTCCGCTCGGCTGCGGCCTTCGCTGCCGCCGCGGCCTTCGCGTCGACGTCCCGCTTGTCCTGCGTGGCGCTCGCCTGGGCGACGTGCGTGGTCGACGCGACCGTCGTCGAGATGCGGTTCGTCAGCGCAGCGCCGGACAGGTCCGGGTAGTCGCTCAGGGCGTCGACGCGCTGTTCGAGCGCCGAGGTGTCGACCTTGTGGTTCGCGGTCTGCATGACGGTCTTCGCCGTGGTGATCGTGGCGGCGGCCTGGGCGCGGTCGAGCGCGGTGCCGCGCAGGGCGGGCTCTACGGTCGCCGAGGCGCTCGGGGTGCCGGTCGGCATGCCGAGGGCCTCGCCGATGGCGGGCTGCGTGCCGACGGTCAGGGCGCCACCGGCGACGGCGAGGACGGCTGCGCCGCCGGCGATCAGTGTCGCGCGGTGGCGTAGGGCCCGGCGCATCCGGCGGGTGGGGGTGTTCAGGGCTTCACGTCGGGTCGAGGCCGTCGTGGTGGGGAGCTCAGGGGTGTGTCGCATCGGTTCCGCAGGTCGGCGGCTCGGTGGGGGAGGGACTCCCGCTCGCGCGACCGAGGTCGTGCGGGCACGCCGGAGGCTGGCGGTGTCGGTGACACCGTCGACGACGATGAGGAGTCCTCGAGCCGGTGAGGACCGGACGGTGGTGTGGGGCCCGTCCGTCCGCCGGGAGCAGCCGTGGGGTGGCCGCGGTCAGGCGGAGCCGACACCATGACCGGTCAGACTGGGCAGCGCGTCCAGGAACGCTGGCAGAACGGTCCGTCCACCGCTTGGTAACGGTTCGGTAACGGTCGCGCGGGGCCTAGAAGGTGTGAGGTTCCTGGGCGTGCTCGCCCTGGGCGACGCGCTCGAGCGCGGCCAAGGCGCCGGCGATCGCCTGGACGTCCGACTCGTCGAGTTCGGCGATGAGTTCGGCGACGATCCCGGTGCGGTTCGCGCGGGCCTGCTCGACCGCCTCGATGCCCTCCGGCGTGGCCGTCACCATGAACGCCCGGCCGTCGCGCGGGTCGGCCTCGCGCTGGATGAAGCCGCGCTGCTCGAGCTCGGTCAGGATGCGGGTCATCGTGGGCTTCGTGACCACCTCGATCCGCGACAGGTCGCCGGGGCGCAGGGGTCCGTGCCGCTGGATCGACGCGAGCGCCGACACGATGCCGTACCCGAGCGAGGCCGAGTCGGTGCGGGCCCGTCGGTTGATCCGACCGACCGCGGCGGCCAGGCGTGCGGCGACCTCGGTACGGTCCGTCGGGCGGGGGTTCATGTGCTGCTCCGGGTGCCTGGTTCAGGTGGTCGCCAGCGATGCTATCGGTCCGCGCGGCCCCGGGACTGGGAGCGTCACGCGCGTGGCCGGGCCGCCGGCCGGGAGGCCCGTGGAACGTCGACCGCCCGCCTCGCGTGTGCGAGACGGGCGGTTCCTGTACGCGGGTACAGGTGGACTCAGTGCTTCTCGCCCGGCAGCTGGTGGATCGCCTCGGTCGCGAGCTCGGCCGTGACGTTGTCGCCGGTTTCGGTCGCCGCCCGGAGCCGCCGGAAGTCCTCGGTCATCCGGTCCCAGTCGACCAGTTCGTCGAGGTTCGGCAGTCGCAGCCGGAACGCCAGGCCGTCCATCGTGTCGCGGCAGACGCGCTGCAGGTTCTCGTTACCGCACTCGGCGACGTACAGGGCGAAGACGTCGAGGGCGTCATGGTTGACGGCGGCGACCTCGTGGGCCTCGAGCTCGGTGATCGTCTTGTCGAGCTGGGACAGGATCTTCTTCCGGCTCGCCGAACCGAGGCGCGGGACCGCGAGCCGGACCACGCCGCCGAACAGCACGCCGAGGGTCTGCATCGCTTCGATGACCTCGGCGGGGTCCGGTGTGGTGACGCGGGTGTACCGGTTCGGGGCCATCTCGATCAGGCCGGCGCGGGACAGCTGGCTCAGGGCCTCGCGGATGGGGGTCCGGGAGACGCCGAGCCACGAGATGAGCTCGTCGTCGTTCAGTCGTTCGCCCGGCAGGAGCGTGCCGTCCATGATCGCGTCGTGGATCTTGTGACGGACGGTGTCACGGAGCAGCTGGTGCTCGGTCGGGGCGCTGCGGGGGACCGGCATGCGTTCTCCTTCGGGGGCGGCGGCGTCGGGGCGCCGGGCGAACGGGCACGGTCGACATCGCTCGTGCTCGCATCACCGTACCTGATATGACAACGGCGTTGCGGTCGGCTCAGCGCGTGTCAGTGTCGACGTTCAGATGCCGGTCGCGCGCGTCGGGCGTCGTGCGTCGTGCATGTCACTCGCGATCCGAGCGCTCCCCGAGCAGGCGGACCGTGGCCGGGTCCTCGGCGCCGGCGTACCAGCGGTCCAGCACGGCGGCGAACGGCCGCGGGTCGGTCGCGACCCGGGCGAAGAGCGTCATCGACGACCGGAGCTTCACCGAGTCGATGCCCCCGAGCAGGGCGTCGGCAGAGCGGGCGGGGGCGTCGTGTGCGACGTCGGTCGCCGTGCGCAGACGGGGCCCGAGCACCGGGTGCGCCAGGTAGGCGCGGGCTTCGTCCACGCCGGTGATCGCGTAGCGCACGGCCGTGGCGCTCCGCCCCAGGCCGGCCAGCTGCGGGAACACGAACCACATCCAGTGCGACGACTTCCGGCCCCGGCGGAGTTCGTCGAGCGCGACGTCGTGGACGCCCTGCTGGGCCCGGACGAAGCGGTCGAGGTCGAAACGGTCGTCGGCCTGTGCATCGGGCTGTTCGTCCGTCACCGGACGACCCCGCCCCAGCCGTACCGGACGGTCGTACCGTCGACCACGAGCAGGGAGTCCGGCGCCCGGTCGAACAGTCCGGGCATGCCGACGGCGTCGGGCAGGTCGCCCTCGAGCCGGTCGAGCGTGGCCGAACGGGTGGTGAGCACCGGGTGCTGCCGCTGCCAGAACAGGGTCTGCGCCAGGTACCGCGCATGGATGCCGGCGCGGGTGGTGAGCTCGGCGGCCAGCGGGGTGTCGACGACCTCGCCGGCGGTCACCCGCACCGAGGCCGCGTGCTTCGGGCGCACCGCACCGGTCGGGCGTTCCTGCCGGAGCGACCGCGCCCACCGCACCGGGTGCAGCGCGCGGGTCGGGTGCCGGACGGACCGGTGCGCCACCGCGTCACCGCGGCGACGCGAACGTGCGTGGGCGAACGTGTACGGCACGCCGAGCAGTGCGTGCGCGGCCACGATGGCGGGCACGTTCGCGGTGTCGACCGTGCGGTAGGTCACCCCGCGCCGCCCCTGGTCGTCCACCGTGAGCACCTCGATCGTGACCTCGGTCATGGTGCCGAGCCGCCCGGCAGACGGGAACGGCGGCACCCGGGTCTCCCGGAACACGTACGCCGACAGCCCCACCCAGGCGCTGCCGTCGACCACGTCCGGACGGGTCCCGCGGGGGACGAGCCGCTGCAGCGACGCCGGGTCGTGCCGCCAGTGCGCGAACACGATGTCCTCCCAGGCGTGCTGGGTGACCGGGCGGTGCAGCAGCGGCACCGCCGCCCGGGTCCACGACGGCTGGGTCACGGCTTCGGTGCGTGCCGACCGACGCGCATGCTCCAGAGGACCAGCGGCAGCTGCAGGGGGAGCCGCAGGACCCCGATCAGCCGCATCGCCCGGCTCGAGCGGGGATGGTCGAGCAGGTCGTTCGCCATCTTGAGGTTCGCCGGGAACACCGCCGCGAACAGCGCAGCCGCCGCCCAGCCCGAGGCACGGCGGGTGGCGGGGAACGCGAGCCCGGCGGCGATGCCCAGCTCGGCCACCCCGGAGGCCAGCGTGGTCAGCCGCGGGGGCAGGGCCTCCGGCACGATCCGGTCGAAGTGGGTCGGGCGCAGGAAGTGCATGGTGCCCGCCGCGCCGAGGGCCACCGCCAGGATGGTGGCCGTGCGGTTGGCACGTTTGATCCGCTCACGTCGTCGCATGCGCCCCATCGTGCCCGCTCGTCCTCGGAAGCAGCCGGAGACGCTGCTCACGTCAGTGTGCGTTCACGTCAGTGTGCATTCACGTCAGTGCGGTCGCGACGAGGTCGAGGACCGCCGTCGCCACCTCGGCCTTCGTGCCGGAGGTCTCGCGGACCACCTCGCCACCGGGCACCAGGACCTCGATCGCGTTCTCCTCGCGCTCGAAGCCGGCCGACCAGCCGACGTGGTTCACGACGAGCAGGTCCGCCGGCTTCCGGCTGATCTTCGCGCGCCCGAGCTCGATCCGCGCGTCGCGGTCGGGCTCGGTCTCGGCGGCGAACCCGACGATGATCTGCCCGGTCCGCCGCGCCGCCACGAGGTCGGCGAGCACGTCCGGGTTCCGCACCAGCTCGAGCGTCATGCGCTCGCCCTGGGCGTCCTTCTTGAGCTTCTCGGTGAGCACCTCGGCCGGACGGTAGTCGGCGACGGCGGCGGTCATCACGACGACGTCCGCTTCGGTGGCGGCGGCGTGCACGGCCTCGGCGAGTTCGAGTGCGGACCCGACGGGCACCACGGTCGCGTCCAGCCCGGCGGTCAGCGAACCCTCGACGTTCGCGGCGACGAGGGTCACGGACGCGCCACGGCGGATGGCGTCCGCGGCGATCGCGATGCCCTGGCGGCCGCTCGAGCGGTTGCCGACGAACCGCACCGGGTCGAAGGGCTCGCGGGTGCCGCCCGCGCTGACGACGACGCGGACGCCGGCCAGGTCGCCCTGTTCGCCACGGGCCCCGGTGCTGGACGCGGTGCTGGTCTCAGCACTGCGGCGGCCGGCCGGGGCGGGGTGCTGGTCGAGCACGGCGAGTGCTGCGGCGACGATGTCCTCGGGCTCCGCCATCCGACCGATGCCCGCGTCGTCGCCGGTGAGCGCGCCGACGACCGGTCCGACCAGGTGGACGCCGCGGTCACGCAGCGTGGCGACGTTCGCACGGGTCGCGGGGTGCTCCCACATCTGCGGGTGCATCGCCGGGGCGACGACGACGGGTGCCTCGGTCGCGAGCAGCGTCGTGCCGAGCAGGTCGCTCGCCAGGCCGTGCGCCATCCGCGCCAACGAGTCGGCGGTGGCGGGTGCGATGACGACCAGGTCGGCCCGGCGACCGAGCGCGACGTGGCGCACCTCGGCGACGTCGTCCCACACGCTCGTGGTGACGGGGTTGCGGCTGAGGGCCTCGAGCGTCGGCAGCCCGACGAAGCGCAGGGCGCCCTCGGTCGGGACGACGTGCACGTTGTGGCCGCGCTTGACGAGGTCGCGGACGACCCCGACGGCCTTGTAGGCGGCGATGCCCCCGGTGATCCCCACGATGACGGTCAGGGCGCGCTCTGCTGCTGCGTTCACCTGGCTCACGCTACCGGGGCCACGTGCGAGGATCGACGGCATGTGCACCGTCGTCGTCCGCGTCGACCCCGGGTCCGCGTGGCCCGTCACCGTGCTCGCCCTGCGGGACGAGTCGCCCGAGCGCCCGTGGGACCCGCCCGCTGCCTGGTGGCCGGACCGGGACCCGGACCTCCGAGGTGTCCGTGACCGCTCCGCCGGTGGTGCGTGGCTCGCCGCGTCCGACCGCGCCGGCCTGGCCGTGGTGCTCAACCGCGCCGAACCCGTGACCAGCGTCGACGGCACGTGGACGACCCGCGGCGTGGTGCCGGTGGACGCCGTCGCCGACGACCTGCTGCCCGGACACGACGGCACACTGCCGACCACCCGGGCCTTCAACCTGGTGCGCGCCACGGCCGAGGGTGCCTCGGTGCTGACCTGGGACGGTGAACAGGTCCGCACCACCGACCTCGGCCCCGGCGTCCACATGGTCACGCACGGTGCGGCCGACGACCCCGCGGCGCCGCGCATCGGTCGGTGGCTCGGGGCCTTCCGCGCCGTCGACGCCCCGGCCGGCCCACCGGTGCTCGGCCCGTTCGACGAACTCCACACCGTGGACTCCGGTGGCGACGCCGGGGACGGCTGGGGTGGCTGGTTCGGCGTGCTGGCGGAGTCCGCAGCGTTGCCGAGCGACCACCCCGACGCGATCCTCCGCGACGTGCACGAGGCCGAGGGGCACATGACGACCCTGTCGATCGTCGCCGCGGCGATCGCGCCGGGCCGCACCGTCCTGCAGCACGCCCGCCTGACCGAACCCGGGAAGCTGGACGGGTCGGTGGAGCTGCACCGCGCCTGACGCTGGCGACGCGACGGACCCGCCCCGGGCCTCCCGGCCGCGCCCCGCGCCCGCGCCCCAACGCGCACGACGTCCGAGTGGTGCGAGGTTGCGTCCTCGGTGCGCCCCGCGCCCCCTCGCACCACGCCCGGAACCTCGCACGGGCCGTGGCGCCCCTCGCACCGTGCGAGGCGTCTCGGCTAGAGCGGCGGGCGCGTCCCGGTGAGGTCCTCGGCGACGGCCCAGAGCGAGCGGGCGAGGTCGGCGCTCCGCGCGGACCCGGGGATCGACACGGTGGTGGTCGGACCGGTCATGCCGAACGGACCCGAGGGGCCGTAGTACGCGCCGCCCACGGCGTTCGGCCCGACCGCCGCGTACAGCAGCGGCTCGGTGCCCTGCTCGACGGCCTGGGTGAACGGCAGGGCGCGGTTGCTCGACCGCACCGGCTTCGACCGACCGAGCGAGCGCCCTGCTGCCTGCAGGTTCGTCCGGGTGTAGCCGGGGTGGGCGGCGGTGCTGACCAGTGGCACGTCGGCCTCGACGGTCAGGCGGTGCAGGTGCAGTGCGAGCAGCAGGTCGGCGAGCTTCGACTGCGCGTAGGCGCGCCAGCCGTTGTAGCCGCGCTCCCACTGCAGGTCGGCGAAGCGGATCCGGCCGGGGATCGCGGCGAGGCTCGACATCGTGACGACCCGGGGTGCCTCGGCGAGGGGTGCACCGGTCCGAGCTGCCCCGGCGCGCAGCAGCGACGGCAGCAGCAGGTTCGTCAGGGCGAACGGGCCGAGGAAGTTCGTGCCGAACTGCAGCTCGAACCCGTCGACGGTCTCGAAGCGCTCCGGCGGGGCCATCACACCGGCGTTGTTGACCAGGACGTCGATCGGACGTTCCTCGTCGACGATGCCGCTGGCGAAGCGGCGGACGCTCGCCAGGTCGGCGAGGTCGAGTTCGCGGACCTCCACGTCGGCTGCGGGGTGGGCGGCGCGGATGCCGGCGGCGGCGGTCTCGCCCTTCTCGGTGCTGCGGACGGCGAGCACGACACTGGCGCCGGCTCCGGCGAGGCGCAGGGCGGCCTCCTGTCCGGTGCCGCTGTTGGACCCGGTGACGACGATGCGGCGTCCGGTCTGGTCGGGGAGGTTCGGCATGCGGGTGACCGTACTCGTCCGGGCTGGCCGACCCCGGTCCGGGCCCGGCCCGGGCCCGTGCCGACCCGGTCGCCGACCCCGTGCGCGCACGCCGCCGCCGTGCTATGTTGATGCAAACGCATGGAAGTGCGACCAGGAGGACACCATGAGCAACGCATTCGGCACCGACCGTCCCTCGGACGTCCCGCCGCCCGCACCCGACCGGATCGGACCGCTGCAGCTCGGCCTCGACACCTTCGGTGACGTCACCGAGCGTGCCGACGGCAGCCTGCAGTCCGACGCGCAGAGCATCCGCGACGTCGTCGACCAGGCCGTCCTCGCCGACCAGGTCGGCGTCGACTTCATCGGCGTCGGGGAGCACCACCGAGCCGACTTCGTCGTGAGCGCCCCCGAGGTCGTCCTCGCCGCGATCGCCGCCAGCACCGAGCGCATCCGGATGGGCTCCGCGGTCACGGTGCTGTCCTCCGACGACCCCGTCCGCGTGTACGAGCGCTTCGCCACCGTCGACGCCCTGTCGAACGGCCGCGCCGAGGTCATCCTGGGCCGTGGCTCCTTCACCGAGTCGTTCCCGCTGTTCGGCTACGAGCTGAGCGACTACGAGGTCCTGTTCGAGGAGAAGCTCCAGCTCTGGGCAGCCCTGCGCGGCGGCGACGCCGTCACCTGGTCCGGCACGAAGCGCGCGGGCCTGGTCGACCAGGACGTCTTCCCGAAGCTCGAGCACGGCGCCATCCCGACGTGGATCGGCGTCGGCGGCTCCCCGCAGTCGGTCATCCGTGCCGCGTCGTACGGCCTGCCGCTGTTCCTCGCCATCATCGGCGGGCAGCCCGCCCAGTTCGCCCCGTTCTCGCGCCTGTACCGCCAGGCCCTCGCGCAGCTCGACCTGCCGCAGCAGCCCATCGCGATGCACTCGCCGGGCTTCGTGGCAGCCACCGACGAAGAGGCCGCCGAGCGCTACTGGCCGTACCACAAGGCCGTCACCGACCAGCTCGGCCGGGAGCGCGGCTGGCCGCCCCTCGACGTCGCCGGGTACCGCGCGAGCCTGTCGGCCGGTGGTTCGCTCTACGTCGGCTCCCCGGAGACCGTCGCCCGCAAGGTCGCGCGCAACATGCGGATCCTCGGGGCCTCGCGCTTCGACATGCGGTACGCGACGGGTCGCCTGCCGCACGCCGACATGATGCGCTCGATCGAGCTCTACGGCACCGAGGTCGCGCCCCGCGTACGCGAGCTGCTGGCGCAGCCCGTCCCCGTCGCCTGACGTTCGCTGGCCCGTCCGGGGTCCGGTCGGGTCCGGTCCGCAAAACACCGGTGTTCGCACTCCGCACCACCCTTCACGGGTGTTCGGAGCGTGGACACCGGTGTCTTGCGTTCAGGTTCCGTCTGACACGGCCGCGCAGGCAACGGCCGGGAGGCCCGGGGCGGCCCCCGAGATCGGCTCACGGGGGCCACGGGTACGGTCCAGGGCATGTCGTCACGCCCCGACCACGCCTCCGGTCCCGCTGCTGGTCACGCCTCCGACTCCGTCGTCGAACGCCGGTTCCGCGGCCGGATCATGGGCGTCGGCACCACCTCGGGCGTCCGGATCGTCGTCGGGATGTGGGACCGGTCGCCGTTCGGGCCGTTCACGGACGTGTTCCTCGAGCTCCCCGACGGCACCAGCGTGCTGCTCGCACCCGACGAGATCGTCGCCGCGTACGTCTCCGGCACCTACCGCTTCGACACGGTCTCGGTCGTCGACGTCCGCGCTCGCCGCACCGCCAGCGGGCTCGAGCTGTCCGCCGGGGCACTGCAGGCCTCGATCGACGTCGGCGGCATCTCGCCGCTCGGCCGGATCCTGCGCATCGTCCCGAAGCCGATCGCCCGCGATCCGCGCTGGCTCGCCGCGATCGACCCGGTGGCACGCCTGCTCGCGCCCGGGTCCGGGACCGCGGGCTCGGCGGGCAACGGCCGGCGCGAGTACTACGGCGTCACCGGGGCGCACGACGTCACCGGCGTGCGGGGGACCTGGGCGGGGGAGTCCCTCGGGGATCTGGCGCCGCTCGACCCGCCCGTGGCGTTCGGCTTCGCCTCGATGCCGAAGATCCCGCAGGTCGTCGACGTCGAGACCACGATCCGCGAACCCGCCTGACCCGCGCCCACCCTGCGCCCGACCCCCGCCGCACTTCGTGAGCAGGAACGGTCGGTTCGCCGGTGCGGACGCGACATCGTGTGCTCACGATCCCGACGTCGTGGACGGCGCGCGCGCCGGGCGGGGGCGGCGAGGCGGAGGTGCGCCGGGCCTCCAGGCCGACCGCGACCGGACCACGTCGACGCGCCGGGCTGACGCGTCCAGCGCCGGAGGGGCACACTGGTCGGAACGGTACGGCCCCGTGCACCGACGGTCGCACGTCGGCGGAAGCGGGGCGCATGACGCAAAGGAGCACCATGACCGACACACAGACGGACCAGCGCGCCGCCATCTCGGACATCGTCCACGGCGCCCACACGGCACTGCTCACCACGGTGAGCGAGGACGGGAACCTGCACGCCAGGCCCCTCGCGGTGCAGGACAAGACGTTCCACGGGATCCTGCGGTTCCTGGTGCAGGACGGCAGCGAGAAGGTCGAGGACATCGCGCGGAACCCGCACGTCAACGTCTCGATCGAGTCGCAGGGCGGGTACCTGTCCATCGCCGGGACCGCGACCGTGACCCAGGACGACTCGGTCGTCGATGAGCTGTGGTCCCCGTTCGCCGAGGCCTGGTTCCCGGAGGGCCGCCAGGACCCGTCGATCCGGCTGCTGACGGTCGAGGGGGTCTCGGTCGAGTACTGGACCCAGGACACTGGCCCGGTCGGCAGCCTGGTGCAGATGTTCAAGGCGGCGCTCGGCAAGCAGAGCCAGCCGGACACCGGCGACCACGGCACGATCGAGCTCTGAGGCGCGACGCCTGACGCGCCCTGACACGACGCGACGCCGTCGTCCTGTCCGGACGGCGGCGTCGCGTCATGTCGGGACGCGTGCCTCCGAGAGCTGCGCGTCAGCCGCTCACGGAGGGCCGAGCAGCCACAGCACCGCGACCAGCACCGGCTGCCCGGCCAGTGCGGCCGTCACGAAGGTCCACCGCATCCAGGGCTTCGCGACCAGCTCGGGTGACCCGAACAGCGGCGCGAGCGGCATGAGCAGCCGCGGGGTCGAGGCCATCGGCAGCGACACCGCGAAGATGTACAGCGCGTACGCGGCCGAGTACAGCACCGTCGTGGGCCCGAGTCGCAGCGTCGAGCGGCGGAGCAGCCAGATCGGGTACGTGACGAGCAGGAACACCACGATCAGGATCCCGCCCACGCCGAGCCAGCGACCCGCGATGAGGAACCACGGCGTCAGCGGCACGAAGTCCACCCGGCCGATGAAGTTCACCCACCAGGACATCTCGGTCTCCAGGTAGGCGTTCGGCGTCCCGGTGGCGTGCGAGGCGATCACCGGCCAGGCGAGCCCGGCGAGGACCATGGTCAGGCCCGCGGCGACGACCCGGACCTGCTCGCGGAGCGGGAAGCCCTCGAACACCCGGCCGGTCTCGCGCCGTGCACGGACCCACCGCACGAGTGCGACGACGCCGAGCACGAGCGGGATCGCCAGGGCACCGGGGCGGGTGAAGGCCGCGGCGACGCCGAGTGCCGTCAGGAGCCCGTAGCGCCGACGCTCCAGGGCGAGCAGCGCCCCGAAGGACAGCGCGAGGAACATGCTCTCCGCGTACCCGACCTGCAGCAGGAACGACAGCGGACCGCAGCTGAAGAAGAAGACCGCCCACATCGCCGCGGCGTGCCCGGCGCGATCCCGCACCAGACGGTGCAACAGGTAGGTGGCGAGCAGCCCGGCGACGATCGCGACGAGCGGGGCGCCGAGTTCGAACGGCACCCCGGTCGAGGCGGTCAGCGCCCGGATCGTGAAGGGGAACGCCGGCAGGAAGGCCCAGGCGTTCTGCGCGACGTTGCCGGCGGCGTCGAGCGGCAGCGCGTCGGGGTACCCGTGCAGCGAGATCTGCTCGTAGTACTGCCCGTCCCAGGCCACCAGGAAGGCACCGAACCCGTGCTCGTTGCCCCAGATCGCGTTGCCCGGCAGCGCGCGACCGATGAGCGGGTAGGCGAGCGCGAGCCACAGGGTCGACAGGACCCGGCCGCCCGTCCAGACGAGCAGGACCGCCGCCCACGCCGGCAGCGAGGCAACGGTGTCCAGGACACGTCGTCGACCGCTGGCCGTGCCCGCGGCGACCACGCCGGCACTGTCGGTGCGGCTCACGCGCGAGTTCCTCGGCGTTCGTGTGGTCGGGTCGGCACCCGGACAGGTTAGTCGGCCCGAGCGTGAGGATCGCACGGAACTGCGCCTGGAGGCCCGTCCCGTGTCGTGCGCGCTGCCTCGCGTCCGTCCCCTGGCCGGTGCCGCGCCGGTGGGCGGTGCCGCGCCCGGTGTCGCGTCCGGTGGTCGGCCCGTCCGTGACGGGGCGGACGTCCGCGGGCATAGTCTCGGTGGGCGATGACGACGACGGCGACGACACCCAGACGACGGACCGGCAGCACGGCGGTCGCCGTGCTGGTGGCCGGGACCTTCTTCATGGAGCTCCTGGACGGCACGATCCTGGCGACCGCCGCCCCGGCGATGGGGCGTGACCTCGGGGTCGACTCCGCCGCGGTGGGTGTCGCGATCACCGCGTACCTCGTGACCCTCGCGGTGTTCATCCCGGTGTCCGGCTGGCTCACCGACCGGATCGGTTCGCGGACCGTCTTCGCCGGGGCCATCGCGCTGTTCACGATCGCGTCCGCCCTGTGCGCGCTGTCCACGGGGCTGGTCGAGCTGACGCTGTGGCGCATCCTGCAGGGCCTCGGCGGAGCGCTCATGGTGCCCGTCGGCCGGCTCGTCGTGCTCCGGAGCGCGGGGCGCGAACAACTCGTCACCGCCATCGCCATCCTGACCTGGCCGGCCCTCGCCGCACCGATCATCGCGCCGTTCATCGGCGGCGTGCTCGTCGAGACGCTGTCGTGGCACTGGATCTTCCTCATCAACATCCCGCTCGGCGTCATCGCCTTCGTCGCCGCCCTGGTCCTCGTGCCGCAGGAGCGTGCTGCGCAGCGGGTGCCGTTCGACTGGTTCGGGTCGCTGCTCGCCTGCTTCGGGCTCGGCTCGCTCGTGGTCATGGCGTCCTTGCTCGCGCTCGACGTCGTGCCGGTCACCGCGGTCGTCGTCTCCGGGGTCCTCGGCGCGGTCTGCTGCTGGCTCGCGATCCGGCACTTCCGCCGGGCTCCGCACCCGATCATGGGGCTCGACGCGTTCCGGCTCGAGACCTTCCGGGTGTCGCACGCCGGCGGCAGCCTGTTCCGCCTGGCGGTGTCCGCGGTGCCGTTCGTGCTCCCGCTGCTGTTCCAGGACGCCTGGGGCTGGAGCGCCGTGCTCGCCGGGTCCGCCGTGCTCTGGGTGTTCGTCGGGAACCTCGGCATCAAGCCGATGACGACCCCGTTCCTGCGCTGGTGGGGCTACCGCCCGGTGATCATCGTGTCGTCGGCCGTCGCCGCGCTGACCGTGGTCGCGATGGCGTTCATGTCCGAGGACACCCCGTTCTGGCTGCTCGCCGTGCTGCTCGTCGTCAGCGGTGCTGCCCGCTCCGTGGGCTTCACGGCGTACAACACCATCGCCTTCGCCGACGTCGAGCAGGCCGACATGACCCCCGCCAACACGCTGTCGTCGACCCTGCAGCAGACCGCAGCGGGCTTCGGTGTGGCCGTCGCCGCCGTGGTCATCCGCGCGGCCTCCGGCCTGGGTGGTGACGGTCCGTACACGGCCGCGTTCTGGGTCATCGCCGCCCTGCTCGTGGTCGCCTGCGTCGAGGGCATCCTGATGAGTCGCACAGCGGGCGACACCGTCCGCCCGGTCCGCCGTGTCCGCGCCTGATCCCGCCGCTGTCCGTTTCCGTCACGGTCACACGGTGGAAACCCGGCAGGCGTTACAGTCTCAGCAACCGTCCGCGGTACCCGAGTACGGTGACCGCGGCAGGGTGACCGGAACACCCGGACAGGAAGGCAGCATGGCCGCGCCAGAGCAGCAGAGCACGATCGCATCAGAGCAGACCGTGCAGCCCACGCAGCTCCGTGTCGTCAGTTACAACCTCCGCGAGCACACCGCGAACAGCGAGCTCGCCGCACTGGCCGAGGCGTCCGACGCCGACGTCCTGTGCGTGCAGGAGTGCGACAGCAACGACCTCGCTCCGTCGATCGGCGGCCTCTCGCTCGCCGCATCGACCCGCACCAACCGGCTCGGGCTCGCGATCTACAAGCGCGACGACCGCTTCGAGGTGCAGGACTTCAGCATCCACTCGCTGCAGAAGTCGCTGCACGACCGGGTCCTCGCACCCGCGCACGAACGGCTCATCGCGATGCACCTCCGTGACACCGAGGCCGACGCCGAGGTCGTCGTCGCGTCGTTCCACGCCTCGCCCCTGACCGCGACGAACTCCCTGCGCCGCAAGCAGATCGAGGCCGCGCACCAGTTCCTGCGCGAGCTGGCGAAGGACGTCCCCGCGGTCATGGTCGGCGACTTCAACTACCCGTGGTTCCAGACGAACCTGCGCCGCAAGATCGAGCAGGGTGGGTTCGCGCTGTCGCTGTCCGACCAGCCGACCTACCTGCGCTACCGCAAGTTCACGGGCCACTTCGACTTCGCGACGAGTGTCGGCCTGCACATCGCGGGCGTCGAGACCCTGCCGGCCGGCATCTCCGACCACCGCCCGATCCTGGTGCGTGCCCACTACGAGCACCCCGGCGAGACCGGCGCCGTCACCACCGTCGAGGCTCCCGCCGCCTGACCCGCGTCGGCGGCCGCTCGTGTCGGCCGCCCAGGTCGCACGACATGCCGCGTGCGCATCGCCGAGTGGTCACGAACTGTCGGTTGCGGGGGCGCCAGCCGACACTTCGTGCGACCCCGGCGAAGGTGAGCGGGGAGTTCCGACCGCTCGGCAGCCCGCGCCGAGGCCGCTCGACGTGCCGCGCGCGCGGCGTCGAGTGGTCACGAACTGTCGGTTGCGGGGGCGCGCAGCGACGGTTCGGGCGACCTCGGCGGAGATGAGCGGGGAGTCGTGACCGCTCGGCGGACGACGCTCGGCGCGTCCGTCGGGGCGGCGACGCACCGGAGGCCCGGTGCCGGTCTCGTGGACCGGCACCGGGCCTCCAGGCGGTTGCCCTCGGAACCCGCCTGCGTCAGCGACGCAGCGTCGCCCGCGCCAAGCGGTTTCCGATGAACTGACCGAGCTGCACGATGACGACGATCGCCGCCACCGAGACGTAGACCACCCACCAGTCGTAGCGCTGCGAGCCGTAGGTGATGGCGTACTCACCGAGCCCGCCGCCACCGATCAATGCGCCCTGCGCCGTCATGTCGACGATGCCGATGTAGATGAACGTGTAGCCGAGGATCAGGGGGCCGAGACCCTCGGGGATGAGCACGGTCAGCAGGATCGAGACCGGGTGCGCACCCGAGGCCCGAGCAGCCTCGACGACGCCCGGGTCGACCGACAGCAGGTTCTGCTCGACGATCCGGGACACCGCGAAGGCCGCGGCCAACGAGATCGCGAAGGTCACCGCGGGGACACCGATCGTGGTCTGCACGACGACCCGCGACAGCGGCGCGATCGCGGCGAGGAAGATCACGAACGGGATCGGGCGGATCAGGTTCACGAACACGTTGAGCACCGTGTACGCGGTGCGGTTGCCGAGGACGTTGCCCGGCCGGGTCGCGTACAGCAGCAGGCCGAGCGCGAGGCCGATGACCCCGGCGATCACCAGCGAGATCAGCGACATCACGATGGTGTCGCGGATGGCGGCGAGGAAGACGTCGAACGTGTCGATCACGCTCTGGAACGAGTTGTTGTTCACGCGGCGGCCTCCTCGTCGGTCGTGACGCCGTCGGCGCGGAGTGCGGCGATCGCGCGATCGATGGCGTCGGGCTCGGCGCCGGGCGCGCTCAGTTCGTAGGTGAGCGACCCGATCCGACGCTCCCGGATCTCGCCGACCCCGCCGTAGACGAGCTCGGCGGTGACCCCGGCGGCGCGGAACGCGGCGTCGATGCGGTTCTGCAGCCCGGCCTCGTCGGTGATCTGCACCGTGACGAGCCGACCCGGGTGCCGGTCCCGCAGGCGCCGGAGCGTCTCGGGGGAGGGCCGGTCGTGCAGCGCGGTGCGGACGAAGCGCTGCGCGGCGCCGGTCTTCGGGGTCGAGAACACGTCGTAGACGTCCCCGACCTCGACGACCCGCCCCTGCTCCATCACGGCGACCCGGTCGGCGATCTGCCGGACGGCGTCCATCTCGTGCGTGATGACGATGATGGTGACGCCGAGCTCCCGGTTGACCCGGCGGAGCAGCGCGAGCACCTCGGAGGTGGTCTCCGGGTCGAGGGCACTGGTCGCCTCGTCGGCGAGCAGCAGGTCGGGCGACGCGGCGAGGGCGCGGGCGATGCCGACGCGCTGCTTCTGGCCGCCGGACAGCTGCTCCGGGTAGGCGTGGGCGCGTTCGAGCAGGCCCACGAAGTCGAGCAGCTCGGCGACGCGACGGTTCCGCTCGGCCTTCGGCACACCGGCGACCTTGAGCGGGTACGCGACGTTGCCGGCGATCGTGCGGGACCGGAACAGGTTGAACTGCTGGAAGATCATCCCGATGTTGCGACGCGCCAGACGGCGGTCCCGCTCGGGGATCGCCGTCAGTTCGCGGCCCGCGACGGTCACCGTGCCGGAGCTCGGCAGCTCCAGCGCGTTGACCAGGCGGACCAGGGTGGACTTGCCGGCACCGGAGTACCCGATGACGCCGAGGACCTCTCCCTGGTGCACGTCCAGGGAGACGTCCTCGACGGCCACCACGGTCTCGCCGGTGTCGGCGCGGCGGTAGTGCTTCGAGACGCCGCGGAGTTCGACGAGGACCGGCACTACTGCTTAGCCTCCTTCGCGTCCTGCTCGACCTGGGCGAGCTCGTCCTGCAGCTTCGAGGCGCTCTCGTCGCGGGCGACGGCCTCGGGCAGGTCCTTCGCGAAGGCCTTCTGCACGGCCTCGTCCTGGAACAGCTCGGCCAGGTCGAGGTAGGTCTTGTTGCCCTTGTCCTCGTCGCGGACGGCGAAGACGTTCACGTACGGGGCGGCGCTCGCGCTCGAGGGGTCGTCCTGGTAGATCGCGTCCGAGATCGGCAGACCGGCGGCGGTGGCGAAGTTGTTGTTCACGACGGCGGCGGCGACGGAGCCCTGCTGCAGCGCGTTCGCGGTCTGCGAGGCGTCGAGGGGCTGGACGTCGACCTTCTTCGTCTCGATGTCGTCGGCGGTGGAGAACGCCGAGCCGCCGTCCTTCAGCGTGATCAGGTCGGCAGCCTGCAGGATCAGGAGCGCACGGGCCTGGTTGATCGAGTCGTTCGGGATCGCGACCTTCGCGTTCGCGGGCAGCTCGGACGGCTTGTCGTACTTCGTCGCGTAGAGCGGCAGCGGGTACACGGCGGTCGAGCCGATCGGCTGCAGGTCGTCGCTCGAGGTGACGTTGTAGTCCGCCAGGTACTGGATGTGCTGGAACTGGTTGATGTCCAGCTGGCCGTCCTTGAGGGCGGGGTTCGGCAGCGAGTAGTCCGAGAAGTTCGTCAGCTTGACGGTGACGTTGAGCTTGTCCTTCGCGAGCTTCGTGTACGTGCTCCAGTAGCCGAGCGACTTGTCCGCGACACCGATCGTGACGGTCTTCGGGGCGGCGTCACCGGCGGCACCGGCGTCGTTGCTCCCGGAGCGGAGGGCGCCGACGACGACGGCGACGACGATCGCCACGACGACGATCGCGGCGGCGACGATCCAGCCGATCGGGCGCTTGCCCTTCGGCTTCTCGGGCAGTGCGGGGGCTGCGGACATGCTGGTGCTCCTCGTGGGCCGTGCGTGTGGGGGAGCCGCGGTGGTCCGCGGCGTGGAGACGAGTGTGACGTGCGGTCCACCCCCGGTGCGAGTTCCGTTCCGTCGTGTTACGCAGCACTCGACCCGTGCCGCCTGCGTGGGAGCACGCGTCCCGACACGACTTGGTTGACTCGGATCGTGCGCAGCATCGAACTCGTCCTCGGCCCGGAGTCGGACGCCGCCGTGCGGTCCGCCTGGCAGGCCCTGATCGACGCCGACCTGCCGAGCCTCGGTCGGCACCCGTCGCCGTCGAACGCCCCGCACGTCACCCTGGCCGCCGGGGACACGCTGCCCGTGCCGGCCGGGTTCCGCACGTCGGTCCCGACCGCGATCCGGCTCGGCGGGCTGCTGCTCTTCCCCGCGGGTGCCGGTCGGTCGGTGCTCGTGCGCGCGGTGGTCCTCGACGCGGCGCTCACGACCTTCCACGGCGAGGTGCACGCGGTCGCGCCCGGCGGCGTCGAGACGTCGGTGCCCGGGCACTGGTCGCCGCACGTCACGCTGGCCCGTCGGGTTCGTGACGAGGACCTGCCGCGCGCCGTTGCTGCGCTGCGTGCCGTGCCGCTGCCCGAGACGCTCGACGTCGGCGGCGTGCGGCACTGGGACGGCGAGACGCGGACGATCACGCCGCTCGCGTTCACGACGCTCTGACCGCTGGAGGGGGTCGCGTCGGGCGCGTTCCCGCACCGGGAACCAGGTTCCGGACACAGCACCGCGCCGTCCCGCGGTTCCGTGTCCGGAACCTGGTTCCGACACGTGGGCGCGGGCGCGGGGCGCGGGGCGCGGCCGGGAGGCCCGGGTCAGGTCCCGAGCACGCGCTCGCCGAACGCGGATGCGAACGTCCGCTCCGGGTCGGCCCGGGCGACGAGGTCGCGGAAGTCCGCCAGCCGCGGGTACAGCCCGGCGATCGCCGCGTGGTCGAGCGAGCTCATCTTGCCCCAGTGTGGTCGGCCGTCGAAGGCCGCGAGCCGGGACTCCAGGTCGGGCAGGAGCGCGGCGACCTCGGTCGGGTGCTTCTTCCAGGTGAACGCGATGCAGAGGACGTCCTCGCCCTGGGTCGGGCTGAGCCAGAGGTCGTCCGCCGCCATCGTCCGGAGTTCGCAGACGTGCAGGTGCGGCTGGATCCGGTCGGCGAGCCCGCGGAGCGCGTCGAGGGCTGCCGCCGCGTGCCGGAGCGGGACGAAGTGCTCGCTCTGCACCTCGGACCCGTGGCTCGGGACGGACCCGATCGGGAAGTGCGGCAGGCGGTCCCACCACGGGCCGACCGAGCCGTCGCGCGCGGTCCGGTGGTCGTCGCCGGGTGTGCCGGGCAGGCGGTGTGCGCCGGCCAGGGTCTCCGGGACCGGCACGTCCTCGGCGCCCTCGGGGACGCGCGACTTCACCAGGACCTCGGTGATCGCATCGCCGAACACGGTGTAGGCGCACACCGAGTACGCGGCGGCGTGCACGTCAGCGACGTTCGCCGTGAAGGTGTCCCAGGGGATCGCGCCGTAGACATCCTGACGCATCCGGTAGGACGGTTCGACGTCGAGGGTCACCCGGGTCACGATGCCGAGCAGTCCGAGGTGCAGCACGGCACCGTCGAACGCGGGGTCCGTCCGGTCGATCGTCCGGGCGGAGCCGTCCGGACCGAGCACCTCGAACGCGCGCACCGCGGTGGCGAGCGAGCCCAGTGCCGTGCCGGAACCGTGGGTGCCGGTCGCGACCGCACCCCCGACGGAGATGTGCGGCAGGGACCCCGTGTTGTGCAGGGCGAACCCGGCACGGTCGATGTCGGCCGCGACGTCGCCGTACCGGGTGCCGGCCCCGAGCGTCACGGTGCGGTGCTCGGCGTCGACGACCAGGTCGGTGGGGACGCCGGTCAGGTCGAGCAGGGTGCCTGCGGTGTCGGCGACGTCGTTGAACGAGTGCCGGGTGCCGAGACCGTGCACCCGATCGGCGTCGGCCACGATCTGGGCGGCCTCGTCGATCGACGACGGGCGGACGACCCGTTCGGCCGTGTACGTGACCGTGCCGGACCAGTTGAGCTCGCTCGTCGTCGACCGCATGGCGCCCACCCTGCCACGCGGTCCGGAGACGGGCGCGGGCCGGCGCCGGTCCCGTCACGGGTTCGGCGTCGGCCCGGCTCGTCGGTCAGTGCGAGAGGCTCGTCGGTCAGTGCACGGGCGGGGGCGTCGGCGCGCCCTCGGGCACCTCGGGCCGGCGGACGAACACCGACGCGAGGATGCCGAACAGCGAGATGATCGCGCCGACCATGAAGGCGGTGCCGACGCCCGACGCGGTGGCCACCTGGACCCCGCGGGCACCGGAGCCCTCGACGGCGGTGGCCGCACCGATCGTCAGCAGCGTGACGAACAGGGCCGTGCCCGCCGCTCCGGCGAGCTGCTGCGCCGTGCCGAGCACCGCGCTGCCGTGCGAGTACAGCTTCGGGGGCAGCCCACCGAGCGCCGCGGTGAACAGCGGCGTGAAGGTCAGGGCCAGGCCGATGCTCAGCACCACGTGGGCACCGAGGACGAACCACACGCTGGTGTCGACACCCACGGTGGAGAGCGCCCAGAGCACGGCGCTGACGATGATCGATCCGGGGATGAGCAGCACGCGCGGGCCGCGGCGGTCGTAGATGCGCCCGACGATGGGGGAGAGCAGGCCCATCAGCAGCCCACCGGGGAGCAGCAGCAGGCCGACCTGCAGGACCTCGAGGCCGAGCACGCGCTCCAGGTAGATCGGCAGCAGGATGAGCGTGCCGAACATCGCCATGAAGCTCAGGCCCATCGCGACGATCGGCACCGTGAAGCCACGGGTGCGGAAGGTGCGCAGGTCGAGCAGGGCGCTGTCGGTGCGCTGCAGGCGCGTCTGCCGGACGATGAACACCGCGAGGGCGACGGCACCGACGACCAGGGCGGTCACCGGGACGAGCGGACCGGTCGTGCCGGCTTCGCCGATGCTGGACAGGCCGTAGACGATGCCGCCGAACGCGAAGGCGGAGAGCACGACCGAGACGACGTCGATCGGTGCCTTGCGCGGCGTCGAGACGTTCTGCACCTTGACCATGCCGAGGATGAGCGCCGCGATCGCGATGGGCAGCACGAAGCCGAACAGCCAGCGCCACGAGAACGCGTTGAGGATCAGGCCGGAGATCGTCGGGCCGATGGCCGGAGCGACCGAGATGACGATCGAGATGTTGCCCATGATGCGGCCACGGTGTGCGGGGTCGACGAGGGTCAGGACCGTCGTCATCAGCAGCGGCATCATGATCGCGGTGCCGCTGGCCTGCACGATGCGGCCGACGAGCAGGACGGTGAAGCCCGGCGCGAGCAGGGCGATCAGCGTGCCGACCGAGAACAGGCCCATCGCCCAGACGAACACCGGTCGGGTGTTGAAGCGCTGCAGCAGGAACCCGGTGATCGGGATGACGACCGCCATGGTGAGCAGGAAGCCGGTGGTCAGCCACTGGCCGGTCGCGGCGCTGATGTCCAGGTCGTCCATGAGCCGGGGCAGGGCCACGCCCATGATGGTCTCGTTGAGGATGACGACGAACGCGGAGACGAGCAGCAGCCCGATCACGAGTCGGGTCTCGGCAGCGGACGGCTGCGAGACGCTTCCCGTGCGGGGGGCGGAATCGACGGCCTGGGTCATGCGGGTGCTCCTGGTGGGTCACGACGGGTGGAACGGGTGTGGCGCAGGACGCGCAGACAGGCCAACTCCCTGAGTGGATGCGATTATTCCGCTTCGCTCCGACATCCGCAGGTGAACGATCGGTGCCGAGCCGGCCGCTCGTCGGCGCAGCTCCCACGCACGTCGTCTCAGTGCAGGATCGCGAACCCGTCGGCGTCGCCGTGCGGCACCACCGACCGCAGGCTGACGTCGGTCACGGTCGCCGACGGTGGCCCGGTGCGCAGGCACTCGACCAACGAGTCGACGGCGACCGAGGGTCCCTCGGCCTCGACCTCCACCGTGCCGTCCCAGAGGTTCCTCGCGTAGCCGACGAGGTCGAGCCCGTCCGCCTTCCGAGCGGTCCAGTACCGGAAGCCGACCCCCTGGACCGTCCCCGACACCACGGCATGCACCCTCGTCACCGTCGTCATGTCCTCCACGCTAACCGCGACGGCCCTCCGGGAGTTTTCGGCCCCGTGACGATCTGTTTCCGGCTCGTGACGAGCGCGCCGCGTCGGCAGTGATAGTGTCATCCCAACCCGAACACTTCGAGTCAGGTTGACACTATCTCCACCATGGACGAAGCAGGCATCCGCGTCGCGGTCTCCACCGTGATCGTCGCACTGCGCCCGCACCCCGACACCGGGGCGCCGGCGCTGTGGATGCCGCTCGTCCGTCGCGTCGCCGAACCGTTCGAGGGTTCCTGGGCGCTCCCCGGCGGCTGGGTCGGCGACGACGAGGGCCTCGAGGACTCCGCGGCCGCCCGACTGCGCGAGACGACGAACGTCCAGCCGCGGTACCTCGAGCAGCTCTACGCCTTCGGTGACGTCGGACGCTCCCCGAGCCGCGTGGTGTCGATCGTGTACTGGGCACTCGTGCACCCGGACGAGGCGAACGTCGTGCCCGACGACTGGAACGTCCGGTGGTTCCTGGCCGACGAGCACCCGCCGCTCGCCTTCGACCACGACCGCATCGTCGAGTACGCCCTGTGGCGGCTGCGCAACAAGATGTCGTACTCCCGGATCGCGCAGGCGTTCCTCGGTGACCGCTTCACCCTCGCCGAACTCCGCGGCGTGTACGAGGCGGTGCTCGGCCGAGCACTCGACCCCGCGAACTTCCGTCGGCAGGTCGAGAAGACCGACGCGGTCCTGCCGACCGACGAGACCACGAGCGGGGGCCGGCACCGTCCGGCCCGGCTGTACCGCTCGAACCCCGACCTGGCCTACGCGGACAACGGCCCGCTGCAGACCGGGGCCGATCAGCACCAGCAGCGGAACCGATAGGAAGCCCCGTGTCCATCGCCACGACGATCGAACTCATCTCCAACGGCAAGGCCGGCGGCAGCACCTGCACGCCCGACCTCGCGATGCCGACGTGGGACTTCGACTCCCGCCCCGGGTACGGCCCGGGGTCGTCGATGTCCGACGTCATCCCGACGAGCGCCCCGCGCCAGGGTGTCCTGCCCGACGAGTACAAGACGACCCCGACCGACGAGCTCCACGAGCGCATCGAGCGGGCGAAGGCCACCCTCGGCGACCGGGTCGTCGTCCTCGGGCACTTCTACCAGCGCGACGAGGTCGTCCGGCACGCGGACTTCCTCGGCGACTCGTTCCAACTCGCGAACGCCGCCCTGACGAAGCCCGACGCCGAGGCGATCGTGTTCTGCGGCGTGCACTTCATGGCCGAGACGGCCGACATCCTGGCGCGCGACGACCAGCGCGTGATCCTGCCGAACCTGGCCGCCGGCTGCTCGATGGCCGACATGGCCGACATCGACAGCGTCGAGGCGGCGTGGGCGGAACTGACCGCGGTGTACGGCACCGAGCCCGACGCCGACGGCCGCGTCCCCGTGATCCCGGTCACCTACATGAACTCCGCCGCCGACCTCAAGGCCTTCTGCGGTCGCAACGGCGGCATCGTCTGCACCTCGTCGAACGCCGCGACCGTCCTCGAGTGGGCCTTCGAGCGCGGGCAGCGCGTCCTGTTCTTCCCCGACCAGCACCTCGGCCGCAACACCGCGAAGGCGATGGCCATCAGCACCGACCTGATGCCGATGTGGAACCCCCGGAAGCCCCTCGGCGGCAACGAGACGAGCGACCTCGAAGCGGCGAAGGTCATCCTCTGGCACGGCTTCTGCTCGGTGCACCGCCGCTTCACCGTCGACCAGATCGACCAGGCCCGCCGCGAGCACCCGGGCGTGCAGGTCATCGTGCACCCGGAGTGCCCGATGGCCGTCGTCGACGCCGCCGACCACGCCGGCAGCACCGACCTGATCCGGAAGACCGTCGCCGCGGCCACCGAGCCGACGACGTTCGCGATCGGCACCGAGATCAACATGGTGAACCGGCTCGCCGCCGAGTACCCGCAGCACACGATCTTCTGCCTCGACCCGGTCGTCTGCCCCTGCTCGACGATGTACCGGATCCACCCGGGCTACCTCGCCTGGGTGCTCGAAGCACTCGTCCGGGGCGAGGTCCTCAACGAGATCGTCGTCCCCGCCGACGTGCAGGCCGACGCCAAGGTCGCGCTCGAGCGCATGCTCGCGGCCAAGCCGCGCGGCTGAGACGCGGAGCCGACCGAACGAGGGAGACCACCGTGCACGTCGTCATCGTCGGGTCCGGCATCGCCGGCCTGACCGCAGCGATCCGCGCCAGTGCCCTGCACGACGTCACCCTGGTGACGAAGGGGGCGCTCGCCGACAGCGCCACCGCGTACGCCCAGGGCGGCATCGCGGTGGCGCTCGGTGCCGACGACTCCGCGGCACTGCACCAGGCCGACACCCACGTCGCCGCGGCGGGCAGCGCCGATGCCCGGGCCGTCGAGGTCCTGTGCACCGACGGCCCGGCCCGCGTCCGCGACCTGCTCGCCCTCGGGGTGCCCTTCGACCGGTCGTCGGACCCGGCGACCCTCGACCGGTACGGCGACGACCTCGCACGCGGTCGTGAAGCCGCGCACGGCCGGTGGCGCGTCGTGCACGCCGACGGTGACGCGACCGGAGCCGCCATCGAACGCACCCTCATCGCGGCACTGCACCGACGGCACGTCACGATCCTCGAGCGCACGAGCCTGACCGACCTCGTCGTCCGCGGCGGCGTGGTCGTCGGCGTCGACGTCCTCGACCTGCTCGGGGAACCCCGCCGGCTCGACGCGGACGCCGTCGTCATCGCGTCCGGGGGAGCCGGACACCTGTACCGCGAGACGACGAACCCCCTGGTCGCCACCGGCGACGGGGTCGCCGCCGCCTGGCGCGCCGGTGCCGTCCTCGCCGACCTGGAGTTCGTCCAGTTCCACCCGACGCGGCTGGCGGTCCCCGGTGGCGGCCTGGTGTCCGAAGCCGTCCGCGGTGAGGGCGCCGTCCTCCGTGATGCCGCCGGGCACCGCTTCATGACCGACGTGCACCCGGACGCCGAGCTCGCCCCGCGTGACGTCGTCGCCCGGGGGATCGCCGCCGCGGTGCGTGACCAGGGCGGCGCACCCGTGCTCCTCGACGCCACCGGCCTCGACGCCGGGTTCCTGGTCACGCGGTTCCCCGGACTCACCCGGGCCACCCGCGCCGCCGGGTTCGACTGGACCCGCGAGGGCGTCCCGGTCGCACCGGCCGCGCACTACTCGATGGGCGGCATCGCCACCGACGCCGAGGGCCGCACCAGCCTGCCCGGACTCCTCGCCGTCGGTGAAGCCGCCTGCACCGGCGTCCACGGCGCCAACCGGCTCGCCTCGAACTCCCTGCTCGAGGGACTCGTCTTCGCGGTCCGCGCAGCGGACGCGGTCGCCGCACCGCGACCCGGCCTGCTCCGCCTGCGCGGGGACGCCGGTCTCCACGTCACCAGCGTGCCCCGAGTGGCCGACGCGATCCGTTCCTCCCGTCCGACCCTGCCTGGAGGCGCGACCCACCTCGACGACCTGGGTGCGGTCCGGCAGGTGGTCCAGTCCGTCATGACGGACCGCGTCGGGCTGCTCCGTGACGCCGTCGGGCTGGCCAGCGCGCGCCGCGACCTCGACGCGCTGACCGCGCCGACCGGCGGCGGCGTGCGCGAGCACGAGGACCGTGCGCTGCTCGACCTGGCCCGGCTCGTCGCGCTCGCCGCCGAGGCCCGCACCGAGTCGCGCGGGGCGCACGCCCGCACCGACCACCCCGACACCGACCCCACTGCCCCGGCCTCGTACGCCTGGGTCGCCGACCCCACCGACGCACACCCCGACGAGCACACGGACGAACGCGCCGACGGCTCCGCAGCCGTCCCGCAGGAGGTACCCGCATGACCACCGACCCCGGCACCATCCCGCCGCACGCGCTCCGTCGCGTGATCGAGACCGCGCTCGAGGAGGACGCGCCCTGGGGCGACGTCACCAGCGAGACCCTGATCCCCGCCGAGGCGACCGCGACCGCGACCCTCGGCGCACGCGAGCCCGGCGTGCTGAGCGGCGGGGCGGTGTTCGTCGCCGTGATGCACGCCGTCGACCCGGCGATCCACGCCGTCGTGCACGTCGCCGACGGGACGTACTTCGTCGCGGGTGACGTCCTCGCGACCGTGACCGGGTCGGCTCGTGCCGTGCTGCGGGCCGAGCGGGTCGCCCTCAACCTGGTCCAGCGGATGTCGGGCATCGCGACGACCACCGCGGCGCACGTCGCGGCCGCCGCGGGCACCTCGGCGCGGATCGTCGACACCCGGAAGACGACGCCCGGCCTCCGAGCACTCGAGCGGTACGCGGTCCGGTGCGGCGGCGGGCACAACCACCGCACCTCGCTGTCCGACGCCGTGCTCGCGAAGGACAACCACCTGGCGGTGCTCCTGGCCGGCGGCATCGGCATCGGCGACGCGATCGCCCAGGCCCGCCAGCGGCTCGGGCACACCGTGCACGTGGAGGTCGAGGTGGACCGGACCGACCAGATCGAACCCGTCGTCGCGGCCGGGGTCGACACGATCATGCTCGACAACTTCACCCCGGACGAACTCGTGACCGGGGTCGGCATCGTCGCCGGCCGCGCGCTCGTCGAGGCCTCGGGAGGCGTGTCGCTCGACACCGTCGCGGCGATCGCGGCGACCGGCGTCGACGTCATCTCGGTCGGGGCGCTGACCCACTCGGCGCGGGCGCTCGACCTCGGACTCGACATCGACGTCGCGGTGCCCGAGCACGTCGCGGTGCCGGTGCGGAACTGACCGTGTTCTACCTGGACCGCGCCGCCACCACCCCGGTCCGCCGTGAGGTGCTCGAGGCGATGTGGCCCTACCTGACGGGGGTGTTCGGCAACCCCTCGTCGACGCACGGGGTCGGGGACGAGGCCGCGCGGGGACTCACCGCTGCACGGTCCGTCGTCGCCGGGGTGCTCGGGTGCCGGCCCGCCGAGGTCGTCTTCACCACCGGCGGCACCGAGGGGGCGAACACCGCGATCAAGGGGATCGCCCTCGCCGCGCCCCGCGGTCGGCACGTCGTCACGAGCGCCATCGAGCACGAGGCCGTGCTGGAGAGCTGCGCGTACCTCGCCCGCTTCCACGACTTCGACGTCACCGTGCTGCCCGTCGGCCCGGACGGCCGCGTCGACCCGGCGGTGCTGCGCGCGGCACTCCGCTCGGACACCACGCTCGTCTCGATCGCGCACGCCGACAACGAGATCGGCACCGTGCAGGACGTCCCCGCGCTCGCGGCGGTGGCGCACGAGGTCGGGGCGCGGTTCCACACCGACGCTGTGCAGTCCGCGCCCTGGCTGCCGATCGGTCTCGGGGTGCTGGGCGTCGACGCGCTGTCGTTGTCCGGGCACAAGCTCGGTGCTCCGAAGGGCACCGGCGTGCTCGCCGTGCGCGCCGGTGTCCCGCTCGAGCCGCTGCTGCACGGCGGGGGACAGGAACGGGGACGGCGGTCCGGCACCGAGGACGTCGCCGGCGCCGTGGCGGTGGCGACCGCCCTCGGGCTGGCGGCGGAGACGCTGCGGTCGGGGGAGGGCACAGCGACCACCGTGCGCGACGCGGTGCTCGACGGCGTGCTCGCTGCGGTCCCCGGCGCGTTCGTCACCGGGTCGCGGGAGCACCGGCTGCCCGGGCACGCGTCGTTCTGCTTCCCGGGCGTCAACGGCGAGACCGTCCTGCTCGAGCTCGAGCAGCGCGACGTCGTGTCGTCGTCGGGCAGCGCCTGTGCTGCGGGCAGCACCGAGGCCTCCCACGTGCTCACGGCGCTCGGGATCCCCGAGGACGTGGCGCGCACCGCGCTCCGCCTGACGTTCGACGCGGCCCTCACGGCCGACGACGTCCCGGTCGTCGTCGGGGCCGTGGCCGACGCCGTGGCGACCGTCCGCGCCCTCGGCTGAGGTGTACTAGACGTTCTACTCCATCTCTGGGTACGTGTCCCCCCTTCTGCGGACAACCGATCTGCGTCAGAGTGTCGTCATGGCAAACGCGATGATGACCCGGACACGACGGGACGACCGCTTCCGAGCGGTGCAGCTCCTGCCGGCGCCGGCCACCCTCGTCGCGCTCGCCCTGGCAGCGCAGCACGACCTCGGCACGGCCCCGCTCGGGATCATCGCCGTGGTCGGAGCGCTCGCGACCGCCGGGAGTGCCCTGCTCCCGATGGTCCGGCCAGCCGCCGCCCACCGGTCGATGCCCGCACCGACCGAGACGGACCGGTACCGAGAGGACACCGAACACCCTTGAGGTCCACCACCGTGCGGTTCCCCTGAACCGAGCCGCGCGGTGGACCCAGACCGGATGTCGACCCCCTGATCGACGTCCGGCGCGGGGCGCGACGTTCCCCCTGTCGTCGTGTCCCGCCGTACACCGCGATCCCGCCGTGGGTCGACGTCCGCACCCCTGAGCGGCGTCGGTTCCCCTGCAGCCCACGGCGGGATCCGGTTCCCCGGTAGCGTCGTCGCATGCCCTCGTACCGTGCGACCCTGGCGATCGGTGCCCTCGCACCCGGCACCGCCCCGGACGCCGTCCTGCCCGCCGCGGCCGCCCTCGTGCGCGAACACGCCGTGGTCGAGGCCGAGGACGTCCGGCTGCTCCGTGGTGTCCCCTGTGCCGTCGTGCGCTTCGAGGCCGAGGACGACCGTGCCGCCGCGGCCGTCCGCGACGCCGCAGTCGACGGGCTGCGGGACGTGGTCGAGATCCGCTCCGACGTCGTCACCCGGCGCGAGCGTGGTCGCTGGATCCCGGTCGCCTGACAGCCAGGCAGTCGCCTGACCGCCGGGCGGTCGCCTGACGGTCAGGCGCTGTGCGTCGCCGGTTCGGGCGTCCCCGGCCAGACGTAGTCCAGGTCGTCCGGCACGTCCGGGAACAGCTCCCGGTAGTGCTCCGGCGCCTTCTGCACGAGCTTCGAGCGGTGCGAGACGTGCAGGGCCTCGTCGTCGTTCCACGGCGGGACCGGCACGTCGCCGCGCTCGTACGCCGCCAGGTCCTCCGGCACGCGGCCCAGGTCGAGCAGGGTCTTCTCGAGACACGTGTCGGCGTACCCGCGCTCGGCCCAGACGCGGCACGTGGCCTCCTGGTACGCCATCAGCGCCGGACGGTAGCCACGCCACATCGCCGTCACCGGGTGGTGCTGCCAGCCGTAGCCGGGGAGCGTCAGCGCGCGCATCACCTGCAGGGTCTCGACCCGCTGCTTGCCGAGCCGCCGGTCATCGAGGACCTCGGCGGATGCCCGGAAGTCGGCGTACGGCAGGAAGGTCTGCATAGCGCGGACGCTACCCCGACCGACTGGCACCCGACACATGTCGTCACGAACGTGCCGCCCGCCCCGGCAGCGTGTGAGCATCGACCGCATGAGCGGAGAACTGGTCGTCGGCGTCAGTGGCAGCCCATCGGACCCCTCGCGGACCTCGACCCTGGTCGCGGCGACGGTGGCCCGGTTGGCCGAGGAGATCGACGGTGCCCGGACCGAGACGATCGAGATCGGCCCCCTGCTCGCCGACCTCGGAGCGGCCTCGGGTCGCGAGACGATGTCCGACCGCACCCGCCGGGCCCTCGAGACGGTGGAGGCCGCGGACGTGCTCGTCGTGGGCAGCCCGGCCTTCCGTGCGGCCTACTCCGGCGCCTTCAAGCTCTTCTTCGACTGGGTCGGCCAGTACGACCTCGTCGACACCCCGGTGCTCCTGACCGCCACCGGCGGCAGCGACCGGCACGCCCTGCTCGTCGAGCACCAGATGCGCCCGCTGTTCGGGTTCTTCCAGTCCACGACCCTGCCGCTCGGGGTGTTCGGCAACGAGCGCGACTTCACCAAGCGCGAGGGTGGCTACGACATCGCGAGCGTCGATCTCGAGCTCCGCATCGACCAGGCCGTGCGCCGGGCCGTGCCGCTCATCCGCGGCGGCTTCGCCACCGCCGGCCTGAACGACGTGCGGCGCCCCGCCGAGTTCTGATCCGCGCGCCCTGCACTTCCGGGCGTACCTGGTGGTTCCGGGCCTCCCTGGTCGAAAGTTCTCACCAGGTATGCCCGGAACCACCAGGCATCGCGCGTGCCATGGGAAGGAACGGGCGCGACCCAGCGTGACCAGCAGGCGGACTGGAGGCCCGTGGCGACGCCGCCACGGGCCTCCCTTCCGGTGGTTGGCTCAGCCGAGCAGGGACGCGACGTGTGCGACCGCCAGGCGGTAGCCGTCGGCGCCCGCGCCGGCGATGACCGCCGTCGCGGCGGTGGCGACGTGGTCGACGTGGCGGAACGGCTCGCGCTTCCACGTGTTCGACAGGTGCACCTCGACGACGGGGACCCACAGGGCCTCCACCGCGTCGTGCAGCGCGACCGAGGTGTGCGCGTAGGCGGCGGGGTTGATGACGACCGCGGCGAAGTCGTCGAGGGCCTCGTGCAGCCACTCGACCAGCTCGCCCTCGCGGTTCGTCTGGCGGAAGTCGGCCTCGAGCCCGTGCACGGCCGCCTCGGTGTGCACGATCGCCTCGATCTCGGCGAGCGTCACGGTGCCGTACTGCTCCGGGTCGCGGCGCCCGAGGATGTCGAGGTTCGGGCCGTTGAGGACGAGGATGCGCGACGCGTTGGTCATGGGCCGAGCGTAGCGAACCGGGGGGAGCGGTGCGCGGCTCGGACGATGCATGTGCTGGCTATGTGAACGGTCACAAATCGGTGTAACGTCTCCGTCCGGGTCGGCAGAGTTGTCGACTGCAACACACTGACGTGGAGATGTGAATGGTTCTCGCTGCAGCGAACGAAGGGATCCGGCTCGACTTGGGCTGGGTCGACTACCTGATGATCATCGTGTACTTCGCGGTCGTCATCGGGATCGGGTTCACCGCCCGCAAGCAGGTCCGGACGAGCATGGACTTCTTCCTGTCCGGCCGCTCGATGCCGGCGTGGATCACGGGCCTGGCGTTCGTGTCCGCGAACCTCGGTGCCACCGAGATCCTCGGCATGGCGGCCAACGGTGCCCAGATCGGCATGGCCACCCTGCACTACTACCTCGTCGGCGCCGTGCCCGCGATGGTGTTCCTCGGCCTCGTGATGATGCCGTTCTACTACGGCTCGAAGGTCCGCTCCGTGCCGGAGTTCATGCTGCGCCGCTTCGGCAAGGCGCCGCACCTGGTGAACGCGATCGCGTTCGCGGTGTCGAACGTGCTCATCGCGGGCATCAACCTGTACGCGATGGCCATCGTCATCGAGGCCATGCTCGGCT
Source organism: Curtobacterium flaccumfaciens (assembly GCF_013359815.1). GTDB lineage: Bacteria > Actinomycetota > Actinomycetes > Actinomycetales > Microbacteriaceae > Curtobacterium > Curtobacterium flaccumfaciens. Next base: position 298,932 of record NZ_JABMCF010000036.1, on the reverse strand, counting down.
GGCCGGAGTGGCTGGCGATCATCGTCTCCGCCGGCTTCGTGCTCGTCTACATCACCCTCGGCGGGCTCTCGAGCGCGATCTACAACGAGGTCATGCAGTTCTTCGTGATCATCGCCGGGCTCATCCCGCTGACGATCGTCGGTCTGCACCGCGTCGGCGGCTGGGACGGCCTGTCGAAGGCCATCACCGAGACCCAGGGCGTGCAGCACCTGCAGGCCTGGGCCGGCACCGGCTTCGGTGACGTCACCAACCCGATCGGCGCCAACTGGCTCGCCATCGTGCTCGGCCTGGGCTTCGTGCTCGGCTTCGGCTACTGGACCACGAACTTCACCGAGGTGCAGCGCGCGTTCTCGGCGAAGAACATGTCCGCGGCCCGCCGCACCCCGCTCATCGCCGCGATCCCGAAGCTCTTCATCCCGGCCATCGTCGTGATCCCGGGCCTCATCGCCGCGGCCGTCGTGGGCAACCAGTTCGCCGACGGCACGCTGACCTACAACGACGCGATCCCGAAGCTCATCCAGATGTACCTGCCGACCGGTGTGCTCGGCATCGCGGTGACCGGTCTGCTGGCGTCCTTCATGGCTGGCATGGCGGCGAACGTCTCGTCGTTCAACACCGTCTTCACCTACGACATCTGGCAGCGCTACATCCGCCCGAACATGCCCGACCTGCACTACCTGAAGACCGGCCGCTGGGTCACCGTCGTCGGCGTCGTGGTCGGCATCGCGACCGCGTTCATCGCGGCCCAGGCGTCGAACATCATGACGTACATGCAGACGCTGTTCTCGTTCTTCAACGCACCGCTGTTCGCCGTGTTCATCCTCGGCCTGCTGTGGAAGCGCATGACGACGCAGGGTGCGCTCTGGGGGTACGTCCTCGGCATCGTGACCCCGACGATCACCTGGATCGCCTACCTGGTCAACCCGGACCTGTTCGCCACCGCGACCGCGGAGACCCTGTACGGCGCGATCATCTCGTTCGTCACCGTGCTGGTCGTCGGCTTCGTCGTCTCGATGCTCACCAAGCCGAAGGACGAGAAGGAGCTCGGGGGACTCGTCTACGGCGTGGGCAAGATCGACCTGCACGGCGACTCGGTCGCGACGGACACCGCCTGGTACCGCTCGCCCGCACTGCTCGGCACCGTCGCGCTCGTCCTGTGCGTCGTCCTGTACCTCCCGTTCCTCTGATCCGCGAAGGAGACCACTTCTCATGAGTGACACCACCACCCCCGGCGCGATGACCGAGGAGCAGAAGGCAGCCCTCGTCCGCTCCACCCGCCGACTCGACCTGCGCCGCATCCTCGGCGGCCTGTTCGTCCTGTACGGCGTGATCACGACCATCGTCGGGATCGTGCACTGGAACACCGACCCCGAGAAGACCGGCGGGATCCACATCAACCTGTGGGTCGGGATCTCGCTGCTCGTCGGCGGCGGCCTGTTCTTCCTCTGGGACCGCCTGAACCCGGTGCCCGCCGAGGACATCATCGGCCAGGCCGAGGCCGAGTCGCACCAGCGTGCCGCGGGCGAGGGGCGCGAGCTGGCCTGAGGCTGCTTTGGTCGGGCGTCCCCGGCCTGACGCGGAACGACGAAGTCGCTGTCGGACGACAGCGACTTCGTCGTTTCCGGCCGCGGCGGCCGGCGCCTTGACCGGGGCCGAGCGTTGCGGGTAGCATTGATATGTCGATCGGGTGCTGCTCGGTCGAAAGTGAGCCCCGGAGCATCCTGCAGCCAGCGCGGGACCGGGGTTTTGCGCTGTCCGGACCGTCACTCGGCCCGCACGACCTCCAATCGCACGTGCTCGCTCTCGGCGCCGTGCACGTGCATCCCGCAGGCGATGTCGGCGAGTGACAACAGCGGCTCCACACCGCCTCGGACGTGTTCGTACTGCAACTCTGCGCCGAGGCCCCGACCGCGGAGCGACTCCATCATCGAAGCATCACTCGCGTCGCGTGACGGCCCGCGCGACTCGAAGACCACGCGACTGACTCCTCGCTGATCGAGCTCCCAAGCAAGGCGCTCCAGGCACCGCCTGCGACGGCGTTCCGTCCGGGCCGGATGACCGGCGTAACGGACGACGACGATGGCGACGGCATGCCGCAGGAGGTCGAGCCATGAGAGTCGCTGTTCTCCGAGTGCCTCGTACCAGTGCAGCTTCCGCATCCGCCGAGGGGTCGCCCGTCGAACCGCCTCGCGGGCTTCGTCCTCGCCGTTGATCCGCATGATCACCGCAGCGAGGACGTACGCAGTGTGGTCCCGTCCACCACCGGGTTCTGACTCGTCCACGTACGCCCGCATCCGGCCAGCATATTGTGTACCGGTTGGTTCCCCCGCGAAACGGTTGCGCGCTGGTCCGGGTGGGTCCAGGTTGAGCGTGACGAAAGGAACCGCCATGGACACGATGGTCTTCATCAACCTGCCCGTCACGGACCTCGAGCGCTCGAAGGCGTTCTACGAGGCACTCGGGTACTCGATCAACCCGGCCTTCAGCGACGACACCGCGGCGTGCGTGGTGGTGTCCGACACGATCTCCGTGATGATCCTGACGACGGCGAAGTTCGCCGAGTTCACCGACAAGACGATCGCCGACACCGACACGATCGAGGTCATCAACTCGCTCAGCGCCCCGTCGAAGGAGGACGTCCACCGCGTCGTCGACGCCGCGGTTGCTGCCGGCGGCACCGAGGACCGCCCGGAGATGGACCTCGGCTTCATGTACCAGCGGAGCTTCACCGATCCGGACGGACACCGCTGGGAGTACGTGTGGATGGACGAGCAGGCGACGCAGGACGGCCCGCCCGCCGAGTGAGTGATCGGCTGTCGGCGGCGCCCGCCAGGATGGTCGCATGAGCACCGAGCCCGTCGACGCCCCGCCCGTGCCCGACCTCGTCACCGGCGACGACGGCCTCGCCCGGCCGGTCTGGGCGTCGTCGGACGAGCTCCTGCGCGACTACTACGACACCGAGTGGGGCATGCCCGTCCATGACGAACGCGGGGTGTTCGAGCGGCTCTCGCTCGAGGCGTTCCAATCCGGTCTGTCGTGGCGCACGATCCTCGCCAAACGACCGGCGTTCCGGGCCGCCTTCGCCGACTTCGACGCCGACACCGTCGCGGCCTTCGGCGAGGACGACGTCGCACGGCTGATGGCCGACGCCGGGATCGTGCGGAACCGCGCGAAGATCCTCGCGACGATCACCAACGCGAACGCCACGATCGCCCTGCGGCAGGACGGCGGGCTCGCCGACTTCGTGTGGTCGTTCCGGCCGGCGACCACGCCCGAGCCACGGTCCGCCGCCGAGGTCCCGACGAAGTCGGACGAGTCCCTCGCCCTGTCGAAGGCGCTGCGGAAGCGCGGCTTCGCCTTCGTCGGTCCGACCACGATGTACGCCCTGATGGAAGCGCTCGGTATCGTCGACACCCACCTGATGGGCAGCCACCGGCGCGGGACGTCCGGCGTCTGGAGCTGACAGGCGAGTCGAGCCCCGCCCAGGAACACGAGCAGGCACGCGAACGAGAACGCCGGGACTATGGTCACGACATGGCCGACGACATCCGGATCGCGTTCCTGCTGTTCCCGCACCTGACCCAGCTCGACCTGACCGGTCCGGCACAGGTCCTCAGCCGCGTGCCCGGCGCACGCGTCGAGTACGTCGCGGCGACGCTCGACCCGGTGCCGAGCGACTGCGGCTTGGCGCTCGTCCCCACCGTGACGATCAGGGATGCAGGCCCCGCGGACGTGCTCGTGGTGCCCGGTGGTGACGGTGCCTTCGACGCGATGCTCGACCCGGACGTCGTGGCCTTCGTGCGGCGCCAGGCCGAGCACGCGACGTGGATCACCTCGGTCTGCACCGGCGCCTTCGTGCTCGGCGCCGCGGGGCTGCTCGCCGGCAGACGCGCGACCACCCACTGGGCCTCGAAGCCGATGCTCGAGGCCTTCGGCGCGCAGCCGGTGGACGCCCGGATCTCCCGGGACGGAGCCGTCGTCACCGCCGCCGGGGTGAGCGCGGGCATCGACATGGCGCTGTGGCTCGCGGCCGAGCTCGCTGGACGGCCCGCTGCCGAGGCGATCCAGTTGCAGATCGAGTACGACCCGCAACCGCCGTTCGACCACGGATCGGCCGAGCGCGCCGACGCCGTCGTCGTCACGCGGGCCCGCGCGGCAGCCGAGGAATCGCGCGGCGCGAGGGTGACCCGCGCCGCCGCAGCCGTCCTGCGCTGACGCGGACCTTCACACGGTCACGAATCCCCGCTGGTGTCCGCCGAGTGGTCACGACACGTCGTTCCGGGCGCGGCCAGTCGACACTTCGTGACCGCTCGGGGCCCTGAACGCGGGGTGTTGTGACCGGGCGGCGCCCCGCGCCGCCGCAGCCGTCCTGCGCTAGACCAGCGGCTTCCGCATCTGCGCCGACGTCACCTGGTACCCGAGCGCCGCGTAGAGCTCCTGCGCCCCGGTGTTGTAGCCGAACACGTTCAGCCCGATGCTCGTCGCGCCGTGTTCCGCAGCGGCGCGATGCCCGAGCTCGAGCGCCCGCCGTGCGTGCCCGCGGCGCCGGTGTGCCTCGTCGATCTCGACGTTGAACACCCACCAGTCGGTGCTCCCCGGCGTGAGCGGTCCGATCCACAGGTACCCGATGACGGTGTCGTCCTGGTCGGTGACGTCCCACACGAGGTGCCCGTCAGCGGGGGACCCGCCCGGGAACCAGCGGTCCCGTGACTGCTGCTCGTTCGCCTCGGCCTGCTCGCGGGTCTCGCCCGCCTGCATCCGCGACTCGACGTACTCGGCCATCGTGCGCTGGAGCCAGGCCGGGAGGCGCGTGGCCGGCATCAGTGCCAGCCGCGTGTCCGTCATCGGTTGCCCTTGGAACCCCGGCTCGGCTTGCCGCGCATCTTGCCGCGTCCGGGTGTCGGCCCCTTGCCGGTGTTGGACTTCTTGCCGGCGCCGGACTTGCCGCTGCCGGGTGACTTGGCCTTGGCCTTGCCGCCGGCGCCCGCGGCGCCGCCCTTGGAACCCGACGAACCCGACGCACCCGAACCGCCGGACCCACCCGACCCACCAGCCGCACCCTTGGCACCCGACCCGGCCTTGGCACCGCCACGAGCCGGACGTGAGTCGTCGTCGGCGTCGCGATCCGGGCCTCCTGGCTGGCGCGAACTGTTGGCGGTCCGCCCGCGCACCACGCCGATGAACTCCTCGGTGGTCTCGGTGGCGTCCTCGTCCCGCCAGACCAGCGCGATGCGCGTGCCCTCGGCGTCCATGAGCGGACGACCGACCAGGTCCTTGCGGCTGGCGGCGCGGAACAGTGATTGGGGGAGCACGACGACGCCGACGTTCGCCTCGACCAGGTCGAGCGATCCGTCGATGTCGGCCGGCACCGGACCGGCGTCGATCACGTGGACCTCGGCGTCGGCGAGGTCGACCTCGGCGAGTTCAGCGAGGGGGGAGTCCTTGGGCATCGCGACGACGGCCGTCTCGGTCCAGAGCGGGATGGCGTTGTGCTGCTCGGACACGGGCATGCGTGCGAAGACCATGTCCGCCTCGCCGGCCAGCGTGTCGTCGACGTCGTCGGCGCCGATCGGGCGCAGCCGGAGTTCGACGGAGGGGAAGCGTTCCCGCCAGACACGGGCCCACTTTGCGGGGGAGACCCCCGGCACGAAGGCGATGGTGAGAGCCGCGGTCATGCACACGAGCATAGGGGCCGTACCCTTGTCCTCATGGCGCAGGAACAGACCATGAAGCCCGAGACGGCTGCGAAGAAGCTCGGCATCTTGCTGACGGCGGCTCCGGAGTCCTTCCAGAGCGCTCCCCTCACGCGGACCGCCTTCGACGAGCTCCGCACCGAACCCCCGACCTGGCTCGAGGACCTCCGACGCGACGGCCCGCACCCGCGACCCGTCGTGGCGCAGAAGCTCGGCATCTCCATCTCCGGCCTGAGCCGTGCGGGGATCGACGACGCACTGACGACGGCGGACATCAAGACGCTGCTCGAGCAGAAGCCCGAGTGGCTCGTCCGTGAGCGTGCGACGCAGGCCGCCGTGCACGCCGAGAACGCCCGTGTGAAGCAGGAGCGCGCCGCCAAGGCCGCTGCCCGCGCCGAGGACTGACCCCACCCCGCACCACTCCGCCGCACCGAGGACGCCCCACGTGCACGAGACCGTCGCCGACGCCATGCTCGTCGTGCCGCAGTTCGCGTCCGTGTGCTGCATCGTCGGTGACCGCTACCGACCGCGCCCGGGCGTGATCGTGCCGGCGGGCGTGATGCTCGTCGCGATGCTCATGCCCGTCGTCGACGCCGGAGCGGTGTGGACCCTGTTCGCCGCGACCCTCCTGCTCCTGCTCGCGCCGTTGCCCGTGATGCGTCGCCGCCGCGCCGACGGTCGCCGCGCGGAGCCGATGGACGTCCACCGCGCGCTCTCCGCCGTCGTGATGGCGGGGATGCTGCTGATGGGCCACGCCTCGGGTGTCGCCGGCGACCACGCAGGGCACGGCATCGCGCTGTCCGCGGTGCTCGGCGCCGGTGTGATCGGCTACTGCGCGTTCAGCGGCTGGCTGCTCCGGTACGAGTGGGGCCGCGAGGACCGGCGGGCCGTCCGCAGCGGCGAGGTCTTCGCGATGACCGTCGCCGTGGTCGGCATGACCCTGGCGATGTAGCGGAGCGCGCGCTGGCGGTCGCGGCCCCGCAGCCGGTCCGTCGGGTCCGTCAGTCGCGTGCGGCGCTGTCCGTCGGGGCGTCCGCCGCCTGCATCACCCGCTGCTTCGCCGCCTGGATCGTGTCCTTCGGCACCGGCGGCACACCCCGCCGGATCCCGCGCAGGCCGACGACGAACAGGATCGCGGTCACGATCGCGAACACGACGAAGGTGATCCCGGTCGCCGCCCACAGCGGCAGCGCGAGCGCGAGCAGCGCCACCGCGAAGCCGGCAAGCGCGACCAGGGTCGTCAGGGCGAACCCGACAGCGACACCGGTGAGCACCAGCCCGGTCTTCGCACCGCTCGCGCGCTCGCCGATCTCGCGCCGCGCCGAGGCGACCTCCTCGCGCACGGCGCGCAGCACCGGCTCGAGGGCCTTCTGCACGAGTCCGGCGGTCACGGTGTCGCGGAACGACGGCCGTCCGGGAGCGGTCGTGTCGTCGTGGTCGGTGCTGCTCATGGGGTCTCCTGTCCGGGCGCGGCGGTCCGCGTCCCCTGACAGGACGCGACCGGTCCGATGATCGTCACGCTGACTCGCGTGCGCCCGGTGCGTTCCCAGGTTGCGCAACGGACGGGAGGCCCGCCCCGCGTCGTCGACGCTGGACGGGCCTCTCGGGTGGTCGGGCCCACGGCCCTACTCGGCGACCTCCTCGAGGTCGTCGATCCCACGGGCGGCGGCCGCTGCGCGGCGGGCACGCATGGACGGCGCGGCGACGGCGGCGAGCACGGCCACGACCGCCACACCGGTGCACGCCCAGAACCCGATGGTGAAGGCGTCGTCGGTCGGCAGTCCCTGCGGCGTGCTGTGCGAGGTGATCAGCGCGGCGATGACGGCGGTGCCGACGCTCGAGCCGATGGTGCGGACGACCGTGTTGGCGCTGATGGCCTCACCGGTCTGGTTCGCGGGGACGCTCTCGATGATCGCGTTCGAGCAGGCGGCGAGGGCCATGCCGATGCCGATGCCGGTCAGGATGCCGGAGGCCACCACCTGCCACAGCTCGGCGTGTGCGATCGCCGGCAGCACGAACGCGGCGACGATGGCGAATCCGCCGATGAGCATCGGCGGCTTGGGGCCGACCTTGCGCACCAGGATGCCCGCGATCGGCCCGGCGACGACCATCATCACGACGGTCGGCAGCAGGAAGAGACCGGCCTGGGTGACGTCCTTGCCGAAGCCGTAGCCGAGCGCCGTCGGGAGCTGCAGCAGCGTCGGCACGAGGACGAAGGTGCCGAACATCGCGAACCCGAAGACGAGTGCGACGACGTGGGCGGTCCAGACGCCACGGACCGCGAAGAGCCGGACGTCGATGAGCGGCTCGGCGACCCGGAGCTCGACCAGGACGAACACGACCAGTGCGACGGCGCCGAGGACCAGCAGGCCGATGGTCTTGCCGTCGCCCCAGCCCCAGGTCTCACCTTCGCTGACGGCGAGCAGGATGGCGACGAGCGACACCGCGAGGATGAACGTGCCGGCCATGTCCAGGCGGCCGGGCTTCCGCACCGGGGACTCCGGCATCCCGAAGACCGCGCCGAGCAGTGCGATGACGACGAGCACGGCGGGGAGCCAGAACAGCCAGTGCCAGGACAGGTGCTCGACGATGGGCCCGGCCGCGACGATGCCGACACCGGCACCGATGCCGAAGATCGCCGACAGCAGGCCGATCGTGACGCTGACCTTCTCCTTCGGCAGCTCGTCACGGACGATGCCGATCGACAGCGGCATCACGGCTCCGGCGGCACCCTGCAGCGCGCGCCCGACGATCAGCACGCCGAGGTTCGGTGCGAGGGCGGCGAGCACGGCACCGACGAGCAGGATCGACAGCACGACGATCAGGACCTTGCGCTTGCCGATCATGTCGCCGAGGCGACCGAGGATCGGCGTGAGCACCGAGGCGGAGAGCAGGTAGGCGGTGAGCACCCAGCTCGTCGCGCTGGTGGAGGCGCCGAGGTCCTGCCCGATGGTCGAGAGCGCCGGGGCGACCAGCGACTGCAGGACCGCGAAGGACAGGCCGCCGAGGGACAGGTAGACGATGATCGCCGTGCTGTTCGGACGGCGCCCGTCGGTGGTGGGGTGCGAGCCGGTCCGTGGGCTCTGCATGGTGTCGGTCATCGTGCTCCGTGTCGTCGTGGTCGTCGTGGCCGTCGATGTAAACAATTGCTGACATGACGAGCGTACGCGCTCGGTCGAGCATGTCAACGCTTGCTTACATCCCTGTGAGGACCGCTAGGCTGCCCTCCATGAGCAAGGACGCCGCGGCCACCCGACTCCTGCTCGTGCAGGCCGCCCGGCGTCGGTTCGCCTTCGACGGGTACCGCGCGACGACGGTGCGCGACATCGCCGGGGACGCCGGGGTGAACGTCGCCCTGATCAACCGGTACTTCGGTTCGAAGGAGGGGCTCTTCCGCGCCTGCCTCGACCGGGTCGTCCGCGACCTGGGGGCCGAGGAGACCAGCCAGCACGGCCTCGAACGGGCGCTGACCGGCATCATCACGCACATCGTGCGCGCCCCGACCGACGACGACTCCCTGCAGCTGATGCTCCTGCTCCGGTCCTCCGGCGACGACGGCGCCGATGCCATCCGCCGTGAGACGCTGCGCCGGTACGCCGAACGGCTCGCGGGCACGGTCGGCGGCGCTGGTTCCGAGGAGCTGCTCGTCCGCGCCGAGATCGCGCTGGCCGTGGTGCTCGGGATGTCGATGCTCCGGCAGTCCACCGCGGTGGAACCGCTGGCATCCGCCGACGACGCCGTCGTGTCGGCGGCGCTCGAGGACGCCCTCCGCGCCCTGCTCGCGCCGCCGCGGTAGCGTCGAGCCGTGTCCGACCGTCCCGCACGTCGCCCCGACCCCGCTCCGCGCCTCGACGAGGTCGACGAGCGCATCCTCTGGACCCTGTCGGCCGACGCCCGGATCCCGAACAACCGGCTCGCGGCCGCCGTCGGCATCGCGCCGTCGACCTGCCTGGCACGGGTCCGTGCGCTCGAGGACGCCGGGGTGATCCGCGGCTACCGGGCCGAGGTGGACGTCGCCCGGCTCGGGTTCTCGATCGAGGCGATGGTGTCCGTCCGGGTGCACGCAGCGGCCCGCCACGAACTGCGGGACTTCGCCAAGCGCCTGCTGCGGGTGCCCGTCGTGCAGGACGTGTCGTTCCTGGCGGGGGACAAGGACTTCCTCGTGCACATCGCGTGCGAGTCGACCGAGCAGCTCCGGGACTTCGTCGCCGACGAGCTGAGCGGTGACCCCTCGGTGGCGACGACGCAGACGAACATCGTGTTCGAACGCCTCGTCGCCGACCGGGCCACGCAGGGCCGCTCGTTCGACGAACTGCGGCGCTGGCGGGCCTGACGCGCGGAACCCGGGTCAGCGCTTCCGGGTCATCGGGATGTGCGGGATGCGGTCCTCCAGGTACTCGTCGCCCGAGCGCACGAATCCGAACCGGCCGTACCACTGCTCCAGGTGCGACTGGGCGCCGAGGGCGATGCTCGGCGAGCGGGATTCGGCGATCGCGGCCTCCATGAGCTGCGCGCCGAGCCCCTGGCCGCGGGCGTGCTTCGCGGTGGCGACCCGGCCGATGCGCTCGGTGCCGTCGGGCTCGCGGAGCAGGCGGAGCGTCGCGTCCACCGAACCGTTGCCGGCCCAGAACTGCACGGTGCCCGGCTCGAGGTCTCGGCCGTCGATGTCGCCGTACGCGGCTTCCTGCTCGACGACGAAGACGTCCTGGCGGAGCCGCAGGATCTCGTGCAGCGTGACGATGTCCAGGTTGCGGGTCGGAGCGTTGAAGATCGAGACCACGGACGGCCCTTCCTGAGAATTTCTTCCGAAACGGGGTGTGTTCCGGACCGGATCGGCGTACATTGCCGGTCAACCACTCTACGTGCGCAGCCGAGATCAGGAGGTGAGCGCATGGACCACCCGTTGCGCGCACCCTGGCGCGCCGCACTCCGCATCGTCCTGCTGGGCGTCGGGACCCTCGCCGCCCTCGTGCTGCTGTCCCTGCTCCTCGGCGCGCGACCGGCCTCCGCCGCGACGGCCTCCGCCGCGACGGCCTCGGCCGCGACGACCTCCGCCGCACCGACCGAGCAGCGCGGACTCGTCGGCAGCGTCGTCGACGGCGTCGGCGGCACCGTGCAGGGCGTGACCGGTGAGGTCGGCAAGGTCGTCGGCGGCGTGACGGATCCCGTCCGCAAGGCCGTGGCACCTGCACCTGCACCTGCACCTGCTGCGCCCGCTCCGGCCCCCGCGCCCGCACCTGCTCCGGTGCCCGCAGCGCCCGCACCGGCACCCGCAGCCCCCGCTCCGGCTCCCGCAGCCCCCGCGCCGTCGAGCCCCGCTCCGGTCGCGACCACCCCGGCTGCCGAGCCCTCCACGACCGCCCCGGCGGCCGCGCCGGCCACGCGCCCGGTGCGACAGGTCGTCGACCAGGTGACCAGTGCCTCCCGGCCGGTCACCGACACCGTCGCGAACGTCCTGCGCCCCGTCACCGGCACCGTGGAACGCGTCACCGACGCGCGCCCCGTGACCGCCGTCGTCGACACCGTCGACGACGTGGTCGGCAGCGTCCCGGTGGTCGGCACGGTCCTCGGCGACGACACCCTCGGCACCGTCACCGGTCCGGTCAGGGGCCTGGTCGACGACACGCTCGGCTCGGTCGGCACGACCGTCGGCACCGTCCCCGACGTGGTCGAGGGCGTCGTCCCGTCCGTCGGCGGCACGCTGCCAGGAGGCACTGCGCCCGTCGTCGACGTCCCCGCGCTCCCGGTGGGCGGCGGTTCGAACCCGTCCGCCGGGCCCGTCCCGTCGGTGCCGGTCGCGAACGCACCCGTCCGGCCCGGAACCGTCGCCCCGCAGGGCGCCACGGTGCTCACCGCACCCGCATCCGTACGCGTCGTCGCCGCCGATGCCGTGGGCGACCGCGCAGCCGGACTCCGCCCGTCGGAGCCCGTCGACGTAGCCGCCACGACGGCAACGGTCGGCCCGGTCGTCTCGGCCGTCGATGTGCAGGACGCGACCCTCGGCGGACATGCGCTGCTCGTCCCCGCGGACGGCGAGGGCCACGGGCTCCCGTTCGACGGAGCCGACGCCGGCGTGCTCGGTGGCAGTGCCTCCTCGACCTCCGGCGGCGCAGCAGCCGTCGGCATCGTCGGCTCGACCGACGACATCGTCTCCCTCGCCGCGGGGTCTCGCGGCACGCTCTCCGACGACGCGGTCCCCGCATCGGTCGTCGGCGAGCACGACGTCGCCCCTGACTGAGATCGGTGCGCCTGTCCGCCACGGCAGGCACGCACACATCCCGGCTGCGTCCGCGGTCGGTGACGATCTCGATCAGGGAGTACGACCATGAACAAGTACGTCTCCAGAGGGCTCTGGTTCGCCCTCTTCGTCGGCGGGCTCACGCTCGGCGGCACGGCTGCGGCGAACGCGGCCACGACATCCGGTGCCGACGGCACCGTCTCGGGCACCCAGGTGGCCCCTTCCGTGGACGCCCCGGTGTCCCTCGGCGGCAACGCGATCGCCGTGCTCGGCGACGCGGTGTCGACGGCGACCGGGTTCACGCCCGCCGCTCCGGCCCCGGCGCCTGCTCCGGCCACGACCGCTCCTGCCCCGAGCACCTCGGGCCAGGACGGCACGCTCTCGGGTACGCAGGTGGTGCCGGACGTCGCGGCCCCGGTGACGGTCGGCGGCAACGCCGTTGCCGTCGCCGGTGACGCGGTCTCGGCCGCCGCACCCGCGGCTGCTCCGGCGCCTGCTGCCCCCGCTTCGGCTCCTGCCGCTCCCGCTCCGAGCACCTCGGGCGAGGACGGCACCGCTTCCGGCACCCAGGTCGCTCCGGCCGTGACCGTCCCCGTGACGGTGTCCGGCAACGGGATCGGCGTCCTCGGCGACGGCACCTCGACGTCGACCGCCCCGGCGGCGGCGACACCGGCGCCGGCTGCCGAAGCCCCGTCGGCGCCCACCACCTCGGGCACCGACGGACTGCTCTCCGGCACCCAGGTGACCGGCCTGGTCGACGTCCCGGTGACGATCGGTGGCAACGGCATCGGTGTCCTCGGTGACGGAACCGCGACGGGCACGGCGCCCGCCGCGGGTTCGGGTACCGGGACCGCTCCGACGGCCGGTGGTACGACCTCGGGTTCGGACGGCACGGCCTCGGGCACGCAGGTGTCCCCGGTGGTCTCGATCCCGGTCACGGCGGCGGACAACGGCATCGGGCTGCTCGGGACGGGCACCGCGACGGGCACGGCGCCCGCCGCGGGCACGGGTACGGGTACCGGGACCGCTCCGGCGGCCGGTGGTTCGACCTCTGGTTCGGACGGCACGGCTTCGGGCACGCAGGTGTCCCCGGTCGTCGACGTCCCGGTGACGATCGGTGGCAACGGTATCGGCGTCCTCGGTGACGGCACGAGCACCGGCGGCGCCACGGCTCCGGCCACCGGCACGACGACCCCGGCGGCCGGTGGTTCGACCTCGGGTTCGGACGGCACGGCTTCGGGCACGCAGGTGTCCCCGGTCGTCGACGTCCCGGTGACGATCGGTGGCAACGGCATCGGCGTCCTCGGTGACGGCACGAGCACCGGCGGCGCCACGGCTCCGGCCACCGGCACCACGACCCCGACGACCGGCGGTTCGACCTCCGGCGACGGCGGCCTGCTCTCCGGCACCCAGGTCACCCCGGTGATCAGCCTGCCGATCACGATCGGCGGCAACGGGATCGGCATCGTCGGTGACGGCACCAGCACCACCCCCGGCACCGGCACGAACCCCGGGACCAACCCGGGCACGGACCCCGGCACCGACCCCGGTATGGACCCCGGTACCGACCCCGGTACGGACCCCGGTACCGACCCCGGTACGGACCCCGGTACGGACCCCGGTACCGACCCGGGCACCGTCCCCACCGACGGGACGGGCACCGACACCGGCACCACGCCCGGCACGGCGACCGTCCCGGTGGGCGTGGTCGGCGTCGTCGAGCCGACCCGGGCCTCCACTGCGGGTGTGGTGACCACCACGACCGCTGCCACCAGCGGGGTCCGCACCAGCGCCGGGACCGTCGCGGCAGCAGCCGCGGCCGGTGACGGCCAGCCGGAGCTCGCCTACACGGGAGCCGACTCACCGGTCCTGCCCGCCGGGTTCGCGCTCCTGCTGCTCCTCGCCGGAGCGGGCACGCTCGTGCTCCGTCGTCGGCACTGACCGGCGGATGATCGAGGGGCGTCACACCGTGGCGCCCCTCGTCACCGTGCCCGGGGGGTCGCGCACGGGCCGTGCGCGTCGGAACATGTGGGCGCATCGGATGCGTGTGCATGTTCCGACGGACCGCTCGTCGATCGACTCGTGCATCGTCGCAGTGCGGACGCGGGACGCGGACGCCGGACGTCGGACACCGCGGGCGCCACGTGCTCACCGTGCCCGGGGGAGACGCCCGGTTACGACGGCGCTGCCACCGTGGCGCGGCCGTCAGCGGCCTGGGGTATCGTTCCGACTACGCAAGCGCTCCGGGGTCGGTGTAATTCCGAGCCGGTGGTGACAGTCCACGAACTGATGACGGGTGCGAACCCGACAGAGGTTGACCCGGTGGGATTCCGGGACCGACGGTGAAAGTCCGGATGGGAGGCGCGCTGGGCGGACAGGACGACCCCACCACCCGTGGGGCGCGACCCGTCCGTCGATGCCGACGATCGTCGAACGCCCCCGGAGTCCCGTTGAGAGGACACCAGTGTTCACCGGCATCATCGAGGAACTCGGCACCGTCACCGCCGTCGAGCAGCAGGGCGACTCCGTCGCGCTCACCGTCCACGGCCCCGTCGTCGTGCAGGACGCCCGGCACGGCGACTCGATCGCGACGAGTGGTGTCTGCCTGACCGTCGTCGAGCAGACCCCCGAGACCTTCACCGCCTTCGTCATGAAGCAGACCCTCGACATGAGCGCCCACGGTGCACTCCGGGTGGGCGACCGCCTGAACCTCGAGCGCGCCGCCTCGGTGGGTGACCGCCTGGGCGGGCACATCGTGCAGGGCCACATCGACGGCACCGCCACGGTGCTCGAGACGGCCGACGGTGACGGCTGGCGACGCGTGCGGTTCTCGCTCGCGCCCGCACTCAGCCCGCTCGTGGTCGACAAGGGCTCGATCGCGCTCGACGGCGTCTCGCTCACGGTCAGCGCGGTCTCACCCGAGGACACCGCGCCCGACGCGGCCTGGTTCGAGGTGAGCCTGATCCCCGAGACACTCGAGGCGACGACGCTCGGGCTCCGCGTGCCGGGTGACCGGGTGAACGTCGAGACCGACGTCCTGGCACGGCACGTCCGCCGCATGCTGCGGCTCGACGCCGCGGCGCAGTCGCTCGAGACCGTCGGATCGGAGGCCCGGTGATGGTCGCCGAGGCCGGTGCCGTCCCGCAGGCACTCGGGTTGTCGAGCATCGAGGCCGCGATCGCGTCGATCGCCGCCGGTCGTCCGGTGATCGTCGTCGACGACGAGGACCGTGAGAACGAGGGTGACGTCATCCTGTCCGCCGAGCTCGCCTCGCCGGAGTGGATCGCGTGGACCGTCGCGCACTCGTCCGGGTTCATCTGCGCGCCGCTCAGCACCGAGATCGCCGACGCCCTCGACCTGCCGCCGATGGTGGCGCACAACGAGGACGTCCGCGGCACGGCCTACACGGTCACCGTCGACGCCGCCGTCGGTGTGACCACGGGCATCAGCGCTCATGACCGCGCCCGTACGCTGCGGGTCCTCGCCGACCCGACCTCGGTGCGCGACGACCTGCACCGCCCCGGACACGTGGTGCCCCTGCGCGCACGACCGGGCGGGGTCCGGGAGCGCGCCGGGCACACCGAAGCAGCGATCGAGCTCGTCACAGCAGCCGGACTCCGGCCCGCTGCGGCGATCTGCGAGATCGTCGACGAGGACGGCAGCATGATGCGGCTGCCGGCGCTCGTCGCACTCGGGGCACGCGAGGGCGTGCCCGTCATCACCATCGCCGCGCTCGCCGAGTGGCTGGACGCGGCAGACCGGGCGGCGGCAGCGACCGCAGCGCCCACGGAAGGAACGACACGATGAGCGGAGCAGGCGCGGCAGACCGCGACCAGGTCGACGGCACCGGGATCCGGGTGGCCGTCATCGCCGGACAGTGGCACGACACCATCGCCGCGGGCCTGCTGGCCGGGGCACAGCGCGAGGTCGAGCGGCTCGGGGCGACGGCCGAGGTTATCCCCGTCCCCGGAAGCTTCGAGCTGCCCGTGGTCGCGAAGACCGCGCTCGAGGCCGGTTTCGACGCGGCGGTCGCGCTCGGCGTCATCATCCGCGGCGGCACCCCGCACTTCGAGTACGTCTCGGGTGCTGCGACGAGCGGCCTGACGCAGGTCGCGATCGACACCGGCAAGCCCGTCGGGTTCGGCGTGCTCACGCTGGACGACGAGCAGCAGGGACTCGACCGCGCCGGGCTGCCCGACTCCAAGGAGGACAAGGGCGCCGAGGCCGCACACGCGGCGATCAGCACCGCGGTGACGCTGCGGTCCCTGCGCCTCCCGGTCTGAGGCGCCGGACACGCCACACAGAACGGCCCCGCACCGGTGAGGTGCGGGGCCGTTCTGTGTGTGCTGATCAGTGCTTGCTGGTCGCGCTTGCTGACTAGCGGCGCTGCTTGCTGGCTAGCGCTTGCCGAACACGTGGATCGGCAGGAAGAAGGAGAGGCTCATCAGGAGCACGCCGGCCATGAAGACGAAGGCCTGGCCCGACTCGACCTGGAAGGCGAACCCGAACAGGTACATCGACACCAGCAGCAGCAGGATCGAGAAAACAGCGGCGATGACGCGGCCCACGGGATACCTCCGGGTGTCGACGAGTGGATCGTTCCCCAGTCTATCCCCAGCCGGGGGTGTGCCGGTTCACGCTCCGGGTCGCGTCGCGATCAGACGGTCGACGACGGTGAGCAGGGTCTCCATGTCGACGCTGCCCCGCTTCGGTCGCACCTCGCTCGCGGCACCGAGCGAGGCCTGGTGGTACAGCCCGTCGCCGAGGAGCTTGACGGCCTGCGCGGTCGGCTCGTCGCCGAGGGCGTCGACGAGGGTCGCGAGCCAGGCGTTCTCGGTGTCGTCGAGGGTGCGTCCGGCCTCTTCGTAGCCGGCCTGCTGCAGGCGGCTCGCGGCGAGCAGGGCGAGGTCCAGCTCGCTGCCGACGAACAGGCAGTTGCGGACGAAGTAGCGCGCGGCACCGTCCTCGGCGTCCTGCATGCGCTCGACGTCGATCGCGGACAGGTCGGACAGGCGTTCGCAGAGCCCCTCGACCAGCGCGGCCTTGGAACCGAAGTGGTAGAGCAGGCCGCCCTTCGAGACACCGGCGCGCGCGGCGACGGCGTCGAGCGTGGCGGGACGCTCGCCTTCCTCGCACACGATGGCGACGAAGCTGTCGAGGACGCGGTCGCGGGCACTGGCCATGCCGAGAGTCTAGGAGCAGTTCCGGGGGTCGCGGACGCCGGCTCCTCCGCCGCCGCCGTGAACGCTCACGAATTGCCGCAGGACCATTGCCGATCGCTCTGGTGCCCGCTAGCGTCGAGCCGACCGTGAAGGTTCACGAGACGACAAGGATCCGCATGTCAGCGCAGACGGCGAACACCGCCACCACCCCGACCTCGACCACCACCGACCGCCCCGGGTGGGCCGTCCTCGGCCCCGGCAGCATCGCCCGACGCTTCCTCTCGCAGCTGCCCGCCAGCGGGGGCGTCCTGGTCGCAGCCGGCAGTTCGTCCGCCGAGCGGGCGCAGGTCTTCGCCGACGAGGCCGCCGGGTTCGGGTTCACGGACGTGACCGCCGGGACCTACGACGAGGTCCTCGCCGACCCCCGGGTGGACGCCGTCTACGTGTCGACCGTGCACACCGGGCACACCCGGCTCGTGCTCGCCGCACTCGAGGCCGGCAAGGCCGTCCTGTGCGAGAAGCCCCTCGCCGTGAACCACGGCACCGCGATGGCGCTCACCGACGCCGCGCGCCAGGCCGGCCTGCCGCTCGTCGAGGCGTTCATGTACCGCTTCCACCCGCAGACCGCGGCACTGCTCGACCTGGTCCGCGACGGCGTGATCGGCGACGTGACCCACGTGGACGCCTCGTTCGCGTTCCGGACGGGTGAGCGCACCGGTCGCCTGTTCGACGTCGACACCGCCGGCGGCGGGATCCTCGACGTCGGCGGGTACCCGGTGACGATGGCCGCGGCGATCGTGCAGGCCGCCACCGGGGTCGCCGTCGCCGAACCGGTGGACCTCACCGCCACGGGCACGCTCGGGCCGACCGGGGTCGACGAGTGGACGGTCGCGCAGCTCACCTACCGGGGCGGGGTCACGGCGACGGTCCGGACCGGCGTCTTCGTGCAGGACGACAACGCCGTGTCGGTGTACGGCTCGCGCGGTCGCATCG
Source organism: Curtobacterium flaccumfaciens (assembly GCF_013359815.1). Taxonomy (GTDB): domain Bacteria; phylum Actinomycetota; class Actinomycetes; order Actinomycetales; family Microbacteriaceae; genus Curtobacterium; species Curtobacterium flaccumfaciens. The sequence continues at coordinate 280,846 of NZ_JABMCF010000036.1, read as the reverse complement.
TGCTCACCGACCCGTGGACCCTGGGCGACGACCCCACCATCGAGATCCACACCGTCGACGAACCCCCTCGCTCGCTGTCGTTCGCGGGTGAGCACCCCTACGCCCGAGAAGCCGACGCCACCACCGACGCCCTGCGTGCCGGTGCGGTCGAGGCGGCGCAGATGACCATCGACGAGACCCTCGCCACCGCCCGCACGCTCGACAGGTGGCGCGCGGCGATCGGCCTGCGCTACCCCTTCGAGGCCGAGACCGCCGACATCCCGACGGTGTCCGGCCGACCGCTCACCGTGCAGGACGGCAACCCGATGCGCTACGGCGAGGTGCCGGGCGTCGGCAAGCGGATGTCCCGCCTGGTGATGGGCGTCGACAACCAGCCCGACCTGGCACACGCCAGCGCGATCTTCGACCTGTTCGTCGAGCAGGGCGGCAACGTCTTCGACACCGGGTACATCTACGGCGGCGGTGTGCTCGAAGGACGGCTCGGCAGGTGGATCCAGAACCGGGGGGTCCGCGAGGACGTGGTCGTCATCACGAAGGGCGCCCACACCCCGCACTGTGACCCGGAGTCGATCACCCGGCAGCTGCTCGAGAGCCTCGAGCGCCAGGGCACCGACTACGCGGACATCTACATGATGCACCGCGACAACCCCGACGTCCCGGTGGGGGAGTTCGTCGACGTGCTCGACGAGCACCGCCGAGCCGGGCGCATCCGCGTGTACGGCGGCTCGAACTGGACGCCGGCACGCTTCGACGAGGCCAACGCCTACGCACGGGCCAACGGGAAGCACGGGTTCGAGGTGCTCAGCAACCACTTCGGTCTCGCCGAGGCGTACGACGTGCCGTGGGACGGCTGCGAACACGCGACCGATGCGGCATCGAAGGCGTGGCTGGAGGAACGCCAGGTCCCGCTGCTGCCGTGGTCCTCGCAGGCCCGCGGGTTCTTCACCGGCCGCGCGACGCCCGAGGACACCAGCGACGCCGAACTCGTCCGCTGCTACTACTCGGACGACAACTTCGAGCGGCTCCGGCGTGCGCGGGAGCTCGGCGAGCAGTTCGGCGTCCCCGCGACGGCGATCGCCCTGGCGTACGTGCTCAACCAGCCGTTCCCGACGTTCCCGCTCTTCGGACCCCGTACGATCGCGGAGGCCCGGTCGTCCATGACCGGCCTCTCCGTCGACCTCTCCCCGGAACAGGTGGCATGGCTGGACCTCCGCGCCTGACCCCGGGCGGCCGCGCGACGATCATCGACGTCGCCGCGGCCGCCGGGGTGTCCCGGCAGACCGTCACCCGCGCGATGAACGGCATGTCCGGCATCAGCGCGGCGACCAAGGACCGCGTGCTCCAGGCCGCGGCTGCGCTCGACTACCGTCCGTCACGGTTCGGCCGCGGGCTCGTCACGGGTGGCGACCACCAGCTCGGGCTCGTCGTCAACGACCTGCGGAACCCCTACGCACCGGCACTCGCCTCCGCGGTGCTCGGCCTGGCCGCCGCCCGCGGGTGGAACGTCATGCTCGCCGACGTCGGGCTCGCGAGCGACTCGGACCGGATGGTGGAGTCCCTCGGTGCCCAGACCGACGTCGTGATCGGCTACCTCGGGTCCCGTGCGCCGGAGTGGATCGAACGGCTCGGCTCGGTCCCGGTCGTCGAGCTCGACCCCTCGGGGCCGGTGACCCGCGCCGCGGTCCGGATCGACCCGACCGCCGCGATCGAGGACCTCGCCGACCACCTCGTCGACGTCGGGGTGAAGCACCCCGTCGTGCTCGACGCCGCTGCCGACGGCGTGCCGAGCCAGCGCGGAGAGCACATGGTCGCGGCACTCCGGCGTCGCGGGTACCTGCCCGACCTCGTCGTCGCGTCCGCGCCCACCGCAGAGGCCGGTGCCGAACGGACCGAACGGATCCTCGCCGAGCACCGCCGGGTGGACGCGGTCCTGGCGTTCAACGACGTGCTGGCGCTCGGCGTGCTGTCGGCCTGTCGTCGTGCCGGCGTCGACGTCCCCGGTGACGTCCGTGTGGTCGGCGTCGACGGCCTGCCGCTCGGGACGCTCGTCGCGCCGACGCTCACCACGCTGGCCGTCGACCTCGACGAGGTCGCCGGCCAGGCCCTCGACCTGGCGCTCGGCATGCTCGCGGGCGAGCTGCCGCGCTCGGGCGCGGCCGTCGAGCGCACGGTGCGACACCGCTTGCTGCTCCGCGAATCGGCGTAGGCCCGACGACGCGACCAGTGGACCGACGCAAGGCCCGTGGCGGGACCGGCACGGGCCTCCCGGCCGTCGTCAGTTGCATTTGCAACCAAAACCGTCCGGACGGTACACTAACGGAGTCCTGACGGGGCGCGTGTCCATCCCGCGTCCCGTCTCGTCTGCCCCACGTACCACCCGCCGTCGACCTGGTCCGGCTCGAAGTCCCAGGAGTCCGCCGTGTCCGCACTGCTCACCAGCCCCGTCGCCACCCGCGTCACCGGGAGCCGCGCCCGACGGTTCCTCGCGTTCGCCGTGCTCATGCTGCCGGTCCTGCTCATCTCGGTCGACAACACCATCCTGAGCTTCGCGCTGCCGTCGATCAGCCGCGCGCTGAACCCGGACGCGACCACGCAGCTCTGGATCGTGGACGCGTACCCGCTGGTGCTCGCCGGCCTGCTCGTCGTGATGGGCAGCATCGGTGACCGCATCGGCCGCCGGCGGATCCTGGTGATCGGTGCGACCGGCTTCGCCCTGTTCTCGGTGGCCGCGGCGTTCGCGACCGACGCCTGGATGCTCGTCGCTGCCCGGATCGCGATGGGCGTCTTCGGCGCGATGCTCATGCCGGCGACACTGTCGATCATCCGCAACGTGTTCGTGGACGCGGGGGAGCGGCGGATGGCGCTCGCCGTCTGGTCGACGATGTTCGCGGCCGGCAACGCGCTCGGGCCGCTCGTCGGCGGCGCGCTGCTCGCGCACTTCCACTGGGGCAGCGTGTTCCTCGTCGCGGTGCCGATCCTCGTGCTCATGCTCGTCGGCGTGCCGTTCTGCGTGCCGGAGTCCCGCGACCCGATGCCCGGGCCGGTCGACCTGCCGAGCATGTTCCTGTCCCTCGGCGCGCTCGCACCCATCGCCTGGGCCATCAAGTCGGTCGTGCACCCCGAGGAGCGCGGCCTCGCGATCGCCATGCTCGCGGTCGGTGTCGTGTGCGGCATCGCGTTCGTCCGTCGGCAGCTGCGGTCCCGCACGCCGATGCTCGACCTGCGCCTGTTCCGCAGCACGGCCTTCACCGGCAGTGTGCTGATGAACCTGGCGGCGATGTTCTCGCTCACCGGGTTCCTGTTCTTCATCGCCCAGCACCTGCAGCTCGTGGCGGGGCTCGACCCGTTCGCGTCCGGCATCGTGCTCATCCCGGGGTCGGTCCTGACCATCGTCGCCGGGCTCGCGGTCGTGCCGATCGTGGCGCGTGTCGCCCCGCGCTGGGTCGTGTCGGTCGCGCTGCTGTTCTCGGCGGCGGCGTACGCCCTCGTCGCGGTCCTCGGACACCACGCCTCCATCGCCGCCCTGGCGTTCGCGTTCGTGCTGCTCGGCATCGGGATCGGCGCGTCCGAGACGGTGACGAACGACCTCATCATCTCGACGGCACCGGCGGACAAGGCGGGTGCGGCGTCGGCGATGTCCGAGACGGCGTACGAGATCGGCGCCGTGCTCGGCACCGCGGTCCTCGGCACGATCCTGGCGACGACCTACCGGGCGCACGTCGTGGTGCCCGACGGGTTGTCCTCGGCGGCGCACGTCGCGGCGCAGGAGACCCTCGGCGGCGCGGTCGCCGCGGCGGGGCAGCTCGGCGGCAGCGCCGGGCAGGTGCTGCTCGAGTCGGCGCGGGCGGCCTTCGACTCCGGCGTGACGATCACGGCGGGCGTCGCCGCGGTGCTCATGGTCGTGGCGGCCGCGGGTGCGCTCGTCATGCTCAAGCGCCGCTGAGCTCGCGTCGCTGCGCTGCGCTGTGAGCGGCGCTGCGCTTCGTGAGCAGGAATGGTCGGGTCGCCGTGCGTGACCAGACCATTCCTGCTCACGAAGTGCCCGCCACGGCGCGCCCGGCCACGCCCGAACCTGTGAATCGTTGACCTCAACCAGGGTTCAGGTCATACGTTGGGTGACAGCCGCCGAGTGACGGCAGCCCCTCCCGAAGGAACGACCACGATCACCATGCCCGACGAAGCACCGGCAACCATCGCCGACGCGTACAAGTCCGCCTTCCGCGGGCACCCTGCCGGCGTCGCCGTCATCACGGCCGAAGGCCCCGACGGACCGACCGGCCTCACCGCCTCGAGCGTCGCGAGCGTCGCCGTCGACCCGCCCGTCCTCGTCTTCTCGCTCTCGACGAACTCCGGCTCGGCCGGGGTCGTGCTCGGTGCGCCGCTGTTCGTCGTGCACCTGGTCGACTCCCTCGGGGTCGCACTGGCCAAGCGATTCGCCTCGACCGGCAGCCCGGCCGCTGACGACCCGATCTGGGGCACGTTGCCGTCCGGCGACCGCTACCTGCCGAGTGCGGCGAGTGCGCTCCGCTGCCGACCGCTGTCGACGACGCCCATCGGCAGCTCGACCGTCGTCGTGGCCGAGGTGCTCGACATCATCGTCGGCGCCGACCGCGGCGAGCCGCTCGTCTACCACAACCGGGAATTCCACTCCCTCACCGATCGTTCCCGGCTCTCGTGAGCCGCGGAGCCGCGTCCACAACCCACTGATCGAAAGGACCTCACATGGCTGAGTACACCCTGCCGGAACTGCCGTACGACTACGCCGCGCTCGAGCCGCACATCAGCGGCAAGATCATGCAGCTGCACCACGACAAGCACCACCAGGCCTACGTGACCGGTGCCAACACCGCGCTGCAGCAGCTCGGTGAGGCCCGTGAGTCCGGCAACTTCGGCGCGATCAACAAGCTCGAGAAGGACCTCGCGTTCCACCTCGGTGGTCACGTGAACCACTCGATCTTCTGGACCAACCTCGGCCCGGACACGAAGGTCCCCGAGGGCGAGCTCGCCGCGGCGATCGACGAGTTCTTCGGTTCGTTCGAGAAGTTCCAGGCGCAGTTCGCCGCCGTCGCGAACGGCATCCAGGGCTCCGGCTGGTCCGTGCTGGCCTGGGACACCGTGGGCCAGAAGCTCACCACGTTCCAGCTCTTCGACCAGCAGGGCAACATCCCGTTCGGCCTCGTCCCGATCTTCATGCTCGACATGTGGGAGCACGCCTTCTACCTCGACTACCTGAACGTCAAGGCGGACTACGTCAAGGCCGTCTGGAACATCGTCGACTGGGAGAACGTCGCCGCTCGTTTCGAGAACGCGAAGTCGCAGCGGTTCGTCACGCTCTGATCCGCGTCGGCGGGTCACCACGGTGACCACCTGACGAACGGGAGGCACGGTGCCAGCTGGCACCGTGCCTCCCGTTCGTGGTCCGGGTCACGTTCCGGGCCGTGCGCGGTCGCGTGTCCCGTCGCCGGGTGCGCGAGTGGTCCGCGATCGCGCGCGTGCGCTCAGCGCACGCGCGCTGCGTCGGCCGTGCTGGCTGCCAGGTCGTGGGCGATGCGACGCAGTGCGGCGTCGGCATCGGTGTGCGCGCCGTCGACGAGCGCGCCCCACTGGGCTCCGCGGGCGGCCATGACCGTGTGCTGGGCCGCACGTTCCGCGAGGACGGGGTCGGTGCCGTGTGCTCGGCACCAGGCCCGGATGGCGGCCACCTGGCAGCGGTGCGCGCGGCGCTGCCGGTCACGCCCGTCGAGGGACTCGACCGACCCGAGTTCGAAGGTGAGCCGTGCGGCCAGCGCACGGTGCGGGTCGTCGAGCCCGCCGAAGGTCGCGACCAGGTGGTCGGCGAGGGCGTCCGTGTCGGCGGCGGGGTCGAGCGCGGGCGTTCGGTGCGAGGTCGCGAGGTGCTCGACGACGGAGTCGATCAGGGCGTCGCGGGAGCCGAAGTGGTAGACGACCGGGTAGGCGCTCGTGCCGAGCACGCGGCCGAGGCCCCGGACCGTGACGTCCTCGATCTTGGTCTCGACGAAGTGGTCGACGACTTTCTCGAGGATCGCGGGTTTGCGGGTGGGGTCGGGCTTCCTGGGCATGGCATCTCCGTCGTCGGGGCGGTGGTCGCGCGACCGCCCACATACTAGCAGCCGGTATATCAGTGACACCATTGGTCGTTGTGTGCGATCTCTCCGCGAAACCTCCGTTTTCACCGATAGAAACGGAGAAAAACTCGGCTCCGGGTAGACTGTTGCGGATGTCCATGCCGTACGAGGGCGCTCTGCCGCCGTCACGGCCCGAGGGGACCCGCGCCGGACGGGTGGTCGCGGGCCGTCGTCGCGGCGCCGGAAAACGCTTCCTGGTCGTCGGGGACGTCCTGGACGGCGTCCTCGTGCACACCACCGCACACCGGATCGGGGTGCACGACCCCGCTGCGGAGATCCGCCACCGGCCGACCGGTGCCGGTGGCAACACGGCCACGTGGCTCGGCTGGCTCGGGGCCGAGGTCGACGTCGTCGCCCGGGTGGGGGTCGACGACGTGTACCGCCACGAGCGCGCGCTCGAGGACGCCGGGGTCCGCGCCCACCTGCGCTACGACGCGATGACGTCCACCGGGGTCGTCGTCTCGGTCCGCAACGACCACGGTCGCACCGCGATGTCGGACCCCGCCGCGAGCGGGAAGATCAGCGCCGCCGACGTCCCGCCGTCGGTGGTCGCCCGCGCCGACATCGTGCACCTGACCGGGGCTGCCATGCTCGGCGGCGGTGCAGACCGGCTCGCCGACCTGGTGGCGTGCGCCCGGACCGGCCCGGCGCGCGTGGCGGTGGACCCCTCGTCGGTGGCGGTGATCGAGACGATCGGTGCCGACCGGTTCCTCGAGGCCCTCCGGGGCGTCGACGTGCTCTTCCCCGACCAGCACGAGGCGCTCGCCCTCGGCGGGGGCGACGACCTCGACGCCGCGGTGCGGCGGCTGACCGAGCACGTCCCGCTGGTCGTCGTCACGGCCGGGGCCGACGGCGCGCTCATCGGGCGCCGGGGACGCAGCGTCCACCGGGTCCCCGCGACACCGGCGACCGTCGTCGACACCATCGGGGCCGGGGACGCCTTCGTCGCCGGGTTCGTCCGTGCGTGGGCGACGGATCCGGTCCGCGTCGGTGCGGCAGCCCGCGAGGGCACCCGGGTCGCCGCGCGGGCACTCGGCTTCGTGGGCGGTCGACCGCCGGTCTGATCCGACGGGTTATCGGTTGACACCCCCGGGTCGGCGCTCCGTCGGGTCAGCGCTCGGTCAGCGCTCCGACGGTTCGGCCACGACGTTCAGGGTCTGGACGCGCCCCGCGGCGGCGGGCGCGAGCCGGATCTCGACGCGCAGTCGCCCGCAGGTGCCGGGGAGCCACCAGCGCAGGTGCGACGGTGCCGCCGAGTACTCGGACACCGGTGCGGCACCGAGGTCGGCACCGACGTCCGCGACGGCCTGCGCCACCGCCCGGCGCCGTCGGTCGTACGGCACGTCCATCGCCACGTTGGGCGTGCAGATGGCGTCCGCCAGGTCGTCGCTCCAGTCGGCCAGGAGGCGCGTCACGGCGGCCTGGGCGGCTCGCGTCGCGCGGGTGGTCGCCGCCATCCCGCTGGTCGCTCCGGCCACGTCGGTGCCGGCTTCCGCCGGGTCGGGTGTCCGAGCCGTCAGCGCCGCGTCGAGCACGAGGTCGTGCGCCTGCTGCGCGGCCGCGGAGACCTTGGCCTGCGTGGCGTTCTCGAACGCGACGACCCCGAGACCGTCGCGCACGGACCACCGCATGTGCGCGGAGAAGCCCGGGTAGCCGCCGGAGTGCGAGACGAGCTCGCCGAAACGGTCGTCCTGCTCGACGAACAGCCCGAAGCCGTACGCCGTCGCGCGGGCCGAACCCGGGACGACGGACGACGGGACGACCCGCATCGCCTGCTGCATCAGTCGGCGGTCAGCGGGGGAGACCGGGCCGGGCTCCGGTGCGGCGGAGAACGCCGAACCGAGGTGTGTCGCCCAGCGCGCCAGGTCACTCACGGTCGAGAAGAGCCCGCCGATCGACGAGAAGGCGCCGGGGCCGGTCATCGGCAGTGGTTCCCAGTCGCCCTCGTGTCCGCGGGCACCGGTGACGACGAAGCCGCCGGACTCGTCCGCGCTGAACACCGTGTCGGTGAGTCCGAGGGGACGGAGCACGGTCTCGCTGGCGGCCGCGGTGAAGGGCTGCCCCGACGCGACGGCGACGACCCGGCCGAGCAGCGCGTAGCCGAGGTTCGAGTAGGCGAAGCGCGTGCCCGGCAGCGAGTCGAACAGCAGGCCGCCGCGCAGGACCTCGTCGAGCTCGGCGTCCGAGATCGACTCCTGCCGGTCGGCCCAGGGGTCGTCGGTGGGGAACCCGGCCGACATCGTCAGCAGCATCCGCACCGTGGGGACGGGGGAGTCCGGGGTCGGCAGGGTGACGGTGCCGAAGGCCGGCACGAAGTCGGTGATGGGCGCGTCGAGGTCGAGCGCGCCCCGGGCGACGAGGGTCAGCAGGGTCGCGGCGGTGACGCTCTTGGTGCAGGAGGCGATGCGGTACACGGTGTCGGCGTCCGGGCTCCGGCCGTCACCGCGGTCACCGTGCCCGCCGGACGCGACGAGGCCGGAGCGGTCGAACACGCCCCACACGCTGCTCGGCGCGATGCCCTGTTCGACGCGAGCACGGAACAGCTCGTCGACCTGGTCGACGACCGCAGCGATCGCGGGGTGCGACCCGGTCACGAGCGCCGCATCCGTTCGTAGGCGTCGAGCGCCCGCTGCCGTGACGCCTTCAGGTCGACCATCGGCTCGGGCCGCAGCTCGTCGGCGGGGACCCAGCGGTGGACGTACTCGCGGTGCGGGTCGAAGCGCTCGAGTTGCCGATCGGGGTTGAAGACGCGGAAGTACGGGGCGGCGTCGAAGCCGGAGCCCGCGACCCACTGCCAGTTCGCCGCGTTGTTGGCGGGGTCGGCGTCGACCAGGGTGTCCCAGAACCACTGCTCCCCGACGCGCCAGTCGACGAGCAGGTTCTTCACGAGGAAGCTGCCGGCGGCCAGCCGCACCCGGTTGTGCATGGCGCCGCTGTGCCAGAGCTCGCGCATGCCCGCGTCGACCAGGTCGAAGCCGGTCAGGCCCTGCCGCCAGCGGTCGAGCTCAGCCGCTTCCGGGTCACGCCACGGGAAGGCGTCGAAGTTCCGACGGACGTTGACGGTGGCGATGTCGTCGCAGTGGAAGTACTCGTTCCAGTTGAACTCGCGCCACGCCAGCTGCCGGAGGAACGCGGCGGCGTTCTGGCGCTGCGCGGGCTCGAGCCGCTCGTGCAGGCGGTGCCACACCTGGAACGGGCTGATCTCGCCCCACCGCAGGAACGGCGAGAGGCTGCTGGTGGCCTCCATCGCGGGCTCGTCGCGCTGGTCGTAGTCCTCGAGCGCGTGCTCGACGAAGTGCTCGAGCTGCTGCTGCGCGCCGTGCTCGCCCGGGGTCCAGGCGTCACGGAGGCCGCCGGCCCAGTCGGGCTTCGTCGGCAGCAGTGCCCAGTCGGCCAGCGCATCACCCGTGACGTCGGCCGGAGCGGGCATGTCGTCGGGGTCGGGCAGGGGATGGCGCGGTTCGGGCAGCGCCTGGACGGCGTTCCAGAACGGGGTGAAGACCTTGTACGGCTCGCCCTGCCCGGTGAGCACCGTCCACGGTTCCCAGAGCAGGTTCGCGGCGAAGCTGTGCGCCTCAACGCCACGGTCGTGCAGCGCCGCCTTGATGCCGGCGTCGATGTCCCGCTCGACGGCGCCGTACCGACGGTTCCAGTACACGGCGTCCGCCCCGGTGTCGGCGACGAGCTGGTCGATGACCGTCGCCGCGGCACCGCGTCGGAGGACCAGCCGGGAACCCCGCTCGCGCAGGTCGGCGTCGAGGGCGGTCAGCGACTGGTGCAGCCACCAGCGGCTCGCGGCACCGATCGGACGGAGCCCGGGGGACTGCTCGTCGAGGACGACCACCACCGTGACGTCGCCGCCGTGGTCGATCGCTGCACGGAGCGCCGGGTTGTCCGACAGCCGCAGGTCGTCACGGAGCCAGACGATCGCGCCGGTCACACCGTTGCCGCATCCGCAGCGGCCACCGGGCGGGCCGTCGACCGCCGGCTCGGTGCCGTACCGACCGCGAGCCGGAGCTTCGTGCAGAGCTCGGTGAGGGTGCGGAGTTCGGGGTCGGACAGCCCGGCGCCGACCTGCTGCGCGATGCTCGCCGCGTGCTGCACGGCGACCTGGCGGTAGACGTCGAAGCCGTGCGGGGTCAGTGCCACGATCACGCCCCGGGCGTCGGTTGGGTCCGGCTGCTTCTCGACGATGCCGCGGGCGAGCAGTCGGTCGACCAGGCGGCTGACGCTCGGCTGGGTGAGGAGCAGGTGCCCGGTGAGGTCGCGCATCCGGCAGCGGCGGCCGGGCTGGGTCGACAGGTTGAAGCAGACGTCGTACTCGTTGAACGAGATCTCGTCGCCGGGGAAGTCCGCGTTGAGACTCCGCATCACGGCGACCTGGGCGCGGAAGAGCGCTTCCCAGGCGGCGACGGCGGTCGCCTTCTCACTGCGGCGTGTCTCGCTCACGTTCGCGTTCCCTCCGGTCGTACGGTCTGACCACACTACCGACGGGGTCCGACAGGAGCCGGGCGACATGCACGAGGGCCGGCCGCCTGTCGGCGACCGGCCCTCTCCCTTGCACCAAGAGTTTCCTGCAATCACATTCCACAGGCGGTGCCACAGCAAACACCGTCTGCACCACCGACTGTATAACGAAGCGGTAACGGCGCGCCAGCCTCTCCGGGGCCGGTTCGCTGCGAGTTCACCAAGAGCAGCCGATCAGGCTCAGAAGAGGTCGGGCGACGGGGTCGACGCGTACCGCACGGCGACGTCCGCGTGCCGGTCGAAGCGGTAGCCGACGCCGCGCACGGTGCGGACGATCTCCTCGAACGCGCCGAGCTTGGAGCGGAGCCGACGCACGTGCACGTCGATGGTGCGCTCGTTCGGGGTCTCGTCCTCGCCGTCCGACCAGAGGCCGTCGATGATCGCGGACCGGTCGACGGTCTGGCCCTCGCGGAGGACCAGGAACTGCAGGAGCTCGAACTCCTTGTAGGTCAGGGGTGCCGCTTCGCCGTCGAGGGTCACGCGCTTCCGGGAGATGTCGATGACGACGCCGGTCTCCTCGGGCTCGGGCTTCTCGACCTGCTTGCGGGCGGCCACCGCGGAGCGGTCCTGCAGGGCGAGGCGGACGACGTCGACGTCCCGGCCACCGGAGTGCTCGGCGGCGACGGCGACGGCCGCGTACGTCTCGGACGACGGGACGAGCTGCGCGGTGAGGGCCTTGAGCTGCTCGACCACCGCGGCCAGGGTCGTGCCGGCGGCAGCGGCCTTCGCTTCGTCGATGCCGACGTACAGGGCAAAGCCGCGGGCCTCGGTGCCCTCGGGCAGAGCGCGGTTCCGCTGGGGCGCGACCACGGGGCTCGTCGGCACGGTGGCCGGTCCGGTCGCTGCCGGCGAGGCCGGGCGCGGACGGATCGGGGTGACGGTGCCGAGGTCGGTCGGGGCCGGTGCGGAGCGGAGCGCGGTGCGGGGCTGAGCGATGGTGAGCGACATGGTGGTTCTCCGGGCGGTGTGGCCGGTGCGCGGGTGGCGCGGCGGCCGGTGTCGAATGCGTCATCCCGGGTACGGCGGTACGCCGATGTGCCCTGCGGTCCTGCTGCGGACCGGGGTCGACCCGGGGGAACGGGAGACAGACCTCGTGACGTGGTGCGCGTCGCCGACGGTGTCCGTCACCCGGGGATCACGCGCTCGCGACGGGGGTGGTGTCGCGGGGGATCCGGCTGGAACGGGTGCCGATCAGGCACACATTCGACAACGCATGACTGGCATGGTCGGCATCATCACGCCGACGGTCCCCACTGCCCCTGCGGAGGAGCACGCCTCGGAGAGGACGCGGGTGGACACGGTTGCAGTCATGTGACGAGTATCTGCGGTATACCAACGCGGTGTCAACCGTCCGCGCGGACGGTGCGGTGAGCGCGACCGCACGGACGTCGAGTGCCACGCCCGTTCCTTCCCATTGCGCCCGCGAGGGGAAGTGGAATCGGGCGTACCGGGTGGAAAGAACCGACCGGGTACGCCCGGAACGACCGGGTACGCCCGGAACGGGCAGGTACGCCCGGAACTGGACGGTGCGGTGAGCGCGACCGCACGGACGACAGGAGGCGCGGTGCCAGCTGGCACCGCGCCTCCAGTCCGAGAAGTGGTGGGTCTGCGCTACTCGGCCAGGCCGTAGAGCCGGTCGCCGGCGTCGCCGAGGCCCGGGACGATGTACCCGTTCTCGTCGAGCTTCTCGTCGAGCGCACCGAGGACGATCGAGACGTTGCGGTCGCCGACGGCCTGCTCGACCATGGCGAGCCCCTCGGGGGCACCGAGGATGCACACGCACGTTATTTCCTGCGCACCGCGGGCGAACAGGAAGTCGATCGCGGCGGCGAGGGTGCCACCGGTGGCGAGCATCGGGTCGAGCACGAAGCACTGCCGCCCGGACAGGTCGTCGGGCAGGCGCTCGGCGTAGGTCTGCGGCTCGAGCGTCTCCTCGTTGCGGGCCATGCCGAGGAAGCCGACCTCGGCCGTCGGGACGAGCTTGACCATGCCCTCGAGCATGCCGAGCCCGGCGCGGAGGATCGGGACGACGAGCGGCCGCGGCTTGGCGATCGCGACGCCCATGGTGTGCGCCACCGGCGTGTCGATCGGCGTCGCCGTGACCCGGACGCCCCGCGTGGCCTCGTACGCGAGGAGCGTGACGAGCTCCTCGGTCAGCGCGCGGAACGTGGGGGAGGGCGTCGTACGGTCGCGGAGCACCGAGAGCTTGTGGGTGATGAGCGGGTGGTCGGCGACGTGGACTCGCATAGGGTCGAGCCTAGCGTGCCGTCGACCGTCAGGAGGTCCCGTGGAGGAGCCCGCAGCCCGCCCGTTCGTCCCGGCGATGGAGCGCGCGCTCGACGAGGCCCGACGGTGCCTGGAGACCGACGACGTCCCGGTCGGCGCCGTGGTGCTCGACCGTGACGGCGTCGTGGTCGCCACCGGCCGGAACGAGCGCGAGGCGCGACAGGACCCGACGGCCCACGCCGAGGTCCTCGCGCTGCGTGCTGCAGCGGCGGTGACGGGGGACTGGCACCTCGAGGAGCACACGCTCGTGGTGACGCTCGAGCCCTGTCCGATGTGCGCCGGCGCCGTCATGGCCGCACGGGTGCCACGGGTCGTGTTCGGCGCGTGGGACCCGAAGGCGGGCGCCAGCGGCAGCGTCTACGACATCGCCAGGGACCGCCGGCTGCCGCACCGCTCCGAGGTCATCGGGGGCGTGCTCGAGGCAGCGTGTGCCGAGTTGCTCGACGACTTCTTCAGTCCGCGGCGAGGATGACGATCGCCTCGGTCGGCGGCTGCGGCCCGGTGCGCAGGACGTCCGGTTCGACGTAGATCACCCGGGCGATCGGCACGGCGCTCCGGACACGCTGCTCGACGGTGTCGATGCCAGCGGCGACGTCACCGAGCCGGCGGTCCCCGTCGACGGCGACCTTCACGCCGACCATCAGCTCGTCCGGCCCGAGGTACAGGGTCTTCAGGTGGATGATCGCGTCGACCTCGGGGCCGTCGAGCACCGCCTGCTTGATGCGCTCGACGTCGGCGGCGGTCGCGCCCTCGCCGACGAGCAGGCTCTTCGTCTCGATGCCGAGCACCACGGCGACCGCGATGAGCAGCGCCGCGATGAGCATGGTGCCGATCGCGTCGAACACCCCGTTGCCGGTGATCGCCGTCAGGCCGACGCCGAACAGGGCGAAGACCAGGCCGAGCAGGGCCGCGGTGTCCTCGAGCATCACGACGGGCAGCTCGGGGGCCTTCGCACGGCGGACGAACTGCACCCAGCTCTGCGAGCCTTTCTGCGGTCGGGCCTCGTGCAGGGCGGTGCGGAGCGAGAAGCCCTCGAGCCCGATGGCGATGACGAGCACCACGAGGGGGAGCCACCAGTTCTCGAGCGGGTGCGGGTGGGCGAGCTTCTCGATGCCCTCGTAGAGCGAGAAGACGCCGCCGACCGAGAACAGGATGATGGAGACGACGAACGCGTAGACGTAGCGTTCACGCCCGTAGCCGAAGGGGTGCTCCTGGTCCGCCGCTCGCCGGGCCTTGCGACCACCGAGCAGCAGGAGGAGCTGGTTCGCGGAGTCGGCCAGGGAGTGCACGCCCTCGGCCAGCATCGACGCCGATCCGCTGATCGCCGCCGCGATGAACTTCACGATCGCGATGCCGATGTTGGCACCGAGTGCGGCGAAGATCGCCTTCGTGCCTCCGGAAGCGCTCACAGCTGTCCCCTTCTCGTGGTCTGCGACACGATCCTAGGCGGGTGGCGTCGGTAGGGTCGGGAGCATGACGATCGACCTGCCCCGCACCGCCCTGCTCGGCGTCGGCTCCATGTCCGGCGCGGTCCTCGACGGCCTGCTCGCCGCGGGACTCGACCCGGCCACCGTGACCCTCACCACGAAGTCCGAGGCGTCCGCTGCTGCCCACCGGGAGCGCGGTCTCGACGCGACCGCGAGTGACACCGACCCCGACGCCAACCGGTCGGCCGTCCGTGGCGCGGCCCTCGTCGTCGTCGGCGTGAAGCCGTACATGATCGCGGACCTGCTCGACGAGGTCGCCGACGACCTGGAGCCCGGCGCCGTCCTGGTCAGCGTCGCCGTCGGCACCACCACCGCGAGCATGGAGACACGGGTGCCCGACGGCGTCCGCGTCGTCCGTGCCCTGCCGAACACCCCGATCGGCGTCGGCCACGGCGTCACCGGCATCAGCGCGGGCACCTCGGCCGACGCCGAGGCCGTCGCACTGGCGTCGTCGGTGTTCACCGCCTCGGGCGAGGTCATCGAGGTGCCGGAGTCGCAGCTCGACGCGCTGTCCGCCGTGTCCGGTTCCGGTCCCGCCTACGTCTTCCTGCTGATCGAGCAGTGGCAGCGTGCCGCCGAGGAGCTCGGGTTCACCCACGAACAGGCGGCGACGATGGTGCAGGGCACCGTCCGCGGCGCGGTCGAGCTGCTCGAGCGGTCGGGCCGTGAGCCCGCCGACCTGCGCCGCGCGGTGACGAGCCCGAAGGGCACGACGGAGCGGGCCGTCGCGGTGCTGCAGGACGCGGACCTGGCGGACACGCTGCTGCGCGCGTCGCGTGCCGCGATCGCGCGTGCCGAGGAGATCGCCGCGTCCTAGACGCAACCGCTGTGCGGACGGGAGGCCCATGGCGACGCCGCCACGGGCCTCCCGTCCGTCGCGTGGTCGCTACTCGTACGCGGCGAAGCGCTCCAGGTCGGTCTCGGAACCCGAGACGATGATGACGTCGTCCTCACCGATGACGCTGTCCGGCGTCGCCGGCACGAAGGGGCTGCCGGGCGGCTTGATGCCGAGCACGGTCAGGCCGAAGCGGGTGCGGATCACGGTGGTGGCGAGGTCCTTGCCGCGGACCGCGCGCGGCGGGAACATCTTGACCACGGCGAAGTCGTCGTCGAACTCGATGAAGTCGAGCATCCGGCCGGAGACCAGGTGTGCCGTGCGCTCGCCGGCCTCGCGCTCGGGGTAGACGACGTGGTTCGCGCCGATGCGGGACAGGATCGTGCCGTGCGAGCGGCTGATCGCCTTCGCCCAGATCTGCGGGACGCCGAGGTCGACCAGGTTCGCCGTGATGAGCACGCTCGACTCCAGGTCACTACCCGTGCCGACGACGGCGATGGCGAAGTCCTGCGCGCCGATCTGCCGGAGCGCGTCGATGTCGGTCGCGTCCGCCTGCACCGCGTGGGTGACCCGGTCGGACCACTTCTGCACCAGCCCGGCGTCGGTGTCGACGACGAGCACCTCGCGGTCCTGGCGCTCGAGCTGGCCGGCGGTGGCGGCCCCGAAGCGCCCGAGCCCGATGACCAGGACGGGGGCGTCGTGACTGATGGCACCGTGCTGGTGCGACGAACGGGTGCGGTCAGCCAACGATCGGCCTCTCCTCGGGACGGCGGAACAGTTGCCGGCTCTGGCTGGCGGCCAGGGCAGCGGCGATGGTCACTGTACCGACCCGGCCGAGGAACATGGTGGCGGCGAGCACGTACTTGCCCGGTTCCGGCAGGTCCGCGGACACGCCGGAGGACAGACCGCTGGTCGAGAAGGCCGAGATCACCTCGAACAGCACCCGGTCGAGCGAGTCGTCGGTGATCTGCAGGAGGACCACGGTCGCGACGGCCACGATCGTCGCTCCCCAGAGCACGATGGCCACCGCGACCCGCAGGACGTCGCTCGGGATCCGGCGACCGAAGGCCTCCATGCTCTGGCGACCGCGGGCCTCGGCGACCGCGGCCAGGAACAGCACCGCGAGGGTCGTCACCTTGATGCCGCCGGCCGTCGAGGCGGATCCGCCACCGATGAACATGAGCATGTCCGTGACGAGCAGGCTCGAGCCGTTGAGCTGGTCGAAGTCGACGAGCGAGAAGCCTCCCGAGCGGGTCATCGTCGACAGGAAGAGCGCCTGGAACGCGGTGCGCCCGGCTCCTTCTTCGCCGAAGGTCGTCGGGTTCGACGCCTCGAGTGCGGTGTAGACGACCGCGCCGCCGAGGAGCAGGATCGCGCTCGTCGCCAGGGTGAGCTTGACGTGGATCGGCCAGCGCCGCGGGGTGCGCAGCTGCTTCGTCAGGGCACGGATCACCGGGAACCCGATGGACCCCGCCACGACACCGATCATCAGCAGCGTCAGGAACCAGTAGTCGTGGGCGAACGGGTCGAGGCCGTCGGCGTTCGGTGAGAACCCGGTGTTCGTGAATGCCATCGCCGCGTAGTAGAAGGAGTCACCGACCGCGGTCCAGAACGGGATGCCGGCGATGAGCACCGACGGCAGGAGCAGCAGGCCGAGGACGATCTCGATCGACAGCGTGCTCACCGCCACGGTCGCGAGCAGGGTGCCGACCTCGCCGAGCCGGACGGCCTGTCCCTCGGGCACGGCGCCGTGGTGGGTGCGGAGCGGGTTCGAGTCGCCGGCCGCCATGAGCTTGGCGCGCAGGCCGAGCTTGCGGGTGACGAACAGGCCGAGGATCGACGCGAAGGTCAGGACACCGACGGCGCCGATCTGCGTGCCGATGACCACCAGGACCTTGCCGAACACCGACCAGTGCGTCGCCATGTCGACCGTGGACAGCCCGGTGACGCAGACCACCGACGCCGCGGTGAACAGTGCGTCAGCGAAGTGGGTGCTGCTGCGGTCCGCGGTGGCCCACGGCGTCATGAAGAGCACCGTGAACAGGAAGATCAGCGCGATGAACACCACGATCGCCAGTCGGGACGGCGACGAGCGCAGCACCGTCGCGATCCGGCTCGCTCGCCGTCGGCCGACACTCACGTGGTGCGGGATCGGCTCGGTTCGGTCGAGCATGCGTATGCCTCCGAGGACATGGGCCGGGACGGTTCGTCATGGTACATCCGTGGTGCCCCGGCTAGCCTTGCCCCATGGCCGACATCTTCTCCGTCGTGGCGGACCCGACCCGGCGCGAGCTGCTCGGCACGCTGTTGTCCGCCTACGGATCGGACGTCACCGGCGGCGAGCTCAGCGTCGGCCAGCTCGTCGAACGCCTCGGGGTCAGCCAGCCCACGGTGTCGAAGCACCTGCGCGTCCTGCGCGACATCGGGCTCGTCACCAGTCGTGAAGAGGGGCAGCACCGCTACTACCGACTCGACCCGGAGCCGCTCGTGCACCTGGAGGACTGGGTCCTGCCGTTCACGGGCGCGGTCGACGCCGACGGCACCCCGGCCACCACCGCGTGGACGCCGGACGGCCAGCCGGTGTCGATCCGCCGGAACGGCACGGCCGGCAAGGCGACGGTGGAGGTGGGCACCGAGCTCGGCCGCGTCATGGCCGAGGCGTCGTACCGGGCCACCGCGGCGATCTCCGGCGCGCAGCAGGGCTGGGAACGCGTCGTCGACCGCAGCCGCAAGCGCTTCACCCGCCGGGGCGACGAAGACTGAGCCCTGCCGCTCGGGCTTCCGAGCACGGGGCGGCGCCGGTGCACGCGGCGCGGACTGAACCTGGACACCGGGTCGCACACGCCTCTACAGTTGCCACTGACCACACAGGTCACACCACTCCCGTGCGCAGCGCGCGTGCGAGCCCCGAAGGCGGACCATGACCGGCAGTTTCGACGACGTGCGCTTCCTCACCGTCGCTGAGGTCGCCGAGATGATGCGCGTCTCGAAGATGACCGTGTACCGGATGGTGCACGCCGGTGAGCTCCCCGCCATCCGCTTCGGCCGTTCCTTCCGCGTCCCCGAGTCAGCCGTCGCCGACGTGCTGCGCGGTGGCGTGGCGGACGTCGGCTGAGCGCGCGTTCGACATCACAGCGGGCAGCCGGTAGACTCGGGCAGGTTGATTTTCCGCGGTCTCTTCGGCCCGGTGTCCGTACATCAGCATCAGTCCGAGCGAGGTCCACATGGGTTCTGTCATCAAGAAGCGTCGTAAGCGCATGGCGAAGAAGAAGCACCGCAAGCTCCTTCGCAAGACGCGTCACCAGCGACGCAACAAGAAGTAGACCCTCACAGGTCTGCGCAGGTCGGAGGACCTGCACGAGAAGCCCCGGTTCGCCGGGGCTTTCGCGTTCCCGGACTACGCTTGGGACCATGCCCGCAGTGACGTTCCTGACGAAGCCCGGATGCCACCTCTGCGACGACGCCCGACCCGTGGTCGAACGCGTCGTCGCCGACCACCCGGGGGTCACCCTGCAGGAACGCTCGATCCTCGACGACGACGCGCTCCGTCAGGAGTACGCGGAGGACATCCCCGTCGTGCTGATCGACGGGCGCGTCCACAGCAACTGGCACGTCGACGCCGACCGGCTCGCACGTGCGCTCGAGAAGGCCGAGGCCCGCGCATGATCTCCCACGTCGTCTCCTGGTCCCTGCGGACCGACCTCGACCGCACCGAGTCGATCGCCCGCATCCGCGGACTCCTGACCGGTCTGGTCGGCACCGTCGAGTCGATCCGGTCGCTCGAGGTCGTCGAGAACGTCGCCTACCCGGACAAGAACCACGACGTCGCCGTGGTCGCCAGCTTCGACGACCTCGCCGGACTCGACGCGTACCAGGTGCACCCGGAGCACCAGGCCGCGGCAGCGGAGATCCGCGAACTGGTCACGGCGCGGGCCGCCATCGACTGGCAGAGCTGAGCCGGGCCTCCCGTCCGCGCGCTCGTCGCTCCACGTCGCGCTTCGTGAGCAGAAAAGGTCGCCTCCCGCATCGGGAGGCGACCTTTTCTGCTCACTCGCTGGTGACTACGGGGTCAGGCGCGTCGGGCCACGGAACAGGTACGTGACCTCGCGGATCGACGGCTCACCGAGCATCAGCATCAGCACGCGCGCGAGGCCCATGCCGAAGCCGCCGTGCGGCGGGACGCCGTAGCGGAAGAAGTCGAGGTACCAGCCGAGCTCCTCCGGGTCGAGGCCCTTCTCGACGGCCTGCGCCTCGAGTACGTCGACGCGGTGCTCACGCTGGGCGCCCGTGGAGATCTCGGCACCGTTGAAGATGAGGTCGTAGCTGTTGGTGACCGACGGGTCGCCGGGCTTCCGCATGTGGTAGTACGGCCGGATCGAGGCGTCGTACTCCGTGACGAACACGAACTCGGAGCCGTGGTGCTCCTTCGCCCAGGCGGCGACGCGGCGCTCGCCCTCGGGGTCCAGGTCACCGTCGGCGCGGACGACGTCGTAGCCGCTGTCGGCGACGATCTTGCGCGCGTCGGCCAGGGTCACGCGGGGGAACGGCGTCGCAGGGACCTGCAGCTCGAAGCCGAAGACCTCCGCGATGTCCTTGCCGTACTTCTCCTTGACGGCGGTGATGCCGGCGACCAGGACCTCTTCGTGCATCGCCATGACGTCCTCGTGGGACTCGATCCACGAGAACTCGGCGTCGACGCTGGTGAACTCGGTGGCGTGGCGGCTCGTGAAGGACGGGTCGGCGCGGAAGGCGTCCGCGATCTCGAACACGGCACCGAAGCCGGCCGGCTGCGCCATCTGCTTGAAGTTCTGCGGCGACTGGGCCAGGTAGGCGGTCGTCTCGAAGTACTCGAGCTGGAACAGCTCGGCGCGCGACTCGGATGCCGACGCCATGAGCTTCGGGGTGTGGATCTCGATGTAGTCGCGGTCGACCCAGTACGTGCGGAACGCGTGCTCGAGCGTCGTCTGGATGCGGAAGATCAGGTTCTGCTTGCGGTTGCGCAGGTCGAGGAAGCGCCAGTCGAGGCGCTTGTCGAGCGACGAGTCGTCGGCGATGGGGGTCTCCGGGATCGCGGCGCTCACCACGTGCAGCGCACCGATCTTGACCTCGAGCCCGCCGAGCTTCACGCGCTCGTCGTGCTTCAGCGTGCCGGTGACGTGCACGAAGGTGCCGTGCGCCAGGCCGGAGATCTCGTTGGTGGTCGCGAGGGCGGACTGTGCGGCGTCGTCGCCGTCCTCGGCCTCGCGCGTCGCCGGGTTCACGAGCTGGACGGCGCCGGTCTCGTCGCGCAGCACGACGAACTGCACCTTCTTCTGGTCTCGGACGGTCTCGACCCATCCGGCCACGGAGACGGGACCGTCGGGGAGGGCTGCCAGGTCGGCGATGCGGGTGCGTTCGATCACGGTGGTCGAGTCTAACCGCCTGCGTCCGGGGGCGTGGGCGGCGGGGTTCTTCCCTCCACAGGGCCGCCTGCGTCCGATGTTCTCCACCGATGGCCGGGAGGCCCGTGGCGGCGTGCGTGGACTCCGTAGCGTTCTCGACGTGGCCGGGTCGCGGGACGAGAGGGGGACCGGGTGGGGACGGGGATGGGGGAGCTCGCGACCTGGCCGCCTGCGGCGGTCGCGGTGGTGGTGGCTGCGCTCTGCACGGCGGCGTTCACGCTGCTCGTGGCGGTCGTCGGTGGGCTGTGGGCGGTCATCCGGTGGCGGCGGGACGTCGCGCGTGAACAGCGCGACCGGGCTTGGTCACGATTCGTCTGGGTGGTCGACCACGTCACAGACGCGGACGTGGGTCGTGTCGAGATCGGGAGACTCGTCGCAGGAGCGATGTACAACATGCAGGTTCTTCGCGAGGCCGACGAGGTCATCGGCAAGCTCGTGCTGGAACTGGTGACGGAAGAGGAGCAGACGTGACGCAACGGGACCCGGTGAAGGCCTTGTTCGTGCGGCGGGACGAGGAGTGGAAGGCGAATGTGCGCAAACGGCACTGGTTCCGGCCATGGCGAGCACGTCGGGTGATCGCCGAACACGATCGGCTGCGGGAGATGATGGAGGAGATGGCCGAGGCGAAGCGGGAACGGAGTCGCCTCATCGCGGCTGGCGTGCTCGAGGGCTCAGGGGAGCGACGCGCGGAGTGATCCGAGCGTGCCGATGAACTCCTCGGCCATGCCGGCCCGCTCGACGAGCTTGGCGTGCCGGGCACGGGCGTCCTCGAGGTACGCGTCGAGGTGGGCGGCCAGTGCCGGTTCGTCCTCGGGGTCCTTCGTCGCGAGGGCGTCGACCACGCGGAGCAGCTCGGCCATCTCGTCGAGCGTGAACCCGAGCGGCTTCATCCGGCGGATCACGAGCAACCGTTCGAGGTCCTGCGCCGTGTAGACCCGGAACCCGCCGTTGGTGCGGCCGCTCGGCACGAGCAGCCCGACCTCGTCGTAGTGCCGGATCGTGCGCAGGGACATGTCGGCGCGGTCGGCGAGCTCGCCGATGTGCATCGTGTCGGGGACGTCGCTGGTGCTCACGGCGTACGACTCTACCCTCACGTGAGGGTAGAGTTCCGATCGATGTCCGTGATCACACACGCGCCGACGGCCCCGAGCGTCCTCGCCGCCCTCCGCTCGCCCCGCATGCTCACCCGAGAGGTCCTGGCCGGCATCGTCACCGCACTGGCGCTCATCCCCGAGGCCATCTCGTTCTCCGTCGTCGCCGGGGTCGATCCCGCGGTCGGCCTGTTCTCGAGCGTCGTCATCGCGATCGTGATCTCGATCGTCGGTGGTCGCCCCGCGATGATCTCCGCCGCAGCCGGCTCGGTGGCGCTCGTCATCGCCCCGCTCGTCCGGGAGCACGGGATCGAGTACCTGGTGCCCGCGATCGTCCTGGGCGGCGTGTTCCAGCTCGTGCTCGGGTTCCTCGGGGTGGCACGGCTGATGCGCTTCATCCCGCGCAGCGTCAACGTCGCGTTCGTGAACGCCCTGGCCATCCTCATCTTCACCGCCCAGCTGCCGAACCTGCTCGGCGACGACGTGCCGTTCATCGTCTGGCCGCTGACGGCGCTCGGCATCGCGATCATCGTCGGCTTCCCGTTCCTGACGAAGGCGATCCCCGCACCGCTCATCGCGGTCGTCGTCGTCACCGGCATCACGATGGTGTTCAGCGTCGCCGTGCCGACGGTGGGGGACGAGGGCGAACTGCCGACGGCGCTCCCGGGCTTCGGCGGGATCACGACGCCGTTCACCTTCGAGACGCTGCAGATCATCGCTCCGTACGCGTTCGGTGTCGCGATCGTCGGGCTGATCGAGACCCTGCTCACCGCGCAGCTCGTCGACTCCATCACCGAGACGGGTTCGAGCAAGTGGCGCGAGTCGTGGGGCCAGGGCGTCGCGAACATCGCGTCCGCCTTCTTCGGTGGCACCGGCGGCTGCGCGATGATCGGCCAGACGGTGATCAACGTGAAGACCGCGGGTGCCCGGACGCGCGTCTCGACCTTCGCGGCCGGCGTCTCGGTGCTCGTCCTGACGATCGTGCTCCACGACCTCGTGGCCCAGATCCCGATGGCGGCACTGACGGCGGTCATGCTCATGGTCTGCGTCGCGACCTTCGACTGGCACAGCATCCGACCGCGCACCCTCCGACGGATGCCGCTCGGCGAGACCGCGGTCATGCTCGTCACCGTCGTGGTGGTCGTCGTGACCGAGAACCTCGCGACCGGCGTGCTCGTCGGTGTGGTCGTGGCGGCCCTGGTCTTCGCCCGACGGGTAGCGCACGTGGTGACCGTGGTGCGCGAGCCGGTCGACGACCGCACCGTGCGGTACCGGGTCCGCGGTGCGCTGTTCTTCGCCTCGTCGAACGACCTCGTCACACGGTTCTCCTACGCCGAGGACCCGGAGCACGTGATCATCGACCTGGCCGACGCCCACGTGTTCGACGCGTCCACGGTCGCGGCGCTCGACGGGGTCGAACAGCGGTTCGCGAAGCACGGGTCGACCGTCGAGGTGGTGAACCTCGACACGGGGTCGATCGCGCTGCACGGGCGGCTCTCCGGTGAGCTCGGCGGCTGAGTGCTTCCGCATCCGGTGAATCACCTGAGGGGGCGGTGGGAACCGCGGGCGACCTACACTGGAACCCATGCCCGCGACCCGTCTCCACCTCGTCCGGCACGGAGAGGTGCACAACCCGGGCCGCGTCCTCTACGGCCGGCTCCCGGGCTTCGGGCTGAGTGACCTCGGCACGCGGATGGCGCAGGCCTCCGCGACCGCCTGGAAGGACGCCGGCGTCGACGTGCGTCGGATCGTCGCGTCCCCGCTGCAGCGCACGCAGGAGTCCGCCGCACCCTGGTCGACCGTCTACGGGCTCGACGTGACGCTCGACGAGCGCCTGATCGAACCGACGAACCGCTACGAGGGGCAGCCCCCCGGGTTCACGAAGCGCTCGCTCGGCCGCCCGGCGGAGTGGCCGTGGATCGCGAACCCGCTGCGTCCCAGCTGGGGCGAGGCGTACGAGTCGATCGCCAACCGCATGCTCGCGGCGATGGCCACGGCGTGGGAGAGCGTGGACGAGGGCGACGTCGTCTTGGTCAGCCACCAGCTGCCGATCTGGATGGTCCACCGGAAGCTCGCGGGGGAGCCCCTGTGGCACGACCCGCGCAAGCGCCGCTGCGACCTGTCGAGCATCACCACCGTCGAACGTGTGCCCGCCACGTCGACCGGTCGGTTCACCGAGGTCGGGTACGCGGACCCCGCGCAGGAACTGCGCGCGACCGCCGTCGACGAAGGAGCAGTGTGAACAGCACGAGCAGTGTGCGCGTCATCAGCAAGCGGTTCGCGGTCCTCGCAGCGACGGCCGTCGCCGCAGTCCTCGTCCTGTCCGGCTGCTCGTCGGACAGCGGCGGCATCGCGAAGCAGTACGGCAACGGCACGACCCAGAACTACATCTCCGGTGACGGCGCCGTGACCGAGGTCTCCGCGAAGGACCGCACCGACCCGGTCACCTTCCGGGCCGAGGACTCGAACGGAGACACCGTCTCGTCGAAGGACCTCCGCGGCAAGGTCGTCGTCCTGAACTTCTGGTACGCCAGCTGCCCGCCCTGCCGTGCCGAGGCGAAGTACCTCAACAAGGTGCACGACGAGTACGCCGACGCCGACGACGTCGCGTTCATCGGTGTCAACGTCCGCGACGAAGCAGCGACCGCGGCCGCCTTCGAGCGCACCTTCGACGTGCAGTACCCGACGGTCCTCGACCAGCGCACGGGCACGATGCAGCTCGCGATGTCCGGGCAGATCGCACCGAACGCGGTGCCGGCCACGATCGTCCTCGACACGAAGGGCCGCGTGGCCGCCCGGGTCCTCGGCGCGATCGACGGCACGAGCATCCTGCAGACCCTGGTCAGCGACGAGCTCGACGCCGGCAAGGCCTCCTGACCCGTGACCTCCAACCCCTTCGCCGACGCGATCCTGAGCGGCCAGATGGCCGTGGCGCTGCCCGTGGCGGCGCTCGCCGGGCTCGTGTCGTTCCTGTCCCCGTGCGTGCTGCCGCTCGTGCCGGGGTACCTCGGGTACGTCGGCGGTGTCGCCGAGGGCGGGCAGCGTCGGGGTCGTGTGGTGCTCGGCGTGCTGCTGTTCATCGCCGGGTTCACCGCGGTGTTCGTGGCGTACACGACGGTGTTCGGCGCGCTCGGCTTCTGGCTCGTGCGGTGGCGCGACCTCATCACGCAGATCCTCGGGGTCGTCGTGATCGCCATGGGCCTGGTGTTCGTCGGTCGGTTCACGTTCCTGCAGCGCACCATCAAGCCCGGCTGGACCCCGGCCACCGGGCTCCTCGGCGCCCCCCTGCTCGGCATCGTGTTCGGCCTCGGCTGGACCCCGTGCCTCGGCCCGACCCTGGCGGCCATCAACCTGCTCAGTGTCCAGTCGGGCAGCGCCTGGCAGGGCATGTGGCTCGGGGTGGCGTACTGCCTCGGGCTCGGCATCCCGTTCGTCCTCGTCGCCCTCGGCGCCGGCTGGGCCACGGGGGCCATCGCGGCGGTGAAGCGTCACATGCGCACCGTCAACATCATCGGAGGAGCGATCCTGATCGTCATCGGTCTGCTCATGGTCACCGGTATCTGGTCGGCCGTCATGTCGAGCGTCGGGGCGGTGATCCAGAGCTTTGTCCCCGCGGTCTGACCTGAACGAGCACATCCCGACGGGCGCAGGCGACGGGGCCGACAGCGCCTCCGACCCGCAGCGACCGTCCGACCACGTCGACGGCTCCGGCCCCACCGACGGTGGCATCAACCAGCCGAAGCTCGGCTTCGTCGGGTACCTCCGCTTCTTCTGGCGGCAGCTGACGAGCATGCGCACGGCGCTGTTCCTGCTCATGCTGCTCGCCCTCGCGGCCATCCCGGGCTCCCTCGTCCCGCAGCGCACCGCCGACCCGAACGGCGTCGTGCAGTACAAGGCGGACCACCCGCAGCTCTACCCGGTGCTCGACAAGCTGCAGGTCTTCGACACCTACACCTCGGTGTGGTTCTCCGCGATCTACCTGCTGCTCTTCATCTCGCTCATCGGCTGCATCGTGCCCCGCACGAAGCACCACTGGCAGGCACTGCGGACCCGTCCGCCGAAGACCCCCGCGCGCCTGACGCGACTGGCGGGCTTCCGCAAGGTGGCGGTGCAGCCGGACGCGATGATCGACGGGACGACCGGGATCGACGCGACCACGGGCCTCCCGTCCGCCGAGCACGCGGTGACGCGCGCGATGGCGATCCTGAAGCGGTCCGGGTACCGCGTCGAGCGGTTCGGCGACTCGGTGAGCGCGGAGCGCGGCTACCTGCGCGAGACCGGCAACCTGGTGTTCCACGCCGCCCTGGTCGGGGTGCTCCTGGCGGTCGGGGTCGGCGGTGGCTTCGGCTTCACCGGTCAGCGCCTGCTGGTCGAGGGCCAGACGTTCTCGAACGTGCTCGGCTCGTACGACTCGTTCAACCCCGGTCGCTGGTTCCAGCAGACCGACCTCAAGGGCTACAACCTCCGGCTCGACAAGTTCGTGACGAAGTACGAGGAGCGCAACCTCGACGCCCTCGGGCAGGCGCTCGACTACTCGGCCACGGTCACGAGCACCGAGAAGGGCGGCGCGCCGAAGACGAGCCGCCTCGGCGTGAACGATCCGCTGCACGTCGGCGGCACCAACGTCTACCTGCTCGGCAACGGCTACGCGATGCAGGTCACGGTGCGCGACGGCGACGGCAACGTGGCCTTCAAGGATGTCGTGCCGTTCCTGCCGGAGGACGCGAACTACACCTCCACCGGCGTCATCAAGGTGCCGGACGCGAAGCCGGACCAGCTCGGCATGGTCGGGTTCTTCTACCCCACCGCGTCGAAGCTCGCGAGCGGCGCCTACTCGAGTGCCTACCCGGACACCCAGAACCCGCTGCTGACGCTGCAGGTCTACACGGGTGACCTCGGGCTCGACAGTGGCGTGCCGCAGAGCGTGTACACGCTCAGCACCAAGGGGCTCGACCAGATCGCCGGTCGGCAGTCGGACACCGCGAGCATCGCGCTGAAGCCCGGCCAGACGAAGAAGCTGCCGGAAGGCGCCGGGTCGATCACGTTCGACGGCGTCAAGCGGTACGTCTCCCTCGACGTGCACCACGACCCCTCGCAGCTTTGGGTGGGCGGGTTCGCCCTGCTCTCCACCCTCGGCCTGCTCACCTCGCTGTTCGTCCCGCGCCGTCGCGTCTGGGTGAAGGTCGTCCCGCGCACGGACACGGCGGGCGGCGAGTACGACCTCGAGTACGCCGGACTCGCACGCGGCGAGGACCCGAACCTCGAACGGGCCGTCGCGGACATCGCACAGCGCCACACGTCGGACCTCGGAGTTAGGATGCCCCAGTGAACGACATGACCACGAACCTCGCGACCTACTCGGTCGTGCTCACGTACTCCGCGATGGCGGTGTACGTGGTCGCGTTCATCTCGTTCGCCCTCGACATGGCCAAACGCTCCGGCGACGTCACGGCCGCCGCGAAGAACGCGGGCGCCGACGACAGCTCGGCCGATGCGGCCAGCGCTGCGGCAGCACCCGGAGCGAAGACGGTCGCGACCGTCCGCGGCGGCACCGTCGTGCTCGAGCAGGTCGCCGCACCGCCGTCGGGCGGTTCGGCCGGCCGCGGCACGAAGTTCGAGCGCGTCGGCATGGCGATGACGATCCTCGCGCTCGTCCTGCACGTCGCCTCGGTCGTCCTCCGCGGCATCGCGGCCGACCGTGTGCCGTGGGGCAACATGTTCGAGTTCTCGCTGACCGGCACGGCGCTGATCACCCTGATCTTCCTGCTCGTGCAGTTCTGGCAGAACCTGAAGTTCCTCGGTGTCTTCATCACCGGCCTGACGATCATCCTGCTCGGCATCGCGACCGTGAACTACTGGGTCCCCGTCGTCCCGCTGCAGCCGGCCCTGCAGTCGTACTGGCTGGTCATCCACGTGTTCGTGGCGATCGCCGGCACCGGGTTCTTCGCGCTCGGCGCGGGGCTCGCGGTGGCGCAGCTCGTGCAGACGTACCGCCAGGGCCGCACGGCCTCCGGCAAGCTCCGCTTCATGGCGACGCTGCCCGACGCCGACCGGCTCGAGGTCCTGACCTACCGCGTCCTCCTCGTCGGCTTCGTCCTCTGGACGTTCACGCTCATCGCCGGTGCGATCTGGGCCGAGCGCGCCTGGGGCCGCTACTGGGGCTGGGACACGAAAGAGGTCTGGACCTTCATCATCTGGGTCGTCTACGCGGGCTACATCCACGCCCGTGCGACCCGCGGCTGGCGCGGTGCGCGGTCGTCCTGGCTGGCCCTCATCGGCTTCGCTGCGGTGATGTTCAACTTCTCGGTCGTGAACGTCTTCTTCAAGGGCCTGCACAGCTACTCGGGTCTGTGAGTCACGCGGGTCGCTGACGCGGCCCTGGTCGCGACCACGACCGGACGGGAGGCACGGTGCCAGCTGGCACCGTGCCTCCCGTCCGTCGTCCGGGGTGCGTCGAGAGCCGCGACCGGTCCGGCGGACACCGCCAGCGGTCACGACATGCCGTGTGCGGAGCGGCGTGGTCGCACGAACCGTCGTTCCGGGGCCGTCCGAACGACGGAACGGGAGACCTCGGCGAACGCGAGTGGCGTGTCGTGCACCCTCGACGCACCCGACCGAGCGGCGGTCGCGCTACCCGGCTGCGGCGAGCACGGCGTGCACGCGCGTCACCCGCTCGCGCCACCACGCCGTGCGCTCCGGCGACGCGGCGTACCGCTCCACCAGCTCCGGCGCGACGTCGACGCGGCGCACCGGCACCCGACCGCCGACCGGCAGCAGCGGATCGGTCGTGACGTCCCCGGCGAACATGGCCGCCGTCCCGAGCCCGGCGGCGTACCCGGGCGTCATCGCCGCGGCGGCCAGGAACGCTCCCATCCCGAGCCCGGCCGAGGTGTCGAGCGCGCTCGAGACGACGCACGGCAGCCCGGCGTCGGCGATGACGGCACGGGCCGCGGTGATCCCCCCGAGCGGCTGGGCCTTCACGACCAGGACGTCGGCGGCACCGGCCCGGGCGACGGCGAGGGGGTCGCTCGCCTTCCGGACGCTCTCGTCCGCGGCGACCCGGACCCCGAGGCCGGCGATCCGCGACCGGAGCTCCGCGAGCTCGGGCACCGTCGCGCAGGGCTGCTCGGCGTACTGCAGGTCGAACGGTGCGAGCCGCTCCAGCGCCGCGGTGGCCTGCTCGACGCCCCACAGCCCGTTGGCGTCGACCCGGACCGCGGCCTCGGGACCCATCACCCGGCGGACGGCGGCGACCCGGGCGACGTCGTCGTCGACGGTCGTGCCGGGTTCGGCGACCTTGACCTTGGCCGTCGTGCAGCCGGGGTACCGAGCGAGCAGGTCGGCGACGTCGTCGGCGGCGATCGCCGGGACGGTGGCGTTGACCGGCACCGAGTCGGCGGCGGGTTCGTGGTCGGTCCACCCGAAGTCGACGGTGGCGCGCAGCCAGGCGGCGGCCTCGGCGTCGTCGTACTCGACGAACGGCGAGAACTCGGTCCAGCCGGCGGGTCCGCGCAGCACGACGGCCTCGCGCGTAATGATGCCGCGGAACCGCACGCGCATCGGCAGGGCCACCACGTGGGCGTCGGCGAGGAGGTCGGCGAGGTCGGGGAGCACGTCCGCCATCCTCCCACCGCACCCAGGGGGCCTGCCGGTTCCTCGGAGGGGACCGCCAGGGCAGGGCACTAGCATGCATCGGTCGGCCTCGGTCGGCGAGGGGAACGACCCGGAACGAGGGAGGCTCGGTGGCGGTGGATCCGCGGCAGCGCGCAGCACAGCAGCGTGCATCGCAGCGCCCGTCCGACCCGTCGAGCGCCGGAGCAGCACGCCCGGCGTCGACTCGTCCGGCAGCTGCAGCCCGACCCTCGGCGGCGACCCGCCCGGCAGCGGGCGCTCGATCCGCGGCGGCTCCCGGGCGCGACTCCGACGACTTCGCCCGCCTCATGCAGCGCAACACCGTCGACGTCCGGCAGACCGGTGGCACGAAGCGCCGCAACCCCGTCGTCGGCAAGATCGCCCTCGGCCTGGCCGTGGTGTCCGCCGCTGTGGACGCCAGCGCCTTCGCCGTGTTCATGGGCGGTGACACGAACTTCGCCTTCGGGATCTGCTTCGTCGTCGTGTTCCTGACGCTCGTCGCCGCCGTGCTCGGGTTCGTCGCCGCCGTCGGCTCGTTCGGACGCTGGTACGGCGCTGTCGGGGTCGTCCTGGCGTTCTTCGCGAACCCCGTGATCCTCATCGTGATCATGGTGTTCGTCGCGCCGGAGATCCTGACCGACATGGGCGCCTGACCCGCCAGACGCCCGGCGGTACGTTGGGAGCATGGCTGCTCCCGTCTCCGACCTGTTCGACCCCGACGTCTGGACCACCGCTCCGATCGCGGAGCAGTTCACCGACATCACGTACCACAAGCACGTCTCCAAGGGCATCGTCCGGGTCGCCTTCGACCGTCCCGAGGTCCGCAACGCCTTCCGCCCGCGCACGGTCGACGAGCTCTACCGCGCCCTCGACGACGCCCGGCAGGACCCCCGTGTCGGTG
This sequence comes from Curtobacterium flaccumfaciens, assembly GCF_013359815.1. GTDB lineage: Bacteria > Actinomycetota > Actinomycetes > Actinomycetales > Microbacteriaceae > Curtobacterium > Curtobacterium flaccumfaciens. The sequence continues at coordinate 250,500 of NZ_JABMCF010000036.1, read as the reverse complement.
TCGTGCTGCTCACCGGCAACGGCCCGAGCCCGAAGGACGGCGGGTGGGCGTTCTGCTCCGGCGGCGACCAGCGCATCCGGGGGCGGAGCGGCTACCAGTACGTCGGCGACGAGGGCGCCCCGCCCGAGGGTGTGGACCCCGCGGCCGCCCAGGCATCGATGGGGCGGCTGCACATCCTCGAGGTCCAGCGGCTGATCCGGATGATGCCCAAGGTCGTCATCGCGGTCGTCCCCGGCTGGGCCGCGGGCGGTGGGCACTCCCTGCACGCGATCTGCGACCTCACCATCGCGAGCGCCGAGCACGGGAAGTTCAAGCAGACCGATGCCGACGTCGGCTCGTTCGACGGCGGCTACGGCAGTGCCTACTACGCCAAGCAGATCGGGCAGAAGTTCGCCCGCGAGGTCTTCTTCCTCGCCCAGGAGTACTCCGCCCAGCGCGCGTACGAGATGGGTGCGGTGAACGCCGTCGTACCGCACGCCGACCTGGAGCACGAGGCGATCCGCTGGGGCGAGATCGTGCTCGGCAAGTCGCCGACGGCGATCCGAATGCTCAAGTACGCGTTCAACGCCGTGGACGACGGCATGGTCGGCCAGCAGGTGTTCGCGGGCGAGGCGACGCGGTTGGCCTACGGCACCGACGAGGCCGTCGAGGGCCGCGACTCGTTCCTCGAGAAGCGCGCTCCCGAGTGGACCGCGTTCCCCTGGCACTACTGATGCCCCGTCCGCTGGTCGCGACCGGTACGTCGGACCCGACGGCCGTGCTGCGCGGCCTGGAGGCAGCACTCGCCGGCGGCCCCGCACTGCTCCCCGTCGCCGAGGGGGCACCGGCCCTGCCGACGCCACCTCCGGCCGAGGTCCGGCAGGCGGTCGCCCTGGTGGTCGAGACGAGCGGGTCCACCGGCACCGGCAAGCGCGTGGCGCTCTCGTCCGAGGCGCTCCTCGCCGGTGCTGCCGCGGCGGACGCGGCACTCGGTGGGCCCGGGCGCTGGGTGCTCGCGCTGCCGACGCACTACATCGCCGGCATCAACGTCCTGACCCGCTCGATCACCGCGGGCACCGAACCCGTCGTCGTGCCGCCCGGGCACTTCGCGGCCGCCGCGTTCACCGAGGCGGCCGAACGGCTCGTCACCGGTCCGGCCGCGCCGCGTCGCTACACCTCGCTGGTGCCGGTGCAGCTCGCCCGGGTCCTCGACGACCCGGACGCCACCCGTGCGCTCGCCCGGTTCGACGCGGTCCTGGTCGGCGGGCAGGCCACCCCGGCGCCGCTCCGGCAGCGTGCGCTCGACGCCGGGGTCCGGGTCGTGACGACGTACGGTGCGAGCGAGACGAGCGGCGGATGCGTGTACGACGGCGTCCCGTTCGGCACGGTGCGCACGGCGCTGGTCGACGGCGAGCTGCAGCTGGCGGGGCCGATGCTCGCCGAGGGGTACCTCGACGACGATGCCCGCACGGCGTCGGCCTTCGTCGAACGGGACGGGCTGCGCTGGTACCGGACCGGGGACACGGCGTCCCTGTCCGACGGCGTGGTCCGCGTGCTCGGACGCCTCGACGACGTGGTGATCTCCGGCGGCGAGAAGGTCCAGCTCGGTGCGGTCGAACGGCTCGTCCGCGGGCTCCCCGGGCAGGAGACCGCTGTCGTCGCCCGGCGCTCGGCAGGGGAGTGGGGCGAGGTCCCGGTCGTCGTCACCGAGCAGCCGCTCGACCTCGACGCCGTGCGTGCGCACGTCGGAGCCACCCTGGGCCGAGCCGCCCGGCCGGCGGACGTCGTCGTGCTGGACCGCATCCCGATGCTGTCGTCGGGCAAACCCGACCGTCGGGCCGTGCAGGCGCTCGTGGAGCCGGGCCGCCCGTAGGGACCGCGAGCGGCCGGGCGGCGCATCGGCAATATGATCGGTGCTCGTGGCACGAACGAAGAACTCGACGCAGAAGCAGGGCCGGTCCGGCAACCCGGCGAAGGCCGCTGCCCCCGCCCGCACCAAGCGGAAGGCGACCGCGCGCGACTGGATCGGCGGCGCACGCCTGCGCACCCTGACCCTCGGTGTCGTCCCGGTCGTGCTCGGCACCGCCGTCGCGTTCGTCGACAGCGGGGAGCCCGGCGACTTCGGCGACTACCTGGCGAAGGACGGCCACCTCGCCGTCGCGCTGCTCGCCCTGGCCGTGGCGCTGTTCCTGCAGATCGGTGTGAACTACAGCAACGACTACTCCGACGGGGTCCGCGGCACCGACGAGTACCGCGTCGGCCCGGCACGACTCACCGGAGCCGGTCTGGCCAAGCCCCGGACCGTGCTCACCGTCGCCCTGACGTTCTTCGGCCTGGCCGCGGTCGCCGGCCTGGTCATCGTGCTGCTCACCCAGCTGTGGTGGCTGCTGCTCGTGGGGGCCGCCGCCATCGTCGCCGCCTGGTTCTACACGGGCGGCAAGAAGCCGTACGGGTACAACGCCCTGGGCGAGGTCTTCGTCTTCGTCTTCTTCGGGCTGGTCGCCGTGCTCGGCACCCAGTTCGTGCAGATCCGCGAGGTCACGGTCAGCGGCTGGGCAGCCGCGGTGGCCGCCGGGTTCTTCGCCTGCGCGGTCCTGATGGTGAACAACATCCGCGACATCGACGAGGACCAGCTGGCGGGCAAACGCACGCTCGCCGTGGTCGTCGGCCGTCCGGTGGCCCGCGTCCTGTACGGCCTGTTCCTGATGCTGCCGTACGTCGTGCTGCTCTGGTTCGTGCTGCTGTACTTCCGCACCGGCTTCACGTACTTCTCGCTGCTGCTGGCGCTGCCGGCGCTGGCGATCGGTGTGTCGTCACGGAAGCCCCGCGAGCTCATCACGGCCCTGCAGCTGTCGTCGTTCGCCTCGCTCGCCTTCGGCGTGGTGCTCGGGATCACCCTGGCCATCCAGCCGTAGCCGTTCCGGCTGCTCGACCGGACGGGCCCGCCCCGGCTCCGTCGGATCAGTCGGCGTCGGTGTCCCGGCGCGCCTCGTGCCGGTCGGCGTCGGACACCGGACGGACGGTCGGGGTGGCCGCGGCGTCGGAGTCGGCGGCGTCGACGAAGTCGTCCTCGAAGTCCGAGTCCGCGTCGCGCTCCGGGGTACCGCGGCGGTTCGCCAGGCTCAGGGCCACCTGTGTGCGCAGTCCGGACAGCGCGATGTACGAGATGAGCAGGCCCACCAGGGCGGCCACGATCGTCGCCCAGTACCACGGCATCGGCGTCAGGAGCAGGAGGAGCACGAGCGCCACCACGAAGATGCCGAGCCGAGCCAGGGTGTACAGGAGCCACGCTTTCACACGGTGAGTCTACGGAGCGCCGACCGGCAGGGGCATCACAGGGTCGCGACCTAGACTTCACCGTATGGTCCGCTTGTGGTTGATCGTCGCCGTGGCCGCCGTCGCCTTCACGGTGTACGCGGCCATCGACTGCGGCACGATGCCGCGTCAGCGCGTCCGTTCCCTGCGTCGTGGCGTGTGGCTCCTGCTCGTGATCATCCTGCCCGTCCTGGGCGGCGTCCTCTGGTTCCTGCTGGGTCGCACCCCGGCGGCCGACCCCGGTGCGTCGGCCCGGTACCGTGGACCCGAAGACGACCCGGACTTCCTCGGCACCACGCCGGAGCCGGGCACCACCCTCACGGACAAGGACCAGGACGACGCGACCCTCCGAGACCTCGAAGACCAGTTCCACGAGCGCGACGACGACGGCCGCACCGATCGCTGACGGCCCCGCCGGTTCGGGCAGCCCGGCGACGGACACCGCGCTCGCCCTCCTGCAGGAACTCGTGCGTGCCGGCGTCACCGACGTCGTGGTGAGCCCCGGTTCGCGGTCCCAGGCGCTCGCACTCGCGGCGGTCGCCCTGGAGCGCGCCGGTGGGCTGACCGTGCACGTGCGGTTGGACGAACGGACCGCCGGGTTCTTCGCACTCGGGCTCGCGGTCGAGACGCACCGACCGGCAGCGGTGGTGACGACGTCGGGCACCGCGGTGGCGAACCTGCACCCCGCCGTGCTCGAGGCGCACCACTCCGGCGTGCCGATGATCGTGCTGAGTGCCGACCGTCCCGACGAACTGCGCGGCATCGGCAGCAACCAGACCACCGTCCAACCGGGGATCTTCGGCCAGGCCGTCGCCTTCGTCCGCGACGTCGAGGCCCCGTCGGCGCACGGCGTCGACGCCTCGGTCCGCGACACCCTGCGCACCCTCGCCCGACAGGCCGTCGCCGCCGCAGCCGGGCACACCGGACAGCCCGGTCCCGCGCAGCTCAACGTCGCGTTCCGCGAGCCGCTGTCCGCCGGACTCGCCCCGGAGCACGTCAGCCCCGTGCCCGAGGACGAGGTCGACCTGGCGTTCGCCACCCGCCGGGCGCACGCGGGTCTGCCGGTCGCCGAACTCACCCCGGACGACGAACCGGGCACCGTCGTCATCGCCGGGCACGATGCCGGCGAGGACGCCGAGCGGATCGCCTGGGAACTCGGGGCGCCGCTCCTCGCCGAGGTCTCGAGCGGCGCGCGCTTCGGCCGCAACCTGGTCGTCGCCTACCGCGAACTCCTGCGCGACGCCGACCACGGCGGCGCCGTCCGCCGCGCCGTCGTGCTCGGCCACCCGACCCTCAGCAGAGAGGTCCCCGCGCTCCTGCAGCGCGACGGGGTCGAGACGATCGTCGTCCGCGGACCCGCGGCCGACCCCTTCGACCCGGCCTGTGCCTCCCGACCGGACGCCGCGACCACCTTCGTGTCCGACGTCCGCGTGACGGGCCGGACCCGGCCGGACCACCGCGCGTGGGTCGGCCGCTGGGTCGGCGCCAGCCGGCGGATCCTGGGGGACGGCGACGCCGGCCCGGACCTCGACGCCAAGCGCTCCGCCGACCGTGCCGAGCGGAACAAGTTCCTGCGTGACGAGGTCGCGCTCCGTCGCCGACCCGTCGACCGGGCCATGCTCGCCGAGGCCGTCTGGGGGGTGACCTGGCCGCACGACCGGCTCGTCCTCGGGGCGTCGCAGCTCATCCGTGAAGCCGACGCCCGGGTGCTCGGCAAGAAGATCCGGGTGCACGCGAACCGCGGGCTCGCCGGCATCGACGGCACCGTCTCGACCGCCCTCGGCATCGCCGCGGCGCTCGAGCAGTCCTCGGCCTCCGTGGGCACCACACGCGTGCTCCTCGGCGACCTGACCCTGCTGCACGACCTCGGTGCGTTCGTCACCGGCACCGAGGAACGCACCCACCGGGTGCAGGTCGTCGTCGGCAACGACCACGGCGGCGCGATCTTCCGCGGGCTCGAGGTGGCGAAGACCACGCCCGAAGCCGACATGCGGCGGATGATGTCGACCCCGCAGCACGTCGACGTCGAACGGGTCGTCACGGGCCTCGGGTGGGAGTACCGCCGGGCGGCGACGTGGGGTGACCTGGAGCGGGTGCTCACCGACCCGGCCGAGCGGGTCGTGATCGAGGTTCCGCTGGCCGATTGACCGGCCAGCGGCTGTCGGGACCGCGCGGCCACGAGGGTCGCGCGACCGCGTGGATCCCGCGACCGCGTGGATCCCGCGACCGCGTGGATCGCGCGGCCGCGTGGGTCGCGCGCCTGCCTCAGGCCAGCGCGTCGGTGATCGGCCGGAACTTCAGGGCCGTCTCGGCGACCTCGCGCGCCGGCTCCGAACCGGCGACGATCCCGGCCCCCGCCCAGGCCCGCACGGTGCCGTCGTCGTCGATCCGGGCGCTGCGGAGCGCGAGCATCCACTCGCCGTCGCCCGTCGCGCTCATCCAGCCGACCGGCCCGGCGTAGCGGCCGCGGTCGACGCCCTCGAGCTCGGCGACGAGCCGCACGGCCACGTCCGTCGGGGTCCCGGCGACCGCGGCCGTCGGGTGCAGGGCGTCGGCGACGTCCAGCGACGTGGTGTCGGGCGGCAGCGTGGCCTGCACGTCGGTCGCCAGGTGCCACAGGTTCGGCAGCTGCAGCCGGAACGGTTCGGCGTCGGCGCGCAGGTCCGTCGCGAGCGGTGCGAGGGCCGCGAGCAGGCTGTCGATCGCGAAGGTGTGCTCCTCGACGTCCTTGGCGCTGCTGGCCAGGGCCTCGGCGGCGGCCCGGTCGGACACCTCGTCGGTGCCCCGGGCGGCGCTGCCGGCGAGCACCCGAGCGGTCAACCGCGTGCCGTCGGTGCGGGCGAGGGTCTCGGGGGTGGCGCCGACCAGTCCGTCCACCGCGAAGGTCACGCACTGCGGGTAGGCGGCCGCGAGGTCGAGCAGGACTGCCCGTCGGTCGGCTCCGGGCGGCAGCGTGCCGACGAGGTCGCGGGCGAGCACCACCTTGCGGGCGCTCCCGGCCACGATGCGGCGGACCGCCTCGGTCACGTTGGCGGCGTAGGTGTCCTCGTCGATGTGCCCCGGACGCAGCGCCACGGAGACGTGCGGCCCGACGTGGGGGACCGGGACCGAGGTCCGGGTGAAGGCCAGGGGCTCCGCGCCGAGCGTGGTGTCGATCGCGGTCAGCCAGGCCTTGCCGCGCCGCCGACCGAGGACCACCCGGGGCACGATGAGCACGCTCTCGTCGGCGGAGTCGTCGGCGAAGGCGAACGACCCGAACGCGACGAGCCCCGAACCGCGCAGCTGCACCGGGTCGTCGACGACGGCGGTCTCGACGATGCTGCGCCAGAGGGCCGCGGCGTCCCGCATCCGGTTCGGGCCGGTGAACGTGAACCGGAGCGCCTCACCGATGCCGACGATGCCGTCGCCGTTCCGGACGAAGGCGAGGGGACGGTCGCGGAGCGTGTGGCGGAGGACGGCGCCCGGGTCGTCGAGGATCCGGGTCGAGACCGTCAGCGGGGGCGCCGCCGTGGTGGTTCGGGTCACGGCTCCGATGCTACGCGCCGATCCCGCACCGCCCGGGTGGCTGCGAGTCCGGTGAACGCTCGGTCGGGACCTCTAGGATTGACCGTGTGAGCAGAGCGGACCTGAACAAGCGCCCGGACGAGGTGGCGGCGATGTTCGACGACGTCGCGGCCAAGTACGACCTCACGAACGACATCCTGTCGGCGGGCAACGCCCCGCTGTGGCGTGTCGCGACGGTCCGCGCGGTCGACCCGCAGCCCGGCGAGAAGGTCCTCGACATCGCCGCGGGCACTGGGACCAGTGCAGCGGCCTTCGCCAAGAAGGGCGCCGAGGTCACCGCGCTCGACCTGTCCGCCGGCATGATCGCCGTCGGCCGTGAACGCCACCCCGAGATCACCTTCGTCGAGGGCGACGCCGAGCAGCTGCCCTTCGACGACGACACGTTCGACGCCGTCACGATCTCGTTCGGGCTGCGCAACGTGAACGACCCGAAGCAGGCGCTCGCCGAGATGCTGCGCGTCCTGAAGCCCGGTGGCCGCGTCGTCATCTGTGAGTTCTCGACGCCGCCCCGTGCCCTGCTGCGCCTCGGCTACGGCACCTACCTGAAGCGCGTGCTCCCGGGCATCGCGCGGCTCTCGAGCAGCAACCCGGCCGCCTACCGCTACCTCGCCGAGTCGATCGACGCGTGGCCCGACCAGCAGGTGCTCACCCAGTGGCTCCGCGGTGTCGGCTTCTCGGTGGTCGCCTACCGCAACCTGACGGCCGGTATCGTCGCACTGCACCGTGGCCGCAAGCCCGTCGCCGACACGGTGCGCGAGTCCGCGGCACGGCGTGCGAAGGCCCGCCGTGACCACCAGAACACCGGCGAGCAGCCGCGCGTCGACCCGGCCGCCGACTGACCGGTCACCACCCCCGAAGACGGAGCAGCACTTGAATCCGAGCGTCCCGGTCGCACGTCGCGCGCCGAGCCTGCGCGCATCGCTGGGCATCGGCGAGCGGTTGTTCGCCACGCCTGCCGACCGACGCTTCATCTCCGCGGTCGACGACGGGCTCGAGCTCGTCGAGCAGGGGCTCGAGGACGCCATGCGCTCCACCGACACCCTCGCCGACACCACCAGCCGGTACCTGCTGTCCGCCGGTGGCAAGCGCATCCGTCCGACCCTGACGCTCCTCATCGCCCAGCTCGGTGACGGCGTGACCGACGCCGTGGTCAAGGCCGCGGTGAGCATCGAGACCACGCACCTGGCGTCGCTGTACCACGACGACGTCATGGACGAGGCGCCCGTGCGCCGCGGGGTCCCCGCCGCGCAGATCACCTACGGCAACAACGTGGCGATCCTCACCGGCGACCTGCTCTTCGCCCGCGCCAGCCTGATCACCGCCGACCTCGGCACCGAGGGCATCCGGATGCAGGCCGAGACCTTCCAGCGCCTCTGCATGGGGCAGCTGCACGAGACCACGGGGCCGCAGCCGGACGACGACCCGCTCGAGCACTACATCCAGGTGCTCAGCGACAAGACCGGCTCGCTCATCGCCACCGCCGCCCGCGCCGGCGTGATGTTCTCCGGTGCCGACCGCGCCTACCTGGACGCCGTCGGCACCTTCGGCGAGAAGGTCGGCGTGGCCTTCCAGCTCGTCGACGACGTCATCGACCTCGCCCCCGCGACGGACAAGACCGGCAAGATCGCCGGCAACGACCTGCGCGCTGGTGTCGACACCCTGCCGGTCCTGCAGCTGCGCCGGATGGCCGCGACCGACCCCTCCGCGCAGCACCTGGTCGAGCGCATCGAGCGCGACGTCAACGGTGCGCCCGACGACGTGGTCGACTCCGCGCCGTACCAGTCGGCCGTCGCCGCGCTCCGCGAGCACGAGGCCACCGCGGCGACCCGAGCCGTCGCCGTCGCCTGGGCCCGCGAAGCCGTCGCCGCCCTCGCCCCGCTCCCCGACGGCACCGTGAAACGGGCACTCACCCGCTTCGCGGACTCCGTCGTCGACCGAAGCCGCTGAACACCCCTCCCGACGGCGCACGCCCACGGCGGCCCGGTCGGGAGGCCCCCGGGAACCCCCACCCGAACGAACTGGAGACGATCAGTGCCCACCCTCCGACTCGCCATCGTCGGCGCCGGCCCGGCCGGCATCTACGCCGCGGACATCCTGCTGCGCGAGGCGCACGGCTACGACGTGTCGATCGACCTGTTCGAGCAGCTCCCCGCGCCCTACGGCCTGGTCCGGTACGGCGTCGCGCCCGACCACCCGCGCATCAAGGGCATCATCAACGCCCTGCGTGACGTCCTCGACCGCGGGGTCGTCCGGCTGTTCGGCAACGTCCGCTACGGCGAGGACATCACCCTCGAGGACCTCAAGAAGCACTACAACGCGGTGGTGTTCTCGACCGGTGCGATCAAGGACGCCGACCTCGACATCCCCGGTGTCGACCTCGACGGCTCGTACGGCGCCGCCGAGTTCGTGAGCTGGTTCGACGGCCACCCCGACGTCCCGCGCACCTGGCCGCTGAACGCCGAGAGCGTCGCGGTCATCGGCGTCGGCAACGTCGCCCTCGACGTCTCGCGCATGCTGGCGAAGCACGCCGACGACCTGCTGCCGACCGAGATCCCCGCGAACGTCTACGAGGGCCTCAAGGCATCGCCCGTCACGGACGTGCACGTCTTCGGCCGCCGTGGTCCGGCGCAGGTGAAGTTCACGCCGCTCGAGCTCCGCGAGCTCGGCGAGGTCCGTGACGTCGACATGGTGGTCTACGACGAGGACTTCGACCACGACGAGGCGTCGAAGACCGCGATCGCGACGAACAAGCAGGTCATGGTGATCAACCGTGTCCTCGAGCAGTGGCGCACGCGCGAGGTCGGCCAGGCCAGCCGTCGGCTCCACCTGCACTTCTACGCGAAGCCGATCGAGTTCGTCGGCGACGAGCAGGGCAAGCTGACCGCCATCCGCTACGAGCGCACCCGTCCGAACGGCGAGGGCGGCGTCGAGGGCACCGGCGAGATCCGCGAGATCCCGATCCAGGCCGCCTACCGCGCGGTCGGGTACTTCGGTTCCCCGCTGCCCGGTGTGCCGTTCGACGAGCGGCACGGTGTCATCCCGAACCACGAGGGCCAGGTCCTCGACGACGACAACCAGCAGATCCCCGGGGTGTACGCCACCGGCTGGATCAAGCGCGGTCCGGTCGGGCTCATCGGGCACACGAAGTCCGACGCGATGGAGACCGTGCAGCACATCGTCAACGACCAGGCGAGCTGGTGGACCCCGGAGGACCCTTCCGACGAGGCGATCCCGGCCCTGCTCCGCGAGCGCGGTGTCGAGTACACCGACCTCGAGGGCTGGCACCACCTCGACACCCACGAGCAGGCGCTCGGCGCGGTCGACGGGCGCGAGCGCATCAAGGTGGTGCCGCGCGACGAGATGATCGAGGTCTCGCTCGGACGCGTCGACGCCCCGACGAGCTGACGACCATGACCGACACGCGCCCCGTCCCGCCCACAGCGGTGCGGGGCGCGTCCGCGTCGGGGATGCGGCTGCAGGGCGTCGACGTGGCCCGTGCGGTCGCGCTGCTCGGCATGATGGCCGCACACATCGGCGGCATCGCGGAGCAGCTCGACTGGACCGACCCGGCCACCTGGACCGCCGTCGCCCAGGGGCGCCCGTCCACGCTGTTCGCGGTCCTCGCCGGCGTCTCGATCGGTCTGACGAGCGGCCGCACCGACCCGCCCGGCCCGCCCACCATCGGCCGCATCCGTGCCCGGCTCGCGATCCGCGCCGTCGTGGTCGTCGTCATCGGATTCGCCCTGATGGCGCTCGACACCCCCGTGTACGTCATCCTGCCGACCTACGGCGTGCTGTTCCTGCTCGTGGTTCCGGTGCTCCGCGTCCGACCGGCGGCGCTGCTCGGCATCGCCGCGCTCTGCGCGGTGCTGTCGCCGCTCGCCGCGCTGACGATCGCGCCGGCCTACGCGGACGCCGGCATGATCGGCGTCCAGCTCGGCCTGGTCTACCCCGTGGTCACCTTCCTGGCGTACGTCCTGGTGGGGCTCGCGGTCGCCCGGGCCGGCCTGGAGGACCGTGGCCGGCAGGTCCTGCTCCTGGCGTCCGGCGCACTGGTCGCCGCCACCGCGTACGTCGCCGGGTCCGTCCTCGCCCCGCTGCCCGACGACGCGGCCCTGGCGTTCCCCGGGGTCCCGTACGCGGGCGAGGCCTCGACCCCCGGTCAGGCCCTCGCGCAGCTGTTCCTGTCCCCGCGCGACCACTCGTCGTCGGTCGTCGACGTGGTGGGGACGGCCGGGGTGGCGGTCGCGGTGATCGCCCTCTGCCTGCTCGTGTTCGACGGCCGCGGGCCCGTCGCCGAGCGGATCGCGTTCCCCCTGGCGGCCGTGGGGTCGATGCCGCTGACGGTGTACTCGGGGCACCTCGTGGTCATCGCGATGCTGCCGACGTACCCCGAGTCGGCCGAGGCCTGGGGTTGGTTCGCCCTCGGCTCGGTGGTCTTCGCGATGCTGTGGCGGCGGTTCCTCGGTCGCGGCCCGCTCGAGCGGGTGGTCGGGGCCCTGGCGTCCCTCGTCCCGATGCGCTGAGCGCACCTGGCGGACCCGCGCCGGGCCTCCAGACGGCTACTGCAGCGCCGCCGTGAGCCACGGAACGCCCACCGCACGGTGCAGGGTTCTCCGTTCGCCGCGGGCTTGCTCGCCGGGTGCCCCGCTGTCGCGACGCACGGTGCGGCCAAGGTCGCACCGGGTGGAGGACGACGCACGGTGCGCGACGGAGCCGACCCGGGCCTCCCGTCTGCACCGTGCGTGGTTGGTTGTGCGACGCGTGGCGCACGGCATCCTGAACCGGCCCGGAACGACCCGCACGGTGCGCGGTTGTCCGTTCGCCGCGGGCTTGCTCGCCGGGTGCCCCGCTGTCGCGACGCACGGTGCGGCCAAGGTCGCACCGGGTGGAGGACGACGCACGGTGCGACGGTGCGACAGCCTCGGCTACTGCAGCGCCGCCGTGAGCCGCGCGACGTTGTCGAGCACCTTGGACCGGCGCGGACGGTCGACCCACGCGTCGAGCGTGAGCTCGAAGCTGTGCTCCTTGTACGCTTCCTGCACCTCGCGCAGGGCGTCCACGAAGCGGTGACCGCGCACCATCACGGAGACCTCGAGGTTCAGGCTGAACGAGCGCATGTCCATGTTGCTCGACCCGATCACCGACACCTCGTCGTCGATGGTGAAGTGCTTCGCGTGCAGGATCGTCGGCGCGCGGTACAGCCAGATCCGCACACCGGCGCGGAGCAGTCCCTCGTAGTACGAGCGCTGTGCGTGCCACGTCATGGCGTGGTCGCCCATCTCGCCGACGAACAGCTCGACCTCGACGCCGCGCTGCGCCGTCGTGGTGATGGCGTAGAGCATCGAGTCGTCCGGCACGAAGTACGGCGACGTGATCGAGACCTTCTGCTGCGCCGAGTAGAGCAGTGCGTTGAACAGGCGCAGGTTGTTCTCGCCGTCGAACCCCGGGCCGGACGGCACCACCTGGCAGTCGAGCGCGTCGCCGCGGTCGGCCCGCTGGACGGGGTCGCTCTCGCGCAGCAGCAGCTCGTCGGTCTCGCTGTACCAGTCCGTGACGAACAGGGCGTTGAGCCCCGCGACGACCGGTCCCTCGAACCGGGCGAACAGGTCCTTGTAGACCATGCCCTTCTCGACGTGGGACTTGATGTCGTAGGACGCGTCGATCAGGTTCTGCGAGCCGGTGAACGCGACCGAGCCGTCGAGCACCATGATCTTCCGGTGGTTGCGGAGGTCGGGGCGCTGGAACTTCCCCTGCAGCGGCAGGAGGGGCAGCATCAGGTGCCACTCGATGCCCGCCTGGTCCATGAACGACAGGGTGTCCTTGTAGCCCGGGTAGCCGCGGCTGGCCCAGTGGTCGAGCAGGAACCGCACGGTGACGCCACGTGCCTGCGCCCGCGCGAGCGCTTCGAAGAACGGGCGCGTGGTGTCGTCGAGCGTCGCGATGTAGAACTCGACGTGCACGAACCGGCGGGACTGGTCGATCGCCCGGGTCATCTCGGCGATGGACTCCTCGGAGTCGGGGTAGAGCTCCGCGGAGTTGCCACCGACCAACGGCATCGCACCGAGTTCGCGGTTGAGCCGCGTGACGCTCTCGAGCCACGCGGGCCACGGGTGGTCACGGCGGACCCGCTCGATGCCCTCGGTCTGCTCGAGGATGTACGCGTTGATCTCGGTCTGCTTCTCGCGACGGGCGCGGGGGAGCTTCGTCGACCCGATGACCAGGAAGACGATGAAGCCGATGTAGGGGATGAGGAAGATCGCGAGCAGCCACGCCGTCGCGGTCTGCGGCTTCCGGTTGATCGGGACGTAGATGATCGAGAAGACGCGGATCGCCAGGTCCAGCAGGACCAGCAGGACGGTGATGACGACGCTGAGCCAGTGCTCCACGGGGTGCCGGTGTCGGGTGTCGTTCGCAGGGGCCGCTGGTCAGCGGAAGTTGATGAACTGCAACGGGACGTCGAACTCTTCACCCTTGAGGAGCTGGATCGTGTTCTGCAGGTCGTCACGGCTCTTCGACGACACGCGGAGCTCGTCGCCCTGGATCTGGCTCTTCACCGTCTTCGGGGCGTTGGCGCGCAGGAAGGCGCCGATCTTCTTCGCCACGTCCTGCTCGATGCCGTTCTTGAACTTCACCTCGATGCGGTACTCCTTGCCCGAGGGGTACGGGTCGCCAGCGTCGAGGCTCTTCAGGCTGATGTTCCGCTTGATCGCCTTGCTCTGCAGCACGTCGAGGACGGCCTTGGCGCGCTCTTCCGAGTTCGCCTTGATGAGGACGTCCTCGCCGCTGAACGCGACCGAGGCGTCGGCGCCCTTGAAGTCGTACCGCTGCTCGATCTCCTTGGCCGCCTGGTTGAGGGCGTTCTCCGCCTCCATCTTGTCGACCTTGCTGACCACGTCGAAGGAACTGTCTGCCATGCGGAACAGCCTAACGGCGGACAGGAGGCGCGGTTCCGGTCGCGCGGATCGGCTCGCGGTGGTCACGACCACCGTCAGTCATCCGCTATGCTTTTGTGCGCGCCTTCGGTTGGTGATCACACCGGCTGGGTGCGCATGGCAAGTTACCCAAGCGGCCAAAGGGATCTGACTGTAAATCAGCCGGCGTAGCCTTCGGGGGTTCGAATCCCTCACTTGCCACCATCTGATCGGCCCCGTCCACTGCGGACGGGGCCGATGGTGTTTCCGGGAGGATGGGTGCATGGCATCCGACCTCACCCCGTCCCAGTTCGCCGACCTCGCCGAGTCGATCGCCCGTGACGCAGCGGCGCTGGCCGCACGGCGCCGCGCCGAGGGGGTCGAGGTCGCGGACCGGAAGTCGAGCATCGTCGACGTGGTCACGGCCGCCGACCGTGAGGTCGAGGCACTCATCCGCGCCCGCATCGCCGAGGCCCGACCGGACGACGCCTTCCACGGCGAGGAGTCCGGGTCGGCATCGGGCGCCTCGGGCATCACCTGGGTGGTGGACCCGATCGACGGCACGGTCAACTACCTGTACGGCAGCGCGGAGTACGGCGTGAGCATCGGCGTCGTCCGTGGAGCACCCGACCCGATGACCTGGGAGCCGATCGCGGGCGTCGTCGTGGCGCCGGCGACGGGCACCGTCTTCCGGGCGGCGGTCGGCCAGGGTGCGACCCGTGACGGGGAACCGTTGTCCGTCGCCACGCCTGGTTCGCTCGCCGAGACGCTCGTGGCCACCGGGTTCGGGTACACGGCCGACCGTCGCCGCGAGCAGGTCGCGGTGCTCGCCGGGCTCATCGGCGAGGTGCGGGACATCCGCCGCGGGGGAGCGGCGTCGCTCGACTGCTGCGCGGTCGGTGCGGGCGTGGTGGACGCGTACTACGAGCGCGGGATCAACCCGTGGGACATGGCGGGCGGGGCCCTCGTCGCGCAGGAGGCCGGCGCGGCGATCCGCATCTGGGAGGCCGGGGGAACCCGCTCCTTCCTCTTCGCGAGCCCCGCCGTCGCCGACGGACTCGAGGCCCTGGTGCGTGGGCTCGAAGCCGGTGCACTCGGAGCCGTGCGGGCCTGAGGGCGCGCCGAACCCCAGGTCTGGGGGTGCCGGGAGGACATGGCCACGACTGGCGACCTGCGACGTCTCCTGCTAGCGTGCTCAGGTCCCGTTACCTGCTCGTTACCAACGAGTGAGCCCTTCTCCGATCAGGATCGCCACCGCACGCATGCCCCGTACTCCTCTGTCGTCCGCTCCCACCGACGGTTCCGTCGACGCCGCCACCCCGGTCGTCCACCAGACCCGACGCGCTCGGATCGAGGCAGAGCGAGCCGCGGCGAAGGGCGCGGTCGTGGCGCAGGACTCGACGGGTCCGAGCTTCGACGACGTGATCGGTGCGGCCACGCCGGGAACCCCCGCGGCCCCCGTGTCGCCGATCGACCTCGCACCGGCGTCGCCCGTGCGCCCGGCCTCCCGCATCGTGACGCCGCCGGCCCCCACCTCGCCCGTCGTGCACGCGCAGCCGGCCGCACCCGCTCCTTCGGTGTCGCAGCCGCGTCGGGTCGCCGGGCAGGTCCCCGCGTCGCGTCGTCGCACCAGCCGTCCGGCGCCGAAAGCCCCGGTCGACCGGGCGACCCGCCACATCCGGTCCAGCACCCCCGCCAGCGCACCGGCCCCGAAGCGTGGTGCGTCGTTCCGCCGGTCAGCCTCCCGTGTGACCGCGGTCGGCGCCCTGCTCTTCGCGGCCGGCCTGGTCGTCTCGACCTCGCTGCCGGCCCAGGCGCTCTGGGTGCCCGAGTCCGGCTCGACGGCGGCCCGTGCCAGCTCGGGTGCCACCCAGTCGATGCAGGTCGGTGCCGCTGCTGACGGGTCGACCGCGCGCGACCAGTTCACGGTCTCGGACGCCACGCAGTACGCGAACGTCGACTCCTCCAGCTTCACGAACGACCCGACCGGCACGATCCAGTGGCCGTTCCTGACGGGCGTCCCGATCACCTCGGGCTTCGGCGGACGCCAGGTCGCCGGGTGCTCGTTCTGCTCGACGAACCACATGGGCGTCGACTTCGCCCCGGGCGAGGGCACCCCGATCGGCGTCATCGCCGCCGGTACCGTCATCAAGGTGCAGGCGAACGACGGTGGCTTCGGCAACGACGTCTGGGTCGAGCACGACGTCGACGGCAAGCAGTTCGTCAGCGTCTACGGCCACATGGAGGACAACTCCTTCAAGGTCGTCACCGGCCAGCACGTCGAGGTCGGCGACATCCTCGGCCTCGTCGGCAGCACGGGCAACTCCACGGGCCCGCACCTGCACCTCGAGGTGCACGTCGACGGGGTCCCGGTGGACCCGCTGGCGTGGCTCAAGACCAACGCGAACTAGCGGCCCACGACGCGGCACGCCCGGGCGTCTCGTCCGGTTCCGGAGCAGCGTCGGAGGTCTGCTATCCTCGTGTGGTGCCGTTCGCGGCACATCGCCCCGATAGCTCAGTGGTAGAGCACCTCCATGGTAAGGAGGGGGTCGTCAGTTCAATCCTGACTCGGGGCTCCGACCCGGTGCGCGTGCCGCTCCGGATCTCTGGCGGGGTAGCTCAGTTGGTTAGAGCACACGACTCATAATCGTGGGGTCGCGGGTTCAAGTCCCGCCCTCGCTACACGCAAGGCCCTCTCGTCCAGGATCCTCTGGGTCAGGGGGCCTTTTCTGTTACCGGCCCCACTTCGACCGCTGGGCCCACCCGTCGCTCGTTCAGTCCGCCGCCGGCACGTCGGCCGCGACGTTCTCCTGCGCGGCGAACTGGGTGCGGTGCAGCTCCTCGTACCGGCCACCCGCGGCCAGCAGTTCGTCGTGCGTGCCCCGCTCCACGATCGAGCCGTCCTCGACGACGAGGATCACGTCCGCGCTGCGGATCGTCGAGAGCCGATGCGCGATCACCATCGCCGTCCGTCCCTCGAGCGCCTCGCCGAGTGCTGCCTGCACCGCTGCCTCGGACGTCGAGTCGAGTGCCGCCGTCGCCTCGTCCAGGATGACGACCCGCGGCTGGGCGAGCAGGAGCCGGGCGATCGTCATCCGCTGGCGCTCGCCCCCGGAGAGCCGGTAGCCGCGTTCACCCACCATGGTGTCCAGCCGGTCGGGGAGGGACCGGATCAGCGGCTCGAGCCGTGCGCGGCGGACCGCGTCCCACACCTCGTCGTCGGACGCCTCGGGCCGGGCGAACCGCAGGTTGGAGCGGATGGTCTCGTGGAACAGGTGGCCGTCCTGCGTCACCATGCCGAGGGTGTGCCGCATCGAGGCGAACGTGACGTCGCGGACGTCCGTCCCGGCCAGACGCACGGCGCCGCTGTCGACGTCGTACAGGCGCGAGAGCAGCTGCGCGACCGTGGACTTGCCGGCTCCGGACGAGCCGACCAGGGCGACTGTCTGCCCCGGTTCGATCCGGAAGGACAGGCCGTGCAGCACCTCCTCGCCGCCGCGGGTGTCGAGCGTCGCGACCTCCTCGAGCGAGGCGAGGGACACCTTGTCGGCGGACGGGTACGCGAACCGGACGTCGTCGAACTCGACGGAGACCGGGCCGTCGGGGATGGTGGCCGCGTCGGGCTGCTCCCGGATGAGTGGTTCGAGGTCGAGCACCTCGAAGACGCGCTCGAAGCTGACCACGGCGCTCATGATCTCGACCCGGGCGTTCGCCAGGCTCGTCAGCGGGGCGTACAGCCGGGTGAGCAGGAGCGCCAGGGTGACGACCTCGCCGGTGTCCAGGCGGCCGGCGAGCGCGAGGAAGCCGCCGAGCCCGTAGACCAGCGCGAGGGCGAGCGCGGAGACGAGCATGAGCGCGGTGAAGAAGACGAACTGCAGCATCGCGGTCCGGACCCCGATGTCGCGGACCCGGGCAGCGCGGACACGGAACTCCTCGGCCTCTTCGTCGGGCCGACCGAACAGCTTGACGAGGGTGGCACCGGGTGCCGAGAAGCGCTCGGTCATCTGGGTGCTCATCGCGGAGTTGTGGTCGGCGGCCTCGCGACGCAGGGCGGCGAGGCGGCTGCCCATCCGGCGCGCGGGGACCAGGAACACCGGGAGCATGACGACGGCGAGCACCGTCACGAGCCACGAGGTGCTGAGCATGACGATCAGGGTGAGGACCAGCGCCACGAGGTTCGTGACCACGCCGGACAGCGTGCCGCTGAAGGCCTGCTGGGCACCGATCACGTCGTTGTTGAGGCGGCTCACGAGCGCACCGGTCCGGGTGCGGGTGAAGAACGCGATCGGCATCTTCTGCACGTGGTCGAAGACGGCGGTGCGGAGGTCCAGGATCACGCCCTCGCCGATCCGTGCCGAGTACCAGCGCGTGGTCAACGACACGGCGGCGTCGGCCACGGCCACCAGGGCGATGACCACGGCCAACCGGACGATCGTCGAGACCTCACCGCGGGCGACGATGACGTCGACGACCTGACCGGCGAGGACCGGCGTCGCGACCGCGAGGAAGGCGCCGACGACGGAGAGACCGATGAAGACCAGCAGCTTCGCCCGGTACGGCACCGCGAACGTCAGGATCCGCCGGACGGACGCGCGGGAGAACCCGTGCTTGCCGCCCTGCGCGGACGAGATCTTGTACAGCGAGCTCCAGGCTGCGCTCTCCATGCTCATGGCGGTTCCTTTCCGGGGCCCCGGGCCCAACCTAGATGGCTGACCGGGTCCCCGGTGACCGCTCCCGTGGCGGTGCGCCGCGCGGCCACCCGACGGGAGGCGTCCGGCGGCCTACTGCGTGCGGTGGGAGCCCGTGTCCGTCCGCGTCGCGAGCACCCCGGCGGCACGGAACGCGTCCTCGACCGCGGCGGTGACCTGTTGCCATGCGGCGCGACGACGGTTCGCCCCGATGCTGCCGCCGGACACGGCCGTCCCGTGCCCGGCTCGGCGCAGGGTGATCGTGGTGGTGGCACCGTTCACGACGGTCGACAGCTCGTACCGGCGGTACTCCCGGGCCGGCTGGACGAGCGCACCGAGCAGGATGGTGAGCGTCCGGCTGCCCGCCGTCGCGGTCATCGTGCCACCCGTCGACTCGACGTGGTGGCCCGTGCGGCGCAGCGCGGCGGCCGCGACCTCCATGGCGGTGCACCGGTCTCCCGTGTGCACGGCGAACTCCGTCGTGGTGTCCATCGGCCCTCCCCGTCCCGAACGAACCCGTGCCGAACGGCACGCCCCGATTCCCCCGAATCGGTCTCAGACAGTCTAGCTGATGCGTTCTCATGGATCACAGGCCCCCGGACTGGCCTCGGTAGACTGCCGTGGTGTCAGTGAACCCCGAGCTCGTCGGCAGGACGTTCCCGCCGGCCCAGCCCTACCTGGTCGGCCGCGAGAAGGTGCGCGAGTTCTCGCGCGCGGTCTTCGCGACCAACCCCGTCCACCACGATCCGGACGCCGCACGTGCCGCCGGGTACGCCGACGTGGTCGCACCCCCGACGTTCGCCGTCGTCGTGCAGGAGGCCACGCTCGCGCAGCTCCTGAACGAGCCCGACGCCGGCATCGACTTCTCCCGCGTCGTGCACGGCGAGCAGTCCTTCACCTACGACCGGCCGATCGTCGCCGGTGACGAGCTCACCGCGACCCTGACGGTCACCAGCGTGAAGACCCTCGGCGGCAACGCGATGGTCACCGCCCAGAGCACCATGAACGACGCCGAGGGGGAGCACGTCGTCACGGCGACCTCCACCCTCGTGGTCCGAGGAGACGACGCATGACCGCCGCACCCGCCACCGCGCTCGAGGTCGGCACCGTCGTCGCCGAGCGCGACGTGCACATCACGCGCGACTCGCTCGTCCGGTACGCCGGCGCCTCGGGCGACTTCAACCCGATCCACTACCGCGACGACGTCGCCGCCTCGGTCGGCCTGCCGGGTGTGCTCGCCCACGGCATGCTCACGATGGGCATCGCCGTGCAGCCGGTCGCCGAGTGGCTCGGCGACAGCGGCTGGGTCGCGGGCTACGGGGTCCGCTTCACGCGCCCCGTCGTCGTGGACCCGGAGCAGGGTGCCACCGTCGGCATCGTCGCGAAGGTCGGCACCGTCGACGAGGACGGCCGGCCGGAGCGCATCGACCTCACCGTGACCGCCGCCGGGCAGACCGTGCTCGGCAAGGCGCAGGTCACGGTGGTGTTCCGCTGACCGTGTCCGAGCCGGTGCTGGCCGACCTGACGACGCTCCGCGTCGGCGGGGCCGCCACCCGGCTGCTCACGGCGGAGACGACCGACGAGCTCGTCGCCCACGCGCTCGACGCCTTCGACGACCACGAGTGGCTCGTCCTCGGCGGCGGCAGCAACCTGCTGGTCGCCGACCAGGGCTTCGACGGCACCGTCGTGCTGGTCCGGACGACGGGCGTCGACGCCGACCGCGACGCCGACGGCGTCACCGTCCGCGTCGCCGCGGGGGAACCGTGGGACCCGTTCGTCGCCACGACCGTCGCGAACGGCTGGACCGGCCTGGAGGCCCTCAGCGGCATCCCGGGCACCGTCGGTGCGTCCCCGGTGCAGAACATCGGCGCCTACGGGGTCGAGCTCGCCGACGTGCTCACCCGCGTCGAGTTCCTCGATGCGGCCACGGGGGAGCGCGCGTGGGTCCCCGCAGCCGAGCTGGCGCTCGGCTACCGAACGTCGACCCTCAAGCACGGTCGGCGCGGTGTCGTGCTGACGGTCGAGTTCCGACTCGGGCTCGCGGGGGAGCGCGGTGTGCCCGTGCGGTACGCGCAGCTCGCCGGTTCGCTCGGGGTCGAGCTCGGTGCGCTCGTGCCGCCCACGACCGTCCGCGACGAGGTCCTGCGGCTGCGCGGCTCGAAGGGCATGGTGCTCGACGGGGACGACCACGACACCTGGAGCGCCGGGTCGTTCTTCACGAACCCGATCGTCTCGCCGGCGTTCGCCGAGACCCTGCCGACGGATGCGCCCCGCTGGCCCGCGGGTGACGACGTCAAGCTCAGTGCCGCGTGGCTCATCGAGCACGCCGGCGTGCACCGCGGGTACGCGGTGCCGGGCTCCCGCGCCGCGATCTCGTCCAAGCACACCCTCGCGCTCACGAACCGCGGTGGGGCGACGGCGGCGCAGGTGGCCGAGCTCGCACGGTTCGTGCAGGTGACCGTCCTGAACCGTTTCGGTGTCTCGCTCGTCCCGGAACCCGTCGTGGTGGGGGACCTGCTCGGCTGATCGTCCGCGCGACGGGACGGACGAGCACGACGCACCACGGGCCTCCCGGAACGCAGGACGGGCCACCTCGACGAGGTGGCCCGTTCTGCGTTCTGCGGGGTGTCGTGGGCGCAGCGTCTACGCGAAGAACGCCGCGAGCCGGGCGACGCCCTCGGCGATGTCCTCGTCGCCCAGGGCGTACGACAGGCGCAGGTAGCCGGAGGGGCCGAAGGCCTCGCCGGGCACGACCGCGACCTCGGCGTGCTCGAGGATCAGGTCGGCCAGCTCGAGGGTGGTCGTCGGGGTGGTGCCGGCCCACTCGCGACCGAGCAGTGCGGTGACGTCCGGGTAGACGTAGAAGGCGCCCTGCGGGGTCGGCGTGCGGAAGCCCGGGATCGCGTTGAGGCCGTCCACGATGGTCTTCCGACGGCGGTCGAAGGCCTCGCGCATGGCGGCGACGGGCTCCTGCGGACCGGTGAGGGCGGCGATCGCGGCGCGCTGCGACACGTTCGAGACGTTCGACGACAGGTGCGACTGCAGGTTCGACGCGGCCTTGACGGCGTCGGCCGGGCCGATGAACCACCCGACGCGCCAGCCGGTCATCGCGTAGGTCTTCGCGACGCCGTTCACCAGGATCGTGGTGTCGGCGAGGGCGGGGACCTCGGCCAGGATGCCGGCGAAACGGACCCCGTCGTAGACCAGGTCCTGATAGATCTCGTCGCTGATCACCCAGATGCCGTGCTCGAGCGCCCACTCGCCGATGGCCCGGGTCTGCTCGGCGGAGTACACGGCGCCCGTGGGGTTCGACGGCGAGCAGAACAGCAGCGCCTTGGTCGCCGGGGTGCGGGCGGCCTCGAGCTGCTCGACCGTCACCAGGTAGTCCTGGTCGCTGCCGGCGAAGACCTCGACGGGCTCGCCGCCGGCCAGCCGGATGGCCTCGGGGTAGGTGGTCCAGTACGGCGCGGGCAGCAGGACCTCGTCACCGGCGTCGACGATGGTCTGGAACGCCTGGTAGACCGCCTGCTTGCCACCGTTCGTGACGATGACCTGCGACGGCTCGACGGTGACGCCGGACACCCGGGCGGTCTTGTCGGCGATGGCCTGCTTGAGTTCGGGCAGGCCGGTCGCGGGCGTGTAGCGGTGGTTCTTCGGGTCCTGCGCGGCAGCGACGGCCGCGTCGACCACGTGCTGCGGGGTCGCGAAGTCCGGCTCGCCGGCGGCGAACGAGATCACCGGACGGCCGGCGGCCTTGAGTGCCTTGGCCTTCGCGTCGACCTTGAGCGTCGCGGACTCGGCGATGGCCGCGATGCGGGATGCGATGCGCGGACGATCGGCCGACGCGGTGGCGAGGGTGTCGACGGACACGTGGGCGGTGGACTCGGGGCCTGGGGCTGCGGTGCTCACGGGCCCAGCCTACCGGCGCGGCACGCCGTGGAAGGGGCCAAGTGGACACCGTGTGACGGACTCCCGTAGACTCGTCCACCGGAACGCGGATCGGTGACGAACCGTGTCCGAAGGGCGGTGGCTCAATTGGTAGAGCAGCGGTCTCCAAAACCGCAGGTTGCAGGTTCGAGTCCTGTCCGCCCTGCAACTCTGGAAGGGTAGAAGTTGGCGAGCAAAGACATGGAGACGACGGCGGACGACGTCGTCGCCAAGGCGAAGCAGGACCGGGCCGAGCGCCGCGGGCCCATCGCTGCCATCGTGCTCTTCATCCGCCAGGTGATCGGCGAACTGCGCAAGGTCATGACGCCGACCCGCAA
Source organism: Curtobacterium flaccumfaciens (assembly GCF_013359815.1). Lineage (GTDB taxonomy): Bacteria > Actinomycetota > Actinomycetes > Actinomycetales > Microbacteriaceae > Curtobacterium > Curtobacterium flaccumfaciens. The sequence continues at coordinate 227,775 of NZ_JABMCF010000036.1, read as the reverse complement.
GGAACTCTTCAGCTACACGGGCGTCGTGCTCGTGTTCGTCGTCGTCATGATGATCCTGGTGTCGATCCTCGACTTCGTGTTCGGTCTCGGCGTCGGGTACGTCTTCGGCAACGGGCCCACGGCCTGACCCCGACGTCGACTGCCGTGTGCGGTCGTTCCGAGGAGTACGGTCGCCCGAGACGGCGTCGATCGTGACGGCGTCGCTCGTGACCATGAACGAACGCCACCCCGACCCGAACCACCGAACGGAAAGAATCGACTGTGTCTGACAACTCCCGCGATGACATCGACCTCGCGACGGCTGCCGAGCAGTCCTCCGAGGTCGAGGAGAACCAGGAAGGCGACGTCGAGACCGGCGAAGGACGCTCCGTCGAGTCCGCTGAAGAGCGTGCGATCTCGATCGAGGGCGACGACGACGAGTCCCTCGGCCTCAGCTCCGAGCCCGACGACGGCACCGTCGACGCCGGCCTCGACGAAGCACTGACGGCCCTGCAGGAAGCCCGTGACCCCGAGGCCGACGCCGTCGTGGACGACGCCCTCGAGATCGACTCCACCGACGAGGCCGAGGCCGCCGTCGAGGCAGTCGAGGACGAGGAAGAAGTCGAGCTCGAGTCCGAGACCGCCGCCGAGGCGAACGAGACGCTCGCCGCGGACGAGGCACTCGACGCCGAGGACGAGGACGACGAGCCCGCCGAGGTCGACCCGTACGAGGCCTTCAAGGCCGAGCTGCGGATGAAGCCGGGCAAGTGGTACGTCATCCACTCCTACGCGGGCTTCGAGCGCCGCGTGAAGTCGAACATCGAGAACCGCATGGTCTCGATGTCGATGGAGGACTACATCTACCAGGTCGAGGTCCCGATGGAGGACGTCGTCGAGATCAAGAACGGGCAGCGCAAGCTGGTCACCCGCGTCCGGATCCCCTCGTACGTGCTCGTCCGCATGGACCTCAACGAGGACTCGTGGTCCGTCGTCCGGCACACCCCGGGCGTCACCGGCTTCGTCGGCAACGCGCACAACCCGACGCCGCTCCGTTTCGACGAGGCGTTCGGCATGCTCAAGTCCCTGGTCCAGGTCGCCGAGGCTGCCCCGACCAAGGGTGGCGCGAAGGGCAGCGGCCTGCAGGCACAGCCCGCAGCCGAGGTCGACTTCGAGATCGGCGAGACGATCACCATCAAGGAAGGCTCGTTCGCGGGCCTGCCGGGTTCGATCTCCGAGATCAAGCCGGAGAGCGGCAAGCTCACGGTCCTCGTCTCGCTGTTCGAGCGCGAGACCCCGGTCGAGCTCAGCTTCGACCAGGTCACCAAGCTCTAACGACCACCCAGCTGTAGCGATCACCGAGATCGACTACACTGAACGGGTTTGGGCCCGCGCGCCTCGTGCGAGCGGGCCTTCACCGCTGTCCGGAACGGCCGGACCAGCGGGAGAGTGCACGGATCCCCGTGTGTTCGATTCCAGGAGGAAGACAAGTCATGGCACCGAAGAAGAAGGTCACGGGCCTGATCAAGCTGCAGATCAACGCGGGAGCCGCCAACCCGGCCCCCCCGATCGGTCCGGCGCTCGGTCAGCACGGCGTCAACATCATGGAGTTCTGCAAGGCGTACAACGCGGCGACCGAGTCGCAGCGTGGCAACGTCGTGCCGGTCGAGATCACCGTCTACGAGGACCGTTCGTTCACGTTCGTCCTGAAGACCCCGCCGGCCGCCGAGCTCATCAAGAAGGCTGCTGGTGTGCAGAAGGGGTCCTCGACCCCGCACACGGTCAAGGTCGCGAAGATCTCGATGGACCAGGTCCGTCAGATCGCCGAGACCAAGCAGGCCGACCTGAACGCCAACGACATCGAGCAGGCCGCGAAGATCATCGCCGGCACCGCACGCTCGATGGGCATCACGGTCGAGGCCTAAGCACCGATCGGGCTCCGGCCCACCACCAGACACCTTTCCGTGGGAGAGCCTCGCCGGCTCGCCAACCACGTATCTCGCAAGGAGACCACCATGGCGAAGAAGTCCAAGGCCTACCAGGCCGCGGCCGCGAAGATCGAGGCCGACAAGTTCTACACCCCGACCGAGGCCGTCGCCCTGGCCAAGGAGACCGGTTCCTCGAAGACCGACTCCACGGTCGAGGTCGCGCTGAAGCTCGGCGTGGACCCCCGCAAGGCCGACCAGATGGTCCGTGGCACGGTCATCCTGCCGCACGGCACGGGCAAGACCGCCCGCGTCATCGTCTTCGCGACGGGTGCGGCTGCTGAGGCCGCCATCGCCGCCGGTGCCGACGAGGTCGGTGGCGACGAGCTCATCGCGAAGGTCGCCGAGGGCTACACCTCGTTCGACTCCGCCGTCTCGACCCCGGAGCTCATGGGCAAGGTCGGTCGTCTCGGTAAGGTGCTCGGCCCGCGTGGCCTCATGCCGAACCCGAAGACCGGCACCGTGACCCCGAACGTGGCGCAGGCCGTCAACGACATCAAGGGCGGCAAGATCGAGTTCCGCGTCGACAAGCACGCCAACGTGCACTTCGTCGTCGGCAAGGCCTCGTTCACGCCGGAGCAGCTCGACGAGAACATCTCGACCGCGCTCGAGGAGATCAACCGCCTCAAGCCGTCGTCCTCGAAGGGCCGTTACGTCATGAAGGGCGCCGTCTCGACGACCTTCGGCCCCGGCATCCCGCTGGACGTCAACAGCATCTGAGTCCACTGACTCACGGGTCTTCCGACCCATGGAAGGACCCGCACCGGCAACGGTGCGGGTCCTTTCCGCATGTGGGGCGTGTCCCGATAACGTGGAGCCGTGCGCACCCTCGTGAACTCGCTCCGACTGATCGCCGTCATCGCCATCGTCGTCGCGGTCGTGGCGCAGTGGCTCGAGAGCTCGCAGACCCCGACCTACTCGTTCTGGAACTTCTTCGGCTACTTCACGATCCAGTCGAACCTGATCATCGCCGTGGCCCTCGCGGTGACGCTCGTCGCCGCGGCACGTCGCAAGCGGGCGGACCTCGCCGTCTCGGTGCTCCGTGGCGCCGCGACGGTGTACATCGCGACGACCGGCATCGTCTACAACACGCTGCTCACGGGCGCCAACGTGTCGGCCTCGGTGCCGTGGTCGAACGACATCGTGCACAAGATCATCCCGGTGTACGCGGTGCTCGACTGGTTGCTGTTCTCGGACCGGGCACGGCTGCTGCTCCGCCACGTGTGGTGGTTCCTGCTCTACCCGGCGGTCTGGACCACCGTGGTGCTCGTCCGCGGCGCGACCGACGGGTGGGTGCCGTACCCGTTCCTCGATCCGGCGCAGGGCTACGGCGTCGTCGCGATCTACGTGGTCGGGATCGCGGTCTCGATCACCCTGCTCGGCATCCTCGTCGTGGGGATGAGCCGACTGCGGCTGGTGAAGGTCTAGCCGGTGGCGGTCCGGCAGACGCTCTAGGAGCGGAAACCGCGGAGCTTGTCGAGCACCAGGTCGGCGAGCTGCACCAGCCCGCGGATCTGGTCGTCGTCGCGGTCGACCCAGCGGCACTCGGGTTCGTCGGCGACCGGCACGAACCCGTCGTGGCGTTCCCAGACGAACAGGGTGCGGTCGGCACCGAGCACGTACTGCTGCCACCAGATCTGCCGGAGGTAGTGCCGGGGGATGCTCCGCCACGCCTTGCCGGTGGTCTTGATCTCGGCGAGCACCACGCGGGACGACTCGTCGACCCCGACACCGTCCGGGGTGGCGAGGTGGGCGCGGTTCGCAGCGGCGTGGAAGAGGTGTGCCGAGGGCTGGATGCCGTGGGTGGCGGCCACCCAGGCGGCGATGACCGGTTCGCGGTCCTTGCCGTGCTCGGTGAACGCGTTGCCGGAGAACCGGGAGCCGTAGCGCTTCTCGGTGACGACGGCCTCGACGGCGTGCAGTGAGGCGAGCCGGGCGACATCGGTGGCGGTGATGCCCATGGCGCGGGCGCGGAGCCAGGCGACGCGGTCCGAGGAGTGCGCGACGATGCGCTCGGTGTGGCCACGCAGGGCGGTGAACGCATCACGCGCAGCCGGGACCGGCGTACCGGGGGCGGGATCCGCCTCCAGACCGGGGTCCAGGTCGCCCCACAGGGTGGGCTGCACGATCGTCACCCGACGATTGTCCCCCCGACCACCGGCAAGACCGAAACCGACGCGCTCACGCGACCGCGGGTGTGCGTCAGGAGACGAGTTCGCGGCCCTCGGCGAAGGCGACCAGCTCGTCGACCCCGGCGGGGGAGAGGGCGTAGCCGATGGCGAGGGCCGCGGCGCCCTGCAGTGCGGCGAGGGACCCGGCGCGGGACTGCACGATGACGAGGTGCTCACTGGCCAGGGGCATCGAGCGGGAGTAGACGACCTCGCGGACGCCGGCGAGCAGGTGCTCACCGGCCTGCGTGATCGATCCGCCGAGTGCGATGACGGACGGGTTGATGAGCGAGATGCAGGTCGCCAGGACCTCGCCGATGTCCCGACCGGCCTGTCGCACGGCGTAGATCGCGTCGAGGTCCGACCGGTTCACCAGGTCGATCACGTCCGCACCGGTGTGCGCGTCGTGCCCCTTCGCGCGGAGGGCCCGGGCGATCGCCGGACCGGACGCCACGGCCTCCAGGCAGCCGGTGTTGCCGCAGTGGCAGGGGACGTCGCCGGCGCGGGAGACCCGCACGTGGCCGATGTCACCCGCGGTGCCCTGGGCGCCGCGCTGCAGCCGGCCCTCGGAGACGATGCCGGACCCGATGCCGGTGGCGACCTTCACGAACAGCAGGTGGTCGACGTCCGGCCAGCCGTGCTCCCGCTCACCGAGGGCCGCGATGTTGACGTCGTTGTCGAGCAGGACGTGTGCGGCGATGTGCTGACGGAGCCACGAGGGCACGTCGAAGCCGTCCCAGCCGGGCATGATCGGCGGGTTGGCCGGGCGGCCCGTGGAGAACTCGACCGGTCCGGGGACGCCGATGCCGATCGCGATGACGTCCTGTCGGCTGCGCCCGACCTCGGCGAGCAGGTCGTCGATCGTCTCGACGAGCCAGGACAGCGTCGGCACCGGACCGGCGGCGATGTCGATCCGGGCCTCGCGGGTGGCGAGTGGTGCCGCGACCAGGTCGGTGACGGCGACACGGCCGTGCGAGGCGCCGAGGTCGGCGGCGATGACGAGCCGGGCGCGGGGCTTCAGCGCCACCTGTGCGGGCGGACGGCCGCCGGTGGAGACGGCGGTGTCCACGGCGCCGACCAGCCCGATGTCGATCAGGGAGTCGAGGCGCACGCCGATGGTGGAGCGTGCGAGTCCTGTCAGTGCGGCGAGCTCGGCCCTGGTGCGCGGCACGCCGTCGCGGAGGATCTGGAAGAGCTCGCTCGTCCCGACCGGAGGCGACGCTGCCGTCCGGTTCAAGTCGACCATGTGGGGAGTGAAGCACACATCGTTCGCGCCACGCAATGAAGTCCGTCGACATTCCTCGGACTTCTGCTTGACCGCCGACAAAAGTGCTCGTAGTGTGACGATCGGTCAGTGACGACCGCACCATCTCGACGAGGAGAACCCCTGGTGACCCAACCGCTCTCGGTCCAGCTCTACACGGTCCGCGATGCCCTCAGTGCCGATCTGCCCGGCACCCTGCAGCGCATCGCCGACATCGGCTACACGAACGTCGAGGCCTTCGGCTTCGTCGACAACGCCGACGAACTCGCCGCCGCCCTCCGCGACGCCGGCCTCGCCGCCCCGAGCGGCCACGCCCGTCTGCTGGACGCCGGCGAGCAGGACCTCGAGCGCATCTTCCACGCCTCCACCACCCTCGGCTTCGGGACCCTCATCGACCCGCACATCGACGAGTCCCGCTGGACCACCCGTGAGGACGTCGAGGCGATCGCCCGCGAACTCAGCGCCCTCGCCCCGCGTGCCGCCGACCACGGTCTGGTGCTCGGTTACCACAACCACGCGTTCGAGTTCTCGAACCGCATCGACGGCGTCAGCGCCTACGAGGTCTTCGCCGACGCCCTGTCCGACGACGTCGTGCTCGAGCTCGACACCTACTGGGTGCAGGTCGGCGGGGACGACCCGGTCGCGGTCATTGGCAAGTACGGCGACAAGGTCCAGTTCCTGCACGTCAAGGACGGCGACGGCTCGCACGACGACAAGCAGCAGGTCGCCGTCGGCAACGGCATCATGCCGATCCGCGACATCATCGCCGCGGCGCCCGACGCACTGCACGTCGTCGAGCTCGACGACCACGAGGGTGACGTCTTCCAGGCCGTCGCCGACTCCTACACGTTCCTCGCGGGGGCCCGCGCATGACCGACACCACGACCGCCGCTGCGACGGCGACCGACAGCACCACCCGCACCGGCCCGGTCGGCGTCGGTGTCATCGGCGCCGGGGTCATCTCGGACCAGTACCTGTCGAACCTCACCGTCTTCCCCGACGTGACCGTCCGCTTCATCGCCGACATCGACCTGCCGCGCGCCGCCGCCCAGGCCGAGAAATGGGGCGTCCCCGGATCAGGCACCGTCGAGGAGCTCCTGGCCGACGACGACATCGAGATCGTCGTGAACCTGACGATCCCGGCCGCCCACGTCGAGGTCGCGCTGCAGGCGCTGGCCGCCGGCAAGCACGTCTGGGGCGAGAAGCCCTACGCCCTCGACCGCGCCAGCGCCGCGGAGCTCCGCGACGCCGCGGCCGCCGCGGGCAAGACCGTCAGCGTCGCCCCGGACACGTTCCTCGGCGCCGGCCTGCAGACCGCGCTCCGCACCATCCGCGACGGCCGCATCGGGACGCCCCTGAACGGCCTGACGCTCTTCCAGAGCCCCGGCCCCGAGTCGTGGCACCCGAGCCCCGAGTTCCTCTTCGCGTACGGTGCCGGTCCGCTGTTCGACATCGGCCCGTACTACATCACCACCCTCGTCCAGGCGTTCGGACCGGTGAAGAAGGTCACGGCGACGGCGTCGAAGTCCCGCGCCACCCGCACCATCGGCTCCGGGCCGAAGGCCGGCACCGAGTTCCCGGTGGACGTCCCGACGAACCACTCCGCGCTGATCGAGTTCGAGAACGGCGGGAGCGCGCAGAGCGTCTTCTCGTTCGAGTCCGACCGCGGCCGCACCGGCTTCGTCGAGATCGCGGGGGAGACCGGCACCGTCGTGTTCCCCGACCCGAACAACTTCGACGGCGACACCGAGCTGTACGTCCTCGGTTCCGAGGAGCCCGAGACGATCCCCGCGGTCGGCTCCACCTACTCGCGTGGCACCGGCGTGGTCGACCTGGCCCGCTCGCTGCGGGCCGGCGACGACAACCGCGTCCCCGGTGCGCTCGCCTTCCACGTCCTCGACGTGATGGTCTCCATCGCCGAGGCGGCAGAACGTGGCGAGGCGGTGCTCGTCGAGAGCACCGTGTCGCCCTCCCCGACCCTCCCCGAGGGCTGGGACCCCGCGGAACGCACCCTGGCCTGACCGCCGGGGCGCTGCCCGCAACCCACAGCAGCACCCGACCAGCACCATCCGCAGCACCAGCTCCACCTCTGCACCATCCCCTGCACCATCTCAACGACGAGAAAGTAGAGAGTCATGCGCACTGCCATCCGCGCACTGGCCATCACCGCGGCCGCCGCACTCACCGTGTCCGGCCTCGCAGCCTGCTCCTCCGGATCGTCCGGCGACTCCGGCGACTCCAAGACGCTCACCTACTGGGCGTCCAACCAGGGCACGTCCCTGCAGAACGACAAGGAGGTGCTGACCCCCGTCCTCAAGAAGTTCACCAAGGAGACCGGGATCAAGGTCGACCTCCAGGTCATCGGCTGGAACGACCTGCAGAACAAGATCCAGACCGCCGTCACCTCGGGCCAGGGCCCGGACGTCGTCAACATCGGCAACACCTGGGCGACCTCGCTCCAGGCCACCGGCGCCTTCCAGGAGTTCGGTGACGCCGAGATGAAGGCGATCGGCGGCGAGGACAAGTTCGGCAAGGTCGCCCTGTCCACCGGTGGCGCGCCCGACAAGACGGTCACGAGCGTCCCGCTCTACGGCCTCGCGTACGGCCTGTACTACAACAAGAAGATGCTGTCGGACGCCGGCATCACCCCGCCCACCACGTGGGAGGAGATGGTCTCGGCCGCCGAGAAGCTGACCAAGGGTGACACCTACGGCTTCAGCCTCGCGGGCGGTTCGTACACCGAGAACTCGCACTTCGCGTTCATCAACTCGGCGCAGAACGGTGGCGAGTGGTTCGACAAGGACGGCAAGCCGACCTTCACCTCGAAGGCCAACGTCGACGGCATCAAGCGCTACCTCGACCTCATGCAGGACTCCAAGGTCGCCAACCTGTCGAACGCGCAGTACGACAACGCGACGCAGTCGACCACGGACTTCGCGAAGAAGAAGGCCGCGTTCATCCTCAACCAGAACAACGCGAACGCGACCATCGAATCGCTCGGCATGAAGTCGTCCGAGTACGGCGTCGTGGCGCTGCCCGCCCCGAGCGGTGGCGAGCAGATCGCGTCGTTCCCGGCCGGCATCAACCTGTCGGTCTTCAAGAACACGAAGAACAAGGACGGCGCGCTCAAGTTCGTCAAGTACATGACGAGCATGGACACGCAGACGACGCTGGACAAGCCGTACTCGGCCCTGCCGGTGCTCGCCGAGGCTGCTGACTCCGTCACGGACGAGCAGACGAAGACGTTCCTCGACATCTACAACAACAAGGCGAAGCCGCTCCCGCTGGTGCCCGCCGAGGACCAGTTCGAGTCCACGGTCGGCAAGGCGATGAACGACATGTTCGCCAAGATCGCGACCGGTTCCAAGGTCTCCGAGGCCGACATCAAGTCGGCCCTGCAGACCGCCCAGGACCAGGTGTCCCAGGCCGCCGGTTGATCCACCCTGGAGGCCCGGGTCGCGTCCGACGGACGCGCCCGGGCCTCCACCCCTGACGTTCCAGGGCCGACCACACGTCGGCCGTGAGGCGGACGCCCCGGAGCCGACCACGCGTCGGCCGTGAGGCGCACGCCCCACGCACCCCGCGCCTCCCGGCCGCTGCCACGGCCGCGCGGACCGCACCTGCACGCCCCTCCTGCCGAAAGGCCCCACCAGATGTCCACGACGGTCCTGCCCGACTCGGAGCGCATCGACCTGACGCACACGAAGGCCCCGACGATGTCGGGCCGTCCGCCAGGTCGCAAGCGCAAGACCCACTGGCTGCCCTACGCGCTCGTCGCGCCGGCCATCCTGTTCGAGCTGCTCATCCACATCGTCCCGATGCTCACCGGCATCTGGATCTCGTTCATCCAGCTCACCAAGTACTTCATCGCGAACTGGGGTGCCGCGCCCTTCGCCGGGTTCCGGAACTACCAGGTCGTCGTCGACTTCGACCAGGCGATCGGCCGCGGAGTCCTCAATTCGTTCCTCATCACGTGTGCCTTCACGGTCCTCGTGGTCGGGCTCTCCTGGACCTTCGGCATGGCCGCAGCCGTCGCGCTGCAGAAGCCGTTCGCCGGACGCGGGCTCTTCCGCACCCTGTTCCTCGTGCCCTACGCGCTGCCGATGTACGCCGGCGTCATCACCTGGAAGTTCATGTTCCAGCGTGACTCGGGGGCCCTGAACCACCTGCTCGTCGACCAACTCGGGCTGTTCGGCGGCAACGCCCCGTTCTGGCTCATCGGCAACAACGCCTTCGTGGCCGTCGTCGTCGTGGCGATCTGGAAGACCTGGCCGTTCGCGTTCCTGATGCTCATGGCCGGCCTGCAGTCCGTCCCGAACGACGTGTACGAGGCTGCCTCGGTCGACGGTGCCAAGCCGTTCCGCCAGTGGCGCTCGATCACGCTGCCGATGGTCCGCCCCGTCAACGTGACGCTCGTGCTCGTGATGTTCCTGTGGACGTTCAACGACTTCAACACGCCGTTCGTGCTGTTCGGCTCGACCGCGCAGCCACCCGCCGCGGACCTGCTGAGCTTCCACATCTACAACGCGTCGTTCATCACCTGGAACTTCGGTTCCGGTGCCGCGATGAGCGTCCTGCTCCTGCTCTTCCTGCTCGTCGTCACCGGCATCTACCTCGCCGTGACCAACCGGAGGTCCGTCCGTGCGTGAGACAACTGGCGCCAAGTCCTTCAAGATCATCACCCTGGTCGTCCTGACGCTGTTCACGGTCGTGCCGCTCTACGTGATGATCACCACGGCCATCAAGCCCCTCGGCGACGTGCAGGACAACTTCACGTGGATCCCGTCGCGGATCACCTTCCAGCCGTTCATCGACATGTGGTCGACGGTGCCGCTCGGTCGGTACTTCATCAACTCGCTCGTGGTCTGCACGGTGGCGACGGTGTTCTCGCTGATCATCGCGACGTTCGCCGCCTACGGTGTCTCGCGCTGGAACTTCAAGGGCAAGAGCACCTTCACCACCGCGGTGCTCTCCACGCAGATGTTCCCCGGCGTGCTGTTCCTGCTGCCGCTGTTCCTGATCTTCACGAACCTCGGCAACACCCTGGGCATCCAGCTCGTCGGGTCGTGGCTCGGTCTGATCATCACGTACCTGACGTTCACGCTCCCGTTCTCGATCTGGATGCTGGCCGGGTACTTCGAGACCATCCCGCGCGAACTCGACGAGGCCGCGATGGTCGACGGTTCGGGCCCGATGGGCGCGCTGTTCCGGGTCATCCTGCCGTCGGCCCGTCCGGGTCTGGTGGCGGTCGGGATCTACTCGTTCATGACGGCCTGGGGTGAGGTCCTCTTCGCCTCGGTCATGACGAACGGCCTCGGTTCGACCCTGGCGGTCGGTCTGCAGCAGTACTCGACGCAGACGAACGTGTACTGGAACCAGGTCATGGCGGCGTCGCTCGTCGTGTCGATCCCGGTCGTGGCCGCGTTCCTCGTGGTCCAGCGCCAGTTCGTCGCCGGCCTGACCGCCGGTGCCGTGAAGTAGGCGGAGGCCCCCTCCCGCACGACCCCTTCCGCAAGACACCGGTGTTCACGCTCGACGCCCCCGCATGACGGGGTGCGCAGCGTGGACACCGGTGTTTTGCCGTTCCCCACCCGACGACCCACCGACCCCGACCACCCGACGACCGACAGGATGGAACCATGAGCGACGAGACCCGCGGGCGGCAGCTGCTGCCCGGACAGACCAGCCGCGTGCACGTGTACGACGTCGAGTCCCGCACCTCGCGGCTCGTGTTCGAGTCGGCCACGGTGCTCGTCGAGGCGCCGAACGTCTTGGACGCCGAGACCCTGGTGCTCAACGGCGACGGCGACCTCTGGCTGCTACGGCTGCCGTCGGGCGACAGCGGCACCGGCACCGTGCTCGACGAGTCGGCGCTCGTGCCGGTGCCGATGGACGGCGTCGACGAGATCAACAACGACCACGTGCTCGACCCGTCCGGCAGCTCCGTCGTGGTGAGCGCCCGCGACGGCGAGCTCTACCGCATCCCGCTGCCCGAGGGTGGTCCCGCGACCCGGATCACCGACGTCGCAGCGGCCCTGCCCACCAAGCGGAAGTTCTACCTGCACGGCATCGCCCCCGACGGCAGCGCGCTCGCCGCCATCGTGGGGGAACTGTCCGAGGACGGCGTCTGGACGACCGACGTCGCGATGGTCGACCCGGAGACCGGCGAGCCGACGTTCGTCACCCGGGACGAGCACCCCGACGACGGCTGCACCATCAGTCCGGCCGGCGGGATCCTGCTCTGGAACACCGAGCGGTTCACCCCCGGCACCGCGCAGCTGGCCGTGCGCTGGCCCGGGCACGACAGCCCCGTCCGCCTGACGAACGACGACCGGGTGAACTGGTTCCCGCACCTGTCCCCGGATGCCGCACACCTGCTCTACCTGTCGTACGAACCTGGCGTGCAGGGCCACCCAGCCGACCACCGCGTCGAGCTCCGGCTGCTGCCGGGGTCGCTCGTCCGCGGCGCTAGGATCGCGGTCCAGCCGGAGACCCTGGTGGCCCTCGACGGCGGACAGGGGACGGTCAACGTGCCGCCGTGGGCCCCGGACTCGACGTGGTTCGCGTACTGCGACTACCCGGTGGCGGGGTAGCGGCAGCGGCGGCGGGTCGGCGGCGTCTTCACGCGCTGAGCGACAACCCACGCGCCGCCAGAGGCGTGGACTGTCGCTGAGCGCGAAACGCGATCGGACGCCCGGCGCCTGCCCGCGCGCCTGCCCGCGCCTGACCCCGCCCCGCTAGACCTCGCGCACCTGCCCCTGCTTGATGTGCAGGCGCCGCTCGGCACGCTTCGCGACCCACGAGTCGTGCGTGACGATGACGACGGTCAGCCCGCGCTCCCGCCACTGCTTCTCGATGAGCGCCATGATCTCGTCGCGGGTCGACTCGTCGAGCGCACCCGTCGGCTCGTCGGCGAGCAGCACGCTCGGGTTCTTCACCAGCGCCCGGGCGATCGCCACGCGCTGCTGCTGACCGCCGGACAGCTCGGCCGGCAGGTGCTCCATCCGCTCACCCAGTCCGACCTCGCGGAGCGCGGCGACCGCACGCTCGCGGACCTCGCTCCGCGACCGGTTCGCGAGCGACCCCGCGAACGCCGTCTCGACGTTCTCGAGCGCCGTCAGCGTCGGGATCAGGTTGAAGCTCTGGAACACGAAGCCGATCTCGGTCGCCCGCAGGTCGGTCAGCGCGCCGTCGCCGAGCTTCGCCACGTCGCGGTCGCCACCGAGGTGGATCGACCCGGCACTCGGCCGGTCGAGCGCTCCGAGCATCTGCAGCAGCGTCGACTTGCCGCCGCCGGTCGGCCCCTGCACGGCCACGAGCTGCCCCTGCGGGATCGTCAGGTGGACGTTCGTCAGGGCGGTGACGGTCCGGTTCTTCTGCTGGTAGGTCTTGCTGACGTTCGTCAGCCGGTACATCGGACTGGAGGCGCGGCTCGCCTCCGCCTCGCCGGTCGCGGTGTCGGTGCTGGTCACGGTTGCTCCTGTCGTCGGTTCGGTCGTGTCGGTGCGGCCGGGCATCAGGCCACGCTCCGGAGCGCCTCGGCCGGACGGAGCCGGCTCGCACGCCAGCCGCCGAGCGCGCCGGCGATGAGGCCACCGAGGATCGCGAGGCCGATCGCCAGCAGGATGATCTCGACGGTCACCGGGGCGTGCAGGACCACGTCGGTCGTCGACGCGGTGCTCGCGCCGCCGCCGAAGCCTCCTGCCGGTGCACCGCCCGTCGTGCCGCTGCCCGCGGCCGCGGTCGCTGCGCCGCCGGGCATGCCACCACCGCCACCGGCATCCCCGCCGGTCGTGCTCGAGGCGCTCGCCGAGATCGTCGGACTGATGACGTTCACGACGAGGATGCCGATCAGGCCGGCCGCGGCGCCGAGCACGCCGCCGATCAGGCCCTGCACCAGGGACTCGCCGGCCACCTGTCGGGTGATGCGGCCGTTCGACCAGCCGATCGCCTTGAGGGTCCCGAACTCGCGGGTGCGGCGGGTCACGCCGGAGATCGTGAAGAGGATCGCGATGAGGAACGCCGCGGCGAGTACCACGATCGACAGCCACTTGCCGAGGTTCGAGACCAGGCTCGATGCGGTGCTGAGCGACCCGGACACGCTCGAGGCCAGGTCGGCCTCGGTGGAGACGGTGGCGCTCGTCAGCTTCGCCTGCAGTGCGGACTTGATCGTGCTGACGTCGGACGAGGACTCGGCCGACACGTAGATGGAGGTGACCTTGCCGTCGAGGTCGGCCAGCGCCTGCGCGGTGTCGAGCGGGATGTAGGTGTTCGAGCCCGTGGTCGAGGCCGAGCCGGTGGAGCTCACGATGCCGATGACGGTGAAGTCCGTGCCGCCGATGTCGACCGTGTCGCCGACCGCCTTCGACTCGCTCTTCGCGTACGACGCATCGAGCACGACGACGTCCTTGCCCGCGTCCTTCGCGGCGAAGGTGCGCCCCTTCGTGAGCTCGGTGCTCGTGAGCGGACCGACCGTCGCGCCGGACACCGGGATGCCGGTCACCGTGAACGAGTCGACGCTGAACGACCCACCGCCGAACCCGCCGCCACCGCCGGTGTCCCCGCTCGGCGGGCCCTGCTGGGTGGTGCTGTCGCTGCTGGAGTCGCTGCTGCTGTCCGTGCTGCTGTCGTCGGTCGACTGCTGCTGGACCTGGCCGGAGAACGTGCTGTTCTCGAGGGTCAGCACACCGGTCGCGGCCTTGACGCCGTCGGTGCTCGTGATCGTGGACAGGTTCGCGGCGTTCAGGGTGCTCGTGCCGCGGGCGACCGCGAGCCGCGACTGCGACAGGTCGGTCGAGCCGCCGTCGTCGGCGTTGTCGCCCTGGCTGCCGAAGTCGAAGCTCGGACGCCCGCCGTTCGTCGACGCCGTCGCGGTCTTGGTGACGGTGATGTCGGTGCCGACGCCGTAGACGGACTGCAGGACGCTCGACTGCGCTGCCTGCACGCCACCCGAGATCGACGACACGATCACCACGAGGGCGATGGCCAGGGCCATCCCGATCGCGATGATGACCGTCTGCTTCTTGCGGTTCGTGAGCTCGCGCCTGAGGTAGGTCAGGAACATGGTTCTCCTCGGTGGTGGCCGGCTGGGGTCACCGGCCGCGCAGAGCACGCGGCGGGGCCGACGGAGGAGAAGCTAGGCACGCTGCCGATGACCGACCCATCGCCCACCTATGAGGCGACTAAGGCCGGGTCAGCCGACGTCGCCGTACCGCTGGCGCAGGTGCTCCGCGTAGCCGCCGGGGGTCCGGCCGGCGAAACGCCCGCTCGTCACCACGGGCAGGTCGACGGTGGCATGCACCCGGAAGCCGAGCGCCCGCGCCCGGGCCACCAGCCGCGCGTCCTCGTGCTCGGGCACGGGATCGAACCCGCCGAGGCTGACGTACGCCGCGGCGAGCACCCCGAGGTTCGCGCCGTGCACGTGGCCGAGGGCAGCACCGGGCGGGTGCGCCCGCGTCCAGCGGTCGAGCACCGCGGGCGCCAGGTCGTCCGGGTCGGGGACGACGGCACCGACGAGCACCTGCGCACCGGAGGCGAGGGCGTCGGACTGCTGGACGAGCCACCGTTCGTGCACGCGCGAATCGGCGTCGGTGTGGGCGAGCCACCGGGCAGCCGGATCGCCGTCGTGGGCACGGAGCGCGTGCGTCGCCCCGATCGTGCGTGCCCGACCGACCCCGACACGGTCCGTCGTCAGGACGTCGACGGGGTACCGATCAACCACCGAAGCGGTGCCGTCCGTGCAACCGTCGAGCACCACCGTGACGGCGGCGTCGAATCCGGGTCGCTCCGCGGCGAGCCGGTCGACGGCCACCAGGAGCGCGTCGAGGCACGCGGCGATCCGGTCCGCCTCGTCGTGCGCGGGGACGACGACGTCGATGCGTGCACGCGGTTCCGGTCGGGTCACCGGATGATCCCCTCGGCCCGGGCCACCGAGGTGACCGCCGGGCCGGGCAGGACGCTCAGGACGAAGTCCTCCTCCACGTGTCGGAGCAGAGCGGGACGCGGCCACCGTTCGGTCAGCCGTGCGTCCACCGCGTCACCGCTCGACACGGCTTCGTCGTCGGGGTGCCGCCAGTGACAGGCAACGAGCACGCCGTCGTCGTCGAGTGACCCGAGCACACGGTCGATCGTCGCGTCGAGGTCGGCTGGTGACAGGTAGTACCCGACCTCGGACATCACCACCAGGTCCCAGCGCCCGTCCGGCCACTCCGCCGGAAGGGCAGCCTGCACGAACCGCGCGGTCGGGGCGCGGCGGGCAGCGCGCTCCAGCGGCGCCGCCGAGATGTCGGTGCCGAGGACGTCGTCCGCGCGGTCGGCGAGGGCAGCGGTCAGGACCCCGGTCGCGCAGCCGAGCTCGAGCGCCGACCGGAACCGCGGGCGGGGGAGCGCGGCCAGCGTCACGGCACGTTTGCGCTGCTCGTACCAGGACCCGTCGAAGTCCCACCCCTCGGGCTTCCGGTCGTAGTGGGCGTCGAACGACTCGCGCGACCGCGACGCGGCGGACCCCGGCGCGAAGAACCACTCCGTCGTCCGCAGGTGGTGGGCGGCGTGCCGGTCGTCGACGATCGCCTCGTCTCCCGGTGCAGGCGACAGGGGCCGGGTCTGCGACGGGTAGGCATCGAGGGCGGCACGCTTCCGGGTGACGAGATCGTCGGGCAGCGAGAGGGCCCGGACGTCGTCCCACGGGGCGACGGAGTGGTCCGGGTCGTCCCAGTGCCAGGCCCAGATCGGGTACGCGAGCAGGTCGACGTCGGGGGCGCTCGCCGCGGCGGCCTCGGAGACCTCGCCCACGATGCGGTGGTCACGGTGCCCGTCCCCGCGCCACGGCGCGACGAGCAGCACGGGGCGGGCGGCGTCGGCGAGCACGGTGTCGAGGCTGTCGACGACACGGTCTCGGTGTTCGCGGGTCGCGCCGTCCGGGATCCCCACAGAGGTTGACGTCACGTCGGGGTGCAGGGTGCGCAGGGCCGCCACGAACTCGTCGTCACGGGCGGCGGCGAGCGCTTCCGGGGTCGTCGTGGGGGAGTCCGGGTGGGAGCGCTCGCCGCGGGTGAGGAGCAGCACGTGCACGGGGACGCCGACCGCTGCAGCGGCCGCGATCAGCCCACCGGCGCCGAGGGTCTCGTCGTCGGGGTGGGGCGCGACGACCACCACCGACCCGGTACCGGCCAGGTCGATCGCCGGTGCGTCCAGGCCGTCGAGGAACCCCGTCCACGCCGCCGGGTCGGTGCCCGGCTCGCGGTGGTCGAAGCTCACCACGCGACACCGCCCCGCTCGAGCACCATCCGGCCGATGCGGGCGAGGTCCCGCGCGCCGTGGTCCTGCAGGACGTAGAGCTCGAGGTCGGCGACCCGCGCGGCGACTGCGGGGTCGGCGGTCAGTGGAGCCGGGCCGATCGTCGAGACCACCCGCTCGCGCACGGCGTCGACCGAACGGCGCACCCGCGACCGGACGGTCTGGGCGAGCAACCGCCAGTCGGTGTCGTCGGAGGCCGGGTCGGAGTCGTCGATCCGGGCGGCGGCGTCGGCGAGGGCGTCCTCCGCGTCGGCGAGGTCGGCCACGGTGGCGCCGAGGGCGGCCTGCAGCAGCTCGGACTCCGGGTGCGCCGACGCGGTGTCACGGAGCACGCGGGCGAGCCCGACTGCACCGCCCCACCAGCAGGCCGCGACGCCGATGCCGCCCCAGGCGAAGCCCGGGCGTCGCAGGTACCAGCCGGGCGCCCCGACGGGTCGTGCCCGGACGCCGTCGAAGTCGACCGGACCGCTCGGCACGTCCGGCATGCCTCGTGCGGCCCAGGCCTCGTCGTGCGCGGTGACCCCGGGCTGTCGCAGGTCCACGGCGACGAGGACCCGCTCGTCGCCCAGGTGCGCGGTGACCAGGGCGTGCGAGAGCGTCGAGGCGAGCGAGCACCACGGCTTCGTGCCGCGCAGCAGGACCGTGCCATCGTGCTGTGGTGCGGCGTCGAGTCGGAGGCCCGGCCCCTCGGCCGCGAAGACGCCCCAGGTCGAGCCGTCCGGGGCGTCGACCCCGGCCTGCGCGAGGATCCCGAGCGCGTCCAGGTGCGGTTCGACGGTGCGGGCGGTGGCGACGTCCGCCGCGGCGACCGCGGCGAGCGTGCCGAAGAACCCGCCGGCCGTACCGGCGGACAGGGGTGGGGTGGTGGCGGCGACCGTCCGCGCGACCGCGAGGCGGTCCGTCGGTGGCGAGCCGGCCCTCCCGGTCGTCCGTTCGATCCGCGCGGTGTCCAGGTGCCGGGCCGACGGGGGCCAGGCTGCAGATCGCAACATGCTCCCAACGTACGGAGCGGCAGACGTGGACGTGTCCTCGATCCACAGAACGCACTGGGCCGCGCCACAGACGACTCATAGGAACTTCTCGATACTCGAAGACGTGACCATCTCCCAGCCCGCAGCAGCCCCGCGCCTCACGCGTGCCGACGGAACCCCGTTGCGCATCCTGGTCGTCGACGACGAAGCCAGCCTCACCGACCTGTTGTCCATGGCGCTCCGCTACGAGGGCTGGGACGTCAAGAGCGCGAACGGCGGGCAGGACGCCCTGACGACCGCGCGGGAGTTCAAGCCCGACGCGATGGTGCTCGACGTGATGATGCCGGACCTCGACGGGTTGCAGGTGCTGAGCCGGCTGCGGCAGAACAACGACGACACCCCGGTGCTGTTCCTCACCGCGAAGGACTCCGTCGAGGACCGCGTGACCGGGCTCACCGCGGGCGGCGACGACTACGTCACCAAGCCGTTCTCCCTCGAGGAGGTCGTGGCGCGTCTGCGTGGGCTCATCCGCCGCTCGCAGATCTCGATCTCCGAGGCCGGCGACTCCCGCATCGTCGTCGGCGACCTGGTGCTCGACGAGGAGTCGTACGAGGTGCACCGCGCCGGCCGCCCGATCGAACTGACCGCCACCGAGTTCGAGCTGCTCCGCTTCCTGATGCGGAACCCCCGTCGCGTGCTCTCGAAGGCGCAGATCCTGGACCGCGTGTGGTCGTACGACTTCGGCGGCAAGTCGTCGGTCGTCGAGATCTACATCTCCTACCTGCGCAAGAAGATCGACGCCGGTGAGACCCCGATGATCCACACGGTGCGCGGCGTCGGGTACGTCATCAAGCCGACCTCGTGACCCTGCGGCGCCGGCTCGTCCTGAGCATCGTCGCCCTCGTCGTCGCCGTCAGCGCGGTGATCGGGGCGGCCAGCATCATCGCGCTCTTCTCGATCCAGACCAGCGCGATCGACAAGCAGATCACGAGCGCCACCCACCGGGCGCAGCGGTACCTGCAGCAGAACCAGTCGGGGCAGCCGAGCATCGACCTGTCCCGGCCGTCCGGGCAGGCCGCCGGCACCCTGACGGCGTACTTCGTCGACGGGCAGGTCATCATCGCGAACGTGCTCGACGACTACGGCCGTCCGAGCGGGATCCCGCAGGCCAGCGCCGAGGCACTGGGGTCCGTCCGCGTGGACGCCGACCCGGAGACGATCGACCTCGGCTCGGACGTCGGGCGGTACCGCCTCGCCGCCGTCAACGTCGGCCCGGCCGTCCTGGTCGTGGGGCTCCCGATGGCACCCGTGTACGACAGCGTCTGGAAGCTCTTCGGGGTCGTCCTCTCCGTCGTGGCGACCGCACTGGTCGCCGGTTCGGTCGTCGCCGCGTTCGTGGTCCGACAGTCGCTCCGGCCGCTCGAGCGCGTCGCCGAGACCGCGTCGACCGTGGCACGCATGCCGCTCGACCGCAGCGACGCCCTCGACGGTGTCCGCGTTCCCGACACCGACCCCCGCACCGAGGTCGGCCGGGTCGGCAGCGCGTTCAACCGCATGCTGGGGCACATCGGCAGTGCGATGCAGGCGCGGGAACGCTCGGAGCAGAAGGTGCGGCAGTTCGTCGCCGACGCCTCGCACGAGCTCCGGACCCCGCTCGCCTCGGTGCGCGGGTACGCCGAGCTCACCCGGCGCATGGGCGGCGACCTGCCGAAGGACGTCGTCTACGCCATGAGCCGCATCGAGTCCGAGTCCATCCGCATGACCTCGATGGTGGAGGACCTGCTGCTCCTCGCCCGGCTCGACGAAGGCCGCGAGATCCAGTTCGCCGAGGTCGACCTGACCGGCCTGGTGCTCGACGCGGTGAACGACGCCCACGCCGCCTCGCCCGAACACCCCATCGAGGTCGACGTCCCGCCGGAGCCGGTCACCATCACGGGCGACGCCGCACGCCTGCACCAGGTCATCGTGAACCTCGTCACGAACGCCCGGACCCACACGCCCGAGGGCACCCGCATCACGGTGGGCCTCGCCCCGGTTGACGGCGGCGTGGACCTGACCGTGCGCGACACCGGCCAGGGGATCGACCCGGAGTTCCTGCCGAAGCTGTTCGAGCGCTTCGCCCGGGCGGACAGTTCGCGCTCCCGCACGGTCGGGTCGACCGGCCTGGGGCTCGCCATCGTGGACGCGGTCGTGCAGGCGCACGGCGGCCGGGTCGAGGTCACGAGCGAGCCGGGGGACACCGTGTTCACGGTGCACCTGCCCCGCGACCCGGCTGCGGCTGCCGCCGCGGCAGGGGCTGTCGCCGGGGCCGGGGCCGGGGCCGGGGCTGTCGCGTCGTCGTCGGCTGACCCTGCCGGGTCCGCGGACTGGTCGGCGACACCCGCTGCGGTGGACCGCACCCACTGACGGACGGGAGGCGCGGTGCGGGCCCGCCCCGCGCCTCCCGATCGCTGTTTGGTGACGCCCACGGCGTCTGGTACAGTTCTCGAAGCCAAAGACCGCCGGATGTCGTGCTGCTCGCAACGTGTTTGTGAACATCGTGACCGAAGGTCCTCACTCGTGAGGCATCCCGCGCAGGTGTTCCGAACCACTCCCACCATCTGGTGAGAGCAGCTCCGAGCCTCTGCGCCGGAGCTTTTTTCGTTCGTGGACCTGGGGCTGCCGGCAAGACCCCCAAGGAGAACCATGGCGAACAAGGAAGCTGCGGTCGCCGAGCTCACGGAGTCCTTCCGTAGCTCGAACGCCGTTCTGCTCACCGAGTACCGCGGTCTCACGGTCGCGCAGCTCAAGGAGCTCCGCAACTCGATCCGTGAGCACGCCACGTACGCCGTGGTGAAGAACACGCTGACCAAGATCGCGGCGAACAACGCCGGCATCTCGTCGTTCGACGACGAGCTCGCCGGTCCGTCCGCTCTCGCCTTCGTCCACGGTGACACCGTCGCCGTCGCGAAGTCGCTGCGTGCATTCGCCAAGGCGAACCCCGAGCTCGTGGTGAAGGGTGGTTACTTCGACGGTAACCCGCTCACCGCGACCGAGGTGGACAAGCTCGCCGACCTCGAGTCCCGTGAAGTGCTGCTCGGCAAGCTCGCCGGCGCACTCAAGGCCTCGCTGTTCGGTGCTGCGTACCTGTTCCAGGCACCCCTCTCGCAGGCCGTCCGCACCGTGGACGCCCTTCGCGAGAAGCAGGAGTCCGCGGCCTGATCAGGCTCGCGTTCATCAACCACACGTACTAGCTAGTAGTAGGAGAAAATCATGGCGAAGCTTTCGCAGGACGAGCTCATCGAGGCCTTCAAGGAGCTCACGCTCATCGAGCTCTCGGACTTCGTGAAGAAGTTCGAAGAGGTCTTCGAGGTCACCGCGGCCGCCCCGGTCGCCGCTGCCGCCCCCGCCGGCGCAGCTGCTCCGGCCGAGGCCGCTGAGGAGAAGACCGAGTTCGACGTCATCCTCAAGTCCGCTGGTGACAAGAAGATCCAGGTCATCAAGGAGGTCCGTGGCCTGACGTCGCTCGGCCTCGGTGAGGCCAAGGCGCTCGTCGAGACCGCCGACGCCAAGATCCTCGAGGGTGCGAACAAGGAGACCGCCGACAAGGCGAAGGCGACCCTCGAGGCCGCTGGCGCCACGATCGAGCTCGCGTAGTCTCGACCGTTCCGGTCACGAAGGCCGCTGCCCCTCGGGGCGGCGGCCTTCGTCGTGTGCGGGGGGCGTGCGGGGCTGGCGGCGGCGCGCGGCGACGTTTCGCGCTGACCGACACTTCACGCGCGCACCAGTCCGTGAAGTGTCTGCCAGCGCGTGAGCTCGTACAGCTCAGATGAGGACGCCATGCGAACGGAAGAGCGCAACGAGGCGGTCGGGCTCGATGAGGTGCCACCACGTCACACGGATGACGGCCCGCACTGCCGGGAGCGCGCGGAGCCGATCCTCACGACGTTTCTCCGCCCAGAGGACGTCCGCGGGATCGCGCCCCTGCAGCATCGACGGGTCGACGTACTTCTGCCGGCCGTCGAACTCGACGACGACGCCGAGCGACGGGAACCAGAAGTCGACGCGGTCGACCGTGCCGTCAAGGTGTCGGAACTCGACCTGCGGCTCACACGAAGGGAGCCCGACCTGCACGAACCGGATCGCAGCGAACGATTCGCCGACGGACTCGTGCCGTGCATCGAGCGCCGAGAGGACCATCTCGGCGTGCACTGAGCCGCGTGCAGGACGGACGGGGACCACGCCGCGGAGGTCGTCCAGCGCCAGCACCCCCTGACGGATGCCAGCATCGACGGCCACGGCGGCGACGTGGGGCGACCCTGTCGTGATGAGCGCCGTCGCGGTGTCCAGGGGAGCCGTGACCGGTACGCCGTCGAAGGCCGTGGTAGCGGTCCGCGGCGTCGGACCGCTCGGATGTCGGACGAGACCGGCTCGGTGCTGGATGACCGGGACAGCCGGGTCGATCACGTGGACCCGATCGGGTGCGTCCCCGACCAGTGGCCAGCCGTGGATCAGCGCAGCGGTGACGTGGGAGAACACCGAGCCACGACGCAGCCGTGGCGCGATCGCCCGTGCACGGGCGAGGTGCTGGCCGACGGAGCTCAGCGCGTCCCACTCCTCGGTCCCGATGTACACGCCCGCGAGCAGGCGGACCATCGCCCCAGAGGCGTGCCGACGTTGCAGGAGTCGCGCGTTGGTCGGGTCCTGTGCCGTGGCACGGAGCAGGCGCGGACGGTGGGTGCTCTCGTTCATGCCGTGATGTTCGTCGTCGTCCGCCGCCGACGGTGTCGCGACGGGACATCTGTGGACGACGTGGTCTCGACGTGGCAGCTGTGGACGAGGAACCGCGTCGCGAGTACACGCGCTCAGCGACTGTTCACGGGGGACGGCGCGCGTGAAGTGTCGGTGAGCGCGCGAGGTCGGCGCGGCGCGGGCGCGGCGCGGCGCGCGCGTCAGCGCAGGGTGCTGTGGCGGCGTCCGTAGGCCAGGTAGAGCAGGGCGCCGGCGACCATCCAGATGCCGAAGGCGATCCAGGTGGTGGCGCCGAGGAACACCGCGAGCAGCACGCAGCTCAGGGTGCCGAGGATCGGCACGACGGGGAACAGCGGCACCCGGTACGAGCGCTCCAGGTCGGGCTGCGAACGGCGGAGCACGATGACGGACACGTTCACCAGGGCGAAGGCGACGAGGGTGCCGATGCTCGTGGCGTCGGCGAGCTCCCCGAGGGGCACGAGCGCGGCGACGATCGTCACGGCGATGCCGATGATGAGCGTGTTCGCGATCGGGGTGCCGGTTCGGCGGGAGACCCGCCCGAAGACCTTCGGTACCAGGCCGTCGCGGGACATCGTGAGCAGGATGCGTGTCTGGCCGTACAGGACGGTGAGCACGACGCTGGCGATGGCGACGACCGCGCCGATCGAGAACACGAGGGCGACGAGCGGCTGCCCCGTGACGTCGACGACGATGCGGACGAGCGACGCCTCGGACGACGAGAACGCGGTCCACGAGCGGGCACCGATGGCAGCGATCGCGACGAGGATGTACAGCGCGGTGATGAGCGCGATGGAGCCGATGATCGCCCGGGGCAGGTCGCGGCGGGGGTTCTTCGCCTCTTCACCTGCGGTCGAAGCGGCGTCGAAGCCGATGTACGAGAAGAACAACCGTGACGCGGCGGCGGTGACCCCGGCGGCACCCATCGGGGCCAGCGGTTCGAAGTTCTGCGCCCGGAAGGCCGTGAACGCCACGACGACGAAGAAGACGAGCAGGGCGATCTTCACGATCACCATGACCGTGTTCACCCAGGCGCTCTCGCGGGCGCCGGGCAGCAGCACGACGGTGGCGAGCAGGACCAGGACCGCCGCGGGCAGGTTGACCACGCCGCCGTCGACCGGGGGAGCGGAGAGTGCGGTGGGCAGGTGCAGGCCGAACACGCGGAGGGTCTCGTCGACGTACTCGCTGGCACCCACGGCGACCGCGGCCACCGAGACGGCGTACTCGAGCACGAGGCACCAGCCGCAGATCCAGGCGATGCCCTCGCCCATCGTGGCGTAGGTGTACGAGTAGCTGGACCCCGAGGTCGGGACGGCGCCCGCCATCTCGGCGTACGACAGCGCGGACAGCAGCGCGGCGATCCCCGCGACGACGAACGAGATCCAGACGGCGGGACCGGCGAGCGGGACCGCGGTGCCGAGGACGACCAGGATGCCGGTGCCGAGCGTGGCCCCGACGCTGATCATCGTGAGCTGCCAGACCCCGAGCGACCGACGGAGCGGTTCCCCGTTCACACCGCGGGAGGCTTCGGCCTGCAGCTGCTCGATCGGCTTGCGGCGGGCGAGCTGCGCCCCCAGGGACGTGGGACGTGACGGCGCGGACGACATGGGACCTCGGTGGTGCGGGGACGGGGACGGCACATGCTCGCACGCCCCCTGAACGGGGTCAAATACTGCGGTGCTGTGGACAGGGCGGTCGATGTCCGAGCGCGGGGCTACGGTGGCTCCATGAGCATGGGACACGGCGGGCGAGGCGGCGGTCCGCGCGGGGGTGGGCGCATCTCGAGCGGCGACTTCCGCGCGCAGAAGGCCGCCAACGCCGAGGCGCCGAGGATCCCCCACCTGGTCCGGCGCATCGCCGCGCTGTTCGAGCCGCACCGTCGGGCGATCGTGCTCACGGTCGTCCTCGTGCTGGTCGGCGCGGCCATCTCGGTCGTGCCGCCACTGCTCACCCAACAGGCGTTCGACCGTGGGTTGTTCCCGCCGTCGGGTCGCCCCGACGTCCCGGTGCTGGTCGAGCTCGTGTCCGCGATGGTCCTGCTCTGGATCGCGAGCGCCGGGGTCGGCGTCTGGCAGACGTACCTGACCGCGACGGTCGGCAACAAGGTCATGGGTGCGATGCGGATGCGCCTGTTCGCGCACCTGCAGCGGATGGAGCTCGCGTTCTTCACCCGCACCAAGACCGGCGTCATCCAGTCGCGCCTGCAGAACGACGTCGGTGGCGTGGCGAGTGTGCTGAACAACACGATCTCGTCGGTGCTCGGCAACACCGTGACCGTGATCGCCGCCGTGGTCGCGATGCTCCTGCTGAGCTGGCAGATGACGCTGGTCGCCGTGGTCCTGCTGCCGCTCCTCGTGATCGCGCAGCGCCGCGTCGGCCAGGTCCGGGCACGCATCGCCGCGCAGACGCAGGAGTCGCTGTCCGACATGACGGCCATCACGCAAGAGGCGCTGAGCGTCTCGGGCATCCTGCTCGCGAAGAGCTTCAACCAGCAGGCCAGCGAGACCCGCCGCTACGGGGACGAGAACCGCAACCAGATCACCCTGCAGGTCCGCCAGCAGATGTCCGGGCAGTGGTTCTTCGCGATCGTGCAGATCTTCCTGTCGATCATCCCGGCGATCATCTACGTCGTCGCCGCGTACCTGATCATCGGGGACGTCCCGATCACGGCCGGCACGATCGTCGCGTTCACGACGGTGCAGTCCCGGCTGCTGTTCCCGACGGTCGGGCTGCTGCGCGTGGTCCTCGACCTGCAGACCTCCGGTGCGCTCTTCGCCCGCATCTTCGAGTACTTCGACCTCAAGCCGGCCATCACGGACTCGCCGACCGCCCGGCCCGTGGACGAGTCGAAGGTCGGCCACGTCGCCTTCGACGACGTCGTCTTCACCTACCCCGACGGCGAAGCCGACAAGCCGACCCTGCGCGGGGTGTCGTTCGAGCTGCGCCCCGGGCAGTTCGCGGCCTTCGTCGGCCCCTCCGGCGCGGGCAAGACGACGGTGTCCTACCTGGTGCCCCGGCTGTACGAGGCGACCGAGGGATCGGTGCGGTTCGCCGGGCAGGACGTCCGCGACCTGGTGCACGAGGACCTGATGCGGCACGTCGGCATCGTCAGCCAGGAAACGTACCTGTTCCACGCCACGATCGGCGAGAACCTGCGGTACGCCAAGCCCGACGCCACCGACGACGAGCTCGAGCGTGCGGCTCGTGCGGCGAACATCCACGACACGATCGCGTCGTTCCCGGACGGCTACGACACCGTCGTGGGGGAGCGCGGCTACCGCCTGTCCGGTGGCGAGAAGCAGCGCATCGCCATCGCGCGGGTCATGCTGAAGGACCCGCCGGTGCTCGTCCTCGACGAGGCCACCAGTGCACTCGACTCCATCTCGGAACACGTCGTGCAGACGGCGCTCGACACTGCGGCGGCCGGTCGGACCACCATCTCGATCGCGCACCGGTTGTCGACGATCCGCGACGCCGACGTCATCTTCGTCCTGGACCACGGGCAGATCGTCGAGCAGGGCACGCACGACGAACTCCTCGCCCTCGACGGCACGTACAGCCAGCTGCACCGGCAGCAGAACACGTCGGCGGACGTCGTCCGGCCCTGACCGGTCGTGGTCGCGACCGGGCGCCGGACAGGAGGCCCGTGGCGGCGTCCGCACGGGCCTCCCGTCCGGCGCGCAGCGCGACCAGGGCCCGCCGCCCGCCGCGGGATCCCCGTGCGTTGTCCGCGCACGACACATCCCAGCGGGACGCGGGGACCGCGTCCTAGACTCGACGCCGTGCGTTACGCGAACTCCGTCGTCGACCTCGTCGGCGACACCCCGCTCGTCAAGCTCAACCGGGTGACCGAGGGGGTGCGGGCGACCATCCTGGTGAAGGTCGAGTACCTGAACCCCGGTGGGTCGTCCAAGGACCGCATCGCCACCCGGATCATCGACGCGGCCGAGGCCTCCGGCGACCTGCGCCCCGGCGGCACCATCGTCGAACCGACCTCCGGCAACACCGGCGTCGGCCTGGCCCTGGTCGCACAGCAGCGCGGCTACCGGTGCGTCTTCGTGCTGCCCGACAAGGTCGGCGAGGACAAGCGCAACGTGCTGACGGCGTACGGCGCCGAGATCGTCGTGACCCCGACCGCGGTCGCGCCGGAGCACCCCGAGTCCTACTACTCGGTGTCGGACCGGCTCGTGCAGGAGATCCCCGGCGCCTACAAGCCGAACCAGTACGCGAACCCGAACGGTCCCCGCAGCCACTACGAGACCACCGGTCCGGAGATCTGGCGCGACACCGAGGGGCAGATCACCCACTTCGTCGCGGGCGTCGGCACCGGCGGCACGATCTCGGGCACCGGACGGTACCTGAAGGAGGCGTCCGACGGCGGCGTCCGCATCGTCGGGGCCGACCCCGAGGGCTCCGTGTACTCCGGCGGCACCGGTCGCCCGTACCTGGTCGAGGGTGTCGGCGAGGACTTCTGGCCGAGCGCGTACGACGCCGGCGTGCCGGACGAGATCATCGCCGTGTCGGACGCCGACTCCTTCGCGATGACCCGGCGCCTGGCGCGCGAAGAAGGACTGCTCGTCGGCGGTTCGAGCGGCATGGCCGTCGTCGCGGCGCTCCGCGCGGCCCGTGACCTGACCGAGGACGACGTCGTCGTCGTGCTGCTGCCGGACGGCGGCCGCGGCTACCTCGGCAAGATCTTCAACGACCGGTGGATGCGCTCCTACGGCTTCGCCGAGACCGACGACGAGCGCACCGTCGGCTCGCTCATCGCCGGCAAGGACGGCCGCCTGCCCGACCTCGTGCACGCGCACCCGGCGGACACCGTGCGCGACGTCGTCGACATCATGACCAAGTACGGCGTCTCTCAGATGCCCGTGCTCAGCGCGGAGCCGCCCGTCGTCATCGGCGAGGTCGTCGGCGCCGTCGAGGAGAAGGCGCTGCTCGAGCAGGTCTTCACCGGCACCGCGAAGATGTCGGACGCGCTCACCGGCTTCGTCGGGGACCCGCTGCCGCTCATCGGCGTCGGCGAGTCGGTCTCCGCGGCGCGTCGCGCGCTCGAGTCGGCCGACGCGCTCCTCGTCGTCGCGGACGGCAAGCCCGTCACCGTGCTGACCCGGCACGACCTCCTCACCTACCTCTCCGAGTAAGGAACCACCGAGCATGACCGAGTTCAGCACCCGGGCCGTCCACGCCGGCCAGGAGCCCGACGAGACCACCGGCGCCGTCATCCCGCCGATCCACCTGACGTCGACGTACGTGCAGGACGGCGTCGGCGGCATGCGCAAGGGCTACGAGTACTCGCGCGCCGGCAACCCGACGCGCGACTCGCTGCAGGTGCTCCTGGCCGACCTCGACGGCGGCGTCGCGGCGTCGTCGTTCGCGTCCGGGCTCGCCGCCGAGGATGCCCTGCTCCGTGCCGCGCTGGTCCCCGGTGGCCGCGTCGTGATGGGCAACGACGTGT
Source organism: Curtobacterium flaccumfaciens (assembly GCF_013359815.1). Taxonomy (GTDB): domain Bacteria; phylum Actinomycetota; class Actinomycetes; order Actinomycetales; family Microbacteriaceae; genus Curtobacterium; species Curtobacterium flaccumfaciens. The sequence continues at coordinate 199,906 of NZ_JABMCF010000036.1, read as the reverse complement.
ACGGCGGCACCCACCGCCTGGTGAGTCGGTTGCACGTGCCGTGGGGCGTCGAGCTCGTCGTCGTCGACATGAGCGACCTCGACCAGGTCCGCGCGGCACTGCAGGGGGCTCCGGCCACCACGGTGCTGTGGGTCGAGACGCCGACGAACCCGCTCATGAAGATCGCCGACATCGCCGCCCTCGCGACCCTCGGGCACGAGTCGGGCGCCCTGGTGGTCGTCGACAACACGTTCGCGTCGCCGTACCTGCAGCAGCCGCTGTCGCTCGGCGCCGACGTCGTCGTGTACTCGACCACGAAGTACCTCGGCGGACACTCCGACGTCGTCGGCGGAGCCGTCGTGCTGGCGGACGAGGAGCTCGCGGCGAAGGTGCAGTTCCTGCAGTTCGGCGCGGGTGCGATCTCGTCGCCGTTCGACGCCTACCTGACCACCCGCGGCATCAAGACGCTCGCGGTGCGGATGGAGCGGCACTCGCGGAACGCGCAGGCCGTCGCCGAGGCGCTCGTCGTCGCGCCCGGTGTCGAGCGTGTCTACTACCCGGGCCTGCCCGACCACCCGGGGCACGACGTCGCCGCACGCCAGATGCGCGGCTTCGGCGGGATGCTCTCGGTCGCGCTGTCCGGCGGCGCCGAGGCGGCGAAGCGGTTCGCGGAGTCGACGGAGCTGTTCGCCCTGGCCGAGTCGCTCGGCGGTGTGGAGTCGCTCATCGGGTACCCGAGCGAGATGACCCACGCGTCGGTGAAGGGCACCGAGCTGGCCGTGCCGGAGAACGTCGTCCGGCTGTCGGTGGGCATCGAGGACGCCGGCGACCTGGTGGCGGACCTGGAGCAGGCGCTGGCGCGCTGACGCAACACCGCTGACACGGGCCCTGCTGCCGCGCCAACGCGGGACGCGGGACTCGGGACGCGCCACCGTGTCGTCGGCGCCCGCCCCTACGATGATCGGGTGAGCACAACGGCGTCGCGGACCAGCCTGCTGAGCGGGCCGTACGCCCTCGCGACGATCGGCATGGTCGCGATCGTCGGCGTCGCGGCGTTCCAGAACCTGGCGATGACGACGATCATGCCGGTGATCAGCCGCGACCTCGACGGCGAGACCCTGTACGCCCTCGCCTTCGCCGCCCCGCTCGCCGCCGGGGTGCCCGGCATGGTCCTCGCCGGCAACTGGGCTGACCGCGCTGGCGGACGGATCGTGGCATGGGTGTCGGCGGTGTTCTTCGCCGTGGGGACCGCCGTGGTGATGCTCGCGCCGACCATGGAGGTGTTCCTGGCGGGGCGGCTCATCGAGGGGTTCGGCGCCGGGGCGATCGACGTGGTGCTGTACGTGCTGGTCGCCCGGATCTTCCCCGCCGAGCTGCACGGACCGGTGTTCGCCGGGTTCGCCGCAGCCTGGGTCGTCCCCGCGCTGATCGGTCCCGCCCTGGCCGGCATCGTCACCGACACCTGGAACTGGCACTGGGTCTTCGCCGGGGCCCTGGTGATCGCGCTGGCCGCGTTCGTCCTGCTCGTGCCGACCCTCGGCCGGTTGCACGCCCCGGCCGCATCACTCCGCCCGCCGTGGCAGCGGGTCCGGATCGGGTGGTCGGTGGCGGCGGCCGTGTCGATCCTGCTGCTCAACGTGGCGCCGGACCTGACCCCGTGGGGCATGGTCGCGGCCGTCGTCATCGGGCTGGTCGGCACCTGGTTCGCCCTGCGGCCGCTGCTGCCCACCGGGACGTTCCGTGCTGCGGCCGGGCTGCCGTCGGTCGTGCTGCTGCGCGGGCTCGTCGCCGCGTCGTTCTTCGGGAGCGAGGCGTACGTGCCGTTCCTGCTGCAGGCCGAACACGGGTTGTCGCCGTCGGCCGCGGGGCTCGCCCTGACGGTGGCGGCACTCAGCTGGGCCGCGTCGAGCTGGGCACACGGCCGTCTGGGGGAGCGGCGGCTCACTGCCCGGCGCACCTTCGGGGTGGGGCTCACGCTGGTGCTCGTCAGCCTGGTGACCGCGCTCGCGGTCGCGACGTTCGACCTGTCGTGGTGGGTGCTGGTCGCCGGCTGGTTCGTCGGCGGTGCGGGCATGGGCGCGATCTACCCGCGCGCCTCGATGCTGACGCTACGGTTCTCCGGCGAGGGCGACGACGGGTTCGCGAGCTCGGCCCTGACGATCGCTGATGCCGCGGGCAGCGTGATCGGCCTGGCGGTGACCGGCCTGCTCTTCACCGCGACCGGTGGAGCCGACGGCACCGTGTCGTTCCCCCTGGTGTTCGCGGCGATGATCGGGTTCGCCGCACTGGCGATCGCGGCCGTCCGACGGCTCGGCCCCGTGCCCGCGCCTGCGACGACGGTGTCGGCAGGCCCGGGCGGATCCGTCCCGTCGCGGACTCCGTCGTCGCACGGCCCGACCGCCGGGTAGCGTGGCAGACCGGACCGAAGAGGAGACCACCGTGCTGCGCATCGTCGCCGTGACCGTCGCCCTGGCGGCGGCCCTGACCCTGGCCGGGTGCCAGGGCACGACGTCGGCTGCCCCCACACCCGTGCAGAGCACCGACCTGACGAGCTCCGACGGCGGCTTCGACCAGCAGGCCGTGATCGGTGTCGTCCTGGTGCACGACGACGCCGCCCTCGCCGACCGGCTCCGCACCGACCTGACCGACGCCGGGTTCCGGCCGGACGTCCGGGTCGCTCCGGCGTCGGGGGCAGCGGCGTCCCAGCGGACCGCGGTCGCCCAGCTCGTGCGGAAGGGCGCCAAGGCCCTGCTCGTGCACGCCGCCCGGCCGTCCGCACTGACCGGCGTGATCCAGACCGCCCACGACGCCGGGGTCGTCGTGGTGTCCCTCGGTGATCCGCTGCCCGCGACCGGCACCGGTGGCGACGGGGTGTCCGCCGACTACCGCGTGCCGTCGGAGGGCGACGACGCCGACACCGCGGCGACGGCGGTCGACGTCGTGCAGTCCCTGCAGCGTGGCGAGAAGCCGGAGACCGACCCGACGGACGGCGACACGACGGACGCCGAGTAGAGCGGTCCGCTCAGCTCCACCACGCCGGGAACGACAGCGTGATCGTCTCGACCAGCGCCTTCCGCGACCGACGGGGCCCGGCGAGCCAGGCCTCGATCGCCCCGACGAAGCCCTGCGCCACGAACCCCGCGGCGACGTCGTCGAGCAGGTCGGGCCGGTGTGCGGGGTCGAGCTCGCGGATGTGCAGAGCGCTCGACACCGTGAAGTGCTCGACGAGCAGCCGGTGCAGCGAGGCGTCGTTCGGGTCCGGCAGCGCCTTGCCGTAGATGTCGCGGTGCGTCGTCACGTGCTCGACGACGGCGTTGATGCCGCGCCGGGTGATGGCCACGAGCTCGTCGGCTCCGGCGCCCCGGTCGGCGGCGGCCCGGCGCTCGTCGGCGTCGTCCTGCCGGATGCGGTCGAGTTCCGGCGTCAGGACGTCGGCGAGCAGCGACCCGGGGGAGACGGCGTGCGAGTAGAACGTGGCCCGGTTGATGCCGGCGGCACGCGTGACGTCGGCGACGGTGATCTCCGAGACCGGTCGGTCCGCGGCGAGTCGCAGGATCGCCTCGCGCAGCGCTGCAGTGGTGTGCAGGATCCGGGCATCCACCATGACGCCCACCCCCTTCTGATCCGCTTCACCCGGAAGGCCCCCGAGCAACCCGACGCTACCGCATGGTCCGCGCCGGGCCGAGGGGCAGCACGAGCCGCTTCACGCGGGCGGCCGGCACCGGCGGCGCCGAGCACGCACCGGCGACCGTAGGATGGTTCCGCGGACGAATCGATTCGATCGACCCGCGATCACCCTCCGCCCCCTCATCGTCGAAGGACTCCTGTCTCGTGACCGCGCCCGCCACCACCGGTTCGCTCCGGGTCGTCCTGCACCCGGGAGACTCGCTCTCCCGCGGGCAGCGACTCGTCTACGTCTTCGTCCTGGGCGCCCTCACGGCGCTCGGGCCGTTCACGATCGACCTGTACCTGCCGGCGTTCCCGGCGATCAAGGACCAGTTCAGCGTCACCGACGGCGCGGTCCAGCTGACGCTCACCGCGACGACGCTCGGCTTCGCCATCGGGCAGCTCCTGGTCGGCCCGTGGAGTGACAAGGTGGGCCGTCGACTGCCGCTGATCATCGCGACGACGGTGCACATCGCCGCGTCGATCGGTGCCGCGACCGCGCCGGACATCGAGCTGCTCGCGGTGTTCCGCGTGCTGCAGGGCATGGGCGCCGCAGCCGGCGGTGTCGTCGCGATGGCGACGGTGCGTGACCTGTTCGGCGGCAAGCCGCTGGTGCGCATGTTGTCCCGCCTGGCGATGGTGAACGGCCTCGCACCGATCCTCGCGCCGCTCATCGGTTCGCAGATGCTGCAGTTCACCAGCTGGCGCGGCATCTTCGTCTTCCTCGCCTGCTACGGCCTGGCGGTGGTCATCGCCTCGATCCTGCTCATCGTCGAGACCCTGCCCCCGGCCCGCCGGCACGAGGCCGGGCACTCCACCATCGGCCAGCGCTACAAGGCGCTGTTCTCCGACCGGATCTTCGTCGGCGTCGCGCTCATCGGCGCCATGGTGTTCAGCGGGCTGTTCTCGTACCTCAGCGCGTCACCGTTCCTGTTCCAGCAGGTCTACGGGCTCGACGCGCAGCAGTACGGGCTGCTCTTCGCCGTCAACTCCGTCGGGGTCGTCCTCGGCGTGCAGATCTCGTCGCGGCTCGCCCAGCGGGTCGGTCCGCAGTGGATCCTGGCGTGCTCGACCGCGACCCTGCTGCTGGCGTCGCTCGCGATCATCGTCCTCGACCAGCTCGGGGCCGGTCTGGTCGGCGTGCTCGTCCCGCTGTGGTTCTTCATCGCCGCGTGCGGGTTCTCGTTCCCGCTCGTGCAGGTCATCGGTCTCGCCGCCCACGGGAAAGAGGCGGGAACAGCCGCCTCGGTGCTCGGCGCCCTGAACTTCGGCGTCGCCGGGCTCATCTCGCCGGTGGTCGGCTGGCTCGGCATCACGACGGCCACCCCGATGGCGATGGTGATGGCGTCGACCGCCGCCGTCGCAATCCTGATGCTCTGGTTCGTGGTCCGCCCGCGGACGGTCCCCGCGCTGACGCACTGACGACCCGGGCCGCCGCGGGCTCGGGTCCCTAGGCTGTGCCCATGAGCGACGCGACGGAGCGGGCACGGGCGGCTGCCGAGGCTGCGAGACAGGCCGCCGACGAGGCACGTCGGCTCGCCGACGAAGCGGCGCGGCGAGCCGAGGAGCTCGCCGCCGCACTGGCGGCGGAGGAGCAGGCGGTCCTCACCGCGGACGCGGAACCCGCGGTCGTCGGGTCCCCGCCACCCACCGGCCTGGAGGCGCGGCTCACGCCCGACGCGGAGCCCGCCCCTGCAGCCGCACCGGCTCCGACCACCCCTGCCGCGGCGGTCGACGCGACCGTCCCGGATCCGGTGGCGACGGCGGCGACCGGCACCGTGCCTCCCGTCCGTGCCGAAGCCGGCCCGCTCGGACCGGACGCGGTCGCGGCGATCCGTGACGGCTACGCCGTCGACGGCGGCGCGATCGAACTCGGTGCCCTGGTCAACGGCGCAGCGGTGCCCGACGTGCAGGTCCGGATCCCGCTCGCGATGCTGAACCGGCACGGACTGGTGGCCGGGGCGACCGGCACCGGCAAGACCCGCACGCTGCAGGTGCTCGCCGAGCAGATCGCGGCGAACGGGGTGCCGGTGTTCGCCGCCGACATCAAGGGCGACCTGTCGGGTCTCGCCGTCGCGGGGCAGGCGGACGACAAGCTGCTCGACCGCACCGCGGGCATCGGCCAGCAGTGGCAGGGGATTGCGAGCCAGGCCGAGCTGTTCTCGTTGGGCGGGCAGGGCACCGGCGTGCCGATCCGCGCCACCGTCTCCGGGTTCGGGCCGCTGCTGCTGTCGAAGGTGCTCGGGCTGAACGACACGCAGGAGTCCTCGCTCGGTCTGGTGTTCCACTACGCCACGCAGCAGGGGCTCGCGCTGGTGGACCTCGACGACCTGCGGAGCGTGCTGACGTTCCTGGTGAGCGATCAGGGCAAGGGCGAACTCGCCGAGCTCGGGGGCCTGTCGAAGCAGACCGCCGGGGTGATCCTGCGGGAGCTCGTCACCTTCGCCGACCAGGGTGCCGACCAGTTCTTCGGCGAGCCCGAGATCGACACGCAGGTGTTCCTGCGGACGGCGGCGGACGGGCGCGGGATCGTCAGTCTGCTCGAGGTGCCCGGGGTGCAGGACCGCCCGGAGGTCTTCTCGACGTTCCTGATGTGGTTGCTGGCGGACCTGTTCAACGAGCTGCCGGAGGTCGGCGACCAGGACGAGCCGAAGCTGGTGTTCTTCCTGGACGAGGCGCACCTGCTGTTTACCGGGGCGTCGAAGGACTTCACCGAGCAGATCGTGCGGACCGTGCGGCTCATCCGGTCGAAGGGTGTCGGGGTCTTCTTCGTGACGCAGACCCCGAAGGACGTGCCGAACGACGTGCTGGCGCAGCTCGGGTCGCGCATCCAGCACCAGCTCCGCGCCCACACCCCGGACGACGCGAAGGCGCTCCGGGCGACGGTGTCGACCTACCCGACGAGCGACTACGACCTGGGCGAGGTCCTCACGTCGCTCGCGACCGGCGAGGCGATCGTCACGGTGATGAACGAGCGGGGCGCACCGAGCCCCGTCGCGTGGACCCGGCTGCGCGCACCCCAGGGGTCGATGGACCCGATGCTGGCCGACGAGATGGCCGCACGGGTGCAGGCCTCACCGCTCCTGGCGACCTACGGCACCCGCGTCGATCCGGACTCGGCCCGCGAGGTGCTCGCGCGCCGGATGGAGGCGGCGGCCGCTGCGGCCGACGCCGCCGCTGCAGCCGACGAGGCCGCTGCTGCCGCGGCGGACGCGTCGGCGGATGCCGAGCGGGAGTACGAGCGGCAGCAGCGGGAGTTCGAGCGGGCCGAGCGAGCGTCGGAGGCGCGGCGTTCCGGTCGGTCCGGTCGGTCCGGTCGGTCCGGCGGCTCCGGTCGGTCGGGCGGGACGCAGCGGTCCGGGACGCAGCGGTCCGGGACGCGGCGAACCGCGGGGGACCCGCTGTCGGACCTGCTCGGCTCCGGGCTGGGCGGGACCATCGCAAAGGAAGTGGTGCGCGGGATCTTCTCGACGCTGCGGCGTCGGCGCTGACCGGCCAGCCGGTGGGTCAGCGGGCGTCGAGGCCGGCGAACTCGACGGCGAGCAGCCCGCCGACGACCAGTACGACGAGGCCGCCGACGAGCAGGAACGCCGACCGCTGCTCGTACCAGGCGCGGCTCGTCGGGTAGCGCTTCGCGAAGGTGCGGGCGGAGACCGGTCGAGCATCCTCGACGACCTGCACGCCGAGCGCGTCGACGACCCGGTCGAGCCCGTCGTCCCCCCACACGTCGGCACGGAGCCGGAAGAGGTGGGTGCCGGTCCGGTCGAAGGCGACGAGTTCCCGGACGGTCCGGTCCACCGACGAGCCGAAGGTCGTGGCGAGCACCAGGCTGTGCACGCGCTCGCGGGGGATCCGCCGGTGCGCCGTGAGGACCCCGCGGATCGTCAGGCCGTCGTCGTCGATCCCGATGAACGCGGTGTGCAGTCGGACGAACACGATGCCGACGGCCGCGGCCATCGCGACGACGATGCCGGCGAACACGGCCCACGTGCGGAACGGGAACGAGACCCAGACCAGGGCGACGGCGAGCGGTACGGCAGAGAAGGCGATGCTCAGCGCGGTGGAACGGACGAGGGACCGGCGCGGACGGAGGACCGTGTCGAAGACGGCGGGCCGCACGGGCACTGCGGGCACGGTGGTGTCCCCCATGGCGCGTCTCCTCGTCCCCTCGGGTGTTCCGGGCACGCTGATCAGCACGCCCTCCGAGCGACGCCCCTGCCGCTCGATGCACCGCGGTCGGCTCGTCCCGGAGCCGTTCGCTCGGCCAGCATAGGCGACCGACGGGTACCGGGGACAGCCCGTTCCACCCCTGGTCGGCGTTTCCCGGCCAACCGAGGGGGAACAGGGCACGCGCTCGTCCGCAGGGTGGGGGACCACGGCGCCTTCATGAGCACAACCACGAAGGACCCGCACCGATCGGTGCGGGTCCTTCGTGGTTGTTCGGCCTTGCTCGCTGCGGAGAATGGGGGATTCGAACCCCCGAGGGCTTGCACCCAACACGCTTTCCAAGCGTGCGCCATAGGCCACTAGGCGAATTCTCCTGACACCGTCTCGCGACGGCGACACCCAATGGTACAGGTTCTGCGCGGTGCTCACGACCGCGTGTCGTCGGCGCCGGTGCTCCCAGATGTCGTGACATGTCCGGCGACTACCCTGGGCCTCGTGTCGACCCGCATCTACATCACGTCAGCAGAAGGGCACACGGGCAAGAGCACCGTCGCCCTCGGTGTCCTCGAGACCCTCGCCCGGTCCGTCGGCCGCGTCGGCGTGTTCCGGCCAGTCGCCAGATCGGTCGTCGAACCCGACTACGTGCTCGAGCTGCTGCTGCAGCACACGGCCGTCGGCATCTCGTACGACGACGCGGTCGGGGTCACCTACGACGACGTGCACGCCGACCCCGAGGCGGCCCTCGGCACCATCGTCACCCGGTTCGCCCAGGTCGAGCGGCAGTGCGACGCCGTCGTGGTGCTCGGGTCCGACTACACCGACGTGGGCAGCCCCACCGAGCTGTCCTTCAACGCGAAGGTCGCCGCGAACCTCGGCGCTCCGGTGCTCCTCGTGCTGGGTGGCCGCGACGCCGCCGAACGTGCGGCCCGCACCCCCGAGGGCATGGCGCAGGTGGCGGACGTCACGACCAGCGAGCTGCGGGCGGCACACGCGCAGCTGTTCGGCGTCGTGGTGAACCGTGCCGACCCGGACGCCCTCGCCGCCATCGTGACGAGCGTCGAGCAGGCCGTGCACGACGACCACCCCGACGTGCCGGTGTGGGCGATCCCCGAGGACCGCGTGCTCGTCGCCCCGACGGTCCGCGCCCTGCTGCAGGCCACCGGCGCCACCCTGGTCCGCGGTGACGACGCCCTGCTCGACCGCGAGGCCCTCGGTACCGTCGTCGCGGGCATGAGCATGGAGAACGTGCTGCCCCGGCTGATCGAGGGCGGCATCGTCGTCGTCCCCGGTGACCGGAGCGACGTCCTCATCGCCACACTGCTCGCCAACCAGTCCGAGACGTTCCCGAGCCTGGCCGGCGTCATCCTGAACGGCGGGTTCGAGATCGCCCCGCAGGTGTCGCGGCTGCTCGAGGGCCTGTCGAGCTCGCTGCCGATCGCGCAGAACGACCTCGGCACGTACGACACCGCCCTCCGGATCACCCAGACCCGTGGCCGCCTGGCCGCCGACTCGCCCCGGAAGGCCGACCTCGCGCTCGCCCTGTTCGAGCAGCACGTCGACGCCGAGGCCCTGCGCGACCGCCTGCAGCTCGCCCCGTCCGGGGTCGTCACCCCGCTCATGTTCGAGCACGGCCTGCTCGACCGGGCGCGCAGCTACGGCAAGCGCATCGTCCTGCCCGAGGGCGAGGACGACCGCATCCTCCGTGCCGCCTCCACCCTGCTGCAGCGCCAGGTCTGCGAGCTGACGATCCTCGGCGACCCCGCAGCGATCCGGACGCGGGCGACCGAGCTCGGCCTCGACCTCGAGGCCGCGCAGCTCGTCTCGCCGTTCGACCCCGAGCTGCGTGAGCGCTTCGCCGAGGAGTACACCCGGCTCCGCGCCCACAAGGGGATGTCGATCGAGCTCGCCCGCGACACCGTCACCGACGTCTCGTACTTCGGCACGATGATGGTGCAGCTCGGGCTCGCCGACGGCATGGTCTCCGGCGCGAAGCACACCACGGCGCACACCATCCGGCCGTCGTTCGAGATCATCAAGACCCGTCCGGACACATCGATCGTGTCGAGCGTGTTCCTGATGGCGCTCGCCGACCGCGTGCTCGTCTACGGCGACTGCGCGGTGATCCCGGACCCGACGAGCGAGCAGCTCGCCGACATCGCGATCTCGTCCGCCGAGACCGCGACCCAGTTCGGCATCGACCCCCGCGTCGCGATGCTCAGCTACTCCACCGGCGACAGCGGCTCCGGCGCCGACGTCGACAAGGTGCGCGCCGGCACCGCGTTCGTGCGGGAACGCCGACCCGACCTGCTCGTCGAGGGCCCGATCCAGTACGACGCTGCAGCCGACCCCACGGTCGCGTCGACCAAGATGCCGGACTCGCCGGTCGCGGGTCGGGCGACGGTGTTCATCTTCCCGGACCTCAACACCGGCAACAACACGTACAAGGCCGTCCAGCGCTCGGCCGGCGCCGTGGCGATCGGCCCGGTCCTGCAGGGCCTGCGCAAGCCGATCAACGACCTGTCGCGGGGCGCCCTGGTGGGCGACATCGTGAACACCGTCGCGATCACCGCGATCCAGGCCGGCACCGCGACCGACGCGGCCTGACCGCCCGACCCGCACCGCGCCTCCAGGCCCGACAGAAAGTGACCACCCCGTGACCGCAGCCCTCGTCGTCAACTCCGGCTCGAGTTCGTTCAAGTACCAGCTCATCGAACTCGAGGACGAGCGCACGCTCGCCTCCGGGCTCGTCGAGCGCATCGGCGAGTCCGCCGGGGCCTGGAAGCACACCAACGCGCTGACGGGGGAGTCCTCGTCGAACGACGCCGCGTCGGTGCCCGACCACGCGGCCGGGTTCCAGGCGATGATCGACGCGTTCGCGAAGGTCGGCCCGTCGTTCGACGAGCACCCGCCCGCCGTCGTCGGCCACCGCGTCGTGCACGGCGGCACCACCTTCGACCGTGCGACGGTCGTCACGGACCAGGTCGAGCAGCAGATCGAGGACCTCAACAGCCTCGCCCCGCTGCACAACCCCGCGAACCTCGAGGGGATCCGGGCCGCGAAGCAGGTCTTCTCGGACGTCCCGCACGTCGCCGTGTTCGACACCGCGTTCCACCAGACGATGCCGCCGCACGCGTACACGTACGCGATCCCAGCCGACCTGGCCGCCGAGTACGGGATCCGCCGCTACGGCATGCACGGCACCAGCCACAAGTACGTCTCCGAGCAGGCCGCGGAGTTCCTCGACCGGCCGCTCGGCGAGCTCAAGACGATCGTGCTGCACCTGGGCAACGGCGCCTCGGTCGCGGCGATCGACGGCGGCAAGTCCATCGAGACCTCGATGGGCCTCACCCCGCTCGAGGGGCTCGTCATGGGCACCCGCTCCGGTGACCTCGACCCCGCGGTGCTCATCCACCTGCACCGCGAGGCCGGGATGACCTTCGACGAGCTCGACACCATGCTCAACAAGCGGTCCGGTCTGCTCGGCCTGACCGGCAACGGCGACATGCGCGACGTGCAGGACGCCGCCACCAAGGGCGACGAGCAGGCGGAGGCGGCGCTCGCCGTGTACCGCCACCGCATCCGTCGCTACGTGGGCGCCTACACGGCGCAGCTCGGTGGGCTCGACGCGGTCGTGTTCACCGCGGGGGTCGGCGAGAACAACGCGCTGCTGCGGCGACGCGTGCTCGCGGGGCTCGAACACCTGGGCATCGAGATCGATCCGGACCGCAACGAGCTGGCGTCGCGGGACGCCCGCCGCATCTCCACCGACGGCTCCCGGGTCGCGGTGCTCGTGATCCCGACGAACGAGGAGCTCGAGATCGCCCGGCAGTCGGCTGCGGTCGCGCTCTGACGCGTGCCGTCGCGGTGCGGCGCGGCGTCGGGGCGTTGCGGCGGCACGGTGCGGTGTTCGTGGGCAGGTGCGGGGTTGCCTGGTGGGTGCGCGCTTGCAGCGCGGCACGGGGCGCGGAAGTCCGCACGGGGTGAGTAGGTGCGCACGGTGCGGACGGGAGGCGCGGGGCAGGCTGGCTCCGTGCCTCCCGTCCGTCCGTGGGTCGCGTCCGGCGCATGGTGCGGTGTTCGTGGGCTGGTGCGGGGTTGCCTGTTGGGTGCGCGCTTGCAGCGCGGCACGGGGCGCGGAAGTGCGCACGGGGTGAGCAGGTGCGCACGGTGCGGACGGGAGGCGCGGGGCGGGCTGGTTCCGGGCCTCCCGTCCGTCCGTGGGTCGCGTCCGGCGCATGGTGCGGGGTTGCCTGTTGGGTGCGCGCTTGTGGCGCGGCACGGGGCGTGGAAGTCCGCACGGCGTGAGCAGGTGCGCACGGTGCGCGGCCCGGCACCTTCGGCGAGGAGCTCGCACGGTGTGACGAAGCGCGCACGGTGCGGGCGGCACCGACGGGTCAGGTGAGCGCGTTCAGCGCCGCCGGTATCGGGGTGTCGCCGCTGGTGACCTCGAACTGCACGCCGACCGCGGCGTCGTCGAGCAGTGCGTGCAGGACGACGGTCGCGACGTCCGCGCGGGGGATCGAGCCGCGCGGCACCGTCCGGCCGACGTGGACCGTGCCCTGCGGCGGCGTGTCGAGCAGGCCGCCGGGACGCACGATCGTCCAGCGGAGGCGTCGGGCCCGCAAGTTCGCGTCCGCCTCGGCCTTCGCCCGCAGGTAGACCTGGAACACCGCGGCGTCGTCCTGCGCGGGCACGACGGCGAGCTCGGGGTCGTAGGTGTCGGCCGCCATCGCGGAGATCATCACGTAGCGCTCGATGCCGGCACGCTCGGCGGCGTCGGCGAGCAGGATCGCACCGTCACGGTCGACGGTGAGCTTCCGTTCGGCGCCGCTGTTCGGCCCGGCACCGGCGGCGAACACCACGGCATCGACACCGCGCAGGCGGAGCGCGAGGTCGTCGTCGCCGAGCTGCTCCAGGTCGGCGACGATCGCACGCGCGCCCTGTTGCTCGACGTCGGCCACGTGCGCGGGGTTGCGGACGATCGCGACGGCGTCGTGGCCGGCGTCGGTGATCTGGCGGGCGAGGAGCAGGGCGATCTGGCCGTGTCCTCCGGCGATGGCGATCTTCATGTGTTCGAGTCTGCCCGTTGCGTCCGGTAGACTTCTCGGCGGCTCCTCACGTGACGCCATCCAGGCCAACTCCCCCAGGGCGGAAACGCAGCAAGGGTAACCAGGCTCTGGCGGGTGCGTGAGGAGTCTTCTTCGTTCCGGGTCGAGTCGGCTCCCCGGTGTCCGCCCCCGTTCGGGAGGTCTCGCGTCCTTTTTCGTCGATGCTTGCGGACAGCTTCCTGATCATGTGTAAAGATCTGCCTCAGGAATCCCCAACCAGGATTCCAACCCTCCACCGCCTCACCAGCGGAGGAGCCTCCGCCGCCTCACCAGCGGTGGATTCCGAGGATCAGGTGGCGGGCGCGCCCGCCAGGAAAAGAGACACGCATGCGCAGGCACGCGTCGCTGCCCGGTACCCCCGTACCCTCCGCAGCGGACGAACGGACACGACGGATCACCCGCGCCGACGGCCGAGCTCGAGGACGAGCGACGGACGGTCGGCGGTTCCTCCTGCGCGGCGGCGTCGTCGCCACGGTGACGGCGCTCATCGCCGCCACCGTGGCGATCCAACCCGCTGCGGCCGCCCAGAACGACGTCGCCGAGGCCGAGGGGCTGCTGCTCAGCGGCTCGGGCATCGTCGACGCCGATGCGGTTGCCCAGCTCGGCGGCGCGTACTCCGCGCGGGGGGCGACCTCGGGCGGCGGCACCACGAACCAGCCACTCAACCTGACGGCGCTCAACGCCGTCGGGGTGGACCTCGGCAACGACGTCGACCTGCTCGGCCCGAACGGCATCCTGACCCTCGGCGTCGACGGTCAGTACGCCACGACCTCGGCCACGGGCGCGACCGCGTCGTCGGGGCTCCTGACGAACGACGGCGGCATCGGGGTCGGCACGGGGTCGGGCACCGGCGCCGCGACGCTCGACCTCAACCCGCTGTTCTCGCGCGTCGGCGCCGACACCACGGTGCTGTCGAACGCGCAGCTGGAGATCGGTGCCCTGGCTTCCCGGATCCAGGCGACGCGCGGCACCGCGGTCGAGACGACGACCGACTACCGCATCGCCGGTGCGGAGCTGGACCTGACGAGCCCCGCGGTCGCCGGACTCAGCACCGCGCTCCGGAACGACCTGCGCACCTTCTCGGGCACGGTGAACTCCGCGGTCGGCGCGGACGGGGCCCTCTCCGGCACCACGACCGCCCTGACCGCCGACATCCAGCGGCTGCTCCGTGGCACGAGCCTCGGCCTGGTGAACGTCAACGGCACGAACGTCACCGCGGCCGTGGACCTGAACCTCGACGACACCCTGACCCGGGTCCTGCAGGAACCCCTGACCGACGGCGCCGTGACGATCACACCGGCGACGGGCGCGATCACGGTCGACCTCGACCAGCTGACCACGCTGAACGGCCAGCCGGCGAACACGCCGGTGCTGACCGAGGCGGCCGTGGCCTCGATCAACCGGAGCATCACGACGATCCTCGGCACCCAGCTGCCGACCGCACTGCAGACGGCGGTCGTCAACACGATCAACTCGACCGCCGTGCGGGTGAACGTCACCGCGAACGTCAACCTCGCGGGCATCCCGCTCACCGCACTGGCCCTCCGCGCGGACACCACGCTCGGCGCCCTCGCCGGCACGTCACCCGCCACCGCCACGGTGACGGCGACCGGTGGACCCCTGGGGCTGAACGTGCTCGGCACCCTGCTCGCCCCGGCGGTCAACACCGTCGTCATCCCGGCACTGCAGACCATCGTGCGTCCCCTGGTGACGGGGACGGCCCTGACGAACCTCGGCACGACGCTCACGGCCACGACCTCGGCCGTCTCCACGCTGCTGAGCCCCGTCGTGCTGCTGCTCCGTCAGGTCGTCGACCTCACCGTGAACGCGCAGGACACCTCCGGCTTCCGCGACCCCCGCGGGTACGACACCGGATCGCGGAGCGTGCACGCCCTGCGGCTCTCCGTGCTCCCCGGGGCGAACGTCGCCACCGTGGACCTCGCCACCTCGACCGTGCGCGCCACGGCGTTCGCGGCTCCGACCATCACGGCACCCACGGCCGGACAGCAGTTCACCGTGCCGTCGGCGAACTCGACCCGCAGCGTCGTCGTGAGCGGAGCCGGCGAGCCCGGTGCCGCCGTGGCCGTCAGCCTCGGCGGGGACCTGACCGGCACCGCGACCGTCGCTGCCGACGGGACCTGGACGACGACCATCGCGGACGTCCCCACCGGTGCGTACACCGCGACCGCGACCCAGACGGTCGGCGGCACCGCAGCAGGCAGCGCGACGCAGGAGTTCTCCGTCGTCGCCCAGCGCGCACTGACGATCACCACCCCGACGGCCGGTCAGACCTTCATCACCACGGGGGAGACCGCCCCGGTCACCCTGACGGGCACCGCGACGGCGAACGCGCGCATCGACCTCGACCTCGGCGGCGGCGTGACCGCGACGGGCACGGCGGACGACGCCGGCGCCTGGAGCATCACCGTTCCCGAGGTCCCGGTCGGCGAGCAGACGGCGAGCGTCACGCAGACCGTCGGCGACACGACCTCGGCACCCGTGACTCGGTCCTTCCGGGTCGTGGCCGCAGCCGGCCTGACCGTCGACACCCCCACGGCTGACCAGGACTTCCCGCTCGCCGGCGACACCCGGTCCGTCCCGTTCTCCGGCAGCGCACAGGCCGGTGCCCGCGTCGACGTCGACCTCGGTGACGGCCTGACCGCCACCACCCGCGCGAACGCCGACGGCACCTGGTCGACGAGCGTCACGGACGTCCCGGCCGGGGAGTACTCGGCCGAGGTCACCCAGACCGTCGGCGGCACCACGAGCGCCGCGGTCACCCGGGACTTCACCGTGACGGCGGCCCCCGCGCTCACCATCGACGAGCCGGCCGACGGCAGCACCATCACCGTCGCCGACGACAGCTCGACCACCCCGGTGACGGTGTCCGGCTCGGCGGCCCCGAACGCCCGGGTCACCGTCGGCATCGGTGGTTCCTTCACCGCCGCGGTCACCGCGGACGAGGACGGCGCCTGGACGACGACCTTCGCCGACGTCCCGGTCGGGGAGCGCACCGCCACGGCGCGTCAGAGCGTCGACGGCACCACGTCCGGCCCGGTGGAGACCACCTTCACCGTCGAGGCGGGCGACCCGCTCGCGATCACCGCGCCCGCGGACGGCGACGTGGTCACGGTCCTCGACGCCGACACCACCACCGACCTCGACCTGGCCGGCACGGCCGAGGCCGGCGCCGAGGTGCGGGTCTCGCTCGGCGACGGACTGACCGCCACCACGACGGCCGACGACGACGGCACCTGGACGCTGACCGTCACCGACGTCCCGGTCGGTCGGTACACGATCTCGGCGACGCAGACCGTCGGCGGGACCACCTCGCCGGCCGTCCGCCAGGTCGTCACGGTGCAGGCGGGCGCCCCGCTCGCCGTCACCGCTCCGGCGCAGGACGCCACCGTCACGGTCGCGACCGACGACTCCGTCGTCGACGTCACCGTGCGGGGCACCGCGCAGCCCGGTGCCCGCATCGAGGTCGTCCTGGACGACGGCGACGCGGTGTCCACCACCGCGAACCCGCAGGGCGCCTGGTCGGTGGTCCTCACCGACGTCGGCACCGGCGACCACACCGCGACGGTCACCCAGACCGTCCACGGCGCGACCTCGGCACCGGTCGACCGTGACTTCGCGGTCGAGGCCGGCGACGAGCTCGTCATCGTGGCACCGGGTGACGCCCAGCAGGTGCCCGCCGGCACCGGTGGGCAGGCCAACGTGGTCGTCCGCGGCACCGCGGAGCCCGGCGCGACCGTCGCCGTCACGATCGACGAGGGCGACCCCGTCGAGGTCGTCACGGACACGGCCGGCAACTGGGAGCTCCCGACCACGCAGCTCGGCATCGGCGAGCACACCGTCGAGGCCGTGCAGACCGTGAACGGCACCGACGGCCCGGTGGTCACGCGTGACTTCACCGTGGTCCCCGGCAACGCCATCGTCATCGACACCCCGGCGAGCGGCGCACGCTTCGTCGTGGTCGACGCCGACGCCACCGCGACCGTCCGGATCACCGGCACGGCCGAGCCCGGCGCCGCGGTGACCGTCTCGGTCGGCCCCGGCACCCGGTTCACCACCACGGCTGACGACGACGGGCGGTGGGCGGTCGACGCCACCGGTCTCGCCCCGACCGGCGTGTACACGGCGTCCGCCAGCCAGGAGGTCGAGGACGTCGTGACGAGCGCCGTCCCGATCACCTTCGAGGTCGTCACGGCCAACGCGCTGACGATCACCGGTCCGGCCACGGACCCGATCACGGTCGCCGGTCCGGACGTCGAGCGCGACGTCACGGTCACCGGCACCGGCCAGCCCGGCGCCGCCGTCACGGCGACCCTCGCCGGCTCCGAGGACCAGGAGACGACGGTCGGTGCCGACGGCACGTGGTCGGTCACGTTCCCCGACCTCGGCGTCGACGAGCACCAGGTCGCGGTCACCCAGACCCTGGCCGGCGCCGTCTCCGACCCGCGCACCTCCGACCCGGTCGAGCGCACGGTCACGATCGAGGCCGCCGACGCCGTCACGATCACCGCACCGGGGACCGACGCGGTCCTGCTCGTGCCGGACGCGGACGCGACGCGCGACGTCGTCGTCACGGGTTCGGCGGAGCCGGGCGCGCCGGTGACGGTGCGACTCGGCGACGACGAGGCGACCACCACCGCGGACGCGGACGGCGACTGGACGGTCACGTTCGGTGGGGTCGGTGTCGGGACCCCGACGCTCACCGCCAGCCAGACGGTCGGCGGGACCACCGCCTCCAGTCCGGACCAGACCGTCACGGTGCGGGCCGGGACCGCGCTCGCCATCGTGACCCCGGAGGACGGCGACGTCCTGACGGTCGCCGACACGTCCGGCACCGCCGACGTCGAGGTGACCGGTCGGGCGCAGCCCGACGCCGAGGTGACGGTCCGGGTCTCGACCGGCGAGACCGAGACGGTGACCGCGGACGAGGACGGCCGGTGGGAGACCACCTTCCAGGACGTCCCGGTCGGTGACCACCGCGTCACCGCGACGCAGGTCGTCGGCGGGCAGACCTCGACGCCGGTGACTGCGGCGGTGTCGGTCCGTGCCGGAGCCCCGCTCGTCGTGTCCACCCCGCGCGGTGCCACCACCGTCACGGTGGCGGACGACGACGCCACCACCGGGGTCGACTTCGCGGGCACCGGTGAGCCGGGCGCGACCGTCACGGTCGACCTCGGCGACGGCGGGACCGCCACGGCGACCGTGGACGAGGACGGCCGCTGGGCGACCACGGTCGAGGACGTGCCGACCGGTTCGTTCACGGCCTCGGTCACGCAGGCCCTGAACGGCACCACGAGCGCGGCGGTCGAACGACCGGTGTCCGTGGTCGCCGCCGCGGACCTCACCATCCGTGAGCCCGGCGACGACCCGGTCACGGTGGCCGACGGCGACGCGACGACGACCGTGACGGTCGCCGGTGACGCCCAGCCCGGCGCCACGGTGACGGTCACCGTCGACGACCGCGACCCCGTCGAGGTCACCGCCGGTGACGACGGCTCGTGGAGCGTCGACGTGCCGGACCTCGGTGTCGGCGAGCACACCGTCGAGGTGACGCAGACCGTGGACGGCTCGACCTCGACCACGCCGGTCGAGACGACCTTCGAGATCGAGGCGGGCGCGCCCGTCGTCATCACCGAGCCGACGGCCGACCAGGAGTACACGGTCGCCGACGGGGACGGCACGACGACGGTCGACGTCGCCGGCACCGCCGAGCCGGGCGCGACCATCGTGGTCGACCTGGGCGACGGTCGCACCGAGTCGACCACCGCGGACGACGACGGCGCGTGGAGCGTCTCGGTCCCCGGTGTGCCGGCCGGCACGACGACCGTGAGCGTCACGCAGCGCATCGACGGCACCGAGTCCGCGCCGGTGACGGTGGACGTCCGCGTCCTCGTCGCCGACCCGATCACGATCGCCACCCCGGCGGACGGCACCACGATCCGGGTCGCCCAGCGTGACTCCGTCGCGACCCTCACCGCCGCGGGGGCTGCCGAGCCCGGTGCCGAGGTCCGTGTCACGATCGACGGCGGCGACGCCCGGACCGTGACCGCGACCGACGCCGGTACCTGGAGCGTCGACCTGCCGGACACCACCGTCGGCGAGCACACGATCCGGGCGACCCAGACGGTCGACGGCTCGACGTCCGCGGCGGTGCGCAGCACCTTCACCGTGGCACCCGGTGCCGCGCTGACGGTCACCGCACCGGCCGACGACACCACGTTCACCGTGCCGAGCACCGACCCCACCGCGACCGTCCCGGTCGGCGGCGAGGGCCAGCCCGGCGCGTCGGTCCGCGTCGTCCTCGACGACGCCGACCCGGTCGTGGTCCGTGTCGGCACCGACGGACGGTGGGAGACCACGCTGGCCGACGTGCCGGCGGGGGACCACACGCTCGTCGTCACCCAGGTCGTGAACGGCACGACGTCCGATGCGATCGAGCGCGACGTGACCGTCGTGGTCGCCGCCGCGGACGCGATCGTCGTGACCAGCCCAGCCGACGGCACCGACTACCGGGTGCTCGGCGGTTCGACCGACGTGCGGGTGACCGGTACCTCCGCACCGAACGCCGCTGTCTCGGTCCGCATCGACGACGGCACCGCGGTCGCCACGACCGCGGACGACGACGGTACGTGGTCCGTGACGGTGCGGGACGTCGCCGAGGGATCCCACACGGTCGCCGCCAGCCAGACGGTCGACGGTGCCAACACCGACGCTCCGCAGGTCGGCTTCACCGTGACGGCCGCGACGCCGGTCGTCATCTCGAGCCCGACCGACGGCCAGGCATTCCCGACCACGGGGTCGACGACGTCGGTCCCGGTGAGCGGCACCGCCGAGCCCGGCGCGACCGTCACGGTCGACGTCGACGGCCGGACCGCCACGACGACCGCCGGCGACGACGGTTCGTGGACGGTCACGATCGGTGGCGTCCCCCTCGGGGACCACACGGTGTCGGTGACGCAGACGGTCGGCGGTCGGACCTCCGACCCGGTGACCGCCGACGTCACGGTCGTGGCTGCGCAGGAGACGGGCATCGTCATCACGAGCCCCGACGCCGGGCAGCTCATCCAGGCGGACGGCTTCGGTGACACCGGCTCGTTCACGGTGACCGGTCAGGCCACCCCTGGCGCCGCGGTGACGGTGTCCCTGTCCACCGGGCAGGTCCGCACCACCACCGCCGACGACGAGGGGGCGTGGAGCGTTGTGTTCGAGCGCGTCCCCGAGGGGGAGTGGACGATCAGCGCCACGCAGTCGGTGAACGGCACGACCTCCGCGGCGCCCCAGGTGCCGATCGTGGTCGACACCCTGGAGCCGCTCGCGGTCACCTCGCCGACACCGGGTTCGCAGTACATGGCGGACGAGGACGGCGACCACGACCTGATGGTCACGGGCACCGCCGAGCCCGGCGCGACCGTCACCGTGCAGCCGATGGGCCGCGATGCGGTCGCCACGACGGCTGACGAGGACGGCGAGTGGTGGGTCATGGTGGGGCTGCCGGTCGGCGGCCACATGCTGCGCGTCACCCAGTCGGTCGGCGGGTTCACCTCGCAGGCGCAGATGCTCCGCGTCATGGTCATGGACGATGCCGTCGACCCGGAGGAGCCGGGCACGCCCGGCACGCCGGGGACGCCCGGAACGCCCGGGACGCCCGGAACGCCCGGGACGCCCGGGGCCCCCGGAACGCCGGGTGCGCCCGGTCTGCCCGGGACGCCGGGGACCGGCGGCGGCTCCGGCACCGGGACCGGAAACGGCTCCGGGAACGGCTCCGGCATCGGCGGTGGCTCCGGGAACGGCTCCGGCACCGGGATCGGTGGCTCCGGCAACGGCACCGGTACCCTCGCCTGGACCGGCGCGGACGTCGTCCCGATCGCCGGCACCGCGGCGGGCCTGGTGGCCCTCGGGTTCCTGCTGCTGGGGCTCTCCCGCCTCGCCGGCAGGCTCCGTCGCCGCACCCGCGGCTGAGTCCGCACCAGCGTCACACACCGCGCCTCCCGCCCGTCGACCAGACGGACGGGAGGCGCGGTGCCGTCCGGGCGCTCGGCCCACCGCCGACGGGTGGTCCGGCCCGGCAGGACGACCTGTGGACGGGCACGCGGGTTGTCGGTCGTGACGGCTACCCTTGTCGCGTGGTCACCGCCCTGTATCGCCGTTACCGGCCCGAGAACTTCGCCGAGCTGATCGGGCAGTCGCAGGTCACCGACCCGCTCCGCACGGCGCTCCGCACGAACCGCGTCAACCACGCCTACCTGTTCAGCGGGCCCCGTGGCTGCGGCAAGACGACGTCGGCCCGCATCCTGGCGCGCTGCCTGAACTGCGCCGAGGGCCCGACCGACACCCCGTGCGGCGTCTGCCCGAGCTGCGTGGAACTCGCCCGCGACGGCAGCGGTTCGCTCGACGTCATCGAGATCGACGCCGCGAGCCACAACGGCGTCGACGACGCGCGTGACCTGCGCGACCGTGCCGTGTTCGCGCCGGCTCGCGACCGCTACAAGATCTTCATCCTCGACGAAGCGCACATGGTGACGCCGCAGGGCTTCAACGCACTGCTCAAGCTGGTCGAGGAACCGCCGGAGCACGTCAAGTTCATCTTCGCGACGACCGAGCCCGAGAAGGTCATCGGCACCATCCGGTCGCGCACCCACCACTACCCGTTCCGGCTCGTCCCGCCCGCGGTGATGCTCGAGTACATCGAGCAGCTCTGCACGCAGGAGTCCGTGTCGGTGGCCCCCGGCGTCCTGCCCCTGGTGGTGCGTGCCGGCGGTGGATCCGTCCGTGACACCCTGTCGCTGCTCGACCAGCTGATGGCCGGCAGCGAAGACGGTGCGATCGCCTACGAGCGTGCCGTGGCCCTGCTCGGCTACACCGACGCCGCCCTGCTCGACGACGTCGTCGACGCCCTGGCCGTCGCCGACCCGGCGTCCGCGTTCGCCGCGATCGACCGCGTCGTGCAGACCGGACAGGACCCCCGCCGCTTCGTCGAGGACCTGCTCGAGCGCCTGCGTGACCTGATCGTCGTCGCGGCGACGAACGAGAGCGCCGCCGCCGTCCTGCGCGGGGTCTCACCGGAAGAACTCGACACCATGAGCCGCCAGGCCGGGGTCTTCGGCGCGACCGGGCTCTCCCGCTCCGCCGACATCGCGAACCGTGCCCTCACCGAGATGACCGGCGCGACCTCGCCCCGGTTGCACCTCGAGCTCATGACGGCCCGCATGCTCGTGCCCGAGGCCGACGACACCCAGCGCGGAGCCCTCGCCCGGGTCGAGCGCCTGGAACGTCGTGTCGGGGTGGGCGACGTCGGTGGACACGACGCCGGTGGACACCAGGTCGGCGCCGGCGAGCAGTCCGCTCCCGCCGTCGCCGCTGCACCGCGTCGTGAGCAGCCGGCAGCCGCGGCTCCCGCAGCGGCTGCTCCCTCCCTCGCCCCGACGCCCGCTCCGGCAGCGGCTCGTGCGACGCCCGAGCGTCCCGTCGAGCAGCCCGCCGCGCCGCAGGCCGACTCCGGAGCCGTGGCCCGCGACGCCGCAGCGTCGTGGGCAGCGGTCGCTCCGAGCACTCCTGGAGCGCCCGGACAGACCTCGGCCGAGCCCGCGAAGTCCGAGCCCTCGAAGCCGGATCCCTCGAAGTCCGAGCCCTCGAAGCCCGCGGCCGAGCCGGTCAGCCCGTCGTCCACCGGTCAGGGCACGACGATCGGTGACGAGCCCGCCGTCCGGACCGTCGGTGCCGTCGGCTTCCAGCAGATGCGCGACTCCTGGCCGCAGATCGTCGAGCACGTGCAGCACGCCAAGCGTTCGGCGTGGTCGGTGGTCGTCACGGCGCAGGTCACCGCGCTCCGCGACGACGTGCTGACGCTGACGTTCCCGAGCCAGCAGGACGTCGCCTCGTTCAAGGAGATGTCCGACCCGTCGGCCAGCGTCAGCGAACTGCTGCGCGCCGCCATCGTGGACGTCCTCGGGCTCCGGGTGAAGTTCGTCGCCCGCGGGCCCGGACAGCAGCAGCGTCCCCAGCAGCAGCAGCAGCAGTCGGCTCCGGCACCGCAGGCCGCCGCACCGGCCCAGCGTCCGGCGCCCGCTGCCCAGGCGCCCGCCGCCGCGACCCCGGCCCCGGCCCCGGCCCCGGCGCCGGCGCCGGCGCCCGCAGCACCGGAGTCCCCGGCGCCGGCTTCCGCTGGTGAGCCCACGCCGACGGCTGCCCCTGCCGCCGAGCCGAAGGCCGCGTCGGCAGCACCCGAGTCGACGGCACCTCCTGCGCCGACGGCAGCGCCCGCGCCGAAGTCCGCGCCGGCGCCGAAGTCCTCGCCGGAGCCGAAGGCAGCGCCGACCGCGTCCGCCCCGCAGCGCGACCAGGCACCGGCCGAACCGGCCCCCGCTCCATCCGGTGCGCCGGTGACGGACTGGGCGGTCGCGACGATCCCCGCCAGCGACCCCACCGCTGACGCCGTCCCGGAGTCCGTCGAGCCCAGCTGGGCAGCACCCTTCGGCACCGTGCCGGCGTCCGCGCCGGTCGCCCCCGCCGAGACGAGCACGCCCCAGCCGACCGAGCCGACACCGTCGGCCGCACCCGCGCGACGGGGCGCTGCCACGGCCGGGCAGCCCGACGGCCCGACCACCCCGGGGCCGCAGGCGGCGTCCGGAGCGGGAGCCGTGCCTCCCGGCGGTCCCGTCGTGCCGGGCGTCCCGGTCGACGACTACCCACTCGACGACGAACCGTACGACGACGGTGCCCCGTTCCCCGACCCGGGGATCGGACGCGGCGCAGCGCCCGCAGCCGCCGGGCCGGCAGCCGCGGCGCAGGCAGCCCCGGCGCAGCAGCCCGCACCGCAGCGCGCGGCCCAGCCGACCGCCGCACCCGCGCGCACCGCACCGCCCGCACGCCGCGCCCCGGTCGCCGGCCGGTACGGCGAGGCCGTCGTGCGTGAGATCCTCAACGCCCAGTTCATCGAGGAGACCGCTCTCCACCAGGACGGTGCCTGATGTACGACGGGATCGTCCAGGACCTCATCGACGAGTTCGGTCGCCTGCCCGGCATCGGCCCGAAGTCGGCGCAGCGCATCGCCTTCCACATCCTGCAGACCGAGTCGTTCGACCCGAGCCGGCTGTCCGAGCTGCTCGCCGACGTCAAGGAGCGGGTCCGCTTCTGCGAGATCTGCGGCAACGTCACCGAGAACGTCCAGTGCAGCATCTGCCGCGACCCGCGCCGCTCGCCGGCCACGATCTGCGTCGTGGAAGAGGCGAAGGACGTCGCGGCGATCGAGCGCACCCGCGAGTTCCGCGGGCTGTACCACGTGCTCGGTGGGGCGATCAGCCCGATCGACGGCATCGGACCGGACGACCTCCGCATCCAGCAGCTCATGACACGTCTGGCCGACGGCACCGTGGCCGAGGTCATCATCGCGACCGATCCCAACCTCGAGGGCGAGGCGACGGCGACCTACCTCAGCCGGCTGCTCGTCCCGATGGGCATCCGCACCACGCGGCTCGCGTCGGGGCTGCCCGTCGGCGGCGACCTGGAGTACGCCGACGAGGTCACGCTCGGTCGTGCCTTCGAAGGGCGCCGCGTCGTCGGCGGCTGACCGCCACGCAGGATCCTTGCGTCGGGGCCCGCTCGCACGCAACATCCCCGAAACACCGACTACCATTGTGAGACCGCGTGACCTCGCGGTGTCGCCGTCTCCGGGAGTACCAGCCAGTGGCCTTGATCGTGCAGAAGTTCGGTGGTTCATCCGTCGCGGACGCCGAGAGCATCAAGCGCGTGGCGAAGCGGATCGTCGAGACGAAGAAGGCCGGCAACGACGTGGTCGTGGCAGTGTCGGCGATGGGCGACACCACCGACGAACTCGTCGACCTGGCGCACTCCGTCACGCCGATCCCCGCCGGGCGTGAGCTCGACATGCTCCTGACCGCGGGGGAGCGCATCTCGATGGCGCTGCTCGCGATGGCGATCAAGAGCCTCGGGGTCGAAGCGTCGTCTTACACCGGCAGCCAGGCCGGCATGCTCACCGACGCCCAGCACGGCAAGGCGCGCATCGTCGACGTCACCCCGAAGCGCGTGCGCGAGGCGCTCGACTCCGGCCACGTCGCGATCGTCGCCGGGTTCCAGGGCTTCAACCGCACCACGGGCGAGATCACCACGCTCGGCCGCGGCGGCTCGGACACCACCGCCGTCGCCCTCGCCGCAGCACTCGACGCCGACGTCTGCGAGATCTACACCGACGTCGACGGCATCTTCACCGCCGACCCCCGCGTCGTGCCGAAGGCCCGCAAGGTCGACCGCGTCACCAGCGAGGAGATGCTCGAGCTCGCAGCCTCGGGTGCCAAGGTCCTGTACATCCGCGCCGTCGAGTACGCCCGGCGGCACGGCGTCACCCTGCACGTCCGGTCCTCGTTCAACAACAACGAGGGCACCATCGTCTACAACCCTGCCGAGGGGGAAACCGTGGAAGAACCGATCATCACCGGGATCGCCGGAGACCTCTCCGAGGGCAAGATCACCGTCGTGGGGGTCCCGGACCAGCCGGGCAAGGCCGCCGAGATCTTCACCAACGTGGCACGCGCCGGGGCGAACATCGACATGATCGTCCAGAACGTGTCGGCGGCGTCGACCGGGCGGACGGACATCTCGTTCACCCTGCCGAAGGACCAGGGCCAGACCGTGCTGACGGCGCTCGAGGTCGCGAAGGCCGACATCGGCTACGAGAGCATCCAGTACGACGACCAGATCGGCAAGCTCGCCCTGGTCGGCGCCGGCATGCGCACGAACGCCGGCGTCTCGGCGCAGCTGTTCCGCGCCCTGCACGACGCGTCGATCAACATCGAGATGATCTCCACGTCCGAGATCCGCATCTCGGTCGTCACCCGCGCCGACACCCTGAACGAGGCGATGCGCGTCGTGCACAGCGCGTTCGGCCTCGACGCCGACGCCGAGGCCGTCGTCTACGCCGGCACCGGCCGCTGACGCCCGCCGAACCGTCGATCCGCTGAACCACCAGGAGCACCGCATGAGCACCCTCACCGTCGCCGTCGTCGGCGCCACCGGCCAGGTCGGCGCCGTGATGCGTCGCCTGCTCGAAGAGCGCGCGTTCCCGGCCGACCGGGTCCGCTTCTTCGCGAGCGCCCGTTCCGCCGGCACGACGCTGCCGTTCCGGGGCGAGCAGATCGTGGTCGAGGACTCCGAGCTCGCCGACCCGTCCGGCATCGACATCGCGCTGTTCTCCGCCGGGGCCACCGCCTCGCGGGCCCTCGCGCCGAAGTTCGCCGCCGCCGGGGCACTCGTCGTCGACAACTCGAGCGCCTGGCGCATGGACCCCGACGTCCCGCTCGTCGTGAGCGAGGTGAACCCGCACGCCATCGACCAGGCGCCGAAGGGGATCATCGCGAACCCGAACTGCACGACCATGGCGATCATGCCGGTGCTCAAGGTGCTCGACACCGAGTCCGGGCTCCGCCGCCTGGTCGCGACGACCTACCAGGCGGTCTCGGGTTCCGGGCTCGCCGGGGTCGAGGAACTCCTGGGCCAGGCGAAGGCCGCGCTCGAGCAGGACACCGCTGCGCTGACGCACGACGGATCCGCCGTGACGTTCCCCGAGCCCGTCAAGTACGTCCGTCCGATCGCCTTCGACGTCGTGCCGCTCGCCGGCAGCATCGTCGAGGACGGCCTGGGTGAGACCGACGAGGAGAAGAAGCTCCGCAACGAGAGCCGGAAGATCCTCGAGCTGCCCGACCTGCTCGTCGCCGGCACCTGCGTGCGCGTCCCCGTGTTCACCGGGCACTCCATCTCGGTGCACGCCGAGTTCGAGCGTCCGCTGTCGCCCGAGCGTGCGACCGAGATCCTGTCGAGCGCGCCCGGTGTCGAGCTCTCCGACGTCCCGACCCCGCTGCAGGCCGCCGGCCAGGACCCGGCGTTCGTCGGCCGCATCCGCGCCGACCAGTCCGCGCCCGAGGGCCGCGGCCTCGTGCTGTTCGTCAGCAACGACAACCTGCGGAAGGGCGCCGCGCTCAACGCGGTGCAGATCGCCGAGACGATCGTCGCGCGCCGCTCCGTCGACGCGTAGCGCGCCCCGAGCGCGACCAGCAGACGGACAGGAGGCCCGTGGCGACACCGCCACGGGCCTCCTGTCCGTCTGTCGGATGCCGCCGGTAGGATCGACGGGTGGCAGAGCAGCAGGTGGACCCCATCGACGTCGTCCTGATCGGCGGAGGCATCATGAGTGCCACGCTCGGGGCCATCATCCACAAGCTCGAGCCGAGCTGGAAGATCCGCGTGTACGAGCGGCTCGGCACGGTGGCGCAGGAGTCCTCGAACCCGTGGAACAACGCGGGCACCGGCCACTCGGCACTGTGCGAGCTGAACTACACGCCGGAACTGCCGGACGGCCGCGTCGACATCGCGAAGGCCGTCACGGTCAACGAGCAGTTCCAGGTCTCGCGGCAGTTCTGGGCGCACCTGGTCGAGACCGGCGTGCTGCCGGAGCCCACGAACTTCATCAACCCCACGCCGCACATCTCCTTCGTGTGGGGCGAGGCCAACGTCGCCTACATGCGCGCCCGGTACGAGGCCATGCGGGACCACCCGCTCTTCGCGGGCATCGAGTTCTCGGACGACCCGGCGCAGATCCGGAAGTGGGCGCCGGCGCTCATCCCCGGCCGCAAGAAGGACCAGCCGATCGCGGCGACCTACTCGGCAGCCGGCTCGGACGTCGACTTCGGGTCGCTCACCCGCCAGCTCTTCGACCAGCTCGAGATCGACGGTGTCGAGTTCGAGCCCTCGCACCAGGTCACCAACCTGACCCGCTCGAAGGTGTCCGAGGGCTGGGTGCTCAACGTGCGCAACGAGATCGGCCGGTCGACGCAGCGCATCGCCGCGAAGTTCGTCTTCGTCGGCGCCGGTGGCGGAGCCCTGCACCTGCTGCAGAAGTCCGGCATCCCGGAGATCCGCGGCTACGGCGGCTTCCCGGTGTCGGGCGAGTTCCTGCGCACCGACGACCCCGAGGTGGTGCAGAAGCACTCCGCCAAGGTCTACGGCAAGGCCAGCGTCGGTGCCCCGCCGATGTCGGTGCCGCACCTCGACACCCGCATCGTCGACGGTGGGTCGTCGCTGATGTTCGGGCCGTACGCGGGGTTCAGCCCGAAGTTCCTGAAGCAGGGCTCGGTCCTCGACCTGTTCCGCTCGATCCGACCGCACAACCTCCGCCCGATGCTGAGCGTCGCGTTCTCGAACTTCGACCTGGTCCGCTACCTGGTCGGCCAGCTCCTCGCGTCGAAGCACACCAAGTTCGAGGCGCTCCGCGACTTCATGCCGAGCGCCGAGCCCGAGAACTGGCACCGCATCACCGCGGGGCAGCGTGTCCAGGTGATCAAGCCCGACAAGGACAAGGGCGGTGTGCTGCAGTTCGGCACCGAGGTCATCACCGCCGCCGACGGCTCGATCGCCGGCCTGCTCGGGGCGTCGCCGGGTGCCTCGACCGCCGTGCCGATCATGCTCACGATGCTGCGCCGGTGCTTCCCGGACCGGTGGGACGGCTGGCAGGACGACGTCCGCGCGATGGTGCCGACCTACGGGCAGGACCTCGGGGACGACCCGGCTCTGGCCGACGCCACGCTCAAGCGCACGGCGAAGGTGCTCGGCCTGCACCACTGAGGCCGGTCGTTGTCCGCGCCGGTTTGCGGTCTGTTCGAACGTGTGTTCGAATGACGGCATGCGGTGGAGTGGACAGGCGATCGACGCCGAGCAGAGCGACGCGCTGCCCGGGATGGAATCGAACAGCGGGTTCGTCCGGAGTGTGACGACGCCCGAGTTCGCCGGGGTGACCTTCCACGAGGTCCTGGCGAAGAGCGCTCTGAACCGGGTGCCGAGCGCGGACGGGTCGGGCACGTACGGCTGGACGATCAACCCGTACCGCGGGTGCAGCCACGCCTGCGTGTACTGCTTCGCCCGCCCGACCCACACGTACCTGGAGTTCGACGGCGGCGCCGACTTCGACCAGCAGATCGTGGTGAAGACGAACGTCGCCGACGTGCTGCGTCGTGAGCTCGGCAAGCCCTCGTGGGACCGCCACCCGGTGGCGCTCGGCACGAACACCGACCCGTACCAGCGTGCCGAGGGGCGGTACCGGTTGATGCCCGGGGTGATCGAGGCGCTGGCGGAGTCGCGCACCCCGTTCAGCATCCTCACGAAGGGCACACTGCTGCGCCGCGACCTGCCGCTGCTGGCCGAGGCGGCGAAGGTGGTGCCGGTCGACCTCGCGATGTCGATCGCCGTGTACGACGACTCGCTGCAGCAGTCGGTCGAGTCCGGCACCCCGACGACGTCGGCCCGGCTGGCGACCGTGCGGGCCATCCGCGACGCGGGGCTCGACTGCGCCGTGTTCCTGATGCCGGTGCTGCCGTACATCACCGACACCCGGGCGCACCTCGACGACGCCATCGGTCGGGCGACCGCGGCCGGCGCGACGAGCATCATGTACTCGGCGCTGCACCTGCGGCCGGGCGTCAAGCCGTGGTGGTTCGAGTGGCTCGGCCGCGAGCGACCCGACCTGGTGCAGCGGTACCGAGCGATGTACCTCGACAACACCTACGCGCCGAAGGACTACCGACGGTGGCTGTCGGAGCGCATCCGCCCGATCCTGGCGGCGCACGGGGTCGGACTGGGGCGCGTGGACCCGGCGACGGGGTCGATGGGCTTCTCGGAACCGCGAACGCTGCAGCCGGGGATGCCGCAGGGGCTGGGCACGGGCGGGCCGCAGGCGCTGCCGCAGGAGCAGTCGGTGCCGACGGTGTCGCCGCTGAAGCGCGCCGACCCCGGGTTCGACCAGCGGCTGCTCCGGCCGGCTGCGGCGCAGACGCTGTTCTGAGGGGCGTCCGTCCGGGCCGTGTCCGGTCCACGTTCGGGGGACAGCAAGACCCCGGTCCGGGCCGCTATCATCGTGCGGGTCGCCGCACGGCCCCGGATTCGGGGTACACGGCCGCTGCTCCGGTGGTTGGATCGTGGACGGCGCCCTCGCCACCCGGAAGGATCCACCTCGTGCTCGGCATCCCCACGCACCTCGCACCGCGAGTGAACGCGTGGTCGACCGTGCGCGCATTCCACGCCGGCGCCATCGGCTCGCTGTTGGCCGCGGCCATCACGCTGGTGCTCTACGGCCTGTCCGAGCCCGGGGTGCGGGTCGTCGGCACGGCGCTGGCTGTCGTCCCGATGCTCGCCATGATCGGCGTGCACGTGCAGTTCGGCACCCGGGTCTCCGCGATCGCGTTCCTGGCTGTCGGTGGCGTCTGCGCCTGGTGGTTCGCCGTCGGGGTCCAGCAGCAGGTGCCGACCGGGTGGGTGACCTCGTACCTGATGTCCCTCGTCGTGATCCCGCTCATCCTGGTCGGGGGAGCCGGCGCCGTGCCGAGCCGCGTCGTGCTGTGGTCCTTCGTGGGCTTCCTGACCGGACGAATCGCGACCTGGATCGCCATCGTGCAGGCCGACCAGTCGCCCCGTCCGCTCATCCTGGCCTGGGTCACCCTGGGCTTCGTTGTCGCGCTCGTGCTCTTCACGACCCGCAGCACGGGGCGGAGCGAACGGGTGCAGCCCGAGCTCCTGCGCTCGGCGCGCGAAGAACACGTGTCCGCCTACCGCGCCGGGGTCGAGGCCGAGGCGTCCGCGATCCTGCACGACACCGTGCTCAACCACCTCGGCGCGATCGCCCTCGCGCCGGACGGCCCGATGGACCCGCACCTCGCCGAGACGGTCGACGCCGACGTCGCGGTGCTCACCGGCAAGGGGTGGCTCGCGCCGGCCGCCCGCCCGCGTCCCGGGGCCGCGGCCGAGGCGTTCGGCACCATGGTCGACGAGCACCGGACGCTCGGACTCGACGTGACCGTCTCGGGTGACACCTCCGCGCTCGAGCGCCTGGACCAGCGTGCGCTGTCGGCGGTCGTCCGGGCCGTCGGCCAGTGCCTGGCCAACGTGCGGAAGCACGCGGGGACCGACGCCGCAGAGGTCAGCGTGTTCGACGACAGCGCGTCCTGCACCGTCATGGTCGTCGACGACGGTCGTGGGTTCGACGAGGACGCCACCGGAGCCGACCGGATGGGCCTCCGCGGTTCGGTGCGAGAGCGGATCGGCCGGGTCGGCGGTGACGTCCAGATCTGGTCGTCGCCCGGTTCCGGCACGAGCGTGATGATGACCGTGCCGTACGGACCGGTCACCGGCGCGGTCACCGTGCCGGCGGTCAGCGACGGCCGGGGGACCGAGCGATGAACGCGATCCGGCAGCGGCTCGGGTCCGGTCCGGGGCCCCGCCGCACCGCGCAGCAGTACGACCCGCTCGGCGCGATGGGGTCGCGACCCCTGGCCGTCGTGCTCGGGGCCGGCAGCGTCGTCTGGGCCCTGCTCGTGTCGATCTTCGACCGCGACGTCGTGGGCAGCCCCACGCTCAGCGCCCTCACCGTGCTGCTCGTCGCGGCCTCGGCGGTGGTGGTGCTCGCTGCCTCGAGCCCGTTCCGTGCGCCGTTCCCGCGGTCGGCGTTCGTCGCGCACGTCGGGTTGCTCGGCCTGGCGTCGGTGACGAGCGTCGCCGCGCAGTGGGGACCGGACCGCAGCGCCCTGAACGACTTCATGTCCCTGATCACGGCGACCGGCATCGTCATGGTCGCGCCGTACCGTCCGTGGACCGACCTGACGATCGGCGGGCTCGTGCTGGCCGCGGTGAACGCCGTGACCTGGGGCGCCGGTGCTGCGGAGTTCCCGCACGAGGTGCCGGTCGCCGTCGCGGCGTTCCTGGCCTCGGCGCCGACGCTCGTGCTGACCGCCGCGTCCGCGGTGTTCGCCTGGACCTTCGCGGGGCTCGCCGAACGGGTGCAGATCCGCGCCGGGTCGTACTCCGTCGCACGCGCCGAGCGGGACGGCATCGCGGCGAGCGTGCAGCAGGACCGCTCGACGATCCTGTCCCGCGACGTCGCCCCGTTCTTCGCCGAGCTCCGCACACGCGACGTCATCACCGACGCCGACCGTGCCCGTGCCCGTGCGATCGCCGACGGCATCCGCGCGTCCATGGTCGCCGACGCCGACCGCACCTGGTTCGAGCACGCCGTCCGGGTCGACGGCGGCCAGGCGCCGGTGGTCGACGATCCCGACGGCCTGATCGCGACGCTCGACACCGACCAGCGGGCGGTCGTCCGCACGTTCGTCCGTGCGGCCCTCCGAGCCTCGACCGTCGACCCGGCCGGCTTCCGCGCGACGGTGCGACGAGCGGACACCCTGGCGGACCCGGCGCCCGGGGCCCGCCCGGCGGACCACGCGGGCCCCGCTGCCCCGGCGGCCGCCGCGGCTCGGGCAGCCCCGGCGGCCCGGCCCGCGCAGGCACCCGCACCCGCTCGTGTGTCCGTCGACCTGGAGCTCGCCGTCGCGGACTCCGACATCGGCATCCACCGCACCTTCGACCCCTACTTCGCCGTCCTCCGCGTGACGTTCCCCGACCTCGACGTCGCGGTCCGCCCTTCCGCCCTCGCACTAAGGTTCTCCTATGACCAGCACTGACCCGAACAGGCTCTCGGAGGGGTCGCCGTCCCTCCCGAACCCGGGAGCACGACGTGTGCGGCTGGCCATCCTCGACGACCACGAGGTGCTGCTGGACAGCCTGTCGAGCTGGATCGCGGTGAACGCGTTCGACTTCGACCTGGCCCTGACCGCGCACACCTGGCTCGAGATGGTCCACAGCGACAGCTTCCCGACCGACCTGGTGTTCCTGGACTTCCAGCTCAAGGAACCGGTCTCGATCGAGGCCCGCGTCCGCACCTGCCGTGCCGCCGGAGCGAAGGTCATTGTGCTCTCGAGCGTCGACAGCCGTGAGTCCCGCGACCGCGCCCTGGCCGCCGGCGCCGCGGCGTTCCTGTCGAAGTCGCTGCCGATGCGCGAGGTCATGGACGTCGCCCGCGAGATCATGGGCGTCGCCCGCGAGACCCCGCAGCCCCGTGAGTGGCGTCCGCTGCCGACGGGTGCCGCCGCGCACCAGCGGCCGAAGCTCAGCGCCGGTGAGGAAGAGGCGCTGCGGCTCTACGTGTCCGGCTACTCGACGAACGAGGTCGCCGCGCAGATGAACGTGCAGTACGAGACCGCCAAGACCTACCTGCGTCGCGTGCGCGAGAAGTACAGCAAGGTGGGCCGCCCCGCCTCGAAGAAGTCCGACCTCATCCGTCGGGCCGCCGAGGACGGGTTCCTCGCGTAGTGGCGAAGCTCTACTTCCGCTACGGCGCGATGAACAGCGGCAAGAGCACGGGCTTGCTGCAGGCCGCCTACAACTACGAGGAGCGCGGGCACCGGGTGCTGCTCGCCAAGCCCGCGGTGGACACCAAGGGCGACCGTGAGATCGTCTCCCGCCTCGGCGTCACCCGGACCGTCGACATCGTGTTCTCGCCGGACGCCGACGTGCGCCAGGCCGTCTCCGCCGCAGGCGCCGTCGACCCCGAGTCGGACCGCTTGGACGGCATGGTGCGGCCCGTCAGCTGCGTGCTCGTCGACGAGGCGCAGTTCCTCACCCCGCGTCAGGTCGACGACCTGCTGCGCATCGCGGTGCTCGACGAGATCCCGGTCATCACCTACGGCATCCGCACGGACTTCCGCACCGAGGCGTTCCCCGGCAGCGCCCGCCTGCTCGAGGTCGCGCACTCCCTCGAAGAGCTGAAGACCATCTGCCGCTGCGGCCGCAAGGCGGTCTTCAACGCCCGCACGGTCGACGGCCGGTTCGTCTTCGACGGCTCCCAGGTCGCGATCGACGGCGTCGACGTCGCCTACGAGTCGCTCTGCGCCAACTGCTACCTGACGGAGTCCGGCGGCCGCCTCGACGGCGCCTGACCGCTCGTGCCGGCGTGCGTCCGGTCCGCACCCAGCAGACGGACTGGAGGCTCGTGGCGGCGCCGCCACGGGCCTCCAGTCCGTCGCGTGCACAGGAATGCACGTGCGTCGACGCGCGTTGGTGACCACATGACCGACGACACCCTGCACCTGTCCGTCCTCGACCTGGCCACCCGCGAGTACGGCCAGTCCAACACCGAGGCCCTGCAGGGGTCCATCGACATGGCCGTGCACGCCGAGCAGCTCGGGTACGAGCGGTTCTGGGTCGCCGAGCACCACGGGATGCCGGGCATCACCTCCTCGGCCCCGGCGGTGCTGCTGAGCGCCGTGGGCGCGGCCACCTCGACCATCCGCATCGGATCCGGTGGGGTCATGCTGCCCAACCACGCGCCCCTCGTCGTCGCCGAGCAGTTCGGCACCCTCCGTGCGCTGTACGGCGACCGGGTCGACCTCGGGCTGGGGCGCGCTCCCGGCACCGACGGCGCGACGGCGATGGCCCTCCGCCGCACCGACCGACTCGACGTCGACGACTTCCCGGACCGCCTGGCCGACCTGATCGGGTTCTTCACCGGCATGGGCGCGGAGAACCCGCTCGCCGGCATCCGCGCCGTTCCGGGCTACGGCGACGTGCCGGAGTTCTGGCTGCTCGGGTCCTCCGGCTACAGCGCCCAGGTCGCCGGTGCGCTCGGCATCTCGTTCGCCTTCGCCCACCACTTCGCGTCGGACAACACCGAGGCGGCACTCGCCCTGTACCGCGATTCGTTCCGTCCGTCGCGCTTCCGCCAGACGCCGAACGCGCTGATCGGTGTGCAGGTCGTCACCGACGAGGACCCCGCCGTCATCGACGAGCAGAGCGCACCGGGCATGATCTCCTTCATCCGGATGCGCTCGGGCCGGAAGCCCGAGCCGGTGTCGATGGACGAGGCGCGCGCGTACGAGTTCAACGACCTCGAGCGTCGGTTCATCGCGGCCCGCACCGAGCGTCAGGCCTACGGCAACGCCGAGCAGGTCGCGGAGAAGATCAACGCACTCGTGGCGTCGACCGGGGCGAACGGCGTGATCGTCTCGCCCGGTGCCGCGCAGGCACGGTACCGGCACCAGGCGCTCGACGTCGTGGCCGGGCTGCACGCGGCCGGCAAGCTCGTGCCCGCGGGTGCGTCGGTCTCCGTCTAGGTCGCTTCGTGAGCAGGAATGGTCGGGTGTCCACTGGGCACCCGACCATTGCTGCTCACGAAGTTCCGTGGCGCTTCAGCTGAGCAGGCCCAGGCGCGTGGCTGCAGCGACCGCCCCGACGCGGGAACCGACGTCCAGCTTGCGGAAGACGTTGTAGACGTGCCGCTTGACGGTGCCGATCGCGAGCTGCAGGTCGGCGGCGATCTCGGCGTTGGTGCGCGCGGCGGCGAGGAGTCGCAGGACCTCGAGCTCGCGGTCGCTCAACGGTGAGCCTGCTCGGGCCTCGGTCACCAGGTCGACGGGGAACGTGACGGGTGCCGCATCGGCGTGGGCTGCCCGGGCGATCCGGTCGACGAGTTCGCGGCTCGGGGTGTCCTTCGTGACGAAGTCGACCGCGCCGGCATCGAGCAGGGTCCGGCGGAGGACGGCATCCCGGTGCATCGTGAGCACCACCACCCGGATGTCCGGGCGGGTCCGGCGGACCGTGGCGATCGTCGTCCGTGCCGGCGGGCCGTCCAGCTCCACGTCGAGCAGCAGGACGTCGATCGCGGCGGCCTCGGGGGAGTCGAGCACCTCCGACGGTCGTTCGCCGTGCGCCACGACGCGGATCGTGGGGACCGCGGCCAGGATCGTGGCGAGTCCTTCGCGGAAGAGCCGGTGGTCGTCGACGATGGCGACGTGGGTGACGGTCACAGGGTGCCCCTCGGGATGGTCAGTCGGACGGTCGTGCCGGAACCGGGTGCACTCTCTACCTCAAACCGTGCTCCGATAACGCCTGCCCGCTCGCGCATGGTCTGCTGGCCGAGTCGGCCGTCGGCGTCGCTCTGCACGTCGAACCCCGGTCCGTCATCGGCGACCGTCACCACCAGTGCTGCGGGTGACCAGAGGAAGCGCACCGAAGCCGTCGAACCGGGAGCGTGCTTGCTGCGGTTCGTGAGCGCTTCGAGCAGGATCGTCAGCGCTTCCTCGGCCTGCCAGTTCGGCAGGGGACCGGCCACACCCGTCGACTCGATGGACAGGAGGTCGTCGTCGGGGAACAGATCGCGCACGTGCCGTCGGAGCGCGTCGTCGAGCAGGGCGTCCCCGACCCGGGCGTGCAGGCTCACTGCGAGGTCCTGGACGTCGCCGAGTGCGCTCCGGAGCAACCGCGCTGCGTCGTCGAGCTGACAGGCTCGTTCGTCCGCCGGTGGATCCGTCAGCAGGACGAGGTCGAGGCGCTGCAGCCCGGCGAGGATGCCGTGGGCGACGCGGTCGTGGAGGTCACGCGCGATCTGCGTCCGGGAGTCCAGGTGCGCCGTGGTGAGGCGTTGGCGTAGTGCCTCCGTGTACGCGACCGCCCCGGCCGGGAACCGGCTCCAGATGCCGGCGTGCAGGGCCCTGGTGGCGCGCAGGACCTCGGCGGTGGACGCCGCGCCGACCTCGTCGACGAAGACCGGCAGGTAGGCGTCGAACAGCATCTCCGCCGCGAGCATGGCGCCGGCCGGGTGCTGGGCGTGCTCGGCGTGCAGACTGCCGGTCGCCAGGTGCTCGGGGTCGAGGAACGCGTGGCTCACGACGCTGCCGTCGGTCCCTGCGGCGTAGCGCTCGTGGGCCTCGGCGATCATCGACGAGACGTTCTCGGTCAGGCTCTGCGCCAGGGCCGGGTCGTCCGCGATGTCGGGGAACTCGGCGGCGATCGCGACGAGCACGGCGGCGAGGGGATGGTCGTTCTGCATGGCGCTTGCGAGCGTAGCGGGAGGGGCTGCTCGCGATGGGGCGGGGACCGGCTGACTGGGTCGTGCGACCCATCGGGCGGCCGAGATGCACCCGGGGAAAGCAGAAGGCCCTGGTTCCGGAGAACCAGGGCCTTCTTCGTACTGTCTCAACACAGTGTCGGGGTGACAGGATTTGAACCTGCGACCTCCTCGTCCCGAACGAGGCGCGCTACCAAGCTGCGCCACACCCCGTGGTGTGATCACTCCGTACCGGAGCAACCAGACAATACTATCCGATGATCGGGGATGCTCACGACCATCCGGTGAACTCCCGGGCGCGTCGGCTCAGGAAGCCCGTGCGGTCAGGGTGACCACGACGGCCTCGGGCCGGCAGGCGAACCGGACGGGCGCGTAGATCGAGGTGCCGAGACCGGCCGAGACCTCGAGCCACGACCAGTGGTTGCGGTGCTCCCACTTGTGCAACCCGCTCGCGTACCGGCGGGGGAGGTCGCTGTTCGTGACGAGCGCGCCGACCCCGGGGACCGCCACCTGACCGCCGTGGGTGTGCCCGGCGAAGATGATGTCGGCACCCTGGGTCACGAAGGCATCGAGCACGCGACGGTACGGCGCGTGCGTGACACCGATCGCGACCGGAGCGGGGCCGTCCTCGTCCTCGGACCACGGCACGTCGCTGCGCATCTCGTCGACGTTGGTGGGGAGCAGGTCGAGGCGGTCCCAGTCGCGATGCGCGTCCGAGGTGCCGAACAGCTCGAACCGGGAGCCGCGGAGTTCGATCGCGTGCGCCTGGTCGTTGAGGTCGAGCCAGCCGAGCGACTCGAAGAACGCCGTCTGCCGGTCGATGTCGAGACCGACGGGCTCCGCAGCCTTGTGCATCCGGCTCGGCCCCGAGAAGTACTTGAGCGGGTTGCGCGGGGAGGGCCCGAAGAAGTCGTTCGACCCGTAGGCGAACACACCGGGCACCCCGCGGAACGGCTCGAGCGCGTACTCAACAGCAGCGTTCGCGGTCGCGTGGCCGAGGTTGTCCCCGGTGTTCACGATGAAGTCCGGTTCGACCAGGCTCAGGTCGCGCAGCCACTGCTGCTTGTCGGCCTGCCACGGGGCCATGTGGATGTCGGAGAGGTGCAGGACGGTGACGTCACGGGATCCCGGCGGGAGCACCGGGACAGTCTCCCACCGGATCCTGAAGCGACGACGCTCGACGAGCGAGCCCCACGCTGCCGAAGCAGCTCCGATGGCCGCGCCGGCAGCGAGGACACCGAGTGCGGTGCGACCGCGGGTCACTTGCAGTCCTTGGGCGCCTTGCCGTTCTTGTCGCCGTAGAGCTGGATCGTCACGTTGTCGTTCTTGTTCGCCGTGGCGTTGATCGCCGGCTCGACCGCGGCGACCTTGCAGGTCTTGCCACCGCCGCCCTTGGCGTAGCTGTCGGCGAGGTTGACGCTCGTGAACCCGGCATCGTTCAGGGCCGAGCGGGCGTCCCCGAGGGAGTCGCCGCCGATCTCCGGAACGGTCGCCTGCGTGCCGTCTGACGTGTAGACGGTGACGCTCGAGCCCGAGGACAGGAGCGCACCCGCCGCCGGGGATGTCGAGGTCACGGAGCCGGGGTTGCCCGGGCCGGGGCGCGCCCCACCGTCGACGTAGGTGAACCCGGCGCCCGAGATCGCCGCGCGGGCTTCGTCAGCCGTCTTGCCCTGCAGGTTCGGCAGTGCCTTGGCGTTGCCGCGGAGCGCCGAGCTGTTCGGGTCGGTGAACGGACCGGCGGGGTAGATCGCGTTGACCGGCGTCTGCGCCTGCCGCCACACGTCCGCACGGCTGGCGGCGTACGTGCCGCTCACCCCGTTGCTGAAGTTGCGGAGGTTGGTGAGCTTGCCGTCGGTGTTGCCCTGCCAGTAGGCGGTGGCGACGCGCGAGCTCGAGCCGACCAGCCAGATCTGGTTGCCGTCGTCGGTCGTACCCGTCTTGCCGAAGAGCTGCATGCCGTCCGGGGTCTGCGCGCCGCGAGCGGTGCCGCCAGCGATCGTGCCCTTCATGGCGTAGACGGCAGCGTGGGCGACCTCGGGATCGATCGCCTGCTTGCAGTCCTTGGTCTGGCCGCCGAGCTTCTTGCCGGAGGGCGAGGTGATCTGGTCGATGGCGATCGGCTTGCAGTAGATGCCGTTGTTCGCGACGGCGGCGTACGCGGCGGCCATCGTCATGGGCGCGATCTCGTTGATACCGAGGACCGACGACGGGTTGGAGAGGAGCTCCCCGCCGTCCGCACGGTGGACGCCGAGGGATTCGGCGACCTTCTTGATGTCGCAGAGGTCGAGCTTCTGCGCCATGTTGAGGAACGCCAGGTTGATGGACTGCGCCGTCGCCGCGGCGACGGTGTAGTTGCCGCTCTCGCCGGGACTGTCGTTCTTCGGCCGGTATCCGCCTCCGACGTAGTACGGCTGGCCGCACTGGGTCCACCCCGTCGACATGTCACGCGGCGCGCCACTGACGACCTCGTTCAGCCCGTGCCCGGCCTGCAGCCACGCGAGCAGGGTGAAGAGCTTGTACGTCGAGCCGGTCTGGAACCCCTTGGCGCTGCCGTACTTCTCGTCGACGCTGTAGTTCAGGGACGTCGATGTCGGCGCGGACTTCAACGACTCGTCGAAGTCCTTGTTCTGTGCCATCGTGACGATGCGGCCGGAGCCTGCCTCGATCGAGTTCAGCGTTGCGCCCAGGGCCAGGTTCGTCTCGGCCTTGTTGTCGTACGTGTTGACGAGACGCTTCTGCTCGGCGTTCAGGTCGATGTTCAGCGTCGTCTGGATCTTGTAGCCGCCGTTCCGCCACGCGGTGTCGCGAGCCTTCTGCGACGAGCCGAGCTGCGACATCTCGAGCACGACCTTCTTGGCGTAGTCGCAGAAGAACTGCGACCCGTCGCCGACCGAGGCGCGGCAGCCCTGCGACGGCTGCGTCAGGTGCACGTAGTCCGCCGGCTTCGACTGGCGAGCCGTTCGGTACTCGGCCTCGGTGAGGTTCTTCTGGTCGTACATCGAACGGAGCACGACGTTGCGTCGGGCGACGTTGGCGTCGTACTTCTTCGGGCTCGACAGGTTGCGCGCCTCGGGGTACTGCACGATCGCGATGAGCGACGCGGCCTCGGCCGGGGTCAGGTCGGTCGCGCTCTTGTTGTAGTAGTGCTGCGCCGCGGCCTGCACGCCGTAGGTCTGGTCGCCGAAGTAGGCGATGTTCAGGTAGGCGGTGAGGATCTCCTTCTTGGAGTACTTCTTCGCCAGCCCGATCGCGAGCTTCATCTCCTCCAGCTTGCGGGGGATGGTCTGTTCGACGGCCTCGTTGTAGGCCTTCTCCTGCTCCTTCTTGGTGGGGAGGTTCAGGGCTTCGTTCATCTTGATGTTGCGGACGAGCTGCATGGTCAGCGTCGAGCCACCGCCCGAGTCGCCGAGGCCGCCCGCGATGCTGCCCACACCGGCGCGGATGAGCGACGTCATGTCGACGCCGCCGTGGTCGTAGAAGCGCTTGTCCTCGCCGTCGATCGCCGCGTTCTTCAGCTGGTCGCTGATCTGGTCGAACTTCAGCTCTTGGCGGTTCTGGTCGTACAGGGTGGCGAAGTGCACTGACTTGCCGCCCGAGTACGCGTACAGCTCGTTGCGCTGCGGCAGGTCCCCGATCTCGATGTACTCCGGCAGGGACTCGAACACGCCGATGGTGGACGTCGTGGTGACACCGGCGACGGCGATGGCCGGGGTGACCCCGATCGTGACGAGCAGGCCGGCGAGGGCACTGAACCCGACGAATCCGATGAAGGCGCCGACTGCTGAGACGGGCTTGGTCCGCGATGCAGACGTCTTCTGGGCAGACATAGGATGCAGCCTAAACGACACCCCCGACTGAAAGGCTGGCAAGGAACCGCATGACTCGCTGGGAGTACTTCACCACGCCACTGATGATCCACAACACCACCGCGATCCTCAACAACTACGGGGACGAGGGCTGGGAGCTGGTCCAGATCGTCACCGGGCCCGAGGGCGGTCTCGTCGCCTACCTGAAGCGCCCCAAGGCCGACGCATGAGCGTCTCCGACCGGCTCGCCGAACTCGGCCTGACGATCCCCGCGGTCGCCGCGCCCGTCGCCGCCTACGTGCCCGCCGTCGTGACGGGCCAGTACGTCTACACGGCGGGGCAGCTGCCGTTCGTCGACGGCTCCCTTCCCGTGACCGGCAAGGTCGGCACCGACGTCGACGCCGAGACCGCCGCCGCGCAGGCTCGCGTGGCCGCGCTGAACGCCCTGGCCGCCGTGCAGTCGGTCGCCGGTTCGCTCGACCGCGTGGCCCGTGTCGTCAAGGTCACGGTCTTCGTCGCGTCGGACCCGTCGTTCACCGGGCAGCCCGGCGTCGCGAACGGGGCATCGACCCTGGTCGGCGAGGTCTTCGGTGACGCCGGCGTCCACGCGCGGAGCGCGGTGGGCGTCGCGGTGCTCCCGCTGGACGCACCGGTCGAGGTCGAGCTGGTGGTGGAGCTCACCGCCTGACGGACCGTCAGCCGAACGCAGAACGCGAGCAGGGCCTCCAGTCCGGATCTGACTGGAGGCCCTGCTTCCGTCTGGCGGGACTACATGAGTTCCGCGATGGTCGCCATGATCGTCGGGTCGGCGAGCGTCGTCGTGTCGCCGATGCGGCGGCCCTCGGCCGCGTCGCGGAGCAGCCGCCGCATGATCTTGCCGGAGCGTGTCTTCGGCAGCTCCGGCACGATGATGACCTGGCGCGGCTTCGCGATCGCGCCGATCCGCTTGCCGACCCAGTTGCGGAGCTCCGCGGAGGCGGTCTCGCGGTCGACGTCTGCGGCGGCCTCGGCTGTCAGGATGACGAAGGCGACGACGGCCTGCCCGGTGGTCTCGTCGGCGGCGCCGACCACGGCTGCCTCGGCGACGCCCTCGTGGCCGACCAGGGCGGACTCGATCTCGGCCGTCGACAGGCGGTGTCCCGAGACGTTCATGACGTCGTCGACGCGCCCCTGCACCCAGATGTCGCCCTGCCCGTCGAGCCGCGCGCCGTCGCCGGCGAAGTAGCGGCCGGGGAACCGCGACCAGTACGTCTCGACGAACCGGTCCGGGTCGTTCCATATTCCGCGGGCCATCGACGGCCACGGCTCGGTGATCGTGAGGTAGCCGCTCTCGCCGGGGTCGGCACGGTTGCCGTCGTCGTCGACGATCTCGGCGACGATGCCCGGCAGGGGCGTCTGCGCGGCGCCGGGCTTGAGCTTCGTGACGCCGGGCAGCGCGGAGATCATGATCGCGCCGGTCTCGGTCTGCCACCACGTGTCGACGATCGGCGTGCGGTCGTGGCCGATGACCTGGCGGTACCACTGCCACGCCTCGGGGTTGATCGGTTCGCCGACGCTGCCGAGCAAGCGGAGGGTCTCGAGGCTGCGCGCCTCCGGGATCTCGCGGCCGGCCTTCATCGCCGCACGGACCGCCGTGGGTGCGGTGTAGAGGACGGTGACGCCGTACGCGTCGACGAGGTCCCACCAGCGGCCGGGCTTCGGCTCGTCGGGGGTGCCCTCGTAGAGCACCTGGGTGACGCCGTTGGCGAGCGGGCCGTAGACGACGTAGGAGTGGCCGGTGATCCAGCCGATGTCGGCGGTGCACCAGTAGACGTCCTTCTCCGGGTGCATGTCGAACACGTTCTTGTGCGTGTACGCCGCCTGGGTCAGGTAGCCGCCGGAGGTGTGCACGATGCCCTTCGGCTTCCCGGTCGTGCCCGAGGTGTACAGGATGAACAGCGGGGTCTCGGCGGGGAACGCCTGGGCCTCGTGGGTCGGCGCCGCCTTCGCCAGCTCGTCGTGCCACCAGACGTCGCGGTCGTTCCAGGCGATGTCGTTGCCGCCGCGCTTGACGACCAGGACGTGCTCGACCGTGTCGGTGCCCTCGCCGGTCAGTGCTTCGTCGACTGCGGGCTTGAGCGGTGAGACGGCACCGCGCCGCCACCCGCCGTCCGCGGTGA
Organism: Curtobacterium flaccumfaciens; assembly: GCF_013359815.1. GTDB lineage: Bacteria > Actinomycetota > Actinomycetes > Actinomycetales > Microbacteriaceae > Curtobacterium > Curtobacterium flaccumfaciens. Next base: position 157,272 of record NZ_JABMCF010000036.1, on the reverse strand, counting down.
CGACGAGCTTCGCGCCGGCGTCCTCGATGCGGGCACGGAGGCTCTCCCCGCTGAACCCGCCGAAGACGACCGAGTGCACGGCGCCGATGCGGGCGACGGCGAGCATCGTCACGACGGCCTCGGGGATGAGTGGCAGGTACACGACCACCCGGTCGCCCTGGCCCACGCCGAGGTCGGTGAGCATGTTCGCGGCGCGCTGCACCTCGGCGGTCAGCTCGGCGTAGGTGATCCGGCGCGTGTCGCCGGGAGCGCCCTCGAAGTGGATCGCGACCCGGTCGCCGTTGCCCGCGCGGACGTGTCGGTCGAGGCAGTTCTCGGCGACGTTGAGCGTGCCGTCGGCGAACCACTTCGCGAACGGGGCGCCTGACCAGTCCAGGGTCTGCGTGAACGGGGTGCGCCAGTCGAGCAGGGAGCGGGACTGCTCGGCCCAGAACGCCTCGCGGTCGGCCGCTGCTGCGTGGTGGAGGTCCTCGCCGGCGACCGCGTCGGCCACGAACTCGGGCGGCGGTGCGAAGGTCGCTCCGTCGTCGCCTCGGGGGTCGGTCTGGGTCGGAGTGGACATCGATGTCCTTTCGCGTCGTTGCGGCCTCTGGTGGCATCCGTCGTGGATGCATGCGTGCGTCCGCCGTGGATGCGTGGGTGCATCCGCGGCGGGAGCGTGCGAGCATCCGTCGCCGGTGCCTGCGTGCATCCGGAGACTACCCCTCGGTCGGGTCGGGGCGCGGCACGCCCGGAGGTCGTGTCCGGGGTTGCCCTGGAGGGCCGATCGTGGGGTACAGTAGTTCCCGCTGGACTCGTTTCCGGCGGCATCGAATCGGATTCCCCCCAATCCCTCGATGTCAAGGCGGCACCTGTTCCCCCCAACCGGTGCCGCCTCTTCTGTTTCCCGGGGTCCGACTCGAGCGATGGTGGCTCGTCGGGCTCCGCCGTGTGCCCCGATCCGCGCAGGGACGCCGGTCGCGTGGACAGACCGGTCCATGCTCGTGCATGCATTCTGCATGTTCTTGCGTAGCAGGTGCTACGCACAGTCCGGCCGGGGGAAGCGGGGGTGGTGGGCGACCCTGAGCGCGTCGGTGTCGCATCATCGACCGGGGTACGGCTTTCCGTTTCGGGGGACAAACCGGTCCGTTGGTGGGGCACTCCGACGTTGTCCACAGAAGTGGGGACCATCCCGGCTGAGGGCTGACGTGCTCCCTACCGTCGGCGGTATGCCCCTGCACCGTGCTCCACTGCTTCCCCGCGCGTCGGCGCCTTCCGCGTCGACATCGCCTGCGTTCTCGGCACCGGCACCGGCACCGGCACCGGCACCGGCACCGGCACCGGCACCGGCACCGGCACCGGCACCGGCACCGGCACCGGCGCGGGCGCATGCTCCGTCGGCGCCGTTCCTGCCCGGGGCAGCGCCGCCGGCTCGTCGTCGGGCGTCCGTGGTCGTCGAGTTCGAGGAACTCGCCGCCCTGGTGGCCGATGCCACCGTGACGGACGTCCTGGTGGTCGGTGGCGTGGGCACGTGGGTCGACCGCGGCACCGGCCTCGAAGCCGTCCAGCCGCGACTGACCGAGGCGCGTGCCCGCGAACTCGCGACCCGACTCGTCGCGCTCGGCGGGCGCCACGTCGACGAGACCACCCCGTGCGCGGACGTCCGGCACGGGGACGGCGTCCGGGTCCACGTCGTCCTCGCCCCGGTGTCCGTCGGGGGCACCGCCGTGTCGATCCGACTGCCACAGGTCCATCGACCCTCTCTCGCCACCCTCGAACGCGGCGGGACCTTCGCGTTCGTCCCGCGGTCGGTCGTCGAGGACGCCGTCGCTGCACGCCGGAACGTCCTGGTCACCGGCGCGACCGGCAGCGGCAAGACCACCCTGCTCGCGGCGATGCTCGGGAACGTCCCCGTCGACGAGCGCATCGTGACGGTGGAGGACGTCGCCGAGCTCCGGATCGCTCATCCGCACGTCGTCGCGCTCGAGGCGCGGCAGGCGAACGCCGAGGGGGTCGGCGCGCTCGGCCTCGACCGGCTCGTGCGCGAGGCGCTGCGGATGCGCCCCGACCGGATCGTCGTGGGGGAGTGCCGCGGCGCCGAGGTCCGCGAACTCCTCTCCGCCCTGAACACCGGGCACGACGGGGGAGCCGGCACCGTGCACGCCAACGGCATCGCCGACGTGGCCGCGCGCCTCGAAGCGCTCGGGGCACTCGCCGGCCTCGGTGCCGAGGCGCTCGCCCGGCAGGCCGTCAGCGCCTTCGACCTGGTCCTGCACGTGGAGCGACGAGCAGGCCAGCGACGGCTCGGTGGTGTGGGCACGTTGTGCGTCGGCCCGGACGGGAGGCTCGAGGTGCGCCCGGTGGACGGGCTGCGGTGAGACGACCCACACCCGACGGCCCGGCGCGGGTGGCCGGGGTGCTCGACCGGGTGGCGACGCTGGTCTCGGCAGGCGTCCCGCCGCCCCGGGCCTGGCGGCTCGTCGGCGGTCTGCCCGGGGTCGGAGGACCCGCCCAGCAGGACATCGTCGTCGTCCTCCGCGTGGCGGACCGGACGGGAGCGCCCGTCGCGGAGACCCTCCGCGGGCTCGCCGGTGCGCTCCGGCGGGCCGCAGCATCGGACCGGGCGATCCGGGTCGCCCTGGCGGGACCGCGGACGAGCGCCCGGGTCGTGCTCGCGCTGCCGCTCTTCGGGTTGGGGCTCGGTGCGGCCTGGGGTGCGGGTGCCGTCGAGGTCCTGGTCGGCTCACCGGCCGGTTGGGCGTGCTCGTGCACCGCGGCGGCCCTCGTGCTGGCCGGGCGACGGTGGACCGCCCGGCTGGTCCGTTCCGCGACCCCCGACGGCCGAGTCCCCGGGGTGCTCCTCGACGCCTGGGCCGTGGCGGTCGCCGGAGGCGGGTCGTGGAGCACCGCCGGGCAGGCAGTCGCCGAGGCGTCCGCGGGAGCCGCCCCGCCCGCCGGGGACGTGCACCGGCTGCGGGAGGTACTCGACCTCACCCGGCGCGCCGGGGTGCCCGCCGCGGGGTTGCTCCGCCGCGCCGCCGAGGACGTGCGCGACGAGGCCGCTGCCGACGGGCTCGTGGCTGCGGAACGACTGGCGGTTCGACTGGTGCTGCCGCTCGGGGTCTGCGTCCTGCCGGCGTTCGTGCTCGTGGGGGTGGTGCCCGTGGTGGTCGGGGTCCTCTCCTCCACGGTGGGCGGGGCCGCGTGACCTCTCCACAGATGGCGCCGAGGCCTCGTCGGCGACACCCCGGCCAGGACACGCTGGTCCCACCGAACAGAAAGGACGGACTCCATGAGCACCACGTCATCCCCCGACCGCCGCACCCGTCGGGCCATCCGCCACCACCGTCGCCCGCGTCGCCTCGTCGCCCGGTGGTCGTCCCGGCTGCGGGACGACCGGGGATCGGCCACCGCCGAGTACGCGGTCGTCATCCTCGCCGCCGTGGCGTTCGCCGGTGTGCTCGTCGCGGTCATGCGCTCCGGCGAGGTCCAGACCATCCTCACCGACCTCGTCCGTGGCGCGCTCTCGCTGTGAGCGCGGCTCGGTGACCGTCGAGTTCGCGGTGGCGCTCCCCGTGGTGGCGATCGTGTTGACCGCCCTCGTCGCGGCCGTCCTCGTCGTTGACGCGCAGGGCCGTCTGCAACTCGCCGCAGCCACCGCCGCCCGGGCGATCGGGCGTGACGACGAGCACCAGGGCCGGTCCGCGGCCGACCGGATCGCCCCGGGGGTCTCGGTCGTCGTCCGGTCGGACGGCGACCTGGTCTGCGTCGACGCCACGCGCGGCGGGACCGGTCCCTTCGCGGCGCTCCCGCTGACCGCGACGGCGTGCGCCGCGGCCCGAGGGGGGTGACGTGACGATCCCCGACGGCCAACGCGGCTCGGCGACCGTGCTGCTCGTGGCGGTCCTCGGCGTGGGGGTCCTCGTCGGGTCGACGGCGCTCGCCGCCGCCGGTCACCGCACGCAGGCCCTCCGCGCCCAGGGCGCCGCCGACGCCGCCGCCGTGGGCACCGCGGCGGCCGCCACCGGGCTGGTACCGGGGGAGCCGTGTGCGGTCGCGACCCGGATCGCCACGGCGAACGGGGCCGCCCTCGACGCCTGCGAACTCGTCGCCACCACGGCCCGCGTCCGCGTGGTCGTGGGCACCGGACCGTTCGTCGTCGGCGCACTCGCGGTGGCCGGTCCGGCAGGCGACCCGCCCGAACACTATGTGTATGGTGTGCCTGTCGGCCCGCGGTCACCGATGTCCCGGTCGACCCGGACACGCTCGTGGCCAGGGCCGATCAGCACCATCGATCAAGGAGACACGTGCCAGGCACGAAGAAGCTCGTGATCGTCGAGAGCCCTGCGAAGGCGAAGACGATCGCGCAATACCTCGGTGACGGATACGAAGTCCAGGCCTCGGTCGGACACATCCGCGACCTCGTCGAGCCGAAGAACCTGCCGCCCGAGCTCAAGAAGGGCTCCCTCGGCAAGTTCTCGGTGGACGTCGACAACGGCTTCGAGCCGTACTACGTCGTGTCCGACGCCAAGAAGAAGACCGTCTCCGAGCTGAAACGCGCCCTCAAGGACGCCGACGAGCTCTACCTCGCAACAGATGAAGACCGCGAGGGTGAAGCGATCGCGTGGCACCTGCTGCAGGTCCTGAAGCCGAAGGTCCCCGTCAAGCGGATGGTCTTCCACGAGATCACGAAGGAGGCGATCCAGCGCGCGCAGGAAGCCACCCGTGAGCTCGACACCGCCCTCGTCGACGCGCAGGAAACCCGCCGCATCCTCGACCGTCTGTACGGGTACGAGGTCTCCCCGGTCCTGTGGCGCAAGGTCGCCCCCGGTCTGTCCGCCGGCCGTGTGCAGTCCGCCGCCACCCGTCTCGTCGTCGACCGCGAGCGCGAGCGCCTGGCCTTCGTGTCCGCCAACTACTGGGACCTCTCCGCCCGGTTCGAGAAGGCCGGCGAGTCCTCCTTCTCGGCGCGACTCGCCCGGATCCACGGCACCCGCGTCGCCTCCGGCCGTGACTTCGACGACCGCGGCACGCTCAGCGGTGACGTCGTCCGGCTCGACGAGGCCGCTGCCGCGTCGCTGACGACGGTCCTCGAGCGCGCCGGTGACGCCACCGTCCGCAGCGTCGACTCGAAGCCGTACACGCGACGCCCCGCCGCGCCGTTCACCACGTCGACGCTCCAGCAGGAAGCCGCGCGAAAGCTCCGTCTGTCCCCGCGACAGACGGCTCGCGCTGCGCAGACCCTGTACGAGAACGGCTACATCACCTACATCCGTACCGACTCGGTCTCGCTCTCGAAGCAGGCCATCGACGCGGCCCGCAAGCAGGCAGCGGACCTGTACGGCTCGGCCACCGTGCCCGACAAGCCCCGCCTGTACGCGAGCAAGAGCAAGAACGCGCAAGAGGCGCACGAGGCGATCCGTCCCGCCGGCGACTCCTTCCGCACCCCGCAGGACCTGCAGGGCACCCTCACCGGTGTCGAGTGGCGCCTCTACGACCTCATCTGGAAGCGCACCATCGCGTCCCAGATGGCGGACGCGAAGGGTTCGACCGCATCGATCGTGCTCGGCATCTCCTCCACCGAGTCGGTCGAGGGCATCGCCTCGACCGCGAACGGTACGGATGCCGAGTTCACCGCATCCGGCACCGTCATCACGTTCCGCGGCTTCCTCAGCGCCTACGAAGAAGGCCGTGACGAGGACCGCCACGAGTCGTCCGAGCGTGCGGGCCAGGACGTCGCCCTGCCGAACGTGGCCCAGGGCGAGCACCTCGCGGTCACCGACGTCGAGGCGAAGGGGCACGACACCACCCCGCCGCCGCGCTTCACCGAGGCGAGCCTCATCAAGACGCTGGAAGAGCTGGGGATCGGGCGTCCGTCGACCTACCCCACGATCAGCCCGACGATCATCGACCGCGGCTACGTCTCGCTCCGCGGCACGCAGCTGGTGCCGAACTGGATCGCGTTCAGCGTGGTGCGCCTGCTCGAGGAGTACTTCGGCGAGCTCGTGGAGTACGACTTCACCGCCGAGATGGAAGAAGACCTCGACCGCATCGCTCGCGGCGACGCCGACCGGGTGGACTGGCTCAAGGGCTTCTACTTCGGTGGCGGCGACGACGACCAGCGCGGCCTGCGGACGGTCATCGACAACCTCGGTGAGATCGACGCCCGCGAGATCAACTCGGTCGAGCTCGCTCCGGGCCTCACGCTCCGGATCGGACGGTACGGCCCCTACATCGAGGTGCCGAGCGACGACCCCGAGAAGCCACGGCGCGTCAACGTGCCCGAGGACCTCGCTCCCGACGAACTGACCGTCGAGAAGGCGAAGGAACTCGTCGACGCCCCGGTGATCGGCGACCGTGTCGTCGGGATCAACCCGGAGACCGGCAAGGAGGTCCTGGCGAAGGACGGCCGCTTCGGCCCCTACGTCACGGAGCGCACCCCGGAGCCCGAACCCACCGTGGACCCGAAGACCGGCGAGGTCGTCGAAGCGCCCGCAGCGGCAGAGGCCCCCGTGGCCGACGCGGCTGCTGCGACCGCGACGAGCGAGACGGCGTCGGCGACCGCGAAGAAGGCCCCCGCCAAGAAGGCGCCTGCGAAGAAGACGACGAAGAAGGCCGCGGCGCCGAAGGAACGCACCGCTTCGCTCTTCAAGTCGATGGACCCGCAGACCGTCGACCTCGAGACCGCGCTGAAGCTCCTCGACCTGCCCCGCGTCGTCGGCCAGGACCCGGAGACGGGCAACGACATCACGGCGCAGAACGGCCGGTACGGGCCGTACCTGAAGAAGGGGACCGACACCCGGACCCTGCCCGGCGAGGACGCGATCTTCGACATCGACCTGCCCGGCGCACTCGAGCTGTTCGCGCAGCCGAAGTACGGCGGCAACCGCATCGCGAGCGCCGCGCTCAAGGAGTTCGACGCTGACCCGGTGTCCGGCAAGCCGATCAAGATGAAGGACGGCCGGTTCGGCCCGTACGTCACCGACGGCGAGACGAACGCGACCATCCCGAAGGGCGAGGACGTCGAGGCCGTCGACCACGCCCGCGCGGTCCAGCTCATCGCCGACAAGCGTGCCAAGGGGCCGGTCAAGAAGAAGACCCCGGCTCGTCGGACGGCGGCCAAGAAGAAGTGACCGGTTGCTTCATCACGCTCGAGGGCGGCGACGGCGCGGGCAAGACGACCCAGGCGGAGCAGCTCTCGGCGTGGCTCGGTGCGCACGGTCGGACCGTGGTCCGCACCCGCGAGCCCGGCGGCACCGACCTCGGCGTCCAGATCCGGCAGATGGTCCTGCACGAGCGGGGCCACGTCGCGCCCCGGGCCGAGGCGCTGCTGTACGCGGCCGACCGAGCCCAGCACGTCGAGACGGTCGTCCGTCCGGCGATCGCACGCGGTGAGGTCGTCCTGCAGGACCGCTACATCGACTCGTCCGTCGCCTACCAGGGCGTCGCGCGCGGCCTCGGTCCCGAGCAGGTCCGGTCCGTCTCGGAGTGGGCAGCGGACGGTCTGGCACCGGACCTCACCATCCTGCTCGACCTCGACGTCACCGTCGGACGCGCCCGGGTGGCCGCGGCGCGGGGCGACACCTTCGACCGTCTCGAGTCCGAGGCTGCGGCGTTCCACGAGTCCGTCCGTCAGGCCTTCCTCGCGATGGCCGAGGCCGAGCCGGCGCGCTTCCTGGTGGTCGACGCCTCAGCCCCGACCGACACCGTGCAGGACGCGGTCCGTCGAGCGGTCGCCCCGCTCGTCGGGATCGACCCGGCATGACGGTGGTCACTGACAGGATGGTCCCGTGAGCGTGTGGGACGGCCTGACCGGGCAGGAAGAAGCGGTCGCGTCGCTGCGCAACGCAGCCGAGTCCACCGACGGCACCGGCGGAATGACGCACTCGTGGCTCATCACCGGCCCGCCCGGATCGGGTCGGTCGAACGTGGCGACCGCCTTCGCCGCGGCGCTCGTGGGCAACGGCCCCGACGACGACCACACCCTGCGGCAGATCACCGCGAAGACCCACCCCGACGTCTCGGTGCTCACGACCCAACGCGTGATCATCACGATCGACGAGATCCGGCAGCTCGTCACGTCGTCGTACTACTCGCCATCGGTCGGGCGGTACCGCGTCGTCATCATCGAAGACGCCGACCGCATGACCGAGCGCACCTCGAACCTGCTGCTCAAGGCGCTCGAGGAACCCCCGGAGCGCACGGTGTGGATCCTCTGTGCTCCGAGTGAGGCCGACCTGCTGCCGACGATCCGGTCGCGCGTCCGCTCTGTCCGCCTGCGCGTGCCCGGCATCGAGTCCGTCGCCGACCTGCTCGTCGCCCGGACCGGTGTCGACCGTGCCCTCGCGATGGATGCTGCTCGCCAGGCGCAGAGCCACATCGGCATGGCGCAGCGTCTCGCCACGAGCGAGCCGGCCCGTGACCGTCGCCGCCGGACCCTGACGACCGTGCTCGGTGTGCGGAGCGTTGGTGACGCCGTCATGGCGGCCGCCGAGCTCCTCGCCGTCGCCGACGAAGACGCGAAGTCCATCACCGAGCAGCGCGACTCCGAAGAGCGCGACGCGGCCCTGCGCTCGCTCGGGGTCGAACCCGGCGGGACGATCCCGCCGGCGCTCCGGTCGCAGCTCCGCGCCCTCGAGGACGACCAGAAGCGCCGGGCGACCCGGAGCCTGCGCGACGGGCTCGACCGGATCCTGGTCGACGTCTCGTCCCTGTACCGCGACCTGCTCCTGCTGGGGCTCGGAGCCCCCGCGGAACCGGTCAACCTGGCCATGCAGGACCAGCTCGAACACGCGCTGCCGACGACACCGCCCGCTGCCGCGCTCGAGGTCCTCGACGCCGTGGCCCTGGCGCGCCAGCGCATCGCGGCGAACGTGGCGGCACTCCTGGCGCTCGAAGCACTGCTCGTCACCATCGCCCGCGCCCGCCGCTGAGGCACGGCGTGCGACAATCACGGCATGCCCGACGCTGAACCCGGCCTGCGCGAACGGAAGCGCCGCGCCACCCGGCGCGCCATCCAGCAGGCTGCGCTCCGGATCGCCATCGAGGACGGCCTCGGCGCGGTCACGGTGGACGAGATCTCCCGGCGGGCCGACGTCTCGCCCCGGACGTTCTTCAACTACTTCCCGAGCAAGGAGCAGGCGATCCTCGGGGACGACCCGCAGCTGCCCGACGACGCCGCGTTGCAGGCGTTCGTCGACGGTGGTCCGAGCGGAGACCTGCTCGCCGACATCGGCACGCTGCTCGTGCACTCCACGCGGGAACTGATCGAGGAGCGCGGGCTCATCGAGGAGCGGCAGCAGGTGCTCCGCGCGAACCCGGAGTTGTTCAGCCGTCGCATGGCGTCGATGAAGGAGTTCCAGTCGGAGCTGCAGGCGGCCGTCGCGCGCCGGCTCGAACACGCCGACCCGGAGCTCGCCGCCGACGCCGAGGCGCTCCGCCGGCGCGCGGGTCTCGCGGCCATCGTCGCCCTCGCCGCCCTGCGCCACGCGTGGTGGGAGTGGTCGGGTTCCGAGGCCGGAACACACCTGGTCGACGAGCTCGAACGGTCCTTCTCCGAGCTCGGCGTGCTGGTTTCGCGTTCACTCGTCTGAACCTGTATAGTCATTGCTCGTGCCACTCCGGACATGGAGTGTGCGCCGCCTTAGCTCAGTCGGTAGAGCGATTCACTCGTAATGAATAGGTCGTCGGTTCGATTCCGACAGGCGGCTCCGTGAACACCCCGGTCAGGCCCACTCGAAGTGGCTCTGACCGGGGTTTTCGTATTCCGGACGAAACCCGTGTCCCTCGCCCGAGGGACAGACGTCGGGCGCGTCCGCGGGCTAGCCTTGTCCGCGATACGGGGGACACGATGACCGACCACCAGCCCAGCGCTCCACCGGCGGTGACGCCGTGCTGAAGCGTGTCCTGGTCATCGTCGTGGTCGCTGCCACCGCCGGGGCCCTCGCGGTCACCGCGGCAGCCGTGCCCGAGTCCCGGGCCACGTCCGCATCGACCTCGTCGCCGAGCACCGGTCCGTCCGCGACCCCGACGGCGTCCGCGACCGGTCCCGCGTACCTCGCGGACCGCGAGCTGACCTTCTCCGAGGACTTCGACACCCCCGCCGCAGCGGGCGGCCCCTTCGCCGAGACGTACCGGAACTCGTGGCAGCCGTACCCCGACGGTACGGGCGGCAAGTACTACTCGGACAAGCTCATCAGCGCCCACGACGGCTACCTCGACGTCGCGATGGACGGAGAGCACGGCGCTGCCGGAACGTTCGGCACGCCCACCGGCGCCTGGTCACACGTCGGCGGCACCTTCAGCATCCGTGCGCGGGCGACCGGTGGCGACGGCAACGGGATCGCGGTCATGCTCTGGCCGACGTCGAACGCCTGGGCGGACGGCGAGCTGAACTACCCGGAGGGGCAGTTCAACGGCTCACCGCGCGTCTTCCACCACTCGATGCTCCAGGGGCTCGAGAAGCGGACCGAGCACTACAACACCCGGGTGTCCTGGAACGACTGGCACACCTACACGACCGAGTGGGTGCCGGGGAAGATCATCCGGTACTACCTCGACGGCAAGCTCGTGTTCACGGTGCCGCGCAACGTGCCCACCACGCCGCATCGCTACATGTTCCAGATCGGCAACTGGGGCGACCCGGGGCACGTGCAGATCGACTGGGTCCGCACCTACGACACGGAGTGACCAAACCCCCCGGACGGGGGCTCCGAATCAGTCCGGTCGTACGACCCGACACCCGTGTGCTCGCGTCGATGACCCGAACCTCGACGCGGGTGCGCGGGCGGGAACGATCCCCGTTCTGGGGATTCCCCTGCCGGGCCACTCGGACAACGATGGGACACGAACCCGTTCCGTCGTCACCGAGAGGTCGTCATGCTGCTGTCCCTGGTCTACATGAGCGCAGCGAACGAGGTGTTCGACCAGGAGCGGCTCGACGCACTGCTCGAGCACGCACGGGTCCGCAACACCGCGTCCGGCCTGTCCGGTCTGCTCGTCTACAAGGACGGCCGGTTCATGCAGCTGCTCGAGGGCCCCGAGGCGGCCGTGCTCGAGACGTACCAGCGCATCATCGACGACCCGCGGCACACCGACGTCGGCCTGCTCGTCGAGGAGCGCATCCACACCCGGCGTTTCGGCGAGTGGAAGATGGCGTTCCACCGGGAGGCCGAAGCCGACCTGCCCGACGGCTTCGACTCGTTCCTCGCCGAGGGCGATGCGAGCGCCGACACGAGCCGTGCCCGTGAGCTCCTGCGCTGGTTCCGGAACCACCCGATGGCCGCCCCGGACGCCGCGCTCGGCAAGCACCGCCGCTGACGACCCGAAGCGGGCACCGCCGCTGACCGCCCGACGCGGACCCCGCTGACGACCGCGGCGGGCCGCGCCACACCCCACCCCACGCTGGTAGACAGGACCCATGACGGTTCGCTGGGGAGTCATCGGCACAGGCGGCATCGCACGGTCCTTCGTGGGTGACTGCACCGCGGCCGGCATCGTGTTCACGGCCGTGGGCAGCCGCACCCGGGAACACGCCGAGGCCTTCGCCGCCGAGTTCGGCATCGAGCGGGCCCACGGTTCCTACGAGGACCTGGTGGCGGACGACGACGTCGACGCGGTCTACGTCGCGACCCCGCACGTCCGGCACGCCGAGGACGCCCTGCTCGCGATCCGGGCGGGCAAGCACGTCCTGGTCGAGAAGGCCTTCACGATGACCGCGGCCGAGGCCAGGACGGTCGTCGACGCGGCTCGGCAGGCGGGCGTCGCGGTGATGGAGGCGATGTGGACCCGGTTCCTGCCCCAGATGGCGATGATCCGCGAGATCGTCGCCGAGGGACGGATCGGCCGCCCGATGGTGGTCGAGGCGACCCACCACCAGGCCCTCCCGACGGACCCCGGCCACCGGTTGCGCGACCCGGCACTCGGCGGGGGAGCGATGCTCGACCTCGGGATCTACCCGGTGTCCTTCGCGGTGGACGTGCTCGGGGTGCCGACCGCGCTGGTCGCAGCCGGGACGCTGAGCGAGCAGGGCGTCGACGAGCAGATGGGCCTGGTGATGACGCACGAGGGCGGTGCGCAGTCGATGATCCACTTCGGGATGGACCTGCGGAGCCCGAACACCGCGTCGATCATCGGCGAGACCGGCCGCATCGACCTCGACTCCACCTGGTACACGCCGACCACCTGGCGGATCCGCGATCGCGACGGAGCCGTCGTCGAGGAGTTCGACGGCCGCGAGGAGCTCGCCGGGTACGCGCACGAGGCCCGCGCCTTCGAGACGATGATCACGTCGGGCCGCCACGACGGCGGCCCGATGGACCCGGACGAGACCGTCGCGATCATGGCGGTGCTGGACGAGGCACGACGCCAGGTCGGGGTCCGGTACCCGGCCGACGGTCCCGTCACGGCTCCCTGATCCGGCTCCCGTCCGCCACGGATCCCGGATCCGGCCTGGAGGCTCCTGCCGCAGTTCCGTAGGATCGGTCGCGATGTCCGAGCAGCAGCCCACCCCGCGTTCCGTCCCGGAGCGGTTCCACGCCGCCGTCACCGCGGTGCGCGCCTCCGCCGCGCGACGCCCGGTCCCGTGGATCGCCGGTGGTCTCGCGGCGCTGCTCGTGGTCGGTTCCGGTGGGGCCGTCGCCGTTGCGGCGGCCACGACCCCGGACTCCCGGACCGCTGCGGCGCCGAGCCCGACCCGGACCGCGTCCTCGGCTCCGGACCGGACGACCACCACGAAGCGCCCGACCACGAAGCCGTCCCCCACCCCGACCCCCGAAGCCCGCGCGGTGCCGGACGACCTCGCCGGTCCGTCCGCGCTCCGGGCCTGCTCGATCGCGACGGCTGCGTCGGCGAGCGGCCTCGGCGACTTCGAGGGGTACGTGATGGACGCGAAGACGGGCAAGGTCCTGTTCTCGAAGCACGGCGAGCGGGCCGCCCAGACCGGCAGCGTCATGAAGACCCTGACCTCGGCGACCGCGCTGTCGGTGCTCGGGGGCGACCACCGCATCCCGACGACCGTCGCACGGGAGTCCGCGAACACCGTCGCCCTGGTCGGCCACGGCGACGCGACACTGTCCGCCGGCGGCGGCACGGTGTACCCGGGCGCCCCGACCCTCGCCCAGCTCGCGCAGCAGGTGAAGGCGAAGGTCGGCGACACCCCGGTCACCACGATCGTCACCGACGACTCGTACTGGAGCGACGCCGACGCCTGGGACCCTACGTGGCCGGTGTCCGAACGCACCATCGGGTACCAGCCGAAGGTCACGGCGCTCATGGTCGACGGTGACCGGGCGAACCCCGCAGCGGCGACCTCGCCCCGGTCCGAGGACCCGGTCGGACGCGCCGGCATCGCCTTCCGGACGGCACTGGCGAACGCTGGTGTCGCCGGCGCCGGGTCCGCGCAGATCGTCAAGCGGGCGACCACCGGCACCGAGACGATCGCCACGGTGTCGTCGCAGCCGGTGTCGACGCTCATCGGGCAGATGATCCCGAACTCGGACAACACCCTGGCCGAGATGCTCGCCCGGGTGTCCTCGAAGGAGTCAGGCTCGAACGGTTCGGCGGCGTCGCTGTCGTCCGTGTACCAGTCGGCACTGCGCTCCTACGGCCTCGACCCGGCCGGCATCGTGATCAAGGACGGCTCGGGCGAGAGCGCCTCGAACGCCGTGTCGCCGGAGTTCGTCGCACACCTCATGGTGCAGGTCGCCTCCGGCGCGAAGGGCCTCGGCACGCTCGCGAACGCCCTGCCGGTGTCCGGCCAGTCCGGCACCCTGGCCAGCCGGTTCACCGGCGCGAACGCGGTCGCTCGCGGCAAGGTGCACGCCAAGACGGGCTGGATCGACAGCGCCAACACCCTCGGCGGCTACATCGACGCCGCCGACGGGTCGCGGCTGACCTTCGCCTTCTACGCCATCGGATCGCCGCGTACAGCGGCACTGCCGGCACTCGACGCGGTGACCGCCGCGACCTACTCGTGCGGGAGCAAGCTCACCGGCTCCTGAGCCGACGGGTGTTGGATGGACCCATGGCAAGAGCACTGCTCGTCGTGGACGTCCAGAACGACTTCGCCGAGGGCGGTGCGCTCGCGGTCACCGGGGGAGCGGCGCTCGCGAAGCGCATCACCGCGTTCCTCGGTCGGCACGGGGACGAGTACGACCTGATCGTGGCGTCCCGCGACTGGCACCACGGCGACGACGACAACGGCGGACACTTCGCCGGACCCGACGGACCCGACTTCGTCGACACGTGGCCGGTGCACTGCGTCGCCGGCACGCCCGGCGCCGATTACCACCCCGATCTCGACACCGCACTGATCGACGTCGACGTCCGCAAGGGGCAGGGCACGCCGGACTACTCGGCGTTCCAGGCCCGGACCGAGGCGGGCGTCCCGCTGGCCGAGGTGCTCGCCGAGCGCCGCGTGCACACGATCGACGTCGTCGGCATCGCCACCGACCACTGCGTCCGTGCCTCGGCGCTCGACGCCCGTGCCGCGGGCCTCGACGTCGCCGTGTACGAGGACCTGGTGGCCGGCGTCGACGTCGAGCGCAGCGCCCGGGCGCTCGACGAGATCCGGGCGGCCGGCGGACACGTCGACCGCAGCGACATGGACGAGGGCCTCGCGAACCCAGGAGGAGCACGACTGTGACCGACACCACCACGAACGAAACCACCACCACCACCACCGTCGCCGACGAGCACGTCCGCGTCGAGAACGTCCCCACCGGACTCTTCATCGGCGGCACCTGGCGCGCCTCGTCGAGCGGGTCCACCTTCGCCGTGCACGACCCGTCGACCGGTGCCGTCCTGGCCGAGGTCGCCGACGCCACCCCCGAGGACGGCATCGCCGCCCTCGACGCAGCCGCCGCGGCGCAGGAGTCGTGGGCAGCGACGGCCCCGCGCACGCGCTCGGACATCCTGCGCCGGGCCTTCGACCTGGTGCACGAGCACGCCGACGACCTCGCTGCCCTGATGTCGCTCGAGATGGGCAAGCCCCTGGTCGAGGCCCGCGGTGAGGTCGTCTACGGCGGCGAGTTCCTGCGGTGGTTCTCGGAGGAAGCGGTCCGCATCACCGGCGACTACCGCACGAACCCCGAGGGCACCGGCCGCGCGATCGTGCTGAAGCGTCCGGTCGGCCCCGTGTACGCGATCACCCCGTGGAACTTCCCGCTCGCGATGGCGACGCGGAAGATCGGCCCGGCCCTGGCCGCCGGCTGCACGGTGGTCGCGAAGCCGGCCGACCTCACCCCGCTGACGACCCTGTTCCTGGTCGAGCTGTTCCGCCGTGCCGGGCTGCCGGACGGCGTGCTCAACGTGATCCCGTCGAGTGACGCCAAGGGACTGTCGGAGCCGATCATCGCCGACCCGCGCCTGCGCAAGCTGACGTTCACCGGTTCGACCCCGGTCGGTTCGGCGCTCCTCAAGCAGGCGGCGGACAACGTGCTCAAGACGAGCATGGAGCTCGGCGGCAACGCTCCGCTGCTCGTGTTCGACGACGCCGATCTCGACGAGGCGGTGGACGCGGCGATGCTCGCGAAGTTCCGCAACACGGGCGAGGCCTGCACCGCCGCGAACCGGTTCTTCGTGCAGGACGGCATCGCCGACGCGTTCGTCGCGGCCCTCACCGCGAAGGTGGACGCCCTGCGCGTCGGCCGGGGCACCGAGGACGGCACGACGCTCGGACCGCTCATCGACGACCGCGCCGTGGACAAGGCCGCCTCGCTCGTCGACGACGCCCTCGGCCGCGGTGCCCGGCTCGTCACCGGCGGCCACCGGATCGACCGCCCGGGCACCTTCTACGAGGCGACCGTGATCGACGACGTGCAACCCGGCTCGGAGATCATGACGACGGAGATCTTCGGACCGGTCGCCTCGGTCACGCGCTTCAACACCGAGGACGAGGGGATCCGGCTCGCCAACGACACCGAGTACGGGCTCATCGCCTACGCCTTCACGACCGACTTCCGGCGTGGTCAGCGGCTCGCCGAGCGCCTGGAGACGGGCATGCTCGGGCTGAACACGGGCGTCGTCTCGAACGCGGCGTTCCCGTTCGGCGGGGTGAAGTCCTCGGGCCTCGGCCGCGAGGGGTCGCACGAGGGCATCGAGGAGTACCTCGAGACCGTCTACGTGCTGACGCCGGACCCCTTCGCCGCCTGAGCCAGAGCCAGAGCCAGAGCCTGACCCCGAGCCCGGATCGACGGTACGGCCGCGGTACTCGCGGCCGTACCGGCACTCACACCAGCAGCTGGTGCTTCGCCAGGTCGCGGTAGAGCGGCGTCGACTCGACGAGCTCGGAGTGCGTGCCGCTGCCGACGACGCGGCCGTGCTCGAGCACGACGATCACGTCGGAGTCGACCACCGTCGACAACCGGTGGGCGATCACGAGCAGGGTGCGGTCCTCGGCGACGGCGTCGATCGCGAGCCGCATCTTCTGCTCGTTGACCCCGTCGAGTGACGACGTCGACTCGTCGAGCAGCAGGATCGGGGGAGCGGCGAGCAGCGCGCGGGCGATGGCCAGGCGCTGCCGTTCCCCACCGGAGAGCATCACGCCGTCCTCACCGACCTGCGCGTCGAGACCGCGGGGATCGCGGTGCAGGACCTCGCCGAGGTTGACCGCCTCGAGCACCCGGACGCAGTCGTCCTCGGTGGCGTTCGGCGACCCGAGCAGCAGGTTGGCGCGGATCGTGCCGGCGAGCACCGGCGCGTCCTGCTCGACGTAGCCGATCTGGGCACGGAGCTCGTCGCGGTCCATGCCGCGGACGTCGATGCCACCCAGGCGGATGACGCCGTCGGTGGGGTCGTAGAACCGCTCGATGAGCGCCAGGGTCGTCGACTTGCCGGCTCCGGACGGACCCACGAGTGCGACGCGCGACCCACGCGGCACCCGGAACGACACGTCGTGGAGCACCACGTCGTCAGCTGGGCGCTCGTCGTCGACGCGATCCGGGCCTCCTGGGCGGTCCGCGGGGTCGGACGCGACCGCACCGTCGGCACCCGAGGCGTCCGCCTGGGCGCGGTACCGGAACGAGACGTGCTCGAACGCGATGGCGTCGTCGGTGGCGACCGCTGCGGCGGGCCGGACCGACTCGTCGTCCTGGGACTCGGTCGGCAGGTGCAGGATCTCCTCGATCCGGCCGAGCGCGCCGAGCGCCTGGGCGACCGCCACGGCCGCGCCCATCGCCTGGCCGAGCGGCATGATCATCATGAAGAGCAGCAGGATGAACGTGATGAGCGTCGCGATGGTGATGGTGCCGGCCGCGACCTGTGCCCCGCCGACGCCCAGGACGGCGATGAACGCGACCTGCATGACGATGCTCGCGACGGGGACGACGAACGCGGACATCTTGGCGATGTCGAGGCCCCGCTTGTAGGCCTCGGTCGCGTGGCCGTCGACCTCGCGCACCTCGCGTGCGGTGGCGCCGGCCGCACGGATCGTGCGGACCGCACCGATGCCGCGTTCGACCGCGGCGGTGAGGTCTCCGACCTTCTCCTGCGCACGCTTCGAGGCGACCCGGATGCGACGGCTCAGCCCGCCGACGACGACGATCGCGATCAGGACGATCACGATCACGATGCCGAGCAGCAGCGGGTCGATGATCGCCATCGCGATGATGGCGCCGATGAACGTGAGCGCGCCGCCGATCGACTCGATCAGCCCCTGGGTCAGGACGGCCCGCAGGAGCGTGGTGTCGCTGCCGACGCGGGACACCAGGTCGCCGGTGCGCCGCGTGTCGAACTCCGAGATCGGCAGGTTGAGGATGCGGGCGATGAGCTTGCGGCGGGTGGAGAGCACGACGCCCTCGCCCGCACGCTGCAGCAGGAAGTGCTGCACGCCGTTCAGCACCCCCGCGACGATGACGAGCCCGACCAGCAGCCACACGAGCGTGCTGAGGGTGTTGCCCTGCTGCACCGCGGTGATGACCTGGTTGACCAGGAGCGGCTGCGCGAGCGAGGCCCCCGCCCCGAGGACGCTCAGCACGATGATCACGACCATCGCGGGCTTGTTCTCGAACAGGTAGGACAGCAGGCGACCGAACGTGGCGCGGGGGCCGTCGGAGGTCTTCGGGCGTGCGAAGGGGAAGCTCATCGTGTTCCTAGTTTCTGCCGTACTTCTTGTGCACTGCCTGTCGGCTGACACCGAGCAGCGTCGCGATCTCCTGCCACGAGGCGCCGGCGGTGCGGGCACGCCGCGCGGCGAGCTCTTCGGTCCGGTCGAGCTCACGGCGCAGCTCCCGCACGTTGGCGAGGGCGGAGAACGGGTCGTCCCCTGACGCTCCGGCCGCGAGGCTCGTGATGGTCGGTCGGTCCATGCCTGTCAACCTACATTGACGCACCGACATCCGTCAACCTGCGTTGACGTCGTCTCGCCGCGCTGCATCGGGTGCGCAGACGCCGGCGTCCTCGTTCGACGCCGCCACGCGCGCGAGACGCCGCCGAATTCGGCGGAGTCTCGGCGGCCAGGCGGCGTCCCGCTGACACGACGGCGTGTTGCGCGGGGAGCGAGGCGCGCGCACGACGAACGGGAGGCCCGGTGCCAGCTGGCACCGGGCCTCCCGTCCGTCAGGTGGTCGCCGATCAGGCGTCGGCGATGTCCTTCGACTTCGTCTCGCGCACGAAGAGCAGCGCGACCAGCGTCACGACCGCGGCGATCGTCAGGTACAGGCCGACCAGGAAGATGTCGCCGTCCGGCTTCCAGAGCGCCAGCGCGATGGTCGGGGCGAGTGACGCACCGAGGATCGACGCGACGTTGTACGCGATGGCCGAGCCGGTGTACCGGACGTTCGTCGGGAACAGCTCGGGCAGCAGCGCCCCCATCGGACCGAACGTCAGCCCCATCAGCGAGAGCCCGACGATGAGGAACGTCACCACCGTGATCGGGCCGCTCGACGCCGCGAACCAGAACTGGAACGTCAGACCGAACAGCGCGATGCCGATCGTGGTCGGGATGAGGGTCTTTCGGCGACCGAACTTGTCGGCGAGCAGCCCCGCGATCGGCGTGAAGATGCCGAAGAACACGACGCCGATCATGAGCAGGGTCAGGAACTCGCCACGGGTGTAGCCGAGGCCGACCTTCGGGACGAGTGCGCTGGCCTCGGAGCCGGTCGTGCCGTACGACAGGGTGAACGTCGTCATGAAGTAGAAGAGCACGTACGTGGCGACCATGCCGAACGTGCCGACGATGACGGCCCGCCACGAGGTGCGGAACACGCGACCGAGCGGGACCTTCGCGACCGTGCCCGACTCCTGCACGCCGCGGAACACCGGCGACTCGACGAGCTTGAAGCGCACGTACAGACCGATGATGACGAGCACGGCGGAGAGCAGGAACGGGATGCGCCAGCCCCACGCCTGGAAGTCGGCGTTCGGGGTGCCGTCGGCGCCGGCGGGCATCGCCGCGTTGATCGCGATGAACAGGCCGTTGGCGAGCAGGAAGCCGATCGGGGCACCGAGCTGCGGCATCGAGCCGAACACGCCGCGCTTGCCCTTCGGCGCGTTCTCGGTCGCGAGCAG
The DNA here is from genome assembly GCF_013359815.1 of Curtobacterium flaccumfaciens. GTDB lineage: Bacteria > Actinomycetota > Actinomycetes > Actinomycetales > Microbacteriaceae > Curtobacterium > Curtobacterium flaccumfaciens. The sequence continues at coordinate 137,787 of NZ_JABMCF010000036.1, read as the reverse complement.
GGCGGCACCGGACCACTCGCCGCCGAGCCCGACGCCCTGGGCGAAGCGCATCACGGCGAGCAGGACCGGGGCCCAGACCCCGATGGTGTCGAACGTCGGCAGGCAGCCGATCAGGAACGTGGCGGTGCCCATCACGAGCAGCGACGCGACGAGGGTGGTCTTGCGGCCGATCCGGTCACCGAAGTGCCCGAAGATGATCGACCCGACCGGCCGGGCGAAGAACGCCAGGGCGAAGGTGACGAAGGACGACAGCTGCGAGGCCGTCGGGTCCTCGTTCGGGAAGAACAGCGTCGGGAAGACGAGCACCGCAGCGGTCGCGTAGACGTAGAAGTCGTAGAACTCGATCGACGTGCCGACGAGGCTCGCGATGACGACGCGGGAGCGCGGGTTGCCGGCGGGTGCCGGAGCGGAGGTGGGGGTTGCGGGTGCCGGGGCGGCGGTCATGACAGGGCGAGGTCTTCCGTGCTGCGTGCTCCCGGCGGAGAGCACGAGGATCCGAAACGGCGGACACCGATCGGTTCGCGCGGGGTGGCGCGGGCACCGATCGGGTGCGTTCGGTTGAGGGGGGACCGCTTGTGACGGAAGCCCGATCATACGACAGATGTCGTCTGCCTGCGAATCAGCCCAGAGTCAGCTGGCCGCAGCGTCCGTCTCCTGCGCGCGCTCAGGCGCCCGCGCCGGCACCCGCTTCGAGGTGCTCGGGCAGCTGGTGGCCCATCCGGTCGCGCTTGGTGTCGAGGTACCCGGCGTTCTGCGCCGAGATGCCGACGACGAGCGGCACGAGGGAGTCGACGGTGATGCCGTGCTCCTCGAGCTGGCGGCGCTTCTCCGGGTTGTTCGACAGCAGCCGGACCCGGGTGATGCCGAGGTCGGCGAGGATGCCCGCGGCGCCGCCGTAGGCACGGGAGTCGGCGGGCAGGCCGAGCGCGAGGTTGGCGTCGAGGGTGTCGAGACCGTCCTCCTGCAGGCGGTAGGCCTTGAGCTTGTTGATGAGGCCGATGCCGCGGCCCTCTTGCCCGCGCAGGTAGATGACCACGCCGCCCTCGGCCGCGATCGTGTCGAGCGCGGCGTCGAGCTGGGGGCCGCACTCGCACTTCAGCGAGCCGAAGGCCTCACCGGTCAGGCACTCGGAGTGCACCCGGACGAGTGCGCCGTCGGTGGGCATCGAGCCGTCGGGCAGGGTGCCGATGATCGCGACGTGCTCCGCGCTCGTCACGAGGTCGCGGTAGGCGCGCATCTGGAAGGTGCCGTGCGTGGTCGGCACGTTCGTCGACACCTCGAACTTGACCGGGCTCCCCGGCGTGGGGGAGGTCAGCGCATCGGTCATGGGGTGCTCCGGTCGTTCGTGGGCCCGTCGTTCCCGAGCCCGGGTGTCGCGTCGTGCTGCTGCTGGCGGTCGTGCTGGTGCTGGTTCTGGTGATGCGGATGCTGCGGTCGGGCTCGGACCAGCAGGTCGGGGCCGAGGCTGGTGGTCGATAGTACGTCCAACCGCCGACGGTCGGAGATGCTTCCCACCCCCAGGTCGTCGAGGGCGACACGGGGGCCGCCGAGCAGCACCGGGGCGATGTACACCAGGTACTCGTCGACGAGTCCGGCGGCGATGAGCGCCGAGGCGACCGTGGGGCCACCCTCGACGAACACCGAGTGCACCCCGTGCCCGCGCAGGGCACCGAGCGAGGTGGCCAGGTCGTGTCCGGGCAGGGTGACGAGCCCCCGCGGGTGCCGCCGGACGGCGGCGTCGGCCGGCACCGGGCGGTCGCCGAGCACCACGGCGAGCGGCTGGTCGGCGAGCAGTTCGCCGGCGTCCCCGCGCGCGGTCAGGCTCGGGTCGTCGGCCAGGACGGTGCCGGTGCCGACGAGGATCGCGTCGTGGGCTGCGCGCTGTTCGTGCACGTGCTGGCGTGCGGCGGCGCCCGTGATCCACTTGCTCGTGCCGTCGGCAGCGGCGGCGCGCCCGTCGAGGCTGGACGCCCACTTCACGGTGACCCACGGTCGGCCGAGCCGGACCGAGAGCAGCCACCGTTCGAGGAACGCCTCGGCCTGGTCGGCCAGGACCCCGGAGACGACCTGGACCCCGGCGGCACGGAGTCGATCGGCGCCGCCGTGCACGTCGGCTCCGGGGTCGTCGATCGCGTACACGACCCGGGCGATCCCGGCGTCGAGCAGGGCCACGGCGCACGGCCCCGTGCGGCCGACGTGGTTGCAGGGTTCGAGGGTGACGACCGCCGTCGCGCCGCGCAGCAGTGCCGGGTCGACCTTGGCCATCGCGTCGACCTCGGCGTGCGGGGTGCCGGCGCCCTTGTGCCACCCCTCGGCGAGGACCTCGCCGGTGGGGGAGAGGATCACGGCGCCGACGCGGGCGTGGTCGCCGACGACGGGCCCGAGGGCCGCGAGTTCGAGCCCGCGGCGCATCGCCCGGACCTCGGTGGGTCGTGCCGTGTCGCTCACGGGCCGAGCCTACCGGCGGTGGTTGGGTGACACGTCACCACGGTTGTGAACGCGTTCAGGCGACGGGCCAGGGGAGCTCGGAGGCTGGGGTGCCGTCGGCGCGTCGCAGTGCGGTCCACGCCGCGGTCGGGCCGCCGTCCCGGTCCGGCACCCGGGCTGCGCCGAGGCCCGTGAACGAGAACCCGGCCGCACGGGCGACCGCTGCCGACGCTGCGTTGCCCTCGTAGCACTCCCAGTAGACGTCCGGCGCGCCCTGCTCGAACGCCCAGTCGACCACGAGCCGGACGGCGTCGTGCATGAGTCCGGCACCGCGCGCGGACGGTGCGAGCCAGAACCCGAGGTCACGACCGGCGGTGCGGTAGCTGATGATGCCCGCGAGCCACGTCGAACCGGCCGGTCGGATCGCCCACGTGTACTCGCGGTCCGATGCCCACCCCGGTCCGACCAGGGCGTCGACGAAGGTCCGGGCGTCCTGCTCGCGGTACGGCGTCGGCACCGTCGTCCACCGGACGATCTCCGGGTCCTGGCAGGCCTCGGTGATCGCCGCGGTGTCGGCGCGCGTGGGCAGGTCGAGCCGGACCCGCGCGGACTCGAGCGTGACGGGCTGCACGGTCAGCCGCGCGACCGCGGGACGAACCCGATGCGGTCGTAGACACGGGCCAGGGTCTCCTGCGCGATCGACTCGGCGCGGTCGGCACCGACGGCGAGCAGCCGGTCGAGCTCCGCCGGGTCGTCGAGCAGTTCGAGCGTGCGGGCGCGGACCGGTTCGAGCTCGGCCACGACGGCGTCGGCGACCTCGCCCTTCAGGTCGCCGTAGCCCTTGCCAGCGAACGACTCCTCGAGCGCGGCGATCGAGGTGCCGGTGAACGCCGACAGGATCGACAGCAGGTTCGTCACGCCGGGCTTCGTCTGGCGGTCGGCCCGGATCTCGCGCTCGGCGTCGGTGACGGCCGACTTGATCTTCTTCGCGGTGCGCTTCGGGTCGTCGAGCAGGCGGATGAGGCCGTTGTCCGACGCTGCGGACTTGCTCATCTTGCTGGTCGGGTCCTGCAGGTCGTAGATGCGCGCGGTCTCGGTCAGGATGCGTGCCTCGGGCGTGACGAAGGTGTCACCGAACCGCGAGTTGAAGCGTCCGGCCAGGTCGCGCGTGAGTTCGACGTGCTGGCGCTGGTCGTCCCCGACCGGCACGACCTTCGTGTCGTAGAGCAGGATGTCCGCGGCCATCAGGATCGGGTAGGTGAAGAGCCCGACCGACGCAGCCTCGGCGCCCTGGCGTGCCGACTTGTCCTTGAACTGGGTCATCCGGCTCGCCTCGCCGAAGCCGGTCAGGGTGTTCAGTACCCAGGCGAGTTCAGCGTGCGCGGGCACGTGCGACTGCACGAACAGCGTCGCCTTGGACGGGTCGATGCCCGACGCGATGTACTGCGCAGCGGTGGCCCGGGTGTTCGCGCGGAGTTCGGCCGGGTCCTGGGGCGAGGTGATGGCGTGCATGTCGACGACGCAGTAGATGGCGTCGTAGTCGTCGAGCAGGGTCCTCCACTGCATGAGCGCCCCGACGTAGTTGCCGAGGTGCAGCGATCCGGCGGACGGCTGGATGCCCGAGAAGATGCGGGTCTTGGTCATGGTGGTGCTCCGGTGCGTCAGGTGAAGCGAGAGAAGAGGGGTCAGAGTTCGTAGTCGACGACCACGGGGGCGTGGTCGGACCATCGCTGGTCGTACGCCGCGGCGCGGTCGACCGTGTACTCCGTGACCTTGGCAGCCAGGTCGGGCGTCGCCATCTGGTAGTCGATGCGCCAACCGGTGTCGTTGTCGAACGCCTGCCCGCGCCACGACCACCACGTGAACGGGCCGTCGACGTCGCCGGCCTGGGCGCGACCCACGTCGACCCATCCGAGGCCGGGGCCCGTGGAGCCGTCGGCACCCTGGACCGGTTCGCCGTCGGCGCCGAAGAACCGCGAGAAGTAGGCGCGCTCGCGCGGCAGGAAGCCGGCTCGCTTGACGTTGCCCTTCCAGTTCTTGATGTCGCGCTCGTCGTGCCCGACGTTCAGGTCACCGACGACGACCGCGAGCGGGTTGTGCGCCCGGAGTGCCGGCAGCCGCTCGGTCATGGCGTCGAGGAACTTCCACTTCTCGTCCTGCTTCGGGGTGTCGACCTCGCCCGAGTGCACGTAGGTGGAGACGACGGTGACGGTCGTGCCACCGATCTCGTAGTCGGCCTCGAGCCAGCGGCCTGCCGAGTCGAAGTCGTCCGGGCCGAGCGCGACGCGGTGGATCTGAGCGGAGTGTCGGGATGCGATCGCGACACCGGCCCGGCCCTTCGCGGTCGCCGGGTCGTGCACGATGTCCCACTCGTCGCCGAGCAGCGCCGCCAGGTCGTCGCTCGACGCGCGCACCTCCTGCAGGGCCAGCACGTCGACGTCGCGGGTGGCGAGCCAGTCGCCCATGCCCTTGCGGAAGGCGGCGCGGACGCCGTTCACGTTGACGGATGCGAGGCGCAGGCGTGTCATGCAGAACACCTTATCGGCGGGCGCCGACAGCCCCCGGCCGTACGATCTGCCCATGACCGTCGTGATGACCGTCGGCGAGCTGCTCGCCGCGTTCCGACCCGTGGCAGCGCAGATGCTCCGTCCGGACGAGTTCCGCTCAGCCCGCTTCTGGGTGAGCCCGCACGGGGACTGGGAACTCGACCACGAGGAGGACGAACTCATCGACGGCTCGATGAGCGTCGTCTGGGAGATCGGGGGCGAGACCCAGGGGACGAGGAGCCTCGTCGAGGACGTCGACGACCTGCCCGGACTCCTCCAGGACCTCGCCGACGACCTGCAGGACTTCATCGCCGAGAGCTCCTTCGCCTGGGGCGAGCTGCGCGCGATCCCGCCCATCGCGCCGTAGCGGCGACCGGACGACGCACGGGAGGCACGGTGCCAGCTGGCACCGTGCCTCCCGTCCGTCTGGTGGTCGCGTGCAGGACGCGACCTGCGCGATCAGGCCGCGTCGTGGTCCGTCTTCAGGAACTCGACCAGGCTGTCCGCGGTGGTCTCGGCGTCGTCGCCCGAGACGGTGAGGGTGACCTCGTCGCCGTTCTCGATGCCGAGCCCGAGCAGGGCGAGGATGCTGCCGGCGTTCCCGGACTTGTCGCCCTTGGCGATCGTGACCTGGTGCCCCGACGCCGTCACGGTCTGGACGAAGAGGGATGCGGGGCGAGCGTGCAGGCCGGATGCGCTGGCGACGGTCACGGTGCGGGTGGCTTCGGACATCGATGTACTCCTGTCGATGGGTGGTTGGCTCATGCTAGCGAGCACTGGGTGGGCGGGGACGGGGCGCGGTCAGGGTCGGCCGGGCCAGAAGACCTCGGTGCCGGCGGCCTCGACCTCGCGGACCAGGTCGAGGTTGACGGCGGGGTCGGTGATGATCGTGTCGATCGCGGCGAGCGGGGCGACGCGACCGAACTCCTCACGGCCGAACTTGGTGTGGTCGGCGAGCAGGATGCTCCGTCGTGCGGACTTGATCATCGCGCTCTTCACGGCGGCCTCGGCCATGTTGTGGGTCGTCAGGCCGCGCTCCGGCGTGATGCCGTTGATGCTGATGAAGGCGACGTCGACGCTGACCATGCCGATGAGCTGGTGCGTCCAGGTGCCGACGCCGGCCAGGGAGTCGCTGCGGATGTTGCCGCCGAGCAGGTGCAGGTCGATGCCCGGGCGGTTCGCGACGGCGGTGGCGACGGGGAGCGAGTGCGTGACGACGGTCAGCCCGCGGTCGGTCGGCAGCAGCTCGGCCAGGCAGATGGTCGAGGTGCCGGCGTCGATCATGATCGAGCCGTTCTCGGGTAGTTCGGCCAGGGCGGCCTCGGCGATGACCATCTTCTCGGTCTGGTTGATGCCGCCACGGTCGCCGACGCCGGGGTGCAGGGTGATGCGCTCGACGGGGATCGCACCGCCGTGCGCGCGACGGACGAGACCGCGGCGTTCCAGGCTCGTCAGGTCGCGGCGGATGGTCTCGGGCGTGACGGCGAGCGACTCGGCCAGGTCCTTGACGTCCACCCGGCCCTGCGCGCGCGCCTGCTCGACGATGCGCTGGTGGCGTTCTGGTGCGTACATCGGACCTCGTCGTCTCGGGTCGGAACGGAACGGACATGCTCGGGCACGACATCCGCGATGTCGTCCCGTGCGTTCGATCCGCCAGACGCAAACGGGCATCTGTTTCTGCATTTTTATCCCCGGATGTGTTTGTTTGTCAACGCGAAGCGGGGTAGTGTGCTGATCAGCCGCACGGGCGTGGTCTGTTCCCGTGTCGTGTGCACCGAACGATCCACCCCACCGCAAGCGCGTGTGAGATGAAGGAGTCTCGAATGTCCGAACTGCTCGGCACCGGCGTCGGCCGTGGCGTTGCCCACGGCCCCGTGCTCCGGATGGCTGACCCGCTCGGCGAACCGTCGAAGGACGCCCTGGTGGGCTCGGCGGACGACGCGAAGCAGGCCGTGCACGACGCACTGGCCGCCGTGGCGGACGACCTCAACAAGCGCGGACAGCTCGCCGGTGGCGACGCCCAGGCCGTGCTCGAGGCCCAGGCGCTCATGGCGCAGGACCCGACGCTCCTCGACGACGTGCACACCCGCATCGACGGCGGCACCAACGCCGAGCGTGCCGTGTACGAGGCGTTCGCCCAGTTCCGCGACCTGCTCGTCGGCATGGGCGGCTACATGGGGGAGCGCGCGGCCGACCTCGACGACGTCGCCCAGCGCATCATCGCCAAGCTCCGCGGCGTGCACGCCCCCGGCGTCCCCGAGTCGGACACCCCCTTCGTCCTCGTCGCCCGCGACCTCGCCCCGGCGGACACCGCGTTGCTCGACCTCGAGAAGGTCCTGGCGCTCGTCACCCGTGACGGCGGCCCGACCTCGCACACCGCGATCCTCGCCCGTGCCAAGGGCATCACCGCCATCGTCGGCGTGACCGGTGCCGACGACCTGGCCGACGGTCAGTCCGTCGTCGTGGACGCCATCGCCGGCACGGTCGTCACCGACCCCGACGCCGCACTGGTCGCGGACGTCGAGCGCCGCATCGCCGAGCGTCTCGCCGCCGCAGCGGCACCGCTCACCGCCGGTGCCCTCGCCGACGGCCACGTCGTGCCCCTGCTCGCGAACCTCGGCAGCCCCGCCGACGCCGCCGGCGCCGTTGCTCTCGGTGCGGAGGGCGTGGGGCTCTTCCGCACCGAGTTCCTCTTCCTCGACTCGCCGAAGGCCCCCACGGTCGACGAGCAGACCGAGTCGTACCGCCAGCTGCTCGCCGCGTTCCCCGGCAAGAAGGTCGTCGTGCGCGCGCTCGACGCCGGCGCCGACAAGCCCCTGCCGTTCCTCACCGACAAGGACGAGGAGAACCCGGCCCTCGGGCGCCGCGGCCTGCGTGCCCTGCGGAACCACCCCGAGGTCCTGCGCGACCAGCTGACCGCGCTCGCCCAGGCCGACGCCGCGACCGAGGCCGACCTGTGGGTCATGGCCCCGATGGTCGCCGACGCCGAGGAGACCGAGTACTTCGTCACCCTGGCCCGCGAACTCGGCATCCGCACCGCGGGTGTCATGGCCGAGGTGCCGTCGCTCGCGCTGATGGCCGAGCAGGTGTTCCAGAACGCCGACTTCGTGTCGATCGGCACGAACGACCTGACCCAGTACACGATGGCCGCCGACCGCATGCTCGGCACCGTCGCGTCGTACCAGGACCCGTGGCACCCCGCCGTCCTGCGCCTCGTCGCGCAGCTCGGCACCGCCGGAGCCACGGCCGGCAAGGCCGTCGGGATCTGCGGCGAGGCAGCAGCCGACCCGCTGCTCGCCGTCGTCCTGGTCGGCCTCGGCGCCACGACCCTCTCCATGACCCCCGCGGCCCTGGCCGACGTGCGCGCCGAACTCGGTCGCTACACGCTCGAACAGGCCCGCGAGATGGCGACGGCGGCACTCGCCGCGAGCACGGCGGCGGCCGCGAAGTCCGCTGCCGCGTCCGCGGTGCACGCCGCCTGACCCACCACCCCCAGCACCACCCCTCCCAGCACCACGCAGCAGCTCCACCACACAGAAAGTCACCGCACATGACAACGTCGTCCGTTGCAGCGCCCGACGCACCCGCGAAGTCGCGGGGCGGCGGACGCGTCGCCGTTCAGAAGTTCGGCACGTTCCTCTCCGGCATGGTCATGCCCAACATCGCGATCTTCATCGCGTGGGGCATCATCACCGCCTTCTTCATCGAGACCGGCTGGACGCCCGTCGGCGTCCTCGGCGGGTTCGGTGAGACGGCCGGCGTCGCCAACCCCGGCCTCGTCGGCCCGATCCTGACCTACCTGATCCCGCTCGCGATCGCCATCCAGGGCGGCCGGATGGTCTACGACACCCGCGGTGCGGTCGTCGGTTCGATCATGACCATGGGCGTCATCATCGGCGCCAACGGCACCACGATGATCCTCGGCGCGATGATCTGCGGGCCGCTCGGTGCCTACCTGATCAAGCAGATCGACAAGATCTGGGACGGCAAGATCAAGCCCGGCTTCGAGATGCTCGTCAACAACTACGCGGCCGGGATCCTGGGCTTCGCCCTCGCGATGGTCGGCTTCTTCTGGCTCGCGCCGCTGTTCAAGCTCATCGCCGAAGGCCTCGGCGACATGGTGGACTTCCTCGTGCAGCACTCGCTCCTGCCGATCGCCAGTGTCATCATCGAGCCGGCCAAGGTGTTCTTCCTGAACAACGCCATCAACCACGGTGTGCTCGACCAGCTCGGGGCCGACCAGGTGAAGGAGTCGGGCAAGAGCATCCTCTTCCTGCTCGAGGCGAACCCCGGCCCCGGCCTCGGTCTGCTGCTCGCCTTCACCTTCTTCGGTGTCGGCATCGCCCGCTCGACCGCTCCCGGCGCGATCATCATCCAGTTCTTCGGTGGCATCCACGAGATCTACTTCCCGTACGTGCTGCAGAAGCCGGTCCTGTTCATCGCCGTCATCCTCGGTGGTGCCACGGGTGTCGCCACGAACGTCGCGTTCCAGTCCGGCCTCGTCGCCCCGGCGTCGCCCGGCTCGATCTTCGCGGTGCTCGGCGCCACGGAGCGCAACAGCTTCCTCGGCGTGATCCTGTCGGTCATCCTGTCCGCCGCGGTGTCGTTCGCGGTCTCGTCCTTCTTCCTCCTCGCCAGCCGCAAGCGCGACCTGGCGAACGGTGGCGGTGACATGAGCGCCGCCATGGCGAAGCTCCAGGCGAACAAGGGCCGCGACGTCAACTCGGCGACCGCCGGCCTGCTCGGCAACAACTCCCCGGCCAACGAGGAAGAGGCCGAGGCCTCCCTCGGCGGCGTCGGCTCGGCGAGCACGGCGACGGCGACGAAGGTCCAGAACCTGGTCTTCGCCTGCGACGCCGGCATGGGCTCGAGTGCGATGGGCGCCAGCGTCCTGCGCAACAAGATCAAGAAGGCGGGCATCGAAGGGGTCACGGTCTCCAACAAGGCGATCGCGAACCTGTCCGGTGACGAGGACCTGATCATCACGCAGGAAGAACTGACGGACCGCGCGAAGCAGAAGAACCCGAACGCGCAGCACGTGTCGGTCGGCAACTTCATGAACGCTCCGCAGTACGACCAGGTCGTCGAGCAGCTGAAGAACCAGTAACGCCACAACCAGTAACGAAGTGCAGTATCGGAGGGGACGGGGCTGACCCGTCCCCTCCATCTCGTCCTCAACACAAGGAGAACCCCCGATGCCCGTCCTGCAGGAGAGCCAGATCCGCATCCACACCGAGGACACCGCGCCGACCAAGTCGGAAGCGATGAAGGAGGCGGCCGAGATCCTCGAGGCTGCGGGCGCGGTCACGGCCGACTACTACCCGGCCATGCTCGAGCGTGAGAAGAGCGTGTCCACCTACATGGGCAACTTCCTCGCCATCCCGCACGGCACCAACGACGCGAAGGACGCGATCAAGTCGTCCGCCCTGTCGTTCATCCGCTACGCCAGCCCGATCGACTGGGACGGCAACCCCGTGCGCTTCGTCGTCGGCATCGCCGGCGTGAACAACGAGCACCTCGACATCCTGTCGAAGATCGCGATCGTGTTCTCCGACGAGGACGAGGTCCAGAAGCTCACCGACGCGGCCGACACCGCTGCGATCCTCTCGATCCTCGGCGAGGTCAACGAGTGAGCACCAGCACCGCCGTCCACTTCGGCGCCGGCAACATCGGCCGTGGCTTCGTCGGGCTCCTGCTCCACGAGGCCGGGTACGAGGTCGTCTTCGCCGACGTCGCCGCACCGCTCATCGACGCCCTGGCCGCAGCCGACTCGTACACCGTGCACGAGGTCGGGGCAGGCGCCCAGGACCACGAGGTCACGAACTTCCGCGCGCTGAACAGCGCCCAGGACGAGGACGGCGTGGTCGCCGAGATCGCGAAGGCCGCGATCGTCACGTGCGCCGTCGGCCCGAACGTCCTGAAGTTCATCGCCCCGGTCATCGCCCGTGCGCTCGTCGCCCGCGACGCGGACGCCGCACCGATCGCCGTCATGGCGTGCGAGAACGCCCTCAACGCCACCGACCGCCTGCGCGAGTTCATCGTCGCGGCCCTGCCCGAGGACGGCCGCGACGCAGCCCTGGCCAAGGCCGTCTTCGCGAACACCGCCGTCGACCGCATCGTGCCCGCGCAGCCCGAGGGCGGCGGACTCGACGTGACCGTCGAGACCTACTTCGAGTGGGCCATCGACCGCACGCCGTTCGGTGGGAACGAGCCGGAGATCCCCGGCGCGCACTACGTCGACGGCCTCGCGGCGTCGATCGAGCGCAAGCTCTTCACCGTCAACACCGGGCACGCCACCGTCGCGTACCACGGCTTCGTCGCCGGGGCCGACAAGATCTCGGACGCCATCGCCATCCCCGCCGTGCGCTCCGAGCTCGAGTCCGTGCTCGCCGAGACGAGCGACCTGCTCATCCGCCGGCACGAGCTCGACCCCGAGGTGCACCGCGCGTACGTGCAGGCGATCATCGGCCGGTTCGAGAACCCGCACCTGCCCGACACGGTGACCCGCGTCGGCCGTCAGCCGCTCCGCAAGCTGTCGCGCGACGAGCGGTTTGTCTCGCCCGCCGCCGCACTGGCCGAGGACGGCACCGAGCCGACCGCGCTCCTCGACGCGATGGCCGCGGCGCTCCGCTTCGACGTCGCGGACGACGAGCAGAGCGTCGAGCTGCAGGCGCTGTTGGCATCGGACGCGTCCGACGCGGACGTGGCCACGCAGATCACCGGTCTCGCCGCGGAGCACCCGCTCCACGCCGCGTTCACCGAGCGGATCCGGTCCGCGCGCGCCTGAGGACGTCCGCAAGGACGGCTTGACGACGTCCGCACGGACGAACGGGAGGCCCGTCACCAGCTGGTGACGGGCCTCCCGTCCGTTCCGGGGTCGCGACGCGTACCGTCGCCCGCATGACGAAGCACTGGGTGGCCCCACGGTTCGGCGGCAGCGAAGTCCTGGAGTACGTCGACACCGAGGTGCCGGCACCCAGCACCGGCGAGGTCACGATCGCCGTCCGCGCCGCCGGCATGAACCCCGCAGACACCAAGCACACCCGCCAGGGCGACGCCGCGGACCTGCCGATCGCCGTCGGGTACGAGGTCGCCGGCTTCCTGTCCGCCGTCGGCCCCGACACCGAGATCGCGTCCGGTGGGGGAGCGGTCGGCGACGAGGTCCTCGCCTTCCGCGTCAGCGGCGGCTGGGCCGAGTCGGTCACGGTGCCCGCGGCCGACGTCTTCGCGAAGCCCGCTTCGCTCGGCTTCCCGGAGGCCGCCAACCTGCTCCTCGCCGGCTCGACCGCCGCCGACATGCTCCGCGTCACCCGCGCCGAGGGGCGTGACACCGTCCTGGTGCACGGCGCCTCGGGCGCGGTCGGCGTCAGCCTGCTCCAGCAGCTGCGGCTGCTCGGCACCCGCGTCATCGGCACCGCGTCGGAGCGTGGTGCGGACGTCGTGCGACGCTTCGGTGGCGAGTGGGTCGCGTACGGCGACGGCCTGGAGGCGCGTGTCCGTGATCTCGCACCCTCCGGCATCGACGTGGCACTGGACTGCGTCGGTACCGACGAGGCCGTCGACGTCTCGCTCGCGTTGGTCGCGGACCGGTCACGGATCGTGACGATCGCCGCGCAGGCGCGGGCCGCATCGGACGGGATCGCCGCGGTGGGCGGCGCGCAGCCGGCCAGCAAGGCGTTCCGGGACTCGGTGCGGCAGCGGCTCATCGACCTCGCCGGTGCCGGACAGCTCGAGGTCCCGGTGGCGCGGACCTTCCCGCTGGCCGAGGCGAAGGCGGCGGCGGAGCTGCTGGAGTCCGGGCACCCCGGGGGCAAGCTCGCGCTCCTGCCCTGACAGCATCGTCGGGCCAGGTCCTCGGTCGGGTCAGGTGTCGTCCGGGCGGATGACGCTCACCGGGGCGGGGGAGTGCCACACTCTGTGTGGACCGACAGCCGCGCCGGAAGGAACCCACCGATGAGCGACCAGTACCCGCCCCGTGACCCGTACGGCCAGCAGCAGGGCCCGTACGGACAGCAACCGTGGGGGCAGCAGCCTCCGGGGCAGTACGGGCAGCCCGGTCCGGGTCGAGCGAGTGGTGGGAGGTCCGAGCCACCGCTCTGGGCACCCTGGTACGGCATCCCCTTCCCCCAGGCGTTCTTGCGCTTCTGGAAGAAGTACGTGCGCTTCGACGGTCGGGCCAGTCAGTCGGAGTACTGGTTCTGGGCGCTCTGGTACCTGATCGGTTCGGCTGCCGCCGGCATCATCGGGAGCGGGTTCGACGTGCTGCCGTTCGTCGACGACGGTTCGGACGGACTCGGCAGCCTCTGGAGCCTGGCCTGCGCGCTCGGCTTCATCGCGCTGACCGTGCGACGGCTGCACGACGTCAACCTCAGTGGCCTGCTCGCCCTGTTGTTCATCATCCCGCCGATCGGCATCCTGTTCTCGCTGATCATCGGCCTGATGTCGTCGAACCCGCAGGGGCAGCAGTACGACCGTCCGCTGCAGGGGTGACGCGCGGTACCGGTCCTGACCGCCGTTCGGCAGTTCTGGTTGACTCAGACGCGACCATCAGCCAACACTCGAGGGGGACCACGTGAGCGACCAGTACCCGCAGGATCCGAACAACCAGCCGAACGCCCAGTTCGGTGGCGCACCGCAGTACGGCGGCGCACCGCAGTACGGCCAGCAGCCGCCGACCGGACCGAACGGTGAACCGCCGCTCTGGGCGCCGTGGTACGGGATCTCGTTCGGCAAGGCCGTCGGCCGCTTCTTCAAGAAGTACGCCACGTTCAGCGGTCGTGCCAGCCGGAGCGAGTTCTGGTGGTGGTACCTCGCCAACGCGATCGTGGTCATCGTCCTCAGCATCCTGTACGGCATCGGTATCGGCACCTCGGAGCGCTCGACCGTGTCGATGTCGACCGCGACGTCCACCAGCGTCCAGTCGACCGTCACCGAGCCGTCGGCGCTGTTCGTCATCTCGGGCATCCTGTTCCTGCTCTGGGGCCTCGCGATCATCGTTCCGACGCTCGCCCTCGGCTGGCGCCGGCTGCACGATGCGAACCTCCCCGGTGCGCTGTGGATCATCGCCCTCTTCGTCGGCATCGTCGGAATCGTCTTCGGCCTGCTGCCCTCGAACCCGCAGGGCGCGCGGTACGACCGCCCCGTCTCGAGCCGATGAGCAACGACGGGACGCCCCAGTGGGGCCAGCCCGGCGGCGATCAGCAGCAGGGACAGCCGGGGGACGGCGCGCAGCCCGGGTACGGGCAGCAGCCTGGGTACGGGCAGCAGCCTGGGTACGGGCAGCAGCCTGGGTACGGGCAGCAGCCTGGGTACGGGCAGCAGCCTGGGTACGGACAGCAGCCCGGGTACGGACAGCAGCCCGGCTACGGGCAGCAGCCCGGCTACGGGCAGCAGCCCGGCTACGGGCAGCAGCCGTACCAGCAGTACGCCCAGCCGTACGTTCGTGGGTACCCGCAGCTGGCGGAGCCGATACCGGTCGGCCCGGACGGCGTTCCGCCGCTGTGGGCCCCCTGGTACGGCATCGGGTTCCTCGACGCCTTCCTCCGGTTCTTCAAGAAGTACGCCCGCTTCGACGGCCGTGCCGGTCGCAGTGAGTACTGGTACTGGTTCCTGGCCAACGCCATCGTCACGATCGTGCTCTACGGGGGCTTCATCGCCCTGCTGATCGCCACCAGCCCGTCGACCACCGTCGTGGACGACTACGGGTACTCGCGCGACGTGTCGGGGGCGCCTTCGCCGTTCGCCTTCGTGCTGCTCGGGCTCTTCGGGCTGTGGTGTCTCGCCACCCTCGTGCCGAACCTGGCACTCGCGTGGCGCCGGCTCCACGACGCGAACCTGCCGGGCCCGCTCTGGCTCGTGTCGCTCATCGCGAGCCCCGCAGCCATCGTGTTCGGCTGCCTGCCGTCGAACCCGGCCGGTGCGCGGTACGACCGCCCCGACCTGCGGTAGCTCCACGAACGAGAACAGCCCGCCCCACGCGTCGAGCGCGGGGCGGGCTGTTCGTGTATCGGTGCGCTCAGACGACCCGGAGGCGGACGAGCGCGCCGTCGACCACCAGGTCACGCACGGTGGCCGACGGGTCGGCGATCTGGAAGCGCAGGGCGCCGCCCGGCTGCTCGAACCACGGCTGGACGAAGCGGACGTTCACCAGGAACGGCCGGTCAACGACGTACCGGTGGGTTTCCGGCGAGGAGGTCACGTGCGGGGGCAGTGACCGGCTGGGCAGTGGGGTGTCGAGCGGGTGCAGCAGGTAGCCGTCCGGGCCACCGATGCGGTCGACGGGGACACCGGCCGGGATCTGGATGGTCAGCCCCTGCTCGCCGGCCTGCGCGACCTGCTGCGCGAGCTGCGGGTAGGTCGACGCCGCGCGGTCGCGGAGCCCCTCGAGCTCGTGGCGGGGGATGTCGCGCGGCTCCGGGAACGGACGGTTCAGGAACCGGCGCAGCATCTCGACCGCGTCGTCCTCGCCTGTGGCCTGCGCGAGACGACGAGCCGTGCCGTAGTCGACGACCTCGAGCGCGTAGCCGGAAGCGTCGGTCTGGACGATGCGGAGCGCCCCCTCGACCGGCGGTTCGTGCAGGGTCTCGCCGGGGAGCTGCACGTACCGGGTCGTGTAGCCGAGCTGGTCGAGGATGGGGCGGGTGTCCGCGAACGTCATGGTCGGGAGCCTATCGGTCGACGTGGTGCTGGGCCTTGGACGGAGCCGGGACTACGCCCGGCCGCGCATGATCGCCTGTTTGACCTCGGAGATCGCCTTCGTCACCTGGATGCCGCGGGGGCACGCGTCGGTGCAGTTGAAGGTCGTGCGGCAGCGCCAGACGCCTTCCTTGTCGTTGAGGATGTCGAGACGGACGTTCGCGGCGTCGTCGCGGGAGTCGAAGATGAAGCGGTGTGCGTTCACGATCGCGGCGGGGCCGAAGTACTGCCCGTCGGTCCAGAACACCGGGCAGGACGACGTGCACGCGGCGCAGAGGATGCACTTCGTGGTGTCGTCGAAGCGGGCGCGGTCGGCGACGGACTGCACACGCTCCTTGCCGGGCGTCGGGGCTGACGAGGACTGCAGGAACGGCTGCACCTCGCGGTAGCTCTGGAAGAAGGGCTCCATGTCGACGACGAGGTCCTTCTCGAGCGGCAGGCCCTTGATCGCCTCGACGTAGATCGGCTTCGAGACGTCGAGGTCCTTGATCAGGGTCTTGCACGCCAGGCGGTTGCGACCGTTGATGCGCATGGCGTCGGACCCGCAGACGCCGTGTGCGCACGAGCGGCGGAAGGTCAGGGACCCGTCCTGCTCCCACTTGATCTTGTGCAGGGCGTCGAGGATGCGGTCGGTCGGCAGCATCATGACGTCGAAGTCCTGCCAGCGCGGCTCGTCGTCGACGTCGGGGTCGAAGCGACGGACGATGACCGTGACGGAGAAGGATCCGGGAGGGGCGTCCTGCACGGTGTCGGTGCGGGGTGCCTCGGAGACCAGGGTGTCGGTCATCTCAGTACTTCCTCTCCATCGGCTGGTACCGCGTGATGACGACGGGCTTCCAGTCGAGCGTGATGTGGTCGTCGGCGAGTGACGAGTGCGGGTCGCCCGTCAGGTACGCCATGGTGTGCTGCATGTAGTTCTCGTCGTCGCGCTTCGGGTAGTCGTCGCGCATGTGGCCGCCGCGGCTCTCCTTGCGGTTGCGCGCGGAGTAGACGACGACCTCGGCCAGGTCGAGCAGGAACCCGAGCTCGACGGCCTCGAGCAGGTCGGTGTTGAACCGCTTGCCCTTGTCCTGCACGGAGACCTGCATGAAGCGGTTGCGGAGCGTGTGCAGGGTCTCGGTGACACGGGCGAGCGACTCGTCCGTGCGGAACACCTGCGCGTTCTTGTCCATCTCCTCCTGCAGTTCCTTGCGGAGGGCGGAGACGCGCTCGGTGCCGGTCGAGGCACGGAGCTGGTCGAGCATGCCGCGGACGCCGGCCGCCGGGTCTTCCGGCAGGGGGAGGAACTCGGCGGTCTGGACCCACTCGGCGGCGTTGTTGCCCGAGCGCTTGCCGAAGACGTTGATGTCGAGCAGCGAGTTGGTGCCGAGGCGGTTGGAGCCGTGCACGGAGACGCAGGCGCACTCGCCGGCGGCGTACAGGCCGGGGACGACGGTGGTGTTGTCGTACAGGACCTCGGCCTTGACGTTCGTCGGGATCCCGCCCATCGCGTAGTGCGCGGTCGGCATGACGGGCACCGGCTCGACGACCGGGTCGACGCCGAGGTACGTGCGGGCGAACTCGGTGATGTCCGGCAGCTTCGTCTCGAGGACCTCGGCCCCCAGGTGCGTGCAGTCGAGCAGCACGTAGTCCTTGTTCGGTCCGGCACCCCGACCCTCGGCCACTTCCTGCACCATGCAGCGCGCGACGATGTCACGCGGTGCGAGGTCCTTGATGGTGGGGGCGTACCGCTCCATGAAGCGCTCGCCCGAGGCGTTCCGGAGGATCGCGCCCTCGCCACGGGCACCCTCGGTCAGCAGGATGCCGAGCCCGGCGAGTCCGGTCGGGTGGAACTGGAAGAACTCCATGTCCTCGAGCGGCAGGCCCTTGCGCCACACGATGCCGACGCCGTCGCCGGTCAGGGTGTGCGCGTTCGAGGTGGTCTTGTACATCTTGCCGAAGCCGCCGGTCGCGAAGATCATCGCCTTGGCGTGGAAGACGTGCAGCTCACCGGTCGCGAGCTCGAACGCGACGACGCCGGCCGGCTGCTGGCGGGTGACACCGTCGTCACCGACGACGTCGACCATGATGAGGTCGAGCGCGTAGAACTCGTTGTAGAACTCGACGCCGAGCTTCACGCAGTTCTGGAACAGCGTCTGCAGGATCATGTGCCCGGTGCGGTCGGCGGCGTAGCAGGCCCGGCGGACCGGGGACTTGCCGTGGTCGCGGGTGTGCCCACCGAAACGGCGCTGGTCGATCTTGCCCTCGGGCGTGCGGTTGAACGGCAGGCCCATGTTCTCGAGGTCGATGACGGCGTCGATCGCCTCTTTCGCGAGGATCTCGGCGGCGTCCTGGTCGACCAGGTAGTCGCCGCCCTTGATCGTGTCGAAGGTGTGCCACTCCCACGAGTCCTCTTCGACGTTCGCGAGGGCCGCGGCCATCCCGCCCTGCGCCGCACCGGTGTGCGACCGGGTGGGGTAGAGCTTCGAGATGACGGCCGTCTTCGCCTTCGGGCCGGCTTCGATCGCGGCTCGCATACCCGCGCCTCCGGCGCCGATGATGACGATGTCGAACTGGTGGTGGTGGACGGTGGTCTCGGTCACAGGGGTCTTTCCGTAGACGGTGGGAACGCGGGCAGCAACGGTGGTGGTGCTACTGCGCCGGGCAGAAGGACGGCAGGTCGGCGGCAGCGGCGCCGGCGGGGCACGGGTCGAACGTCCAGCAGACGAGGAGCCCGAGGACGATCAGCACGACGCAGGCGGCCAGGATCGCGACGAGGAGCGTCTTGCGGATGCCGGGCTTCGACACGTAGTCGTTGACGATCGTGCGCATGCCGTTCGAGCCGTGGATGAGGGCGAGGACCAGCATGAGCGAGTCCCAGACCTGCCAGAAGGGGTTGGCCCACTTGCCGGCGACGAAGGCGAAGTCGATCTGCTTGACGCCCTCGCCGGCCACCATGTTGACGAAGAGGTGGCCGAAGATCAGCACGACGAGCAGCACGCCCGAGGCGCGCATGTAGATCCAGCCCCACTTCTCCCAGTTGGTGGTGCTGCGGGCGGCTGCGGCCGAGCGGGGAGGTTCGACGATCTGCGTGGTCATGTTCGTGCCCCTCAGTTGAAGTCCGCGACGAGGTTCATGAGCTGGCGGGGCAGGAAGCCCGCGATCGCCACCGCCCACAGGACCATGACGATCCAGAACATGGCCCGCTGGTACTTCGGGCCCTTCGACCAGAAGTCGATCAGGATGATCCGCAGGCCGTTGAAGGCGTGGAACACGATGGCCATGACGAGGGCGATTTCGCCGAGGTTCATGATCGGGGTCTTGTACGTGCCGATGACCGCGTTGTACGCCTCTGGGGAGAGCCGCACGAGCGCCGTGTCGAGGATGTGCACGAGCAGGAAGAAGTAGATCGCGACGCCGGTGATGCGGTGGAGGACCCACGACCACATCCCGATCGAACCGCGGTAGAGCGTGCCCTGTGGCGTCCGAGAAGCCCGCGGGGCTTCGATCGAGACGTCGGGCACCGCGGTCGCCGTACCCCCGCCGGTGTGCTCAGCCATGAGCTCGTCCTTCCATAGGACGGGCTCGCCCGATCGGCGAGCCCTTGCCGTTCGTGTTCGTGTGGAACACGACCCATCCTATGCGCGGGCGCTGACCTTCTCGTCCCGACCTGCCCGGAGGCCCCGTCCGACGGGCGGCGCGCCGATGGTGCGGGCCGTGTCGTGGTGGTCGAGGAGCTGGTCACCGACGGCCTCCCAGGTGGTGCCCTCGACGCGGAGCCGACCGGCGGAACCCATCCGCTCCGCCAGCGCGCGGTCGTGGTGCAGTCGCAGGACCGCGTGCCGCAGGGCCTGCGGGGCATCGGCGTCGTAGAGCTCGCCGTCGAGCCCCGGGGCGACCAGGTCGAGCGGGCCGCCTGAAGCCGGTGCGATCACCGGCAGGCCGGAGGCGTGGGCCTCCTGCAGGGTCTGCCCGAAGGTCTCGGCCGGACCGGTGTGCACGAACAGGTCGAGCGACGCGTACGCGTCGGCGAGTGCGTCGCCGCGCAGGGGGCCCGTGAAGGTGACGTCGAGGTGCCGGAGCCGCCGTTCGAGCATGGCCCGCGACGGACCCCCTCCGGCCACGACGACCCGGATGCCGGGGACGCCGCCGAGTTCGGCGAGCCGCTCGACCTCCTTCTCCGGGGCCAGGCGTCCGACGTACCCGACGATGGTCTCGCCGTTCGGGGCCAGGCGGCGGCGGAGTGCCCGCACGTGCCCGGTCGACCGGCGCGCGGGGTGGAACAGCTCGGTGTCGACGCCGCGACCCCAGCGGGCGACGCGGGGCACGCCCTCCTCGGCGAGCATCGTGGTCGTCGCGCTCGACGGGGCGAGCGTCAGCGAGGCGCCGGCGTGGATGCGTCCGAGGATCTTCCGCACCAACGGGACGGTCGCGGTCAGGCCGTTGCGGCGGGCGAACCCGGCCACGTCGGTCTGGAAGACGGCGACGGAGGGGATGCCGAGCCTCCCGGCTGCCGTGATCGCGCGCCCACCCAGCAGGAACGGACTGGCGGCGTGGAGCACGTCGGCGCCGGAGGCGGCGAGGATCGTGTCGAGCACCGGGTGGGGGAGTGCCACCGGGAACTGGCGGTAGGCGACGGCGGGGATGCGGTGGACGTCGAAGGAGCGGTAGCGCTCGACGGCGCTGCGCGACCGGAACTGCGCCAGGCCGGGGGTGTCCGGGGCGATCACGACCGCGCGGTGACCCCGTCGTTCCAGGTGGTCGAGGACCGCCAGGACACTGGTGGTCACGCCGTTGAGGGTGGGCAGGAAGCTCTCGGTCACGACGGCGACGGTCCGGGGGGACGTGCCGCGCTCCACGCTGCGTGCGCTCATGGTGCTGCCCATGCTCCGGGCGTGACGTGACCCGGCGGGGCCGACGACGTGAACGGGACGCGCGCGCCGGGTGAACAACGCGACGCCCTCCGGTGCGGACGCCGGACGGAGCCCTGCGGGAGGCCGCATGCGGGAATCGTGCGGAGACCACCCAGGATCCGCCCGGCGGGGGCGGTACGGTGAGCGCGTGGCTGACGCTCTCGAAGACTTCTACGCGATCATCCCCGCAGGGGGCATCGGATCGCGCCTGTGGCCGTTGTCGCGCGCGGACGCACCCAAGTTCCTGCACGACCTGACGGGATCCGGCACCTCGCTGCTGCGGCAGACCTGGGACCGTCTGGCGCCGCTCGCCGGCGACCAGCGGATCATGGTCGTCACCGGCCGTGCGCACCGGGTCGCGGTGGAGTCGCAGCTGCCCGGCGTCGAGGACCACAACGTGGTGCTCGAGAGCGAGCCGAAGGACTCCACGGCGGCCATCGGCCTGGCCGCGGCGATCCTGGTGCGCCGCGAGCCCGACGTCGTCATCGGCTCGTTCGCCGCCGACCACGTCATCGGTGACGCCCGCGGCTTCCGTCGTTCGGTGCGCGAGGCCGTCGCCGTCGCCCGTGCCGGCTACGTCACCACCATCGGCATCACCCCGACGGAACCCGCGATCGGCTTCGGGTACATCAACGCCGACACCGCGGCGCTCGACATCGAGGGTGCCCCGACCGCACACGCGGTGAAGTCCTTCGTCGAGAAGCCGGACCTCGACACCGCCCGCTCGTACGTCGAGCAGGGCAACTACCTCTGGAACGCCGGCATGTTCATCGCGCGCGCCGACGTGCTGCTCGCCGAGATCGGCCGGACGAAGCCCGAGCTGCTGGCGGGCATCAACGAACTCGCCGACGCCTGGGACACCTCGGCGCGCGGCGCCGTCGTCGACGCCGTGTGGCCGATGCTCGAGAAGATCGCCATCGACTACACGGTCGCCGAGCCGGCTGCAGCCGCCGGACGCATGGCGGTCGTCCCCGGCGACTTCGACTGGGACGACGTGGGCGACTTCGCCTCGCTCGCCAAGCTGCAGTCCGGCGGCCGGCCGAACAACCTCGCGGTGCTCGGGGACGGTGCGCGCATCCTGGCGGACTCGTCGAGCGGCATCGTGATCTCGCACAGCCAGCGGCTCATCTCGCTCATCGGCGTCGAGGACATCGTCGTCGTGGACACCCCGGACGCGCTGCTCGTCACCACGAGCGCGAACGCACAGCGGGTCAAGGGCGTCGTGGATGCCCTGAAGATCAGCGGCCGCGGCGACGTCCTGTAGCGCTCCACCGACAAACCCCTCGAACTGGGGGTGAGCGGGCGGCCCCGCGTTACGGGCGCGTTTCGGCGGGGTCGCGATCCCGTAACCGATCCGCAGGACCCCCGCAACGGGTCCTGTACCGACCCGACGGTCGTGTACTGTCGCCACGATCGCCCGGAACGCACGTGGTCCGGGCACGCTCCCCGGAGGAACCAACCCGTGACATCTCGTACCCGACAGGTCGTCCTCAGCGGCCTCGCGCTCGCCGGCACCGTCGCCGTCCTGGCCGGCTGCGCCTCGGCGCCGTCCACCACCGACACGGCGAAGAAGACCGACTTCCGCCCCTGCATGGTCTCCGACGCCGGTGGGTTCGACGACAAGTCGTTCAACCAGCTCGGCTACGAGGGCATGAAGGACGCCGCCAAGGAACTCGGCGCCACCTACAAGGAGGCCGAGTCGAAGGACGCCACCGTCTACGACTCGAACATCGAGCAGCTCATCGGCCAGAACTGCAACCTCGTCGTGACCGTCGGCTTCAACCTGGCCGACGCCACGAAGAAGCAGGCCGCTGCGAACCCCGACACCGACTTCGCGATCATCGACGACAACTCGATCGACGCGAAGAACGTCAAGCCGATCACGTTCGACACCTCGCAGGCGGCGTTCCTCGCCGGCTACGCGGCGGCGTCCTACTCGAAGACCGGCGTCGTCGGCACCTTCGGTGGCATGCAGATCCCGACCGTCACCATCTTCATGGACGGCTTCGCGGACGGCGTGAAGTACTACAACGAGCAGAAGGACAAGGACGTCAAGGTCGTCGGCTGGAACGTCGACACCGGCAAGGGCTCCTTCACCGGTGGCTTCGAGGCCGGCACGCAGGCCAAGTCGGTCGCGCAGACGCTCCTCGACCAGGACGCCGACGTGATCCTCCCCGTCGGTGGCCCGATCTACCAGTCCGCTGCCGAGGCCATCAAGGACGCCGACAACGGCTCCGTCCTGATCGGTGCGGACAGCGACCTCTACGAGGCCGACCCCCGCTACAAGGACATCGCCTTCACCTCGGTCGAGAAGGGCATGCGCCCGGCCGTGAAGGACGTCGTCGAGCAGGCGGCTGACGACAAGTTCTCGAAGGACCCGTACGTGGGCACCCTCGAGAACGACGGCGTCGGCATCGCGCCGTTCCACGACTTCGAGTCCAAGGTCGACAAGGGCCTGCAGGGCGAGCTCGACGACGTGAAGGCCGGCATCATCGACGGCTCGATCAAGGTCAAGACCCAGTCCTGACCCGGTGAACGCGGGCGGGGGAGCATCCCTCGCCCGCGTTCTCGTGCGCCCGGGTGGCGCACACCACATCGTGCGCCCGGCGGCGCACACCACATCGTGCATCCGCGGGCTGCACGCGACACCGTGCGCCCGTGTGGCGCGCGCGAGACAGAAATAGACTCCCGAACATGAAGCTCGAACTCCGCGGCATCACCAAGCGGTTCGGCGCCCTGGTCGCCAACGACCACATCTCGCTCACCGTCGAGCCGGGTGAGGTCCACTGCCTCCTGGGTGAGAACGGCGCCGGCAAGTCCACCCTGATGAACGTCCTGTACGGCCTGTACGACGCCGACGAGGGCGAGATCCTGCTCGACGACGTGGTGCAGGACTTCGACGGCCCCGGTGACGCCATGCGCGCCGGGATCGGCATGGTGCACCAGCACTTCATGCTCGTGCCCGTGTTCACCGTCGCCGAGAACGTCATGCTGGGGCAGGAGCAGACCACCTTCGGCGGGCGGCTCGACCTGGCCGGTGCCCGCAAGCGCGTGCAGGAGATCTCCGACCGCTTCGGGTTCGACGTCGACCCCGACGCCAAGGTCGAGGACCTGCCCGTCGGTGTGCAGCAGCGCGTCGAGATCATCAAGGCGCTGTCCCGCGACGCCTCCGTGCTGGTGTTCGACGAGCCGACGGCCGTCCTCACCCCGCAGGAGACCGACGAGCTGATGGGCATCATGCGCCAGCTCCGCGAGGCCGGCACCGCGATCGTCTTCATCACCCACAAGCTCCGCGAGGTGCGCGAGGTCGCCGACCGCATCACGGTCATCCGTCTCGGCAAGGTCGTCGGCGAGGCATCGCCGACCGCCACGAACAACGAGCTGGCCGCGCTGATGGTCGGCCGTGCCGTCTCGCTCGTGGTCGACAAGGCTCCTGCGTCCGGTGGCGCCGACGCCCTGGTCGTCGAGAACCTGACCGTGACCGACCCGTCCGGCATCGTGCTCGTCGACGACGTCTCCTTCACGGTGCGCCGCGGCGAGGTCCTGGCGATCGCCGGGGTGCAGGGCAACGGGCAGACCGAGCTCACCGAGGCGATCATCGGCCTCGAGCCCGCCCACGCCGGCCGCATCACCCTCGACGGCAAGGAACTCACCGGGCGGAGCGTCAAGCAGGTGCTCGACGCCGGCGTCGGCTTCGTCCCCGAGGACCGCAAGGAGGACGGCCTGGTCGGCGAGTTCACCATCGCCGAGAACCTGATGCTCGATCGGGCCGACCACGCCGAGTTCGTCCGCGCCGGCACGATCCGCTCGGCCGAGCGCGACGCCTTCGCCGACGAGAAGATCGCCGAGTTCGACATCCGGACGCCGGGTCGCACCACCGCGGCCGGTCGGCTCTCCGGTGGCAACCAGCAGAAAATCGTCCTGGCGCGCGAACTGAGCCGTGAGCTGCGGCTCTTCGTCGCCGCGCAGCCCACCCGTGGCATCGACGTCGGCTCGATCGAGTTCGTCCACAAGCGCATCGTCGCCACCCGCGACACCGGTGTGCCGGTCATCGTCGTCTCCACCGAGCTCGACGAGGTCGTGGCCCTGGCCGACCGGATCGCCGTGATGTACCGCGGCGGCATCGTCGGCATCGTCCCCGCGACCACCCCCCGTGACGTCCTCGGCCTCATGATGGCCGGGGAACTCCCTGAAGGAACGGAGCTGGCCGCGTGACCGCGCAGGAACCAGACAACACGCAGCAGCCGACCCCGGCTGCGCACGGCACCGCGGACGCCCCGCTCACCGACGACCGTCTGCAGGAGGTCGAGGCGACCCCGCACCTGATGACGGACTCGGCAGAGGACACCGAGCGCCGCAACGGCGCCGGTGGCGACCGCTGGCAGGCCGCCCTGCAGGGGATCCTGAACGGCTCCGTGCTCGTCACGGTGCTCGCCGTCGTCCTCGCGCTGGTCGCGTGCGGCATCCTCATCGCGGTGACGGACGAGAACGTCCGGGCCACAGCCGGCTACTTCTTCGCCCGCCCGACCGACATGCTCCAGGCGATCGGCACCGCGGTCGGCGGCGCCTACGCCTCGCTGTTCCAGGGCTCGGTGTTCAACTTCGGCGCGGACTCGTTCCAGCAGGCGATCGGGCCGCTCACGCGCTCCGTCGACTACTCGGTGCCGCTCATCGCCGCCGGGCTCGGGATCGCGCTGTCCTTCCGCGCCGGACTGTTCAACATCGGCGGCCAGGGGCAGATCCTGATGGGCGCCGCTGCCGCCGGCTGGGTCGGGTTCTCGTTCGACGGGCCCGCCGCGATCCACATCCCGCTCACGATCCTCGCCGGCATCGTCGGCGGCGCGGTCTGGGGCGGCATCGTCGGGGTGCTCAAGGCCCGGACGGGTGCGAACGAGGTGGTCGTCACGATCATGCTCAACTACGTCGCGCTCTACCTGGTCAGCTACCTGCTCCGCACCCCGGGCCTGCTGCAGGCCCCGGGCAGCAGCAACCCGATCTCGCCCGCCACGAAGGACAGCGCGCTCCTGCCGCAGCTCTTCGGTGTGCGGTACGGCGTGGACCTCGGGTTCATCGTCGCGATCATCGCGGTCGTCGTCGTCTGGTGGCTCGTCAACAAGTCGTCGCTCGGCTTCCGGTTCCGCACCATCGGTGAGAACCCCCGTGCCGCCCGTGTGGCCGGCATGAGCGTCCCGGCGCTGACCATCTGGGTGATGCTGATCTCCGGTGCCCTGGTCGGCATCGCCGGCGCCTACCAGGTGCAGGGTGCCGTCACCTCGGGCTTCACCTCGGGCATCGACGCCGGTATCGGCTTCGACGCCATCACCGTGGCCCTGCTCGGCCGCTCCAAGCCGTGGGGCGTCTTCTGGGCGGCCATCCTGTTCGGCGTGCTGAAGAACGGTGGCTACGCCATGCAGGCCGCCAACGGCATCCCGATCGACATCGTCGGGGTCATCCAGGCCCTCATCGTCCTCTTCATCGCGGCGCCGCCGCTCGTCCGCGCGATCTTCCGGATCCCGCAGCCGGGTGCACGCAAGCGCACGAAGACGAGCAAGACCAGCAAGAAGGCGGTCGCCGCATGAGCACCATCAGCCCCACCGCGGCCCCCGCGTCGCCGCTCGCGGACCGTCCGGTCGAGACCACCAGGAGCTGGAAGCTCCCGATCGGGTACGGCGTGTTCACGCTCATCGCGATCGTGCTGTTCGGCCTGCTGCCGCGCTCCGGCACCACCACGTTCCGCCTCGCGAACGCCGGTGACTTCTTCGCGCTGCCGAACGTCCCGCTGCCCGCGCTCGGGACGGGCATCGTCGTCATCGTCCTGCTCGCGATCCTGACCGTGTACGCGTTCATCGAGACGCGGGCACTCCGCCGGGTCCCGCTGTGGGTCACGTCGGTGTTCGCGGTCGTCTTCGTCATCGGGTTCCTGACCTGGGCCGCGGCCGGTTCGTCCCTGCCGATCCCCGGCCTGCTGCTCGGCGCGCTGAGCCTGAGCGTCCCGCTCGTGTTCGGTGCCCTCGGCGGCGTCATCTCCGAGCGGGTCGGCGTGGTGAACATCGCGATCGAGGGCCAGTTCCTCGCCGGTGCGTTCAGCTCCGCGATGGTCGCGTCGATCACCGGGTCGCCCTGGGTCGGCCTCGTCGCCGCGCTCGTCGCCGGCATGCTCGTGTCGTTCGTCCTCGCGGCGTTCAGCATCAAGTACCTGGTCGACCAGGTCATCGTCGGTGTCGTCATCAACGCGTTCATCTCCGGCCTGACCGGCTTCCTGTACTCGCAGGTGCTCTCCCCGAACGAGGAGACCCTGAACATCGGCATCCGGTTCCCGAAGGTCGAGATCCCGCTGCTGCACCAGATCCCGGTCATCGGTCCGGTGTTCTTCGAGCAGACGGTCGTCGTCTACCTGGCCTACATCGCCGTGGCGGTCGTCACCTTCGGCCTGTTCAAGACCCGCTGGGGCCTGCGCCTCCGCGCGGTCGGTGAGCACCCGCAGGCCGCCGACACGGTGGGCATCAACGTCACGAGCACCCGGTTCTGGAACGTCTCCCTCGCCGGTGCGATCGCCGGTCTCGGTGGGGCGTACTTCACGCTCGACGCGGTCGGGCCCTTCACGAAGGACATGACCGCGGGCGCCGGCTACATCGCGCTGGCCGCCGTCATCTTCGGCCGGTGGGACCCCATCAAGGCGACGCTCGCGGCGCTGCTGTTCGGCTTCGCGTCGAACCTGCAGAACACGCTCGGAGCGATCGACTCACCCGTGCCCAGCGAGTTCCTGCTGATGCTGCCGTACGTGGTGACGATCTTCGCCGTGGCCGGCCTGGTCGGGCAGTCGCGCGGCCCCGCCGCGTCCGGCAAGCCCTACATCAAGAGCTGACGGCCTGGAGGCACGACACATGACCGACACGCAGCAACCAGGTGACCAGGCGGTCACCGCCACCGACCCGGCGGACGCCGCCACGGGCCTCCCGGTCGACGACGTGGACTGGGGCGTCCTGCGGGACGCCGCCACGGCCGCGATGCGGCGCGCCTACGCGCCGTACTCGTCGTTCCCGGTGGGTGCCGCGGCGCTCACCGACGACGGCCGGATCGTCTCCGGCTGCAACATCGAGAACGCGAGCTACGGGGTGACGCTCTGCGCGGAGTGCTCGCTCGTGTCGCAGCTGCACATGACCGGCGGCGGCAAGCTCGTCGCGTTCACGTGCGTCGACGGCGACGGGGCGACCCTGATGCCGTGCGGCCGCTGCCGCCAGCTGCTGTTCGAGCACTCGACCGAGGGCATGCTCCTCGAGACGCTCTCCGGCATCCGCACCATCGACGAGGTCCTGCCGGACGCCTTCGGGCCGCGCACCCTCGCCACCTACCAGCAGGAGCACTGATCCACATGGCCGTCGAGCCGTTCGACACCGTCGACCTCATCCGTACGAAGCGCTCCGGCGGGGCCCTGAGCACCGCCGAGGTGGACTGGCTCGTCGACGCGTACACCCGCGGCTACGTCGAGGACCCGCAGATGGCCGCGATGGCGATGGCGATCTTCCTGAACGGGATGGAGCGGCGTGAGATCAAGGACCTCACGCTCGCGATGATCGCGTCGGGGGAGCGGATGTCGTTCTCGTCGCTCGGCAAGACGACGGTCGACAAGCACTCCACGGGCGGGGTCGGCGACAAGATCACCCTGCCGCTGGCACCCCTGGTGGCGTCGTTCGGCGTCGCGGTGCCTCAGCTGTCCGGTCGCGGACTCGGGCACACCGGCGGCACGCTCGACAAGCTCGAGTCGATTCCCGGGTGGCAGGCGTCCATCTCGAACGACCGCATGATGCAGGTGCTGCAGGACGTCGGCGCGGTCATCTGCGCCGCCGGGTCCGGCCTGGCACCCGCGGACAAGAAGCTCTACGCGCTCCGCGACATCACCGGCACCGTCGAGTGCATCCCGCTCATCGCGTCGAGCATCATGTCGAAGAAGATCGCCGAGGGCACCGGGGCGCTCGTGCTCGACGTCAAGTTCGGGTCCGGCGCGTTCATGCCGACGTACGAGGCGTCCCGGGAGCTCGCGCAGACCATGGTCGACCTCGGCAACGACGCCGGGGTCGCGACCTCGGCGCTGCTGACCGACATGGAGGTCCCGCTCGGGCTGACGATCGGCAACGCGCTCGAGGTGCGGGAGTCGGTCGAGGTGCTCGCCGGCGGCGGCCCCGCCGACGTCGTCGAGTTGACGGTTGCGCTCGCGACCGAGATGCTCACGCTGGCCGGACTGCCCGACGCCGACCCGGCCGCGGCGCTCGCGGACGGCCGCGCCATGGACACCTGGCGTCGGATGATCGAGGCGCAGGGCGGGGACCCGTCCGCCGCGTTGCCCGTGGCCCGCGAACAGCACGTCGTCACCGCTCCGACGTCGGGGGTCCTCACGCAGCAGGACGCGCTGCCGTTCGGCGTCTCGGCCTGGCGGCTCGGGGCCGGTCGTGCCCGCGCGCAGGACCCGGTGCAGGCCGGTGCGGGCATCGAGCTCCACGTCAAGCCGGGGGACACCGTGACCGAGGGCCAGCCGCTATGGACGCTGCACTCCGACGACGCGTCGCGGATCCCGCGTGCGCTGGAGTCGCTCGAGGGCGCGTGGACCATCGGCCCGGCGGGCTCCGCTGCCGCGGCACGTGGGTCGATCGTGCGCGAGCGCATCGGGTCCTGAACCCGGCCACCCGACGAACCGGAGGCTCCCTGCACACCTGTGGGGAGCCTCCAGTGTCTTCCGTCGTGGGTTGTGCACAGCTGCCTGCGCGGCGGCGGTGACCACCGATAGCCTGGGGGCATGAGCGCCGACGCCCCGACCTACCGCCTGCCCGACGCCGGGGCGGTCATCAACGACCTGCCGAAGGTCTCGCTGCACGACCACCTCGACGGCGGCCTGCGTCCCGCGACCATCATCGAGCTCGCGGCCTCGGCGGGTGTGTCGCTCCCCACCACCGACCCGGCCGAGCTCGGGCAGTGGTTCGCCGACCAGTCGAACTCCGGCTCCCTGGTCGAGTACCTGAAGACGTTCGACGTCACCACGTCGGTGATGCAGACCGCACCGCAGCTCACCCGGATCGCCCGCGAGTTCGTCGAGGACCTGGTCGCCGACGGCGTCGTCTACGGCGAGGTCCGCTGGGCGCCGGAGCAGCACCTGCAGGGCGGGCTGACCCTCGACCAGACGGTGGAGGCCGTGCAGGCCGGCATCGAGGAAGCCGTCGACGCCGCCGGTGGGCGCATCCGCGTCGGCCAGCTCGTCACCGCGATGCGGCACGCCGACCGGTCGCTCGAGATCGCGGAGCTCGCCGTCCGACATCGTGACGCCGGAGTCGTCGGCTTCGACATCGCCGGTGCCGAAGCCGGGTTCCCCGCCTCGAACCACCGCGCCGCCTTCGACTACCTGGCGTCCGAACTGTTCCCCGTCACCGTCCACGCGGGCGAGGCCGACGGGCTCGCCTCCATCCGGTCAGCCCTCGTCGACGGCCGGGCGCTCCGCCTCGGGCACGGCGTCCGCATCTTCGAGGACGTCGCCCTGTCCGACGCCGGGGACGGCTCGACGCTGGCCTCCCTGGGCGAGGTCGCCTCGTGGGTCCGCGACCGCGAGATCCCGCTCGAGGTCTCGCCGTCGTCCAACCTGCAGACCGGGGCGATCGCCGCGTGGGGCGACGAGCTCGCCGACCACCCGTTCGACGTGCTCTACCAGCTCGGCTTCCGCGTCACGGTGAACACCGACAACCGCCTGATGAGCGGGACCTCGCTGTCGAAGGAGCTCGCACTGCTCGCCGGCACGTTCGGGTACGACCTCGACGACCTGGCGGCGTTCCAGATCAACGCCGCGCTCGGGTCGTTCCTGCCGCTCGAGGACCGCGAGGAGATCATCGCCACCATCACGGCCGGGTACCAGGAGGCCTGACGCATGGGACTGCCACCGCTGCCGGACACCGCCGTCCTCCTCGGTGCGGACGCGCCCGCGTGGCGTGACGCGATGCGCCTGGTCGGCGGTGCGCTCGTCGCCTCGGGCGCCACCACCGACGAGTACACCGACGCCATGATCGGCATGGTCGAGGAGCACGGTCCGTACATCGTCATCTCGCCGGGGCTCGCGTTCGCGCACGCCCGGCCGGGTGGTGCCGTCGTGCGGGACGGACTCGCGATCGTGACGCTCGCGACGCCGGTGGCGTTCGGCCACCCGCACAACGACCCCGTCCGCGTGGTGCTCGGGCTCGCGGTGGCCGAGGTCGGCACCCACCTGGAGTCGATCGGTGAGATCGCGAACCTGTTCAACGACGCCACCGTGACCGGGCGGATCGCGGCGGCGACCACCGCGGACGAGGTCCGCACGATCATGGGGGTCTCCGCGTGAAGATCGTGACCATCTGCGGCGCCGGCATCGGCTCGAGCGGCATCCTCAAGGTGAACGCCGAGAAGGCGCTCGACGCCCTCGGGCTGTCGGCGTCGGTCGTCGCGGCGGACGTCGCGTCCGTGCGGGACGTCTCCGACGACGCCAACGTGATCCTGACGAGTCAGGAGTTCGTCGAGGCGATCGGCGACACCTACGCCGAGGTCATCGTCATCGCGAACCACTTCGACCAGGGTGAGATCACGGCAGCGGTGGACCGGGCGCTCGGCGAGCACTGAGGCGGGTGCAGCGGCGGCCGCTGCGGCGGCCGCTGCGGCGGCCGCTGCGGCGGGCGTCCGCCCTTTAGAGTTGGGGCATGAGCACCGAGAACCCGCTGAACGACCCCGCTGCCGACCCGTTCGAGGTCGCGCGGGCCGCCGCAGTCGCCATCGCCGAACAGTCCGGCATCGAGCGGCACGACATCGCCCTGACCCTCGGGTCGGGCTGGGGCAAGGCCGCCGACATCATCGGTGAGACCGTGTCCGAGATCCCGGCCGAGCAGGTCCCCGGGTTCAGCGCCTCGGCCGTCCCCGGACACTCCGGCACGATCCGGTCGATCCGCCTCGCCGACGGCCGCCACGCGCTCGTCATCGGTGCCCGCACCCACTACTACGAGGGTCACGGGGTCCGTCGGGTCGTGCACAGCGTCCGCACGGCGGCTGCGACCGGTGCCTCGATCATGGTGCTGACCAACGGCGCCGGCGGCATCAAGGAGCACTGGACCCCGGGCACCCCGGTGCTCATCAGCGACCACATCAACCTGACCGCGGACAGCCCGCTCGAGGGCGCGACGTTCATCGACCTGACCGACCTGTATTCGGCGCGTCTGCGCGAGCTGGCCCGGACGGTCGACCCGTCGCTCGACGAGGGCGTGTACACGCAGTTCCGCGGCCCGCACTACGAGACCCCGGCCGAGGTCCAGATGGCGAAGACCATCGGCGGACACATCGTCGGCATGTCGACCGCGCTCGAGGCCATCGCGGCCCGTCAGGCCGGCATGGAGGTCCTCGGGTTCTCGCTCATCACGAACCTCGCCGCGGGCATCCAGAAGACCCCGTTGTCGCACACCGAGGTGCTCGAGGCCGGCAAGCAGGCCGAGCCGGTGATCGCCGACCTGCTCGCACGCGTGGTCGCCGCACTCGGGCAGCCGGCGTCGTGAAGCTCGACCTCGACCAGGTGCTCGGCACCGCGCGGGCGTGGCTGGCGCAGGACCCCGACCCCGAGACCCGCGACGAGCTGGCCGCGGCGATCGACGCGGCGGCCGACGGTGACGGTCCCGCTGTCCGGGCGCTCGCCGAGCGGTTCGACGGCCGGCTCCAGTTCGGCACCGCCGGCCTTCGTGCCGAGCTCGGCTGGGGCCCGCTGCGGATGAACCGGGTCGTCGTGACCCAGGCCGCTGCAGGGCTCGCACGGTTCCTCATCGACACCGGGCGCTCGCGCAGCGTCGTGATCGGGTACGACGGCCGGGTGAACTCGGACGTCTTCGCACGTGACTCGGCCGAGGTCATGCGCGGCCTCGGGCTCGAGGTCACCCTGCTGCCCTCGGCCCTGCCGACGCCGGTGCTCGCGTTCGCCGTCCGGCACCTCGACGTCGGCGCCGGCGTCATGGTCACCGCGAGCCACAACCCGCCGCGGGACAACGGGTACAAGGTCTACCTCGGTCAGGACGACGACGGCTCGCAGATCGTGCCGCCCGTCGACGGCGAGATCGCGGACGCCATCGACGCCGTCGCCGCGGGGTCCGTCACCGACCTGCCGCGTGGCACGGACTACACCGTCGCGACGTCGGCTCTGGTCGACGCCTACGTGGCCGCCACGGCCGCGATCGTGCCCGCTCCGGTACTCGGGGTCGACGAGCAGCCGAAGGTCGTCTACACGGCCATGCACGGCGTCGGGTGGGAGACCGCTCGCGCGGTGTTCGTCGCCGCCGGGTTCGCGTCACCGACCGTGGTGCCGGAGCAGATCGAGCCGGACGGAGCATTCCCGACGGTCTCCTTCCCGAACCCGGAAGAGCCCGGCGCGATGGACCTGGCGATCGCCCGTGGTCTCGCCGTCGGCGCCGACCTGGTGATCGCGAACGACCCCGACGCCGACCGGCTCGCACTCGCGATCCCGACGGCCGCGGACGCCGGTGCGCCGTCCTACCGCCGGCTGTCGGGCAACGAGGTCGGCTGGCTGCTCGGGTGGCGTGCCGCTGCACGGGCGTCCGAGTCGGGCGCGACCGGCACGCTCGCCGCGTCGATCGTCTCGTCGCCGGCGTTGGCCCGGGTGGCTGCGCGCCACGGGCTGGAGTACCGCGACACCCTGACCGGCTTCAAGTGGGTCTCGCGGGTGCCCGAGCTGCTGTTCGGCTACGAAGAGGCCCTGGGCTACCTGGTCGACCCGTCGGTCGTGCGCGACAAGGACGGCATCTCGGCTGCGCTCGAACTGCTGTCCCTCGCCGACGAGCTCGCCGCGTCCGGCTCGACCATCGCCGATCACCTCGAGGCCTTCGCCGCCGAGTTCGGCGCGTTCGCGTCGGGGCAGGTGGCGACCCGCGTCGACGACCTGTCACGCATCGGCGAGATCATGGCGTCGCTCCGGTCCACGCCGCCGTCGACGCTCGGCGGGCTCGACGTGCACACGGTGACGGACTACGCCGACGGGGTGGCGGGCTTCCCGCCCTCGGACATCCTGCGCTACGACCTGTCCGGCGACGCCCGGGTGATCGTCCGCCCGAGCGGGACCGAGCCCAAGGTGAAGGTCTACATCGACACCGTCGCGGACACCCCCGCCGAGGCCCAGCGCCTGGTCGACGCCCTCGCCGAGTCGGTGCGCCCCTTGGTGTCGTAGGGCGCGGTCCGCAAAACACCGGTGTTCGCGCTCTGGACACCCGCACAACGCGGTGCAGAGCGCGAACACCGGTGTTTTGCTGTTCCTCCACAGGGGGTGGGGGAGCGAGGGCTCCTCACAAGGAGCGTGTTGCCGTCGTGTGGGCCGCGCGGGAGCCGTGACCGTTGGGCCATGGCTCACATCACGGTGTTCGGCGCGGCTCCGGGCGATCCCGATCCGAGAGCGCACCGACGGCTCGCGGATGCCGCTCGCCGCGGGACCCTCATCCGCCTGACGGCGGGTCGGTACGTCGAACGTGGCGCGTTCGAAGCAGCGAGCGCAGCGGAGCGCCATCGAGCACGGGTCGAAGCGGTCGCGCCGAACATCCACACCGCCCTCGTGATCTCCCACGAGTCGGCTGTGGCGATGCTCGGACTCCCGTGGCTCGGGGAGTTCCCCGAGCACGTCGTCGCCACCGATCCGCGTCGAGCCACCGGGCAACGTCGCGCACACCTGCAGAAGGTCGGAGGGGCGGGTCGCACCATCGCCTGTGCGAGCGTCGGCGGCCTGCCCGTCACGACCCTCGTGGTCACCGGGGTCGACGTCGCGCTCCGAGCATCGTTCCGCACGGCGGTGGTCGTGTTGGACGCGGTGCTGGCCCGAGGAGTGTCGCAGGACGCGCTGCTCGCCGAACTGCGCAGCCGGGAGCCGCGTCCGCGCGCGTCCACCCGCGCGCGACGGGCGATCGAGTTCGCGGACGCGGCTGCTGACTCGCCGGGTGAGTCAGTGGCGCGGCTGTGCTGGGCAGAAGCGGGGTTCCCGGCGCCGGTGCTGCAGCAGGAGTTCCGTGATGCGGCAGGCCTGATCGGCCGGGTGGACTTCTGGTTCGAGGACGCCGGCGTCGTGGTGGAGTTCGACGGGCTGGTCAAGTACCGCGACCGGACGACGCGCGCTGGTCGCTCGCCCGAGCGCGTCGTCATCGACGAGAAGCTCCGGGAGGACCGGCTCCGTGCCCACCGCCACGTCCGGAGGGTCGTCCGCGTGACGTGGCCGGACGTGCAGCCGGGCGGCAACGGCCCCTTGGCACTCGAGGCGGCCGGAGTGCGCCGTGTTCGATGAAGCAAAACACCGGTGTTCACGAGTCGAACCGCGGGTTGCGCGTGTTCAACCGGCGAACACCGGTGTTTTGCGAGACGGAACCTCCGCGCTACGCGAGCTCGAGCAGCACGTGACCGGACGAGACCGTCTGGCCGACCGGGGCGTTCAGCCCGGTGACGACGCCGTCCTTGTGGGCCTGCACGGGCTGCTCCATCTTCATGGCCTCGAGCACGACGAGCAGGTCGCCCTTCACCACGGTGTCGCCCTCGGCGACCGCGAGCTTCACCACGGTGGCCTGCATCGGCGACGCGACGGACGACCCGGACTTCGCCAGACCCCCGCGGACGGCCGACGAGCGGCGCTTCGGGGGAGCGGTGGGGCCGGCCGGACGACGACCGGCGACACCACCGGCAGCACCGCCACCGACGATCGACGGCATGGTGACCTCGATGCGCTTGCCCTGCACCTCGACCACGACGCTGTCGCGCGCAGCCGGGGCCGGCAGTTCCTCGGGGGAGCCGCTCCACGCCGGGATGTCGTTCACGAAGTCGGTCTCGATCCACTGCGTGTAGATGCTGAACGGCTCGTCGTCGGCCGTCGCGAACGCCGGGTCGGACACCACGGCACGGTGGAAGGGGAGCACGGTCGGCAGGCCGGTGACCTCGAACTCGGCGAGTGCACGACGCGAACGCTCCAGCGCCTCGGCACGGGTGGCGCCGGTGACGATCAGCTTCGCGAGCATCGAGTCGAACGAGCCGGACACGACGTCACCGGAGACGACACCCGAGTCGACACGGACGCCGGGGCCGGACGGTGCGTTGAAGGCGTGCACCGGGCCGGGCGCGGGGAAGAAGTTGCGACCCGGGTCCTCGCCGTTGATCCGGAACTCGAACGAGTGTCCCCGCGGCGTGGGGTCCGAGTAGTCGAGCACGCCACCCTCGGCGATGCGGAACTGCTCGCGCACCAGGTCGATGCCGGTGACCTCTTCGGAGACGCAGTGCTCGACCTGCAGGCGGGTGTTGACCTCGAGGAACGACACGGTGCCGTCGGCGCCGATGAGGAACTCGCAGGTGCCGGCGCCGACGTAGCCGACCTCGCGCAGGATCGCCTTCGACGACTCGTACAGTGCGGTCTGCTGCTCGGGCGTCAGGTAGGGCGCCGGGGCTTCCTCGACGAGCTTCTGGTGGCGTCGCTGCAGCGAGCAGTCGCGGGTGGAGACCACGACGACGTTGCCGTGCTCGTCCGCCAGGCACTGGGTCTCGACGTGGCGCGGCTTGTCCAGGTACTTCTCGACGAAGCACTCGCCCCGACCGAACGCGGCGATCGCCTCACGCGTGGCGGACTCGAAGAGCTCCTCGACCGAGGCACGGTCGCGGACGACCTTCAGACCACGACCGCCACCGCCGAACGCCGCCTTGATCGCGACGGGCAGACCGACCTGGTCGACGAAGTCGAAGACCTCGGAGACGTCCTGCACGGGCTCGATGGTGCCGGGGGCGAGCGGCGCGCCCACCTTCTCGGCGACGTGGCGCGCGGAGACCTTGTCGCCGAGGCGCTCGATCGACTCCGGCGACGGGCCGATCCAGACGAGCCCGGCATCGATGACGGCGCGGGCGAAGTCGGCGTTCTCGGCGAGGAACCCGTAGCCCGGGTGCACGGCGTCCGCACCGGAACGGCGGGCGACCGAGATGATCTTGTCGATGACGAGGTACGTGTCGGCGCTCGTGGTGCCGTTCAGCGCGTAGGCCTCGTCGGCGAGGCGGGCGTGCAGGGCATCGCGGTCCTGGTCGGCGTAGACCGCGACCGATGCCTTGCCCGCGTCGCGGGCCGCGCGGATGATGCGGACGGCGATCTCGCCGCGGTTCGCGATGAGGACCTTGCTGATACGGGGCATGACACAGCAGCGTATTCGTGCGGCGGGAGTGCGTTTTGACTGGCACCCACAAAGAACCACCCGGAACAGGTGCGGATGTCTACAGTGCCCACAGGTCGTGCCAGGCGATGCCGAAGCCCCGGAGGAGCATCGACCGCAGCACCGGCAGCGACATCCCGATCACGGCGGACGGTGCCCCGTCGATCCGCGTGATGTACGCCGCGGCCCGACCGTCGATGGTGAAGGCACCCGCCACCTCGAGCGGCTCGCCCGTCGCGACGTACGCGTCGATCTCGTCGACGGACACGTCGTCGGCGAAGGTCAGCACCGCGCTGTCGACCGCGACCACGCGGTCGCCGGCGGCGGCCAGCGCCGACCCGCCGGGCGCGACGTCACCGAGCTGCGGGACGCCGGCGGTGGACGTGACCAGGGACCGGACGGGAGGCACGGTGCGGGCCGGTGCCGCGCCTCCAGGCCGTCCCGTGGCCGGTTCCGGGTCCCGGTGCCGGTCGTCGCGCCGTCGATCGATCACGCAGTGTCCGCTCCACAGGGTCCCGCCGCCGGCGGCGAGCATCTGCCGCCAGCGCTCCCGGGCGACCGCGGGGTCGTGCGGCTTGCCGTACAGCTGTCCGTCGACCTCGAACGCGGAGTCGCCGCCGAACACCACCCCGTCGACCGGTGACCCGGCGACCGCGGAGTCGGCGACCGCGGACGCCTTGGCGACGGCGAGGAGCGAGACGAGCTCCGGACCGGTCAGGTCACGGCCGAGCGATGCCGCGGCGGCGGCGCCGACGGCGTCCTCGTCGACCCCGGGGGACACGAGCACGGGTTCGATCCCGGACTGGGCGAGCAGTGCTCGGCGGGCGGGGGATGTACTCGCGAGGTACAGACGCATGGGACCATCTCACCATGGGTGAATCCGTCGGCACGCTGCTCGAACTCGACGTCACCGGGATCGCCCACGGCGGCATCTCGGTGGCACGGCACGAAGGACGGGTGGTCTTCGTCTCGGACGCGATCCCCGGGGAGCGCGTCGTCGCCCGGGTGACCGAGGACCGCAAGAAGTCGTTCTGGCGCGCCGACACGGTGAGCGTCATCACGCCGAGCGAGCACCGCGTCGACCACGTCTGGCCCGAGGCCGCGCTCGAGCGTGACCCCGAGACGCGCCCGGGTGGTGCCGAGTTCGGTCACATCGCCCTCGCACACCAGCGCACGCTCAAGCACGACGTCCTCGTCGACTCGTTCGCACGGTTCGCACGGATGGACCTCGCCGAGGTGCTCGGCCACGACGTCGTCGTCGAGGCAGCGCCCGGTGACGACGCGGCGAACGGCCTCGGCTGGCGCACCCGCGTCCGGCTGCACGTCGACGAGCAGGGCACCGCAGGCCCGTTCGCGGCGCGCTCCCACTCCGTCATCCCGGTGACCGGCCTGCCGCTCGCGACCGCCGTCGTGCAGCAGAGCGCCCCGCTCGGCCGTGGTGCGCTGCCGGGCTCGTCGGTCATCGACGTCCTCGCACCGAGCGGCTCCGAGGGCGCGCGGCTCGTCATCGACGACCAGAAGCCCACCGTGGTGACCGAGGTCGTGGGGGAGCGCACGTTCCAGGTCGACGACAACGGGTTCTGGCAGGTGCACCGCGCCGCGGCGACCGTGCTCACCGAGGCCGTCCAGGACCTGGTCGACCGCGACCGCCTCGACCCCGAGGGCACCCACCTGGACCTGTACGGCGGCGTCGGCCTGCTCGCCGCCGCCCTCGGCGACCTGGTCGGCCCGAAGGCGCGCATCACGAGCGTCGAGAGTGCCGCCCGTGCCACCGAGCACGCGCAGGAGAACCTGTCCGAGTGGCTCGGCGCCCGCGCCGAGACCGGCCGCGTCGACCGCTGGCTGACGAACACGGTGGCGAACGCCTCGCGCGCCGAGAAGGACCGCTTCCGCGCCGGCACGATCGTGCTCGACCCGCCCCGCGCCGGTGCCGGTCGTGACGTGGTCGTGCAGATCGCCGCGCTCCAGCCGGAGCAGGTCGTCTACGTGGCGTGCGACCCGGTGGCGCTGGCCCGCGACGTCGCGACGTTCGCCGACCTCGGCTACCGACTCGAAGCACTGCGGGCCTTCGACCTGTTCCCGCACACCCACCACCTGGAAGCCGTCGCACGCCTGGTCCCCGCGCGCTGAGGTCCGGGGGTCGCTCGACCGCGGGTCCTTGCGTGTCGGGGTGTCCACCAATCGGCGGACCGGCCAGCGTGGCGCAGCGGAGAAGCCCCGCACCTGAGTCCGGGCTGGGTATCCTGGGTCGTTGATGGCACTCCGGTTTCAGGGGCCGGCGTCGCGCATCGGAACGAGAGGCCACTGTGGCAGCAGGAACGACAACCACCAGCACCGAGACGTCAGGGGCGGCCACCAGGCCGGTCCGGGTCGCGATCGTCGACGACCACGAGTCCGTCCGACTCGGGATCCAGGCGGCGTGCCAGAACGAGGGGTTCGAGGTGGTGCTCACCGCCGCCAGCGTCCCCGAGTACGTCCAGAACCTCGACGGGCGAGAGGTCGACGTCGTCGTCCTCGACCTGTCCCTCGGTGACGGTTCGACCGTGACCGAGAACGTCAAGGGCGTGCAGGGGACGGGATCGGCGGTGCTCGTGCACTCCATCGCGGACCGTGTCGCCAACGTGCGTGAGGCGCTCGCAGCAGGGGCTGCCGGCGTCATCCCGAAGTCCTCGGCCACCAAGACGGTGATGGCCGCGGTCGCCACCGTCGCACGCGGTGACGTGCTCAACAACCTCGAGTGGGCGAGCGCCATCGACGCCGACCGTGACTTCGCGAAGGCGCAGCTCGGCCGCCGCGAGCGCGAGATCCTGCACCTCTACGCCTCGGGTCTCCCGCTCAAGCTCGCCGCCCAGCAGCTCGGCATCGGGTACTCGACGGCCCGTGAGTACCTCGACCGGATCCGTGTGAAGTACGTCGAGGTCGGTCGCCCGGCCCCGACGAAGGTCGACCTGCTGCGTCGAGCCGTCGAGGACGGGATCCTCCCTGGGCTCGACTCGGGCATCGACCCCGACGGCGACGGTCGCTGACACGGATGGCGACCGCGGCTGAGTCGGCGCGGACGGTCGTCGAACCGGCGCCCTTCGGCGCCGATCCGGCGCGCAGCGTCCGCGCCTCGATCACGCAGGCGTCGGTGGAGCGCGCGTTCGCGATCCTCCTCGCGATGGCGGCGATCGGCCTCGGCATCGTCGACGCGCCCGCGGTCCTGCAGCAGCTGCCGTACCTCGACCCGTTCTGGGGTCCGACGCTGATGCTCGCCCTCGCGGCGTCGTTCGTGTTCATCGGTGTCTCGGCCTTCGTGCAGCGGGTCGCCCAGCTGGCGCAGATCGTCTGCGCGCTGCTGTTCCTCGTCGTGCTCGTGACGTGGACGGCCACTGTGCAGGAGCCCATCCCGTCGGCGCAGCAGCCGTGGCCGTGGTGGTTCTGCACGGTCGGCTGCACGGCGGCGGCGATGGGTTTCGCCACGTGGCGTGCGACGGTCTACACGGCGCTCGTGCCGGCGGTGTACGTCGTCATCCGGCTCAGCCCGCTCGGCGGCGACGTCGGGGTCCTCGCGGTCCTGCTCGACGGCGTGTACACGGCGCTGCTCAGCGGTGCGGTGCTCGTCATCGCCGTGGTGCTGCGGCGTGCGGCCACGTCGGTCGACACGGCGCAGTCCACGGCCGTGCGGCGGTACTCGCTCGCCATCCGGGAACACGCGACCGAGGTCGAACGGGTGCAGGTGGACGCCATCGTGCACGACAGCGTGCTCACGACGCTGCTCTCCGCCGCACGTGCCGACACGCTCGAGGCCAAGACCCTCGCCGCGCGGATGGCCCGGAACGCGATCGACCACCTCGAGGCCGCCGCCACCGACGGTCCCGGTGACGTCGCGCCGGTCGCCCTCGGGGAACTCCGGGCGCGCATCCGCGAGGGGGTCGGTGCGTTGCCCGCTCCGGTCCGCCTCGTCCCGACGCCGACCGGGTCGGTCCGCCTGCCCGCGTCGGTCGCCGATGCGCTGGCCTCGGCGGCGCTGCAGGCCGCGGTGAACAGCGTGCAGCACGCCGGCGACGGCGACGTCTCCCGCTGGGTCCGCGTCGAGCAGCAGGGCCAGGGGGTGCTCGTCGAGGTCGGTGACGAGGGCCGCGGGTTCGACGTCGCGGCCATCCCCGCCGAACGGCTCGGTGTCCGCCGCTCCATCGTCGAGCGCGTCGCGACCGTCGACGGCCGCGCCGAGGTGCACACCGCCCCGGGCGAGGGCACCCGCATCGTGCTGACGTGGTCGCCGGCCGCGAGGACGACCGCATGAAGGTCTCCCTGCCGGCGAGCATCGCCCTCGGACTCGCGTCGCTGTTCTCCCTGTACCACCTGGTCCTCGCCGCGGCCACACTCCCGCGCGTCGACCAGGTCGCCCCGATCATCGCCTGCATGGTCCTGTACGCCGCGGCAACCGGCCTCGCACTGTTCGTCCCCGGCAGGGTCCTGCCGGTCTGGACGGCCTGCTTCTCCCTCGCCACCGCGATCGTGATGCCGGTGATCGCCGCCCCCGTCCTCGTCGATGGTCGTGGTCCCGGCTCCGCCACCTGGTGGATCGCGGCCATCGGCACGCTCATGGTGGTGCTCGTCGTGCGCGGCCGGGGCCCCTTCGCG
The DNA here is from genome assembly GCF_013359815.1 of Curtobacterium flaccumfaciens. GTDB lineage: Bacteria > Actinomycetota > Actinomycetes > Actinomycetales > Microbacteriaceae > Curtobacterium > Curtobacterium flaccumfaciens. Next base: position 96,390 of record NZ_JABMCF010000036.1, on the reverse strand, counting down.
TGGGCTGGCGTGCTGTTCCTGACCGTGTACACCGTCGCCTGGGCCGGTCTCGGCTCGCTCGGTGGGCTCGGCGTGGTCGGCAGCGTCGCCTGGGTCGCGATCGCCACGGTCTTCGCCGCCGCGATGAGCCGCGCCATCCGGAACACCCGTGAGCTCGTCCTCGCCGAGCAGGAGACCGCCGATTGGCAGGCCGCGCAGGACGCCCACGTGTTCGAGCGGCAGTTCCGGCTGAGCCAGACCACCCGGATGGCCCTGCCGATGCTGCAGCGCATCATCGACTCCTGCGGCGACCTCGACGACGCCGACCGCGCCGAGTGCCTGCACCTCGAGCAGGCCATCCGCGACGAGATCCGCGGCCGGTCCCTGTTGTCCGACGACGTCCGCGACGAGGTGATGCGCCTGCGCCGCCGCGGAGCGACCGTCCAGCTGCACGACGACGGCGGGCTCGACGACCTGGACGCCCCGGACATCCGGCGCATCCACGCCCGTGTCGCCGAGGCGCTCCGGCAGGCCCGTGATGCCGACAACGTCATCGTGCGGACGGTCGGCGAGGGCTCCGACTCCGCGGTGACCGTCGTCGGACTCCGCCTCGACGGCGCGGCCAGTGAGTCCGCGGCGCTCGGAGCGGGGATGGACGACGACGACGGGGACGAGGACGACTCCGTCGCACTCTGGCTGGAGATCCCGCGGCACGAGCCCGCGTAGCGCGCGGCGCGCGCGGTACAGCGCGCGGCACGCGTGTTGCGACGATGCGCCACGTGATCGACGCGTGGATCGTCGCGGACGTGGTGCGGACGGCGCTGCGGACGCGCGTGGTGCGCCGGGCGTGCGGGCGGCGGTGGACGCGATGGGGGACAGCCGGGAGGCCCGTGGCGGCCCCGCCACGGGCCTCCCGGCAGTCACGTGGGTGCGCCGGGCTGGCGCGCGCACGGAAGCGACCATGTCGCTGTCGTACGACGTCGACGGTGTCGTTCCGGATCGGCCTCGCCAGCCGCCCCGCCAACCGCACCGACGCCCGCCCGCACCCGCAACAGACCCCCGGAAACGGGGAACGGGCCGGTCGGATACCGACCGGCCCGTTCACGACCCGAGGCTGAGCGACAACCCGAATGTCGCCCTGCCTCGCAGCGGGCGGTGGCTTCGTACCCTAGTCGGCCACCGTCCTGCGATGTCTTTCGTTGAAGGACACCGAACACCAACTACTATGCCCACGCACGAGCCGCATGTCAGTCGTCATTATGGGGGACAATTCCGGCATTTCCGGTCCGTATCCGCTGAACGTGTCCCCCGAGTGAGGGGATACCGACCGGGAAGTGCGCCCTGCAACCGTTCCGGTCGCCAGCGCACCAGGGGTACATCAGCGGAGCGATCGGCCCCAGGCGCCCGGTCCGTGGTCGAGCGGGCGGCGGAGTCCGCGGGCCGCGGCGTCCCACCCGGTGCGGGGTTCGACGACCACGGCGGCGCGTCCGGCGGCAGCGGCTTCATCGGCCTGGCGCTGCAGGACGGCCACGACGGCGGCGAGTTCCTCGGGCGTGGGGTCGCCGGAGACCACCCGGACGTCCGCCACCGAGGCGGGTTCGTCCGAGGGCACGGCTGCTGCGTGGCGACCCATCAGAGGGGGATGTTCCCGTGCTTCTTCGGGGGCAGCGTGGCGCGCTTGCCCCGCAGCGACCGGAGGGCCTTGATGACCGACACGCGCGTGGCGTGCGGCTGGATGATGCCGTCGAGCTCACCGCGCTCGGCCGCCAGGTACGGCGACGCGACGTTGTACGTGTACTCGTTCGCGAGCTTCGTGCGGACAGCGGCGACGTCCTCGCCGGACTCCTCGGCGCGCTTGATCTCGGCGCGGTACAGGATGTTCACGGCGCCCTGACCGCCCATGACGGCGATCTCGGCGGTCGGCCACGCCAGGTTGATGTCGGCACCGAGCTGCTTCGAGCCCATCACGATGTACGCGCCGCCGTAGGCCTTGCGGGTGATGACGGTGACGAGCGGGACGGTGGCCTCGGCGTAGGCGTACAGCAGCTTCGCGCCGCGGCGGATGACGCCGGTCCACTCCTGGTCGGTGCCGGGCAGGTAGCCGGGCACGTCCACCAGGGTCAGGATCGGGATGCCGAACGCGTCGCAGAACCGCACGAAGCGGGCGGCCTTCTCGCCGGCGTCGATGTTGAGCGTGCCGGCCATCGCCTGCGGCTGGTTCGCGATGATGCCGACCGTGCGGCCCTCGACCCGGCCGAAGCCGATCAGGATGTTCGGCGCGAAGAGCGGCTGGACCTCGAGGAACTCACCGTCGTCGACGATGTGCTCGATGATCGTGGTGACGTCGTACGGCTGGTTCGTCGAGTCCGGGATCACGAGGTCGAGCTCGTGGTCGGCGTCGGTGGTCTCGAGCTCCGGGGCGACGTCGTAGGCCGGCGGGTCGGACAGGTTGTTGTCCGGCAGGAACCCGATGAGCGAGCGCGCGTAGTCGAGCGCGTCGGTCTCGTCCTCGGCCAGGTAGTGGGCCACGCCGGAGACCGCGTTGTGCGTCTGGGCGCCGCCGAGCTCCTCGAAGCCGACGTCCTCGCCCGTGACGGTCTTGATGACGTCGGGGCCGGTGACGAACATGTGGCTGGTCTTGTCGACCATGATGACGAAGTCGGTCAGGGCGGGGGAGTACACCGCACCGCCGGCCGCCGGACCCATCACGATCGACAGCTGCGGGATGACGCCCGAGGCCTGGGTGTTCAGGCGGAAGATCTCGCCGTACTTGCCGAGCGCGACGACGCCTTCCTGGATGCGGGCGCCGCCGGAGTCGAGGATGCCGATGATCGGCACGCCCGTCTTGAGCGCGTGCTGCATGACCTTGATGATCTTCTCGCCGGCGACCTCGCCGAGCGACCCGCCGAAGACCGTGAAGTCCTGCGCGTAGACGGCGACGTTGCGGCCGTGGATCGTGCCGACGCCGGTGACGACCGCGTCACCGTAGGGGCGCTTGGCGTCCATGCCGAACGACGTGGTGCGGTGCCGCACGAACTCGTCGAACTCCACGAAGGAGTTCTCGTCGAGCAGCTGCTCGATGCGTTCGCGCGCGGTGCCCTTGCCCTTCGCGTGCTGCTTGGCGATGGCGGATTCGCCCGCGGCGGTCACGGCCTCGTGGTACCGGTCGCGGAGGTCGGCCAGTCGGCCGGCCGTCGTCGACAGATCGGGGGTGTCTCCTGAAGTCACCCGCTCACCCTACCGGCGGGTGCCACGCTGCCGGTTGGAGGACCCCCACGGTTCCTGCCCGTACATTTGCGTGCATGTCCACATCCCCGTCGCCGTCGTTCCCCGCCACCAGCGAGGCTGTCCGGTCGGCGGGCGCGACGATCACCACTCCCGCCGAGACCGGGTCCACCAACGCGGACCTGCTCGCCGCCGCCCCCGGGCAGCAGCACGGCAGCGTCGTCGCGACCCTGCACCAGACCGCGGGTCGGGGCCGGCTCGACCGGACCTGGACCGCTCCGGCCGGTGAGACGCTCGCCGCCAGCGTGCTCGTCCGTGCGGACCTGGACGACCATGACCGCGGCTGGTTGCCGCTGGTCGCCGGGGCGGCGATGCGCGATGCGATCGCATCGGTGCTCCCCGCCGGCGCGGACGTCGTCGTGAAGTGGCCGAACGACGTGCAGGTCGCCGGGGACAAGGTGTGCGGGATCCTCTGCCAGGTCGCCGCCGACGGCAGCGTCGTGGTCGGGGCCGGCGTGAACCTGACGATCCCGGCTGATCGGCTGCCCACCCCGACGTCCACCTCGCTCCTGCTCGCCGGCGCGGTCGACGACGCACCCGCCCTGGCCGACGCGGTCCTGTCCGCCTTCGTACGGTCCGTCCTGGAGGCGGTGGCCGGCCTGGTGACGGGGGGTCCCGCCGCCGAGACGGTCCGGTCCCACGTCCGCGCCGCGTGCGGCACGATCGGTCGCCGCATCCGCCTCGAACTGCCGGACGGCACCGTCGAGGAGGCCGACGCGACGGGCATCGACGACGCCGGCCGCATCACGATCCGGGACCAGGCGGGCGTCACCAGGGGCGTCGCGGTGGGGGACGTCACCCACCTGCGGTATGCATGACGGCATGACCGCCGAGCCCCCGCCCGAACGTGTCGTCGCACGCCTGCGACCACACGCCCGTCGGCTGGTGCGCCCGGCGGTGTTCGTCGTGCTCGTCACCGCGGCCGGGGGGTTCGGCTTCGGCGTGTTCCAGGCGCAGCTGGCGTGGCTGAACGCCGTCGTCGCGCTCGTCGTCGTGGTGCTCGTCGTGTTCGGCGGCGCCGTCCCGCTGTTCCGCTGGATGTCGGAGCGGTACGTCGTCACCACGCGTCGCCTGGTCGTGGTCAACGGACTCGGCACCCGGACCCGACGGGAACTCCTGCACTCCCGCGGCTACGACGTGACCGTACGGCGCCGCGGGCTGCAGGGGCTGTTCCGCTCCGGCGACGTGCTCGTGTTCCCCGGCGACGACCCCGCGGTGGTCCTCGCCGACGTGCCGCACGCCGACCTCGTCGTCGCCGTCCTGCACGACCTGGTGGAGGCCTACGAGGCCAGACGCCGGCACCGTGAGCCGGACTGGGACGAGATCGTCGGCGGTCCGGACCGTCCGCCGTGGGGCGACGTGCGGGCCTGACCCGGCCGCTGCGAGCCTCGCCGCGGGCGCCGTGATGAGACTTCGGCGAGAAACCGGTACCTTCTTCGACGTGCGTATCTCTGTGATCGGCTGCGGCTACCTCGGTGCCGTGCACGCCGCCTCCATGGCCAAACTCGGACACGAGGTCGTCGCCGTGGACGTCGACCCCACCAAGATCGAGCGGCTCGCCGCGGGCGAGGCCCCCTTCTTCGAGCCCGGCCTGCCCGAGATCCTGACCGAGGCCCTCGAGTCCGGTCGGATCCGCTTCACCACCGACATGGCCGAGGTGGCCGGTGCCCGCGTGCACTTCCTCGCCGTCGGCACCCCGCAGGGGCCCACCGGTGCCGCGGACCTGACCTACGTCAACGCCGCCGTCGCCGCGCTCACCCCGCACCTGTCCGCCGGCGAGTTCGTCGTCGGCAAGTCGACCGTGCCCGTCGGCACCGCCGCACGGCTGGCCGCCGAGGTCAGCGAGGCCGTGCCCGGTGCCACGCTCGTCTGGAACCCCGAGTTCCTGCGTGAGGGCTTCGCCGTGCAGGACACCATCGCGCCGGACCGCTTCGTCTACGGCGTGCCGGACGGCGAGGCCGGCGAGCAGGCCGTCGCCGCCCTCGACGAGGTCTACGCCGAGGCGCTGTCCACGGGCACGCCCCGACTCGTCGTCAACCTCCCCACCGCCGAGCTCGTGAAGATCAGCGCGAACGCGTTCCTCGCCACGAAGATCTCGTTCATCAACTCGATGGCCGAGATCGCCGAGGTCGCCGGTGCCGACGTCACGGCGCTCGCCGACGCGATCGGCCACGACGCCCGCATCGGCCGGAAGTTCCTGAACGCCGGCCTCGGCTTCGGTGGCGGGTGCCTGCCGAAGGACATCCGTGCGTTCCAGGCGCGGGCGAACGAGCTGGGTGTCGGGGAGTCCCTGGCGTTCCTGGCCGACGTCGACGCCACGAACCTGCGCCGTCGCGCGCACGTCGTCGAGCTGGCGCAGGAGCTGCTCGGCGGGGTCGTCAGCGGCAAGCGCGTCGCGGTGCTCGGCCTGGCGTTCAAGCCGAACTCCGACGACGTGCGCGACTCGCCGGCCCTCGACATCGCAGCCCGCCTGCAGGAACTCGGCGCCGTCGTCTCGGCGTACGACCCCGAGGCCGTCGTCACCGCGCGCCGCGTGCACCCCGAGCTCGACTACGTCGAGAGCGCCGCCGAGGCGCTGGGCGGGGCGGAGCTCGTGCTCGTGCTGACCGAGTGGACCGAGTTCCGGGAGCTCGACGCGACCGCCGCCGCCGCACTCGTGGCGTCGCCGGTCGTCATCGACGGCCGCAACTGCCTCGATCGCGATGCCTGGACCGCCGCCGGCTTCACGTACCGCGGCATGGGACGCTAGCGCGACCGACAGGAGGCCCGGTGCCGGTCCGTGGGACCGGCACCGGGCCTCCGGTGTGTTCGCCGCGTCGTCAGCCGATGGCTGCGCGCAGCACCGCCCGGTAGCGCTCGCCGATCCGTTCGGTGGAGAACTCCGCTGCCGAGACGACGGCCTGCTCCTGGTAGCGCGAGCGCGCTGCGTCGTCGGTGAGCACGCGCTGCAGTGCTGCGCGGAGCGCCGGGACCTCGCCCGGGGGCACGAGCACGCCGGACACGTCGTCCTGCACGACGTCCCGGATGCCCGGCAGGTCGCTCGCCACGATCGCGGCCCCGACCGCCGCGGCCTCGAGCAGGGTGACCGGCAGGCCCTCCTGGTCGCCGTTCGCCGCGGGGATCGACGGCACCGCGACGACGGTGGCCGACGCGAGGGTCTCGAGCACCTCGGTGCGGCCCCGCTGGCCCAGGAACGTCACCGGCAGACCCGCCGCCTGCTGCCCGAGCTGGGCGCGGTAGGGCCCGTCGCCGACGACGGTGAGCCGCCATGGCACGTCGTCGCCCAGGCCGCGGAGTGCCTCGATCAGGTTGCCGAAGCCCTTCTTCTCGACCAGACGACCGACCGCGACCACGTGGTGCTCCTGCGGCGCGACGCGGGCACGGGTGTCGCGCGCCGGGCCGAGGTCGACGCCCATCGGGATCACGGTCGAGCGCGACTCGGGGACGCCCCACTCGGTCAGGCGCTCGCGCATCTCGGAGTTCACCGTGGTGACGTGCGCCGACCGTCCGAAGATCCAGCGCTTGAGCCGGACCAGGGGAGCCGCACGGAGCGCGTAGATGTCCCCGCCGTGGGTCGTGACGACGACGGGCACACCCGGGGCGGCCAGCGTCGCGACGAGGGCCTGCGGGATGGCCCAGTGCGCGTGGATGACGTCGGGCCGCGCGGAGCGCACCACGCGCCGCACGGCCAGGTACTGCGCGAGCACCAGTGCGGGCACCTGCACGATGCGGGAGCGCCGCTCCTTGAGGTTGTCGAGGATCGCGCCGTCGGCCAGGTCCTCGAAGCGACGCGGGAAGTACGGGTAGCGGCGCACCGCAACGTCGCCGATGCGCTCCTTCGCGGCACCACCCGGCACGCGGGGGGTGAGCACGAGGGTGTCGAACTCGGTGGCCTCCTGGTGGGCGAGGTCGAGCACGAACGCCGGCACGCCGTCGTCCGGACGGGCCGGGAACGTCGAGCCCAGGACGAGCAGGCGGGGGCGGTCCTGGCGGGAGCGGGCGGAGCGAGTGGTGCGGGACATCGTGCCTTTCCGGGGCTGGCGGGGGACGGTCCGGTAGGCTCTCACCCCGTGCGCGTACTGATCCACAATAGCGATTCGCCCCACAACCGCGGCGACCGGGCGATCCTCGCCGGCAACGTCGAGCTCGTCCGTCGCCGGTGGCCGGACGCCGAGATCGTGTCCCTGTCCCAGTACCCCGAGCGGGACGCCGCGTGGTTCGGGATCCGGTTCCTGCCGGTCTCCCCGTACAGCACCGGCATCGGCGACCTGTTCGCGCTGCTCCGTGCCGCCCGCGGCGCCGACGTGGTGCTCTGGGGTGGCGGTGAGATCCTGAAGGACTACACGAACAAGCTCGGCCTCGTGTACTGGTTCGGCAAGATGCTGCTCGTCCGTGCGGTCAACAAGAAACTCGTCGGGGCGTTCCAGGGCATCGGCCCGACCACCGCCGGGGTCAGCAAGCGCCTGATCCGCGCCACCGTCGACCTGTGCAGCGCCTTCGCCGTCCGCGACGACGAGTCCCGCGAGAAGCTCCTGTCCTGGGGCGTGAAGACGCCGATCGTCTCGTCCTTCGACCCCGCGGTCGTCGGGACGGTCACCCCGCCCGACGCCGAGGTGCTCGAGCGGCTCGAGCGCACCACCGGCCTGACCGCCGAGCAGCTCGAGGGCTCGATCGGCTTCGGCGTCCGTCGCTGGTTCCACTACAAGCGCAGCGGCTGGATCCCGTTCCGGTTCCTGCCGAAGCGCTTCCGCCAGACCGGTGTCGACAGCGACAAGCTCGTGACCTACCGGCAGGCCGTCGCCGATCTCGCCGACCGTGTGATCGACCGCTGGGACGCCGACGTCGTGTTCTACCCGATGCACATGGAGGCGTCCGAGGGTGACGCCGCCTTCGCCCGCGAGGTCATCGCGCTGATGCGGCACGCCGACCGCACCCACGTGGTCGAGGCCGACGAGTTCTCGCCGTCCGAGTACGCCGGGCTGATGTCGCGCAGCCGCCTGTTCCTGGCGAGCCGCCTGCACTCGGCGATCGTCGCGACCATCGCCGGGGTCCCCGCCGCGGTGCTCTACTACGTCGACAAGGGCCGGCTGTTCTTCGAGCAGATGGGCCAGCAGGCCTACTCGAAGCCGATCGAGGCCGCACTCGAGCCCACGTTCGTCGACGACGTCACGGCGCAGCTCGAGGCGCTCGACGCGGACCGCGACGCGGTCCGCGCGCAGCTCGCGCAGGGCGTGGCACGCATGGCGACCGCCCTCGACGCCGACTTCGCCGAGGCGACGCGCGACGTCCGCTGACACCGTGCGCTGACACGGCGGGTGCGAACGCGCGCCCGCGACGGACAGGAGGCCCGTGGCGACACCGCCACGGGCCTCCTGTCCGTTCGTGGTGGCCGAGCGCCGGGGGCGCGCGCCCCTAGGCTGACGACATGACCGAGCGTCGATCCCTCACCGTCGCCGGCGGCGTCACCGCCGCCATCGGCGGAGCCGTCTCCGGAACCGGGGCGCTGATCCTCACCGTGTCCGCCGCGACCGGCGGGAGCTTCCCGTTCGGTGCGGCGTTCCTCGTCTTCGCGGGTGGGCCGTTCCTGCTCGTCGGCGCGGTGCTGTTCGCCGTCGGCTGGTGGCAGGGCCGTCGATCGCAGCGACGTCCCTGACGGGCGTCAGCTCGTCCGGGACGCGAAGCGCTTCAGGTACGTGATGTCGTTGCGGTAGACGTCCTGGTCGCCGGGGAGCGTGCCGCTGGCCGCCCACTGCCAGAAGGTCCACTTCGACCAGCTGCGTCCGAGGGTGCCGGGGGTGGTGAAGTTCTTGACCGGGTAGATCGCGACGAACAGCGGGTTCTTCGAGAACTGGTTGCTGTTGTTCGTGCAGCGCTTCCACCAGTCGGTCGTGGTGTAGATCGCGGGGTACCGACCCGTCTTGGCGACGACGGTCCGGTTGAAGTCCTTGATCCAGGTGCGCATCGCGCCCCACGACTTGCCGTAGCAGGTGCCCTGGGAGGCGCTGCCGTACTCGATGTCGAGCAGCGGCGGCAGGGTCTTGCCGTCCTTGCTCCACTGGCCGCCGTGGGCGAAGAAGTAGTTCGCGGTCGCGGCGCCGCTCGCCTGGCTCGGCTGTGCGTAGACGTAGCCGCCGCGGTACAGGTTGCGCTGCTTGGCGGTGGCGTACTGCTGCTTGTAGGTGGAGCTGACGTACGAGGTGCCCTCGGTCGCCTTCACGTACACGAACCGGGCGCCGTTGCGGTACGCCTGCAGGAAGTTGACGCTCGGCTGCCACGCGCTGATGTCGAAGCCCTGCACCCGGCCGGGGGGAGGCCCGCCGGCGGTGGCGGCAGCGGCCGACGAGCTGAGGGACTGTGCGCTCACGCCGCCGCCCGAGGTCGCGTCGGGGGATGTCGTCACGTGGGTCTCACCGGCGTGGGCGGCGATGCCGGCACCCATGGTGTGGTTGCCGGTGCGGTCCATCTCGGCGATGGAGAGCTGCTGACCGGTGTCGGTGCCGGCGGGTTCGGTGGCGGTCGCGCCGACCGCCGGGCCACTGCCGAAGGTGATGACCCCGGCGACGGCGGCAGCGGTGCCGAGCCCGAGGATCCTGCTGATGGGTGCGCGCATGTGGTCTCGTCTTCCCTGTCGAGATGCCGTGGGCCTGATCTCCCACGCCGCGGTCCGAGCGATGCTACCCGGACTCTGCGACACCTGTCCGTGAGGCGCACACGGGCGGCGTCCGCTGCAGCGTCAGATGCGGTGTCCGCTGCCGGGGCTAGCGGACGGTGCGGGTGCCCTCGTCGTCCGTCTCGACCTCGGGCAGGCGCCCGCGCGAGGAGACCTCGCGGGTGGCGTGCTTCTGCCGGCGGTTCAGGAAGTTGCGCTCCACGAGCCACCACATCCCGACGCAGATCGCCAGGGTGATCGGGATCACCACGAAGACCATCATCAGGAACTGCCACTTCGGGTACAGGCCCATCGGCAGGAGCAGCAGGTTGCCGAGTCCGAGCAACGGGCTGTGGAAGAGGTAGACCGTGTACGACACGAGGCCGGCGAGCACGAACGGCTTCCACGCGAAGAACCGTGCGAGCCAGGTGTGCTGCCCGGTGACCGCCTTGCGGCCCATCCAGGTCAGCAGGATGCCGGCGAAGATGCCGAGGACGACCTCGGACGGCCAGGTCTGGTGCTGCCAGTAGTCGCGGTTTCGGAAGAAGACGAGGAGCATGCCCACGAACATCGCGGCCACGAACGTGCCGCTCTGCCACCGCGGCCCGCCGAGCTTCGAGGTGTTCAGCTTGCCGGTCAGGTGCTCGTCACGGGCCTTCACGGTGAGCTCGGCGGCGAGCATGCCGACCGCGAAGAGGCCGACGAACCACGGGTGCATCCACGAGTAGCGGCTCTCGGCGCCCATCCACATGCCGATGAGGACGAGCGAGGACGCGGTCGCCCACCCGCCGAAGACCTTCCAGAGCGGCAGGATCAGCAGCGGCATGAGGAAGTAGATCTGCCACTCGACGGCGACCGTCCACATCGGGCCGTTGATCTTGCCGATGTACTGCGGGAAGAAGTCGTGCACCAGGAAGAAGTGCGTGAGGAACGTGCCCCAGCCCATCGGCAGCTTCGTGTCCCACTGGGTGCCGCCGGGCTGCCCCATCACCGGGACGAACAGGATGATGAGCGCGAAGACGACGAGCGACGCCCAGTACGGCGGGATGATCCGTCGGGCGCGGCGCCAGATGAACTTCCAGAAGCCGCCGGGCAACCGGTAGCGGTCGAACCGGGTCACGACGGGCAGCATCAGCACGTAGCCGGACAGGACGATGAACAGCGGGACGCCGAGGTAGCCCCAGCCGATGAACGGTCGGAGCCACGGCAGTTCGGTCGGCCCGGTGCCGGTCGTCCCGGTGAAGAGGTACGCGTGGTAGAACACCACGGCCAGGGCGGCGAGACCGCGGAGCCCGTCCAGGTACGGGAACTCGAGCCGGCCCCCTGCGCGGGGAGCGGCCGCCGTCGGTTCGGCTGCGGATTCGGCTGCGCGGGTTTCGGTGGCCAACGAACGTCCTCGAGGTGGTCGGAGCGGGGTCCCCGGCAGTCTCCCACACGCCGAGCGGGGCCCGCGATCCGCCTCGGTGCGGTCCGGCAAGCGAACGGATGTCATGATGAAGCACGTGACCGTGACGACGACCGCAGCACCGCAGAGCACCCACGAGCCCGCACGACGGCGTTCGGGGGCGGGTGCGCGACGGTACCGGCACGTCGTCGCACCCCTGATCCTGGGCGTCCTCGTGGTGATCGGGGTCGCCCTGAGCGCCGCCGTGGCGTACCACAACCGCCTCGGCGTGACGAACGTCGACGGCATCTCCTACATGGGCATCGCGCGCGAGTACGCGAACGGCTGGCTGCCCGACGCGATCAACGCGTACTGGTCGCCGCTGGTCTCGTGGATGATGGCGCCGTTCATCGCCCTCGGGCTCGGCATGCAGACGGCCTTCGCGATCGTGAACTGCTTCGCCGTGGCCGTCGTGCTCGGCATCGGCGGGTGGCTGGTCTGGTCGCAGAACCACCGCATCGTCCCGGCCGTGCTCTTCATGGTCACCGCGATCCCCGCCCTGATGAGCGCCGTGTCGGTGCAGACCCCGGACCTGCTCGTCGTCGCGTGGATCGTCGGGTTCCTCTGGGCGCTCCGGTGGGCCGACCAGGCGCTGCACGGTTCGACGCGTGCGCGGGTCGCCTCGGGCGCGGTGCTCGGCGTCGTGGCCGCGCTCGGGTACTTCACCAAGCTCTTCCTGCTGCCCGTGGCCGTCGGTGCGGTGATCCTCTGGCTGCTGCTGCGCGTCTGGTCCGCCCGTCGCCGCCGCGAGCCCGTCCGGCACTGGTGGACGGCCCCGGTCGCCACGATCGTCGTGTTCGCCGTCGTCATCGCCCCGTGGGTCGGCGCACTGACCCTCAAGTACGGCACGGTGACGCTCGGGTCGTCGCTGTCGGTCAACATCGGTTCGAAGTTCGACGACGGCGGCCGTGCCACGGACTGGCCGTTCCTGCCGGTCCCGCCCAACGACCACGCCTTCTCGCCCAACGAGGACTTCACCCCGTCGGTCTACAAGCAGGGCCCGATGGACAACCCGGACCCCGCCGTGGTGCCGCCGCCCACGCAGTCGACCACCGAGGACACCGCGCCGAAGGTCACGAAGGAGTCCGGCATCGCGGCCCGTGCCGGGTACTACCTGCACGAGCGCATGCTCGCCCTGCCGTACTACCTGCAGAAGATCAGCACCTTCGCCCCGTTCGCGGCGCCGATCGCCCTGCTCTTCGCGGCGGCACTCGTCATCGGTGTCGTGCGGTTCCGCCGCTACGCGTTCACCTGCATCGTCGCGGCGACGACCCTGGTGTACTTCGTCGGCTACGGCATGATCACGTCGTCGTCGAGCGGCGGCGGCAACGCCCGGTACTACTGGCCGCTGTTCTACCTGACGGCGATGATCGGGGCGCTCATGCTGCCGGCGGTCTGGCGGCTGGTGCGCCGTCGGGGTGTGGTCCGGACGATCGTGGCGTGCGTCGCGATCGCGGTCGTGCCGGTCGCCTCGTACACGCAGAACTGGTTCGGGTCCCCGGCGCCGTTCTACCCGTCGGTCAACCGCACCGAGGCGCTGCGGGTGTTCGGGCCGACGGACGTGCCGGAGATCGTCCGGCTCGCCGACCAGATCCGGGCGAGCGGCGCGCTGCCCGAGGACGCCACCGTCATCGGCTCGAACTACCGCTCGCTCTCCTCGCTCGCGTTCCTGACCGACACGCGTGTGTACGGTCGCTCAGGTCAGGGCTACACGTACCACTCGGACGCGATGCGCAAGCTGTTCATCGACGAGGGCGTGCAGTACTTCGTGCAGTTCGACCCGGCGACCGCCCCGGCCCGCGACTACTCGGTGGCCGGCAAGCTGGTCGGCACGTACAACGCGACGATCTCGTGCAGCGCCGACCGCTCCACCGACCCGGAGATCCCCTGCCGCGTGCAGATCGTCAAGCTCGCCCGGTGACGCTCGATCGTTGACGTCCCCGGTACCCGCTCCCTGCGGCAGCACCGCAGGGAGCGGCCCGCCCCAGCGTCTACCATGACCTGAGCCCGTGACCTGAGCAGGAGACCCGTTTGTCCGCAAGCACCAGCGACACCCCCGCGCCCGAGGGGAAGCGTCCGTCGAAGCGACGACGGTTCCTCGGCAAGGCGATCCCCATCGCCTTCTACGTCCTGCTCGCGGTGTTCCTCGTGCTGTACGTCCGGAGCGTCGACTGGGGACAGCTCGCCGGGCTCGACTGGCAGTGGTCGTGGGTGATCCTCGCGACGGTGATCAGCCTCGGCTTCCGGTACTGGGGCGTCGGCATCTGGTTCTACCTGCTGCGACGGCTCGGCGCGACCGGGCTCAAGGGCAGCGGCGTCACCCTGACCTACGTGTACGCGAAGTCCTGGATGGGCCGCTACATCCCCGGTGCCGCGACCTGGATCATCGGCAAGGTCTACTTCGCCTCGAAGCACGGCGTCTCGAAGGCCCGCCTCGGCGTCAGCGGCCTGCTGGAAGGTGCGCTGCAGATCGCCGCCACCCTGGCCCTGGCGCTCGTGCTGCTGCTCATCGACCCGCGGACGCACAACCTCGACCCGTGGCTCATCGTCCTGATGATCGCGGCGTTCGTGGGCTGCGTCGTCTGCCTGATCCCGCGCGTGTTCGTGTTCCTGATCGGGATCGCGCTGAAGATCCTGCGTCGCAAGCCGCTCGAGGCCGACGTCCGTCCGAACCTCGGCACGGTCCTCGGCGGAGCCGGGCTCTACGTCGCGGGTGCGGTGCTGTCCGGCACGGCGTACTACTTCATCACCCTCGGCGTGTACCCGTCGCTGAAGCTCACCGACGCGGCGTTCGTGATCGGTGCCGCGAGCATGGCCTCGGCGATCAGCATGCTGGCCGTCTTCGCCCCCGGCGGGCTCGGCGTCCGCGAGGGCGTGCAGGCCCTCCTGCTCGCGCTCGTCATGCCGGCGCCCATCGCACTGGTCGTGGTCGTCGTCACCCGTGTCTGGAGCCTCGCGGTCGACGGACTCTTCCTGCTCTGCGCCGCGGCCCCGACGTGGTTCCGGCGCAACCGCCCGACCGACGACCCCTCCGCGGTCGAGGGCGGCGTCCCCGCCGCCTGACGCGCGTCGCGCGCGTCGCTTCGTGAGCAGCAATGGTCGGGTCCGGATGACGGACCCGACCATTCCTGCTCACGGAGTGGGGCACCGGTCGCGCGTGACGACGGACGGGAGGCCCGTGCCAGCTGGCACCGGGCCTCCCGTCCGTCTGTGGGTGCGCCCACCGCCCACCGCGCGCCGTCCGCCGAGGGGTCACGAAGTGTCGCCTGCGGCCGCGCCTGCCGACAGTTCGCGACCCCTCGGCGCCGGGCCTGCGGCACGTCGTGCCACCGCGGCGCTCCGCGGCCGGGCGTGTCAGCGGACGGGAACCGTCGTCGGCAGGGCGCGACGGTCGGCGCGCGCGACCTGCACGACCGACGCGACGAGCCCCACCGCGACCAGGGCCACGACGACCACGAGCACCGCGGGTGGCACCGGCCCGATCTCGGAGTACCGCAGCAGCCCGCGGCCGGTCACCGGGAACAGCGCCGCGTTCCAGAACCAGGCCGACGCCACCGCGAAGCCGTACACGCCCACCGCGGGCAGCACGACGGCCAGCGCCACCGCGGCCCAGGTGCGTGCCCGGCCGGCCGGCACCAGGCGTCGCCACGCGAGCGCGCTCAGCACGATCAGGCAGACGATCGCGGGGAAGTAGTACCGGCCCTGGGTGGCGGCGACCTCGGTGGTGGTGAGGTACGAGTGCGCGCTCGTGCGGTTCTGGATGCCGATCAGGAGCGCCGGGAACACCGCGAGGCACAGGGCCACCCGCAGGTCCGGGCCGCGGCGGAACGCCCAGCCGACCAGCACCACGAGGGCGACGAGGGTCAGGACGGCGGTGAGCAGGTCGCCGATGGTCACCTGGGCGCGACCGCCGAAGCTGCCCCAGAACGTGCGCGACAGGGTGCCCCAGCTGACGTCGAGGAAGTGTCCGAGCGTGGGGCTCTCGCCCGGCGGGAAGTCCTTCGGGGGCCGCATCGCCGTGTAGCCGTTCGGCTGGATCCGGCCGTACGACACGAGGTTGTGCAGCCACCACCAGGCACCGATGCCGCCGGAGACCGCCATCGTGACGACCGTGCGGACGATCCGTTGCCGCAGGGAGAGCACCCCCGCACCGGCGAACAGCACCACCACCGCGACGAACGGCACCGCCGGCAACCCGGTGCCCTTGATCCAGACCAGGGCCCCGAGGGCCACCGCCAGTGCGATCGTGGTGCGCCAGCGGGTGTCACCGGTGAGCAGACGGGTGGCGAGCCAGACGACGATCCCGGCGACGAGCAGCACCGGGGCGTCGTTCGAGAACGACGAGCCGATGGACGCGAGCTCGGGCGTCGCGAACACGGCGAGGGCCCCGATCAACGCGGCACGGGGGCTGCGGGTCACCCGGCGGACCGACGCCCAGGCGAGCAGCGGGAGCGCGGTGACGGCCAGCACGTCGGCCAGCCGGAGAGCGACGAACGCGTGGTCCCAGCGGAGCTCGCCGAAGTCGACGGCCCGGAGCACGGCGGCTCCGGCCAGGTAGGCGGTCGGCGGGTGCTGGGTCATCTGGTTGACCGTCGCCGAGGGTCCTGGTGCGTTCTGCAGCAGCTCGCTCACCGTCGACCACTCGTCGGACGGCTTCGTCGCCTGTTCGACCTTCGCGGCCTGCACGGCGTTGGTGACGTGCAGCTCGCCGGGGGCCGCCCAGGCGTCACCGAGGGCGACGTGCACGGCGGCGTCGATGTGCGCGGTCTCGTCGGGGGCCTCGAACACCGGGACGAGCAACGCCCACGCCACCAGCCAGAGCCCGAAGGTCGCCGTGATCACCGCGATCGCGACACGTTCCCAGCGCGCGGTGCGGGGTGGGGCGGGGGTGGTGGTCGTCTCGGCCGTCACCCCACCGATCCTAGGTCAGACGTCGTGGGGGACCCGCGGGCCGTCGGACACCGACTCGTCCGCGGCGGCCGGCTGCGTGGCCGTGCGCTCGGGGTGGTAGACCCAGACCTTGTAGAGCCAGAACCGGAAGACCGTGCCGAGCACGAGCCCGATGATGTTCGCGACGTTGTCGGCGAGCACCGAGGTGAGCCCCATCGCGTAGTGGGACACCCCGAGGCAGGCGAGTGCGATGACCATGCCGCCGAGCGACACGACGACGAACTCGATGCCCTCGCGGGTGGCCACGGCGCGACGCTGCTCGCGGAACGTCCAGTACCGGTTGCCCATCCAGTTCACGAAGATCGCCACGACGGTGGAGATGACCTTCGCCCAGAACGGCCCCGAGTGGACGTCCTCGGGGTTCAGGACGGTGATGCGCAGCACGTTGAACACCGTGGTGTCCACGACGAAGCCGACGGCACCGACGACGCCGAAGCGTGCCAGCTGGGCGATGAGGCGCCGCACGAGCCCTCCAGGATCCGTAGAGTTGTGACCGGTCGTGCAGAGCGCGACCCGAACAGCGATTGTAGACAACGCGTTCCCACCGCACGGTGGGAGCGCCGGAAGGATCACACAGCATGGCGTTGCGCGTCGGGGTCATCGGTGGGGGACAGCTGGCACGGATGATGGTGCCGGCCGCGGTCGAACTGGGGATCGACATCCGGGTGCTCGCCGAGGGGCCGGGCATGTCCGCCGCGATCGCCGCCACCGCCGAGGGCGACTACCACGACGCCGCCACGGTGCTCGAGTTCGCCCGACAGGTCGACGTCGTGACCTTCGACCACGAGCACGTGCCGCAGGACGTCCTGCGCAGCCTGGTCGACGCGGGCGTGTCGGTCCACCCCGGACCGGACGCGCTGGCCGTCGCCCAGGACAAGATCACCATGCGTCGCCGGCTGAGCGAACTCGGGCTGCCGGTGCCCGACTGGGCGGCCGTGCAGGGGCACGACGACCTCCGAGCGTTCCTGGCGGACCACGGTGGCCGTGCCGTCGTCAAGACGCCGCGGGGCGGGTACGACGGCAAGGGCGTCCGGGTCGTCTCCGACGCGTCCGACGTCGACGACTGGTTCATCGCCGTGGCCGAGGCCGGCGGCGACCAGGCGCTCCTGGTCGAGGAGCTCGTCCCCTTCACCCGCGAGCTCGCGCAGTCCGTGGCACGCCGTCCCTCCGGGCAGGTCGTCGCCTGGCCGCTCGTCGAGACCGTGCAGCGCGACGGGGTCTGCGCCGAGGTCATCGCACCGGCCCCGGACAGCGCCGGCCGGATCGCCGACCTGACCGAGTCGATCGCCGTCCGCATCGCGGAGGAACTCGGTGTGACCGGTGTGCTGGCGGTCGAGCTGTTCCAGACCGACGACGAGCGCATCCTCATCAACGAGCTCGCGATGCGTCCGCACAACACCGGGCACTGGACCATCGACGGCGCCACCACGAGCCAGTTCGAACAGCACCTGCGCGCCGTCCTCGACCTGCCGCTCGGGGCCACCGGCTCGTTCGCCCCCGCGTCCGTCATGGTCAACGTGCTCGGCGGACCCGCGGACGGCGACCTCGCCGCCCGGTACCCCGCAGCGCTCGAGGCCTTCCCCGAGGCGAAGTACCACTTCTACGGCAAGGCGCCCCGGCCCGGCCGGAAGATCGGGCACGTCACGGTGCTCGGCGACGACGTCGACGACGTCGTCTACCGTGCCCGCGCGGCCGCGGCGCACTTCGACGACTGAGACGGTGTCCGCGACACCGGGTCGCGTCCTCGACGTGACCGGCTGACGGACGGGAGGCCCGTGGCGACGCCGCCACGGGCCTCCCGTCCGTCACGGGTGCGGGACACACTTGTCGGTCGCTCTGCGGACACCCCCTCGGGTGGCACCCGCTCGGGAGGCTGGCGGGGGCCGGGAGCGCATGTTCCCCTGGTACAGTCCGTGCCCACCGTCCAGGGAGTCCCCATGCGCCGCCGTCCGCGTCGTGCCGCCGTCTGCGGCGCAGCCATCGCCCTCGTCGCAGCCGTCGCCGGCCTGCTGCCGACCGCGACCGCGTCCGCAGCGACCTCGGCCTCGACCATCCGCTCGGCCACGTCCGCGTCGCTCTACGGCGCCGGGCCGTACCGGTCGCCGACGAGCGAGGCCGCGAAGGCGCAGGCCGCCCTGGCCGCCACCGACCCGGCCGGGGCCGCTGCGGCGGCGAAGATCGCCGGGTACCCCGTCGCGACCTGGCTCGGCGACTGGAGCCAGGGGACGCAGCTGACCAAGACCATCAGCACCGCCCTCACCCGTGCCGAACAGTCCGGCACCACCCCCGTGTTCGTGCTCTACGCGATCCCCGACCGTGACTGCGGCGGGTACTCCGCCGGCGGCTTCGACGAGGGGTCCTACGACGCCTGGGTCGACCAGGTCACCGCGGCGCTCGCCGGGCACCGTGCAGCCGTCATCGTCGAACCGGACTCGCTCGCGATGCTCAGCAACGCCAAGTGCAGCACCGCGCTCGACGAGCAGCGCTACCGGATCCTGTCCCGCACCGTCGCCGGGCTGACCGCCGCCGGGGTCCCCGCCTACCTGGACGCCGGCAACTCGAACTGGGTGCAGCCCGCGCTGATGGCGTCGCGGCTGAACAGCGCGGGCGTGCAGCAGGCCCGCGGGTTCTTCACGAACGTCGCGAACTACTACCCGACCGCCCAGGAGCAGGCGTACGCGCAGAAGGTGTCCGCCGCCACCGGGGGCTCGCACTACGTCATCGACACCTCGCGCAACGGGCAGGGCTGGCGTGGCACCTGGTGCAACGGGCCGGGGGCCGGGCTCGGCACCTCGCCCCGGGTGGTCTCCGACGGCACGGCGCTCGACGCCCTGCTGTGGGTCAAGACCCCCGGCGCGAGCGACGGCACCTGCAACGGGGCCCCGGCCGCCGGCAAGTGGTTCTCGACGTACGCGCAGGCCCTCGTCGCGAACGCTCGCCTGGGTGTGCCCGCCGCCGACCTGACCCCCCGTGGCACGCTCGAGGCCGTCGCCGGAGCCGGCGGCGGCGTCCGCGTGTCCGGGTGGGCCTACGACGAGGACGACCCCACGCAGCCCGTGCGGGTCCGTGCCACCGTCGACGGCGTCTCGGCCGGCGTCACCACCGCCGGGCTCGACCGGCCGGACGTCGACGCGCGCTTCGGGGTCGGCGCGACCCACGGCTTCGACGTCGTGGTGCCCACCGCGGCCGGCGCTCGCCGCGTCTGCGTCACCGCGGTGAACATCGGCGCGGGGTCGGACACCCCGCTCGGCTGCTCGACCGTCCGCGCCTACCGGCACGACCCGTACGCCGAACTGGAGTCCGCCAAGGCCGCGACCCGGGGCATCGCGGTGCGTGGCTGGGCGTTCGACGGCGACGCGGTGGCCTCGGTGAGCCGGGTGGCGATCACCGTCGACGGCAAGCGGGTGACGTCGCTGGACGCCGGTCGGAAGCGCGCCGACGTGGACGCGACCTGGGGCTCCGGTGGCTCGCACGGCTTCGCGGGCACCGTCCGGGCTGCGGCCGGCAAGCACACCGTCTGCGCGATCGTCCACAACACCGGGAGCGGAGCGGACCGCAGGGCGTCGCCGTGCCGGACGGTGACCGTGCGCTGAGGGGGCGTCCGCCGCGCGGCGTTCTCCGTGCGGCGTCCGTCGCACGGTGCGCGGCGTGCGAGAGGATGGGCGCATGCAGCGTGATCTCGTCCGCCGGGCCGCCGGACGCCTGCGCCGCGCCGTCGCGGGTGCCCCGCCACAGCCGGCGCCCCTGCCCGTCCTCGGGTACGTCGTCGCGGGCGGTGGCGGCGCCCACCCGGCCTCGGCACACGTCCGTGTCGTCCGCCGCACCGAGCACCTGGCTGCGAGCGGCACCGCCGAGGTACGCCAGGTGGATCCGGCGGCGTTCGTCGACGGCTCCGACCAGGCGCCCTACGCCGCACTCCTGGTGCAGCGGGACATCCTTCCCCGTGCCGACGTGCAGCCCTTCCTGGCAGCAGCCGCCTCCCGGGGCATCCGCGTCGTGGCCGAGGTCGACGACGACTTCTTCACCGAGTCCGGACGCGCCCGCTTGGCCCGCGCCGAGTACGACCCCGACCGGCTCGCCTCGATCGACGCCCTGGTGCGCGGTGCCGACACCGTCGTCGTGAGCACGCCCGAACTCGCCGACGTGGTCCGTCCGGTGGCGCGGGACGTCGTCGTCGTGCCGAACGCCCTCGACCCGACGATCTGGACTGCCGGCCCCACCGCGGACGACGACGAACGGCCCGCGGGGGAGCACCGCGTGCTGTACATGGGCACGCTCACCCACGCCGCGGACCTCGAGCTCCTGCGTGACGTCTTCGCCGACCTCACCACCGCCGACGGCACCCCGATCCGGCTCGAGGTCATCGGGGTGACCGACGAGGGCGGTGCCGACTGGTTCCGCCGGGTCGAGGTCCCTGACGGGCACTATCCGGCGTTCTCCCGATGGCTCGTGGCGCACCGGGAGCGCTGGCGGGCGGGCGTCGCACCGCTCCGTGACGAGGAGTTCAACCGCGCGAAGAGCGACCTGAAGTTCCTCGAGTACACCGCGCTCGGGCTGCCCGCCGTGGTGTCCGACCGTCCCTCCTACGCCGTCGCACGGGCCCACGGGGCCGTGGCCGTGCCGGACGACGTCCATGCGTGGCGGGACGCCGTCCGGACCGCCGTCGACCGTGGCCGGGCGGACGAGGGGGCGGCCCGCTGGGTCGCCGAGGACCGCACGATCGGCCGAGACGGCGACACCTGGCGACGCGTGCTGCTCGGCTAGGCTCGTCGCGTGACCGACACCGCCGCACCCGCACAGCCGCTCGTCTCGATCATCATGGGGTCGGACTCCGACTGGCCGACCATGCGGGCCGCGGCGGACATCCTCACCGAACTCGGCATCCCGTTCGAGGCGGACGTCGTGTCGGCGCACCGCACGCCGGACAAGATGACCCGTTTCGCCCGCGGCGCCGCAGCTCGTGGCATCCGGGTCGTCATCGCCGGGGCCGGCGGAGCGGCACACCTGCCGGGCATGGTGGCCTCGATGACGACGCTCCCGGTGATCGGTGTCCCGGTGCAGCTCGCGCGTCTCGACGGCCTCGACTCGCTGCTCTCGATCGTGCAGATGCCGGCGGGGATCCCGGTCGCGACGATGGCGATCAACGGTGCTGCCAACGCCGGTCTGCTGGCCGCGCGCATCATCGGTTCCTCGGAGCCGGCCGTCGCCGCTCGCCTGACCGAGTACGCCGACGGGCTCGAGCGCCTGGTCGAGGAGAAGGCGGCGCGCCTCCGCGACTCGCTCTGAGGCCGCCGCTGCGGGGTCCGAGCCGCGCTACGGTAGCGGGATGCGCCATGCCGTCCTCGTCCTCGTCCTCTCCGCGGTCGCCGTGGTCGCCGCGGTGGTCTGCGTGGTCGCTGCGGGCGCGGCCGGTCCGGTGAACCCCGTGGCGGGGTGGTTCCGCGGCGCGGGCCCGGACGTCGTGGCGACGAAGTCGCAGTTCGATGCGTGGTTCGCGGCGCTCCACGTCGCCGAGGCCGCAGCGGTCGTCGCCGTCCTCGCCGTGGTGGCCGCCGTCGTGGTCGCCGTCGTCGCTCGACGCCGTCGCGCACGGCCCTGACCCCACCACCCGACGTCGGCGCGCAGCTGATCCGACCGATGCCGACGCCACGCCACGCGCACTGACCAGGACTTCTTGCCCGACGGCTGATCCTCGCGCAAGCCCCGTGTACTGGGGGTGCGCTGAAGTGTCAACCCCCAGGCGCAGATTGTGGACAGCAACTACCGTGAACGCCGGGCAGTCGAGATCCGATGGCCCGGCACCCACGGGAACGGGTGCGAACAGTCACGTCAGGGAGTGACCGACCTCATGCAGAAGCGCACCACCAGGAGGGCCGCACTCGCCGTCGTGCTCCTCGGAGCAGCACTCGTCGCCGGACCGCTCGGTCAGGGGACCGCAGCGACCGCCAGCTCGGCACCGCTCGGCGACGTCGGGAACTTCAAGCAGACCTTCCGCGAGCAGTTCAGCACCGCGGCCAGTGCGAAGGGCGCCTTCGCCAAGAAGTACGCCAACTCGTGGCAGCCGTACCCGGACGGGACCGGCGGCATGTACTACTCGGGTTCGCAGATCAGCTCGCACAACGGGTACATGGACGTCAAGCTCGACGGCAAGCACGGCGCCGCCGGCACCTTCGGCACGCCGACGGGAGCCTGGGGCCACAAGGGCGGCAAGTTCATCGTCCGCGCCAAGGCCACGGGCGGTGCCGGCAACGGCGCGGCCTTCATGCTCTGGCCGTCGTCCGACCGCTGGGCCGACGGGGAGATCGACTACCCCGAGGCCAACTTCGACCAGCAGCCGATGCTGCACCACCACTCGATGATCGCGGGCCAGGAGGCCAACGCGACGAGCCTGAGCACCGGCGTCTCGTGGCGCTCGTGGCACACGTACTCGATCGAGTGGATCCCCGGGAAGTCCGTGCGCTACCGCCTCGACGGCAAGGTGATCAAGACGATCACCTACGACGTGCCGAAGACCGCGCACCGCTACATGTTCCAGGTGGGCGACTGGGGCGACGCGGGGCACCTGTACATCGACTGGGTCAGCACCTACACGTACAAGGGCTGACGCGCTCCGACCGTCAGAGGTCGGCGTGCAGCTGCCAGGTCTCCGCGGCGGAGTCGGACCAGTCGTACATGCGTGCGCGGTCCGGCCCCGCCACGGCCAGCCGGCTGGACAGCTGCGGGTCGTTCACGACCTGGTAGACGGCCTGTGCGAGCCGTGCGGGGTAGGACTCCCGCGGTGACCGGGCGACGGTGACGCCGGCGTCCGACGCGACCTCCGCCACGGCGGGGTCGTCGGAGTGGATCACCGGGGTGCCGAAGCTCATCGCTTCGATCACGGGCAGGCCGAAGCCCTCGGCGAGGCTGGGGAACACGAACACCGTCGCACGGTCGTAGACCACCGCGAGGTCCGCGTCGTCGATGCGGCCGAGGACCTTCACCCGGTCGCGCGACAGTCCCGCGCGCTCCGCGGTGCCGTACACGTCGACGTCGCCCCAGCCGTCCGGACCGGAGATGACGAGGGGCACGTCGCTGGGGGCGTCCGGGTGGGCCATCGCCTCGATCAGGGACGCGAGGGCCTTGCGCGGCTCGAGCGTGCCGACCGCGAGCACGTAGCGGTCCGGCAGGCCGAGGCGCTCGGCGCGCAGGTCGGCGTCGACGGGCAGGCGGAGGCGTCCGCTCGGGGCGCCGCCGATCACGCGGAGCCGGTCGTCGAACCGGTGGATCTCGTTCAGCGCGCCCGCCACGGCGTGGGTCGGCACCACGACGGCGTCGGCGTGCTTCCACGCCCGCTTCACCATCGCCTTGTGGAAGTGGACGCCGCGCGGCGTGAGGGTCTCGGGGTTGGTCCACGGCACCACGTCGTGCACGGTCACCACGGTCTGCCGGCCCGGGTCCTGGAAACGGTCGTGCTTGACCAGTGGTGCGAGCACGCTCGGCGCGTGCACCATGCCCTTCGCGATGCCGCCCACGAACCCGCCCTGCCAGGCGAGCGACAGCTCACGACGTGGCAGCGGCAGTCGCTGCAGGTCGGACAGTCCGGGCAGGAGCGTGCGCAGGTGCGCCATCTCGTCGGACCCGACGGCGGAGACCACACCCGCGACCTCGCAGCCGCTCGGCGCGTGCTCGACGAGGTGTCGCGCGAGCTCCTCGGCGTAGCGCCCGATGCCGCCCGGCACGGGCGCGACGATCTGGTCGACGATGACGTGGAGGGTGGTCATGGTGCTGTGCTCCTCGTCGTGGTTCGTGGACCCGTGGTCAGGGGGCCGAGGGCCGGCCCCGCGCTCGGCTGCCCGACACTACCAGGGTGGTCCCGGTGCCCCCTGGGCGCGGTCGGTGGTCGGACAGGAGGCGCGGGTCGGGTCCGCGGTGTGCGGAACCCGACCCGCGCCTCCCGGTCGAGAGCCGTGCCTACGCGGTCAGCGCACCCGCCGCGACCGCAGCGTGCAACGCGTCCCGCCAGTCGCGCATCGGCGCGAGTCCGGCACGCGACCAGCCGTCGTGGCCGAGCACGCTGTACGCCGGGCGCGGCGCCGGCCGGACGAAGGCGGCGCTGTCGGTGGGCAGCACGCGCTCCGGGTCGAGCCCGAGTTCGCGGTAGATGGCCTGCGTGAAGTCGAACCAGGAACCCTGGCCGGCGTTCGTCCCGTGGTAGATGCCCGCGGGGGCGTCCCCGTCGACGAGCTCGACGATCCGCGCGGCGAGGTCGCCCGTCCACGTCGGCTGGCCGACCTGGTCGGTGACGACGCTGACGGTGTCGTGCGATCCCGCGAGCCGGAGCATCGTCGCGGCGAAGTTCGGCCCGTGCGCGCCGTAGATCCACGCGGTGCGGACGACGTACGAGGTGTCCGGGGCGATCGCGCGCACGAACGCTTCGCCGGCGGCCTTGGTGCGGCCGTAGGCGTTGATCGGGTCGGTCGGGGCGTCCTCGGCGTAGGGCGCGGTGCCGTTGCCGTCGAAGACGTAGTCGGTCGACACGGTGACGAGCTTCGCGCCGTGGCGGACCGCGGCCTCGGCCAGGAGCTTCGGCCCCGTCGCGTTGACCGCGTGGGCGTCGTCCTCGTGGTCTTCCGCGTCGTCGACCTTCGTGTAGGCGGCGGAGTTGATCACGACGTCGTGCCCGGCGACGGCGGCGTCCACCGCGGCCGGGTCGGTGATGTCGAGGTCCGCCCGCGACAGCGCGGTGACGTCGCGGCCGGCGAGTGCGGCCTGGAGGTCCTGGCCGAGCATGCCGGCGGCGCCGGTGATGAGGTACCTGGTCACGGTGTGCCGGTTCAGCTCAGGGCCGCACGCTGCTTGAGCGGCTCCCACCAGGCGCGGTTGTCGCGGTACCACTGCACGACGTCGGCCAGACCCTGCTCGAACGGCACGAGTGGCTCGTAGCCGAGCTCGGCCTGGATCTTCGAGATGTCGACCGAGTAGCGCAGGTCGTGGCCGAGACGGTCGGCGACGCGGTCGACGTACGACCAGTCCTTGCCGGTCGCGTCGAGCAGCAGCTGCGTGAGCTCCTTGTTGGTCAGCTCGGTGCCGCCGCCGATGTTGTAGATCTCGCCGGCGCGGCCACGGGTCAGGACCATCGCGATGCCACGGGTGTGGTCGTCGACGTGCAGCCAGTCGCGGATGTTGTTGCCCTCGCCGTACAGCGGCACGTGCACGTCGTCGATGAGGTTGGTGACGAAGAGCGGGATGACCTTCTCGGGGAAGTGGTACGGCCCGTAGTTGTTCGAGCAGCGCGTGATCGAGAGGTTCAGCCCGTGCGTGCGGTGGTAGCTGCGGGCGAGCAGGTCGCTGCCGGCCTTCGACGCCGAGTACGGCGAGTTCGGCTCGAGCGGGCGCTCCTCGTCCCACGAGCCCTCGCTGATGGAGCCGTAGACCTCGTCGGTGGAGACGTGCACGAAGCGCTCGGTGCCGTGGCGGAGGGCGGCGTCGAGCAGACGCTGGGTGCCCACGACGTTGGTCTCGACGAAGATGCCGGAGTCACGGACCGAGCGGTCGACGTGGGACTCGGCGGCGAAGTGCACGATGGCGTCGACGGTCGGGACGACCTCGTCGAGCTTCGCGGCGTCGCGGATGTCGCCGTGCACGAAGGTGTAGCGGGGGGAGTCGGCGACCGGGGCGAGGTTCGCTTCGTTGCCGGAGTAGGTCAGTGCGTCGTAGACGACGACCTCGGCGCCCTCGAGGCCGGGGTACGCGTCCTCCAGCGTGCGGCGGACGAAGTTCGAGCCGATGAAGCCGGCTCCTCCGGTGACGAGGATCTTCACGAGTTCTCTTTCCTGACGGTCGGTTCGTGGGTCGGCGGCGATTCTAGCGGGCCGCTGGTGGGGTCGGCGGGCTCGGCGGCGTCGGCGTCGGCGGGCTCGGCGGTGGTGGCGGGTGCTCCCGGCTCGGCGACGGTGCGCCACACCAGGACGACGGTCGCGACGGCGGCGGCCGCGAACACGATGGCGACCAGCAGGATCGCGAACGGCCCGGTGACCGCGCCGCCGGCCATCGCGGAGATGCCGCCGGGCGTGATGCGGAACTGCGTGTTCTCCCACCCGCCGCGGTAGGTCAGGCCGATGCCGTACGCGCCGATCGCGAGCGAACCGACGACCGCCAGCCGGGCCAGGCGTCGGCGGAGCTCCGGACGGACGACGAGGGCGTGCCACGCGACCGCCTGTGCGAGCACGAGCGCGACGACCGCGACGAACAGGAACCGGCCCTGCAGCCCGTTGCCCTGGTGCGTGCCGAGGTAGTTCCGCCAGTTGTAGGCGAGGGTGGCGACGAGGACGACCGTCGGCCAGACGAGCAGGATCGTGGTCACCCGGCGACCCGGAGCCCGGCGGGCGTACGACCACGCGATGACGGCCAGTCCGACGACGGCGAGCGTGTCGATGACCATCGCCGGCAACGGCCACTGGTTCGCACCGAGTGCGCCGAAGAACGAGGCGGTCAGTCCGTCCCACTGGCGCCCGGCGAACGCCCCGGGGTTCGCACCGCCCGCCGGGTACGGCTGCACGGTCGTGACGGCGCGCAGGGCGTCGGGCAGGAGCGTCCCGCTCACGAGCAGCGTCCGCACCCACCACCAGCCGGACACGGCGACGGCAGCGAGGACGACCACGCCGGCGTGCAGGCCCCGGCGGCCCCACGTCCGGCCCGGTGCCAGGGCGGACACGAGGACGACGAACGGGATCGCCAGGAGCCCCAGCGCGCTCAGGGCCGCCAGTCCGGTGACGGCGACGGCGAGCCCGGCGGTGGTCCACCACGAACGGTCGCCGGTCAGCACGCGTGCGCTCAGCCAGACGAGCACGGCGCCGAGCAGGACGACCGGTGCCCACACCGTGACGCCGGAGGTGACCTGCGCCAGCTGCGGGACGGCGAAGAGCAGGACCGGGGCGACGAGTGCCGTGCGGGGCGAGCGGGTCACCCGACGGACCGTCGCCCAGACCAGGACCGGCAGCGCGGTGACGAGCAGCACGTCGAACACGCGGAGCACGAGCACCGACGTCGCCCAGTCGTGGGAGCCGAACCGGATGACGCGCAGGATCCCGGCGGCCACCAACCAGTACGTCGGCGGGTTCTGGGACATCGGGTCGATCGCGGGGGAGTCCCCGGGCACGGCCGCCAGCAGCGCGTCGACCGTGGGGCGGTCGACGGCCGGCGCCGGGTGCTCGACGATCTGGCGCACGGCGGCGAGGTAGTGCATCTCGCCGCCGTGCGGCCAGCCGAGTCCGAGCGCGAGGCGGAACGCGGCGTCGACGTGCGCGGGCTCGTCGGGTGTCCCGAAGGCCGGGGTGACCAGGGCGAAGGTCAGCAGGAACGCGAGCCAGGCCAGCGTCACGGTGCCGAGCAGGACCCACTCGTGCCGGCCGACGAGCGGTCGCGGGGCGCTCACGCGGGCACCTCCGGACGGCGCATGAACCGGACGAGCAGCACGGCGGTGACGGTCAGTGCGACCGCGGCGACGGCGACGAGGGTGAAGTTCGTGCCGGCGGGGACCATGCCGTAGCGGTCGAACCGGCCGACCGCGAACTCGTCGACCCAGAAGGCGGCGTCGCGCCCGAAGGCCCGCAGCGCGTAGACGACGCCGTACAGCGCGATGGCCATCGCCGCGATCGACATCCCGACGGCGAGCCGGGTGGTGCCGGCTGCCGTCACGGTGACCCGGCGCCAGGCGAGGGCGCTCAGGGCGATCAGGGCGATGAGCGTCGGGTAGTAGTAGCGCCCCTGGGTGCCGGCGACGATGGTGCTCCGGACGTACCCGCCCCACCCGCTCTGCAGGTGCAGGGCGATGAGGATCACGGGGAACGACGCCAGCACGATCGCCGGGCGGAGCGACGGACCGCGGCGGAAGCCCCAGACGACGATGCCGACGAGCGACGCGATGGTCAGCCCGTCGATCAGGACCTGGGCGAGCTGGAACTGGGTGAGACCACCGACGCTGCCCCAGAAGGTCCGGGTGACGCCGTTCCAGTAGTCGCGGAGGAACACCTCGGGGCTGGCCGCGGTGCCGGCCGGGAACGGCATCGGCGGACGTGCGCCGGCCATGCCGTCCGGCTGGATGTCGCGGTACACGAGGATGTTCCGGAGCCACCACCAGCCGCCGACGACGGCGGCGAGCCCCAGGGTCCACAGCGTCCGGAGCGCGTTCCGCCAGACGGTCGCCCGGGTGCAGCCGGCGGCCATCACGGCGATGCCCACGAACGGGATCGCGGGGAGCGCGGTGCCCTTGACGAGCAGCATCGCGCCGAGCAGCAGCCCGATCCAGATGGTCGTGCGGACCCGCAGGTCGCCGGTGAGCAGTCGCACCACGAAGTACACGAGCGCCCCGGCCAAGGGCAGCATGAGCGCGTCGTTCGTGACCGAGGTGCCGATCGAGGCGACCTCGGGCAGGGCGAACACCGCGGCACCGCCGACCAGGGCGGCCCGTGGTGACCGCGTCAGCCGACGCACGGTCGCCCACGCCAGGAACGGCAGCGGCAGGACGAGCAGGGCGTCGAACAGTCGCAGCACCATGACGGCGAGGTCCCAGCGGAGGTCCTCGAAGTGCACCAGCTGCAGGACCCCGGCGGCCAGGGCGTAGTACGTGGCGGGATGCTGCGACATCTGGTCGATGCTCGTCGGGTGCACGCCCGGGAACTCGCGGAGCAGCTCGCCCCACGTCTGGTTCACGTCGGTCGACTGCCGCATGTTGCTGATCTGGGTGTCGTGCACCGCGTTGAGGTAGTGCATCGCGCCGGGCGCTGGCCAGCCGTCACCGATCGCCAGGTGCAGCACGGCGTCGACGTGGGTCGGCTCGTCCGGGGCCTTGTACGTCGTGGTGACGACGGCCCAGACCGCGAGGACGGCGGCGAAGGCCACCGTCAATGCGATCACGAGGATGCGCTCGCGCCGCCCGACCGTGGGTCGGACGTCGGAGCGCGACACGGCCGGGGCCGTCTCAGTCGCCATACCGCTGCAGTTTCTGCAGGTCGAGCTGCTCCTCGGCCAGCGTGCGGTTGAGGCGGGTGAGGTCGGCCACGACGCCGATGACTATGGAGAGGAGCGCCGTGATGAGCAGGACGACACCGAGGATGATCGACTGCAGGTGGTTGCCGCCGGTCTGCATCGCCAGGAGCACCAGGTAGCGGATGAGCGGCCAGAGTCCGAGCGCACCGAGCACCGCGGCGACCCAGAGGAACAGGGCCATCGGCCGGTACATCAGGTAGACGCGGGCGATCGCCGAGCCGGACTCGAACATGTGCTGGAAGATGTTGTTGAAGAGCCGCGACTCGCGGGTCTTCGGGTTCGTCGTGATCGGCACCGACGCGATCGCCAGGCGCTTGTAGCCGGCCTGCACGATGGTCTCCATGCAGTAGCTGAAGCGCGTCACGATGTTCAGGCGGATGAGCGAGTACTTCGAGTACGCGCGGAACCCGCTGGCCGCGTCGGGCAGGTCGAGCCCGGCAGCGCGGCTGGCGACCCACGAGCCGAAGCGCTGCATGACCTTCTTGAAGCCGGAGAAGTGCTCGATGGTGCGCGTCTGCCGGTCGCCGATGACGATCTCGGCTTCCTTCCGGAGGATCGGCTGCACGAGCTCGGCGATCTGTGCCTGCGGGTACTGGTTGTCCCCGTCGGTGTTCACGACGATGTCCGCACCGTGCAGCAGCGCGTAGTCGACGCCGTCACGGAACGAGCGGGCGAGGCCCATGTTCGTCGTGTGGTGCACGAAGTGCTTGACGCCGTGCTCCTTGGCGACCTCGACGGTGCGGTCGGTGCTGCCGTCGTTGATCACCAGGATCTCGATCTCGTCGATGCCGTCGATCTCCCGCGGGATGGAGTCGATGACGCTGGCGAGGGTGTTCTCCTCGTTGAGGCAGGGGATCTGGACGAATAGCTTCACGGGCTCGCTTGGTCTCGTTTCGGGAGTCGCAGCGCGCGGGGCGCGGGGCACAGAACCAGGACAGCCTATGCGAACTCACGGCTTGCTAGGCTTCCCCGGTGCAGATCCGCGAACTGAAGATCCCTGGCGCGTGGGAGTTCACGCCCGTCCAGCACGGCGACGCACGAGGAGCATTCCTCGAGGCGTACCGCGCCGACGTGGTCGAGGAGACCGTCGGTCACCCGCTCGACCTCCGCCAGGTGAACATGTCGATCTCCGCGGCCGGTGTCGCCCGCGGGATCCACTACGCCCTCGTGGCACCGAGCCAGGCCAAGTACGTCACCGCCGTGCGCGGGGCGTTCATCGACTACATCGTCGACATCCGCGTCGGGTCCCCGACGTTCGGCCAGTGGGACTCCGTCCGGATCGACGACGTCGACCGCAAGGCCGTCTACCTGTCCGAGGGGCTCGGCCACGCGATCGTCGCGCTCGAGGACCAGTCGACCGTGAACTACCTGGTCAGCGCGCACTACAACCCCGAGCGCGAGAAGGGGATCACGATCCTCGACCCGACGGTCGGGCTCGACCTGCCCGAGGGCCTCGGCGAGCTGGTGCTCTCCGAGAAGGACACCAGCGCCCCCACCCTCGAGGAAGCCGCGGCACAGGGCCTGCTGCCGACGTACGAGGAGTGCGTCGCGTACACCGAGTCGCTCCGGACGAAGAAGTAAGGGACGGGACACCGATGAAGGGCATCATCCTCGCCGGCGGTTCCGGCACGCGCCTCTGGCCGATCACCAAGGGCATCAGCAAGCAGCTCATGCCGATCTACGACAAGCCGATGGTCTACTACCCCCTGTCGACCCTGATGATGGCGGGCGTCCGCGAGGTCCTCGTCATCACGACGCCGGAGTACAACGACCAGTTCCGGGCCCTGCTCGGTGACGGCTCGGCGCTCGGCATGGAGATCCAGTACGCCGTGCAGCCGTCCCCGGACGGTCTGGCGCAGGCCTTCGTCATCGGCGAGGAGTTCATCGGCGACGACAGCGTCGCCCTCGTCCTCGGCGACAACATCTTCCACGGCACCGGCCTCGGCACGAACCTCCGGAAGAACACCGACGTCCAGGGTGCGACGATCTTCGCGTACCACGTGGCCGACCCGAAGGCGTACGGCGTCGTGGAGTTCGACGACGACTTCACCGCCGTCTCCATCGAGGAGAAGCCGGCCGAGCCGAAGTCGAACTACGCCGTCCCCGGCCTGTACTTCTACGACAACAAGGTCATCGAGATCGCGAAGACGATCGAGCCGAGCGCCCGTGGCGAGCTCGAGATCTCCACGGTCAACGAGCGCTACCTCGAGGCCGGCGAGCTCGGCGTCCAGGTCCTCGACCGCGGCACCGCGTGGCTCGACACCGGCACGTTCGAGTCGATGATGCAGGCGTCGGAGTACGTGAAGGTCATCGAGGACCGTCAGGGCTTCAAGATCGGCTGCATCGAGGAGATCGCCTGGCGGAACGGCTGGATCGACGACGCGCAGCTCGCCGAGCTCGCCGCGCCGCTGGTCAAGGGCGGCTACGGCGTCTACCTGCAGCGACTCCTCGGCGTCTAGCTCCGCACGTGACCCCCACCCCCGGTTGGTTCGGTCGACGCCGCCGTCCGGATGCGACGGCCTCCGGCCACCCCGGCCAGGAGGCCCGTCCCGCGTCCGCGACGGCGGCGTCCGTCGTTCCCGTGACCGGGTTCCCGGACCCGCTGCCGTGGCTTGACCACGACGTCACGGTGCTCGTCACGACCCGTTCGGACCGGCACGCCGAGGTCGCCCGACTCCTGTCGGTCGCCCGTGACGCCTTCGGCCGCGGGGTCGACGTCCGCGCCGTGAGCTACGTCGCGGATGCCTCGCCGGTCGACCCGTTCGGCCGTCGCCTGCCGTGGGTCCGACCGGAACCCGTCGACGGCCTCGGCTCGGCGATCAACGCCGGTGTCGCAGCTGGTGTGGGCCGGACGCTCGTGGTGGTCGACACCTCGGTGTCGGTCGACGTGCCGGCGCTGCATGCCCTCGCAGCGGCGGGCTCGGTCGCGCAGGCCCGGGTCCGGATGCCGGACGGCACGCTCCGCTCCGGTGCCCGGCTGCTGCGCCCCGGCGCCCTGCCGTGGTCGGACGACCGCGCCGACACCGTGACCAGCGTCGACACCGTCTTCGCGGCGGACCAGCCGGTGCTCTCGGTGCCGGGGGCGGCGCTGGTGCCGGCACCGTGCCTCCCGGACGAACGCATGACCCTGACGGCCTGGAGCCGCGCAGTCGCCGATGCCCACGGCGGACCGGTGCGCGTCGTCGGCGAGGCGACCCGCTCGGTCGAGGCCGGCCGCACGGTCGACGCCGCGACCGTCGACGCGTTCGCCACCTGGCGCGACCGCGCGTCCGACGGTGACGGTGTCGTCGCCGGACCGCCGCTGCCGCCCTGGGGTGCCCGGCCGGTGGCCCCGGCCGCGCGGGTGACCGGCGGTGACGCCGAACACCTCGTCTGGTCGCTCAAGATCGCTGCGCCCGCCGGGCCGGAGGGCGACGGCTGGGGCGACGTGCACTTCGCCGCCGAGCTCGCCGGGGCACTCGAGCGGCTGGGGCAGCGCGTCCGCGTCGACCGACGCGACGCCCACGTGCGGGACGACGATGCCTCGGACGACGTCACGCTGGTGATCCGGGGCCTCGACCGGGTGCCGCCGAACCCGGCGTCGGTGAACCTGCTCTGGGTGATCAGCCACCCCGACGACGTCGCCGACACCGAACTGCGGTCGTTCGACGCGGCCTTCGCGGCCGGACCGGTGTGGGCAGCCGCAGCCGCTGCGCGTGCGGGCGTGCCGGTCCGGACCCTGCTGCAGGCGACCGAGCCGGCGGTGTTCCGCCCGGGCGCGCGCACGGCGACGAGCCCCGATGCCGACCGCGTGGTGTTCGTCGGCTCGACTCGCGGTGCCGCGCGACCCATCGTGTCCGACGCGGTCGCGCTCGGTGCCGATCTGCGCGTGCACGGTCCGGGCTGGGACGAGGTCGTCCCCGCGGAGTCGCTCGGCGAACCTTCGCTGACCCGGGCCGAGGTCGCGGCGGCCTACGCCTCGGCGCGTGTGGTGCTCAACGACCACTGGCCCGACATGGCCGCCGGGGGCTTCGTGTCGAACCGGGTGTTCGACGTGCTGGCGTCCGGGGGAGTCGTCGTGACCGACCCGGTGGCCGGGCTGTCCGACGTGCTGGACGTCCCAACGCTCGCGGTCGCGGGCTCCCGTGACGGGCTGGCCGACCTGCTCGAACAGGCGCACGCGTGGCCGTCGGCTGCCGAGCGGGCCGCCGTGGCCGAGCGCATCGCCGCCGAGCACTCCTTCGACGCCCGCGCTGCCGTGCTGCTGGCGGCGGCCCGCGCCGAGCGCACGCGCCGACGCCGCCGGAACCAGGTTTCGGACACCGCACCGTGAAGATCCGTGGTGCTGTGTCCGGAACCTGGTTCCCGCGAGCGGGAGCTACTTCCGCGTGACCCAGCGTGCGCGGAGCGAGAGGCCCGCGTGCAGCACGACGCGCAGGGGCCAGAGCCACCACGCCCGGTACTTCCGCGACAGGAACCGGTAGGCGCTCCGGTGGTGCTCGATCTCCATCCGGCGCCGGTTGGACGACGTCGAGTGGGCTCCGGTGTGGGTGACGACCGCCGAGGGGACGTACACGTTCGCCCGACCCGACCGACCGACGCGCTGCCCGAGGTCGACGTCCTCGAAGTACATGAAGTACGACTCGTCGAACCCGTCGAGTTCGCGGAAGAGCGACGTCCGGATGAGGAAGCACGCGCCGGAGAGCCAGCCGGCCTCGCGCTCGACGACCTTCGTGGTGGACCAGTACCGCTGGCTCCACGGGTTCGCCGGCCAGAACCGCGAGAACGCCGCGTGGCCGAGGCCGGTCCGGAGCGAGGGGAGCTGCCGGGCGGACGGGTAGGTCTCGCCCTGGTCGTCGAGGATCCGGGGCCCGAACGACCCACCGGACGGCAACCGGTCCGCGGCGGCCACGAGTTCGTCGATCGAGCCCTCACCGAGCACGACGTCGGGGTTCGTGACGAGCAGGAACTCCGGGCGGACGTCCGGCAGCACGTCGTCGAGGGCGCTCAGGGCCGCGTCGATCCCACCGCCGTAGCCGCGGTTGCCGCCGGAGGACACCACGACGGCGCCGTAGGACTCACCGATCGCCCGGAGTGCGTCGATGTCGGCCGAACCGTTGTCCGCGATGATGACGGCGACCGGGTCCTTCGAGGCACCGGCGACGCTCGCCAGGAACGGCCGGATGGTCTCGCCGGTGTTGTAGGTGACCGTCAGCACCGCGACCCGGATCACCGGGCACCTCCGGCGACGGACTCGTAGGCCTCGACGTGCACGGCGGCGGTGGCGTCCCAGGTGAACGCGGAGGCCCGCGTCAGCGCCGCCGCACGGTGCGAGGCCACGAGCGCGGGATCGTCCAGCAGTGCCGTCATCGCGGACGCCAGCGCGGTCGCGTCGGGCTCGCTGTAGACGGCCGCGTCACCGCCGACCTCGGGCAGCGACAGCCGCCGGGTGGTCAGGACGCACGCGCCGGAGGCCATGGCCTCGACCACGGGCAGCCCGAAGCCCTCGCCGAGGGACGGGTAGACGACGAACTCGGCACCGCCGAGGAACCCGGCGAGGTCCTCGAGCGGCAGGTAGCCGGCCTCGATGACGTGGTCGGTGGGCTGCAGGGCGTCGAGCCGCGCGACGGCCGACTCGTCCCAGCCGCGGGCCCCGGACAGCACGAGCCACGGGGTCTCCGCACCCGGGTGACCGTCCGACCCGGCAACCGCACGCGCGGCGCGCACCGAGGCGTACGCGTCGAGCAGCGCCGTGACGTTCTTCCGCGGTTCGATGGTGCCGAGGAACGCGATCCACGGGGCGCCCTCGGGCAGGGTGGCGGCGATCCGGGCGTCCTCGACCGCGGCGACGTCGGGCTCGTGGAACACCGTGCGGTCGACGCCGAGCGGTGCGACCCGGACGTCAGCGCGGATGCCCCGCACGACCCGGGCGGCCTCGGTCGCGGTCGCGGCGCTCGGCACGATGACGACGGGTCGGGTGCGCAGGGACCGGCGGCTCCACCAGGTGAAGAAGGTGCGCTTCAGGCGCGAGTGCCACTCGGGGTTCGAGAAGAACGTGGCGTCGTGCAGCGTGACGACGGACCCGCCGCGCCAGCCGAACGGGAACGTGTAGTGCGGGGA
The DNA here is from genome assembly GCF_013359815.1 of Curtobacterium flaccumfaciens. Taxonomy (GTDB): domain Bacteria; phylum Actinomycetota; class Actinomycetes; order Actinomycetales; family Microbacteriaceae; genus Curtobacterium; species Curtobacterium flaccumfaciens. The sequence continues at coordinate 60,958 of NZ_JABMCF010000036.1, read as the reverse complement.
GTGCAGCACCTGCGCCCCGAGCCGACGGCCGAGCGCCGGCAGCCCGGTCTGCTCCCACAGGAACCGCAGCGGCACCGAGTCGGTCCAGCCCGGCGCGGTGTGCACGGTCGCGTGCGGCGCGACGGCGGCGAAGTGCGGAGCGTGCACGGGGCGGACGACCAGGTGGACGTCGAGCGACGGGTCGGTCAGGTGCGACACGACCCCCTCGACGTAGCGTCCGACGCCGCCGAGCGCCTGCGGTACCGCGGTCCCGTCGACGAGGACGGTGAGCTGCGGCACGCGTGGTTCCTTCCGGGCGGGGACGTCGTGGCCGGGGCCGTCGACGGGGGAGTGTCCAGGATAGCCCGCTGCACTCATGCGCCCGGGTCCACGCTGCGGCGCGGGACGGACGCGCGCCGGGTCTCGCGCAGCCGGCGCGCGAGGTGGACCGGCAGGGTCCCCGCGACGTCCGCGAACGCCGTCAGGACGAGCCGCGCCTCCCGGCGGGTGCGACCGGAGGCCAGCCCGCGCAGGCCGCGCACCAGGGTGCGGACGCTCGCCCGCACGACGGTCGGCCACGGGGCGTGCCAGAGCGCGACGACGATGCGGTTGCGCGCGTTCCGGAAGACGAACAGGTCGCTCTGCACGCCGGACGACGCCGAGTGGTCGTGCTCGACGACCGCGTCCGCCGCGTGCTCGACGCGCCATCCGCGGCGGCGCAGCCGCCAGGCGAGCTCGGTGTCCTCGTAGTACATGAACAGGGACTCGTCGAGCAGGCCGACGTCGTCCAGCGCCGATCGGCGGAGCGCGGACGCGCCGCCGGAGAACCCGAAGACGTCGACGTCGGCGACCCGGTCGACGGGCGCGAACCAGTCGCGGTCCATCCCGTTGCCGTCGCGGTCGACACGGACGCCGGTCGAGTTGAGCCGGACCTCGCCGTCCGCCGACGGCGTCCAGCGACGGCCGTCGTGGTCGCGCAGCACGCGCTGGCCGGGGGCGGGCTCCACCCCGGCCGGGAGGCCCGTCCAGCGTCCGGCGAGCACGATCCGGCCCGTCACGGCGGCGACCTCGGGCCCGGCGTGCGCCAGGTGGTCGCGGAGCGCCGCGACGAAGCCCGGTGCGGGCACGGCGTCGTTGTTCAGGAGCACGACGACGTCGGCGTCCGTGTGCCGGATGCCGGTGTTGGCACCGGCCGCGAAGCCGCCGTTGTCGTCGCGTGCGATGACGGTGGCGTCCGGCAGGGCACGGCGGAGCACCGCGACGGAGTCGTCGGACGACCCGTTGTCGACGACGATGACGTCGTCGGCCGTGCCCTCGTCGAGCACGGCGCGGACGGCCGCGGTGGTCAGGTCGGCGCGGTTCCAGTTGACGACGACGACCGCGGTGCGGAGCGTGCCGTCGGTCCGGGGCGCGGAGTCACCACGGGGCATGCCGTCGGCGCGGGTCCCGGTGTCGCCGTCGTCCGGGGTCAGTCGAGCTCCTCGATCGAGGGTTCGGCGTAGACCGTGCCCACGGCGTGCTCGAACCCGGGGACCTCGAACGAGTCGCACTCCGGCATGTCGTGCAGGTGGCGCCCGGCCGAGTCCATCATCGACACGTTGATGAAGTACTTGCCGGTGCCGAACGCGGTGTCGGCGATCCGCAGGCGGAGCTTCCGGCGACCGTGCAGCGGCTGCAGTTCGAGGCCCATGATGCCGGTGGTGGTGCCGTAGACGACCTGGCCACCGGCGTTGTTGATCTGGACCGCGGCCTCCCAGTCGGCGATGCCGTCCAGGTGCTCGAACTCCATGTCCACGACGAGGTCGTCGCCCGGCATGACGTCCGCGCGGGGCTCCTTGCCGTCGACGCGCACGCTCGCGCCGATGACCTTGCCCCGGCCGACGGCGACGTCGGTGCTGAGCTCGCCCTGCCGGCGTTCCTCGAGCACCTCGCGGAACATGCTCACGGCCTGGACGGGGTCACCGTCGTGCAGCACCTTGCCCTTGTTGAGCAGGACGACGCGGTCGCACATCTCCTGCACCTGGCTGAGGGAGTGCGTGACGATGATGATCGTCTTGCCGGCCTCCTGGAAGGTGCGGATGCGGTCGAGGCACTTGCGCTGGAAGGCCTCGTCACCGACGGCCAGCACCTCGTCGACGAGCAGGACGTCGGGGTCGGTGTGCACGGCGACGGCGAACGCGAGCCGCACGTACATGCCCGATGAGTAGAACTTCACCTGGGTGTCGATGAAGTCCCCGATGCCCGAGAACGCCAGGATGTCGTCGAACTTCTCGTCGGTCTGCTTGCGGCTGAGGCCGAGCAGGCTCGCGTTGAGGTAGACGTTCTCGCGGCCGGACAGGTCGGGGTGGAACCCCGCGCCGAGCTCGAGCAGGGCGGCGAGGCGACCGCGGCGGGACACCGTGCCGGAGGTCGGCTGGATGATGCCGCCGATGGCCTTGAGCAGGGTCGACTTGCCGGAGCCGTTCTGGCCGATGAGCCCGACGGTCGAGCCGGCCTGGATCGACACCGTGACGTCGTCGAGGGCCCAGAAGTCCTGGCGGTGCTTCCGCCCGGCGCGGCCGAGGGTGACGATGCGCTCGCGCAGGGTGTTGTCCTTGCGGACCGTGAAGCGCTTGCGGACGTGGTCGATGACGATGACGTCGGGACGCTCGGCGGTCTCGCCGGCGGTCGTCGGGGCGACGGGGGTGCTGATGGCCATGGTCTAGAGCTCCTGCGCGAAGTTGCCCTGCAGGCGGGAGAAGATCCGCTGCGCACCGATGAGGCAGAGGAGACCGATCACGAACGCGATCCCCAGCCGCAGCATCAGGTGGTCGGGGTACGTGACGTCGGCCGGGTCGTGCAGCCAGATCGCGTTCTGCAGGCCGAGCACCGACAGGGTCAGCGGGTTGTTCGTGTAGAGGGTGAGGAGCCAGTCGGCGTTCACGGTGGCGACCACCCGCGAGTACGAGTAGACGATCGGCGAGGCCCAGAGCAGGACCATCAGGCCGACGTCGATGACGAACTGCACGTCGCGCAGGTACACGTTGAGCGCGGACAGCACCAGGCCGATGGCGGCGCCGTAGACCAGGATCACCGCGAGCGAGGGGATCAGGTAGACCAGACCCTCGTGCCACGGGAAGACGCCGATGACGACCGTCGCGGCCAGCAGGATCGCGAACTGGATGGTGAAGTTCACCAGGGCCGCGCCCACGCTGGCGAGCGGGAAGACCTCGCGCGGGACGTAGACCTTCTTGATCAGCCCGGAGTTGCCGACGATCGAGCCGGTCGACCCGGCGACGATCTCGCTGAAGAGCGTGTAGGCGGTCAGGCCGGTGAAGACGTAGATCGCGAAGTTGTCGATGCCGTTGGCGGCGCCGAGGACCTTGCCGATGACGAAGTAGTAGATGAGCAGCTGTGTCAGCGGGCGCACGAGCGTCCACACGAACCCGAGTGCCGAGTCCTTGTACCGGGCCTTCAGGTCACGTCGGACGAGCATGCCGAGCATCTCGCGCTGCCGGAAGACGTCGCGCAGCTCACGGAAGGTCCCGCGGAAGGCGCTCGTCGGAGCGCCGATCACGACGAGGGGTTCCTTCGCGAGCGCGGTCATGCGGGCTTGGTCGACCATACGTCTCTTCGTTCGTGGGGGCAGGACCGGAACAGCATACTCACCGGGCCCGCGGGACGGGGTTGGGCGACGGTCGTCGTGCACCCCGAGTGGGGGTGATTCCGGCCGATCCAACCCTCAACCTTCACTTTCGAGTTACCGTTGTTGCAACCCGGACCCTTGTCAACATCCACAGGACGGCCCGTCAGCATGCTCCTCGCATCCAGGCCGATCGCTGCGTTCGCGGTGGTCGGTGCACTCAGTCTCCTCTTGGCCGGTTGTTCCGGTGGTGGCGACGACGCCACCCCGTCGCCGTCCGCGTCCGTCTCGCGCACCCCGAGTGCGACCCCGACCGACGACGACTCGGCGACCTCGGCCCCCACCGACGCGGCCTCGACGCCGACCGACGGTGGGTCCGACGACGGTGACGGCGACGATGTCGGCGCCTCCGACGACGACACCCCCGGTGCGTTCCCGGGCAGCGGCGCGACGAACCAGCCGGACACCGACCCGTCGGAGTACCCGGCCACGTCCGTCGTCACGTTCGCCGGCTGGGACACCGGCTCGAAGACCCTCCAGGCCGGTGGCTTGGTCTCCGGTACGACCGACACGAGCGGGAAGTGCACCTTCACCGCGACGAAGGACGGCGTCACGCGCACCGCCACGAGCACCGCGCAGGCGAGTGCCTCGTCGGTGAACTGCGCGCAGGTGTCGTTCCCCGCGGCGAAGGTGTCGAGCGGCACCTGGTCCGTCACCCTGACCTACGCCGTCGGCTCCGCGTCGACGACGTCCGACCCCCTGACCGCCGAGGTCCCGTGATGCGCACCCCCCGCACCCCCCGCACCCCCCGCACCACCCGTTCCGCCCGAGCAGCCCGCTCCCGTCGTTCCCTCCGGAGCTCCCTCGCCCTGGTGGCGGCCTTCGCCGTCGCGGTGAGCGGCCTGACCTTCGGCACGGTGCTCGCGGAGCAGACCACGACCCAGTCGGCCTCGGCCGCGGTCGCCTCGGACTTCGACCCGGGCAACATCATCAGCGACGCGAACTTCTACAACGGCTCGGCGATGAACGCCGCCGCCGTGCAGTCGTTCCTGACGAGCGTCGCGCCGAACTGCCGGAAGTCGTCGAGCGGCCCCGCCTGCCTCAAGGACTTCTCGCAGAAGATGAGCTCGATCGGCGCCGTCTCCGGCCGGTGCGCGGCCATCGCGGGTGGCACCAAGTCGGCCGCGACGATGATCGCCCAGGTCGGTGCCGCGTGCGGCATCAGCCAGAAGGTGCTCCTCGTGCTCCTGCAGAAGGAGCAGGGCATCGTCACGACGTCCTCGCCGACGTCCTACATGTACCTGCACGCCACCGGCTTCGCGTGCCCGGACACCGCCCCGTGCGACCCGGCGTACTTCGGCTTCGGCCAGCAGGTCTACGCAGCGGCCCTGCAGTTCAAGCGGTACCAGGCGTCGCCGACCTCGTGGGCGTACCAGGCGGGCCGGACGAACTCGATCCTGCTCAACCCGAACGCGGCCTGCGGTCGGAAGTCCGTCTACATCCAGAACCAGGCCACCGCGAGCCTGTACATCTACACCCCGTACACCCCGAACGCCGCGGCCATGTCGAACCTCTACGGTTCCGGTGACAGCTGCTCCGCCTACGGCAACCGCAACTTCTGGCGCATGTACACCGACTGGTTCGGTGCTGCGGCCGGCGGCGGCAACCCCTACGGCGACGTCGACTCCGTGACCGCGACCTCCACCTCGTCGATCACGGTCACCGGCTGGGCGGCCGACCCGGACACCACCAACGCCCTGCGCGTCGCGTTCTACGTCGACGGCACCGGCGCGAAGACCGTCACGGCGGACACGACCCGGAGCGACCTCGCCGGCACCCTCGGCGCGAACAACACCCGGCACGGGTTCTCGGCCGAACTGACCGGGCTGAGCCTCGGCAAGCACTCCGTCTGCAGCTACGCCATCAACCAGGGTCGCGGGGCGAACACCCTGCTCGGCTGCTACACCCGCACCATCACGAGCGCGGCGCCCAAGGGCGTCCTCGACTCGGTGACCGGCGGCGTCGGCACGATCTCGGCCACCGGGTGGGTCCTCGACCCCGACTCGTCCAAGCCCGGCTCGTGGAAGATCCTCGTCGACGGCGTGAGCAAGGCGACCGGCACGGCGGACAAGACCCGCACCGACGTGGCGAAGGTCTACCCGGGCGTCGGCAGCACCCTCGGCTTCTCGAAGACGATCGGCGGCATCAGCGCGGGCTCGCGCGCGGTGACGCTGTACGTGATGGACAAGCCCGGCACGAAGTACGTGAAGGTCGCGTCGAAGTCGGTCGTCGTGGACGCCCCGACCACCGGCAAGACCGGCAAGACCGGTGCCGTGCGCGGGTCGTACGACTCCGTCACCGGCGGCGTCGGCACGGCCACCGTGCGCGGCTGGGCGATCGACCCGGACGTGTGGGACCCGGTCAAGTACAAGATCCACGTCGACGGCGTGAGCACGAACAGCGGGGTCGCGGACGCCACCCGCACCGACGTCGAGGCGACGCACCCCACGTGGGGCTCCGACGTCGGCCTGACGCTCCGGCTCACCGGCCTGAAGGCGGGCAAGCACACCGTGCGCGTCTACTTCCAGGACCTGCAGGGCGGCAAGTACGTCAGCTTCGGCACCAAGTCCGTGACCGTGACCGCCGCGTCGACCGCCGAACCCGATGCGTCGGGGACGACCGGCAAGACGGGCAAGACCGGCTCGGTCAAGGGTGCGTTCGAGTCCGTGGTCGGTGGCGTGAACAGCGCCACGGTGCGCGGCTGGGCGATCGACCCCGACGTCTGGGACCCCGTCGCCTACAAGATCCACGTCGACGGTGTCGCCATCGCCCCCGGGACCGCGAACGCGAAGCGGACCGACGTCGAGGCCGTGCACCCCGCGTGGGGCTCCGACGTCGGCCTCTCGCTGAAGATCCCCGGGCTGACCGCCGGCACGCACACCGTGCGCGTGTACTTCCGGGAGCTGCCGAGCGGCACGTACAAGAGCTTCGGCACGAAGAGCGTGACGGTCACCGACCCGCCGACCACCGGCAAGACGGGCAAGACCGGCTCGGTCAAGGGCCTGTACGAGTCCGTCACCGGCGGCACGGGCACCATCACCGTGGCCGGCTGGGCGATCGACCCGGACGTCTGGGACCCGGTCAAGTACAAGATCCACCTGGACGGCGTCGCCGTCTCGCCGGGCACCGTCAACGCGACCCGCACCGACGTGCAGGCCGTGCACCCGGACTGGGGTCCGGACGTCGGGCTGTCGCGGAAGCTCACCGGGGTGAAGAAGGGCACGCACACCGTGCGCGTCTACTTCCAGGACCTGCCGAGCGGCACCTACAAGAGCTTCGGCACGAAGACCGTCACCGTGCAGTAGACGGTCACCGTGCAGTAGACGGTCACCACACGACGGACGGGAGGCCCGGTACCAGCTGGTACCGGGCCTCCCGTCCGTCGTGGGTCGCGTCGACCGCCGTCAGCGGCGCGCGCGCCGCGCCATCAGGCCCACGCCGTGCAGCAGCCGGTACTCGGGGGAGCGCGTGAGGCCCTCGAAGCGGGCCGCGATCTGGTCGCGCTCCGCCTCGGCCAGGCGGCGGGCGGTGTCGTACGCGCCGACCTTCTGCTCCGACGCGACCAGGCGAGCGTTGATGTCGTGCACGCCGGCCAGGTGCACGTCGCGGTCGTGCTCGGTCTGCCGGAGCGTCTCGCGCTGGGCGGTGGCCCACCGCAGGAACGCGCCACGCTCGCCGCTCCGGCCCGAGGCGGCGGCGACGGCGGCGTCGAGCGACGGACCGACCTGTTCGGCGCGGCTGCGGAACGAGTGCCGCTCGACCACGACGGCGCGGAGCCGGGCGACCAGGGCGGTGCGCTCGTCGCGGGGCATCGCGAGCACGCGCTCGAGCGAGTCGGCGTCGTCGAACACCGGCACGTCGGACAGGCCGAGCTCGTCGAGCCCGAGCGCGCAGTCGGTGACGGGCAGTGCACCGGACGCGAGCGACTCGTACAGGCGGGAGTTCAGGGTGCCGTACTCGGCGGCCGGCTCGATGACGTCGTCGACCACGAAACCGGCGGCGCGGTAGACCTCGGGCAGGGCGAAGTAGGACACGGCCGGGCGGAGCTCGACGCCCGCGGAGGCCTCGACGTGGTCGACGTTCGCGGCGAACCAGACGATCGGTTCGGCCGGGGCGACCTCGGCGAGGACGTCCTGCACCCGGCGGCGGACGCCCCAGAAGTTGACGGTGGTCACGGCGCGGTCCGTGCGCTCGCGCGGTGCGGGGGCGTCGGTCGTGAACAGCTCGGTGTCGACGCCGATCGGCACCACCTCGACGGGGCCGGAGTAGGCCGCGGCGATCGCGTCGCGGGCGGTCCCGGACGAGGTCCAGACCGCGTCGAACTCGTCGAGGTACGGCAGGGCGGCCCACTTGGCGGTCCAGTTCCGCACCCACGCCACCAGGGCGGTGCCGGCGGGGACGTACCCGGGCACGAAGGACTCGATCATGCTGACCACGACGGCGGTGTCGGCGGGGAGCTCCTCGCCCCAGCGCTCGAGCGGCCACATCGCGACGCCCCAGCCCTCGGCCCGGAGCGCCCGCGCCAGCCCGAGCGCGACGAACAGGTCGCCCTTGCCCTCGGACGGATCGGCGGTCGACACCGCGAAGCGGATCGTGCCGCGGGGGCCCTCGGCGTGCTCGTCAGCCGCGAGGGCCGCGTAGTCCTCGCGGAGGGGAGAGGACATGGGGGTGCTCGGGATCACTGCGGTCACGCACGCCATTCTGCACGAATCCGCAGCGGCAGCAGGGAGTCCCTGGGCGCGCCTTGTAGGGTGTCATCGGCCCGCGGCACCCCGTCGGCCGACCCATCGACCCGCGCCCGGTGCGCGGCAGCTGCTGGAGGAACTCGCGTGACAGAGCGCAAGCCGGGAGTCGTGTCCGTCATCCTCGTGAACTACAAGGGCACGGACGACACCCTGACGAGCATCGCGGAACTCCGCAAGCAGGACTGGCCGCAGGACAAGCTCGAGGTGATCGTCGTCGAGAACGGTTCGGGCCCCGAGCACCTCGGGCGTCTCAAGGCCTCGAGCCTCGACTTCACCCTGATCGACGCGGGCGCGAACCTCGGGTTCACCGGTGGGTGCAACCTCGGCGTCGAGAAGTCCTCCGGCGAGGTCGTGGCGTTCCTCAACAACGACGCCCGCCCGGACACCGGCTGGGTGCGCGAGGCGATGGCCACCTTCGCCTCCGGTGCCGACATCGGCGCCGTCGCCTCGAAGGTCCTCGACTGGGAAGGCGTCAACGTCGACTTCACCGAGGCCGCGATGACCTGGTACGGCATGGGCTACAAGCCCTTCGCCGGGTCGCCGGACACCGGCCGGTGGGAGAGCGAGACCGACGTCCTGTTCGGCACCGGCGCCGCGATGTTCATCCGCGCCGAGCTCTTCGAGCAGCTCGACGGCTTCGACGACCGCTACTTCATGTTCTACGAGGACGTCGACCTCGGCTGGCGGCTCAACCTGCTCGGCTGGCGCTTCCGGTACCAGCCGAAGTCGGTCGCGTTCCACAAGCACCACGCGTCGATGAACAAGTTCGGCGACTTCCGCGAGACCTACCTGCTCGAGCGGAACGCACTGTTCACGCTCTACAAGAACCTCGGTGACGAGCAGCTCGCCGCGGCACTGCCCGGTTCCCTGGCACTCGCCGTCCGCCGTGCCGTGGGCCGCGGGGAGCTCGACTCCACCGAGCTCGACCTGCGCAACCCCGGCGACGACAGCGTCCCGACGATCCCGGTGCCGAAGACGAGCATGGCGGGCATCTACGGCGTCGACCAGTTCGTCGAGCAGCTGCCGTCGATGACCGAGTCCCGCCGCCAGATCCAGGCGACCCGCGTCCGGTCGGACCGTGAACTCCTCCGCCTGTTCGGCAACCGCGACGAGCCCGCGTACCCGATCGAGAACTACCTGGCCGGCTACGACAAGATCGTGCACTCCCTCGGCGTGCTCGAGGTCGGTACCCGTCGCCGCGTCCTCATCATCACGGGCGACTCGATCGGCGCCAAGATGGCCGGTCCGGCGATCCGTGCCACGCAGATGGCCAAGCAGCTGGCGTCCGAGCACGACGTCCGCGTGGTCAGCCTGACCCGCTCGTCGCCGATCGACCCGTCGTACGAGGTCGTCACGGTCCCGCACCGGCACCCGCGCCAGATGGTCGAGCACGAGGGCTGGGCCGACGTCATCATCGTGCAGGGTCACGCGCTCCGGCTGTTCCCGGTGCTCGAGTCGACCAGCAAGATCCTGGTCGTCGACGTCTACGACCCGCTGCACCTCGAGCAGCTGGAACAGGGCCGCAGCGACGACGTCGACAAGTGGAACCGCCAGATCCTCGACGCCTCGGACACGCTGAACCACCAGCTCGAGCTCGGTGACTACTTCATCTGCGCCTCCGAGCGCCAGCGGATGTTCTGGCTCGGGCAGCTCGCCGGCTCCGGCCGCGTGAACGCCCGCACCTACTCGCGCGACGCCGACCTGCGCTCGCTCATCGGCGTCGTGCCGTTCGGCCTGTCCTCGACGCCGCCGGTCCACGACCAGCAGCGCGTCAAGGGCGTCGTGCCGGGCATCGGCAAGACCGACAAGCTCGTCGTCTGGGGTGGTGGGATCTACGACTGGTTCGACCCGATCACCCTGGTCCGCTCGATCGCCCAGCTCGCCGAGCGCCGCCCGTCGGTGAAGCTCTTCTTCATGGGCGTGCAGCACCCGAACCCCGACGTCCCCGAGATGGACATCGTCGCGAAGGTCCGCGCTGAGGCCGACGCCCTCGGTCTCACCGGCAAGCACGTGTTCTTCAACGACCAGTGGATCCCGTACGAGGAGCGCGGCGCCTACCTGCTCGAGGCCGACGCCGGCGTCTCGACGCACTACGAGCACCTCGAGACCACCTTCTCGTTCCGGACCCGCATCCTCGACTACCTGTGGGCACGCCTGCCGATCGTCACGACGGCCGGCGACTCGTTCGGTGACCTCGTCGCAGAAGAGAAGCTCGGCATCGCGGTGCACGAGCAGGACATCGACGGCCTGGCCACCGCGCTCGAGACGGCGCTCTTCGACAAGAAGGCCCGCACGGAGTTCATCGGCAACGTCGACCGCGTGCGCGAGCAGTTCACGTGGGAGAACGTCCTCGCCCCGCTCGTCGAGTTCTGCCGGAACCCGATCCGCGCTGCGGACAAGTCGGTGCGCGACACCGCGTCATCGATCGAGCCGCACAAGATGCGCGTCCGCGTCCCGGAGCGCAAGAAGCTCTCCGGCGTCCGCTACGACCTCGGCCGTGCCGTGCACTACCTGCGCACCGAGGGCCCCCGGAGCGTCGCCGGCAAGGTGAAGCGGCGCCTGAACCGGTGACCCCGGGGGAGACCACCGCCCTCGTCATCGTCCCGACGTACGACGAGGCGGAGAACATCCGTGCGATCACCGCCGCCGTGCTGGCGGCGGTGCCCGGTGCCCACGTGCTCGTCGTCGACGACGGCAGCCCGGACGGCACCGGGGACATCGTGCGGTCCCTGGCGGCCGCGGACGACCGTGTGCACCTGCTGCAGCGCTCCGGCAAGCTCGGGCTCGGCACGGCGTACGTCGCCGGGTTCCGGTGGGGTCTGGAGCGCGGGTACCCGCTGCTGGTCGAGATGGACGCCGACGGCTCGCACCCGGCCGACCGGTTGCCGGCCCTGGTCGACGCCGTGACCGCGTCCGACGACGTCCTGCTCGCCATCGGGTCCCGCTGGGTCCCCGGTGGGTCGGTCGTCGACTGGCCGCTCCGGCGCCAGGCGCTCAGCCGCGGGGCCAACACCTACGCCCGCCTGGTGCTCGGGCTCGACGTGCGGGACATCACCGCCGGCTACCGCGTGTACCGCTCGTCGGCGATCGCGCGGATGGACCTCGGGTCGGTGGACTCGAAGGGGTACTGCTTCCAGGTGGACATGACGCTGCGCGTGGACGCCCTCGGCGGCCGCATCGTCGAGGTGCCCATCCGCTTCCGTGACCGCGTGCACGGCGTCTCCAAGATGAGCCGGTCCATCGTCCTCGAGGCGATGCTCCGCGTCACCCAGTGGGGCGTGCAGCGCCGCCTCGGTCGCCGCACGCGCCCGTAGGGCGCTCGCTCGCTCGCTTCGTGAGCAGCAACGGTCGGGTCGCCTCCGCGGAGGCGACCGTTCCTGCTCACGAAGCGCGCGCCCGGAACGCTGGGCGCGACGGCCTGGAGGCGCGGTGCGGGGCCGCCACGGGCCTCCCGTCCGGAGGCGGGTCGCGCCGTACCGCCGCTTCGTGAGCAGCAACGGTCGGGTCGCCTCCGCGGAGGCGACCATTCCTGCTCACGAAGCGCCACGGCGCACGGCGCGAAACGCCCGCGCTACACGCGCGGCAGGTGTCGGCGCCACGAGCGGCGCCGCGCGGCGATCACGAGGACCGTCACGAAGAACATCAGCCCCGCGCCGTGCAGCAGGTAGCTCTCCGCCGTGCTGGTGACGGCGAGCAGCACGAGCACGGCGGCCGGCCACACGTACGCCACCCCGGGGAACGTCGTCGCCGTCACCCAGGCGCGCGCGAAGGCGAGCAACGCGGTGATGCCGAGGATGAGCGTGCCCGCGAACCCGATCTGCAGCCAGGCGTCCACGAAGGCGTTCAGGCCCGAGGTGAACCGGACGCCGGCAGGGTCGATGAGCGTGACGTAGGGCACGACGGGCTCGGTCGGCCACGTGCCCACCCAGCCCCAGCCCTGGATCGGGTAGCGCTCCACCAGGACCCGGATCTGCGACCACAGGTCCGTCCGGGTGGCCGTGCCGCCGGCCGCCCCGATCTCGGCGAGCAGACGGTGCCGGGCGAGCACCCCGACGGCGAGCGTCAGCAGGACGACCGCGCCGAGGACGCCGTTGACCACCGGTCTGGTCGCCGGTCGTGCGTGCCGGAGTGACCAGAGCGCCAGTGCGGTGACGGCGAGCGCGATCATCGCGAGCCCGGTGATGGGGGACTGCACGAGCATCAGGGCGATCACGGCGAGTGAGGTCGAGGCGATCGCGCGCCAGACCGTGACCGACCGGGTGAGGAACTCGACCACGAAGGTGACCAGGGCCATCGCGGCGATGAAGCCCATGAAGTTGCGGGTGCCGCCGATGCCCTGGATCGGGCCGCCGTACGCGATGTCGCCGCGGATGCCGAACGCCGGGAACGGGACGTCGAGGACCAGGCCGGACAGGACCTCGAGTCCGAGGGCCGTCACGAGCAGGATCCGGAAGGCGTCGCCCGAGGCCCGGATCACCTGCACCAGGTCGCGGCCGAGGGCCAGGTACAGCCCGAGGCCGATGAAGCACACGGTCTGCACCAGTCCGCGGAGCGCCACCCAGGAGTACTCGCTCCAGAGCACGCTCAACGCGCAGTAGCCGACGAAGGCCAGCAGCGAGAGGGGGAGGACCCCGTGCCACTCGATCCGGTAGCGCTGGCCGAGCAGGCTCAGCCCCGCGAGCACGAACAGCGTCACGAGCACCGCCCAGGTCCCCGCCCGGCCGACCAGGGCCTCGACGGTGGGCTGGCCGAACCCGAACAGCACGATGACCGTCGCGAGCGCCTGGCTGAACCGTCCACCGGCCGAGAAGCCGATCCAGGCGGAGAGGTACCGGCGCCCGAGCACCTGTCTGCTCACCCGGCCGTCCGTCACGCGTCCATCTTGGCGCACGACCTTGTGACGAGCACACCGCATCGCGGTGTGGCTGTATCGACGATGCGTGATGACCGAACTATCCTCACCGGATGGACCTCGCGCGCAGGGTCGCCGGCGTCCCCCTCGTCGCGGTCGTCGTCGGCCTGCTCACGACCGCCCTGGCCTGGTACCGGCTCGGCCCGGTGCCGCGGAACACCGTCTGGGCCGAGGACGGCGGCGTGTTCCTGCGCGAACGGATCGCGATGGGTCCCGTCGACACCCTGCTGCACCCCTACGCCGGGTACGTGCACCTGCTGCCGCGCCTCATCGTCGACCTCGGGTACGCGCTGCCGCCCGAGCGGTACGCGCAGGTGGTGGCGCTCGCCGCGTGCACGGCCGTCGGCGGGGTCTGCGCCCTGGTGTTCGTGCTGTCCCGTGACGTCGTCCGCCCCTGGCCGTTGCGGCTGGTGCTCGCCGCCGTCCCCGTCGTCCTGCCGCTCGCCCCGTACGAGATCAGCGGCAACGCGGCGAACCTGCACTGGTTCCTGCTCGTCCTGGTGCCGTGGGTCTTCGCGTGGCGTGCTCGGTCGTGGTGGGCGGCCGGAGCACTCGCCGTGGTCGCGGGTGCAGCGGTCCTCACCGAACCGCTCACCGCCCTGTTCGCGCCCCTGCTGCTCCTCGCCTGGACGCCGCGTGGCCGTGCGCCCGGACCGGCCGGCCGGTGGACCGCGCTGCCGGTCACGCTCGTCGTGGTCGTCGCCCTGGCGGTGCAGGGCATCACGACCCTGACGAGCCCGCGGGCCCTCGCCACGGGGTCGCCAGCGGTGCGCGACGTGCTCGCGGGGTACCTGCTGCGTCCCGTGGCGGGCGCCTGGGACCCGGACCTCGGCGCGGTCCTGACGGCGGTGGTCGAGCACGGCTGGGCGGTGGTCGTGGTGCCCGCAGCCCTGCTGCTCGTCGTCCTGGTGGCGGCCGTCGTGGTCGGGCCGGCGCGCACCCGGTGGATGGTCGCAGCCCTCGCCGTCGGCTCCGTCGCGGTGTGGTGGGTGGCCCTGCTCGCCAACGGCGGCGACGGCATCCACTGGTCGGCGCCGGTCGCCGCGATGGCCGCCGTGCCGCCGCAGCGCTACGCCGCGGCCGCCGGCCTGCTGCTGGTGAGCGCCGCGGTGGTCGCCGCCGCCACGCTCGTGGACGCCCGCAGCTGGTCGCGTGCTGCCGGACGGACGGGAGGCCCTGGTCGCCTCGTCGGCGCGCTGGCCGGTTGGTGCGTGGTCACCGCCGTCGTCGCGTCGGCGGTCCTGCACGTCGCGCCGACCGACACGCGGCGGAGCGGCGGCCCGGTGTGGGCAGGGCAGCTGCCGGCGGCGGTGGCGGCGTGCGACGCGGACCCGACGCTCGAGGTCGCCCGGGTGAAGTCGAACCCGTGGTCGTCCCCGGTGTCGTGCTCGTGGCTGTCGCGCTGAGGGAGCGTCGGGTCAGCGCGTGCCCGCCCACCGGAACTCGCGCTTGGCGGGGGGCGTGCGCGGGCCGTCGCCGGTCGAGACCGGTTCCTCGCCGGTCAGCACGATGCGCGTCTTGATCGCGAGCAGGGCGAAGAGCACCCAGTTCCCCTGGTAGAGCAGGCGGGACTCGGCGACGGACTGCACGAGCAGGGCGACGACGACCAGGAGCGGCAGGAGCGACACCGGGTCGAAGGCCCGCGGACGCAGCGCGGCGTCGTACCCGATGCGGGTCGCGCACGCCCACGAGCGGGACAGCGTCGTGACCACGTAGATCGCGAAGAGCACCAGGCCGATGATGCCGGTCTGCATCCAGACGTCCAGGTAGGCGTCGTGGGCCTGCAGGTACGTGACGCCCTTGCGCTGCGCCAGGTCGGCGAGCGTCGGGATGCCCGGCCACCAGTACCCGATCCAGCCCCAGCCTCCCACGGGGTGCTGGTCGATCAGGCCGAGGACCTTGGCCCAGATCTCCCCGCGTCCGGTGGCGTCCGAGCCCTTGCCGAGCAGTTCGGACACCGGGCCGCGCAGCACGAACGCGGCGACGGCGACCACGACGGCACCCACCGCCAGCAGCAGGTAGCGCGGGGTGCGGCGCTCGGTCGGGACACGGCGCATCCAGACGGCGGCCAGTGCGACCACGGCGACCACGAGTGCGGCGGCGATGACCGTCGACGAGCGGGTGAGGACGAAGCCGAGTGCCGCGACGACGAGCCAGCCGATCGCCTGGTTCCGGCGGATCCGGCCCTCGGCGAACTGCACGGCGACCACGATCGCGACCAGCAGGGCCACCATCGCGAGCAGGTTGGCGTTGCCGGGCAGCCCCTGGATCCGACCCCCGGTGAAGAGCTCGGCGCGCGAGAAGTAGAAGGCGTCGGGGACGTCGCGGTCGCCGTAGTCCGTCCAGATCGGGGCGATCGGGTGCCGGACGAACACCGCGACGGCGGCCTCGAACAGGAGCGAGAGCATGAGGACCCAGCGGAGCGCGAGGCTCAGGGCATCGGTGATCCGGCGCCACGTCAGGGTCGAGGCGATCGTGAACGCCACGGCCGCGCAGATCACCTGCACGGTCAGGCTCGAGATCGTCGCGAAGCGCCAGTGCGACCAGACGAGGGTCACCAGGCACCAGCCGAGGAACGCCCAGAGCGCCCAGGGGGTGCGGACGAGCGGTGGCTTCGCCCGGACCAGGATCGTGATGCCCCACGCCGCGACGAGGGCCCAGAGGACACCGGCCCCGACCCAGGTCAGGGTGTTCGGCACGGCGTCGCCCGCGAACAGCACGAACAGGGTCGTCGCCCCGAAGGCGAACGCCTCGCGCTCCGGTACGGTCCCGCGCGCCAGCGGCCAGGTGTTCGTCACGACGCCAGGCTACCGGCCGGTCGCCGTCCGCAGGACTCCACCGGCAGCGCCGGTAGGCTCTGGCCCATGTTCCTCGGCATCACGAACACCCCCCGCGACTACGCCTGGGGCTCGGTCACCGCGATCCCGGAGCTCCTCGGCCGCACCGTCACGGGTGCCCCGCAGGCGGAGCTCTGGCTCGGCGCCCACGCCGGCAGCCCCAGTGTCGTCGTCAACCCGGCCATGGTCGGCGGGGCCGACACGCTCCGCGACTGGATCGCCGACGAGCCGGAGACCGCACTCGGTCCGGACCGCACCGGCCTGCCCTTCCTGCTCAAGGTGCTCGCGGCGGCGGCACCGCTCTCGCTGCAGGCGCACCCGACCCCGGAGCAGGCAGAAGAGGGTTTCGCCCGCGAGGAGCGCGAGGGGATCCCGCTCGACGACCCGGCCCGCAACTACAAGGACCCGTTCCCGAAGCCCGAGCTCGTCGTCGCGCTGAGCGAGCGGTTCGAGGCGCTGAGCGGCTTCCGCCCGGTCGAGGAGACCCTGGCCGAGGTCCGCGTGCTCGACGCCGGCACCGGACGCCTCGGTCCGCTCGAGGTACACCTGCTGCACGGGCTCGAGGACACCGTCCGCTGGCTCGAGACCGCCGACGAGTCCGCGCTCGCCGTGGTGCAGGCCGCGAGCGACCTGGCCGTCTCGCTCGACGACGACCTGCTCACCCCGAACACCGCGACCGTCCGCGACCTGGCGACCAGCTGGCCCGCTGACCCCGGCATCGTCGTCTCCCTGCTCATGCACCGGGTGACGCTCACCGCGGGGCAGGCCATGTACCTGCCCGCCGGCAACATCCACGCGTACCTGGACGGGCTCGGCATCGAGCTGATGGCGCCGTCGGACAACGTGCTGCGCGGCGGGCTCACGCCGAAGCACGTCGACGTGCCGGAGCTCCTGCGGGTGCTCGACTTCACCGCGTACCCGGCACCGGTCCTCGAGCCCGAGCGCATCGCCCAGGGCGTCGACCGGTTCGCGCCGGACGGCGTCGGCTTCGCGCTGCTGCGGGTGGACGGTGACGGTCGCCCGGTGGGACTGAGCACCGGCGGGGTCGCCCCGCTCGTGGGGCCGTCGATCGCGATCTGCACCGAGGGCGTCGTCACGCTCGTCGGCGCGCAGTCGGCGACCCTGCTCCGCAAGGGCGAGTCGTGCTTCATCACCCCGGACGAGGGCGACGTGACGGTCGAGGCGGACTCCTCCGACGGCATCACGTCGACCGTGTTCATCGCCACCGGCGCCTAGGGGCGCGGACCGGCACCGGGACCGGCGCGGGGCCGCACGCCGTGGCGTGGACCCGCACACCGCCACCGGGGCGTCGCCGACGTCCGCTAGCGTGGCGAGCATGAGTTGGCTGGTCACCGGCGGTGCCGGGTACATCGGGTCCCACGTCGTCCGAGCGCTGCGCTCGGCCGGCATCGACACGGTCGCGTTCGACGATCTGTCGAGCGGCTTCCGCGCGTTCGTCCCGGACGACGTGCCGTTCGTCGAGGGCACGATCCTCGACGGCGAGCTCGTCGCACGCACGCTGCGCGAGCACGCGGTCACCGGCGTGGTCCACGTCGCGGGGTTCAAGTACGCCGGCGTCTCGGTCGAGCGCCCGCTGCACACCTACGAGCAGAACGTCACCGGCATGGCGACCCTGCTGCGCGCGATGGCGGAGACCGGCGTCACCAAGGCGGTCTTCTCGTCCAGCGCGGCGGTCTACGGCACTCCGGACGTCGAGACCGTGGTCGAGTCCACCCCGAAGAACCCGGAGTCGCCGTACGGCGAGTCGAAGCTCATCGGCGAGTGGCTGCTGCGCGACATGGAGGTCGCCGCGGGCTTCACCACCACGTCGCTCCGGTACTTCAACGTCGTCGGTTCGGGGGAGCCCGACCTGTACGACGCCAGCCCGCACAACCTGTTCCCGCTGGTCTTCGACGCGCTGCTCGCCGGCCGGACCCCGCGGATCAACGGCGACGACTACGCCACCCCGGACGGCACCTGCGTCCGCGACTACGTGCACGTGGCCGACCTGGCGCACTCGCACGCGGTGGCCGCGCGGAAGCTCGAGGCGGGGGAGCCGCTCGAGCGTGCCTACAACCTCGGCAGCGGCGACGGTGTGAGCGTCCGGCAGATCATGGACGCGATGGCGGCGGGCACCGGGATCGCCTTCGACCCCGAGATCGCACCGCGGCGCCCCGGTGACCCGGCCCGCATCGTCGCGACCGGCGAAGCCGCCGCCCGTGACCTCGAGTGGGCCATGCGGCACTCCCTGGACGAGATGGTGTCGAGCGCCTGGGAGGCCCGTCGCAGCGCCTCCTGAGCGCCTGAGGACGAGTCAGTTGTCCCCCGGAAGGCCCACCCGAGGGGTGCGACACGCCCAAACGGGGGACATGACACGCTGGAGCGGTCAGTGCCTTCTATGATCCGCGACTTGACTCAGGCGAATGACACCGCTGTAATTACAGGCAACGGCCGCAAGAGTTGGGGTTCGTTGTCGAGGCGGCAGGGGTGATCAGGGTGAACGGTTCCGAGTTCCACGCCGGAGTTCCGGAGGACTGGCACGTCGATCCCGTGGCGCTCGGCGTCCCGGGTGTCCGACGTCCGGAGACCGACGACGAGGAGAACCCGCTCGCCTGGCAGGTCGACTCGCTCTGCGCGCAGACCGACCCCGAGGCGTTCTTCCCCGAGAAGGGCGGCTCCACGCGCGAGGCGAAGAAGATCTGCACCTCGTGCGAGGTCCGGGCGCAGTGCCTCGAGTACGCGCTCGAGAACGACGAACGCTTCGGCATCTGGGGTGGCCTCTCCGAGCGTGAACGCCGCAAGTTGCGGAAAAGGGCGTAGGAGCGTTCACGGCGCGCCAGCGCCGTGCGACTGCGCCCCTGAGGAGCCTGCGACGAAGGCGCCGGAAGGCGACCACCTCCGCCCGCCCCGCACCGTGCAGTGAGCGCATCCAAAGGTTCACGGCGCGCCGCCGTCCGCAGCCGACACCGCGCCTCCAGACCGTAGAGTGACGCCCGTCATGCAGCCCAGAGTCACCGCGATCCTCGTCGCCGCCAACGGGGCGGCCCACCTCGACCGGACCCTGGACGCGCTCGCCGCCCAGACCCGCCACCCCGAGAACCTGGTGGTCGTCGACGTCGGCACGACCGACGGATCGACCGCCGAACTGTCCTTCGGCGGGTCCGCGCAGCTCGTCCGGCTGCCCGCCGGCACCGCGTTCGGTGACGCCGTCCGCCAGGGCGAGCGCAGCGCGCCGCCCGTGGCGACCGACGAGCCGGTCGACGAGTGGCTGTGGGTCCTCGGCCACGACAACGCGCCGGCACCGACCGCGCTCGCCGACCTGCTGTCCGCCGTCGAGATCGCGCCCTCGGTCGTCGTCGCCGGTCCGAAGCTCGTCGCCGACGACGACCCCTCGCTCATCCGCGCCTTCGGCGAGAGCATGACCCGCTTCGGCCGGTCGATCGTGCTGGTGCAGGACGAGCTCGACCAGGGCCAGCACGACCGCAACACCGACGTGCTCGGTGTCGCCGCGGGCGGCATGCTCGTGCGCCGCTCGGTCTGGAACGAACTCGGCGGCTTCGACCCGGCGCTGCCGGACGTCGACGCGGCCCTCGACTTCTCGGTGCGGGTCCGTCTCGCCGGGCACCGCGTCGCCCTCGTGCCGGAGGCCAAGGTCACCAGCGCCGGACCGATCGAGGAATTCGGCCGCAAGCGCGTGTCCGAGGCGCGGCGCGTCCGGATGCACCGGCAGGCGCAGCTGCACCGCCGGATGACGTACGCGCCCGCCGCGCTGGTCTGGCTGCACTGGCTCACGCTCGTGCCGTTCGCGATCGGCCGCGCGCTCGGTCACCTGGTCGCGAAGCACCCCGCCGCCGTGGTCCCCGAGCTCTCCGCCGCGTTCGCCGTCGCGTTCGGCGGCGGCACGGGACGTGCGCGCAAGAACCTCGCCCGCACGAAGAAGCTCGGCTGGGCCGCCGTCGAACCGCTCCGCGTGAGCTGGCGTCGGGTGCACGAGCACCGCACCACCTCGCGGGACGTCGAACTCGCCCGGGCCGAGGACGCCCCGATCGCCCGGGCGTCGTTCCTCAGTGACGGCGGCATCTGGGTGGTCCTGGCCGCGGCGGTCCTCAGCGTCGTGACGCTCTACCCCCTGCTCGGGTCGCCGGCCCTGACCGGCGGGGGACTCCTACCCCTCTCCGCGACGCCCGGACAGCTCTGGCAGAACGTCGGGTACGGCTTCCACTCGCTCGGCACGGGCTTCACCGGCCCGTCGGACCCCTTCGCCGCGGTGCTCGCCGTGCTCGGCTCGATCGTGTTCTGGTCGCCGTCCACCGCGGTCGTGCTCGTCATGCTCGTCGCGTTCCCGCTGTCCGCGCTCGGCGCCTGGTTCGCGGTCCGCAAGGTCACGACCCGCACCTGGGTGCCGGTCATCGGTGCGTCGCTCTACGCGATCGCCCCGTCGCTCGTCGGAGCCGTGACGACCGGTCACCTCGGCGCCGTGATCGCGCACCTGGTGCTGCCGTGGCTGTTCGTCGCCGTGCTCGAGGCGCACCGCTCGTGGGCCTGGGCCTCGGGAGCGTCGCTCCTGTTCGCCGTCGTCGCCGCCTCGGCGCCGTCGCTGCTGCCGGTCCTGCTGGTCGGCTGGCTCGTGGCGCTCCTGGTCGGCTGGCGCCGGGCCCACCGTCGTCTGTTCATCCCGGTGCCGACCGCGGTGCTCTTCCTGCCGCTGATCCTGGCGCAGGCCGCACGCGGCAACCTGCTCGCGGTGTTCGCCGACCCGGGTGCGCCGTCCGCGACCCGGGCGCCGTCCGCACTCCAGCTGGCCATCGGACAGCCCCTGCCCGACTGGAGCGGCTGGCTCCCCGCGACCTCCGGACTCGCACTGGTCGCCACGGTCCTGCCGATCGTGATGGCCGTCCTCGCGCTCCCCGTGGCCGTCGCCGCGATCGGGGCGATGCTCGGCCACCGCTGGGCGGTCGCGGGCTCGGCGCTCGTCATCGCGCTCCTCGGCTTCGCCACGGCCTTCGCCGCCACCCACGTCACGGTCACCGGTGTCGGTTCGACCACCACCATCGTCTGGCCCGGCAGCGGTCTGTCCGTGTACTGGCTCGCCCTCGTGGTCGCGGCCTGCATCGGCATCGACGTGCTGCCGAAGGCCGCCCCGGTCACCGGGCTCGTCGCGACCGTGCTCGCCGGTGTGGCCGTGGCTCCGGCCTTCGCGGCGTTCTACCTCGGCACCGCCACGATCGAGCCGACCACCGGCCGGGTGCTCAGCGCGTACGTGAACGCCGAGGCCCAGGCGAACCCGGACGTCGGCACGCTCGTGGTCGTCCCGCAGGACGACGGTTCGCTCGCCGTCACGCTCGAGCGCGGGCAGGGTTCCACCCTCGACGACCAGTCGACGCTCGACGCCACCGCGCTCCGGCTGAGCGAGTCCGGCGCACGGCTGACGACGCTCGCCGGCAACCTGGCGAGCCGCAGCGGGTACGACCCCCGGCCGGCGCTCCGCGAGCTCGGCGTGAGCTTCGTGCTCATCGACGACGCCGGTGACGACCCCGAGGCGCAGACGGTGCACGACCGGGCCGCCGGTGCGATCGGTCAGAACGCGCTCTTCACGAGCATCGGCGAGACCACGAACGGCCAGCTGTTCCACTACGAGGGCGAGGTCGACCGCACCCGCTCCGGCTCCGCGGCGACCCAGGCCACCCACGTGCTGTACCTCGTCGTGCTCGGCGTGGTCTTCGGCGCCGCAGCACTCCTCGCGGTCCCGACGGCCCCGCGCCGCCGCCGCGCCACCTCGAACGTCATCGAGGCCGAGGAACCCGCCACCACCTTCGACGAGGAGCGCGACGAATGAGCACCAACCCCTCCTCGGTCCGGCGCTGGATCGTCCGCGGCACCGCCACGGCCGTCGCCGTCGTCGTCGCCGCGGGTGCCGTCACCGCGGCCCACGCCATCGGCACCGAGTCCGAACCCGGTCGACCGGCCGGGCGCACCGTCACGCCGGTCCCCGCTGCGGCCGAGCGTGTCTGCGCCGGCAGTGCGCTGCGACTGTCCGACGACGCCGGCAACGACGCGACGCAGGCGAGCACCGTCGGCACCGCGACCGTCGCGACGGCGACGACCGGTTCGACGGTCGAGCGGTCCTCGCTCGACTCCTCGACCACCGGCGGCAGCGACCCCCGGCTCCTGACGGCCCCCGCTGGCGAGACGACGCCGCAGGTCGCGGGCAGCAGCTTCCAGAGCGTCTCGAGCGGCGACCTGGTGGGCGCTGGCGCTGCCTCGTGCGACGACCCGACCCAGTCCACGTGGCTCGTCGGCGGCTCGACGGAGACCGGTCGGACGAGCCTCGTCACGCTCTCGAACCCGACCGACGTGAACGCCACGGTCGACCTGTCGATCTTCGACGGCTCGGGGACGGTCAGCGCGCCCGGGACCACCGGCATCGTCGTCGCGCCGAACACGCAGAAGGTCGTCCCGCTGTCGGGCTTCGTGTCCGACGCCGCCTCGACCGTCGTGCACGTCACGTCGTCCGGCGGCCAGATCGTCGCGCACATGCAGGAGTCCGTCGTCCGCACCCTCACCCCGGGCGGCTACGACATCGTCTCCGGTGGGGCCGCGCCGTCACGCTCGCAGGTCATCCCCGCCGTCGCCCTCGCCGACGCGCAGGCCGCCCAGCGCGGCGACGACACGGCCGACGCGGCGCCGATCGTCCGGCTGTTCGTCCCCGGCACGAAGTCGGCCCGCGTCACCCTCGGCATCAGCACGGCCGACGGCGGCGGCACGACCGTCAACGCCACCGCCGAGCCCGGGGTCGTCACCGACGTCGCGCTCGACGACTTCCCGGACGGCCGGTACTCGTTCACCGTCACCTCGACCGAGCCGGTCGTCACCGGTGCACGCACCACGACGCCGACCGACGGTGCCAGCAGCGGCACCGACCTCGGGTGGTTCGCCTCGGCCGAGCCGCTGGGCGACCGGACGATCACCGCCATCGCCCCGGGCGAGGGGGTGCGGCTGAACTTCGTGAACCCCACCCGCCAGGACCGCTCCGTCACGGTGCGGTCGGGCGACGAGCGGCGCACGCTGAAGATCCTGTCCGGTGCGACCGTGACGCTCCCGGTGCAGACCGCGAAGCAGCTCACGCTGACCGGGACGGAGGGCATCGTCGCGGGCGTGACCTACCGCGGGGCCGACGGCATCGCCGGGTTCCCGGTGCGTCCGGCGACCGACGTCTCCACCCCGGTCCGCGTCTACCCCTGACGCCCGGCGCGGTCCGCCCGGCTCACCAGTGTCGGTAACGGTCCGGTGCCAGGTCCCAGGGGTCCTTGCCGATCAGCTCGCCGACCGCGCGGAACACCGCGGTCTCGATGATGATGCGGCGGTCCGAGTCGTCCTTCTCGGGACTCCGGTTCACCCGCTCGACGGGGATCCGGAAGACGGTCACGCGGCGGGTGTCGCGGTCGATCCGCCAGCGCGGCATCTCGTCCGGCAGGGTCGTGTCGCTCGGCATGTCCGCCACCTGGAACACGACGCCGGAGAGCTCCTCGGGCCAGAGACCGAGCAGGTAGTGCGCGCTGTCGCCGACGATCCGGTCGAACGCCTCGGCGCGGGTGATGATCGGCGCGAGCTCGGGCCCGGCGACGCTCGAGCGCCCACCGCGGCCGTGCCGGGAGCGCCCTCGACCGCGGTCGACCGGGGTGACGAGGCGAGGCTTCCGACGCATCCCCACATCGTACGCGGGGACGGGTGCGCGCCGGACGCTCCGCTAGGCTCCCTGTCGAGATGGACGTGCGGATCTGCAGCAAGGTGGCGTGTGCCAACAGCGCTTCGTCGACCCTGACGTACGACTACGGCGACTCCATGGTGGTCGTCGGTCCGCTGTCGACCCGGGTCGAGCCGCACGGCTACGACCTCTGCGCCCGGCACGCTGCCTCCCTGCGCGTCCCGCGCGGCTGGCAGGTGGTGCGGCGCGAGCCGCTCCCGCGCGACGCCGACTGACGGCTCACGTCCGCGACGTGGGTGCGGGGGTCGATCTGGAGGCCCGGGGAACGTGACCGGGATCGGCTGGTGATCCGCGCCTCCCGGCATGGAAGACTGGTGGGCATGCCCACCGAAACCCGCACCGCTGCTGCGTTCCGCGTCGCCGACCTGTCCCTCGCCGAGGCCGGCCGGCACCAGATCCGCCTCGCCGAGAACGAGATGCCGGGCCTGATGTCCCTGCGTGACGAGTTCGCCGCGGCGCAGCCGCTCGCCGGCGCGCGCATCGCCGGGTCCCTGCACATGACGGTGCAGACCGCGGTGCTCATCGAGACGCTCGTCGCCCTCGGCGCGCAGGTGCGCTGGGCCAGCTGCAACATCTTCTCCACCCAGGACGAAGCCGCGGCCGCCGTCGCCGTCGGACCCACCGGCACCCCGGACGCCCCCGCCGGCGTCCCGGTGTTCGCGTGGAAGGGCGAGACGCTCGAGGAGTACTGGTGGTGCACCAGCCGCATCTTCGACTGGAGCGACGAGGCCGCCGCGGCGGGTGCCGACTGGACCGGGCCGAACCTGATCCTCGACGACGGCGGCGACGCCACGATGCTCGTGCACACCGGCGCGGACGCCGAGGCGGCCGGTGCCGCTCCGGTCGCCGAGCCGGACGCGAGCACCGAGTGGAAGATCGTGCTCGACACCGTCGCGCGGTCGCTCGAGACGTCGTCGGACCGCTGGACCCGCATCGCGGCCGACATCCAGGGCGTCACCGAGGAGACCACCACGGGCGTGCACCGCCTGTACGAGCTGTTCCGGAACGGCGAGCTGAAGTTCCCGGCGATCAACGTCAACGACTCGGTGACGAAGTCGAAGTTCGACAACAAGTACGGCATCCGGCACTCGCTGCCCGACGGCCTGAACCGGGCCACCGACGTGCTCATCGGCGGCAAGGTCGCCTTCGTCGTCGGCTACGGCGACGTCGGCAAGGGTGCGGCCGAGGCGCTCCGCGGGCAGGGTGCCCGTGTCATCGTCAGCGAGGTCGACCCGATCTGCGCGCTGCAGGCGGCGATGGACGGCTACCAGGTCGCGCGCCTGGCGGAGGTCGTCGACACCGTCGACATGGTCATCACGTGCACCGGCAACCTGGGCGTCGTCGGGGTCGACGAGATGCTCGGGCTGAAGCACCTGGCGATCGTGGCGAACGTGGGGCACTTCGACAACGAGATCGACATGGCGGGGCTCGAGGCGCTGCCCGGCGTCTCGAAGGTCGAGATCAAGCCGCAGGTGCACGAGTGGCGGCTGCCGACCGGGCGGTCGATCCTGGTGCTGTCCGAGGGACGGCTCATGAACCTCGGCAACGCGACCGGGCACCCGTCGTTCGTGATGAGCAACTCGTTCACGAACCAGGTGCTCGCGCAGATCGAGCTGCACACCCGGCGCGAGGAGTACCCGACCGGCGTGTACGTGCTGCCGAAGCACCTGGACGAGAAGGTCGCGCGCCTGCACCTCGACGCACTCGGGGTGCAGCTGACGTCGCTGCGTCCGGAGCAGGCGGCGTACATCGGTGTCCCCGTCGAGGGGCCCTTCAAGCCGGACCACTACCGCTACTGAGCGCGGCGGAGCGGCCTGGGGCCCGCGGAACCTGGTTCCGGACACAGCACCGTGGATCTCCGCGGTGCTGTGTCCGTTCCGCGGTGTTGCGCGGGGGCAGTCAGCGCCGCTCCGCGCGTCAGCGCGGGAAGCCCGGCGGGGGCGCGGCCGCCGTCGCCCCCGCGGCGGTCAGCAGCTCCGCGCGGGCACTCAGCGCCCGGACGTCCCGACGACGCCGCAGCACGACGACCCCGGCCAGGAAGACCTCGGGCGGGACCGACGGCACCGGGTGTGCGAACGCGGACACCTCGGCCGCCAGGGTCTGCGCCGCCGCCTCGCGCAGTTCGGGGCGCATCAGTGCGGCCCCGCGGAAGAACGCACCGAGGCGGTTCTCCAACCGCTGCGGCAGCGCCGAGACGTCCGCGACGCCGGCCCAGGCCGTCAGCTCCGGGGGCAGCAGCACCTCGGGGTCCCGCTGCTTCGGCAGTCGCTCGTGCTGCACGATCGTGCCCGCCAGCAGGTCCCCGAGGCGCCGCGGCCGACTGCCGAACAGCGCGACGAGCAGGGCGACCGAGCCGAACGTCATCCAGAGCTCGAACAGGCCGACGAGCGACCGGGTGAAGGCGTGCCGGAACCCGATCGCGCCGCCGTCGAGCCGGACGACGCGGGTGCCGGTGGCGAACCGTCCGACGCTCCGCCCCTTCGTCACGGTCTCGACCGCCGCGGGCACCAGCACGAGCACGACGACGAGCAGCACGATGTTGAGGGCAGCACCCCAGGCCGGCTCGAGCCCCCTCGGCCAGAGCCGCCAGACGCCGAACAGCGCCAGCACGAACAGGACGAGGACGCACAGGCCGTCCAGCAGCGCGGCCGCGAGTCGCAGCACGAGTCCGGCGGGCTGGACGTCGAGCGCGACGCCCTCGCCCACCACCAGCTCGTCGGCGGTCTCGTCGAGGTCGCGCGAGAACCGGGCGTCGGCGAGGTCACGCGGCGTGCGGGGCTTCGGCATGGGATCATTCTGTCGGAGATCGCGCGACCTGAGGGGGAACACGTGGACCTGGATGCCTACACCGAGGTGCACCGTGACCGGTGGCAGGAGCTCGACCGTCTGGCGCGTGCCCGGCACCGGTCCGGTGCGGACGTCGACCGGCTCGTCGCCGGCTACCAGGAGGCCGCGACCGACCTCGCCCGCATCCGGGGCGCAGCACCGCGCACCGTGACCGGCGACCGGCTCTCGCTCACGCTGTTCCGCGCCCGCCTGCGCTTCACCGGCACGCCCGTCGACCCGTTGACCGCCGTCGCCCTGTTCTTCACGCGGCAGCTGCCCGCGGCGCTCTACCGGATCCGCTGGGTGACGATCTGGGTCGCGCTCGCGACGGTGGCGATCGGGGCGATCGTCGCCGTCTGGATCACCACCACCCCGGGTGCGACGGCGACGTTCGGCAGCGACGAGGCCCTGCGCCGGTACGCCACGCAGGACTTCGTCGACTACTACTCCGACCGTGGCCTCG
Organism: Curtobacterium flaccumfaciens; assembly: GCF_013359815.1. GTDB lineage: Bacteria > Actinomycetota > Actinomycetes > Actinomycetales > Microbacteriaceae > Curtobacterium > Curtobacterium flaccumfaciens. The sequence continues at coordinate 33,749 of NZ_JABMCF010000036.1, read as the reverse complement.
GGGCCTTCACCGCGCAGGTCTGGACGAACAACGCCTACATCGCCGCGACGATGGTGGCGTTCGGCATCACCGGGGTCTTCGTGCCGTTCTCGATCATGCAGAACGCCGTCAGCCTCGGGGTCTCCGCGGCGATCATGCACTCCCAGGGGCGCCTGGCCGACTTCTTCCTCTACATCTCCCCGCACGGGCAGCTCGAGCTCTACTCGGTGTTCCTCGCTGGCGGTGCGGGGCTGATGATCTTCTGGTCGTGGGTGGCACCGGGGCCCGGACGCACGCGCGCCCAGGCCCTCGCCGAGGACGGCCGCGCACTCATCACCATCGCGATCGGCCTGACCCTGACCCTGCTGCTGTCCGGCATCGTCGAGGGCGTGGTGACGCGGCAGGACTGGCCGTGGCCGATCAAGATCGGCATCGGCACCCTCGCCCTGGTCGCGGTGCTCGCCTACCAGTGGGTGCTCGGCGGCCGCGCGTACCGAGCGGGGGAGCGCGGCGACCTCGAGGAGTTCGAGCGCGGCTCCACCGCCCTGGTGGCCGGCTAGCGTCCGTCCCGGTTCAGAGCCGGCCGGTGGCCTTCGCCCGGATGTAGGCGTCCGCGACGAGCGGCGGGACGTCCGCCGCTGCGCCGCGCACGACCTCGGCGCCGGAGCGCCGTGCGACGTCGGCCGCACCGTCCGCGTCGAGCAGGGTGCGTTCGGCGGCCGCGCGTCGGTAGACGTCGCGCTCCGCGCCGGTCGGGAGGCCCGGCACCTTTCCGCCCCGCGCCGTGCGGATTGCCGTGGTCGGGTCCACCCCGCCGCGCGCCATCCGCTGGACGGCCGGGTCCTCGATGCTCGTCACGACGACGGCGTGCCGTCGGGACAGCCGGGGGAGCACGGCGAGCAGGTCGCCCGAGGCGCCGACGGAGTCGAGGCTCGAGGCGAGGACGACCATGGCGCGCGAGGTCGTGATCGAGTCGACGAGTGCGGGCACGGATGCCCAGTCGGTCGCGGCGAGCCCGGCTTCGGCCATCGCGAGTGCCTCGCCGAAGCGCTGCACGACGTCGGTGCGGGTGGCGCCGTGCACGCGGTCGTGTGCCGTGTCGTCGAGGACCACCAGGTCGACGCGGTCACCGGCGGCTGCCGCGAGGGCACCGAGGAGCAGCGCCGACTCGATGAACGTGTCGAGTCGGGGTTCGTCGGCGACGCGGCCGGCACCCGCCCGGCCCGCGTCGACCACGACGACCACGCGTCGGTCGCGTTCCGGACGCCAGGTGCGGACGACGAGGTCCTGCCGCCGCGCGGTGGCACGCCAGTCGATCGACCGCACGTCGTCGCCGCGCACGTAGTCGCGCAGCGAGTCGAACTCGGTGCCGTGCCCGCGGAGCTGCAGCGTGGTCTCGCCGTCGAGCTCGCGGAGCCGTGCCAACCGTGACGGCAGGTGCCGCCGGGAGCGGAACGGCGGCGTCACGACGAGTTCGCCCGGTGCCGCGACGACCCGCTGCCGTGCGGCGAGGCCCAGGGGACCGAAGGACCGCACGGCGACCCCGGTGGTGCGGCGTCGACCACGACGGAACGGTGTGAAGCGCATCCGGGCCGTCCGTCGCTCCCCGGCGGGGACCGTCATCCGGATCCGACGGGGACGGTGGCCGGCCGACGGCTCCCACATGTCACGGACCACACCGCGGACCGTCCGGGAGCCGTCGTTGGCGAGCACGAGGGTGCCGTCCGCGGTGCTGTCGCGTCGAGCGAGCCTGGGCATCCGCCGCTCCACGCGGACCCGTCGCAGGTCGGCGGCGAGCACGACGTCGAGCGCCGCGGCGAGCAGCACCACCCCGACCCACGCCAGACCGGCCCACCCGCTGCCGAGCAGCACGGTGGGCACGAGGGCGACGGCGAGGAGCGCGACGAACCGGCCGGAGACCGCCACTAGATCGGCACCCGCACCTGCTCGAGCACCTGCTGGAGCACGCCGTCGGCGCCGACGCCCTCGAGCTCGGCGTCCGCGGCGACCCGCAGGCGGTGCCGCCAGACCGGCAGGGCCATGGCCTGCACGTGGTCCGGGGTGATCGCGTCGTAGCCGGTGAGCCAGGCCCAGGCCTTGGCGGCCGCGAGCAGTGCCGTCGCTCCGCGGGGGCTCACCCCGACGCGGACGGACGGTGCCTGCCGGGTGGCCCGGGCGAGGTCGACGATGTACGCGAGCACGTCGTCGCGGGCCCCGACGCCGCGGACGGCACGCTGCGCACGGACGACCTCGTCGACGCCGACCACCGGGGTGATGCCGGCCGACCGGACGTCGCGCGGGACGAACCCGTCGGCGTGGCGCCGGAGCACCTGCCACTCGACGTCGCGCGGCGGGATGTCGAGCGTCAGCTTCATCAGGAACCGGTCGAGCTGCGCCTCGGGCAGCGTGTACGTGCCCTCGAACTCGATCGGGTTCATCGTCGCGGCGACGAAGAAGGGGTCCGGCAGCGCCCGGGCGTCGCCGTCGACGCTCACCTGGCGTTCCTCCATCGCCTCGAGCAGGGCCGACTGGGTCTTCGGCGGCGTGCGGTTGACCTCGTCGGCGAGCAGGACGTTCGTGAAGACGGGGCCCTCGCGGAACGGGAACGTGCCGGTCGAGGCGTCGTAGACGAGCGACCCGGTGACGTCGCCGGGCATCAGGTCCGGTGTGAACTGGATGCGCTTCGTGTCGAGCGTCATCGCGGCGGCGAGGCTGCGGACGAGCAGGGTCTTCGCGACACCGGGGACACCCTCGAGCAGCACGTGCCCCTGTGCGAGGAGTCCGACGATCATGCCGGAGACCGCGCCCTCCTGGCCGACGACGGCCTTGGCGACCTCGGTGCGGACCCGGCCGAACGCGTCGCGCAGGTCGGTGCCGGCCGCGATCGTCGGGTCGTGCTCCGGTGCGGTGTGCTCGGTGGTGGCAGGGGGCAGGTCGGTCACGGTCGTGCTCCTGGTCGGTCGGGGTCGGAGGTCGGTCTGTCACCGGAGGTCGCCCGGCGGACGGCGCGTTCGAGGTCGTCGAGCGCGGCGGTGCCGTCGACGAGCGCACGGTCGTCGTCGGTGGTCCCACCGACGAGCACGGCGCCGACACGGGTGTGCGGGATGCCGGTGGCCTGGGCCGCGGTCCGGACGACCTCGTCGACGTGTGCCGATCGGGGAAGTCCGAGCATCCGGCCGATGCGGCGGACGGCGGCGACGCGCAGGGTGTCGAGGGCGTGGGTGCGGTCACGGGTGCGGGCGTACATCCGGGCGCGCCCCTCGGTGGTCTCCGCAGCACGGACGACGACGGGCAACCGCTCGACGACGAGCGGGCCGAGCCGTCGGCCGCGCCAGACGCCGGCCGCGACGGCGACGAGGGCGAGCAGTGCGAGGGCGCTCGGGACCCACGGCGGTGCGAGCTCGCCGAGGGTCGGTGCGGCGTCGGGGGTGCCGACGGCCGGGGTGTACCAGACGAGTCGCTCGTCGGCGCCGAGCAGCCCGAGGGCGAGCGCGGCGTTCCCGGCGGTGGCGATCGTGTCGTTCCGGAACGCCGAGGTCGTGCCGAGCAGGGTGACGTCACCGCCCGGGGTCGTGGTGCGCACGAGGCCCCAGACCCGGGAGGCGCCCTCGCCGGTCGGCGCACACCGCTCGGCGGTCGCGTCCTGCACGGTGTACCCGGAGCCGGCGGTCGTCACCCGCGCTGCCGAGGCCGCCGCCGGGATCCCGCACGAGGCCGTCGAGACGGTGGCGTCACCGTCGATCTCGGCGGGCGGGTCGACCGGGAACCCGAGCAGCGCGTCGAGGCCTGCGCCGCTCGTCCCGACGACCACGACGTGCCGGGCCGTGCGGGCGATGCGTTCCGCGACAGCGGGGTCGAGCGCCCCGTCGGAGTCGTCGATGAACACCGTGCCGCCGTCGATCCCGCCGACGCCGTCGACGGTGTCGGTGACGGCGACCGCGGTGCCCCGCTGCTCGAGCACCCGGACGAGCGCGGCCGAACCACTGGCCGTCGTCGAGGTCGGGTCGAGTGCGCGCGGTGCGTCCGGGTCGGTGCCCTGCACGACGGCGGTCAGCGCGGCGAGCAGGACGCCGACCAGGACGATCGCGACCCAGAACCCGATGCGGAACCGGCGTCCCTCGGCCGGAGCAGGAGCCGGAGCCCGAGCAGGAGTCGGTCCGGCGCTCGTCCGTGTGGCGGTGTCGGTCGTCATGCCGGCACCACCGGTCCCTCGGCCCGGGCGGGCCGGGCCTGCCGGACGGTCCGCTCGGTGTCGAGCACGCGCAGGGCCGCGGCTTCGTCGGCCTCGGCACCGAGGTACCGGACCGCGTCGAAGGTGGTCGCTGCCGCGTCGAGTGCTCCGGCCGACGCGGGGAACGGCACGGCACCCCGCGTGGCGATCGTCCGCGCGGTGGCTCCGGGCACGTCGGGCACCAGGTCGCGTTCGCCGAGCCCCCTGGCGATCGCGCGGAACCCGTCGAGCACCGCTGCCGACCAGTCGGCGCGACGGACGGCGGCCTGGGCCGCTTCGAGGAGTTCCCGGGCGGAGCGCAGGTCGTCGGCGTCGAACACCCCGCCGGTGTCACCGTCACCGGCCCGGGCGCGCCGACGGGGGAGTCCCCGGGCGACGACGACGAGCACGACGACCGCGACGAGCACCACGATCGCGATCACCAGCGCGATGCGGGCCGCAGCGGGGGAGTCGATGCCGTCGGCGCGGAGCGACCCGAGCCAGTCGAGGAAGGAGCGCGAGGCACGGTCCCACCACGTCGGCCGGGCACCGTCGTAGGCGGACCGTTCGAGCTCGCGCTCGAGCAGGCGACGTGCCTCGTCCGGGTCGACCGCCGTCACGCGGAGCCGTTCGGCGGCGCCTGGCCCGGACCCTGCTGCCACGGTTGCTGCTGCGGCTGTTGCTGCTGGCCGGGCTGCCACGGTTGCTGCTGCGGCTGTTGCTGCTGGCCGGGCTGCCACGGTTGCTGCTGCTGACCGGGCTGCCACTGCTGCTGCCCCGGCCACTGCTGCTGCTGCTGCGCCTGCCACTGCTGGCCACCCCACTGCTGCTGCGGCGGCCACGGCGGGCGTGCGACGGGCTCGGACGGGGCGAACGGGTCGGTCGGCTGCCCGGAGTCCAGGTGCGACGCGATCCGCTGGTCGAGGGCCTCGGTGCGGATCCGCCGGTCGATGGCGAGGAACGTGGTGATCGAGGCGCTCAGCACGTCGGTGATGCACTGCACCGCGATCGCGAGCAGGCTGCCGACGACGATGGCGATGACCGCACCGGTGCCGGCTCCTGACGTGCCACCCGTCTGCCCGAGCGGGTCGAACGTGCCCCCGACGAGCACGGCGCCGATGGTGAGCGGGATCGACGCGATGGACGCCGCGAACCCGAACATGAGCTGGACGAGCAGCAGGATGCCGAAGGTCCGCCAGAAGGCCCCGCGGGTCAGGCGCCACGACTGTGCGGCTGCGGCGAAGACCGGCCGGCCCTCGAGCGCGATGGTCGGGACGGTGAGCACGAAGCGCGTGGCGAGCCACACGACGACGACACCGATGCCGAGCACGAACAGCACGAGCACCAGCACGAACCACCCGGTGCCGGAGTCGGCGGCGCCCATGGCCGCGAACACCCCGAAGAACACGAGTCCGGCCAGGATCGCGAGGACCACGCCGGCCCCGATCTGCACGAGCATCCACGCGACGACGGACCACCGGCGGCCGGCGAGCAGCGCCCACAGCCCCCGGAACGTGGCGCGACGGCCGAGCACCCGCTGCCCGGTGTCCGCGGCGACCGGCGCCACCAGGAACCCGCGACCGAGGTAGGCGAGGAACGGCAGCACGACCGAGAGCAGTGCCGTGAGCGTCAGCGTGCCCGCGACCACCGAGTCGGCACCGCTGCCGCCGTCGAGGGCCGAGAACATCCGCGACTGCAACGCCTGCTGCCCGAAGGTGCTGGCAAGCGTCGAGAGCAGGCCGAGCACACCGCTCAGCAGCACGCTCCAGAGCAGCAGCACGCGGGCGTTCCGGCGGAAGACCGTGAACGCCCCGGCCAGGATGTCACCGAGACCGAGCGGGCGCAGCGGGATCACCGGACGTGAGCCACCGGACGGACCGCCCGGTCGCCCCGGACCCGGCCCCGGGGCGGGCTGCGGCGGCACGGAGAAGCGGGACGGGCCTCCAGGCCGGGGTCCTGGTCCCTGCGCCGGTCCGGACGCCGGCGGCGTCGGCGTCGGCGCACCCTGCTGCCCACCGCCCGGTGTGTGCCAATCGGACATGACTCCAGCCCCCTCGTCGTGTCGGACCGAGCCAGCGATGCACGGTCCACCCCCATCCTGGCGGAAAACCCGGCGCGGCGGGGCCTCGGCTATCGTGTGGGGACACGTGCCGACCACGGCACCCGCACGCCACCCGGAGTCCAGATCACATGACACCGCGCATCCTCGTCGTCGACGACGACCAGGCCCTCTCCGAGATGATCGGCATCGTGCTCCGCTCCGAGGGGTACGAACCCGAGTTCAGCGCCGACGGCAACGACGCCGTCGACGCGTTCCACGCCACCAAGCCGGACCTCGTCCTGCTCGACGTCATGCTGCCCGGCATCGACGGCATCGAGGTGTGCAAGCGCATCCGTGCCGAGAGCGGCACGCCGATCATCATGCTCACGGCGAAGAGCGACACCGCCGACGTCGTCCTCGGGCTCGAGAACGGTGCCGACGACTACGTCGTGAAGCCCTTCAACCCGAAGGAGCTCGTCGCGCGCATCCGGACCCGCCTGCGGCCGAGCGCGTCCGACGCCACCGTGCTGCACGTCGGCGACGTCACGGTCGACGTCGCCGGGCACGAGGTGCGCCGCGGTGACACCGTGATCGCGCTCACGCCGCTCGAGTTCGACCTGCTCCGGGCGCTCGCCGAGAAGCCGAACCAGGTGTTCACCCGCGAGATGCTGCTCGAGCAGGTCTGGGGCTACCACTACAAGGCGGACACCCGCCTGGTGAACGTGCACGTGCAGCGGCTCCGCGCGAAGATCGAGCACGACCCGGACAACCCGAAGACCGTCACCACGGTCCGCGGCGTCGGGTACCGCGCCGGAGGAGCCTGAGCACCGTGCCGCCCTCGACGCGCCCGCCGGGCTCGGCACGCTCCGGCCGGGTCGGCGGCGCCGGCCGGGCCACCGGCGCCGGTGCCGGTGGGTCCGACAGCACCACCGTCTCGATCGGCGTCGTCGACCGCAGCCGTCGCCGGATGCGGCGCTGGCTCCGACGCGCCTGGCGTCCGATCGCCTACCTGTGGCGGCGCTCGCTCATGTTCCGCTCGGTCGCCATCACCGTGATGACGACCGGGCTCGCGGTGGGGATCATCGGCACCGCGGTCATGGTGAGCATCTCGACGAACGTCTACTCGCAGCGCCGCGACCAGATCGAGTCCGAGTCCGCACGGGCCACCATCGTCGCCCAGGGGATCTTCGACGCGGCGACGGCGGCCGAGGACAACAACCAGTCCGAGCTCGAGACCCTGCAGAACGAGGCGCAGCAGGCGATCCTGTCGAACACGACGAGTCCGGGCGGCACGAGCATCGCCATCGAGCGGAGCCCGGACCAGTCCACCCCGCAGACGCTGCAGACCATCGCCAGCCAGGACTTCCCGGACGCGGTGATCACCGACGCCCTGCGCAAGGAGGTCGCGCAGAACACCGGTCGGCTCAGCCTGCAGCCCGTCGAACTCGACGACGACGGGCGCCGGGTGCCGGGCCTCGCCGTCGGCTCCACGCTGCAGATCCCGAGCGCCGGCCAGTACGAGCTGTACCTGGTCTACGACCTCTCCGACGCGCAGCAGACCCTGGACTTCGTCTCCCAGACACTCTCGATCGGCGGTGTGGCGCTCATGGTGCTCATCGCCCTGGTCACCTCGCTCGTCGTCCGGCTCGTCGTCGTGCCGATCCGCGGTGCCGCCGAGACGAGCCGGAAGATCGCCGCGGGTCGCCTCGACGAGCGCATCCCGGTGCGCGGCCAGGACGACCTGGCGACCCTGGCACGGAGCTTCAACGGGATGGCCGAGGCGGTCAGCCGCCAGATCACCCAGCTCGCCGAGCTCTCCCGCGTGCAGCAGCGGTTCGTCTCCGACGTGTCGCACGAGCTCCGGACCCCGCTCACCACGATCCGGCTCGCCGGCGACATGCTCTACGACTCCCGGCACGCGTTCGAACCGTCGGTCGGCCGGTCCGCCGAGCTCCTGCACGCCCAGGTGGAGCGCTTCGAGATGCTCCTCGCCGACCTGCTCGAGATCTCCCGGTACGACGCCCAGGCCGTGCAGCTCGACACCGCACCCGTCGTGCCGGCCTCCCTCGCCGCGGACATCGTCGAGGAGTTCCGCCCGCTGGCCGAACGCGCCGGCATCGACCTGCAGCTCGCGACCCCCGGCGGCCACACCACGATGCGGCTCGACGCCAAGCGGGTCCGACGGATCCTGCGCAACCTCGTCGGCAACGCCATCGAGCACGGCGACGCGAAGCCCGTGCAGGTCGTCGTCGACAGCGACGCACGCACCGTCGCCATCGCCGTCCGCGACCAGGGCGTCGGCATGCCGCCGGAGGACGCCGCACGGGTGTTCGACCGCTTCTGGCGGGCCGACCCGAGCCGCAAGCGCACCATCGGCGGCACCGGCCTCGGCCTCGCGATCAGCCTCGGCGACGCGAAGCTCCACGGCGGGCGCATCGACGTGTGGTCCCGACCGGGCGCGGGATCGACGTTCGTGCTCACCCTGCCCCGCAACGAGCAGGGCACCACCGCCACCTCGGCCATCCCGCTGCCCGAGCTCGACGAGTCGTACGACGGCCCCCGCGCCGTGCGAGAGGAGTCCTGATGCGCCACCGGATCCGCCACGTCCTCGCCGTCGCGCTCGCCGCGGTCAGCCTGCTCGCGGTCACCGCCTGCGCGGCCATCCCGACCGACGGTGCCGTGCGCACCGGGCAGACGATCAAGGACGAGTCGCTCTCGGGCGTCGACTTCCGGCCGGACAAGCCGATCACCGGGTCCGACCAGACGGCGATCCTCCGTGGGTTCATCGCCGCCGCCACCGGCGCCCAGGACAACTACGCGATCGCCCGGCAGTTCCTGGCCGCCGACTTCGCCCAGCGGTGGAACCCCCGGCAGGGCGTCACGATCCGGGACGGCAGCGGCACCGTCGAGCGCGCCGACGACCGCGAGCTCACCTACACGATGACGGCCAGTGCCACGGTCGACTCCGACGGGGAGTACACCCAGGCGGTCCGCCCGACCTCGTCGACGCTGACGTTCCAGTTCGTCCGCGAAGACGGCGAGTGGCGCATCGCCTACGCCCCGGACGGCATCATCCTGTCGCCGGTCAGCTTCGAGTCGGTGTTCCAGGCGCACGCCCTGTACTTCTACGACCCGACCTACCGCTTCCTGGTGCCCGACCAGCGCTGGTTCCTCGCTCGGTCCTCCACCAGCACCCGCATCGCCAGCGCCCTGCTCGCCGGCCCCGCCGACTGGTTGAAGGGCGCCGTCGTCTCGTCGTTCCCGGAGGGCACACAGCTGTCCCTCAACGCGGTGACGATCGACAGCGGCACCGCCCTGGTCGACCTGTCGAGCGACGCCCTGCGTGCGAGCACGGTCGACAAGGTCCGGATGCGCGAACAGCTCAGCAAGTCCCTCGCCTCGGTCGCCACCATCTCGTCGGTGTCGATGACGATCGAGGGCGCGACGCTGTCGGTGCCGGACTCCGGGGGAGCGGACGCCCAGCAGAACCCCGACGTCGACCCCCGACCCCTGGTCGACGAGGACGGCGTCGTCGGCTACGCCGCCTCGGGCACCGGCAAGGTCGCCGAACTCGGCAGCGGCGTCGGGGCCGCGATCGCCGGCCTCGACCCGACCTCGATCGCCCTGTCGGCGTCCGGCACCACCGCCGCCGTCGGCAACCGGGACGGCGTCGTCGTCGTGCGTGGTAAGGACCGCCTGCGCGTCGACGCCCGCGAGGGCCTCGTCGCCCCCGCCGTCGACGACCTCGGCTTCGTCTGGGTGGGGCAGCAGTCCGACACCCGTCACATCACCGCGTACGGCCTCGGCGGCGACCCCCACCAGGTGCGCACCACCCTGCCGCGCGGCGACCTCGTGTCGTTCCAGGTGTCCCGCGACTCCACCAGGGCCCTCGCGCTCATCGAGACCGCGGACGGCCCCGGCCTGTACGTGATGGCGATCATCCGCGGTTCCGACCGGTCACCGACCTCGTTCGGTGCCCCGGTCCGGGTGCAGGCCGCCAGCGGCACCGCGGTCGACGCCACGTGGGTGAACGACACCGACGTCGCCTCGGTCGGGCAGACGCCGACCGGTCCGAACATCGTCCGCACCACCATCGGCGGCAAGTCGAGCACCCTGCCGAAGCCCGACGGGCGCGCCACCGCGATCAGCGGCGGCAGCGGCGGCGCGCTGCTGCTCCGGATGTCGAGCGGCGACGTCCTGCAGTCCACCGGGGGCGGCTGGGACTCGACGGGCGTCACCGCCGACGTGCTCGGCGTCCAGCGCTGACGCCACTGTCCTCCACACCCCAGCCGGCCTGGAGGCCCGTCCACCGTCCGGCACACCGGCCCACCGCCGTCGTCCGGTCACCACCACAGTCGTGGGCATGCCCCCTGACGACGCCCCCACCCCGTGGCGTGACGCCCTGCTCGCCGTGCTCGGGATCTTCCTGCCCGTCGCCTGCCTGGGTTGCGGCCGCCCGGACCGCGCGCTCTGCCCACCGTGCCGCGCGGCGCTCGACGCACGGCCCCGGCGGGTCCGGCTGGTCGCCGGCGTCCGGCTCGACGCGGCCTTCGAGTACGAGGGGCTGGTCCGCACCCTGGTGCTCGAACTCAAGCTCCGGGGCCGGGTCGACGTCGCCCCTCCGCTCGGCGTCCGCTTCGGTGCCCTCGTCCGCGCGGCGCTCGCCGCGGCCCCGGACGGCACCGTGGTGCTCCGGGTGCCGCCGTCCCGCGCGGGTGCCCGACGCCGTGGGTTCGACCCGGTGGTGCTGCTGCTCGCCCGCGGCGGTGTCCGGTACGCGGGGTGCCTCGGTCGGACCCCTGCCGGACGACGGCGATCCGGACCGGGGCAGAAGGAGCGGTCGGCGGTGGAACGCGTCGCCGCGACCGTCGGGACCCTGCGGGCGACCGGTGTCGACGGCCGCGACGTCGTGCTCGTCGACGACGTCGTGACGACGGGCGTCACGATGGCCGAGGGCGTGCGCGCGGTGCGGGCGGCGGGCGGCCGGGTGGTGCGCTGCGTCGCTGTGGCGAGCGTCGACGACTGATGATCGGTGAACACCCGGTGGCCGCTGTGTGTCCGGTGAGTGTCCGACGGACTCGCCGCCTCCCCGTGACGCCGAGGGTGCGCCGGGTCTAGCCTCGCGACAAGGCGTTCGGGTCGCCGGACGGAGGCGACGCGCCGACACTGGATGGGAGCCGCCACATGGACGTGACGATCACGGGCCGGAACGTCGGGGTCACCGACCGTTTCCGCACCTACGTCGAACAGAAGTCCGAGAAGATCGACGTGCTCGCCGACCGCGCCCTCGCCTTCGAGGTGCGCATCAGCCGCCACCACGAGAAGTCGAGCGGCAGCCAGGGCGAGGACCGCGTGGAGCTCACGCTGATCGGACCGGGGCCGCTCGTACGGGCCGAGTCCGCGGCGTCGGACAAGTACGCCGCCTTCGACCTCGCCTTCGCGCGGATCATGGAACGCCTCCGTCGGGCGCGTGACCGCCGCAAGGTGCACCACGGCCGGCACCGACCCACCTCGGTCGCCGAGGCCGCCGGCAGCGGGTTCGACGGCATGGGCGTCGTCCCGGCCGACGGCAAGCTCATCGAGGACGTCGCGACCGGTGCCGTCCCGGTCGTCGACCAAGAGGCCGCCGAGGACGAGAACGAGGTCTACAGCCCGGTCGTCATCCGGCACAAGGTCTTCGAGGCCGCCCCGATGACGGTCGACGACGCCCTGTACTACATGGAACTCGTCGGGCACGACTTCTACCTGTTCCTCGACGCCGAGACCCGCCGTCCGAGTGTCGTGTACCGACGCAAGGGCTGGGACTACGGCGTGATCGGCATCGACGAGGTGCCCGCAGGCCAGGCGCCGGCCGCGGTCGACACCGACGCCGAAGCGGAGCGCGCAGCCGCGATCGCCTGATCCGACTCGGGACCTCCGGTCCCGCACCGTGTGCGCGGTCCGTTCGCGGGCCGCGCACACCCGTGTCCGCGACAGCCGCGCCGCTCACAGCGCCGTGCGTTCGCGGGTTGCTAGCATGACTGGTCGATCGGGCGTGCAGGTCGCGCGCGACGACCTCGTAAGGAGTTCACGTGGCAAACGTGCTGGAGAAGGTCCTCCGCATCGGCGAAGGACGAACCCTCCGCCGGCTGAAGGCGTACGCCTCGGCAATCAACGACCTCGAGGACGACTTCTCGAGCCTCACCGACGAGGAACTCCACGACGAGACCAAGGAGCTGCGCGAGCGGTACGCCAACGGCGAGACCCTCGACGACCTCCTGCCCGAGGCGTTCGCCGCCGTGCGTGAAGCCGCGAAGCGGACCCTGGGCATGCGGCACTTCGACGTGCAGCTCATGGGTGGCGCGGCACTGCACCTCGGCAACATCGCCGAGATGAAGACCGGTGAGGGCAAGACCCTCGTCGCGACGACCGCCGCGTACCTCAACGCGATCCCGTCGCGCGGCGTGCACGTCATCACGGTCAACGACTACCTGGCGTCGTACCAGTCCGAGATCATGGGCCGCGTCTTCCGCGCGCTGGGCATGACCACCGGCTGCATCATCGCGAACCAGACCCCGGCCGAGCGCCGCGAGCAGTACGCCGCCGACATCACGTACGGCACGAACAACGAGTTCGGCTTCGACTACCTGCGCGACAACATGGCGTGGCAGGCCTCCGACATGGTGCAGCGCGGCCACTTCTTCGCCGTCGTGGACGAGGTCGACTCGATCCTCATCGACGAGGCCCGCACGCCGCTCATCATCTCCGGTCCGTCCTCGGGCGAGGCCAACCGCTGGTTCACCGAGTTCGCCTCGATCGCCAAGCGCCTCACCCCGGGCGAGGACTACGAGGTCGACGAGAAGAAGCGCACCGTCGGTGTCCTCGAGCCCGGCATCGAGAAGGTCGAGGACTACCTCGGCATCGAGAACCTGTACGAGTCGGCGAACACCCCGCTCATCTCGTTCCTCAACAACTCCATCAAGGCCGTCGCCCTGTTCAAGAAGGACAAGGACTACGTCGTGATGAACGGCGAGGTGCTCATCGTCGACGAGCACACCGGCCGCATCCTGATGGGCCGCCGCTACAACGAGGGCATCCACCAGGCGATCGAGGCGAAGGAAGGTGTGGAGGTCAAGGCCGAGAACCAGACCCTCGCCACCGTCACGCTGCAGAACTACTTCCGCCTCTACCAGAAGCTCTCCGGCATGACCGGTACCGCCGAGACCGAGGCGGCCGAGTTCATGTCGACCTACAAGCTCGGCGTCGTCCCCATCCCGACGAACAAGCCGATGCAGCGCATCGACCAGACCGACCTCGTCTACAAGAACGAGAAGGCGAAGTTCGAGCAGGTCGCCGAGGACATCGCGGAGCGCCACGAGAAGGGCCAGCCCGTCCTCGTCGGCACCACGAGCGTCGAGAAGTCCGAGTACCTGTCGAAGCTCCTCGCCAAGCAGGGCGTCAAGCACGAGGTCCTCAACGCGAAGAACCACGCCCGTGAAGCCGCGATCGTCGCTCAGGCCGGTCGCTTCGGCGCCGTGACCGTCGCGACGAACATGGCCGGTCGTGGTACCGACATCATGCTCGGCGGCAACGCGGAGTTCCTCGCCGTGCAGGAGATGCACGCCAAGGGCCTGTCGCCGACCGAGACCCCCGACGAGTACGAGGCCGAGTGGGACGACGTGTTCGCCCGCGTCAAGGCCGAGGTCGAGGAAGAGGGCGACAAGGTCCGCGCCGTCGGCGGCCTGTACGTGCTCGGCACCGAGCGCCACGAGTCGCGCCGCATCGACAACCAGCTGCGTGGTCGTTCCGGCCGCCAGGGTGACCCGGGCGAGAGCCGCTTCTACCTGTCGCTGACCGACGACCTGATGCGCCTGTTCAACTCCGGTGCCGCCGAGAGCCTGATGGGCCGCTCGAACGTGCCGGACGACCTGGCGATCGAGAACAAGCTCGTCGGCCGTGCGATCCGGTCCGCCCAGGCGCAGGTCGAGGGCCGCAACGCCGAGATCCGCAAGAACGTCCTGAAGTACGACGACGTCCTGAACCGCCAGCGCGAGGCGATCTACAGCGACCGCCGCCACATCCTCGAGGGCGACGATCTGCACGACCGCGCGCAGTCGTTCCTCAAGGCCGTCATCGACGACGTGATCGACAGCCACACCGGCGAAGGCTCCCCGGACGACTGGGACCTCGACGCCATGTGGACCGAGCTCGGCACGCTCTACCCGATCTCGATCTCCATCGACGAGGTGATCACCGAGGCCGGCTCGAAGGGCAAGGCGTCGCGTGACTTCCTGGCCCGCGAGATCCTCTCCGACGCCAAGCTGGCCTACCAGCAGCGCGAGGAGCTCCTCGGCGACGAGGCGATGCGTGAGCTCGAGCGTCGCGTGGTGCTCTCGGTGATCGACCGCCGCTGGCGCGACCACCTGTACGAGATGGACTACCTGAAGGACGGCATCGGCCTCCGCGCGATGGCGCAGCGCGACCCGCTGGTCGAGTACCAGCGCGAGGGCTACGCCCTGTTCCAGACGATGATGGGGCAGATCCGCGAAGAGTCCGTGGGCTACCTGTTCAACCTCGAGGTCCAGGTGCAGTCCGACGGCGAGAACGCGGTGATCGAGGCCAAGGGTCTCGGCGAGGACGAGGTCTCCGGCCTCGAGTACTCGGCACCGTCGATCGACGGCGAGGTCGAGGTCCGCGACGAGAAGGGTCGCCTCGAGCAGGCCGCGACCGCTCGTGCGCAGCGCGCCCAGGCCGAGGCCGAAGCGGCCGCCGAGCCGGAGCAGGGTTCCGCGTTCGGCAACGCGGCCACCGCCTCCGGTCAGGCCGCGGCGAGCAACCGCGCCGAGCGTCGCCAGGCGGCCAAGAAGAACTAGCGTCCGCGCGCGAGCGCATCGTGAGCAGGAATGGTCGGGTCCCACGTCGGGACCCGACCATTCCTGCTCACCATGCGTGACCGCCGACGGACGGGAGGCCCGGTGCCAGCTGGCACCGGGCCTCCCGTCCGTCGGCCACCCGGCTACAGGACGCCGATCGCGGTCGCCTGCCACCGTCCGTGTCGCTCTTCGAGCCGCATGGCGACCGCTCGCGCATGACTGCGCGTGTGCACGACCACCGTCGCCTCGGCGACGCCCGCCGCGGGGCGGCAGACGAGGACGCTACCGACCCGGAGCACCGGTCGTCCGCGTGCCCGCCGACCGGAGCCCCGGGCGTGCGCGGCCACCGCGGCCCGCTGCTGCAGGTGGCGCTGCACGTCGTCGCTGATCCACCGGGCGATGCTGTCGACCTCCCGCGCGCCGGTGAGCACCTCGGCGACGCAGAGCCCGAGCGCCCGTGCGGTCGTCGCCGGGTCCGGGGGACCGGTCGCCACGGAGGGCTCCGGTGCCGGTTCGACGATCCGCAGCGGCGGCGGGTGCGCCGTCGTCGTCTCGTGATCGATGCGGCGTGCCTGCTCTGCCACCCCTGCCCCTTCCGTCGTTGGAGCGAGCGTATGGGGCGTGCGACATACGAAATACACACCGGTCTGCCCTGTGGAGAGGGCGACGTTCTCCACAAGGCAGCGGACCTAGACTGGCTGGGTGTCGACCCTCAGTGACCTCGTCCTCGCGCAAGGCCGTTCCTCGGAAGCAGACGTGGAGTGGCTCCACCTGCTCGTGGGGGACTGGCAGCTCCTCGCCGACCTGTCCTTCGCCGACATGGTGCTCTGGGTCCCGACCGCCGAGGACGGCTCGTTCGTGGCCGTCGCACACGCCCGGCCGAGCTCCGCGGCGACGCTGTTCTACCGCGACATCGTCGGGCAGGAGATCCGCGAGGAGTGGCGCGGCCAGGTGACCGAGAGCTTCGCCGGGTCACGGGTCGTCGACTCCGCCGAGCCGGACTGGTACGAGGACACCCCGACCCGTGTCCGCGCGATCCCGGTGCTCCGCCGCCTGAGCGCGAAGAGCGCCGAGACGACCGAGCGACCGATCGCCGTCGTCACCCGGCACTCCAACCAGGACGAGATGCGGACCCCGAGCCGCCAGGAGCTCAACTTCACCGCGAGCGCGAACGACCTGTTCGGCATGATCGCCACCGGTGACTTCCCCGACCTCGGCGCACCGGCGGGCCCCCGTCGTGGTGCGCCCCGTGCCAGCGACGGCCTGCTGCGCCTCGACACCGCCGGCATCGTCACGTTCGCGAGCCCGAACGGCCTGAGCGCGTTCAACCGCATGGGCTTCGAGGGGGAACTCGAGCGGAAGTCCCTCGCCGAGGTCACCACCGAGCTCATCGGCGCCCAGCTCGACGTCGACGAGTCCCTGCCGCTCGTCGTCACCGGCCGTGCACCGTGGCGGGCTGACATCGAGTCGAAGGGCGTCACGGTGTCGCTCCGCTCGATCCCGCTCCGCGACCACGGTGAGCGCATCGGTGCCATCGTGCTCTGCCGCGACGTGTCCGAGCTGCGGCACCAGGAGCGTGAGCTCATCACCAAGGACGCCACGATCCGCGAGATCCACCACCGCGTGAAGAACAACCTGCAGACGGTGGCGTCCCTGCTGCGGATCCAGGCGCGTCGCACGCACTCGGACGAGGCGCGGACCTCGCTCCAGAACGCCATGCGCCGTGTCGCGGCCATCGCCGTCGTGCACGACACCCTGTCGAGCGGGCTCAGTCAGACCGTGGACTTCGACGAGGTGTTCGACTCGGTGCTCAAGCTCGTGACCGAGGTCGCCGCGTCGCACAACACCACCGTGCACCCGAAGAAGACCGGCGAGTTCGGCGTGCTGCCGTCGGAGGCCGCGACGCCCCTCGCCCTCGGCCTCACCGAACTCGTGACGAACGCCGTCGAGCACGGGCTGGACGGCCGTGACGGCGAGGTCGAGATCGTCGCCCGCCGCTTCGACGACCACCTGGAGATCGAGGTCCGCGACAACGGCGTGGGGCTCCCCGAGGGCAAGGTCGGCTCGGGCCTCGGCACCCAGATCGTCCGAACGCTCATCCAGGGCGAGCTCGGCGGCACCATCGACTGGCACACCCTGACGGGCAGCGGCACCGAGGTGACGATCACCATCCCGTTCCGCTGGCTGACCGCCCCCGCCGCCTAGTCTCTGCACCGCCGGAACCAGGTTCCGGACACAGCACCACGGAGATCCACGGTGTCGTGTCCGGAACCTGGTTCCTCCGGTCGCTGCCGCACCGCGCGCACGACGACGCCCGCCGCCCCCGAGGGGACGACGGGCGTCGTGGTGTCAGACGACCGGGGTCAGGACGCGCGGCGAGCGCGGGCGGCGCGACGCTTCAGCGCACGACGCTCGTCCTCGCTGAGACCACCCCAGACACCCGAGTCCTGGTTGTTCTCGAGTGCGTACTGCAGGCACATCTCGGTGACCGTGCAACGCGCACAGACCGACTTGGCCTTCTCGATCTGGTCGACGGCGGGCCCGGTGTTCCCGACGGGGAAGAAGAGCTCGGGGTCTGCGGTGAGGCAGGCAGCCTTGTCACGCCAGTCCATGTGTGGTGCTCCTTGATGTCGATGCTCGAACGGCAGGCCGGGGCCGTGGCTCGGGGGATCGGACCGCTGACCATGCATGCGGCATGGAGGGGACAACTGTGGGGAGGAGTCCGCAGGAAGCGTGTCTGACGCCCGCGAGACGCTCGGGGGAGGAGCGATGAACCACGGGAGACGCACACCACATCGTGCCGTCCAAACGACCTCCAATATCGTTCCATACTGGTAGGGCCAAATCAAGGGTTCCGATGCTGGAGGATCACTGTGCACGACGACACCCCGAACGACACCGAACCCTCCGCACCCGTCGCGCGCCGGTCGCCGGCGATGCTGGGGCTGCTCGCCGTGGTCGGCCTCGAGTTCCTCGCGCTGGTGGTCGTCACCGTCGTCCTGGTCGTCGAACTGCTCGTCGCCCCGGCCACGAGCATCGCCTCCGGCATCGCCCTCACCGTCCTCGTCGCCATCGCTGCGCTCTGGCTCGGTGCGCTGCTGAACGGCCTGTGGCAGGGCCGGGCGTGGGTGCGCTCCGGCATCATCGTCTGGCAGGTCCTGCAGGGTGCCATCGCGATCGGGGCGTTCCAGGGCGTCTTCCGCGTCGCCGCGGTCGGCTGGGTGCTGCTCGTCCCGGCCCTGCTCGGCATCACGCTGGTGCTGTCGCGGTCGGTGACCGCCGCGCTCGCGCGTCCGGCCGAGTAGGCGGTCTGGTCCGCCACGCACTGGAGGCCCGGTGCCGGTTCTCGGAACCGGCACCGGGCCTCCAGTGCGTGGCCGGCCCTCAGACCAGGCCGAGCTTCTTCCGCAGGCTCGCCACGTGCCCGGTGGCCTTGACGTTGTAGAGCGGCAGCTGCACGGCGCCGTCCTCGTCGACCACGATCGTGGACCGGATCGTGCCGGTGACGATCTTGCCGTAGTTGTTCTTCTCACCCCAGGCCGCGTAGGCCTTGTGCACGGCGAGGTCGGGGTCGCTCAGCAGCGGGAAGGTCAGCGCCTGCTCGTGCTGGAACGTCTTGAGCTTCGCCTGCTCGTCCTTCGAGACGCCGAGGACCTCGTAGCCGGCGGCCTGCAGCGAGGACATGTTGTCGCGGAAGTCGCAGGCCTCGGTGGTGCAGCCCGGGGTGGACGCCGCCGGGTAGAAGTACACGATGACCTTCTTGCCACGGAGGGCAGCGAGGGAGTGCTCGACGCCGTCCTGGTCGGGCAGCGTGAAGTCGGGGGCGGTGTCGCCGGGGACGAGACGGTCGGTCATGGTGCTCCTGTTCGCGTCGTGCGCCCGCGAGTGGTCGTTGGCGCGCGAAACCCATGCTATTGTTGATTCCCGTTGCGGCACGGAAGCCGGAACATGCACCTCTAGCTCAATTGGCAGAGCAACTGACTCTTAATCAGTGGGTTCTCGGTTCAAGTCCGAGGGGGTGCACCGCGGGACGAACGCCCCGGCTCATCGAGTCGGGGCGTTCGTGCGTTCCCGGCGGGTTTCCACGCCGATGCCGAGACACGCCCGAGGTGTGCAGGAACCGCGAATTCAGTCGGCGCGGACGTCGACGATCCGCTCCTCGCCGATGACGGGTTCGAGCGAACCGGCCGAGGCGGCGGCGAGGTCGGCGGTCAGGGCGCCGAGCGCCTCGTGGGGGACCCACACCTCGAAGGTCGCCGCCTGCCCGTACTCGGTCGGACCGAGCGTCGCGTGGTGGTGCCGCACCCAGTCGCGCAGCACGTTGTCGAGCCGCCCGGCGTCGGCGTGGTCGACGTCGAAGCGCACCTGCGTCAGGGCCTCGCGACGGACGAGGACCGCCGTGTCGAGCGCCTCGGACACCGAGGTCGAGTAGGCCCGGACCAGTCCGCCGGCACCGAGCTTGACCCCGCCGAAGTACCGCGTGACGACCGCGACGACGTCGGTCAGCCCGCGGCGTCGCAGGACCTCGAGCATCGGGACGCCCGCGGTGCCGGAGGGCTCCCCGTCGTCCGAGGAACGGGCCTGGTCGCCGAGCACGCCGGTGACCATCGCCGTGCAGTTGTGCCGGGCGTCCCAGTACCGCCGGCGGACCTCGGCGATCACGCGGTCGGCGTCCTCGACCCCGGTAACCGGCGCGACGGTCGTGATGAACCGCGACTTCGTGATGACGATCTCGTGCTCGACCGGTGCCGCGACGGTGGCGGGGAAGCGGCGGGGCATGCCCACGAGGGTAGCGGCGCGAGTGCCGGGCACCCGCGCTAGCATGGCGTCCACGCGCCGGACCCACAGGTCGCGCGGACACGGCTGGGGAGGAGTCCGAGATGGACACGGGTGATCTGAAGGGCGGGGCGCTCGACGCCGCCGAGCTCGCGCGCCGCCTCAACCTGCTCCTCGACTTCGAGGAGTCGCAGCGTGGCGCCCCGGTGCCGTTCTCCTCGATCGAGGAGTACGTCGCGGCGCACGGCGGCTCGCTGTCGCGGGCGAAGTGGACCTACATGCTCTCCGGCGACGGCCGCCGCAACCGCGACACCGAGCTCCTGCGCCTGCTGGCCGGGTACTTCGAGGTCGACGAACGCTTCCTGCTCGAGGACAGCGAGGTACCGGAACGGATCGGTGCCCAGCTCGCACTCGTCCGGTCCCTGCGGTCCGCCCGGGTGAGCGGCTTCGCGGCCCGGACCTTCCCCGGTGAGCTCTCACCCGACGCGCTGCGGCGCATCGCCGAGGTGCTCGAGGAGGAATCGCAGCGGGGGAGCGTCGCATGACCGACGCCCTCGTCGAGGCGTTCTGGGCTCGTGGTGCCGCCGAGGGGTGGTCGGACGTCGACCAGGCCGTCGCCGCCGCCGCTGACGTCGTCGGCAAGCCGATCGTGGTGCGCGAGGAGTCGTTCCTGGCCGCCGAACCCGTGTGCGGCTTCGTGGCCACCCTCGAGCACGCGCACCTCGTGATGATCTCCCCGACGACCTCGCCGACGTTCCGCTCGTTCGTGATCGGGCACGAGCTCGGACACGTCCTGCACCGGCACCAGGAGCACGCCCCGCAGAGCGCCTACATCCGTGACGTCATCCCCGACCTGCCCGAGTACAAGGTCGAGCGGGCACTCGCCCGTGGGCTGTTCTCGAACACCTACGAGCACGAGGCCGAGGTCTTCGCCGACCGCCTGGCCACCGTGATCCGCCAGCACCGCGGCCGCCCGAGCGCCTTCCGCGGGGTCTTCGGGTGATCATCGCCGTCGTCCAGGCGGTGCTGCTCATCGTCGGGACGATCGTGCTGTTGGTCCTGCAGCGCGGGCAGGACCGCACCCTGGCGTTCACGTTCCTGCTCTTCGCCGCCACCATCGTGACGAACGTCGACCCGCTGTACCGGTGGCTCGACCCGCTGCTCGGCGGGTTCAACGTCGTCACCGTCATCAGCGACTGCCTCATGGTGGCCGGCACGAGCACGCTGCTGTGGGGCGTGGCGAAGGCGGTCGGCGCGGCGCGGCCCTGGCTCCGGAACGCGGTCGTGGTGTCGTTCGTCGTGGTCGTCGTGGTGGTCGTCGTCGCGTTCACCGTGCTCGAGAAGCCCGCGACGACGACGACCTTCATGCTCGACGCCGGCTCGCACCCGGCTGCCACCGTCTACTCGATCGCGCAGACCGTGTACCTCGGAGTGGCCCTCGGCGCCACGGGGTTCATCTGCGTGCTCCGGCTGCGCGAAGCCCGGACGACCACCGACCTGGTGGGGCTGTGGGTCCTGGTCCTCGGCGGGGTGCTCGGGGTCGTCCGCATGGTCGTGGTCGTCGTGATGGACGTCGCCCACGTCGCCGGCGACCTGGACGTCACGCACGCGCTCTCGCTACCCTACGACGTCACCACGCCGGGAGCCGTGCTGTGCGTGGCGTCCGGCATGCTCCTGCTCGTCGTCGGGCACCGGATCTCCCGCCGCCGCCGTGCCCGCCGTGTGGACGATGCGCTCCGCCGCCTGGCGCCGCTGCACGAACGGATCGGCGTGGACAACGCCTACCCGCCGACCGACGACCCCGCGACCCGGCTCAGCCGCCGCATCGTCGAGATCAACGACGGCGTCCGGGGAGCACGGGCGTCCCTGACCGACGCCGAGCGTGCCGCCCTCGCCGACGCCGAGGCCGCGCTCGAGACGGCGTAGTCCCTCGACGCTGCCGAACAGGCCGTGTACAGTCTGTAGCAAGTGCTACAGATCCTGTGGCCTGCCGGGTCGGGACTCGGCCGCGTTGGGGGCGGCCGAGCACCACCCGCCCGGCGTCGACGTACCGGCATCGTCGCCGCGAACGTTCACTAGGATCGTCCCGTGCTCGTCTTCGCCGCAGTCGTCCTGTTCATCGGCGCCGTCTTCAACGTCGTCACCTGGCCGCGCTTCTTCCAGCGCGTCGCGAAGGACTCGCGTGCCCGCGACGCCGCCGGGAAGCCGACGACGTTCTACACGGTGCACCTCGTGCTCCTGCTCATCGCGCTCGCGATCGCCGTCGCGTCCGTGATCGCCGGGATCCTGCTGCTGGTCTGAGCCCGCCGGGTCGGCGCGGCCCTGGTCCGGACCACCGCCGGACGGGAGGCCCGTGGCGGCGCCGCCACGGGCCTCCCGTCCGCCCCGGGCACCGTCGCGAGCCGCGCTGGCGGGCCGCTTCAGCCCTGCTTCAGCGGGGCACGGCAGGATCGACCCCATGCGGGTGCTGGTGGTCGACGACGAGGTCCGGCTCGCCGACGGCGTGCGCCGCGGCCTCGAGGCCGAGGGGTGCGCGGTCGACGTCGCGAACGACGGCGTGGACGGTCTGTGGCACGCGCGTGAGTTCCGCTACGACGCGATCGTGCTCGACCTGATGATGCCCGGCCTGAGCGGCTGGGCCGTGTGCGCGCAGCTCCGCGCCGACGGTGACTGGACCCCCGTGCTCATGCTGACGGCCAAGGACGGCGAGTGGGACCAGGTCGAGGCGCTCGACGCGGGGGCCGACGACTACGTCACCAAGCCGTTCTCGCACCCGGTGCTCGTCGCA
Source organism: Curtobacterium flaccumfaciens (assembly GCF_013359815.1). Taxonomy (GTDB): domain Bacteria; phylum Actinomycetota; class Actinomycetes; order Actinomycetales; family Microbacteriaceae; genus Curtobacterium; species Curtobacterium flaccumfaciens. Next base: position 11,103 of record NZ_JABMCF010000036.1, on the reverse strand, counting down.
CGGCTGCGGGCGCTCGTCCGACGGGGTGCCCGTGAGCGCCCCACCGTGCTGACCCTCGGCGACCTGGTGGTCGACCCCGCTGCGCGCACCGTGGCCCGCGGCGAGACCCCCGTCGAACTGACCAGCCGAGAGTTCGCCGTGCTCGAGTACCTCGCACGGCACCCGGGACAGGTCCGGTCGAAGCGCGACGTCATCGAGAACGTCTGGGACGTCGACTTCGAGGGCGACCCGAACATCGTCGAGGTGTACGTCGGGCACCTGCGCCGGAAGCTCGACCGACCGTTCGGGCGCGCCGCGATCGAGACGGTCCGTGGTGCCGGGTACCGCTTGGCGGCGGACGGTGGCTGAGCGGCCGAAGCCCGGTGCGAGCGGAGTCGCACCGGCCCGGCCACGGCGCGCCCGGTCGGTCCGGGCCCGCACCACGCTCGGCGCCGGTGCCGTCGTCCTCGCGGCACTGGTGATCGGTGCTGTCGCGTTCGTCGTCGTGCTGCGGCTCGTGCTGCTCGACGGCGTGCGGACCTCGGCCGAGGCCGGTCTCGAGCAGGTGTCCTCCCGGGTCGAGGCGGACGGTGCGGCCGCGGTGACCGGCTACGAGGACGTCCTGGTCCAGGTGATCGGCGACGGCGGAGTGGTCCTGGCGCACGGCGAGGACGCCGACGGGGACGCCCTCCCGACCGCCGACGAGTCCCGGTGGACCCACGACGGCGAACGCTGGCTGCTCCTGGCGGACGACGTGGACCTGCCCGGCGGCGGCGAGGCGACGCTCGTCTACGGCGCCACGCTCGACCAGGCCGACACCGCGGTCCGCACCGCCGTCGTGCTCCTCGCCGTGGGGGTGCCCGTGCTGGTGCTCCTGCTGGTCGCGGTCACCTGGGCCGTCACCGGGCGCTCGCTGCGGCCGGTGGAACGGATGCGCACCGAGGTCGAGACGATCCGGGCGGCCCGTCCCGACGCCCGGGTGGAGGTCCCGGACACCGGCGACGAGGTCGCCCGGCTCGCGAGCACCATGAACGCCATGCTCGACCGCCTCGAACGGTCCGCCGAGAGCCAGCGGCGCTTCGTGTCCGATGCCTCCCACGAACTCCGGTCGCCGATCGCGTCGATCCGGCAGCACGCCGAGGTCGCCGTCGCGCACCCGGAACGGACCGAGGTGGCGGACCTCGCTGACGTCGTCCGGTCCGAGGCGGTGCGCCTGCAGGACCTGGTGACCGGGCTGCTCGAGCTCTCCCGCCTCGACGAGGGCGGGATCCGCACGCGGCGCCCCGTCGACCTCGACGACCTGGCGCTCGACGCGGTGGCTCGGGCTCGGGCGCGGTCGACGGCCGGTGTCGCGCCGGCGCGGGACGGCGACGCCTCGACGGTGCGGGTGGACGGCTCGGCGATCTCGGCAGCGCGCGTCCTCGGTGACGAGCGCGTGCTGGCGGGGGTGGTCCGGAACCTCGTCGACAACGCCGTCCGGCACGCGAGCACACGCGTCGCCGTGTCGCTCACCGAGCACGACGGGTCCGCGGTGCTCACGGTCGACGACGACGGCACCGGCGTCCCCGAGGACGAGCGCGAGCGCGTCTTCGAGCGGTTCGTCCGTCTCGACGAGGCCCGCAGCCGGGACGCCGGCGGCGCGGGGCTCGGCCTCGCCATCGTCCGCGACGCCGTGCGGGCTCACGGCGGCGAGACGACGGTGGTCGCGTCCCCGCTCGGTGGCGCACGGTTCGTCGTCCGCATCGCACTCGGCGGCTGAACAGGCGGCTTCAGGGCTGCTTCAGCACCCCGACGCGATGCTCGTCCACATGAACTCCCGTACCCAGCACCAGAAGCCCTCCGCCCGCCGCATCGCCGCGTTCGCCGCCCTGCCGATCGTCGCGGCGCTCGCACTCACCGGGTGCGCCAGCGACGACTCCGACGACGACACCGGCTCGGCCGGCTCCGGCTCGGTCGGCTCGTCGGCGACGGACTCGGCCGGCACCGGCACCGGCACCGGCACCGGCACCGGCTCGTCGTCGTCCGGCTCGGCGTCCTCCGGCTCGAACAAGGCCCTGCTCGCCGCCGTCGCCACCGCACGCGGCGAGGTCGGCTCGGGCACCGTCATCTCGGTCGAGCAGGAGCAGGGTGCTTCCGCCTACGAGGTCCTCGTCGTCACGAAGGACGGCACCGAGCACGAGGTGCACACGGACGCCGACGGTTCCGCGGTCGCCGGCACCCCGCAGACCGAGGCCGCCGACGCGGACGACAAGGCCGAGCACGAGCGCTTCGTCGCCGCCGCCGACCTGAGCGTCAAGCAGGCCGTCGACGCCTTCCAGGACCTGCACGCGGGGACCGTGACCGAGCTCGGACTCGACGACCACGTCGGCACGGTCGTCTGGGAGGGCGACGTGCTCGACTCGTCCGGCACGAAGCACAGCGTGCGCATCGACGCCGGCTCGGGGGACGTCGTCACCGACCGCGTCGACACCGACGACTGAGCCGGCCCCCGGGCAACGGGGCCCCGGGCAACGGGGCTGCGGGCCCCGGGCCCCGGCACCGGCGTCCTCAGGACTCCAGCGGCGGGCCGAGCACCTTCCGGATCGCCAGCGCAGCGAGCTGCTCGTCCGGGGTGTCGAGCAGCACCCGGTAGGTGTCCTGCCCGGCGATGAACTCGACGCAGACGGCGTCCTCGTCGCACGGTCCGAGGCGCCACCCCTGCACCGCGTCCATCGGCACCACGGTGCGGGTCTCGCGCTGGTAGTCGGTCTCGGCCTCGAGACGATCCGCGAACACCCGGAGGCGTCCGTAGGCACCTCGCCAGCTGAGCTGCAGGTCGAGGGTGGGAGAAGGAGAGCGGTCCGGCACCCGCTGATGGTAGCGACGGGTGCCGGACCGCTCGTGTTCGGCGCTGGGGCCTTGCGTTCCGGGGACAAGCGGAGCGCTAGCTCCCGTCGCCGTCGCGTCGCACCGAGGCGGCGGGGTCGCGGACGCCGATCGGGTAGGGGCCCGTGACGCCCTCACGCAGGGCGGCGATGCGCAGGATGCGGTCACGCTGCAGGAACCAGCCGACGACGAGCAGCGGGATGATGATGACGAGCGACGCGATCGTGTACGTGCCGACGGGGTAGTCGATCGCCATCAGGACGATGACCGAGGCGAGGAACGCCAGGGTCAGCCAGGCGGTGACCGGCGCCCCGGGGAGCTTGAACGAGGGTTCCTTCGCGAGCCCCTGCTTGGCCCACTGGCGCAGTCGCATCTGGCACAGGATGATCGTGCCCCACGCGGTGATGATGCCGAGGCTGGCGATGTTCAGCGCGATCTCGAACGCCTGCTTCGGGACGAAGTAGTTCAGCACGACGCCCGCGACGGTGAACGCCGCGGTGAGCAGGATGCCGGCGTAGGGGACGCCGCCCTTCGACATCTTCGTGGTCCACTTCGGCGCTGAACCGTTCATGCCCATCGAGTGGAGCGCGCGTCCGGTGGAGTACAGGCCGGCGTTCAGCGACGACAACGCGGCGGTGAGCACGACGAAGTTCATGATGCCGCCGACGATCGCACCGACGTGCGGGTTGCCGAGCGACGAGAAGAACGTCACGAAGGGGCTCTCGCCCTCCTTGTAGGCCGTGTACGGCAGCAGCAGGGAGAGCAGGACGATCGACCCGACGTAGAAGACCGCGATGCGGAAGACGACGGAGTTGATCGCGCGCGGGATGACCTTCTCGGCGTTCTGCGTCTCACCAGATGCCGTGCCGACGAGCTCGATCGCGGCGTAGGCGAAGACGACACCCTGGATCACGATGACCGCGGGGAGCAGCCCGTTCGGGAACAGCCCGCCGTTGTCGCCCCAGATCGAGAAGCCGGTGCGCACGGCCTCGCCACCGGCCTCGACGGGGAACGCGAAGACGAGCCAGATGATCGCGACGACGAGGAACGCCACCAGTGCGGCGACCTTGATCAGGGCGAACCAGAACTCGAGCTCGCCGAACACCTTCACGGCGACCATGTTCGCCGCGAGGACGACGATCAGGGCGATCAGCGCCAGCAGCCACTGCGGCGCCGCGGTGAAGGCCGACCAGTACTGCAGGTAGATCGCGACCGCGGTGGTGTCGACGATCGAGGTCATCGCCCAGTTCAGGAAGTACATCCAGCCGGCGGCGTACGCGAACTTCTCGCCGTAGAACTCGCGGGCGTACGAGATGAACGACCCCGAGGACGGGCGGTGCAGCACCAGCTCGCCCAGGGCCCGCAGGATGAAGAAGGCGAAGATCCCGGCGACCAGGTAGGTCAGCGCGAGCGCGGGGCCCGCGGTGTGCAGGCGTCCACCGGCACCGAGGAAGAGGCCGGTGCCGATCGCGCCGCCGATCGCGATCATCTGCAGTTGCCGGGGCTTCAGACCGTGCTGGTAGCCCTCCTGCTCGTGCGAGAAGTCGTTCGCCGGCGCTCGGTTGCCACCCGTGTCGTTCTGCGCTGTCATGCGAGAGAACCTACATGCGCACCGGACCGGGGCGTCACGCAAAACCCGGTTCGGTCGAACCGCAGCGACTGAACGTCCGCACAGCCGACGGCTGCCCGAACCTGAACGACGACCGTCGTCCGTTGCTTGCATGGAGGGATGGACATCCTCCTCCGACTCCTCGTCGCGATCGGGTTCGCCCTGCTCGTCACCGCCGTCGTCGCCCTCGTCCTGCACCTGGTCCTCCGGGCGATCGCGCGCAGGGAACGCTGGGCCGGCGTGCTCTCGCGACGGACGAAGCACCCCTTCCGCACCGTGCTGCTGGTCGTCCTGCTCTGGATCGCGTTCACGTCGAGCATCCCGCGGAACCCCGACGACTACCCGTGGCGCGACGAGGTCGCGCACGCCTTCCTGATCGTCACGATCGCGACCGGTTGCTGGCTCGCGTGCCAGGTCGCGATCTTCCTCGAGGACCTCGGGCTCCACCGCTTCCGCATCGACGTGCCCGACAACCGGCAGGCGCGTCGCATCCGCACCCAGGTGCTCATCATCCGGCGGCTCACCGTCGCCGTGCTCGTCATCATCGCGGTCGGCGCGATCCTGCTGACCTTCGACGGGGTCGAGGCCGCGGGCGCGAGCGTGCTCGCCAGCGCCGGCCTCATCTCCGTGGTCGCGGGCCTCGCCGCGCAGTCCACGCTCGGCAACGTGTTCGCCGGCATGCAGCTGGCGTTCTCCGGGTCGATCCGCGTCGACGACGTCGTCGTGGTCGAGCAGCAGTGGGGACGGATCGAGGAGATCACCCTGACCTACGTCGTCGTGCACCTGTGGGACGACCGTCGGTTCGTGCTGCCGTCGACGTACTTCACGAGCACGCCGTTCGAGAACTGGACCCGGACCGGCAGCGAACTGCTCGGTGCCGTCGAGTTCGACCTCGACTGGCGGGTGAGCCCGGCGGACATGCGGGCGGAGCTCGACCGGATCCTCGACACCTCGACGATCTGGGACCGCCGGGTCAAGGTGCTCCAGGTCACGGACGCCGTCGGGGGACTGGTCCGGGTCCGCATCCTCGTGACGGCACCCGACGCCGGAGGCCTGTTCGACCTCCGCTGCTACGTCCGCGAGGAGATGGTCGAGTGGATCCAGCGCACCCACCCGGACGCCCTGCCGGTCCAGCGGGTGCAGCTCACCGAGCCGGGTGCGGCGGCACCGCGCCGACGCGGACGCCCGGCAGAGGGGGACTCGCAGCTGTTCGGTGACGACGAGCGCGGCGCGCTCTTCACCGGACCGATCCAGACCTCCGGCATCCCGGAGTCCGAGCGTTGACCCGGTGACGTGACCGCGTGCCGTGCACGGGACGGACGACGGACGGGAGGCCCGGTGCCAGCTGGCACCGGGCCTCCCGTCCGTCAGTCCGGTCGCGTCCGCGACCCCCTGCCGCGTCTCGAGCTACTGGCGCGCCTTGACCGCGCGGTCGTCCTCGACGACCGTGCCGATCGCCACGATCGTCGTGGCGAGCCACGCGACCCAGGTCAGCGCGAGCCGCCAGTCACGCGGTCCCTGGCGGGTGGTCTGCAGCACGCTGTAGCCGCTGATGAGCGAACTCCACACCGCACCGTTGAACATGAACTTGCGCACAGAGGCCTCCTGTCGTCGTGCTGACAACGCTACCGGCCCGTACATTGGAGCGCCGCCGGTCACCCTGCCGCGGTGTCTGCCGGAGGAGTGTTCGTGCGTCAAGCGGTCATCGGAGCGGCCCTGCTCGTGGTCGGCGCGGTCTGCGTCGTGTTCGGGCTGCTGCCCCTCGACGACCTCGCCGTCCTCGCCGACCGGGTCCTGCCGGTCCTCGGGTTCGTGCTCGGGCTGACCGTCGTCGCCGAGCTCGCCGCGGACGCCGGGGTGTTCGACCGCCTCGCCGACGTCGCCGCCCGGGTCGGTGGCGGGCGCACCATCGGCCTCTGGGGCGCGGTCGTGGTGCTCGCCGTGCTCTGCACCGTCTTCCTGTCGATCGACACCACCGCGGTGCTCCTCACCCCCATCGTGATCTCGCTCGCACGGCGCGTGGGACTGCCCCCGATGCCGTTCGCCCTGACCACGGTCTGGCTCGCGAACACGGCCTCGCTGCTGCTGCCGGTGTCGAACCTGACGAACCTGCTCGCCGTCGACCGGATGGGGCTCGGCGGCCCGCTGCCGTTCGCCGGGCTGATGGCCTGGCCCGCGGTCGCCGGGGTGGTCGTGCCGTGCGTCGTCCTGCTCGTGGTGTTCCGCGGCAAGCTGTTCGGCCGCTACTCGCCGGTGTCCGTCCGCACGCCGAAGGACCCGGTGTTCTTCTGGGCGGCCTCCGCGGTGCTCGTCGCGCTCGTCGTCGCCCTGACGGCCGGGGTGACCGTGTGGATCGCCGCGGTCCTGGCCGCCGCGGTGCTCGTCGTGGTCGCGGCGTTCCGGTCCCCGTCCGAACTCCGGGTGTCCCGCGTGCCGTGGTCGACCCTGCTGTTCGCCGCCGGGCTCTTCGTGGTGGTCGAGGCGCTGCACACGACGGGCATCACCGACCCGATCGTGCACGCGCTGCAGGGCGGCACCGGGACCGGCCCGCTGCTGCTGCTCGGCGGAGCGGGCGCGGTCGCCGCGAACGGCATCGACAACCTGCCGGCCTACCTGGTGCTCGAACCGGCCGCCGGGCACGAGGCCGTCCGGTACGCGGCGCTGCTCATCGGCGTCAACGCCGGCTGCCTCATCACACCGTGGGCCTCGCTCGCGACGCTGTTGTGGCACGCACGGCTGTCGGCCGAGGGCGTGCACCTGTCCTGGGGCCGGTACATGGCGCTCGGGTGCGTCGTCGCGCCGCTCACCGTCGTCGCCGGGGTCCTGGCGCTCGCGCTCTGACGCCGGCGGAGCCTGGTGCCGAGGCGGTGCCGGTGCCGGTGCCGGTGCCGTGCGCGGTCAGAGCCAGTCGCGGGTCTTGAAGACGCGGTAGAGCACGAGCGACGACGCGGTGATGATCGCGAGCGAGGCCCAGAGACCACTCCAGGCGCCCTCGCCCGGGAACTTCACGTTCTGCCCGAAGAAGCTCGTCACACCGGTGGGGATCGCGATGATCGCCGCCCAGCTCGTGACCTTCTTCATGACGGTGTTCTGCCGGTTCGACGCCAGGTTCAGCGTCGTGTCGAGCACGCTCGACACGGCGTCACGGAGCTGTTCGACGGAGTCGGCGATCGAAACGAGGTGGTCCTCGACGTCGCGGAAGTACGGCCGGATGCCGTTCGAGATCGTCTCCGCGTCACCGTGCAGCAACGAGGCGACGCTGTCCCGCGTCGGGACGACCAGCCGTCGGAGCACCCCGAGGGTCTTGCGGAGCCGGAACGACCGCCGCTGGATCTGCTGCTCGCGGGGGTCGCCCGGTTCGAACAGGTCGTCCTCGAGCGCATCGATCTGCCGCTCGAGGTCCTCGACGGTGTCGGTGGCCCGGTCGACGACCGCGTCGAGCAGCGCCCAGACGAGCCAGGGCACGCCGTGTTCGGCGATGTCGGAGTTCGCCGTGAGCCGGTGTTCCATCGGGGTGGTGTCGACGTCGGACCCGTGGATGGTGACGAGCGCCCGTTCGGTGACGAAGGCCTTGACCTCGTGCGTGATCAGGTCACCTTCGTCGTCCGTGCCGCCCACGTCGTAGACGACCAGGAACAGGCTGTCCCGGTACCGGTCGAGCTTCGGCCGCTGTCCGTGCTCGACGGCGTCCTCGACGGCGAGCGCGTGGATGCCGAGCTCCTCCTCGATCTGCTCGAGGTCCGCCGACGTCGGGTCGGTGTAGTCGATCCAGACGAAGGTGTCCGGGTCGGCGACGAGGTCGGAGATCCGGTCGACGGGGAAGTCCCGTTCGACCGTGTCGCCCTTGCACCACGCCCGTGTCCTGACCATGCTCGTCAGCCTACTGAGACGGCCGACCCGGGAGATCCGGGTCGGCCGTCGTGGTGCTGCGGAGCCGCTCGGTCGGCTCCTGCTCAGTAGGCGGAGACGAGCTTGCCGTCCTCCACCTTCAGGTACTGGTTCACATCGAACGAGTCCTCGCCGCGCTTCTTGTCACCGAGGTACGAGGTGTAGCCGTACGAGACGCTCCCGTCCTTCGTGCTCGTCACCATCACGGTGCCGGCGCGGGACGCCTCGACCTCCAGCTCGGGCATCGACGTGACGTCGTACTGCACGCCGCCGTCGGCGTCGTAGGGCCCGTACCAGGGGCAGCCGCTCAGGGCCCGGAGTTCGGTCTTCTCGGCGCAGTCGTCGATGAGGTCGGTCACGTACTGCTCGGCGTCCTGCTCGAGTGCCTTGGTCGCCTTCGGCGCGAAGTCGACGTAGCCGGACGTGACCGCGCCCACGGCGACCTTCTCGGTGCCGCCGGTGAAGTACTTCGTCCCGCCGACCGAGACCTGGTAGGTGCCGGGGTAGGCGAGGGACGTGAACTTGCCGTCGCTGATCTTCCCGATCTCCTTGCCGCCGACGGTCACCGGAGCGCCCTCGAGGACGTCGGAGGCCGTCAGGGTGACCTGCTGCGCCAGCGGCTGCGTGACACGCCACTCGTCCTTCACCAGGAACGAGGTGCCCGTGCGCCGCAGCGACACCTGGCCGGAGCGGTTCTTGCCGTCCTGGGTGTAGCTCAGGGTGGCGATGGCGGTGTCACCGGTCCGGGCGACCCGGCCGACGCGGATGTCCGACGGGCGGTCCTTCGCGCTCCCGAGCACCTTCGAGTCGAGCATCGCCGCGTCGTCGGGGATCTCGCTCAGGTCGGCGGCGGTGTCGGCGTCACCGCTGGCGATGGCCTGCACGTAGGACTTCACGGTCGGCGCTGGACCCCAGACGTTGGTGCGGAGGACACTCGTCGTGACCGCACCGGCGATGACGACGACGATCACGGCGCCACCGGCGATGAGCGAACGGACCAGGATCTTCTTGGCCCGCGGGGACATCGGTGCCGGAGCCGGGGCACCACCGCCGATGAACGGCTGCGACCCGTAGGCCGGTTCTGCGCCGTACGGGGGCTGCGTGCCGTAGGGCGGCTGCGACCCGGCAGCCGGCTGCGCGCCGGAGATCGACTGCACGCCGTACGCGGGCTCCTGGGTAGGCCCGGCCGGCGGGTACGGCACGTGCTGGTCAGCGGCCGGGGGAGTGTTCCACGCGGCGGCAGCCGGTGCGTCGGCGGCACCAGGCGCGCCGGGCGCAACGGGAGCGCCGGGCGCACCGGGCGCGGCCGGGTCGACGGTCGCGGTGGGCGCGACGGGAGCACCCTGGTCGGCAGCGGGCCCGGCCGGGAACGCCGGCGGCACGACTGGGCGGGGGTCCGCTCCGACCAGGCGGGACGTCCGGAGCACCACGGCTCCGCCGAGGCGGGGCAGGAGCACCGGGGCGAGGTACCGGGCGACGACCTCGATCGCGCCGCCCCACAAGGCGAAGACGATCGGCGTCCACGGCGCGATGCCGATCGACCCCGACCCGTCCACGGAGCTCGTGCTGCTCACCTGGTACGAGACGACGCCGGTGCCGAGGACGAAGCAGAGCAGACCGAGTGCGAACCACACCAGCGGCGTGACGACCCAGTCGAGCGTGGTGCGGATCCGGTCGTTGCGGCGGACGGCGAGGGCGAGCCCGGCCGCGACCGAGGTGACGACGACGAACAGCACGACGAGCCAGATCCAGCCACCGGCTCCACCGAACACCGAGGCGGTGTCGCTGGCGGACCCGAAGCCAGACGTCCCCACACCACCGAAGAACCCGAGCGCGGTCAGTCCGATCGCGACGTTGCCGAGCAGGAGCGGCAACGCGGAGCCGTAGGACGGCTGGGCGATCAGGGCGACGACGATGACGACGAGGGCGACCAGCACCACGAGGACCGTGAGCTGCGACGCCGCGACCCGGAGCGTGCCGAGCAGACGGGCGGCGAAGACGTTGCGCCCGGCGAGGACGGAGGGCCGGGCGAGGAGTGCCGCCAGGGCCCCGATGACGAACGCGCCGATGATGCTGCCGGCGCCGACGGCGTGCACCGGCTCGATGACCGCACCGGACACCGACGGGAACCGGATCGCGAAGAGGCCGGCGGCGACGTTCGTGAGCACGGTGGTGACGAGGCCGGAGACCACCGCGGTGACGAGCACCTGCGTGCGGCCGAGGCCACGCGTGCGGATCCGGCGGGTGAGCACGACGGCCAGGACGACCTGCGCGGCGAGCACCAGCGCGGGCACCACGGCGAGCGAGCCCGAGCCGGAACCGAGGAACCCGATCGACCCGGACAGGTGCAGTCGGCCGAGGTCGGCGAGGGCCACGAGCTGCGCCGGCGCGCCGAGCAGGACGCTCACGCCGGAGAGCAGGGACTCCACGTCGGGGGCCGAGCCCGCGCCGAGGTCGGTGCCGGACCCGGTGGACGGAGCGGCCGACCCGCTGCCGCCCGACGCGAGCAGTCCGACGGTGATGAGCAGCGAGAGCCCGGCGACGACGTACGCCGCGACCCAGCCGCCGACTGCGGCGAGCACGGCCGCGAGCCAGTCGCGGCCGGACACGGACCGCAGGAAGCGACCGAACGCATCGGACGGCTGCGCGGCGGGGGCGGGCTGACCCGACCACTGCTGCGGGCCTCCAGGCTGCTGCTGCCAGGCGGGCTGGCCGTTCCAGGCGGGCTGGCCGGAAGCGGGCTGGCCCGATCCGGGCTGGCC